>OU015322.1:3322500-3463890 GCA_907163225.1 uncultured Rhodocyclaceae bacterium | reverse complement strand
ATCCATGCCGAGCTTGCCGGGAAAGCCGAAGAGCTTGGCCAGATCGTCGAGCGGGGCATTGGCCCGGGCGTTGTAGAGGGCCAGCAGATCCATCAGGTCGAGGTGCCGCATGTGGTAGCGGCTGATGTAGTTGTTCCACTTGAAATCGCGCGAATCGGCGTAGTCACCATCACCCAGATCCCAGTAGCGCGCGGCGCTGACGCCATGCAACATGCCACGGTAGTGCAGCACCGGCAGATCGAAGCCGCTCCCGTTCCACGAAACAATCTGTGGCGTGAATTTCTCGATGCCGTCGAAAAAACGCTGGATGATCGCGCCTTCATTGAGGTCTGGCTCGGACAGCGACCAGACTTTCATCCCCTCGCTGGTACGCAGCACGCAGGAAATGGTGACGACGCGCTGCAAATGCAACTGCAGAAAATCGTGCCCGGTCTTGGCGCGACGTTGCTGGAAGGCAAGCTCGGCCACTTCGTCGTCCGAAAGCCCAGCGGGCAGATCGTTCAAACGGCGCAGGCCGGCGACATCGGGAATCGTCTCGATGTCGAAAACCAGGACCGGCTTCATGCCGGGAAAACACCCGTCGACAGGTAGCGATCGCCACGGTCGCAGACGATGGTGACGATGACCGCGTTCTCCAGTTCTCGCGACAAACGCAAGGCCACGGTTAAAGCGCCACCGGAGGAAATACCGGCGAAGATGCCCTCTTCCATCGCGAGGCGACGTGTCATTACCTCGGCATCGGCCTGGCTGACGTTTTCTACGCGGTCAACCCGACTTTTATCGAAAATTTTAGGCAGGTAGGCTTCCGGCCATTTGCGAATACCGGGAATCTGGCTGCCATCTTCCGGCTGGCAACCAACAATCTGGATCGCCGGATTCTGTGTTTTGAGGAAGGCCGAAGTACCCATGATGGTACCGGTCGTTCCCATGCTGGAGATGAAATGCGTGACCTTGCCGGCCGTATCGCGCCAGATTTCAGGGCCGGTTCCCTCGAAGTGAGCCAGCGGGTTATCCGGGTTGCCGAACTGGTCGAGGATGATGCCCTTGCCTTCGTTGCGCATCTTTTCGGCCACGTCGCGGCACAACTCCATGCCGCCATCCTTGGGCGTCAGAACCAGCTCGGCGCCATAGGCGCGCATGCTCTGACGGCGCTCGATGCTCTGGTTTTCCGGCATGACGAGAATCATCCGGTAACCCTTGATTGCTGCGGCCATGGCCAGCGCGATGCCGGTATTGCCGGAGGTTGCCTCGATCAGCGTATCGCCCGGCTTGATGTCACCGCGCGCCTCGGCACGGGCGATCATCGACAGCGCCGGCCTATCCTTGACCGAGCCGGCCGGATTGTTGCCTTCCAGCTTGGCAAGAATGACGTTGCCGCGCTGCTCGTTTTCTGCCCCTGGAATGCGCACCAGACGAACCAGCGGCGTGTTGCCGACGAAATCCTGCAGGGTTTTATACATTGCGGTTGAGCCACTCGATGTACTGGGAGACGCCCTCTTCAACCGTGGCCATCGGTGCGTCATAGCCGGCCGCGCGCAAATTGCCGAGATCGGCCTGCGTGAATGCCTGGTACTTGCCCTTCAGCGCCTCGGGGAAGGCTACATATTCCAGCAAACCCTGCACCCGCAGTTCGTCGAGCGACAGCGGCGCTTCGCTTTTTGCCGCTCTACACCCGTTGACCGCAGCAACCGCAACATCGTTGAAACTCTGCGCGCGACCGGAGCCGAGGTTGAAGATGCCAGACTTTTCCGGATGGTCGAGGAAGTACAGATTGACCTTGGCGACATCGCCGACAAACACGAAGTCGCGCTGCTGGCCGCCGTTTTCATAGCCGTGCGACCCCTCAAACAGTTTCACTTTTCCGTCGGCGCGGAACTGGTTGAAGTTGTGGAAGGCGACCGAGGCCATGCGCCCCTTGTGCGTTTCACGCGGGCCATAAACGTTGAAATAGCGGAAGCCGACGATCTGCGACGACGGTTTCTGCGCCAGACGCTGGCGAACGATCTGGTCGAACAGGAACTTGGAGTAGCCGTAAACATTGAGCGGGCCTTCGTACTGGCGCTCTTCCTTGAACACATTGCTGGCGCCGTAAGTGGCGGCGCTGGAGGCGTAGAGGAACTGGACATCCTGATCCAGGCACCAGTCGAGCAGAATGGTGGAATAACGGTAGTTATTCTCCATCATGTAGCGACCATCGGTTTCCATGGTGTCGGAACAAGCACCTTCATGGAAAATGGCATCGATTTCGCCGTCGAAATGGCCAGCCTGAATGCGCTCGATGAAATCGTGCTTATCGATGTAATCGACGATGTCGCAATCGATCAGGTTCTTGAACTTGTCCGCCTTGCTCAGGTTGTCGACGGCGATGATGTTTTTCACGCCGCGCAGATTGAGCGCCTTGACGATATTCGAACCGATGAATCCGGCAGCGCCGGTAACGATGGTGTACATGAATTTTCCTTACAAGGCGGCGGCGAGTTCGTGGCGACTGACAACGGCGGTGCCGAGTTTGCCGACAACGATGCCAGCTGCAATATTGGCTACCCGAATGGCTTCGGCCCAATCGGCACCGGCGGCAATCATGACAGCCAGCGTGGCAATGACGGTATCCCCGGCACCGGAGACATCGAATACCTCGCGAGCCAGGGCTGGTTGATGGTGCGTTTCATCGGCAAACAGGGTCATTCCCTCTTCGCTGCGGGTAACCAGCAGGGCTTCGAGGCCAAGATCGCCACGCAGCTTGCGCGCCCTGGCTGCGAGTTCCTCATCGGACGACCATCGTCCGACCACTTCTTTCAGTTCAGAGCGATTCGGCGTAATCACCGTAGCGCCGGCATACTTGCCCCACTCATCACCCTTGGGGTCGACCAGGACCGGCTTGTCATGGGCACGAGCAATGCGAATCATCTCGGCGATATGGGTCAGACCACCCTTGCCATAATCGGAAAGGACAACCACATCAGACTGGGCAACCCGGCTTTCAAAGTCAGCCAGCTTGGCCTGGAGAATTTCGTGCGACGGCGTGGTTTCAAAATCAATGCGCAGCAATTGCTGCTGTCGGCCGATGACGCGTAGCTTGACGGTGGTATCGATCTCACGGTCAACGTGCAAATTTGCATCAATTTGACCTTCTTCCAGCAAGCGCCCCAAGCTGCGGCCTGCCTCATCGTCACCAACCACCGACAGCAATGCCGAAACAGCACCCAGCGATGCGGCATTGCGGGCAACGTTGGCTGCTCCGCCCAGGCGCTCTTCCATGCGCTGCACCTTGACCACCGGCACCGGCGCTTCCGGTGATATCCGACTGACCTCACCAAACCAGTAGCGGTCGAGCATAACGTCGCCCACAACCAGCAGGCGAACCTGTGAAATCTTTTCCAGCAAGCTGCTCATTGTAATTTAGCGCCCGATCGCGAAATACTCGATGCCCAATCCACGCACGAATTTGGGATCGTAAAGGTTGCGGCCATCGAAAATCACCGGATTCTTCAGGGTCGCTTTAATGGCATCGAAATCCGGGCTACGGAACTCCTTCCACTCCGTCACGATCAGCAACGCGTCGGCCTGATCAAGGGCACCCATGGGATTCTCGGCGTAACTCAGGCGCGACTCGTCGCCGAAAACACGCTGCGCTTCGTGAATAGCGACGGGATCATAGGCCGTCACGGTAGCACCGGCCTCAAACAAGTCGGCGATCAGCTCACGACTCGCTGCTTCGCGCATGTCATCCGTGTTGGGCTTGAAGGCTAGTCCCCAAAGCGCAAAGTGTTTACCCTTCAGATCGCCGAAGCGAGCTTTCAGCTTACGTGTCAGAACGTGCTTCTGTGCATCATTTGCTTCCTCAACGGCGGTCAGCACCTTCAGCGTGATGTCAGCATCGTCCTTGGCGGTAGCGATCAGGGCCTTGACGTCCTTCGGGAAGCAGGAACCACCGTAGCCGCAGCCGGGATAGAGGAAGTGATAGCCAATACGGGGATCAGAACCGATGCCCTGACGAACCATTTCAATGTCTGCACCGAGCACTTCGGCGAGATTGGCCAGTTCGTTCATGAAACTGATACGCGTTGCCAACATGGCATTGGCAGCATATTTGGTCAGTTCGGCGCTCTTGATGTCGGTGACGATCAAACGCTCATGGTTACGTTGGAAAGGCGCATAGAGGGCACGCATCAGATGGATGGCCTGGTCATCTTCGGCACCGACGACAATACGGTCCGGGCGCATGAAATCATCGACAGCGGCGCCTTCCTTGAGAAACTCGGGGTTGGACACAACGCTGTACGGCGTAGTTACACCACGCTTGGCGAGTTCGTCAGCAATGGCCTCATGAACTTTGGCACCAGTGCCCACCGGAACTGTGCTCTTGTCGACGACCACCTTGTAATCGGTCATCAGGCGACCAATGTTGCGGGCGGCTCCGAGAACATATTGCAGATCGGCCGAACCATCTTCATCCGGCGGCGTGCCCACTGCGATGAACTGAACGGTGCCATGCTGCACGGCCTTCGCAACATCCGTAGTGAAGTGCAGACGGCCAGCCGCCACATTGCGGCGCACCATCTCTTGCAAACCAGGTTCGAAGATCGGGATACCACCATCTTCGAGAATACGGATTTTTGCCGGATCAACGTCCAGACAGAGAACGTCATTCCCCACTTCGGCCATACAGGTGCCACTGACCAAACCAACATAGCCGGTACCGACAACGGTAATTTTCATGAAGCTTCCTACAAGGATTGATCGAATTCTTCGCTACGCCGCGGCGGGTAGGTTTCCCAACCGCCACACGCCGGACAGCGCCAGTAAAACTGGCGTGCCTTAAAGCCGCAATTATCACATCGATAGCGTGACAAGCGTTTGGTATAGCCCTGAATAATGGTCTTGGCCAGTTCAACATCCGGCCTCACCTCAGCCGCCACCAACGGCAGGCGAGCACTCATTAATTTTTCAAGGCCCAGCAAGGTTGGATTTCGCTGCAACTCGGCGCGAACAAGGCGATAAGCAGACTCGACCCCTTCGCTTTCAAGCACAAGCTGATAAACCACTTCCAGCAAATCGAGCGATGGATAGCGTTCGAGATAGCCGCTCAACAAGGCTATGCCTTCCGTCGGTCTCTCTAGTTTGCGATAAGCCTCCAGCAAGCGCTGCGCCACCAAAGCCAGGTAGGCGGGATCCTGTTGTTCAATCCGCTGCCATGCTTCTATGGCACCTGTAACGCTAGCCTCCTGCAACAACAAGTCGCCCTGCAATAAGCTGGCACGAACGCACTTCCTGTTTTCCTGGGTTGCAACCTCCAGGTACTGACGTGCCGTATCAGGACGTGAGCGCATGATTTCATTGGCTGCCAGCTCGCAGTAATACTCGGCAATCTCACGATGTGACGCGACATCCGGTAATTCACGAGCAATCGCTATCGCCTTGAGCCACTCCTTCTCAACCTGATAAATTTCCAGGAGATTTCGCTTGGCATCCTCCTCAAAAGCCGTTCCCAACAGCTTGTTGAACATCTCCTCTGCCCGGTCGAGCAGGCCTGCCTTCAGATAATCCTGCCCCAATTCCGACAAAGCCTGCAAGCGCACCTGATCTTCAAGGTCAGGCAAGTCAATCAGGTTTTGGTGCATACGGATGGCACGCTCCGTTTCGCCACGCCGCCGGAACAGGTTTCCAAGCGCGAAATGCAGCTCAACTGTCTGCGAATCAACCTTGGCGACTTCAAGGAAGGAGTCGATGGCCTTGTCGGGCTGCTCATTCAGAAGAAAATTCAAGCCCTGAAAATACGAGCGCGGCAAAGTTCGAGATTCATGAACGACCTGCTGCATATCAACGCGGGCAGCGACCCAGCCTAGCGCAAAAAAAACCGGGATCAGCAGTAACTGCCAGTACTCAAAAAGTTCACTCATTCGATGGCAGGAATTTCTTGCTTGCTAGAACTTGGGGAGCGCGCAGCTGCGCGCTTCAGGCGCGAAATTTCACGTCGCTGGCGAAAAACCACGCCAAGCAGGGAGAGCACTCCAAATAGCGCTCCACCGACAAAAAACACCAGCAAAGCGATCACCAGAGGCGTCTGCCAAAGAGAGCCGGGAAGCAAGTGCAGATTTACCAGATCGGTATTTTGGGCCGCAAAGACGACCAGAAAGGCAAATATGAGTAGCCGTAAGGCCCAAGTCAGAGCTGTCATGAGATTCAATAAAAAGGGGCAGTGAAATCATTCACCGCCCCGAATCTACCACATTGGGCTGAACCCGGCTTTAGATCGCCTGATCCACCCGTTCGCGCAATTCTTTTCCAGCCTTGAAATGGGGAACCCACTTGGCAGGGACGCCAACTTTTTCCCCCGATTTCGGGTTTCGGCCAGTACGCGGTGGCCGGTAGTTGAGCGCAAAGCTGCCGAATCCGCGGATCTCGATGCGATCCCCTCGCACTAGTGCTTCGGACATCGCATCGAGAATCATCTTGACCGCAAAATCGGCATCCTTCGCCACCAACTGCGGAAACCTCTCCGCCAGTCGGGCGATGAGCTCGGATTTGGTCATGCTTGCTTCCATCAGCCTTGCTGGTTGAGCTTGGCCTTCAGCAGGGCACCCAGATTGGTCGTGCCGGAAGCAGCGGCAGAAGACTCGGCAGAAAGCTTCTGCATGGCTTCGTGCTGCTCGGCATTGTCCTTGGCCTTGATGGAGAGATTGATGCCACGGGTCTTGCGATCCACGTTGATAATCATGGCTTCAACCGTATCGCCCACCTTGAGGTGTTGCGACAGGTCGTCGATACGATCACGCGAGAATTCGGAAGCGCGCAGGTAACCTTCGTTCTCACCATCCAGCGTCAGCACGGCGCCGCGAGCGTCGACCGTCTTGACAGTGCAGTTCACGATGCTGTTCTTCTCGTGGGTAGCGATGAAGTTGGTATACGGGTCACCTTCCATCTGCTTGACGCCGAGGGAGATACGCTCCTTCTCGACGTCGATGCCGAGAACCAGCGCCTCAACTTCGTCGCCCTTCTTGAAGTTGCGGATGGCTTCTTCGCCAGTCGCGGACCAGGACAGGTCGGACAGGTGAACCAGACCATCGATGCCACCAGGCAGGCCGATGAAGATGCCGAAGTCGGTAATCGACTTGATGGCGCCCTTAACCTTGTCGCCCTTCTTGTGGTTCATGGCGAAGTCGTCCCAAGGATTGGCTTGGCACTGTTTCATGCCCAAGGAGATACGACGACGCTCTTCGTCGATTTCGAGGATCATGACTTCGACTTCGTCGCCGAGCTGGACAACCTTGGACGGATGAACGTTCTTGTTGGTCCAGTCCATTTCGGAAACGTGCACCAAGCCTTCGATGCCTTGTTCGATTTCAACGAATGAACCGTAGTCGGTCAGGTTGGTAACCTTGCCGAACAGACGGGTACCGGCCGGGTAACGACGGGCAATACCAACCCAGGGATCATCGCCCAGTTGCTTCATGCCCAGCGAGACGCGGTTCTTCTCGGCGTCAAACTTGAGGATCTTGGCAGTGACTTCGTCGCCAACATTGAGCACTTCGCTCGGGTGACGGACGCGGCGCCAGGCCAGGTCGGTGATATGCAGCAGACCATCGATACCGCCGAGGTCGACGAATGCGCCGTAATCGGTGATGTTCTTGACGATACCCTTGACGGTGGTGCCTTCCTTGAGATTATCAAGGAGCTTTTCGCGATCTTTGTCTGCAGTGGCTTCGAGCACGGCACGACGGGACATCACGACGTTATTGCGCTTGCGGTCAAGCTTGATAACCTTGAACTCCATGGTCTTGCCTTCGTACGGCGTGGTGTCCTTGACCGGACGCATGTCGACGAGGGAGCCAGGCAGGAAGGCGCGAACACCATTGGACATGACGGTAAGACCGCCCTTGACCTTGCCGGTGATGGTGCCAGTAACCAGTGAGCTGTTGTTCAGTGCTTCTTCCAGGAAGTTCCAGGCAGCGATGCGCTTGGCGCGATCGCGCGACAGGCGGGTTGCGCCGTAGCCGTCTTCCAGCATCTCGATGGCGACCTGAACGAAATCGCCAACAGCGACTTCAAGCTCGCCCTGATCATTCAGGAATTCTTCGAGCGGAACGTAGGATTCCGATTTCAGGCCGGCATTGACGACAACGAAATTGTGATCAATGAGCACCACTTCTGCAGTGATGACTTCGCCTTGACGCATTTCCTGGCGAGCCAGGGATTCTTCAAATAGTTGAGCAAAAGATTCCATTACGGAGAGAACTTTCATGCCGCAAACCTTGCGATCCACAGCGGGTTAGGGTTTGAAACAAATTACCAACCACATGGCTGGCAACACCTTACTGCAATGCTTCCTTGCTCCAGACCAACACCTGATTCACCGCCTGTTCAATGGTGAGACGCGTAGTGTCGAGCAGCTTGGCATCAGCCTCTTGCCGGAGTGGAGCAACGCTACGCTGCGAATCGCGCTCGTCACGTTGCTTCAGGTCCAGCAGAAGGTCGGGGAGATTAGCAGACAAACCTTTTTCGATCAACTGCTTATAACGACGTTCGGCGCGCGCTTCGGCACTTGCTGTCAGGAAGACCTTGAGCGCGGCACCGGGAAAAACAACGGATCCCATGTCGCGACCATCACCGACCAGGCCAGGCACCTTGCCAAAAGCTCGCTGGCGAAATAACAGCGCGTCGCGCACCGCCGGCAGAGCGGCAACGATTGAAGCGCCAGCCGACATTTCTTCGGTTCGGATGGTGTCGCCAACAACAGCGCCATTCAGGCGAATTTCGCACTCGGAAAACTCAACATCGAGACCGGCGGCAATCGCAGCTACGCCAGCCTCGTCACCCCAATCAACTCCCGCCTCTTGAGCGGCTAGCGCGGTCAACCGGTAAAGAGCGCCTGAATCCAAATAGGTGTAGCCGAGTGCCGTAGCCACTCGCGCCGCTACCGTACCTTTTCCAGAGGCAGACGGACCATCAATAGCAATAACGGGAGCAGACTTGGTCACCGCTGCAAAGCGATCAAAGTAATCCGGAAAAGTCTTGGCCACGCACTTAGGATCGTTGATGCGCAAAGGGGTACCGAAGGCGGCCAAGGAAAAACACATCGCCATGCGATGGTCGTCATAAGTATCGATAGCGGCTGGCTTGAGAGCGGCTGGAGTAATGCAGATGAAATCTAGGCCCTCCTCTACCACCGCACCCAGCTTGCGCAACTCAATTGCCATCGCTGCGATCCGATCAGTTTCCTTGACTCGCCAACTGGCGATGTTACGCAACGTGGTCGTTCCCTTGGCAAACAAGGCTGTCGTCGCCAGCGTCATCGCCGCATCGGGAATGTGGTTGCAATCCAGGTCGACCGCAACCAAACCGTTTTGCGGCGCCTGCGCAGACATCCAGTTCGGTCCCATTTCAATCTCGGCACCCATTTCGGCCAATGCTTCGGCAAAACGCACATCGCCCTGTATCGAATCTCGCCCAACACCTTCAACGCGAACCGGCCCGCCACCAATGGCACCCAAGGCCAGGAAATAGGACGCGGAAGAAGCATCGCCTTCAACGTAAATCGTTCCCGGCGAAACATAGCGACTACCCGCCGCTACGGTAAAACGCTGCCAACCATCACGCTGAACCTGCACGCCAAAACGCGCCATGGTCGCCAGAGTAATCTCAATGTAAGGCTTGGAAATTAGCTCACCGATAACTTCAACCACAACCGTTTGCCTCGTGAGTGGCAAAGCCATCAGCAAGCCCGTCAAAAACTGACTGGAGACATCGCCGCGAACCTTAACCATCCCGTTCTGGAGAATATTTGCCGGTTTCAGATACAAAGGCGGATAGCCTTCATTCTCCAGATAGGTGACATCAGCCCCAAGCTGGCGCAGACCATCCACCAGATCGCGGATTGGCCGCTCATGCATGCGAGCCACGCCCTTCAGGACGTAGTCACCGCCTGACAGCGCCAGCGCCGCCGTCAACGGACGAAACGCAGTTCCGGCATTGCCAAGAAAGAGTTCGGCATTTTTGGTCGGAAACCTGCCACCACAACCCTTGATCTGCCAACTTTCCCCACCCAGATGGGTAACGCCTACACCTAGCACCTTCAGCGCATCAAGCATCCGCTCGGTGTCATCCGAGGCCAGCAAATCACGGACTTCTGTTTCACCGTCTGAGAGCGCAGCCAGGAGGAGCACACGATTGGAGATACTTTTCGAACCGGGAAGGCGAACAGTACCCTCCGCCGAAATGAGCTGGGGCAGGTCAATAAATTCCATGATCTATCCGGAAACAGAGAAAGGACGAAATTTTACCCGCCCAGCAGAGAGGAGCAGCATAGTCGAACGACAAAAACACCAATGCTCGCCTACCAGACCATCAAAATATAGGCGTTGAATTTCCAAGCAACATCAGGAAATCCGAGATTTTTCTCGTCGCGCCCTGATCCAGCCATCTCTGGCAAATACAGCAACAAGCCCAATCAAAAGTCCGCCGATCAAGCCAAGCGTGACAAGCAAGATTTTTTTGGGTGAGGAAGGTTTCACCGGAACGAACGGCCGCTCAATTGCCTGGGTCTTCTGTGTTGCTGGCGCCAATTGCAGTGACTCAAGATTCGTAAGCTGCTGGCGCAATCCAAAAACCTCAGCCTGTTTCTGCATTTTCTGGGAAACAAGCAATGAGACCGGGGAAAATTGACCATCCTTTGGGGAGCTGACAATCGAAACCTTTGAAAGCTCGGTCAATTCAATCTCAACGCTTTTCAGCTTTTCCTTGGTCAAAGCGATATCTGATTTGAGTTTTTCCTTGAGCGGCGCGCCCAGTAACTCATGCCTCTGCGCCAGTTGCTGCACAAGAACGTCATTCAATTTTTTGGAGGATTCCGGCGTATCACCTATTGTCTTCAACTCCACCAAGGACGTTCCCTTAACAAGTTGAGCCTTTATGTAGTCGCCCCCTGCACCATCACCAAAACTGATTCGCTCTACCAGCTTTTCAACCCCTGCCTGGGTCGCAGCTTCCAGCACGAATGCCGAAGACTTGAATCGCTCAAGCGTAGTTGTAGCAGCCTCTATCTCTTTCCCTGCGACCGTGCCGATTTGAAGGGTAGAGGCAGCCTCGTATTTCGGAGTGATCATCACAACTGCGAGCCCGCTGATAAGAGCACCAAGACCAGCACCAGCAAGCACATAGCGCCAACCGCCCTGCACTTTTTCCCAAAGGTCAAAAAGACTCACTTCATCGTCAGCTTGTATCAATTCATTTTCGTTCATGTAAAACCCTAAAAATCAATGTACGGCAGCGCTTTGGCTTGCAGGCTTCGCCATCTCACGCCACAACAAATCGTCATCACCATGCGTAGCTGGCGCGTACTCGTGAACCATAAGCCGCAATATGCCCAGCACCTTGTCGAAATCAAAGGCTCGACATGCTTCGTCTAACTGAAGAAAACGTTCGGTCAACACACCCCAACTCAATTCATGCTCATAAGCACGCATGATCAGCGGGTGTGAAGTCCCTTCAACGTTCTCACCAATCAATAGTTCCTCATAAAGTTTCTCACCCGGACGAAGACCAACAATCTCAATCGCGATATCGCCTTCCGGATGTAATTCGTCGCGAATCTCCAGCCCGCTCAAATGAACCATCCGACGAGCAAGATCGATGATTTTTATAGGCTTGCCCATATCCAAAACGAAAACCTCGCCGCCCTGCCCCATTGATCCAGCCTGAATGACCAACTGAGCCGCCTCCGGAATCGTCATGAAGTATCGAGTGATTTCCGAATGCGTCAGCGTAATCGGACCACCAGCAGCAATCTGCTTGCGAAATAACGGGACGACGGAACCAGAAGAGCCCAGAACATTTCCGAAACGCACCATGCAAAAACGCGTTTTTCCACCTTTGCGGGCAAGTGCCTGCAACACCAACTCAGCAAGCCGCTTGCTTGCCCCCATGACATTGGTCGGCCGGACAGCTTTATCCGTTGAAATCAAGACAAAGGTCTCCACCCCAGCCGCAATTGCCGCTTCCGCCATACGCCGTGTACCGATGGCGTTATTGCGAATACCTTCGATTGGATTGTGCTCAACCAAGGGCACATGCTTGTAGGCGGCAGCGTGATACACCGTCTGCACACCAAAGCCTTGCATCGCCAATTCAACGCGATGCTGGTGCATTACAGATCCCAACAACGGCACCAACTCAACCTTTACATCAAGCCGCACGCACATGCCAAGTAGTTCTTGTTCAATGGAATACAGAGCAAACTCAGAAAGATCCATCAATACCAGCCGCGATGGATAAAGAGGGAGAATCTGCCGGCAAAGCTCCGAACCTATCGATCCACCAGCCCCCGAAACCAGAACCACCTTGCCCGTAACACAGTGCCCCAGCAACTGAGAGTCAGGTGCCACAGTGTCCCGCCCCAGCAAGTCTTCGATTTCAACCTCTCTGATAGCATCGACAGCAACATGGCCATTCACGATGTCCGCAATACCAGGGATCAACTTAACCTTGCAATGCAATCCCTCAAGTTGCTCAATAATCTCTGCCCGGCGAGCCCGGGTTGCAGAAGGAATCGCCAAAAGTAACTCGTCGAACTCCTGAGCAGCAAGCACGGAGGGCAAATCAGCAGGGGAGTGAACCTGCAATCCAGCCACCTCGCCTTTTTGCACCGCCAAATCGTCATCGAAAAATGCCACTGGGAGATACTCTCTACCAGCGCGCAAAGCATAGGACAACTGTGTTCCTGCTTGCCCCGCACCATAAATGGCAACTCGTTTCCGCGTTCTCAAGCCCCGCTCAGCGCGCAGAAAATAACTACGTGCTAAAAACCTGCTGGCGCCAACGTAAACTGAGGCCAATAACCAGTAGATGCCCAGCACCCCACGAGACAATCCTATCGTATGTGTCAGTGCCATACCCGCAGCCAGAAGCAAAACGGATAACGTCACCCCCCCTGCCACCACGAACACCACTCGATCTTCCATAAAACGGATAACCGCACGATAGAGACCCAGCCTGACAAATATCGGAATCGCTAACAATGGTGCAGCTACCATTTGCCAGCCATATGTATTCAGATCAGGGGAAACCGTCTCGAAGCGAAGAACTAGCGCCGACCAGAAAGCAAATAGCAGGAGTACGAAATCTGCCCCCACTGCAATGAACTGCTTGTGACGACGCGGTAAAGAATAGAAGGGACTTAACATAGATAGCTAGCTGACATCGGCAGTTGCCTGTTCCAAAACAGAACTTATTACCTCGCAAGTTTTTCTAATTTCACCGTCTGTCAAAGTTGGGTGCACCAGAAACATCAGGGAACTCTCCCCAAGTTCTTTAGCAACAGGAAGACGCTCCTTGGGTCGCCACCCGGTGCCCTCAAAAGCCTGTTCAAGATATACCTCAGAACAGGACCCCTGATAACACGGCACGCCGCGACGATTCACCTCTTCTATGATCCGATCTCTCGTCCAGCCACTAGCAAGGTTTTCCGGACGGACATAGATATAAAACTTGTACTGAGCATGTAAACAATCTGCACCCCCCATACATCCCTGCACACAGTTCAATCCACAACGAAACACCGGAACATGCATCGCGGAAAAACGGGAAAATGTTTCAGCCAAGGCTTTGGCATTGGCGTTTCTCTTAGCCGTCCAGTCAGCCATTCGTCGCAACTGGATCCTCCCTATCGCTGCCTGAACCTCCAGCATCCGCCAGTTGGTGCCGAAGCTCTCGTGCAGCCAACGAAACCCTGGGGGATGCTCCTGCTCGTAGACAGCCTCCCAACTTTTGCCATGATCCTTGAACGACCACATCTTTGACCAAAGATCACGATCACTTGTCGTCACCATGCCACCTTCGCCGCCAGTGGTCATAATTTTGTCCTGACAGAAGGACCAAGCGCCGACATGCCCGATCGTACCGACACTGCGCCCTTTGTAGCGAGCGCCATGGGCCTGAGCACAGTCCTCTATCACTTTTAGCCCATGCTCCTCCGCCAGCGCCATGATCGGGTCCATGTCACAGGGCCAGCCTGCAAGATGCACACAAATGATCCCTTTTGTTTTTGGCGTCAGAACCTTGCTGATTGTCCTGGCCGATATATTGCCGCTATCCGCCTCAACATCGGCAAACACAGGTATTGCGCCGGCATTAACGACACAAGACACCGAGGCAATAAAGGTGCGCGGCGTCACCACGACCTCGTCCCCAGGTCCAATCCCCAAAGCTTTTAGCGCCACATCCAATGCCAACGTGCCGTTAGCCAGCGCAACAGCATGGCGAGCCCCGCACCAAGCGGCAAATTCTTTCTCGAACTCTCGGCACTCCTGCCCAGTCCAGTAATTGACGCGATTCGACAGAATCACGTCACGCGCGGCATCGGCTTCCTCTAGTGTAAAACTCGGCCACGGCGAAAATGGTGTATTCAGCACAAACTCAACCCTTCAACAACAGTCTTGCCGGATTCCCGACCACAGTCGCGCCAGGCGGAACATCCTTGATGACGACAGCACCCATACCAACCACCGCCCCTTTGCCGATAACCAAGGGTTGCCCCGGCTTGCCTTGCTTGAGGATGGCACCGGTACCGATATAGGCATGATCCTCGATAACGATATTACCGTTGCATTTTACGCCGGGTGCAAAAGTCACAAAGTCCCCAATTACGCAGTCATGTTCCACATAACTATAAAGATTTGCATGAAAATAGTGGCCAATGCGGATATTGGAAGTCAGGGTAACGAAGGGGCAAAGGATTGCTCCCTCTCCAATCTGCACTGCATCCATCGTAACGACATTCCCGGCGCTCACTGACCACGGACGCACTTCATCAGCCGCACAGCGCTCAACCAGTCTCTCTCTTACCAAGTTATTCGCAATCGCCAAGACGACATGGCGTTCACTTGCTGGGGTATCGAGAAATTCACGATAGGTAAGCACCCTCTGACCATTAACCACAATCGAATTTGGCTTGTCATCAACAAAAACAAGCCGCTCAATCGCAATCCCGACTCGGCGCAATTGCTCACGCGCTAAAGGCATTACACCCCGCCCACAACCACTAGCGCCGTAGACAGCGTACAACGGCTGCTTCATTTCGCATCCCTTGAGTTCGACCCTGCAAACCTTGGCATCGTCGCCTCACCGGCCGCACTGATTCCTTCACGTACAAATACTTTTTTGACAGTGCGCAAAAGGATCTTCAAATCCAACCAGAAAGACTGGTGATCGACATACCAGACATCCAATCTGAACTTCTCTTCCCAACTCAAGGCATTGCGACCGTTAACCTGCGCCCAACCGGTAATGCCGGGGCGAACCTCATGCCGCCTCGCCTGCTCTGTCGAATACAGCGGCAGATACTCCATCAACAGCGGGCGCGGCCCGACCAGGCTCATTTCACCCTTAAAGACGTTCCACAACTCCGGCAATTCATCGAGGCTAGCCGAACGCAAAAAATTACCGAACGGCGTCATCCTTTCGGCATCCGGTAGCGGCTTTCCATGCGCGTCGACAGCATCGCGCATTGTTCGGAATTTGATCATTTTGAACGGTCGACCGTAACGGCCAGGGCGAACCTGCTGAAACAGAACTGGCGAACCGAGCTTTGAGCGCACAACTCCTGCAAGGACAAGCATGGGCAAACCGAGCACAGCCAATGCCAACGCGGCAGCAAGGACGTCGAACAGCCGCTTCATCCGGTGGCCGCCGAAGCCAGTGGTGGCAAGGGAAACAGTATCGCCAGATACTCCCTGGCCAACTCCTCGTAGCTGCGATGGGCAAGAATCCATTCCCGACCCCGCGCGCCCATGGCGTTCCGTTCGGATTCCGGCAACAGGCTGTAGCGAAGGACCTCGGCACACAGCGCCGCCACATCGCCAGCAGGAACGTAGGTTCCGCAATCCGCCTCATTGATCATCGAGGGGTACCCCGTGTACGACGCAACGATCGGCTTGCCGGAGAGCATGTAGTCGATCACCTTGTTCAGGGACTGGCCGAAACGCCACACCGCCGACACATGGACAGAGAAATAAAGCAGGTCGCACTTGGCGAGGACTGCCTGCACCATTCCCTTCGGCACCTTCGGTGCGAAGGTCAGGTTTGGCAGATGCCCATATTTGGTTTGATAGTGCTCGCGCAGGTCTCCATCGCCCACGACAAGGAAATGGATCGCGGGATTGCCGGCTAGCGACTCGGCACAATCGAGAAAGGTGTCAAGTGCATTCGTGATGCCGATCGTGCCTGCGTGCGCGACCACGAACTTCCCCTTGGGAAGGTACTTGGCGTCGTAATCATCCGGAACGTCGAGCGACTCGACAAGCATCGAGCCGTCAATCCCCATCGGAATACACCCGACAGATTTCTCCTGGCCCAACACATCTGCGACATGCTCGCGGAGGTTCGGCATCGTCCCCACAATGGCGTCAGCATAGCGATACCCCAGGCGTTCGATCCATGCCAGTCCAACAACGAGAGGGTTGTAGCGACTGAATCCGCCCTCCTCAGTAATCGTCAGTGGCCAAATATCCCGGATCTCGAAAACCAGACGGCACCGGTAACGCCTCCGGAGCAGGAATCCATTCACCACCGTCAATGGCGAAAGGCTTGACACCACGACAACATCGGGCCTTGGAATATTCCCCCTCGGGATCAATAGCAGGCGCCATTCGAAATCGATCCAGCTCAGAATGCGGCGAACCGATTTCGCCACCTGATACTTCAGGGTCCGAACCCACCACAGTTGGATGCCGTCGACTTCCTGACGAAGATACGGTTGGTCCAAGCTTGGAACCTGTGTCAACTGGTTGGAATCCGAGGTGATGATGACAGAACGGCACCCGAGCCGGGCAAATTCCTTCATCAGCAGGTAGCCTCGCCCCCCGGCGCTGCACTTCCCGGGCGGCGCGACATACTTAGAGACGTACCAGATACATTTGCTCATGGACCGCTCAACAATAAAGTTTGGGTATTTGGTTGATGACCGGAATCACATCAGCAAAATCCATCCCAATTGCATCCAAATACCATTTAATGTTGGGATAGCGGGGGCGGTTTTCATCCTCCACCAACGCTAAAGCCTCCTCGCGAGTCAAGTCACCTTCGCGAATCTGGTTGCTGCGAAAAGTGTCGTGCTCTGTGAACCCTGCAACGGTGTAATAGATATAGTTGTAAATAGCTGCAGTTCCATCACCAATGCGCCAAGTGGTATTTGTATCGGGCGCCGTTTCCCAGTCGTACTGGTTAATCAGGGTATCGTCGATAGTCTTTTCATCCCAACGCCAGTAATCAAATATGTGGTAATAGTCTGTCTTCTTGTTAAAACTGCGGTAATACTCACCAGACAGGGTATCCCACAACGAACTGTTGAAATAGCCGGGGCTTTGGGCCATGGCCTTTAACCGCAGCCACTGGTAACGCAACTGCTTCATAGCGCCATGCGAATACACTCTTTCTTCTTCAAAGTCTGGTGGCACGCCCAGGAAACCAGCCTTGAAGTGCGTCACTTCCAGCGGGTTAACGCCCCACAGATTGAGTGAAATGCCGGTTTGCTGCTTCACGGTCTCTACATGGCGGAAAAAATGTTTATCACCGGCAGTCAAAATGCTCACCATACCCAAATGGGGGGCTTTGAGCCATGCTTGCAAATTCTTGGCGATATTTCGACGTTTCAGCGCGATGTCATCAGCCACGATGATATTCTCGATGCCCATCTCGGCACACATGCGGCTAATGTTGCGACGTCCCAAATCCGTCACCATTCCCCAATCATAGGTATAGGTGACCGGCTTCATCTTCAGCTCTTTGGCGATCAAATGCAGACCATAACAACTGTCACGACCGCCCGAAAACGGAACGATACAATCGTCACCATGCGCACGGCGATAAGGCTCAACCAGATTAAAGATCTCCTCAACAGGGCGTGGTCTATTGCGCGGTTTGTAGGTGTGGCAATAGTTGCAAACACCAGCACCATCAAAGCGGATGTAAGGCATGGTTTCAGGGAGAATGCAACGCGTACACCGCTGAATGTTGTGGCGTTTGTACTCTAACATCGCCTCTTCGGCCTTGTGTGTGCCCAGGCTGGGGATCAGATTCGTGGTGCGCTGGGCATGCTCATGAATTTGCGGCTGATTCGCTGCGGCGGGAATGTCAAGCACCACTCCCTCAGTTCGCACTTGGACTACAGACTCGCATTTCAACTGCTTCAGCGGGAAGCTCTCCGAAGCAAAATAATGCGCACCATCCTTGGTACCGTGGTAAAGGCTACCGTTGTTAGAGAACAAACAGAGCTTGCCCAGCCTTGGCAAGGCCAAGGCGCAGGCCACTACACCCTCACAAAGGCTGAGCACGCGCTTGGCAACGCCCTCCGCTGTGCCACCATTTTCCAGGTGGTCTGCAGCAATGGCCGCAATGATTTCGGTGTCAATCTCTTGTTGCCGTGTTTTACCGACCTGAGCCCACAAAGCGTCATGATTTACAACAATACCGTTGTGAATCACACAGACATCATCACGATAAACGGGTTGATTGTCCGCCAAGCCATTAGTAATCAAGCGACTATGCCCCATGACCAAGCCGCTTGTGGCAGTGTTGATATCTTTCAACAAAGAAGTGATGGCCTTGTTGGCACGGTGAAGGTCGTAGCCATTGACGTTGCTCATAAACAGGCCGCTTGAGTCTTTACCGCGCTGTTCTGAGTGATGGGCCAACAGCCTGAGGTCATTTTTTACAATATTTAAATTCGAAATAATCCCAAAAATTCCACACATCAATAATTCCTCAGCTTTTCCACAATTCTCTGTGCCGCATCCCCGGCCCCATAAGGCTGCACATTTGCACCCTGCTGCCCCAAGGCCCACAACGGTGGGCGTGCACTCAAGACGGTAACTTTTTTAATTCTGTTGATTCCCCAACACGCGTTCATAAAACGCCAGCAGCTTCTGCTCTTCCACGGCCCAGTTGTAACCCTCATCCACCGCACGGCGGCCGTTGGCTCCCATGCGGATGGCTTCTTGCGGGTGCGTCACTAAATAATCAATGGCCTCGGCGATGGCTTTAGGTTTCATCGGGTCCACCAACAAGCCACAATTGTTGCCTGCAATGATGTCGCGCCACAGCGGAAAATCCGATGCAATCACAGGAATGCCAGCACACATATATTCAAACATCTTGACAGGCAGTGCGTCTAAGTAATTGATCGTCGGGTGCAAGGTCACCAAACCCGCCACAGAGCGCGACAACACATCACGCACGCCCTCACGGCTGACAAACCCATGGGCATGCACGCGCTGCCAGCCGGGCATGGCTCGAACAGCTTGTTCAAGCACAGGGCTTTCGAACCCACCACACAAATTGAGCCGTGCGTTGGAAGTGACCAAACCCATTGCCTGACACACCTCTTGAATGCCCCTGATTTGGGCAATCCCACCCACATAACAAACTTCGGGCTGTTTGGTGCCCCATGCCACGTCACTGGCCAGATCGCCCTGCATGGGAAAGTTGTTGATGTCCACCGTATTGGGGTTGATGGCCAAAAATTTGTCACGGATGAAAGGCGTGGCTGCAATCACGCCGCCAAAGCGGCGGCATGCCCACGACTCGAACGCGCCAAATACCTTGGACAGCGCCCACAGCGCGGGCTTGTTCAGATAAGGCTTGCTCAGAAGTTGCTTGGGTACATCCTCGTGCGCATCAAAAATGACTATCTTTCCGCATTTTTTGAGCTTAAGTCCAATTGGGATCAGTTCCGGATCATGCAAGTGATAAATGTCAGCCTTCAGCAACTTGGCCAATGCAAAGACATTTCGTGTGGTCCTGAACATGCGATTCAAACGACCTGTGAGCCTACCAACATCGTGGATGCAAACCCCATTCGATTCTGCGTCGCCAAGCCCGTCCGCGACTACCAGATGGACATCGTACCCACCGAGGGCGAGACTCCGGCACTCCTTCAGAAATATGCGAATATCGTCCCGCGGGTGAGCCGAAGTCAGGTGGGCGATGCGCGTCCGCCCCGCCAAACTCTGCGTACGCGGCGTTATGACAGCCTCAGGAGTAAACACGGACTCGCTTACCAATGATGCGCTCGACATGCGCCTGCGCCTTCTTGAGCAGGCGATACCGCCCGTCCCAGGTGGCGAAGTCGGAGAAATGATGCGGAGCGACATTCATCAGCTCGTCGAACTGTGCTCGGCTGATCCGCAACTTCTTGCAGAAATAGGCAATATCGATCTCTAGCTCCTGTGCATCGTAGAGCGGCTCTTTAAGCTTGGCCAAAGCCTCTTGCCGGGTCATCTGCCCGGAGACAATCAGGCTCGACAAATGCGGCCGGCGTTTGTCATAACCAAACTTGGTGGGCAGATAATAATTCTGAAAGAGCTTGGTGAAGAGCGACTCCCCGTGCTTTCGCGGATAGGGCTTATACCGGACTGTCTGCTCCAGTTCCAGCAGAGCCTCAGCCTTGACATAGGGCATGAAGTTGAGCGGACGCACCGTCCGCATCTTCTTGACGAATGGATACCAAAGGTAATAGTCGAAGAAACTGATCGTCTTATAGTGCTTGAGGGGGCGCTCTCCAAAGCGTTTGTGGATAGCCCGCAGGTTGATCGCATCCATCGCGCTACCATGCCAGGCATCAGGAAATATGCCCTCCGTCGCGAGATTGCCTCCGGACAGGATGTAGCGGATTCCATTTTTCGTCGCGAAGTGATAAAGACTAGCGAAGAAGATGTGATCCTGCGGGACATCCTGGTTGGCGACCCCGGCCCGCAGGTAGGCAAGATGTAAGTCACGCATCTCCTCCCAGTCGACGACATGGGTATGAAGGTCATAGCCGCAATGCTTGACTATCTGCTCGATGTTTGCAACAGCGAGTTCACTGTTCCAGCCGGCATCGACATGCACGACCAATGGCCGTAACCCCCAATCCAGAGCCTTCAGTGCAAGATACGAGCTATCGACGCCGCCACTCAAGCCGAGGATGCAGTCATACTCACGCCCAGCACCGGCTACCTTGATCTCATCGGCAATTCCCGCCCAACGGCGGCGTCCCTCTGCGTCAGGAAACCATTGCTGCGACGCAACCTGATCAAACTTGAGGCAATGATTACAAACTCCAGAATCGTCGAACAATATCTCTGGATCTGAACAATCCATTACGCATTTCGTGCACAGACGCCGAGCAGTTGTACTTATCATGCATCAACTCACTACCCTTGAATTAGGGCAAAAGCGTTGATTTTACTCTAATGACCACTCCTAATCCAATACGATTTGGTGATAATGGCGTGAATATATTGCCGACTAACGCACACGATACCGGCCAAAAAATGAAATCAACAACACCAAAGCAATTCCGCTGGAGACCAATGCCGTCTTCGAACTTTGCTCGACAAGTAGCAAGGAAAAAAGAAAACCTAGCCACAGCATCGCTGGGTCGCTGCGTTCGATGTACAAACGGTCCATGAAGTTGAATACGGCGCAAACGAGCAAGATATCCAAAACATAACCACCTACTCCACCCGAGCCCAATGCATATATAAATGAATTCGTGTTTGCATTCAGTGCGGGATCTCCGAGATACTCTCCCATTACCATGGTTACGGGTTGGTCAACCAAAACCCCACTTACCAAATCCCAATATCCACTGGAGTTAAAAAACATCTCGAGGTATGCAGAAACCAGGAAAGGCGGCACCGCAAATGCACGCCTAAGCAAATAATCTCCGATATATGAGTAGTCCAAAACCATCAACTCAACAAAAAACAACGAAAACGCCAGCAATACAGCATAAGCAAACAACCGTTTTGAATGAACAATAGCCCCAGAACGCACCGCCAGAGAAAAAACAAATCCAATAACAACGTAAAGAAATGGAGCCTTCACGCCAAGATAAAAATACATCAATAAACACCCGGCAATCGCGAGAATAAACATATGGGCGCGTCTGGAATACCCCGACCAGAACGCCAGCAATGGAAGAACCGAATTGCTAACCATCGAAACAATATAGCTGGCTATCGCGCCCGTTTGAAAGGCATCTCGCCCTTCAAGACGTCGATCATAAGACGAATCAACATCGAAACTCGAAGAAGGAATACCGCTACTCATCAACAGCCAAACCGAAATTGCCAAGAGTACAAACAATGCGTACATGGTCCAACGCCATGACAAAAACCCTGAAAACATTACTTTGTAACTAATTCTTCTCGTTAAGCTAAAAACCACCAAAGGAAATACAAGAAAAAAAGATCCAATAATGAGCACCCCATCATCAATCTCGCCTCTAATCTTGAATAGGACACAAAACGGCATCAATACGAAAATAATATATATGAAACAAAAGAAATCCGAAGGTAAACGGACGCCATTTTTCAACTGCAGCACCAAGAGCGCAAGCACTCCTGCCATCAAGAAAATGTCCGTTGCGCCATATGAAACAACCAGATACCCAAGATACTCATTTGTAACTTGTATAAAAGCCGAATAACAAAATACGATAGAAAGCAACAGACCAAGGCTGACAAGTGCATAGCTCAATCTAACCCTCTGACTGCCGATAGGTAAACTCATCAAAGCGACAATTCGTTTGAGTAATTTATCAGTACTGCACGATGCTTGCCGTGAAAAACAAACATGCTGCCTGCGGCAACCGCAGAGGCGCCGTTGCGAACACCCTCTGCCAAGTGCTCGACCGTTCCCGCGCCACCGCATGCGACAAGCGGCACACTCAGATTTCTCACCACTCTCTGGATGAGTTGCAGGTCGTACCCCGACATAGAACCGTCACGATCGACTGAATTAATGAATATTTCGCCTACCCCGGCGGTCACGAGATTCGCAATATGGTGATCTAGGTCAACCTGAGCATCTTCAGTCGCCGATCTTGTGACCACACGATAGCCGCCCAACAAGGTTTTCTTGACATCCACCGCCCCGACGATGGCTTGGCTCCCGAAAACACCAACTGCCTCACGTATCCATTCCATCGAACGAACAGATGCCGAGTTAACTACAACTTTTTCTATACCGCAGCGTATCAAACGCCGCACTTGCTCAGCGTTGGTCACGCCGCCACCGTAAGCCATGGGCATGAACGCCTCGCCAGCCATCTCGGAGATCAACTCGTAGTTTGGCTCGAATCCCCTCTTTGATGCGTCGATGTCAAGAACCACAATCTCGTCAGCTTCCTTGTCGCTGAAGATCCTCATCGCATTAATGGGATCGCCGACGTACACTGGGTCTTTAAATTTCCTCGTCTTGACGAGACCGTTTCCTTGAATCAGCAGACAGGGAATGACTCGTGCCCGGCGCATTGCATCTACCTCGCAAAAGCCGCAAGAAGCTCTTTGCCGTAGCGATGGCTCTTCTCGGGATGGAATTGAACGCCCGACACGTTATCGCGCGCGACCGCTGCGGCGAACTCTCGACCGTAAGTAGCCTTAAGCAGCACATCAGCAGGATCGGCCGGTAGCATAAAATAACTATGGACGAAATAAAATCGTGAGTTATCCGCCAGATCATTTGCCAGGGGATGCCCCCTCTGGGCAGGAAACACTTCGCACCACCCCATGTGTGGGACTGGGAAACCATCCACATTGGGAAAGCGATGGACCGTCATGTCTAGCCAACCCAAACCAGGTTCGCTCCCCTCCTCGCTACGCGAACCCAGCATCTGCGCTCCAACACAGATTCCGAGCAGCGGAACCCCATCGTCCAGGACACGTTGCTCAAGAAGCGGCACCAATCCAGTAGCCCGCAGGTTCCTCATGCAGGCGTCGAAGGAGCCATTGCCCGGCAAGATGATCCGGTCGGCCTCGGCTACGACAGCAGGATCACTGGTCATTACTGATCGCACTCCGAGGCGTTGCAGCATGTTTGCTACGGCGGAGATATTGCCAACGTCGTAGTCAATTATTGCGATCACCGTCTGCCCCCGAGACTGAACTTATATGACATTAGAATATAAACCAAATAAAGCCCCCCATAGCCGATGCCATATGATATCAGAGCCCATTGCGTCGAATCGCTCAGAAGCAGTGTGGCCAAAGTCATGCCAAGCAGCGTAAGTTGCCAGATCAGGTCAAGATGCTGTTTTCCGGCAACATAGACCATGTAGCTTAGGGGGCTGGCGACAAACCCGATTGCAAAACGAGGAAGAAGCCACAGCGCCATCGTACCCGCCCCCAGCCACATCTCGCCGAAAACCGCAGCAAAGACAGGCTCGGCTCCAAACGCTATAGCCACGGCTGCAGCAACGGCGACCACCAAGAGAATTTTAAAGGCATGGACATACTCTGCCCTACATTCGCCCCGCTCACGATAGGCCTTACCCGCATGACGCTTAAACACATCAAGGACGGACGCGGCCAGCAGCGACATTGGCGCGCCTAGCATGCGCATGGCCATCGCCAGCAAGCCTGCTGCTTCGGAACCGAAGCGTGCAGCGACGACAAGTAAAGGCAACTGAGCCGCAGCGGCGTTCACCGCATCTGCCGGCAAAGAATATAAAGGAAAGTTGCGGTAGCCTCTCCAAAAGGCAAACAACTGTCGTCCTAGCCCAGGAGAACGGGTCACCTGAAGCGGCATAACCACTATCCCTACGATTAGCCCAAAGAGTGTTCCCGCGAGATAAGCAACTCCCAAGCCGGTCGCATCCGGCCACAGCATACCAATTCCGATCTGTAACAGCACAATCGACCCTGCCTGCGCAATCCGCATGAAGGTGAGGTGCCGGTAGCGCCCGTCAGCCGCTGCCCAGTTCTGCAAGGTCTGGCTTACTGCGATCAAGGCTGCGGTCGGAACAGCGGACACCAACAGCGCCACTGGCAACCGGTTCAATGCCTCCAATTTCACAAGCGCTGCCAGCCATACGAGCGCGGCAGCTATCAATGACGTCAAAGCAATTGTGACCAGCGTCAAGGCAACACCGGAACGCCTCGGCTGACCATCAGGCACGACCGCCAGCGATGTTTCAAAACGGCATGACAACACTACCGCGAGGAAAAGAACCCCTCCCAGCCAGGCAGAAAAGACACCGAATGCTGCGGGGTCAAAAATTCTTGCGACAACCAGAGTGCCAGCTATCGGGATTAGTTGTGCGACCAATGTACCGGACAAGACAGAACCGACACTGCGCAGGAACCCGCTAGTCATCTCTTAAAAGCGGATTCATATGGGATTGTCGATCGCCACTGCCAATGCATCAGAAATTTCTGTTTGCGGGTCCTCAGTCAGATCAGCGCTCATTGGCAAGCTCATCACGCGTGCGGACATTTCTTCTGCCGAGGGAACCCCAGCATTCACGCGGCAGTGGTCTTTATATGCCGGCTGAAGATGGAGCGGTACAGGGTAATGCACTGCCGTCGGCACTCCCGCCGCCTTGAGTTTCTCCTGTACCTGCTCGCGGTTCTCGACGAACACGGTGTATTGCGCAAAAACACTGGTCCGGTCCGGGCGCTGAGTCACCGTCGACACCTTGCCGGCCAGCATCTCGTTGTAGCGCGCACCAAGCTTCAGGCGCTGCTCGACCTCCCAGTCGAAGCGCTCCAGCTTGGCCAGTACAATCGCACATTGCAGGGTATCCATTCGGCCACCAACACCAATGCGGGTATGGAAATAGCGTCTTTCCTGGCCGTGCACTCGGATCTCGCGCATGGCCTTGGCCAACTCGTCGTCACTGGAGAAGATCGCCCCGCCATCGCCGTAGCAACCGAGCGGCTTGCTCGGAAAGAAGCTGGTGCAGCCAATGGTGGAGAGGTTACAGCTTTTCCGACCCTTGTATTCGGCGCCGAAGCTCTGGGCGGCATCTTCGATCACCACCAGATTGTGCCTGGCGGCGATAGCATTGATTTCGTCCATATCGGCCGGTTGACCGTAGAGGCTGACCGGCATGATGGCGCGGGTTTTCGCGGTGATTGCCGCTTCGATCTTGCTGGCATCGATGTTGCAGGTGTCCGCTTCAATGTCGACGAAGACCGGGACAGCACCCAGCAGGACGATGACTTCGGCGGTGGCAACGAAGGTGAACGGGGTAGTGATGATTTCGTCGCCCGGCTTGATGCCCATTGCCATCAGGGCAATGAGCAGTGCCTCGGTACCGGAGGCGACCGTGATGCAGTGCTTGGCACCCGTGTATTCAACGAGCTTGCCTTCAAGTTCAGCCACTTCGGGGCCCATGATGTACTGGCCGTGGTCGAGCACCTTGTGGATGCGGGCGTCGATTGAGTTCTTGAGCGCCTGATACTGCGCCTTCAGGTCGATGAACTGGATTGTCATGGTTTCTTTCAATGTTGCGATTTCATTAATACTGCCTCGGCAAGGGCGCGCGAGGTTGTCCACTTGCCACCAAAGACGTTGATCAGCCTGCCTTGACGCTCAATGACTGATTCGCGGCTGGCGACACTAAAATCTTTCTTGCTCGCGACAATCGGTCGGATGCCGGCAAAATTTATGATTATATCCCGACGTGCTATTTCTTTACAGAACCAACGGTTATAGTATCCACGGCCCCTGTCTCAGGCTCGAGCCAAAGGACAGGCATCTGTTCGTTGATGGCAACCCCCCGCTTCCCTGGCCTGCTCCGCCGCCCACAGGCCAAGCCGGTAGTCATCCATCCGGGCATCCCAGTAGCCGTAGGCGCCCAGCAGCTAGTCGCGCTTCAGACCCGGAAAGCGTTCGATGACCTCCTCGGCGCTGTACCAGCAGCTGCGCGGGAACCCCGACCCCTTTGCCAGCAGGCCGTAGAGCCGGATGCCGGCACCAACCAGCCACTTCGCACGTTCGCCATTGCGATAGATCGGCACGAGTAACTCCAGCGGGCTGGCAAATTGAGGGGCCTGTTGAATCCACCAGGAGCGCTCTTGACGCGCCTCACGAACCAGCCCCAGGTGGCCATGTTCCAGGTAACGCAAGCCGCCGTGCAACATCTTGGTGGAGGCGCGACTGGTGGCCGACATCAGCCGGCCTTTTTTCGAACAGATCGACACTGTGGCCGCGCCGGGCAAACGCCCAGGCAGCCATGACACCATTGATCCCGCCACCGATAACCGCAACCCTCATTCAACCGCCAGTGTCGTTCCAGCCAACCGGTAAGTCTTACCGGTGATCGGACACTTGACGGATGCGTTGCCCTCAAGCGGCAGATCGAGGCGTTCGCCGTGCTCGCTCATCCAGCCGATCTGTCTGGCCGGTACGCCAGCCATCAGTGCATAGGGTTTGACGTCGCGATTGATGACGGCGCCGGCGGCGACAAAAGCGAACTCGCCAACGGTGACGCCGCAGACGATGGTACTGTTAGCGCCTAACGTCGCGCCCTTCTTGATCCGCGTTACTCGGTACTCGTCCTTGCGGGTAACCGCCGAGCGCGGGTTGTAGACGTTGGTGAATACCATGCTCGGGCCACAGAAGACATCGTCCTCAAGATACACCGCATCGTAGATGGAAACGTTGTTCTGGACCTTGACGTTGTTGCCGATGGTGACATCATTGCCGACGAAGACGTTCTGGCCGAACGAGCAGCCCTTGCCAATGCGGGCACCGCCACAAATGTGGGCGAAGTGCCAGACGCGACTGCCGTCGCCGATTTCTGCGCCCTCATCGACGATGGCGCTCGGATGAATGGTCACAGCCATCTCAGTAATCCAGCGGCAACGCGACACGCTTGCCGTCACGCGCAGCGAGGTAGGCGGCAATCAGTGTCTCCAGCGACTTGAGCCCTTCGCGCCCATCGGTCTCCGGCTCGGCCGCGCCGCGCATGACCTTGATCACGTTATCGTAGTAGAGCGGGTGACCAAAGCCGTAGACCGAGGTGGTTTCGTAGTTGGCCGAGGCGATCTGCTCGTCTTCCGGCAACTTCTCGGCAAATTCCCAGTGCTGAATTTCGTTGACCGCAACACCGCCGACGCGGACTGTGCCTTTTTCTCCGAGGATGGTGATGCTGCCTTCCAGGTTCTTGGGGTAAGTCAGCATGGTGACGTTCATCGAACCCAGCGCGCCGGAGCGCCAGCGGATGCTGAGTACGCCACTGTCCTCGACCTCGATGTCCCGCTCGAGGGTAGCGGTATAAGCCTGGATGCTTTCGATCGGGCCGATCAGCCAGTCGAGCAGATCGACGTAGTGGCTAGCTTGGTTCATAAACGCGCCACCGTCGAATTCCCAGGTGCCGCGCCACTTGGCGCTGTCGTAGTATTCCTGCGGGCGCGTCCAAAAGACGTTGATGTTGACCATGTAGATGCGCCCGAAGCGCTTCTGCTCGACCGCACGTTTCAGAAGCTGCAATGTGGCGTTACGGCGGTTCTGCTTGACTACAAACATTCTCACCCCTGCATCGTCGCAGGCCTTGACCATGCGCAGGCCATCGTGCCAGCGGGTGGCCATCGGCTTCTCAGTCATCACCTGACGGCCGGACTCGGCAACCTCGATCGCCTGCTCCGGATGCAAGCCACTCGGCGTCGTGAGTACAACGACGTCCGCTGTCGTGGTCTCAAGCATTTCGGTCATGCTCAGGTGCCCTTTGGCACCGGTACGCTGGACAGCCTTGTCGAGCGCGTTGCGGTCAACGTCGCACACATCGACGATTTCGATGTCACTAGCGTGCTGCTCCATGGCACCGAAATGGTTGGCGGCGATGCGGCCGCAGCCAACCAGCGCCATGCGGATCTTGCGGCCAGTAATCGTGGGGTAGTTACGCATTTTGTCCTCTTACAGGCGGAAAACGGTGAAGCCGGCATCAGCTGCGACATGGCGGTCGAACAGGCACTTCAGGTCAGCCAAGACCGGCTTTTCGCCGCGGCAGAGCGCGCGCAGTTCCCCAACGTTCTCGCGCCTGAACTCGTTGTGCCCGACAGCCACTACCAAGGCATCCACAGGACGGGCGGCATCGATGGCGCCCAACTGAATGCCATATTCATGGGCCACCTCTTGAGCATCAGCCCATGGATCCGCAACGACCACCTTGATGCCCCAGCCCTCCAGTTCCCGCACCAGATCCGCAACCTTGCTGTTACGGATATCCGGGCAGTTCTCCTTGAAGGTAATACCTTGCACGCCGACGGTACTGCGCGCGACGTCGATGCCATTACGCAGCATCAGTCTGATCACGTTCCGGGCAGCATAACGTGCCATGTCATCGTTGATCCGGCGACCAGCGAGGATGACCTGCGGGTGATAGCCGACCTCTTCCGCCTTGTGCGTCAGGTAGTAAGGGTCGACGCCGATGCAGTGCCCGCCGACCATGCCCGGTCGGAAAGGCAAGAAGTTCCACTTGCTGCCAGCAGCCTCAAGGACTTCAAGGGTATCGATGTCCAACCGGTCGAAAATGACCGAAAGTTCGTTGACCAAGGCAATATTCAGGTCGCGCTGGGTGTTCTCGATCACTTTGGCTGCTTCGGCCACCTTTAGGCTGGTCGCCGGAAAGGTGCCTGCCGTAATGATGCTGCCATAGAGGGCGTCGACCGCCTTGGCAACATCCGGTGTGGAGCCGCTGGTGATCTTCCTGATCTTGGTCAGTGTATTGACCTTGTCGCCCGGGTTGATGCGCTCCGGGCTGTAGCCGCAGAAGAAATCAACGTTGAACTTGAGGCCGGAATGCTTTTCCAGAACCGGAACGCAAACCTCCTCAGTACACCCTGGGTAAACCGTGGATTCGTAGATCACGACAGACCCGGCCTTCATTACCTTGCCCACCGTTTCGCTGGCCTTGACCAAAGGCGTCAAATCTGGGCGATTGGCCTTGTCAATCGGCGTCGGCACCGTGACGATGAAGACGCCGTAATCGGCAATATCTTCCAAACGGTTGCTGTAGGAAAGCTGCTTTGCAGCAAGCAGATCCTCGGACGTGACCTCCAGCGTGCTGTCCTTGCCGGATCGCAATTCGGCGATCCGCGCCAAGTTGATGTCGAATCCCACTACCGGACGCGACTTGCCGAATTCGACCGCCAGCGGCAGGCCAACGTAGCCTAGACCGATGATTGCTATTTTCTTGTTATCCAACTGCACACTAAACTCCTATTACCCAACTAATTGTGTTGATTCTCAAAAGACTGCGCAGCGATTTTTGCATACTCGTCTGCCCCAATCTCGTTCAAATGGTGGTTGTCGTGGTAGATAAGTCGCCCACCTAAGAACGGCGCATGAGCAAACAACTCATAGCCCGAAAAATCTACGAACCGCGCCGAACCGTACTCCGAAACAATGTTCCTTACGGCAGAGTTTGCCTGAAGCCACTCTGGATGAAGGGAAACCTGATTACTGATTCCAAGCTTTTCAAAGCGCCTCAAACGCAGAACGTTTGAAGATAACATGGGAATCTGGGCCAAGACGATAACGCTCTTTCCATGCACGTCGGCATCCGCCAGAAATGCGCGAAAAGCCTTGATAAAATCCACGCTTGATATCTGATATTGCCACATACCGGCGATCACAATAACCTTGGACTCTGCAAGGTATCGCTTCGCAAAATTAATCGAAGCCTGACAGTCCGCGCGCGCCCAATCCGGAAGGCGGATGACATCAAACTCCGGAATCGTTACGCAACTACTTGCAGAAATGACTCGGAAACGTTGGCCATTAATTTTCCCAACAGTGTCGAAAAAGATATTCAATTGGGCCGCATGGCTATCACCGAGCACCAGAATAGGTTCAGTAGCAGCTTCCCGCGCCCCTCGAATGCAGTCCTTTACGACTCTGCCATGACAGATTTCATCCCCGGCCGCATAGCGCGTATATGCAACAGGCAACGGGTCGTCAATAGCCGCATTGAGCATGGATGCGAGTGACAGTGGCATGGCAACACCAACAATCAACATCGCCATACGCCAAACCGAAGAACTCGTCTTATCCACACGGCGCCGATATGGAATCTCGATCCACTGCAAGGAAGCATAGGACAAAATCAGCAACAAGACGAGGAAAACCACCAGCAAGTCGATGCTTAGTTGATAACTCTCGACTACATATCTGAGAAACGCCAGGATTGGCCAATGCCACAAATAGAGGGAATAGGACAGCCCCCCAATCCATACCAGAGCCGGATGCGCGAGGAGCAATGAAATGGCGCTATTCCTGGCCCCCATGACCACAACCGCCCCAATACACGGAGCAAGCACCCAAAACCCGGGGAAAGCAGAATTTTCACTGATCAACCAGAAACTTCCGACAAGTAGAGTGAAGGCCATGGCTCCAATCCAGTTGGCCGAGCGATCAATCAGTTTGCGAAGTTTTTCCTGCCCGCGACCACTTTCGAAAACAGCAAGACCAACACCCAACAAAAATTCAGGGATACGAACGAGGAGCGAGAAATAGGCCGTCTGCCTTTGCCCAAAATTCACTTCGCGGAACCCATAACCGACCAACACAATTACCGCCACCATCAGCGAAGCAGCCCATAACCGCTGAGGGAGCATTGTCAATGCGATCGGCAAGAGCAAATAGAACTGCATTTCAACCGCCAACGACCAAGTATGCAGGAGTGGCAACTCATGGACACTAGGCGCAAAATAGTCGCCGAATTTACTGAAGTACCCGTTACTCCCGAAATAAAGGGCTGACTTGGCACTATCCCGGAAAAAGCCGAAATCCTTTGGTGCAAAAAGAACCGCAGCAACGATTGCGGTGACAGCCAAGAGAACCACATAGACAGGAATGATGCGCTTGACCCGACCGATATAAAAATCGCGCAGCGAGAACGTACCCGCCCCTCGCTTCTTCAGAATGATTCCACCAATAAGAAACCCGGAAATGACAAAGAAAACATCAACCCCGACAAATCCGCCTGGAAGCCATTCTTTGTTGACGTGAAACAAAATGACAGCCAAAACAGCTATAGCACGCAGACCCTGGATGTCACCCCGAAAACTATCCGAGTCCGGGATCGTAGCAGTTGTACCCAAGATCATTCCACCGTTACCGACTTCGCCAGGTTGCGCGGTTTATCGACGTCCGTGCCCTTGACCAGTGCGGCGTGGTACGACAACAGTTGCAGCGGAATGACGTGAAGGATTGGCGACAGTTCGCCGTAGTGTTCCGGCAGACGCAGGATATGGACGCCATCCGATTCCGGGATTTCCGAGTCGGCATCGGCAAAAACATACAGTTCGCCGCCACGGGCCTGAACTTCCTTGAGGTTGGATTTCAGCTTGTCGATCAACTGGTCGTTTGGAGCAATCGAAATGACCGGCATGTCGCTGTCCACCAGCGCCAGCGGGCCATGCTTGAGCTCACCAGCCGGGTAGGCTTCGGCGTGGATGTAGGAGATTTCCTTGAGCTTGAGCGCGCCTTCCATGGCGATCGGGTAGTGGCGACCGCGACCGAGGAAAAGGGCGTGATGCTTGTCGGCAAAGCGCTGAGCCCAGGCCTTGATCTCGTCTTCGAGCTCGAGCACCTTGTTGACTGCGACCGGCAGGTGGCGAAGCTGGTGAATGTAGGCGGCTTCCTGTTCGGCCGTCAGACGGTTCTTGACCTTGGCGGCGACCAGTACGAGCAGGAAGAGCGCGGCGAGCTGGGTGGTGAAAGCTTTGGTCGAGGCGACGCCGATTTCCGGGCCGGCGCGGGTAATGAAGCGCAGGGCGCATTCGCGGACGATGGCCGACTCCGGCACGTTGCAGATGGCCAGCGTCTTGGTCTGGCCAAGGCTCTTGGCATGGCGCAGGGCGGCCAGCGTGTCGGCGGTTTCACCGGACTGGGAGATGGCGACGATCAGCTGGCGCGGATTGGCGACCGAGCTGCGGTAGCGGTATTCACTGGCGATTTCGACATTGCACGGCACGCCGGCAATGGCTTCGAGCCAGTAGCGGGCGGTGTAGCCGGAGTGGCTGCTGGTGCCGCAGGCAAGGATCAGGATGGAGTCGACATCGGCCAGCAAGTTGCCGGCTTCTGCGCCGAAAATGCCGGGCTGGATGGTCTTGCTGCCGCCGACGATTTCGAGCGTGTTGGCTAGCGCTTCCGGCTGCTCGAAGATTTCCTTCTGCATGTAGTGCTGGTAGTTGCCGAGTTCGACGGCAGCGGCCGAGAGCTGGGATTCATGCACTGGGCGGCTGACCGGCGTGCCATCGAGGCGGGTGATTTTGACGTTTGCTGCGGTCAACTCGGCAATATCGCCGTTTTCCAGATAGACCATGTTACGGGTGACTTGCAGCAGGGCAGAGGCATCGGAGGCGGCGTAGTTGCCGGTATCCGATACGCCGAGCAGCAAGGGCGAGCCTTCACGGGCGACGATCACTTTGCCGGGTTGGGTGTGGTCGATAACGGCAATGGCGTAGGCGCCGATCAGTCGCTGGCAGGCAGCCTGTACAGCTTTGAACAGATCGGGCTCGCTTTTGAGCGTGGCTTCGATCAGGTGGGCGATGCTTTCGGTATCGGTGTCCGAGGTGAACACGTAGCCCTGAGCGGTCAGCTCGGTGCGCAGGATTTCATAATTTTCGATGATGCCGTTGTGGACGACGGCGATACTGCCGGAAACGTGCGGGTGGGCGTTGCGCTCGCAGGGCACGCCATGGGTGGCCCAGCGGGTGTGGGCGATGCCGGTGACGGCTTGCGTGCTGGCCGATGCAGTTTCCAGTTCGGCCACGCGGCCAACCGAGCGGACACGCTCGATACTGCTACCTGCGATCACGGCCAGACCGGCTGAGTCATAGCCCCTGTATTCCAGCTTCTTCAGGCCTTCGACGAGAACGGGAACGATGTTGTTGCCGGCTGCTGCTGCGACGATGCCACACATAGCTATTTACTCTTTGAAAACTGAGTCAATGAAATGCCTCAGCCTTGAGAAACAAAGTCGCAGCCGCATCCTTGGCAGCAAGTTTTGGCTCTGCTTCGAATGGCCAGTCAATGCCAAGTTCAGGATCACTCCACAGCAGACTACGTTCGTATTCCTGTGCATAGTATTCAGTCGTCTTGTAAAGGAACTCAGCTGTTTCAGAGAGCGTCACGAAACCATGGGCAAAGCCCGGCGGAATCCACATTTGCTTCTTGTTCTCGGCGCTAAGGATTTCTCCCACCCATTGACCGTAGGTTTTTGAGCCTTTTTTCAGGTCGACCGCAACATCGAAAACCTCGCCCTGCACGACTCTGACGAGCTTGCCTTGCGCTTTGGGCGGCAACTGGTAATGCAGCCCCCTGAGAACGTTCTTCGCACTTCTCGAGTGGTTGTCCTGAACAAAAGTAACATCTTGCCCGACAGCCTCATTGAAGGCTTTGTGGTTGAAGCTCTCAAAAAAGAAGCCACGGTCGTCACCGAAGACTTTGGGTTCGATGATCAGAACATCGGGAATCCGGGTCGGCGTGACTTTCATCAGTAGACCTTTTCCTTCAGCAGATTGAAGAGGTACTGGCCGTAGCCTGTCTTGGCGTAGCTTTGGGCCAGCTGTTCGAGCTCTTCGTCGTTAACCCAGTTCTGGCGCCAGGCGATTTCTTCGGGGCAAGCCACTTTTAGTCCCTGCCGCTTTTCGATGGTGGCGATGAACTGACCGGCTTCGAGGAGGCTGTCGTGGGTGCCGGTATCGAGCCAGGCGTAGCCGCGGCCCATGATTTCGACCTTGAGCTTTTGTTGCTCTAGGTAGACGCGGTTGACGTCGGTGATTTCGAGTTCGCCACGGGCGCTGGGTTTGATATTGCGGGCGATGTCGACGACACTGTTGTCGTAGAAATAGAGACCGGTAACCGCATAGCGGGACTTGGGTTGCTTGGGCTTTTCTTCGATGCTGATGGCACGTTGGTCTTTGTCGAATTCAACGACGCCATAGCGCTCGGGATCAGTCACTGCGTAGGCAAAGACGGTCGCACCTAGCTGGTTGGAATTGGCACCTTGCAGGCGTTGACTAAATTCGTGACCATGGAAGATGTTGTCGCCGAGGATCAAGGCCGACGGGTTATTGCCGACAAAATCGGCGCCCAGTATGAAAGCCTGGGCCAAACCATCCGGGCTGGGCTGGACGCAATATTGGAGGTTGATGCCCCACTGGTTACCGTCACCGAGCAGTTGCTCGAAGCGCGGGGTGTCTTGCGGGGTGGAGATGATCAGGATATCCCTGATGCCGGCCAGCATGAGCGTGGTCAGCGGGTAATAGATCATCGGTTTGTCGTAAATCGGCAGCAGTTGCTTGGAGACCGACAGGGTGGCCGGGTACAGACGGGTGCCGGACCCGCCGGCGAGGATGATGCCTTTGCGCTGACTCATTTTGATTCTCCGTATTGCTTGCCCAGCCATTCACGATAGGCGCCACTGGTGACATTGGCCACCCAGCCCTGGTTATCCAGATACCACTGCACCGTCTTCTTGATGCCGGTCTCAAAGGTTTCCGCCGGTTTCCAGCCAAGTTCACGTTCGATCTTGGTGGCATCGATGGCATAGCGGCGATCATGGCCGGGGCGATCTGTGACGTAGGTGATCTGTTCCTTGTACGCCTTGCCGTCAGCCCGCGGGCTGAGTTCGTCGAGGATGGCGCACAGGGTATGGACAACATCGAGATTCGGTTTCTCGTTCCAGCCACCGACGTTGTAGGTCTCGCCGAGACGGCCGGCTTCGAGGACGCGGCGGATGGCGCTGCAGTGATCCTTGACGTAGAGCCAGTCGCGGATTTGCTGGCCGTCACCATAGATGGGCAAGGGCTTGCCGGCCAGGGCGTTGTGAATGACCAGCGGGATCAGCTTTTCCGGGAAATGGTAGGGGCCGTAGTTGTTGGAGCAGTTGGTGGTCAGGACTGGCAGGCCGTAGGTGTGGTGATAGGCGCGCACGAGGTGGTCACTCGCGGCCTTGCTGGCCGAGTACGGGCTATTCGGTTCGTACTGGTGGGTTTCGGTGAAGGCTGGATCGTCCTTGGCCAGCGAGCCGTAAACTTCATCGGTCGAAACATGCAAAAAACGGAATTGATTTTTGGCCGTTTTTTCCAGTTGACCGTAGAAGGCGCGTACGGCTTCGAGCAGGCGGAAGGTACCGACGATATTGGTCTGGATGAAGTCTTCCGGACCATGAATGCTGCGGTCGACATGCGATTCGGCAGCAAAATTGACGACGGCGCGCGGCTGATGTTCGGCCAGCAGTTTGGCTACGAGATCGAAGTCGCCGATGCTGCCTTTGATGAAGATGTGGCGCGCATCACCGTCCAGCGAGGCGAGGTTTTCCAGGTTACCCGCGTAGGTCAGGTCATCGAGGTTGATGACGGTTTCGTCGGACTGGGCCAGCCAGTCGAGGACGAAGTTGCTGCCGATGAATCCAGCCGCGCCGGTGACGAGGATAGTCATGTATTTTCCCTGAAATGCAGATTCAATTACCGGAAACCGTTGGGGTTGTTGCTTTGCCAGCGCCAGGCATCGACACACATGGCGTCGATATTTCGTTCGGCGCGCCAATTGAGCAGCCCGGCCGCGAAAGCCGGGTCGGCGTAGCAAGAAGCGACATCGCCGGAACGGCGCGGTGCCAGGTCGTAAGGTACTGGGCGACCGCTGGCCTTCTCGAAGGCCTTGACGACATCCAGCACGCTGTAGCCGGTACCGGTACCGAGATTCACTTCAAAGCACTGCGCCTCGTTCAGACGCTCCAGCGCCTTGAGGTGGCCGCGAGCCAGATCGACGACATGAATGTAGTCGCGCACACCGGTGCCATCTGGCGTCGGGTAATCGTTGCCCCACACTTTCAGTTGTTCGCGGCGACCAACGGCCACCTGGGCGACAAATGGCATCAAATTATTCGGAATGCCTTGCGGATCCTCGCCAATCAGGCCGCTTTCATGCGCACCGACAGGGTTAAAGTAACGCAATATGCCGATCTGCCATGACGGGTCGGAACGATAGTGGTCACGCAACATATCCTCAATGACCAGCTTCGTTCGGCCATAGGGATTCGTGGCAGACAAGGGATGATCCTCCGTCAGCGGCAGGCGCTGCGGTTCGCCATAGACAGTGGCTGACGAGCTGAAAACCAGCTTCTTTACACCGCACTCGCCCATCGCGCTCAGCAAGCGGTGCGTACCGATGACGTTGTTGTCGTAGTACTCGAGCGGTTTTTCGACTGACTCGCCAACAGCTTTCAGGCCGGCGAAGTGAATGACCGAAGTACAACCGTACTGGCGCAATGTCGCCGACATCGCCGACTGATCGCGAATATCGCCCTCGACAAACTGAAGCTTTTTGCCTGTGATTGCCTCGACCCGCTTTAGCGACTCGGGATGGCTGTTGCAGAGGTTGTCAAAAACAACCACATCCTGCCCTGCCTGAAGAAGTTCGACACAGGTATGTGAGCCGATATAGCCGGCCCCGCCAGTCACGAGAATCATTTGCAGTTCGCCATCGGATAAAGCGGCAATTTTACCAGTCGGACGTCACCGGGGCATTACGACTAAAGTAAAGTACTCGTGCGATGGGGGACGCCCCTACAACGCCTCGCGCACCCGCAAAAAGTTGGCGAACCTCGGCAACCCTTTGGCTGTCAGGTCGCGGTAGCGATAGGTGACCGTCGTACCCAAGGCCGGTGGCTGGCGTCGCTGGGCGTCTGAAAATCCGGTGCCGAGCATAAATTCGCGTCCATCCGGCATGCGCACCCGCAAGGCGCCGAGCATGCCGGCAAAGCGTCCCTTGCCCGGCTGATGGCCGACTACCACCGCTTCGGCATCCTGCAGCGGTTTCATTTTGAGCAGCACATCGCTGCGCCCCGTTTGGTAGGGTGCATCGGCGAGGTGCAGCATCAGGCCTTCGCCGCCGCCGCGAACGACGTCGTCGAAGCGCTTTTTCAGACTTCCACGGTCAACCGGAAAAAACTGCTGAATTTCTATCAACCAAGGCACATTGGCTTGGCGAACCAGATGGCGTATCTGCTCGACGCGTTGGCTGAACGGCCCGGGCGCCCCCGGCAATTCGAAAACCATGTAGCGCACATCTCGCCAGCCGGCGTCATCCGGAACCTCGCGCCGCACGATACCGGAAACGCGCTCGAATTGGCCGCGCGCGATCCAGAGCTCGCCATCCAGAGGCTGTTTCGGCAGATCGGCGATAAACCAGGCTGGCGCATTGATGGTTCGGCCACTGCGGAAACGCAAGACCTGACCATCCCAGATCGCCCGAATGCCATCGAGCTTTTCGCTGACCATGTAACGCGAAAGATCAATCTGGTCGCGATAGACGTTCGCCAGAAGGATGGGGGGTGCTTCGTCGGCATTTGAATACGCTGGCAGTGCAAATGCCAGCCCAAGAAGGACGGCGGCCAAGAGGCGGGGCATCAGCCCTCGCCGGCCCAGTCGCGTCGGGCGCGTCGGGCAATGCCAAAGACCTCCTCCAGCCGCTGCCCATCGTTGCGCGCCAGCGCCATTCGCAACTCGTCGAGTTGCGCCCGGTAGCTATCCAGCTCGCCGAGTAGCGCCTCACGGTTGGCAAGACAGATGTCGCGCCACATTTCCGGGTGACTGGCCGCAATGCGCGTGAAATCGCGGAAGCCGGAAGCGGCGAAGGTGAAGAACAGATCGGCATCGTCGCGCACCGCCAGATCGTGCACCAGCGCGTAGGACAGCAGGTGCGGCAAATGACTGACGGCAGCAAAGACGCGGTCGTGCATTTCCGGCGTCAGTTCGTAGATGTCGGCGCCACACAGCGACCAGGCGCGCTTGATGTGGTCGAGCGCCTCGTCGCTGTTTTCCGGCAGCGGCGTGACAACGACCTTCTTGCCCTGGTAAAGATCCCAGCGCGCTGCCGCCGGGCCACTGTTTTCTGCGCCGGCAATCGGATGCGCCGGAACAAACTGGCCGATACGATCACCCAGGCCAGCCCGCGCCGCAGCGACCACGTCGCCCTTGGTCGAACCACCGTCGGTGACGATGGTATTTGGCCCGAGATACGCGGCGATGCGCTCGAAAATGTCGGCCATCTGCGCCACCGGCGTCGCTACCAGGACGATGTCGGCATCCTCGATCTCGTGCGTCGGATTGATGCCGGCACGGTCGATGACGCCCAGTTCCTGCGCCTTGCGCAAGGTGGCAGGCGTACGGCCGAAACCGACGACTTCCTCGACCGCCTCGGCTTCCTTCAGCGCCAATGAGAACGACCCGCCGATCAGGCCGGTGCCAAAGACAACGACTTTGCCGAATTCGGCCATCGAATTAGAGCGCCTTCTCCAGCGCTGCCAGGAAACGGGCATTTTCCGGTTCGCTGCCTATGGTCACGCGCAGCCACTCAGGCAAGCCGTAGCCGCCAATCGGCCGGACGATGACGCCCTGCTTGAGAAGCTTCTGATTGACTCCGGCGCCATCGCCCACCCTGAAAGTCACGAAATTGCCATGCGGCTTGATGTATTCCAGCCCCAGCTTTTCCAGACCGGCGACGATCTGCGCCATGCCGCGCCGGTTCAGCTCGTAGCTGGCCAGCAGGAATTCATCGTCATCAAGCGCTGCCAAGGCACCCGCCAGCGCCAGGTTGTTGACGTTGAACGGCTGGCGAACCCGATTCATCAGGTCTGCCACCTCGGCAGACGCCAGCGCGTAACCGATGCGCAGGCCGGCCAAGCCGTAGATTTTCGACAGCGTGCGGCAAACGACCAGGTTGGGAAAATCCTTGATCCAGGTCGCCGTATCGACGCGGTCCGCCGGTGGCAGGTATTCGTTGTATGCCTCATCGAGAACAACGACGACATCCCTGGGCACCGATTCAAGAAACGCGCGCACCTCAGGATAGGGCACAAAATTGCCGGTCGGATTGTTCGGGTTGGCGATCCACACGATGCGCGTGTCGGGACGGATGGCCGCACGCATGGCGTCGAGGTCATGGCCGTAATTCCTGGCTGGCGTGGAAATCAGCTCGGCACCGGTCGACAGCGTGGCTAGCGGATAAACGGCAAATGCGTGTTGGGCAAAAACGGCGGAACGCCCCGGCGCCAGGAAAACGCGGGCGATCAGGTCAAGCACGTCGTTCGAGCCGTTGCCAAGAACCACTTGCCCCGGCGCCACGCCGCAGCGTCCGGCCACCTTGGCGATGAGGTCGAACTGGTCAGGATAGCGTTCGATGCCGCCAATCGCCGCCTCGACGGCCGTCCTGGCCTTGGGGCTCATGCCCAGCGGATTCTCGTTCGATGCCAGCTTGAGGATGTTGTCGACCGGAATGCCCATTTCGCGGGCCAGTTCGGTGATCGGCTTGCCCGGCAGGTAGGGCGAAATGGCGCGGACGTAAGGCAGCGCCTGTTCGGCAAGGCTCATGGAGCTTTCCTCAATAAACGGCAACGGGGTAGGACCCGAGAACTTTCAGATAGGCGGCATAGGCCGCCAGTTTTTCAAGCGCGGCCTTGATCGCTGGTTCGTCGCGATGGCCCTCGATGTCGACGTAGAAAACGTATTCCCACAGCGCGTTGCGGGCCGGGCGGGATTCCAGGCGACACATCGAAACACCCGCCGTCGACAAGGGCAGCAGCAGCTCGTGCAGCGCACCGGTGCGATTCGGCGCGGACATAATCAGCGAAGTCTTGTCGCGGCCGGAAAGACCGGCGTCGTGCTTGCCGAGAATCAGGAAACGCGTCGTGTTGTTCGGCTCGTCTTCGATGTTCTCGACCAGCTTGGGAAGCTTGTAGCGCTCGGCCGCAGCCACGCCGGCAATCGCTGCGACGCCGGGCTCCTCGGCTGCCATCTGGGCAGCCAGCGAATTGCTCGATACCGAAATGCGCGGAATGCCCGGCAGGTTGCGGTTCAGCCATTCATGGCACTGGGCGAGCGACTGGGCGTGCGAATAAATCTTGGTGATCTTGCTCAGATCAGTTTCGTGGGTCAGCAGGTTCTGGTGGATGCGCAACACGACTTCGCCACAGATTTTCAGCGGCGTGCCGAGCAGCAGATCCATCGTTCGACCGACCGCACCTTCGGTCGAATTTTCGACTGGCACAACGGCGTAATGGGCGTGACCGGACTCGACTTCGCGGAAGACATCGTCAATCGACGCCTGCGGCAGCAAACGGGCAGCGTGGCCGAAATGCTTGGTCGCCGCGCTGCCGGTAAAGGAACCTAGCGGTCCAAGGAAGGAAATCCCCAACGGCTCCTCCAGCGACAAACAGGCCGACATCACTTCCCGGAAGAAAAAGGTGATGTTTTCATTGGGTAGCGGCCCCTGATTGGTGTCCTGCAAGCGGCGCAAGACCTGCGCCTCGCGCTCCGGCCGGTAGATGTGCCCGGCCTCACCGTGCTCGGCCTTGATCTCGCCAACGCGCTGGGCGCAACGGGCACGCTCGTTCAGCAATTTGAGCAATTCGCCGTCTATGCGGTCGATATCGGTGCGCACACCGGCCAGGGCTTGTTGCAGATCGTCGCTCATAAAACTCAACCGTTGCGTTTGGCGAAATCGTTCATGAATTCGACCAACGCCTTGACGCCGGCCAGCGGCACCGCGTTGTAGATCGAGGCCCGCATGCCACCCACCGACTTGTGGCCCTTCAGCGAAACCAGGCCAGCTGCCTTGGATTCCGCCAGGAAGGCGACGTCAAGTGCAGGATTGGCCAGCACGAAGGGGACATTCATATTCGAGCGGCAATCGGGATCGACCGGGTTGGTGTAGAAGCCTTCGGAATCGTCGATGGCATCGTACAAAATCAGGGCTTTTTCCGCGTTGACCGCAGCAATGCCCGGCAAACCGCCCTGCCGCTTCAGCCATTGAAAAACCAGGCCGGCGATGTAGATGCCGTAGGTCGGCGGCGTATTCAGCATCGAGCCATGCTCGGCCATCACCGCAAAATCCATGACGGACGGCGTGCTCATCGGCGCCATGCCGAGCAGGTCGCGATGCACGATGACCAGCGTCAGGCCGGACGGGCCGATATTCTTCTGCGCGCCGGCGTAGATCAGGCCGAATTTTTCGACATTGACCGGCCTCGACAGGATGTGCGACGACATGTCGGCGACCAGCGGCACGCCGGTATCGGCGATGCGCTCAGCCGGGATCTCGACGCCGTGGATGGTTTCGTTGGTGCACACGTGCAGGTAGGCAGCGAACGGGTCGAGCTTGATTTCCTCGGCCATCGGCAGACGCGTGAAGCCGCTGCTCTCGGTCGTCGCCGCGCAGCGGACATTGCCGATGCGCTGTGCTTCCTTGAACGCTTTCTTCGACCACGAGCCGGTGACGATGTAATCGGCCGAGCGACCTGCCAGCAAGTTCATCGGAATCTGAGCAAACTGCTGCGTCGCCCCGCCCTGCAGGAACAAGACTTTGTATTGCTCGGGAATGCCCATCAACTCGCGCAGGTCGGCTTCGGCCTGCTCGATGATGCTGGTGAATTCCTTGCCGCGATGGCTCATCTCCATGACGCTGCAACCGGCGCCATGCCAGTCGAGCAGTTCCTCCTGCGACTGGCGCAGGACTTCCTCGGGAAGAGCAGCCGGACCGGCGCTGAAATTCCAGATGCGGCTCATTTAGGCTTCTCCGCCTTCGTTAGGTTCGGACGATTCCGGATTTTGCTCATTTTCCGGGTTGACCGCAGGATTCACCACTTCAGCGTCGGATTCAGCGTCGGCATCGACTTCGGCCACCGATTCAGCGACCTTCTCCAGTCCTGCCAATTTCTCGCCGTCATCCAGCGAAATCAGCGTGACACCCTGCGTCGCCCGGCCCATGCCGCGAATCTCGGCGACGCGGGTGCGGATCAAGACGCCGCCAGTGGTGATCAGCATGATTTCATCTTCATCATTGACCAGCTTGGCACCGACGACGATGCCGTTGCGCTCGCTGTCGGCAATGGCGCGGACGCCCTGCGTACCCCGACCTGAGTGGCGGAAATCAGCCAGCACCGTGCGCTTGCCGAAACCATTCTCGGTCGCGACGAGTACCGTCTGCTGATCGTCTTCTGCAACCAACAAGGAAATGACCGACTGCCCTTCCATCAGGCGCATGCCCCGCACACCGCGAGCACCACGGCCCATCGGACGGACGTCTTCTTCGTCGAACCAGACGGCCTTGCCGGCATTGGAAACCAGCACGATATCGCTGGTGCCGCTCGTCAGCTCGACGCCGATCAGGTAATCGCCCTCGTCCAGCGCAACGGCGATGATGCCGGCCTTGCGCGGGTTGGAGTAATCGGACAGCGGCGTCTTTTTGACGGTACCCATGACGGTGGCCATGAACACATACTGGTCGTCGGAGAATTCCTTGACCGGCAGCACGGCGTTAATCCGTTCGCCCTCTTCCAGCGGAAAGAGATTGACGATCGGCTTGCCACGGCTGGTCCGGCTGCCCTGCGGCGCTTCATAAACCTTCAGCCAGTAGCAGCGGCCACGGTTCGAGAAGCACAGGATGTAATCGTGCGTATTGGCGACGAACAGGTGATCGACAAAATCCTCGTCCTTGATCGCCGCCGCCTGCTTGCCGCGCCCGCCACGCTTCTGGGCGCGGTAGTCGGCCAGCGGCTGGGCCTTGATGTAGCCGCCATGCGACAGGGTAACGACCATGTCCATCGGTGTAATGAAATCTTCGATACCGAGTTCCTGCGTGTGCAGGACGATCTCGGAGCGACGCTCGTCGCCGAACTGATCACGGATCGCCGTCAGTTCGCCGACGATGATTTCGGTAATGCGTTCTGGTTTGGCCAGGATGTCGAGCAGATCAAGGATCTTGGCCATGACGTCCTTGTACTCGCTGACAATCTTGTCCTGCTCCAGACCGGTCAGGCGCTGCAGACGCAGCTCGAGAATAGCCTGGGCCTGGGCATCGGAGAGGCGATAGCCCTGCTCCGACAAACCGAATTCCGGCGCCAGACCATCCGGACGCGATGCGTCGGAAGCCGCGCGGACCAACATTTCCTCGACCATGGCGCTGCGCCAGGTACGTTCCATCAGCCCACGCTTGGCGTCGGCCGGCGTCGGTGCCGCCTTGATCAGGGTAATGATGTCATCGACGTTGGACAGCGCGACAGCCAAACCCTCAAGAATGTGACCGCGTTCGCGCGCCTTGCGCAGCTCGAACACAGTGCGCCGCGTCACTACTTCACGACGGTGCGACAGGAAGCACTCCAGCATCTGCTTGAGGTTCAGCAGGCGCGGCTGGCCGTCGACAAGCGCCACCATGTTCATGCCGAAGGTGTCCTGTAACTGCGTTTGCTTGTACAGGTTGTTGAGGATGACCTCGCCGACTTCGCCACGCTTTAGTTCGATGACAACGCGCATGCCCGATTTATCAGACTCGTCGCGGATATCGGAGATGCCCTCGATCTTCTTATCGTTAACCAGCTCGGCAATCTTCTCGATCAGCGACTTCTTGTTAACCTGGTAGGGAAGCTCGTCAACGATCAACGCCTGACGGCCGTTGCTCTTTTCCATGTCCTCGAAGTGCGTCCGGGCGCGCATGATGACGCGGCCGCGACCTGTCTTGTAGCCTTCGCGCACACCCATCACGCCATAAATCAGCGCGGCAGTCGGAAAGTCGGGAGCCGGGATGTACTCGATCAGATCGTCGATGGTGATCGCCGGGTTCTCCAGCAAGGCCAGACAACCTGCAACTACTTCGTTCAAATTATGCGGCGGAATGTTGGTCGCCATGCCCACCGCGATACCGGACGAACCGTTGATCAGCAGATTGGGGATGCGAGCCGGCATGACCAGCGGCTCGTTCTCGGAACCGTCATAGTTCGGCCCGAAATCTACCGTTTCCTTCTCCAGATCTTCCAGCAACTGATGGCCGATCTTGGCCATGCGAACTTCGGTATAACGCATGGCCGCCGCGTTATCGCCGTCGACCGAGCCGAAGTTACCCTGACCATCGACCAGCATGTAGCGCAGCGAAAAATCCTGCGCCATGCGGACGATCGTGTCATAAACCGCCGTATCGCCGTGCGGGTGGTACTTACCGATCACATCACCGACAATACGGGCCGATTTCTTGTACGCCTTATTCCAGTCATTGTTGAGCTCGTGCATCGCGAACAAAACGCGGCGATGCACCGGCTTAAGGCCATCGCGCGCATCTGGCAGTGCCCGGCCAACGATCACGCTCATCGCGTAATCGAGATAGGAACGCCGCATCTCGTCTTCGAGGCTGATCGGCAATGTTTCTTTGGCGAATTGGTCCATGTCTCACTTCGCACCGCTTGCGCGATGCCTTTATTAGTTGATTCAAGCGTAATTTGCTATTTTAACACGCTGCCCTCACCGTACAGACCCCGTTTTTCATGACAACCACTCCCCAGAATATCGACCTGCTAATCGACTCCCGCTGGATTGCTGCGGTCGACCCCGATATCGTGCTCAATAACCATGCCGTCGCGATCGACAACGGCAGAATTCTGGCCGTCCTGCCCACCGGCGAAGCCCGCGCACGCTTCAATCCGGACAAGCAAGTCAGCCTCGCCGACCACATCCTGATCCCCGGGCTGATCAACCTCCACACCCACGCAGCGATGAGCCTGATGCGCGGACTGGCTGACGACTTGCCACTGATGGACTGGCTGCAAAACCACATCTGGCCCGCCGAAGCAGCCCACATGTCAGCCCAGTTCGTTTACGACGGCACGCGCCTGGCCTGCGCCGAAATGTTGAAGGGCGGGATCACCTGCTTCAACGACATGTACTTTTTCCCGGAAGCAGCCGCTGCAGCAGCCTCCGAATATGGCATGCGCGCCATGCTGGGCATTACCGCATTGGAATTTCCGACACCCTACGCCAGCGATGCCGACGACTATTTAAACAAAGGGCTGACCGTCCGCGAAAAGTGGCTGCACAACCCACAAATCGGCTTCTGCCTGGCGCCACACGCCCCTTACACCGTCTCCGACGCCACTTTCGAAAGGATCCTGACGCTTTCGGAGCAACTCAACTTGCCAGTGCACTGCCACATTCACGAAACACGGCACGAAATCGATGAAAGCCTGAGGCGATACAAATGCCGACCGCTCGATCGCCTGCGCGAACTGGGCCAGCTTGGCCCCAACTTCATTGGCGTGCACGCCGTTCAAATTAACGAGCATGAACTGAAACTGCTCGCCGAAACCGGCAGCAACGTCGCCCACTGCCCAAGCTCCAACCTCAAGTTAGCCAGCGGCTTCGCACCTGTGGCGCAGATGCGACAACTTGGCATCAATGTTGGATTGGGCACCGATAGCGCCGCCAGCAACAACCGGCTCGACCTGTTCGGTGAAATGCGCCTGGCCTCGCTGCTGGCAAAGGGGCTGACAGGCGACGCGAGCGCGCTGCCAGCCCACGAAATACTGCGCATGGCAACGCTCAACGCAGCCAACGCACTTGGCCTCGGCCAGGAAATAGGCTCCATCACACCAGGAAAATCGGCCGATCTATGCGCCGTCGACCTTGGCTCAATGGAAATGCGGCCGTGCTTTGATCCAGTCTCTCATCTAATCAATGTCGCCGGACGAGAATGCGTCAGCCATGTCTGGGTGGCGGGAAAGTGTTGCGTAGACCACAAAACTTTACCCGGCATTGACCAAAATCACTTGGAATCGGCCGTTGCACTATGGCAAAATAGTTTGGAAGTCCGCCGGCAGGCTTGTATTTAGCCGAAGTGCGGGTTAAAGATTTCCAAATTTTCTTCAACGAGGGAAAACAATGATCAAGAACATCGCCAAGAAATCTCTGGTTCTGGCCCTGCTGGCCGGTATCGGTTTTACCGCTGTTGCGCAAGAGCGCGTTTACCTGATCGACCAGCGTGACGTCGTCGCCAAGTCCGGTTACGGCCTGTGCTGGCGTGATGGCTACTGGACCCCGGCCGCTGCTGCCGCCGACAAGGCTGGTTGCGAGTGCGACAAGGATCTGCTGCCGAAAGAAACCTGCGAGCCGAAGGCTGCCGCCAAGCCCGCCATGCCTGCAGCTGCCGGCGTCAAGCCGTCCGGTGAGAAGATCACCGTCGCTGCTGACGCCCTGTTCGACTTCAACAAGGCTGTTCTGCGTCCGGCTGGCAAGGCCAAGCTCGACGAGCTGGTCTCCAAGGCCAAGGCCATCAAGCTGGAAGTGATCCTGGCCGTTGGCCACACCGACCGCGTCGGTGGTGACGCCTACAACCAGAAGCTGTCCGAGAAGCGCGCTGCCGCCGTCAAGGAATACCTGGTGGCCAAGGGCATCGAAGCCAACCGTGTTTACACCGAAGGCAAGGGCGAGAAGCAGCCGGTTACTGGCGACAAGTGCAAGGGCGACAAGAAGTCCAAGGCGCTGATCGACTGCCTGCAGCCGGATCGTCGCGTTGATATCGAAGTTATCGGCACCAAGTAATCGGCCGACGCTTCAATGAAAGCCCCGCTCAGCGGGGCTTTTTTCTTTTCTGATCAAATTTGCTCGAAAAACAAGCCATGCTTAACGCCGACCCCGCCGAACTTGAAAAATTTGGTGACCTTGCCCACCACTGGTGGGATCCGAACAGCGAATTCAAGCCGCTACACGACATCAACCCGCTGCGCCTGGACTGGATAGATCAAAGCATCGGCCTCGCCGGCAAGCGAATTCTGGATGTCGGCTGCGGTGGCGGTTTGCTTTCAGAAGGAATGGCAGTACGTGGCGCCAATGTGATCGGCATTGATCTTTCGGAGAAGCCACTCGGCGTGGCCAGGTTGCATCTGCTGGAGAGCGGCCAGAAGGTTGATTATCGCAAGGTATCAGTCGAGCAATTGGCCGACGAAATGCCGGGTGCGTTCGATGCCGTAACCTGTCTTGAAATGCTGGAACACGTGCCCAATCCCTCTAGCGTGATCGCTGCATGTGCCCGATTGGTCAAGCCGGGCGGCCAGGTATTCCTGTCCACGCTTAACCGCAACCCGAAGTCCTACCTGTTTGCGGTTATCGGCGCCGAATATGTACTGAACATGCTACCCAAGGGTACGCATGACTACGCCAAGTTCATCAAACCATCTGAACTGGCTCGCTGGGCAAAACAGGCCAATCTTGAGCCCGAAGAGGTTGTCGGGATGAGTTATAACCCGGTAACCAAGGTCTATGCACTTGGGCGCGACACCAGCATCAATTACCTGATGCGCGCCATCCGGCATGATTAAAGCGGTTCTTTTCGACCTGGACGGGACGCTGGCCGATACGGCGCCCGATCTGGGTGGAGCCGTCAATATTCTGCTGGAGCAGGAAGGTCGACCGCAGAAAACACTCGAAATACTCCGGCCTTACACGTCGCAAGGCGTTCGTGGACTTCTGAAGGCAGGCTTCGGCATCGATGCGACACATTCTGAATACGACGATCTGGCGCAGCGTTTTCTTGACATCTACATCCAGCGCCTTTGCCTTGAGACGCGTCTTTTCGATGGTATTCCTGAACTGCTCGACAGGCTTGAGGCCATGGATTTGGGCTGGGGCATTGTCACCAACAAGCGCATGCGCTTCACCGATCCGCTGGTCGAATTGCTGCAATTGTCGCCACGAACAAACTGTGTGGTCAGCGGCGACACGGTAGCCGAGGCCAAGCCGTCGCCGCTACCTATTTTGCATGCCTGCCGATTGCTCGAATGCAGGCCGGAAAGTACGCTCTACGTCGGCGATGACCGGCGCGACATCGTGGCCGGCAATGCTGCTGGCTGCATAACGGTCGCCGTTTCCTACGGGTATCTTGGCGACAGCGGCCCCCTGCATACCTGGGGTGCAGACCTGATCATCGATCACCCGGCCGAACTGGCAGACTATCTGGTCAAGCAAGCCGGGCAGAGATAAGCAGGTTGCGCGGGGTCAATTGGCGTTGGCAAAAACTGCCAAGTTCGACCACATAACCGCGATCTGCCAGATAGCAACAAAGATCCAGGGACAGCCAGACTTCGATGGCCCGGCGGAAGGCGTGGCGCACGATGGACAATCGCATCACCTCGTCGCGACGTAGCCAGCCTTCCCTCTCAAATGTTGCAACCGCGCTCTCAGAGGGAAGCGGCAAGCCTTCCCGGTCAGCCATTTTCGTCAAAAAATCAGAAAACTCAGCACGCAACCAAGCATCAGGGACGGGCTTGAATGAACGGTAGGCGTCGCCGGAAACTGCTCGGCGGTAAGCATCAAAACCCAGTTTCCAGGCAATACCCCTGTCTCGCAGCCGGGTTTCCCGCGGTGCCGAGGTTACCGTTTCCGTGACAGCCAGACGCGTATCGTCGCGCGTCAGGGCGAGCCGCATATTGCTGGACAAAGGCTGATAGACATCGGCCACGCCGCGGTAGTAACAGCAAGGTGCCACGTCAAAGCGACCGACACCTTTCTCGGCACCGTCGCGGATCAGGCGCCGATGCAGTTCACCGCACGCATGCAGCGCGACGGCATGCTGCCCGGCCTGTGGCCACTCTGCTACGGTCAACGCGTCAGAAGCGACAAATTTCTGGTTCACCCGGGCGCGCCGGGCCAGCCCCACACCTGCTTCACACAGGCCGACATCGATCTCCAGCGTATGAACTGGCGCGTCCCAAGCCTGGGCAAGCAGGCGCCCGAGATGCCCCTTGCCACCACACCAGTCAAGCACTGGCTGGCCACTTGGGCTTGCCGCACTAGCAAACGCCTCAATCTGCTGCTGTTTTCGCCCGGGGATTTCCCAAGCCCAATTCGTTGCAAGATTTGGCAATACCACACTCGCTCTTGCCGGCAAGGAAGCCAACGGAGCCATGTTGGCGACCGCCGGAATATGTTTTGCCAATAGGCTCAGTCCCTGCGCAACGTCGTCGTTCAGGTGCGAGACGTCGTCTTCCGGAAGGCTCAGAAGCTCATCCAGCAAAGCCGGCCAGCGCTCGCACCACGACGGTCGATTTTCCCGAAAGGGCTGCGGGTGCCACAGGTCACGAAAATCCAGTAACGACGCATCCAGTTCCTGCTGGCGTTCGATCAATCTCACTTCAACGCAGCCCGACGCTCACGCCGGCGATACCCGATGACAGCGGGCACAATGGCGAGCACCAGCGCCAGCAGGCCAAGCCCGAGCGGCCATAAAACCGGGCCATTCCATTGCCGGCGGGCGGCGGCCCGATCTTCAGTGTCGATGCGCTGGTATTTCAGAATATTGTTGCCGACATCGTTCGGCTTGCGGTTCTTCAGCCAGCGATGGCCGAGCGTGTAGCTCTTGGGGTGCAGGCCGAAGACCCAGGGTGCATCGTGCTGCAGGATCTGATTCATCTGGCGGACGATACCGAGGCGCTCCGGACTGTTGTCCATATTCTTCATTCGCACAAACAGGCGATCGAACTCAGGGTTGGCGTAGTTCGAGGCATTCTCACCACCTTTTGCTACCTTGCCTTCGTTGCCGTCGAGCAGGAAGAAGAAATTTTCCGGGTCGGGGTAATCGGCATTCCAGCCCAGGTAATAAAGCTGGACGTTGCCCTTGCGGATTTTGTCCTGGAAGCGATTGAAATCCGTCGAACGAACCACGAGTTGCACGTCGATCTTCGCAAATTGCCGAGTCAGCCAGTCAAGGCGGGATTTTTCGCCCATGCCGCCGCTGGTGGTATCGAGATTGACGACCAGCGGCTCGCCGGTTTTCTCGTCGCGACCATTCGGGTATCCCGCTTCGGCAACCAGTTTTTTCGCCACGTCTACCGACTTGCGTTTCGGCTTGCCATCAAACCAGTCGTAGACCGTGGCGTCGATGCCAGGCTCGCCCGGTTCGTAACCAAAAATACCTGGTGGCAACGGGCTCTGCGCGGCAATGCCTCGACCGTTCTGGAAAATGGAAATGTACTCTTCCTGATCGATGGCTATCGAGATCGCCTGGCGCAGCTTGGTCGCCCGCGGAGACAACCCGCCAATGACAGGATCCAGCATGTTGAAACCCATGTAGAAGGTCGAACTCTTGACCGAAGTCAGCAGGCGGATACCCTTGTCGCGCATCTCTTCAGTCAGCGCCACGTCGCCGCCGACATTGACACGAACAGCCTGGTCGAAGCTGTCCGAGGATATTCCCGAGGCATCGAAGTAACCCTGAAGGAATTTGTTCCAGTACGGAATTGCCTCCTTTTCTCGGGTGAAGATGGCCTGGTCAATAAACGGCAAGGCTTTGCCGCAATCGGCCAACAAACCAGCCTCGCGGTCACTCGCTTCGCCCTCGCAGGGGTAAGCCTGGCCGTGGAAATTCGGGTTGCGTGACAGCACCATGCGGCGATTCGGATCGTTTTCGCTCAGCATGTAGGGCCCGGTACCGACCGGCCACCAGTCAAGCGTCAAGTTCTTCTCTGCCATGCCGGGCTGGGCGAAAAAGCGGTCGGCTTCGCGCGGTACCGGGGCGAAGAAAGGCATCGCCAGCCAGTAAAGAAATTGGGGATACTTGCCCTTGATGCGAACACGCCAGGTGTGGCTATCGACTTTCTCGACTCCGGAGAGCGGGAAGGCATCGAGATCCAGCCATTCGTTCGCTGGCTTGTCCTTGGCTGCTTTTTGCAGCGTTTCGCCAAGCTCTTTCAGCCCGACAATCTTGTCCGCCATCATGCCGAAAATCGGCGAATGCAGGCGCGGGTGGGCCAGCCGCTTGATCTGGTAGATATAGTCGTCGGCGGTCAGTTCGCGGGTTCCTACCAGGGAAAAATCGGCAATCGTCTGCCGGGCAGCAATTTCATTTTTGGTCAAAATATCCGGTTGACCGTGGGGCCAGCCTTTGCTTTTATGGTCGAGGGAATCAACTGCAAAGGCCGGATGGGGCTGAAAGCGGATGCCCGGCTTCAATTTCAGCTCGTAAACGCTCTCGGCAATCCGCTCAACCGGCGCATCGCTCGGCAACTCGCGGCCCGCCGAATCGTAGAAACGCGGCACCGGCACCTGCTCGACAGTCGACGGAATCAACTGATACGGCCGCTTCAGATAGTGGTACTGCAGTGGCGGCTCGTAGATCTGCGCCGTAAAGGTAATTTCATCCTCGGTGTACGACTGAGCGGGATCGAGATGCTTGGGACGTTCGGTAAAGGCCGAATAAAGAATATTTCGCCCCAAATCCGCAGCCGGATACGGATCATTCCAAGCCTGACCGCAGCCGGACAGGGCAATGACAGCGAGGAAACCGGCGCATATTTTTTGCATGACTCGCAGTTTAGCAAATGCCCGCCACGCCGCTTGACCTGACGGGCGGGAATTGCCCACAATGACTCAAACGCTTACAACACAGAGGCATCCCCATGCTCGACACGAAATTCCCCGACTTCTCGCTGCCTGCAACCAGCAGCACCACGTTCAACCTGGCCGCTCAGGCTGGAAAAATCGTGATCATATATTTCTACCCAAAGGACAGCACGCCCGGCTGCACAACTCAGGGCCAAAACTTCCGCGACCTTTTCGAGCAGTTTTCTGCAGCCAATGCAGTCGTCCTGGGCATTTCGCGCGATAGCCTGAAGTCGCACGAAAATTTCAAAGCCAAGCAGGAATTCCCCTTCGAATTGGGTTCCGATACCGACGAAGCCATCTGCAACCTGTTCGCTGTCATGAAAATGAAAAACATGTATGGGAAACAGGTGCGGGGCGTTGAACGGAGCACCTTCATCATCGACCGCGAAGGCGTCCTTCGCCGCGAATGGCGCGGCGTCAAAGTTCCCGGCCACGTCCAGGAAGTACTGGATTACGTCAAAACCCTTTAACCGACCCTCTTCACTTTACCCACCCAGACCAAAGGCCCACTCCATGCCGCGCAAGCCCGCAGCCACAAAGAAGCCCGCCGTTACCAAAATCTTCGTCCTTGATACCAACGTGCTGATGCACGACCCCAGTTGCCTGTTCCGCTTTGAAGAACACGACGTCTTCCTGCCCATCATGACGCTGGAAGAGCTCGACAACCACAAGAAGGGCATGTCGGAAATTGCCCGCAATGCCCGCCAGACCTCGCGCATGCTGGACGAGCTGCTGGCCAATAATGGCGATATCGACGAGGGTATTGAGCTCTACGCGCCCTCCAGCAAGCAGGCCAGTGGCCGGCTCTTCCTGCAGACTGAAGCGATCAACGCCGATCTACCGCAAGGCCTGCCAACCTCCAAGGTCGACAACCAGATTCTTTCGGTCGTCATCCACCTCCAGAAGAAATACCCCAAGCGCCCAGTCATCCTGGTGTCGAAAGACATCAACATGCGCATCAAGTCGCGCGCCCTCAACCTGCTGGCCGAAGACTACTTCAACGACAAGGTGCTGGAGGATACCGACATCCTCTACACCGGCACCCGCGCCCTGCCCGACAACTTCTGGGACAAGCACGGCAAGGGCATGGAATCCTGGAAAAAGGATGCCAAGACCTATTACAAGGTCACCGGCCCGCTCTGTACGCAGATGCTGGTCAATGAATGCGTCTGGCTGGAAAAAGACGGCTTGACGGCCATCGTGAAGGAAACTGCCGGCAAGACCGCGATTCTCGAAACCTTGGTCGATTACACACACCCGAAAAATGCGGTGTGGGGCATCATGGCGCGCAATCGCGAGCAGAACTTCGCGATGAACCTTCTGATGAATCCGGATATCGATTTCGTCACCCTGCTCGGCCAGGCCGGTACCGGCAAAACGCTCCTGACGCTGGCCGCCGGCCTGACCCAGGTGCTGGAAAGCAAGCTTTTCGTCGAGATCATCATGACTCGCGCCACGGTGCCGGTCGGCGAAGACATCGGCTTTCTGCCCGGCACAGAAGAAGAAAAGATGGCCCCGTGGATGGGCGCGCTCGAAGACAACCTCGACGTGCTCACCCACACCGACGAAAGCAGCAGCGGCCCCTACGGTGGCGACTGGGGCAAGGCAGCGACCAATGACATCATCCGTTCGCGAATCAAGGTCAAGTCGATGAATTTCATGCGCGGTCGGACTTTCCTGAAAAAATACCTGATCATTGATGAGGCGCAAAATCTGACGCCGAAGCAGATGAAAACGCTGGTCACCCGCGCTGGCCCCGGCACCAAGGTAGTCTGCCTAGGCAATATTGCCCAGATCGACACCCCCTACCTGACCGAAGGCAGTTCCGGCTTGACTTATGTAGTCGATCGCTTCAAGGGCTGGCCGCATTCCGGTCACATCACGTTACAACGCGGGGAGCGCTCCCGTCTGGCTGACCACGCCGCCGAAGTGTTATAATCTCTTCAATGGTTAATGGGCCGTGTCAGTGACACGGCCTTTTCGTTTCAACCACGGATAGGCTCCGCCGGAGGATTTACTTGAAACGTCGCGATTTTCTAACATCTGCAGCCGCACTGTCGCTGTTCGTCACGGATGCTTGGGCCGCCAAGAAGCAGGCCAAGGCCAGTTCATCCAAGCAAGCCACTGCTGGCGCCAAACAGAAGGGGGCAGCCGGCAAGGGATCCTCGAGCAAAGCAGGCAAGGCATCCAAATCAGCAAAATCAAGCAAGCTATCCAAAAAAACGAACGCGAGGCCTGAGCGCCCCCGTCCTGAAAAAATAGTCTACCGACCGCGCGAGCCGGTCGCCCACACAGCAGAAGACCCCGTCATCGAGCGCCCACCGCAAGGAACAACGGCCTCAAAGCTTCCACCAGTAAGGGCCCCAGAGCCACCCAGCGAATGGCGTACATTCGAAATCACGACAACGATCAATCTGAAGAGCAAGAGTGAGCAGACGAAACTATGGCTCCCCTTGCCGCTCAATCAGGACACGCTGTTTCAACGCACTCTTGGCCATACATGGATAGGCAACCCGGCCAATGCCAGCATGCGCCGACTGCCTGATGGTGACCTTGAAGTCTTTTTCTGCGAGTGGCCGGACAGCAGCGATGCCAGACTTCAACTCACAACCCTAGTCACCACCGCCGACCGACACTTTGATATCACCAAGCGCACCGTAGCCCCCGAACGTGAAGACATCCTCCGCCGCAACCTGCAGGCATCGCAACTGATACCCAACGATGGTCTTGCCTTTCAGCTTGGCGAACGCATTCTGGGTCGTATCAAAGACCCTGTTGCCCAAGCCAAAGCGATCTATGACTGGGTGGTCGACAATTCCATTTACGATCCCAGCCTGCCCGGATGCGGCAATGGCGATGTTCGAAAACAGTTGATCCAGGGGCAATACGGTGGGCGCTCGGCCGATATTAATGGCCTGTTCGTCGCTATCTGCCGGGCAATTGGCATCCCGGCCCGTTGCATCTATGGGATGCGTACGGGCTCATCACGCCTGTTCCGCAGCCTGGGGCTGAGTAGCGACGATGCGACGCGCGGCCAGCACGTTCGTGCAGAATTCTACGTACCAGGTTACGGGTGGATTCCGGTCGACCCCAGCGATGTACGACGTGCCATTTCGATGGAGGCCCTGTCTGACCGCGACAGCAAGCTGATTTCGCTGAAAAAAATCCTGTTCGGTGTCTGGGAAATGAACTGGATCGCCTTCAACCTGGGAACGGACATCGTTCTCCCTGGAAAAAATTCAGCGATCCCCTTCATGCTAATGCCACAACTGGAAAACTCGGGCAGCCGTTTCGATGGGGGCAGTTCTGCCGCCCCCCAGTACAGCATCAGAACACGCCAGGTTGTGCTTTAACCAACCTCAGTTCTGGGCATCGACAAAGCCACCGCTTGCCAGGTTTTCAAAGCGAGTGTACTCACCGATAAAGGCCATGCGTACGGTTCCTGTGGGGCCGTTACGCTGTTTGCCGATGATCACCTCGGCCAGTCCCTTGTTGTCGTTGCTTTCCTTGTTGTAATACTCATCCCGGTACATCATCAGGATCACGTCGGCATCCTGTTCGATAGCACCCGATTCGCGCAAGTCCGACATCATCGGCCGCTTGTCGGTGCGCTCCTCGACCTTCCGGGAGAGCTGCGACAAAGCGACAATGGGCACCTGCAACTCTTTAGCCAGCGACTTGATCGAGCGAGAGATTTCCGACACCTCAGTCGCCCGGTTTTCGCCCTGCCTGTTACCGCTCATCAACTGAATGTAGTCGATAACCAGCAAGCCGAGCTTGCCGCCATATTTGCGCGCCAGGCGCCGGGCGCGAGCGCGTAGATTGGCAGGGCTCAGGCCACCGGTTTCATCGATATAGATCGGCGCTTCATGAAGCTTACCGAGTGCAAACGACAGGCGCGACCATTCGTCATCCGACATTCTGCCCGTGCGCAGGCTCTGTGAATTGAGACGGCCAATCGAGGCCAGCATACGCATGGCCAATTGCGCCCCCCCCATTTCCATCGAAAAAATCCCGACCGGCAAACCCGTATCGACTGCAACGTTTTCGGCAATATTCAACGCAAAAGCCGTCTTACCCATGGATGGGCGGCCAGCTACAATGATCAGATCACCCGGCTGAAAACCTGATGTCTTTTGGTCAAGATCGATGAATCCAGTCGGCACCCCGGTAATATCCGAAGGATTGTCACGGTCATGCAGCTCCTGAATGCGTTCAACCACCTGAGTCAGCAAGGGATTGATGTGAATGAATCCCTCGTTGTGACCGGCACCAGCCTCGGCAATCCTGAATATCTTTGATTCAGCCTCATCCAGCAGGCTCTCGGCATCGCGGCCCATAGGATTCAGAGCATCGGCCGCGATTTCGTCAGCCGTCGCTACTAACTGACGCAATACCGAACGCTCGCGAACGATTTCGGCATAGCGTTTAATATTGGCCGCCGACGGCGTATTCGCAGCCAATTCGCCCAGGTAGGCCAGACCGCCGGTCTGATCGCCCTCTCCCGCCACATCCAGTGCTTCGGCAACGGTAACTACGTCGGCCGGCTTGGCACTGTCCAGCAGCTTGCGAATCTGGCGGAATATTCGTCGATGTTCGTCCCGATAAAAATCGGTTTCAGCAACCTGATCACCGATCCTGTCCCACGCCTGATTGTCCAGCAACAGGCCACCAAGAACGGATTGTTCGGCCTCAATGGAATGCTGCGGAACTCGCAAATGATCGAGGGAAGAGTCTGAAACTCTAGGTTTAGAAGGACGTTGATTCATGGCGACAAGTTTAAATTAAAAAGGCCTCGCTATCGCGAGGCCCTTTTTGGTGGGTGGCTAGCTGAAATTACTCAGCAACCACGGCCACAGTAATATTAGCCAGCACATCGGTATGCAGCGCTACGTCAAGCGGGAACTCGCCAATCGCCTTGAGCGGCCCCTCAGGCATGCGGATAGCAGACTTGTCGATATCAAAACCAGCGGCCTTGAGCGCGTCAGCGATGTCAACGTTGCCAACAGAACCGAACAGACGACCGTCCATGCCTGCCTTGCGGGCGACAGACACGGCAGTACCGTTCATCTTGTCTGCGACAACTTGAGCAGCGGCCAGCTTTTCAGCAGCCAGCTTTTCCAGTTCAGCGCGGCGGACTTCAAATTCAGCCATGGCAGCCGGCGTAGCACGCTTGGCCATACGTTGCGGAATCAGAAAGTTGCGAGCGTAACCATCCTTGACCTTGACGATATCGCCGAGGTTACCGAGGTTAACAACCTTTTCGAGCAGAATAATTTGCATGTTTAGTCTCCCCGAAAATTATTGATGGTTGTCGGTGTAAGGCAGCAGGGCCATGAAGCGGGCGCGCTTGATAGCGGTGCCCAGCTGGCGCTGATAGCCGGCCTTGGTACCGGTCAGGCGAGCCGGCATGATCTTGGCGTTTTCCTGAATGAATTCCTTCAGAACGTCCACATCCTTGTAGTCGATCTGTTCGACTTTTTCAGCCGTGAAGCGGCAGAACTTGCGACGCTTGAACAGGCCGCCACCACGCTTCTTTTTCTTGTCGTCATCCTTCTTCTTGAAGAATCGAGCCATTTTCGTTTCCTTCCAAATATTCGAGTGTATTCACATGCAGCACGGGCGCTTTGCTGTTGCGACTCTTGGCAGCGAGAAATCCGGTCAATTTGACTAGCGCCCCTAGGGGCGCTGCCTGTAACCAGCGGGCGTTTTCACCCAGAGCCACGACAGCGATTTCCACTTCCACCAGACGCTCTACACCACTTTCTGCCTGCGAAGAGCTGTGTTGCAGCCATCCTTCGCTAACCGGAACGCCGGCAGGTGTGTAACGCAAAGCTTTGCGTTCAACCAGTTTTCCGGAAAGTGTGATGCAGTTCAGCCGTTAATTCCCGTACAAATATGCTTAAGCAGCAGCCGTTTCGAGCGGTGCAGCCGGAGCGGCATCACCAGGCATCATGGACTTGGACTTCTCTTCCTTCATCATCGGGGAAGGAGTCGTCACAGCGGCCTTCATCTTGACGGTGAGGTGGCGCAGCACAGCGTCGTTGAACTTGAACGAATGTTCGAGTTCGTTCAGCGTTTCGCCGTCGCACTCGATGTTCATCAGAACGTAGTGGGCCTTGTGGATCTTCTGGATCGGGTAAGCCAGTTGACGGCGGCCCCAGTCTTCCAGACGATGAATCGTACCGTTCTTGGCAGTAACGATGGCGCGATAGCGCTCGACCATGCCGGGCACTTGTTCGCTTTGGTCCGGGTGGACGATAAAGCAGATTTCGTAATGGCGCATGCAATCTCCTTTTGGGATAAACCCTCCGCCATGCGAGTGCGGTAGGGCAAGGTGGAAAAGCCCAAGATTATAACAACAATCAAGGGCTTTTGGCGTGATCTGAAAGCAGCCCCTTAAAAACTGTCGTCGGCGATATCCAGCGCACCTTTTGCGCCAGCAGTAACTGACTCGGCAAGGCCTTGCGCCTGGGTCAGGAAATGGTCAGCGTAAAACTGCGCGGTGGCTATTTTTGCAGACCAGAACCCATCCGTATCACCTGCGGCGATCCTGGCTCGAGCCATCACGGCCGCACGCCCCATCTGCCAACCTCCGGCTACAACACCGAACAAGTTGAGAAAAGGCACGGCACCAGCGTGCACTGCCTTCGGTTCCGTTGAAAAATTGGCCACGATCCAGAAAACAGCCTTTTCCAGCGCATCAATTGCGGCACTTTGGCGCACACCAACAGCAACAAGATCCCCATTCAACTGTGACACAGCGGCACGCATTTCGGCAATAATTCCCTTAATGGTAGCGCCCTGTTCACGGGCGATCTTGCGACCGATCAGATCGTTCGCCTGAATAGCGGTAGTTCCCTCGTAAATAGCAGTGATACGAGCATCACGGAGGTGCTGAGCAGCCCCAGTTTCCTCGATATACCCCATGCCGCCATGCACCTGAACGCCAATCGATGCTATATCGACTGCACTCTCCGTGCTCCACCCCTTGACGACTGGAATTAGCAGATCAGCTGTCGCCTGAGCCTTCTGACGCGCTGCGAAATCGGGATTGCTGTGAGCGTTATCCAGCGCGGCAGCAGTCACATACGCTAGCGCCCGCATGGCCTCGACGCGGGAACGCATGGACATCAGCATGCGGCGCACATCCGGATGCTTGATGATCGGCACTTTCGGCCCACCCCTTACACCAACCTCGGTCCCTTGGACACGATCCTTCGCATAGGCTACGGCACGCTGATAGGCACGCTCGGCATCGCCAAGCCCCTCAAGGCCGACATTGAAGCGAGCGGCATTCATCATGATAAACATGTACTCGAGACCACGATTCTCTTCGCCGACAAGTGTGCCAATCGCACCTGTGTTATCGCCAAATGCCAGCACAGCCGTAGGACTACCGTGAATACCCAGCTTATGTTCAATGGATACACAAAAAACATCGTTGCGCTCACCCGGCTGTCCATCTGCGTGAAGCAGGAATTTGGGGACAACAAATAGTGAAATACCCTTGACGCCTTCCGGAGCGTTCGGTGTGCGGGCCAAGACGAGATGGACGATGTTGTCCGTCATGTCGTGCTCACCGTACGTAATAAAAATCTTTTGGCCAAAAATCTTGTACGTTCCGTCACCCACCGGCTCGGCGCGCGTGCGCACTGCCGCCAAATCAGAGCCAGCCGAAGGCTCTGTCAAATTCATTGTCCCGGTCCACTCTCCCGAGACAAGCTTGGGAAGATATGCAGCCTTCTGCTCATCCGTTCCCGCAATCACCAAAGCTTCTATGGCACCTTGCGTCAACATGGGGCAAAGAGAAAATGCGTGGTTGGCCCCTTTCCACATTTCACTGACTGCAGTTGACAGCAGTTTGGGCAAGCCTTGACCACCAAATTCCGGATCGCAACCAAGACCATTCCAGCCATTGTCTACAAACTGGCTATAAGCCTCCTTGAAACCAGGCGGCGTTGCTACCTTCTTGTCCAACCATTTGGCACCATTTCTGTCGCCAACAATATTCAATGGTGATAGCACCTCGCTGGAAAACCTTGCTGCCTCTTCAAGAATGGCATCCACCACGTCAGGAGAAGCTTCTTCACAACCAGGCAACGAAATTACCTGCTCCAGATCCGCCAGTTCCTGCATGACAAAGCGGATGTCTTTCAGCGGGGCAACGTATTCACTCATTTAAGACTCTCCATGCGATTGGCTGTTTCTTTTAGCTCGATCAGGAACAATACGTCCTCAACAACGGGCAAGCTGAATCCGGAACGCTGACCGCCACGATTATCACGCAGCAACTGATAGAGATACCCAACCACATCGCCGTCACTCCAGAGACCGACAACGGTATTCATCAGTCGAGGCAAATCCTCAAGGCACGTTGCCCGAGGCGCAACCGGCGATCCGCTGGCAATTTCCGGAGAAGGAATTGAAATCCCAGACAGTGCGTCGTCCCAACTCTGAACCTCAACATTGAAATGCAGATTCAGATTTCGCGCTACATTTTCAAACTCCGCACGCATTCCGGCCATACGGTACACATCCATCAAGCGGATCCACGGCTGCAAGGCTTCTTGAGGATTATTGTCGATATATTCCTGCAAAGCCTGGGCAGCTCCCTTTACCCTGCCAAAGGAGAGCATGATGTCAGCCAATTCCATGACCGGATTGGCCTCAAAGTGTTCGTCCAGTGTAGTGGCGTTGATCGACATCATCGAGTCCGGTCCGCGAGAATGACCGATCGACGAAACATCTGTGTAACTGGAGGACGGGCTTTCATTTCCCGCATCCAATTCAAGATCCACCTGCATGGGAGTGCCACCCACAGCCGCCGGCTCAAATGGAAGATCAATACCGCCAGGCTCTTCTCGCTCCTCGGCCCGCTTTGGGTCTATTTTCACATCGGGCACAAATATCTGGACGCTGCTATCGTCGCTGCCGAGTTTTTGGCGGCTATAGTTCCGCCAACCCAGCCAACCCGCCAGACCAAGCACCGTCCCGATCAAAACGCCGTAAAGACTCCACTCGGACAATCCGGATGAGGCATCGACCTGAGGTACCGGAAGCGCTTTTGACGTAGATCTATCTGGAACATCGGAACGTGGCTCCGAAACAACGGCAGGGGCAGGGGAAATTGGTTGAGGCGCTGGTACCACACCAGACGACATTGGCCCACTACCATCCTTCTCGACACGCTGCGCGAATCCGGCAGCGTGTTGCTGAAGCGCCCCCAGCGTGGACTCCATATTTCTCAGCTTTTCAGCTGTCGCCATTTGAGAGGTGGCCTGCTGATGCATTGCCATCAGCATCCGAAATTCGAGGCGCAGGATTTCGCGCTGCTCTTCGTTGCCAGAAGCGCCCCCGGCAAGTAGCTCAGTTGCCAACCGTAACGACGGGTCTCCAACAACGCCGTCCGACAACATCAAGCGATCTGCCATGGGCAAAGCGCGCGGAGATTTCTCCAATTTCCTGGGCGCCAATCTGGACGGCGCCTCCGCTGCAGCGGGCGCCGTCGAACGAACCTTTACCGGCCGCCGCACGGCAGGCTGCAGTGTACGAGCGTCAATTTCCGCGGCGCGCGGCGCGGGCGGCGGTGACGTTGTCCCTCTGACAGGTGATGCCAAAAGCGTGTAGTCCCGGGAAATTTCGTGCCCACAGCCCAGCTGAACCGCCAACTGCATAATTGGCTCACGCATTGGGGTTTCAGAACTAACCTCCAGAACGGGATGAGCGCCTTTGCGCACATTCAGCACGGCCTTCTTCAGCCAAGGAAAATCAGCGCTACCGGCGGGTTGTACGAGACGAAAACAGCTTGAATCGAGCTTTTGTTTGTCGACGCCCAGCAGATCGATTTCCAGCTGTATGCGTTCGCCCAAAGCAGGTTGGCCGCGCAATTCGCCCAGGCCAACCGCTGAAACTCCTCCTGACAACGACAACAGGAATATCGGCAAGGAATAGCGAAGAACAAAGCGATTCAAAGACACGGCCCCCAATGACAAAAAATTATTCAAATTGTAGCCGTTATTTCTCGGCCAGATAACTGGAATCATCGAAGCTGGCAACCCATTGGGGGCGGTAAATAACGAACAACGTCATTATCATCCCCGACAACCATGCTTCCGAAAACGCAAGTAAAAGAAAATATGGAAAATACTCGCTGATCAGGTAGTCCCACTCGTATGCGCCAACCAAGGCCAGCAGTAGTGTCGCAGCAAACCCGACGCTAACTATCGTCAGCGCAGCGCCAAGAAAGCCATTTATAAAGATATATACAAAAAAATTCTTGGGTAGCATGCCGGAGAAAATCCGGAAATAAAAATGGCTGAGGCCAACACTAAAACCTGCCAGCAACAATGCATTTGCGGCATAGGCGAGCGGCCCACCTGCCCCATTCAGCGTGACAGCGGCGGTTACAAGAGAAAGTCCGATGAAGGCTAGCAGCGGCCCGAAACTCAAGGAAAACACCGTCGCGCCAAGCAGATGCAAGGACAACCCCGGTTTGATGCCAGCCTTCATGCTCCAGACAAGCGTCAAAAATACGACCATGCCGAGCCAGACATTCAACTGCTCCGAATTTCCAAGGCGCCCCCAAGGCGCCCGCAAAAGCGAAAGAGCGAAGAGTGGCACCCAGACGACCCACGCCGCCCAGTACCACCCTTCGCCCATCAAGGTGTCAGTCAGATTCACGTGGCCATTTTAGTGCCAGCCACGAATTTTGTGGGATTAGCCGACGGCACCCACCAGTTGCGGCACCACTTCGAACAGATCACCGACCAACCCGTAATCCGCCACCTGAAAGATCGGTGCATCGGGATCCTTGTTGATGGCGACGATGACTTTCGACTCCTTCATCCCGGCCAGATGCTGGATGGCACCGGAAATACCGACCGCGATGTAAAGCTGCGGGGCGACGATCTTGCCGGTCTGGCCAACCTGGTAGTCGTTCGGAACGAAGCCGGCATCGACGGCGGCACGGCTTGCGCCGAGCGCCGCACCGAGTTTGTCGGCGAGCGGTTCGAGCAGGGTGTGGTAGTTCTCGCCACTACCCAGACCACGACCACCGGAAACGATGATCTTGGCGGCCCCGAGTTCGGGACGCTCGGATTTGGTGAGTTCGCGGTTCGTGAGGGTGCTTTGGGCGGTGTCGGCGGCTGGGCTGATGCTGTCGATTTTTGCCGCATTTTCCCGGTTGACCGCATCAAACGCCGTGCTGCGCACGGTGATGACTTTGGTTTGGTCGGCGCTCTTGACGGTGGCCAGGGCATTGCCGGCGTAGATCGGGCGGACGAAGGTGTCAGCGGATTCGACACCAGTGATTTCGGAGATTTGCGCGACGTCGAGGAGTGCGGCTATACGCGGGGCCAGGTTCTTGCCGAAGGTGGTGGCCGGGGCGAGGATGTGGCTGTAGCCGGCGGCGTTGGCAATGACCAGTGCGGTGAGGTTCTCGGCGGTCTGGTTTTGGTAGTGGGCGGCGTCGGCGACTTTGACGAGGCTGACGCCATTGAGCGTGGCGGCTTCTTGGGCGGCAGCGCTGCAGTTGCTGCCGGCGACGAGGAGGTGAATGTCGCCCCCGATCTTCTGGGCGGCGGCAACGGTGTTGAGGGTGGCGGCCTTGAGGGCGGTGTTGTCGTGTTCGGCGATGACGAGGATAGCCATTTAGATCACCTTCGCTTCGTTCTTGAGTTTGTTGACGAGTTCGGCGACGTCGGCAACGCGGATGCCGGCGCTGCGCTTGGCGGGTTCGGCGACCTTGAGGGTGGTCAGGCGCGGGGTGACGTCGACGCCAAGGTCAGCCGGCTTGACGGTGTCGAGCGGCTTTTTCTTGGCTTTCATGATGTTGGGGAGGGTGGCGTAGCGCGGTTCGTTCAGGCGCAGGTCGGTAGAGACCACGGCGGGGAGACTGATCTCGAGGGTTTCGAGGCCGCCGTCGATTTCGCGGGTGACGGTGGCTTTGCCGTTGGCGAGGACGACTTTGGAGGCGAAGGTGGCTTGCGGCCAGTTTTGCAGGGCGGCGAGCATCTGGCCGGTCTGGTTGGCGTCGTCGTCGATGGCTTGTTTGCCGCAGATGACGATTTGCGGTTGTTCTTTGGCGCAGAGGGCCTGCAGGAGCTTGGCGACGGCGAGCGGCTGGAGGTCGACGTCAGTTTCGACGAGGATGCCGCGGTCGGCACCGATGGCCATGGCGGTGCGCAGGGTTTCCTGGCAGGCGGCAACGCCGCAGGAGACGGCGATGACTTCGGTGGCGATGCCGGCTTCTTTGAGGCGGACGGCTTCTTCGATGGCGATTTCGTCAAAGGGGTTCATGCTCATCTTGACGTTGGCCAGATCAACGCCAGTGCCGTCCGCTTTGACGCGGACTTTGACGTTGTAATCAACGACCCGTTTGACGGGGACAAGTATCTTCACAAGTTTCTCCTTTTACTCGGTTCGATTTCTTCAAGCATTTCCAGCTGTTTGACAGGCGATCACTCAACCAGCACAATGACCATACTGTGTCGTATGGAAAAGCATACGGTAGCGTATGGAAAATAAACCTGTCAAGTCCCCGATCATAACCTCATCGCTCGCGCCGCGTAGCCGAGTTGCTCCGGTGCGCACTCAACTCGACCCGGATCGCTGGGTGGACGTGGCTATCGATGTCTTGGCCCGCGAAGGCGTTTCCGGTCTGCGCGTCGAAGTATTGGCCAAAAAATGCGGGGTTACCAAGGGCAGTTTTTATTGGCATTTCAAGGACAGGCGAGCCCTGCTGGACGCGGTCCTGGAGCACTGGAAACTTGGTCGAATTCGCGATATTGAAAAAACTACGTCAGTCAGCGCGGGAAACGAACGCAACCAACTGCATTACGCCATCGAATTGTATGGCGCGAACAAAAATCGCAAGGGAATGTCGATTGAACTAGCGATACGTGACTGGGCGCGACACGATCCTCAGGCCGCTGCTGTCGTTGAGTCTGTCGACCTTTACCGGCTGGAATGTACGCGCAAGCTATTTGTCGCGGCCGGCATGTCGGACGCCGAAGCGAAAAGCCGCAGCTTGCTTCTCTACGCCTGTGTTTTTGGCTTGTCGCTGATGCATTACGGGCAATTTGACGACGATCTCGCCAGCCTGAAACAGCGCATCGCAGAGCGAATTGTTTCAAACTAAGCTGAACAGCTGCCGGCTTTTCCCGTTTTCACCAGGACGCTTTCCCAGGCCTGCAAATTTATTGCCAATTGCGCCACCGTCACAGCCAACGCACTGACGGCACCGGCCGCATCCTGGCTGGATGCCGATTGCGCCAAGTTGAGATCGAGCTCAGCCAACAGGCGGCGTGAGCGGTCAAAAAGCTGAGCCCGCCCCTTCAAAACCCCCTTGCTGCTGTCTGGCGTGGAAAACACTTGGCTGAATTCGGCGATCTCCACCCGCAAGAGACAACGGGCCTGTCCCTGCCCCGCCATCGACAAAGCAAGCTGCTGCATCAATCGTTGCTGAATCAGCTGCGCCGGCGGCCCTGCCCAGCGCGCTCGGGCATATTCGCGCAAGCGTGTCGCGTCAGCATAGGCCAGCCGATAATCAATCCCCATGGAATCGAACCATAGCGGCGCCCGAACCTCGATGGCCATGGCTTGCTTGCGAGGCTCGGCAAGCAAGCTATTAGCTGGCGGCCCGAAATCGTAGGTTGCCATCGCATTGTCACCGCCTCGTTTTCCCGAGGTAAAGCACCCCGAAACGAGAAGACAAATAAGCAGTGAAGCCAGCCAACGCATGTTATTTTTCCCCGCTCGGATTGAATCCAGCTTCACCCGGCCCCGGCGACTGGGCAGGGGCACCGAAGACCAGGCCTTGCGGCGACTCCTCCAGAATGCGAAGGACGCGACTCAACTGGCGCGACGTCATCGAAAAATCGCTTGCCAGCTCATTCAGGCGTGGCATCAGTGCTGAAGTGCCGCCAGCCGATGCGTCGCCGATAGCCACATCCAGCTTGTCGGTCGCTACCTGCATTTTGCCGATAAGGACGCGGGTATCGGCCAGCAGGGGGCTGACTTCGCCGGCCGCTTGCGACAGATGCTTGATGTTTCGATCGTCGAGCAGCTTTTTGACCTGCACCAGGGTTCGATTCAGGTTTTCCAGCGCCGGCTTCATGCTGCTTGAGGCCGCCTCCAGGTTGACCAGCGTCTTGGTCAGGTTGGCACGATTCTCGTCGTTGAGCATGGCATTGGCGCTGGCCATCATCTGCCGCGCCTGCTTTAGCGTTGCCATACCGGTTTCGCCGAGTTCCTCCAGCAGAGAGGGAATCATCGTGATGCGGGGCGGTTGTTCATCATCCGATTTCAGCGGTGCCAAATCCTTCCCGGTTTCCAGCAACAGAATATGGGCCAGTCCGGTGACCCCCTGATAGTTCAGCTTGGCGACAGTACCCCGGGTCAGCGGCACATCGCCGTTGATGGAGATGGTCACCAGAATATTGCTGTAGTCATCGGGATCGAGGCGGATATCGCTGACCTTGCCGACCCGTATTCCCCGATAGCGAACCTGCGCCTGCGGGTTTAGTCCGCCGATATTCTGCTTGGTCACGACAATGTAGTCGTGCGACTCATCCTTGCCACCATTCAGCCAATACAGCGCCAACAACGCGGCCACGCCGAGGAGCAAGGCGAACAGACCGGCAGCGAAGGCGTATGACTTGTTTTCCATGGAGCCAATTAAAGCAGTTTCCGGCGATCTGCGCCAAAAAAGCCGGTAACAAAAGAATGGTCGACCGTCATGACCTCGTCTTTCGGACCAAAGGCAATGATGCGCTGATCAGCCAGCACGGCGACATGAGTGGCCAGCCCGGCAAGGGTGTGAAGATCGTGGGTCACCATGACGACGGTCAGGCCGAGTTCGCGCTGCAGGTCGCCAACGAGTTCGACGAAGTTCTGGCTGCGGTCGGGGTCCAGGCCGGCCGTCGGCTCATCGAGCAGCAAGAGTTCCGGCTCCAGGGCCAGCGCGCGAGCCAGCGCGACGCGCTTGACCATACCGCCCGAGAGCTCAGCCGGCATGAGCTTGCCGTGGGCCGCCTCCAGCCCGACCATCGCCAGCTTCAGGTGCACCAACCGGCGAATCCAGTCAGCATCCAGACAACGCAGTTCGCGCAGCGGAAAGGCAATGTTGTCGAAGACCGAGAGCGCGGAGAACAGCGCGCCGTGTTGAAACAGCATGCCCAGACGTCTGCGCAAATCCCGCTGCAAACGGACATCGGGATCATTCAGATTGACGCCGAAGAGGTGCACGCTGCCCGATTCCGGCCGCAGCAGGCCGAGAATCTCGCGCAACAAGGTCGTTTTGCCGCTGCCCGAGCCGCCGAGCAAGCCAACAATCTGGCCCTCATCCACCCGCAATGAAAGATCGCGGTGAACGGCCTGCCCGCGAAAGCTCGCGCAGACACCGCGCAATTCGATGACTGGCGGCTTCATAGCTGCGGCACCCCGATCTGCCGGGTGAAAATCGCAAAGATCGCATCGACCAGGATGACCGTGGTAATTGCCGTCACCACCGCACTTGTTGTATTGGCCGACAAGCTCTCGGTGTTCGGTTTGACGTGCAGGCCGAAATGACAGGCAACGATGGCGATGACAAATCCGAACATCACCCCCTTGCACAGACCGATGACCAGATTGGCCATCGGCACTGCCCGCGGCAGGTTTTCGAGAAAGTAGATCAGCGACAGATCAAGCTGCACCAAGGCGGCGAGCATGCCGCCAAACAGCGCCACCGCGGACGTCCACAGTACGAGCAAGGGCATTGCTACGGTCAACCCGAAAATCTTGGGTAAAACGACACGGATGCTGCGCGATATGCCCATGGTCGATAGGGCATCGATTTCTTCGGTCACCCGCATCACCCCGATTTGCGCCGTCATTGCCGAGCCGGAGCGCCCGGCGACCAGCACCGCCACCAGCACCGGCCCCAATTCGCGAATGATCGAAATACCCAGGATATTGACGATGAACAAATCGGCGCCAAAGCTCTTGAGCTGTAGCGCCGACAGGTAGCTGATTGTCACGCCGATGAGGAACCCGACCAGCGCCGTGACCGCCAGCGCCTGTGCACCGGCTTTGTAAACATTGGCGGTGAATTCCTTCCAGGGAATATCCCTGGGATGGCGACACAGGTAGGCGGTGTCGAGCAACAATTGCCCGAACAGCACAATCATTCCCCGCAGATTGGCCATCGCCTTCAGCAGCAAGGCCCCAACCATCTCGGGAAATCCCCGCCTCGGCCTGGTTTGTTCGGGGATATCCACGGGCAATTCCGCAACCCGGGCAAGCGACTGCCGATGGAGGTCGCTGATCGCCAGGCTTGCCGGCCAACTCGATCCCCAGGTGCGCCAGAGCAGCACGGCGGCAGCGCTATCCAGCCGGGTTACGGCCGACAAATCCCAATGCTTGGTGGTTGCCGAACAAGCCGCCAACTGTGCCTGCAAGGCCGGCATGTTCGGCAACATTTCGGCCAGCGTCCAGCAGCCAGACAGTACGACTCTCCCCGGCTCGGCATGCAAGCTGGGGAGTTCGCTCACGTGACTTTCCTCGTCGGCTTGGAGCGGACAATGTACTCACGGCCCAGTTGCTTCCAGACGATCGCCTCTTCACCAAACGCTGCGGCCGTCCAGGGATTGGCGGTCAGCCAGTCCGCCGGCAGTTCGATCAAGTAGCCGTTTCCGCTCCGGCTGGCTCGCCAGGCGGGGATAGCCCGGTCATCGCGGGTGCGGTGCAATAACACAGCCAGTCGCAAGCAATAGATGAGATCCCATGCACTATCGGCCAATGGAATCGCGCCCAGCTTTTCAAGTTTGCCTCGATGGCCCAGCACCAGCATCGCCAAGCGCGCCTGATCCTTCTTGGAAAAACCCGGCATGTCAGCGTAGGTCAGAACGTAGGCACCGTGCTTGTGATAAGCGTTGTGGGCCACTGAAATGCCAATTTCATGCAGGCGGCAAGCCCAGGACAGGAACTGCACATCGTCTTCGGTTGGCGAACCTGCGGTCAACTGGGTCAGGGCTGAAATGGCCGTCGCCTCGACCCGCTCAACCTGATCGCCCTCCACCTGATAGCGGCGGCGGAACTGCGCGACGGTCGAATCGCGCATGTCGTGATGATGGAAACGGCCGAGCAAATCGTAGAGCACGCCAAGGCGCAAGGCGCCTTCGGCGTAGGACATCCGTTCAATGTCCAGCTCTTCGAATATGGCCGACATGATCGCCACGCCGCCCGGAAACACCGGCAGCCGATCACCCTTGACCCCGGGCAGGTCGAGCGCCTCGGCCGAGCCAGCCTTGATGAGCAGCGCGCACAATTTTTCCAGCCCGACCCGGGTGATGCCGCTTTCGCCATTCGGGTTCATGTTGTTCAGTTCCAGCACATCGGCAATCGCCCGTGCTGACCCCGACGAGCCGATGGCCTCTTTCCACCCCAGTCGCTGATAGTCGTGAGCAATCAGTTCGATTTCCTTGGCCGCGGCCACTTGCGCCTCACGCAGGCGCTTGCGGTCGATCTGCCGATCGGGAAAAAAGCGCAGGGTGTAACTGACGCAGCCCATGTACAGCGACTCCATCAACTGCGGGTCATGGCGCTTGCCAATGATGAACTCGGTGGAACCGCCGCCAATATCGATGACCAGACGCTTGTGCGCTGCACTCGGCAAGGAGTGCGAGGCGCCGATATAAATCAGGCGAGCCTCTTCGCGGCCGGCGATGATTTCAATGGGAAAACCGAGCGCCTCTTCGGCCAGCGGAAGAAACTCAAACGTGTTCTTGGCAACGCGCAAGGTATTCGTCGCCACCGCGCGAACAGCCCCCTTGTCCAGACCACCCAGTCGTTCGCCAAAGCGGCGCAGCGCGTCCAGTGCGCGCGCCTGGGCCGGCGCATCCAGGCGCTTGTCTGGCATCAATCCTGATGCCAGACGCACCGGCTCTTTCATGGAATCCAGCGTGTAAATCTGGTTGTCTACCACTCGCCCGACCTGAAGACGGAAGCTATTGGAACCGAGATCGACGGCAGCGACGGTTTCGTAAATCATGTTCGACAAACCACAGGATGCTTGAATTGGCGGGCATTCTACCACCTGCCCGGACAACGGATTGTGACGCCGGTCAAAAGCTGAATCGCGCGCCAGCATTCTGCGGTCAACCGGAAAAAATGGCCAAAACTGAAATCACAGACGTAAAAAAACCCACCGACTCACATCGGCGGGCTTGTCCAGAAGGACGGCGCTTAGCTGGCCAGCGCGTTTTTGATCTGCTCCAACGTCGACGGATCGTCGATGGTCGTCAGATCGCCCGGATCGCGGCCTTCAGCCAGCGCCTGCAGCGAGCGGCGTAGCATCTTGCCGGAACGTGTCTTGGGCAGACCGGTCACGAAGTGCACGCGAGCCGGGCGGCCAATGGCACCGAGAATGCTATCGACCGTACCAAACACCTCCTTCTCCAGCGCCTTGACCAACTCGGGCGTAGCGACCTTGGAAGCATCCTTGACGACGGCGAAGGCCATCGGCACCTGGCCCTTGAGCTTGTCCTCGACACCAACCACAGCCACTTCGGCAATCGCCGCGTGGTTCTGGATGGCCTCTTCGATTTCGCGGGTGCCCAGACGGTGACCGGCAACGTTGATCACGTCGTCGGTGCGGCCGAGGATGGTGAAATAACCATCTTCATCCTTGATCGCCCAGTCGTACGACGAGTAAACCAGCGGCTCCTTGAACAGGGTGAAGTAGGTCGAAACGAAACGGTCATCCTGACCCCAGACGGTAGACAAACAGCCGGGCGGCAGCGGCGGGATGACGGCGGCGATACCCTTCTCGTTGGCGCCGCAAACCGATCCGTCTTCGCGGAAGATCTGCAGGTTGTAACCGTAGACCGGGAAGGACGGCGAACCGTACTTGATCGCGGTCTTCTCGACGCCCGGCAGCGCGGCCAGCATCGGCCAGCCGGTTTCGGTCTGCCAGTAGTTGTCGATGACCGGCTTTTGCAGTTCGGTCATGAACCACTCATGCGTCGGCTGGTCGAGCGGCTCGCCGGCCATGAAGATATGCTTGAGCGACGACAGGTCGTACTTGTGCATGAAGGCCGGGTCCTGCTTCTTCAGCACGCGTGCGGCGGTCGGCGCGGAGAACATGACCGAAACCTTGTACTTCTCGACGATCTGCCACCAGATACCCGCATCCGGACGCAGCGGCGTGCCTTCGTACATCACGGTAGCCATGCCGGCGATCAGCGGGCCGTAGATGATGTAAGAGTGACCGACCACCCAGCCGATGTCGGAAGTGGAGAAGAAGGTTTCGCCCTCGCCGCCGCAGTAGATGTGCTTCATCGACGAAGCCAGCGCCACGGCGTAACCGCCGGTATCGCGCTGCACGCCCTTCGGCTTGCCGGTCGTGCCGGAGGTGTAAAGGATGTAGGACGGCTCGGAAGACTCCAGCCATTCGCACGGCACCTTGGCATCCATGAACTTGGCACGCTCGGTCGCGTAGTCGACATCGCGACCGGCAACCTTGTTGAAAGCCTTGTCCAGACCACGGTCAACCATCAGCACCTTGGCTGGCTTGTGTTCGGCCAGATCGATGGCTTCATCGAGCAGGTGCTTGTAGGGCACGGCCTTGCCGCCGCGCATACCGGCGTCGGACGAAACGATCAGCACCGGCTTGGCATCGTCGATACGCGTCGCCAGCGAACCGGAGGCAAAACCGCCGAACACCACCGAGTGGATGGCACCGATCCGGGTTGCAGCGAGAATTGCAAAGGTCGCCTGGGCGATCATCGGCATGTAAATCAGGACGCGGTCGCCCTTCTTGACGCCGAGACTCTGGTAAATGGCCGCCATGCGCTCGATTTCGCGCTGCAGTTCAGCAAAGCTGTAGACCTTCTCTTCATCGGTTTCCGTCGAAATGAAGATCAACGCGGCAGCATCCGGACGCTTGGCCGCATGGCGGTCAACCGCGTTGTGGCACAGATTGGTCTTGCCACCGACGAACCATTTTGCGAACGGCGGACGGGAATAGTCGCACACCTGGGTGAACGGCTCCTTCCAATCAACTAGCTGGGCCTGCTCGGTCCAGAACTCATTCGGTTTTTCGATCGAATACTGGTGAAACTCTTTATATGTCGCCATAAAAATTCCTCTAACTAGGTATTCCTGCACATCAAAATTCCGAACGGACTAATTGTTTTGAGATTTCCGTTCGCTCAAAAAACGCTCGATCTCCGCCACTGGCAGAGCCAAATTCAATTCCTGATTCATCAATTGCATCAACGGTAGCAAGCGCTCCACCAGAGAGGGAAGATGCGGAACAACCGGCGACTGGCGGTTGGCTGCCAGCAACTCCAGGGCGTGATGGATAGAAATCGGTCGAGTAGCCGGCAAAATACCGCCAGACTCTGTTCGATTCCCCCCCGAATGCATGGCCGCCTGCATCCGTTCCCCGGCCAGATCAAGCAAGGCACCAGCGGAACTGACACGATCAGTCGGAACGCTGGCCAACCCGATGCTGACCGTCAGCGCGACGCTCTGTCCCTGAACCGACAAACGCGCCACCTCGACCGCCTCGCGAACACGCTCCGCAAACGTGGCACAAAAAGCCGCTGCCGTTCCTGGCGAAACGACCGAAAACTGCCCGGCGCCAAAATGCCCCAAACTGTCCTCCTGCCGCATTTTCCCAGCCAGCATCTTGGCAAATCGATTACTGACTTCATCGGCGACAGGCACCCCGAACCGTTCACGCAGGCCCTCAAGCCCATCAAATCCAAGAACCATTACGCTGACATCAACACCATGTCTGGCCGAATGAGATAAGGCCTGTGCCGCCTGCAATTCGAGATATTTTCGTGTAAACAAACCACTCACCGGATCGTGGACCATCTGCTCGCGCCCAGCCGCCAGGTTCTCCTGAGCACTATTCAACACAAGCAGGTTATTCAGCCGGGTCAGCACTTCGGCGCTTCCCGCCCCCTTCGTCACAAAATCAGAAACACCAAGCGTCCTGGCCTTGAGCCGCTCCTCTTCGGTTTCCTCGCCAGTGACCAAGATAAACGGCAGTTGCTGCAAACGCCGCAACTTCGAGGTACGGACTCGCTCCAGCAACTCGAAACCATTCAACTTGGGCATCTGCAAATCGGAAATAACTGCACGGATCGAGTGATCGACTACCAACGATTGCCACGCAGCCTCCCCATCACTCTCTTCCCTGACCTCGTACTGCCCCTTCAAATGCTGAATAAGGGAGACCCGGACGACCCGCGAGTCATCAACAATCAGGATGCGTGGCAGATCAGCCACATCAGCCACCAGCAAGCTCCACTACGACACGCCCCTTGGCGCGGCCAGCAATATATTCACCGAAGGTAGCAGGCAACTCATCAAAAGGAATACGTCTCGACATCGCTGCCAGATGTGGCGGCCGGAGATCAGTCGCCAGACGCTGCCACACACCGCTGCGGTATGGTTCCCGGATATAACCGGAATCTACGCCGAGCAAAGAAACGCCGCGCAGAATGAACGGTGCCACGGTCGTGTTCAACGACATGCTCGCAGCCAGGCCGATGCTGGCGATCGTACCGCCCTGCTCCATGGTGCTCGCAATCCACGCCAGGACATCACCGCCGAGATTGTCGACCGCCCCGGCCCAACGGGCTCGGTCAAGCGGCCTGATTTTTGACAAATCCAGACTCTGCCGCAGCATCACTTCAGCAGCACCAAGGCTACGCAGATACTCGGCCTCGCTCTCCTTGCCGGTCAGCGCTACCACGTGGTAGCCAGTTCTCGCCAGCATATCCACCGCCAGACTACCGACCCCACCGGTCGCACCAGTAACGATGACCGGACCCTTGTCTGGCTGAAGACCGTTTTCTTCCATGCGCACGATGGCGAGCGCAGCAGTGAAACCAGCCGTTCCCAAAGCCATCGCATCATAAAGCGACAAACCTGTCGGCAGCGGCACGACCCAATCACCAGGTACTCGGGCCAATTCGGCATAGCCCCCATGGTGAGCCACACCAATGTCAAAACTGGTTGCGATCACCTGATCACCAGGCTTGAAGCGCGAATCGCCGCTCTCGATAACGGTGCCGGACAAGTCGATACCGCCGACACAGGGAAAGCGACGAATGATCTTCCCCGCCCCAGTTGCCGCCAGCGCGTCTTTATAGTTGATACTGGAGTAGGCGACCCTAATCGTTACATTGCCGCTATCCAACTGACTTTCGTCAAGCTGAACAAAACCACTGCTTACCTTGCCATCACGCTCTTCAATCAACAAAGCCTTGAAGGAATCCATAGTTCGCCTCACTCCAGTGAATGGAAATTGTATTCATAATTACGGAGGATGAACATAGTTAAGCACACCTGATTTTCCCCCAGACTTTACAGTTACCCACTTTTCAAATATATTTCAGAGCTATGCAAAAAGTAATCACCTCTTTTCTGCTTGCCACTTTGCTGCTCCTCGGCGGGGTTAGCGCGTCTTCTGCTGCCGAACCAAGCCGCAAGCCAGACGAGCAGTCTTTCCTGGAACGTTATACCAACGCCGCTCAGGATGTCATCCTGCAAGGGCTTAAACTGGTCGGCGTTCGTTATCGCTTTGGTGGCAATGATGCGACCAGTGGCCTTGATTGCAGCGGTTTTGTCCGACTGGTCTTCAAAGACAGCATCGGCGCAAACCTGCCGCGTACCGCTAAGGAAATGAGCGAAGTCGGTCAGCAAATCGATGCCAGCCAACTTAAGCCGGGCGACTTGGTGTTTTTTAACACCATGCGCCGCACCTTCTCCCATGTGGGCATTTACCTGGGGGATAACCACTTTCTGCACTCCCCACGTACCGGCGCAGAAGTTCGCGTCGAAAACATGGATAACAGTTATTGGATGGCCCGCTACAACGGGGCGCGACGAATCCTCGAAGGCAATTAAAGCAAAGCGGCAAACAAGCCGCTTTTTTTACGCCAAAAGTCGTTAATCGTTCTCATTTACAAAACAAAAGCCACCCAGTAAACTGGAATCATTCTCAATAAACAACTGGAGTCGCCGTATGAAGCTGATGTCTGCCTTAATCGCCACTGCCGTCGTCACCGCAGTCAATCCGGCATTTGCTGAAGAAAAAATCCTTAATCTATATTCGGCCCGCCACTATCAGACAGATGAGGCGCTATATGAGGATTTCACCAAGCAGACCGGCATCAAGATCAACCGCATCGAAGGCAAGGAAGATGAACTGCTTGAACGCCTGAAGAATGAAGGCGCCAACAGCCCGGCCGATATTTTCCTGACAGTTGATGCCGCCCGCCTGGCCAAAGCACACGAACTGGGCTTGTTTGCTCCGGTTGCTTCAAAACTGCTGGAATCAAAAATTCCGGCCCATTTGCGCACGGAGGACTGGTTTTCGTTCTCGACTCGCGCTCGGGTCATCGTCTACAACAGAGGTTCCGTCAAGCCGGAGGACGTACAAAATTACGCCGACCTGGGTAACCCGAAGCTGAAGGGAAAGTTCTGTTCGCGCTCAGGCTCTCACCCCTACAACCTGTCGCTGATGGCCTCGATCATTGCCCACCAGGGCGAAGCCAAGGCGGAGGAACTTGCCCGCGGCATGGTTGCCAACCTGGCTCGCACACCGAAGGGTGGCGATACAGACCAGATCAAGGCAGTTGCAGCGGGTGAATGTGGCGTGGCAATTTCAAACACCTACTACGTGGCCAGACTGCTCCGCTCGACCAAGCCGGAAGATCGGAAATTGATGGAGAAGGTTGGCATCGTCTGGCCGGACCAGTCAGGAAACGGAACCCACATCAACGTCTCTGGTGGCGGCATGCTGAAAACTGCCCCGCACCGTGAAGCCGCCGTCAAGTTTCTGGAGTATCTCGCATCTGAACCGGCACAACGTTATTTCGCCGATGGCAACAACGAATGGCCTGCGGTCGACGGCATAAAAGTCGCAAACCCCGGGCTTGATGCCATGGGAAAATTCAAGGCTGACAGGTTGCCGGTCAAAAATCTCGCCATGTATCAGACCAAGGCCCAGATCATTTTTGATCGCGCCGGCTTCAAATAGCAGGGCATCTCGCCAAAGCCCCGCGAATTGCCTACAATTCCGGGGTCGTCGAGAAACCTGATATATGACAGCCACAAAATCTCCAACTAGTGATTTGATCAGGGCGATCCATGCCGGCCAGATAAGCGATGTCATCAACGCGCTGAACGAAGGCGCCGATATTGACGCCGAGGATATGCATGGCTTCGCCGGACTTCCTTTGCGTACTGCAAGTTTTGAGGGAAATCTGGCTATCGTCCGCGAATTGCTGGCGCGTGGTGCCAACGAGAATGCTGCAGCCAGCGACGGTCCGGCCGCGCCGTTACGCCTGGCCTTGCGAAAAGGGCACCAGGACGTCGTTGCCCTGCTTCAGCAGCACGGCGCCCAAATGCCGGAGGGGTTTGTCGCCCATGCCTCTCCCATTCCGGCCACGCTTGCTGCCGTCCACTCGCCCTCTCCGGCCGAACTCACGCTTGACGATGCCGAGGTACCCACATTTCCGGAGAACATACCGGACAGCAACGTCATCGAGTTTTCACACCACGATGGCTTGCCGGTAACGGATCTGTTGGATATACCAAGTCAATTTGGTACGGAAACCAATGTACTGAGCATGGATTTACTCTTTCATGACGAAAGCTAGGCTCACGATACCTCGGCTCGCCCCAAAAATACGCCCTGAATTTGCCAAAACCAACTACGGTCGGCGCGCCGCCGTAATCTGCTGCGACAAGGCAATCAGTGGCAACAACCCGACCACAACAATTGCCAGTGAGGCCGTCGAGGCTTCAGCCAGACGTTCGTCCGAAGCCAGTGTGTAGGCCTGAGTCGCCAGCGTATCGAAGTTGAAGGGACGCATGACCAGCGTAGCTGGCAGCTCCTTCATCACATCGACAAAAACCAGCAAACCTGCCGTCAATAAACTGCCACGCAGCATGGGCACATGCACCCGACGCAAGGTCTCACCCTGCCCCAGGCCGAGACTGCGCGCCGCGTCATCCATATTCGGGGTAATCTTGGACAGACTCGATTCAACAGTGTGCAGCGCGACCGCCAGAAAGCGCACGAGATAGGCATAGACCAGCGCAGCGATACCCCCGGTGATCAGCAACCCGGGGTTATGCCCTAACCAATGCTCCCACTGTCCGGCCAGCCAGTTATCAAGTCGCGTCACAGGGATCAGCACCCCGACCGCGATCACCGAGCCGGGCACTGCATAACCCAAGCCAACCAGCCGGTTCAACCCGCTGGAAAGCGCCGATTTGGACAAGCGCGCCCCATAGCCCAGCAGCAAAGCCAGCAGCACGCCGATGACCGCCGTGGCGCTGGCCAGCACAAAGCTGTTACGCGAGAGAACCAGGAAACGCTCGCCAAACTGCGCATCGCCATCGGTCAAGGCCATTTTCAGCAGCAATGCTGCCGGTAGCACAAAGCCGAGAAGCAACGGCAGGGCACAAGCCAGGGTTGCAAGCAATGCCGACAGCCCACGCAAGCGAGCGCCAGCCATCGGGCGATTGCGTCCGGTCGTGTTGTGGTAGCGCGCCCGGCCTCGCGAAATGCGTTCGGCCATGAGCAAGAAGAAGACGAAAGCAAGCAGCATGGCGGCCAGCTGGGCTGCTGCGACGCGATCGCCGAGCGAAAACCAGGCGCGGTAAATTCCGGTTGTAAACGTGTTGACCGCAAAATAAGCCACTGTTCCGTAATCAGCCAACGTCTCCATCAAGGCCAGCGCCACGCCGGCAGCAATGGCCGGCCTGGCCAGCGGCAGCGACACGGCGAAGAAAGCACGCCACGGGCCCATGCCCAGCGTACGGGCAGCCTCCAGCATGCCGCTGGCGCGCTCGAGAAAGGCTGAGCGGGCAAGCAGGTAAACGTAAGGGTAAAGGACGCTGATAAACATCAGCATGGCGCCCGGTAGCGTGCGAATGTCGGGAAACCAGTAGTCACCGTGCTCCCAGCCGAAGGTATCGCGCAACAGGCTTTGCACCGGCCCGACGAACTGCAGGAAATCGGTGTAAACGTAGGCCATAACGTATGCTGGCACGGCCAGCGGGAGAACCAGCGCCCACTCGAAAAAACGGCGTCCGGGAAAGTCGTGCATGGCCGTCAGCCAGGCCGTGGCCACACCAACGATGCCGACGCCGCAGCCGACGCCGAGACAGAGCCACAGGGAATTTGCAATGTACTCGGAGAGAACGGTGGCGGCCAGATGCGCCCATGTGGCGCTGGTGCCACCGACAAACAGATTCAGACCAACGCTGGCGACCGGCAAACCGGCCAGCAAGGCAACGGCGATGCCGACGATGAGCAGCGGGGAATAAGGGGCGGTACGCATGTTTGTGAATGCGAATTATAATCGACCACATGGCCCAACTTGAACTAAATGGCGTTGTCCAGCGCTACGGCAAGAATACCGTGGTAGATGGTGTGAATTTCCAGCTTGAAGCTGGCAGCATTGCCTGCCTGCTCGGGCCGTCGGGTTGCGGCAAGACAACCTTGCTGCGCTGCATTGCCGGATTCGAAGACATCGCGGGTGGCGAAATTCGTTTGCGCGGCGAGGTGGTGAGCCGGGCCGGACAACGGGTTACCCCTGAAAAGCGGCGGATCGGGATGGTCTTTCAGGACTACGCACTTTTTCCGCACCTTTCCATCGAAGAAAATGTAGCCTTCGGGCTGGGCCGCAAGCCTGCTGCCGACGCCCATCTGCGCGTCCGTCAATTGCTGGCGACCGTTGGCCTGCATGGCCAGGGCAATAAATTTCCGCACGAACTGTCCGGCGGTCAGCAACAGCGCGTGGCACTCGCCCGGGCGCTGGCGCCGCGGCCGGAATTGATTCTGCTTGACGAGCCCTTCTCCAATCTCGACGTCGGTTTGCGCGAGCGGCTTTCGGCCGAGGTTCGGGAAATTCTCAAACGCGAGGGTTCGACAGCGATCATGGTCACCCACGACCAGCACGAAGCCTTCGCCATGGCCGACGAAATTGGCGTCATGTACGAGGGCCGAATCCAGCAGTGGGACGTTTCCTACAATCTTTATCACCGGCCCGCCAACCGCTTTGTCGCCGATTTTATTGGTCAGGGCGTGCTGCTTCCCGGTGTGGTGGCCGACGGCACCAATGTCGATATGGAACTCGGCCAACTGGTCTCCGATACGCCGGTCGAATGCAGCGAAACCTGCGCCAATTGCGCCGATGGCTGCGATGTCGATGTCCTGCTCCGCCCGGACGACATCGTGCATGACGATAAAAGTCCGCTGCAGGCCGAGGTGCTGCACAAGGCCTTCCGTGGTGCCGACATCCTTTACACCCTGCGTCTTGCCAGTGGTGCATCCGTGCTATCGCTGGTGCCGTCGCACCACAACCATGCCATCGGCGAGAAAATCGGTATCCGGCTCGATGCCGACCACGTTATCGCCTTCAAAAAGCCGCAAGACCACCACCACGCATGATCTGTTTTCTCGGACCACTCGACCCCTTTCCGCCGGTCGAGCAGGCCCGAGAGGATATGGGCGGACTGCTTGCCGCCGGCGGCGGCTTGCACCCCGAGCGCCTGCTCGACGCTTACCGGCAGGGAATATTCCCTTGGGGCACGGTTGAAGGCCATCCCCTGTGGTACTCGCCAGATCCGCGCATGGTGCTTTTTCCCGAAGAATTCCGGCTGACCCGCTCGCTGCGCAAGACCCTGCCCGCCGGCAAATTCGAAGTCCGTTTCGATACCGACTTTCCCGGCATCATGGACGCCTGCGCCGCCACCCCGCGCGCCGGCCAGGATGGTACCTGGATCACACCGGAGATGAAGGCCGCCTACATTCGTCTGCACGAACTTGGCTGGGCGCACTCAGTCGAAAGCTATGAAGGCGGCCGGCTGGTCGGCGGCCTCTACGGGCTGGCCATTGGTCGCATGTTCTACGGCGAGTCGATGTTCTCGCATCGCACCGATGCATCGAAGGTAGCCTTCGCGCACCTGATCGCTTATCTTCTGGACAACCAATTCGGCATGATCGACTGTCAAATGTACACCGACCACCTCGCCTCCCTCGGCGGCCGCGAGGTTCCACGGGATTTGTTTTTGGGCCGATTATCGGCGTTGACCGTGGCGCCAGCCGCTGACGCAAAGGGCGCAGAAAATTCGCAGCGTACTGTCTGGCCGAAAGACCGGCAGATCTTGGACTGGTAAGCCATGTCACTCCCTGACGACGCCGCGCTCCCCTACTCGCTGATCCAGTTTTACGCGACATCGCCCTACCCATGCAGCTACCTGCCGGAACGCGAAGCCCGTTCGCAGGTGGCCACGCCGGCGCACCTGATCGACAGCCAGATTTATAGCGCGCTCGTCCGCAACGGCTTCCGGCGCAGTGGCATTTTTACCTACCGCCCCCACTGCGACAATTGCCAGGCCTGCGTGCCGGTTCGCCTGCCCGTCGACGCGCTACACCCCAACCGCAGCCAGCGGCGCGCCGCCAAACAGCACGCCAGCCTGCGCGCCCGCGAATTGCCGCTGATCTACGTTGAAGAACACTACGCGCTATACAAGCGCTACCAGCAGGCACGCCACCCCGGCGGCGGCATGGATGAAGACAGCCACGACCAGTACGCGCAGTTCCTGCTGCAAAGCCGCGTCGACACCCGGCTGATCGAGTTTTCCGAAGACGGGATCGTGCGCATGGTCAGCCTGATCGATGTGCTCGATGACGGCCTGTCGTCGGTCTATACCTTCTACGACCCGGACATGCCGCACGCCAGCTTCGGCACCTACAACATCCTGTGGCAGGCGGCGCAATGCAAAGCCATCGGCCTGCCCTATCTCTACCTCGGTTACTGGATTGCGGCCAGCCAAAAAATGGCCTACAAAGCCACGTTTCGCCCCCTTGAAGGACTGATCGACGGGCACTGGATCACCATGCCCACACCGGAAAAAACATGAAAACATGCCTGCTTCCGCTCCTGCTCCTTCCCTTCTGCGCGCTGGCTGACGAGCCCAAAATCACCTACACCTGTGACAACGGTAGCCGCGTCGATATTTCATTTTTGAGCGATATTTCCGGTCGACCGCAGGCCACGTTGCAGGTGGCCGATGAAACCATCGTCCTGCCGCGAGTCCCCACTGGCTCCGGCGCGCTCTACCGCAACGGCGACATGCGCCTGCACACCAAGGGCGACGACGCGATTCTCGAAGATGGCAAGGGCGAGATGCGCCGCTGCACGCGCAGCAATACGCCGCCGGCCACGGCGCAAGCCCCCCAGCCCACGCCGCCGACAGCTGCCGCCAGCAGTTTCATGGAAATCACCGGCCAGGTCAGCTACCTCACCCGCATCGCCCTGCCGCCCGGCGCGATTCTGTCCATCCGCATTCAGGCCGGCGGCCGCACGCTGGCTGACCAGCGCTATGAACTCAACGGCGCCCAGGTGCCGATCCCCTTCACTGCCACGGTCGACCGCGACCTGATCGGCAAAAAGGCCCGCCTCGCCGTCACCGCCCGCATCGACGTTGACGGCAAGCCGCGCTTTGTCAGCAACAAGGTCTATCCGGTCATGGCCAGCCAGCGACCCCAACCCGTCGACATCATTCTCAAATCGGCCGGCCATGCGCGGATTCGCTGAAACGCTGCTCGGCGTGCTGCTCGGCGTACTGCTTTTGGCCGCGGCAGCGGCGCAGGCCGAGCCGGTGGAGACGGTCGCCTGTCACCTCACCTACGGCGGCGAAACGCGCCTCATCGAAGCCCGCCCAAGCGCCTCGCCCTACACCGTCGCCCCGATTGAAATCGGCTCCTACACGCTGTTCCGGATCGTCTTTCGCACCCAGCCGGCCGACCTGGCCAGCATCAAGATTTATACCTACGGCAATCACGACGACGGCCGCCCACCCACGCACCAGGCCACCTACGCCTACCCGCCGACCCACGGCCGCAGCCACGGTTTCACCGGACTGATCCGCACCTATGAACCGCGCTACGGCGGCGAACTTGAATACTGGTGCGAACTGCGGGCAGGCATTTCAAAATGAGCCGAAATATCCGGTTGACCGTACGACCCGCGTCGGCTTCTGTGCTCCCGGGGCCGGCATCCCTTGCCATGCGCGCAAAATCGGCCCTCCGTTCCGCGCTCATGGCAATCGCCGTATTTTTCGCAGCCGCCCCCCAAGCCGAGCCGATGACGCTCGTTTTTGCCGGCGACATCATGCTCGACGACGGCCCCGGCAGGCTCATCGCCAAAGGCGGCGACCCGCTCGCCCCGTTTGCCAAAATACTCAAGGCAGCCGACTACCGCATCGCCAACCTCGAAACGCCCGTCGCCGAAAGCGGCACCCGCCTGACGCCAAAGTTCTACACCTTCCGCGCCCACCCGCGCACCCTGGCCGTGCTGCAAGGCCGCTTCGACGCCGTCAGCCTGGCCAACAACCACATCGGCGACTTCGGCCACGACGCCTTGCTCGAAACCATGCGGCGGCTGGATACGGCCGGGATTGCCCGCTTTGGTGCCGGCAAGAACCTGAGCGAAGCCCACAAGCCGTTGTGGATAGAACGCAAGGGCCTGAAAATTGCCGTCCTTGGCTACAGCGAATTCATCCCGCGCGCCTTCGAGGCCGGGGCCGAAACCCCCGGCACGGCGTGGAGCGAAGACGACCACGTGATCAGCGACATCCGCGCCGCCAAGGCCGCTGGCGCTGATCTCATCATCCCTTTCATGCACTGGGGCTGGGAATACGAACCCGTTGCCAGCCAGCGTCTGAAGACCTTCGCCCGGCGCATGATCGATGAAGGCGCCAGCCTGGTCGTCGGCAGCCACCCGCACGTCACCCAGGGCGCCGATATTTATCAAGGCAAACCCATCGTCTACAGCCTGGGCAATTTCGTCTTCGACGGTTTCGAGATCCCCGAAGCCAAGCGCGGCTGGCTGCTCCGCCTCAAGCTCGACAAGACCGGCGTGCTCGAATGGGACACCCTGGCTGCACAAATGGACGACGACGGCACGCCACACCCGATACCCGGCGCGCTAACCCCCTGCGGCAAGGCCGGCGACACGCAGGTTGCGCAGTGCCGGAACCCGTAGGCCGGGTCACGCATCAAAGCCCGAACCCAATCAACAAGGAGCCAGCACCATGGATACCCGCTTCCTCGACGACCTCGCCCCCGGCCAGCGTTTCACCTCGCCGGGCCTGACGCTGACTGAAGCCGAGATCATCGACTTCGCCTGGCGCTACGATCCGCAACCCTTCCATCTCGACGCCAATGCGGCCGCCAGTTCGCCCTACGGCGGGCTGATCGCCAGCGGTTTCCAGAGCCTGGCCGTCTGTTTCCGGCTGTTCATCCAGTCCGGCATCCTCGCCGAATCAAGCATGGGTTCGCCGGGCATCGACGAGTTGCGCTGGCTGGCGCCGGTGCGGCCGGGCGACACGCTGCACAGCGAGATCGAGGTGCTTGAGGTGCGGCCGTCGAACTCGAAGCCGGATCGCGGCATCGCCCGCCTGAAGTATCAGGCGGTGAACCAGCGTGGCGAGGCCGTGCTCGGCTTCATCGTCAATCACCTGCTGCGCCGCAGGCCGGCCTGATCGGGCGGCGCGTCCGATTCATTTTTGGCCAATTTTTCCGGTTGACCGCGGAAATCGAGTAGCCGAACCAAACTTTACCTCCCGTGAAATATCACGATGGTATGCTTGTCCGCGAACCATTTTCCGGGAGCCACTTTCATGCGCATTCGCCTCTATTCCATCCTCGTCCTCGTTGCCACCCTGCTATCCGGCTGCGGCTACAACCAGATCCAGATCAACGATGAAGGCGTCAACGCCGCCTGGGCTGAGGTGCTCAACCAGTACAAGCGCCGCGCCGACCTGATCCCCAACCTCGTTTCCGTCGTGCAGGGCTACGCCTCCCATGAAAAGGAAGTGCTGACCCGCGTCACCGAGGCCCGCGCCAACGTGGCCGGCATGAAGATCACCCCCGAACTGGTCAATGACGAAGCCGCCTTCGCCAAGTTCCAGAAGGCACAGGGCGAACTCTCAGGCGCGCTGTCCCGCCTGCTCGTGGTTGCCGAGAACTACCCGAACCTCAAGGCCGATGCCAATTTCCGTGACCTGCAGGCACAGCTCGAAGGCACCGAAAACCGCATCACCGTGGCCCGCAACCGCTACATCGAGACGGTCAAGGACTACAACATTTCAGTGCGTACCTTCCCCAACAACCTGACGGCCATGGTCATGGGCTACAAGCCGAAACCCAGCTTCACGGTCGAAGACGAAAAGGCCATCTCCGCCCCGCCGACTGTCAAATTCGACAGCCCGGCCGCCGCCAAGTAAGCAGCCAGACTCGCTGCCATGCTGCGCTGGCTCGTCGCCCTCTGCTTCGCGCTGCTGCCGATCCTCGGCTGGAGCGCGAGCGAGGTGGCGCTGCCGACGCTGACCGAACGCGTCACCGACCTCACCGGCACGCTCTCCGCCGACGACAAAGCCAGCCTGACGGCCAGCCTCACCGCGCTGGAAAAGGACAAAGGCGCGCAAGTCGCCATCGTTGTGCTACCGACGACGCAGCCGGAAGCCATCGAACAGTTCAGCATCCGCCTCGCCGACGCCTGGAAAATCGGCCGCAAGGGCGTCGATGATGGCGTGATCATCATCGTCGCCAAGAATGACCGGAAGATGCGCATCGAAGTCGGCTACGGGCTCGAAGGCGCCATCCCCGACGCCATCGCCAAACGCATCGTGGCCGAACAGATGGGGCCACGCTTTCGCGAGGGCGACTTCGCCGGCGGCCTGAAAGCCGCCGTCGCAACGCTCGACAAGGTCATTCGCGGCGAGCCGCTCCCCGCCCCCGTCGTCAAAACCGCCGAAAGCGGCACCGACCCCGGCGACGCGCTGACCTTCCTGCTCATCATTTTGTTCATGGGCGGCGTCATTCGCTCCATGTTCGGCCTGCTCGGCTCGGTTGCCGTCTCCGGCGTAGCCGGTTGGCTGGCCTGGAGCGTATTTGCCTCGCTGGGCATTGCCGGCATCGCCGCGCTACTCGCCTTCGCGCTCTCCTTCATCCGCCTTGGCCGCGGCGGCTGGTCATCCGGCGGCCGCGGCGGGTTCCCCGGCGGCTTTGGTGGCGGCTCATCGGGCGGCGGCGGATTCTCCGGCGGCGGAGGCGGCTTCGGCGGCGGCGGCGCCTCGGGGAACTGGTGACACCATGCTGACACGCCTGCTCAAACACCTCTCATCGCCCGGCTGGTGGGCCAGACGCGCCTTCCGCGCCGACGACCTGGCGGCCATAGCCGCCGCCGTCAAGGCATCCGAAACAAAGCAGCGTGGCGAAATCCGCATCGCCATCGAAGGCACCCTGCCGCTACGCGCCCTGCTCGACGACCAACCCCCCCGCGACCGCGCCGCCACCCTCTTCCAGACCCTCGGCGTCGCCGCCACCCGCGAAGCCAACGGCATCCTCGTTTACATCCAGCTCGTCGACCGGCAAGTCGAAATCCTCGCCGACCAAGGCATCGCCGCCCATGTCCCTGCCGCCGAATGGGAAAACATCTGCCACCAGCTGGAAGCCGCCTACGCGAAAAAGGACTACCTCCCCGGTACCCTGGCCGCCATCGACCGCATCACCACCCTGCTCGCCCAACACTTCCCGGCCAGCGGCGACAACCCGAACGAACTCGACGACGCACCGACGGTGTTGTAACCGATGAGCCTTCACACACCGACGACAAAAGGATATTTCCATCATGGCCGCTGAATTCGTAAAGGGAGAACAAGCGACATTGAGGTCTCTTGGTCTCGACGAACGCTGGCTTCAGGAACGAATAGCGGAAGATCCATCGATACTCGGACTGGGTGACCTGACACTACTAAAGCGAGAGAAAATCCAAAGCAGCGGCGGTCGCCTCGATTTCCTAATGGCTGACCCAGAAGAAGACATCCGCTTCGAGATTGAAGTCATGCTCGGAAAACTCGATGAGAGCCACATTATTCGAACAATCGAGTATTGGGACATAGAGCGCACCCGTTACCCAAACCTAGAGCATCGCGCCGTTATCGTTGCTGAGGACATTACCAATCGATTTTTCAACGTAATTTCAATCCTGAATCGGGCTGTTCCTATCATTGCAATTCAGATGACCCCGGTACGCATTGATGGCAACAAATTTGTACTGACCTTCACCAAAGTTCTCGACATCACTGAATTGCTTGCCCCCGAAGATGAGCCTTCCGGAGAGCAGGCAGACCGCGCCTATTGGGAAAAGCGCTCCAGCCGAGAGTCGTTTGGCGTAGTAGACGAGCTGCTACCCCTGATCACAGGTTCAAATCGTGCGTCCAGAGTCGCCTATAACAAATCTCATATTGCCGTCGGAACCACAGGTCGAAATTTCATCTGGTGCTATCCGCGCAAAGCAGCACCACATTGCTTTTTCGACTTGAAAATCGATGGAGAACAACGCACAGAATGGGTAAAAAAGCTGGATGAAGCCGGAATCTACTCGGGGGCGCGCGGTTCAGGAATGAAAATGCGCATAAACCAAAAAGAATTGCAGGAGCATTCTGCTCTGGTGAAAGAACTGTTGGCCACCTGTGAGAGCAATGCATCTGGTACCACGTAGTCCTGAAATCCAGCGGTCGCTGTGGGGCATGTCAGAAATTCTCCGCCCCGAAGGCGAATGAGTATTACCCGAAGCTCGGCTTCGAGCACAATCCCCGGGCATGGATGCTAAAAGGCGGCTGACAAGCCGCTACAGCTCGACTCAACACAGATTCCCGCTTTCAATTTTGGCCATTTTTCCAGTTGACCGTGGCGCTCGCCATCAACCGTTCGGCAGTTGCTCGAAGCGCCTGAAATCCCCTTCGCCCAACGCGATATTGAGCTGCCGAACGATAGCGTGGCTGGGGCCGCGTCGGGCCCAGGTGATCAGGTCGAGCACGGCCGATTCCTCGCCGACGGCCATGGCTTCGACCCTGCCGTCGGCCAGATTGCGCACCCAGCCGACGACGCCGAGCACCCGTGCCTGTTCGGTCATCGACCAGCGATAGCCGACGCCCTGCACGCGGCCTTCAATCAACATATGACGTCCGATTTTTGCCACATCCTGCTCCTTGCCTACTCGCCGTTAAGAGCCGTATCTATACCAAAGCGCATGGCGAAGTGCTAGATTGTCGGTCTGCGCACCATGCAGACAGCACAATAAAATCAGCGCCCAAGGCGCCTCAGGGGAATAGATGTCGTCACACAACAAACAAGCCTTGCCGGCCATCACGGTCGCCGCCATCGGTGTCGTCTTCGGCGACATCGGCACTAGCCCGCTTTACGCCCTAAAGGAAATCTTCAACGGCCATCATCCTATCCCGGTCACGCCGGAAAATATTCTCGGCGTGTTGTCGCTGGTTTTCTGGGCGATCATCGTGCTGGTCACGATCAAGTACGTCGCCATCATCATGCGTGCCGACAATCGCGGCGAGGGCGGTTCCTTGGCCCTGCTGGCGCTGGTGACCGAGCGGGCGAAAAACCCGCGTTTAACCTGGATCATCACGCTGCTCGGCATCTTTGCCGCGGCGCTGTTCTACGGCGACAGCATGATCACCCCGGCCATTTCAGTGCTTTCCGCCGTTGAGGGTCTGGAGATCATCACGCCCGACCTCAAGCCCTACGTCATCCCGCTCACGCTCGGCATCCTGACCGGCCTGTTCTTCATCCAGAAGCACGGCACGGGCGCCATGGGCAAGCTGTTCGGCCCGGTCATGGTCTCCTGGTTCGCCATTCTTGGCGTCTTGGGCGTGATGCAGATTGTCCATAACCCGGCCATCCTGCTCGCCCTCAATCCGCTGTATGCGATCGTTTTCATCACCGAACACACCGGCCTCGCCTTCCTCGCGCTCGGCTCGGTCGTTCTCGCCGTGACGGGTGGCGAAGCCCTGTACACCGACATGGGCCACTTCGGCCGCTTCCCGATCCGCCTCGCCTGGTTCGGCTTCGTCATGCCGGCGCTGGTACTCAACTACTTCGGCCAGGGCGCACTCCTGCTCGTCGAGCCGGGAGCGATCGCCAGCCCGTTCTACCACCTGGCTCCGGACTGGGCGCTGATCCCGATGGTGATTCTGGCCACCGCCGCCACCGTCATCGCCTCGCAGGCCGTCATTTCCGGCGCCTTCTCGGTCGCTCGCCAGTCGATCCAGATGGGTCTCCTACCACGCATGCAGATCATCCACACCTCCGGCATGGAAGAAGGCCAGATCTACGTGCCTTTCACCAACTGGTCGCTCTACCTGGCCGTCGTCGCGCTGGTCATCGGCTTCAAGAGCTCATCGAACCTCGCCGCCGCCTACGGCATCGCGGTTACCGGCACCATGCTGATCGACACCATCCTCGTCGCCTTCGTCATGGTTCTGATGTGGAAATGGAACAAACTGCTCGTTGCGCTCGTGGCCGGCTCCTTGCTCGTCGTGGACATTGCCTTCTTTGCCGCGAACGCCATCAAGATTCCCGAGGGTGGTTGGTTCCCCCTGGCCATGGGCCTTGTTTCCTTTACCGTGCTCACCACCTGGTTGCGCGGAAGACGCATGGTTTCCGAGGAAATGGCCAAGCAGAGCATCCCGATGAGCGACTTCCTTCAGTCGATCGACGACGTGCACCGCATTTATGGCACGGCCGTTTTCATGACCAGTGCCAAGGATGGCGTACCACCGGCCTTGTTGCACAACCTGAAACATAACCAGGTGCTGCATGAACGCGTCGTGCTGGTCACGGTGCAAACCACCGACACGCCGACCGTCAACGACATGGAGCGCATTTACCTCCACCGCATGCAGAAGGGCTTCATGCGCCTGATCATTCGCTACGGTTTCATGGAAAGCCCGGACATTCCCGGTGCGCTGGAGCTTTGCAAAGGCCACGGCGAGCGTTTCGAGATGATGGAAACCACCTTCTATCTGTCGCGCGAAACCATTGTGCCCTCGATGGCACGCGGCATGACTCCGGTTCGGGCCCGCCTGTTTGCCGTGATGTCAAAGAACGCAACCAGCGCCAGCGACTTCTTCCAAATTCCGACCAACCGTGTGGTCGAGCTGGGGACACAACTGGTTATTTGATGGCCGCGGCCCACCAGCAACGCCTCGCCCGCCCCGGCGAGGCGTTTTCTTGTGGAGGTCATTTTTTCCCCGCATTAGCAAAAACTGAAACTAGCGCAGATCAATGTTGTCCGATTCGCTAGCCGCAACAATCGCCACCATCTAATCAATGGGACTTCCCCGATGAAACATTTGCTCCCCTGGCTGCTGATTTCCACCCTTGCCTTCCCTGCCTTCGCAGAAGTGAAAAGCTACGATCAGGCGATACACGATGCCGCCCGCGAAGGAAGCGGTGACGACGTTCGCCGCCTGCTCAAGGCCGACCCGAAACAGCGCGAGGCGCGCACGGCGATGGGCTCGACCCCGCTCCACCTGGCCGCCACCAACCCGGACACCTCCGCCATGAAAGCATTGATCGCGGCCGGCGCCGATGTCATGGCTCGCGACAATGACGGTGCGACCCCCTTGCACATGGCCGCCTATTCGAGCCGCCCGAAAAACACCCAGCTGCTCCTCGAAGCCGGCGCCGACCCCATGGCCAAGACCGATAACGGCCGCGACCCCGGTTCCATGGCGCGCAAGGTCAAGGCGGACGAAACCGCTGGTGTCCTGTCGCTGTGGGTACTCAAAGGCTGCAAGGCCGGCAAGCCATGCTGAAAAAGGCCATTCCGCTGCTGCTGGCCATGCTCTCCGCCAGCGGCAACGCCGATCAGTCAGCCCAGCTGCCAGCGGTCGAGGTTTTCACCCCCACGGTGTGCCTGACCTGCATCGAATGGGCCGAACATCTGCGCCAAAACGGCTTTGCCGTCAAAGTGACACAGACTGAAGACATGGATGCCATCAAGCGTCGCCTGAAGGTTCCCAAAGACATGGAATCGGTTCCCAGCGCGCTGGTCGCCGGCTATTTCGTCGAAGGCCACGTCCCGGCCGAAGACATCAAGCAACTGCTGATCGACAAACCGCGCGCCCTCGGCCTCGCTGTGCCCGGCCTGCCTCAAGGGGCGCCGGGTCGCGAGTTCTCTAACCCGACCTGCGAAACCGCGTGCACCATGCTCGACAAGGAAAGCGTCGAACAACCCGTGCGCCGTGAATTTTTCGAAACTTTTCTGGTTGACCGCAAAGGCCATCCGTCGCGATTCGCCCGCCACTGACGGGCGATCATTGATTGTCGGAAATCGGCTCCTGAACTGAACCGACCCGCCGCATCAATTTCATTTTTTCCACTTGGCCCATGGGTCGGCATCGCCACCAGCCGATGCCTTGGCATCGCCACCAGCCGATGCCTTGGCATCGCTGGACGTTTTCTTGGCCGATGCTGCCCTGCGGCTTTTTTCCTGGTCGTGTTGCGCGGCTTTCAGGATTCGTTTCTCTCTCAATCGATCTGCATCCGCCAGGCTCAATTCGGCGGGCAAGCCTGGCACTTGCTCGGGCGGGACGATGCGATCCCTTGGCGGCAGCTCAAACTGCGCGGCAGACGCGCGGGGCAGGCTCTTGAACTGATACAGATAGAAGGCTTCAACCTTCTCGCGCGCCCAATCCGTCTTTTTTAGAAACTTGACGGCCGAATCAATGCTCGGGTTGTTGTTGAAACAATTGACATTCAGGTAGGCAAACAACAGCTCAAACCCGTAGTGATCGACGATTTCAATGAGCAGGTTCTTTAGACTGAGCCCATGCAGCGGGTTGTTTTGATAATTGATCTCGTCACTCATGCGATTGCCCAACCGAAAATTAAGGCCGGGATTATACCCACCGCCACCCTGAGCAGACCCCGCTACGGTTACACGCTTGCCGCGCTGACGGATTGGCCTGAAACTATCGCCCCCATCACCTGAAGACCTCGCGCCATGGAACAAACGCTGCCCGAAAACCACCCCGACATGATCAGGATCGTACAAGCCGCCCATCGCGACATCGCGCCCACGCCACCGAAGGGCCAGGCTAACTCGCTGGCAAATGCCCTCGCTTCGGCGCTAGGCAACGCTCCGGGCAGTGAAGAAGATCGCGAAAATATCGAGTTCCTGGTGTACGTCCTGTCAGTCAATCGTGCCGCCGGCGAGATTGACGACGAGACGTTCGAGCGACTGCTGCAGCGCATCGAGACGCAAAAAGGTCGGGCCGAACTGACTCGTCAATTTACTGAAGAACTTGAAACCGAGCACGGTTACGAAGAAGACTGATCAGCCGGAAGATCATTGCGGAACATCCAGGCTTTGCCGTTGAAGCGGGTGTTCTCCCACGACCATTTTCACGGCCGGACTGAATCGACCTTCGCGGCCAGGCTGCTGCGCTAGGGCCGCAGGAAATTCTTGTACATGCTCTCGGCCCAGGCGACATCCTCGCCAGCCGGATTGGGTTCGCGGGTCTGTTTGACCTGCTGCATCAGGAAGCCGTCGCCGCGCTGCCGGTAAGTGGTTTCGATGCGCGTCTGCTCGTCCGGCTCGACGCTGCTCAGGACGTGACAAACGCTTTCCGGCAACAGCGCTGGAAAAGCCTTGCCCGTACTCCGCGCGGCAATTTGCCGAGCGACGATGGCGCCCATACGGTTGGCGACATGGCCGGTCTTCGGATAATGGCCGAATAGCGGCGAGGCCAGCCCGGCGGCGTCGCCGATGATGAAAACCCGCTCATCCACGGCGCTGCGAAAGCTGAGCGAAGCCTGATCGGCCCAGCCGGTCACCCGGCCGCTGTCATCGCTGCGGATCAACCCGGCCTGCCAGAGAATATCAGCCGCTTCCTGCGGTGGGCAGAGCAGCGCCTCGGTGAAGCGGATATCGTCGATGTCGGTCGACACCGATTTGCGCACCGGATCGACCTGCCGCACCTTGGCGTGGTCGAGGTAGGTGATCTGGTCCTTGAACCGGTCGAGCAAAATCGACTTGAAGGCCGGCATCAGCGGATTGGGATCGATGATGACCAGCTTGCCGGGAATTTTCTGCGTTTTCAGCCACCAGGCGATCAACATCGCCCGCTCGTACGGCGCCGGCGGGCAACGGTAGGGTGCTGGCGGAATGGTCATCAGCAGCTCGCCGCCCTTGAACCCGGCGAGGCGCTTCTTGAGCGCTGGCAGTTCGGCGGCGGTGAGCATCGCGCCGCCGTGGCGCTGGCGCAGTTCGGCCGCAGTTTGCGGGTCGTTCACCTGCCAGGCCGCGTAGTTTTCGCGAATGCCGGGGGCCAGGATCAGCCAGTCGTAAGGTAGCCGTCCGGTGTTGGTCGTCACCTCGCGTTGCGCGCGGTCGATGGCATCGACGCTGGCCTGCACGAAACGATAACCCCAGGTTGCGGCGAGCTTGGCGTAATCGTGTTTTTCCAGCGCGCCGCTGGCGGGATCGACCAGCCAGCGGTTGCTCAGGGCAAAGGAATGAAAGGCGGGCTGGCGGTCGACCAGCGTGACGTCGATGTCCGGTGCCAGCCGGCGCAAATGGCTCGCCGCCGAGAGGCCGCCCCAGCCGCCACCGACGATGAGCACGCGTTCCGCCGCAGCGCGTGCCGGGCGAACCAGCGGCAGCAGGCCCGCTGCCAGCAGCAGCTGGCGACGCAGCGAATTGATTTGGGCGCCGTCGCTCATTGGTAGCGCAGCGCTTCGATGGGGTCGAGCCGCGCCGCCTTCTGCGCCGGATACCAGCCGAAGAAGATGCCGACGCCGGCCGCCACGGCAAAGGCGATGATCGCCGCGCTGCCCGAGACGACAATGACCATGCCAGTGAAGAAGTTGATGCCGAGCGCGACGCCCAGCCCGATGAGCAGGCCGAGCAGACAGCCGGCAAATGAAATCATCACGGCTTCGAGCAGGAACTGGCTCAGGATGTCCTTTTGTCGGGCGCCAATGGCCATGCGGATGCCGATTTCGCGCGTCCGCTCGGTGACCGAAACGAGCATGATGTTCATGATGCCGATGCCGCCGACGAGCAGCGAGATCGAGGCGATGGCGCCGAGCAGGATGGACATCGTACGCGTCGTTTCCGCTTCGGACTCAGCCGCCGCCGAGAGGTTGCGCATGAAGAAATCGTCGGGCATGCCTTCGCGCAGGCGGTGACGCTGGCGGAGCAGACTGGTCACGCTGTCCATGACCTTGGGCATTCCCTCGGCGGAGTCAGCCTGGACCATGATCATGCGCACCGAACCGAGGAAAGGCGTTCCAAACACCTTACGCTGGGCGGTGCTCAGCGGAATGATCACCGTGTCGTCCTGGTCGTTGCCGTCGAGGTTCTGGCCCTTGCTGCCAAGAACGCCAATGACGATGAACGGATTCTGCTGGATACGCATGGTCTTGCCGACCGGGTCTTCGTCGCCGAACAGGTTTTGCGCGGTGGTCTTGCCGAGCAGCGCGACGCGGGTCGCCGAACGGACGTCGGAATCGCCGAAGGCGGCACCGCTGGCGATGGTCCACGCCCGTGCGTCGAGGTATTCCGGCGTCGTGCCGACGACGTTGGCACTCCAGTTTTGCGAGCCGTAGACCAGCTGCCGCCGGCCCTGGTGGGTCGGCGCAACGTGCACCACACCATCCAGCTCGGCAATCGAATCGGCATCGGCGACGTTGAGCGACGGCGCCCCGGCCGAACCGCTGCGCACGCCGGCCGCCGTGAAGGAGCCGGAGAGGACGATGAACAGGTTGGAACCCATCGTGCTGATCGTCTGCTGCACGGCATACTGCGCGCCCTGCCCGATGGCCATCATGATGACCACTGCGCCCACGCCGATGACCATCCCAAGCATGGTCAGCGCCGTGCGCAGACGGTTGGCGCCCATGGCCAGCCAGGCTTCGCCGAGCATGGCTTTCAGCATGGCGAAGCCTCTCGCAGACGGGGTTTTTCGGCTTGCCACGACCATAGAAACAAAGGCTGGCCCCAGGGTCGACCGGAAAAAACGGCCAAAATTGAAATGCTCGCGCTCATGCCGTCGCCTGCTCCGTCAGATGATCGCTGACGATCTGGCCGTCCAAAAACTTGACCTGACGCTTGGCATGCGCCGCGATGTCCGGCTCGTGCGTGACGAGCACGATGGTGATGCCCTCGGCGTTGAGCTCCTCGAACAGCCGCATGATCTCCTCGCTGGTGTGGCTGTCGAGGTTGCCGGTCGGCTCGTCGGCGAGGATCAGGCGCGGTGAATTGACCAGCGCCCGGGCAATCGCCACGCGCTGCTGCTGCCCGCCGGAAATCCGGTTGGGCAGGGATTCGGCGTACTTGCCCAGTCCCACCTTGTCGAGCATGGCCCGCGCCTTGGCCCGCCGGGTTTCCTTGTCCACGCCGGCATAGACCAGCGGCAGGGCGACGTTGTCCTGCAAACTCATGCGCGGCAGCAGGTTGAAGCCCTGGAAAACGAAGCCCAGCGTGCGATTGCGCAGGATGGCCAGGGCGTCCTTGTCCATGTACGCGACGTTCGATCCGGCCAGGAAAAAATCGCCCATGGTCGGCGTATCGAGGCAGCCGAGCAGGTTCATGAACGTCGACTTGCCCGAGCCGGACGGGCCCATGATGGCGATGAACTCACCCGCCCGAATCTCCAGGTTGACGCCCTTTAGCGCCGGGAAAAGCCCGGCTGCCGTTTCATAGGATTTGCCCAGTCCAGCCACGCGAATGACCGACTGGATAACCGGTTCATTTGCCAACTGAGCCATCAGAACATCCGCATGCCGACGCTGGACGGCTTGCCCGGCGTGGCGCCGCCGTTCTCGCCGGTGACGATGCGCTCGCCCTCCTTCAGCTCGCCACCGACGATCTCGGTGTTCCGGTTGTCCGTGATGCCAAGCTGGACGCTGACCGGCTTCAGCTCAACACCGGCCAGAACATGCAGCGTGCCGCTCTGGCCGTCGCGCTTCTTGCCCTTGCCGGCGCCGGCCTTGGCAGCGCCGCCATCCATGCCCGGGCCCATGCCAGGCGTTCCTGCGGTCGACGGCATTTTTTGCCCATTTTCTGCCTTCTTGTCGCCCGCCTCGGCCGGCTTGAAACGAAGCGCGGCATTCGGTACGAGCAGCACGCCCTCGCGTTTCTGCACGCCAATATTGACGTAGGCCGTCATGCCCGGCAGCAGCACCTGCTCCGGGTTGGCGACGTTGATGCGCACGTTGTAGGTCACCACGTTCTGCTGGTTGGTCGGGTTCAGGCGAATCTGCTGCACCTCGCCCACGAAACTGCGGCTGGGGAAGGCATCGACCGTGAAGCGTGCCTTCTGCCCCTCGCGGATGTTGCCGATGTCAGCCTCGGCGAAGCTCGTGTCGATGCGCATTTCGGAAAGATCCTGTGCGATCTTGATCAGCGTCGGCGTCTGGAAGCTGGCCGCCACCGTCTGACCCAGATCGACCACGCGGTCGATAACCACGCCATCGACCGGCGAGCGGATCACCGTGAAATTGAGGTTGGCCCGGTCGCGCTCGTTCTGCGCCCTGGCCAGCGCCACCTGCGCCCGGGCCGATTTCAGCGCCTGGCTGGACTGGTCGTATTCCTGCTTCGAGACGTATTCCTGCTTGAGCAGCGACTTCATGCGCGCCTCGTTGGCCTGCGCCAGATCGAGCGTCGCCTGAGCGTTAACCACGTTCGCTGCACTCTGCCGCTCGGTCGCCGAAACCAGCGCGTCGTCCAGTTCGAGCAGCGGCTGGCCCTTTTTCACCTTGTCGTTGAAATCGACGTAAAGCTTGCGCACCGTGCCGGACACCTGCGTACCGACGCTGATCAGCACCACCGGGTTGAGCGTGCCGTTGGCCGACACCGTCTGCGTCACATCACCCTTCTCGACCGTGGCCAGCTTGTAGCGTTTCTCCGGATTCTGCGCCTCGCGCTGCTTGCTGTACCAGACACCGCCGCCGATCAGGCCGGCGATCACGGTGACGCCGAGCAGAATCTTGCCTATGGATTTCATCGTGTTCCCTCCGCCGCCGGTTGCAGCAGCGTGTAATCGAGCGCGCCCATGGACTGAGCCAACGTGGCGCGATAAACATTCCAGTCGAGTTGTGCCTGAATGCGTTGCAGGCGGGCACTGGCCAGCGCGCTCTGCGCCGACAGCAGATCGAGCACGGTACCAACGCCGGCCTTGTAGCGGCCGAGCGCGACGCGCTCCGACTGCTGGGCGCTGGCGACCAGATCGGCTGCCGTTTTCAGGCTTTGTGTCGCCGTCGTCAGGCTTTGATACGCCTTCCAGACATCGAGCGCGATCTGATTTTTGATGCGGTCGCGCTGGGCGGCGCGCACATCGGCCTGAGCTGCGGCGGAGCGAACGCGGTAGGTCGTGTCAAAACCGGTGAAAATCGGCACATTGAGGCTCAAGCCAACGCTGCCGCCCTGCGTCACGACGCCGGCCGAATTCTGCCAACTCGGCCCGGCCGCCAGCGAAACGGTCGGCCGCCCCTGGGCGCGGGCCAGATCGACACTCGCCTCAGCCGCCTTGAGCTGCGCTTCAGCCGCCCGCAGATCGGGCCGGCGGGCCTGCGCCTCGGCGATCAGGGCGTCGACTTCCTTCTGAAAAATCAATTCGGCGGGCAATGCCGGCATGTCAGCCAGGGCAATCCGTTGCTGGGCGTCGAAACCCAGCGCATTGGCCAGCGTGCCGAGTGCGTTGCGGGCATCGCCATCGGCCCGGATACGGTTCAATGTCGCCTGCGAGAGCGCCGTCTGCGCCTGCAGACGATCCGCCGGCGTCCCGACCCCGACCTTGTAGCGGCTTTCCGCCGCGAGAAAACTTTCGCGCGCCGCGCGTTCCGCCTCGTTCGCCGAGGTGACTGCCGCCCGCGTCGCCTGTGCCGAGTAGTAGCCTTGCAGCACAGCGAGGAAGAGTGACTGCACGGTGGCGTCCTGCGTCGCCGCAGCGGCACTCAGCAATTGCCGGGCATTCTCGACATTGGCCGAGCGCTGGCCGAAGTCATAGAGCAGCCAGGACAGCGTCAGCGCTGCAGCACTCCGGTTGTACGAGCCGTTGTCGAATTGCAAGCGGTTGATGCTGGCGCTGCCATCAATGCTGGGCAACCACGCTGCCTGAGCAACACCGACCAATGCCGCCTGCACCCGGGCCGACGCCCAGACTTCACGCGTCTGCGGGTGGTTGCACAGCGCCAGATCGACTGCATCGAGCGCCGTCAACGCGCTCGCCGGCAAGGCGTTCATGCACGGCGCATCATCCACCCGTGCGGCAAGCCGCGGCGACGGCTTGAGCGGCGCCATGCCATCAGTCTTGAACGGGTCGTCGAAACTTCCTGCCCACGCGGGCAGCGCTGCTGCGGTCAACAGGAAAAAACAGGGTAAAAAGCGCATGGGCAGAAGTTTAGCCTCACTGCGCCAATTGAGTCGTTACAGTTTGTTTCTGACGGAATATCAGGCGAATAGCGGCCGCCAGCGCGTTAGCGCATGTCGTCGATCAAGCGCAGGGTTTCTGCTTCAAGGGCCTGCGTATCGGTGTCGAAATGGCCCTGCAGGACAATTTCCTCGAACACCGGCTTAGTAGCACAGGCGGCATCTGCCTCCTCGCCCAGCCCATCGCGGAAGGCAATCCATTTGGCCAACATGATTTCATGCTCGCTGAGACCGGTTTCCATTCCGTCCGGCACCTTTGCGCCCAACTGGATCAGGGTACGCACGACTTCGTTGTTCTTGCCGCGCACGGCCATGCTGAGCGGCGAAGTTGGCAGCCGGTTGTCGGCCAGGTTGACCACCGCGCCGCGCTTGATCAGTTCACTCACGATATCGACGTGACCCAAAAAACAAGCGATACCCAAAGCCAAGCCGGGTTCTCCGCCCTCTGCGTCGTCGGGCAGAGCGCCCGCATCCAGGGCCCGAACGACGTATTTCAGCCGCCCGGCGCGAATGGCCTTGAGAAGATTGAGTTGCGTTACCATGATCCTCTTACGAAAAATACGTGCTGCAAACGCCGGAAATTCTAATCCGCGAGGTCGATCAGTGTGAGCCTGCAAAACGTGAATTCATGTAAGAAATGGTAAAACCAAAGCGCTCAGAGGCACGACTTCCCCGCCGCGCCTCGCTGACCATGCGGTAAAATGCCGCCCACTATGCTTTATCCACTCATTCGCAAATTCTTCTTCGCCCTCGACGCCGAAACCGCACACGGCATTGGCATGAAGGGGATCGATTTCATGAACGCCGCCGGCCTCGCCTGCGCGGTCGTCAAACCGGTGGCCCCCTGCCCGGTCGAGGTCATGGGCCTCAAATTCCCGAATCCGGTTGGCCTGGCTGCCGGCCTGGACAAGAACGGCGACCACATCGACGGCCTGGCCAAGCTCGGCTTCGGCTTCATCGAGATCGGCACGATCACGCCGCGCCCGCAGGATGGCAACCCGAAACCGCGCCTTTTCCGCATTCCGGAAGCGCAGGGCATCATCAACCGGATGGGCTTCAACAACGCCGGTGTCGACAAGCTGCTGGAAAACGTCCGCGCTGCCGAATTCCCGAAAAAGGGCGGCATCCTCGGCATCAACATCGGCAAGAACGCGACGACCCCCATCGCGAAGGCCGCCGACGACTACCTGATCTGCCTCGACAAGGTGTACAACGACGCCAGCTACGTGACGGTCAATATTTCCTCGCCGAACACCAAGAACCTGCGCGAACTGCAGAAGGACGAGGCACTCGACGACCTGCTCGCCCAGCTCAAGGCCAAGCAGCTGCAACTGGCTGACCAGCATGGCAAATACGTGCCGATGGCGCTCAAGATCGCGCCCGATCTCGACGACGAGCAGATCACCGCCATCGCCGACGCGCTGCGCCGCCACCGTTTCGACGGCGTCATTGCCACCAACACCACGCTGTCGCGCGACGGCGTCGAGGATCTGCCGAACGGCGCCGAAACCGGCGGCCTGTCAGGCAAGCCGGTTTTCCAGAAATCGACCGCCGTGCAGAAAAAGCTGTCAATTGCCCTGGCTGGCGAACTGCCGATCATCGGTGTCGGCGGCATCATGGGCGGCGAGGATGCAGCCGAGAAAATTCGCGCCGGCGCAAGCCTGGTGCAGTTCTACAGCGGTTTCATCTATCGCGGCCCGGATCTGGTGGCCGAAGTGGCGGAAACGCTGGCCTACGTCATGCGAAAAACGAGATAAAGCCATACCTGTCACGCGGTTGTTTGCACCGCAGCAAAGCCCGATAATATCGGCCTTACGCTTGCCTAATTTATGAGCCACTACTTATTCATCCTCGTCGGCGCGGTGCTGGTCAACAACGTCGTGCTGGTGAAGATCCTCGGTCTTTGCCCCTTCATGGGCGTTTCCAAGAAACTGGAAACCGCCTACGGCATGGGCGCCGCCACGACCTTCGTGCTGACCATGGCGACCGGCGCCAGCTACATCATCGACCACACCCTGTTGATGCCGTTCGGACTGGAATACCTGCGTACACTCTCCTTCATCGTCACCATCGCCGCCATTGTCCAGTTGACCGAAATGGTCATTGCCAAGACTTCGCCGACGCTGCAGCAGACGCTGGGCATCTACCTGCCACTGATCACCACCAACTGCGCCGTGCTAGGCGTCCCGCTGCTCAATATCGCCAACGGCTACAATTTCGTCGAATCCCTGCTGTTCGGTGCCGGTAGCGCCTTCGGCTTCTCGCTCGTGCTGATCCTGTTTGCCGGCATCCGCGAACGCACAGAAGGGGCGGACGTCCCTGTCCATTTCCGCGGCGTGGCCATTGCCATGGTTACAGCCGGCCTGATGGCGCTGGCCTTCATGGGCTTCGCCGGTCTGGACAAGTACCAGTAAGCGCCATGGACATTCTGCTCGCCATCGCCATCATGGCCCTCGGGGCTGTCGTTCTTGGCGCCCTGCTCGGCTTTGCTTCGGTCAAATTCAAGGTCGAGGGCGATCCGCTGATCGAGAAAATCGAAGCCATCCTGCCCCAGACCCAGTGCGGCCAGTGCGGCTACCCAGGCTGCAAGCCCTACGCCGAGGCCATTGCCAACGGCGACGAAATCAACAAGTGCCCGCCGGGTGGCGTCGAGGGCGTACAGCGTCTGGCTGACCTGCTCGGCCGCGAGGTCAAACCGCTCGACGCCGAAGAGAAACCCAAGCAGATCGCCATCATCGACGAGAACACCTGCATCGGCTGCACGCTATGCATCCAGGCCTGCCCGGTCGATGCCATCGTCGGTGCCGCCAAGCAGATGCACACCATCGTTGCCCAGCAATGTACTGGTTGCGAACTGTGCCTGCCGCCCTGTCCGGTCGAATGCATCCGGATGGAAGTCATCGATGAAAACATTGACAACTGGAAATGGAAATATCCAGTAGTTGAAATCAAGGCGGCCGCGCTGCAGAAAGCTGCCTGATGCTGATGAACCTTTTCAAATTCAAGGGCGGCGTCAAGCCACCGACCAACAAGACCCAATCAGTCGGCTTGCCCATTGCCATCGCACCGCTCCCGTCAAAGCTCGTCGTGCCCCTGCACCAAAGTATCGGCGGTATGCCCCGCCCGGTTGTCCAGGCTGGCGACAAGGTTCTGAAAGGCCAGCTGATCGGCGAAGCGGATGGCCGGATTTCTGCCGCCGTCCATGCCCCGACTTCGGGCACGGTCGTTGACGTTGCCATGCACATCCAGCCCCATCCGTCCGGCCTCGATGCGCTGTGCGTGGTCATCGAGCCGGATGGCAAGGACGAATGGATAGATCGCCAGCCGCTCGACTATGCGGCGATGTCGCCGGAGCAAGTCCGCGAGCACCTGCAGCAATCCGGCGTGGTCGGGCTGGGTGGCGCCGTTTTTCCGACGCACGGCAAGCTTACCGCCTCGAAGACGGTGCCGATGGAAGAGATGGTCATCAACGGCGCCGAATGCGAGCCGTTCATCACCTGCGACGACCTGCTGATGCGCGAACGCGCCGAGGAAGTGGTGCGCGGCATCGGCATCTTCCGCGACCTGCTGCGGCCGAAGAAGGTTTTGATCGGCATCGAGGACAACAAGCCGGAAGCCGCCGCCGCCATGCGTGCCGCAGTCGCGGCTGTGGGCGAGGATTTCGCGGTTATCCAGGTGCCGACGCTCTACCCGGCCGGTGGCGCCAAGCAACTGATCCGCGTACTGACCGGCAAGGAAGTGCCGGCCGCCAAGCGCTCGACCGATCTTGGCGTCCAGTGCTTCAACGTCGCCACCGCCTACACCGCCTGGCGCGCCATCGCCCATGGAGAACCGGTTGTTTCGCGCCTCGTCACGGTGACCGGCAACGTTCACGATCCACGCAACTATGAAGTGCTGATCGGCACGCCGATGGACGAACTGCTCAAGCTCGCCCGGCCGCACCCCGACACCGATGGCATCATCATGGGCGGCCCGATGATGGGCTTCCTGGTGCCCGATGTGCATGTACCGGTGATCAAGGCGACCAACTGCCTGATCGCCCACGACGACCGCCTGTTCCCGCCCAAGGCGCCGGAGATGCCGTGCATCCGCTGCGGCGCCTGCGCCCAGGCTTGCCCGCACGAACTGCAACCTTTCGAGATGTACTGGTTCTCGCGTGCCAAGAATTTCGGCAAGACGCAGGAATACAACATTTTCGACTGCATCGAATGCGGTTGCTGCTCATTCGTCTGCCCGTCGCGCATCCCGCTGGTCCAGTACTTCCGGTTTGCCAAGAGCGAAATATGGGCGCGCGAACGCGAAAAGAACGCCGCCGATCAGGCCAAGACGCGCTTCGAATTCAAGCAATTGCGCGAAGAGCGTGAAAAGGCGGACAAGGCCGAGAAGCTCGCCAAGGCAGCCGCAGCCCAGGCCGCCAAGAAGGCCGCCGAAGCGGCAGCGGCCGCAGCTGTGCCAGCTGATGCCTCGGCGGAAGCAACCCCAAGCGCTTCTGGCCCGGCCCCCGCGCAAACAAGCGCCGTTCCTGCGGTCGACGCGGAAAAAGCCGCAAAAATGGCCACCATCGAAGCCGCCATGGCCCGAGCCAAGGCCCAGCGCGAGGCCGTGCAGCCGAAGAACACCGAGAACCTGACGTCCGAGCAGCAACGAGCAGCGTCGGATATCGAAGCGCGGCGCGTTGCCGCCCACCTGATTGAACCCGAGCCGGCCACCCCGGCCGGCGAGAAAACCGAGTAAATGTTCGCTCCCGCCCCCTTTCTTCTCAAAGATGTCAGCGTCAGCCAGGTGATGATCCAGGTCTGCGTCGCCCTGATCCCGGGCATCGCCGCCTACGCCAGCCTGGTCGGCCCGGCCATCCTCGTCCAGCTGGCCATCGCCACGCTGGCGGCGCTGGCGGCCGAAGCGGTCATGCTCAGAATTCTGCGCAAACCGCTGGCCATGTTCCTGACCGATGGATCTGCCATCGTCACGGCCTGGCTGATCGCCCTGACTTTCCCGCCGCTCGCACCTTGGTGGCTGATCGTTACCGGTACGGTTTTCGCCATCGTCGTCGCCAAGCACCTGTACGGCGGGCTGGGTCAGAACCCGTTCAATCCGGCGATGGTAGCCTTTGCCGTCTCTATCGTGTCCTTCCCGGCGCTGATGTCGCAGTGGCCAAGCGTTGGCCTGCAACTGGGTCTGGTCGACCAGATGAATGTCATTCTCGGCTGGGCGCCCCGTCTCGATGCCCTGTCCGGCGCCACCCCGCTCGACGCCATGAAAACAGCGCTGAATCTCAGCGACGGCAGCTTCGACGTCACCGCATTGCTGGCCAATCAGGACATCTACGGCAATTTTGCCGGTCGGGGCTGGGAATGGGTGTCAGCCGGCTACCTGCTCGGTGGCCTCTGGCTGTGGCATCGCAAGCTGATCACCTGGCATGTGCCGCTGGCTTTCATGGCCTCGCTGACCGCGCTGTCCGGTGCCCTCTGGCTCTATAACCCGAGCCAGTTCGCCAGCCCGCTCTTCCACATGCTCTCCGGCGGCGCCATGCTCGGCGCCTTCTTCATCGCCACCGATCCGGTTTCCGGCTGCACGACACCGCGCGGCAAGCTGATCTTCGGCGCAGGCGCCGGCCTGCTTACCTACATCATCCGCGTCTTCGGCGGCTACCCGGACGGCGTCGCCTTCGCGGTGCTGCTGATGAACCTGTCTGCACCGCTGATCGACCTGCTCACGCAGCCGCCTGTTTTCGGCATGAAGGACAAGGCATGAGCGCCACGAAGGAATTTTCCGCAACCGGCATGGCGGCCCGCACGGCGGCCATCCTGTTCGTCTTCGTCATCATCTTTACCGGCCTGCTCTCCGGCGCCTACCTGTGGACCAAGCCGGCCATCGAAGCATCGGCCGCCGAGGAAAAGATGAAGCTGGTGGACGAAGTGCTGCCGCGCAGCGAATACGACAACGCCCTGCTTGAAGACACGCTCACCCTGCCGGCAACGCCTGAGCTGACCCTGGCCGATCCGACGCAGCTTTACCGGGCGCGCAAAGGCGGGCAACCGGTTGCCCTGGTTTTCGAAGCGGTCGCTCCCGATGGCTATGCCGGCAAGATTCGCCTGATCATCGCCATCCGCGCCACCGGCGAAGTGGCCGGCGTGCGCGTGACGCAGCACAAGGAAACGCCAGGGCTCGGCGATTACATCGAGGTCAAGAAGGACAAGAATAAGGCCCGGCCCTGGATCACGCAATTCAACGGAATGTCGCTCGCCCAAGTGACCGACAAGGAGTGGAAATTGAAGAAGGATGGTGGCCGCATTGACTACCACGCCGGCGCAACCGTCACGCCACGCGCTGTCTCCAAAGCTGTGTTGCGGGCTGCACAATGGGCCGAAGCCAACCGTAACCGCCTGTTCGCCGAAGGAGCCGCCAAATGATCACCCGTGATGAAGTCAAGACCATCGCCGGCAACGGCATCTGGAAGCAGAACACCTCCATCGTCCAGATTCTCGGCCTGTGCCCGCTGCTGGCGGTAACCACCAACGCAGTCAACGGCATCATGCTGTCGCTGGCGACCATCATTGTCATGGCGCTGTCGGGCGTGGCCATCGCCAGCCTGCGCAACTTCATTCCGCACGAAATCCGCATCCCGGTCTTCATCCTCATCGTCGCTGCGCTGGTTACTGTGGTCGACCTGCTTTTCAACGCAAATTTGCACGAGCTGTATCTGGTGCTCGGCATCTTCATCCCGTTGATCGTCACCAACTGCATCGTGCTCGCTCGCGTTGAAGCCTTTGCCGCCAAGAATCCGCCGCTGCAATCCACTTTCGATGGCATTTTTATGGGCGTCGGCATGTTGTGGACGCTGGCATTGCTCGGCGCCATGCGCGAGTTTCTCGGCAGCGGCACCATCCTCGGCGGCATAGACATGGTTTTCCCCAGCCTGCAGCCAATTCAGGTCTTGCCAGAGAGCTACCCCGGCTTCCTGCTTGCTCTGCTGCCACCAGGCGCCTTCATCCTGCTCGGCTGCATGATCGCCTGGAAAAACTGGATGGAAGCGCGCGCCGCCGAGCGTAACAAGCAGAAGCCGCCGGCCCCGGTCGCCACCGCAGGCTGCCACTAATCCCCCCAAGCAGCCCGTTGCGGGCCTGAAGAAGACGCCCGCATGCGTATCGACGCCCTCCGCCACACCCTGCTCGCCACCGGCGCCAAGGATTGTCACGTCGACCGCGTGCTGCGTGCCTGGATTCAAGCCAAGCCGCTTGACTCTGGTGCGCGCCGCCACCAGCCCGAAAATTTTCTGCCGCTGGCCCTGCGCAATGCGCTGCCCGGGCTGAGTGAAGAATTTGCCAAACTCGCCCGCGTCCGCTCGGAACATCCGGGTGACGATGGCTCGTCTCGCCTGCTGGTTGAACTGGGTGACGGACAGACCGTCGAAAGCGTGCTGCTGCCGCGCGATGGTCTGTGTGTCTCAACGCAGATCGGCTGCGCCGTCGGCTGCACCTTCTGCATGACCGGCCGCGATGGTCTCCTGCGCCAGGTGAGCAGCGGCGAAATGGTGGCCCAGGTTGTCCTCGGTCGCGCCCGGCGCAAGGTGACGCGCGTTGTTTTCATGGGCATGGGCGAGCCGTCGCACAACATGGACAGCGTGCTGGAAGCCATCGATGCACTCGGCACCTACGGCGGCATCGGCCACAAGAATCTGGTTTTTTCGACGGTTGGAGATTTGCGCGTTTTTGAGCGTTTACCGCAGCAACGCGTCGTCCCGGCGCTGGCCATTTCGCTGCACTCGACCCGGGCCGAACTGCGCGCCGAACTGCTGCCCAAGGCGCCACGCATCGACCCGGCCGAGCTGGTCGATCTGGCCGAGCAGTATGCCCGCAGCACCGGCTATCCGATCCAGTACCAATGGACGCTGATCGACGGCATCAATGACAGCATGGAAGAAATGGACGGCATCGTCCGCCTGCTCGCCGGCAAGTACGCGATCATGAACCTGATCCCGTACAACGCGACCGCTGCCCTCGCTTACCAACGACCGCCGCTGGAGCGCATCACGGCACTGACCAAATATCTGCACGCCCAGGGCGTCCGGACGACCGTCCGCAACTCGGCCGGTCAGGATGTCGATGGCGGCTGTGGCCAGCTGCGCGCCCGCCAGAGCGACACAGCGAGCGGCGCGCCCCAGCCGCTACGGCGACGAGCCGCCCCGGCAAAGCCGACCGGCGATACCGCCTGAACTAGCGGCACACCCCCCGCCGCCCTCGGCTAAAATGGGTTCATGATCATTGCTTATTTTTCGGAGAACACCCCAAGATGCCCGACGACCTGCATTGCGCTGCCAAGGTAACGGCTGACGTTGTCAGCGGCCGCTGGAAGGTGCAGATCCTGCAATGCCTGTTCAAGGGAACGCAGCGATTTTCGGCCTTGCAGCACGCCATCGAAGGCATCACCCAGAAGGTGCTGACCCAGCAGTTGCGCGAGCTGGAGGCGGATCATGTCATCCATCGCCAGGTTTTCCCCGAAGTTCCGCCGCGCGTCGAATATTCGCTGACCGAATTCGGCACCAGCCTGTGGCCGGTGCTCAACACCATGCACGAATGGGGGCTGCGCCAGCTCGCTGAGCGCAGCGACTCGCCAGCGGCACCGGGGCCGGCTGGCGAGGTTTGAGGCGAGTTACTTCTTGCGCGTGGCCGGCAGGCTGCTGACGACCTGATCTTCGACGACAGCATCCTTGCAATGCGGCTGCGACCAGCCGCCGGTGTAGGCAATCTGATCGACACCGCCTGGGCCAACGCCGCCCGGCACGTAATCCAGCTTCAGCGCATTGCGCACACGCCAGGCGATGGCGTGATCGGCACAGGACGAATCGCCCGAGACGCCAACGGCACCGACCAGTTTGCCGGCTGCGTCATACAAACCAAGGCCGCCACCGAAGACATTGACGCCCCCGATGCGCTTGCCGACCATCGGATCATTGCTTTGTCCCCAAGCCGAAGCCGGGCCGGCGTAGGCCACCTTGGTATCGACCGGATTGCTTTCCTGCAGGCCGAACAGGCTGCCGCCCGGTTGCACGGCGGAATACAGATTGGCCGTGGCCAGCGCCAGGCCCGTCAGGCTGAAGGCATTGGCGGTATTGGCCTTTTGCGCCGAGATGACGCGGCTGCCCGGCCATTGCGCGCCGGCATCGCCGCCTGTGAAGGCGACGGCGCAGACTTCGCCGCTACGATTGACGACGGTGCCCCACATGTCGAGGTTGAAACCGCCGTTGCTGGCAGCTCTGGATTCTTTCAGCGCGGCTTTGAGTTCGGCCTGACCCGGCAAACCGGCACAAGCCTTGTTGGCGGCCAGGACGTTACCGGTAGCGAGCAGTGCAAAGCACAGCACACCCAGTTTTTTGGACATTTTTTGCATGGTTATTCTCCGTTGCGGTGATCATTCGGCTTCGTCGCGGCATGGCTCGCGACGACAGCGAACGATTGTCGGGCAAACGCCCGGACAGCGGAAGAACGCACCAGAAGGTAAGGTGCTTACCAAAAAGTAAGTATCAGTCGGTCGGACTGGCGACGACGACACAATTTTTGCCCTGCTCCTTGGCCCGATAGCAGGCAGCATCAGCGCGCCTGACCAGCGATTTCTCACTGTCGCCAGTCACCCATTCGGCGACGCCGATACTGACCGTGCAACGAACCTCCTCGCCAGCGGCGGTGCGCAGAACCCGCTCGGCAAAAGCACAGCGCAAGCGCTCGGCCAAAGCCTGTGCTGCGGTCGACCCGGTTTCCGGCAATAAAACGACAAACTCTTCGCCGCCATAGCGAAAGCCGTTGTCCGAGCGCCGCAGGCAGTGCCGGATTACCTCGGCCAGGGCCTGCAGCACCTGATCGCCGACGAGATGGCCAAAGCTGTCGTTGATGCGTTTGAAATTGTCGCAATCGAGAACCAGCAATGATATTGGTCGCCCGTAGCGCAAGGCGCGCTCGGCCTCGGCCAGAAGACGGTCATGCAAGTGGCGGGAATTGAACAGGCCAGTCAGGGAATCGGTCAGGCTCAGGGTGCGGTAACGCTCCTCGCTTTCGCGCAAGGCCTCCTCGGCGCGCCGCCGCTCGGTGACGTCCTGCAGCGTCTCGATCGCGCCAACCACATCACCTGTGGCGTTACGCAAGGGTGCCGCCGTAAAAAACAGCCAGCGGCCGCCGTCACCAAAGTGCGGGAAAAAATCCTCCGCTTCATAGCCGCCCTGCACCAGGGCCGAAGGCCGATAGCGGCCGTGATAAAGGCGCCCAACCTCGCTCTGCGACGCCTCGTCGAGCACGAGGTCGGCCATGATCGGGCGCCGCCCGGCGTAGAAGGCCTTCCATTGATTGTCCGTACCGATCACGTCTCTGGCCAAGGTGCCGGTCAGCACCTCGCAAGCGTGGTTCCAATGCGTGACGCGGTGCTCGGCATTGATGACCAGCGTGGCCACCGACGAGCCGTCGATGATTTGTGACAAGAAGGTGGTCGAGTCTTGCAGAGCCGCTTCGGCACGCCGCCTGGCCGTTACATCCTGCAGTGTTTCAATGGCGCCGACGATTTCCCCCTCGGCGTTTCGGATGGCCGCGGCGGTAAAAAAAAGCCACCGCCCGCCATCGCCGAAGGCCGGGAAAAAATCCTCTGCCTCCCAGCCACCCTCAATCAGATCGGAACGCTTGAACTTGCTGTCGTAATAACTTGCAACGGCACCCTCCACCGCTTGATCCACGATCAAATCGGCCAGAATCGGGCGGGGTTCAGCGTAGAAGGCCCGCCACTGCTCGTTGCGGCCAACCATTTCGCTGGCGCTCACCCCGGTCAGGAGTGCGCAGGCGCGATTCCAGTGGGTGACGCGATGGTCGGCATCGACGACGATGGTCGCCACCGGGTTACCTTCGACCAACTGCGTCAGGGCAATCAGATTGCCTTCTGTTGTACGCGGCATGGGAGCCCACCCTCTCTGTCAGGTAGAATTTGTTTTTGACAATATGGCGCATCCCGCTGCGCCTGACAATCCATTCTCGCCACCCGCCTTGAAAAAAGTCCAGATCGAGCAGTTTTACACCCGCCTGCGCGACGCCAATCCGGCGCCGACCACGGAACTGCACTATGCGACGCCGTTTCAATTGCTGATCGCCGTCATTTTGTCGGCCCAGGCGACCGATGTTGGCGTCAACAAGGCAACCGCCAGGCTCTATCCCGTCGCGCCGACACCGTCCGCCATACTGGCGCTGGGCGAAGAGGGGCTGACGGAATACATCAAGACCATCGGTCTGTTCCGCACCAAGGCAAGGAACGTTATCGCGACCTGCCGCAGGTTGCTCGAATTGCATGGCGGCGAAGTTCCGGATGATCGTGCCGCGCTCGAAGCGCTGCCCGGCGTTGGCCGGAAGACGGCGAATGTCGTGCTCAACACGGCATTCGGCCACCCGACCATCGCCGTCGACACGCACATTTTTCGCCTCGGCAACCGCACCGGGCTAGCGCCGGGAAAAACGGTCGACGAGGTCGAAAAGAAGCTGCTTCGCGTCACGCCAGATGAATTCAAGAAGGACGCCCATCACTGGCTGATCCTGCATGGGCGATACATCTGCAAGGCGCGCAAACCGGAATGCGAACGCTGCTGTGTCGCAGATCTGTGCAACTTCCGGGGAAAATCCGTATGAAGGTAGCCACCGCCCTCGTTGCCGGCCACCGGGCGGAACCGGAACTGGCACACGCGGCCGTTCAGGCAGCACTGGCTGAAGCCGGGCTGGAGCGCGCCGACAATGTCATTCTTTTTTTAAGCCGCGACTTCAGCCGTCACGCCCAGCCAGCCGTCCTCGCTGCGGCGCGAGCGGCCGGTTGCCTGTCGGTCGGCGGCTGCACCGCCAGCGGGCTGTTCACCGAACGCGGCTGGCAGCTCGACCAGCCCGCTGCCGCAGCGCTGGTCTTCGCCTCGACATCGAATCAGACATCGCCTGATGCCCCGCTCCTCTCATTCAGCGGCCATGGCCGCCTGCCTTTCGAATGGCAGGACGACGCCCCGCGAACCGGCCTGCTCGATACCGATGCCGTCGCCTGGTCGCATGGCCGAACAACAGAAAATGGCTGCGCGGAATTTCGCCTGCCCGGGCTGACGAGCCGCCTGATCCGCACCAGCGGCCTGCGCCTGCTGGGCGATGCGCAGCCTGTCGAGCGTTGCCTGAACCATGAAGTCAGCCAAGTAGGCGGCCACAGTGCGGTCGATAGCCTCTATCGCGCCCTGCCGGCCGACTTGCGCAAGCAGCCGCCGCTGCACCAGATCGCCGCATTGCGCCACCCGGACGAACCGGGCATTGCCATCCTTTCCGTCAACACTGACGGCTCCCTGACCTTGGCCGATAGCTTCGCCGAGGGCGAGACGATAATCTGGGCCATTCGCCAGCCGCTTGCCGCCGAGCAGGAGATGCGTCAGGCGCTGGCTTCTGCTGCCATGGCGATAACGGCTGGCCGCACGACCATAGAAACAACTGCTGGCCCTACGGTCAACCGGAAAAAACAGCCAAATTTCGCACTCATGTTTTCCTGTATCGGCCGCGGCCCGCTGTTCTACGGCAACGATGACCGCGACCTGTTGGCCTTCCGCGAAACCTTCCCCGACACGCCGCTGCTCGGCGCCTACGGCACCGGGCAGATCGCCCCGCTGGCTGGCCGCAACCGCTTGTTCCACAACACTGCACTCACCTTATTGTTCGAAAGCGCCCATGTTTAACCCCTCCCGCGAGCAAGTCCGCCGCTTCTTTTGCGACGCATGGAAGAAGCATATCGACCGCCTGCCTTTGGTTGGCGCCGAAGTCGCCGCCGCCGACATCGCCGCCCGCCACCCGGAATACCAGGCCATGCTGAGCGACGCCAACGCCGCCGTGGACAAGGAATGGACGCCCGAAGGCGGCGCCATGAACCCCTTCCTGCATCTGTCGCTACACCTCGCCATCCACGAGCAGGTCAGCATCGACCAGCCGCCGGGCATCCGCATGGCTTTCGAGCAGTTACGCGCCCGCATGGACCCCCACGACGCCGAGCACGTCCTGCTCGAATGCCTCGGCGAAACCATCTGGCGCGCCCAAAGCCAAGGCCAGCCAATGGATGCAATGGCCTACGTCGATGCCGTCAAGCGCAAATCGAGCATGATTTAAGGGCTGAGTTCAGCCGGCGGCGTGGCCGCCATTTTTCGCGGCGATGGACATCGGGGCAGCTTCCAGGACCATAGAAACAACTGCTGGCCCTAGGGTCAACCGGAAAAAACAGCCAAAACCGAAAGGCACCCCGGCCTAGCTGTCGTCCGACGGCGGCGCTACCTTGATGATTTCTTCCAGCGAGGTCACCCCCTGCGCCACCTTCAGCGCGCCGGAAATGCGCAGCGGCCGCATGCCTTCGCGGAAAGCCTGCTCGCGCAGTTTGGGAATATCGGTCAGTGGCTTGATCTGGCGGCGGATCTCCGGCGAATTGACCAGAATTTCATACACGCCAACCCGGCCGGTGTAGCCGGTCATCCGGCATTCCAGACAACCCACCGGCTGCCAGATCTGGGTCGGCTCAGCCGATTTCCACGGGGCAACCAGCGCGCGCCAGGCAGCACGCTGCTCTTCGCGAGGGGTCACGGCCTTCTTGCAGTGCGGGCACAGCGTGCGAACCAGGCGCTGGGCCATGACGCCAAGTAGCGTCGAGTTGATCAGGTAGGATGGCACACCGAGGTCAAGCAGGCGGGTGATGGCCGAAGGGGCATCGTTGGTGTGCAGCGTGGAAAACACCAGATGCCCGGTCAACGCAGCCTGAATGGCCATTTCAGCCGTTTCCAGATCACGGATTTCGCCGATCATCACGATGTCAGGATCCTGCCGCATCAGGGCGCGCACGCCGTCGGCAAAGCCAAGCTCGATGGCGCGATTGACCTGCATCTGGTTGAAGGCCGACTCGACCATTTCGATCGGGTCTTCGATGGTGCACACATTCACCTCGGGCGTCGCCACCTGTTTCAGCGTCGTGTACAGCGTTGTTGTCTTGCCTGAGCCAGTCGGGCCGGTGACCAGAATGATGCCATTGGGCGAGCCTGTCATCTGCTTCCAGCGCGCCTGGTCTTCATCCGAAAAACCGAGCGAGCGGAAGTCGCGAACCAGCACCTCCGGGTCGAAAATCCGCATCACCAGCTTTTCGCCAAAGGCCGTCGGCAACGTCGACAAACGCAGCTCAACCTCCTGCCCGGCCGGCGTCCGCGTCTTGATCCGGCCATCCTGCGGACGACGCTTTTCGATGACGTCCATGCGCCCAAGCAGCTTGATGCGGCTGGTCATCGCATTCATCACCGCCATCGGAATCTGGTAAACCTGATGCAGCACGCCGTCGATGCGGAAGCGCACGATACCCAGATCGCGCCGCGGCTCGATGTGAATGTCCGAGGCGCGCTGATCAAAGGCGTACTGCCAGAGCCAATCGACGATGTGAACGATGTGCTGGTCGTTCGCATCAAACTGCTTGTTGCCCTTGCCCAGCTCGACCAATTGCTCGAAGCTAGACAGACCAGACGTCACGTCACCTTTGGCGGCAGCCTTCTTGACCGACTTGGCCAGGTTGAAAAACTCAACCAGATAACGGCTGATGTCCTCCGGATTCGCCATCACCCGGCGAATCTCCTTGCGCAGGATCTGCTGCAACTCCTCGACCCACTCGCGCACAAACGGCTCAGCCGTTGCAATGACGATTTCGCGCGTTGTCACCTGCACCGGCAAAATGCCGAAACGGGCTGCATAAGCGCTGGACATCACCTCGGCAACGCCGGTGAAATCAATTTTGAGCGGGTCGATGTGCTGATAATCTAGGCCAGTTCTGCCAGCCAGCCATTCAGTCAGCAATTCCAGCGTCAGTTGCCGGACAGGCGGCCCGGCCTGCCGCCATTTCTGGTCGGCAATGACCACCAGCGGGTGCGTCTTGCCGCCGTGCAGGCGACGCTCGCTCTTGAGCGCGCCAGCCGCCTCCTGGCTGACCAGCCCATCCTCCACCATCCAGTCCAGCACTTCCGAGAGTGCGAGGCGATGTTCGCCGATATTCTTGTCAGTCATGCGCGGCAATATAGCACGCAGCCCGTAAGCATTTGTAAGCAGGACGCCGCCTGTTTGCACTCCCTTACAACTCCCCGTTGGAAACCGGCTGGCAGCGCCTAAAATCAAATTGCAACAACCACCGATAACAGGGAGATGAAAATGAAAGCACGCCTGATGATGATCGCCAGCGCACTGCTGGCGTCCTTGATCTGCTTACCCGCTGGCGCCCAGCAAGGCGCCGGAATGGGCGGCATGAATGGCATGGGCCAGGGTTCCGGCATGAGCCAGGGCGGCGGGCCACGGGCCGGCGCTCCGCGCGACTGCAGCCTGAGCCCCAACCCAGCCGCCTGCACCGCCCACCGCGAAGCCCGCAGCAAAGCCTTCGACGCCTGCAAAGGCAGCGCCGGCCCGCAACGCCGCCAATGCATGCGTGACCAGATGCAAAACTTCGACTGCAGCAAAGCCGGCAACCCGCAGCAATGCGAAGCCCGCAAGATGGCCTACAAGGAGTGCCAAGGCCAACCCGGCCCCACCTTCCGCCAGTGCGTGCAACAGAAAATGCCGTCAGTCGACTGCAGCAAGGCCCCGAACCAGGCCCGCTGCGACCAACACCAGAAAGCCCGCGCCGCCTGCCAGGACAAAATCGGCCCGGAACACAGAGCCTGCCTACGAGAACAGTTCGGGGTGAAGTAGTGCCACGAGATGCCGGGAAACCGGCATTTCAATTTTGGGCAGAATTTCCGGTTGACCGTGGGATTGCGACAATCAACGTTTTGAATTTACGGGCCTTGTGCGGCTACGACGCAAGGCCCGGCGGAATGATGCTTGGGTCTCACGGCTTCGCGGACGCCGTGAGACCCAGATATGTAAGTCGGGAAGGTTATTGCTTATCGGGGGGCAATGCAGTTCAGAAGCCAGTAGTTTCGCAAATAGCGCTATCTTTTTCCTTTTGTTTTTCCAGCAGTAAACCGGCTAGGTTTGCGAGAGTAGCCCGAGAGGCAATGACCGTGCTATAGCCACTCGATCGATTCAGCTCGGCCGTCCAGGCCGCCTCGTAGGCATTGTCGCTGAAGTTGAACCGGTGAATCTTTTTCGTGCCACCCGATAGCGCACCCGTATTTTCAGCAGCGTAATTCGTAGCATAGGACGTACTGACGCGCAGTGGCACCTCTTTGAGCTTCTGGATCAACCCCGGTATTGTCTCAAGTCCACTGGCTATGCCTAGCAATTTCTGGACATCTACTTGTAGTGAGGCCACCAATAAGCCTGATCGGGATTCACCCCAACTCAAATGTTTTGCCGACACGGAGTGTTGCGTCACAAAAAGCTGCTGCCGCTTAACACCTGACAACGGCCCCGTTTTGGCCGCGTCCAGCAGGTCTTTGCCGACCACCAAGGTGGCAGTGCGCAGCCCTCCCATCACGAGATAACCATGAACCTCTTTTTCCTTGGATGCTCCAAAATTAACAGCATCCGTGATCTCGGCATTTGCAGAAGTTTTTGTAGTTCGGACCCAATTTGTGACCAGAATGCCCTCCTTCGCTAGCGAGATATTTACTTTATTTTTTTGGGCTACAAAAGCAAGCTTCTCTTTATCGGAATCATTAGTTGCCGCTTTGAGTGCTATATCTAGGGACGCTGGGTCTTTGGCAGAGGGTGCTATGCCTGAGGCTAGATTAAGTAACTGACCCTTGAGCGTTGGGCTGTTTTTATCGGCATCCTGCATCTCCAGTAATTGAGCTTGAATCACGCTCAGAATTGCGCGCTTCTGTTCTGCATGGGCGGCTTTCGCCGCAGCCATATCAAGCTCAATCAGTTTGTCCCGCACCTTCAGAACATCCTCCTGCGCCATCGTACTGCCAAATGTTGTCTCCAAAATCCAAGAGCAGCCTGGTTTAATTCTGGAAGCCAGCGAATCCGGTGAGCTATCCGAACCGATAATTGGCGGGATCTCGAAAAAATATGGGTCAGGGTCCATCGAATAACTGCCGACAACATCTTCAGCGCCTAGTCCAGTGGCATTTACGGCCCGCATCAGACGCAGTGCACGAGTTCCTTTGTCTGTCCTGGTTGCAGTACCCATTTCAGTCAGTGCAATGGTCATGGGCGGTGTCGAGGCACAACCGGAAAGCATCAACAAAGACATCAAAGCTACACTTGAGTATCGTGGTTTCATCTCATTCTCCAGTGGATGGTGGAAGTCCTGTAGGCTGATACTGAAAGGCTCAAAGACGCAGACAAACTACGCTATACAGAACGATACGGGAAAAGACAGACGGAGATATTTGGTGGCGCCCAACAAAAAGATGACCGGCGCTACGCGGCCATATCGCACAGTGTCCAGCGACCTAAGGGCGAGGGCGACCGCCGGGTTAGGAAGGTTTGCCGGGAAAGCTGTGGCAAACGGGCAATGCTGGGCAGCCCGGAAAGCCCATTCGGTTTGGCGTATCGGACTCTTCTGCAGATATTCACGTGCATGTCTCCGAAACAAACCGGACTGTCTTAACCTTACGCTTCCGACATTCTCTGCGCAACCAAAAACTCCAAACGCATACCCTGCAGCGTTTGACCGTCCGCTTCAGGGAACAACCACGATTGTCTGCTCGTGGGCCAGTTTCTGCCTGACAACAGTTGTATTTGGAATGCGGCGCCCATTCGCTGATAGGCCACTGGCAAACAGCTAGTCGGGTTCGCCCCTCTACTTGCGGCGCAAGGGTTTCAGCAGATCTGACAGTCCGTTGTGGTCAATCTCCTGCATCAGCGCCAGCAGGCGGCCGATTTCGCCGGGCGGGAAGCCTTCGCGGGCGAACCAGTTGAGGTAGTTGCCGGGGAGGTCGGCGATCAGGGTGCCTTTGTGTTTGCCGAAGGGCATGGCGCGGGTAACGAGGAGGAGCAGGTCTTCGGGGTTCATCGGGTTTGAGCGCGGCGCCAGAGCGGGTGGAGGCCGAGCAAGCCGAGCAGCGGCCCGGGCAGGAGCAGCCAGGCGATGCTCAAGCCGCTGTCGGCGATCCAGGCGGTGCCGAGCTGGATGGAGAGCATGGTGATGGCGAAGCCGATGGCGTTTTGAAAGGCCAGTGCGCTGCCGACGATTTCCGGCGGGCAGGCGCGGGCCGACAGGGCGGAAAAATGGGGCGAGTCGGCGACGACCGTAGCACCCCAGAGGAGGAGCAAGGCGGTTTTGGCGGCGGCCGGCCAGTTGCCGGTCAGCGGGAAGAGCGCGCAGCAGAGGGCCGAGCCGGCCAAGGCCGCGGCAGCGACGCGCGGACTGCCGATGCGCTGGCTCCACCAGCCGCCGAGCGGGCAGCCAAGGGCGCCGATGCCGATGATGGCGAAGGCCAGCCCGGAGAGTTGGCGGCTACCCGTCTCGGCCAGTCCGCTCAGGATGATGAGTGCCGGGGTCAGCGTCCAGAAGGCGTAGAGCTCCCACATGTGGCCGAAATATCCGAGGGCGGAGGCACGGAATTCGCAGACGGAGAAGGCGTAGAAGACGCGGCCCAGACGCAAGGGCGGCGCACCGTGCTGGCGCTTGAGGTGAGGCCCGTCACCGAGGCGGAAGATCATGACTGCGGCGAGCAATGCCAGCCCGGACGAAACAAGAATGGTGGCCTGCCACGACCACCCTGCCCCGGCCAGCCGGATGCCGTGCGGCAAGGCGGTGCCCAAAGTCAGCATGCCGACCAGTTGGGCCAGCGCGGCACCGGCCCGCTCGGGCACCCAGCTGACGACTAGTTTCATGCCCAGCGGGTAGACGCCGGCCAGACAGAAGCCGACGGCAAAGCGCAGCGGGATTGCCGAGCTCATGCCATCGGCCAGCAAGGCAAAGGCGGCGTTGCAGACGGCGCCGAGCACGGCACAGACGGCGAAAATGCGGCTCGCCGCGAAGCGGTCGGCCAGGCCGGAGATGGCGAAGGTCAGCGTGCCGAGGATGAAGCCGAGTTGCACGGCGTTGGTCAGCGTACCAATTTCGGCCGGCGCGATGCCCCAGGCGCGAATCAGGTCGTCGGCGGCGCTGTTGGCGGAGAACCAGAGCGAGGTGCCGAAGAGTTGGGCGATGACGATGATGAGGACGGGGTTTTGCATCAAGGCTCGAAAAACGAAAATGTGCGCCAGCTTAGCGCCGATTGCCCCGCGCTTGCCAGCAAGCCGAGCCGCCTGGCGCGCCCGCTTCCAGTAAAATCGGCACGCCATGAACAAACCCGCCTCGCCCAACTGCCTCGCCGGTTACCCCGCGCACCTGACCGAATCGGTGCAGCGCCTGATCGAACAGGATCAGCTCGGCAAAGTGCTGCGCCAGAAGTATCCGGAAGTGCATCAGGTACGCACCGACAAGGCGCTTTACGACTACGTTCAGGAGATCAAGGCGACGTATTTGCGCAATGCGCCGCAGCCGAGCAAGGTGGCTTTTGACGGCAAGTTGCAGACGCTGCAAAAAGCGCTGGGGATACACAGCCGGATAGCCCGCGTGCAGGGCGGCAAGCTCAAGAGCAAGCGCGAAATCCACGTTGCCAGCATTTTCCGCGAGATGCCGCCCGAGTTTCTGCGCATGATCGTCGTCCATGAAATTGCGCATCTAAAGGAACCGGAACACGACAAGGCGTTCTATCAGCTGTGCCAGCACATGGAGGCCGATTACTTCCAGCTTGAATTCGACCTGCGGGCCTACCTCTGCCACCTTGCTGCCGGTGGTGAGCCGTTGTGGGCGGCCGAGGTTTCCGTCGAACTGTGACTTCCACGGTCAACCGGAAAAAACGGCCAAAATTGAAATTTTCTGTGACCAAATGGAGTCGGAAAACATGCGCCCCAGACTGATTAAATTGCGGCCCATCGCCCTCGTGCTGCTCCTCAGCGGCTGCATGTCGCGCGGCATCCCGCAGGCCGGTGGCAGCGGCGAACAACCGGCCGCCCGCGCAATGCTGCAGAAATCGGCGGAAGCCCATGGCCTGGCTGCCTTCCGCCAGATCGATGACCTCAGCGTCGGTTATGCCGGAGAGTGGCACGGGCTGGTCAGCAAGGTGCAACCGGCGCTGATCGATGCCGATTTCCGTCAGGGTTCACAGGAGCGGATCATCTTCAAGGGCGGCCCGCTGATCAGTCAGCGCCATCTGGGCCCGAAAGGCAGCAAGCAGGTCATCCGCCGTGCCCGCGACGTGCAGGTTTTCTACAATGATATGCCGAGCGCCGACCGCGACGTGCTCGCTGCAGCCGCACTGGTCGCCGACGGTTACCGGATGTTCCTGACCGGGCCGTTTTACTTTCTCGATGGCAACCGGAGTCTGGAAATGGGCGAAGACGAAACCGTCGAAGGTCGCCCGTGCACAACGCTGGTCGCCGTGCGTCGCCCCGGCCACGGGCTGTCGGCCGAGGACCGTTACCTGCTGTTCATCGACGCCGAAAGCCACCTGCTGCGCCGCGTCCGCTTCACGATGGAAGGGCTGGAATCGACGCAGGGGGCCATCGCCGAGGTCGATTTCTTCGACCACAAGGAGATCGCAGGCATCACCTGGCCAACCCGCTTTTACGAGCGTCTGCGCAAGCCCATCCCCAGCCTGCCGGTGCATGACTGGCGGCTGATCGGACTGGATGTGAATCGCGGCCTGAGCGAAGCGGACATTGCCGGGCCGAGCTTTTCCCCCAAGGCGGCTGAAGCCGCCCGGCCGATCAAATAAGCAACAATGAGCCAACTGACCGAACTCCACGTCGATATCGACGCCCGGGTGGCCAGCATCCGGGAAAAAACGGCCGACTGGCTGTGCGGCAAGGGTTGCGATAGCTGCTGCAAACGGCTGGCCGAGGTGCCGCAACTGACTGCCGCCGAATGGGATTTGCTGCGCGAAGGCCTGGCCGGGTTGGCGGCTGATCACCTGCAAGCCATCCGCCACGAGATCGCCGCGGTGGCCAACTCAACCGCACGCCCCGTCGTCTGCCCACTGCTCGACCGCGCCACCGGCGCCTGCCCGGTCTATCTGCACCGCCCGGTGGCCTGCCGCACCTACGGCTTTTACATGCAGCGCGACCTCGGGCTGTTCTGCCGCGACATCGAAAAATTGGTGGCCGATGGCGCCCTGCCAAACGTGGTCTGGGGCAACCACGATGCCATCGACCACCGGCTGGCTGGTTTGGGTGAAAGTCGGCCGCTGACTGAATGGTTTGCCGATTGGATGCGCGACCGCCAGCCTTAGGCGTAACCACGCTGCCGCCTACAAATCCTCGATCCCGGCTCGGATTTCATCCGCCCTGCCCTGCGCGGCATCCAGAGCCTCCGGGCTCATTTTGGCGAGCTGACGATAGACCATCCCCAGCCTTGGGTTTGCCGCCAGCCGTTCGCCATTGCGCGCGAAGAAATCCCAGTACAGGGCGTTGAACGGGCAGGCCCGCTCTCCGACCCGCGCCTTCTTGTCGTAATGGCAGCCCTTGCAGTAATCGCTCATGCGGTCGATGTAGGCGGCGCTCGACACATAGGGTTTGGTGGCAAGCCGTCCACCATCGGCGAACTGACTCATGCCGACGGTGTTGGGCAGCTCGACCCATTCGAAGGCATCGATATAAACACCGAGATACCAGCCATGCACCGCCGCCGGATTGATCCCGGCGAGCAGCGCAAAGTTGCCGATGACCATCAGGCGCTGGATGTGGTGAGCGTAGGCGTGTTCGAGCGACTGGCCGATGGCGTGCGCCAGGCAGCGCATTTTGGTCTGGCCGGTCCAAAACCATGATGGCAGCGGCCGTTGGTGATCGAAGTAGTTCTGCGCCTCGTAGCCGGGCATGTTGGCCCAATAGACGCCGCGCACGTATTCGCGCCAGCCGAGAATCTGCCGGATGAACCCTTCCGCCGCAGCCAGCGGCACGCGGCCGGACTCATAAGCCTCGGCAGCCTTGGCCACGACCTCGCGCGGATTGAGCATCTTGGTGTTGAGCGCGAAGGAGAGCAGCGAGTGGAACAGGCGCCAGGCGCGCCAGGTCAGCGCATCCTGAAAGTCGCCGAAATGCGGCAGCGCCTCATCGATGAAATCTTCCAGCTGCTGCACGGCTTCGCCTCGGTTCAGCGGCCAGCGAAAATGCGCCGCGCTCGGCTCGCCAAAGCTGGCCACGCCGGCCTGCTGGATGCTCTGCCAGAGCGCCGAATGATTGTGCTCGCAGCGACAGTCGGCCGGCTCGCGCGGCAGGCCGGGCCACGGCTTGCGGTTGTCGTGATCGAAATTCCACTGGCCGCCCAGCGGCTTGCCAGTGCCGGCCATCAGCACGCCGTGACGAATCCGCATCTGACGGTAGAAATGCTCCATCAGCCATTGCTTGCGCTCGGCGAAAAGCTGCGCGGCTTCGTTGCGATGGCTGTAGAAATGTTCGCTATCGACCATCCGGCCGGGGATGGCGAGCTGCTTGGCATAGTCAGCAAGTTGCCGGTCGAGCCGCCATTCGTCGGGCGCCTGATACTCGAAGGCGCTGGCCGCATACTCGGCAATCAGCGCATCCAGATTTGCCGGCAGCGATTGGCGGTTGGCCGGGTCGTCAATCGCCAGGTAATGCACGCGATGCCCCTCTAGCTGCAACTGCCGGGCAAAGTCGCGCATGGCGGCGAAGATAGCGATGATTTTCTGGGCGTGGTGCAGGACGTAATCGGTTTCCTGACGCATCTCCATCAGGACGTAAACCGTGTTGTCATCAGGCGCCGAAAACCAGCTGTGTTGCGGATTGAGCTGGTCGCCAAGGATCAGGCGGAGTGTGGTCATGATTTTCCCTGACGATTTCGCCGGCAGCGTTCGGAGCAGTACTTGACCTCAGCCCAAACAGCGGCCCATTTTTTTCGCCAAAAATACGGTCGACCGCAGCAGATACAAGTCTTGCTCGGCAAATGAATCTTTTTGATGGACATTGAAAGGAGGAAGATGAAAAACACAAGCCGTGCAGGTTGGACAATCTTACTTGAAAATCCATTTTGTCCTAGACAATTAAAACATATCGATGCAAAATTCATCCGGCAAGTTTGCACACCATGCTCCAGAAAATTCGCTTCCAGTTATAGACCAAAGCGACCACACACCCCGAGTCCAGCGAGGAGATCATGATCACCACAGACTACAACTCGTCCTGGACAATTCAGTTTCCTCGCCCGGAGGCACGTCGATGATCACCGCCAAAGCTGACGCGCTGATCTTCCACGAAATAGAGCCTGTCTTTCGCTTTGTAGCGCTCGACTTTCCGAAGAATTACCCGCGTTGGTCGCCCGAGGTCAGCAAGCTTGAACCGCTGACGGCAGGGCCGGTGCAGCCCGGTTTCCAGGCGCGGCAAATTCGCGTCGATCAGGGGCACAAGACCGATTCCGTTTTTGAGGTCAGCGAAATGATCGCGCTGCGCCGGGTCATTTTTCGCGGGGTCACGGCGCCGTATGTCTCGACGTACGAATTCGATGACCTGAAGGCATCGACCCGGCTGACTTTCACGTTTGAGTTGCGTGAAGTTGAGGCGCGTTTGCGGCCCTTTGAAAAGCTGATCCGCATTGCCCTCGAAGACGGCGCCAAGCGCACCGTCAAGCGGTTGAAACTGCTGATCGAGAAGGAGATGCTCGATGACTGGTAAGCGCTTGCAAAATCCCCTTGCCGACTGGTACACCTCAATTCTGGAGAATCAATCATGTTCATAGCCACCAAGGACGAAGGCGTCATTCCCTACGTTCTGACGCAGATCCTCGACGCCTGCGTCAATGGCGTCACGCTCTCCGACCCGGATCTGCCGGACAGCCCACTGGTGTACGTCAATCGCGTCTTCGAAGAGATGTCGGGCTACACGCAGGAAGAAATGCTCGGTCGCAACTGCCGTTTCTTGCAGGGCGATGACCATGACCAACCCGCCCTGCAAACCCTGCGCGAAGCAATGGCGCAGCATCAGCCCTGCACCGTCACCCTGCGTAACTACCGCAAGAATGGCGAGCTCTTTCTCAACAAATTGTCGATCCGTCCACTGGTCGACCGCGACAACCGGGTGATCTATTACCTCGGCATCCAGTACGATCTGAGCAAGCAGCCCGATTCTGGTCCTGTGCCTGACCTGACCCTGCGAATCTAAACCCTGAAGGTATTAGCCCGGACATGCTTGAGATAACTTCCCTGTCGCGCAGTTTCAATGGCCGAGTGGCACTGCACAGCACCTCGCTCAAGCTGAACGATGGTGAATACGTGGCGATTGTCGGCGAATCCGGGGTCGGCAAATCCACCCTGCTCAACCTTATCGCCGGTCTCGACCGGGCCGATCAGGGCAGCGTTGTTCTTGATGGCGACAAGCTGTCAGGCCTCGACGAAGCCGCCTTGACCCGCTGGCGGCGGAACAAGCTGGGCTTTGTCTTTCAGGCCTTTCACATCCTCCCGCACCTGAACCTGTTGCAGAACGTCGCGCTGCCGCTCTGGTTACAAGGCGATTCCGGCGCCGCTGCGGATGACACCGCCCGTCAGATGCTGGATGCCGTCGGCCTCGGTGAGCGTGCTGCCAGTTGGCCGCATGAATTGTCCGGCGGCGAATTGCAGCGGGTGGCCATTGCCCGCGCGCTGGTTCATCGCCCGCGCCTGGTGCTGGCCGACGAGCCGACTGGCAATCTCGACCCGGCCAATGCGGCCCGAGTTCTCGCCCTGCTCGGCGAACGCATCCGGGCGGTCGGGGCGATCGGCATTCTCGTCACGCACTCCCGCGAAGCAGCAGCCACGGCCGATCGCGTCCTGCACCTCACTCCCGACGGCCTGCAGGAATGACGCTGGCCCCAGTGTTTCTCGGCTCGCTCGGCCGACGGCGCATGGCGACACTTTTCTCGTTGGTCGCCATCGTCCTCGGCGTGGCTCTGGGCATGGCCGTGCAGGCCATCCACGAAGCGGCGCTCAATGAATTTGGCCGTGGCGTGCGCGTGCTGGCTGGCGAATCTGATCTGCGCGTGGTCGGCCCGGCCAGTGGTTTTGACGAAACACTCTACGAGCAAATCCTGCAGCATCCCGAGATTGCCCATGCCACACCCATCGTCGAGGTCGAGGCGAAACTGGCCGGGCACGAACAGCCGTTGCGCGTCCTCGGCATCGACATTTTCACGCTGGCGCGCGTTGCACCGCGACTGCTACCACAGAGCCAGGATAAATCCGACCGCTTTGCGACGCTGGCTGAACAATCACTGTTTCTCAGCCAGGCGGCGCAGCAAGCCTACGGAGTCAAACTTGGCGACGAACTGAGCGTGCAGGACGGCAGCCGCGCGCTCAAGCTGCGCATCGCCGGCGACCTGCCGGGGCTTGCCGATGGCCAGCGCCTGGCCGTCATGGATATTGCGAGCGCCCAGACGGCCTTCGGGCGCATCGGCAAGCTGACCCGGATCGATCTGATCGTCGCCAAATCGAGTTCGCCCGAGAGCCTGCGCCGCAGTTTGCAGGGCAGCTTGCCGGCTGGCGTGCTGCTCGAAGCGCCCGAGGCGGCCAGCGAACAATCCGGCAACCTGAGCCGCGCCTATCGCGTCAATCTCAGCATGCTGGCGGCGATTGCGCTGTTGACCGGCGCCTTTCTGGTGTTTTCGGCGCAGGCGCTATCTGTCGTCAGGCGACGCAGCGAGTTTGCCTTCCTGCGCGCCCTGGGCCTTGACCGTGCGACCCTGATTCGCTGGCTGCTCGCCGAAGGCGCGCTGGTCGGGCTGATCGGCGGCGTGATTGGCGTCGCGCTTGGTTACGGCCTGGCCTGGGCGGCGCTGCAATTGCTCGGCGGCGATCTAGGCGCCGGCTATTTTTCCGGGTTGCAACCGCAGCTTGAATTCAAGCCGGGGCTAACCGCTTTGTACGTCATGCTCGGGCTGCTGGCCGGGCTGGCTGGCGCCGCCGTGCCGGCGCGGCAAGCCGCCGACATTGCGCCCGCCCAAGCCCTCAAGTCGGCGGGTGATCCGCTGATGATCCGCAGCCAGCGCCGCCCTTGGGCGGGATTGCTGGCCCTGGCGCTGAGTCTGGCGGCCTGCTTCATCCCGCCGCTGGCTGGCCTGCCGCTGGGAGGTTACGCCGCCATCGCCTTTTTGCTGGCCGGCAGCATTTTGCTGCTCCCAGCCGCCGCCCATCGCCTGACACAACCGCTGGCCGAACGCGGCGCGTCGGTCGCCTGGCGGCTGGCGGCCGCGCGTCTGGTCAGCGCCCCCGGTTACGCCGTGGTGGCGGCCGCCGGCGTGTTGACCAGCGTGGCACTGGCCGTGGCCATGGCGATCATGGTCGCCTCGTTCCGTGAATCAGTCGATGAATGGCTGGGCCAATTATTGCCGGCAGACCTTTACCTGCGTGCCGGCCGAGCCCAAAGCAGCGCGTATTTGGGCGCGGATTTGCAGGCCGCCATCGCCCGCACGCCCGGCATCAAGCACCTCGAATTCACCCGCCACGACCAGTTGCGCCTGGGCGAAGGTCGCGCTCCGGTGGCCCTGATTGCCCGCCCGCTCCCGGCAGATGGCAGCAACTTGCCGCTGGTCGGCCAGCCCCAGTTCTCCACCTTGCCGGCACTCTGGATTTCTGAAGCCATGGCCGACCAGTTCGGCTGGCAGCCGGGGAAAGTGGTCGCGCTGCCGCTGGGTGGCGTCGCGCGTGAATTTCATGTGAACGGTGTGTGGCGCGACTATTCCCGACAAACCGGTGCGCTGATGATCGATCTTGCGGTCTACCGGAAATTGACGGGCGATTTGCGGGTGAACGATGCCGCGATTACCGTTGATGACCCGGCTAGCAGCGAGCAGGTAGCCAGCCGGCTGCTGGCGCTGGCTGCTGGCGACACACTGGAAGTTGCCCGCCCCGGCGAGATTCGACAGATCAGCCTGCGCATTTTTGATCGTACTTTTGCCGTCACGTATTTGCTCGAAGCGGTTGCCATCGTGATCGGGCTGGCCGGGGTAGCGGCCAGTTTTGCCTCGCTGGCGGCGACCCGGCGCAAAGAGTTCGGGATGCTGCGCCACCTCGGCGTCAGCCGCACCCAGATCGGCGCCATGCTGGCGCTTGAGGGCGGACTGGTGGCGAGCATCGGGGTGCTTGGCGGCTTGCTGGCCGGGGGTGGTATCGGCCTGATTCTGATCGAGGTGGTCAATCGCCAGAGCTTCCACTGGAGCATGGATTTGCATGTGCCGTGGGGCGCCCTGCTGCTTTTTGCCGGCAGCCTCGTTACCCTCGCCGGGCTGGCTGCGGTGCTGGCCGGACGGCAGGCGATGCGCCAGGGCGCGGTGCTCGCCGTGCGCGAGGACTGGTAATGCAGCGCCGACAATTTCTGATGGCGCTGGCGGCAGGGTACGGCTTGCTACCCGGCTCTGCGGCGGCGGTCGACTTCGCCCCGGTGCTGGCCGGGCGGCGACTGGTCTTCCCGGATGACTTTGGCGCCCACCCTAATTTCAGGACGGAATGGTGGTACGCCACCGGCTGGCTGAAGCGCCAGGATGGCAGGCCGCTGGGGTTTCAGATCACCTTCTTTCGTGTGCGAACCGGGATCGGCGAAAACAGCGCCAGCCGCTTCGCGCCGAGCCAGCTCATGCTCGCCCACGCCGCCATCGCCGACCCGCAACTGGGCCGCTTGCGACATGGCGAGCGCGCTGCCCGCGTCAGCTTCGGCCATGCCGGTTTTACCCTGGGGCGCAGTGAAGTCTGGATCGGTGACTGGCGCCTCGCCCAGCAGGGTGATCGCTATCAGACCAGCGTGCGCGGTGAAGACTTCGCCTACGATCTCGCCATGCAGACGACAGCGCCGCCCCTGCTCAACGGTCTGGACGGTTTCAGCACCAAGGCATCCGACCCGCGTCATGCGAGCTATTACTACAGCCGGCCGCAACTGGCGGTGAGCGGATCGGTTTCACTCGATGGACGCGCCGAAGCGGTTACGGGGCAGGCCTGGCTCGATCACGAATGGTCGAGCGAATTGCTGCCCGAGGGCGCGCAAGGCTGGGACTGGGTTGGCATCAACCTGCGTGACGGCAGCGCCCTGATGGCCTTCCGTTTGCGCGACACCAGCGGCAACAAACAGTGGGCAGCAGCTTCGCTACGGTCAACCGGAAAAATCGACCAAATTTACAAACCCGATGCGGTCGATTTTTCGCCGCTGCGCCGCTGGCGCTCGCCGCGCACGGGGATCGATTACCCCGTCGCCTGGCGGCTGAAAATCGGTGATCGTGAATTCGAGCTGAACCCGCTGTTCGATGATCAGGAACTGGACAGTCGCCGCTCGGTGGGCACGGTGTATTGGGAGGGCGCCATCGGTGTCAGCGAAAACGCCAAGCCACTCGGTGAGGGCTATCTTGAGCTGGCCGGCTATGGCGAAAAAATCAAGGTCGGCTGAATGACGACAGGGAAACATTTCTGTATCCACGGGTCGAAATGGCACCATCAGGAGCGCAGCACATGCTGAAAATGACCTTGAAAACCTTTTACATCAGTTGTCTATTGGTCAGTGCGGGCGTTGCAGTCGCTGCTTTGGCGTCCCGCAAGCCCCCGGCAGAGCCACCTGCGCCGGCCTATTGCAAAGCGGGTGGCAACTGGCTGTCGCTTGGCACGACGCCTCCACGGCCGAGCACCATTCAGGAAATCGTTGCCAATGCGGCCAAGCAGGACGTTGTGCTGCTTGGCGAACAACACGACCTTGAAGACCATCACCGCTGGCAGTTGCAGATGCTCTCCGCCCTGCACGCACAGCGCCCGAACATGGTGATCGGCTTCGAGATGTTCCCGCGCCGTGTTCAGCCAGTGCTCGACAAGTGGGTGGCGGGTTCGCTGACCGCCCAGGAGTTTCTGAAGCAAGCCGAATGGGACAAGGTTTGGACTTTCCCGCCGCAGATTTACATGCCTTTGTTTGAATTTGCCCGGATCAACAAGATTCCCATGCGGGCACTCAATGTCGACAAGAATTTGACACGACTGGTGGCCGAAAAAGGCTGGGAAGGCGTTCCGGAAGAAACGCGTGAAGGCATTGGCCGCCCCGCACCGGCACTGCCCGCCTACCTTGAGTTTTTGCGCGACATTTACCAGATGCACGAAAAAGCTTCGGGGTCGCACGCAGGCAAGAAAGGAGCGCCGGTCGACGCTGGCTTCAAGGGCTTCGTGGACAGCCAGTTGACCTGGGATCGCGCCATGGCGGAGGCACTGAGTCTGGAAATCTCCCCGGCCGGTAGTAAAAATCCGGCGCTGGTCGTCGGCATCATGGGCAGTGGTCATATTCGTTATGGTCATGGCGTGCCGCACCAGCTCGGCGCTCTGGGCGCGCCCAAAGTGGCCAGCCTGCTGCCAGTGGCGCTGGAAGGAGAATGTCTGCATCTTGAACGGGGTCTTGCCACAGCCGTATTCACCCTGCCCGCCAAACCCTTGCCGCCGAGCGAGCCACCGCGCCTCGGCGTGGTGCTGGAGGATGCAAAGCAGGGCCTGAAAATCAGCACCGTAGCGGCCGGCAGTCTGGCCGAAAAAACCGGGCTGCGCGCCGGCGACCGGATTGTTGAAATTGCCGGACGCCCGGCCAGCGGCAGCGGCGATGCAGTGGCGATAATCCGCCGCCAGCCGCCCGGCACCTGGCTTCCGCTGCGCATTGCGCGGGGTGACAGCCAGCTCGATCTCGTCGTCCAGTTCCCGCCGCTGCCATGAGTTTTGCCTGCTTCCGTTTCGTCCGCTTTCGTCAGCATGCCGTGACGCTTTTTGGCTTGCTGCTGGTTGCTGCCAGCGCCGTCAACGCAGCCGCCCCCGAACTCATTCTCGACGTTGCGCTTGATCCGCAATCCCGGCAGTTCAAGGCCGAAGCCGAGTTGCAGGCCCCAACGCGGAATTTCCGTTTCCTGCTGCATGAGTCGCTGCGCGTTACCGGCGTCAAGGCCGGCGCGGAAACCCCGGTGGCTGAGCCGAGCAGCGGCCCGGCCGGCTATCGGCAATGGAACATCCGGCTCACCCAGGCCGGGCAAAAACTAAGCATCCGCTACGAAGGCCAGTTGCCACCGCTGGAGCGCAACCGCGACCACCGCAGCGTACTCGGCGGCATGCCACCGATGGCCGCGCCGGAAGGCAGTTTTCTGTCTTCCGGCAGCGGCTGGTATCCGCGCCCGGCTGACTTGTTCTCCTATCGCGTCAAACTCGCCGTTCCCTACGGTCAACGCGCTTTAGTGGCCGGAAAACGCATCGCCGAAACCTTGCCAACCAGCGCCGGAGAAACTTACCGGGCGAGCTTTGAATTTACCCAGCCGAGCGACGGCATTGACCTCATGGCCGGGCCTTGGGTCGTCCGCGAAAAAACCGTGTCGCGCAACGCGCAGTCGTCTCCGCAGTCGTCTCCGCAGTCGTCTCCGCAGTCGTCTCCGCAGTCGTCTCCGCAGTCGTCCCTCGTCCTGCGCACCTTTTTCCCGGCTGATCTCGATGCCACGCCCGGCCTGGCGCAGGCCTATCTCGACGACACCCAGGCCTACATCGAACGTTACAGCAAGGACATCGGCGCCTATCCGTACAGCGAATTTTCAATCGTCGCCAGCCCGCTGCCCACCGGCTTCGGCATGCCGACGCTGACCTATCTTGGCGCCGAGGTTTTGCGCCTGCCCTTCATTCGCAAAACCTCGCTCGGCCATGAAATTTTGCACAACTGGTGGGGCAACGGCGTCTATGTCGATTACGAACGCGGCAACTGGTCGGAAGGCCTGACCACCTTCATGGCCGACTACGCCTACAAGGAAGACGAATCAGCCAACGCCGCCAGCGAAATGCGCCTGGCCTGGCTGCGCGACGCTGCCGTATTTGCCGGCGAAAACCCCGGCACGCTGCGTAGCTTCCGCTCACGCGCCAATGCCGCCGGTGCCACGGTCGGCTACGGTAAAGCGGCGATGGTATTCGTCATGCTGCGCGACCGCCTGGGGAAAAAAGTGTTTGATCAGGGCATCCGCAATTTCTGGGCTGCACAGCAATTCAAAATTGCCGGCTGGGACGACTTGCAGGCCGCTTTCGAGCGGGCCTCGGGGGAAAAACTTGGCGCCTTTTTCGCCCCCTGGCTCGACCAGCAAGCCCTGCCCGTTGTGGCCATTGCCCGCGCCGAAAGCAGTCGAACTGGCACGCAACACCAACTGAATGTCAGCTTCAACAAACAGGATGCCCGCCTGCCCTTGCGTCTGCCGCTTGAAATCGGCGCAGCCGGCCGGCGCGAAACGCACTGGGTAGATTTGGGTGCAGAGCGCAATAGCGCCTCGATCAATCTCGACTTTGCACCACAAACCCTCCGCCTTGACCCCGAAATGCGCGTCTGGCGCCGCCTTGAAGCCAGCCAGCTACCGCCCATCCTGCGGCAATGGATGGCGGCCAGCGCGCCGCAACTGGTCAATGTTGCTCGCCCTCTCGAAGCAAATGTTGCGGTCAACCAGCTTTCTGCGCGTTTTTTTGAGACAAAACCCAAGCCGGGGCAACTGAGTACGGCCCTGAGCAGCAAGAACCCCGTGTTGCTTGCCGGCACCCATGCCGACATTGATCAAGCACTGGCCAGCGCCGGATTGCCACCCCGCCCGGCCAGCCTGGCTGGACAAGGTTCGGCGCAAGTGTGGACAGTGTCCGGGAAGACATTTCAGCTTGCCGTCATCTCAGGCCAGGATGCGGCGGCACTCAATGCCCTGCAACGCGGCCTGCCCCACTACGGCGGGCAGAGCTGGCTGATTTTTGAACAAGGACGCGCCATCAACAAAGGCATCTGGCCGGCCAGTGTGCCGGAAATTATCGTCTCCAGCTCCCCACGCAAGGACAACAAATGAAATTTCACCGCACACTCTCCACGCTGTTTTTTGGCCTGCTGATGGGGCCACTCTCGACGGGAAACCTGATGGCTACTGAAGAACCGAAATTTGAATCGCTGCGCAAGGAAGACAACATCGAAATCCGCCGCTATGTACCTGTGATCGTTGCTGAAACACACGTCGACGGCGACATGGACACGGCCTCCAACCGTGGTTTCCAGCTCATTGCCGGCTATATCTTTGGCAACAATGAACGGATCGCGATGACAGCCCCCGTGGTTGCCGAACCTCAGGGCAGCTCGGAAAAAATTGCCATGACCGCCCCGGTCAGCATCGAACCGCAAAACGCCGAGGACAGCAAAATGGCCGGTGCCCAGCGCTGGCGCATCCACTTCGTGATGCCCAGCCAATACACCCTCGCCACCCTGCCCAAACCACTCAACCCGCAGGTCAAGCTACGCGAGATTCCGGCCAGGATGTTCGCCACGCTGACCTACTCCGGCATCAACACCGAAAGCACGGTTCAGGAAAAGACCAACGAGTTGCTCAACTGGCTTTCGACTCAAAAAATCGAAACCATCGGCAACCCCCAACTCGCCCGCTACAACCCGCCGTGGACGCTACCGTTTTTGCGCCGCAACGAAATATTGCAGGAGATCAGAGCAAAGTAGCTTAGCCATCAAGAATGTGCGCCTAAGCAGCCAGGCTTGGAACCGACAATGCGCCGCATCGCTCAGCACGTGGTACTCGGAAAACATCGCTCAGCAGAAATAAGCACCGGAACGATGAAAACAATTTGGAGACGGACTATGCCGGTCACCACGCTTAGAAATATTCATGTGAATTGGATGAAGGTAGTGGCGACCGACCTTGAGGGTGAAAATGGCGTTGTGCACGCGATAGATAACGTGATTGTTCGTTCGGGTGAAGCCCCCACCGAGTTCTCTCAGCAGTTGGCAAAATTCAGCGCGGAATCGCTGGGTCAAGCTAAGCGCTTTTAGGAAGACTTGATTTACCCCCTTGACTCCTCCTTTTGCCGGGCACGCGCTGCCCGGCTTTTTTTGCCTATTTTTCAGCTACCGGATTTTTCTCTGCCTGCATAGCAATCGCCTTCGTCATCCCTTCAAACAAAATAACGTGCAGCGGCACCAGCGAGTACCAGTAGAGCAGACCCCAAACCCCCGCCGGATGCCAGTAGGCTGTTGCGGTCAACTCGGTTTTCCCGTCAATTTCCTTGAGTTCAAACTCCAGTAAGCCAGCCCCGGGCGTTTTCATGTCAAAGCTCAGCGTCAGGCGGCGCTCGGGCTCAATCGCTGTTACCGTCCAGAAATCAAGCTTGTCGCCAAGATGTAATTCGGTCGGATTGGGGCGCCTGCGACATAACCCAGGCCCAGCGATCAGCCAGTCTAGCGAGCCACGGATTTGCCACAGGATATCGAGGTAGAAGTACCCTCGCTCGCCACCCATCGAGCAAAGTTGTCGCCATACACTGGACGTTGATGCATTGGCTACAGCCTTGCCAGCCGCTTTCTTGGCATAAAAGGAATAATCGGGTTTGAGGTTGCGAACGGCAAGATCGCCCTCCACCCAAGGCCCACCTAAACCTGCCTCACGGCGCTCGGCGCTGAGTGCAGCGTCAACGGATTCACGAAAACTAAGCAAGCGCTGTGGTACCAAGCGTGCCAGGGTATCTCCCTTCGCCGGAATGTCGTATTCGAGCCCCTGAATCAGCGCCCGAGCTATATTTGTCGGGACACTTGTCACCAACCCTAGCCAGCGTGATGACAAACTGGGGGTTAGCACCGGCACCCGAAGAATGAACGGACGCCGACCAGCGGAATCGGCAAATTGCCGCATCATCTCTTCGTAGCTGAGAAAATCCGTGCCGCCCGCATCCAGTATCTTGCCCTCGGCTTCAGGCAATTCGGCAACACGCACAAGATAGGTCAGCAAATTTTCCAAAGCAATTGGCGCCGAACGCGACTGCACCCATTTCGGGGTAACCATGATCGGCAGGTGGTACACCAGGTCACGAATCACTTCGTAAGCCGCGGAGCCTGTTCCGACAATGACGGCAGCGCGAATTTCGATTACAGGCACGGGGCCGGCACGCAATCGCTCACCGGTGTCCCGACGCGAGAGCAAATGTTCGGAACGAGCGCCCTCCGGAATAATCCCGCCGAGATAAACTATGCGCTGGACGCCCGCTGTGGCTGCTGCTGCGGCAAAATTGCTGGCCGCCTCAAGATCCAATTGGCCGAAATGTCGACCGCTGGCCATGGAGTGAACCAAATAATAAGCAACGCTAACGCCCGCCAAAGCCTTGCCCAAGGTCTCCGGCTTGAGGGCATCTGCCTCAATAAATTCAACGCCTTCCCAGCCACGGGATTCTAAGGTTGCACGGCGCCTGGACACGGCACGCAATGATCGACCTTCGACCAGCAAACGTGGCACGAGGTGTGTACCAATGTAGCCGCTGGCACCAAAAACAAGGGTTAGCGGCTTACTTGGCAACTTGTCGTCGTCGAATTTACTCACGTTCCCGACCTATGGCAGTTGAAATGCAATAGGAATATCATTTTTGAAAAAGCGGTTATCCGCACTAGACTGGAACAAAACGTCTTAAATCACTACGGTAAACAGCAAAATACGGCGTTTTCTATTGAAAAAGATGGAGTACCGCCTATTCTCAATCAGCTCTCTTTCGCACCAATCAACTCGCGATAGGCGTGCCACGTTGCATGCCCTGCGATGGGGGCTGTATATACCAGCGCAAGGAAGCCGGTTGCAAAACCGATTCCGATCAAGGCAACCAGTAGCGCCGCCCAGATGAGCATTGCCATGGGGTTTCTGGCGACAACAGAAAGACTGATCAACATGGCGCTGATCGCATCTTTACCCTGATCGAACATCAAGGGCACGGAAACCACGCTGATGGCGAAGATAAAGCTGGCGAATAGCCCGCCCACTATCAAATAGCTGACCACGAACGTGATATTTTCGAATGCCAGAAGTTCATTCAGGAAATCGTTCGCTGTTGGCAATCCGCTATCGTAGAGAACCGCGAAAACCACCATGGAAGCGCGCGCCCAGATCATTGTCACCACGCCGATGACCAGCGCGAAAATCGAAAGGTTGGCCATATTGCCCCGCCAGCAAGTCAAGGTAGGACGCAAATGCGGCTCTTCGCCGCGCTCCACTTGGCGCGAAAGCGCATACAGACCGATCGCCAGCAACGGACCCGCCAGCATGAAAGCCCCCGCTGCAGTGATCGTTAGCCAATACGCAGCCCCGTAGAAAAATGCGATCGTCCAGCCCATCAGGGCGAAAGCAACGCCATAAAACATGCTGGAGAACTGGCACTTCAACAAATCACGCCCCCCTTTCTTGACCCAGGAGAAAGGCGCCAGCAAGCCAACCTTGTTAACAACTGCGAATTGCTGAAGCAACTCCGGCGTGGCTTGGTTCAGGGTATTCAGTTTATCGCTCATAAGACCTCCGCTATTCGTGCAACTGTGATGCAGACATCGAAATTCAAACAATTCTGGTTAAAGCTGGTATTTCCGAACTCGACCCGAACTTGTCTAAAACGTTGAAGTTGCGTCTTCCCCGCGCGACAAGACAACGGGGGTCGGCTGACTCTGGCTTGCCAGCATGGTCAGATGTTGGCGAAACAATGTTTTTAGGGTGGCGACCGAGTGATTGCCGGGAGCGGAGAAAACTCTCGACTCTGGAAGCGCTGCTCCCAGCAGGGAAGGACCGGAGCGCGTCACAATGTCGTTTTCACCGTAGGCCAGCCAGATTGGCACTTGGGAATTGAAATCCTGCTGACTGATCCAGCTCCAGATCATCCGCTGCCAGTCTTTTGGATCGCTGTGATTCGCTACCCACTCAGAAATACCTCCTGCCTGCCGAATTTCGCTGTGGATACCGGGCCACCCCAAGAAAGGACTGGTCAGTAGAACGCCGTCGATGTCCTCCGGATGGCTACGCAAATAGATCAGCGAACCCAAACCTCCCATCGAAAATCCTGCCAACCAAATTTGCTCGTAACCTTGACGACGCGCGGGCTCGATCACATCTTCCCTCAAACGCTGAACAAAGGTTTCTGCCTGGTAGTAGCCAAAATGTGCATTTGGCGCAACGACGTCAAATGGCAGCCCGAGATCGCGTATTTCATCGACGACGCCTTCCTTGGCGAATATGGTGTGGTCAGCACCGAGTCCGCGTATCAGGACCAGCAAATTAGGCTGCCTTTGAACTTCATCGCGCGGGTAGCTCAGTGACTGCATTGGTGCATAGCCCGTTGAGGCACAACCCGACAAAAGCAGCGAGGCAAGCAGCAGCGTCAAGATTGCACGCAAAACGCTAAATTCATACGAATCCGAATTTTTCACGGCAGCCCCTCCAATTTGTGTTTCTACGTATGACGCCTCGTTTTGGCGAGCCCAAACGAACTTAATTTTGTCCTAGACAATTACAGAGACAAACTCAAAACACAAGAAGTTCCAACAGAAACCAAATTTCACTTATCGCGCGGGCAAGCGTGTGGCGCATGTCTGGCCCCCTTGGTCAGCGGAGTGCCAGAATGCGGAAATATTGTCCAGCACGCGAATGGCCATCAGGCATCACGCCACGCAGGCTGCAGGGCGAGCCAAAGATGCGACCGGGGCCAATCGAATGGTCATTGCCCCTCAGAACGTTGATGATCGACCCATATCAGCCTATCGGTGGCAAAGCCGAACTCTCTGGCCTGGCTGACCAGCTTCGCACGAATGTCGGCGGAGAGCGACTTTTCGCGGGCGAGAATCCACAAATATTCGCGATCCGGCCCGGCGACGAGCGACCAACGATAGTTCTGATCCAGCGCTATCACATGATAGCCACCATAAAATGGGCCAAAGAACGATACCTTGAGAGAACCAGTTCCAATGTCACCCCTGAAAAGGGCGCGGCCGATAGCCTCCTTCCATGCCTGCCGTTGCGTGTCGTAACCCCGATTGATGACCTTGACGCTTCCGTCATCCTGCAGCAGGTAGGTGGCACTGACGTCGCTCATGCCGCGCTCGAACGAATGATCAAGCCGGGCGATTTCATACCACTGCCCGAGATAGCGATTGATGTCGAACGAGGTAACCGGGCGCAGACCCTCGGGCGGAACAGTCGAACAAGCACCCAGTGTCAGTGAGAAAACCAGGGCGAGGATGGCAGCGTGAATGGAGGGCATGTAGGGACTTTCGGAAAAAAACTGAAATTGTCATTGAACGGTATTATCGCTATTTTGTCCTAGACAAAACTGCAATACAATCACTTCAGCAATCAGAGCAGCAAATATGTCTTTTATTAATCGTTGTAGAGCTGGACGAAACACAAACCCGCAAAGGAGCCTAAATGAGCAAAATCGCACTGGTCACAGGCGCCGCCGGCGGTGTCGGGCGTGCCGTGGTGGCGCGACTCGCCACTCAGGGCTGGCAACTGATTGTCGCTAGCCGCCACGCAGAGCACTTGGCGGAAGCTTTCGGCGACCAGCACCTGCAAGTGGCCGCCGATTGCTCGACTGTGGCAGGTGCCAGGCAGATTCTGCAAGTAGCGAAAGACCACCAGATGCTGCCCACCGCACTGGCCCATTGCGTCGGCAATATTCGCCTTGGCGCCATGCATCGGATGAGTGAGGCGGATTTCAACGATTGTCTGAGCGCCAATCTGATCAGTGCCTTCCACACCCTGTCAGCATTCGTCGGCGCCTTGCGCGAGGCCCGCAGCCCTGGTGCAGCCATATTGGTTTCATCGGCCGCAGCGCGCATCGGCACGCCCAACCACGAAGCAGTCGCCGCCGCCAAGGCAGGGCTGGAGGGTTTGGTTCGGGGAACCGCAGCCAGCTACGCCGCCAACGCCATCCGTATCAACGCTGTGGCACCCGGCATTATGGAAACGCCGGCTTCGGCGAGCGTGATCGCCAACCCGGCCGCCCGCGAAGGTGCCGCCCGGCAGTATCCGCTTCCCGGCATCGGCTCGCCGGATGAACTGGCCGAACTGATGGTTTGGCTACTTTCCGATTCGGCCGCCCGCATCACCGGGCAGGTCTGGTCGCTCGACGGCGGATTTTCCAGCATCCGCCCCTTGGTTAAGTGAGGTCAATGATGAATGACGCAAAATCCTCCACCCTGCCGACTAGCGTGGCCTGGCTTGGCTACGGCGGCCTTCTCCCTTTTCTGGTTCTGATGCCGGCCAGCCTTATTGATCATCACGGCGCAGTCTGGAGCGATGCTCTCTACGCCTACGGGGCCATCATCCTGAGTTTTATCGGCGCGCTGCATTGGGGCATGGCGATGATCCTGCCTGATCTTTCAGAACGTCAGCGCTCGGCTTGGTTTGTTTGGAGCGTGGTGCCAGCGCTTATTGCCTGGCCGGCTCTTCTGTTCTCGCCACTCCTTGCTGCGCCGCTGCTGGTGTTCGGCTTTGTTGCCCATTACCTGCAGGACCGCCGGCTGGCCGACCAGGTGACACTACCGGGCTGGTATCTGCCGCTTCGCTTGCGCCTGAGTATTGTCGCTATTGTTTGTCTGGTTGGTGGCGCTTTCTCAAGTTATTTTTAACTTGGCAACAAATTTGAAGGACCTATCATGAACTTGTTCAATCGTTTGCCCGGATTCTCCCGCGCACCGGCCGGCAAGGAACGCGTCGTTATCCGTCTGCTCCCCAAGGCATTTTTTCTGGGCACGTTGTCGCTTGCGATCCCCTCACTGATGGCGCGCCTCATCGACAGTCCTGAGAATTCACTCACCGTCATGACTACCGACATTTACGTCATCAGCCTGATCATCCTGCACTGGACGGTGGTGTTCACCGTCGGCATTGCCGCCTTCATCGTTATGATGATGAAAGGCCCGGCCTATGTCGCCGACGCCTATCCGCTCAACGAAGCTGAGTCGCTGGATGCGCCACCGAAATGGAAGCCACACGGGAAGCCGCATGGTCGATGAGCCGGTAAGGAAGTCGTCTTCCGTTCCCCATGGCCGCTTGTCGCGCCTGGCCCGGCTGGGTTCACTGGCTGGTGGCGTGGCCGGCAACATGCTGGCTGAGGGCGCCCGCCAATTTGCCCAGGGCAAGCGGCCGCAAATGCATCAACTGTTGCTGACGCCGGCCAACGCGCGCCGCGTGGCCGATCAACTGGCACAACTGCGCGGCGCGGCGATGAAGGTCGGACAGTTGCTGTCGATGGATGCCGGCGAGCTGTTGCCGCCGGAACTGGCCGAAATCCTCTCCCGGCTGCGCGCCGATGCCATCGCGATGCCGATGAGCCAGGTTGTCAGCGCCCTCAACGCCAACTGGGGCGAGGGCTGGGATCGGCATTTCGAGCGTTTCTCCTTCACCCCGATGGCGGCGGCCTCGATTGGTCAGGTGCATTTCGGGCAACGCAAGGATGGACGAAAGGTCGCGGTCAAGATCCAGTACCCCGGCATCCGCCGCAGCATTGACAGCGATGTCGACAACGTCGCCACCCTGCTCCGGGTTTCTGGCCTGCTGCCGAAGTCGCTGAACATCAAGCCGCTGCTCGACGAAGCAAAAAAGCAGTTGCACGACGAGGCCAACTACCGCCGCGAAGGCGCCTGCATGATGCAGTTTTCCGACCTGCTGGCCGATGCCGATGAGTTCATGGTGCCGGAAATGCACGACGATCTGACGACGGAAAACATCCTGGCCATGACGCGCCTCGACGGCGATGCGGTGGAAACCTTGATCCACCTGCGGCAGGCCGAACGCGACCGCATTGTGAGCCGGCTTTTCCGCCTGCTGTTTCGCGAAATTTTCGAATTCCGGCTGATCCAGACCGACCCGAATTTTGCCAATTATCGCTACGCCGCGGCATCGCAGCAGCTCATCCTGCTCGACTTCGGCGCCACCCGCGCCTATCCGGCGGCGATGATCGACAGTTATCGACACCTGATGACCAGCGCCATGCGCAATGACCGGCAGGGGATGAACGAGGCCGCGATGGCCATCGGCTATTTTCAGCAGGACATCAAGGAAGGCCAGCGTCAGGCCGTGCTCGACATTTTTGCTTTGGCGTGCGAACCGCTGAGCCACCCCGGCGAATATGACTTTGGCCGCTCCGATCTCGGCATCCGCATCCGCGATGCCGGCATGGTGCTCGGCATGGATCGCGATTTCTGGCATACGCCGCCGGCCGATGCGCTCTTTCTGCATCGAAAGCTGGGCGGGCTTTATTTGCTGGCGGCCCGATTGAATGCATGCGTAAATATGCAGGAAGTGGCTGGGTCAAGCGGTTTGACCCTGCGCGTGATGTAGCCTCGATCCAATTTGTCAGTCAGTCATTTCTCAACGGAGTCCCCATGAAAAATCCACTCAAATTCCTCGCCGTAATCGGCCTGCTTTCGCTCGCGGCACCCAATGCGTTTGCCCAGGCGTTTGATGCCGTTCGCCTCGCCGGCGGCTCTGCTGAAAAGGATCGTGGCTCCGTCGGGCTGGCCGTCATCGCCGGCATGGCTTACCAGGGCGCCGACGAACGGCGAACGCTGGTTCTGCCGGGGATCGATTACCAGTGGCGCAACGGCTGGTTTGCCGGCACGCGAAATGGCGTCGGCTACAATTTTGGTCAGACTCGGGAATTGCAGTATGGCCTGCGCATCACCGCTGATTTCGGGCGCGACGAGAGCCGTTCGAATGCGCTGCGCGGCATGGGCGATATCGACCCAAAGCCAGAGCTGGGCGCCTTCCTGAACTACTCGCTCAACAAGGAAATCACCCTGACCTCGTCGCTGCGTTACGGCTCGGGCAATGACAGCGCGGGGATGGTCATCGATCTCGGTGCGGGCTATTCGACAAAGTTGTCGCCGCTCTGGCGCCTCGGTTTCGGCGCCAGCATGACGCTGGCCAACGACGAATACATGCAGTCGTATTTTGGCGTTAGCACGGCTCAGGCTGCATCAAGTGGCTACGCGGCATACCGCCCAGAATTCGGCCTGCGCGACATTCGCGCCAACGCGTCACTGAGCTATCTGATCACACCGAGCATCACGATCCTGACCACCGTGTCAGTCAGCAGCCTGCAAGGTGATGCCAAAGACAGCCCGCTGACGCGCCAAGCGACATCGACCACCGGCGTCGTTGCTGTGACCTATGAGTTTTAGGTAGGAAGCCGGCGGTGAGCGACGCCAACCAACTTCCACGGTCAACCGGAAAAACCGGCCAAAATTGAAATCACGCCAATGGCTGGCGTGATTTCAGAACCGCTCAGTTGGTCAGAATCCGTACCTTGACGGTCTTGCCCTTGACCTTGCCAGCCGACAGCTTGCGTACCGTGTCCTTGGCCACACCGCGCGCCACGGCGACGTAGGTGCTCTGATCGGTCACCGTGATCTTGCCGACCTGCTCGCGGGTCAGGCCAGCCTCGCCGGCCAGCGCGCCCATGACGTCGCCGGGCCGGATCTTGTCCTTGCGCCCGCCAAGCATGAGCAGCGTGGACATCGGCGGCACGAGTGGCGAGTCGTCGGTGACTTCGAGCGTTTTCAAGTCGAGCACGTCGAGCTTGCACTTCATCATCTCGGCGATGGTTGCCACGCGGCGACGGTCGCCCGAACTGCACAAGCTCAGCGCCCAGCCTTCCTCATCACCACGACCGGTGCGGCCGATGCGGTGGATATGGATTTCCGGATCAGGCGTCACATCGACGTTGATGACCGCTTCGAGCTGGTCGATATCAAGGCCGCGCGCCGCCACATCGGTCGCCACGAGCACCGAACAACTGCGGTTGGCGAACTGGATCAGCACCTGATCGCGCTCGCGCTGCTCGAGGTCACCATTCAGCGTCAGCGCATGAATGCCGGCGTGGCGCAGGACATTGACCAGATCGCGGCACTGCTGCTTGGTGTCGCAGAAGGCCAGCGTGCTGACCGGGCGGTAATGCTTGAGCAGGCGCACGACGGCGTCGAGACGCTCTTCGTGCTTGACCTCGTAGAAGCGCTGGCGAATCTTGGTTTCTTCGTGCTGCTCGAGGAGTTTGACCTCCTTGGGCTGCCGCAGGAACTGCTTGGCCAGTTGGGCGATGCCTTCCGGATAGGTGGCGGAGAACAGCAGCGTCTGGCGCTGCGCCGGGCAACGCTTGGCGACGTAGGCGATGTCGTCATGGAAGCCCATGTCGAGCATGCGGTCGGCTTCGTCGAGGACCAGGGTATTCAGTTCGTCGAGCTTCAGATAACCGCGCTCCATGTGATCCATGATGCGCCCCGGCGTGCCGACGACGATATGCACCCCGTTCTCCAGGCTGTTTGCCTGATTGCGCAGCGTCGAGCCGCCGACCAGCGACAGCACCTTGATGTTCTCTTCAAAACGGGCCAGACGACGGATTTCCTGGGTCACCTGATCGGCCAGTTCGCGCGTCGGGCACAGCACCATGGCCTGCACGGCAAAACGGCTGGTGTTCAGGCGATTAAGCAGCGCCAGACCGAAGGCGGCGGTCTTGCCGCTGCCGGTCTTGGCCTGGGCGATCAGGTCGTTGCCGGCCAGGGCCAGCGGCAGGCTGGCGGCCTGAATCGGCGTCATGCTCAGGTATTCAAGCTGCGCCAGGTTGGCCAGCATGGCCGGCGACAAGGGCAGCGTGTCAAAAGCGTTGCTGGCGGTGGAAGTCTCGCTCATGCGCAGCTCAATCCCGACGCTTGCGCGCCGGCATCGGCTTGCGCTGACGCTGGCCCGGCTTGTGTACTTCGGCCTCGGGCTTCGGCTTGGGCACCAGCAGGTTCTTGGCTGTCGTCTTCTCCGCGGCGCGATGGGCCAGAATGGCCTTGGTCACATCGGCAGGATCAACGGTAACGCCGGCGTGCTCGCCCTTGATGTTGTATTCCGATAGCCTGTCCTTGATGGCGAACAGTCGCTCAGGGTTTTCCGCCTTGCGCGGCAGGCCGGTCACGATCTCCTGCGCCACAGCGGTCAGCACGAAACCGCCGCCCTCCGCCTTGATCAGCCCACTCTTGGCCAGCCGGTCAAATGCCTCGACCAGCTTGGCCTCGTTGGGAATATTGTTCTGCAGCAGATCGGCTGCCGCGACGATCTCGACCAGCTCCGCCGGCCGCCGCTTGGAAGAAAGCGCCGTGGCGAGAATGAGAAGGGAGTCAACGTCGTGGACTGGATGCATCGGAGTACCTATGAATATCTGGGGAATGAGAAACGGCGGGGAATCAGCGGGTCAAAGGCCGGAAAACACCGGCCTGAAATCAGTTTCTCGAAAGGACGACAGTGTACCCGGTTTGCCGGCCGAGGCGGCGCGAAACCTGACATCCAATGCTACGGTCAACCGGAAATTCATGCCAATTTCCACTCGTAAAAAAGGGCCACCCAAGGGCGGCCCTATTTCGTTGCCGTGATAAATTCGGCAGATTACTTCGCTGACAGCGCCATCATCAGATCGTTGATGCGCTTGACGAAACCGGCGGGATCATCGAGCTGGCCACCTTCGGCCAGTGTTGCCTGTTCGAACAGCAGCGCCGCCCAGTCATCGAAACGGCTTTCCTCGTACTTGAGGCGCATGACAGCCGGGTGCTGCGGGTTGATTTCAAGGATCGGCTTCGAATTCGGCATCGGCTGGCCAGCTGCCTTCATCAGGCGGGCCAGGTTACCCGACGGGTCGTGCTCGTCAGACACCAGACAGGACGGCGAATCGGTCAGACGATAGGTGACGCGAACATCCTTGACCTTGTCCCCGAGCGAGGTCTTCACCTTCTCCAGCAACTCCTTGTACTCGTCGGCAGCCTTCTCGGCTTCCTGCTTCTCGGCTTCATCTTCCAGCTTGCCCAGATCCAGACCGCCCTTGGCGACAGATTGCAGGTGCTTGCTATCAAACTCGGTCAGGTGGCCAACGACCCACTCATCCACGCGATCCGACAGCAGCAGCACTTCGATGCCCTTCTTGCGGAAGATTTCCAGGTGCGGGCTGTTCTTGGCAGCGTTGAAGGTATCGGCCGTGACGAAGTAAATCTTCTCCTGGCCTTCTTTCATGCGTCCGATATAGTCGGCCAGCGAAACGTTCTGCTCCGGGGTGTCGTTGTGCGTCGAAGCAAAACGGATCAGGCCGGCGATCTTTTCCTTGTTGGCATGATCCTCGCCGACACCTTCCTTGAGCACAGCGCCGAAAGCCTCCCAGAACTTGGTGTATTTCTCCTTGTCATTCTCGGCCAGGTCTTCGAGCATGCCCAGCACCTTGCGCGTGCAGCCGCTGCGGATACCATCGATATCCTTGCTCTGCTGCAGGATTTCACGCGAGACATTGAGCGGCAGGTCGGACGAATCAACGACACCCCGCACGAAGCGCATGTAAAGCGGCATCA
>OU015322.1:1465000-3317500 GCA_907163225.1 uncultured Rhodocyclaceae bacterium | reverse complement strand
CCCCTCGCGGGTTGGCAACCCTTTGTACCGACCATTGTATGACGTGTGAAGCCCTACCCATAAGGGCCATGAGGACTTGACGTCATCCCCACCTTCCTCCGGTTTGTCACCGGCAGTCTCGTTAAAGTGCCCAACTGAATGATGGCAATTAACGACAAGGGTTGCGCTCGTTGCGGGACTTAACCCAACATCTCACGACACGAGCTGACGACAGCCATGCAGCACCTGTGTTCCAGCTCCCTTTCGGGCACACCCAAATCTCTAAGGGCTTCTGGACATGTCAAGGGTAGGTAAGGTTTTTCGCGTTGCATCGAATTAATCCACATCATCCACCGCTTGTGCGGGTCCCCGTCAATTCCTTTGAGTTTTAACCTTGCGGCCGTACTCCCCAGGCGGTCAACTTCACGCGTTAGCTCCGGTACTAAATGGTTTTACCCACCCAACACCTAGTTGACATCGTTTAGGGCGTGGACTACCAGGGTATCTAATCCTGTTTGCTACCCACGCTTTCGTGCATGAGCGTCAGTATTGGCCCAGGGGGCTGCCTTCGCCATCGGTGTTCCTCCACATCTCTACGCATTTCACTGCTACACGTGGAATTCCACCCCCCTCTGCCATACTCTAGCTTGCCAGTCATAAACGCAGTTCCCAGGTTGAGCCCGGGGATTTCACGCCTATCTTAACAAACCGCCTGCGCACGCTTTACGCCCAGTAATTCCGATTAACGCTCGCACCCTACGTATTACCGCGGCTGCTGGCACGTAGTTAGCCGGTGCTTCTTATTCCGGTACCGTCATCCACACAGGGTATTAACCCATGCGTTTTCTTCCCGGCTGAAAGAGCTTTACAACCCGAAGGCCTTCTTCACTCACGCGGCATGGCTGGATCAGGCTTGCGCCCATTGTCCAAAATTCCCCACTGCTGCCTCCCGTAGGAGTCTGGACCGTGTCTCAGTTCCAGTGTGGCGGATCATCCTCTCAGACCCGCTACAGATCGTCGCCTTGGTGAGCCTTTACCTCACCAACTAGCTAATCTGATATCGGCCGCTCAATCAGCGCAAGGTCTTGCGATCCCCTGCTTTCCTGCTCACAGAATATGCGGTATTAGCGTAACTTTCGCTACGTTATCCCCCACTGAAAGGTACGTTCCGATATATTACTCACCCGTTCGCCACTCGCCACCAGGATTGCTCCCGTGCTGCCGTTCGACTTGCATGTGTAAGGCATGCCGCCAGCGTTCAATCTGAGCCAGGATCAAACTCTTCAGTTCAATCCAACATTACTACTCACAATTCACTGACGGTAGAATGTTACTTCTACCTCGATGGATCTCTCCATCCGTGTGATTGCCTTTAATACTTTTTGTGACCAAAGTCACTAGCATCAAGGCACCCACACCTATCGGTTGTCCAAATTGTTAAAGAACTTTCTTTCTTCACCGCGCCGTCGCTTTCGCTTCGTCTGCAGCAGAGAGGCAAGATTATGAAGAACTTCTCTCTTGCCGTCAAGCGTTTTTTGCAATTTCTTGCTACCTCGCCCGCCCTCCCGAACCACCGAAAACACCCGGTACCGCAGGAGAGGTGCGCATTCTACAGACTAAATTCACGACGTCAACACCAATCTGAAATATATCGGACTACCCGCTCAGAAAACCCCAAAAATCAGGCGACCTCTTCATATCTCACCTCCAGTATATCGATCTCTCGTATCCCCACAGGGCTTTGAAAACGGACTAAATCCCCTTCCCGCGCCTTGAGTAGCGCACGTGCCAGCGGCGAAATCCAGCTGATTCGACCTTGCGAGACATCTGCCTCATCAACGCCAACGATCGTATAGGTATTTTCCAGGCCGTCGATATCAGCAATCGTTACGCGAGCACCAAAAAATACTTGGTCGTTATTTCCCTGGCGTAGCGGATCGACTATCTCTGCAATATCCAAACGCTTGGTCAGAAAACGAATGCGGCGATCGATCTCTCGGAGACGTCGCTTGCCATATATATAGTCGCCGTTTTCAGACCGGTCGCCGTTCGAGGCTGCCCAAGAGACTATTTCAACGACATCCGGACGTTCTCGTTTGACTAGATGATCGAGCTCACTCCTTAGGCGAGCATGCCCGGAGGGCGTAATATAGTTGCGCGTTCCCGCCGGCATCTTCAGCTCTGGCTGATGCTCCTCTTCGTCGTCACCATCGCTCTCCCTGACGAACGCCTTGTTCATTAATAGCCGATGCTGTAGTGCTCTACGTCGATGCGTATGAGTTCGCGCCCAAGCAAAGCTGCTGTGTATTTGGCAAACTGCTGTGCCCAGGTGGGCTGATTCTGAAAGCGTGCGTCGCCGGCATATTTGGCGACACTCAGGATGCGGTCAACCGCGAGAATCTTGCCGGTGGGAGTTGCGACGTCGCACTCAAGAACAGTGAACTCATGATCGAACCACTTGCGTGCCTCTTCGGGCGCTACCCCGCCCGGAAACTTGAATTCGTACTCTTTATCTTTGCCAAACGAGACAATCACATGGTGATGCATTTTTCTCTCTCCTCCGCTAGTCAGTTCAAGGTATTCTAGCAAATACACCAGAAGTCTTCAGGAGCCGACAATGTCCCTTCACCCGCTGACCGAAACGGAGATCAGCGACGTTCGCGCCCAATTACATGAACTGCAGGTCGAGCATCGCGACCTAGACCAGGTGATCAATCACCTGATAGACAACCCGCCCCCGGAAGAACTGCTGATTCGCCGACTGAAGAAGCGGAAACTTCTTCTGAAGGATCGCATCCTCAAGCTTGAAGAGATGCTGGTACCGGATATTCCGGCTTAGTTGTCTTGGGGAGGGACGCGGAAGAAGAACCAATAAATCCCGCCAATGGCAGCCACCAGGGCCAACTCCCAAAGCACTGGATAAAACGAGACGATTCCTGCCAGCACGGCTAGCAGGAATCCATAACAGACAATCCTGAGAATCAAAGAATGAGGGTGCCGATGTACCAGGCAAGCGCTGCCATCGCAGCGCTACAGGGAATGGTCAGAATCCACGCCCAGACGATGCCGCCTGCGACACCCCAACGCACCGCACGAGCGCCTCGCGTCGATCCAACGCCCGCGATCGCTCCAGTAATCGTGTGCGTGGTCGAAACCGGAATGCCGAAAGCGGTTGCGAGAAACAGAGTTACCGCCCCGCCGCTGTTAGCGCAGAAACCGCGGGCCTGATTCAGCTTGGTAATGCGGTTGCCCATTGTCTTGACGATACGCCATCCACCAAACATGGTACCCAAACCCATTGCGCTGTAGCAGGCCAAGACCACCCAACCGGGAATGGCATCAGTTGATTTGGAAACGCCAGCTGCAATCAGTAGCATCCAGATGATGCCGATCGTCTTCTGGGCGTCATTTCCGCCGTGACCAAGGCTATAGGCCGCAGCAGAGAGAAGCTGGAGACGTCGAAAATGCTTGTCCACCTTTCGGGGTGCCATATGCCGGCAAATCCACGAAACAATGACCATCAAGGTGCCGCCAATCATGAAGCCAAGGAATGGGGCGATGAAAATGAACGCAATGATCTTCAGCACCCCAGCGGAAATCAGGCCGCCAACACCCGCCTTGGCGATGGCCGCACCGACCAGCCCGCCGACCAGCGCGTGCGAGGAAGACGAAGGGATGCCGTAGTACCACGTAATAATGTTCCAGATGATGGCGCCGATCAAGGCACCGAAAATGACGTAGTGATCGACAATCGCCGGATCAATCGTGCCTTTTCCAATGGTCGAGGCGACCTTGAGCTGAAACAAAAAATAGGCGAGAAAATTGAAAGCTGCCGCCCAGATGACTGCCTGATGCGGCTTTAGCACGCGGGTCGAAACGATGGTGGCAATTGAATTTGCCGCATCGTGAAAGCCGTTCATAAAATCGAACAGCAAGGCCACGATCACCAGGGTAACGATAACCCCGAGACTGATATTTAGGGTCTCCATAGCGAGCTACCCGCTCAGGAGTTTTCGAGAACGATGGCCTCGACCGTGCCGGCTACGTCCTTGCAGCGGTCGGTGACCGATTCGAGCAGTTCGTAGATTTCCTTGAGCTTGACGACCTCGCGAACATCCGGCTCTTCGCGGAATATTTTGGACATGGCGCCACGCAGCGAGCGGTCAGCCTCGGATTCCAGCTCGTTGATCTGATGACAAAGCTTGAGAATCGACGGCGCGTTGTCCATGCTGTGCAGGAGTTTGACCACGGACTGGACGCAGAGGCAGCAGTTTTCGGTCACGACGGCCATCGCCTTGGCTTCAGGCGGTACGCGATGAATGTCGTACAGGGTCATCGACTCGGCAACGTCCTGCATGATGTCCAGGATGTCGTCCATACCGTTGATCAACTGATGAATTTCATCACGATCGAAGGGGGTTATAAAAGCCGTGTGCAGTTGCGCCAGCGTGTCGTGGGTAATGGCATCTGCCTTGCGCTCCAGCGCATCGATTTCCTCGGCATATAGCGGCGCCTTCTCCGGGTTGTCTACCAGCGCGGCGATCATATTGGATAAAGCCGTCCCACCCAGCGCGATCAACTCGGCATGTGAGTTGAACAGATCAAAATACTTGCCCTCCCTGGGCATCAGACGTCCGAACATGACAGTTCCGTGAAGTTATTATTACAGCCATCAATTCTAGCACCCAGCACCGCGGAGCGACATTCGAGGAAGCGCTTCCCGCTAAAATACGGCATGGTCAATCCTTTGTTTGCCGCCAACGCCTTCGGTGATCGTTTCGAACTCGATGCGCTGCCGCTCCCCAGAGCGGCGGCCGGGTATGCCGTGCAAATGCTCGACACCGCCACACTGCTCGATCGAGATTCAGGCACGTTTTTGCCAGTCCGCTCTGCCGCACTGCAAGGCATTTTTGCGAGCTTCGACGAGGCTTATGCCGCGGCCAAAAAATGGACGGAAAAAAACTGTCCGACACCGGACGAACATTGCCTGGCGATTGTGCCGGCTACTTTCGATACTGTCTTGAAGCGCCATGTACTGATTTATGGCGTTCTCTGCGGTCAACCCTGAATTTTGCCCAATTTTGGAGTCTGCCTATGACCCCCTTCCAGATCAATGCGCTTGGTGGAAGCGCGCTCAACGTCCCCGAAGTCTGCCTCGGCACGATGACCTTCGGCGAGCAAACGAACGAGGCCGACGCGCACGCTCAGCTGGATTTTGCGCTTGCCGCCGGCATCAATTTCATCGACACCGCCGAGATGTACGCCGTCCCGCCACGCCCTGACACCTGCGGCGCTTCGGAATCCATCGTCGGCCGCTGGCTGAAAAATCAGCCGCGCGACAAGCTGTTGATCGCCACCAAGGTCGCCGGCCCCAGCCGCAATCTGCCTTGGATACGCAAAGGCCCGCCAGCGATGGATCGCGCCAATATTCGCGCCGCCATCGACGGCTCGCTGCAACGCCTGCAGACCGACTACGTCGACCTCTATCAATTGCACTGGCCGGAACGCAACCAGCCGATGTTCGGGCAATGGAAATTCGAGCCTGAGAAAGACCGGATGGGCACCCCGATCCGCGAGCAGCTTGAAGCGCTGGGAGAACTGGTGCGCGAAGGCAAGGTGCGGCACATTGGCCTCTCCAACGAGCACCCGTGGGGCATCATGGAATTCACCCGGCTGGCTGACGAACTGGGGCTGCCGCGCATCGTGTCGACGCAAAATGCCTACAGCCTGCTCAACCGGACGTTCGAAACAGGCCTGAGCGAAGTTTGCCATCGTCAAAAAGTCGGGCTGCTCGCCTACTCACCGCTGGCATTCGGGCATCTGACCGGAAAATATCTGGCCAATCCTAATGCCAAAGGTCGCCTGACCCAATGGCCCTCCTTCGGCCAGCGCTATACCAAGCCGAATGTTGTCCCGGCGCTACAGGCCTACGCCGAACTGGCCACGAAACACGGACTGACACCCACGCAGCTGGCGCTCGGTTTCGCCCGCACGCGCTGGTTCGTGGCCAGCACCATCATCGGCGCCTCGTCGCTGGCGCAGTTGAGGGAAACCCTGCCCGCCATGCAGACGCCGATGTCGCCGGAACTGTTGGCTGAAATCGACGCCATCCACCTGCGCTACACCAACCCGGCGCCGTGATGGAGTCGCTTTTCGTTCGTCTGGCCGAAGCCCTGGCCGTTTGCGAAATTGACGAAAAAATCCGGTTGACCGCAGCAATCGCCGCCGACTGGCAGGCCGGCCGGCTGGATTGGCGCAATAGCACGCCGGTCACGCTCGTTTGCGGCCGCCCGGCCAAACCCGAACTGCTGCCGCACAGAGATGTGCCCAATCGCAGCCCGGCCACGCCGGAAGGCCGCGCCAGGCTCCTCCACGCCATCGTGCACATCGAATTCACGGCCATCAACCTCGCCCTCGACCACGCCGCCCGTTTTCGCGGCCTGCCGGAAAGCTATTACGCCGACTGGATCGGCGTTGCGGCCGAAGAGGCCGAGCATTTCGAACTGCTGCGCACCCGCCTGCAATCCCTCGGCTACGACTACGGCGACTTCCCCGCTCATGCCGGCCTGTGGGACATGGCAGAAAAAACCACCGACGATGCCCTTGTCCGCATGGCACTCGTCCCGCGCCTGCTTGAAGCACGTGGCCTCGACGCCACACCGCCGATCCAGATGAAACTCGAACAGGTCGGCGACCATGAAAGCGCCCGCATCCTCGACATCATTTTGCGTGACGAAATCGGCCACGTCGGCCTTGGTGATCGCTGGTTCCGCCACCTCTGCGCCGAGCGCGGACTGGAACCGGAAAGCACTTACCGCGACCTGCTCATCCGTTACGAGGCACCCTGGCCACAGGGAAAAATGAACGAAGCGGCCCGCCTCGCAGCGGGTTTCAGCGAGAGTGAACTGGTGCTCCTCGCGAAAAAAAGGTAGAATAATCAGTTCAATGCGTTGATGTTTCGCCCGCAGTCATTCCGAGCAGCCCCCGGTTTTTTAGGTTCTTGTGCAGGATTCACCCCATTGATTCGTTCCCCGGCATGGCTGCGTCGGGGTCACCCAGGCCGCCCGACCATCGGGCCAATCCGTCGCCAGTTAAAACAACGTCAAAGGCGGCGAGGAAAGGAAACAGCACCATGTCGACCTCCGTCGAAAGCTTTGCCGATCTCGGCTTAAGCGAAACGCTACTCAAAACCCTCACCGAAATCGGCTACGAAACCCCGTCGCCCATCCAGGCCCAATGTATTCCCGTCCTGCTCGAAGGCCATGACCTGATCGGCATGGCCCAGACCGGCACCGGCAAGACCGCCGCTTTCGCCCTGCCGCTGATGGAAACCATCGACGTCAAGCTGATGAAGCCGCAGGCCCTGATCCTGACGCCGACACGCGAACTGGCCATCCAGGTTGCCGAAGCACTCCAGAGCTACGCCAAGAATCTGCCCGGCTTCCACGTCCTGCCCATCTACGGCGGCCAGAGCTACACCATCCAGCTCAAGCAGCTGTCGCGCGGCGCCCACATCATCGTCGGCACCCCGGGTCGCGTCATGGACCACCTCGAGCGCAAGACGCTCAACCTCGACAACCTGAAAACCATGGTTCTCGACGAAGCCGACGAAATGCTGCGCATGGGCTTCATCGACGACGTCGAGTGGATTCTCGAACGCACCCCGGAAAAGCACCAGACCGCGCTGTTCTCGGCCACCATGCCGGAACAGATCCGCCGCGTCGCCCAGAAATACCTGGTCGAGCCGCGCGAAATCAAGATCAAGTCGGCCACCGCCACCGTTGCCGCCATCCGTCAGGTTTACTGGCAGGTTTCCGGCATGCACAAGCTGGACGCGCTGACCCGCATTTTGGAAGTTGAAGAAGACTTCGACGCCGCCATCATCTTCGTCCGCACCAAAACCGCGACCGTCGAACTGGCCGACAAGCTCAACGCCCGTGGCTACGCTGCTGCCGCATTGAACGGCGACCTCAACCAGCAGATGCGCGAACGCGTCATCGAGCAGTTGAAGTCCGGCGCGCTGGACATCGTCATCGCCACCGACGTTGCCGCTCGCGGCATCGACGTGCCGCGCGTCAGCCACGTTGTGAACTACGACATCCCGTACGACACCGAAGCCTACGTGCACCGCATCGGCCGCACCGGCCGCGCCGGCCGCACCGGCAACGCCATTTTGTTCGTCGCGCCGCGTGAAATCCGCATGCTGCGCACCATCGAGCGCGCTACCCGCTCGCCAATCGCCCCGCTGACCCTGCCCAGCCGTGCCGACGTGACCAACAAGCGCGTTTCCGACTTCAAGGCCAAGGTCTCTGAAGTGCTGAATGCCGAAGGTCTCGATTTCTTCGCCAACATCGTGTCGCAAATTGCCGAAGAGCAGAATGTCGGCGCCGAAGAAGTCGCTGCCGCGCTGGCCATGATGGCCCAGGAAGCCAAGCCGCTGCAGATCGTTGGTGAAGACCCGCGTCCGGCACCGGCCCCCTCCTTCGAGCGCGACAGCCGCCCGCGTCCGGGCAGTTTCGACCGTGACGAGCGCAAGCCGCGTTCTAGCGAGCGTTTCGACCGTGGCGACAAACCCAGCTTCGAAAGCCGTGGCGAGCGCCCGCGTCGCGAAGAGCGCCCGGCCCGCTCCGCCCCGACCGGCGACATGGTGCGTTACCGCATCGATGTGGGCAGGGACCACGGCGCGCAGGTCAAGGACATCGTTGGCGCCATCGCCAACGAAGCCGGCATCGAAAGCCGTTTCATCGGCCGCATCGGCCTCTACGACGAGTCGAGCACCGTTGAACTGCCGGCCGGCATGCCTGCCGAAGCCGCCAACGCCCTCAAGCGCACCCGCGTTCGCGGCATCCCCATCAACCTGCGCCCGGATGAAGGCCGCCCAGATGGCGCCGCTGACCGCAAATTCGACGGTGAGCGCAGCTTCAAGAAAAAGAGTTTCGACCGCTAATCGTTCTTAAACGCTAACGCACCCAGGCCACGGCAAATCCGTGGCCTTTTTCTTGTCTGAAAAATTCCTTGGTTTTATACGGAGGCAAAATTTCATTTTTGGCCATTTTTTCCGGTTGACCGTACGGCCAGCCCTTGCTCCTATGGTCCTAGGGCCAGCCTTTGCTTCTATGGTCGCAGCAGTCCAAGGTTAGCGCGAGTCCTTCTGCAACGGACCAATCCGATAACCCAACAACAACTGATCAGCTGCCGGTGAATGCGTTCGGCCTTTGGTCTTCGTCCGGTAGGCCTCGGAAGCCTCCTGGCCGCACCACGGCAGAATGATGCTCGGCTTCGACGGATGCTCGGGAAGATAGGCCGTCAGGTCGTACACCTGGCCGTCAATCGCCATCCAGCAATCGCTCTCCAGCGAATGCTGGCTGACCTCGGCCAGCGTGTAGGTTGTTTCGACCGGCATCGCCACTTCCGTCCGCGCAGGCGGCGCATGACCGGCCTGAAACCAGAGCGTCAGGATCAGCAGCCAGAAAAGGCTAGTACCCAGAAGGAAGAGCTTGCGCATCATCGGAAGTCGAAACCTTCAAAATGGATGTGCGCCGACGGCATACCGCGCTGGCCAAGAATCCGTACGGCAGCCCGGACCAAGCCCGGCGGTCCGCACAGATAGGCAGTTTGCCCGACCAGCGCTGCCGCCTCGGGCAACCAGGCAGCCAGGCTTGCAGCATCGCTTTCCCCACGATGCAGCTGGAGGTTCAGCTGCGGCTGCCCCGCCGCCAGGGTGCGAAGTTCCTCGACGTAGGCGGCATCGACATCCTGGCGATAAAGATAGATCAGCGTGGTCGGCCCAGTCAGTGGCTTGTCGCGCAGCACCGCCAGAAACGGCGTGATGCCGATGCCGCCGGCCAGCCAGATTTGCGCTGTCCCCGGCCGGTCGATCAGAAAATCCCCGAACCCACCTTGCACCCTGGCCGCAACGCCAATTTCGACCGATTGCAGATGCTGCGTGCAATCGCCCAGCGCCTTGACGCTGATACGCAGATGGCCATCCGGATCGATGGCGCTAAGCGTGAAAGGATGAGACTCCCCGCAGCCCTCGAAGCGCCCGCCGTCATCAAAGCCAACCAGCACAAACTGCCCGGCTCGCGCGGAAATCGGCGCCGCCAACGGACGCAGTGAAATTTCGACGACGCCCTCCGCTACCTTCTGGACCTGGCTGACCAGATAAGGCCGGGCCGCCAGGCTGCCATCGACGCGGATCAGTCGCCAGCCGATGAAAAGCAAGCTGAGCAGCAACACGAAGAAAAATGTCGGGCCGAGACCAAGCAGCCAAAGATGAAGGCAGCCGAGCAGGATGGCGACGCCAAGCAAGCCGTGCAGCCAGCGCCAGACTGGATAAGTCAGGCGCTTGGCGAAGGCGCTCGCCATGCCCAGCATCAGGCACAGCAAGGCCAGCCAGCCGGACCACAGCGGCCAGCCCTGCGCCGATGGCGAGAGCAGCGCCCAGGCCAGGACGGGCGAGGTGGCCAGGTTGTCGGCGGCCAGTGCCAACGGGTGGGCGAGCAGGATCAGGTAGGCCACCGTCCCGAGAACATGGTGCCAGGCATACATCCGAGCCAGTCCGCCCAGCCACTCGGCCAGCCAGGTTTCGCGCAGCATCAGCAACAGGCTGGCGAGCAGCAGGCCGCAGCCGGCCCAGCCGAGGACGATGCCGAGACTGCGCCAGGCCGGGAGCTCCGCCGGAAACGCCCAGATGACCGGAATGCCGAGCAGTACGGCCGTCAGCAGCGGGATCGACAGAGTGCGCAAAAAATTCATGGAATGACTTGCTGGCCGTCAACGCATGTCGCCGGCCACCGGGCGCAGATGCTCGCAAATATCCCGCCCCCCGCTGCTCAGCTGCCCACCTTGCCGGGCTGCCCGTTCGGCCATCAGGTGATGGTGCTCGGCCCGATAGCGCTCACATTCTTCCAGGGTTCGGAAACTGCGGATTTTTGCCTGATGCTCGACGCGCTCTTCCGGCGTCATGAACTGCCAGCCACGGGTGTTACCCTCGCTCGCCCGCCAGGGGCCGCGGGCCTGTGCTGGCAGGCTGGCGACAGTCAGCGCCAATAAGAGAAATATGTGCAGCCAGCGGTGATGCATGCATCCTCCTGTCATCCAGCCAGAGAAGTTTTCATGATAACGCCATCCCCTCGCCTTTTTCCTCGTAGGTTTGCCCGTCACGGATGTGATAAAGCCGCTTGAAGGTCGGGATGATTTTCTCGTCGTGGGTGACGACGATGATGGCCGTGCGGTATTGCTGCGCCATCTGGTTAAGAATGCGGATGACGGCAAGGGCGCGCTCGCTGTCGAGCGGGGCGGTCGGCTCGTCGGCGAGGATCACCGGCGGCTGGTTGGCGAGGGCCCGGGCGATGGCCACGCGCTGCTGCTCGCCGCCCGACAGTTCGGACGGACTCGCCTTGGCCCGGTGCGCGACATCGAGCGCTTCGAGCAAGTCGACCGCCCGCCGGCGGGCCACGGCATTCGGCTGGCCGGCCAGCATCGGCAGCAGCGCCACGTTGTCGGTGACGTCGAGAAAGGGAATCAGGTAGGGCGCCTGAAAGACGAAACCGATCTTGTCGCGGCGCAAGGCACGCAAATCCCTGATCTTCCAGCCATCATCGAAAATCACCTCGTCGCCGAGCACCATGCGCCCGGCCGTCGGTTCGATCACCGCTCCCAGACACTTGAGCAGCGTGCTCTTGCCGGAACCGGAAGGGCCGATCAGGCCAACCACCTCGCCCGGTTCAACGGTCAAATTTACCTGTTTTAGCGCGTCGACCGCAGCATCGCCCTCGCCGTAGCGTTTGCGCAGCCCTTCGATACGGATCCCGTAGCCGTTCATCTCAGCCACCGATCGCCGTCGCCGGATCGACGTTCAGCGCCGCCCGGATGGCCAGCGTGCTGGCGATGGCGCAGATCACCATGACCGCGACGAAACCGCGCACGGCATCCCCGGTTTCGAGCAGCACGTATTTCGGGAAAGCCGGCGCCCAGAAGGTCGCCACGGTCTTGCCGACAATAAATCCGATCACCCCCAGCCCCAGCGCCTGCTGCAGGATCATCCCGGCGATCGTCCGGTTGCGGGTGCCGATCAACTTGAGCACGGCGATTTCCCGGATCTTGCCCAGCGTCATCGTGTAAATGATGAAGGCGACAATCGCCGCGCTGACAATCGCCAGGATGACCAGGAACATGCCGATCTGCCGGGCCGACGTGGCGATCAGCTTGGCCACCAGGACTTCCTCCATCTGCTCGCGGGTGTAGGCCTGCAAGTGCTTCCAGCGACGAATCGGCTCGGCTACCACTTCCGGCGACAACCCGGCACCGACCTTGACCAGAACCGCATTGACGTTGCGATTCGTCGCCTGCGACGCCTGGATCGCCTCCAGCAGACCGGGCACCCCCGGCCGGTTGAGCGCCGGGTTGGCCGCAGTCCGCGCCCGGTCGTTGCGGATGGCGTCGTTGTCCTTGAGAAACTGCGCCTCCTGCGCATCCTTCAACGGGATAAAAACCATCGGATCGCCGCCCGAGGAAACCATGCGCTGGGTCAGCCCGACCACCGTGTAGTCGTGGCGGCGAATCCGGATCGACTCGCCGAGGCGAAAGCCGGTCTTGAGGTCGGCCACCGCCTCGTAATGGCTGCGCGTGATCTGCCGGCCAGCCACCAGGTAACCCGGCTCACCGGGCTGCCCGGGCTCGAAGCCGACCACCATGGCCCGTACATCGCTATCGCCGTGGCGAACCTGCATGGTCAGGTAGGTCACGTTGGCCGCCTGCGCGACGCCTGGCAGGCCGCGGATGCTGCGGTAAATATCATCGTGCAGGCTGGACGACTCGGCGTAGGGGCCGAGCGTTTCCTTCTGCACCACCCACAGATCGGCGCCGCTGTTGTTGAGCAGCGCCTTGGCATCGTCGACCATGCCGCGATAGACGCCGGCCATGGTCAGCGTGACGCCGATCAGCAAGCCCAGCCCGACCCCGGTGAAAACGAATTTGCTCCAGGAATGCAGAATGTCCCGGCCGGCCAGGCTGATCATGCGCCGCCCCCGACCAGCGAATCGACCACCTTGACGCGGCTGCCCGCCGTCAGCTCCTTTTCGCTATGGACAACCACCTGCGCGCCGACCGGCAGGCCATCAAGCACTTGCACCTGTCCATCCAGGCTGCTGGCGCCCAGCTTGACCGGGGCAAAACCGATTTTGCCGTCCCGGAAAACCCATACCCCATTCTGCTCGCCCTGCCGTTTGATACTGGCATTCGGCAAGAGCAGGGCGTCTTCCGTCGCCGGCAGCTGCAAACTGACCTCGGCCAGTTCGCCCAGCGCCACGCCACTGGGGATTTGATCGAAAGCCACCTGCACGACACGTTCTTCGGTCACGCTGTCGCTCACCAGTTCGAGCCGGGCGACCTTGCCCGGCAGTGCCTGGGAAACATTCGAGCGCAGGGCAATTTCGGCCGGCAAGCCCAGCGCCAGGCCGCGCGAGTGCGCCTGATCAAGGCGGACCTTGACCCACAGGCTGCTGGGTTCAACCAGCCGAATCACCGCCTGCCCGGCGACCACCGTCGATCCCGCCTCGGCGTCGCGCGCCGTAATCACCCCGTCGGCCGGCGCCAGCAAGCGGATATTCCGGCGCTGCTGGCCCAGCCCGGCCTTTTCAGCCTGCAAGCGCTGCAACTCCTGGCGAGCCGCGGCCAGATTGGCTGCGGCAACATCGATCCCGGCCGAAGCCGAAATCTGTTCCTGCTGCTTGATCTCAACGGCGCTGGAACTGACAAATTTCTTCTCGCCAAGATCAAGGTAGCGCCGCGTATTGGCAGCCGCCAGACGGTGGCGCGCCCCGGCGTCCTGTTGCTGGGCCTCGGCGGCCTGGATGGCGCTCTTGGCGCGGGCGACCGAAGCGGCCAGCGCGCCGATCCGCTCGTCGAGATCGACCGGGTCCATTTCGGCCAGCAACTGGCCGGCCCTGACCGTTTCGCCGACATCGACCAGCACCCGGCTGACCCGGCCGGCCGTCGTCGGCCCAACCAGATAGGAACGCTGCGCCTCGACCGTACCGATGCCGAACAGTGCCGGACGAATCGTTCCCTCACTCGTCGAAGCCAGGGTAACCCGCACCGGCGCAAAGGGCCCGGCCCGAACAATCACCATGGCGAACAATACGAGCAAGGCCAGCGCCAGCAGCGAAATGCCGATCCGCCGTGAAATCAGTCCATTGAGTTTCATGCGGCCTCCGAAATTGCGCCGAGATACAGGGTAAAAACCGGCTCGGCGGCGAGCACCATGTCTTCTGCGCTGCCAAGCAACATCGATTGCATGACCAAGCCTTGCACGCTGCCAATAAACAGCGTCGCTGCCGCTGCCTGATCGAGTCCGACGATCAGTTGTCCACGCTGCCCGGCTTCATCCAGCAATGCTGCGAGCAGCCGCCGGTAATCGGCCAGCAAAGAACGGACGCAAGCCTTGACCGGGCTGTCGCCGGGCTGTTGCAACTCATTGAAAATCAACCGGGGAACGCCCGGGTGAGCCACCACGAAACGGATATGCGCCATGAACAGCGCCCGCAACGCCGCCACCGGTGACGCCGCGCCATCCCTCGCTGCCGCCAGCCTAGCCAGCAGCGTTTCCGCCACCCACCCCATCACTGCCAGCCAGATCGCTTCCTTGTTTGGAAAATGCCGGAAGACGGCACCCTGCGTCAGATTCAACTGGCGGGCTATTTCGCCGGTGGTGATGCCGGCTGGCCCGGTGGTGGCAGCCAGGCGCAGCACTGCCGCAATGATTTCGCTCTGGCGATCGGCCGAGGGAAGACGACTTCGTGATTGCTGCATATCCGCACCAAGTAAGTATTCGATTACTTACTATGATAGTAGTAAATTAGAATTTACTGATTAATTTTCGAGGTAACAGCATGAAATCCACGTTCATTGCTTGAGAATAATTCCTATTTACAAAATAACGGCCACCACCTATGATGAGAACAATTCTCAACAACGAATCGTCATTCATGCCTAGCCTGCTCTTCAACACCTCACTGGCCGGCCTACTGTTCTGGCTGCTCTTCGCCGGCATTTCAAATTAATTTTCCCGCAAGGAACGATCATGCCAAGCAGCGAACTTTGGGCTGGCGCCCTGAGCCTGGTGCTCATCCATCACGAAACCGGTTGCCCGCACTCGGCGCTGCACGCTGCCCGCTTGCTTGAACGACTGGGCGACATGGCGGAGGTGGACGACGAAACCCGCCAACTCTGCGAGCGGGCCAGCCATCGCCTCAGTTCACCCCAGGAACCCGGCCATGCTGGCACCGCTTAAAAACCGCCAGCGCCTGGAGCGCGACAGCGCTGACCCGCAAGCCGACCTCAGTCTGCCGGCAGAGGAAGACAGCGTCAGCCGAATTGCTCGACTGGAAGCCGAAGTCGCCGCCCTGAGCGGCGCACTGCGCCAATCCCGTCAGGCCCAGCGGCGCAATGCGACCGAATCGGCCAGCAAGATCATCGCCCAGCTCAATGAAATCAATCGGCTCAACGAGCTGGTGGCCACCCAGCGCCAGCGTCTGAACGACATGGACTCAGGTCGGGCGGTCATTGAACTGGGGCAGCACTTGCAGCAAGCCCACGCCGCGTCGGGCGACGGCGAAGAGGCCGAGCGTCGCGTCTGGTTTCTCGACAAAACCATCCGCGCCGCCCACGCCGAATGCGAGCGTCTGGCCCGCGAGCGCGATGCACTGGCAGTCAATTTCCAGTGCCCGCTGATCGCGCCCTTCATGCCATTGGCCTGAGCATCCTTGCGGCAGTTTTCCCCCGCCTACCAATAAAAGCCATTTCCACGGTCAACCCGAAAAAACGGCCAATTTCAGAAACATATCCCTGCAAGCCAACCGGGCATCCGGCCAGCCAGCCTTTATCGCCGAGGAGTCTGTCCATGTCCGAACACCCCTTTCACGTCGCCGGTGGCTTTTTTGCACCTCCGTCACAAGCCCCCAAAACAGTTGAAACCTTTGCCGAGCAGCTTCGCCTGAAGGGCCCGGCAGAAGAGATACCCACCGCAAGGGCCGGCTCGCGCCGCCGCAAGCTGTGGGACATCCCGCACAAATTCCATTGCCCGGTCATTGGCGTCTGTTTCGGCGTTGATGAGTTGCGTGGCCTGATGGCCAAAAACATGCAATTCCCCCGCGACACCAGTGATTTCGTGCTGCACACGACGGCGGTGGGCGCCTGCGAAACGCGGACGCCACTGGCCGAATCGCTGCACAAGCAGCTGGAAAAACGCTTCCTGCTCAACGTCCGGGTCTTTGCCAAGGCCAAGGATGCCGACGCCCTGCGCGCGCTGTGGAAGGATGCCGTCCACACCGGCATCGACCTCCCCGCCGCCCTGTGGGCGAGCTGGACGCATCCGGCCTGCGACGCCCTGCTTGAACAGGATATTTATGCCGACATCCACATGATCCAGCACCAGCTCGGCACGGGCACGCGGGCCGAGCTATCGGTGCTGAAGACGCTGAAGGCGGACAATGCCCAATTGCGCCGACAACTTGACGAAGCGCGCCGGGAAATCGAAGCCCAGCGCGCCGAAAAATCGCGGGAGACACAGCAGCTCGGCCAGCGCGTTGCCGAACTTCGCATCGACATCGCCGGCAAGGATGCCTACATGGCGACGCTGACCGGCCAGCTGGATTTGCTGCGCAGCAGCCTACCCGATCTCAAGGACCGCCAGGCCCTGGCCCGCCGCGCCAGCGATGCCGAAGCCCGGGCCAGCGCGCTGACGGCGCAAGCCGGCGAACTGGGGCGGGAACTCGACCGGCTACGCGCCCAGGCCGAAGAGGCCGAAAAAACCATCCAGTTCCTGCTGGCCGAAAGCGCCAGCCCGACGAACGACGCAACAACGCCCGACGACATCGAGGCCAATCTCTCCGGCAAAAGCATCCTTTGCGTCGGCGGCCGCTCCGGGTCGATCGACAGCTATCGCCAGGTCATTGAGCAGCGCGGCGGACGTTTCCTGCATCACGACGGCGGGCTGGAAGAAAGCCTGCACCGCATTGACGGCTTCCTGGCCGCCGCTGATCTCGTCATCTGCCAGGCTGGCTGCATCAGCCACAACGCCTACTGGCGGGTCAAGGAACAGTGCAAACGAACCGGCAAGCCGTGCATCTACATGAAAAATAGCGGCGCATCGGGTCTGTCGCGACTGATTGACGAAACGCAGAACGACCCGGCACCTGCCAGCCTGGCCACGTAGCCACCTACGGTCAACCGGAATAATTCGGCAAATTCGCAACAGAACCTGCGCCAGGAGCGTGTAACAACTTGTATCAGAATCGCGAATACGATACATTATCATTTGTATTCGTTGCTTGCAATTCATGGTAAGCGCTCTTTACGCCCGGTCAGCCAGCCTTACGCCAGCCAGCCTGTTTCCAACTGACTAGCCGTAGGACTGCCTTCCAGCGCAAGGGGCTCAATGCACGCGCGGGCGTCCTGTCCGGTGATTTCATTTCACCCCGATAGGAATATGAAAAAAGAAACCAACAAAACCCAGTTCCCGGCCAGCTTCCGGGTTCCCGGCATGGCCAAGACCAGCATCGCGCTGGGCGTCTCCACGGCCATGATGATGCCCATGGGCGCCATCGGCGCTGACAACGAAACCGAGATGAAGGCGGTAACGGTTGTCGAGCGTGCGTTCGATCACAACCCCTACGCCGAATCCGGTGCGCCGTACAAGGCCAAGAAATCCGGCGACGATCGCCGCAAGCGTCCGCTGGCTGAAACCCCGGCGACGATTCAGGTCATGACCAAGACCCAGATCGAAGACTCCGGCTTCACCGACCTCCGTGAAATTCTCGACGCCCAGCCCGGCATCACGCTTGGCACCGGCGAAAACGGCAACGCCTTTGGCGACCGCTACATCATTCGTGGCTACGAAGCCCGTTCCGACGTCTTCGTCGACGGTCTGCGCGACCCCGGCATGACTATTCGCGAGAGCTTCGCCGTCGAACAGGTTGAAGTCTCCAAGGGCCCCAGCTCCAGCTTTGCCGGACGCGGCACGGTTGGCGGCGCCATCAACGCCATCACCAAACAGGCAACGACCGATTACGACTTCACCAAGATTTCTGCTGGCATCGGCACCGATAGCTACGGCCGTTTAACGCTCGATGCCAACCACGTCGTCAATGACAACGTCGCCTTGCGTGCAAATGTACTTTACGGCTACCAGGGCGTTCCGGATCGCGACCCGGCCGACCGCGAACGCAAGGGCGTCGCCCTCTCCGGCCTGTTCAAGCCGAGCGACAAACTCAGTGTTGTCTTCGATTACTACGGCCTGCGTGCCGAAGACAAACCAGACCTGGGCAGCTACCTTTTTGGCACCGCACCCAACCGCAAGCCTTTTGGGAATGCGCCTGTTTATGTACAAAACGGCGACTTCCTGAAATCAGAAGTCGACACCCTCACTGCGCGCATCAATTACCAATTCAGCGACAGCGTGCGCCTAAGCAACGCGACACGCTGGGGACGCTCGGACAACGGCTACATCACGACTGGCGGCTCCTACGCCAGCACAAGCAGCCTCAATTTGAGCACCCACCAGGGTTGGCAGGACGTTGAGTACTTTGCCAACCAGACAAATCTTTTCATTGACACGCACTTGGCCGGAATGAAGCATGAATTCAACATCGGCCTTGAGTACACCGATCACGCTGTGCTCAACGGTGTTTACAGCATCTCCGGCACCACGCGTTTGAATGGCGTTTCATTCAGCGCCATCAACGGCGCCCTGTCACGCGCCCATACCAAAGGGAATTGGGATATTGACTGGCATGCAAAGGCGCTCTCAGCGTCGATCATGGACACCGTTGACCTGACGGACAAATGGACGGCATTTGCCGGCGTGCGCTACGACAAGAACGAGATTTCTCTACGCACCCAAAACACCAGCGCAGTCACCGATTACGGCAGCCAAAACGAAGGCATGTGGAACAGCCACTTCGGGCTGGCTTACAAGCTCCTGCCCTATGCCAACGTCTACGCCTCTTACGCCTCCGCCGCTGACCTCAACGGCGGCGAATCCGACGTGGGCGCCAGCGCCGGCTACGGTGGCCTGGTAACCTACAATGGATCGGCCTCTGGCGCCAAACCCGAGAAGACCAAAAACATCGAACTGGGCACCAAGTGGAACCTGCTGGGCGAAAAGCTGCTGGCCACGGCAGCGATTTTTCAAGCCACCAAATCCGATGTCATGGAAGGTAACGCGGGATACGCCTCGGTCGGCAACTTCAACACCGGCAAGAACCGCGTTCGGGGTATCGAATTCGGCCTGGCCGGTAACGTGACTGACAAGTTGAGCGCTTTCGCCGGTGTCGCCTTCATGGAGTCTGAGATTCTCGGTTCAGCGACTGCCGACAACGTTGGCAAACGCCTGAGCAATTTTGCCGACATTACCGCCTCGGCTCAACTGCGCTATCAACTGACGCCAGCATTCGCGTTCGGTTCTGCCGTCAAGTACGAGAGCGAGAAGTACGCAGGACAACCGGATACGGCAGCGGGTTTTGTGACCGCAGCTGACGTTGCGGCAAATCGTCAGCCTGCTTCGGCGCTTGGCCTGTATTCACAGCCGATCCCGGCCTACACCGTGGTCGACGTCTTCGCCGACTATCGCGTGACCAAGCAGGCCAAGGTCCGCCTGAATGTCGGCAACGTCTTCAACGCTGACTATTACCTGGCCGGCTATCGCTCCGGCTCCTTCCTCTACAAAGGCGACGCGATCAATGCACGCCTGACCCTGAACTACGACTTCTAACCCCACCGGCAAGGGCCGGGCGGATCTGTGGATTCGCCCGGCTTTTTTCATGAACAATCCACATCCTCCACTGCAACAAATTCCCCGCGATATTCTCTGCGCGGCAGACTACGAACGCTTGGCGCCGCATTTCATTGCGACGCCAAACCTCGCCTACATCGCCGGCGGTTGCGGCGACGAACTGACGCTCGCTGCCAATCGCAAAGCCTTTGCCCGCACGCAGATCCTGCCGCGCCTGCTCTGCGATGTGCGCGCCGGCCATACCCGCCACGAACTGTTCGGGCGAAGCTGGGCGCACCCCATCCTGCTCGCCCCGGTCGCCTACCAGCGGCTGGTGCACCCACTTGGCGAACTCGAAACGGCACGGGCCGCCGCCGCCACCGATACCTGCCTGGTGAGCAGCACGCTCGCATCACAAAAACTCGAAGACGTCGCGCCAATGGCTGGCGCCGAACGCTGGTTCCAGCTGTATTGCCAGCCGACACAGGCTGCTACGGTCAACCTGATAAAACGGGCAGAAATGACCGGGCACACCGCGCTCGTCGTCACGCTGGACACGGCGATCAAGCTGCCCAGCCGGCGAGCCCAGGAAGCCGGCTTTGTCATGCCGCCCGACGTTATCGACGCCAACCTGGCCGATTACCCGGCGCCGCCCCCCATCGTGCTCGAACCGGGCGCCAGCCGCGTTTTTCAGGGTGCGATGCACCAGGCGCCGACCTGGAACGATCTGGCCTGGCTGCTCGGCCAGACCCACCTGCCGGTGCTGGTCAAGGGCGTGCTCCACCCCGCTGACGCCACCCGCCTGCAGGCCATGGGCGTCGCCGGCCTGATCGTTTCCAATCACGGCGGCCGCGCGCTGGATGGTGTGCCGGCCAGCCTTGACGTGCTGCCCGGCATCCGCCGCGCCGTCGGCGACGATTTCCCGCTGCTGCTCGATAGCGGCGTTCGCTCGGGCAGCGACATTTTCAAGGCCCTGGCGCTCGGCGCCGATGCCGTGCTCATCGGCCGCCTGCAGGTTTATGCGCTGGCGGTGGCCGGCGCACTGGGCGTCGCCCACCTGCTCAAGACCTTGCGCGAAGAACTGGAGGTCTGCATGGCACAGGCCGGTTGCGCAACGCTGGCCGACATCGGCCCGGACAATATTTTTCGATTCAACGACGAGGCAAGATCATGCTGATTCCCATCCAGGGCGTCCTCAGCAAGGACGAAGTACTTCAGTTTCGCCAAAAGCTCGACGCAGCCGAATGGCAGGACGGGCTGAAAACCGCCGGCACGCTGGCCCGCTCGGTCAAACGCAATCTGCAACTGGCGGACGGTTCGCCGCTGGCGGTCGAACTGGGCAATTTCATCCTGCGCAAGCTGGGCAACAATCCGCTGTTCGTTTCGGCCGCGCTGCCCAATCGCATCTACCCGCCCAAATTCAATTATTACGCCGATGGCGGCACCTATGGCGCCCATGTCGACAGCGCTGTGATGGCGGTGCCCGGCGGCAATGTTTCGGTACGCAGCGATCTTTCCGCCACGCTATTTCTCGCCGAGCCGGATGAGTACGAAGGCGGCGAATTGCAGGTTGAAGGGCCGTTCGGCATCCAGGCCGTCAAGCTGGCGGCTGGCGACATGGTGCTCTATCCATCGAGCAGCCTGCATCAGGTAACACCAGTGACGGCAGGCGCCCGCGTCGCCTCGTTTTTCTGGATACAGAGCATGGTCCAGAACGACAGCTCGCGCGTCCTGCTCTTCGATCTCGACCAATCCATCCAGGGCATCACCCCCGCCCTCGCCGCCGACGACCCGCGCCTGCTCAAACTGACCGGCGTTTATCACAACCTGCTCCGCCAATGGGCGGTGACCTGACTACGGGACCATCATGCTGAAACCCATCACCTGGGCCATGCCAGCCCTATTCACCGCCCTCTTTGCCGCCAGCCCGGCACTCACCGACGACAAGGTGCTCAATCTCTATTCGGCCCGCCACTACCAAGCCGACGAGGCGCTGTACGGCAACTTCACCAAGCAGACGGGCATCCAGATCAACCGCATCGAAGGCAAGGCGCACGAGCTGATCGAGCGCATCCGCACCGAAGGCGCCAACAGTCCGGCCGACATTTTCATCACCGCCGATGCTGCCAGTCTGGTCATTGCCGACGCCGGCGGCATGTTCGCCCCGGTCAAATCCAAGCTGCTGGAGGCGCGCATTCCGGCGCACCTGCGCTCCGACACGTGGTTTTCGTTCTCCACCCGGGCGCGCATGATCATTTACAACAAGCGCAAGCTGAAAGCCGAAGATGTGCCGACCTACGAATCACTGGCCGACCCCAAGCTGAAAGGCATGCTGTGCAGCATTCCGGGCGGGCACATCTACAATCTGGCGCTGGTGGCCACGCAGATCGCCCACAACGGTGACGCCAAGGCCGAAGAATGGGCCAAAGGCCTGGTCGCCAATCTGGCCCGCTCGCCGCGCGGTGGCGATACCGACCAGATCAGGTCGGTTGCCATTGGCGAATGCGCCGTTGCCGTTTCCAACAGCTACTACCTCGCCCGCATGATGGGTTCCGACAAGGTCGAGGAGCGCAACCTGACCAAGCGGCTCGGGGTCGTCTGGCCCAATCAGGGCAGTTACGGCACGCACATCAATGTCTCCGGCGGTGGCGTGGTCAAGACCAGCAAAAACCGCGAGGCCGCGATCAAGTTCCTCGAATACCTGGTCAGCGACGACGCCCAGCGCTATTTCGCCAACGGCAACAACGAATGGCCTGCCGTACCCAGCGTGAAGGTGGACAACGAAGAACTCGCTGAATTGGGCAGCTTCCAGGCCGACCAACTGCCGCTGAGCAACATGGCCAAGCATCTGGGCAACGCCCAGAAAATGCTCGACCGGGTCGGCTATCGCTGATCCGTTGGCCGGGCAGGTAACCTGCGGCTTTGGCTGCTGGATCGGCCGTGCGACCGAAACCTCCTGCCCGGCAACCGCCGCTCACCGCATGCTGCGCCAGTCGCTGGCGGGCTGCGCTCAGCGGATCACCGGCAAACCGGCCGGAACTCGCCGACAACCCGTCAGTTCGGCTAAAAAGCACAACATTCAATTGCGAGTGATTTGCACTAACAATTGACATTCATTCTCATTTAGTTAGAATGCGATCAATTCTTGTTTGCATTAGACAGTTACCATGAACCCTCACCCCCCCGCTCTTGAGCGCCCACCGGCCAACGAAAAGCCGGAAAACCGCCCCAGGATCGATAGCGAGAAAATCCTCGGCGGCGCCTCGATTGTCGAAATCGAACACGCCGGGCAGCGCTACCTGTTGCGCGTCACGCGCGAAAACAAGCTGATCCTGACCAAATAGTTTTTCTCCGTTGTACCTCTCGTTCCCCCAAGCCAGCAAGCGCCCGCCAGCCAGCCAAGGGCTTTTTTGTGGCGCGGCGGCCAGCCACCGATAAAGCATCGCCCATGAGCTACACCCTCCCCCGCCCCTCATCCACCCAGCGCAGCAGCCTGCTGATGCTGGTCATCGGACTTCATGTCGGCGCATTTTTGCTGATCCTGGCCGCAAAAACCGTCGTGCCGCAGATCATGGAAATTCCGCTGATTGTCGATCTGCTGCAAACGCCGGAACTCCCAAAGACACCCGAAGCCAAGCCCCTGCCCATGGCCAAGCCGGTGCCGGTGAAGCAGCCGCGAGTACCGACGCCCAACCCATCGCCCGCGCCGACGCCAGTCGCGAAAGCACCCAGCCCGGCCCTTGAGCCGAGCGCCACCACCGTGCCGGCAGCCGCTCCCCAGGCTGCCGCTGTTGAAGCCAAGCCGGCAACGCCCCCGGCTCCGGCCGCCGAACCGGTCAGCCAGGCGCGGTTCGATGCCGATTACCTGAAAAATCCGTCCCCGCCCTACCCGCCAATGGCGCGCCGCATGGGCGAAGAGGGCAAGGTCATCCTGCGCGTTTCGGTCAATCCGCAGGGCGCTGCCGATAACGTCGAAATCAGGACATCTTCAGGCAGCCAGCGACTCGACGAATCGGCGCAAAAAACGGTTCGCAACTGGAAATTCGTGCCGGCCAAGCGCGGCGACACGGCCGTCCAGAGCTGGGTGCTGGTCCCCATCATTTTCAAATTGGAGCAATAAAATGCAGGAAAACACCTTCGGTTTCGCCCACCTGTGGGCCAGTGGCGACAGCATTTCGCACGCCGTCGCCATCATTCTCGCCATCATGTCCATCATCAGCTGGTATCTGATTCTGGCCAAAGCCGTCGATTGGTGGACGATGCGCCGCTCGGCCAAGGCGGTCGGCGCCTTCTGGTCGGCGAGCAGCGTCGCCGAAGGCATCACACTCCTGCGTCAGGCCGATGAAAACAGCCCCTACGCCCAGCTTGCCACCCAGGCCAATTGCTGCAACAACGATTGCGAAACTGCCCCCGGCCGCCTTGCCTCGCGCTTCGACCCGGCTGAACAGATGGAACGCGCCCTGCGCCAGCAGTTGTCGACCACGCAAGCCGGTATGGAAAACGGCCTGACCCTGCTCGCCACGACTGGCGCCACGGCACCTTTCGTCGGCCTGCTCGGAACCGTCTGGGGCATTTACCACGCGCTGGTCGCCATCGGCCTGTCCGGTCAGGCGGCGCTCGAAAAAGTTGCCGGCCCGGTTGGCGAGGCGCTGATCATGACCGCCGCCGGCCTCGCCGTCGCGCTGCCCGCCGTTTTCGCCTACAACGCCTTCACCCGCGCCAACCGCGTCATCCTGGCTGACCTCGACGCCTTCGCCCACGACCTGCATGCCTTCTTCACGGTCGGCAAGCCGTTTGTCGCCAACAGCGCGCAGATCCACCCGATGCGTGCCCGCGTTGCGACGGAGGCGGCATGATGACGCGCCCCCTGCACTCACTTTGTTCATTGCCCCCCGAGGGGGCACAGGCCTCCCTTGGGACGGCCCGGCGGGAGATCTGACATGGCGATGGGTAGCTTCAACGCGCAGAATCACCAGATGCCAACAGCGGAAATCAACATGACGCCGCTGGTCGACGTGATGCTGGTTTTGCTGATCATTTTCATCATCACGGCGCCGTTGATGACGCATCAGGTGCCGGTCGATCTGCCGCGCGCTTCGAGCACGCCGACGCCGGAAAAGCCGCTGACGCTGCAGGTCAGCATTGACGCCGACAACCGCGTATTTTTGGCCGAAATTCCGGTTGACCGTAGCAGTCTCGAAGCGCGCTTCCGCGAGGCGGTAGCGCAGGATGCCAAGGTGGAAATGCACCTGCGCGCCGACCGCGCCACCCGCTACGAAACGGTGGCCGAAACGATGAGCGCCGCCCGCCGTGCCGGACTGACCAAGATCGGTTTCGTCACCCAGCCGGGGGCTGCACCGCTGTAAAAATTTCGTTTTACAACATCCTCAAGCCAGCCAACGCGGATTGCCAGCCAGCCAGAGAAACCAGGGAGTCATAAAAAATGCTGAGCATGAAAAAAATCGTTTCCGCACTAGCTTTATCCGCCGCACTGGCCGCGCCGGCCCTCGCGCTCGAATACCCGATCGGCGTGCCGCAGCAGCGCAACGGCATGGAAATCGCCGCCGTTTATCTACAGCCAGTCGAAATGGAGCCGGAAGGCCACATGCGCAAGGCGTCCGAGTCCGACATGCATCTCGAAGCCGACATTCATGCGCTGGCCAACAACCCGAACGGTTTTGAGGAAGGCGCCTGGATGCCTTACCTGATGGTCAAATTCGAGGTTTCCAAAATCGGTGGCGACTTCAAGATCGCCGGCGATTTCATGCCCATGGTCGCCAACGACGGCCCGCACTACGGCGACAACGTCAAGCTGGCCGGCCCCGGCAAGTACAAGGTGAAATACACCATCCTGCCGCCCTCGGCCAACCCGCATTCGCATTTTGGCCGCCACACCGACCGCGCCACCGGCGTCCGCCCGTGGTTCAAGCCGTTTGAAGTCGAGTATGAATTCACCTACGTCGGCATCGGTAAAAAAGGCGGTTACTGATCATGAAACTCGCCAAAATCACCGCTGCGCTGGTCGTGGCGGGGCTGGCCCTGCCCGCGCTGGCCGCCGGCCCGGACGCTGCGACGCTGCAAAAACTGGTCGAGCGCATGGAAAAGCTGGAAGCGCGCAACGCCGATCTGGAAAAACAGGTCAAGTCGCTGAAGGGTGAAAACGAGGCGATCGCCAAGGGTCTCGACAGCCCGCGCCTTTCCGAAAGCGAGCCGGAACTGACCGTGCGCCTGAAGGCGGTCGAGAAGGACGCGTTGGGCATGAAGAAGGCCGCCAAAATTGCCGAAGGGCTAGAAGGCATCAAGGTTGGCGCCTCCCTGGCCACGGTCGGCCAGTTCGCTTCCGGGTTGCCGAAGGACGTCGAAGGTGGCAACAGCCAGCTCAACTACCGGGCAGATCTTTCAATCGAATTGCCGCTGGCGCCGATTGGCGACATCGATCACAAGCTGTTTGCCCATCTGCGCATGGGTCAGGGCCTTGGCCTCAACGCTGCGTTTTCGCGCCTCGGCCATTTCGCCAGCGCGCCAAATGCGCTGGCCTTCCGCGCGTCCGGCAGCAGCCCGGACGATTCGGTCGCCATCCTCGGTCAGGCCTGGTATCAGGCGGCGATTCCGCTGCCTTTCCTCGGCTTCAAGCCCTACTCCCGCGAAACGCTGGAGCTGACGTTCGGCAAGATGGACATCTTCGGCTTCTTCGACCAGAACGCCGCGGCAGGCGACGAGGCCAAGCAGTTCCTCAACTCCGTCTTCGTCCATAACCCGCTGCTCGACGCGGGTGGCGAGGTCGGCGTCGATGCCAACGGTTTCCAGCCGGGCTTTGTCGCCTCGTATCTGAATTACACCAACAAGATGGAGCCTTGGCGGTTGTCCGTCGGCCTCTTCGGCGCCGGTGACAAGGGCGCCAACTACCAGCGCAGCCTGTCTTCGCCGCTGCTCATGGTGCAGGCGGAGAAGCAACTCAAGCTGTTCGGCGGCCTGACCGGCAACTACCGGATCTACGGCTGGAACCGCAGCCAGGGCACGGATTTCGACGGTACGCTGGCCAAGCACACCGGGATTGGTGCCTCCATCGACCAGCGCGTCGGCGACGGCGTCAAGCTCTTCGCGCGTTACGGCAAGCTGATCAACGGTGAGTTGCCGTTCAACCAGGCGGCCACGGTCGGCGCCGAGTTCTCCGGCAGCTATTGGGGCCGCGCGGCCGACAGCATCGGCATTGGCGGCGCCTGGCTGCAGGCCGGCAAGGGCTATCGCAACACGTCGGTGACCACCTGGCAGGATGAAGCGCAGACGCAAAGCGCCTTCACCTTCACGCCGCAGGGCGCCGAAAAGCTGGCGGAAATTTATTACCGCTACCGCGTTTCGCCGCAGTTCGAGTTGTCGCCTGACCTCCAGTTTGTAAGCAACGGCGGCGGCAATGGCGAAGCCAAGTCGGTCAAGGTCTTCGCCCTGCGCGCCAACATCGCCTACTAAGGAAAGCTCATGAAAACCGCCCGCCTGCTTTTCGTTTTTTGCCTTTTTTTCCAGTCGACCGCAGGAATGGCCGACGACATGCCGACCATCAAGCTGCTCATGAAGGACGGCCGACTTCACCCGGAAACGCTGGAAGTGCCGGCCATGACGCGCTTTCGGCTGGAGGTGAAGAATGAAGGGCCGGGCGCGGCGGAATTCGAGAGCCTGGAACTGAAGAAGGAACTGGTTCTCGCCCCCGGCGTGACGCGGAATCTGGTTTTTTATCCGATGAAACCGGGGACGTACAAATTCTTTGACGACTTTCATCCGGAAACCGGGCAAGGAAAGATTGTCGCCAAGTAGTCAGCCAAATCAAGTTGGCCCAACAAACCGCCAGCCAGCCAAACCAGAACAACGAGCCAGCAAGCACGGAGCACAGCATGGGTAACGCATTTTTTGTCGTCTGGCGGGAGAGCCTCGAGGCTTTTCTGATCGCCGGGATTCTCTACGCCTGGCTGCAGGCCAACGACGACACCGGCAAGGGCCATCGTGCCCTGTTCATCGGCCTTGCTGTCGGCGTCGGTCTAGCTCTGCTGCTCGGCTGGGCACTGCTCGCGGTGCAGGACGAACTGACCGGCGAGGCGCTGGACATCTTCCAGACTGCCACGCTCTTCGTCGCCGCCGGGCTGATCACCCAGATGGTGCTCTGGATGCGCCAGAACGGCCGGCAGATGAAGGCGAAACTGCACGCCGACCTGGCTGCCGCCCGCCAACGCGCCGGCTTCATGGGCGTGGCCGTGGTTGCCGCGCTGGCCGTCGCTCGTGAAGGTGCGGAGACGGTCATTTTCCTCTACGGCATGGCACATGAAGGCGACCTGACACCGCTGTGGTTCGGATTCCTGGCCGGCATCAGTGCCGCCGGGCTGACTGCCTGGCTGGCGGCAAAAAGCCTGGCCAAACTCAACATCGGCCTGCTCCTCCGCCTGTCGTCCATCCTCCTGCTGGTGCTGGCCTCCGCCCTGCTCATCACCGCCATCGACCGCCTGATCGGCGCCGGCTACCTGCCGCCGCTGCTCGACCCGGTGTGGGACACCTCGACGCTGATCGACGACACGACCAAGGGCGGCAAGCTGCTCGCCGATTTTTCCGGCTACCGCGCCCGCCCGGCGCTGAGCAGCCTGCTCGCCTGGGCCAGCTACTGGGGCATCGTACTGTTCGCCTGGCGGAGAACGAGCCATGGCTGAACACGTCATCCGCATCCACGCCAGCCGACCACGAAATCGGCTGGAACGCATCGGCCTTTTTCTCCGGAACAACCGCCGCCTGATCATCGCCACCCAATGGCTGATCGTCGTCCTCTACGCCGCGATGGTCATCATCCCGGCGTTTTTGCCTTTACCGCCAGAAGACGCGCACATCTGGAACAACCTGCGCCTGTTCGCGCAATTCTGCTTCTGGGGCCTGTGGTGGCCGGGCGTCATGATCGCCACCGTGACCATGGGCCGCGTTTGGTGCGGCGTGTTCTGCCCCGAAGGCTCCCTCACCGAATGGGTCAGCCAGTACGGGCGCGGCAAGCCGCTGCCAAGATGGCTCAAGTGGTCGGGTTGGCCGTTTGTCGCCTTCGTGTGCACCACCGTCTACGGCCAGCTGGTCAGCGTTTACGAATACCCGCAAGCTGCCCTGCTCGTCCTCGGCGGCTCGACCGTTGCCGCCGTCGGCATCGGCCTGCTCTACGGCCGCGAAAAGCGCATCTGGTGCCGCTACCTGTGCCCGGCCTCCGGCGTCTTCGCCGTCCTCGCCAAGATCGCCCCGCTGCACTACAAGGTCGACCGCGAAGCGTGGGATCGCCATGAAGGCGATTTTGAGCCGGTCAACTGCGCCCCGCTGGTCGACGTCCGCCGCATGACCAGCGCCGGCGAATGCCACAGCTGCGGCCGCTGCGCCGGCCAGCGCGACGCCGTAGCGCTCACCGCCCGCTCACCGTTCAGCGAAGTTCTCGATTTCAACAACCCGGCCAAAACGCCCGATGCGCTGACGCTGGTCTACGGCGTCCTCGGCGTCGCCACCGCCGCCTTCCAATGGACGCTCAGCCCCTGGCTGCTCAGCGCCAAACTGACCGCCGCCGAATGGCTGGTCGACCACGACCACTTCGCCCTGCTCGATAACGACGTGCCCTGGTGGCTGCTCACCCACTACCCGGAAGCCAGCGACCTGTTCACCTGGCTCGACGGCGCCCTGATCCTCGCCTACCTGCTCGGCGGCGGCTTTCTGCTCGGCAGCCTGCTGCTCATTGGCCCGGCCCTCGCCGCCCGCGTTCTCAAAACCGAACATCTGACCTGGCAACGCTTCACCCTGGCTTTAACCCCACTGGCCGCCGCCAGCGTCATCCTCGGCCTGTCAATGCTCACCGTGACGCATTTGAAGGCCGAACACGTCTGGCTAGGCTGGCTGCCCTATTTCCGCATCGGCCTGCTGACCGCCGGCTGCCTCGGCAGCCTGTGGCTGGCCTTGCAGCTAACGCTACGGTCAACCGGAAATATCGGCCAAAAATGGAATGCCGGCATCGCCATGCTGTTGCCGGTCGGGCTGATGGCGACGGTGTGGACACTGGTTTTCTTTGTCTGGTGAGCGGGTATCGACAGACCTTGCCGGAATGTCCATTATAGCTACAATGGACATAACCAAGCCCGGCACAAAAGGTAAGAAAATGAAAGTCATGACAGCCCGCGACGCCAAGAACCACTTCGGCGAATTCCTCGATACCGCCCGCCGGGAACCCGTCGTCGTGACCAAGAACGACCGCCCGGTCGGCATCATGATTTCCGTCGAAGACGCCGCCGACACCTTGTTTTCCGACTTCTTCATCGACAAGGAATCCGGCTACGACGAATGGCTCTTCGGCAAGGTGAACCGGACGATCGAACGAGTCGCCTCGGGCGAAACCAAACTGAGCGAGCACACCGAAGCGATGTCGCTCCTGAAAAGCCGCCTCGAAGCGCGTCTCCGTAAAACCGCTTAACGATGCGCATACTCTGGACCGACGAGGCGCTCAGCGACCTTGAGGAAATCCTCGTCTATTACCACCAGGAAGCCAGCCCCCGCACCGCCGCCGCAGTCGAACGACGAATCATCACCGAAATCGAATCACTCCCGCCCGTCATCGAACGGATCAGGGAAAGCGACCGCGTGCCAGGCGCCCGCGAACTGGTCGTCAACAAACTCCCCTACGTAGTTTTCGTTCAAATTCGGGCTGACGCCATCGTCGTCCTCAACGTAGTTCACACCAAGCGGCAATTCCCGAACTAGCAACCGCTTTCGTCTGGCGACTGCGCCTTCTGCGGTCAACCGGAAAAATCTCCCAAAAACAGAATCCCCGGCTAGCCGTAGTTTTCGTTGATCAGCGATGATCCGACAGCCAAGTAATACCCCGCCACTTTGCTCACAAATGGCATAATCAACAGATTACAAAAGCATAGGGAGCGGCCTTGGCTGCGCTGATACCGGCAATCGGCACCTGCGTCTCGCGCATGACAGGCGGTGAGCGGCGCTTGGCAAACCGCCTCGAACAAAAGCTCGAAGACGACTGGCTGCTCTGGACCCGCGAAAATCTAGCTTGGCTCCTTTCGCCTGCAGGAAGTGACCATATAGCCAGCCAACTCAAGGAAGCCCACAAAACCGGCACCCCGAGGAGCGACATGGCCGTCATCTACCGCGACTACAACATTGGCAAACCGGTAGAAAAGCCGGCATCCCGGTGACCTACCAGGACGACATCACCTTTGCGGAGAAGGAAGACACAGTGAAGTTCCTGACCATGCATAGCTGCAAGGGGCTGGAGTTTCCGCTGGTGGCGATACCGGGGGCTGGTCGGTTGGTGGATGAAGGACGGAAGGATGATGAGGCGAGGTTGTTGTATGTAGCGATGACGCGTGCTACGCGGGAGTTGATGGTGGTCGGCTAATTTTTAGAAACCAAATTTTCGTATTTTTCCAAGGGTAATTTATGCCAGTCTTTCGTTACTACAATATTCAACTCCTTCCAAGCAACACCGATGAAATCGGTGAGGTAGGTGAGGTTGGATACTCCAACCTCATGGGGAAATTGAAAAATAATGTCACCGAGGCCGTACGAGCGCATCAACTAAAAGTTTTTTCATTTCAACTTCGAAACGATATGCTATTCGCCCCATCTTGGATTTTTATACAAGATAATTTCTCCTACGGTGAGTTTATAAAATTCGACTCTGCAGGTGAGGTGAAGGACCTATATACAGATGAAATTGAATTCAAAGGCGGACCAAATTCAACCTCCAAAAAATACTCATTTAGGTTTGTATTTGACCATGCTAGGCATATCATGGCAATTCAAGAGTCAGACAAATCAGGGCGACTTCCATCTGAAAACGTATTCATTGATGCATTAAAATCGTTTTTTAAACCTATTATAATTAGCGAGTTTTATAACTACGAGCTAAAAATAATTGAGCTCTCTTCGGGGGATGCACTTGAGGCTGTATTTAAAGATGCCGTCGGTTACAATCGAATCGAAGTGGAAGTTACATTCGCAAACTCTGATAAATTTGTCGACGAGGTAGTTTCAGAACTAAAAGGGAAAAATGTCCACTCATTGGCACACATTGAGAAGTCAGCCAGCGATGGGAAAATGGGGTTAACTGCTTATTCAACAGCTTTCTTGAACACCGCAAAAACATATGGAAACGCAACCATTTCGTACGTCGTAAAAGTTGGCGATAATTTGAGGCGCAAAGTTTTCCATATGAAAGATCATCCGGTAAGAACCAATGTTGTTTTGGGGGCAAAGGATAGCGAAGATCGCTATCGAATGGAAATATTGAACTCTATTCGTGCCGCCGAAGCAAATTCACGCCGAAATGTCTCTCCAAATTAGAGGTTCATCATGGATATATTTCCTCGCCTGATCAAGATCCCGGTTATTAAAGATATTTTACTTGTCTTTAATGCCTATCTTTGGCGTGGAGACACAATGTTTGTTTCACGCTTCGCTCCACTTTTATCTTGGATTTCTAGGCTATGGGCAAGGCTTGGACTTGCGCTATGTATCACGTTTATTTTTTACGGCAACGATTTCATATCGTGTCTTAATTTTGATCTGCTTCCAATATCAAAACCAGAAACCGGATACGATCTAGTGCTAAGCATATTTCCCAATCTTCTTGGTTTTGGTTTAGGAGTCTACGCTTTAATTTTTTCACTACCTGGCTTAGTTGACCGGAAAGATATCACAAACACAGGATCTTCAAATTTGCTAAATGCTGACATGGGGTATCCTCTATTAATAATGGTCATCGCCATACTTGTCTCATTAATAGCAAAAGCTTGCGACGGAAAATTTTTTCTGGCCGGCGCAAGTTTCTTTCTTCTTATATATGGAATGCTGCTTTTACTTGAATTGATTTCCTTAATATTCATGGGGGCAGCAAAGGCGATTAACAAGTAGGCCGGTGTCAAGTTTGAAGCAACAACAGCAATAGGAGTCAGAGCAAATTTATTTCCTTCGCCTTATTTAAAACAGGACCATCTATGAACGAATCAGATTTCGAATACGCAGGCTTCTGGATACGCGGTGGGGCAGCCGTTATCGATACACTGCTGCTCATGGCAATCACCTTCCCACTTCTCATTTCAATTTATGGCTGGGAATATTTTGATTCGGAGAGCCTGATTTCCGGCCCTGCGGATTTTGTTATTTCCTGGGCATTGCCTGCCGTTGGCGCGATCTGGTTTTGGACGCAAAAGCAGGCCACACCAGGGAAGATGGCTTTGTCGCTTCGCGTTGTGGATGCGGACTCTGGCGCTGCGCTTTCTGTCGGTCAAAGTATCGGGAGATACCTGGCGTATTTCGTGTCGGTGATCCCGCTTGGGCTTGGGCTGATCTGGGTTGGCTTTGACCGCAGGAAACAGGGGTGGCATGACAAGCTTGCGCACAGTGTCGTGGTCAGAAGCAAGGAGCGCGGCCCGGTTGCGGTCAAATTCCCCAATACTTAGCGCGAGTGGGCTCGGGCTGCGATTGTCATAGGAACCACAGGGGTCAAAAGCATTTGCGTTTTGACCCTTTCAAATTTGGCGATATTTCCCGGTTGACCGTGGAAGCATTGGCGAACCGATCTTGTTCCGCCATTCCCTCCTGTCGCCGTCTGCACGGGCTTCCGTGTTGAGGTGGTCAGTTCCGCAGCATTGCGGTTTTCCTCCGCCGATGATCTTAAAATATGTTTCTCAATATTGACAAATATAAATATTTGCCTAGTATGAGAAACACAATGCCAGCTAAATCCCCAGAAAATCCCGCTATTGTTGCCGAGCAGCTTACCGCTCTCGGCGCCCGTATTCGTGCCCAGCGCAAGGCTTTGCGGGTGAGCGCGACGGCGTTGGCGGAGGCGGCCGGGATGTCGCGGGTGAGCGTGCATCGCATCGAGCAGGGCGAGCCGTCGGTGACGATGGGGGCTTATCTGAATGTGCTGGCTTCGCTGGGGATGACTTTTTCGGTGGCAGTTGTAGGCGACGAGGCGGCTAAAAGCACGGCGGACGAGAAGGCTGGCTGGTTGCCAGCACGGGTTCGGCTGGCTGATTACCCGACGTTGAAGCAGCTGGCGTGGCAGGTTCAGGGCACGGGTGAATTGACGCCGCGCGAGGCGCTGGGGATTTATGAGCGCAACTGGCGGCATGTCGATGAGGCTGCCTTGTTGCCGCGTGAGCGGAACTTGATTGATGCCTTGCGGCTGGCTTTCGGTGGCGCGGAGTCGCCCGGAGCCGGCGATGTTTGAGCGCCCGCACCATCGCCGGATTGCCCGGGTGTTGTCGGCGCTGGATGGTGATTTGTTGCGTGAGGCGAATTGCCTGTTTGGCGGCGGCACGGCGATGGCGTTGCGTTTTGGCGAGTATCGCGAGTCGGTGGATATGGATTTTCTGGTTTCGGATCTCGACAGCTATCGTCGTCTGCGCCAGTTGTTGACTGGCGAAGCGGGTTTTGCCGGGTTGTTGCGGCCGGATGGTGAGCGGTTTCGGCTGGCGCGGGAGGTGCGGGCCGATCAGTACGGCATTCGCGCGGCGCTGCGGGTCGATGAGTTACCGATCAAATTCGAGATTGTCCTTGAGGGACGAATCGAGCTTGATGCGCCCAGCGCAAAAGATCAGGTTTGCGGAGTTTCGACACTGACGGCACTGGACATGGCGACGAGCAAGTTGCTGGCGAATTCGGATCGCTGGAGCGACGACAGTGTGTTCAGCGGCGACGTGATCGATCTGGCGATGATGAACCCTTCGTTGCCCTTGCTGCGCAAGGCGTTGCTCAAGGCCCAAGGGGCTTACGGCGATGCAATTGCCCGCGATCTCGAGCGCGCCATCGAGCGTTTGCAGAATCGCCCGGATTGGTTGGAGCGCTGCCTGCTGGTGATGGCAGTGACGCTTCCCAAGGCGGTGCTGTGGAGCAAGATACGGGCGCTGCGGCGAGTGCTGGTTTGAGGTAAAAATCAGGCTGACCTTTGGGAAGGTCATGCCGATTGTTGGCAGTTTTTTGGGTAGCCTCTTTTTTTCGCGGCTGATTTTTTAAATTTGCCCGTTTTTTCCGGTTGACCGCAGGCTCCCTCCCCCTGCCGCCGAATCCGCTCCGCTGCTGCCTGCGCCTGCTTATCCAGCGCTACCGACCCTCCAAAAATCCCGCAGTTAATCCCAGGCGTATTTCACGGAATTGCGAGCCAAGGCCATCCGCTCCGGCTAAGCAGGCACCTGGCCTGGATTGGTGCTTTCTCATCTCCCGCCCTTCTGCGAAAATCGCCGTTTTCCAGTCTTCAGCCCAATCATGATCCAAGGCCAATTCCGTTCTTCCATCCTGCAGGTGCCGGCCGCTATCACGCCGCTCAAGTTCCGCGGCTATCTGCGCAGGGAAATCGAGGCGGTACAGGCGACGGCGCAGAATGAGGAGGACATCATTGTCGTCCGCGTGTTTGTGCTGGAAAAGGTGCTGTTCGGGCTGGGCGCGAAGAAGGTGGACGGCATCCTGCACGGTGTCGTCGCGAAGTGCCCGAACATTCAGCGGATTGAACTGGATGCGTTGCTTCGGCCCTTGACCGCCGAAGAGATGCAGGAAGCCGCCGACGAGGCTCAGGAAACGCTGCAGCAACTGGGCGACCGGGTGATGGCGTCGGGCGCCAAGCTGGGGCTGGAGGGCGGCAGCAAATAAGCGGCAGCGCGTGACAGGCCGTCGCTGCCTGACGACAGGCAAAGCCCTTCCAAATGGGCGTTGCAACTGCTTTCCACACCAATAGCGTCGCTCATGAACGACAATGGCCCGCCTCAAATGAGGCGGGCCATTGTGTTTCCAGCTCAGTTGCCGCCGGAAGATCGCCGGCGGTAGCTAACCAGGTGACTTACTTGTAGTAACCCACGGCACAGACCTGATCGCCGATCTTGGTCACGTAGCTCAACTTTTGAACCGGCTCAGTCGTGCCCGGACGCGGCCACATGTAGGGGACTTCAGCGATGCTGCCCTCTTTGGCCGCTTCGTAGAGCTTGGCGCCAATCGGTTCATTGGCTTTGCTCATCAGGTCTTTCATGCTTTTTCCGGTCAGGCTCGGATGCGCAGTAAAGTTGCCGTCAGGGCCGCCACAGAAGGGATAGAGGTCACGATCCCGGAAGCCGCCTTCGCCCTTGGCAAATTGACCCAGGGCGGCCGACTTGTTGGCCTTGACCGCAGAAACGGCCTTTTCGAGCATGGCCTTGGCTTCAGCGGCGCTGCCAAACTCTCCGGCACTGATAGCCGTAGTACTGAATCCGGCTGCTACGGCAACCAGGCTAATTGCGATGATTTTTTTCAATTTAGCTCCTCACATTATTGGTTTAATGCCATCTCCAGATGGAAACGGTCAATGCAGTTTAGCGCAAGATTGATGCCAATTGATTGCAATGTTTGGCATATTTTTCAGGCGAACGAATTCCTGGAGCAAACATTTCTGCAGGATGCCAACGGCGTTATCTCAGGCGCCCGTTGAGTTCGTCGATGACCGATGCCCAGTCCGCATCTTCGATGATTTCCTCTTTGAGAAACGCGCGTTGCGCCGCACTCCAGAAAGGCGCGCGGTAGAGGGCAATGCCGTTTTCCAGTGGTCGATGGCTCGCAATGAAGCGCTCAACGGCCGCATCGTCGCTGGGCAAGCCGAGCTGTGCGAACAGGTTGCTCATGGTGTGCATTTGGGTTTGCATGGGGTTCCTTTTTGGGCGATGGGCTGATGGATCGATTGATACGAACGGGATCGATTCCGTCGACAACATGCGGTGCAGGATGGCGCTTCAGAGCAGCTCTTCAATCACATCCACCAATTCGTCGGGCCGAGTGGCCGGGGCGTAGCGGTGGACGACCTTGCCGCCACGGTCGACCAGAAATTTGGTGAAATTCCATTTGATGGCCTCGGTACCGAGGATGCCGGTGCCTTCATGCTTGAGCCAGCTGTAGAGCGGGTGGGCGTTGTCGCCGTTGACGTCGATCTTGGCGAAGAGGGGGAAGGTGACGTCATGGCTGGTCTGACAGAACTGGCCGATGGCCTCGGCGTCGCCGGGTTCCTGCCCGCCGAACTGGTTGCAGGGAAAGCCGAGCACAAGAAAACCCTGATCCCTGAAACGTCGGTAGAGCGCTTCAAGGCCTGTGTATTGCGGTGTGAAACCGCATTGGCTGGCGGTATTGACGATGAGCAGAACCTTGCCACGGTAGGCATCAAGGGGTTGCTCATCACCGTTCAGGCGCTGGGCGCTGAAGTCGTAGAGGGATTGGGGCATGGGCATTTGATCGGGCTGGTTTCAGTAGGAATATTTAGGGGCGGCGGCACTCGGGGGTATCAACTGACCGCGAATCTCGCCGGGCTTGTGCTTGGCGCTATGGACGGTCAGCGATGGCCGGCAGGGCAAACGATGCGAGGACGATGGCCACTGCAGCAAAAATGCCAGGCCGCACCAGGCGGAAGTTCAGTGATGATTTCATGGCATGCCTCTCATTCTGGAATTGGAGAAAGTAGCCGGGAGATAGGCGCATGTGGAGCAATGAGTGTCGTTGGCTGACGGCTACATGGTGTTTGAGTGGCAATACCCAATTTGGTTCTGGAATCACCGGGGCGAACGTGCCGGCGATTCAACGCCTGCGGTCAACCGGAAATTTTGGTCGAAATCGACATACCCAAACATGCCACCGGCCCTTGAGGAAGGGGCTTGGCTTCGCTCGGCGTTGGCCGCAGCGCAAGGCCGCAAGATTCGGGTCGCCGCGGCACGACAGGCTGGCGATACTGGGGCTGTCGCGCAATCACCCCCCTGTTTTTGCGGACACCAAACTTTACCGGGAATCAGCCATGCACAAATCCTGCGCTCCACCCATTTTGTACTTCGGCACGCCAGTCGTTCTGAGCAACCCTCGGAACGAAAACGGAAGCGGCAAGCTCACGCCGATCTCGATGCCAGCCACGAGGTAACATACGAGCAAACCATGCCCACGACCGATTACGACCGCATCGCAAACGCCATCGACTTCATCGCCAGCCGGGTCGACAGACAGCCGACGCTGGAAGAAATTGCGGCGCACCTGCATTTGAGTCCGTTTCATTTCCAGCGCCTGTTTTGCCGCTGGGCGGGTGTGACGCCGAAGCGATTCCTGCAGGTGCTGACGGTGGAGCGCGCCAAACAATTGCTGCGCGAGGTGCAGAACCGCACTGAACAGACCACCCAATCTTCTCGGATCTGACCCATACAATCGCATCCAACCTGACCAGGTTGTCTTCGCCTTTTTTACGAAACATCTATCGTGATTTGTCACGATTTCCCTGTGGTCTCGGCTCGGCGAAGCCGAACGAGCCAGGCAGCAAGAAGCGGAGCGCGCCAACCTCCAGCTCATTTGTCATATGGTCACGTCTCCCTATTTATTACGGCATGTCGCTCCTCGATATCGCTCCCTGAATTGGACAGGTTCCAACATCACCTGCGAAGCACAACCGTTGTCACAACCGCGAACGTCTCAGTTCAAATTTGATGCTCCGGCTCATTCTCAAGTATGCCGCTGACGGTCGAAATTACGCAATATGGGATCCAGTTGATCAAAGTGATGAACAACCCAATCCGGCTGGCTCCTCAAGGATTCCAATTTGCTGTAGCCAAAACTCACGAAAACGGACCGCACACCAGAGTTTCGAGCAGCAAGAACATCGTTTTCGGTATCTCCAACCATGACACAGGCCTCTAGTGGAACCCCCATTTGCCCGACGATCCACTTAATCGGCCCCGGATGGGGCTTGCGATACGGCAACGAGTCACCATAGACCAAAAAACGAAAGTATCGAGTCAAGCCTAAGCCTTCCAGTACCGCCTCGGCAAGGACTCCTGCTTTGTTGGTGCAAATGGCAAGATCCAAGTTTCGGGCTTCGGCGCGTTCCAGCATCGGAATCACGTCCGGAAAAATCCTCGTCCCATGGATGGGTGCGGAAAGATAAGCTTGGAAATAACTTTCCTGTAATTGGGCGACTCTTTCCGAGTGGCCTTCGTGTCCGGTTTTCTTCAATGCGTATTCCACCAGGGCCGTGCCGCCTTCGCCTACACGATCAGCAACCTCTGAAATAGTCAGCGGTGCAAGACCATGGCGCATCAACGCGCAGTTGATCGCGTTCGCGATGCCGTCAAGCGTATCTACCAGTGTGCCATCCAGATCAAAAATCAAAGCTCTTACCGGGGAGGTCATGGCGCTGCCTCCATCCGGAGCATCGGGAGTGAAGAGGGGCGCTACAAAGTCTTCGGTGGGCGGTTTCTCGATCTTCATCAATCACCCCGCGCGCAACCATGAGAGACGAGGCCGATTCATCAATCGAACGAGCCCTGCCACGACGAGCAGGATCGGAAAGACGGCATACAGATTGACTGTCTGCCATCCCAGCGCATTGACCATCGCACCGGAGAGTAAGGTCGCGGTCGTGACGCCCAGAAAGACGAGCGTATCATTCAGGGCCTGAACGCGGGCAGCTTCCTCCTTGCGACAGTTTTCGGTCAGCAGAGCAGTGGCTCCGATGTAGAGAAAATTCCAGCCGACCCCCAGCAGAATCAGTGCAGCCTCAAAGTGAACCAACTCAATCCCAGTCAGGCTGACTGCAATGCTCCCGAGGTTCAAGAGACAGCCCAATAGCATGACCGGTATGGTGCCGATTCTCTGAATGAGGGTTCCGGTGAAAAATGAAGGGGCAAACATGGCGAGCACGTGCCATTGAATAACCACGGCAGTCTGGGAGAAACCGAGCCGTGAACACATCATGGCCAGAGGCGTGGCGGTCATCAGGAGATTCATCACGGCATAGCCAACGACACCTCCCAAAATAGCCATGGTCAACTTGGGATTACGGGCAATCTCCGACAATGATCGCCGCGCTTGCTTGTCTTCCGCCCTTTCCATTGGCGGCAAGCTGAGGCCCGTCGCGAACAGGGCGCCCAACAACGCCACGCCCGCCAATGAAAGAAAGCTGGCGTAGAAGGCCGGCTCAAGCGCATCCTTCGTCCACCGAGCGAGCATCGGCCCTGCCACAGCAGCAAGGAGTCCGCCAGTCAGCGTCCAGGAGATAGCCAGGCTTTTTCTTTCCGGAGTCACCGAATCGACAGCCGCAAACCGGTAGTATTGCCCGACCGCACCAAAGGTGCCGATCAAGAACCCAGCCGTTGCAAACAGAGCAAAACTGCCAATCCGGACGCCGAAAGCTGCGCATGCCAAGCCCGCTGCACCGACCAGGGCTCCGCAACAGAAGATGAAGCGGCGTCCAAAGCGCTCCATGAGCCTGGCCACCGGATAAAGCATCACCATGGTCCCCAGGTATTGGACAGCGAGTGGCACGGTGGCTAAATCCGGCGACGAGAGTTGAGCCCCCACCAGGGCCGACGATGAAAGCACGAGACTGACCGTGGTCATCATCGCCGCCTGGGAGAGCGCCAGCAGAAAGATGTTGCGGTTCATATGCTGGGCTTCGACGGTTCGTAGAATTGCGTCAGCCCCTTCTCATCGACCACCCGGGTGAAGGATGGATTACCGATCACGGTTATCTCGTGCCGGATTTCCATCCGCTCGGCGCCATCACTATCGCCTGGCACCAGGACTGCGATTCCATAGTAAGGGAGGAGACGGGAGCCCCGCTTGTATTCCGGATACAGGCGAAGACCTAAAACCGGAATTTTCTTAGCGTGGATCGTAGCCCGAATGGCGTTCGGGAAATGGCGTTTCTCCCAGTTCGTATCGGCGGCCGCCGCCTTCAAGGCCCGGTACTCGGCCAGCACCAGAGTGGCACTGTCATCGAGGTAAGCCAGGGAAATGCCGGAATCGGCACAGAAAATGGCCGCCAACTGCTCGTAGGAGAATCCCATACGCCGGGAATTGAGCGTGGCGCGCATGCTGGCATGCCAGCGCTGGTATTCGTCCGCAGGCAAATCATGCGACAGCGGATCGGCAAGGAACTTGGCGCGCCAAATCTCGAACCGTTCGTGGAAGAACTGGTTATAGTGGGACAGATAGTCGGAAATATCGTGAATCTTGATGGTGTCCGCAATCTGCAGGTCTTCGGTACGCTGACGTAGCTGAACCAGATAATTCTGAGCTTCGACTGATGTAACCCCCAGCGGCAGCGCATAGAAGGTGCTATCACTGATCACATGGAAAACAGCTCCCGGTGGGTAGATGTTCGCGATGTGGCGAGCAATATTGTCTATGTGGAGTAGTGATACATCATCTGCCGTGGTCACCTCGGTCGGTTGCACCCGCTTGGTCGGATTACTGATTACGCAGAACGCGAGGATCAGAATCTCAATTGGAGTACCTTTTTCGCAAGCCTCCATAACCATCTGCCGCCACTGGTCGCATTCGCGGAATTTCTTTCGTGAATTGAACTGAAAGGCGTTGTGGTTCAGCAATTCGATGATCCGCGATGGCAAATCAAATGTTTGGGTTCGCTCCAAAAACGCATCCATGTCGAAGTGGGGTGAGATGCCGAGGTGCCGAATCCGGGCATCGTCACTGGGGCCGTAGGTACGCTGCGGCTGCCACTGCGAACGAGGGTCGCTCTTCGGCCAGACAAATTCCTGCCCGATCTGGGACCGAGAAATGATCTCCCCACTCAATCCTACCGGAAGCTGCTGGTAGGCAGCGGATACAGGTGCAGACAGCGGTTCAGACATCGACATGGCTTCCTCCTTGTGTTGTGAATAGTTGCCATTGACATATTGCATGGATAGGCTACAGTGTAAAAGACATAGTTCCCTCGTTTTCTGCCATGGCACACAAGCTGGTTTTCGTCGTATTCCCTGATTTTCAATTGTTGGATGTGGCCGGTCCGATTGCTGCTTTCGAGATGGCCAACCGGATGGAATCGACAACATATGAACTGATTTTGGTCAGCCAGGAAGGCGGTACGGTGGAAAGTTCGGCCGGTACTACGCTGCTCACCATGCCGTTCGCCCAAGTGTTCGATGCGGATACCGTAATCGCTGTTGGTGGCGAGGGTGTCATTGAAGCTACGGCCTCGGCAGAGGTGCTTGCCTTCATCCGCGATCTGTCGCAGAAAGCGCGGCGCATGGCGAGCGTGTGTTCCGGAGCCTACCTGCTCGCCTCAGCTGGGTTGCTCAATGGACGGAAGGCGACAACACACTGGCGGCGTAGCGCCGACTTCAGACGCCGATTTCCCAACGTGTTCCTCGATGAGAACCGTATCTATGTCAATGACGGTAATCTATGGACCTCGGCGGGAATTAGTGCGGGCATCGATCTTTCTTTAGCCTTGATCGCCGATGACCTCGGAGAGCAGATCGCTCGTCACGTTGCCCACCAACTTGTGGTTTATTACCGTCGCCCAGGCGGGCAATCCCAGTATTCCGCATTGCTGGAAATGGGCATGGGCGATGGTCGCTTCGCTGGTCTACTCGATTACATCCGCAGCAATCTGGACAAACCGCTCTCGGTCGGCGACCTCGCGGATCAGGCGTGCATGAGTCCAAGGCATTTCGCCCGATGCTTCGCTTCAGAGATCGGCACAACCCCGGCCCGGGCCGTTGAGCGGCTAAGAGTCGAGGCTGCGAGCGCCGCATTAGAAAGCGGCAACGGCTCGGTACAGGTTGTAGCGCGCCAATGTGGCTTCACGGACGTAGAGCGAATGCGGCGTGCCTTTATCCGCCTCAAAGGTGTTCCGCCTTCGGTCGTTAAACGCCATTTCCGCTGACCCATGCCAGATTGTATTCTGTTGATCAGGATTGCTCGACTTGACCGTCTCGAATCGCCCTTGGGCGGCAAAATGACGCTTGCAAGGGGGATGCTTGAGCCCATGGGGCGGGCTACGCTTTCGAGCGGTTGAGAAGCCACCTGTTGGCACGATGATCATCAAAGATGCCGACGATAAGAAATCCGCGAGACAAGCCCTGCAAGCCCTATTGTCCCGCCCTGACTGCAATACCGATACCAGGAAGCGCATCAAACAGGAGATCCGCAACATCCAGGCCGGCATCCGCGGCGAGGAGTTCCCGCCCACGAGAATGCAGGTCCATTGGGGGGAATCCAGGAGCTGGATGGTCATCCATGACCTGTTCAACGATCCGAGCGTCGCAGATGCCATCCTGGATCGGATTGTGCGTCGGGCGCATTTTATGGAACTGAAGGGAGAATCGATGCGGAAGGGTGCGGGCGAAGAAAAGCTGATTCCGGTAGCCTCAGATTACCACCTCGTTTCGGCAGGATGGTCAGTTGCTCGAAATCAGTGATCTGGTGAGATTGCCCGGTCAGGTCGGATAGGTTTGGGTGGTCAACTGGATGGATATTCTGCAGCGAGGCGAAGCCCCTGCTTGAAGTGTCGGACACGCTCGGTTTGAGCAGTGCGTCGCGCCTGTACGACCATTTCATTCATCTTGAGGCGGTGACGCCGGGCGAATTCAAGGCAAAAGGCGCCGGCCTGCGCATCCGGTTTGCGGTGCACGACACGCCTTTCGGCAAGGCGTTTATTGCCATCACGAAAAAAGGCATCTGCAAATTTTCGTTTGTGGATGATGGCGAAATCGCGGCGCCGCTGGCTGAGTTGCGCAATCAGTGGCCACATGCCGAACTGCTTGAAGATCGAGTCCAGTCATTGGCGGTCATCAATGCCATGTTTGGCGGAGAAGTGGGGAGCAATGGCACGGCGCCAATCTCCTTGCATGTTTCCGGCACCAACTTTCAGGTCAGCGTCTGGAAGGCCTTGCTGCAGATCAGTCCGGCTTCGGTCGCCAGCTATGCGCAGGTGGCGGCGGCGGTAGGCCGTCCGCATTCGGCGCGGGCCGTCGGCCAGGCGGTTGGCGCCAACCCCGTGGCGTTTCTCATCCCCTGCCACCGCGTCATCCAGCAGAGCGGAGAACTGGGCGGCTACCACTGGGGCATAACGCGGAAGCAGGCGATTCACGCCTGGGAACAGGCGCGGCAAGAAGAGCGCGTGGCCTGACGCCACCGTTTCCGGCAGTAGTTCAGACAAGGACTGGCTGGCCACTCAGCGCGCTAGCAGCCCGCCTTCGCGCGCCAGCATGGCGTCCTTGTCCGCCTTGACGGTCGGGTGGTAGCACTCGGCGGGCTGGGCGCCGAGGTGGCCGACGCAGCCGTTGCAGTCAACGCAGCGCGGGCCGAGCTGCCGGTCGCGGGTGTGGCGGTAGAAGAAGGGATCGGCGATGAAAGCGCGGCCGGCCGAGACTGCATCACATTTGCCTTCGGCAATGGCCGCCTCCATCGCGTCGCGGGTGCGAAAACCGCCAACGCAGATGACCGGAATGCTCAATTTTTCCTTGAACTGCGGCGTGTAGTCGAGGTTGTAGCCCTGACGCCCCGGCCAGAGCAGATTGGAGGCCAGCGTGACGAGCGGCCGGAAGACGCGCAGCAGGGTGCGGCGCGGCTCCGGCAGGTAGCGCATGCTGCCGTCGACCATGTGGCGCAGACCCAGCTCGAAGGTGCCGCAGACCATGGGAAATCCGGATTCGTAGTGACCCACGGAAATCTCGACGGCATCGAAACCGGCGCGCTCGAACATCACGGCGGCGTCAACCAGCTGGCCGGTTTTCAGGCCGTCGCGCAGGGGTAGCCAGTCCGCGCCGTTCATTTTGATGATGACGGGAAAATCCGGGCCGAGACGGGCGCGGATGGCCTGGAGAATTTCACGGTGGAAGCGCGTGCGGTTTTCCATGGAGCCGCCGTAGTCGTCGGTTCGGCGGTTGGTGTAAGGCGTGAGGAACTGGCTGAGCAGGTAGCCGTTGGCCGAATGCAGTTGCACACCGTCGAAGCCGGCCCGCTGGCAGCGCGCGGCGGCATCGGCGTAGCAAGCGACAAAGCGCTGGATTTCGGCCACGCTGAGGGCTTGCGGCTGGGTGCCAGTGAGCAGGTCTTTGACGTTCGAGGCCGAGTAGGCAACCGGCGACTGGGCAAAGCGCGGTATCACCTGGCGCCCGCAGTGGTTGAGCTGGGCGAAGAATTTGCCGCCGTGGGCGTGCACCGCATCAACGACCTCGGCGAGGCCGGCAATCTTGTCGTCGTGGTCAGCACCGAGCTGCATCGGGGCCGATTTGCCATCGCGGCTGACATAGATGTTGCCGGTGATGATCAGCGGCGTTTCACCACGGGCGAGCAGCGTGTAGAAATCGACCACCGCCGGCGTGGCAAAGCCATCAAGCGTCGCGCGCGTTTCCGCCGTGGCGGTTTTGAACAGCCGCGCCGGCAGCGTGAGTTGCCCGATGCGGATGGGCGAAAACAGAAGGCTATTTTCGGTATTCATCAGAATCTCCCGGCGTTGCTGCGGGGTGACGGGCATGGCGCCCCGAATCCTTGTCTTTATCCTTGTCTTTATCCTCCTCCTGCTTCGAGCCGCAATATTCCGTTTGGTTCACGGTTTGCAGGGCGGCGAGCGACATTCTTTCCACCGCCCCGCAGCGCAGCAGCTTTCTGCGGTCAACCGGAAAATTCGACCAAAATCCCGGTTGACCGCAGAAACCCGCTCGAATCCACCCAGCAAGCGAAACAGCCATCACGCCGCCGCCGCAAACCGGGGGTATCCTTGGCGCCACGCCAAACCCTAGGCCCGCCATGACCACCGAGCTTTCACCCCGTACCGAACGCTTTTTCCTGCTGACACTGGCCGGGATCCAGTTCAGCCATATTCTTGATTTCATGATCATGATGCCGCTCGGGCCTGTCCTGATGGCAGCGTTTGGCATCGGAACGCACGAGTTCGGGCTGCTGGTGGCGTCCTACAGTTTCAGCGCAGCGGCTTCCGGCATTCTGGCGGCGACCTTCGTCGATCGCTTCGAGCGCAAGCGCCTGTTGCTGCTGGTCTTCACCCTGTTTGGACTGGCGACACTGGCCTGCGGTCTGGCGCCGGGGTATTCCACGCTGATCGTGGCGCGCGGCCTGGCCGGGGTGTTCGGCGGCATCATGGGCGCGCTGGTGCAGACCATGATTGCCGACACCATTCCATTTTCGCGCCGGGCGCGCGCCAGCGGCATCGTGTCGAGCGCCTTTTCGATTTCGACCATTGCCGGCGTGCCGCTCTCGCTGTGGCTGGCCAATCACCTCGGCTGGCGTGCGCCTTTCGTGCTGATCGCCGCGCTGACCGTCGTTTTCCTCATCGTCGGCCTGCGCTTCCTGCCCGAACTTCGCCAGCACCTGAGCGAAGAAAAACACGCCCACCTGTTCTCGACCACCTTCAGCGTTCTCGGCGACAGCAACCACCTGCGCGCCCTGCTCTTCTCGGCACTGATCATTTTTTCCGGCTTCACGGTCATTCCGTACATTACCGTCTATGCGGTGAATAACGTCGGTATCGCGCAGGCGGACATCCCCATCGTCTATTTGGTCGGCGGCTCGGCCACCTTCATCAGCGCCCGCCTGATCGGGCACTGGGCCGACAAACACGGCAAGGTGGAAGTTTATCGCCGGGTAGCGCTGCTCGCCATGGTGCCGACGCTGATCCTCACCCACGCCGGCGTCGTGCCGCTTTGGGGCTGGCTGATCATCTCGGCCAGCTTCTTCGTGCTGATTTCAGGGCGCATGATCCCGGCCATGGCCATCATCGCCTCCTCCGCGCAACCCAAACTGCGCGGCACCTTCATGTCACTCAACGGCACCACCCAATCGCTGGCGATGGGCTTGGCCACGACGCTGGCCGGCTTCCTCACCTCGCTCGATGCCGACGGACGAATCGTCGGCTACCCGCTGGTCGGCTACGTCGCCATCGGAGCGAATCTGCTCGCCATCTGGATCGCCTCGCGCATTGTCATGCACGGACGAAATGCATAGCATCAGGCACGCCGCCTACTCGTCGCTGCAATAGCCACTCCCTGCGCGGCACAGGCGGAGCACTCCTGCATGTCGCTCATTTATTGCATAGTCCGCAAGCCATTCACCCAAAAATATTGATATAATTAACTTGTTTATCAAAATCACCATTCTCCAGAAATAATGCTCGAACTCATCAACCATGTTGTCGGGATTTCAGCGCGCCGCGACCGCACTGAAATCAACTCGGCCATGGTTGACGCGATGCTTGATCTCTTTCACCCCGAGCGCCTCGTCATCTACCGCTGCTACGCGGGAAACAAAAAAGCGATGGTATTTGCCTGTGCGGGTGCCGGGCCGAACGGCCCATTCCTGCGAAACGCCTACCTGCCGGACCACCGCTACTGCCATCCGATCGAGCGCGACCCGCTGCTCAACCGTTGCCGGAAGGAGCGTTCAGCCGTCCTTGACCACCAGGAAAACGGTTCGCATCGTATTGTTTTTCCGGTTATCCGGCTCGACGCACCCATCTACCTGGTTGACCTGTCTCTCTCGAACGAGTTTTCGGCCCAACAGCGCGTGACCCTGATGGGGCTGATCGAATATTTTGGTAACCACATTGCCCTGCTCGATTACGGCGAGGCGGATACGCTGACCGGGCTGGCCAGTCGCAAGACTTTCGACAAGCACCTCTTCGAACTACTCGGCAAGGCCGCCAGCGACGATCTGCTCAGCGGCCCGGAAAGCCGGCGCCGCGGCACCCCCGATAGCAGTCACTGGCTGGCGGTCTGCGATATCGACCACTTCAAGCAGGTAAACGACAACTTCGGCCACCTGATCGGCGACGAAGTCCTGATCATGCTCGCCCAGGAAATGCGCCAGTCCTTCCGCTTCGATGACCAACTATTTCGTTTTGGCGGCGAGGAATTCATCGCCCTGTTGCAGCCAACGGAAGCGCAGTACGCTCTCGCCACGCTGGAACGCTTCCGAACCAATGTTGAAAAACAGCTATTCAGCCGGGTCGGGCACATTACCGTCAGCATCGGCTTCAGCGCACTAATGCCCAACGACACACCCACCGATGTCATCGACCGGGCCGACGAAGCGCTGTATTTCGCCAAGCGCCATGGCCGGAACCGGGTCGACTGCTATGAAAAACTGGTTGCCTCAGGCGACGTGGCCATCAAGGAAATCGCCAAGGGCGAAGTGGAGCTGTTCTAGCCGAGCAAGGCCAGTTTGGCTTTAGGCCCGGGCGGATGCTTGATGAAATATTGCCGGATACCGCGAACGATCGCTCCGGCCAGTTTTTCCTGATAGGCATCGTCGTTCAGCCGGGCCTCTTCTTCCGGGTTGGAGATGAAGGCCGTTTCGATCAGCGCCGACGGAATATCCGGCGCCTTGAGCACGGCAAAACCGGCTTGCTCGACGTGCGCTTTATGCAGCGTGTTGATCGCACCTAATTCGCCGAGCAGATATTTGCCCAGTTTCAGGCTGTCGTTGATCGTGCCGGTCTGCGACAGATCAAGCAGGGTGCGGGCGAGAAAAATATCCTTGTTACCGATATTGACGCCACCGATCAGGTCAGCCTGATTTTCCTTCTGGGCAAGCAGGCGGGCCTGCGTACTGGAAGCGCCTTTTTCAGACAGCACGAATACCGACGAGCCCCTGGCATCCGGTTTTATCCAGGCGTCAGCGTGAATCGACAGGAATAGGTCGGACTGCACCCGCCGCGCCTTCTGGACGCGCATTTGCAGCGGTACAAAGAAATCGGAATCCCGAGTCAGCACGGCGCGCATGTTTGGCTCCGCATCGATCCGGGCTTTCAGGCGACGGGCAACCTCAAGGGTGACATTTTTTTCGAAACTGCCGGCCTTGCCGACAGCGCCGGGATCCTCACCACCATGCCCCGGATCGAGGGTAATGGTCACCATGCGGTCGACAATCGGTTTGCCTGATTTTTTGCTGGTATGAACTTCCGGTGCCTCAATCGGCGCCTTGTCAGGCTTCTTAGCCGCCAATTCATCCTGACGCTTTTCGAGAAGCTGGAAATCCGGCTCATTTTTCAACGGCTCGACGGCGTCCTTGCGCCCTTCGAGCAGCGCCATCATCGGGTCGGGCGGGTTGACCGGGTAGACATCAAGTACCAGACGGCGGCCGTATTCACCAGCCGGTTCCAGCGTAAACACCTGCGGATTGACCTTGCCCTTGAGCTCCATCACCAGACGTACGACGCCCGGCTTGAAGCGGCCGGCACGCAGCAGCTTGATGTTCGGATCATCCGTCGTCAGCTTGCGGGCCAGACCATCGAGAACGCTGTTGAATTCGACGCCTTCGATATCGACGACGAGACGGTCAGGATTTTCAACCGTGAAATGCGTGAATTTGAGCGGCGCATCGTGTTCGAGCGTCACGCGTGTGTAGTCGGCGGCCGGCCAGATGCGCACGGCGAGAACGGACGGCAGCTTGGCCGCAGCGCCGGCCAGGGGCGTCACGGATAGGATCAGAGAGGCGCCGGCGTAGCGGAGGAGTTGGCGACGGCCATGGCTGGGATGAGCGTGTTTAGACATGCCTGCCCTTTCGGTGAATTTGCCACGGCTTCGAGGACACGCCCGACACCTGCATGATGAATACGCAACCGCAGGTCTGGCGCCGGAACGCAGCCAGCAGCCCTTTCCGGCCATTCGACCAGACAGATCGCAGTGTCATTAAAGTATTCATCAAAGCCCGCATCGAGAAACTCCTCAGGGTACTCGAAACGATAAAAATCAAAGTGATATAAGTATAAGCTCGAAATTACGTAAACTTCAACCAGTGAATAGGTCGGACTCTTGACCGAACCGGTGTGACCGAGGGCACGGATCATGGCTCGTGACAGCGTGGTTTTGCCCGCCCCGAGGTCGCCTTCGAGGAAAATGACCGCCCCCGGCTGCAGCAATGGCGCCAACATTTCGCCCAGGCGCTGGGTGGCCGCCTCGTCGGGCAATTCGAAAACGGCGGTAACATCGGGGCTATGCACAATCAGGACTCCACGGTGGAATACGCGGCGCTCAAGGAAAAAATCCGCGAGGCCGGCAAGGAACTCGGCTTTGCTGCCATTGGCGTGGCACGGGCCGAACCCGGCCCCGCCGTCGAGAAAATGCGGGAATGGCTGGCGGCGGGCTGCCACGGCGAGATGGATTATATGGCTCGCCATGCCGAATTGCGCGCCGACCCGCAGCAACTGCATCCGGGAACGATCACCGTGATCAGTGCGGCCATCGACTACCTGCCGCACCGCAAAACCACCGACGGGCCCGAGCAGGCGGCGATTTCACGCTACGCCCAGGGGCGCGATTATCACAAACTGATCCGCAGCCGGCTGCAGAAGCTGGCCGACTCGATCAGCGAACTAACCGGGCCGTTCGGCTACCGCGTCTTTTCCGATTCGGCCCCGGTCATGGAAGTGGAATTTGCCCGCCAGGCCGGCCTCGGCTGGCGCGGCAAGCACACGCTGCTGCTCTCCAAGCAAGGCTCGTGGCGCTTTCTTGGCGACATTTACACCGACCTGCCACTGCCGCCCGACGAACCGATCGACGAGCATTGCGGCACCTGCACAGCCTGCCTCGACGCCTGCCCAACCGGCGCCATCGTCGCACCGTACCAGGTCGATGCCCGACGCTGCATTTCCTACCTGACCATCGAGCTGGCCGGCCCGATCCCCGAAGAATTCCGTCCGTTGATTGGCAACCGCATTTACGGCTGCGACGACTGCCAGCTTTGCTGTCCGTGGAACCGCTTCGCCCAGATCGGCGACCCGGAGTTTTCACCACGCCACGGACTGGACACCGCGACGCTGATCGACCTGTTCGCCTGGACGGAAGCGGAATTTGACCAACGGCTGGCCGGCAACCCGATCCGCCGGATCGGACACGAACGCTGGCTGCGCAATATCGCCGTGGCCCTTGGTAACGGGACTTCCACGGTCAACCGGAAAAAAGCGCTAAAAATGAAACTGGATCATCCCTCGGCACTGATCCGCGAGCATGTCGAATGGGCGCTTACTCGCCTGGCGCCTTGAGGTTGGCCGGTTTTTCGGCTGGCATTTCAGCAGCAGGCTTGGCCATTTCGGCCGGCAGCGCTGGCGGCCGCAGGGTCCAGCCGAGAAAAGCGCCAGATGCCGTGGTGATGGCAACCAGCGAGAGAAGGATGATGCCAGTCTTCGGGCTTTCCATGACCTACCGGCCGATCAGCGCTCTACCGGGCGACCGGTATCGGCGCACCACTCGCTCCACGAGCCAGCGTAGAGGTAAGAACCTGGCAGGCCGGCGATTTCCATGGCGAGCAGGTTAAGGCAAGCCGATACGCCCGAGCCGCATTGATGCACAACCAGATCGGGCGGCGAACCGGCCAGGATGGCCAGCCACTCGGCGCGCAGCTCGGCTGCCGGCTTGAAACGACCGTCGGACAGCAGGTTGTCCTTGAAGAAACGATTGACCGCACCGGGAATGTGGCCGCCGACCGGGTCGATGGTCTCGTTCTCGCCACGAAAACGGTCCGAACCACGCGCATCGACGAGGCGCATGTGCGGCGTTTCAATGCGCTCCAGGACGTAATCGGCTTCGACCAATTGGTTTTGCCGGAGCGGCACAAAGAGACGCGGCGAGAGCGTGGGCACGACGTCGGTCATTGCCCCGCCCGCCGCCAACCAGGCTTGCAGCCCGCCGTCGAGCAGCGCCACGCGGTCATGGCCGAGCCAGCGCAGCAACCACCACAGGCGGCCGGCGATCATCCCCTGGGCGTCGTCGTAGACCACGACCTGCGTTGTCACCCCGATGCCGATTTCACCGAGCCTGTGCGCCAGCTTTTCCGGATCGGGCAACGGGTGACGGCCATTACAGCCGTTCATCGACCCGGACAGGTCACGGTCGCAATGCAGGAAGACCGCGCCGGGAATGTGGCTCTCGGCATAAACTCGCTCGCCGTAGCCGGTGTCGGCCAACTGGTGGCGGACATCGACGATCAGCCAGTTCGGGTCATCGATATGCGCCTGCAGCGTCGCGACATCAACCAGCGTGGTGAAGCTCATGCCCGATCAGTCCAGCCAGGCCCTGGCTTCTTCGGCGTTGGTGAAGACCTCGACATCGGCGTTGACGAAAGTCTGCGACAGCCAGGCGCTCCACGTAACCCACTGGCTGTCGGTGACGACGGCGACGCGCTTGAAGTCGTTGGCATGGGCGCGCGAGAACTTGACCTCTTCCCAGGCCACATCCAGCGTCAGGCCGGCCATCTGGCTCAGATCGAAGCAGAGATCGACCGGGCCTTCGAACTTCACCTTGAAATTGACGACTTCCTCAAACTCCTTGTAATCGGCCAAAGTGAATTCGCCGAACACAGCCACGTTGACACGGCTCGGTTGGTGGTCGATGACGATCATGGTTTTGCTCCGTTGTTGGTTTTGTCTGGAGAAAGTTTAATCCTGTTCCACCGGGCTGGCGCGGGAAAAGTGCGTGGCTGCAATGCCTGACAGAATAATCAAGGCGATAGCCGCCCACGCCGAGGCATCGAGCACCTCGCCCCAAAAGGCCATGCCGAACAGGCTGGAGAAGATCACCGTGCTGTAGGCCAGCGCCGCCGACATGAGTGTCTTGCCGCGCGTGTAGGCGCGCGTCATGGCCAGCTGGGCAACCGTGGCGAAGCAGGCGACGCCGAGCAGAAGCAGGCCGCTTCTGAGGTCGACCGCATGAATGTCGCTGAACAGCAGCCAGGCACCGGCACCAACCGACGAAACCAGCGAAAAATAGAACACCGTGCGCATTTCTGGCTCGCCGCGCGCGCCGAGTTCGCGCACGCTGAAATAGGCCATGCCGGCCATGATGCCGGAGCCCAAGCCGATCAGGCCACCGACCAGCTGATCAGCGTTCATGGTCGGCTTGAGCAGCAGCACGACACCGACGAGGCCGAGAACAAGGGCGCCCATGATGCCCTTACGCAGCTGCATGCCGGCGAAACCGAGGTAAAGGGCCAAGAAGATCGCTGAGGTGTAATTGAGCGTCACGGCAGTGGCCAGCGGCAGCAGCGTGATGGCGTAAAAATACGAAAACAGCGCAATAAAACCAACCGTGCCGCGCGTAATCTGCCAGCACCAATGGACCGTCGCCAGCGATACGCTGTTAAGGCGAACCAGCCCGAACATCAGGATCAGCGAGATGAAGCTGCGGTAAAAAGTGATCTCCACGGCCGAATGGCTCTGCGCGGCAAACTTGACGCAGACGCCCATGCAGGCGAAGAGAAAACTGGCGGCGATCATCCACAGGGATTGCATCAGGCGGTAGGGCTCGAAAAATGACAAAGGCGGCGGATTTTACCCCGCCGCCTTCATTGCTACGGTCAACCGGAAAAACGGCCCGAAATTGAAATGTCAGCGCGTCTCAATGGCCGACTGCATGATCCGACGATAAAACTCGTGGAAGTGCTGCATGCCGTCCTCCATCGGGCTTTGATACGGCCCGACCTCGTTGCGCCCTTCCTTCATGAGCGCATAGCGCCCACGGTCCATGCGCTCGCCGATGTCGTCGTCCTCGATGGCCGTCTCCATGTAGGCAGCGCGCTCGGCATCGATGAAATCACGCTCGAAATCGACGATATCCTCCGGATAGTAAAACTCGACGACATTGAGCGTCTTGTTTACACCCTGCGGAATCAGCGTCGATACGACCAGCACGTGCGGATACCACTCGACCATGATGTTCGGGAAATAGGTCAGCCAGATGGCGCCATGCTCGGGCGTTTTGCCTTCAGCGCCATAAATGTCGAGAACAGCCTTCTGCCAGCGCTCATAGGCCTTGGAGCCGGACTTCTGCAGCGAGGTGACACCTACGCGCTGTACCGAATACCAGTCGCCGAACTGCCAGGTCAGATCGTCGCAGGTGACGAAATTTCCCAGGCCCGGGTGGTAAGGGGCAACGTGGTAATCCTCGAGATAGACCTCGATGAAAGTCTTCCAGTTGTAATTGCACTCGTGCATCTCGACGTGGTCGAGCTTGTAGCCGGTGAAATCGAGTTCCGGCGCGACCTTCATGCCGGCCAGGTCGGCGTTGGCCGAGCGCGGGCCCTTGAAGAGCAGACCATTCCAGCTCTCCAGCTTCGCCTTGTTCAGATTGAGGCAGGGATTCTGCGGAAAATGCGGCGCGCCGATCAGTTCCCCGCCCTGGTTGTAGGTCCACCGATGAATCGGGCAGACAATCGGCCCGTTCAACGTGCCCGATCCCTGCAGCATGATCGCCTGGCGATGGCGGCAGACGTTCGACATCTGCCAGTTGCCGGCATTCGGCCCTGCGTTGCCGCCGTTGAGCAGCATCTGACCGTGATCCTTCCACTCGAGCGAACGGTAATCCCCTGCCTCCGGTACCATCAACTGGTGCCCGACATAGCCCGAACCGGCATCGAAGATGAGCTTTTTCTCCAGCTCGAAAATCTTCTCGTCGAAATACCAGTCCACCGGCAGTTGGGAAACTGCGGGGGCCAACCGGGACAGAGTCGCCATGTCGGTCATGCCAAGCCTTCAGCGGGGGTTAAAAAGGGGTACATATTTTACCCTGATATTTGACCGGGTGCCCCTTGATGGAGTATTTTCGCCTGTTTCCTTGATCGCCTCAAACATGGCCACAAAGCCCATCGCCGACATGAAATTCGAGACGGCGCTCGCCGAGCTTGAAAACATCGTCTCCAGCATGGAAGGCGGCAAACTCGAGCTCGAAGCCTCCATCGCAGCCTACAAGCGCGGCATGGAACTGATGAAGCACTGCCAGGGCCAGCTCGCCAACGCCGAAGAACAGATTCGCATTCTTGAAAACGGCGAATTCAAGGACGTCGACCGCAAGACGCTGGAGGCTCAGTGAGCGCCATCCCGTTTGCCGAATGGATGGCCGTCACGCAGGATCACGCCGAATCCGCCCTCGCCCGCTTCCTGCCCGGCAGTGACAGCATTCCCGCCCGCCTGCACGACGCGATGCGCTACGCCACGCTCGGTGGCGGGAAGCGCGTCCGCCCGTTACTCGCCCATGCGGCCGGCCAACTGACTGGCGCTACGCCTGACAAGCTGGACATCGTCGCCAGCGCCGTCGAAATGATCCACGCCTACTCGCTGGTTCATGACGACCTGCCGTGCATGGACGACGACGTGCTGCGCCGCGGCCGCCCGACCTGCCACGTCGAATTCGACGAACCGACCGCCCTGCTCGTCGGCGACAGCCTGCAGACGCTAGCCTTCGAGCTGCTGGCAAGCCAGCCGATCGGCGAAGCGAAACAGCAACTCGAGATGATCGCCCTGCTCGCCCACGCCAGCGGTTCGCGCGGCATGGCCGGCGGCCAGGCCATCGACCTCGCCTCGGTTGGCAAGCCCTTGAACCAGCCTGAGCTGGAGCTCATGCACGCGCTAAAGACCGGCGCCCTGATCCGCGCCGCCGTGCTGCTCGGCGCGCTGGCCGGCAACCCGCTTTCGACCGAGGAACGTGCCAACCTCGACCGCTTCGCCAAACGCGCTGGCCTGCTCTTTCAGGTCGTCGATGACATCCTCGACTGCACGGCGAGCACCGCCACGCTCGGCAAGACCGCCGGCAAGGACGAAGCGGCAGCCAAGCCGACCTACGTCAGCCTGCTCGGCCTCGAAGCCGCCCGCGCCTACGCCGACGAACTGCGTACCGACGCCCTCGACGCCCTCTCCATTTTCGGCGAACGGGCCACGCGCCTGACCCAGTTGGCCGATTTCATCTGCCACCGGCAATTCTGATGACCGCCTACCGCCTGCTCGAAAACATCAACAGCCCGGCCGATCTGCGCCGACTGGACCGCAAGCAGTTGCCGCAACTGGCGACTGAACTGCGCGCCTTCCTCATCGACTCCGTCTCGAAAACGGGCGGCCATCTGTCGTCCAACCTCGGCACCGTCGAGCTGACCATCGCCCTGCACGCCGTCTTCAAGACGCCGGACGACCGGCTGGTCTGGGACGTCGGCCACCAGTGCTACGCCCATAAAATACTCACCGGCCGCCGCGAAGGCATGAGTACATTGCGCATGCACAACGGCGTCTCCGGCTTCCCCAAGCGTAGCGAAAGCCCCTACGACACCTTCGGCGTTGGCCATTCGTCGACCTCGATTTCGGCGGCGCTGGGCATGGCACTGGCCGCCAAACACAAGGGCGAGGACCGCAAGTCAATCGCCATTATCGGCGACGGCGCGATGTCGGCCGGCATGGCCTTCGAGGCGCTCAACAATGCCGGCGTCGCCGATGCCGACATGCTGGTCATCCTCAATGACAACGAGATGTCAATTTCGCCGCCGGTCGGCGCGCTGAACAACATCCTGACCCGCCTGACTTCCAGCAAGACCTACAACGTCGCCCGCGAGGCCGGCCGCCACATGCTCGGCTTCGCGCCGCCGCTGCTCGAACTGGCGCGCCGCGCCGAAGAGCACGTCAAGGGCATGATCGCCCCCGGCACGCTGTTCGAGGAATTCGGCTTTCACTATTACGGCCCGATCGACGGCCACGACCTCGACGCCCTGATCCCGACGCTGGAAAACCTGAAGAAACTGAAGGGCCCGAAGTTCCTGCACGTCATCACCAAGAAGGGCCAGGGCTACAAGCTGGCCGAGAACGACCCGATTTTGTACCACGGCGTCGGCAAGTTCGCCGCCTGCGTTGGCATCCAGTCGGCCAAGGGCCCGGCCAAGCTGACCTACACGCAGGTTTTTGGCGACTGGCTGTGCGACATGGCGAAAGCCGACTCCCGCCTCGTCGCCGTCACCCCGGCCATGCGCGAAGGTTCCGGCATGGTGCGCTTCTCGGCCGAACACGCTGACCGCTATTTCGATGTCGGTATCGCCGAACAGCACGCCGTCACTTTCGCCGCCGGCCTCGCCTGCGAGGGCCTCAAGCCGGTCGTCGCCATCTATTCGACCTTCCTGCAACGCGGCTACGATCAACTGGTCCACGACGTCGCCTTGCAGAATCTGCCAGTCGTTTTCGCGGTCGACCGTGGCGGCCTGGTCGGCGCCGACGGCCCGACCCACCACGGCACTTTTGACCTTTCCTTCGTCACCTGCATCCCGAACATGGTCGTCATGGCCCCGGCCGACGAAGCCGAATGCCGCCAGATGCTGTCCACCGCCTATGCCCTGGATTGCCCGAGCATGGTGCGTTACCCACGAGGTGGCGGCACAGGCAAGATTCCGGCAACCAATCTCGATACGCTACCCGTCGGCAAGGGCGAAATCCGCCGTCAGGGCAAGGATGTCGCCCTGCTCGCCTTCGGCAGCCTGGTGCCGGCTGCGCTGGCTGCCGGCGAGGAACTCGACGCCACCGTCGCCAACATGCGCTTCGTCAAACCGCTTGATATCGAGCTGATTGTCGAACTGGCCGGGAACCATTCGCTGCTTGTCAGCGTCGAAGAAAACGCTGTGATCGGCGGCGCCGGCTCGGAAATCGAGCGCGTGCTGGCGGAACGCGGGCTGAACGTGCCGGTACTTCGCCTCGGCCTGCCCGACCGCTTCATCGATCACGGCGAACAAGGACAATTGCTGGCCGAACTCGGCCTCGACAAGGACGGCATCGTGCGTGCAGTACGTGCCCGGACAACCCCACAATAATTCATTGAAGAACAGCCCATGAACACCCCGAACACCAGCATCCCCGACGTCCAGAACTCCGCCGACACGCGCCATATCGCCATCAACAAGGTCGGCATTAAGTCCATCCGCCACCCGATCAAGGTGCAGGACAAATCGACCGGCGTCCAGCACACCATCGCCATGTTCAATATGTACGTTGGCCTGCCGCATAACTTCAAGGGCACGCACATGTCGCGCTTCGTGGAGATCCTGAACAGCCACGAACGCGAGATTTCGGTCGAGAATTTCCCGATCATGCTGCGCGAAATGCTCGTCAAGCTCGAAGCCGAAACCGGTCACATCGAGATGAATTTCCCGTACTTCATCAACAAGACAGCCCCGATTTCCGGCGTGCAGAGTTTGATGGACTATGACGTCACTTTCATCGGCGATATCTGCAATGGCGAAATCGTCACCTCGACCAAAGTCGTCGTTCCGGTCACCAGCCTGTGCCCCTGCTCCAAGAAAATTTCCGAGTACGGCGCCCACAACCAACGCTCGCACGTCACCGTCACGGCCCGTACCAACGAATTCGTGTGGATCGAGGAAATCGTCCAGCTCGTCGAGCAGGAAGCCTCCTGCGAGCTCTACGGCCTGCTCAAGCGACCTGATGAGAAATATGTCACCGAACGCGCCTACGACAACCCCAAGTTCGTCGAAGACATGGTTCGTGACGTAGCGGCACGCCTCAATGCAGAAACCCGCGTCGACGCCTATGTCGTGGAATCGGAAAACTTTGAGTCAATCCACAATCACTCGGCCTACGCGCTGATTGAGAACGACAAAAAGAACCCCAGCACCCACTGCCAGCCTTAATTACTGCCGACAATCCGGCGCGGGAGCCACAAAACTGACTCCTGCGGTCAACCAGAAAAATCGAGCAAAACCGAAAGCAATAAAAAAGGGCGCCGAGGCGCCCTTTTTCAATCCGGAACAATCGCTTAAGCAGCAGCGACCGGCTTTTCCTTGCGGACCAGCTTTTCCTTGATACGTGCAGACTTGCCAGAACGCTCGCGCAGGTAGTACAGCTTGGCGCGGCGGACATCACCACGACGCTTCACTTCGATGGAAGCGACCAGCGGAGAATAGGACTGGAAAGTACGCTCGACGCCTTCACCGGACGAAATCTTGCGCACGGTGAAAGCAGAGTTCAGGCCGCGGTTACGCTTGGCGATAACGACGCCTTCGTAAGCCTGCAGACGCTCGCGGTTACCTTCCTTAACCTTCACTTGAACGACAATAGTGTCGCCCGGTGCGAAGTCAGGAATGGTCTTGCCCAGACGAGCAATTTCTTCTTTTTCCAACTGTTCAATCAGGTTCATGTGAGATCCTTTAATTTATAAACACTTACTCACCGCATTGCTCCTCTCCGGAAATTTCCGTGAGTAGTTGCGCTTCTTCCGCGGTCAGACTGCGGTGCGCCAGCAAATCCGGCCGGCGCTTCCGGGTTCGGGCCAGCGACTGTTTGAGCCGCCAGCGACGAATTTTTTTGTGGTCTCCTGAAAGCAAAACCGCCGGCACCGCCTCGCCCTCGTAAACCTCCGGGCGGGTGTAGTGCGGACAATCCAGCAAACCACCGACAAACGAATCTTCCACCGCCGAAGCGGCATCTCCGAGCACCCCCGGCAACTGGCGGACAACGGCGTCAATCAAGGCCATCGCCGGCAACTCGCCACCGGAAAGCACAAAATCCCCGATCGAAATTTCTTCATCGACACAGCGCTCGATCAGCCGCTCGTCAATCCCTTCATAACGACCACAAAGAAGGATCAGCCCTTCATCGCCCGTCGCCAGTTGCATCACCCGCTCATGAGTGAGCGGCGCACCCTGCGGCGAGAGGTAGATGACCCGGCTCTTCGCCAGCCCTGCCTCATGCTGCTGCAACTTCGCCGCGCTGATCGCCTTCTCCAGCGGCCCGGGCTGCATCAGCATGCCCGGCCCGCCCCCGAAAGGACGATCATCGACGCGTCGCCAGGCATTTTCAGCGAAATCACGCGGATTCCAGCCTTGCCACACCCAGCGCTGCTCTTCCAGCCCCCGACGGGTAATGCCACTTTCCGTTACCGCAGCGAACATCTCCGGAAAGAGGGTAATGCAGTCAAACCGGATCACCAGTCGCTGCCCCACTCCACTCGAATCTGCCCGGCTTCCTTCTCTACTGCCAGCACCACTGCCGACACAAATGGCAACAAGCGCTCGACCTTGTCATCACCCAGCACTCGCAACACAGCGTTGGCCCCAGTTTCGATCAACCCGACCACCTTGCCGAGCCGCTCGTCAGCGGTATTGATGACATCCAGACCGATCAGATCAGCCCAGTAAAACTCGTTCTTGTCAGTCGTGGGCAGCGCTTCGCGCGGCGCCCCGACTAAAACACCCTTCATCACTTCAGCAGCAGAACGATCAGCAACGCCATCTAACAGCACCACCACACCGTTACCGTGGGCTTTCAGGCTTTTCAGCCTGCACTCGCGCCACGACTCTCCTTCTCGCGCGATCCACCAGACGGGCATTTCAGCCCAGGCCAGCGGATCATCTCCGAAGGGGTACAACCAAAGCCAGCCCTGAATCCCGTAGGGGTCGGCCAGCCGACCCAGTACGACGATATCGTTGCTGGTCAAAACTAAAACTTAGGCGGCTTGCTGAGCAGCGTGTTGCTTGACCAGACGGGCAACAGTCGGGGAGAGTTGGGCGCCATTGCTCTGCCAGTAGGCCAGACGATCGGTGGAAACGCGCAGCGCTTCTGCATTGCCTGAAGCAACCGGGTTGTAGAAGCCGATACGCTCAACGAAACGGCCATCGCGACGATTGCGGGAATCGGTAACAACCATGTTGTAGAACGGACGCTTCTTGGCGCCACCACGGGCAAGACGGATAACAACCATGGGAATACTTTCGTTAGCTGGAAAAAAGACCGGAGATTATAGCGCTTTACCAAGGAAAAACAAACCACTTAGGTAGTAGAAAATACTCGACATCTGCATTCCGCAGCCAGTTTCGACATGCGGATTCATCGTCAGAGTGCAAATATTTGCTATTCTGGCGACTCCATGAGCGCCACGCCAGAAGCACTTTCGCCCTCCTCTTCCGAAACCAATATCAAGAGTATTCTTGAATGGCTGGCACTTGCGCATGGCCGCACAGGCGCCGAAGATGCCGACCAACTCTACCGCCAGCTACTTCTGCTGAGGGAGGCGCCGGTTCCCAATGCCCAGCGTCTCAAATTGCTTGATTTGCTCTACGTACAGGCGGAGCGAATAGCCAACTGTGAACTGCCTAGGCTGCACGAAGTTTCACTACCGATTTCGCGCAAACTGCGGCAACGTGTACGCATTCTCCTAGACTTGCTCGCAACCCTAACACAGGATTATTTCAACACACTCGCCGACCTATTCGACCCTGAAGGCCCAAGCGTGCCACGTACGCCGCACACATCTTTGCGACGAGCGATGCACACCATTGCCTGGCAAGTCCGAATTACGCACCTGATCGCCGCCCCCACCGCTATTGGGCTCTGGCAGCAGCTACACTCAGCCTATCTAACGTCCAAGCGACTTGGCCTTGATGAGATACCCGGGCCCCACGGAACGCCGAGTATTCTGGAAATATATACCGGCATACTGCTGGCAGGGATCGCTCAGCCTGCCTCCTTCTCCCCGGCAGAACTGGAGTTCATCAGCAAATATATCGGCCATTGCACCCCCCCGATTGATCTTCTGGAAGCCCCCCCGCTCAACAGCGACGGCATTTTCTGGATTGATCTTGACAAAGACTTTCCTGCCCACGCCCTGATCCGTCGCAGCCCTGGCGCGGATGCCCGGGTTCTCTATTTTTCGTGCGATGCCATTGCAAAACTCGCCCTAACGCATCGAACCGAGCTACTGCAAGGCGTTACATCCAAAACACTTGGTTTGCCGTCATTTGCCGACAAGCACAGCGGCCCCGGCGTTCTTCTGCGATTGAGCCAGCTTTGGGGGCATCCGGCAAAACGACGATTCCCGCGGCGTCGTCAGTCGTACCGGGCAAATCTCTGCTCCGGCCTCGGCAATCTCTGGCAGCTGATCAGATATCCCGAAAAAGCAAGGGATCTGAGCGAATGGATGGTGACCAATGAAAGCCCGGATGGCTACGCGTTGATGCACATATCCGGCCAGACAGACCATCTGCGGGTTGGCGACATCATCGCACTACAAGCTACTGGCGAGTATGCTGAAACACCTCCGGCGTGGCATGTCTGCATCATTCGCTGGGCCATTTCTGAAAATCCGGAACACGTCGAACTTGGACTGCAGGTTCTCGCCCCCAAGGCAGTGGCCGTCGAAATTGCCCACCCTTACGCCATCGACCCCTCAAGCAAGGTCGAAGCGTTGATACTCCCCGCAACCCCGCCATTGCGTCCAATGCAATCGCTTGTGCTTCCCGCTGGCCTGCTGAAGGAATACACGCGGCGAATCATTGTCATGCACGAAGCTATAAATCTTGAAATTCGGGAGATTCAGGCAACGCATCTCGACGAGCAAACCAGCGCCATCGAAATTTTCAGCGTTGCCCCGGACGATTTACGGTAGCGGCAATCAGCCCGCCAAACAGCACCACCGCCCACGACAAGTGGAGCCAAACCAGAAATACGGGAAAGGCAGCGAATGCGCCGTAAATGCTCTTTAGCATTGCCGAACTGACCAGAAAAAGCTCAAAGACTTTCTGCATGGCAGAGAACGCAAGCATAGCGAAAACACCGCCGGTCAGCGCCGCTCTTCTGGAAACTTTGGCATTTGGCACCGCGTAATACAGAAACGAGAAAAACAGACCCAACATCAGCGTGGCTACGACCTTCAGGGCAACCCGTCGAAACCAGGCTGGTTCGTCGAACAACCCGAGGGAGGTCGTGACAGCAAATGAAATGACGCCGGCCACAGCGCCCAAAATAAATGGCCAGACTGCCGTCACGAAGGCATACAAGCGCAAGCGTGCCAGGATGGGGCGCGGCTCGACTTGCCATAAATGATTGAATGCCCGCTCAATCGTGTTCATCAACAAGAGCGCCGTCACACTGAGCACCGCAATGCCGGCCAGTGTCAGCTGCTGGGCCTTGTGCGAGAACTTGCCAATATTGCCGGCAATGGCGCCGGCTGCACCTGGCGGCAGCAAGGTACCGCGGATCAATAGCTCAAGCTTCGCTACCAGCAGATCTAGGTAGGGTATTGCGCCAGCCACCGAAAGCACCACTGCCACCAAAGGCACCAATGCCATCAGCGTCGTGAAAGCCAGAGCAGAACTGGTCTGCATCATGTTCTCGTCACGGAAGCGTCGAAAAATACTCCCCGCCTGCTTGGGTTTCAGGCGGCCGCGACGAGATCGGGAGGGGTTTTGCATGGGGCAGTATAATAGCCGACCATGCAAGACATACTCGTCCTCTATTACAGCCACCGCGGCTCGGTTCGTGCTCTGGCTGAACGCATCGCCTGTGGCATCGAAACCGTGCCCGGGATCCAGGCCCGTCTACGCACCGTGCCGCGGGTTTCAACCACCTGCGAGGCGACCGAACCTGATGTTCCGGACGCAGGTGCGCCTTACGTCGAATTATGCGATCTTCAGGAATGCGCCGGTATAGCCCTGGGCAGCCCCGTTCGCTTCGGCAACATGGCTGCACCGATGAAGTACTTCTGGGATAGCACCATCGCAGCCTGGCAGAACGGCACGCTTGCAGGCAAGCCAGCTTGTGTGTTCACTTCTGGCGGTAGCCAGCATGGTGGCAACGAAAGCACGCTGCTGTCGATGATGATTCCCCTGCTCCACCACGGCATGCTGATCGTCGGCTTACCATTCACCGAACCCGAGCTCTCGTCGACCAGCACTGGCGGAACGCCTTACGGCCCAAGCCATGTCTCCGGCCCCACCGGCAATCCCCTGCTGACTGAAACCGAGAGCCGCCTGGCATTTCTCCAGGGGCAGCGCCTTGCAAATTTCGCCAAAAAATTGAGTTGACCGTGACAATCGCCACCCGCTACCAAATTTCTGCCAGCGCCAGCCTCATCGCACTGATTTTCCTGTGCCTGGCGTGGGAAGGCTGGCTGGCCCCGCTCAAGCCAGGTGGCTCATGGATGATTCTCAAAGGTGCCTTCCTGCTGATCCCGCTGTTCGGCATCCTGCGCGGCAAACGCTACACCTACAAGTGGCTCTCTCTGTTCATCCAGTTCTACCTGATGGAGGGCGCTTTGCGTGCAACCAGCGACCACGGACTGATTCAGCAATTGGCAATTGGCGAAGCCTTGCTTGCCGCAATTCTCTTCGTATCAACCATCCTTTTTATCCGCGCCACGCGCGGGCCAAAAGTAGAAAAAGCCGCCCAGCAAAGCTGAAGCGGCTTTTCTCAGACAAACGTCACGAAATCAGACGTCGCCCTGGGCCTTGACCTTGTCTCGTGACGAATGCAGCTTGTTCAGTGCATTCAGATACGAGCGTGCCGAAGCGATAACGATATCCGTATCAGCCCCGTTACCGTTAACGATGCGACCATCCTTGGCAAGCCGTGTTGTCACTTCACCTTGGGCGTCCGTACCCGTCGTGATCGCGTTGACGGAATAAAGCATCAACTCAGCGCCGCTGTTGACGATGCTTTCAATGGCCTTGAAGCTTGCATCGACCGGGCCGCCTCCACCTGCCTCACCCTTACGCTCAACGCCACCGACGCTCAAAATCACCTTGGCGTGAGGCATCTCACCAGTTTCGGAGCAGACACGGGAATAAAGCAGCTTGAAATGTTCCTGATCCGGCGTCACCACTTCGTCTGAAACGAGTGCATGCAAGTCTTCATCGAAAATTTCGTGCTTACGATCGGCCAACTCCTTGAAGCGAGCGAAGGCAGCATTCACCACCTCATCACTTTCCAGCTCGATTCCGAGCTCCTGCAGGCGACTCTTGAAGGCATTTCGACCTGAATGTTTGCCGAGGACCAGCTTGTTCTGGCTCCAGCCCACATCTTCCGCCCGCATGATTTCGTAGGTTTCGCGATGCTTCAGCACGCCATCCTGATGAATACCGGATTCGTGCGCAAAGGCGTTGGCACCAACCACCGCCTTGTTGGGTTGCACAGGATAACCGGTAATTTGTGAAACCAATTTGGAGGCAGAGACGATCTGCGTCGCATCCACCCGGGTTTCGACCGGAAATACGTCGCTGCGCGTACGCACAGCCATGACGATTTCTTCCAGCGCAGCGTTACCGGCGCGTTCGCCAAGGCCGTTGATAGTGCACTCAACCTGGCGCGCGCCAGCCAGCACGGCGGCCAACGAATTGGACACTGCCAGCCCGAGATCGTTGTGGCAATGAACCGACCAAACCACCTTGTCGGCATTTGGGACGCGCTCAATCAACTGGCGCATGGTCTCTGCGTACTGGAAAGGAATGTTGTAGCCGACTGTATCAGGCACATTGATGGTCGTTGCGCCAGCCTTGATGACAGCCTCAAAAATGCGGCAGAGAAAATCAATTTCCGAACGACCGGCATCCTCCGCCGAAAACTCGACATCATCAGTGTATTCGCGTGACCAGGCGATAGACTTGATCGCCTGCTCGACCACCTGATCCGGCGACATGCGCAGCTTCTTCTCCATGTGGATCGGAGAGGTAGCAATAAAAGTGTGAATCCGCCCGGACTTCGCCGGCTTTATCGCCTCGCCCGCGCGACGGATATCGTTTTCATTGGCCCGTGCCAGCGAGCAAACCGTCGAATCCTTGATCGCATGCGCGATCGCCTGAATGGAATCGAAGTCACCGGGCGATGCTGCAGCGAAACCGGCCTCAATCACATCAACCCGCATTTTCTCCAGCTGTCGGGCAACTCGGATTTTCTCTTCCCGGGTCATTGAGGCACCCGGACTCTGCTCACCATCGCGCAGCGTGGTATCAAAAATAACAAGGTGCTGTTTCATTTTTTGCTCCGCGGTATTACACAGTCTTGCGCTTGGCCAACCCGATGGCAGCCTGCACATAGCCCGACAAGCCATAAATCAGGAAAAACCCGAACAAGGCCATCTCAGGGCTAAGCGACACAAGGGCAAAACCAAGTGCAATCGCCGCAACCGCAAAGAAGGGAACGCTCTTGCGCAAGTTGATATCCTTGAAACTGTAGTAACGAATATTCGAAATCATCGTGACCCCAGCAAAAATAGTCAGCCCGCAAGCCAACCAGCGCACATCGCTCCCCGGAATACCAGAGGCGATCATCACCCAGACCAGACCGGCCACCAAAGCGGCCGCAGCGGGGGAAGGAAGCCCCTGAAAATAGCGTTTGTCCATCACTTCAAGCGTCGTGTTGAAACGAGCCAGACGCAGTGCCGCACCGACACAATAGACGAAGGCCGCAATCCAGCCCAGGCGCCCCATATCACGCAAGGCCCATTCATAAATAACCAGCGCCGGCGCGGCGCCGAAGCTGACCATATCGGACAGCGAATCATATTCCGCGCCGAATGCAGACTGGGTATGGGTCAGGCGCGCCACACGACCATCCAGGCCATCCAGGATCATGGCAATAAAAATCGCCATGGCAGAGCGCTCGAAATCACCTTGCATTGCCTGAACAATGGCAAAAAATCCGGCAAACAGTGCCGCCGTAGTAAACAAATTGGGCAGCACGTAAATGCCACGCCGCTTTAGTTCAGGATTAAATAAAGTCTTGCGGGGCTTGAGTTCGGTCATGGGTCACTATTAGAACTAGGATCACAAAAGGATACACCCTGGACAACCAAAATCCGCAAATAACAAGGGCGGTGCAGATTTCCACACCGCCCATCGCGGGATAGCGCCAGCAATCAAGCCAGCCCTAACAAGGTGCCAGCAAGATTAGTTCTTGGACTGGTCAACCAGCTTGTTCTTCTTGATCCACGGCATCATGTCGCGCAGTTGACCACCGACTGTTTCGATTGGATGCACCGCATTCAGACGACGACGTGCCGTCATGGAAGGATAGTTGGTCTTGCCTTCCTGAATGAACATCTTGGCGTATTCGCCGGTCTGGATGCGCTTCAGTGCATTTCGCATGGCGACACGGGACTGCTCGTTGATGACTTCGGTACCGGTCACGTACTCGCCATATTCCGCATTGTTCGAGATGGAATAGTTCATGTTGGCGATGCCGCCTTCGTACATCAGGTCGACGATCAGTTTCAGTTCATGCAGGCACTCAAAGTAGGCCATTTCCGGAGCATAACCCGCTTCGGTCAAAGTTTCGAAGCCCATCTTGACCAGTTCAACAGCGCCGCCACAGAGAACGGCCTGCTCACCGAACAGGTCGGTTTCAGTTTCTTCACGGAAGTTCGTTTCAATGACGCCACCCTTGGTGCCGCCGTTGGCAGCAGCGTATGACAGGGCGATGTCCTTGGCCTTCTTGGTCACATCCTGATAAACAGCGATCAGGGACGGCACGCCGCCACCCTTGAGGTACTCGGAACGGACGGTGTGGCCGGGGCCCTTCGGAGCAACCATGATCACGTCCACGTCAGCGCGCGGAACGACCTGGTTGTAATGAACGTTGAAGCCGTGTGCAAAGGCCAGCGCGGCGCCCTTCTTCAGGTTAGGGGCTACTTCTTCGTTGTAAACCTGCGGAATGTTCTCGTCCGGCAACAGAATCATGACGACATCGGCACCCTTGACTGCCTTGGCAATTTCTTCGACCTTCAACCCCGCAGCTTCGGCCTTTTTCCAGGAAGCGCCTTCCTTGCGCAGACCAACAGTGACCTTGCAGCCAGAATCTTTCAGGTTCTGGGCGTGGGCGTGGCCCTGGGAGCCATAACCAACGATGGTGACCTTCTTGCCCTTGATGAGGGAGAGATCGGCGTCCTTGTCGTAATAAACTTTCATGAAATCCTCTTTGTCTACAGATAGTTAAATTTTAAGAATACGATCGCCACGACCAATGCCACAGACACCGGTACGGACGGTTTCGAGAATCAGGCCCGCATCGAGCGCGGCGATGAAGGAGTCCAGCTTGGAACTTGCGCCGGTCAACTCGATAACATAGGTCGATTCCGTGACGTCAATGATGCGACCACGGAAAATATCGGCCATCCGCTTCATCTCTTCGCGATCCTTGCCAGTAGCGCGAACCTTGATCAACATCAGTTCGCGCTCAACATGAGCCGCTTCGGAGAGATCAACCACCTTGACCACGTCGACCAGCTTGTTGAGCTGTTTCGTGATCTGTTCAAGCACCTCGTCGGAGCCGGAAGTCAGGATGGTCATGCGTGACAGCGAGGGATCTTCCGTCGGAGCCACGGTCAGCGATTCGATATTGTAGCCGCGTGCCGAGAACAACCCGGCAACGCGGGATAGTGCCCCCGATTCGTTTTCGATCAGGATGGAAATAATGTGACGCAGCATAGTTTATCCTCTCCCCGCTTACAGATCTTCAGCGAGGATCATTTCAGTCAGGCCCTTACCGGCGGCCACCATCGGGAAGACATTGGCAACTGGATCGATGATGAAGTCCATGAAGACCAGATCATCCTTATGCTCGGTAAAGGCCTTGCGCAATGCCGGCTCAACATCTTCCGGCTTTTCTATCTTCATGCCGACATGACCGTAGGCCTCGGCGAGCTTGACGAAATCGGGCAGGGAAGTAACGTAGGACTGCGAGTAGCGCTTGGAATAGAACATTTCCTGCCACTGCCGCACCATGCCCAGCATGCCATTGTTCAGATTGATGATCTTGATCGGGAAGCCGTACTGCTTGCAGGTGGACAGCTCCTGGATACACATCTGGATCGAGCCTTCGCCGGTCACGCAGGCCACCTGTGCATCCGGATTTGCCATCAGCACGCCCATCCCGTACGGAAGGCCGACACCCATGGTGCCCAAGCCACCTGAGTTTATCCAGCGGCGCGGTTTGTCGAACTTGTAATACTGCGCGGCAAACATCTGATGCTGGCCAACATCCGAAGTTACAAACGCATTGCCGCCCGTTACTTCATAGAGTTTTTCCATGACGAACTGCGGCATGATGTGCTCTGACTGCTTGTAGCGTAGCGAATCACGACCACGCCATTCGTCGATCTGCTTCCACCAGTTTGCAACTTCCGGATCCGTTCTGAAACCACCATCCATTAATTTGACGAGCTCTTCTAGCACGTCTGGCACGTTGCCAACGATGGGAACATCGACTTTGACACGTTTGGATATAGACGAGGGGTCGATATCAATATGGATCACGCGACGCTTCTCTTCACTGAAGTGCTCAGGATTGCCAATCACCCGATCATCAAAACGAGCGCCGACAGCCAAAATCACATCGGCATAGTGCATGGCATTATTGGCTTCGAAGGTGCCGTGCATGCCGAGCATGCCAATGAACTGCTTGTCCGTTGCCGGATACCCACCCAATCCCATCAGGGTATTGGTTACCGGGAAGTTCAGCTTATGTGCCAGCTTGGTCAGTTGCTCGGCCGCATCGGAGAGAATGACACCACCTCCGGTATAGATAATCGGGCGCTTCGCTTCCTGAAGAATCTGCACGGCCTTCTTGATCTGCCCCAAATGCCCCTTGACCACCGGGTTATAGGAACGCATCTGGATCGTTTTTGGGTAATCGAATTCACACATCTGAGCAGTAATATCCTTGGGGATATCGACTACTACAGGGCCTGGCCGGCCGGTTGATGCAATGTGAAAAGCCTTCTTGATGGTGACCGCTAGATCCTTGACATCCTTGACCAGGAAATTGTGCTTGACGCAGGGGCGGGTGATACCAACCGTGTCACATTCCTGGAAAGCATCCTGGCCGATGTAGAACGATGGCACCTGCCCGGTCAAAACCACCATCGGGATGGAATCCATGTAAGCAGTGGCGATACCGGTTACCGTATTGGTTACCCCCGGCCCAGACGTCACCAGCGCCACACCGACCCGCTGCGAAGAGCGCGAATAGGCGTCCGCAGCATGAACGGCCGCCTGTTCGTGGCGAACCAGAATGTGCTTCACCTGATCCTGCTTGAAAAGCGCGTCATAAATGTGCAATACGGACCCACCGGGGTAACCGAAAACACAATCAACCTTTTCTTCTTGCAGGCACCTGATTACAATTTCTGCACCGCTGATCATCATTCTTGAGCCCAAAAAAGCTATTGCTTAAAAGGGCGTAACCTTAATCGACCGACCATTTTCGGTCAAGGTTTCCCGGCATATCCCTATAATGCTCAAGAACTTTTGGAAGAGACGCCCCTGTCATCACCTCAACAACTCGCCAGCTTTTTAGAGTCAGTCGAACGCAGAGCCTTTAAACAGGCGATTTATGCCGTTCGTGACGAAGAGGCTGCTCTGGACATCATCCAGGACTCGATGCTCAAGCTGGCCGAAAAATACGGGGACCGGCCAGAGGAAGAGTATCCGATGCTCTTTCAGCGCATTTTGCAAAACACCATTCGCGACTACTATCGACGGACCAAGGTACGGTCGATGTGGACCACGCTGCTATCGGCATTCAGCCCCGACGACGACGATGACTACGACCCACTGGAAACACTGGCAGCCGACGAAGATGACGCTGGCCCAAGGACACCGGAAAGCAAGTTGCAACAGGCTCAAACGCTGAATTTGATAGATGATGAAATTAAAAAACTGCCCGCACGTCAACGCGAAGCCTTTCTCATGCGTTACTGGGAAGACATGGACGTAGCCGAAACCGCGGCCGCGATGGGCTGCTCAGAAGGCAGCGTCAAAACTCATTGTTCGCGCGCCACACACGCGCTGGCAGCCGCCCTGTCGGCACGAGGTATCAAACTATGAACGAAGAACGTTGCGCCTATCGAATTCGGCAAACACTGAATCACGGGCTGAAGGACATCCCACCGGCAGCAGCACGGCGGCTCGAAGCTGCCCGCCACCTGGCCATTGCCCGACAAAAACAAGCCGCGCCACAAGAAGCCTTGGCAGTCGCTGGAGCGCCTTCATTTTGGTCTGGCCACCATGCGCCCTATCTCAAGCAATTTCTTGCGGCGCTGGCACTGCTGCTAGGCATGTGGATATCCTTTTACTGGCACAGCGTTCAGTACATCAACGAACTTGAACAAGTCGATAGTGCCCTGCTCACCGACGAACTCCCCCCCGATGCTTTTCTGGATAACGACTTTTTCGAATGGTTAAAAGACGACTCATCGGAGGAATAATCCTCTGTTTTGCGCTGACCACAGTCATTGCCGCCGAACCTCCAACGACGGCCATTATTGGCACGCCACCCCAACCGGCATGGAGTCAGCTGAATTCGCAACAGAAAGACACACTTGCCCCGCTCGCCAAAGATTGGGACAAGATGGAGAATATTCGCCGAAAAAAATGGCTGGGCATTGCTGAACGCTACCCTTCGATGAAGCGGGATGAGCAACAGCGCATGCAGGACCGTATGCAGGAGTGGGCCACCCTTACACCCGATCAGCGTGCCAAAATCCGAGGTTCTTACAAGGATTTCAACCAACTGCCGCCGGAACAAAAGCAAGTGGTCAAGCAGAAATGGGAAGCCTACACAAACCTGCCACCGGAGCAACAACAACGGGTTCGCGAAAGCGGAAAATCATCCAGGTTGCTGACTCCTGGGGACGGCCCCACAAGTGCAGCAGCCAGTACACCAACAACTCCCTCGCTACCCGCAGAAGCAACAACCAAGTCAACGACGACAGAATCGACATACCGCTAATGCCTAACTCTCTCCCTGGCATCAGGCGTCGCTTGGTCTGCATGCTTTACGAAGGCCTTGTCGTGTTTTCGATCCTGCTCGTCGGCTTTTTATTACCTCAGATTGTCCTCTCGGGCTTCGGATATTCCATGCTCCCAAGAATGCTGTGGCTTCACGTGCTGGTGTTGCTGATGATTTATTTTGTCTGGTGCTGGCTAAATGGCGGCCAGACGCTTCCGATGAAGACCTGGAAACTTCGCGTCGTGAATGCGGACGGCACCCGACTACGCCCAACGCAAGCAATTCTGCGCTACCTGGCAGCATGTCCAAGCATTGTTTTATTTGGGGTCGGCATTTTTTGGGCAGTCTTCGACAATGACAAGCAGTTTCTGCACGACAGAATTGCCGGAACGCAAATAATCAGCACCGACTGATTCGATTAGCGGCGCTCGACCCACCACAGCATGCCCATCGCGGTCACCAAGAACAAGGCTGCTGGCGCTGTCGCACTGGCGAATGGCGGCCATGAATTGATCACACCCAGATTTGAAAATAGTCCATTAAGTGCGTAAAAGAGAATGCCCAGCATGACGCCGGCAAATATCTTGAGGCTGACGCCACCGACCCGATCATGGGAATATCCAAACGGCAAGGCCAGGGCAACCATCACCAGCGCGGTCAGTGGATAGATTAACTTCTTCCAGAGCGCGATCTGATAGCGCTCCGCTTTCTGCTTGTTATCGACAAGATGCTGGGTGTAATTGAACAAGCCATAGAGCGACATTCGCTCCGGGGAAACCATCAAAATTGCCAACAAATCCGGGTTGACCGCAGAACGCCACTCCATGGTGCTACTCGACTCAACGCTGGAGACATCGCCTTTCAGCGCCGTGGTAACCACCTCTTTCAGCGTCCAGATATCCGGCAAATGAAAACTAGCCTCCTTGGCATCGGTGACGGACTCCAGCATATTTTTTTCGGTGAAACGGTAGATTCTTACCCCTTCCAGCGTGGCATCCGGGTTGGCTTTGCGAATATTGATGAAGCTGCGCCCATCCTTGATCCACAAACCGCTATCCAGGCCGCTACGTGCCACCACCTTGCTCAGCGCCTTCGCCTTGATTTCCTGAGCAAGGCGTTCGCTGAACGGCACGAGCAACTCGCCGACCAAAAACGTGAACACCGCCAACACTATCGCGGCTCGAAACAAAGTGAGCAACAACTCCCGGGTAGCCAGGCCAGAGGCCCGCAAAACGGTGATCTCCGAATGCCTGGCCAGCGTAGACAACGCGTACAGAGAGCCAATTAGCGCCGCAATCGGAATCAGCTCATAGACCAAGCCGGGCAATCCTAGCGCCACAAACAAGGCGGCGCGCCCTGCCGTGTAATCAGCCCGGCCGACATTGCGAAGTTCGTCAACGAAATTGAAAAAACTGAATAGCGCCAGAAAGGCGAGCAGAACCAGGAGCACGGATGCGAGCACCTCTCGCATCAGGTAGCGCTGATAAATACTCAACCTAAACACCTGACCTCCTCTGCCAAGGCATGCTAACTGCGATTCGCCGGTAAAAAAGGTAGAGCAAAGGCACGAGCATAAGGGCGTGAATAGCCCAAACGCCGATCCCGAATGACAGCTTTCCCTGAGCGACCCAAGCTTGGGCAACCCACAAAAGGTTGCTGTAGATCGCATAAATCAGAACTGCAATCAACATGTTGGCAGAACGTCCGGCGCGCGGATTGACATAGGAAAGAGGGATGGCCAGCAAGGCCAAAATCAGCGCCGAGACCGGAATACCAATTCGCCACAAGAGTTCGCCACGCGCTTTATTACTATTTTCCTGTAACAATTCAGTCGTCGCCATGCGATTCGGCAAGCGCTCGGTCGGCTTGGCTTCGCCATCTTCGGTACGAACCCTGTATCGCTCAAACTCCATCACCCGAAATTCCGGTGACCCCGGCTCAACTTCATAGCGACGCCCGTTTTCCAGAACCACGAAACGATCGCCATTTTCGGCAAATTCCTGGTACCCACGATCAGACACCACGACACCCAACTTGCCATCCTGAAAGCTGGACACAAAAACATTGCCGAGCGCTGTTTCCCCATCAGCCAGCGCCTCAACGAAAAACACTCGCTTGCCAGCCTTGGTTTCCTGAAAAACCCCTGGAGAGATTTGAGACGCATCACTCCGGGCCGACAACACCTGTCGGTACTGCGCCGTGTTCAAATTGGCCCATGGCGAGAGAAAACCAGCAAGAACAGCAATCACCAGCACGAAAGGCAACGCGAAGCTGAGAACCGGGCGTACCCAGGCAGTAAGCGGCAGACCGCAGGAAAGCCAGACAACCATCTCCGAATCCCGGTAAACCCGGGTCAGGCTCAGCAAAATCGACACAAAAAGCATCAGACTCAGCACCAGCGGCATCAGGTTCAACAAGGCGAAACCGAGCAGCGAGGCCACCGCCTCGGGCACGATGCGGCCTCCAACGGCCTCTTTAAGGAGGCGAATCAACAGGATGGAGGCCAGGATAGCCAGCAGCGCAACACTGATGCCGGCGGCTGCCTGAGCAAATTCGCGCCGTGCGGCGCGTTCGAATATCATGCTTTGACGAAACCGAAAAAATGCGAGGATAATCCCTCGGAAACTGATATTTCCTTGACCAGGAGCAGCTTGTGGAATTTAGCATAAAAAGTGGCAGCCCGGAGAAACAGCGTAGCGCCTGCGTCGTCGTCGGGGTTTTTGAATCGAGGAAACTTACGCTACCGGCGGAGTTGCTCGACAAAGCCTCCGGTGGCTACATTTCCGACATTATTCGACGCGGCGACATGGAGGGCAAATCGGCCACTACCCTGTTGCTGCATAACGTTCCCGGCACACTGTGTGACCGCATTTTGTTGGTTGGACTGGGCAAGGAAAAAGATTTCCGCGAAAAAGAGTTCGGTAGCGCAATCAGTGCGACCGTCAAAATGCTCAACGAGACTGGCGCCTTTGATGCCTCGATCTTTCTGACCGAACTTCCGGTCAAGAAACGCAGTGTCGGCTGGCGAGTCCGGCAGGCGACCCTGCTTGCGCTGGATTCAACGTACAAATTCGAGCAATTCAAAAGCAAAAAGGAAGAAATTCGGCGCCCGCTGCGCAAGCTGACTTTCAGTGTCGAAAGACGCAACGAGCTTGCTCCCGCCGAAGAAGCGCTTAGCCAGGGGCTGGCCATCGCCGAAGGCGTGGCGCTGACCAAGGATCTGGGCAACCTGCCGCCCAATATCTGCCACCCGACCTACCTGGCCGAGCAGGCCCAGGCCATGGCCAATGAATTCAAGCTCGGCTGCGAAATTCTGGATCGTGCCGACATGGAAAAACTGGGCATGCATTCCCTGCTCGCCGTCGCCCACGGTTCGCACCAGCCGCCCAAGCTTATCGTTCTCAGCTACAAGGGCGGCAAGGCGGCCGAAAAGCCGATCGTCCTCGTAGGCAAGGGCGTCACTTTCGACACCGGCGGCATTTCGCTGAAACCAGGTGCCGAAATGGATGAAATGAAATACGACATGTGCGGGGCTGCCAGCGTCCTCGGTACCATGCATGCCGTTGCCCGGATGGCGTTACCGATCAATCTGACCATCATCGTTCCTGCAACGGAGAACATGCCCGACGGGAAGGCAACGCGGCCAGGGGACATCGTCACCTCGATGTCCGGACAAACCATCGAAATCCTGAACACCGATGCGGAAGGTCGCCTGATCCTGTGTGATGCACTGACCTACGCCGAGCGTTTCGATCCGGACACGGTGATCGATGTCGCTACGTTGACCGGCGCATGTGTCGTTGCACTGGGTGGCGTAGCCAGCGGCCTGTTCGCCAACAAGGATTCTCTGGCCCGTGAACTGCTCGATGCGGGCGACGAGGCCTATGACCGCGCCTGGCACATGCCGCTCTGGGACGACTACCAGGAATTGCTGAAAAGCCCCTTCGCTGACATGGCCAACATCGGCGGTCGCTGGGGCGGCGCCATTTCGGCCGCCTGTTTCCTGTCGCGCTTCACCAAGAAATTTGACTGGGCCCACCTCGATATCGCCGGCACTGCCTGGAAATCTGGGGCAAGCAAGGGTGCAACCGGAAGACCGGTTCCTTTACTCACGCATTACCTCCTGCAACGCGCCGGCAAGCTCAATTGACCCAGGTTTTTTTCTATCACGGCGCGGCGGACAAAATCGCCGCCGCCTGTGCCTTGCTCAGTGGCGCTTACGCAAAAAAGAAGGCAATGCTGGTTTACGCCAACGAAAATGCAGTCGCCAGCAGTGTCGACCGCATGCTCTGGACGCATTCCGCACTCAGCTTCGTGCCGCACTGCCGGGCCGACTCGCCACTGGCTGCTGAAACGCCCATCCTGATCACCGACAAGTTGGAAACGATCCCTCAGGACGAGCGGCTGATGAACCTCAGCCAGGAAATCCCGCCGGGATTTTCGCGGTTTCAAAGTCTGATCGAAGTCGTTGGTCAGGAAGAAACAGACCGTGCGACGGCCCGCGACCGTGTGAAGTTCTACAAAGAACAGGGCTGCGAAGTCCGCTATTTCGATCTCAGCGACCGCTAAGGAAACACATTGTCCAGCCCAATCATCGCCCGAGCAGACGCTCTGATGCATCGCAAGCGCCAGAGCAGCAGCGAACTGAACGATATCCCTGTTCTGACCGATGCCGTTGATGAAGACGACGATATTCCATTGTTGACCGACATCGACCCCGACCCTGTACTTGAGGATGCAGTCGCTCTCGAGTCAGAGTCCAGCGCTGGCGAGATAGTCATCAACGAACAGCAGGATGCGCCAGCAGCTTCCCCACTCATTGATCCGGGCCTGCGCGACCAACTAGTGCATGAGCTCGCCAGCCGCATTGAAGAGCGCCTCAGGGCTGCGCTTCCCCAGATTATCAATTCGACCGTCAAAGACTTCCTCGCCGAGCAGGAAATGATGGCGAACAACTAGCAGACTCGTTCGCTGGTTGGAAGTTCTTATTCAAATACCTGATGAAACCCAGTAACTCAATCGCATCTGCCAGCGCAGAGCGAGCCAGCTTTCCATTCACGCTACCTGCCGTCGTCTTGATCGTCGCCACCTATGCCGCGATTCATGCGTTGACCCGCTTGTTCTCGTCGGGCAACCTCGGTGAAGATGACCCGCTTGACAACCTGCTTATCCAGGCCCTGGCGCCGGGTTATAGCACCCAGCAAGGCCCCCTTTACGATTGGGCCCTGTGGCTTGTACAACAGGTTTTCGGCACCGGCCTTTCGGGTTTTTTGTTCCTCAAATACGCCCTGCTGGTCTGCATGGCCGCTTGCCTGTTTCAAATTACGCGCAAAGTCACTCAAAGCGCGCTGTGGGCCTTCATCGCCGTCGAATCGATGGCCACGGTCTACCAGATATTTTGGCGTTTTCATGAAGGCTTCACCCACCGCGTTGGCGCCATGGCGCTGGCTGTCGCCACCGTCTGGGCAATTTTTCGGCTGGTTGATCGCCAGCATCGCGGCAATTACCTCCTGATATCTGCACTGATCGGTCTGGGCCTGCTCACCGAGCACATCTACGCCTTTGCACTGTTCGCGACGCTGCTGGCGGCCTGGCTGCAACCGTCCATGCGAAAAGCGGTTTTCACGCTGCGGATGCTGGCGGCCTTGCCGCTCACCTTGCTGATCGTCACCCCCTACGCACTCTGGCTGGCGGCCGATCCGCAACGGGCGGCGTCCCTGGGGATAAATATCCTTCCAGCAATTCCAGCCCATTCGCTGGCCGGTATCGCCGGCGGCCTGCGCGATGCGTTTACGTTTCCGTTACTCGTCCTGGCCCCCTACGTAGTTATCCTGCCAATCGTCTTTCCGGCCATTTTCCGGACGATTTTCCGGAAATCCACCCTTCGCTCAGCCGATCCGGCCATTTTTGACCCAAAACTGTTTCTGCTTCACCTACTGCTGATCGAACTGAGCGGACTCATCCTGTTTAATGGCCTCCTCTATTCGCGCTCGAACTATGCCGTGCACAGTATATTGCCGATGCTCGTCATCGCCATCCCCTGGCTGACTGAGAAAGCCCGCGAAACCAACCCGACGCCGCGCCGGGTGCAAGTTTTCATGGCCGTCCTGCTTGGTTTCACGATCACCGCCTACGCCGTTCGCAGCGGCAACCTCTTCGTCTACGAGCCGTTCTGCTCACGTTGCCGCTGGGCCGTGCCCTACGCCGACCTTGCCGAGAAGCTGCGCGAGCAAGGATTCGACCGCGGATCTATTTTCGTTAACGACCCGCACGTCGGCGGCAACCTCCGCCGCTTCTTCCCCGATTCCCGTATCTTGATGTCCGGCCTGCCCGTTCCGGCCGGTGACGACCGAAAAATCGCCGTCGTCTGGCCGGTATCGGACAAAAACGCCGAAATGCCAGCTGACCTGCGAAATGCCACTGCCGCTGCGCATACGCTGATGTCACCGGAAATCATCGAATTGCCCTGGAAGCACCTGTGGAAACCGCTCGGCTACCGGACATCCAGCTGGGGGACGGCGATCATGGAGACATCCAACTAGCAAGCAAGGCCGGCTAACAATCGCGGGTATAATCATGGGTTTTCCCCTTTTCCGACAAGCCCATGGAACTCGCCAAAGCCTTCGAACCCGCCGACATTGAACGCCGCTGGTATCCCGAGTGGGAAGCCCAGAATTACTTCGCTGCTGGCGTTGACCGCAGCAAGGCAGCTGACGAAAATTTCTGCATCCTGCTGCCGCCGCCCAATGTGACCGGCACGCTGCACATGGGCCATGGCTTCAACCAGACCCTGATGGACGCGCTGACCCGCTACTACCGGATGCGCGGCCACAACACGCTGTGGCAGCCGGGTACCGACCACGCCGGCATAGCGACGCAGATCGTCGTTGAGCGCCAGCTGGACGCGCAGGGTATCTCCCGCCACGACCTCGGCCGCGAGAAGTTCCTGGAAAAAGTCTGGGAATGGAAGGAATACTCCGGCAACACCATCACCAAGCAGATGCGCCGCATGGGCACCAGCCCGGACTGGAAGCGCGAGCGCTTCACGATGGATGCCGGCCTCAACAAGGTCGTCACCGAAACCTTCGTCCGCCTGTTCAAGGAAGGCCTGATCTACCGCGGCAAGCGTCTGGTGAACTGGGACCCGAAGCTGCACACGGCTGTTTCCGACCTCGAAGTTGTGCAGGAGGAAGAAGACGGTTTCATGTGGCACATCCGCTATCCGCTGGCTGACGGCTCGGATAGCCTGGTCGTCGCCACAACGCGTCCGGAAACCATGCTCGGCGACACCGCCGTCATGGTTCATCCGGAAGACGAGCGCTACAAGCACATGATCGGCAAGATGGTGAAGCTGCCGCTGACCGACCGTGAAATCCCGATCATCGCCGACAGCTACGTCGATCTCGAATTCGGTACGGGCTGCGTCAAGGTTACGCCAGCGCATGACTTCAACGACTACGCGGTTGGCCAGCGCCATGGCCTGCCGATGATTTCGATCCTGACGCTCGACGCCAAGATCAACGAGAACGCCCCCGAGAAATACCGCGGCCTCGACCGCTTCGACGCCCGCAAGGCCGTCGTCGCCGACCTCGAAGCCCTCGGCATCCTGGAAAAGACCGACAAGCACAAACTCAAGGTGCCACGCGGTGACCGAACCAATGTGGTCATCGAACCGATGCTCACCGACCAGTGGTTCGTTGCCATGTCGAAACCGGGCGATGACGGCAAGTCGATCACCGAGAAGGCGCTCGATGTCGTCCATTCCGGCGAAATCAAGTTCTATCCGGAAAACTGGGTCAATACCTACAACCAGTGGCTGAACAACATCCAGGACTGGTGTATTTCCCGCCAGTTGTGGTGGGGCCACCAGATTCCGGCCTGGTACGGTGACAACGGCCAGATTTTCGTCGCCCACAGCGAGGCAGAAGCCAAGGCCGAAGCCGCCAAGCAGGGTTACACCGGCACGCTGAGCCGTGACGAAGACGTCCTCGACACCTGGTTCTCTTCCGCCCTGTGGCCTTTCTCGACGCTGGACTGGACGGGCGACGAAGCCATCGACGCCGCCAACCCGATTTTGCAGCAATATTTGCCGTCGACCGTGCTGGTCACCGGCTTCGACATCATCTTCTTCTGGGTTGCGCGCATGGTCATGATGACCAAGCAGATCACCGGCCAGATCCCGTTCAAGCACGTTTACGTGCATGGCCTGATCCGCGATGGCGAAGGCCAGAAGATGTCGAAATCGAAGGGCAATGTGCTTGACCCGATCGATCTGATCGACGGCATCGGCCTTGAAGCGCTGATCGAAAAGCGCACCACCGGCCTGATGAACCCGAAGCAGGCCGAGAGCATCGCCAAGAAGACGAAGAAGGAATTCCCGGAAGGCATCGCTTCCTTCGGCACCGACGCCCTGCGCTTCACGTTTGCCAGCCTCGCCTCGCCGGGTCGCGACATCAAGTTCGACCTCAACCGCTGCGACGGCTACCGTAATTTCTGCAACAAGCTGTGGAACGCCACGCGCTTTGTGCTGATGAATGTTGAAGGCCACGACCTGGCCCTTGAGCACCAGCAGAACGGCCCGGCCTGCGGCGGTTCCGCCCCGCTTGAATTCAGCTTCGCCGACCGCTGGATCGTCAGCCAGCTGCAGCGCGTCGAGAAGGAAGTTGAACAGCATTTCACCGACTACCGTTTCGACCTGGTCGCCCAGGCCATCTACAAATTCATCTGGGACGAGTTCTGCGACTGGTATCTGGAAATCGCCAAGGTCGAAATCCAGACTGGCAATGATGCCCAGCAGCGCGGTGCCCGCCGGACGCTGGTGCGGACGCTGGAAGCTGTGCTGCGCCTGGCCCATCCGCTCATTCCGTTCATCACTGAAGAACTGTGGCAGACCGTTGCCCCGATCGCCGGCCGCAAGACGCACGAGTCAATCATGCTCGCCGCCTACCCGCGTGCCGAGGAGTACAAGCTCGACCCGGCGTCGGAAGCCAAGGTCGAGCGCCTCAAGGCCCTGGCCTACGCGACCCGCAACCTGCGCGGTGAGATGAACGTCTCGCCCGCCCTGCGCATGCCGCTGCTGGTGGCTGGTGGCGGCGCCGAGATTTCCGAGTTCGCGGCCATCCTGCAAGCTCTGGGTAAGCTCTCCGAGGTACAAATCGTTTCCGACATGCCGGCCGATGCCATGGCGCCGGTGGCAGTGGTCGGTGAAACCCGATTGATGCTCAAGGTGGAGATCGACGTTGCCGCCGAACGCGTGCGCCTGGCCAAGGAAATCGAGAAGCTGGAAAAGCTGATTTCGATTGCCCAGGGCAAGCTCGCCAACGAAGGTTTCGTCGCCCGCGCGCCGGCCGCCGTGATCGATCAGGAAAAACAGCGGGTGGCCGAATTCTCGGCGACGCTGGAACAACTCAAGCCACAGCTGGCCAAGCTGGGAAACTAAAAGGATTCACATGTCTCAAGACAAACGCAGCACGCTCGCGCAGATATTCATCGCACTGATGATCTTTTCGGCGTTGGTCGGCGTCTGGAGTGTCGCCTTCATGATTTCCTGGCCGTGGGACAAGACTGATGTCTGGAAGCCTGAATTCCGTCTCGTTGTAACCTGTGCCAACAACGAAAATTGCGGCGCGGCCTACAAGGACATCGCCGAAGGCAAGGCCAAGGGCCTCTACACCTCGTTGACCCCGAACGCACCGGCTGGCGACCTCGAGGAAACGACCGGCTGGCTGCAGTGGAAGATCGAAAAGGGGGTGACCGAGGTCAAGGCTTCGTCCTGGCATTTCCAGACCAAGATCCGCTACACGGTCGAAAACGACCTACCGATTCTGCTCGAATATCAGGACGTCGATGTCCCGCGCGCCTTCTATTACGGCATCGCCGCCGGCCTGTTCTCGCTGATCGGCCTCTACCTGCGCAGACTGCGCGGCTGATTTCGGCCGGTTTGCTGTGGCAGCGAGACTGCTACGGTCAACCGGAAAAAACGGCCAAAATTGATATCACGGCAGCAGCGCCACGCGGACCAAACCGCGCAAGGCGTTGCCCAGCCAGAAGCCATCGGCCAGATCCGCCGGCCACAAAACCGCTTCCCGCGCCTTGCCAGCAGCCAGCAAACTGGCACGCAGCACGCCTGGCAAGGCACCGCTCTCCACTGGCGGCGTCAGGAGCACGCCATCGCGCTCGACAAAGACATTGCTGCGCGCGCCCTCGGCGACCTCGCCCCGCTCATTGAGAAAAACAAAGTCGAAAACCGGTGAGTCCGCCGCCAGGCTGCGCAAGGCTGCATCGTAAAGCGGCCGGACCGTTGTCTTGTGCAGGCGCAGCACATCGCGGGAATCTATGGCCTGTTCGGCCAGGGCTGTGCGACGAATATCAGGCTCCGCGCCATCGAAGGCCGCCGCCTGAACCTCTATGGCGCCAGCCTTGTCGAGCGTCAGGCGAACACGCCAGGTTCCTTTAAACGGCTGCTCCCCAAGTACCCTGAACAACGATTGCTCGTCGAGCGGGAAGCCGAAATACGCAGCCGACCGTCTCAGACGACTCAAATGCCCGGCCCACATCGGATACACCCCGCCATCCCGGCGCAGGGTTTCGATCAGCTTCAAACCCGGATCACAGTCACGCAGAAAATTGGCCTTGAGCAGACATTCCTGCCATTCGGCGACCGGTTCCGAGTCGGCAACAATGCCGCTACCCACACCCAGGCTGCCACGTCCATCCGCTCCCAGCGACAAGGTCCTGATCGCCACGTTGAGCCGGAAATCGCCGTCCGGCGCCAGCCAGCCCAGGGCGCCGGTATAGATGCCGCGTTCGCGATTTTCCAGGTCGGCCGCGATCTGCATGGCGCGGATCTTCGGTGCTCCGGTGATCGAACCGCAGGGGAACAGGGCGCGCAGGATTTCGCCGAAACTGCGGTCCCCGACATCGGCCGAAATCTCCGAAACCATCTGCCAAAGCGTCGGGTATTCCTCGATATCGAACAACCGGTCCACCACAACGCTGCCCTTTTTGGCGACCCGACCAAGATCGTTGCGCAACAGGTCGACGATCATCAGGTTTTCCGCACAGTCCTTGTCGGAATTGCGCAGATGCTCGGGCGGCGCGCTACGCGGCGCCGTGCCCTTCATCGGCTTCGTTCGCAGCCGCTCGCCGCAGCGTTCCAGAAACAGTTCCGGCGACAGCGACACCAGACCCTGCCGATCATCGCCGACGAAACCCCCGTAGCGAACAGGCTGTCGCTCGCGCAAGCGTGCGTAGAGAGCCAGCGGCTCCCCGAACCATTCGAATTCAAGCGGGAAGGTCAAATTGACCTGATAACAGTCACCGTCAAAAATCAGGCGTTTTATCCGGTTGACCGCAGCAATGTAATTTTCCTCGTCAATCGCTGAGCGCAAGCCGCCAACACCAGCCGCGGCATCGCCCACCCGCCCGCTCAGCCAGGCTTCGGCCTCGTCAGCGCTCAGGACAATACGTTGGGCGAAGCGCCAGAAACGGGCCAATGGCCTGTTACCTGGCAACCATCCTGGCGGTGCAGATTTCGGCTCCAGCAGATAGCCGAGTTCGTATTCGATGGCAGCGACCGTCCACTGCGGATCATCCTGCATGCCTTGCAAGCTTGCCTGCAACGACGTGGCGTCGCTGACTTCAAGGCACTCGATCAGGCCGTCAAAACGCCAAGCGGCGGGTTCGCCTGCGAGTGCCCGTCGATCCTCGAAAAACGCGATCAATTCGCTGTTTATTTGCGCTTCAGATAAAACTCAAAAACGCGATTTTCTTCCTTTTGCGCCAACAGTTCGTTTCCGGTCTGTTTGGCAAAGGCAGGAAAATCCTTCTGGGAGCCGAAATCGGTCGCCAGGACACGCAAAACCTTGCCCGACTCCATCTCGGCAAGCGTCTTTTTGGTCCGCAGGATAGGCAGCGGGCAGTTCAGGCCCTTTACATCGAGATCGCGATCAAATTCCATGGTCATTTTGCGTAACGGATTAGAAGCCTTATTTTACCCCTACCAGCTACGCTTTTCCTTGAGTTCCTCAATCTGGCGCTGCTTGAGTTCGCGCAAACGCCCATCGATTGAAGACAATTCAAAAAAATTCGCGTCTCCGGCCTTTTGCGCCAACTCCAGTTGCTCAATGGCCCCCGCGGTCTGGCCCTGCAAAGCAAAGACTTCAGACAGCGCCCGGTGCTGCATGGCTTTTTTGCCCAGCCCGGCGTAACTCTCCGCACGCATTTTGTGCAGCCGTACGTCTTCCGGATAGTTGCCCAACTGCGCCTCGGAAAAACGGCGAGCTTCTTCGAAACGCCGGGCTCCGATCAAGCCACCACCATAACCATAAACCAGACCATGATTCAGTGGAAAACGAACCATCGCATCACGATAAATCGTCAATCCGCCCACTTGATCACCTCGTGCAATTCGGATATCAGCCCGCAAATGCTCCAGCATCGGTGCCGACACCTGGAGTCGGCGAATAGCCTCCATCTCACGCTCCGCCGCGTTCCAGTCTCGATTGCGAAAATGAGCATAGGCCAAACCATAGCGAACGGCCGCTTCCGAAGCATACTTCCGCTCGCGCAACAGCGCCTCCAGATCCTTGATCGCGTCGCCAGGCGTACCTTGAATTGCCCGTACCTTGGCGCGCACCAGTTGAAATTCAACGCTGCCCGCCACTTGCCGATAAGGAACCGCCTGCTCGCGATTCTGCATGTCGGTCAGACGCTCACCGGTCAGCGGATGGGTACGCAGGTAGGCCGTTGCATTGTTCTCATACAGGCGCACGGCCTTTTGCAGGCGCTCGAAGAATGCCGCCATGCCACGGACGTCAAAGCCTGCCTTGCGCAACACATCGAAACCCTGCCGATCAGCCTCGCGTTCGAAATCCCGCGAAAAAGCAAGCTGCGCCGAAATTGCACCGGCCTGGGTGGTAGCTATCGCAGCGCCCGCCATTTGCCCACTTGAACGGGCCGCCAGCAGCGCCAGAGCCATGGCCACCATGGAGGCCATGCCGATCTGCTTCGACTGAAAAACCTGGCGGGCGATGTGCCGCTGCGTCACGTGCGATATCTCATGCCCCAGCACGCCAGCCAATTCCGATTCGGTCTGGGCCGATGCGATCAAGCCGGTATGCACGCCTATGTAGCCGCCCGGCATCGCGAAGGCGTTGATAGCCGGATCGTTGATCGGGAAAAAATAGAAACCGAATCCTGGGTCACTGCTGACCGCCGCCAGGTGCCCGCCCAATTGATTCAGATAACCCTCGACGTCGGCATCATCCAGATACGACGGCTCACGCCAGCGAATCTCGTGCATGATCTGCAGACCGATTTTTTTCTCGGCACTCAGTGAAAGTTCATTGCTGGCCACATCGCCCAACTCCGGCAAATCATCTGCGCGCAGCGGCTGCACGGTCAGCGCGCAGGCAAGTACAGTGGCAATCAAGCGTCGGCAAAGAAGCATGGTGCTATGATACCGCAGCCCTGAAAGCCGCTCGTGTAGCGGATCGTAACCAACCCAAAATCCCGTGACCAATCAGACCCTGACCCATTTCGATACCACCGGCCAAGCCCACATGGTCGACGTCGGCGCCAAAGCCGAAACCGCCCGTGTCGCCCGTGCAGCCGGCAGCATATTCATGAAGCCGGAGACCCTGGCGTTGATCCGCTCCGGCTCCGCCAAGAAAGGCGATGTCCTTGGCATCGCCCGCATTGCGGCCATTCAGGCCTCCAAGCGAACAGGCGACCTGATCCCGCTTTGCCACCCGATCGCACTAACCCGTGTTGCCGCCGATTTCATCATCGACGAAACAAAAAATGCCGTACATTGCGAAGTAACCGCCGAATGTTTCGGCCGTACCGGTGTCGAAATGGAAGCGCTAACCGCTGCATCGGTTGGACTGTTAACGATCTACGACATGACCAAGGCTGTCGACCGCGGCATGCGAATAGAAAACATCCGCCTCATCGAAAAAACAGGTGGCAAATCCGGCCACTGGATCGCCGAATAATTTTTAAGCAAAGCCCATGTCAGAATTTCGCAGAAAACTCCTGAAAGGCAGTGCATCCGCAGCGCTGCTCTCCCCCCTGCTGGCGGCCGGACTCCTGATGCCGACTCGTTTGCTGGCGGCTGAATGGAACAAAAGCGCCTTCAGCGCCAGAAACCTCAATGACGCATTGAAGGCCTACGGTGCAAACAACGCAATCGAATCGCGCGACATTCAGATCAATGCCCCGGAAATATCGGAAAACGGGGCCAAGGTGGAAGTGGAAATCACCAGCAATATCGCCAACACCCGCAGCCTGGCGATCTTTGCGGACAAAAACCCAATGCCTATGTGTTCGGCCATCGAATTTTCCGGCCCGGTGCTGCCCTACCTCAAAGCCCAGCTCAAACTGGCTGAAACCACGCGCATTCGCGCCGTCGCAAAATCATCCGATGGCAAAACCTACGTCGCCTTCCGTGAAATCAAGGTAACGCTTGGCGGGTGTGGAGGATAACCATGGCAGAGCAGATCAAGATTCGCGTCCAGAACCAGGGCGAAACCAGCGATATTCGCATCCTGATGCAGCACCCGATGGAAACAGGTCAACGCAAGGACGACAAGGGGCAGGCCCTTCCCATGCACTTCATTCAGGCATTTACGGTCAACCTGAATGGAAAACCAATCATCGACGGACAACTCAACACGTCGATATCGAAAAACCCGCTATTCACCTTCAAGGCCCGCGGCATCAAGGCCGGTGACAAATTGTCGGTCACCTGGGTGGACAGTGCTGGCGAGCGTCGCCAGGACGACATTACGGTCAGCTGAAATGGTCAACAAAAAAGCCCGCCTGAAATCAGACGGGCTTTTTAACGTGCTGCAATCCGAAGCTTAGGCGCTCTGGATGTTGGAAGCCTGCTTACCCTTAGGGCCTTGCACGACGTCGAAGGACACTTTTTGACCTTCCTTCAGGGTCTTGAAACCATTCATGTTGATGGCGGAGAAATGTGCGAAGAGATCTTCGCTGCCATCATCAGGGGTGATAAAACCAAAACCCTTGGAATCATTGAACCATTTAACTGTACCGATTGCCATGTTTGCAACTTTCTTACAAAAGACTAACAAATTTACGGGTCTCCCCGACTCCCTGTTTGAACTCAGTGACCCGGTGCATTGCAGCAACCTCGATACAGCTTGAAGCCAAACACGATTGCTTTCTACGCCAGTTGAATTTTTCCGTCAACACATTTAAATGCGGCGGCGCAACAAAACCTCTTTGCGTCAATCGCCCTGCTGACGTGGAATTCAGCCAATTTGCCCCCACATTTGTGGTTGCAGATTAAGGCGGACTGTATAAAATCGAGCGCATGGCTACGAAGTTTCAGGAAGGCGGACAACTTGAGGCAAAGCGCAGCAAGCTTGGCCCGCCAAAGATGTTCAAAGTGGTGCTGCTGAACGATGACTACACACCGATGGAGTTTGTCATTGCCGTTCTGCAGCGGTTTTTTTCTCTGGATACTGAACAAGCGACGCGAATCATGCTCAAAGTTCACAACGATGGTCGAGGTGTGTGCGGCGTTTTCCCGCGCGACATCGCCGCGACCAAAGTGGATCAAGTAACAGCATTCGCCCGCCAGCACCAACACCCGCTTGCTTGCATCATGGAGGAAAACTGATGATTGCCCAGGAACTCGAAGTCAGCCTGCACATGGCCTTCGTCGAGGCGCGTCAAAAACGCCACGAGTTCATCACTGTCGAACACTTGCTGCTGGCCTTGATAGATAACCCGTCGGCAATTGAAGCACTGCGTTCCTGTGGGGCAAAAACCGACGCGCTACGCAAGGATCTGAGCACTTTCATCGATGAGCACACGCCCACCGTTTCGGGCGAAGATGACATCGATACGCAGCCAACGCTTGGCTTTCAGCGCGTCATTCAGCGCGCCATCCTGCACGTTCAGTCGTCAGGCAAAAAAGAAGTTAACGGCGCCAACGTGCTGGTTGCGATATATGGCGAGAAGGATTCGCACGCAGTCTATTTCCTGCAAAAACAGGGCATAACCCGCCTTGACGTCGTCAATTTCATTTCGCATGGCATCAGCAAGGTACCGCAACCCAAGGCTGCTGTAGAGGGCGAGGTTGAAACCGAGGGCGAAAAAGCCGAAGCCGGCCCGCTGGAGCAATACACTATCAATCTCAACGCTTTGGCGCTACAGGGCAAGATAGACCCTCTGATTGGTCGTGATAAGGAACTTGAGCGCGTCATTCAAACGCTCTGCCGCCGCCGCAAGAACAACCCGCTGCTGGTCGGTGAAGCTGGCGTTGGCAAGACGGCCATCGCCGAAGGTCTTGCCCGTAAGGTCGTTGAGGGCGAAGTACCGGAAATCCTCGCCAAGGCCAATGTTTATTCGCTGGACATGGGCTCGCTGCTGGCCGGCACCAAGTATCGCGGCGATTTCGAGCAACGACTGAAAGGCGTTCTCAAGGCCTTGCAGGACAATCCGCATGCCATTCTGTTCATCGATGAAATCCATACACTGATTGGTGCCGGTTCGGCTTCCGGCGGTACGCTGGATGCATCCAACCTGTTGAAACCTGCGCTTTCCTCCGGGCAACTGAAGTGCATCGGAGCGACGACCTACACCGAATTCCGCGGCATTTTCGAGAAAGATAGCGCGCTATCCCGTCGCTTCCAGAAAATCGATGTGAATGAGCCGTCAGTCGCTGAAACGGTGGAAATCCTCAAGGGTTTGAAAGCCCGGTTCGAGGCGCACCACGGCATAAAATATTCCGCCACGGCCATTTCGTCGGCGGCGGAACTCTCTGCCCGCTACATCACGGATCGCCACTTGCCTGACAAGGCAATTGATGTCATCGACGAGGCTGGTGCCGCCCAGCGCATCCTGCCCAAGTCGAAGCAGAAGAAAGTGATCAACAAGACGGACATTGAGGAAATCGTCGCCAAGATCGCCCGCATTCCGTCGCAGCATGTGTCCTTGGACGATCGTGGCGCACTGAAGAATCTTGACCGTGACCTGAAAGCCGTCGTTTTCGGCCAGGATAAGGCCATCGATGCGCTGGCCAAGGCGATCAAAATGGCCCGTTCTGGCTTGGGCAATCCAGGCAAGCCGATCGGCTCCTTCCTGTTCAGCGGCCCGACCGGCGTTGGCAAGACCGAAGTCGCCAAGCAACTGGCCTATGCCCTTGGTATCGAATTACAGCGTTTTGACATGTCGGAATACATGGAACGCCATGCGGTCTCCCGCCTGATCGGCGCCCCGCCGGGCTACGTCGGATTCGATCAGGGCGGACTACTGACCGAAGCGATCACCAAGAAGCCCTACACGGTGCTGCTGCTCGACGAAATCGAAAAAGCCCACCCGGACATCTTCAACATCCTGTTGCAGGTCATGGATCACGGCACGCTGACCGACAACAACGGTCGCAAGGCTGATTTCCGCAACGTGGTGATCATCATGACCACCAATGCCGGGGCAGCCGATCTGCAGAAATCGAGTATGGGATTCACCAACTCGAAGCAGACCGGCGACGAAATGGCCGAGATAAAGCGGCTATTCACCCCGGAATTCCGCAACCGTCTTGATGCGACGATCTCCTTCGCCCCGCTGGATCACGAAGTCATCCTTCGTGTGGTCGACAAGTTCCTGATGCAACTTGAAGAGCAGCTGCACGAGAAAAAGGTCGACGCGCACTTCAGCGAAGCCGTGAAGGAAATGCTGGCCGAAAAGGGCTTCGATCCGCTGATGGGCGCCCGCCCAATGTCGCGTCTGATTCAGGACACCATCCGCTCAGCGCTGGCGGACGAACTGCTCTTCGGAAAGCTGGCGAATGGCGGTCGTGTCACGGTCAACCTGGATAAAGACGGAAAAATCACACTCGATTTCGAGGAAGAAAAGACCGAAGCAGTCGTCTGAACGGTTGCCTTCCACCCCGAAAGCCGTGCAACATTGCACGGCTTTTTTATTTCAAGGACTCCATGATGACCTTCAAGACCCCTGACCTTTGCGACGAATTCGAGAGCGAACTGGGCAAGACCGTTCGCGTCGTTGCCCCGATGTTCCAGCGTTACGGCGGACGTACCAGCTTCTTTGGTCAGATCGTCACGTTGAAGATTTTTGAGGACAACTCGCCGGTTCGCGAAATTTTCGGCGAAGACGGCCGAGGCAAGGTGCTGGTGATCGATGGTGGCGGATCGCTGCGTTGTGCACTGGTCGGCGACCAACTCGCCATCCTGGCAGCTAAAAACGGCTGGGCTGGCGCTGTCGTCTATGGTTGCATCCGCGACTCGGGCGACATCAACGGCATTGACCTCGGCGTCCGCGCGCTGAATACCCACCCACAGAAGACGCTAAAGAAAGGCGTTGGCGACAGGAACGTAGCGGTTACCTTTGGCGGCGTCACCTTCAACCCAGGTGAATATCTCTACGCCGATGAGGATGGCGTGCTGGTCAGCGAAAAACCATTGTGCTGACGCAGCGCAGTTTTATTTCAAAAACACAAACAGCGTTTTATATCGTGAAAAGCACAACGCATAGCTCTGTTTTTATTGAATAAAATAATGTCTTATGTCTTATATAAGACTATTGCTGCCCCGCAAAAAAATCACTATACTTTCTTCCATCGCCATTGCACCATAGCGACTCGGTTCTTCACCGAAACCCCCAAAACCAAATTACCTGAGGAATTCACATGAGCACTCGCGAACAGCAAATCGCCGCCCTCGAAAAAGACTGGGCTGAAAACCCCCGCTGGAAGGGCATCAAGCGCGGCTACTCCGCTGCTGACGTCGTCCGCCTGCGCGGTTCTTTCCAGGTCGAGCACACCTTGGCCCGTCGCGGCGCCGAGAAGCTCTGGGATCTGGTCAACAACACCCCCTACGTCAACTGCCTGGGCGCCCTGACCGGCGGTCAAGCCGTTCAGCAAGCCAAGGCCGGCATCAAGGCCATCTACCTGTCCGGCTGGCAAGTTGCTGCTGACAACAACGAATACGCCGCCATGTACCCGGACCAGTCCCTGTACCCGGTTGACTCCGTGCCGAAGGTTGTCGAGCGCATCAACAACGCCTTCAACCGCGCCGACGAAATCCAGTGGTCCAAGAACATCAACAAGGGCGATGCTGGCCACGTTGAATACCACCTGCCGATCGTTGCTGATGCTGAAGCCGGTTTCGGCGGCGTGCTGAACGCCTACGAACTGATGAAGGCCATGATCCGCTCCGGCGCTGCCGGCGTGCATTGGGAAGATCAGCTGGCTTCCGTCAAGAAGTGCGGCCACATGGGCGGCAAGGTTCTCGTTCCGACCACCGAAGCTATCCAGAAGCTGATCGCTGCCCGTATGGCTGCTGACGTCTATGGCGTGCCAACCCTGGTTATCGCCCGTACCGATGCTGAAGCTGCTGACCTGCTGACCTCCGACTACGACGAGAACGACAAGCCGTTCCTGACTGGCGAGCGTACCGCTGAAGGCTTCTACAAGACCAAGAAGGGTCTGGATCAGGCCATCTCCCGCGCCATCGCCTACGCTGACTACGCCGACCTGGTGTGGTGCGAAACCGGTACGCCGGATCTGGAATTTGCCCGCAAGTTCGCCGAAGCCGTGCATAAGGTTCACCCGGGCAAGATGCTGGCCTACAACTGTTCGCCTTCCTTCAACTGGAAGAAGAACCTGGACGACGCCACCATTGCCAAGTTCCAGAAGGAACTGGGCGCCATGGGCTACAAGTACCAGTTCATCACCCTGGCTGGCATCCACAACATGTGGTACCACATGTTCGACCTGGCTCAGGACTACGCCAAGCGCGGCATGTCGGCCTACGTCGAGAAGGTTCAGGAGCCGGAATTCGCTGCCCGCGACCGTGGCTACACCTTCGTGTCGCACCAGCAGGAAGTCGGTACCGGTTACTTCGACGATGTCACCACCGTGATCCAGGGTGGCAAGTCCAGCGTTACCGCGCTGACCGGCTCGACCGAAGAAGAACAGTTCCACTAAGAACTGACCGCTTAAGCTTGCTGCCTCATCGGGCAGCAATAAAGGCTGGCTCCCACAAGGGGCCGGCCTTTTTCATTTCATATAGGTGATTGCTACGGTCAACCGAAAAAATGGCCAAAATTGAAATGCTCAAACCGACGGCCGCGTCCACATCCAGCTCAACACCATTACGGCGACGGCCATTGGCACATATCGCCAAGGCTCGGGCAGGCCAAACCAGCCACCGATGGCGCTGATTGCCATGAGAACCGTTGCCAGGCGCTTGGCGACCAACGGAATGGCACCATGGTCGCGCCAGGCACGGATGGCCGGGCCGGCAGTCGGGTGCGCCAGCAGACGGGCTTCCCACTCAGGGTGCGAGCGAGCAAAAAAGTAAGCGGCGAGAATCAGGAAGGGCGTTGTCGGCAGCAAGGGCAGGACGGCGCCAATCACGCCGAGAACGACGCACAACACGCCCAGGCCACGGTAGATGGGTGTTTTCATGGCGATCTCAGCGCAATTCCCAGTAACTCGGCCGGCTGTAGGTTTCCTTGAGCAGATCGATGAACAGGCGCACGCGCAGCGGCAGGTGCTTGCGCTGGGGAAAGACCGCGTAGATGCCCATTGGCGGCGCCTGCCAGGCGTCGAGCACCGAGGTTAGCCGGCCTTCCTTCAAGTCCTGACCGACTTCCCACAGCGAACGCCAGGCCAGGCCTCGACCAGCCAGCGCCCATTCATGCAGCACGGCGCCGTCGTTGCATTCAAAGCTGCCGCCGACCTTGATGGTATCGACCTGCCCGCCCTGCGGATCACGAAACACCCAGCCGCGCTGCTGGCCGAGCGACAGGCATTCATGCATTGCCAGATCAGCCGGCTCACGCGGCACGCCACGGGCAACCAGATAAGCCGGGCTAGCGACGACCATGCGGCGCATTTCGCCAAGGCGGACGCTGATCAGGCTCGAATCGGTCAATTCGCCGATGCGGATGGCGCAATCGATGTTTTCGTTGAGCAGATCGACGAGACGGTCGCTCAGGTTCAGGTTGACCCGCACCTCGGGATTGGCCAGCATGAAATCGCCCACCAGCGGCGCCACATGCTGCCGCCCAAAACCGGAGGGCGCCGACACCCGCAACTGGCCGCTGGCCCGCACGCTACCCAGCGAAACGGCGGCCTCCGCGTTGGCCAGGTCGTTCAGCGTCTTCTGGCAATCCTCCAGAAATGCCTGGCCCTCGAAAGTGATCGTCAGCTTGCGTGTCGTACGCAGCAATAACTTGACGCCCAGCCGGGTTTCCAGCGCATCCAGCCGGCGCCCGATAATCGCCGGGGTAACGCCCTCAAGCCTTGCGGCAGCGGACAAACTGCCCCGAGTAGCTGCCGAAACGAAGGCTTCGATCTGCTTGAGACGGTCCATTTAATACCCCAGGTAAAAGATGAAATGATTCTAGCCGTCTTTCAAGTCTTATAGAAGAGTCATAGAATTCGCTGCAACGCAACATTCCTTCATCCTTCACTCAGGAGTTCCTCATGGCCCTCAACCTGCCCCAAGGCGTGCAAATCACCGGTCCGATCAAACCGGGTTACGAATCCGTTCTCACCTTCGAAGCCCTCGAACTGGTCGCCAAGCTGCACCGCGCTTTCGAAGCCCGCCGCCAGGAACTCCTGAAGGCCCGCGTTGCCCGCCAGGCGCGCATCGACGCCGGTGAAATGCCCGACTTCCTGCCGGAAACCAAGGCCATCCGCGAAGGTGACTGGAAGATCGCCCCGCTGCCCAAGGCGCTGGAGCGTCGTCGCACCGAAATCACCGGCCCGGTCGAAGCCAAGATGATCATCAACGCCTTCAATTCGGGCGCTGACTCCTACATGACCGACTTCGAGGACTCCAACTCGCCGAACTGGGACAACCAGATCGTCGGCCAGATGAACCTGTACAAGGCCATTCGCCGCGAACTGTCGTTCAAGAACGAAAACGGCAAGGAATACAAGCTGAACGACCAGATCGCCACCCTGCAGATCCGTCCGCGCGGCTGGCACCTCGACGAAAAGCACATGCTGGTAGATGGTCAGCGCGTTTCCGGCGGCCTTTTCGATTTCGGCCTGGTCTTCTTCCATAACGCCAAGGAACAGATCGCTCGCGGCGCCGGCCCGTTCTACTACCTGCCGAAGATGGAAAGCCACCTCGAAGCCCGCCTGTGGAACGATGCATTCGTGATGGCGCAGGACCACATCGGCCTGCCGCAGGGCACCATCAAGGCCACCGTGCTGATCGAAACCATCCTCGCCACCTTCGAGATGGAAGAAATCCTCTACGAACTGCGCAACCACTCTTCCGGCCTGAATGCCGGTCGCTGGGACTACATCTTCTCCTGCATCAAGAAGTTCAAGAAGAACAAGGACTTCTGCCTGGCCCAGCGCAGCGCCATCACCATGGAAGTGCCCTTCATGCGCGGCTACGCTCTCGCTTTGGTGCAGGCTTGCCACAAGCGCGGCGCCCCGGCCATGGGCGGCATGTCGGCCCTGATCCCGATCAAGAACGACCCGGTCGCCAACGAAAAGGCGCTGGCCGGTATCCGTCACGACAAGACCCGCGACGCCAACGACGGCTTCGACGGCGGCTGGGTGGCTCACCCGGGTCTCGTGCCGATCGCCATGGAAGAATTCGTCAAGGTGCTGGGCGACAAGCCGAACCAGTGGGAAAAGCAGGTTTCCGGCAACTTCGGCCCGGCCCAGTGGCTCGACTTCCAGCCGGAAACCCCGATCACCGAAGCCGGCCTGCGCAACAACATCAACGTCGGCATTCACTACCTCGGCAGCTGGCTGGCCGGCAACGGCTGCGTGCCCATCCACAACCTGATGGAAGACGCCGCCACCGCTGAAATCTCCCGCTCGCAAGTGTGGCAGTGGGTTGTTTCGCCGAAGGGCATCCTCGACGACGGCCGCAAGGTCACCGTCGAAATGGTCCGCCCGATGATTGCCGAAGAACTGGCCAAGGTGAAGGCCTTCGTCACCGCCCAGGGCGAAGACACCGCCAGCTACGACAAGGCCGCCGTAATTTTCGACGAAATGTCACTGACCCCGGAATACCCGGAGTTCCTGACCCTGCCGCTGTACGAAGCAATGGCGTAATTCCCACGGTCGACCGGAAAAAAGGTCAAAAAAAGAACGCCGGGGCAACCCGGCGTTTTTTTTATGGTCGTACAGAAAGTCGAAGCCTGAAAAACACTCAGTTCGCTAGCTGCGAACTTCCACGGTCAACCGGAAATTTTGGCCAAAACTGAAATTTTCCGCCCTCTCTGAATGCCTGCGGTCACGAATGCAAGCGCGCGTTCAGGTCATCGACCACCTCCGCCCAGTCGCCATCCTCCAAAATTTCCTCGCGGAGAAAAGCCGCCTGCGACGGTTTCCAGAATGGTGCGTCGGCGAGTTGTACCGCTGCCGGCATGGGGCTATGCACGTCGATGAAATGCTGGACAGCGTTGGGCTCGGCGGGCAGGCCGAGTTGTTCGAACAGATTGGGCAGGGTGTGGTAATGAAATTCCATGATTGCGCTCCTTGTTCAAAGACGACAATTTGCTCGCCGTCTAGTCGGTAGATTACACCGCTGCCAGACAGTTCCCTCCGGTTCATTTCGACTGAAAGCCCGGACATCCTGGCATCGTTCCCCGATTTGTCCAGCAATCGCGGTTCGCGCGCCTGCCGGAGGCAGATCTGCACCCAAACAGCACTGAGCGCCGCAGCCTCCTTCGCCAACCTGATACTTTTTGTATCGGATAAAGCGACAAAATAGCGCCTAGCCGCGACAAATAAGGGGCAATAAACTACAAACCTTGTTCGACAAGGATTGCGCCATGCTCTCTGCACTCACCCAACTGCTGCTCTTTCAACTCGCTGGCGAAGTGATCGCCCGCGGCCTTGCCTTGCCGATTCCCGGCCCGGTGCTCGGGATGCTTTTCCTGTTCGTCGCGCTGGTGATCAAGGGCGGGCCAGACAAGGAACTGCAAGGCACCGGCCTGACCCTGCTGCAACACCTGTCACTGCTTTTCGTGCCGGCTGGCACCGGCATCATGGTGCATCTGCACCGGGTCGCCGACGAATGGCTGCCGCTTCTGCTTTCGTTGCTGATCAGCACCCTGGCCACGCTCGTTGTAACGGCGCTGGTCATGAAACTCTGCCAGCGCACCCCGGCCACCGGGGAGGCATCATGACCCAGGAAATCAATCAGATCTGGGTTTACCTCTCCGCCTCACCGCTGCTGGGTCTGACCGTCACGCTGCTCGCCTACCAGGGCGCTTTCTGGATTTACCAGCGATCCGGCTGCAATCCACTGGCCAATCCAGTGCTCATTGCCGTTTCCGTTTTGGTGCTTTTTTTGACGTTGACCGCAACATCGTACGAAACCTACTTCGCCGGCGCCCAGTTCGTGCATTTCCTGCTCGGCCCGGCCACCGTGGCGCTCGCCATCCCGCTCTACATGCAGCTCAAGCGCGTGCGCTCGATGCTGCTGCCGGTCGTAGCCGGGCTGCTCGCCGGCAGCTTGACCGCCATTGCATCGGCCGTGCTGGTCGCCCGCCTGTTTGACGCCAGCACGTCTACGCAGCTTTCGCTCGCCCCCAAGTCGGTGACGACGCCGATCGCCATGGGGATTGCCGAACGGATCGGCGGCATTCCATCGCTGACCGCCGTGCTGGTCATTGTTACCGGCATCCTCGGTGCAGTGGGCGCGCGCACCGTGTTCGATGCGATGCAAGTGCGCGACCCGGCCATCCGCGGCTTTGCCATCGGCATCGCCTCGCACGGCATCGGCACCGCCCGCGCCTTTCAGGTCAGCGAGCAAAGCGGCGCCTTCGCCGCCCTGGCCATGGGCATGAACGGCGCTTTGACCGCCCTGCTGGTACCTGGCGTCGCCGGTTGGCTGATCGTCATATAGGGTAAGTACCTATGGCCGACGAAGCGCCAGCAGCGAAGAATTTGACCATGCTCCTTCGATCCCCCGCCCCTCCCCCCAAACAGACCCGGCTATGGCTGGCGCCGTATGTCGCCATCGGCATCTTTGCGCTGGCCATGCTGGTGCTGACGGGCCTGCTGCAATGGCGCGAACTCGACACCGCCCGTTCGGCCCTGGAAGGCGACATGCACTGGGCTGAACGAACCATCGAGAACCGCCTGCGCGGGCATCTCGATTTTCTCGCCGAGCTCGGCCGTGAGCAGGAATTCAAGCAACTCACCTACGAATCCTTCCAGGTACGGGCAGCGCGCTATGTTCGCGACACACCGGAAATCCAGGCAATTATCTGGGTCGACACTGACGGCAAGGTTGACTGGGTAGCGCCGAATGAAGCCACCGCTGTCTTTGTCGGCGAACAACTCGCCAGCGAACGACTCACCGCCTTGCAGGAAGCCCTGCGCGTACGCCACGAAGTGGTTTCTGCCGATTACCGCGACGCCACGCAGCGCCCTACCCACGACATCGTTTTTCCCGTCCAGCGCGGCAGCGCCGATCTTGGTGCCTTCATTGCCATCCAGTCGCTCGAAACCCTGCTGCGCGCCACGCTGCCGACGGTATTCACCACCCGCTACAGCCTGTCCGTGGTCGACACCCAAAACCGCGAGGTTTACAGCAACTCATCGATCAGACCCACCGACCGCCAGATTTCCGGTCAGATCAACCTTGAGCTGCCCAACAACCGCCTCGGACTGAACATCGTCGCCTACCGCAGCGGCGGCGCCTGGCTGCCCTTCGTACCGGCCGCACTGATCCTCGTCCTGACCCTGATTGCCACCGTCACGCTGATCCAGCTGCGCCGCCACGCCAAGCTGCGCGCCGCCACCGAGGAAGAGCTGCGTGCCGCCTACGCCTTCCGCCAGGCCATGTCGCAATCGCTGATCACCGGCATGCGCGCCATCGACCTCGAAGGCCGCATCACCTTCGTCAACGCCGCCTTCTGCCGGATGACCGGCTTTAACGAGAGCGAGCTGGTCGGCATCAAGCCCCCCTACCCCTACTGGCCGCCCGAAGAATTCGACCACCTCCAGCACAACATCGACACCGCGCTGGCCGGCAATGCCCCGGCTGCCGGCTTCGAGATGCGGATCATGCGCCGGAGCGGCGAGCGCTTCGACGTCCGCCTCTATTTCTCGCCATTGATCGACACCCATGGCGCCCAGATCGGCTGGATCGCCTCGATGAATGACATCACCGAACCGAAGCGGGTGCGCGTCGAGCTCGAACGCGCCCATGAGCGCTTTGTCACGGTCATCAACGGCCTCGACGCCGCAGTACATGTGGCCGACGTCAATACCGGCGAAATCCTTTTTGCCAACCGGGCTTTCCAGAACATTTTCGGCTTTGACTGCGTGGGGCGCGACTCGGAACTCATCAGCGCTGCCTGCCGTCCGGCACAGGAATCACTGGTGCGCGACCCACAGCACATCAGCCCGGATGAACTCCCGTGCGATCTGTTCGACGGCGAAATCCAGCACATCCTGTCCGGCCACTGGTACCACCTTCACGAGCGCGCCATCCGCTGGGTGGACGGGCGTACCGTGCGCGTTCAGATCTCCACCGATATAACCGACAAGAAGCACATCGAAGAAGTGAGTTTGCAGCAGCAAAAGCGGCTCGAACAAACCTCGCGCCTGATCACCATGGGCGAAATGGCCTCCTCGCTGGCGCACGAACTCAACCAGCCGCTGTCGGCCATCGCCAACTACTGCGCCGGCTGCGTCAAGCGCATGCAGGCCGGCAACTACAAGCTGGACGACCTGCTTGCCGCAATGCAAAAAGCCTCCGACCAGGCCGAACGGGCGGGCAAGATCATCCGCCGCATGCGCGACATGGTGAAGAAGGGCGAGCCGAACCGGCAACCCATCGCGCTGGCCGAACTGGTCGATGAAACCCGTGCCTTTGCCGACATCGAGGCCCAGCGCACCGGCACCCAGATCATTGTCGACCTTCCCGAAAATTTGCCGAAAATTCTGGTTGACCGCATCATGATCGAGCAGGTGCTGCTCAACCTGGTGAAAAATGCCATCGAAGCAATGACCAACGTGCCCCTTGAGCGCCGCCAGCTAACCCTGCAGGCCACGGTGGTCGATGACCGGATGCTGGAAGTCACCGTCGCCGACCAGGGCCACGGCCTGAGCGAAGAGGACATCGAAAAGATTTTTGCCCCGTTCTACACCACCAAGCCTGAGGGCATGGGCATTGGCCTGGCCATCTGCCGCTCGATCATCGAGTTTCACCAGGGTCGTCTGTGGGTCGAGCCGCGGCGCGAAGGCGGCAGCCTGTTCCACTTCACCGTACCAATCGAAGAAATTGGCGAGTAAAAAGAGAGATGAGCCATGAATGACCTGACACAAACCATTTACGTCGTTGATGACGACGAAGCCATGCGCGACTCGATGACCTGGCTGCTCGAAGGTGAAGGCTATCTCGTCGCCTGCTTCGACTCCGCCGAGAGCTTTCTCAAAGCCCGTCGCGACGACATGCGCGGCTGCCTGATTCTCGATGTCCGGATGCCGGAAATGAGCGGCCTCGAACTGCACGAAAAGCTCGATGCGCTCGGCTCACAGCTGCCGGTCATCTTCGTCACCGGCCACGGCGACGTCCCGATGGCCGTCTCAGCGCTGCAGCGGGGCGCCTGCGACTTCATCGAAAAGCCGTTCCACAACGAGGATTTGCTGTCGCGCATCGTCCGCGCCCTCGAACTCGATCGCCAGCGATCCGCCCGCCGCCAACGCGACGGTGCCATCAGCCACCGCCTGGATCAACTCACCCAGCGCGAACGCGAAGTAATGAAACTGGTCGTCGTCGGCAAGCTCAACAAGCAAATTGCCGACGAACTGAACATCAGCATGAAAACAGTCGAAGCCCACCGGGCAAGGGTCATGGAAAAAATGGGGGTGCGAACCCTGGCCGAACTGGTCAAGGCGGTGATGACGGTACACTGAGGGCCGCTCGTCAAAACCCCCGCGCCCGGCGCGCCGGGGTAGCGATCAGATGGGAATGATGTCGTCGCCGCCAGCGCCAAAATGGCCCTGGTAATGCTTTTTCTGGCGGATTTCCTTGCGGCGCAGCAGCTTTTCCTGAACCTTGGGCGGCAGGTCGGTGAACAAGATGACATCCTTGGCGATCAGCAATTCGATCGTATCCTCGATCACCCGCACGAAATCCCGGTCAAGCTCGTTCAGCTCGTTCTGCCGCCAACGCTCGTGAATGAACTGGAGCGCCTCGGCATGGTCAGCCGGCACCGCCTCCTGGGCATCGCCAAGCGGCATTGAATGCACTTCACAAATCACGCCATCGCTGTTTCTTGCCACGTAAAGCATGCCCGCTCCTCTTTCGGTTGATCGGCGAAGTCTGCATCAGCGCAAGGCGCTTGGCAATTCAAGCCGCCGTCAGGGCAGCCTGCTTCACCTGAAAATCAATAATTTTTGACCGGTGCCTTGACCGGCATTTTCGGCTTGCCGGAGAACGTTGCCACCGGTGCCTTGTAACCAACCGCCTTGCCCTTGTCGTCGTAGATAATCGTCGCCGACTGCTCTTGTGGCTTCTTGCGGCTGGCGGTAATTTCCATCGTCGCCGCCCGGGCCGGCGTGGGGCGATCCAACTCGGCGCGAACAATACGCACGCGCTCGGACGAAATGCGCTGGTCAATGCTTTCCGTCGACATGCCGCGCTCAAGCAACTTTTCACGCATGCTCAACAACTCTTCCAGCGCCTTCGATGTGCGCATCGAACGCACCGGCTCGCCCCATTTTTCCTTGGGCTGACTGACCGCGATGTTGAACTCCTCCGGATTGCTCACCATCCGGGCGATTTCCAGCCGATCCTGGCGCATGGCCCACTCCAGCGCGCCGTCGCCCCAGTCGTTCTTCGGCGACCGGTCGGCGCCCTTCTCGATCAGCTTGCGCGCCAGATCCTTGTGCCCTTCATAAACCGCCATCATCAGCACGCTGGAACCGTTGGTGCTCTGGGCGTTGATGTCCGCCCCCTGCTCGATCAGAAAATCGGCGACTTCGGTGTGCCCGGCGAAGACCGCGTAATGCAGCGCCGACCATTTTTTGCTCGGCGCATTGATCCGTGCCCCGCGCTCAAGCAACCACTGGACTGCCTCCAGATTGCCACGCCAGGCAGCCAGCGCAATGGCCGACTCGCCGTTTGCATTCAACTGATTGATGTCCGCCCCGCGCGACAGGAACAAGCGCATCAACGCCAGCTTCCCCTCCCAGGCGCCAAACATCAGGCCGGAACCGATCCGGCTCCCCATGAAATCCGGTGACATGCCGGCATCCAGCCATTTTTCGGCTTGCCCGACATCGGCCAGCTCCATGCTGACCGAGAAGCTCTGCGGATCCGGGCCCGGCCCGTCAGCCGAAAAAACCGGCGATGCAGCGGACAGCAGGCAGCCCATCGCGCTTATCATGGCAAACCATCGTTTTGCAGCTAGTGTCATAGCGTTTCCATTGCCTCAGGCCAGCCATCATTTTCTCATGCTCCGAATCGATTACCGGCTTTTTACAGCGCTGGCGCTATCGGTTTTGCTGCATCTTGTGCCGCTGCTGGACAATGTCGATTTTGAGCAAAATTCCCGGTCGACCGCAAACATGCTGACCGCCGAGTTGCGCCCCCCGCCACCACCAGCCGCAGCGCCGCCGCTGACCCTGCCCGAGCCGGCACGCCCGCCGGAACCACGCAAAAAACAGACGCCGCCAAAGCCAGCAGCCAAGACCGGGACGCAAGCCGCCAAAACCTGGACCCAGGCCGTCCGCGAGCATCTCAAAAACCTCGACAGCGCCGGCCAGTTTTACCCGGCAGAAGCCATCGCCCGTGGTCTGGAAGGCGAGGTGCAGGTTTTGATCATCATTGACGAAGCAGGCAAGGTCAGCGCCGCCCGCGTCGAGCAAGGTAGCGGCCACGCCATTCTCGACACCGCCGCGCTGCGCGCTGTCCGGTCGCTGCAGTCCTTGCCCGACGATGCGCCCCGCCAGGTCGTTCTCCCCGTTCGCTTTCGGCTAAAGTAAATAAGCTGGAAATTTTTAGCCGAAGCTAAAGGCAAAGGCCTTTTTGCCGTAACAATGTTGTCTCATATAAAAAACATATCGCTGGGGAACTGAATATAAAATTGCTAGCAAAATTGCGCCTTTCTTCGCGCATGCAGCTCCTGGTCGGATTGACGCTGATTGGTCTGCTCCTGCTCTGCGTTACCGCCCTGTTCCAGCTCAAGCAGACGATGCTGGACGACCGGATGCAGAAGACCAAGAACCTCGTCGAGGTCAGTGTCGGCGTGCTGACCCACCATCAAAAACTGGCCACTGCCGGCACACTGTCTCAAGACGACGCCCAAAAGGCGGCCAAGGAAGCCTTGCGTAACCTGCGTTATGGCGACAAGGATTACTTTTTCATTCTCGACACCAGCCACACCTACGTGCTGCTGCCGCCCAAGCCCGAAAACGAAGGCAAGAACGTCAGCGATTTGAAGGATGCCAAGGGCAAGCTTCTGGTGCGCGAAATCGTTGCCACCGGCGTGGCCGGCGGCGGCTTCGTTGATTACTGCTTCCCGCGGGCCGGGCAAACCGAGGCATCACCCAAGCTGTCCTACATCGCCCCATTTCCAGCGTGGAACTGGGTCATCGGTACCGGGATTTACATTGATGACGTCAATACCGAATTCCAGCGTAGTGCCATCCTGCTGGGTGGGATTTCGCTCGTTTTGCTGATCGGCCTCAGCCTGATCGGCTACCTGATCGGCCGTAGCGTCATCCAGCAACTCGGTGGCGAACCGAAGATGGTGGCTGAAATCATGCAACGCGTGGCCGCTGGCGACCTGACCACCCGCACCGACTCGGCGCCGCAAGACAGCCTGCTGCACTCGCTGGACACCATGATCGCCTCTCTGCGAGTGATGGTTAGTGAAATCAATGGCGACGCCAACAGCCTTGTCGTCAACGCCGAACGCATTGCCACGGCGTCTGACGAGGTGGCCAGCGCGGCCGAGCAACAATCCGATGCCACCTCGGCGATGGCAGCAGCGATCGAGCAACTTACCGTCAGTTCAAACCATATTTCCGACAGCGCCCGTGAAACCTCGGCCGACACGCGGGAAGCGGTCAAGCTCTCGAGCGAAGGCAGTGCCCGTGTTGGCGAAGCCACCCATGCCATTCAACAGCTTTCCGGCACGGTCACTGACGTGTCGACGCGCATTCGCACGCTGGAGGGGCGAGCCAACCAGATTTCATCCATCGCCAACGTCATCAAGGACATTGCAGGCCAGACCAATCTGCTGGCATTGAATGCCGCCATCGAGGCCGCCCGCGCCGGAGAGCAAGGGCGTGGCTTTGCCGTGGTCGCTGACGAAGTGAGAAAGCTGGCAGAACGAACCTCGCTGGCGACGACTGAAATCGAGCAGATGATCGTCGCGATTCAATCAGACACGACGGGTGCCGTTCAAGCGATGAATGCCGCGCTGCCGGAGGTGGAACAGGGCGTCAGCCTGGCCCATTCGGCGTCCGAATCCCTCCGCGCCATTGAGGCAGGTGCCCGGCGCACGCTCGAACGCGTGGGCGATGTGGCCAATGCAACGCATGAGCAAAGTGCGGCCAGTACGTCAATCGCCCAGCGCGTCGAACAAATCGCCAACATGGTCGAAGACACGACGACGACCATCCGCGGCACAACCGCCACGGCGCATCAGCTGGAAGATATCGCCAACAACCTCAAGGTGATGATCGGGCGCTTCCGCGTCTAAGCGGCGCCCAAGAAGCAAGGTGCCTAAACGGCGCCTTCGCTTCTCAACGCGGCAATTTTTTCCGGCGAATAGCCCAGCCCGGCCAGCACCGCGTCGGTGTGTTCGCCCAGCGCCGCCCCCAGCCATTCCGTGCTGCCCGGGGTTTCGGACAACTTGGGCACAATGCCGGGAATTTTCAGCTCCTTGCCATCCGGCAACCGGGCTGACTCGAACATCTGGCGGGCAATGAACTGCGGATCGGCGAACATGTCGGCAGCAGAATAGATGCGCGATGACGGCACCTCCGCTGCGGCCAGAATGGCCAGCACCTCGGCCTCATCGTGCAAGGCGCACCAGTCGTCGATCAAAGCATAGATCTCGTCGCGCCGCGCATCGCGGCCGGCGTTGTCGGCCAGCGTGGGATCATCGGCCAGTTCCGGCCGGCCAATCGCCAGCATGAAACGCTTGAAGATCGCATCGCCATTGGCGCCGATGGTCACGTGCTTGCCGTCCTTCGTCGTGTGCGTGCTCGACGGCGTGATGCCCGGCATGATGTTGCCGGTCCGCTCGCGCACGAAGCCGAAGACGTCGAACTCCGGCACCATCGACTCCATCATCGCGAAGACCGCCTCGTAGAGCGCCACATCGACCACCTGCCCGGCCCCGCCATTCACCTCCTTGTGGCGCAGCGCCATCAGGGCACCAATCGCCCCCCACAGCGCTGCAATCGAATCGCCGATGGAAATCCCGGTGCGCACCGGCGGCCGATCGGGAAAGCCGGTGATGTAGCGCAGTCCGCCCATCGACTCGCCCACCGCGCCAAAGCCTGGCTGATCCTTGTATGGCCCGGTCTGGCCGAAGCCGGAAAGGCGCACCATGACCAGCCCGGGGTTGTCGGCCTTCAGCGTTTCCCAGCCCAGCCCAAGCTTTTCCAGCACGCCGGGGCGGAAGTTCTCGACCAGGATGTCGGCTTCGGCAATCAGCTTGCGGACGAACGCGAGACCCTCCGGATGCTTCAAATTTGCCGTCACCGATTTCTTGTTGCGCCCCTGCACAGCCCACCACAGCGAGGTGCCCTCGTACAGTTTGCGCCACTTGCGCAACGGATCGCCGCCATCGGGCGATTCAACCTTGACCACCTCGGCCCCGAACTCACCCATGATCCGAGTGCAGAACGGCCCGGCGATCAACGTACCGAGTTCAACCACCTTGAGCCCGGCCAGCGGCTTCGCGGCGGCATCCCTTGGCGCTTCGTTCTGTTGGGCCTCGTCGTTTTTTGCCTCAGTCATCTCAAGGCTCCCAGTGTTCAATTTTCAATTTTTGGCCAAAAAGCCGGTTGACCGTAGCAGCCACCGAAGCCGGCGCCCCGCTCGTCGCCACCGTGAGCCGACCCTGCCCGCCACCCAGAATATTGCCCGCCGCCAGCAAACGCTCCAGCTGACGCGCCACCGGCTCGCCGGTATCGAGCAAAACCGTCCCCGCCGGCATGCGCCGGGCAATCGCCTCGGCCACCCACGGATAATGCGTGCAGCCGAGCACCACCACATCAGCCGCCGCCGCAGCCAGCGGCGCGACAAAGGCATCGAGCAAGGCCGACACCTCGGCGCTATCCGGCCCCTGCGCCTCAATCGCCTCGGCCAAACCCGGGCAAGCTTGGGCCAGCACGCGATAGCCGTTGGCGTGATTGCCAACCAGCCGCTGAAAACGCTCACTCTCCAGCGTCCGCGTCGTCGCCAGCACGCCAATAACGCCCGACTTGGTCAACGCCACCGCCGGCTTCACTCCCGGCTCCAGCGCCACAATCGGCAAATCAACCGCCGCCCGAATCGCCTCCGCCGCCGCCGCCGTCGCCGTATTGCAGGCAATCACCAGCGCCTTCGCCCCACGCCTGACCAGCGCCTCGGCAATCAACACCCCGCGCTCACGTAAAAACACCTCCGGCCGGTCGCCATAAGGCAAAAAGCGGGTATCGGCAAAATAGAAAAAGTCTTCGTGCGGCAAGCGCTCACGCAGCGCGCGCAACACCGTCAGCCCGCCGAGGCCGGAGTCGAAAACAGCGATGGGATGAGCGCTCACAAGTCGGTTCAGCGTAAAGATGAGTGGCTAATTTTAGACCTTGTTGGCCGATCAGCCGGCAGTGCGTGCCGAGCGTCCCGCCCAGAGGCCGTGCAACAAGGCACCGGCAAAGATGCCGGCCAGCGCGATCAGTAGATCGGCATTGCCCGCACCCAGACCAGCCAGCGCCGGGCCAGGGCAAACCCCGCAAATTCCCCAGCCGATGCCGAACAGGATGCCGCCCAGCAAGGCGCTACGGTCCAGCGTAAATGGGCGTTGCTGGAAGGCCCCGCCAAGCAGCGTACGGCCCAGCCAACGCGGCACCAGTTGATAGACCAGCAAATTGATGCCGACGGCGCTGCCCAGCACGAAGAGCAGGCCCAGATCGGCGAAGGTCAGAAAATCCAGCACCGACTCCGGGCGAATCATGGTCGACCAGGCCAGCCCAAAGCCAAAAAGCAGGCCGCTGCCCAGTGTTGCCAAGGTTGCCAAGGCATCGAGACGAGAAGACGTTTGCGCCATGGTCACACTCCCAGCCATTTCAACAGAGAGGCGGTGACGATGCCTGCGCCCAGAAAGGTGATCACCATCAGGAAGGAACCGCCAGACAGCGCGGCCATGCCGCAAATGCCGTGGCCGGAGGTGCAGCCGCCCCCAAGTCGGGCGCCGAAACCGATCAACAGGCCGCCGATGGCGAGCTTCCAGGCGGGAATATGACTGGCCTCGACCGACATCCCGAGCATGACGTAAAGCCCGCCGCCGAGCAGCAAACCGAGGGCATACACCACCCGCCAGCGACGACTTTCAAGAAACGCGGCCTGGCGGAAAAACGGTGTATTAAGCAGCCACGACCAGGAACTGCTGAAGAAGGTGCTGACCCCGCCAGGGCGCCCGGTGGCGACATAAAGCAGGGCGACGCCCAAGCCCATCAGGGCGCCACCTGCAGCGTAATGGGCTATTCCATGGGGAAACAAGTTAACTGGCATCACGGCAGCAAATTAGGCAAAGGCAGGATTTTCGCACCAGATCGATCAGCGATCGATGATATTTCTTCGAACTGAGCGCTTGCTCCGGCTAGCCGCGAAAACCGCTGGCCTTCAGCATTCGGTCGTAAAGCACGACATTCACCGTCGCCGCCAGATTCATGCAGCCGCGGGTCGGGATGTAGATGATGTCCTTGCACCAAGACGTCACGTTCTTTTTCAGGCTGCCGTCTTCCGGGCCGAAGATGTAGAAGGCGCGTTCGGGGTGCTGGTATTCGGTGAGGGGTTTGGCATCCGGATGCACTTCGATGGCGACCGGGGTGCAGCCGAAGGGGATGACTTGTTGCAGGTCGTCGACGCCGATCAGCGGGAGTTGCAGGTGGACCTGCTTGGTGTCGGTGCGGAATTCGACGGCGCGCTCGTAGCGCTTGCCGGTGTAGAACACTGAATTGACCCCGTAGCAGCCAGCGGCGCGCATGATGGAGCCGACGTTTTCCGGGCCTTTGGGGTTATAGAGGCCGATGCAGGTGTAGCCGGTGTATTCCTTGACGGCCTGTTTTCTGGTGATGGTTTCGGTGCTCATCTTTGGCCTTACTCGGGCTGGCGGAATTCGTCGGCTACCCAGGCGTTGGCGCTGGCTGCGCTGAGTTTGAAGTTCGGGCCGACGCGGACTTTTGCCAGTTGCTCGCCGTCGGAATCTTCGGCCGACAGTGTGGCGTAGGGGTCGTCCTCGTCGGGAACGATGTCGAGGCATATCAAAATTGGCCCATTTTCGCCGTCGACCGTGAGTTTCTTGTGGAGCTGGGCGTGTAGCTGATGTTCGTGCCGGCGCAGGACTTCGGAGGCGGTCTTGATGAGGGTCTGGAAGGCGGAAACATCGAGCGGCTTGGGATTTTTCTTGTCGCGGCCCATGGTCCACGGGCCGACCAGGGCCGGCTCGGATTCGCCGTCCTTGATCATTTCGACCGCCCAGCCTTCGTCGTCTTCGTTCTTGATGACGCGGGCTGTCCAGCCGTTGTTGCGCCACAGGCGCGCTTCGTTGATGACGTCGGCCTCTTCGGTCTCGACGGGGTCGTTGATTGCATTTTCTGTCATCCCCGAATTGTACTTCCCGCCGAGGGTCTGGCGCTTGCCGAAGCGCTGGTTTAAGGCGTCGCAGGTACCTTGGCGGCTTCAATTTCAAGGTGACAGGGAGAGAGCAACAGGTGGACCAGATGCTCGGGATCGTCGGCCCCCAGCCGTTGGGCAAAGGCCGTCATGCGGGGATCGTTGGCCTCGGTCAGCGTAGCGATCAGTTGCCGGGCCGCTTCACGCGGATTGGTCACGCCTGTTACGTAACCAGGCCAGTCCTTGTAGTGCGTGAGGAGTTCGGCCTTGTGGTCCTGATAGAGCGCCGAGTTCTGCACGAACTCGAATTCGGCCTGCTTGGCGACGATCTCGGCATCGATCTCGGCGTCGGTGTTCTGGTAGCGCGCTTTCTCGGCATCGGTCCAGTGCGGCTTTTCGCCATGCTTCTCGCGCAGGGTGGCGAAGGTGCTGTCGAGTTCGATCTGCGAATGGGTCGAGGCATCACGAAAAACGTGAACCATGTCCTTGCCGTGACCTTCCTTGCCGATGTAGCGCATGCTTGCCGTGATGCGCCGGGGATTGAAGCGGAACTGGCGGGCGCAGGCGGCGCGCAGGAGATCGAAGAGTTCTTCAATTTTTGCTGGGCTCACAGGACTATCCTTTCGCTCGCCCGGAACTGCGGCGATTGCATCGCTGGCCAACTGGCTAGCCAAGAGCATACGCCTGCGCCCGCCCAACGGGCAGCCAAGAATGACAAAGCCACCTTGCGGTGGCTTCGTTCGAGCAAAATTTCCGGGCTGTTACATGCGGGCGATCATCGCATCGCCGAAAGCCGAGCAGGAGAGTTCTTCGGCGCCGGGCATCATGCGCGCGAAGTCGTAGGTCACCTGCTTGTCGCCGATGGCGGCTTCCATGGACTTGATGACCAGATTGGCGGCTTCGACCCAGCCGAGGTGGCGCAGCATCATTTCGGCGGAAAGGATGAGCGAACCGGGGTTCACCTTGTCCAGCCCGGCGTACTTGGGCGCCGTGCCGTGGGTGGCTTCGAAGCAGGCGTAATGGTCGGAGATGTTGGCGCCCGGCGCGATGCCGATGCCGCCGACCTGCGCGGCCAGGGCGTCGGAGATGTAGTCGCCGTTCAGGTTGGTGGTGGCGATCACGTCGTACTCGGCCGGGCGGAGCAGGATCTGCTGCAGGAAGGCGTCGGCGATGGAATCCTTGATGATGATTTCGCGGCCGGTGTTCGGGTTGGTGAAATGGTGCCACGGGCCGCCGTCGACCGGCTCGGCGCCGAATTCCTTCTGGGCCAGTTCGTAGGCGGTGTCACGGAAGAGGCCTTCCGTGTATTTCATGATGTTGCCCTTGTGCACGATGGTCACCGACTTGCGGTCGTTGGCGATGGCGTACTTGATGGCGGCGCGGACCAGACGCGAACTGCCCTCAACCGAAATCGGCTTGATGCCGATGCCTGACGAATGCGGAAAACGGATCTTCTTGACGCCCATTTCGTCCTGCAGGAACTTGATGACTTTCTTCGCATCGGCCGAGGTGCACGACCATTCAACGCCGGCGTAGATGTCTTCGGTGTTCTCGCGGAAGATGACCATATTGGTCAGTTCCGGGTGCTTGAGCGGTGAAGGCACGCCCTTGAAATACTGCACCGGGCGCACGCACTGGTAGAGGTCGAGTTCCTGGCGCAGGGCCACGTTGAGCGAGCGGATACCGCCGCCGACCGGCGTCGTCATCGGGCCCTTGATCGAGACCGCGTATTCCTTCAGGGCAGCGAAGGTTTCCTGCGGGAACCATTCGTCCGGCCCGTAGAGGCGGGTGGATTTTTCACCGGCGAAGACTTCCATCCAGTAAATCTTTTTGGCGCCGCCGTAAGCCTTGGCCACGGCTGCGTCGATAACTTTGATCATCACCGGCGTGATGTCGATGCCGATGCCGTCGCCTTCGATGAACGGAATGATCGGGTTGTTCGGGATCGCCTGCCCCGGAACGATTTTCTGACCGCCTTGCGGCACCGTGATGTGCGAAGTCATATCCACTCCCTGCATTGTTTTCGGATGGGCAGCCGGCACCGGCACGGGGTTTCCGGCGCCGGGCAGCCGGGTGATTATGTCGCAAAACACCGGCCCGTGTCAGCCCGCATTGGCTGGCACGCCCGACCAGGCTGACGCCCGCGGTCAACCGGAAAAAAGGCTAAAAAAAAGCGAAGACCGGTGGGCCTTCGCTTTTTTGCGCCAGCGCTCACGCGCCGGGAATGTTGGATCGCTTAGCCGCGGGCAGCCTTCAGCGCTGCATTCAGCGTCGGGCTCGGACGCATGACCGCCTTGCACTTCTCGGCATCGGCCTTGTAGTAGCCACCGATATCGACCGGACGGCCCTGCACCGACTTGAGCTCGGCAATGATCTGGGCTTCGTTATCGGTCAGGGACTTGGCCAGCGAACCGAACTTGCCAGCCAGTTCCTTGTCCTCGGTCTGCGCAGCCAGTTCCTGCGCCCAGTACATGGCGAGGTAGAACTGCGAACCACGGTTGTCCAGCTCACCGGTCTTCGGCGACGGCGACTTGTTGTTGTCGAGCAGCTTGCCGGTCGCCGCGTCGAGCGTCTTGGCCAGCAGCACGGCGCGCTTGTTGCCGTCCTTGATGCCCTGCTCTTCGAGCGACACGGCCAGAGCCAGGAACTCGCCGAGCGAATCCCAGCGCAGGTGGTTTTCCTGCGTCAGCTGCTGGACATGCTTCGGGGCCGAGCCGCCGGCACCGGTTTCGTACATGCCGCCGCCGTTCATCAGCGGAACGATGGACAGCATCTTGGCCGAGGTGCCCAGTTCCATGATCGGGAACAGGTCGGTCAGGTAGTCGCGCAGGATGTTGCCGGTCACCGAAATGGTGTCGAGACCACGGGCGACGCGCTCCAGGGTGTAACGCATGGCACGGACCTGCGACATGATCTGGATGTCGAGACCGCTGGTATCGTGATCCTTGAGATACTTATGGACCTTCTTGATCAGTTCGTTCTCGTGCGGACGGTAAGCATCCAGCCAGAAGATTGCAGGGGTATTGGACTGACGGGCACGGGTGACGGCCAGTTTGACCCAGTCGCGGATCGGTGCGTCCTTGACCTGGCAGCAACGCCAGATGTCGCCGGCTTCGACGTTTTGCGTCAGCAGCACTTCGCCGGTGGCGTTATCGACCACGTTGGCGATGCCGTCTTCGGTGATCTCGAAAGTCTTGTCGTGCGAGCCGTATTCTTCGGCCTGCTGGGCCATCAGGCCGACGTTCGGCACGGTGCCCATGGTGCGCGGATCGAAGTTGCCATGCCATTTGACGAAATTGATCATCTCCTGGTAAATCCGGGCGAAGGTCGATTCCGGCATGACGCACTTGCTGTCGTACGGCTTGCCGTCGGCGCCCCACATCTTGCCGCCCTGACGGATCATGGCCGGCATGGAGGCGTCGACGATGATGTCGTTCGGCGAATGGAAGTTGGTGATGCCCTTGGCCGAATCGACCATGGCCAGACGCGGACGGTGTTCCTGACAAGCATGCAGGTCACGGATGATCTCGTCGCGCTTGGACTCCGGCAGCGCCTTGATCTTCTCGTACAGATCGACCATGCCGTTATTGACGTTGATGCCGAGTTCCTTGAAGGTCTTGCCGTGCTTCTCGAAAGCATCCTTGTAGTAAATCTTGACGCAATGGCCGAAAACGATGGGGTGGGAAACCTTCATCATCGTCGCCTTGACGTGCAGCGAGAAGAGGATACCGGATTCGCGGCAGTCTTCCAGCTGGGCTTCGTAGAAGTCGCACAGCGCCTTCTTGCTCATGAACATCGAATCGATGATCTCGCCTTCGAGCAGGGAGAGCTTCGGCTTCAGCACGGTGGTTTTGCCGCCCTTGGCGATCAACTCCATGCGCACTTCGCGCGGCTTGTCGAGGGTCATCGACTTTTCGCCGTGGTAGAAGTCACCATGTTCCATGTGGGAAACGTGAGTCTGCGACCACTGCTTCCATTCGCCCATGGAGTGCGGACGCTTCTTGGCGTAGTTCTTGACGGCGCCCGGGGCGCGGCGGTCGGAGTTGCCTTCGCGCAGCACCGGATTGACGGCGGAACCGAGGCATTTGCCGAAGCGGGCCTTGAGCGCCTTGGCTTCTTCGGTGTCGGCGGTTTCCGGGTAATCGGGAATGGCGTAGCCCTTTTCCTGCAGTTCCTTGACGCAGGCTTTCAGCTGGGCGACGGATGCCGAGATGTTCGGCAGCTTGATGATGTTGGTTTCCGGCAGCAGGCAACGCTTGCCCAACTCGCCGAGGGTGTTAGGAACCTTCTGGTCGTCCGTAAGAAATTCGCCGAATTCGGAAAGCACGCGCGCGGAAACCGAAATATCAGCCTTCTCGATTTCGATGTCGGCCGGCGCGGTAAACGCACGAACGATGGGCAGGAAGGCGCAAGTAGCCAGCAGCGGCGCCTCGTCCGTGAGTGTGTAAATGATCTTCGACTTACCTGTGGTCATAATATCCCCTTGCGCTGGTTTGATTATTTGAGGCGGGCTTGCCACCCCTTTTGGACGTAATTCACGGCAGACAACTTGGGAGTATGGTTTCTCCCGACATCTCAGTCAACGAAGCATCGTTTCATTATGTGGTTGCATGACTTACACAGACCTTTCAGTCGCTTTCACGATGCTAATATTGAGCGCTGACCCTCGAGCCAAACCATGAAAATCTCCGTCGGACTCTACGGCACCAACGCTCACCAGATTGCCCTGGCCATGATTCAGGGCTTCAACAAGCACTACACCCTTTTCCGGCAGACCAGCCGAGAAGCCAAGACACGATTTGAAAACAGTGACTGGCTGGGCGTCCATAAGGCCGTGAAGGAACGCATCCGATTCTATGACGACCGCGTCGACGAATGCGTCGAGCGCCTGCGCACCGAGTTCGACGTCGAGAACATTGACGATGCCACCTGGCAGCAGATCAAACTGCTCTACATCGGCCTGCTGCTCAACCACAAGCAACCCGAACTGGCTGAGACATTTTTTAATTCGGTAACGACCAAGATCCTGCACCGCAACTATTTTCACAACGATTTCATTTTCGTCCGCCCGAGCATTTCGACGGAAAACATCGAGGGCGATGAAGCGCAGACCTACCGCAGTTACTACGCCAAGGATAACGGCCTGCGGGGAGCGATTCACAATATCATCGGCGATTTTGGCTGGCACCTGCCCTTCGCCGATCTCGAACGCGATGTCGGCTACCTCTACGATGCCGTCAGCCAGCATCTCAACGGCATGCCCCGGCGCGAGGTCAATTTCCAGATCCAGGTGCTTGGCTCGCCGTTTTACCGCAACAAGGCGGCCTACATCATTGGCAAAGCGATCAACGGGGCGCATGAATACCCATTCGCCATCCCGGTGCTGCATGACGAAAACGGCCAGCTGGTCATCGACACCATCCTCCTCGACGCCTGGCGGATTGGTCTGCTGTTTTCACTGTCGCGCGCCTATTTCATGGTCGACATGGAAGTGCCCTCCGGCTACGTCCAGTTCCTGCGCTCCATCCTGCCCGCCAAGCCGCGCTCCGAGTTGTACATCATGCTAGGCCTCGGCAAGCAGGGCAAAACCATGTTCTTCCGCGACCTCATCTACCACCTGCACCATTCAGAAGACCAGTTCATCATGGCCCCCGGCATCCGTGGGCTGGTCATGCTGGTGTTTACCTTGCCGTCCTACCCTTATGTTTTCAAGATCATCAAGGACGTTTTCGGCGCCTCGAAGAACATGGACCGTGCCACGGTCAAGCGCAAATTCATGATGGTCAAGCAGGTCGACCGCGTGGGCCGGATGGCGGACACGCTGGAATTTTCCAATGTACTTTTCCCGCTCAAACGTTTCGACGACGAAGTGCTGAATGAGCTGCAAAAACTGGCCCCGTCCTGCTTCGAAGTCGACGGTGACCAGTTGATCATCAAGCACCTTTACATCGAGCGCCGGATGGAGCCACTGAACATCCACCTCGACCGCATGGAGCACGCAAACAACATCGAAGGCCTGGAACACGCCATTCAGGAATATGGCAGCGCCATCCGGGAGATGGCCCAGGCCAATGTTTTCCCGGGCGATATGCTGTGGAAGAATTTCGGTGTCACCCGCTTCGGTCGCGTCGTGTTCTACGACTACGACGAAATCGAATACATGACTGATTGCAACTTCCGGAAGATACCGCCAGCGCCGGATTTCGAAACCGAAATGTCTGGCGAAATCTGGTATCCGGTGGCCAAAAACGACGTGTTCCCCGAAGAGTTCAGCACCTTCCTGCTCGCATCTCCCACCCTGCGAAAAATATTTCATCGCCATCACGCCGACCTGCTTTCACCAAAATTCTGGCAAGATTCGCAACAAAAAATTCGCGATGGTCATGTCGAGGACTTTTTTCCGTACCCGCAAGAGCTTCGTTTCTGCAACAAACAGCCCTCGGCTGAATGATCAGCAATAATTAGTCAAAACTAAAACACGGGGTCACGCCCCGAGCTTCAACCAGGAGAAATCAGCATGCCGTTAACCATAGCGGTTGTCAGGGAGCGCGCGCCGGGCGAAAGCCGGGTTGCTCTCGTGCCCGAGACTGCCAAGAAATTCGCCGCCCTCGGCGCCACGCTCCGCATGGAGCAAAGCGCCGGCATTGAAAGCCATCTGCTCGACTCGGATTACCCGGAAGTCGCCATGGTTGCAGGCATCCGTGAAGCCTACGGCGCAGCCAATTTGATTTTGCGCGTTAATCTCCCGTCGACCGCGGAAATCGAAGCGATGCCCGAAGGTGCCGTCCTTATCGGCCTCCTGAAACCTTTCGAATCCAAAGAACGTCTCGCCGCGCTCAACGCCCGCAAGATCACGGCCTTCGCCCTGGAACTGCTGCCGCGCATCTCGCGCGCCCAGAGCATGGATGCGCTTTCCAGCCAGGGCGCCTGCGCCGGCTACCAATGCGGCCTGATCGCCGCGGCCCGTTGCACCAAGTTTTTCCCGATGCTGACCACGGCCGCCGGCACCATCCGCCCGGCCCGCGTGCTGGTCATCGGTGCTGGTGTGGCCGGCCTGCAAGCCATCGCCACCTGCAAACGCCTCGGTGCCATGGTCGAAGCCTACGACGTGCGCTCGGCTGCCCGCGAGCAGATCGAATCGCTCGGTGCCAAGTTTGTCGACACCGGCGTGCACGCCGACGGCACCGGCGGCTACGCCCGTGACCTCACCGACGAAGAGAAGGCCCAGCAAACCGAGAAACTGGCCAAGGCCGTCGCCTTGTCGGACGTCGTCATCACCACGGCGGCCATTCCCGGCAAAAAGGCGCCGATCATCATCACCACCGACATGATCGCCCGCATGAAATACGGTGCCATCATCGTCGACATGGCCGCCGAATCCGGCGGCAACTGCGCCCTGACCCAGCCCGGCGAGCACGTTGTCGCCAACGATGTAAACATCCACGGCCCCCTGAACCTGCCCTCGCGCATGCCGACCCACGCCTCCGAGCTCTACGCCAAGAACCTCTACAACTTCATTTCGCCGTGGATTAAGGACGGCGAACTGACTATCGACTGGTCCGACGAGGTCGTCGCCGGCACGCTGCTGTGCAAGGACGGTGTCACGGTCAACCCGAAAATTCGCGAAATTATGGGAGAGGCGTAATGGACGGCTTGCTCGCGTTGTACATCTTCATGCTCGCCGCCTTCACCGGCTACGAGATCATCGCCAAGGTGCCGGTCATCCTGCACACGCCGCTGATGTCCGGTTCCAACTTCGTGCACGGCGTCGTCGTCGTTGGCGCCATGATCATGCTCGGTTCAGCCGACACCCCTGTCCAGCAGGCTATCGGCTTCTTCGCGGTCGCTCTCGGCGCAGCCAATGCGGCCGGCGGTTACGTCGTGACTGAACGCATGCTCGCCATGTTCAAGAAGAAGGAGGGCTGAACATGACGCTGCCACTCTACGTTCAGGGCGCCTGGTTCCTCGGCGCCGCGCTGTTCATCTTTGGCCTCAAGGGCATGAGCTCGCCGGCCAGTGCCCGCAAGGGCATCATCATTGCCGGCTACGGCATGCTGATCGCCATTGCCGCCACCTTCCTCATCCCCGGCCTGCAGAATCTTGGCCTGATGGCCCTGGCCCTTGCCATCGGCGGTGCTGCCGCCTGGATTTCCGGCCAGAAGGTCAAGATGACCGACATGCCGCAGATGGTCGCCATCTACAACGGCATGGGCGGCGGTGCCGCCGCTGCGATCGCCGCCATCGAGTTCGCCAAGGGCGATACGCACAGCCTGGCGACGACGGTGCTCGCGGTCATCGGTGCGCTGATCGGCGCGGTGTCCTTCACCGGCTCCTGCGTCGCCTGGGCCAAGCTGCAGGGCGTACTGAAAAAAGCCCATCGCCTGCCGGCCCAAAATGCCGTCAACGTCCTTCTGGCGCTCATTGCCATCGGCCTCGGCGGCACCATGGTCGTTCAGGCGCCCGCCCAGCCGGAACTGATCTTCGCATTCTTCGCCGTTGCGCTGGTGCTGGGCATCATCGTCACCCTGCCGATCGGTGGCGCCGACATGCCCGTCGTCATTTCCTTGTTCAACGCCTTTACCGGCCTGGCCGTCGGCTTCGAAGGCTACGTACTGGGCAATCCGGCGCTGATCATTGCCGGCATTGTGGTCGGCGCCGCCGGCACGCTGCTTACCCAGCTGATGGCCAAGGCCATGAACCGCCCGATCTCCAACATTCTGTTCACGCCGATGGTGGCCAGCGGCCCGGGTGAAGCGATCAGCGGTTCGATGAAGGAACTTTCCGCGCTCGATGCCGCAGCCATGATGCGCTACGCCGGCAAGGTCATCATCGTGCCGGGTTACGGCATGGCCGTGGCACACGCCCAGCACAAGGTGTGGGAAATGACCTCGATCCTCGAAGAAGCGGGCGTTGAAGTGAAGTTCGCCATCCACCCGGTGGCCGGGCGCATGCCGGGGCATATGAACGTGCTGCTGGCGGAAGCCGGCGTGCCCTACGACAAGATCTTCGACCTGGAAGAAATCAACGGTGAGTTCGGTCAGGCCGACGTGGCGCTGATCATCGGTGCCAACGACGTGGTCAACCCGAGCGCCCGCACCGACAAGGCCAGCCCGATCTACGGCATGCCCATCCTCGATGCCGACAAGGCGCAGAACGTGATCGTCATCAAGCGCGGCAAGGGCACCGGTTACTCCGGCGTCGAGAATGCGCTGTTCTACACCGACAACTGCCGGATGCTCTACGGCGATGCCCAGCCGATGGCGAGCGAGATCATCCAGCATTTGAAGGCGATGGGGTGAACCCGATCAATAACTACGTCAAAAGTGATACAAATCGTATAATTAAAAGGAAAAGTACTTTTGGGTCGTGTCGATGAAACGAATTGATGATCTGTTGATCTGGCTTACCGCCGCTGGCGGCCTTGGGCTTTGGCTCTGGTCGATGGCGGTTGGCCCTGTTTCGTCCCACTTCTTTGTGCTACTTGCCGGCCTGATGGTGACGGCAACGCTGCTTTCACTGGCCGAGCGGAAGCGCTGGAAATCACGTCAGCAAGGCCATTTCAGCGAACTGCAGGAAGTGATGTCGGAATACCACGTGCTCTCCGACGAGGCGATGGCGCACGCCGAAATGCAATTCACCTCGCTTGAGAACGACATGCGGGAAGCGCAGGAAATTATTCGTGCCTCTGTCAGCAAGCTTTCAGGTAGCCTGACAGGCCTGGAATCGCAATCCTCCAATCAGCGAGAGATTCTGCGCTCCCTGATCGACCAGATGCTGCAAATGACCACCTCCGGCAGCAGTCAGGCACAGGGCCAGGTCAGCCTGCAGCGCTTCTTCGACGAAACCAATGTACTGATCGCCGAATTCGTCACCAAGATGTCGCAATTGCAGAACACCAGCCAGGGTATCGCCCAAAGTTTTGAGCAAATGCAGCAGCGTGTTTCGACCATCAACGGCTCGCTGAACGATATCGCCGGCATCACCAAACAGACCGATCTTCTGGCACTGAATGCCGCAATCGAGGCAGCGCGAGCCGGTGAGGCCGGGCGTGGTTTTGCCGTGGTTGCCGACGAGGTTCGCAATCTCGCTGCTCGCACGGGTGAATTCAACGTCGACATTCGCAAATCGTTAACGGAAATTCTCGGCTCTCTGCAAGACGTCGGCGTCCGTATCGCCGATGCCACCAAAATTGACATGAGCCTGGCCGAGAAATCCCGTTCGACGCTGCATGAGCTGGGTTCCGAGTTGCTTGAACTGACTGGCAAGGCGCGCGAGCAATCCGATCACATCACGGCCATCACCGAGCAAATGCACAACCTCACGCAAGAAGGCGTGATGGCCATGCAGTTCGAAGACATCGTCACCCAGATGATGTCGCGCATCAGCCAGCGCACCATTAACGTCGGCGAATACATGCACGCCTTCCTCGCCCTGCAGCACGACAACGAAGCGGACGGCCTTCAGCGCTTCCGCTCGCGCAGCCGCAAGCTGGTCGAATTGCTGGTCAACTCGCAAGTCAAGAGTGACGCGATCAGGTCTTCAAATTCTGGCCTGAGCGAGACGGGTAGCGCCGACGGCGACATCGAGCTGTTCTGACTGAAAAACCCGGTTGACAGCGGTCAACCGGAAAATTTGACCAAAAATCAGATTTCCGGGTCAGCGAATTTCATCTACGGGAATTTCTCCTAACGGCCAGCAGGATCACAGGTCATTTTTTGCCCGGCTTTCCCGCGCCCACCTGCCTCCCGCCATCAAACGTCGGTGGCAGCACGACCAGGAAGCTGCCTGCGCGCCCAAAACCTGGAGTTTCAGTCACCTACTCATCGGCAAAACTGACTGCCCGAGGAAATGGGCAATCAGTGCCGACAAGCCCGCTCAAGCCTTCCCGGTGCTGCCAAAGCCCCCTTCGCCACGGTGGCTGGCATCAAAATCATCGACGATATTGAAGCCAACCTGCAACACCGGCACCACCACCAGCTGCGCAATACGATCAAGCGGGTTCAAGGTAAAACCCACGCTGCCGCGATTCCAGACCGAGACCATCAATTCGCCCTGATAGTCGCTATCGATCAATCCGACCAGATTTCCCAGCACAATGCCGTGTTTGTGGCCAAGGCCGGAGCGCGGCAGGATCATCGCCGCCAGGCCAGGATCCGCCAGATGAATGGCCATGCCGGTCGGCACCAAGGTGGTCTGCCCAGGCTCGACATGCAGCGGCGCCTCAATGCAGGCACGCAAATCCAGCCCGGCGGAGCCCGGCGTGGCGTAATGCGGCGGGTTGTCGCGCAGGCGGTTGTCGAGAATCTTTACGTCAATTCGATGCATCAGTTTTTCCCTGTCAATTTTGCAATATGTGCGATCAACTGGCGCGCCAACACCGACTTTGGCGCCGGTGTCAGCGGGTGCACGCCGTTGTCGTCAAACAGAACCAGTCGATTGTCGTCGCCGCCAAAACCATCCTGAATCAGGTTGCCGGCGATCAGCGGAATATTTTTCTTGCGCCGTTTGGTCTGCGCATATTCTTCGAGATTGCGGCTCTCCGCCGCAAAGCCTACACAGAACGGGCCGCCCTGTATCGCCGCCACTTCGGCCAGAATATCCGGGTTCTCGACCAGTTCGATCGGTGGAACTCCTCCCGCATCCTTCTTCAACTTGTGTTCGGCCGAATTGGCGACGCGATAGTCGGCGACGGCCGCGACGCCAATAAAAATATCCGCTGCCGCAGCCCGAACCATCACCTCGGCATGCATGTCGAGCGCACTGCGTACATTGACACGGTCAACACCCTGCGGGGCCGAAAAACCGACCGGCCCGGAAACCAGCACCACCTCGGCCCCGGCCTGCCGCGCTGCGCGGGCCACGGCGTAGCCCATGCGGCCGGAGGAAAGATTGGTAATCCCGCGCACCGGATCAATGGCCTCGAAAGTCGGCCCAGCCGTAATCAACACATTCTTGCCGGCCAGCACCTTGGGGGCAAAGAAAGCTATTACGTCCTCAAGAATCTCTTCCGGCTCCAGCATGCGGCCTGCGCCGACTTCACCGCAGGCCTGTTCGCCGCAGGCCGGGCCGAGAATGTGCACGCCATCGGCCTGCAATTGCGCGACATTTCGTTGCGTCGCCGGGCTTTCCCACATCTGGCGGTTCATCGCCGGGGCGACCAACAGCGGACAATCACGCGCCAGCACCATGGTCGCCAGCAGGTCGTCGGCCATGCCGTGCGCTATGCGAGCAAGAAAATCAGCTGACGCAGGCGCCACCAGAATGAGATCCGCCTGGCGCGACAGATCAATGTGCGCCATCGCGTTCGGCATTCGCGCATCCCACTGATCCGTATAGACCGGCTTGCCGGAAAGTGCCTGAAAGGTAGTCGCCGTGACAAAATGGCTTGCGCCTTCGGTCATCGCCACTTGCACCTCGGCGCCTTGTTTGCCCAGCAAGCGAACCAGTTCGGCTGCTTTGTAGGCGGCGATGCCGCCAGTGACGCCGAGAACGATGCGTTTTCCCAGTAATTCCATTGTCTTGCCATTAGAATTGGACTCCGCACATTCTACTGGAAAGAATATGGCGATTACCGACTGGCCAGAAGGCGAACGACCGCGCGAGCGGCTGCTGGCGCACGGCCCGGAAGCGCTCTCCGACGCCGAATTGCTGGCCATCTATTTGCGAGTCGGCGTGCGTGGCAAAAGTGCGGTGGATCTGGCCCGCGACCTTCTGCACCGCTTCGACGGCCAGCTTGGTACCCTGGCCGAAGCATCGCTCGCCGAGCTGGCCAGCGTTTCCGGCATTGGCATGGCCAAGGCCGCCCAGCTCAAAGCCAGTTTCGAACTCGCCCGCCGCGCGCTGTCACAAGACATGGCAACGCGCGACAGTTTTACTTCGCCCGGCAAGGTGCGCGACTGGCTACGCCTGAAACTGGCCAACCGAGGCCACGAGGTTTTTATGGCGCTATGGCTGGATGCGCAAAATCACCTCCTGAAAGCCGACGAGCTGTTCAGCGGCACGCTGACCCAAACCTCCGTTTACCCGCGCGAAGTGGTCAAGGCAGCGCTCGCCAACAACGCTGCGGCGGTTATCCTGGCGCATAACCACCCGTCCGGCATTGCCGAGCCGTCGCGCGCCGACGAAATGCTCACCCGCTCGCTGAAAGATGCGCTGGCCATGGTCGACGTCAAGGTTCTCGATCACTTTATCGTCGCCGGCAACACCCCGCCGCTCTCCTTCGCCGAACGGGGTTTGCTATAAAATTCATAAAACCCCTTGAAACGATTGAGTACTTTTGGTTATACTTGTGGGCTCTCTTCTAGCGAATTCTGGAGCACCATCATGGCGCGAGTCTGCCAAGTAACGGGTAAAGGCCCGATGGTTGGGAACACTGTTTCCCATGCCAACAATAGAACCAAACGCCGCTTCCTGCCGAACTTGCAGTACCGTCGTTTTTGGGTCGAATCTGAAAACCGCTTCCTGCGCCTGCGCGTTTCCAACGCCGGTCTGCGCCTGATCGACAAGAACGGCATTGACGCCGTCCTCGCCGACCTGCGTGCCCGCGGCGAAGTCTAATAACGAAGGAAATATAAAATGGCTAAAGGCGGTCGCGAAAAAATCAAGCTGGAATCTACAGCTGGCACCGGTCACTTCTATACCACCTCCAAGAACAAGCGCACGACGCCTGCCAAACTGGAGTTCATGAAGTACGACCCGAAGGCTCGTAAGCACGTCGCTTACAAGGAAGTCAAGCTGAAGTAATTCGGCTTCTCCGGCATTCGACAAAAACCCGCTTTTCAGCGGGTTTTGTTTTTTTATGCCTGGCGTTTCCGCATAAAGAGTAATGCGGCATAAACCACAATGCCGGCAAATATCAGCATCGACCAGTTGGCCATCGACAGGCCGAACATTTCCCAATCGCGGCTGGTGCAGAAGCCGGTGGCCAGGAACATTGACGGCCACGCCATCCCTAGCCAGTCGACCAGCCGCTCTATTGCGTTCGGGTCGGTAAAGCTGCACTCCGGCGCCAGGTGAGGATATGCCTGCATCCAGGTCTGATAAGCGGCAACACCAAAGCCGAGCAGGCCAAGGCCACCGGCCAGCGCAGCCCACAGCATCCGCCCGGCCGGCAGGGCAAAACCGAGCAGACCGATCAAGCCGATCACGATGTAAAGCAGGCGCTGAAAAATGCAGAGCGGGCACGGCGCCAGACGCAACAGCGTTTGCAATTCCATACCGACGGCCACCAAGCCGAGGCAACCCAGCCCCAGGGTGGCAAACCAGGCCCTGAGGGGCACATTCGAGCAATTCATCTACGAGATCCCAAATAAACGAGCAGCCGGGATTCTATGCCATCACTGACCGGGGGTGAAATTTGCCCGATTTTTCCGGTTGACCGTGGAAAGCCCTCCGCGGCACAGGAAGGTGGACCGCTGCCCGGCAGGCCGTTAAGATTGGCGAATGAATACACGCATACTGCTTGTCGAAGACGACGAACGCCTGGCCGAACTGACGGCTGAATATCTCACCAAAAATGATATGGAAGTCAGCATCGAGCCACGCGGCGACACTGCCGAGGCGCGCATTCTGACCGAGCAGCCTGATCTGGTCATGCTCGATGTCATGCTTCCCGGCAAGGATGGCTTTGAGGTCTGTCGCGCCGTACGCCCGCAATACCGCGGCGTGATCCTGATGCTGACGGCCCGCGACGAGGATTTCGATCAGATTCTCGGTCTCGAAATGGGTGCCGACGACTACATCGCAAAACCGGTTCAGCCGCGCGTTTTGCTCGCCCGCATCAAGGCCTTGTTGCGCCGTTTGCCAACGGCGGCCGATGCCAACAATGGCGAATCGGAGAGCATGGTCTTTGGTCAGTTCAAGATCAGCCAGTCGACCCGGACAGCCTCGCTGAGCGGCCAGACCATCGATTTGACCACCGCCGAATTCGACCTGCTCTGGCTGCTCGCCTCGCATGCCGGCAACGTGCTGTCGCGTGACGATCTGCTGCAGGAACTGCGTGGCATTGGCTTCGATGGTCTCGACCGCTCGATCGATGCCCGCATTTCCCGCCTGCGCAAGAAGCTGAACGACGACCCGGAGAATCCGACGCGCATCAAGACCGTTCGCGGCAAAGGCTACCTGTTCAGCAAGCATGACTGGAACTGACCCGCAGCCCGCCGAAGCGCCCCCAAAGGAGCAAAACCAGGGCCTAGCCCGCTCATTGTTCCGGGTTGCTTTGCCGCGCTGGCGAGGCAGTCGGTACAGCCTGTCCAAGCTGTTTTTCAATTTTTACCTGCTGGCGATGGGCTCCTTCGTCGCCATTGCCTTCACCGCCGACTTCGTCATTTCCACCGCCCAGCGCGGCATTACCGACGACTACGCACGGCGCTTCATGCGCGGCACGATCATCATGATCGAAGACGAGCTCTTCCGTCAGCCGCGCCGCGATTGGCAGAAGAAAATCAAGGAGCTGGACGAAAAGTTTTCCTACAACCTCGACATCGTCGAACGCATCACTCTGGATCGCACACTGACGCCTTCCCAGGTGCTCAAGCTGGATGCCGGCGACATCGCCATCGACCACGACGGTGACATCATGTACCACCGCCTGGGAACCACCAGCCAGGTGCTGGTTGTCGGCCCGCTGGCCTCGAACCGAAATCCGGAACTGAAGGATCGTCTTCCGCTGGAACTGCGACTGCGCCTGCTAACCTGGAGCCTGATCGGCCTGATTTTCGCGGTCGCACTGTGGTTCTGGATCCGCCCGATCTGGCGCGATCTCGAAGCCTTGCGCCAAACGGCGCTTGATCTCGGCGACGGCCATTTCGAGGCCCGCTCGCCGACCGCCCGAACCCAACTTTTCGCCCCGCTGTCCGACACGATGAACAGCATGGCCGAGCGCATCCGCCAACTGCTCGCCACCCATCGCGAGCTGTCCTGCGGGATTTCGCATGAGCTGCGAACCCCCATCGCGCGCATGCGTTTCGCCCTGGAAATGCTGTCGGAAACTGACCTGCGGGATGAACGCGAACGCCTCTGGGCGATGATGGAAGCCGATCTTGACGAACTAGACCAGCTAATCGACACCAGCCTGACCTACGCCCGTTTCGAACGCGAAGCGCCGCAAGCGCATTTCTCCAGCGTCAAATTTGCCGAGTGGCTGGTCGATGAGGTGGATTCGGTGCGCCTGCTCGGCCGTCAGCTCGATGTCACGGTCAACACCGAAAACCTGCCAGAAAATCTCAGCGTGGATCTCGACCGCAAGGCTATGCCTTACGCCCTGCGCAACCTCCTGCGCAACGCCTTCAAGTACGCCAGCAAGCGAATTTCGGTCAACGCTGAAATTGTTGGCGACCAGATCCGAATTCATGTTGACGATGACGGCATCGGCATCCCATCGGAAGAACGCGAGCACATCTTCTCCGCCTTCACCCGACTTGACCGTTCCCGTGACCGTTCCACGGGCGGCTATGGGCTTGGGCTAGCCATCGCTCGCCGCGTCCTGGAACTGCAAGGCGGCACCGCGACCGCCGACGCTTCGCCGCTGGGCGGCGCCCGCTTCACGCTGACCTGGAACGCCCACCAATAGGGCATTTCGGTCGGTGTTACATAGCGTTACAGAGGATCAAAACCCGTTACCTCCTAGCCACGAGCGCGCAACAGACGCCAGGGGCCAGCATGCCTAAAATGCAAGACATGGAAGAAAGCAAAGCCCGCCAAGAGGATAACGAGGAAATAATCAAAATGAATATAAAGCAATTTATCGAAGCCACCCGCCAATACCTTTTCGAACTGGCCGCCGCTCAACCCGCACTGGCACCCATTCCCGTCCGCAAGGATCGCTGATGGCCTTTTCGGATAACCTGCCCATCAGTGAGTCAGTCGGTGTCTTCATCGGCATCACAGGCTTTGATTGGCTATCCGAAGGCCAGGCCGAACCGCTCAAGGCTGCCATGACCGCGATTGCCGCTGGTGCGCTTATCGCCATTGCCCGCCACTGGCTGAAAAAACGCCACGAGGAATAACCCGGATTACCCTCCTCTCGAATATCCCCCGATTCGAGAACTCCCTGTTACCCCGCCCTCGTGGCGGGGTTTTTTTCAGGCCGCTTCGCCGAACCAGTTGGCGCCGAGACAGGCGCGCAGGGCCAGCCGCGCCCGATGCAGCTGGACAAAGCAGTTGTTCGACGTAATGCCGATCGTCTGGCAGATTTCGTCGGTATCGAAGCCGAGCACTTCGCGCATGGTGAAGATGCGCCCGCTGGCGTCCGGCAGGCGGTACAGGCAGGCCTCGAAAACTTCCCAGAACTGCTTGCTTTCCATCGCCTGTTGCGGCGTCTGCCACTCGGACGGGCGAGTGTCTTCAGCCCAGTGCTCGCGATCATTGAAATAGGCGTTCAAATCCTCGTCATTTTCAGTGTTGACCACAGCATTCTCACGAACCCGGCCACGCAGCACGTCGATGATCTTGTTTTTCAGGATGGATAGCACCCAGGTGCGTAGCGAGGCGCGTGAGGCGAACTTTTCGCGTCCGGCCATGGCGCCGGCCAGCGCTTCCTGTACGGCATCCTCGGCTTGCTCCCGGTTGCGCAGCTGCATCTCTGCAAAGCGCAGCATGTCGCGGCGCAATCCTGTGAGAAACTCGGGGTCGTGCAGCGGGTCCGTGGCCATGTCATCTCAATGTATTTGGTGCGATGGATCATACTGTAAAAAATATTTGTAATGTTTTCGTGACTGCGCCGACTAATGGATCAGGCACCCAAACCAAGGACACTAAACAGGAACTGCCATGATCAGCTGCAAGGAAGCATCCCGCCTCGCCTCGATACAGATGGAACGTCCGCTCGGTCTTTCAGAGCGGCTCCAGTTTCGGCTACATCTGGCGATTTGCACGGGTTGCCGACGGGCAGAAAAGCAGTTCCAGTTCATGCGTCAGGCCATGGGGGCCTGGATGAGTCAAAAAGACTGATCCAACCCACCTCGACTCCAACGGAGAAAACCATGAAAAAGCAAAACCTCGTATCCCTCGCCATCGGTACCGCTTTCGCCGCTGTCGCCCTGGCCCCGGCCGCCCACGCTGCCGGCAATCCGTTCGGTGCCACCCAGCTCGAAGCCGGCTATCAGCTGGCCCAGGCCGACACCAAGATGAAGGATGGCAAGTGCGGCGAAGCCAAGTGCGGTGCCGACAAGAAGGCCGCCGGCGAGAAGAAGATGAAGGACGGCAAGTGCGGTGAGGCCAAGTGCGGCGCCGACAAGAAAGCCGCTGGCGAAAAGAAGATGAAGGACGGCAAGTGCGGCGAAGCCAAGTGCGGCGCTGACAAGAAGTAAGCACAGCACTCGGTGGGCGGAGCAGGCGCTGGCCTGCCCGCCGCCCACTTTGCCAGGAACAGGACCATGACCCATCGCCCCCTCGCTGGCGCCGGCCTCGGCTTTCGCCGGGAGCTGATCGCGCCGCTCAAGCAACACGTTCCGGAAGAAATCGCCTTTTTCGAGCTGGCACCCGAGAACTGGGCCGGCATGGGCGGCAGATCCGGCAAGGATTTGCGCCATTTCACCGAACGCCACGCATTCGTCTGCCACGGCCTGTCGCTGTCGCTGGGTGGTATCGCGCCACTCGACGTTGCGCTGCTGCGCCGGATCAAGGCTTTCATGGCCGAACACGGCATGACGCTGTACACCGAACACCTGTCGTGGTGCGCCGACGACAGCCATCTCTACGACCTGCTGCCGATCCCGATGACCGAGGAGGCCGTGAAATGGACGGCCAGCCGCATCCGCCAGGCGCAGGACATCCTCGAAATGCGTATCGGCATCGAAAACGCTTCGTACTACGTCGCCCCGCCGGGCGCCGACATGAGCGAGACGGCGTTCATCACGAACATCGTTCGCGAGGCCGACTGCCTGCTCCATCTTGATGTGAACAACATCTACGTGAATAGCCGGAATTTCGGCTTCGACCCGGTCGACTTTATGACCGCACTACCGCTCGACCGCACCTGTTACATCCACGTCGCGGGCCACTACGTCGAGCCGGACGGCCTGCTCGTCGACACCCACGGCGCCGAGGTCATCGACCCGGTCTGGTCGCTGCTCGAAACTGCCTACCGGCACACCGGCAACGTGCCAACCTGCCTGGAACGCGATTTCAATATTCCCGATATTTCCCGGTTGACCGTGGAAGTACGCGAAATCGTCCGCCGCCAGGCCGCTTTGCCGGCCAGCGAAGCGAGGGCCGCCTGATGGGTGCGCCCGCCTTCCAGGACTTTCAGCGCGCCTTCGGCCGCCACCTGCGCGACCCGCAGCACGCGCCCCGCCCGCCCGGCGTGCCGGCGCGCCGCATGGCGGTGTACAACGAACTGCTGTTCAACAACCTGTGCGGCTTTCTTGACGCCTGCTTTCCGGTTTGCCGCACCCTGCTTGGCGAAAAGCGCTGGCGCCGCCTGAACCGGACTTTCTACCGCGACTGGCCGCTGCACACCCCGTGGTTTCGGGAAATTCCGCGTGAATTCACCCGCTATCTGGCCGAAGCCGACATCACCCTGCCCCGTCCGCGCTGGCTGGCCGAGCTGGCCCATTACGAGTGGATCGAACTCGCCCTCGACACGCTGGATGCGCCGCTGCCGGCGCACGACCCGGCCGGCGACCTGCTGGCTGGCACGGTGGCGCTCAACCCGGCCAGCCGGGTTCTCGCCTATGCCTGGCCGGTGCATCGCATCGGCACCGACTACCGCCCGCGCCAGCCCCGGCCGACGCACCTCGTCGTTTTTCGCGACGCCGACGACGAGATCCAGTTCACCGAAATCAACCCGGTCACGGCGCGCCTGCTCGCCCTGCTCGGCGAGCCAACGCACACCGGCGAATCGGCCCTGCGCCAGATCGCTGACGAACTCCGCCACCCCGATCCGGCCCAACTGCGTACCTTCGGCGCCGCGTTGCTGGAACAGCTCCGCACCCAAGGCATCATTCTCGGCGCCGCGCGCTAAGCCGCTGTAAGGTTTCGGCCGCCGCGCCGACTAATGTGCATCCCCAACAGAGATCACATGATGAAAAAAAATTTCCAATCCCTTCTCAGTCGCGCACTCGGGCCGCTCGATCTTCTCGGGTTATGGCTGGGCATGCTCAGCCTGCGCCTGATTCTCGGCTGGGAGTTTTTCGAATCCGGCCTGGAAAAATACCGGGGCAGCAACTGGTTCATCGACATCCAGGACAGCTTCCCGTTTCCCCTCAGCCTCGTGCCCACCGAGATCAGCTGGCAGATGGCTACCTGGTTCGAACTGATCGGCGCCCTCGCCCTGGTTGTCGGCCTCGCCACCCGCTTCTTTTCTGTGTCGCTGATCGTGCTCACCGTCGTCGCCATCCTCAGCGTGCATTGGCCAGCCGACTGGGAAAGCCTGGCCGACCTGCTGCGCGGCTACGCCATCACCGACCAGGGCTTTGGCAATTACAAGCTGCCGGCCATCTTCATCGCCATGCTGCTGCCGCTCGCCCTGATGGGGCCAGGCCGCCTTTCCTTTGACCATTGGCTGCGTCACCGGCTTGAGCAGCCGTCTGACCAGGCCGACCGCCCACTTGTTGCTGCCACTGAACCACGCTGAACCAACCCCAAGGAGACTTCCATGAAAATCCGCCACATCCTGACTTCCCTCGCCCTCGCCACCGTCGGCCACCTCGCCTTCGCCCTCGACATCCAACCCTACTCGCCGGAAAGCCTGGCCGCCAAGCAGAAGGCTGGCGAAGCGGTTACCCTGCACTTTCACGCCGACTGGTGCCCGACCTGCCGCGCTCAGGAAAAAGTCTTCAACGGCTGGAAAGGCGACGCCGCCGTACCCGGCACGCTGCTCATCGTCAATTACGACAAGGAGCGCGAGTTGAAACGCCAGCTCGGCGTGCGCACGCAATCGACCGTGATCGCTTACAAGGGTGCCAAGGAAACCGGGCGACTGGCCGGCGACACTGACGCCAAGGCGCTGCGCGCCGTGCTCGACAGCGCCAAGTAAGCCAGCCGGATCATGGACATCCCCCTCGCCCACCTTGGCCTGAGCCTCGTCGCCGGCAGCCTGACGACGCTGTCGCCCTGCGTTTTCCCCATCCTGCCGCTGGTCCTCGGCGGCGCGGTGCAGGCCAACCGGCTAGCGCCGCTGGCCATGGGCGTCGGCATGGCGATGTCCTTCGCGCTGATCGGCATCGTCCTCGGCGCCCTCGGCCCGGCGCTCGGCATCGATTCGGACAGCGTGCGGCTGTTCGGCGCCTGGATGCTGATCACCTTTGGCCTCGTCATGCTGGTGCCGGTGCTCAACCGTCGTTTCACCGAATGGATGCTGCCCATTGCCTCGAGCGCCAATGCGGCCTCAGCGAAGCTCGACGGCGGCTCGCTGGGCGGCGCCCTGCTTCTCGGCGGCGTGCTTGGCCTGGTCTGGAGCCCGTGCTCCGGCCCGCTGCTCGCCTCGGCGCTGACGCTGGTCGCCAGCGAGGGCGGTGCGGTGCGCGGCGGGGTCATTCTTGGCCTGTTCGGGATTGGCGCGGCGATCCCGCTGGTCGCCGTCGCCTACGCTTCGCGCAAGGGTTTCAATGCGGCGCGCGGCTGGGTGTTGCAGCGTATCGACGGGATCAAGAAGGCTTTCGGCGTCATCATCCTGCTCACCGGCATCGCCATCCTGTCCGGCGCCGACAAGTGGCTGGAGGCGCAGGTGGTAAACGTGTTGCCCGATGCCTGGGTGCGGGCGACGACGCTGTTCTGAGGCCGGAAACGATCAGAAATCGAGGCGCAGGCTCACCCACTGCCGGCGCTCGACGACGCGGCCAGGCGGATCGTTGTCGCCCTTGTACTCGTAATGAGCCCCATCTACCGACTGCACTGTCCAAGCCAGTTCCCCGCCGACTCCAGAGACGCGGAACGGGTAGGCCAGCCGCGTATCGAACCGTTGATAACCCTGGGCCCAGGTGTTGACTGACCATTTCATTTTGCTCTGCCAGTAAGCAGCGACCGAGAATTCCAGGCCAAGCGGCAGCTTCTGCATCACCAGAAGCGACGTCGAGCGACTAGGCGTCCCGAGCTCGGAGAGCGCATCGATATGAAATATTTTTCCTGGCGCATGGATGCTGCTGGTCGGATTGGCCAAGGCGGAGGCCAGGTATTCGGCGTCGATGTCGATGAACATCTGACTGAGAATGATCTTGGTCACATCAAAGGGCTGCCAGCGCCACTGGTATTCGATGCCGCGCATTCGCACGTCCTGAATTGGCGTCATCGCATCCGGGATCGAATTGTCGAGATCGGCGCGGTCGACGACCAGCAGGCGGTTATGGACTTTTTCGTCGAACAGGCGCACATCGAGGCTCATGCGCCAGTCTCGCCACTCGCCGAGATAGCCGATTTCAAGCGTATCCATGCGCTCCGATGGCATGTTCGGATCACCCCGGAACTGATACTTCGCGCCATTCCACCAGTCGCCCCGGTAGTCGACCGTGCTGCCTGTTCTGTAGGCGCGAGAAATACCAAGGCGAACGGTGTTCTGCGGATTCAGGTGAAAGGCGACACTGGCTCGCGGCGCAAAATGTGTTCCGGCCAGCGAGTCATCCTCGCCTGACAAGCCGAGATTGGCGGTCAGCCAGGCTGACGGCTTCCACTCCATATTTCCGAACAGGCGCGCAACATCCCGTGGAACGTCGCCCTGATTGGCCAGCGTGGTCGGTGCCCTGACCCTATCCTGACGCCAGCTTCCGCCCCAGGCCAAGCGGACGTCCTCGACCAAACGCAGGTTGTGCAGTGCCTCGATTTCGTGACGAGAGCCTTCGGCGCCCCAGGGGTCGTAGCGGTAGGGGGCTATTCCGGCCCCCGGATTCCCCGGGTTAACGTACCCCTCCGACCCCTTGTCGACAGAATAGGCATAGCGTACCTGGAGATCCGAGTCGATCGACAGGGCGCGGCGCCACAAAAACTGCATGAAACTGTTCGACTGCTCGAAATCGCGAATCGGATTTCCGGGATTGCTCCGCCAGGTCGCCGTACTCAGCCGACCGCGCTGTGTAACGGCATCGACATGCCCGGCGCTGACCTGCAGGCTGTCTCTTTCGGTCAACACGAAATCTGCCCGAAAATCGAAGCGCCGCGCAAAATAGGAGTCGATCCAGTCATATTGATTGCGCAAGCCATCGTCGTTTTGCTGGCGATAGGTAAAGCGGAAATCCCCCGACTCCCCGAGCTTGCCGCCAGTCCGCAGCGAATAGTCGCGAACATTCTGATTGCCGTAACTGGTCGCCGCTGAAAATCCGCGAACCAGGGATGGATCGACCGTAACGATATTGATCACGCCCAGGAAGGCGTTGGAGCCATAGGAAACGGCATTGGTACCGCGAACCACCTCGATGCGCTCGATATCCTCAAGCGCCACGGGAATCAGCGCCCAATTCGTGCCGTTGCGGAAAGCCGGCGAATACATTGAGCGGCCATCGACCAGCACCTGCAGGCGAGGCGAAAATTCCTCGTCGCTCAGACCATGATAGGTAACGCGACCGGCTTCCGTGGTATTGGGATAGGTTTGAAAGCCTGGAACCAGCCGGAATACGTCATTCAGATCGCGAATGGGCAAGCTGCGGATCATTTCGCGGTCAATAACGGTGACCGATGTCGGCGCATCGGCCAGTCTCTGTGGCAAGCGGCTTACCGAAACAACGATTGGCAGGCTGGCAAAGAACGGATCCTCCTCTGCCTGAGCGGAAACGGCCACCAGAAGCGCAGCACCCAGCGCGAGCCAGCGGCGAGGTGACGGCAAGAGGGTATCGATTCTATTCACCACGTTCATCGGGAAGCAGCCGGTTCTGATCAAATCGCCGCCCAGCGGGAATACGAGCTATTGCCTGCGGATGGGTGGCCGGGAGACGGATTTTACCAGATTTTCAATTTTTAACAGCCGTGAAACTGTCCGGAAACCGGCTCTTCCTGGCGTAGCACCCGCACTTCGCGCTGCGGGAAGGGAATGACCACGCCGTTTTCCTTGAAGGCACGCCAGATCGCGAAATTGACGTCGGACACGATGTTGCCCTTGCCTTCCTCCGGGTCGTCGATCCAGAAACCGAGTTCGAGGTTGATACTGCTGTCGGCAAACTGGGTCAGGAAGACCTTGGGCGCCGGCGTGGCCAGCACGCGCGGGTGGGCAGCGGCGGCGTCGGTCATCAGCCGGCAGGCGAGGTCGAGGTCGGTATCGTAGGCGACGCCGATGGTCGTCGTCAGCCGCAGTTGCGTGTCGGAGTAGGTCTGGTTCTGCACCGTGCTGCCGATCAACGTTTCGTTCGGCACGATGAATTCGGTGCCACCGGGGTGCTTGAGCACGGTGTAGCGCGTCGTGATCTGCGTTACTTCGCCGCTGTCGGTGCCGACCTGGACGATGTTGCCGATGCGGATCGAGCGGTCGAGCAGGATGATGAAGCCGGAGACGTAGTTGCTGGCGATCTTCTGCAGCCCGAGGCCGAGACCGACGCCAAGCGCACCGGTAAAGACCGAGAGCGCCGTCATGTCGATACCGACCAGCGCCAGGCTGGTCAGGATGGCGATCACCGTCAGGCCAGCCTTGGCGACGCGCACGCCGACGATGCGCAGGTTGGCATCGATGGTGTGGACGCGCATCAGTTTCGCTTCGATGACCCCGGCGATCCACAGCGCGAAAACGACTGTCAGGAAAATGGTCGCGACGCCGCGCAGCACGGTCCACAAATCAACGTGCTGCTTGCCGATGTGGAACTCAACTGACTCCATCGCGTTGATGACGTAAGGCGCCAGATCGGTGATGTAGAGGGCCAGCCAGCCCCAGACGATGGTCGCGATGATGCGTTCCCAGGCGGTCAGCCAGGTCGCCTGAGGAAACGCCTGGCGGAGTACGAAGATGACGCCACGCACCAGCGCCATCGAGCCGAGCAGCGGCATGGCCAGCTTGAGCAGGTTGAGGTGGATCAGCGAACCCAGTGCGGCGATGGTCAGCCCGGTCAGCACCATGCCGGTGAGCGGGAAGGCAAGCCGGGCGCTGGCATCGGTAAGGCGGCCGGCCCCTTCGGCATGGCGGCTACGCCACCAGCGGGCAATCAGCGCCGCTAGCCCGATACAGCTGACCAGCGCCAGCACCTGCCAGATGAAATCCGGGCTATGAAAATCCGCCAGCAGGTCGTTGATCAGGCGCAGGGCCTGGCTTTTTTCGCTCATCCTTGAAACCTTAGTTGGACGCGGCTGATGGCGCGTTTGGACGGGATGGCCGGCGCGAAGCGACGACGCTGCAGGCTCCTGCCTGCAAGGAGAAGCGACAAAGCCAGACGCCCGGCCAGACGTGCCAGCGGCCGCGTAGCGCTGCCACCCGATGGGTTAATCACCTCGAAGGCACAAAAATCAGTGTTCATGCGACCGGTCAAGGATGGGTAAGCGGTCAACTGAGGTTTCAAGGATCACGCCTTCTTCTCCAATGCTGCCGCGAAGAAGCCGTCGGTGTTTTGCTGGTTGGGGAGCAGACGCAGCATGTCGCCGTCGATGGCGATGCCCTGTTTGGCGAGTAGCGCCGAGGCCGGCAACAGCGTGAAATTAGGATGTTTGGCCAGGAAGGCGGCGACGATCTCGTCGTTTTCTGCGGTCAACAGGCTGCAGGTGGCATAAACCAGACGGCCGCCGGGACGCACCATGGTCGATGCCGCTTCGAGAATCGACAACTGCTTGACGGTCAGTTCGGCCACCGAGGCTTCATCCTGCCGCCATTTCAGATCGGGATTGCGGCGCAGCGTGCCGAGGCCGGAACACGGCGCATCGACCAGCACGCGGTCGGCCTTGCCGGCCAGGCGCTTGATCTTCTGGTCGCGCTCATGCTCGATGCGGGCCGGATGGACGTTGGACAGGCCGGAACGGGCCAGCCGGGGCTTGAGGTTGGCCAGCCGCTTGTCGGAGACATCGTAGGCGTAGAGCCGGCCAGTGTTGCGCATCAGGGCGCCGAGCAGCAAGGTCTTGCCACCGGCGCCAGCGCAGAAATCGACAACCATTTCGCCGCGTTTCGGTTCGAGCAGGAAGCCGAGTAGCTGGCTGCCTTCGTCCTGAACTTCGACGGCGCCCTCGATGAACAGCGGGTGCTTGGCCAGCGCCGGCTTGTCGCGCAGGCGGACGGCGATGGGCGAGAGCGGGCCGGGCATGGCGGCGATGCCATCTTCGGCCAGCTTGGCGAGCACGTCGTCGCGGTTGGCCTTGAGCGTATTGACACGCAGGTCGAGCGGCGCCGGCTGGTTGAGACCATGGGCCAGTGCCAGCGTTTCGTCGGTACCGAACTGGGCGGCCAGGCGCTCGTACAGCCAGTCCGGCAAGTCGCAGCGCACAGCCGGCGGAAAGTCGGTTTCCGGCATGGCCTTGGCGGCGGCCAGCCATTCTTCTTCGCTGGCCTTCAACACCGGGGCCAGTTCGCGCTGGCTCCAGCCGCGCGTCACGGCCAGCGCGACGAGCAGACGACGACGGTCGGAGAGCTTGCCGGCGCAGCGCGCCTCCAGGCTGCGGCCACGGCGCAGCACGGCGAACACGGTTTCGGCTACGAAGGCGCGGTCGGCGTGGCCGAGCTCGCGATGCTCGCGAAAATAGCGTGAAACAACGGCGTCGGCCGGGTAGTCGAAGCGCAGCAGCAGGCCGAGAACGGCCTCGGCGTGGGCAAACAGGGCGGGTGTGAAGCGGGCTTTCATTGCGTTCCTATTTCAGTCGCGACTTGTTCGAAGATGTCGCCTTTTTTATCGGTATAGCGAATTTTAACCGGCAGGCTGTAGCGTTCGAGTGCAATCCAGATTTCGGTGACGGTATCACCCATGGCCCGCAGGTGCAGTGTGCGGAAGCGGCCGGCGGGGATGTCAATTTCCTCCACACCGAGAGCGTCGAGCGCAAAGCTGTCGTACTTCTTGCCGGTCACCACTCCGACCGTAGTGCCGCCTTCAGGCTGGCGCAGGTAGGCGAGCTGGTAGTTGAGCGAGAGGATGTCCTGCGCACCGGCCGAAATTTGCTGGACGGCGCCGCTGCGCGACAGGCGGACTTCTGCGGTCAACCAGTCAAAATCGGCATTTTCGTTGGCATCCTTGCCGTTCTTGCGCGTCCGGTAGGTTTCCGGCTGCAGGCCGCCGGCGACCAGGCGGCCGCTGCTCTCGTTCTCGAAAACCAGCGGTTTGAGCAGCGCGGCAATGCCGCTGGTCTTGGTCATGCCGCTCAAGCGGTAGCGGCCATCCTCTGTGAACTCCCAGGTATGCTCGGCACGCCCGATCTCGAAGCCCTGAGTGCCGTAGTAAATAGCAAAGCGGATGCTGCCTTTGGCGGGCAGTATGGGCTTGGCGGGAGGCGCCGATTTTGGTTTTGCGGCTTCAGAATCAACGACCGGCGCTGGCGTCGAGGACGAATCCGGGGCAATTTCAGCACTGTCCCCCGGCGTAGCTGCCGGCTCTTCGGCCATGGACTTCGGCGCAGGGGGCTTACTCGCTAGCCGCCTTGGCTTCGCTGTCTTGGCATCCGGCCTGGTCGACGGCTTTTTCTCGGAGACCTTGGGCGCAGCTGGCGGTGCAACCGGCGGCGGTGGTTGTAACTCGGCGCGCAAGGGCGGCGGTTCATCGATACCGCCAAAAATTTCCACGTCGGGGCCGAACAGCGCGGCGAGGTGGATGCCGAAGGATGCAGCGAGCGCGAAGGCGAAAGCAATCGGCATGGCCGGTTTAGCGAATCTCGGGCGAAATCAGCGTGCCGCTGTTAGCCAGCTCGGCAGCCAGACGAACACGGCCGTTTTCCAGCGTCAGCTTGCCTTCGGCAAACCAGCGCACGGCTTGCGGATAGATTTTGTGCTCTTCAACCAGGATACGGGCCGCCAGGCTGGCTTCTGTGTCGTCATCGAGCACCGGCACCGCGGCCTGGATGATGACCGGGCCGTGGTCGAGCGTCGGGGTCACGAAATGCACGGTGCAGCCGTGGATGCGTACCCCCTCCTCCAGCGCGCGCTGGTGCGTGTGCAGGCCGGGAAAGGAGGGCAGGAGCGAAGGGTGGATGTTGATCAGCCGGCCTTCGTAGTGACGCACAAATCCTTCCGAAAGAATGCGCATGAAACCGGCCAGGACAACGAGGTCTGGTGAGAAATCGTCGATGCACTCGGCCAGCGCGGCATCGAAGGACTCGCGCCCGGCAAACGCCTTGTGGTTGATGAAGTGCACTGGAATGCTGGCCTTGGCGGCGGTCTCCAGTCCCATTGCTTCGGGCCGGTTGCTGATCACGGCGGCGATGTTGACGGGCAGATTGCCGGCATCGCGTGCGGCGATGATCGCCTCCATATTGCTGCCACGACCGGAAATCAGGATGACGACATTCTTCATTTCAAAAAACTCACCGGTAAAAAAACTGCGCTGACTGCTGACTGACTCAGCCGGGAAAAAGTTCGGCCGTTGCGGTCGGCGACGACCTTGGCCATGAAATCGAGCAAACCCATGACGCGGCCGAATTCACGCTCGTAGGATAGATTGCGGTTGGCCGGATCAAGCTCGTTCGAGAGCAGGAACAACTCGCCCGCTGCAGTGCGGTCGTGGCCCAGTTTCCAGACGGCAACATCCATGTTGCGCGCGCTGTTGTAGAGCTTCATTTCGTTCAGGCTGTCGAGCATGTAAAACTCCTCCTTGTGCTCGAACGCCGCGTCCACCATGGTCAGCAACCCGAAAACCAGCGCCGTGACGCGGTCGCCGGCATAAACCTCCGCGAATGCCAGCGATGCCACCGCCCCCTCGCGCTGACCGCCGAATTCCGGCCAGTTGCGAAGCTGGCGCTGGCGCAGACGCTCGACCGCCGCCTCGCGACTGACCGCGCCGCCCTTCTTCCATTCCTTGGGATTGCGCTTGTAAAGCTTGTCGGCGACCAGCAGCAGGCCATTGACCACCTCGGCGCGATTGGTGTCGGCAATGCGGTCGACTTCGGATTTCAGCAGATATTTCGGGTCGACCGTGGATTTTGTGCGGCCTTCCTTATCCAGCTTCGTCGTGCAGGCCGTCAGCGTCAGGGCAAGAACGACGGCCAGCCAGCGCATCAGGCTTCCTTGCTTTTCAGGTAACCCCAGCCGATGGGGATCAGCGACGAGATGATGATCCCGACGATGATCACCGACAGGTTGGCCTTGACCCACGGCATGTTGCCCAGCCAGTAGCCGGCCAGGCAGAGCGAGACCACCCAGCCAACCGCGCCGATCAGGTTGAACAGTGTGAAGCGGGCATAGGTCATCGAACCGATGCCGGCAACGAAAGGCGCGAAAGTGCGGAACAGCGGCAGAAATCGCGAAATGATCAGCGTCTTGCCGCCATGTTTTTCGTAGTAGGCATGCGTCTTGACCAGTGCATCACGGTTGAAGAAACGCGAGTTTTCCCAATGAAACACCTTCGGCCCCAAGAAGCGCCCGATCTGGTAGTTGAGCGTATTGCCGAGCACCGCCGCAACGATCAACACCGCCATCAGCGTAAAAATATCCATGCCGCCCTCGCCGATGGCAGCCAGCGCACCCGCCACAAAAAGCAGCGAATCGCCAGGTAGAAAGGGCGTCACGACGAAGCCGGTTTCGGCAAATACGATGAAGAAAAGGATGCCATAGATCCACAACCCGTACTGCTGAACCATCACCGCGAGATGCTTGTCGAGGTGCATGACAATGTCGATAAATTGGGTAAGGAGTTCCATGCGCGGCGCCGGGGTTTGAATGACGGCGCATTTTACCTCATGGCTGGCTGCAGTCTGTCGCGCCACGTTTTGCAACGACCCCGCGGACGATCAACTTAATTTCCCTGCCACCCTCATCTCGCCACCATATTATGAGACAATAAAAACCATCATACGAGGACAATCCATGTCAAAACCTAGCACCGGAATACATGGCAAGGCTGCAAAAGGCCCGCAATTGACCATGTCTGCGGAAGAGATAGAGACCAGCGCACTCACTCTACTAGACCTTGGGCTCAAGCGTCAGACGACAGGTGGAACCGCCAAGATTCTCGTTGCCAAGGCGACAAATTTTGTAGTCGGCATGCCCGCCTCGGAGCAGGTTCGCGTCAGTCGGAGCGGCCTGCCGGCCAGCACGGTCGATGTCATGGCCAGACGGCTCGGCATGTCTCGCACCCTCTTCCTCGGCGAGATCGACATGAAGCAGAGCACAATTGAACGCCGCCTTGCCGAGAACAAGCCGCTCACCACGACAGAAACCGATCGCCTGTACCGCGTCGAAAAAGTCTTGGCGCGCGCTACGGAGGTCCTCGAGGACGAAGCTGCAGCCACCGCTTGGATACAGCATCGAATCCGTTCCCTCGGCGGCGTCACGCCCCTTTCCCTGCTCGATACCGACGCTGGCGTGGATCTCGTCATGGATACGCTCGGCCGGATCGAACACGGCATTGCTGCATGACCGTAAAACTTTGGCGAATTGCCAAGAACACGACCCAGTATAGAGCCGACGACATGTCCGGCGGCGGCGCCAAAAACTTCGGCGGCCGCTGGAACTCGAAAGGCAACGCCGTCATCTACGCTTCCCCGACAATCGCCCTCGCCACCCTTGAGACCCTTGCCCATATCGGCGACGAGATCGCGGCGCGCAATCGCTTCCTGATCCGGATAGAAGTACCGGACGATGTCTGGAAGAAACGGGAAACACTGGATGTCGCCAGGCTGAATCCGACCTGGCTTGCAGAACCCCCCGGCATGGCCACCATCTCGCTTGGCGATGCCTGGATCGCGGGAAATACTACGGCACTCCTGGAAGTCCCCTCCGTCATCATTCACGAGGAATTCAACGTGCTCATCAATCCAGCCCACCCCGATGCGGCGAGGATCAAGGCCAGCCTGATCAGACAGTTTGTATACGATCCTCGCCTCCAGGCTTGAGTACATTCACCCTCGGTCGGGATACTGAACCGGGGGTTTTGCCTTGAGCACGACCCGCTTTCTGAGACGACAAACCGCCGTAGCGACATCGTAGACCGCGCCTCTGCTGGTGCAATCTGGGATAATCCGGCCATGCCAACCATTGCCCGCCTACCCGACATCCTGATCAGCCAGATTGCCGCTGGCGAAGTGGTCGAAAGACCCGCCTCCGTCCTCAAGGAACTGCTTGAAAACAGCCTCGATGCTGGCAGCAAGGCCATTCAGGTGCATCTGGAGGAAGGCGGCGTCAAGCTGATCCGCGTGACCGACGACGGCTGCGGGATTGCCAAGGACGAGCTGGCGCTGGCCCTGACCCGCCACGCCACCTCCAAGATTTCCAGCCTCGATGACCTAGAACGCGTCGGCACCTTGGGCTTTCGTGGCGAGGCGCTGGCTTCGGTCGCTTCCGTCGCCCGCCTGAGCATCACCAGCCGTGAACGCAGGGCGGCGCATGCATGGAAACTGCGCGGCGAGCCCGGTGCGGAGCCGGAACCGGCCGCACTGATGGCCGGCACCGTCGTCGAAATGCGCGACCTCTATTTCAACACCCCGGCCCGCCGCAAGTTTTTAAAATCGGAAAGCACCGAGTTCGCCCACTGCGCCGATGCCGTCCGCCGTCTGGCGCTGACCCGGCCGGATGTGGCGATCAGCCTGACCCACAACGGCCGCAACCTGTTCCAGCTTGCCCCCGCCGACGCGCCCCGGCGCATTGCAGACATCCTTGGCGACGACTTCCTCGGTGCCGCCCGGACGGTCGACGCAGGTGCCGGCCCGTTGTCACTCATCGGCTTCGCCATTGACCCGACGCGCGCCACCGACGCCAAGGACGGCCAGTACGTCTTCGTCAATGGCCGTTTCGTGCGCGACAAGATCATCAGCCACGCCCTGCGCGAAGCCTACCGCGACGTGCTGCACGGCAGCCGCCAGCCGGCCGTCTGCCTATTCGTCAACATCGACCCGGCGCTGGTCGACGTCAATGTGCACCCGGCCAAGACCGAAGTCCGCTTCCGCGATTCGCGCGCCATGCACCAGTTCGTCTTCCACGCCATCCAGCGTACGCTTGCCGCGCCAGTGCAGGCTGAAGCTGCCCCGGCTCTGGTCGAACGCAGCACGGCAAGCGGCGAATATCCCGTTTCCGCGGTCAACCCGGAAAATCGCCCAAATTTCGACTACGCCCCGCCGCTCCGCCATCAAGGCAGCCTCGGCGTCGCCGAACCGGCCGCCGCGACCTACCTCGCCTTCGCCCGCGCCGCGCAGCACACCGGCCAATCACCCGCCCCGCGCAGCGAAGTCGCCCCGCAATTTCAGCCGGAAATTCCAGTTGACCGTGACGGCCCGCCGCTCGGCTACGCTCTCGCCCAACTGCACGGCGTTTATGTCCTCGCCCAGAACGCCCGCGGCCTGATCCTGATCGACATGCACGCGGCGCACGAGCGCATCCTTTACGAAAAGCTGAAAACCGCCTTCGACAATCGCCAGATCGCCACCCAGGCGCTGCTCATCCCGGCCGTCTTCTCAGCCGACCCGCTCGACATCGCCGCCGTCGAAGAGCACAGCGAGGCGCTGGCCGACCTCGGCTTCCAGATCGCCCCGCTCGGCCCCAACCAGCTCGGCGTCCGTGCCGTCCCCGCCCTGCTGCAATCGGGCGACCCGGCCGCGCTGGCCAAATCGCTGATCGCCGAACTGCGCGAACACGGCATCACCCAGCTCGCTACCGCGCGGCGCAACGAACTGCTCGCCACCATGGCCTGCCACGGCGCCGTCCGCGCCCGTCGCCTGCTCACCGTGCCGGAAATGAATGCCCTGCTGCGGCAAATGGAAGAAACCGAACGCGCCGGCCAGTGCAACCACGGCCGGCCGACGTGGACGGAACTGACGATGGATCAGCTCGACAAGCTGTTTTTGCGCGGGCAATAAGGAAACCTCAGATATCATTCAGCCAGCATTTTCAAACTCAACATGTTCGAGCAAACGCCGGGCACAACCAGAAAACGCATATGGCACGCCAAAAGAAAGAAGAAGGCTCTCAATTCGTCAGGTATTTCGGGCCGCTGCTGGATGCGCTTCGAGGCCTCGGCGGCTCCGGATCACCCGATGAAGTGGTTGAACGCATTGCGTCCGATCTGTCACTTTCCGATGAAATTCAGAATGAACTGCTGCCATCTGGTGAGTTGAGATATCGAAACCAGGTAGCTTGGGCACGTTTCTATCTCGTTCGCGAAGGCCTTCTCGATTCATCCAAGCGAGGCATTTGGAGCCTCACCGAGCGCGGCAGGGCAACGAGCCTATCACCTAGCGAAGCCCGCGAAATTTTCCTGAAACTGGTCAGGAAATTTTCCGAACAGCGGAAAGCTAAGGCTGAAAAACCAGAACCGCTGGAAGAACAAGTTGCTGAAGCCAATGGGGCGGCGTCATCTGATTACCGCTCCGAAATTCTGGAGATACTGCTCAACCTCCACCCTGCTGGTTTTGAACGACTTTCGCAGCGCTTGTTGCGGGAAGCTGGATTTATCCAAGTCGTCGTCACAGGCAGCAGTGGCGACGAAGGCATTGATGGCTACGGAACACTGCAAATCAACCCGCTCGTCTCATTCAAAGTCTTATTTCAGTGCAAACGGTATCGAAAATCAGTATCGCCATCGCATGTTCGTGATTTCCGCGGGGCAATGGCCGGCCGCGCCGACAAAGGCATCATTATTACGACAGGTACATTTACAGCAGAGGCGCGCCGTGAAGCCTCTCGAGATGGAGTGCCTCCGATTGAACTCATTGATGGCGAGAAGTTGGTTGACATGCTTGAGCACCTCGAACTCGGCTTAAAACCCATCACGACGTTCGAAATTGACAGTGGGTTTTTTGCCGAATTTCAAGAGCGATAACAGGAATAGCCACTCAGCCAACCCACGCAGCACCCCCTACATCAACGTCGTAGCCCGCCTCTTCACTGACATGCCGGAAAAGTGCATCACCCGGCGGACGTACTGCTGGGTTTCGGCATAGGGCGGTACGCCGTTGTGGCGATCCACCGCGCCCTCGCCGGCGTTGTAGGCAGCGGCGACCAGGCGCCAGTCGCCGGCGAAGCGCTTTTCCAGCCAGCGGATATAGGCCAGCGCGCCCTTGACGTTCTGCTCGGGATCAAAGGGCCGGGTGACGCCAAAGCGTTCCTGCGTCGCGGGGATCAGCTGCATCACCCCTTGTGCGTTTTTGGGAGAGACGGCTTCGGGATTCAGGTTTGACTCGGCCATGGCGATGGCCAGCGCAAATCTTGGGTCCATGTTGTGCTTCGCGGCCACCTTGCGGATCAGGCCGGCAAGCTGCTGCTTGGCCAGCGGCTGCTTGCTCAGGTAGGCATCGACATCGAATCCGGCTTCGGCAACCTGCGTGGCGCCCAAGGCGGCCAGCGCCGGGCAATCGCCATCAATGTCGGCGTTGCCGTATCGCGGGTCGTAGAATTTAAGCGCCTCTTCGTTGCCCATGCTGGCGGCAATGGCGAGATAGGCATTGGCCAGCGCCGGATTGCGTGAGCTGTCCGGCGCTGTTGCCAGCACTCGACCGATCCGCAAGAAACCTTCCGGGCCACCCGCCGTGGCGGCATCGCAATACAGCCGGACGGCGAGCGACAGATTCTTGCTCACGCCCTTGCCGGTCTCGGCCGCCCAGCCCTGGGCCAGCGCCGCCACGACACGCGGCGCCTCCACCCCCTCGGCCAAGGCCGGAGAGGTGCAAACAAGGGCGGTCAGCAACAGGAAGATGGAAATGAAACGAGGCAAGTCGAAACCTGAGTGGCGTTGAGCGGTGACGGTGATTATCAACGATGCCCCGGGCGAAGCACAGGAAATTGCTCACATTCGAGCGCACCTTGCCACGCAAAGTTTGGACGCCACCGAAACGAGGGCGGGTCACACGGTCAACCGGAAATTTTGGTCAAAAACAAAGGCCCGGCGGGCCGCTCCCATCCTTGCATGCCCCGTAAAAACTTCGTAGGCTCCCGATCAATCGGCCAATTCCTTTGGGCGAAGCGCGCCGGGAAAGCCGATGGATTCGTTGCCCGATTTGCCATGCGGGAGAGGTTCAGGTTCAGCCTGCTTTCCGTCTCCATTTTTCGGCGAGACAATGATTTCGGCTATTTTTGGCGGGCGACCAAGTGGGCGGGAGTGACAATGAATCAACGTGAAAATTTGGGCCGGCGCCGACCATGAAGCCAGGTCATCCGGCTGATCACCGGCGACTCTGGCTATCCGGCGCTCTGGCTTTGCTCCTTTTTGCCGCGATGGCCATCCATTCGGCACCCCTATCGCCGAGCATTCCGGTCATCCAGTTCACCTACGGCGAAGCGGCCTTCAAAGCCGTTCTGGCCCAGTGGGGGCCGATCGGCGTTGAGCGTTTCCGCAGCCATTTTTTCATCGACTTTCCGTTTCTGACGAGCTACGCGGTCTTCGGCTATCTGCTGGCAAGGCATGCCGTTCCCGCCGACACGCCGAACAACACCGCCCGCATTTTTCTCACCTGGGCCCTGCCACTGGCCGCTGTGCTGGACGCCGGTGAAAACCTGCTTCATCTCGGCTTCGTCGCCGACAACGCCAGCCCGATGGCCGGCGCGTACCTGCTGGCCGGCGTGGTCGCCACCGGAAAATGGGCGCTGATTGCGGCTTTCGTCATCGGATTTTTCTACGCACGGCGCCGATGAACCGCGCGCTACGTCGTCAGTAGCAAATTCGGCGCGCCTCGCCGCCTTCTACGGTCAACCGGAAATTCTGACCAAAATTAAATCTTTCCCGACGTCGATTCAGGCCGCCGCCTCGATCAAGGCATCAAATGCCTTGTCCGCATCCCCGCTGCGGCGAATCTCGACCATGCGCACGTCGCGCAAACCGGGGCCGAATGCGGCTTGCAGCACCGTTTTGTCGGTGCTGTCGTCAACCACCAGCACCAGCCGTTGCGGCGGCAGACGCTGGGCGAGCTGCTGCAACTCGAACTCGCAGCCGCGCCGCGCCTGGGTGATGCCGCGAACGTCCATGATCACCGCGTCGGCACGGTGCATCAGTTCAACGATGGTGGCCTGCCAGCTCGAATCGCGGCAGCAGAATTCGTTGATGCGAAAGCGGCCATCCGGGTCAGGCGCCAGATCGAGCGTCGCCAGCTTGGCGTCAAGACTGGCACGTGAGGTGACGAACAGCTCATCGACCCGCCCGGTCAGCCAGCGCAGGTAGTCACCGGCATCGATGGTGCGGGCGGTGACATCGGGCGCGGCGATCATGGTGACCGGGCCAATCAGCCGCCAGCGCGCCGCCACCCGGTCGAACAGCCGCTCGGTGCGTGCGGTGTAGCCGAAGATGCGGAGCAGCAGCAAGGTTCGCTTCGGCGTCGCAACAGCCCGCCCGGCGACCCCGAACCGCTTCATCAGCCAGCCATTGACCGGCCCAAACAGGGCGATCTCACCGGCGGTCAGTAGCAGGGCAAAGCCCGGCTGCTCTCTTGCAACGAGAATTTCAAGCCCGATGGTCGCCACCAGGATCAGCCACCAGGTGCGGGCCAGCAATTGCGCGTCGGAAAAACGCTTGGCTTCGTAGTCGCCAGCCAGCTTGCGCAGGCGCAGCCAGGCGAGCCAGCCAACCGGCAGGGCGATGATCATGAAAACGCCGTTCAGCCCCAGCTTCAACACCCACGGCGTACCAAAATCAGTGCCTGCCAGCAGCGCGGTCAAACGGGAACCGGCAAAGGGCGCCAAGCCGAAGACCAGCACGGCAGCAAAGGTGATCGGCGCCACGCCGCGCAGACGTGCCGGCCACGACATCAGCCAGAACAGGCCGGCCATCCACAGCTGGCTCCAGGCCATCTGGAAGAACAGCGCAAAAAGGCCCAAGATTTTCCAGTCGACCGGCCGGCCGCCGAGCAGACGTTGTACGGCGGCGGCGGCCAAAACGATCAGCGCGAAGCCGACCATCATCGCAACAAAACTGCCGACAATTCTCAGCGGCGACAAGGCGAGCGACACGGCGATCATCGGCAAGGCAGCCATCGCATAGCAAAAGGTAATCGCCAGAACCTGGGCCGGTGACAAACCCATGTCGCCCACCCACAGGTAGGCGATGGCCATCGGCAGCCCGCAAACCAAGGTGGTCGCCAGCCAGGCGGCGGCATTGCGCCGGCGCATCGAACGCTCGTGGGCGCGAAGATCGGCTGCCGCAGATGTCGGGGCAGCCTCGACGGGCAGCACCTCAGGCAGCGCCAGGACGGCACCGTCGCCCTGCATCATGCCGCCGAGAATGGCCAGCCGATAGCGCCACAGCACGAACAGCGCGACAACAACAGTCACCAGCACGCTGTTCATAAAATGCCCACTCAGTTCGCCGCCATTCATCGCTCACTCCCGACTGGCCAGAATGGTGCTAGCCTACTGCTAACGTCATTGTCAGGGAACTGTTTTGACCAAGCCCGCCACCAACGCAGCCCAGACCCAACCTCGCTGGCGCGAGCAGCGCCGTTTCGTGCTGGCGACGGTGGCCATCACCCTGCTCTATCTTGGCATTCAGGAAATCTGGATGGCCGGAGCCAGCCAACTGGCGCATCAAGGCTGGACGGTCAATGACCCGGCGCAAACCCATGCCGCCGAGGCTGTCGAGATCGCCGAAAAATCAAAGCCGCGCGAAGCGGCGCTGGACCCGAAATTTCCCCGGCGTGTTTTCCAACTGGGTTTCGAATACGGCTACCTGAGCCAGTGGCTGGGCGGCTACGGGCAACAGCCTGACGACGTCATGGCGCAACTGTCGCAGCCGGTTGACGGGCATATCCGCCACCTGAACGAGCTGGCCGACCAACTGGGCGTTGCCCCGGTCGCCCGCCTGCCGGTGCGCACCGCCGCCGATTTCGGGCAACTCACCCAGCGCATCGAAGAAGATCCAGCCGGCATCGCCGGGCGCATTGAAGCGGTCGGCTCACTGCGCCTGCGCCATCTTTTCCTGCTCGCAGCCCATCTCGGCACCGAAACTGCCGCCCTGGAATCGACCGGCGACATCACGCCGATCCCGGCCACCGCCCTGATCGGCATGCACGCGACGCTGGCCGGCGTGCCCGAGCCGCTGTGGCGGCCGCTCAGCCGGATTTCACGCGGCACACGCGACGAAATCCGCCGCGATTACCACGATGCACGCATCAAGCTGGAAAGCCTGTGGCCATAAGGCCGGGGAAATTTCAATTTTGAGCAAATTTTCCGGTCGACCGTAACAAACCGGCAAACACCTGACCCTGCGCCGCTTTTTACTGCGCCTGCTTGCTCAACTGGTTCTTGATAATCGGCCCGACAGTGTGCCAAGCGTAACTGCCGACGGCGAAGAGCAACGCAAAACCGGCGATCAGCTGAATGAGCAGCACAATCAGATCGGAGCGCTGCTTGCTCATTTTGTGCCCCGGATTGGTCGCCCCGCAGCCGGGGCAGGCGACGGCCGAAGTATCGACCTGATGGCCGCAGGCGCGGCATGGAACGAGCGGCATGGTGACTCCCTGAACGTTTTGCCGATTATAGGCCGCCACCGGGGAGACGGGCAGCTACCTGAGCGCAACCGCCCTCAGGCCAAAAAAAATCAGCGACTCAGCTGGAAACGGCCAACGATACGGTTAAGGAAATCGGACGAGCGAACCAGATTATCGACCGCGGATTTTGCCTCGCTGGCTGCCATCATATTGCCGTCAACCAGCTCGGCCACTCGCTCCATGTTGCGGGCGACCAGTTCGCTGGCCATGACCTGTTCCCCCGAGGCATTGGCGATGTCATGAGCCAGGCCGTTGACATGATCGCTGCTCGCCGTGATCAGACTCAGTCCGCTGCCACTCTCACGAATCAGCCCGATACCAGTCTCTACCTCGGCCACCGCATCGGCCATCGAGGCAACAGCCTTATCGGTCACTTGACGGATTTCCGCCACATTCCTGGCGATATCCGATGTCGACGTAGCCGTCCGCTCGGCCAGCTTACGTACCTCATCGGCAACCACCGCAAACCCGCGCCCGGCCTCGCCGGCCCGCGCCGCTTCAATCGCCGCATTGAGCGCCAGCAAATTAGTCTGATCGGCAATCTCGCGGATAACGCTGGTGATGTCGCCAATCTTGGCGATTGCCTGATTCAGCGCCTGGATCGTCTGACTCGAACTCTGCACCGACTCGACCACGCGGCCGGTCGCCCGCATGCTTTTGTCCATGCTTTCCTGTGCTGCTGCCACCAACATTTGCGACTCCTTCGCCGCCGTCGCCGTCTCGTTGGCGGACTCCGCCACACTGCGCACCGACTGGCTGAACTCCTCGGTCGCGGCGGCAACGCTGCTTGCCTTGTCGCGCTGCTGTTCGGACTGGTCGACCACATTCGCTGTCTGCCACTCGACTGAGCGCGCTTGAGTCTCAATCTGCCGACTGGCAGCACGAATTTCGTCGAGCATGACCTTCAGGCTAACCTGCATGGTCGCCAGCTCGGTCAGCGCCAGCCCGGCCTCATCACGACCGCAAATATCCACCTCATCGGCCAGATTGCCCTGCCCCATGCGGCTGAAGTGATGAATGATGCGGTTCATTTTATTCGACAGCGAGCGCACCAGCAGCCAGCCAAACACGGCAACCAGCAAAATAGCCGTTCCCGCCAGCAACAGGGTGACAGTGAGCGTCCGGTCATAGCGCGACTGAGCCTCGGCCTGTGCCGCCGTGCCCTGGTCGGCCAGGTGCCCGGCCAGCGCATCGCCGCGTTGCATGACCTCCTGAAAGAGCGGATTGGCCTTGGTCAGCAATAGCATCTGCGCCTGATCAAAGTCCCCGGCCTTCAAAGCCGCCATCGATAGCACGATGGCCTCGCTGGCGAAGCGGTCGCGGGCATCGAGAAAAGCCTTGGCCAGCGCCAGCTCGGCTTCGCTCTTGGGCAATTGCTCGTATTGCTGGCGAAGCTGATCAATCTGTACTCGATTCTTGGCGATGGCATCCAGATGGCGCTCCAGCGGATGATCGTGCATGGTATGAAACGCATTCTTGGGATTGTGCTGTAGCGCCAGCATCAATTGCGCCCGATTGTCGGCCAGTCGCTCTACGATTTTGCTGACCGCCACGGCCGGATGCAAATGCCGGACGTAAGCTGCCTTTACCGCATCATTCGCCTGCCCAAGGCTGTGAATGCCAAGCAGGCTGACAGCTGCCAGCATCCCGGTAACAAATATCAGCAAGGCCGCCAGCCGCGTTTTCATGCTCAGGCGTTGATACCACGCCGGCTCGCTGCTCAGGCTGCCCTTGCTCTGATTCAGATGTTTATAAAGCGCATCGGCCCCAGCCATCTCCTCTCGCGTCGGCAGCGAGCGTACCGACATGTAGCCGACCGTCTTGTCGTCCTTGCGAATCGGCACAACCAGCGCCTTGACCCAATAAAAATCGCCATTCTTGCAACGATTTTTGACCAATCCTTTCCATGGGTAGCCCGCCTTTACCGTCCGCCACAGATCGCCGAAAGCCTGCGGCGGCATGTCTGGATGACGAATGATGTGATGATTCTGACCAATCAGTTCTTCGCGGCTAAAGCCCGATATTTCAACAAACGCATCGTTGGCATAAGTAATGACGCCATTGAGATCCGTTTTTGAAACGAGATACCGCCCCTCGGGATATGGGCGCTCTGTCGTCGTAACCGGCAGGTTATTTTTCATTGTTGTAATCAGGCCCGCGTGAAATGGCAAACGCCATAGATTGTTTAACTTAAACAATATCGGATACCAATTGAATTACTTTAGCCAAAATTTGGCGCCCACTGAAGCAGCGCGATACAGCCTGCGTGGTAGCATTCGCCGCGATGACTCCCCCCCGCAATCCCCCAGCCATCCTGATCATGGGCCCGACCGCATCAGGAAAGACGGCACTGGCCATGGCGCTGGCCGACCGTTTCCCCGTCGAGCTGATCAGCGTCGACTCGGCGCAGGTCTTCCGCGACATGGATATCGGCACGGCCAAGCCGGATGCCGCCACACTGGCCCGCTATCCACACCGCCTGATCGATCTGATTTCGCCGGAAGAAAGTTACTCGGCGGCCCGCTTTCGCGCCGACGCACTGACGGCGATGGCCGAGATCAGCGCAGCCGGCAAGGTGCCTCTGCTGGTTGGCGGCACCATGCTCTATTTTCGCGCCCTGCTTCAGGGTCTCGCCGAGTTGCCACAGGCCGATGCTGCGCTGCGCGCCGAGATCGATGCCGAAGCGGCAACCGAGGGCTGGCCGGCCATGCACGCAAAACTGGCTGCACTCGACCCGTCGACCGCAGCACGACTGCATCCGACCGACAGCCAGCGCCTGCAGCGCGCCCTCGAAATCTGCCGACTGAGCGGCCGGCCGATGTCGGAACTGCTGGCCGAAAGCGCGCAGCAAAAGCCGCCCTACGATTTTCTGTCGATCAGCCTGCTGCCTTCCGACCGCGCCGTGCTGCACAAACGTATCGAGCGCCGTTTCGACGAAATGCTGCTCGATGGCCTGGATGAAGAACTGGCCATGCTGCGCCGGAAATACCGGCTGCACCCCGACCTGCCGTCGATGCGCTGCGTCGGTTACCGGCAGATGTGGGAAGCGCAGGATGGCCTGTGCAGCAAGCCGGAAATGCGCAACCGCGGCGTCTTTGCGACGCGCCAACTGGCCAAACGCCAGATCACCTGGCTGACCAACTCCTTCGAGGCGGAGAATTTCGACTGCCTGGACCCGGCCCTGACCGAAAACGTTGGCGCCCGAGCCGAGGCTTTTCTCAAGTCTTGAGCATCAGTTTGAGGTCATCGGCCAGCGCTTCGAGCTGACCGATGATCTCAAGCGACGCGTCCTGCGTACCGACCACCCGCAACATGAAATCGTTGGCCATGTTGCTCAGGCGTTCCTCCTGCGTTTCCATCAAGCCAAGATGAATATAGGCCTTGGTCAAGGCTTCCTGGAAATCGATCATGACCTGGGTCAGCTCGAAACAGTTACGCCGGTAGTTGTTCTGTACGCCATCGAGCGTCGAATAGAGCCGGGGCAACGCCAGTTCGATGCCAGCGCGCCGCCGTGCCGCCAGCACTTCAACTTCAATCGCCTTGAGCCGGGCATCGGCGCCCTCGGCCAGCAAGGCGCCATTGTCGCGAATGCGCCCACAACGGTCGGCATCATCCAGCGGCATGTTGTTGACCATCAACGTGACACGGCCATAGTTGAAGACGCAGCGCGATTTGAACTGAAAAATTCGCCCGCTTTAGCGAACGTGATTGAGCACCGACACCTCCAGCGGCACGTCATGCCCGTTCTGGCTCAATGACACCACCTGGTCGCCAAGGCGCATCTGCACCGCGGCCTGCAGGTCATACTGACCCATGGCTTCGATCATCGCCGTGGCCAGTTCTTCGACCGTGTCGCAGGCAAAGGATTTGCTGAGAAACTGCAGCACGACACCCAGCTCGCCCATGCTGACCATGGCGGTCATGGCCGTCCGCTGGGCATAGCCGGCCTGCTCGTGCAGCGCCTTCTTTTCACCCAGAATGCGCCCCGCCACCTTCAGCTTGCCGAGCAGTTCGGTCGGCGCAAAGGGCTTCTGGATAAAATCGTCGCCACCGGCTTCGTAGCACAGCATGCGGGTTTCGTTATCGTCGTTGGCGGAGACGAAAAGCACGGGAATGTCTTGCGTATCCCAGTCGTCTTTCAGGTGCCGACAAAGCGCGTAGCCGTCCATGACCGGCATCGACACATCCAGCAGAAAGAGATCCGGCTTTACGTCTGGCAGACGATTCAGGCACGCCTCGGCGGAGACAAAAGTTTCCAGCTGGCAAACGCCGTCCAGGGTTGCAGCCAGCACGTCGAGAATGATTTCGTCATCGTCGACGACAAAAACGCGCAGACTTGCATCCATGCCAACTGCTCCAGAATTTGATTTTCTACATTTTGTAGTTTTTGTCGAAATTCAGCAAGCAATAGATCAAGGTAGCGCGTTTTCCTTTTTTGCGGCCAAAATCGAGTAGACCGTCGGCACCACGAACAGCGTGAAGAAAGTGCCGAGCAGCAGGCCGCCGACGATGACCCAGCCGATCTGCTGCCGCGACTCCGCCCCCGCCCCGGTGGCCAGCGCCAGCGGCACGGCACCGAGCACCATGGCGCCGGTCGTCATCAAAATCGGCCGCAGGCGCAGGAAAGCCGATTCGATGACCGCCTCCTTGAGCGCCATGCCTTTTTCCTGAAGCTGGTTGGCGAATTCGACGATCAGGATGCCGTGCTTGGTTATCAGGCCGACCAGCGTGACCAGGCCAATCTGGCTGTATACGTTGAGGGTGCCGCCGGCCAGCCAGAGCGCGAGCAAGGCGCCGGCCATCGACAGCGGGACGGTCAGCATGATGATGAAGGGATCGCGGAAGCTCTCGAACTGAGCGGCCAGCACGAGGTAGATGAAGGCCAGCGCGAGGCCGAAGGTGAAGGCCAGGGAGGATGAAGACTGACGGAATTCGCGCGACTGGCCGTTGTAGTCGGCAGCGTAGCCGGGCTTCAGCACCTGATTGGCGACGCCATCCATGAAATTCATCGCCTCGCCCAGCGTGTAGCCCGGTGCCAGGTTGGCAGTGATCGTCACGGCGCGACGCTGGCCGAAGTGGTTCAGTTCGCGCGGGCTGATCGTCTCTTTTACATCGATCAGGTTTTCCAGCGAAATCATGCTCCCTTCGCGGCCGCGCACGTAGATATCACGGATGTCGTCGGGGTTGCGCCGCTCGGCTTCGGCAACCTGGACGATCACGTCGTACTGCTCGCCGTCACGCTTGAAGCGCGTGACCTGCCGGCCACCGAGGAAGGTTTCCAGCGTGCGCCCGATGGTGTCAACCGGCACGCCCATGTCGGCCGCCTTGTCGCGCCGGACATTGACCGCCAGTTCCGGCTTGTTGAGTTTGAGATCGGTATCGACGTTGATCAGCTGCGGATTCTTGGCCACTTCAGCCAGAATCTGCCCGGTCACCTTCTGCAGTTCCTCATACGGCGCGGCGGTGACGACGACGAAATTGAGCGGCCGCTCACGCGGGCTCTGGCCGAGCGACGGCGGCGTGATGGGAAAGGCCATGACGCCAGGAATGGCGCCGAATTTGGGGAACAACTCCTTGGCGATTTCCGGCGAACGGCGTGTTCGGTCGTTCCAGTCGGTCAGGCCGAGAATCGAAATGCCTTGGCTGACGGTCGGGTTGCCGGCGACCACGAAGTAACGCTCAGCGTCCTTGGTCTGGCTGTAGATCGCCTCGATCTGGCGCGCGTAACGTTCGGTGTAGTCGAGCGTCGCGCCTTCCGGCCCGACGAACATGCCGAAGATAATCCCCCGGTCTTCGACCGGCGCCAGTTCCGACTTGAGCGCCTTGAGCAGGACGCCGCAGGAGGCGGCCACCGCGACGAAGCCGACGAGGACGACCCAGCGATGATCGAGTGCTGCGGTCAACACCCTTTTATAGCCAAAATTCAAGCGTTTCAGAAATCCTTCAACCAGCAAAAAAGCCTTGCCGTGCTGTTCCTCGTGCTTGAGCAGCAGCGAGCACATCATCGGCGACAGGGTCAGCGCGACGAAGCCGGAAACCAGCACGGCGCCGGCCAGGGTCAGCGCGAACTCGATGAACAGCTTGCCGGTGCGCCCGGTCATGAAGGCGACCGGCGCATACACCGCCGCCAGGGTCAGGGTCATGGCGACCACGGCGAAACCGATTTCCTTCGCGCCCTGCTGGGCCGCCAGCATGCGCGGCATGCCTTCCTCGATGTGACGGTAAATATTCTCCAGCACGACGATGGCGTCGTCGACCACCAGGCCGATGGCCAGCACCAGCGCGAGCAGGGTCAGCGTGTTGATCGTGAAGCCAAGCGCGAACATGATGCCGAAGGCGCCGACCAGCGACACTGGAATGGTGACCAGCGGAATCAGCGTCGCCCGAAGATTGCGCAGGAAGAAAAAAATGATCGCCAGCACGAGCAGGATGGCTTCGCCGATGGTTTTGAACACCGATTCGATCGAGCGGTCGATGAACACCGACGAGTCATACGACAGGTTGGCGCTCATGCCCTCCGGCAGTTCGCTGGTGATTTTCGGCAATTCGGCGCGCAGGGCCTTCGACAACTCTAGCGGATTGGCCGTCGCCTGCTTGATGACGCCGAGCGCCACCGCCGAACGGCCCTTGAAACGCACGGCGCTGCGCTCTTCGGCTGCACCGATGGCGACGCGCCCAAGATCGCGGACCCGAACCGGGTAGCCGTTGACCGTCTTGACGATCACCGCGCCGAATTCTTCCGGCGTCTTCAAGTCAGTGTTGGCGACCACCGAAAACTCGCGCTCGCGGCTTTCGATACGCCCGGCCGGCACTTCGACGTTCTGCTTGCGCAGCGCATCCTCGACATCGGCTGGCGTCAGCTGATACGCCGCCAGCCGCTGCTTGTCGAGCCAGATGCGCATGGCGAACTTGCGGTCGCCGAATACCCGTACATCCGCTGCGCCGGGCAAGGTCTGCAGGCGTGGCTTGACGATGCGCGTGGCGACGTCGGTGACTTCCAGCGCCGAATGCTTGTCGGAGGAAAAGGCGATCCAGATGACGGGATTGGCGTCAGCCTCCACCTTGGCGATGACTGGCTCGTCGACGGCATCCGGCAGCTTGTTGCGGACGCGGGAGACCCGGTCGCGCACATCGGATGCCGCCGAATCCGGCGCCCGCTCAAGCTTGAAACGTACTGAAATCTGGCTGTTCTCGGCACGCGAAATCGAGGTGATGACCTCGACGCCTTCGATGCCGGCCAGCGAGTCTTCGAGCGGCTTGGTGACCTGCGACTCGATGATCTCGGCAGAGGCGCCGCGATAGGTCGTGCCGACCGTGACCACCGGCTCATCAATCTTCGGATACTCGCGCACCGGCAATCGGGTGTAGGAAACGATGCCGAGCAACATGATGACCAGCGACAACACAGTCGCGAAGACCGGCCGCTTGATGCACAGGTCGGAAATTTTCATTTGCCGGCCGTTGCCGCAGGCTGCGGCGCGGCCGGGGCGCCTTCACCCACGGCCTTGACCATCGCCCCCTCACGCAATTTCAGCTGGCCGGCCGTCACCACCAGATCGCCTTCGCTCAACCCTTCAAGCACCTCGACCTGCGCCGCGCGGCGGACGCCCAGCCTGACCTTGACCAGCGCCGCCTTGCCATCAGCCACCTTGAATACCGCCGGTTGACCGCCGGGAACGATGGCCTGCTCAGGCACCATCAACACACCCTTGCGCTCGCCGAAGAGCAGGCGGACGCGCACGAACATGCCGGGACGCAGCTTGCCGGCGGCGTTGTCGAGCCGGGCGCGGGCGGAAATTGACCGGCCATTCTGATCGACCATCGGGTCAATCGCATCGAGCACTGCCTTGAAACGCTCGCCAGGCAAGGCGTCGCTTAAAACCTCGACGGTCTGGCCCTGGCTGATGCGCCCCTGGTAGGCCTCGGGCAATTTGAAATCGACGCGCAAGGTCGCAACGTCTTCAATATTGATCAGATCCTGGCCGTCCTTGAGGTAGTCGCCGACGCTGACGTTACGCAGGCCAAGCATGCCCTTGAACGGCGCCTTGATGCGCATCTTGGCCGCCTTCGCCTCGGCCAGTCGGACAGCAGCCTCCTGCACTTTCAGCGTCGCGCCTGAGCTGTCGAGCGCCTGCTGGCTGAGAAACTTTCGGCCGACCAGCTCGACATTTCGCTGGTGACTGCTGCGTGCCAGAGCCAGATTGGCGCGTGCCTGCTGCAATTCGGCGTCCTGAATCGCTGAATCAAGGGTAATCAGCACCGCCCCCTTGGCGACCAGCGCACCGTCCTTGAAGCCGATCGACGCTATCCGCCCTGCCGTTTCCGGGCGGAGCACTACTGACTCATTCGATTTCAGCGTGCCAACGGCGGATACGTCATCCGAAAAATCGCTGCCCGCCACCTTGGCAACTTCCACCGACGTCGGGAAGCTGGCGGGCGCGCCGCTGGCCCCGGGTTTGCCGGGCCCAGGCGCATTGCTGACCGCTAGCGGGCCGGCGACCGGCGACCGATTGGCGCTGTAGGCGATGTAGCCAAGCCCGGCGAGTCCGATGACAGCTAGGGTGATGATTCCGAAACGGGAATTTTTGTTCATGGCATTCAGCAAAGTTCTGGACTGACCAAATGGTCAGCAGCACCTTGGATTGTAACGAAGTGCCCAAATCGGCAGAAGCAAATTCAAGCGGCGCTCAACCGCCGTCCCGGCTTTCAATTTCGGGTGGTTTTTCCGGTTGACCGCAAGATAGGCATGGCGGAAGCGGATCAAAGGCAGCCTGGCAGGATTCGTTGCCGCGCCCGACGCGCGCGCCGCGCAAGGGCGCAACGTGCACCATGATCACCCCGGCGCGAATCATGTTGAGGTATTCCGCCACCCCGCGTGAAACGTCGATGATGCGTTTGCGATGCCGCGGATGCATCCGGTCATTGACCTTGACGATGGCGCAGCGGTCGTTATCAACGCGGCGGACGGCGAGCATGGTGCCGAGCGGAAAGCGGTTGCTGGCCGCGGTAAACAACCTGACGTCGAAAATTTCGCCGGTGGCGGTCTTTCGCCCTTGAAAACCCTGGCCATAAAAGCTGGCATGACCACGCAAACCCGGCTCATTTTCGTCGATCAGATCAGCCTGTCCGAACACCGGCGCGACACGACGGGTGGAAGGTAGCGGCGACTTCTTGGCATGTCGGGTCACCGCCTGGCGGGCAGCGGCGGGCTTGGCCGATGCCTTCTTGCCCGCCGCCCAGACGGCCGACGAGCCATTCAGCAAGAGCAGGCCGCAGGCAATTGCCGCGACCCGCAAACGCCATTTAGACCACAAGGGTCTGGGCTTCGTCACCGGCACGCGCCCGGATCTTGCCGATGCGATAAACCGCTTCGCCCTGAGCCTTCAGTTCGGCCATCGCTGCATCGGCATCGGCCGCCGCAACCACGATGACCAGACCAATGCCGCAGTTGAAGACGCGGTGCATTTCATTCTCGGCGACATTGCCTTCGGCCTGCATCCAGTCGAACAGCTTCGGACGCGGCCAGGCGGCCTTTTCCAACTCGGCGACAGTGTTTTCCGGCAGCACGCGCGGCACGTTTTCGAGCAGGCCGCCGCCGGTAATGTGAGCCATGCCCTTGATGTTGACCTTTTCCATCGTCGCCAGCACTTGCTTGACGTAGATGCGGGTCGGCGCCATGACGACGTCGGCCAGGGTGCGCTCGCCATCAAACTTGGCGTTCATGTCCGGATTGGAACGCTCGATGATCTTGCGGACCAGCGAGTAACCGTTGGAGTGGGCGCCCGAGGAAGCGAGGCCGAGGACCACGTCGCCAGCAGCAATCGAGGCCTTGCCATCGATGGCCTTCGACTTTTCAACGACGCCAACCGCGAAACCGGCCAGATCGTATTCGCCGGCCGGGTACATGCCCGGCATTTCGGCCGTTTCGCCACCGATCAGCGCGCAGCCGGCCAGTTCGCAACCCTTGGCGATGCCGCCGACGACGGCAGCGGCGGTATCCACATCGAGCTTGCCGCAAGCGAAGTAGTCGAGGAAAAACAGCGATTCGGCGCCGAGCACCAGAATGTCATTGACGCTCATGGCGACAAGATCCTGGCCCACCGTGTCGTGACGATTCAGGTCAAAAGCCAGGCGCAGCTTGGTACCGACGCCATCGGTGCCGGAAACCAGCACCGGCTCCTTGTAGCGCTTCGGCACTTCGAACAGTGCGCCGAAGCCGCCAATGCCGCCAAGCACGCCTTCGCGCAGGGTCTTGCGGGCCAGCGGCTTGATTCGTTCGACGAGGGCATCGCCCGCATCGATATCGACGCCGGCATCACGGTAGGAGAGGGAAGTGTTCTGGGTCATGGTCAATTTGGCGCCAAGAGGCAGCAAACGCTGCTGGAAAAAACGAGGATTTTACCCGAAACCGCCCTTACCCCCTAACCCACCGGGCATCCAAACGAATTCGCTCACCGCCCATGGCATTGGGATGAATTAATATGGGGAACCACCGAAACCATTGGAATGCAGTCCTCCCCATGACCGCAAAGCTGAACCTACGTCAAACCATCGTCGACTTCCTGAAAACCCGCCCGGAAGAACGCTTCACCGCACGACAAATCGCATTGTGGATGTTTGAGAACCTGCGCGAAGCGTGCGAGGTAAAACGGCAAAACAGCCAGCAGGATTTGAGCGAGGACACGACTTTCCTCTATCAACTGGTCGCAGAAATTGGCGCCAATCGACCGGAAGTCCAGAAGCGATGGCCACAGGTACGCACCACCGAAGGCCGCCCGCGTCAGTATTACTGGACCGCTGTCAGTGAGGCTGCAGAAATTGCCGAAGCAGAAAAACCAACCGCACCCAATGCCGGAAAATTGACCGAGCACGATCTGTATCCGCTGCTGTGCCTCTACCTCCACAGCGAATGGGGGCTTTACCCAAAACGAATCGATGAAAAACGCTCTTCCAACCGGAATGGCCCCAACGGCAACAAATGGCTTTTCCCTGATCTCGTTGCTTTGGAAGACCTTGGTGCAAGTTGGGATCGGGAAATTCGCGCCTGCGTACAGCAGGTTGCCGCACAACGGGCGCGTTTATGGTCATTCGAGGTCAAGCTATTGATCAATCGGGCCAATGTTCGCGAAGTCTGGTTCCAGGCCGTCTCCAACTCATCCTGGGCCAATCTCGGTTATCTGGTCGCCGGAGAAATTCAAGAATCTGCGATGAAGGAACTACATCTGCTCGCCGCCTCCTACGGTATCGGCCTGATACGCCTGAACGCCGCAGACCCAAGCGAAAGCGAAATTCTCATCCCGGCTCGCGAACGATCAGACATTGACTGGGACGCATGCAATCGCTTGGCAATGGAAAACAGCGATTTTCAGAATTTCATCAGTTGGGTCAGGCAATTTCACCAGACCGACAACGCTCGCGTAGGCAACTGGGATTTGCCGGAAGTGGCCGATTAATTGCTTTCTGCGGTCAACCGGAAAAAAGCGCCAAATTTCAAATCGCTCAGCACGCCCTGAAAGACCGCCGGACGCTCTGCTAAAATCTCCGGTTCGAATTTACGGCATGCCCGCGCGGAGAATTACCCATGTACCAGTCCCCCCTCATCCAGGATCTGCACGATCGCGGCCTGATCGCCCAGATCACCGACGCTGCGGCGCTCGACAAGCTGCTGACTGAGGAATCGGTAACGCTCTATTGCGGCTTCGACCCGACGGCGGACAGCCTGCACCTCGGCCACCTCGTGCCGGTGCTCATCCTCAAACGCTTCCAGGAAGCCGGCCACAAGCCCATTGCGCTGGTCGGCGGCGCCACCGGCATGATTGGCGACCCGAGCTTCAAGGCCACCGAGCGCAAGCTCAACACGCCGGACGTGATCGCCAGCTGGGTCGACAAGATTCGCGGCCAGGTCGCACCTTTCCTTAATTTTGAAGGCGCCAACGCCGCCATCATGGCCAACAACTACGACTGGTTCGGCGGCATGAACTGCCTCGAATTCATGCGCGACATCGGCAAGCATTTCTCGGTCAACACCATGATCAAGAAGGAATCCGTGCAGCAGCGCCTGACCCGTGAAGACCAGGGCATTTCCTACACCGAGTTCTCCTACAGCCTGCTCCAGGGCTACGATTTCGCCGAACTCAACAAGTGCCACGGCTGCGTGCTGCAGATCGGCGGCTCCGACCAGTGGGGCAACATCGTCGCCGGCACCGACCTGACGCGCCGCCTGCACCAGAAACACGTCTTCGGCATGACCGTGCCGCTGATCACCAAGGCCGACGGCACCAAGTTCGGCAAGACCGAATCCGGCGCCATCTGGCTCGATCCGAAAAAGACCTCGCCGTACGCTTTCTACCAGTTTTGGCTCAACACTTCGGACGCCGACGTCTATAAATTCCTCAATTTTTTCACCTTTTTGCCGGTTGACCGCATCAAGGAAATCGAAGCTGCCGACAAAGCCAGCGGCACCAAGCCGGAAGCCCAGCGCATCCTGGCCGAGGAAGCGACCCGCCTGGTACACGGCGAAGTCGCCCTGATGGCCGCCCGCCGCATCACCGAAAGCCTGTTCTCCGGCGATCTCGGTGCGCTCACCGAAAACGACCTCGAACAGCTGGCGCAGGATGGTATGCCGGGCGTAACGCTGGAGGCCGCCAACGCCAGCCTGATCGATGCCCTCGTCGCCGCCGGCCTGGCCAAATCGAAGTCTGAAGCCCGCACTTTCATTCAGGGCGGCAGCGTCGCCATCAACGGCGCAAAGGCTGATGCCATCGACCACCAGATCGTGCTTGCCGAGCGCCTGTACGGCCGCTTCACCCTGCTGCGCCGGGGCAAAAAGAACTACGGTCTGGTCAGCTGGCAGTAAGGCGCGTTTGTATGCGCACGGTACGAATTTGTTACCGTGCGTAAATGGGCTAAACGTGAAGCATTTCCTGACGTTAATGGGTTTACGGAGTTAGTTTTCCCGTAGCGACTTACCCAAGGAGATGCGCCATGCCCTATCTCAGTCAAACCCAAATCAGATCGCTTGCCGGCACTGCCACATCCGCTGCCGCCTATCTGGACACCTGTGATAGCGGCGCTCAGTTTGCCCGGCTCGACCCGACTTACTACCAGGCATGCGCCCGCTTGTTGACCACCATCTTTGCGCTCGTTGATGCCGCCGAAACCTTTCCCGACTTGCTGAGTCAGTCGCCAGCCGCCCGCAACACGCGCGAAGGTCTGTTGATGGAACGGCAAATTCGCAGCAGTTGCGCCGGCTACTATCCGCAACTGGCCGTCATCCTCCAGCGCGCGGCGGTGTAAGACCCGTCAGCACCGCCGGAAATCGGCGCAGCGGCGGGAGCAATGCTAGAATTTCGCCCCCGTTCCCATTCGCCATTCCGATGCGCCAGCTGATTCTCGATTTGCTGCCTGAAAGCCCGCCAACGCTGGACAACTTCGTCGCCGGCGGCAATGTCGAAACGGTGACACTGCTCACCGAATGGCTGGCCGGAACGCGTCGTGACACCTCGTTCTGCCTGTGGGGAGAAGCCGGTTCAGGATGCTCGCACCTGCTCCAGGCCAGCGGCTTTGCCTATGTCGACGCTGCCGTCGATCCGGCGCTCGCCGGCGCCCCGGCGGCCGAACAACTGGCCGTCGATCACGTCGAAAGACTCGACGCCACGGGCCAGATCGCCCTCTTCAACCATTTCAACCGCCGCAAGATGGCTGGCGGCATGCTGCTCACCGCCGCCAACCAGCCGCCGGCCCATCTCGACCTGCGCGAAGACCTGCGCACCCGCCTCGGCTCAGGCCTGATCGGCCGCCTGCACCCGCTCACCGATGCCGAAAAGGCCGAGGCGCTGGCCGCCCAAGCCCGCGAACGCGCCCTCAAGCTGACGCCGGAACTGATCGACTACCTGATGCGCCACGCCCCGCGCGACATGCGCACCCTGAGCGCCACTCTCGTCGCGCTCGACCGCTATACGCTGGAGCACAAACGCGCCGTGACGCTGCCGCTGTTGCGTGAATTGCTCAACACCCGTTGAACGCCGTCTGGCGTTTCGGCCATTTCAATTTTGGCCGGTTTTTCCGGTTGACCGTGGCAACAACCTCTCCGCCATGATGTCGGCAAACGATTGCGCCAGCGGTGTCGGTGCCAGGGGCAGCACCAGCGCGCTCGCCGCGTTGGCGTCGCTGTCGGCGAGCGGTTGGTAGGTAACGCCGTGCACCTCGAGCGCCGTCATGTGCTCGGGCACCACCGCCACGCCATAGCCCGCCGCCACCAGGTTGAGCAGCGAGGTCTTGCGTGAAATCACGCGGGCGATGCCCGGCATGAAGCCGCGACTCAGGCAGAGATCGGTCACCAGCCGGGCCAGCCCGCCGCGTTCGCGATGGACGGCCGAGACGAAGGCTTCGTCCTGCAGCTCAGCGACCATGATCGTCGGCTGCGCCGCCAGCCGATGGCTTGCCGGCAACGCGCACCACAGACGCTCGGCCGGCAAATCGACAAGCCGGACCCGGGAATCGCGGCGCAGCACCGGCAAGCGGATGATGCCGAGGTCGGCCTTGTCGGCGGCGATTTCGCCAATCTGCGTCTCCGAGGCGATGCGATCGAGGTCGATCCGCGCCTTCGGATAGCGCGCCAGGAACTGCTCGAGCACCGGCATCAGGCTGCTCGCCGGAATCGAACTGGAGTGCAGCAGACGAAGCACGCCGGCTTCGCCGCGCGCCAGTTGCTCGCCCTCCTCCGCCGCGGCAGCGAGCAGGTTGCCGATCATGCCGACGCGCTCGCGATAGATGGCGCCGGCCGGCGTCAGGCGCACGCCGCGCGGCTCGCGCTCGAACAGGGCAAACCCGAGCTCCGCTTCGAGCAGTGCGACCTGGCGGCTCAGGGCCGGCTGGGCGACGAACAGGGCGACAGCGGCCTGCGTGAAATTCCCGAGGTCGGCAACGGTCAGGAAATAGCGAATTTGCTTCAGGCTAGGCATAACAAAAAGGCATCGATAAAAGCCAAAAACGATATTTGTCTTATACCTCTACGCCTTTGAAAATGAAACTGTTCACACGCAGAAGGATGGTCATGGACGAATTGATTTCGCTGATTCCGCCCACGGGCGACACCCTGCCCTGGATCGTGGCCTTGGCCGCCATTGCCCTGGCCTACACTGCCTTCACAGTGGTCGGCTTCGGATCAGCGATGATTGCCAGCGGCCCGTTGAGCCTGGTCATCCCGGTGGCAAAAGTCATTCCCCTTCTCGCTATGCTCGATTTTCTCGGTGCCGCGTCGCGCGGCTGGAAAAACAGGCAGGACGTTGCCTGGAAAGAATTCGGGCACCTGTTTCCCGGCATGCTGCTCGGGCAACTGCTCGGCGTGCAGGTCCTCGCTCGCCTGCCGGCCACAGCCATGGCCGTCGGCCTCGGGCTCTTCGTCGCACTCCAGGGCCTCAAAGGCCTGCGCCGGAAGCCGACCGGCACCCCGCCCGCCAGAAGAGCTTTCGTGCAAGGTCTGTTCGGCGGTGTGCTCGGCGGCCTGTTTGGCAGCGGCGGCTTCATGTACGCCGCTCATCTCGAACGGCAATTGCCCAGCCGCAGCGCTTTCCGGGCGACCCAGGCGATGCTCATCGCGCTGTCGACTGCCTGGCGCATAGTGCTATGCCTGTGGGCAGGGCTGATCGACGCCGGGCTGGTCATGGCGACGCTCGGACTGGTGCCGGCCATGGCCATCGGCGTCTATGCCGGCCACCACATCGACTTGCGGATCAGTCGCGAACAGCTGTTCGGCCTGCTCAACATCCTGCTCGTCGCCTGCGGAGTAAGCCTGGCTGTTCGCCACATTATTTAGGCGCTGAGGTGATTTCGATTTTGGCCGTTTTTTCCGGTTGACCGTGGGATCGGACGCTGCGGCTGAGCGAGCCGATATAATGGCGGCCTTTCTCCGCGAACCACCCTCCCCAACCATGAACCTCGCCCTCTTCGACCTCGACAACACCCTGCTCACCGGCGACTCCGACTTTGAGTGGGCGCAATTTCTGATCAGCAAGGGCGTCGTCGACCGCGAGTTGCAGGAAGCGAAGAACATCCAGTTCTACGAGCAATACAAGGCGGGCACGCTGGACATCTACGAATTCCTGAACTTCCAGCTCGCCCCCCTCGCCCGCCATGCGCGCGAAGAACTCGACGCCTGGCACCGTGACTACATGGCCCGCCACATCCTGCCCATCATCGGCGCGCCGGCTCGTGCGCTGGTCAAGCGGCACCTCGACGCCGGGGACCTTTGTGCCATCGTTACTGCCACCAACAGTTTCGTCACCGGGCCGATTTGCCGCGAATTTGGCATTCCGCACCTGATCGGCACCATTCCTGCGGTCAACCCGAAAAACGGGCGATTTTCGGGGCTGCCCACCGGCACACCCTCCTTCCAGGGCGGCAAGATTACCCGGGTCGACAATTGGCTGGAGTCGATGGGGCTGTGGTGGGGCAGCTTTACCGGCAGCTTTTTCTACAGTGACTCGCACAACGACCTGCCGCTGATGCAAAAGGTAAGCACGCCAATCGCCGTCGATCCGGACGACAAACTGCGCGCCCATGCCAGTGAAATGGGCTGGAAAATCATTACTTTGCGGTAGAATTCTGCCTTTTCTGCAGCGCCCTGGGCGCCCCCCCCCGATCGGTACAAGTGATCCGCAAACTCATCTCCCGCGTTTTTAGCGGCAAGAAAACCAAAGCCAGCCGCCACGAACCGGCCGTCATCCCCGTCTCCAGCCACGGCATCACCCGCGACCGCATCAGCATCGGCAGCCGGCGCGTCTGCGAAACGCTGCAGGGCCATGGTTTCAAGGCCTACGTCGTTGGCGGCGCCGTGCGTGACCTGCTGATTGGTGCCGATCCCAAGGATTTCGACATCGCCACCGACGCGACACCGGAAGAAGTCCGCCGATCCTTCCGCCGCTCGCGCATCATCGGCCGCCGCTTCCAGATCGTGCACGTCATGATGGGCCAGGAAACGCTGGAAGTGACCACCTTCCGCGGCATGCTCGACGAGAAAACCAAGACCGACGAACACGGCCGAGTGCTGCACGACAACGTTTTCGGCAGCCATTCAGAGGACGCCGCCCGCCGCGACTTCACTGCCAACGCGCTGTACTACGACCCGGCCACCGAAGCCGTTATCGACTATCACCACGGTGTCGGCGACCTCAAGCAAAAAACCCTGCGCATGATCGGCGAGCCACGCGCTCGCTACCGTGAAGACCCGGTGCGCATGCTGCGCGCCGTTCGCCTCGCCGCCAAGCTCGGTCTGATGATCGACCCGGAAGCGAAGAAACCGATCCGTGAAATGGCCGACCTGCTCGAAAACGTGCCGGCCGCCCGCCTCTTCGACGAAATGCTCAAGCTGCTGACCTCCGGGCATTCGGTCAAATGCATCACCCAACTGCGCGACGAGGGCCTGCACCACGGCCTGTTGCCGTTGCTCGACGTCATTCTCGAACAGCCGATGGGCGAGAAATTCGTCATGCTCTCGTTAAAAAATACCGACGATCGCATCCGTCAGGACAAGGGCGTTTCGCCCGGTTTCCTGTTCGCCACCCTGCTCTGGCACGAAGTGCTGGCCCACTGGGAAAAGCTCAAGGCCAAGGGCGAGGCGAAGATTCCGGCGCTTTATCAAGCGATGGACACCGTCATCGACGTGCAGGGCGAAAAGCTCGCCATCACGCGCCGCATCGCCGGCGACATCAAGGACATCTGGGCCCTGCAACCGCGCTTCGATGCGCGCTCCGGCAAGCGTCCCTACGCCCTGCTCGAACAGCCCCGCTTCCGCGCCGGCTATGACTTTCTGGTTCTGCGTGCCGAATCGGGCGAGATTGACCTCGAACTGGCTGACTGGTGGACGCGTTTTCAGAAGGTTGACGGCGAAGAGCGCGCAGAAATGCTGCAGCCGGAACAAGCTGGCGAAAAGAAGCGCCGCCGGCGCAAGAAAAAGCCGGCCGGCGACAGCGCAAGCCCCAACGCCGCCGAATGAACACCGCCTACGTTGCACTGGGCGCCAATCTGGGCGACCCGGCGGCTACCGTTCTGGCGGCCTTTGCAGCATTGGCCAATCTACCGGAAAGCCGCGTCGTACGCAGCTCATCGCTTTACCGCACGGCGCCAATCGGGATCACCGAACAACCGGAATTCGTCAACGCCGTCGCCGAGTTGAAAACCACTCTGGCGCCGGAAACCCTGCTTGATGCGCTGTTCGATATCGAAGAACGCTTCGGCCGCATCCGCGCTGACAAGAATGGGCCGCGCACGCTTGACCTCGACCTGCTTCTCTACAACGACCAGTTGATCGAACTGCCTCGCCTGACCCTGCCCCATCCGCGCCTGCATTTGCGTGCTTTTGTCCTGCAACCGCTGGCCGAAATCGCCCCTGATCTGGCCATCCCCGGACGCGGCTCCGTCAGCGCCTGGCTACCGGCCGTCGCCAATCAGGGCATCGTCAAACTGTGACCCTCTTCGGCCAGCACATCCCCGTGCTTTGGCAGACCGCGACGCTGCTGGCCATGTCGAATGTCTTCATGACTTTCGCCTGGTACGCTCACCTCAAGCACCTCAACGACAAGCCGTGGTGGATCGCCGCGCTGATCTCGTGGGGCATTGCCCTTTTAGAATACCTGCTGCAGGTGCCTGCCAACCGCATCGGGAATACCGAACTGAGTCTCGCCCAACTCAAGATCCTGCAGGAAGTCATCACGCTGGCCGTGTTCGTACCCTTCGTTATCTTCTACATGAACCAGCCGCTCAAGCTCGATTACCTGTGGGCCGCGCTATGTATCCTGGGTGCCGTCTATTTTGTCTTCCGGACATAGCGCCACATTCCGTGCTCAACAAAATTAAAAGGCCGCTATTCGCGGCCTTTTCAACAAAAATAGTGCGGGCTTAGTCGAGCGTGGCAATGTATTCCGACACGGCATTGCGCTCGAGTTCGCTCAACTTGGAGGCAACGGTATGCATGACAGCATTGTCATTGTTCCGCTCGCGGGTGTTGAACTGCTTGAGCTGGTCTTCGGAGTAGCGCGGATGCTGGCCAGCCAGACGGGGCAGTTGCGGCGTTCCCAAGCCCTTCGGCCCATGGCAGGTCGAACAGGCCGGCACCCCGGAAAACTGGTTACCGCGATGGAATATGAACTTGCCGACAGCCACCAGCTCCGGATCCCTAGCCGGACGCGCGGCCGATTTCTTTCCCTCGAAGAAAGCGCCCAGCGCCTTCATTTCCTCGGGTGTCAGGTCTTCGGCCTGCGGCTTCATGGTATCGCTCTTGCGTTTGCCGGATTTGAACTCGCTCAATTGCTTGGCGATGTACTCTGAATGCTGGCCCGCCAGTCGCGGAAAGATCGGGCTGGCGGATTCACCTTCGAGGCCGTGACATAGGAAACAGCGGCCCGAGACAATCTCGGCGGCGCGGACCAAATCCGGTTTTACCTGAGCAGCTGGCTGCCCCGATGCAATCAACGGCAGCCAGGCCACCATCCCTAGAATTGCGATTTTTATAGTCACGATCAAATCCCCTGTTGCAGGAAATTTCGGTACATTTTCACCCTCGGCTAACCCCGCATTTCACGTGAGGCAAACAAAACGGTATCACAGGATACTCGGCCACGAGTAGCCGACAACCAGAATCTATCAATATTATTGCGCATTCCCTCTGCAGCGCATCGCCCGAAACACTAACCCAACGTCGAGCGATGCGACAAAATGCAACAAATCGACTATTTGTCCACGACCACAGATACGCAAGGAGATATCTCGATGAAACAGTTTTTCCCCGTTGCTGCGGCCTGCCTGTTGTCCATCGCCAGTGCCAGCCAGGCCGCGGATGCAAACCTCGGCCGCAATCTGGCCGCCACCTGTGCCAACTGCCATGGCACCAACGGCCATGCAGCGCCAGATACCCCGCTGCTTCCGCTCGCTGGCATGCCCAAGGCGATCACCCGGCAAAAACTGGCCGACTACAAGAGCGGCGACAAGCCGGCTTCGATCATGCATCAGATCTCCAAGGGCTACACCGAAGCCCAGCTTGACCTGATCGCCGGCTATTTCGCCGCGCAAAAATAAGGGGAGACGAACATGATGTTGATGAAAAGACGCGATTTCCTGAAAGTTGGCGCAGCGGCCGGCGCGATGGCTTCCCTCTACGGCTGTGCCGGCGGCGGCAAGGCCAGCGGCCATGTCGTCGTCGTTGGCGGCGGCTACGGCGGCGCCACCATCGCCAAATACCTGCGCATGTGGAGCGAAGGCAGTGTGCAGGTGACGCTGATCGAGCGTAACCCGACCTTCATTTCCTGCCCGATTTCGAACCTGGTCATTGGCGGCCAGAAGACGATGGAAGACATCACGATCAGCTACGACGGTCTGAAGAGCACATGGGGCGTCCGTGTCGTTCAGGACGACGTTGTTGCGGTCAACGCGGAAAAACGCTCAATTTCGTTGAAGTCCGGCGGCAGCATGAGCTACGACCGACTGGTGCTGTCGCCCGGCGTCGATTTCATGTGGGATGAAATTCCCGGACTGAAGAGTGCCGACGCCCAGAACAAGATTCTCCACGCCTGGAAGGCCGGCGCCCAGACCGTCGCCCTGCGCAAGCAACTGGAGTCGATGAAGGACGGCGGCACCTACGCCATCGCCATCCCCAAAGCGCCCTACCGCTGCCCGCCCGGGCCCTACGAGCGCGCCAGCCTGGTCGCCAACTACTTCAAGCAAAGCAAGCCGAAGTCCAAGGTCATCATCCTTGATGCCAACGAAGACGTAACCTCCAAGAAAGGCCTGTTCACCAAGGCCTGGGCCGATCTCTACAAAGGTATCATTGAATACCGCAACAACAGCGAAGTGAAGGACGTCGAAGTCGGCACCAACACCGCCGTGCTCGAATTCGACAAGTTCAAGGCCGACGTGCTGAACATCATCCCGCCGCATCGTGCCGGCGACATCGCGGCCAAATCCGGCATCAAGCTGATCAACAATCGCTGGGTGGACGTCAACTGGCTGTCCATGGAATCGACCAACACGCCGGGCATCCATGTCCTCGGCGATGCCGTTTTCCCGGCCCCGACCATGCCGAAGTCCGGCCACATGGCCAACCAGCACGGCAAGCTCGCCGCCGCCGCGATTCTCAACCTGCTGTCCGGCCAGGAGCCGAACCCCGAGCCGGTGGTGATGAACACCTGCTACAGCTTCGTCGACGCCAAGAACGTCATCCACGTTTCGTCGGTGCACCAGTACGACGCGGCCACCAAGACCGTGCAGCCGGTCAAGGGTGCCGGCGGCGTCTCGGCGGCACGCAACGAGCTGGAAGGCAAGGTCGCCATGGGCTGGGCCAAAAACATCTGGGCCGACATGCTGACCTGAGCATCCAAAGCCCCCCCCAAAAAGGCTGCTTCGGCAGCCTTTTTTCATGGTGCGACGAAAAAGACCGGCGATGTTTCATCGCAAAACTTGACGACCGGTGGGCGCCTCTGTGTATCCTAGGCACCGTCTATTTCGCATCGGGACTTGAATGTCAGCCCAAACCATCACCCGCCGCCTGACCCAGGCCGATCTCGCCAAGCTGTACGCCGCCGGCGAGAAAGTTGTCATGTTCACCGCCTATGACGCCAGCTTCGCCCGTCTGCTCGACGGTGCCGGTGTCGAATGTCTGCTGATCGGCGACTCGCTGGGCAACGTCATCCAGGGGCACGATACGACCCTGCCCGTCACCGTGGCCGACATCGCCTACCATACCGCCGCCGTCAAACGCGGCTGCGACCGCTGCTTCATCATCGCCGACATGCCCTTCGGCAGCTACCAGGAATCGCCGGAACAAGCCTTCCGCAATGCCGTCACACTGATGGCGGCCGGCGCCCAGATGGTCAAGCTAGAAGGCGGCCAGGAAATGGCAAAAACCGTCAAATTTCTGGTTGACCGTGGCATCCCCGTCTGCGGCCACGTCGGCCTGACGCCGCAGTCGGTGCACGTGCTCGGCGGCTACAAAGTTCAAGGCAAGGGCGAAGCCGCCGCGCAAAAACTCAAGGACGACGCGCTGGCGCTGCAAAATGCCGGCGCGACGATGATCGTCATCGAAGCCATCCCGGCCGTGCTGGCAGCTGAAGTCACCGCCAGCCTGCACATCATCACCATCGGCATCGGCGCCGGCAAGGACTGCTCCGGGCAAGTGCTGGTCGTGCACGACGCCTTCGACATTCCACCCGGCAAGAAGGCCAAGTTCGTCAAGAATTTCATGGAAGGCGCCAGCAGCATCCATGACGCCGCCTGCCGCGCCGTGGCTGCCATCAAGGATGGCAGTTACCCAGGCCCCGAACACACTTATTCCGCTTAACGCCATGCAAATCATTTCTGCCATCGCCGACCAGCGTTCGGCGCTCAAGGGGCGCGGCCGCGTCGTTTTCGTACCGACCATGGGTAACCTGCACGCCGGTCACATCAGTCTGATGGAACAGGCGCGCGCCCACGGCGATACCGTCGTCGCATCGATTTTCGTCAATCGCCTGCAATTCGGCCCGAACGACGACTTCGACAAATATCCGCGCACCTTTCAGGCTGACTGCGACAAACTTGCCGCAGCCGGGGTTAGTGTGCTGTTCGCCCCGACCGAGAGCGATCTTTACCCGGAACCGCAGGAATACACCGTCGAGCCGCCGGCCATCCAGAACATCCTGGACGGCGAGTTCCGCCCCGGCCATTTCCGTGGCGTTGCCACCGTTGTCTTGAAGCTGTTCAACTGCGTGCAGCCGCAAGCAGCCGTGTTCGGCAAAAAGGATTACCAACAGCTCATGGTCATCCGCAACATGACCCGTCAGCTGGCCCTGCCAATCGACATCATCGGCGGCGAAACTGTCCGCGCTGAGGACGGTCTGGCCCTTTCTTCACGCAATGGCTACCTGAGCGCCGCCGAGCGTGCCGAGGCACCGCGCCTTTATCGCCTGCTCAACGACATCCGCAGCGCCGTCAGCGGCGGCGAAACGAACTATCTCGATCTCGAAAACCGGGCAATTTCCGGGTTGACCGCAGCCGGCTGGAAAACCGACTATGTTGCGGTGCGACAACAGTCCGACCTCGCCCCCCCAAAAGGCGGAAACGCCGCACTGGTGGTGCTTGCCGCCAGCCGCCTGGGAACCACGCGGCTCATTGATAACATTGAGATTTGACGCGCCAAAATTATCCATAATTACGCCCGTTGACAGAGGGGATATTGTCGTTACAATGCGCTTCCCCTAACCGTCTGGATGAGTGAAACCATGCAGAGAACAATGCTGAAATCCAAGTTGCATCGCGTGACCGCAACGCACGCCGACCTGCACTACGAGGGTTCCTGCGCCATCGATGAAGACCTGCTCGAAGCGGCGAACATCAAGGAATACGAACAGATCGATATCTGGAACGTTAACAATGGCGAACGTTTCACCACTTACGCCATCCGTGCCGAACGCGGATCAGGTGTCATTTCCGTCAATGGCTCGGCCGCCCGCCGCGCCGCACCGGGTGACATCATGATCATTGCCACCTTTGCGGTATACAACGAGGTCGAACTGGCCAGACACGAACCGGATCTGATCTACGTTGATTCACAAAACCGAATCACGCGACGCGGTCACAAGATTCCGGTGCAAGCTGCCGCCTGATCATCAAGTTATTCGCCCGCCTTCCAAACCCGCCTCTCGGCGGGTTTTTCTTTTGTGTAAAATGCCTTACAAAATATTACTAAAGTAATGGAGACAAACCATGGGCGTTGTTTTCGCCAAGACCCGCAAAGGGCAGGACGAAATCGCCACGAAAGCCGGAGGCCTGACGCCGCGCGTGCGTCGGGTACTGATTTTCGTTGACGGAAAACGAAGCGTCGATGAGATGCGCGGCATGTTGCAGTCTGACGATTTGCAACACACGCTGGGCATGCTGGAAGAGGAAGGCTACATCGAGGTTTCAAGCGTCACCGATGCCGCCGGAAAAAGCGCCCGGGCGCAATTGCCGCTGGCATCGATCACCGCCTTCCGGGAACTGCCGGCCAGCCCTGATCCGGTCAGCCTGCAACAGGCGCGCAATTTCATGACCAACACATTGAACGCCTTTGTCGGCGCCCTTGGCACCAGTTCGCTGCTTAACCGCATCGAACAGGCAAGCGGCCATGCCGAACTGCGTACCATGTACGACGAGTGGTATCACGCCATCGTAATGTCGCGCGAGGGGCGGCGGGAAGCTGAAGGGCTGCGCGGCAAGTTGCTGGCAGTGATCTGACAAGAGCAAGCCAAGAAAAACGGGGCAGTTCAAGCTGCCCCGTTTTATATCAACCCTCAGTGCCTTCGCTCGCCTTCGGCTTGCGAGCCCTGGGCGTTCGCGTTGGTCGCTTGGCTCTCGCCGGCTTCTTTTCGGCAGGTTCTGCTTCGCTGACCGGCGCCGGCTCGGCAACCCTGGCTTCAACCACCACCGGCGCCACTTCAAGAGCCGCTGCAGTCTTGCGCGGTCGACGACCACGACGCGGCTTGCTCTCGGCCCCCTCTTCCGGCGCTACAGCTTCAGTGGCCGAATCCGCTGGCGGTGCGACAGAATCTGCCTCGACAACCGGCGCCACCGCATCGATGACCCGCTCTTTGCCGTTGCGTGAACGACGACCACCGCGGCGGCGTGCGTTGCCGGCGGTTTCGATTTCAGCGGTAGAAGTTTCGATTTTTGCTGCTTCTGGCGCGTCGACCGCAGGATTTTCGACAACCACCGGTTCGCCGAGCATTTCGCCCTCAACCGGCGCTGGCCGCTGCTGGGCGCGGAAGACGAAAGCCCCTTTGTCGTCACGGCCAAAGCCGATCAGGCCACGGCTGGCAGCTTCTTCGAGCAGATTGCCGAAAGTCCGGAAACCGTAATAGCTTTCGTTGAAACCCGGATTGCGGCGCTTGACCACTTCCTTGAGGACGGAGGCCCAGATCCGCTCGCTTTCACCGCGATCGGCCATCAGGTCGACGAAGGTGGCGGCAACGATGTCCACGGCCTTGGTCTTTCGCTCCTCGCCCTTTTCACGGCGCTTCTGTTCGTCTTCCGGCGAACGCTTGGGCGCGTCGCCGCGGTCGCGGCGCGAGTTGCGCTGGCTTTCCCGATCGCGCACCAGATCGTCGTAATAAATAAATTCGTCGCAATTGGTGACCAGCAGGTCAGAACACGATTGCTTGACGCCGACGCCGATGACTTTCTTCGCGTTCTCGCGCAGTTTGGAAACCAGCGGCGAAAAATCGGAATCACCGCTAATGATCACGAAGGTATCAACGTGCGCCTTGGTGTAGCAGAGGTCGAGCGCATCGACGACCATGCGGATGTCGGCCGAATTCTTGCCCGACTGCCTGACGTGCGGAATTTCGATCAGTTCAAAATTGGCTTCGTGCATGGCCGACTTGAAGGCCTTGTAGCGATCCCAGTCGCAATAGGCTTTCTTGACGACGATGTTGCCCTTGGCGAGCAGACGCTCAAGCACGGGGCGAATGTCGAACTTGTCGTACTGGGCATCGCGGACGCCGAGCGCGACATTTTCGAAGTCACAGAAGAGCGCCATGCTGGCGTTGTCGCTGGATGAGGCCATGGAATGCTTTCAACTTGAGGAGTCCGGAGTATACCGCCGACGCCGCTCTCCCTGACGGCTCAAGTAATTCCGCTTTTTTAGCGGACATCAAAGTCCCGGTGGCACCGGCCGCCTTACCATCCGTCGGCCAAACAAATTCCGAAAGGGGGAAACAATGAGTGGCGCTTTCACCAAATCGATGGCGCGGAACATTTTTTACGGGGGGACGGTCTTCTTCTTCCTGTTGTTCCTTGCGCTGTCATTCGACACACTCTCGACACTACCCAAACGCGACATGCGGGCCAATATGACGCCGCAAATCGCCGAGGGCAAGAAGCTCTGGGAAGTCAATAACTGTATCGGTTGCCACACCCTGCTGGGTGAAGGTGCCTATTTCGCACCGGAACTGGGTAACGTCATCGTTCGCTACGGCGACGAAGGCGTCAAGGCATTCATCCAGAGCCGTCCGAAAGAAGGTATCCCGGGTCGCCGCAGCATGCCTCAGTTCAATTTCACCGACGAGCAACTGAACGCCATCGTGGCCTTCCTGAAGCACGTCAATTCGATCAACACCAACAACTGGCCGCCTAACAGCCAGGGCTGATCGAGAGGAGAACTGATAATGCAATACAAATCACAAGCGGTTGCAAAACCCTACTTCATCGCGGCAATCGGCCTGTTTGTCGGTCAGATCCTGTTCGGCCTGATTCTTGGCCTGCAGTATGTGCTCGGCGACTTCCTGTTCCCCGCCATCCCGTTCAACGTGGCCCGCATGGTCCACACCAACCTGCTCATCGTGTGGCTGCTCTTCGGCTTCATGGGTGGCGCGTACTTCCTGATCCCGGAAGAATCCGAAACCGAACTGTTCAGCCCGAAACTGGCGCTGCTCATGTTCTGGATATTCCTGGTCGCAGGTGCGCTAACCATCGTCGGCTACCTGGCAGTTCCTTACGCCACGCTGGCCGAACTGACCGGCAACAGCATGCTCGAAACGATGGGTCGCGAGTTCCTCGAACAGCCGCTACCGACCAAGCTCGGTATCGTGGTCGTGGCACTGGTATTCCTGTTCAACATCACCATGACGGTGCTGAAGGGCAAGAAGACCGCCATTTCGCTGGTGCTGCTGATTGGTCTGTGGGGCCTCGCCGTCTTCTTCCTGTTCTCTTTCTACAACCCGGCGAACGTCGTTCTCGACAAGTTCTTCTGGTGGTGGACGGTGCACCTCTGGGTTGAAGGCGTATGGGAACTGATCCTCGGCTCCTTCCTGGCCTTCGTGCTGATCAAGACGACCGGCGTCGACCGTGAAGTGATCGAAAAGTGGCTCTACGTCATCGTTACCCTGACGCTGGTTTCCGGCATCATCGGTACGGGTCACCACTACTTCTGGATCGGTACGCCGGAATACTGGCAGTGGTGGGGTTCCATCTTCTCTGCCCTGGAACCGATTCCGTTCTTCGGCATGACCGTGTTTGCTTTCAACATGGTGAACCGTCGCCGCCGCGAGCATCCGAACAAGGCTGCCGTTCTGTGGGCGCTGGGCACCGGTGTGATGGCTTTCCTGGGCGCTGGCGTGTGGGGCTTCCTGCACACCCTGGCTCCGGTCAACTACTACACGCACGGCACGCAGATCACCGCCGCTCACGGTCACATGGCTTTCTATGGCGCCTACGCCATGGTCAACCTGATGATGATCTCCTACGCCATGCCTATCCTGAACGGCCGTGCTGCGAACAGCAACAAGTCGCAAGTGCTGGAAATGTGGTCGTTCTGGTTGATGACCGTCGCCATCGTCTTCATCACGCTGTTCCTGACCGCCGCAGGTATCCTGCAAGTCTGGCTGCAACGCGTTTCTGATTCTCCGCTGCCCTTCATGGTCGCGCAGGACAAGATTTCGCTGTTCTACTGGATGCGTGAATGGGCCGGCGTTGCCTTCCTGATCGGTCTGATCCTCTACATCATCAGCTTCTTTGTTGGCGGTGACGAAGAGAAGGCTGCCTGATCGGCAACTCGCTCAAGTAACAAGCAAAAGGCGCGGTTCGCAAGAACCGCGCCTTTTTTATTGGCGCTGATGCAATTTTGAAATCTGGCCTGTTTTTCCGGTTGACCGCAGGATCTATTCAAAACGATGGGATTTCGGCCCTACTCATAATGCGACCACATTCTGAGCACCTTGACCGTTTTGTCGGCCTCAATCACCTGATAGACCAGACGGTGCTGAATATTGATGCGCCGTGAATAGGCCCCGGCCAAATCGCCAATCAGCTTTTCGTAGGGCGGCGGATTCTGGAACGGATTCTCAGCCAGAATCGCCAACAGCGACTTGGCCTTTTCTTTCAGCCCGGCAGAAGCCAGCTTTTCCGCATCCTTTTGCGCATGCTTCGTATATACGAGTTGCCAACTCACCAATCAAGTTCCTTGGCGCACTCATCGATCGGCGTCGATAGCCCTTCACGAATCGACTCTCGCATGCCGGGAACAGACAGGTGATACATGGTTTCCTGAATGGCCGCCCAATCATCGGCAGAGACCAGCACGGCATTGTGGCGTTTCCCGGTGATCACAACCGGTTGGTGGTATACCGATGCTTCATCGATCAATCGATAAAGACTGGCCCTTGCTTCGCTTGCGGTGATTGTTGTCATGGTGAACTCCTGCAGAAACGCCAGCGTACGATTTATCGTACGTCACGTCAATCTACAGACATCACGGCTAACGCATACTGACGCGGGCCGCTAGTTGCCAGAGTTAATCGAACCCGACCCATTTAAACGCTACGCGCTCACCCAGTTATAGTAATCCGTTGCTCGCACGCCGCATTTTAGGCAAACCACATATACATCGTTGGTCGCCTTGTCGGCCGTTTCCCAATCAGGGACGGAAACTCGTCCGTAGGTACCCGATTGGCATTTACCCTTGCATGTAAACCTGACAAGCAAATGGCGAGGGATGTTCTGTGCATACTGGGGTAGCTTCATAGTGATGGCTAATGATCTCTAGTGAGTTCGTAAAACGGCGTTTGACATTGCACGAAAGGCCTCTCGATCCTCGTACTTGATGGTGAACTCGGTTAAGCCAAGCTTTCCTTCGACCACTTTAGCGAACGCGATTTGCCGAAATAGCGAAGGGCTAAGTCTAAGTTGCATGTGTTCAAGGACGTAACCATTACCGACATCTCCGTTCCATGACAGTCCATTTTCTGGCGAAGGGAGGCGCTTTCCATCAACAAGCAATATCAGCGGGTGGAAATCCATGTACTCCCACTCATCAGACCGATTGTGAAAGTAAAGATTGACGCGTTTTGGTAGTGACTTGTTATGCGATGTAGCGAATACAGAAAGCTTCAATCCAAAGTCGATCTTAATGTCCTGGGCTATTTCATAGGTACGAGTACCCCGAAATTTGTCATCGCGCCAACGTATTAACTCGCCAACATTACCCTGATTCGGCTCGCCAAGCGGAATGTCGACCGCATGCGCAAAAAAGGATGTGAGCAAAAGTAGGCAAAAATTAAGGATATGAGACGTTCGCATATTGGGTATCGATAGCTGAATAAATTCGCCGATAGGAGGCATCGGAAGAACAGAAGGACCCAAAGGCCCAGTATGAAGTGGATGGCGCATGCGCCGCATATTCTGGAAATGCGCCATCTATCCCACAAAGGTATGAGGCGAAAGAGCTTGTCCAGCATTCACTAACAGCTACTCGTGAATTCTCTTTGCTCATATCCATCAAGCAAAGATGGCATATTGAAAATAGGCTTTCAGCATACCATGTGCATGATGACGGTCTTCAATTTTGGCTGTTTTTCCCGGTTGACCGCAGCAATTGCATTTTGCCAGCAAGACTGATCCAGATTCAGTCTTCAATTTCCACTCCGTCTCACATCACGCCACTTTCCACCAGACACAGCCAACCATGGCTGCTGTTCGCGCGGCAGGCCCGTTGGCCGGTAGTAGTGCTCAAGTTCGCTGAACCCAGCATCAGTCAGGCGGCTGCGCCAGGTTTCAAGATCGTGATAGGCGCCGTAGCGGCCGCCGTTCCAGCCTTCGACGTTGGGGCCGTGCGGGTTGGAGCTGAAGAGGATGCCGCCGGGTTTTAGCGTGGCGTTAAGTTGGCGCAGGATGCGAGGCAGTTCGCGGCTGGGGATATGGAACAGGGAGGCGTTGGCGAAGATGCCGTCGAAGTGGCTGTCGGGCAGTTCCAGCTTGAGAAAACCCTGGTGCCAGACCTCGCAGCCGGCATCGGTGCGCGCCATGTGGGCGAAGCATTCGGCGCCGTCTAGGCCGATGGCGCGGTGACCGAGACGTGCAAAAGTGGCCAGGTCGCGCCCCGGCCCGCAGCCGAAATCGAGGATGGTAAATGGTGGCTGGCCGACGATATGGCGCAACAGCGCGTCTATGTTCTGGCTGACATCGTGATCGCGCGTGCCGGCCCGAAAATCCTCGGCACGCTGGTTGTAATAGCCCAGCGTCAGTCCGGAAATCTCGTCGAGGTTGTATTCTGCGTCGTTCATGCTCATTCTTCCCGGTGTGGCAGGGCAAGGCTGTTTCGCCCGACCCGAAGTACGTGTCCAATCAGGCAAGCTTGCTGCATGGTGCACAGCCAGCGCAAGAACGAAATTTGCCAGCTCTTGGGCGAACGACGGGGAACCGACGGCCCGGCCAGCGGTCACCCTAAGTGCTTCCACCGAAAATATTCCAATGCCCTCCCTGACAATCTCCTCCGCTGATTCCGCCGATGCCATCCCGCGCGAGGCGTGGACGCGTCTTTGCCCGCCGGGAGATCCTTTTCTCAACGCCGACTTTCTGGCGATCATCGAACGCCATGGCGCCGCGGGGCCGGATTGGGGCTGGGTGGCGTGTCACCTGACGGCGACCGATGTGCAGGGCGTCATTGTCGGCATCCTGCCGCTTTACGTCCGCTTCAACTCGCATGGCGACTTTATCCACGACTGGTCGTGGGCGTCTGCCTACGAGCAACTTGGCCGCGACTACTACCCGAAACTGCTGAGCGGCCTGCCGCACACGCCAGCGACCGGGCCGCGCCTGCTGGTGGCCGAAGGCCCCGATGCTGCAGCCATTCGTCGCGCCCTGATTGAGGGTGCTCAAGCACTCGCCAGCAGGCACAATATGTCATCGTGGCACGTCGCATTTCCGAACGAGAGCGACCGCAAGGCGCTGCAGGCAGCGGGCATGCTGATCAACCACAACGTCCAGTTTCAGTGGCTCGACGCCGGCTGCGGCGATTTCGATGGTTACCTGACCAGCTTTGCCGCGGAAAAACGGCGTAAGGTTCGCGCCGAGCGGCGCAAGGTCGCCGAAAGCGGCCTAAGCATCGAAGTCTGCCACGGCGACGAAATCGATCCCGCCGAATGGCCGGCGCTACACGCCCTCTACGCATCAACCTTCGAGAAATTCAACAACCACGCCGTTTTCACGGCTGCCTGCTTTGCCGATCTGGCGCAGGCCCTTGGTCGCCGCATGGTCGTTTTCATTGCCCGCGATGGTCGGCAGCCAGTAGCGGTATCGCTCTGCTTCCGCAGCGATAACGCGCTCTATGGCCGTTACTGGGGCTGTAGCGGCCAATATCACAGCCTGCATTTCGAACTCTGCTTTTATCAGGGCATCGCCTACTGCCTGCGCGAGGGGCTGCGGCGCTTCGAGCCGGGTGCCGGCGGCGAGCACAAGGTGGCACGCGGCTTCACGCCAATGCTCGTGCATTCTGCCCACCGGATCGCCGATCCGGCCATGCACAAGTTGATCGGCCGCCATCTGGACATCCAGGGAGGAGCGGTAGCCACCTATCGTGACCAGGCCGCGGCGCATTTGCCGTTTCGTTGCGGAATTGAGTAGCCGCACGGCCACTCGCATTCTTCCGCATTTTTGGGCCATATCAAGTCATGCCAGGCAACGCCCGGATACCATGCCGGCCATGACCTCCGTCGCCCTCACCTCGCCAGAAGCCCACACCAAGCGCCTGCCCGGCGATCTCGCCATCTGGTTTTTCATCCTCGCCGAGCTGCTCGCCTTCGCGGTGTTCTTTTCCGCCTACGCCTTCGCCCGCGCCAAAAACGTCGAGATGTTCAATCTCTACCAGCAAACGCTGGATCGCAATCTGGGCGCGCTGAACACCGTGTTGCTGATTACCGGCTCCTGGTTCGTCGTCCTCGCCGTTCAGGCAGCGCATCGTGGCGACCAGAAAGCCATCTCGCGCAACATTCTGCTCGGCTGGCTGTGCGGCGGTGGTTTCCTGACCGTCAAGATCATCGAGTACGCCGCCAAGTTCGGCGCAGGCATTTCGATGTCGACGAACACGTTTTACATGTTCTACATCTCGCTGACCTTTTTCCATTTCATGCACGTCATTCTCGGCATGGTCATCCTGACCATCCTCTGGTTTCAGGCACGCAAGGGTGTCTATGGCAGCCACGACGCGAACGGTCTAGAAAGCGGCGCCGCTTACTGGCACATGGTCGATCTGCTGTGGATCGTCCTTTTCCCGCTCGTTTATGTGATGCGCTGATGATCGACTTTCTGAAAAACTCCGCCCACCGCGCCTGGCTCGTCCTCATGGTCGCCACCGGCATCACCTGGTATCTCGGTGAAGTCGGCGCTGCCGGCACCGGGGCCATCGTCGCCATGCTGGCCATTGCCTTCGTCAAGGGTCGGCTGGTCATCCTCGATTTCATGGAGCTGCGGGAAGCTCCGCTGATGTGGCGTGTGCTGCTCGAAGGCTGGCTTATACTCGTCTCCAGCCTGATTCTGCTTGCTTACTGGATTTCTCTTAAATGACCGAACTGCCCTTCTACGAACCTTCCGGCAACGAAATCTCGCTCTTCGAGCATGCCTTCAACCAGCGCCTGCCGCTACTGATCAAAGGCCCGACCGGCTGCGGCAAGACGCGCTTCGTCGCGCACATGGCGGCGAGGTTGAAACTACCGCTCTACACCGTCGCCTGCCACGACGACCTGACCGCCGCCGACCTCGTCGGCCGCCACCTGATTTCCGACAAGGGCACCTACTGGTCGGACGGCCCGCTGACCCGCGCCGTCCGCGAAGGCGGCATCTGCTACCTCGACGAAGTGGTCGAGGCGCGCAAGGACACCACCGTTGTGCTGCACCCGCTGGCCGACGACCGCCGCATCCTGCCCATCGACCGCACCGGCGAAATCCTCGAAGCGCCGGCCAATTTCATGCTCGTCGTCTCCTACAACCCGGGCTACCAGAATCTGCTGAAAGGCTTGAAGCCTTCCACCCGCCAGCGTTTCGTCTCGATGCGCTTCGACTTCCCGGGTGCCGAGCGCGAAATCTCCATCCTGATTGGTGAAACGGGCTGCGACGCTGATCTCGCCAAGCGCCTGGTCGGCATCGCCAAGGCATTCCGGGCGTTGAAAGACCGTGACCTCGAAGAAGTCGCCTCGACCCGCCTGCTCGTTTATGCCGCGACGCTGATCAAATCCGGCTTCGATGTCTCGGCCGCCTGCCGTGCCGCGCTGGTCGAAAGCCTGACCGACGACGAAGAGACGGTTGAAGCGCTCATGGAAATCGTCAATGCCACTTTCGGACGATGATTTCGGTTTCGAGGAAGAAAAGGCCGGGCAAAACCTGGCCGTCCTCGCCGAAGCCCTCTATCTGATCAACCTGCTGCTCCTGCCCGGGCTGGCCTTCCTGATCCTCGTCGGCCTGTGGTTCAAATTCAAGGACAGCGCCCCGCCGCTGGCCCGCCAGCACCTCAGGCAAACCACTTTCGTCAGCCTGGTCGGCGGCCTGCTCATTGTCGTTCTCTCCGGCCTCATCGTCGGCCTCGGCGGGCTGCACTGGGAATGGACCTGGGTCACGCTCATCCTCTATTTCACCTGCATCCACTCAACCCTCGTGCTGTTCGGCATGTATGCGCTGATCAAGGCCATGAACGGCCAGATGTGGCGCTTCCCGATCATCGGTCCCACGGTCAACGGCAAAAAACCGTGAAAATTGAAAGGCTGCAGCGTTACCGCCTGCTGGCACAGATGGGCTTTTTCACGCTATTCACCATCACGCCGCTGTTCGATTTGTTCCGCTACGACCTCACCGAGCGCCACGCCTATTTCCTGACCTACCCCTGGCACCTCGGCATCGACGACCTGATGGCCGGCACCGGCGAAGCGAGCACGGCGGTCATCAACATCATCCTCTACCTCTTCCTGCCCGTGCTCGGCACCGGCGCGCTGATCATCGGCGTTGCCTGGAAATGGGGCCGCCTCTACTGCGGCTGGCTGTGCCCGCATTTTTCCGTGGTCGAAACCGTCAACCGCCTGATGCTGATCGCCAGCGGCAAGCACTCGGTCTGGGACAAGAAGCAAACCCCGCCATGGGAGCCTGATGGCTCACCAGCCAAGCGTGACAAGCGTTACTGGCTGCTCGTCGTCCCCGCTGCCATCGGCTTCGCCTTCGCCTGGGCGCTGGTCGGACTGACCTATCTGATGCCGCCTTTTCAGGTTTACCATGGCCTGTTCACCTTCACGCTCTACACCAAGGAAGTCATTTTCCTGGCCGCCGCCACCACGGTCCTCAGCCTCGAATTCCTCTTCGCCCGCCACCTGTTCTGCCGCTACGGCTGCGCCATCGGCATCTTCCAGAGCTTCGCCTGGATCGTGAACAAGAAAGCCATGGTCGTCGGCTTCGACCGCAAGCGCCTGACCGACTGCGCCAGCTGCCAGCAAGGCGCCGGCAGCGCCGGTCACACCGTTCTCGCCCGGCAAGCCCTGCGCGAAAGCGGCGACCCGTTCGCCTCGCCGTCGGGAAGCGCCTGCGACGCCGTCTGCCCGATGCGCCTCAAACCACGCAACGTCAAACGCTGGATGTTCGCCTGCACCCAGTGCGGCCAGTGCATTTCGGCCTGCAATACGGTCAACCGTAACAACCCGAACGGCCAGTTGCTACGCTGGGTCAGCAACGACGACGCCCGACGCAACGAGGCCGGCTTTTCGGCTTTATCAAATACCGACGAAGACGCCGGTGGGAAAATCTGATCCATGGAAGAATTCATCGGCAAACTCTGGCACAACTGGGTCACCAAGGCCGCCGCCGGGCATTACCCGGAGGCAGCGGTCAAACTGCCCGAGGTTGAAAAGACGGCCGGTATCCTGTTCCGCGCCTTTGGCGGCGACCCCGGCCTCAAGGTTGCCGCCGCCACCTCGGCGGAGCACGGCGCCCGACGCACCTGGCTGCAACGCATCGCCGGCAGCAACGAACGTGTCGCCCAGGGCCGGCGCGATGCCGAAACCCTCCGCCTGCCGCCGGAAATCGCCGCCTTTCCGGAAAAGTCGCTGAACCGCGACCTCTATCTGTGGCTGGCTGCGCTGGCCGCCAGCGATATCGCACCCGAACAACCGTGGTTCATCCGCAATCAGACGGCCAGCCGGACGGCGCTTGAGCACTACCCCGGCCTCAACGAGCGCTATCGCCGCCTTGTCGCCGCCCATCTCGCCGGCCGCATCGAGCCCGGCGCCATGCAGGCAGACGAAGCGGCGCAGGAAAACGCCATTCGCCAGGCGCTCGCCGAACCCGGCACGGTCGACGGCCTGCCACCGCTCACCTCGATGAAATCCCGGCCGCCGCAACCCGTTTTGCTCTGGCTGATCGGTTCCGACACGCCAGAAACCAGCGGTCAGCTGAGTACCCCAAACGACAATCCGCCGCCCGAAGGCAGCGGCGGAAATCCCGAAACCGCGAGGGAAGCGCACAAAGCCGAGCAGGTGGAGACGCCGGACAACAAGAATCCGATGCTCGCCATGTTCCGCGCCGAAAGCCTGCCGACCTGGGCCGAGTACGTCCGCGTCAATCGCGCCTTCGACGAAGACGAGAACCCGAATGCCAGCGACGCCGCCAACGATCTCGACAAGCTGTCGCTGACGCAAGATGGCGAAACCGCCAAGTCGCGCGTCAAGTTCGACCTCGACCTGCCCTCCGCCGCCGAGGACGACACGCCGATCGGCCCCGGCATCGCGCTGCCCGAATGGGATTACCGCAAGGCGGTGATGCTGGAAAAGCACTGCCTGCTGCAACCGATGGTCGCCCACGATGCCGGCCACGCCGCGCTGCCGGCCGAACTGGCTGCCACCGCCAAGAAACTGCGCGGCCAGTTCGCCGCCCTCGCCCCGCAACGCCGCTGGCTCAAGGGCCAGCCCGACGGCCCGGAGCTTGATGTCGATTCCTGCGTCCGCAACCACGCCGACCGCGCCTCGGGGCATACCCCGGAAGCCGGTGGCTACCTCGCCCAGGCCCGCTGCGAGCGCGATCTGGCCTGCCTGCTGCTGGCCGACCTGTCGATGTCGACCGACGCGCCGATTTCCGACTCCCACCGCATCGTCGATGTCATCCGCGATTCGCTTTTGCTCTTTTCCGAAGCGTTGACCGCGACCGGCGACCGTTTTGGCATCTACGGCTTCTCGTCGCTGCGCCGACAAAACATCCGCTTCCATCTGCTCAAGGACTTCGCCGGAAAATACGATGCCGCCGCCCGTGGCCGCATCCTGGCCATCAAGCCCGGTTACTACACGCGGATGGGTGCAGCCATCCGCCAGTCCGCCAGCATCCTGGCCGAACAACCAGCCAGCCGGCGTCTGTTGCTGATAATCACTGACGGCAAGCCGAACGACCTCGACATCTACGACTCCCGCTACGGCATCGAGGACACCCGGATGGCCGTGCACGAAGCCCGGCGCCTCGGCCTGACACCATTTTGCGTCACCATCGACAGGGAAGCTGGTGCATACTTGCCTTATCTTTTCGGGCCGGCTGGCTTCTGTGTCATCCGCAATCCGGATGAGTTGCCGCGTCGCCTCCCCCTGCTTTATGTACAACTGACTCGCGCGTAAATAGTCATAATGCCGTATTGCACCGGAACTACCCGAATGCCAACATCTCGCGTCGTTTAACTAGTCCAAAGACCATGCAAGGCAGTCACCCAATAAATATCGAAGCTTTACTGACCCATATCCCGTTATTCAACGGGCTGGCAGAGGAAGAAATAGCCCGCATCGCCCGTGGTACGCGTGAAATTCACGCCACCAAGGGTGAAATCCTGTTTCACAAGGGCGACCAATGCAATGGTTTTCACCTGCTGGTTTATGGCCAGATGAAGCTAGCCTTCACCTCGTCGCAGGGCAGCGAGAAAGTGGTCGAAATCATCAGCCAGGGACAAAGTTTTGGTGAGGCCGTGATGTTCATGGACAAACCCTACATCGTCTTCGCTCAAGCACTCACCGATTGCTTGTTGCTGCACATCTCGAAGGCGGCCGTTTATGAGGAACTGCAGCGCGACCATCAGCTCTGTCGAAAGATGCTGGCCGGCATGGCCATGCGCCTGCACCAGCTGATGAACGATGTTGAATCCTATTCGCTGCATTCCGGCAAGCAACGCATCATCGGCTACCTTCTGCGCGAGTTGCCGGAGGCTGATCACGACAGCATAAATGTTTCCATCACGCTACCGACCAACAAGGGCATCATCGCCTCGCGACTCAATCTGACCCAGGAACATTTCTCGCGCATCCTGCACGAACTGACCGAACTCGGGTTAATTGTGGTGGAAGGCCGGAAAATTCACATTCCGAACGCTACCAAGCTGCGTAAGCACGAGGGTTAGGCGCATCCAGCGTCCTTCTGCACCCCAAGGGGGTGCTTCCTGCTGGACCGCGGTCAACTGGAAATTCAGCACAAAAAGCAAAAAGGGGCGATAGAAATCGCCCCTTTTTGTTGCCAGTGAATCGCCGTGTTTAGTCGGTGATCAGCTTGCCGTTGGTCAGCAGAGTCTGGATGATCTGCTGATCGGTCGTAAAGGCACCCACCAGATTCACGCCTTCCAGCACAACAGTCTGCGTCGTCGAAGCACCATCTTGCGTGGTTACTGCAATGGTCGTGTTGCCGGTCGTGCTGGAGAAGCTGAAGTGCAGATAGTTGGCCAGGTTGCCCGGATCGGTTCCGACATGCGTTTCACCCACAAGCAGATCCTGCAGGTTGAGGATATCGCCACCGCTGGCGGGCAGCGCAACGTTGAAGTCGGTGATCGTGTCGGTTGGCGCACCCGTAGCATCGCCCAGCATCCAGCGGAAGGTATCCACTCCCAGACCACCGGTCAGCGCATCGCTACCTGTACCGCCAGTCAGCAGATCCGTACCGGCACCGCCATTGACCGTATCATTGCCCGCACCACCGCTTGCCGTGTCATTGCCATCGCCGGCCAGCAATTGATCGTTGCCAGTGCCGCCGGTAATCGTGTCATTGCCGTCGCGGCCAATGATCAGATCGGGGCCAGTACCGCCAGTCAGGGTTTCGGCCCCGGTGGTACCTATCACAACATTGGTACGATCCACGTTAACCGTGATTGAAGACAGCTGGGTATCGCCATCCTTGTCGGTCACCACGTAATTCATGGTTTCAACAATGGAGCTGGCAATACTTGGCGGTGCGGCGTATGTATAGGCTCCGTTATCGAGATCGACGACAAATACACCGCCGCTGGTGGTGGTCACTGTGAGCGAATTGGTCGCGGTATCAAATACCCCGCGATTGATACCCGCAATCGAAATGGAGCCGGTACCTGCCGGGTTGTAGGTATAGGTCGTGCCTTCAATGGTGACGCTCTTGATAAAGCCGCCATCCGCGCCAACCAGACCACCGGCATTCAGCAAGCCACCGGAAACCAGTTGTCCGCCGACCGGATCCTGGACTGTCCCGGCCAGCATGTTGTCGAGCTGATCGAAGGAAGAAACCAGCGTTCCGCCGGTATTCGTCATGGTCTGGCCGTCGTAGGCAATCGGATCGATGTATCCGGTATCGGTCACACCAGCACCGAAGGCAACGGCGAAGGCCTTGACCTGATTCGCCCGGAGGAAGTTGATCCAGGTCGTTTCTTCGGAGGCCTGAATGCCGGTGTCCGAGCCGGACTGATCATAACCAGTACCGTTGCGTGTACCGGTAAGTGTCGTGCCGCTGCCGGCACCAAACGTCGGCAAGCCGTCGGTAAAGAAGTAAGCGACATTTTGCGCATTCGCCAGCTTGCCGGTTTCGCTGAATGCCGTGATGGCATCGCCAAGCGCTTCGTCATAGTTGGTACCGCCACCAGCCACCTGGGCATCCAGCAAGGTCTTGGCTTGAGCAACCGTCACCCAGCCCGTACCGCGCGAATCGGCACCAGAAGAGAAGGTGACGAGTTTGACATGAACGTCGCCAAATTCATCGTAGCGATCCAGCAAGGTCTTGATCGAGTCAACCGCACTCTGCAGACGGGTTTGTCCATTGACCCCGTCGGTCGAGGTCATTGAGCCCGAGATGTCGAGCACGATCTCCAGATTGGTATCGATCATGGCCAGATTGGCCACTTGTGCCGGGATAACAGCCGGCGCGTCATCTTCCACGCTGATCGACAAGGTACTGGGCGCGCTGGTCTGACCGCCGGCGGTAACTGTGACCGCGAAGTCAAGAATCTTCACATCTTCGACATTGGCCCCGGCATGATCGACGGGCTTGCTGAGCGTGAAGGTGTATTGACCGGATGCATTCAGCGTCAGTGTTGCAATCGTCGAACCACCGGCCGTTCCGGTCAGCGTGGTCAGACCGGACACCATGCTGCTCGCCCAACTTACGGGTTGACCGCCAGAGGTCAGCGCCCCGACCGGCACGGAAACGTTCCATGCCGTCACCGCGTCACCCTCAACATCGCTCGCCACCAGCGTGCCGCTAACCGTCGCGCTGTTGGTGGTGTCAGACGTACCAAGCGCATCGGCAATGCCGCCGGCCAGGCCTTCTTCGGAGACTGCGCCAGAAGCGAGACTAACCACAGGCACGTCGTTGACCGGAGTCACGGTAATGTCCAGCGTGGACGTCGTGGTGTTGGTGCCATCACTAACCGTGTAAGTCACCTGCGGAACGACGCCGTTCCAATTCTGGACTGGGATAAAAACGTAGCTACCATCGGAATTGATCATCAAAACACCAATCCCTGGCAGGTTGGCGTAGTTATTTACCGGGTAATTCGTACCGTTAATGGTGAATTGCGTCACCGACAAAGGATTGCCATCAGCATCCGTATCGTTGGTCAATACGTTGCCAGTGGCTGTGTTGTCCTCAAGCACTGTTCGCGTGTCAGCAGTAGGTACCGGCGTCGAATCGTTGTCGACGATCGTGGCCGTGCCCAAAGCAACGATGTTCGCAGTCACACCGGCAACACGTGTTGCAAGCAGACTGAACGTCTCATTGACTTCGTCAAGCGTGTCATTGATGACCGGGGCACGAACCAACAAGCTAGTTGCACCGGGCGCAAAGGTAGCCGAGTTTGCTGCAACCCACGTCAAGCCGCCATTTGTAGAAACCTCAAGCGAGTTCGTGAAATCCGAGGGAGAAAGAGCCGTCCCGGTTGCCAGACCCAGATTCACTGTCGTTGCGATAGCACTTGGATTAGAGAGGCTGACAGAAAACACCGCGTACCCGGCATTCTCATTCACCGAAACAGAATTCACCGACAAAGCAGGTGCGTCATTATTGGTACCGCCAATACCGGTACCATTATCGATGATAGTTGCGGTGGAAATGGCAGTGCCAAGCGTGGCGTTGCTAGGTGCGCTGAGATTGACGTTGAAGGTTTCTGCGCCTTCGTAAACCACGTCGTTGGCAATCGCTACCGTGATGGTCTGCGAAACCACGCCCGCCGCGAAGTTGAGAGTGCCGGAACCCGCAGTGTAGTCGCTCCCTGCAGTTGCCGAGCCATTGGCGGTCGCGTAAGCCACCGAGACCGGCAACGTAGAAGCATTGCTCAAAGTCACCGTGAAAGTCGCCGTACCGGCCGCTTCGTTATAAGTTACCGGGCCGGAAATATTTACCACCGGGGTGTCGTTGTCGATGATGGTGCCCGTACCTACCGCCCCTCCTTGCGCCGTTGAAGCGTTCAGCGTCATCGTTTCAATGGATTCACCCAAGGCGTCATTGACGCTCGGAACGCGCACAATGAAACCGCCGCTGCCGGGCGGAACACTAACCGACGTGCCTACTACAACAGCCCAAGTTGCACCGCCGTCAAAAGAGACCTGGAGCGGCGTGGTGTCGGTACCCAGCGTCGCCGTACCCGAAGCCGGGGTCAGTGTCACCGTTGTTGGCGTCGTGCTGGTATTGGACAGAGTAACGTTGAAGTCGAGATTTCCACCCTCAACAACCGTGGGGCTGCTGATAGCACTAACACGCGGACGGTCATCGTCGCTGCCGCCCGTGCCGGTGCCGTCGTCCTTGATGGCGCCCAGACCAATGCCGTCTGCGATGGTGGCGTTGGTGGGGGTGACGAGGTTGACGTTGAAGGTTTCCGATCCTTCGTAAATACCGTCATTTTGCAGGTTGACCGTAACCACTTGCGTGACGACGCCCGGGGCGAAGGTCAGGCTGCCGGTGGCGACGGTGTAGTCAGCCGGGTTACTGGCGCTGCCGTCGGTGGTGTTGTAGCCAACGGTGACGGTGCCAGCGCTCGGGTTGGAGAGGGTCACCGTGAAGGTGGCGGTGCCGGCAGCTTCGTTGACGGTGACGTCGTTGATCGAGAGGCTCGGCGTGCCGTCGTTGTCGGTGATGGTGCCGGTGCCAACGACCGGGGCGGCGTTTTGCGCGGTGGCGGCGCCCAGCGTCAGGGTCTCAGAGGGCTCGGAGATGTTGTCGTTGATGCTCGGGACGCGGACGAGGAAGCCGGCGTTGCCGGCCGGGACGCTGACCGTGCTGCCTACCACCGGGGTCCAGGTGGTGCCGCCGTCAAAGCTGACTTGTAGCGGCTGGGTGTCGGTGCCCAGCGTCGCACTGCCGCTGGCCGGGGTCAGGGTGACGATGGTCGGGGTGGTGCTCGGGTGGGTGAGCGCGACGGCGAAGTCAAGGTTGCCGCCTTCAACGACGGTCGGGCTGCTGATGCTGCCGACTTGCGGCCGGTCGTCGTCGCCGCCGCCCTGGCCGGTGCCGTCGTCGGCGATGCCGGTGCTGACGGTGCCGGTGGCGATGCTGGCGTTGACCGGGGTGTTCAGGTTGACCGTGTAGTTTTCCAGACCTTCGTAGGTGGCGTCATTGGTGATGGCTACGGTGAGGGTCTTGGTCGTTTCGCCCGGGGCGAAGCTGAGCGTGCCGCTGCTGGCGGTGTAGTCGCTGCCGGCCGTGGCGCTGCCGTTGGCGGTGTTGTAGCCAACGGTGACGGTGCTGCTGCTCGGGTTGGAGAGGGTGACGGTGTAGGTCAGCGTGCCGGCGGCTTCGTTGACCAGGGCCGGACCGGTGAGGGTCAGGGTCGGGGTGCCGTCGTTGTCGGTGATGGTGCCGGTGCCAACGACCGGGGCGGCGTTTTGCGCAGTGGCGGCGCCGAGGGTGATGGTCTCAGAGGGCTCGGAGATGTTGTCGTTCTGGGTCGGGACGCGGACGATGAAGTCGATGTGGCCGCCCGGGACGGTGACCGTGCTGCCCACCACCGGGGTCCAGGTGCTGCCGTTGTCGAAGGAGACTTGCAGCGGCTGGGTGTCGGTGCCGAGCGTGGCGCTGCCGCTGGCCGGGGTCAGGGTGACGACGGTCGGGGTGTTGCTCGGGTGGGTGAGGATGACCGTGAAGTCGAGGTTGCCGCCTTCAGCGATGGTCGGGCTGCTGATGCTGCCGACTTGTGGCCGGTCGTCGTTGCTGCCGCCAGGGCCGGTGCCGTCGTCCAGGATGGTGCCGATGCCGAGCGCGTCAGCAATGACGGCGCCACCGGTGGCGCTGCTGAGGTTGAGGTTGAAGCTTTCCGGACCCTCGAAGACGATATCGTTGGTGACGTTGAGGGTGACGGTCTGGCTGGTGACGCCTGCGGCGAAGGTGAGCGTGCCGGTGAGACCGTTTACGCCCGCGGCGTAGTCGGCGGTGGTCGCCGTGCCCGGGGTGGTGCCGTAGGCGACGGTGGTGGTGCCGGCGCTCGGGTTGGAGAGGGTGACGGTGAAGCTGATGGTGCCGGCACCTTCGTTGACGCTGACGTCATTGACGGAGAAGGCCGGGGTGTCGTTGTCGGTGATGCTGGCGTTGCCCACGGCACTCGGGTTGGCGGTGACGCCAGCGGTGGTGGTCGCGGTCAGGGTGAAGGTTTCGGTCGTCTCGGCGAGGTTGTCATCTACGATCGGGGTACGGGCTTGCACGCTGGTGACGCCCGGGGCGAAGGTGGCGCTGGTCGCCGGCGTCCAGGTAACACCACCGTCGGTGGAGACTTCGAGGCCGCTGGTGTAGTCGGCCGGGTTGCTGGCTGTGCCGTTGCTCAGGGCCAGGCTGACCGTGGTGGGCAGGGCCGAGGGGTTGGACAGGTTGAGGGTGAATACGGCGTGGCCACCGTTTTCTGCCACGGTCGGGTTGCTGATGGTCAGCGTCGGCTGGTCGTTGTCCGTGCCGCCCGTGCCGGTGCCGTCGTCCTTGATGGTGCCCAGACCAATGCCGTCTGCGATGGTGGCGTTGGTGGGGGTGACGAGGTTGACGTTGAAGGTTTCCGATCCTTCGTAAATACCGTCATTTTGCAGGTTGACCGTAACCACTTGCGTGACGACGCCCGGGGCGAAGGTCAGGCTGCCGGTGGCGACGGTGTAGTCAGCCGGGTTACTGGCGCTGCCGTCGGTGGTGTTGTAGCCAACGGTGACGGTGCCAGCGCTCGGGTTGGAGAGGGTCACCGTGAAGGTGGCGGTGCCGGCAGCTTCGTTGACGGTGACGTCGTTGATCGAGAGGCTCGGCGTGCCGTCGTTGTCGGTGATGGTGCCGGTGCCAACGACCGGGGCGGCGTTTTGCGCGGTGGCGGCGCCCAGCGTCAGGGTCTCAGAGGGCTCGGAGATGTTGTCGTTGATGCTCGGGACGCGGACGAGGAAGCCGGCGTTGCCGGCCGGGACGCTGACCGTGCTGCCTACCACCGGGGTCCAGGTGGTGCCGCCGTCAAAGCTGACTTGTAGCGGCTGGGTGTCGGTGCCCAGCGTCGCACTGCCGCTGGCCGGGGTCAGGGTGACGATGGTCGGGGTGGTGCTCGGGTGGGTGAGCGTGACGGCGAAGTCAAGGTTGCCGCCTTCAACGACGGTCGGGCTGCTGATGCTGCCGACTTGCGGCCGGTCGTCGTCGCCGCCGCCCTGGCCGGTGCCGTCGTCGGCGATGCCGGTGCTGACGGTGCCGGTGGCGATGCTGGCGTTCACCGGGGTGTTCAGGTTGACGCTGTAGTTTTCCAGACCTTCGTAGGTGGCGTCATTGGTGATGGCTACGGTGAGGGTCTTGGTCGTTTCGCCCGGGGCGAAGCTGAGCGTGCCGCTGCTGGCGGTGTAGTCGCTGCCGGCCGTGGCGCTGCCGTTGGCGGTGTTGTAGCCAACGGTGACGGTGCTGCTGCTCGGGTTGGAGAGGGTGACGGTGTAGGTCAGCGTGCCGGCGGCTTCGTTGACCAGGGCCGGACCGGTGAGGGTCAGGGTCGGGGTGCCGTCGTTGTCGGTGATGGTGCCGGTGCCAACGACCGGGGCGGCGTTTTGCGCAGTGGCGGCGCCGAGGGTGATGGTCTCAGAGGGCTCGGAGATGTTGTCGTTCTGGGTCGGGACGCGGACGATGAAGTCGATGTGGCCGCCCGGGACGGTGACCGTGCTGCCCACCACCGGGGTCCAGGTGCTGCCGTTGTCGAAGGAGACTTGCAGCGGCTGGGTGTCGGTGCCGAGCGTGGCGCTGCCGCTGGCCGGGGTCAGGGTGACGACGGTCGGGGTGTTGCTCGGGTGGGTGAGGATGACCGTGAAGTCGAGGTTGCCGCCTTCAGCGATGGTCGGGCTGCTGATGCTGCCGACTTGTGGCCGGTCGTCGTTGCTGCCGCCAGGGCCGGTGCCGTCGTCCAGGATGGTGCCGATGCCGAGCGCGTCAGCAATGACGGCGCCACCGGTGGCGCTGCTGAGGTTGAGGTTGAAGCTTTCCGGACCCTCGAAGACGATGTCGTTGGTGACGTTGAGGGTGACGGTCTGGCTGGTGACGCCTGCGGCGAAGGTGAGCGTGCCGGTGAGACCGTTTACGCCCGCGGCGTAGTCGGCGGTGGTCGCCGTGCCCGGGGTGGTGCCGTAGGCGACGGTGGTGGTGCCGGCGCTCGGGTTGGAGAGGGTGACGGTGAAGCTGATGGTGCCGGCACCTTCGTTGACGCTGACGTCATTGACGGAGAAGGCCGGGGTGTCGTTGTCGGTGATGCTGGCGTTGCCCACGGCACTCGGGTTGGCGGTGACGCCAGCGGTGGTGGTCGCGGTCAGGGTGAAGGTTTCGGTCGTCTCGGCGAGGTTGTCATCTACGATCGGGGTACGGGCTTGCACGCTGGTGACGCCCGGGGCGAAGGTGGCGCTGGTCGCCGGCGTCCAGGTAACACCACCGTCGGTGGAGACTTCGAGGCCGCTGGTGTAGTCGGCCGGGTTGCTGGCTGTGCCGTTGCTCAGGGCCAGGCTGACCGTGGTGGGCAGGGCCGAGGGGTTGGACAGGTTGAGGGTGAATACGGCGTGGCCACCGTTTTCTGCCACGGTCGGGTTGCTGATGGTCAGCGTCGGCTGGTCGTTGTCCGTGCCGCCCGTGCCGGTGCCGTCGTCCTTGATGGTGCCCAGACCAATGCCGTCTGCGATGGTGGCGTTGGTGGGGGTGACGAGGTTGACGTTGAAGGTTTCCGATCCTTCGTAAATACCGTCATTTTGCAGGTTGACCGTAACCACTTGCGTGACGACGCCCGGGGCGAAGGTCAGGCTGCCGGTGGCGACGGTGTAGTCAGCCGGGTTACTGGCGCTGCCGTCGGTGGTGTTGTAGCCAACGGTGACGGTGCCAGCGCTCGGGTTGGAGAGGGTCACCGTGAAGGTGGCGGTGCCGGCAGCTTCGTTGACGGTGACGTCGTTGATCGAGAGGCTCGGCGTGCCGTCGTTGTCGGTGATGGTGCCGGTGCCAACGACCGGGGCGGCGTTTTGCGCGGTGGCGGCGCCCAGCGTCAGGGTCTCAGAGGGCTCGGAGATGTTGTCGTTGATGCTCGGGACGCGGACGAGGAAGCCGGCGTTGCCGGCCGGGACGCTGACCGTGCTGCCTACCACCGGGGTCCAGGTGGTGCCGCCGTCAAAGCTGACTTGTAGCGGCTGGGTGTCGGTGCCCAGCGTCGCACTGCCGCTGGCCGGGGTCAGGGTGACGATGGTCGGGGTGGTGCTCGGGTGGGTGAGCGTGACGGCGAAGTCAAGGTTGCCGCCTTCAACGACGGTCGGGCTGCTGATGCTGCCGACTTGCGGCCGGTCGTCGTCGCCGCCGCCCTGGCCGGTGCCGTCGTCGGCGATGCCGGTGCTGACGGTGCCGGTGGCGATGCTGGCGTTCACCGGGGTGTTCAGGTTGACGCTGTAGTTTTCCAGACCTTCGTAGGTGGCGTCATTGGTGATGGCTACGGTGAGGGTCTTGGTCGTTTCGCCCGGGGCGAAGCTGAGCGTGCCGCTGCTGGCGGTGTAGTCGCTGCCGGCCGTGGCGCTGCCGTTGGCGGTGTTGTAGCCAACGGTGACGGTGCTGCTGCTCGGGTTGGAGAGGGTGACGGTGTAGGTCAGCGTGCCGGCGGCTTCGTTGACCAGGGCCGGACCGGTGAGGGTCAGGGTCGGGGTGCCGTCGTTGTCGGTGATGGTGCCGGTGCCAACGACCGGGGCGGCGTTTTGCGCAGTGGCGGCGCCGAGGGTGATGGTCTCAGAGGGCTCGGAGATGTTGTCGTTCTGGGTCGGGACGCGGACGATGAAGTCGATGTGGCCGCCCGGGACGGTGACCGTGCTGCCCACCACCGGGGTCCAGGTGCTGCCGTTGTCGAAGGAGACTTGCAGCGGCTGGGTGTCGGTGCCGAGCGTGGCGCTGCCGCTGGCCGGGGTCAGGGTGACGACGGTCGGGGTGTTGCTCGGGTGGGTGAGGATGACCGTGAAGTCGAGGTTGCCGCCTTCAGCGATGGTCGGGCTGCTGATGCTGCCGACTTGTGGCCGGTCGTCGTTGCTGCCGCCAGGGCCGGTGCCGTCGTCCAGGATGGTGCCGATGCCGAGCGCGTCAGCAATGACGGCGCCACCGGTGGCGCTGCTGAGGTTGAGGTTGAAGCTTTCCGGACCCTCGAAGACGATGTCGTTGGTGACGTTGAGGGTGACGGTCTGGCTGGTGACGCCTGCGGCGAAGGTGAGCGTGCCGGTGAGACCGTTTACGCCCGCGGCGTAGTCGGCGGTGGTCGCCGTGCCCGGGGTGGTGCCGTAGGCGACGGTGGTGGTGCCGGCGCTCGGGTTGGAGAGGGTGACGGTGAAGCTGATGGTGCCGGCACCTTCGTTGACGCTGACGTCATTGACGGAGAAGGCCGGGGTGTCGTTGTCGGTGATGCTGGCGTTGCCCACGGCACTCGGGTTGGCGGTGACGCCAGCGGTGGTGGTCGCGGTCAGGGTGAAGGTTTCGGTCGTCTCGGCGAGGTTGTCATCTACGATCGGGGTACGGGCTTGCACGCTGGTGACGCCCGGGGCGAAGGTGGCGCTGGTCGCCGGCGTCCAGGTAACACCACCGTCGGTGGAGACTTCGAGGCCGCTGGTGTAGTCGGCCGGGTTGCTGGCTGTGCCGTTGCTCAGGGCCAGGCTGACCGTGGTGGGCAGGGCCGAGGGGTTGGACAGGTTGAGGGTGAATACGGCGTGGCCACCGTTTTCTGCCACGGTCGGGTTGCTGATGGTCAGCGTCGGCTGGTCGTTGTCCGTGCCGCCCGTGCCGGTGCCGTCGTCCTTGATGGTGCCCAGACCAATGCCGTCTGCGATGGTGGCGTTGGTGGGGGTGACGAGGTTGACGTTGAAGGTTTCCGATCCTTCGTAAATACCGTCATTTTGCAGGTTGACCGTAACCACTTGCGTGACGACGCCCGGGGCGAAGGTCAGGCTGCCGGTGGCGACGGTGTAGTCAGCCGGGTTACTGGCGCTGCCGTCGGTGGTGTTGTAGCCAACGGTGACGGTGCCAGCGCTCGGGTTGGAGAGGGTCACCGTGAAGGTGGCGGTGCCGGCAGCTTCGTTGACGGTGACGTCGTTGATCGAGAGGCTCGGCGTGCCGTCGTTGTCGGTGATGGTGCCGGTGCCAACGACCGGGGCGGCGTTTTGCGCGGTGGCGGCGCCCAGCGTCAGGGTCTCAGAGGGCTCGGAGATGTTGTCGTTGATGCTCGGGACGCGGACGAGGAAGCCGGCGTTGCCGGCCGGGACGCTGACCGTGCTGCCTACCACCGGGGTCCAGGTGGTGCCGCCGTCAAAGCTGACTTGTAGCGGCTGGGTGTCGGTGCCCAGCGTCGCACTGCCGCTGGCCGGGGTCAGGGTGACGATGGTCGGGGTGGTGCTCGGGTGGGTGAGCGTGACGGCGAAGTCAAGGTTGCCGCCTTCAACGACGGTCGGGCTGCTGATGCTGCCGACTTGCGGCCGGTCGTCGTCGCCGCCGCCCTGGCCGGTGCCGTCGTCGGCGATGCCGGTGCTGACGGTGCCGGTGGCGATGCTGGCGTTCACCGGGGTGTTCAGGTTGACGCTGTAGTTTTCCAGACCTTCGTAGGTGGCGTCATTGGTGATGGCTACGGTGAGGGTCTTGGTCGTTTCGCCCGGGGCGAAGCTGAGCGTGCCGCTGCTGGCGGTGTAGTCGCTGCCGGCCGTGGCGCTGCCGTTGGCGGTGTTGTAGCCAACGGTGACGGTGCTGCTGCTCGGGTTGGAGAGGGTGACGGTGTAGGTCAGCGTGCCGGCGGCTTCGTTGACCAGGGCCGGACCGGTGAGGGTCAGGGTCGGGGTGCCGTCGTTGTCGGTGATGGTGCCGGTGCCAACGACCGGGGCGGCGTTTTGCGCAGTGGCGGCGCCGAGGGTGATGGTCTCAGAGGGCTCGGAGATGTTGTCGTTCTGGGTCGGGACGCGGACGATGAAGTCGATGTGGCCGCCCGGGACGGTGACCGTGCTGCCCACCACCGGGGTCCAGGTGCTGCCGTTGTCGAAGGAGACTTGCAGCGGCTGGGTGTCGGTGCCGAGCGTGGCGCTGCCGCTGGCCGGGGTCAGGGTGACGACGGTCGGGGTGTTGCTCGGGTGGGTGAGGATGACCGTGAAGTCGAGGTTGCCGCCTTCAGCGATGGTCGGGCTGCTGATGCTGCCGACTTGTGGCCGGTCGTCGTTGCTGCCGCCAGGGCCGGTGCCGTCGTCCAGGATGGTGCCGATGCCGAGCGCGTCAGCAATGACGGCGCCACCGGTGGCGCTGCTGAGGTTGAGGTTGAAGCTTTCCGGACCCTCGAAGACGATATCGTTGGTGACGTTGAGGGTGACGGTCTGGCTGGTGACGCCTGCGGCGAAGGTGAGCGTGCCGGTGAGACCGTTTACGCCCGCGGCGTAGTCGGCGGTGGTCGCCGTGCCCGGGGTGGTGCCGTAGGCGACGGTGGTGGTGCCGGCGCTCGGGTTGGAGAGGGTGACGGTGAAGCTGATGGTGCCGGCACCTTCGTTGACGCTGACGTCATTGACGGAGAAGGCCGGGGTGTCGTTGTCGGTGATGCTGGCGTTGCCCACGGCACTCGGGTTGGCGGTGACGCCAGCGGTGGTGGTCGCGGTCAGGGTGAAGGTTTCGGTCGTCTCGGCGAGGTTGTCATCTACGATCGGGGTACGGGCTTGCACGCTGGTGACGCCCGGGGCGAAGGTGGCGCTGGTCGCCGGCGTCCAGGTAACACCACCGTCGGTGGAGACTTCGAGGCCGCTGGTGTAGTCGGCCGGGTTGCTGGCTGTGCCGTTGCTCAGGGCCAGGCTGACCGTGGTGGGCAGGGCCGAGGGGTTGGACAGGTTGAGGGTGAATACGGCGTGGCCACCGTTTTCTGCCACGGTCGGGTTGCTGATGGTCAGCGTCGGCTGGTCGTTGTCCGTGCCGCCCGTGCCGGTGCCGTCGTCCTTGATGGTGCCCAGACCAATGCCGTCTGCGATGGTGGCGTTGGTGGGGGTGACGAGGTTGACGTTGAAGGTTTCCGATCCTTCGTAAATACCGTCATTTTGCAGGTTGACCGTAACCACTTGCGTGACGACGCCCGGGGCGAAGGTCAGGCTGCCGGTGGCGACGGTGTAGTCAGCCGGGTTACTGGCGCTGCCGTCGGTGGTGTTGTAGCCAACGGTGACGGTGGCCGAGGTGGGTTGATCCAATGTGACCGTGAAGGTCATTGTTCCGGCCGCTTCATTGACCGTAACGTCGTTTATGGAAATAAGCGGGTCAACGACAGGATTCACGGTGATCGGCGCTACCGCGGGTGCGGACTCAAGGCCCTGGTTGTCGGTCACGGTGAACGGAATATTGACTGGGCCGTTGTAGTTCGGAGCCGGGACAAAGACCAGTTGGGCAGCATCAGCCGGGGTAAGCGGCGTACCGGCTGTGACAGGGACGCCGTTCGGCAGATAGAGCACACCTTCGCTGGCCGGAGGCAAGGCGGTCACCGTCACGCTCTGGATGGTGCCATCCGGATCCGTACCTGACAGGTTGAGCGCAATCGGGGTGTCTTCGTTACCTGTGACCGGCGTAACGACCGGGACGGGGGCATCGTTGACCGGGGTCACGGGTCCCAGGACCAGCATCGCGGAATCGGTTCCACCCTGACCATCGCCGATGCTATAGGTAGCGGCCGGAACTGGCCCGGCGTAGTTCGGAAGAGGAGTGAACGAGTACGCACCATTGGCGCCAATAGTCAGCGCGCCAACACCAACGATCGTTGCGGTTTGGCCCGGCGTGAATTGCTCCGGAATGCCATCGCCATTTATATCAATGCTGAAGCCCGTAACGGTCAGCGGATTTCCATTGGGATCAGTATCGTTGGCCAGGACATTTCCATTGACCGGCGTATCTTCAACCACGGGAACCGGGCCATCATTGACCGCATCCGGATCGGCGTTGGGAATCATCGACAGCGCCAGGGTTGCCGTATCGCTTCCGCCTTGGCCGTCACTGATGACGTAGCTGGCAACCGGGATGGGGCCGGAAAAATCGAGCAACGGCACAAAGGTGTAAGTACCATTGGCGCCGATAGTCAGTGAGCCAACGCCTGCAATTGCAGCCGTTTGGCCCGGAGAAAAATTCTCCGGTACGCCATCACCGTTGGTATCAACGCTGAAACCGGTGACGGTTAGTGGATTCGTATTGGAACCGGTATCGTTCGCAAGCACGCTGCCGGTTGCCGTGCTGTTTATCTGCAGACTGTTGCTATCGTTAATTGCATCCGGAGCAGCATTCTGCTGACCTGGCGCGCCTTCGATGGTTTCTAGTGGGCGCCCACGATCCGTGCCAAACTGAAAAGCCAGCGGATCAACCGTTTCAACGATACGCAGCAACTCGACGAACGAATGCCCCTCGTTACCGCCCTGCCCCGCCAATCCCGCAGCCGGAGCATCTTCTTCGATCAAACTGTCAAGATCGCCACCGGATTTCAGCACGGAGACGATTTTCTGAAAACCTTGGGGATTATTTGCGACAGAACTATCGGAAGCATCCGGCTTGATTGGTGCCGCCACCTCGGCATCGATCCTGGCTATTTCTCCAGGGCGCACATTCATTTCACGACCGTCGGCAAGCGTCAAAACCACCTTGGAGCCATCAGCCGCAATCACGCTCTCACCCTCGCGGATTGCATCTCCAAGTTTTAGGCGACGTGTATTTCCGGCGCTGTCACGCGCAAATGCTTGACCGGAAAGAACAGAAACTTGGGCGATAACTTGAGCTTGAGCCATGACGATACTCCAGACACTATTGACGATTGCAAAAGTGTAAATGTATCAATTTCAACAAGCAATTGCACCAAAGTACAGTTCACTGAAAAAAGCGTGAAATATTTAACAAAATAACTTCAGATGCTCATTCCATTTATTTTCAAGGAGAGCTGAAGCCGGTCACGCAAACCCAATTTTTCAAAAACTGCCGAGAGGTGTGCCTTGACAGTTCTCTCAGTGATAGAAAGTTGCGCGGCAATTTCTTTATTGCTGGCGCCCCCTGCCACTAGCCTGGCCACCTGAGACTCTCTCTCAGAGAGTAGCGCCAAGCAGTCTTCGCTGCTCCTCGCCGGCAAACGCATGCCTAGCAGACGCGACGTACTCCCAACCAGCTGCCGCAACAGCGACTGCCCGATCCACAAGCCACCGTTTTCCACGACAAGGGCCACCTGCCGCAAAACTTCCGGGGCCGAATGGGTGTTGCAACACCCTGAAGCCCCTGAAGCTAACGCTTCACTTACGACCAACTCGTTTGGCTCATCGGCGAGCACTACAAGCAACTGTCCGGCACTCAGGGCTTTACGCGGGAAAATAGCACCCACAATCTCCCCGTGCCGTAGGCGACACCAAAAAATACCAGGCTCCTCGCTAGAGATTGCCGCCAACTGATCGCGCCGGAGCAATATCGCGTTGGGTATCGCCTCTTGCCACGAAGGCAGGGCAATGGCTTCACGGTCAACCATCCAGTGTTGCATCACCGCTCCGTCAGAGCCACGTTCTTGGCCCGCAAGACCGGCTTGAGCATATAGGCAAGAACGCTCTTCTTGCCAGTCAGAATATCAACCTCAGCGATCATGCCTGGAATGATCGGCAAATTTGAATCGCCAAAACCGGGCTTGCTGGTACGAACACGTACCGTGTAAAACGCATTCCCCTTGTCATCCATGACCGTATCTGCGCCTATATGCTCAAGCGTTCCATCAAGGCCACCATAGATGGAAAAGTCGTAAGCGGTAAACTTGACGGTAACCGGCTGCCCTGGCCGCAGAAATGCGATATCGCGAGGCAAAACCCTGGCTTCAAGCAATAAAGTATCTTCGAGGGGCACGATTTCAATCATGTCTTTGCCTGGCTGGATCACTCCGCCTACGGTATTCACAAGCAAACGCTTTACTGTTCCCTTTACCGGTGAGCGAATCGACGATTGCTTCACTCGATCCGAGAGGGCAACGCTACCTTCGGCCAAACTGTTTAGTTTTGCCATCGTTTCCGAAAGCTCTTTGCCTGCATCATTGCGGAATGCCAATTCCACCTCTTCGATCTTGCGCTGAGCCTCATTGATCGCGGACTGAACTCTGGATATTTGCGCCGTTGCCATATCACGCTCTCCACGATAGCGAGACACATCGCGCTCCAGGCGCAAGAGTTCAACCTCGGAAACCGCACCGGAATTTATCAATGGCCGCGTTACGTTCAGCTCTCTGGAGGTGAGATCGTAGCCCTGCGAGGCTTGAGCCCGCTTTGCCTGAGCTTCGTTCAATTCTTGATGGCGTTGATTGAGTTGCTGGCGCGCAATTGAAACAGCGGCTGCTAGCTCCTCATTCCTCGCCTCGTAGAGCTTGCGCTCCTGCGCAACGATTGAGGCATCGGCCTTCAAAACTTCGGGTGGGGGTACGAACGACTTTCCCTCTGCAATCGCCTTCAAACGTGAAGCCTTGGCGACCAGCCCGAGATACTGCGCCTGGTTTTCCTTTACGGATGACACAAAACGCGTCTCATCGATCTTGATCAGCAGCTGATTTGCCTGGACGATCTCTCCTTCGCGCACCAGAATTTCAGAAACCAGACCGCCGTCAATACTTTGAAGAACTTGTACTTGCCGAGACGGAATGACCTTGCCTTCGCCACGTGTTACTTCGTCAAGCTGTGCGAATGCAGCCCACAAAACGAATAGCGTAAAAACCACGCCGATCGAGCGCAAAAGCACGCGAGCCCGCAATGGCTCCTGTTGCAAAATCGCCAGATCTGCATCGGTTGCAAAATCGACGACCTCAACTTCTTCCTTGCTTGGCAAGCGCCCAAGAATTCTTTCCACATAGGGCGCACCCTTTTGAGCCACTCGCTCCAAGCCGCCGTGCACGCCGGCCACTGCCGCTTTCAGGCGACTCATGACGCCCTCCCGATACGGCCACTCTGGAGGGCCTGAATAACCTGATCACGCGGGCCATCGGCCACAATTCGACCATCATCCACAACCATCACCCGCGTTGCCAGATCGAGCAAACTATTGCGATGCGTAACGATCAAGACGGTTTTGTGCGCCGCCATCTGCTTGAGGCGATCCTTGAATTGCTGTTCGGACGAAAAATCCATCGCACTTGTTGGTTCATCCAGCAACAGGATAGGCGGATCCATCAGGAAAGCGCGGGCAATTGCTACGCCTTGCCGCTGGCCACCAGACAATGAATCACCACGCTCGCCGATCATCATGTCGAACCCATCGGGATGGCGATTGACAAACTCCGTTAGGCCCCCAGCCTCGGCGGCGGCAACAATAGTTGCATCATCCGCATAGGGTGCACCGATGGATATATTTTCACGCAAGGTGCCATAAAACAAGGTGACATCCTGCGCCACGTAACCGATATTGCGCCGCAAATCGGCTGGATCCAACTGACGCAGATCAACGCCATCAATGCTGACAGCCCCACCTGCCGGCTGATACAGCCCAAGCAGGAGTTTCTGAAATGTGGTCTTGCCGGAGCCGATGCGACCAATCACCACAACCTTGTCGCCTTCATTGATCTTGCAAGTCAGGCCTTTCAGAGCGGCAACCTGGCAATTGGGGTAATTGAACTGAACGTCACGGAATTCAATATTGCCCTTCAGCTCAGGGCGATGGACAAAATTGGCATCCGTTGGTCTCTCGACCGGATTCTCCATGATTTTATCGAGCGAAGTCAGCGCAACCTTGGCATTGTGGTACTGCATCAACAAGCCCACCATTTGGCCCAAGGGCGCGACGGCACGCGAGGTCAGCATGGTGCACGCGATGAGCCCACCCATACTGAGTTTGCCGTCAGCAATCAGATAGACGCCACCGATAACGACCACCACGTTGACGATCTGCTGGATTTCCATCGCGCCATTGGTTGCTGCAGCGGACAAAAACCGCATTTGGCTATTGACTCTGGCGACGAAAGAGACCGTTTTTTCCCACTTCGCCTGCATGAGGCCTTCCGCCCCCTGCGTCTTGATGGTTTCAAGTGCGGTCAGGCTCTCGATCAGCGTGGCATTTCGCTGCGCTGCCGCACGATAGGTGGTCTCTGACAGGGCATGCATCTTGTGCTGCAAAATATACGCGTAAACAATAACTAGCACGATGGCTAACAGAACCGGAATAATCAATTGCCAGGCAATAAGGGCAATCACCAGCACGAAAATCAAGGCGAATGGCAGATCGATAAAAGCCGTTACCGATGCCGAAGTAATGAAATCCCGAACCGACTCGAAAGAACGCAAATTCGAGGAAAAAGCACCGACAGCCGCCGGCCTTGCCTCCATGCGAACGCCAAGGACACGCTCCATGATCGTCGCAGAAAGTTGCATGTCGATCCGCGCACTGGCCAGATCAATGAAATATCCACGCAACGAGCGCAATACCATGTCCACACCGATCATCAGGACAACCCCAAGGGCAAGTACCCAAAGGGTCTCCATCGCCCGATTCGGGACAACCCGGTCATAAACATTCATCGTGAACAGCGGCATGGCCAAAGCGACGATGTTGATCAGCAGGGCAGCGCCCAGCACGTCACGGTAAACCGGCCACTGATCAGCCAAAGCCCCCCAGAACCAGTGCCGAAGCCTGATCTCGCCAACTTCCGGCGTCCGACTGTCAAACCGAAAATGCGGCCGTGCAAAAAGCGCTATGCCGACATATCTCCCGGTCAGCGTTTCTCGCGATAACTGGACAGTACCCTGCGCGGTCTCAGGAAAAAGCAAGCGGGCAAATTGGCCGGATTCGTCCCAACCAAGCAAAACGCAAGCTTCCTCGCCATCGAGCAGCAGCACGGCTGGCAGCAGCGCATCATCAATCCGATCCAGCGTGCGTTTGACAACCTTGGCAGAAAGTCCTGCACGGCTGGCTGCTCGCCCGAAGAGCGAAGGTGTCAATGATCCTTTTTCAAGAGGCAAGCCTGCGACCAGCGCAGCTCGCGTACTCGGCCGGCCGTGAATACGAGTCAACTCGACCAGGCAGTCCAGCAAAGGGTCATGATGCAGGAGATCCTCCCGAATTCCGGACACACCAATTCCTGCGGAACCGCTTGCAACGTCGCTCATGCCACTCCCAGATTTCTTTTCACGATTCTAACTTGGCCTGAAATATGTCATTCAAAGAAATGTAAAAAGGCGGCCTTGGCCGCCTTTTAGAACGACACTCGATTGATCAAGCAATCAGCGGAACAATCAACAAGGCAACCAGGTTGATGATCTTGATAAGAGGATTAACGGCAGGGCCAGCCGTATCTTTATAGGGATCGCCAACTGTATCGCCGGTAACAGCTGCTTTGTGGGCATCTGAACCTTTGCCACCGAAATGCCCATCTTCAATATATTTCTTGGCATTGTCCCAAGCCCCCCCGCCCGTCGTCATTGAAATAGCGACAAACAACCCGGTCACGATCGTGCCAACCAGCAGCCCCCCGAGCGCCACTGGCCCCAGAATCAGTCCGACCACGATAGGGACCGCGACAGGCAAAATGGAGGGAATCATCATTTCCTTGATCGCCGCCACGGTCAACATATCCACGGCACGCGAATAGTCAGGCTTGGCGGCTCCTTCCATGATCCCGGGAATTTCCTTGAACTGGCGACGAACCTCGACCACAACCGCACCGGCTGAGCGCCCCACCGCTTCCATGGCCATGGCACCAAAGAGGAAGGGAATCAGGCCACCGATGAAGAGTCCGATGATCACCAGATGGTTGGAGAGATCAAAGGTAAAGACCTTGCCGGAAACGGCTTCCAGTCCATGGGTATAGTCTGCAAACAACACCAGCGCGGCCAGACCGGCAGAGCCGATGGCGTAGCCCTTGGTGACTGCTTTGGTCGTATTTCCCACGGCATCCAGCGGATCGGTGACGTCACGAACTTCCTTTGGCAACCCGGCCATCTCGGCAATACCGCCAGCGTTATCGGTAATCGGGCCATAGGCGTCAAGTGCAACGACGATGCCGGCCATCGACAGCATGGACGTGGCAGCAATGGCGATACCAAATAGCCCGCCCATCGCGTGCGCAGCAAAAATCGCCGCACAAACAGAAAGAACCGGCCAAGCCGTGGATTTCATGGAAATACCGATACCGGCGATGATGTTAGTAGCGTGACCCGTCTGACAAGCGGCTGCGACATGCTTCACCGGCGCGTAATCGGTGCCGGTGTAGTACTCGGTAATCCAGACCAAGGCAGCGGTAAGGGCGAGGCCGACAACCGAGCAGCCGAACATCGTCATGGTATTGATAACCGTTCCGTCGGGAAGCGTTGCGCCGGCGCCGATCAACCATGAAGTCACCGGATAGTAGAAGATCAGGGCTAGCACGGCAGCGACGATCAAACCACGATACAAGGCCGCCATGATTTTGCCGCCTTCGGTGGCCTTGACGAAATAGCAGCCGACAATGGAGGCGATGATCGAGACGCCACCCAAGGCGAGCGGGTAGAGCACCAGATTTTCGCCAAGGCCGGCGGTAGTCTTGATTATCAGCGCAGCCAGAACCATGGTCGCCACCACTGTCACCGCATAGGTCTCGAACAAGTCAGCCGCCATGCCCGCGCAGTCGCCAACATTGTCGCCGACATTGTCGGCAATCACGGCAGGGTTGCGCGGATCGTCCTCTGGAATGCCGGCTTCAACCTTGCCGACCAGGTCGGCACCAACGTCGGCGCCCTTGGTAAAAATGCCGCCGCCGAGACGGGCGAAGATGGAAATCAGTGAGGAACCAAAGGCCAAACCGACCAGCGGCTCGATAACGTGGTGCAGATCGGCACCCGCACCATTGGCTGACTTGAGGAAGGCAAAGTAGCCGGCGACGCCGATCAGGCCGAGACCGACGACCAACATGCCGGTAATCGCTCCGCCCTTGAAGGCAACGTCAAGTGCCGGTGCGATACCGTTACGGGCCGCTTCGGCGGTACGCACATTGGCGCGAACCGAAACGTTCATGCCGATGAAGCCGGCCGCCCCTGAAAGAACGGCGCCAATCAGGAAACCAAACGCAGTCAGCCAGCCCAGTTTGGGAATGACACCAATCACGATGAACAGGACAATGCCGACCATTGCAATGGTTTTGTACTGCCGGCTCAAATAGGCTTCCGCACCCTCCTGGATCGCTTTGGAGATCTCTTTCATGCGGTCGTTGCCTGCAGACAACGCTAGAATCTGCTGGCTGGATATCCAGCCATACAGAATCGCCAACACGGCGCAACCAAGCGCCAACCACAACGCTGAATTCATTTGGCCTCCCCTTTTTTGGACTAAAAAATCAGACTGTGAATGCCTCCAGTTTCCTTGGCACTGACACGTTTTTCAAGCGTACGTAATCCGGCAGCCCGTTACGATACGGTGGTGGCTCTTCGCCCTCAATCAGCGGCTGCAGGTAGTTTCGGCAGGCTTCCGTGATATGAAAGCCATCAGGTGTAATAAATTCGGGCGGCATCTTGCGTTCGACATTCGCGATTTCGGCCAGTGGCGCATCGCCAATTTCCCAACGGTACGGGTTTTCTGCCACGCGCCGGATAGTCGCCATCACGGCATTTTTTCCCTGCAAAGCAAGGTCGACCGCAGCAATACCCAGCGCATGCGCCTGTTCGAGGTCGGTGCGCGACGCCAGATGGCGGGCTGAGCGCTGCAGGTAATCGGCCAGCGCCCAGTGATATTTGTAACCGAGCCTGTCCTTGATCAGCTGGGCAACCATCTGCCCGACACCGCCCAACTGGGAATGACCAAACGCATCCTTGGTGCCCGACTCGGCGATCAGCTTACCCGACGCATCCGACAAGCCTTCGGAGACGGCCACCGTGCAGTAGCCGTACTGCTTGACGCACTCGTCGACACGCGCCAGGAAACGCTCCGGATCGAAAGGCACTTCCGGAAAAAGCAGGATGTGCGGCGGTTCGCCGGCATTTTCCGAGGCCAGACCACAGGCGGCGGTGATCCAGCCCGCGTGACGCCCCATCACTTCGAGCACGAAAATCTTGGTCGAGGTCCGCGCCATTGAGGCGACGTCGTAGCCGGCCTCGCGGATCGAGGTGGCGACATACTTGGCGACCGAACCGAAGCCGGGGCAGCAATCGGTATGCGGCAGATCGTTGTCGACCGTTTTCGGCACGCCGACGCAAACGACCGGGTAACCCATCTTCTCGGCGATCTGCGACACCTTCCAGGCGGTGTCCATGGAATCGTTGCCGCCGTTGTAGAAGAAATAGCCGATATCGTGCGCCTTGAAGACTTCGATCAGACGTTCGTACTGGGCGCGATGCTGCTCCACGCTTTTCAGCTTGAAGCGGCAGGAGCCGAAAGCGCCGCCCGGTGTATGGCGCAGGCGGGCAATCGTTTCATCGGATTCGAGACTGGTGTCGATGAGGTCTTCGGTCAGGGCGCCGATGATGCCGTCGCGCCCTGCCAAGACTTTCCCGATCTTGTCGGGATGCCGGCGCGCGGCCTGAATCAGGCCGCAGGCCGTGGCATTGATGACGGCTGTAACGCCCCCTGACTGTGCGTAGAAGGCATTTTTCACCGTCATTGGCTGCCTTTACTTTAGAGCGTCAAAAACGCTCTTGGTGATGCCGTCGACACTGCCGACGCCGGCCACCTTGCGCACCTTCGGAGCCTTGGCATCGCCTTCGGCCGCCCACTTGCCGTAAAAATCGACCAGCGGCTTGGTTTGCGAATGGTAGATTTCCAGGCGCTTCTTGACGGTTTCTTCCTTGTCGTCGTCACGCTGGACGAGCGGCTCGCCGGTCACGTCGTCCTTGCCTTCGACCTTCGGCGGATTGAACACGACGTGATAGGTACGACCCGATGCGAGGTGGGCGCGACGGCCGGCCATGCGGGTAACGATGTCGCTGTCCGGAACGTCGATTTCGAGCACGAACTCGATCGGTACGCCGGCATCCCTCATGGCCTGAGCCTGGGGAATGGTGCGCGGGAAACCGTCGAACAGATAACCGTTCTTGCAGTCGTCCTGGGTCAGGCGATCCTTGACCATGCCGATGATGACAGCATCCGGCACCAGGCCGCCGGCATCCATGTGTTTCTTGGCTTCGAGGCCCAGTGCGGTGCCCGCCTTGACCTGCGCACGCAGCATGTCACCGGTCGAAATCTGGGGGATACCAAACTGCTTGGAGATAAAAGTTGCTTGCGTTCCCTTACCAGCGCCAGGTGCGCCCAACAGAATCAATTTCATGAAAAATTCCCTCTGGTTTGTCTAAAAAATTCTTGTTATCGGCTTCACGTGTGGCCGTTCCCTAGAAGCGGAAAATTACTCGCTATTTCCGGGTCGGTCAAACAGTTTGCGCATCCGCGCTGCGTCTTCAGGCGTGTCTACACCGGGCGCGGGGGCTGCATCAATCAGCGTCACGCTAATGCGGTAGCCGTGCCACAGGGCGCGCAGTTGTTCGAGGGATTCAAAATGCTCGGTGGGTGCTACGGTCAACCCGGAAAAAGCCCTCAAAAACGAAGCACGGTAAGCGTACAAGCCGACGTGACGATAGGCCGGAAAATCGGCTGGCAGGGTTTCGCCACCCGCCTCTTTGGCAAAATGGTCGCGCGCATAGGGAATCGGCGCGCGGGAAAAATACGCTGCGTCTCCATCGGCCCGGCAAACGACCTTGACCACGTTCGGATTGAAGAAATCGGCCGGATCCGTAATCGGGTGAGCGACGGTGGCGATGTCGGCACCGCTCGCGGCCAACTGGCGCGCCGTCTGCAGGATGACCTCGGGTTCGATCAACGGCTCGTCGCCCTGAACGTTGACGATGATCGTATCGCTGCCCCAACCGCGTTGCTCGACCACCTCGGCCAGGCGGTCGGTGCCGGTCGGGTGGTCGCTGCGCGTCATCAGCGCGGCGACCTCATGCGCTTCGGCTGCGGCACGGACTTCCGGGTGGTCAGTTGCCACCCATATTTCCTCAGCTCCCGACAACCGCGCCCGCTCGGCCACCCGGACGACCATCGGCTTGCCGCCGAGATCGAGCAGCGGCTTGGCCGGCAGCCGGGTCGACGCGTAGCGTGCCGGGATCACGACCTTGAACGCGACACCGGACATTACTGCCCGTCCGCGTTGAGCTGGCGAGCCTCGTCCTCGAGCATGATGGGGATGTCGTCGCGAACCGGGAAGGCCAGTTTGCAAGGCTTGCAGACCAGTTCCTTCTCGGCTTTGCGGTGTTCGAGATTGCCCTTGCAAATCGGGCAGACGAGAATATCAAGCAGCCTGGCGTCCACGTAGTTTCTCCAAAATCAGTTCAATCAGGGCCGGCGAAAGCTCGGCATCGACGGGCAGAACCCAGGTTTCACCCGCCGTTAGTTCGGTACATTTTACTGCATCCTTCTCGGTCATCAGCAGGATGCCGTTCCGGGCAAAAGCCAGATCGGCAGCCGAATAGCGATGATGGTCGGGAAACGGATGGTTTTGACAGCGCAGGCCGAGCGACTCAAGGGTGTTGAAAAAGCGCCCGGGATTGCCGATGCCGGCCAGCGCATGGAGCGGGCCGCGCCCTTTGAGGCTGTCGGCAGAACAACTTTGAGCCGGGTCATCGAGGCGATAGAAAGAGCCGGGCCTCAAGTCCATGTCGAAAGTGGGCGCCGAGGCAGGTAAAAGTGACTTCAAATTATTGCAAATAATCGCGTCGACCGTAGCAAGTCGCCCCAAAGGCTCACGCAACGGCCCGACCGGCAGACGCCAGCCGTTGCCGGCGCCGCGAGCATCGAAGACGACCAGCTCGACGTCGCGCGCCAAAGCATTGTGCTGCAAACCATCGTCGCAGAGCATGACATTGACCTCGGGATGCGCTACCAACAAGGCTTCTCCGGCGGCAGCCCGCTGCCGCCCGACCCAGACGGGAACGCCGCTGCGCCGGGCCAGCAGCAAAGGCTCGTCGCCCACATCTTCCGGCTGCGAATCGGCTCGCACTGACATGACGCCATCGCCGCGCCGCCCATAGCCCCGGCTGACAATCCCCGGTCGCCAGCCTCGCGCTTTGAGTTGCTGCGCCAGCCAAAGGGTGAGCGGCGTCTTGCCGGCGCCGCCAACAATAACGTTGCCGACCACAATCACTGGCACAGGCAGGCGTTGCGGATTGGCCAAGCGACGACTCAGCCAGCTCAGCAAGGCATACAGCCAAGTCAGTGGCAGCAAAAGCCACAACGCCGGCGTCAGCCGGCGTTGCTCAAACCACTGTCGCTGTAGCCAGCGTGCCAGCATCAGCGATTCTGGGTGGCAAACGAAATGTGTGGGTAACCCGCCGTCTGCGCCGCCTGCATGACGTCGACCACGCTCTGATGCGTTGCCTTGGCATCGGCGTTGATGACGATCAGCGGATCCTCCTTGCCGCCCGCGGCACGGCGCAGGCCGTCGGCAATACTCTTGACGTCATTGGCGGTCAACGGCGATTTATTGAGCAAAACCTGACCGCTTGCTGTGACCGAAACATTGATCTCGTTCGGCTGCTCGGCCTGCTTGCTGGCGTCGGCCGTCGGCAGGTTGATCTCCAGCCCTGAAAACTTGGCGTAGGTGGTGGTCAGCATCAGGAAAATGATGATGACCAGCAAAACGTCGATCATCGGAATCAGGTTGATTTCCGGCTCTTCCCGGCTGCGGCCGCGCTGGAAATTCATCGCTTACTTCCGTTCGCCGTGCATGTACTCGACGAGGCGGACGGCCTGCTGCTCCATCTCGACAACGAAGCCATCAGCCAGGGCGCGGAAATGACGCCAGGCGATCAGGCTGGGGATGGCGATGACCAGGCCGAAGCCGGTGTTGTACAACGCGACGGAAATGCCATGCGCCAGCTGCATGGGGTTGGCAATGCCGGTCGGCGACTGCGAACCGAAAATCTCGATCATCCCGACCACCGTACCGAACAGGCCCATCAGCGGGCTGATCGAAGCGATTGTCCCAAGCGTCGTCAGGTAGCGATTCAACTCGTGGGCAACGGCCGAACCGCCTTCCTCGATCGATTCCTTCATTATCTCGCGCGATGCATTGACGTTGCGCAGGCCGGCGGAAAGCACGCGGCCCAGCGGCGAATGGCGCTCCAAGTCATCAAGAAGCTTGTCGTTATTGGCGCCGCGTTTGAACTCGCCGACCGCCCGCTGCAGCAGGCCAGCGGGAACCACCTTGGAGCGACGCAGGGCAACCACGCGCTCGATAATCAGCGCGACAGAGATAATCGAAGCCAGCAACAACGGCCAGATGGGCCAACCGGCCGCTTGAACGATAGCAAACACGTGGAGTAATCCTTGGTGGAATATTAGTCCGCAATTCTGCCCTGCCCCCCGCCGCAGGGCAAGCGACGAAATTTCGGGCTTGCCGCGGCTTATCCCCAAAACCTGTGGATAAGTCTGTGAATGAAGTGTGATGAAAGAAGCTAAACCCCACTCCCGAAAGGACTTTTTATACTCTGCCAAAAAACAAGGCATATTATTTTTAACGTTAATAATCAGACACTTAACAAAACGAAATGCTGTCAACGAATGTCTGAAAAATAATGCCGCAGGTTACAATTGACAAATGCAAAATGCCATTCAACCTGTCGGTAACTCGGTCCTCAGCGTATCCAGCCTGAATAAACGGGTACGGGACTGCCTCGAATCGGCCTTCCCGCCAACCTGGGTGAGCGGAGAAATTTCCAACCTGACCTACGCCGCCTCCGGCCATGTCTATTTTTCGCTGAAGGACAGCAACGCCCAGGTGCGCTGCGTCATGTGGCGCAGCAAGGCGCAGATTCTCGGCTGGCGGCTGGAGAACGGCCAGAAGATTGAAGCCCGCGTCCTCATTTCCTTCTACGAGCCACGCGGCGAATTTCAGCTCAACGTCGAAGCCATCCGCCGGGCCGGCCAGGGTGACCTCTTCGAGCGCTTCCTCCAACTCAAGGCCAGACTTGAAAATGAAGGCATTTTTGCCGTTGACCGCAAGAAGCCCCTGCCCGGCTTTCCGCGCCGCCTCGCCATCGTCACCAGCCCGCAAGCCGCCGCCCTGCGCGATGTCCTGAGCACCTTGCACCGCCGTGCGCCACATATTTGCATCACGCTTTTTCCAACCCCCGTCCAGGGCGAAGGCGCTAGCGCCAAAATCGCCGAAGCCATCAGCCAGGCGGCGAATGGCGACTGCGATGCGATCATCCTCTGCCGTGGCGGCGGCAGCATCGAAGACCTCTGGGCCTTCAACGAAGAATCCGTCGCCCGCGCCATCCACGCCTCGCCCATTCCCGTGGTTTCCGGCGTCGGCCATGAAACCGACTTCACCATCGCCGACTTCGCCGCCGACCTGCGCGCCCCTACGCCCACTGCCGCCGCCGAACTGGCCAGCCCCGACCGCGACGCCCTGCTCGACCGCCTGACCCAACTCGAAAACCACCTTGGCCGACGCATGGATCGCACCCTGTCGGATCACCTGCAGCGCCTCGACGGGCTCGCCGCCCGTCTGACGCACCCGGCCGAGCGTATCCAGCAGCGCCGTCGCGAGGCCGACACCTTGGGCAGCCGCCTGCAGCATGCCCTGCGTCGGCAAACCGAGCACTGCGCCGTCCGCCTGCAAGGACTCGGCCTGCGCCACGGCAGCGCTCGCCCTCAACCGAAAAAGCTGGCCGAAAACATCGGACACCTGGAATACCGCCTCACCCGGCAGACTCAATGGGCGATTTCTCAACATCTCGGGAAACTAAACACGCTCACCAACAGTCTGAGCCAGCTTGACCCAAACGCCGTCCTGTCACGAGGCTATACACTGGCCACAGGCCCTGACGGCCGGGTCATCCGCGATGCCGCCCGGCTCAACCCCGGCGACCTGCTCAAACTCCGGTTTGCCAGCGGTTCCGCCGAGGCAGCAGTGAATAAGGTTGTCGCCAGCCCGGAAGCTGACTAGAATTTTCGATTCACCCCTCATCAAACCCCAACGGAGAACATAAATGGAACACCAACTGCCCGCCCTGCCGTTTGCCAAAGACGCCCTCGCCCCGCACATGTCGGCCGAGACCTTTGACTATCACTACAGCAAGCACCATCAGGCCTACGTTACCAACCTGAACAACCTGATCAAGGGCACCGAGTACGAAAACCTCGACCTCGAAGCCATCGTCAAGAAGGCCCCGGCCGGCGGCGTGTACAACAACGCAGCGCAAGTCTGGAACCACACCTTCTTCTGGAACTGCCTGACCCCGAACGGCGGCGGCGCTCCGAAGGGCGCCTTGGCTGCAGCCATCGACGCAAAGTGGGGTTCGCTCGATGCCTTCAAGGCCGCCTTCCAGACCTCCGCTGTCGGCAACTTCGGTTCCGGCTGGACCTGGCTGGTCAAGAAGGCCGACGGCTCCGTCGACATCGTCAACATGGGCGCCGCCGGCACCCCGCTGACCACCGGCGACAAGGCCCTGCTCTGCGTTGACGTCTGGGAACACGCCTACTACATCGACTACCGCAACATGCGTCCGAAGTTCGTTGAAACCTACCTGGCTTCGCTGGTTAACTGGTCCTTCGCCGAAGCCAATTTCGCTTAAGTTTTGACTGCTTTTTCAGGAAGCGAAATTCGTAACTCAAGTTTCAATTGCTGAAAAACGAAAGGGAGCGCACCGCGCTCCCTTTTTTATGTCTCTCAAGTATCAGTGGCGATGCTTGCCAAAGCGGTCGCTCGCCAAGCTCACTTTAACGGCCGATACCGCAGAGATTTCGAGCGCCATGGAAATCGGCTACAGCCCTGCTTCCGCATAACTTCCCAAATTGGCCCGAAACTCGAATGGGCTATCAAACGCCAGGACATTGGTTTGATATTACCTGCCAACAAACCCGAGGATTCCGGCATCCCGCCGCTAAATCGCTCTTCGCCGCAAAAGTACCAAACGGCCCTTGGCATGCCACAATCATCGGGCTAAGATAAGTTCATGGCCTGCTTCACTACGCGGGCCCGCTTTGTTTGGTAACGCCAGAATTGTCCCGCTGGAGCGCATCGCCAGAAAACTCGCTCCGGGTCGCGCAGATGCGGTTTCGGCCAACAGAGAGGCGCTCATGAGTCTGCATGTCTTCGTCGCCATGCCCTTCGGTGTAAAAGCATCTGCTGACGGCTGCCTGATCGACTTCGACCGGATTTTCGCCGAGCTGATCCGGCCGGCACTGGAAAAAGCCGGACTGGAGGTTTTGCGGGCGGACGAAGAGCAGAGTGCCGGCGACATCCGCGCCGACATGTTCCAGGAACTCCTGATGGCCGACCTTGTGGTCGCCGACCTGACGCTGGACAACCCGAATGTCTGGTACGAACTCGGCGTCCGCCACGCCTTGCGGGCGAGTGGTGTCATTCTCGTTCAAGGCCCGCGCGCAGCCCAGCCCTTCGACACCTACACCGATCGCAAGCTGTCCTACCACCTGAAGGATGGTGCGCCCGATCCGGAAATGCTGGCCGCGGACATCGCGAATCTGGCCAACATGGCCAGAAACACGCTGAACGCATGGCACGGCCGCAGAACCAGCCCGGTTTACAGTCTTTTGCCCAACCTTGAAGAACCGGACTGGTCGCGGCTGCGTGTCGGCAATGCCCTGGAATACTGGGAAATTCACAGAGAATGGGCCACCCGCATCGAAGTGGCGCGCAACGCCAATCGCCCGGAAGACATCCTCGTCCTCGCCGACGAAGCCCCGGCCACGCCGCTGCGCGTTGAAGCCCACCTGAAGGCAGGCGAAGCGCTGCGCCGGATGCAGCATTTCAATTTCGCGCTGGAACAGTGCGACCTGGCCCTAGAGTTTGCCCCGGACAATCACGAAGCAACCCGCCAGCGCGGCGTCTGCCTGCAGCGCATCGGGCGCACCGATGAAGCCCGCGCCACTTACAAGAAGCTGATCGCAATCGACAGCGACGATGCCGACGCATGGGAACTGCTCGGTCGACTGGACAAGGAGGAATGGGTCAATGCCTGGCGCATTCCCGGCCACAGCCCGGCCCGGATGCGCGACGACGCGGCCTACGAGGACGCCCTGCTGCGCGACACCATCCACAGCTACAGCACGGCCTTTCGCGCCAGCCCCGGCCATTACCTGGCCGGCATCAACGCCGTGATGATGATGCACGTCTATCGCGACCTGACCGGCGACACACGCTACGCCAGCGAAGCAGCAGTCATGGCCGGCGGCGTTGCCTGGGCCGCCTCATGCGAACGCGACGACGCCAACCGTTTCTGGGCCCTGGCCAGTCTCGGCGCACTGGCCATCCTCGACCAGGACCCGGCCGCAGTCGGCGCTGCCTTCCGTGAGGCAATCGCCCACGTCGACAACGACTGGCTGGCGCTGGACGCAACCTGCAAGCACATGGGCCTGCTCGCCCTCCTCGGTTTTCACCCCGACCAAGTCAATGCCGCCCTCGCCACGCTAGAACGTGCCATGCAGCGCACGAAACCGCCGGCCAGTCAGCGCCAGCCGGACAAGGTCTTTCTGTTTTCCGGCCACATGATCGACAGCCCGGACCGGGCCGACCCACGCTTTCCCGATGACAAGGAAAGCATCGCCGCCGCCCGCATTGGCGAGATTCTCGACCAGCTTGGCGCCGGCCCGGACGATTTGGCCTTCGCTCAGGGCGCAGCCGGCGGCGATATTCTTTTCGCCGAAGCCTGCCTGGCCCGCGGCGTTCCTTTCCAGATGCTGCTGCCGCTGGAGGAGCCAGACTTCATCGAGGCATCCGTCCTCCCCTCGGCCAATGGCGAAGCCTGGCGCCAGCGTTACCTGGCCCTGCGCGACAAGCTAACGCTGCCGCCCCGCATCATGCCGGACGAACTCGGCCCGTTGCCGCGTGATCGCGAGGGCCGCGAAATGAACGCCTTCGAGCGCTGCAATTTGTGGCTGCTGTACAGCGCACTGGCCCAGGGCCTCAACCGGGTCCGCTTCATCTGCCTGTGGAATGGCGGCGGGGGTGACGGCCCCGGCGGCACGGCGCACATGGTCCGCGAGGTCAAGCGCCGAACCGGCCAGGTGAGCTGGCTGGATACGCGCCAGCTCTGGTCATGAAAAAGTAATTATTTTGAATCACGCTGTCATTCGAAACGTTTCGCCCACCACCTAACCAAACGGAGACACATCATGGCCAAGAAAGCACTCTGTATCGGCATCAACAACTACCCCGGCACCCACATGGACCTGCAAGGCTGCGTCAATGACGCGCAGGACTGGTCGGCCGCGCTGCTTGCCCGCGGCTACAAGACAACGACGCTGCTTGACGACAAGGCGACCAAAGCTGCCATGGTCGACGCCATGAGCAAGCTGATTGCCAGCGGCAGCAAGGGTGACAGCCTGATCATCACCTTCTCCGGCCACGGCACTTACCAGCCGGACGAAGACGGCGACGAGGTCGATGGCCTCGACGAGGCGCTCTGCCCCTACGACCTGCAAACCAAGGGTGCGGCGCTGACCGACGACGAAATCAAGGCCATTTTTGCGGCCCGCAAAGGCGGCGTTCGCCTGCTGCTGATTGCCGACAGCTGCCATTCCGGGACCGTCACCCGCGCCGCCAAGGCCGAGCCGGATGCCGACACCCGGCCGCGTTTCATGCCGATGGGCAACTGGCTGCCAGCCAGCAAGCTGCCGAAGAATTTTGCCGGCAAGGCGGCGCAAACGATGGTTGCACCCAACGGCACCTCGCCGCTGACCGGCGCGCTGGTCAAGCAGGTCGGCGACCTCTTGCTGTCCGGCTGCAAGGAAGGCCCGAACAACTACAGCTACGATGCCAAGATCAGCGGCCGCTACAACGGTGCCTTCACCTACTACGCGCTGAAGACGCTGAAGGCGCTCAAACCGGAAGCCACCTACGCCGATTGGTACAAGGCCATTCTGAAAAGCCTGCCCTCGGCCAGTTATCCGCAGACACCGCAACTGGTTGGCACCGCCGCCGCCCGTTCGCGCAAGGCATTGACCTGATTCGACCGTAATTCCCGGAGCGCAGGACAGGAGACAAATCATGAGCACACGTACGATACGCATTCGCGGCACCAAGGTCGCCAGCGGCAGCCGGGGCGCAATCCAGCCAGACGGGCCGCAACCGCTGTTCAGCCTGGCGCCGGGCAACGCCCGCGATGGCGCCAGCGACGAGATCGAAGTCAACGCGGATACGGTCGTTCGTGTTTCGCTCGAAAATGGTTTTGTCCTGTGGAGCCGGGCCGACGATCTGACGCGCGAATACGGCAATCCGCCGCCGCGCGGCGAAGGCGGCGCCTGGGAATTCACCCGCCTGACTCCGCGCCGGGCGGTGGTCAGCGAGCGCGGCGCGGTCGGGCTGCTTATTCGTGTCCTCGATTTTTTCAAGATCGATGCGAAGAAGAAGGTGGCCGGCAAACTCGCCAAGGTTCTCGAAGACAAAAAGCTGCACGACAGCGGCCCCGGCCTCTGCCGTGTCGCGCCCGGCAACGCACTGAGCCTGACGCCGGTTCCCGGCAGCGGCCCCCTGCCTGCCGCAGCCGGCCCGACGCTGATCTTCCTCCACGGCACAGCATCGAGCACGACTGGCAGTTTCGGCAAGCTGTGGGACGCGCAAAATGACGACGCCCGCAAACTGCGGGAAAGCTGGCCGGCCCGTTACGGCGACCGCATTTTCGGCCTAGAGCACCGGACGCTGACCGAAAGCCCGATCCAGAACGCCATGGCGCTGCTCAAACGGCTACCGGAAGGCGCCGACTTGCACCTCGTCTCGCACTCACGCGGCGGAATGGTCGGCGAACTGCTCTGCCTTTCCGGCGCCAAGCAGTTGGACAAGGTGCTGACGTCTTCTCAAATTAACAAGTTTTTTGAGGTTGACCGCAGCATTGCCCCGCAAATGGGTTTGGCCCCGCTTTCCGCTGACGAAGCAGCGGCGCGCAATGCTGCCTACGCTGCCGACCGCGACTTGCTCGGCGAATTCGTCGCCCTGCTCGGCACGAAAAAAATCCGCGTCAGCCGCTTCGTCCGTGTCGCCTGCCCTGCCCGCGGCACGACGCTGGCCTCCGGGCGGCTCGACCGCTGGCTATCGGTGCTCGATTATCTTTCCTTCACCTCGCTCGGCAACGGCGTGATCGGTGGTGCCGTCGATTTCATGCAGGCCATCGTCGCCGAACGTACCGACCCGCGCACGATGCCCGGCATTGAAGCGATGATTCCCGGCTCGGCCCTGACCCGCCTGCTCAACAGCTTGCCTGAGCTGGCCACCGACGCCGATCTGTCGGTCATCGCCGGCGACATCGAAGGTGGCGACTCGCTGTGGAATTCCATCAAGGTGCTGGCCACCGACTGGTTTTACAAGAATGAACACGACCTCGTCGTCGATACCTCGTCGATGCTGGGCGGCCTGCCGCGCCTCAATGGCGGCGCCCGTTACCGCAAGGATCAGGGCAGCAAGGTCAATCATTTCCGCTATTTCACCAACAGCCAGAGCGTCAGCTGGCTGCGCGCCGCACTGACCCGCGGCGACGATGAGAGCGCCGGCTTCCAGCCGATCGCGCCGAAGTCGCGGGGCGAATCGCCGATTGGCCGCGCCCTCTCTCGCCGGCGCGACGGCCAGGCGCCCAAGCCGATCGCCGTCGTACTCCCCGGCACCATGGGCAGCGAGCTGAAGGCCGGCGACGACCACGTCTGGCTGAACTACGGCGCCCTCTTTGCCGGTGGCCTGGGCAAGCTGCGCATGGGCAAGCCCGACATTTCGCCGATTGGCCTGGTCGATGACTTTTATGGCCCGCTCGTCGACTTTCTGGCCCGCAGCCACGACGTCGACATCTTCCCCTACGACTGGCGTCACTCGATCCGCACGGCAGCATCACGCCTCGCCGAAATGCTCGCCCCGCTGGTCGACCGTGCGGAGCGAACGCAACAGCCGGTGCGCCTCGTCGCTCACTCAATGGGCGGCCTTGTTGTCCGTTCGATGATCGCCGACGGCGGCGCTGGCGCGGCACTCTGGAAGCGCATCCAGAAGCTGCCCGGCAGCCGCTTCCTGATGCTCGGCACGCCCAACCTTGGCTCCTACGAAGCCGTGCGCTGGCTGACCGGCTTCAACCCGACGCAGGCCAAGCTCGCCCTGCTCGACATCGGGCACAGCACCGACGACATCGTCGGCATTGTCCGCGCCTACCCCGGCCTGCTCGAACTGCTGCCCTTCGCACCCAACGATCGCGATTTCACCGACATCACGCGCTGGCAGGCCATCAAGGACGGCACCGATGCCGGCTGGGAGATGGCCGACCCGGCGACGCTCAAGGAGGCAGCCGCATCGTGGCAGCGCCTGCGCGAGGCGCCGATTGATCCGCTCATGTGCTACGTCGCCGGTTGCCAGCCGGCTACCGTCGTCGACTACCGCCTGGTCAGCCGAGAAGACGATCCGCCCAGCCAGCGCCAGAAACTGGAGTTCATCGCCACTGCCGGCGGCGACGGCACGGTGAGCTGGGATTCCGGCCGCCTGCCCGGCGTGCAAACGTGGTACGTCGAAGACACCGCCCACGATGAACTTTGCGCCCAGCCCAAAGCCTTCCCCGGTTACCTCGACCTGCTCGACAAGGGCACCACGGCACTGTTGCCCGCCACGCCACCAGCCGCGGCGCGCGCCGCTGGCGGCAACGAGACTTTTGTCATGCCCAGCATGCCGCTGGCCGACAGCATTCCCGGGCCGGACGACCTCGGCACATTTGGATTTTCGGGCGGAATTCCGGTTGACCCTAGGGCCAGCCGTTGTTTCTATGGTCGTGGAAACGGCGCCAAGGCCGGCCAGATCATCCAGGTCGGCATCACCCACGGCAACCTGGCCTACGCCCGGCATCCGGTCGTCGTCGGCCACTACCAGGGCGACACCATCGTCAGCGCCGAAAAGGCCGTCGACCGGCAACTCGATGGCGCACTGTCGCGCCGGGCCGATCTCAACATTTATCCCGGCCCGCTCGGCAGCAGTCAGACTTTCCTCAACGACAGCCCGACCGCCAAGCCGTCCGGTGCAGTCGTCGTCGGCCTCGGCGAAGTCGGCAAACTGGGCACCGGCCAGCTCGAAGAAGCCATGCGCAGCGCCCTGCTCGATTTCGCGCTGATCGTCGCCCACTGGCCGGACGACCGCTTTGGCGAAGCCACCCGACCACGCTCGGCTGCGATCAGCTGCCTGCTCGTCGGCACCGGTGCCGGGGGCATGCCGGTTGGCGACGCCGTCGAGTCTGTTTTGCGCGCCGCCATCGCCGCCAATGCACGGCTGGCCGATAGCGAAATGGACGGCAAGGTGCTGATCGACCGGGTGGAGTTCGTCGAGCTTTACGAAGACCTCGCCATCTCCGCCGCCCACGCCCTGCGCAAGGCAGTCGAAAACCCGGAGCTGGCGGACAACCTGAACTGGCCGAAAAAGGCCATTGAACCGGGTCAGGCCGGGCGACACCGCCTGCGCGCCGACGAACCGCCGGAATGGTGGCACCGCCTGGAAATCGTGGTCGACAAGAACAACGACCAGACCTTGCGCTTCACCTTTCCGACCGACAAGGCACGCGCCGAGGAAACCATGGCCACCGGCCAGTTGTCGCTGGCCGACTCCTTCATCGAACTGGCCTGCCAGGAGACCAACCGCAACAGCGAGGCGGCCAAGACGCTGTTCGAACTGCTGCTGCCGGTACGCATCAAGGAAATCTCGACCCAGCAGGGCAACCTGGTTCTTCTCGTCGACCAGCGCTCGGCCCGCTATCCGTGGGAATTGCTCGAAGACCGCTGGGGCAGCAGCCCGCGCCCGCCAGCCGTAGGCGCCGGCATGATCCGCCAGTTCAAGACGGAAACCTTCCGCGCCCGACCGGCCTACGCGCCGGACAACACCGCGCTGGTCATCGGCAACCCTGACCTCGGCAAGTCGGGCGATTTCGCTGATCTGCCCGGCGCCTGCAACGAGGCGCACAGCGTCGTCGACACGCTGTCCAACGCCGGCTACGACGTCACAGACCGCATCGGCACCACGACACCGGCCATCCTCGAAGCCCTGCACCGCGAAAAATGGCGCATCCTCCACCTCGCCGGACACGGCGTGCATGAATACAAGTCGGCACGGATGGCCGTTGCCCGCTCGGGCATGGTCATCGGCCTCGACACCATCCTGACCCCCGGCGACATCGACCAGATGCGCTGGGTGCCGGAACTGGTCTTCATCAACTGCTGCCATATCGGGCGCATCGACGGTCACGGCAAAACCGAGCCCGGCGTACTCGCCGCCAACCTCGCCGAGCAGTTCATCAACATGGGCGTCAAGGCCGTCATCGCGGCCGGATGGGCGGTTGATGATGCAGCCGGCAAAGTCTTTGCGGAGGTCTTCTATCGACGCATGGTCGACGGCGAATTCTTCGGCGAAGCCGTGCGTGCAGCCCGTGAGTCGATATTCACCCGCTGCGAAAACGTCAATACCTGGGGCGCCTACCAGTGCTACGGCGACCCGAACTATCGGCTCGCCCACGGCATCGTCGTTCGCCAAACGGCAGGCTTGCCCTACGCCACGCCACACGAACTGGTGGTCGACCTCGACAATTTTGCCAGCAGTCTGCGTGATGGCGGCGACAACACGGAACTCGCCGACCGCATCGAAGACCGCCTGAAACGCATCCCGGCCGAGCAAAAGGCAGACTGGATGGCGCGCGCCGACGTTGCGGCGGCGCTCGGCTTTGTCTGGGGCGAAGCCGGCGAGTGGGAAAAAGGCATCGCCACGCTGCGCCTCGCCATCGCGGCCGAAAGCGGCCAATGCGCCGTGCGCGTCATCGAGCAGCTGGCCAATTACGAAGTCAGGCAGGCTGGGCGCCAATGGCTCGACGCCAAACCGGAGCAACGCGACGACCTGCTGCGGGCCAGCCTGCGCCAGGCCATCGAGCCGGCCATCATCCGCCTGGCGGCACTGTGCGCCAGCGGCCCGACCAGCGAGCGGCTAAGCCTGATTGGCTCCGCCTACAAACGCCTGGCCATGATCGAACCGGCAGAGGGCGGGCGCTGCGAAGCGCTGGTCAATATGGCCGAACACTACCGCGAGGCCTACCGCCGGCAGAAAAAGGCCTACGCCTTCACCAACTGGGCAAGCGCCGCGCTGCTCATCCAGCGCTTCTACCCGGAACAGCCGCTCGACCAGGCGCCGCTGCTCGGGCTGGCCACTTTGCCGAAGGACATCGCCAGCTTGCGCAAGACGCTGGACAAAGGCAACGCCAGCGCCCCGAGTTTTTGGGACAGCGCCAGCCTGGCCGATCTCGACCTGGTGCAGACGATGGAGGAAAGCCAGCCCGGCAAACGACGCAAAGCCTCGGCCGCCCCCGAATCGGCGCGAAAAATCTACCGTCAGGCCGTCCAGCGTGGCGCCAGCGTGCGGGAGCGCGCTTCGGTTACCGAGCACCTCGACTTCCTGCGGGTGCACTTCCCGGACACCGACCCGATGGTCGGACTGATTGACCAGATCAAGGAGGATCTGACATGAGCCCCCGCCAGACTGCCACCACGCCCAAGGCTCGCCGCAAGGCAACGCCGGCTACCGCCAAACCAGCCACCACGGCCAGCGACAGGGCGATTACTGCGCCGGCGCTGGCCGATGCCAGCGCCACACCCACCGGTAAATCCCGGCCACGATCAGCGCCCAAAAACGCGACGGTCAAGGCTGGCTCGTCGCCGGCACCGGCTGCGGCAAAAACAAGGGCTACAACCGGATCACGCAGCGCCTCCCGCTCCGCCAGCGTCACGCCCCTGGAAGCAAGGGCGGTTGCTGCGGTCGACCGGAAAAATACGCCAATTTCCGAAATCACCCTGGCCAACATCACGCCGCAAACCCTCATCGCCCCCAATTTCATGGTCTATGAGCTGACACGCTCCGAGTTGGCCGACCGCCGCGGCATCAACAACTATTTCCCCTCCGACAAGGAACTGCGCGCCGCCATTCACCTCGCCCGCGAAGTCTTGCAGCCGATCCGTGATGCCCTCGGAAAATTCACACCGAACAGCGTCTTTCGCGGCAACCCGCTCGAGCGCGCGCTGAAGAACAAGCCGGCGAGCTGGCTGAGCACCAGCCAACATTCACGCGGCGAGGCCTGTGACATCGAAATCGTCGGCATGAGCACGCTGGCCCTGGCCGAATGGGCGAGGGACAACCTGACCTTCGACCAGATCATCTGCGAATGCTACGACCCGGCCAAAGGCCCCAATTCGGGCTGGGTGCACATCTCGCTGAAGGCACCGGGCACTGGCGAAAACCGCGGACAGTTACTGAGCTACATCGCCAGTCACGGCAAGATGGTCTACGTGCCCGGTCTGGTTGCCGACGTCGCCTGACACTTTCCACTTGCCCCGCTCAAGGAGAATTCCGTGAATCAACAAGTCCTCAACAAAATCCAGTCGGCAGGCCAGAAAAAGATCCTCGCCTGCGACGGCGGCGGCATCCTCGGCCTGATCAGCGTCGAAATCCTCGCCAAGCTCGAAGCCGACCTGCGCATCCGGCTCGACAAGCCCAAGCTCGTCCTCGCCGACTACTTCGATTTTGTCTGCGGAACGAGCACCGGGGCGATTATCGCCAGCTGCATTTCGACCGGCATGAGCATGGACGAGATCCGCAAGTTTTATGTCGATAGCGGCGAGCAGATGTTCGACAAGGCCTCGTTGCTCAAGCGTCTCCAATACAGCTACAACGATGAGCCGCTGGCCAAAAAGCTACGGGAGGAACTGGACAAGACCCTGCACCATGCCCCCGGCCCGGGCGAGCCGAACGCCACCCTCGGCGACGCAGGCCTGCGCACATTGCTGATGATGGTCATGCGCAACGTGACCACCGACTCCCCCTGGCCGGTCACCAACAATCCGCTGGCCAAATACAACGATGCCGCCCGCCCCGACTGCAACCTGAAACTCCCGCTCTGGCAACTGGTTCGCGCCAGCACCGCCGCGCCCACCTTCTTCCCGCCGGAAATAGTGAAATTTGCCGGAGACACAGCCAAACCCTACGAATTTGTCTTCGTCGACGGCGGCGTCACCACCTACAACAACCCAGCCTTCCTGGCCTTCCTGATGGTCACCGCCGCACCCTACAAGATCAACTGGCCAACCGGCGATGACAAGCTGCTCATCGTCTCGGTGGGTACCGGCAGCGCGGCCAAGGCGCGCCCAGGTATCGACGCGGATGACCTATGGCTGCTCGACAACGCCAAAAACCTGCCCGGCGCCTTGATGAATGCCGCTGCAGCCGGCTGGGACATGGCCTGCCGCATCGTCGGCGACTGCCGCTTCGGGCCGGCAATCGACCGTGAAATAAATAATCTGGTACCGACCCCGGACGCCCCGGCCACCTCAACCATTCCCAAACAGTTCGCCTACGTCCGCTACGACCCGAACGTCTCGCAGGACGGCCTGAACCAGTTGGGCCTTAACAACATCAAGGCGCAGAAGGTTCAGGTCATGGATTCCGTCGAGAATATGGCGGAAATCCAGCGCGTCGGCACCACCTATGCCGCGCAGAAAGTCAGCCTCGACCACCTGCGGGGGTTTGCATGAAAACCTGCTTCGTCATTCAGGGTTTCGGCAAAAAAACCGACTACACCGATGGCCGCGTGCTCAACCTGGACGCCTCCTACGAGGTTATCAAGGAAGCGGTCGAAGCCGCGGGGCTGCAATGCATCCGCGCTGATGGCATCCAGCACTCCAAGGTAATTGACGTGCCGATGTACGAAATGCTGCTGCAGGCCGACCTCGTCATCGCTGACCTCTCGACCTACAACGTCAATGCCGTCTACGAACTCGGCGTACGCTACGCCCTGCGACCGCGCACCACCATCGTGGTCGCCGAAGAGGGCTTTAAAAACCCGTTCGATTTCAACCACATCGCGCTGCGTCGCTACAAGCATGCCGGCGACGATCTCGGCCACAGCGAAGCCAAGCGCTTCATGAATGACCTGAAAGCCGCGATTCAGGCAATCCTCGCGGATGATCACCCGGACAGCCCGGTTTACACCTTTTTGCCCCAACTCATACCGCCAGTAATCCCTCCCGCTCAAACACCGGCTCAAGCGTCCCAGCCGTCGCCGACCAAGAGCAGCAGCTTTGCTGATCCGGCCAATACTCAGCCCGGCCCGGAACAACAGTTGATGGCTACCGGCGCCCGTGCAGCCGCCCTTGCCGTGAATGTCGCCCCCGATCCGGCGGCAGCGCCGGAACCGGTCGCGCCTGTCGACCAAAGTGCCACCGCCAAAGGCATGCTTGACGAGGCTCTGGCCAAGATTAATCCGCCGGATGGCGGGGCCAGTGATTTTGCCGGGGCGAGAAACCTCTTGCGCGCCGTATGGAATCTGCGCCCTAGTGATCCCTTCGTTACCCAGCAACTTGTTCTGGCCACTTACAAGTCCAAAGAACCCGACCCCGAAACCGCTTTGTTGCAAGCCCGCGCCATCGTCGAACTGGCATTGAACCCGACCGCCACCAACGATCCGGAAACCTTGGGTCTGTGGGGCGCCATCAACAAGCGCCTGTGGGAACTACAGGCCCGCCCGTCGGATCTCAATGCTGCGGTCAACGGCTACGAACGGGGATTTTCACTGCGCCGCGACTGGTACAACGGCATCAACTACGCCTTCCTGCTCGATGTGAGGGCGCTTGAATGGTTAAAAATTGGTCGCAAGGACGACGCCATTGCCGACTCGGTGCTCGCCCGCCGCGTTCGTAGCGACGTCAACCGACTTGCTCTGGCACCGGCGGAAGACAAGGAAGCCGATCCAAAAACGCGGTTTTGGGCCATCGCGACCCTCTGGGAAGCGGCAGTCGGTCGGGGCGACATGCCCGAAATCGAGCGCTGGGGTGCGCTGGCCGAGAGCCTTGCGGTGCCGCAATGGATGCAGGAAACACGCTTGGAACAGGGCAAAAAGCTGGTCAATCTGAAAAAGGAATTCGCATTGCGCTCGGCGGCTTGAGGCACCGAACGCCCCGAATCGCCGGTTAGCGCCCTAGCGTTACCACCGCCGGCAGAAACACTTCCGTCACCAGCACCGCCTGATTGCCCAGCCGGTGCCGCGAGCGGCGTGCCCACAGGGTAGTCGTCACCGGCCCGAGGGCAGCAGCGCGGCGATAAAGCGGATGCCGGGCATCGAGGCGCAGAAACTCGATGGCCCCGCGCTCAAAGCCAGGGTACGAAAAAAGCAGCGAGCCGAGCGAACGGCTGCCGAGGCCGGCCATCCAGCGGCTCATGCGACCACCTTCGGCGGTCGACAGCGTGGTGTGGGCGAAGATGACTGGCTGACCGTCACATTCGAGTGCCACTTCACGCACCCAGGCCAGTTGTCGCCCGCTGGCGTCGCCCGCTGCTTCATCAGCCAGCGCCTTGCCTTTGGTGAAATTGAGCAGGCGCACGCGAAAGACCGAACTCGCTTGCTGGCAACGTGCCGTCAGCGAATCCGGCTCAGTCAGCCAGGAACGGAGGATGGGGTCGGCCAACCCGCCGACCAGGCGAGCCTGCCATTTGCTGCGTATCATCAGTGCGGGCGCGGCGCCTTGTCGATGCCGTTCAGCTTCATGCCCGGCTTGATGCCGCGCTGGGCGAACCAGCCGAGGTTCATTTCCAGCGCATAGCGCGCAGGTATTTTCGCGCAGTGGTTGTCTTCCGTCTGCGGCTGCATGTCCTCGATGTTGATGATTTTGCCCTCTTCGTTGAGGAAGGCCACCGACAGCGGCAACAGCGTGTTGCGCATCCACATGCAGTGGGTGTTGTTCTCGGCAAAAACGAAAAGCATGCCGCGCTGGGTCGGCATCGCCTTGCGGTTCATCAGGCCGACCTGGCGGTTCTGATCGTTGGCCGCCACTTCGGCCTCGATACGATGGAAACCGGCGCTCAACTCGAGCACCGACATGGTGCCCTGAGCCCAAAGGGTGGCGCTCATGGCCAGCCCGGCCAGCGCCGCAACAACACGTTTGTTCATTTGAATTGTCCTTGCAAATCCTGGTAACTGCCTTCGATCTTTCGCCATTCGCCCAGCGCCAGACCATCCACCGTCGCCGCCCCAATGGCGGCCCGGATCAGACGGAGCGTAGGATACCCGATGGCTGCTGTCATCCGCCTGACCTGGCGATTCTTGCCCTCGCTGATTCGAATTTCCAGCCACGATGTCGGGATTGCGGCGCGGAAGCGAATGGGCGGATCGCGTTGCCAGAGCCCGGCCGGTTCGTCGATCAGTCGAACCTTGGCCGGCAGCGCCGTGAAATCGGAAAGCTTGATGCCGGCGCGCAGCTGGTCCAGCTTCGCCTCGCCCGGTACGCCCTCGACCTGCGCCCAGTAGGTTTTTTCCAACTTGTGCTTCGGGTCGGCAATCTTCGCCTGCAGCTTGCCGTCATCGGTCAGAATCAGCAGGCCTTCGCTGTCGGCATCGAGCCGGCCGGCAACGTAAACATCCTTGACCGGAATGAAGGCATCGAGCGCCCGCCACTTGCCTTCCGGCGTGAACTGGCTCAAGACACCGTAAGGCTTGTTGAAGAAAACGATGGAGGACACGACGGCGTGGATTTGACGGTAGCGAAAGATTTCAATTTTCGCCGATTTTTCCGGTTGACCGTGGAATAGCTAAAAATCCCGACTCACCCAGGGCTAGACCTGCTGCCACCCTAGTTTGCCAGCCAGCACCGGCGAGATCAGCTTGCGCCACTCCCCCCCTCAAGATGGCGTGTCCACCCATTTCACCACCAAGGCGGCGACATCCGGAGATGCTGGCTTGCTTCGAGCGTCGATGAAGGGGCGCGACTCTAGCGCGGAATCGCCAGGCTATTCAGCCTCTTCTAGTGGTAGAAGGCGTAGCCGATGACGATGGCCCCGACCAGCCCGACAGCGTCGGCGATCAGGCCACAGGCAAGCGCGTAGCGGGTCTTGGTGATATTGACGCTGCCGAAATAGACGGCCAGCACGTAGAAGGTGGTTTCGGTCGACCCTTGAATAATGGCGGCCAGCTTGCCCTGAAAGGAGTCGACGCCGTAGGTCGTCATGACGTCGACCATCAGCCCGCGGGCGCCGCTGCCGCTCAGGGTTTTCATCAGGCCGACCGGCAGGGCCGGGACGAAATCGTCGTTCAGCCCGAGCGCGAGCACGGCGCTGCGGATGGCGCCGATAAGGTAGTCCATGCCGCCGGTGGTGCGGAACACCGAGATCGCCACCAGCATGGCGATCAGGTAGGGAATGATCTGCACTGCAACGCCAAAACCTTCTTTGGCGCCCTCGACGAAGCTCTCGTAGACATCAATGCCACGCCATGCGGCAACGGCGACGAAGAGCGCGATGATAGTGACGATAATGCCACTGCCGAGCAGGCCGATCATCTGCGCCATCTGCTCTGGCGGCATGCCGGCCAACCAGAAATACAGCCCCGCCATCAGCGCGGCGAAACCGGCGAAGAAAGCCAGCACCGGCTTGCAGAAGAGGTTGATGCGCTGCCAGATGGCGACGGCGATCAGCCCGGCGCAAAAAGAAACGAAGGTGCCGAGCAAGGTCGGCAAAAAGATGTCGGCGGCGTTGAAGCCAACCAGCCCCTGCTTAAGCGCAATGCTCTGGCGGATGGCGATGACCGAGGTCGGAATCAGCGTGATGCCGGCCGTATTGAGCACCAGGAACATGATCATCGGGTTGCTCGCCGTGTCCTTCTGCGGGTTGATCTCCTGCAATTCGCGCATGGCCTTGAGGCCGAGCGGCGTCGCGGCGTTGTCGAGGCCAAGCATGTTGGCACTGACGTTCATGACAATGCTGCCGCTGGCCGGATGGCCGGCCGGGATGTCGGGAAAGACGCGGCGAAAGAAAGGTGCGACGAGGCGGCTGAAGAGTTCGATCAGCCCGCCCCGCTCACCGATTTTCATGATGCCCAGCCACAAGCTCATGATGCCGACCAGCCCGAGCGAAATGTCGAAACCCGTTTTGGCGGTATCGAACAGCCCGCTCAGCACCCGCGTAAAAATATCGAGGTCGCCCTGCAGCAACTGCGCCACCGCCGCGACAAAGCCGACGAGGATGAAGGCAACCCAGATTTTATTGAGCACAGGCGGCGTGGCGGGAAGGTGGAAAGGCAGCCAGTCTAGCCGGCTGGCTGGCGACTGTCACCGACGGAGTGCGCCCCTGTCATGCCAGCCGTAGCCCTGGTTAACTGGCCAGCCCGCATCTCCAAGACTTTATCCGAAGGCGAATCCGGGCAACCCCCATGCTTCGCGCCGGGCTTCATAGTCTGCCTGCGGCAACTGCACCAGCACCGGCCCCTTCGCTCCGTCCAACCACCTGGCGATCTCCGTCATGTCGGCCAGCGCCATCGCCGTACAGCCGGCGGTGGGCAGGCCTTCGCCCTCCCAAACATGCAAAAAAATGCACGACCCGGCGCCCGGCACCGGTGGCTCGGCGTTATGCGCCACCACCGCCCCCACCGCGTAACGCAGGTCATTGCGCCGCATGTCTTCGCACGAAGCCCAGTCGGGCTGGGCCAGCCTGGATTGATCGACGATCCGGTTGTAATGCGCCGACAGAGGGTCGTCGATGGCCTTGAGATCAGGTTTCGCCGGCAGGTAGGGCAGTTTCGCGGCACGGGCAAAAGGGCTATCCGGTGGCGCATAACCGAACAAGGCGGTGATGGCAAAAATTCCGGCCGGTGAACAGCCATCGCCCTCCCGCTTCCCCGCACCACCTTCAAGCCGATGCAGCCCTCGTCCCCAGGCCAGACCGGCGCGGCCGATACTGACCGCAACCAGCGCCCCGATGGGCTGCCAGTTACCCGCCAGTCCCGTCCGCCCGAAACGCTGCAGCTGTGCAGTGTGGCTGCGCCAGTTCGGGGAAACCACGAGGAGCAATTGCCGCGACGCGGCGGGAATTGGCGATGAGAAAACAGTCGGAGGCGACGGCATGCGAGCAATCCGGGAAAGCAAATAGATGAAGATGAGTTCAATTTTATGCCGCCGCCTTGTGTCGCACCGCATTCATCGACAAACGATCCAGAGAGTTCAGCCGAATACGCCTTGACGCGACATATTTCACAAGCGCCGGATGCCGACGAATCTAGACTGCATAAATTCCCGTGGCCATTAAAGCCTTCAAAATCATGGAGATTCTCGATGAATCAGAAAACGTACCGCGCCAGCCTGTTCCTCGCCCTTGCCTTGGCAGCCCTCGGCAACGCCTACGCTGCGCCCGTCAGCCTGTTGTCCCAGAGCGGCGCTTACACGCAGAATTTTGACACGCTGGACAACGTCGCCGGCTCGATCACCAGTGCAGGCTTGCCCAGCGGCTGGGTGATCGCCGAATCAGGCAACGGAGCAAGGGACAACGAACTGTACGCCGTCGGCACTGGCAGCAGCACCACCGGCGACATCTACAGCTTCGGTGCCGCAGGCTCGACGGAACGCGCGCTCGGCAGCCTGCGCAGCGGAACGCTCATTCCTGCTTTTGGCGTCCAATTTCTCAACAGCACCGGTGCCACGATCACGGCGCTGGACATCGCCCTCACCGGCGAGCAATGGCGCCTCGGCGCCACCGGCCGCACAGACCGCCTGATTTTCCAGTACAGCACAGACGCCACCGCGCTAGACAGCGGCACCTACCTCGACTTCAGCGCGCTGGATTTCGTCACCCCCACCACGACCCAGGTCGGCGTCAAAAACGGGAACGACGCAGCCAACTCGACAGCCCTCAACGCGACCATCGGCGGCCTCAAGATTGCCGCAAACGGCACGTTCTGGCTACGCTGGAGTGACTTTGATGCCAGCGGCTCAAACGATGGCCTGGCCATCGACAACTTCTCGCTGACCGCCCAGGTAGCAAGCTCCCCATCGTCTTTCGCAGTACCGGAACCTGGCTCGCTGACTCTGGCCGGGTTGGCACTTCTCGGCCTGCTCAGCCGGCGCAGCCGCTACTGAGCGCCAGGGCTAGATACCGTTCGCCCCCGCCGCACAGCTTCGGCAACGCCAAGCCGCTAGCAGGCTTCAATTTCAGCCATTTTTCCGGTTGACCGTAGCAGCATGGTTTTCATGGCCGCAGCGGTAGCTACATGGCTACCATTGCGCTGGAATACGACGCGCGTTGTTCTCGCGCGCCGGTAGTCACGCAAGCAGGCGCAACTTAGGGAACTGCCTTGCTGGTGAGCAGTGGCCAAGCACGCCCCCACAAAGCAAAAAGGCCAACTCCGAAGAATTGGCCTAAGCGCTTGAATCTAAACCTGGTACCCCGGGCCGGACTCGAACCGGCACACCTTTCGGCGGCGGATTTTGAATCCGCTGCGTCTACCGATTCCGCCACCGGGGCAATCGGAGGCCGGATTATCCATGAATCACTTCTTGGATTCAAGCGAATCGGCACACGGAAACGCTTTTGCCAATGCACCGGCAACCAGCGTGGCGGTGCTGACGGTCGTATTCAGCGGGACGCGTTCAACGTGGATGACCACGGCGCGAACAAGCCGCATCGAAAGATCAGGGTCATTTGGCAAACAGAAGGCGTTGAGTTTGACGCCCACTTTTTCAGCCAGAAAGTCGCTGACCGAATAGCCGTCGGCAAACCCTGCGACGTAGGAAAGGCAACGTGCGCTTTTGACCGACTGATAAGGGTCAGTCGTCTTTTTCTGGGCAAAAAACTCGTCTGCAGCCTGACAGTCATCTCGCAACTCCTGACCGGTGTAAGCATGAACGGACGAGGCTAAAAAAGCGGCAAGCAGCCAGACAAATTTCATGGCTTTTCGAACCAGCTCAGCTTGTCGTGCAAACCGACAACGCTACCAACCACAATCAGTGCGGGCGGTTTGATAGCGGATTCGGCGATACGACTGGGCAATGTTCCCAACGTGGCCAGCAGGGTTTTCTGATCGGACTGCGTGCCATTGCGGATTACCGCCGCTGGGGTCATCGAGGGCAGGCCATGATTGATCATCTGGCGGCAGATTTCTTCGGCGGCGCCGATGCCCATGTAAAAGACGACCGTCTGCTTCGGGCGGGCAAGCGCTTGCCAGTCGAGGTTGACCGTGCCGTCTTTGAGGTGGCCAGTAACGAAGGTAACCGACTGCGCATGGTCGCGATGGGTAAGCGGGAATCCGGAGTAGGCGGCACAGCCGGCAGCAGCGGTGACCCCAGGAACGACTTCAAAAGGAATGCCTGAGGCAACCAGCGTTTCAAGCTCTTCGCCGCCGCGGCCAAAAATAAACGGGTCGCCACCTTTAAGGCGGACGACCGAAAGACCTTCTCGGGCGAGCTCGACCAGCAACTGATTGATCGAATCCTGAGGCAGTGTGTGCTTCGAGGCTTCTTTGCCTGCGTAGATAAGGCGAGCGTCACCCCGAGCCAATTCCATGATGCCGTTGCCGACCAGATGGTCATAAACGATCGCATCAGCCTGGGAAATAAGGCGCGCAGCCTTGATGGTCAGCAGCTCTGTGTCGCCAGGGCCGGCGCCGACCAGCCAGACTTTGCCGGTTTCCAGTTTGTTCGGTGTATTCATGCTTTATCTCTGCCTTGGGGCGGCCATCCTAATCTGGGACGAAGCGCCTGCCAAGAGCAGCTGCGAATCAACAAGGAAAAATACGCCCAAATAATAAATATAAGCGCTTGAATAGGTGCGGCTTCGCAAGCTCGGAAAGATTGATGAGTATCAAAGATGGGAATCAAGGGTAGGTTCAACCTTGCATGGCATCGCGTTTAGGGGGATAGGACGCGAATTATTTCGTTCTAGGAGATGAAAGATGAAGAAAACCGTAGTGGGGATAATTGCACTTAGCGCCATGACTATTGCCATGGGTTCTGCCTTCGCTCAGGAAGCCGCAAAAGCGGGCCCGGCGATGACGGCTGCTGAAAAAGAAACTGCAAAGAAAATTTATTTTGAACGCTGCGCCGGTTGTCACGGCGTGCTTCGCAAGGGAGCTACCGGCAAGAACCTTGAGCCGCATTGGTCGAAGAAAGACAAGGACGGCAACGTCACCGAAGGCGGTACGCTCAAACTAGGCCAGCAACGTCTGGAAAAAATCATTGGTTACGGTACCGATGGCGGTATGGTTAACTTTGATGACATCCTGACCAAAGAAGAGTTGTCACTGATGGCCAAGTACATCCAGAACACACCGGATGTGCCGCCTGAGTACAGCTTCAAGGAAACCATGGATTCCTGGAAGGTGATGGTCGCTGTCAAGGATCGTCCGACCAAGCAGATGAACAACTACAACCTGAAGAACATGTTCTCCGTCACCCTGCGTGACACAGGTGAAGTGGCTCTGATTGACGGCGATACCAAAGAAATTCGCAGCATCGTCAAGACCGGCTACGCTGTTCACATTTCCCGTCTGTCTGCTTCCGGCCGTTATGTATATGTGATCGGTCGCGATGGTCGTTTGTCTCTGATCGACCTGTGGATGGAAAAACCGGCTGTTGTGGCTGAAGTCAAGATTGGCTTTGACGCACGTTCCGTCGATACCTCCAAGTTCAAGGGCTTTGAAGACAAGTACGCAGTTGCCGGTTCTTACTGGCCGCCCCAGTACGTGATCATGGATGGCGACACGCTCAAGCCGCGTAAAGTGGTTTCCACCCGTGGCATGACCGTTGATGGCGAATACCATCCAGAGCCGCGCGTTGCTTCTATCGTTGCTTCCTTCATCAAGCCGGAATGGGTTATCAACATCAAGGAAACCGGTCAGATTCTGCTGGTCGATTACTCCGACATCGAGAACCTGAAGACGACCACCGTTGGTTCAGCCAAGTTCCTGCATGACGGCGGTTGGGATGCTTCCAAGCGTTACTTCCTGGTGGCTGCCAATGCTTCCAACAAGATCGCTGCTGTTGATACCAAGACCGGCAAGCTGGCCGCTCTGGTTGATACCGCCAAGATCCCGCACCCGGGTCGTGGCGCCAACTTCACCCATCCGAAGTTTGGTCCTGTCTGGGCAACCGGTCACCTCGGTGCCGATGTTGTGACCCTGATCAGCACGCCTTCCGAGAAGAAGTCGGATGCCAAGTTCAAGGAATACAACTGGAAGGTCGTTCAGGAAGTCAAACACGTTCCGGGTAACCTGTTCGTCAAGACCCATCCGAAGTCCAAGCACCTGTGGGCTGACTCCGCTCAGAACTCTGACAAGACCCTGGCTGAATCGGTCTCTGTCTGGGATATGGCTGACCTGTCCAAGCCGAAGCGCGTGATCAACGTGGCCAAGGATTCCGGTATGCCGGAAGTCAAAGCTACCAAGCGTGCCGTGCATCCTGAGTACAGCGCTGACGGTAAGGAAGTCTGGATCTCCCTGTGGGGCGGCAAGGCTGACCAATCCGCCATCGTGGTTTATGACGATGCTACTTTGACCGTCAAGAAGGTGATTACCGATCCGAAGATGATCACCCCGACCGGCAAGTTCAACGTCTACAACACCCAGCACGACATCTACTAATCGACGGCTGATTGTTTTGATGTGACTTAAAGCTACGGGGGCGCAAGCCCCCGTAGCATATGAAGCAGCAGCAATTTGCGCGGGTAACATTCTGCGTAGTGAGCAAATCATTTTTGGTGGAGATAAGCACGATGAACAAAAATCTCGTTTCCCTGGCAGTATTTAGCGCATTCGTCGCCCTCGGTTCGCAATCGGCCATCGCTGCGCCGGACTGGAGCAAGGCAGCCAAGAGCACGGTCCACGTTTTTCACCCGGGTGCGGCGCCGATCGAGTGGCTGCAGGGCAAGGGCGAGCATAGTGGCGCCAGCGGCCTGAAAAAGGGCGAGGCCTGTGCCGGCTGCCACGTTGAAGATGGCAAGCTGAGCCTTGACCTGAAGCGTCTGGCCAGCAAGGAAATGGAGCCGAAGGGCGCGCCCAAGACGATGACCTATCCGGTTACCGTGCAGGCCGCCTTCGATGCGACCAACCTCTATGTTCGCCTGACCTTCAAGGCCCCGGCTGGCGGTTTCGACAAGTCCGACAAGGACAACGAGCTCAAGGCTACCGTGATGTTCCCGAACGACAAGGTACCGCTCGGCGACCAGGCCGGCTGCTGGGCCGCCTGCCACGAGGACGCCAAGGGCATGCCGAAGAGCAAGGACAAGACCAAGTACGTTTCCGGCGGCGCCATGGACTTGGTGCAGTGGGCAAGTAGCGGCAAGTCGTCTGACGGTTTTGTCGCCGACAAGCGCAACATGACCGGCGGCAAGGCTGGTGCTACGGCAGAAGGTGCCAAGGCGGGCGACACCTACACGGTGACCTTCACCCGCAAGCTGGCCGGTAACGCCGTGCTGGCAGCGGGCAAGGCCGTACCGTTCGGCATCGCCATCCACGCCGACAATGCCGGCGGCCGTTTCCATCACGTTTCCTTCGGCCACACGATTGGTCTGGGTGCCGATGGCGACGTGAAGGCAGCCAAGCAGTAAATCCGCCATGCCATCCGGGTTCGTGAAGCTTTCCGGATGGCTGTGCCTGAAAAGAGCGCCGCTTGTTCTGGCGCTCTTTTCTTTTTTCGCGCTGGCCGAAAATGTGGTCGATGTGCGGATCGAGGGCTACAAATACCAGCCGGCCGAAGTCAGCATCAAGGTCGGCGACAGTGTGCGCTGGGTCAATCACGAAAAGCGCACCAGTCATTCGGTCGTATTTCCGGCCGAAGGCGGCCTGGAATCCGAGCGCATGTTTCCCGATGAAAGCTGGCTGCGCCGTTTCGATAAGGCGGGGCGTTACGACTATCATTGTGGCCCGCATCCAGAAATGAAAGGCCTTGTCGTTGTCAGCGAGTAATTTCGTTTTTGGCCTACTTTTCCTGTCGACCGCAGTATTGGCTGCCGAGCCGGACGCCATGCGCCAGAAGGCGCTCGTTCACCTCGTTCGCCAGGACTGCGGCTCCTGCCACGGCATGACGCTGAAAGGTGGCCTCGGCCCGGCGCTCTTGCCGGAAACCTTGCGCGACAAGCCGGCCGAAGGGCTGACAGCGACCGTCTATTACGGCCGCCCCGGTACGCCGATGCCGCCTTGGAAAGCTTTCATGTCCGAGGCTGAAGCGGCGTGGATAGTCGATAAACTGATGACTCAATTTCCCGAATAAGAACCTCATGCGCCTGCTGCTAAGCCTCGTCTTTGCCCTCTTGCTCAACGCCTGCGCCGGCCCGCAGCTGCGCGGTACCGGCGATCTTGGGCTGATTATCGAACGGGCCAGCGGCCACGTTACGCTGGTCAACACCACAGCACGCCAGCCTTACGCGCGCATCGGCGGCCTCGGCGACCTCTCGCACGCCTCCGCAGTCTATTCGCGCGACGGCCGCTACGCCTTCATCTTCGGTCGCGATGGCGGGCTGACCAAGATCGACCTGCTCGAAGCGAAGATCGTCAAGCGCATCATCCAGTCCGGCAACGCCATCGGCGGCTCGATCTCGCAGGACGGTCGCATCGTCGTTGCCCAGAACTACACGCCGGGCGGGATCAAGGCTTTCGATGCTGACACCCTTGAACTGCTCTCAGAAGTGCCGGCCGAGTTCGCGCCCGGCCAGTTCTCCAAGGTCGTCGGCCTCGCCGATACGGGTGGCAACAGGTTTGCCTACGCGCTGTTCGATGGTGGCGAGATTCGCGTCACCAATTTCTCCGACCCAAGGAAACCGACGACGCAAAAGTTTCCGGCCGGTAGCCAGCCCTACGACGGCCTGGTGACGCCGGATGGTCGCTACTTTCTGGCCGGGCTGTTTGGTGAAGACGGCGTCGCCCTGCTTGACCTCTGGCAGCCGAAAACGGGCGCCAGGAAGATTCTCGAGAACTATGGCCGAGGACAGGAGAAGCTGCCCGTTTTCAAGATGCCGCATCTGCGCGGCTGGTCCGTGGCGCAAGGCAAGGCCTACCTGCCGGCAATCGGCCGCCATGAAGTGCTGGTGGTCGACGTCGCGACATGGAAGGAAGTCGGCCGCATCCCGGTACGCGGCCAGCCGGTGTTTGTCATGGCGCGCCCTGACGGCCGCCAGATCTGGGTCAATTTCGCCTTCCCGGACAACGCCAAGGTCGACGTCATCGACACGCTGGCCGGTCAGGTTGTGCATCGCATGGAACCGGGCAAAGGCATCCTGCACATGGAGTTTGCGCCGCGCGGCGAGCACGTCTGGCTTTCGGCACGCGATGACAACAAGGTACTGATTTACAACACCGAAAACTTTGCCAAACTGGGCGAAATACCGGCCGAAAGTCCGTCCGGCATTTTCTTCACCTCCCGCGCCACGCGCATCGGCTTCTGATGAACGACACTTTCGAATTTCGTCTGCTAAACGAATTCCAGCGCGACTTCCCGCTCTGTCCGGCGCCGTTTGCAGAGTTGGCGGCACGCTTGGGCGTGGCCGAAAAAGCCGTCCTCGGCAGTCTGGAAAAATTGCGCCGCGAAGGCAAGATTTCGCGTGTTGGCGCCGTCTTTGCACCCAAGCGCATTGGCGCCTCGACACTGGCGGCAATGGCCATAGCGCCAGCGCAACTTGAAGCCGTCGCGGCGGCGGTCAACCGCTTTCCGGAAGTCAATCACAACTACGAGCGCGAGCATCGCTACAACCTGTGGTTTGTCGTCACCGCGGCCAGTGAAGGGCGCCTGCAGGCCACGCTCGGCGCCATCGAAAAGGCCGCCGGCCACGCCCTGCTCGCCCTGCCCTTGCTTGAAGAATTTCATATCGACCTGGGCTTTTCCTTGCAGGGCGGAAAACCGAAGAGCGTTGCAGCCGCACGGCCGGTTAGCCCGGCTATGCCGATTGGCGAGTCGGAGCGTCGGCTGGTTTCCGTATTGCAGGAAGGCCTGCCCTTTTTTATTCGGCCGTTTGCCCTGATCGCCGAGCGGATCGGCGCCTCCGAATCCGACGTGCTGGGGCGCATCCGGCGCTGGCTGGACGAAGGCGACATCAAGCGCTTTGGCGTCGTCGTCCGCCATCGCGAGCTCGGCTATACCGCCAACGCCATGCTGGTGCACGACATTCCCGATGAACAGGTCAGCGAGATTGGCCGCGCCCTGGCCGAGGAGCCGGCTGTCACGCTGTGCTATCGCCGGCCAAGGCGGCTACCGGATTGGCCGTACAACCTGTTCTGCATGATCCATGGTCGTGAACGGAGCGAGGTCGAGGCCATCATCGCCGACCTCCGCCACCGCCATGGCCTGAATGAGGCTGCCCATGAGGTACTTTTTTCATTGACACGCTTCAAACAGAACGGGGCGCGTTATGCGTGAGCTTTCTGCCCCCCAAGGCGACCTCATGCTGGACGCGGTCGACCGGAAAATTATCGCAAAAATGCAAGGCGAATTTCCGATCAGCGAACGACCCTACGCCGAAGTCGCTACGCAACTGGGCATCCCCGAAACGGAATTGCTGCAACGTCTGGAGCATCTGCTCGCCAACAAGGTGCTGACCCGTTTCGGCCCGATGTTTCAGGTAGAAAGAATGGGCGGCGCCTTCGTACTGGCCGCACTGGCTGCGCCGGAGGAGCGCTACGAAGAACTGACAGCGCTCGTCAATGCCTTGCCACAAGTCGCCCACAACTATCGCCGCGAGCACGCGTTGAACATGTGGTTCGTGCTGGCCACCGAGACGCAGGAAGGTATTGCGGAAGCCATCGCCCACCTTGAGCGCGACACCGGATTGCCGGTGTACGCCTTCCCCAAGGAACGCGAATTTTTCGTCGAAATGAAACTTGAGGCCAGACTGTGACTGCCCCCAAAATTGACGAAATCGACCGCAGCCTGATCGTCGCCACGCAAGGCGGCCTGCCGCTCGTTGCCAGGCCCTACAACGCCATCGCAGAACAGCTGGGGCTCTCAGCCGAAGACGTGATGCGCCGCCTGAAGGCCATGCTCGAATCCGGCGTCATCCGCCGCATTGGCGCGGTACCCAATCACTACGCCATCGGCTGGACGGCCAACGGCATGACAGTCTGGGATGTCGCCGACGATCAGGTCGACGAACTGGGCGCCCGCATCGGCGCCCTGGATTTTGTCACCCACTGCTACCGCCGCCCGCGCGCCCTGCCGGCCTGGCCGTACAACCTGTTCGCCATGGTTCATGGCGCTTCACGCGAGGAATGTGCGACCAAGGCCGGCGAAATCCGTGCCCTGCTCGGCCCCGCCTGTCAGGCCAGCGACATTCTCTACTCGACAAAAATCCTGAAGAAAACCGGGCTGCGTATCGGCGCCTGAGTCGCCTAATTGCGGTCGACGCGAAAAACGAGCCAAAAACAAGGCCCGGCATTAGCCGGGCTTCGCTGATTCAAGGTTTGCTGGCAGATCAGCCGACTTCGGCAATCCGTTGGCCGATATGCGCCAGCGCTTCTTCGACCTGATCGATCAGGATCAGACAGAGGTCGCCCGGTTGCAGGCGGGCCAGGGCCGTGTCGATGGCGATGAACTCGCCGGTGATGGCGTCGATCTGCTTGGCTCGGCGGGCGTTGGCCAGACCTTCGCGCAACAGGCCGATCACTTCGCCGTCTTCGCGGCCACGCTGGCAGGCATCCTGATAAAGAATCACGTCATCGAAGGCATCGCCGAGGATTTCGGTCTGCTGGCGGATGTCATCGTCGCGCCGGTCGCCGGCGCCACTGATGACCACCGAACGGCGCACTGCCGGCATGTTGTCGATGGCCCCGACCAGCGCCTGGATGGCGTCGGGATTGTGGCCGTAGTCGGCGATCAGCGTGGCACCCTTGTAGTCGAAGACGTTGAAGCGGCCGGGGGCCGTCGCCGCATCGCTGACAAAGTTGGCCAGTGCTCGCTCGATGACTTCCCACGGGTAGCCCAGCGCCCAGCCCGTGCCGATGGCGGCCATGGCATTCTCGACCTGGAAGCCGATGGTGCCGTTGCGGGTGAGGGGCACATTGGCCAGCGGAATGCGGTATTTTTTGCGACCTTCGCTGCACACGATGGCATCGCGTTCGACATGGACAACCCGCTTGCCCTGGGCGCGGTGCGTGGCGAGCACGGGGTTCATGCGGTCGCGGGCGAAGAAGATGATGTCGCCATGGCAGTGGTGCGCCATGGTTGCGACCACGGGGTCGGCCGCATTCAGAACAGCCGTGCCGGTCGGCGCGACGTTCTCGACGATGACGCGCTTGACCACGGCCAGTTCGTCGACCGTCGTGATGTAGTTGAGGCCGAGATGGTCGCCGATGCCGATGTTGGTGATCACCGCCACGTCGCACATGTCGAAACCGAGACCTTCGCGCAGCACGCCGCCACGGGCCGTTTCAAACACCGCTGCGTCGACGTCCGGGTGCATCAGTACGTTGCGGGCGCTGCGCGGGCCGGAGCAGTCGCCGCTGTCGATGCGACGGCCTTCGACGTAGATGCCGTCGGTGCTGGTCATGCCGACGCGCAGCCCATTCGACTCGAAAATGCGGCCGATCAGGCGGCTGGTCGTCGTCTTGCCGTTGGTGCCGGCGATGGCAACGACCGGGATGCGGGCGTTGTCTTTGCCATCGGGACCGTCCGGGAACATCATGCCGACGATGGCTTCGCCGACGGCGCGACCCTTGCCGAAGGACGGGTCGAGGTGCATGCGCAGGCCGGGGGCGGCATTGCATTCGACGATGCCGCCACCCTGTTCTTCGAGCGGCTTGTGCATGGTGTCGCAAACGACGTCGATGCCGCAGATGTCGAGGCCGACCGTCTGGGCGGCGGCCACAGCGGCTGCGGCGAGTTCGGGGTGAACATCATCAGTCACGTCGGTAGCGGTGCCGCCGGTGGACAGGTTGGCGTTGTTGCGCAGCACGACGCGAACGCCGCGGCCGGGCACGGACTCAGCGCTATAGCCCTGCTCTTCAAGGCGCGCGAGGGCAATTTCGTCGAAACGAATCTTGGTCAGCGACGTGGCGTGGCCGTCCGAGCGACGCGGGTCGCTGTTGACGATATCGACCAATTCGCGAATGGTGTGCGTGCCGTCGCCGATAACCAGCGGCGGATCGCGGCGGGCGGCGGCGATCAGCTTGTCGCCGATAACCAGCAAGCGCCAGTCGTGGCCGGAGAGGAATTTCTCGACCATGATGTCGTCGCGGAACTCAATGGCGACGCGGTAGGCGCGGCGAACCTGCTCCTCGGTGGTCAGGTTGACCGAAATGCCCTTGCCCTGGTTGCCGTCCTGTGGCTTGACGACAACCGGCAGGCCGACTTCGAGGGCGGCGACCCAGGCGTCGTCTTCGTCTTCAACCGGGCGGCCATAAGGCACGGCAACACCGGATGCATGCAGCAGCTTCTTGGTCAGCTCCTTGTCCTGGGCGATCGATTCGCCGATGGCGCTAGTCAGGCTGGTTTCGGCGGCCTGAATTCGCTTCTGCTTGCTGCCCCAGCCGAACTGGACGAGGCTGCCCTGCGTCAGGCGACGGATCGGGATGCCGCGCGCCAGTGCAGCCGAAACGATGGCACCGGTCGAGGGGCCGAGGCGGATGTCTTCGTCGAGGTCGCGCAATTCCTTCAAAGTGCCGTCGAGATCGAAGGGAGTGTCATTCAGCGCAGCATTGCAAAGCTGCTCGGCGCGCTCGAAGGCCAGGCGGCCGACGTCTTCCTCGGTATATTCAACGACGACCTGATAGACACCCTGATCGACCGTCTGCGCCGTGCGGCTGAAGGTGACCGGGCAACCGGCCTGTGCCTGCAGGCCGAGCGCTGCGAATTCAAGCGCGTGGGCCATCGACACGGTGTCGAGGTGGTCGGAAGGAATCAGGTCGCCCAGTTCCGGGAAGCGCTCGCGCAGGCGGGCTTCGAAATTGGGCAGGTCGGAAATGGCGACTTCGCCACCTTCGCAGGTGACGATGGCCTGAATGGCGGTGTGCCGGCTCCACAGATTGGGGCCGCGCAGGGCGCGAATGCGGGAAACGTCCATGACGCTTGTTCCTCGTTATTTCCGGACGGTGGCCGGCTTCTTGGGTTGCGACTTTTTGCTGGGCTGCAGGATCAGCGACGCAGGATCGGCCAGCTCAAGGCCGAAGGTCTTGAGGCCGGTCGTCATCACTTCCTGGCTCAGCCCCAAGGCCCAGCCAGCAGCAATGCCGGCCAGCACATTGGCGATGTGGGTGGGCTGCTTGGCCTTGCCGATGTAGGGCGCATCGACCAGGCGGCAAAGGCGCGTCTCGTCGGTGCCCGAGCGCAGCACGATGCGGTTGTCGACGACGGTGACACCACGCTTGCCGGCCGCCAGGTGGGCGACCAGTATCGGGTTGGCCGGGTTGCGGGCGAAGAAGATCACTTCGCCGTCGCACAGTTCGGCGAAGTCGGCGACCAGTTCGTCCTCGGCGTTGAGCACGGCGTGGCCGCTGGGCAGCACGACATCGACCTGCGTCCGGTAGATCGAACGCGGCGTCGTGTAGAACTCGCCGCCGGTCGGCTGGACATCCCAGCGCGACAGGTCTTCGTCTTGCGAAACGATGTTGGTGACGATGCCGACCGAGCAGCGGTCGTAGGCCAGTCCTTCACCGAGAATGACCGACGAGCCATTTTCGATGACGGCGGCCTGAATCGAGCGGTTCATCAGCAGGCGGCGACCGCCTTCCCAGTTGGCGGCGTTGGTTTTCTGGACGTGGCGGCGGTCGAGATAAATGCCGTCCTTGCAGGCCAGCCCGGGATGCCGACCCGACAGGTAAATCAGGTGGGCGACCATCTTGGCGACGGCATTCATGCCGTGGGTGCCGGCGACGCCAACCAGCGGCACACGGCCGCTTTCGCTCTGGGCAAACAGATTGTCGACGATGGCCTGACCGACCGGGCGCGGCTTGCCGATGCCCGGTTTGATGTGCATGAGCAGGCTGGGGCCGGCGTTGACTTCGACGATGGCGCCGCCCTGCTCGCCGAGCGGCTTCGAGACATCCTGGCAAACCAGGTCGATGCCGGCGATGTCGAGGCCGACGACGCGGGCGGCCAGTGCGACGACCTGGGCGGTTTCGGGATGGACCTCGTCGGTGCAGTCGAAGGCGTGGTTGGCGTTGCGCTGGATCAGGACTTCACGGCCCTTGGCCGGCACGCTGTCGGCGTTCAGCCCCTGGCGTTCGAGTTCGATTTTGGCGGCGGTGTCGATCTTGATGATGGACAGCGGGTGCAGTTCGGTCGTGCCGCGACGCGGGTCGATGTTGACCTGGCTGTCGATGAGCGCCTGCACCGTCGATTTGCCGTCGCCGCTCACGGTGATCAGGTCGCTGCGGTTGGCGGCGACCAGCTTCCCGCCAACGACCAGCAGGCGATGTTCGATACCCTGGATGGAGCGCTCGACGAGCACGCCGGAGCCTTCTTCGACGGCGATGGCGTACGCCTTGCGCACGTCGTCGTTGTTCATCAGGTCGATGAAGACGCCACGGCCGTGGTTGCCGTCGGTTGGCTTGACGACGACCGGGAAGCCGATGTCTTCGGCGGCCTCGCAGGCATCGTCGGCATCGCTGACTTCACGGCCTTCCGGCACCGGGACGCCCACCGAGGAAATCAGTTCCTTGGTCAGATCCTTGTCGCGCGAAATGGTCTCGGCGATGGCGCTGGTCTGGTCGGTTTCGGCCGTCCAGATGCGGCGCATGGCGGCGCCGTAGCCAAGCTGGACAAGGTTACCGTCGTCGAGCAGGCGAATGTGCGGGATGCCGCGCTTTTCACCGGCCTGAACAATGGCGGCGGTCGACGGGCCGAGGTATTTGCGGTCGACCTTGCGGCGCAAGAGGCGAACAGGTTCGTCGAGGTCGTAGGGCTCGTCGGCGATGGCGGCGAGCAGCAGTTCGCGGCCGACATCGAGCGACATGCGGGTGACTTCTTCGTGGAAGTTGGAAACGACCAGCTTGTAGACGCCACGCGTCGAGGTTTCGCGGGTGCGGCCGAAGCCATCGGGCAGCCCGGCCAGCGTCATCAGTTCGAGCACGATGTGTTCGAGGATGTGGCCGGACCAGGTGCCCTCCTTGAGACGGCGCAGGAAGCCGCCATGTTCGCCGTAATTGCAGCGATGCTCGACAAGGCCGGGCAGCCAGGCGCTCAGGCGCTCGTAGAGGCCGGGAATCTTGTCCGAGGGGTAATCTTCGAGTTCGCCAATGTCGATCCAGGTTTCGATGACCGGCGGGTAGGTCCAGATACTGGGGCCACGCAGCGAGATGGTGTCCCGGAAAATGATGTCTTTTTTCTTCATGCTCTTGGCTTTGGCTCCGATGGCCTGCGGTGACGAATGTCGAATTTCAACATTATTAACGCTTTCGTCTGCTTGCGGCTGACCGCCGTCTAAAAATGTCACGCAACACGACAAAGCGTTACAGGAAGCGATCCAGCAGCTTTCGGCTGTGGCGGTCCAGCGTCGTAAGGTCGCGGATCAGGAACTGGATGCCATGGGCGTCGGCGATGAGCAGACGAGTCTGGCTCAGGCGGCGGATGTCCTCCTCGCCTTTCAGGATCAGCTCGGCCTTGCCGCGATTGGTGACCAGTTGCCAGGTGCTCGGGCAGGCGAAGCTGGAGACCCCTTCGATGCGCTCGATTTCCGGCACGAACTCGCGGCTGGCGAGGTCGGCTTCGATCAGCTGGCCGATGGCCGGTGGCAGGTCGGCAAGGTTCTCGATCCAGGCGACTTCGTGGCCTTCGTAGTTGACCAGCGACAGGCCTTCGTCCGGGGCGGCGATGGGGAAGGCGCGCACCGGGGTGACGCCTTCGTGGATTTCTCCATTTTTGGCCGTTAATACCAGTCGACCGTAGGAATCGCGCTGCAGTTGAAATTGAGTGTTGGCCATGGCGATCAGACGGTAACGGTTTTGGGAAGATCAGGCGTGCGCGGAAGTTCCGGCTCGGTGTCGACGTTGCGGGCCTGGGCCATGTAGAGCTTGAAGTATTGGCCTTCTTCGGCCATCAGTTGATCGTGGTTACCGATCTCGACGATCTTGCCGCGATCCATGACGACCAGCCGGTCGGCCTTGCGCAGCGTGCTCAAGCGGTGGGCGATGGCGATGGTGGTGCGGCCCTTGACCAGGTTGTCGAGCGCCTTCTGGATTTCCTTCTCGGTCTCGGTGTCGACCGCCGAAGTCGCTTCGTCGAGGATCAGGATGCGCGGATCGATGAGCAGGGCGCGGGCGATGGAGATGCGCTGGCGTTCGCCGCCGGACAGGCCCTGGCCGCGTTCGCCGACCAGCGAATCGTAGCCGTGCGGCAGGCGCAGGATGAACTCGTGGGCATGGGCAGCGCGGGCGGCGGCGATGATTTCCTGACGCGTCGCGTTGGGTTTGCCGTAGGCGATGTTGTCGGCGATGGTGCCGAAGAACAGGAAGGGCTCCTGCAGGACGAGGCCGATGTGCTGGCGGAACTCGGCGACCGGTACCGAGCGGACATCGACGCCGTCGATCAGCACTTGGCCTTCGGAAACGTCGTAGAAGCGGCAGATCAGGTTGACCAGCGTGGACTTGCCGGAACCGGAATGGCCGACCAGACCAATCATTTCGCCGGGCTGGATGATCAGATCGACGTCGCGAGTGACAGAACGGGTACCGTAGCGGAAGCTGGCCTTTTTCAGTTCAAGCCGGCCGGTAACGCCGGAGAGGTGCACCGGGTTAGTCGGCTCGGGGACGCTGGAAACGTGGTCGAGAATGTCGAAGATGCGCTTGGTGCTGGAGGCGGCGCGCTGGGTGGCCGAGACAATACGGCTCATCGAGTCGAGGCGGGTGTAGAAGCGGCCGATGTAGGCGAGGAAGGCGGTGAGCACGCCGACCGAACTGTCGCCCTTGGAAATCTGCCAGATGCCGAAGACCCAGACGACGAGCAGACCGATTTCGGTAAGCAGCGTGACCGTCGGCGTGAACAGCGACCAGGTCTTGTTCAGCTTGTCGTTCATCTGCAGGTTGTGCTCGTTGGCGGCACGGAAACGCTCGCCTTCGCGCTTTTCCTGGGCAAAGGCCTTGACGACGCGGATGCCGGGGATGGTGTCGGCCAGCACGTTGGTCACTTCAGCCCAGACGCGGTCGATCTTCTCGAAGCCGGTACGCAGCTTTTCACGGACGAAATGGATGAGCCAGCCAATGATCGGCAGCGGCAGCAGGGTAACGAGCGCCAGCCACGGGTTGATGCTGAACAGGATGACGGCGGTCATCGTGATCATGAGCACATCGGTGGCGAAGTTGAGCAGGTCGAGCGACAGGAAGATGTTGATGCGGTCGGTTTCGTTGCCGATGCGCGCCATGAGGTCGCCAGTGCGCTTGCCGCCGAAATATTCGAGCGACAGGCCGAGCAGGTGATCGTAGGTTTGCGTGCGCAGGTCACGGCCCATGCGTTCGGAAACGAGCGACAGGATGTAGGTGCGTATCCAGCCCAGCACCCAGGCGAGCACCGCAGCACCGAGCAGGCCACCGAGATACATCGTGACCAGCGGCCAGTCGATCGGCTTGCCGTTCTGGAAGGGGATCAGCACGTTGTCCATCAACGGCATGGTCAGGTAGGGCGGGACCAGCGTTGCTGCGGTCGACGCCAAAGTCAGGGCAAAACCCAAAATCAGTTGCCAGCGGTACGGCCGGGCAAAACGCCACAGGCGGAACAGCGTCCATGTCGAGGGCGCGACGGCGGCCTCGCGGTTGCATACCGGGCATTCGTCTTCGCCCGGTGGCAGCGGGGCTTTGCATTTTGGGCAACAATCATCGGTTGACCGTAGCACTGGCTGGCCGCTGACCACGCTGTCGCGGTGCAGGTCGAATTCATTGATGACGCGCAGGGCGGCAAGGTTTTTTGCCAGCGTATAGCGCCAGGTGGCGAGCAGGCCGTTTTCATCGACCAGTTCCAGCGCACCGACGCCGGCGTGGTCGTGGTGATTGAGCGTCAGGCCGCCACGCAGCGGCCATTCCTGCCAGCGCTCATCGCCCGGTGTATAGGCCAGCAGGCGGTGATTGGTGATCAAAACCAGTCCGTCGGCGAACTTCAGGCGATTGTCGAGGTCGATTTCCAGCCAAGCCTGGTTTTTTTCGTCGGCGGCCAGTTTTGGCTCTACTTTGGCTGCCCAGTGGCTGGGCAGAACCAGCTCTGCGCTGGGAACGGAGGGGGCGTTTGCGGTCATTCTGCAAGTATATCGCAAGGCATCCGGGGCACTGAATGGCATATTTAAGGTAAGTGACCGCTTCCAGTGATTGCGGGGGCACGGGCGTGCAACACTTCCCGGGCCCCATCCGGTTGATGCACGTCAAGGCTGGTTGGCCGGGCTTCGGGTGCAATGGCGGCGATCTTTAGAAAAGGCATGAAATGTTCCGAATCTCCCAGTACATGCAGGAAATCGCCGAACCAACGCCGCTCGGACCGAAACGCAATCCGCCCGGCCCGGTGGTGATCTGGAACCTGATCCGGCGTTGCAACCTGACCTGCAAGCATTGCTATTCGATTTCGGCCGACACGAATTTTCCTGGTGAGCTGAATACCGAGCAGGTCTACACCGTGATGGACGACCTCAAGGGCTTCAAGGTGCCGGTGCTCATCCTGTCTGGCGGCGAGCCGCTGCTGCGGCCGGACATCTACGACATCGCCAAGCGCGCCAAGGCCAAGGGTTTTTATGTCGGGCTGTCGTCGAACGGCACGCTGATCGACGAAAACAACATCGACAAGATTGCCGAGTGCGATTTCAATTACGTCGGCGTCTCGCTCGACGGTATCCGCGAAACGCACGACAAGTTCCGCCGTATGGATGGCGCCTTCGAGGCTTCGCTCAAAGGCATCCGGCTGTGCCGCGATCTTGGCCTGAAAATCGGCGTCCGCTTCACGATGACGCAGGACAACGCCCATGATCTGCCCGGCCTGCTCAAGCTGGTCGAGGATGAGGGCATCGACCGTTTTTATTTCTCGCACCTCAACTACGCCGGGCGCGGCAACAAGAATCGCAAGGACGACGCCCAGCACAAGCTGACGCGCTGGGCGATGGACCTGCTGTTCGATACCTGCTGGGAGTACAACCAGCGCGGACTGGAGAAGGAATTCACCACCGGCAACAATGATGCCGACGGCGTCTATTTCCTGCACTGGGTGCGCCGGCGCTTTCCCGACAAGGCGGCGCATGTCGAGGCCAAGCTGCGCCAGTGGGGCGGCAACTCGTCGGGCGTCAATGTCGCCAACATCGACAATCTCGGCAACGTGCATCCGGACACCATGTGGTGGCACCACAACCTCGGCAACGTCAAGGATAGGCCCTTTTCGCAAATCTGGCCGGATACCTCGGATGCCCTGATGGCCGGTCTCAAGCAGCATCCGCGTGCGGTCGAGGGGCGCTGCGGCACCTGCGCCTATCTGGGCATCTGCAACGGCAACACGCGCGTTCGTGCCCAGCAAATGACCGGCAACCCGTGGGCTGAAGACCCCGGCTGCTACCTGAGCGACGAGGAGATTGCGGCATGAGTTCGGGAATGATGGTGAAAAAAATCGGCAAAATCCTGATTCCGGCCGGCTTTGCTGCCTGCATGTTGCTGATGATGGCCGAACTGGCGCAGGCCGCCGACGCGCCGGGCGCCTACAAGGAGCATTGCGCCGCCTGCCACGGCGAGGCCCGGCTGGGCGGTATCGGCCCGGCGCTGATCCCGGAAAACCTGGCACGGCTGCGCAAGGCCGAGGCGGAAAAAGTGATCAAGGAAGGCCGCCCGGCGACCCAGATGCTGGGCTTTGGCGACAAGCTGTCGGCCGAGGAGATCAAGGCGTTGGTCGAGTACGCCTACACGCCGATCAAGCCGATGCCGGCATGGGGCGAGAAAGAAATCGGGGCCTCGCGCATCGTCCATGAAAAGCAGCCCTTGCCGGACAAGCCGGTGTTCAAGGCAGATCCGATGAATCTGTTCGTCGTGGTGGAGAGCGGTGACCATCATGTTTCCATCCTTGATGGTGACAAGCTGGAGCCGATTCACCGCTTCCAGTCCCGCTTCGCCCTGCATGGCGGGCCGAAATTCACGCCGGACGGGCGTTTCGTCTTTTTTGCCTCGCGTGACGGCTGGGTTACCAAATTTGACCTGTGGAACCTCAAGGTCGTGGCCGAGGTGCGCGCCGGCATCAACACGCGCAACGCGGCGGTGTCGGGCGACGGCAAGTGGGTAGCGGTGGCCAACTACCTGCCGCACAGCCTGGTCATCCTCGATGCCGATTTGAACCTGAAGAAAATCCTGCCGGTGGCCGACAAGGATGGCAAGGCGACGTCGCGCGTTTCGGCGGTCTATGATGCCTCGCCACGTCAGAGCTTCGTCGCCGCCTTGAAGGATGTGAAAGAAGTCTGGGAGGTTTCGTACAACCCGAAAGCCGACGACATTCCCGCCGGCATGATCCACGACTTCAAGTACAAGGAAGGCGCCTTTATTCCCGGCTTCCTTAACCCGCAGCGCAGCCAGCTCGACGACTATCTCGACGATTTTTATTTCACGCAGGGTTACGACGAAGTGATGGGCGCCTCGCGCAATGACGCCAAGGCGGCGGTGACCGGCCAGGTGGTTAATCTCGATGCGCGCAAGAAAGTCGCCGATCTCGAACTGCCCGGCATGCCGCACCTCGGCTCCGGCATCAGTTGGCAGTGGCAGGGCAAAACCGTGATGGCGACGCCAAATCTGAACGAGGGCCTGATCAGCATCATCGACATGAAAACCTGGAAAACGGTCAAGCAGATCAAGACGCGCGGCCCCGGCTTTTTCATGCGTAGCCACGAAAACAGCCGCTATGCGTGGACCGATTCGATGATGAGCAAGGAGTTCAAGGACACCATGCAGATCATCGACAAGGAAACGCTGGAAATCATCGCTGAACTGAAGCCGGAACCGGGCAAGACCTTCGCCCACGTTGAATTCACCAAGGATGGCAAATACGTGCTGGCTAGCCTGTGGGACATGGACGGCGCGCTGATCATCTACGACGCGGTGAGCTTGAAGGAAGTGAAGCGTCTGCCGATGAAGAAGCCAGTCGGCAAGTACAACGTCTGGAACAAGATCACGAAATCAGAGGGCACCAGCCACTGAACGGCACTCCGATTTTGGGCGAATTTTCCGGTTGACCGTGGGGATGGCCGTTGTTTCTACGGCCGCAGTATGTGTCGAGGGCCGGAGAACGAGTTGCTTGAAAAGGGCGGGGATAATTGCATAGGCAAATATCCCCGTTTTTTTGAGGCCTGGAAACTCGGCCACTTCGGCCAATCAGTAGCGCCGAACGGCGCCACCGTTGTCGATGTGCAGGCGGTCGCCAACGCGCAGGTCAATAAAATCGGCATTCTGGGTCACCGTCTGGTAGCCGCCGTTTTCCATACGGATGGTGAGCCGGAACTGATCCCCTTGCGGCTGACCCTGTTTTTCAATCTGATGGCCAATCAAGGCGCCGCCGGCAGCGCCGATCACCGTGGCTGCCGTATTGCCGTTTCCCTCGCCGACCTGATGACCGATCAGCCCGCCGATTACCGCGCCGGCAATGGCACCAACACCGATGCCGCTGCTATTTTCACGCCGGATCAGGTCGATCGCCTGAACCGACCCGTAGCCCGGATGAAGGTCGCGCGAATAGGCGACAGGTGGGGAATCCCGCTCCCAACCAGGGCCGTTCATCGACATGCAACCGCTCAAGGCAAGTACGCTGGCGAGGCCAAGCGCAGACATAGATTTTCTGTATCCGTTCACCATTATTTTCTCCATGATCAGGCAGCCCGAGCGGCCAAAAACTTGAGCACTCCAATTCGGGAAAACCCAGCACGCAAACCGGCACATCGGAAATATAAGCCATATTCCGTTTAGCGGATTTTAGGGGGCCAGAAAATACAATTTTTTGCAAACTGCATTTCCCGCCAAGCGGCCGAAAAGGATCTCCAGTTATAGTGTTTCAGGCACCGGCAAGTGCAGTGCAGCCCCACAAGAAAAAGACTTTCCAAACCCCGGCAACAGCAGCCCCGGGAGGCAAGCACTACGGCAAGACCAAGGCCAGTTCGTACATCAGCGAAGCCGAAGCCAAGGCAGGCGGCAAGCATGCGGTCAGCAAGAAAGGCTGCGCCTGACTCACAGGGCGTCGCGCCAATACCGAACCTCGCCGCGGCGAGGTTTTGAATTGCCTGTTGCAAGCCGCCAGTCACGCCGAAGAGAATGAAACGCCCGAGTGATAGAATGTGCGCCCCTTCCGCAGCGCCGCGTCGCGACGGCAAGTGGAACAGCCGGCACACAATTTCACGCACACCTGTTTTGATCATCAACTACGGATTCCGCCCATGTCGTTGACCGTCGACGACTTCGACTTCCCCCTCCCGCCCGACCTGATCGCCCAGCACCCTGCCAGCGAGCGCAGCGGTAGCCGTTTGCTGCATGTCTGCGGTCAACTGGAAATTGATCGCAAATTTGAAAATTTGCCCGAACTGGTCAAGGCCGGCGATCTGCTGGTTTTCAACGACACTCGCGTCATCAAGGCCCGCTTTTTCGGCCGCAAGGAAACCGGTGGGCTGGTTGAAATCATGCTCGAACGCATCGTCGATGCCACCCATGCCATCTGCCAGATTCGCGCCAGCAAGGCACCGAAACCTGGCAGCACGATGAAGCTAGCCGATGCCTTCGAGGTGCGCATGACCGGCCGGGCCGGCACCGACGGCGATTTTTTCGCGCTGGAACTGGTCGAACCCGGCGATTTCTGGGAACTGGCCGAGCAGTACGGCAAACTGCCGTTGCCGCCCTACATCGAGCACCCGGCCGAAGGCGCCGACGAAACGCGCTACCAGACGGTCTATGCCCGCGAACCGGGTGCCGTTGCCGCGCCCACGGCCGGCCTGCACTTTGACGAAGCCATGCTGGAAACGCTGCGGGCCCAGGGCGTCAATACCGCCTTCCTGACCCTGCATGTCGGCGCCGGCACCTACCGGCCGATGCGTGTCGAGAAGATCGCCGACCACCGCATGCACAGCGAGCGCTTCGAAATTCCGCAAGCCACGGCCGAGGCTATCGCCGCAACCCTCGCCGCTGGTGGCCGGGTCATCGCCGTCGGCACGACCAGCCTGCGCGCCCTCGAATCAGCTGGGAACGACGACGGCACGGTGCGCGTCGGCGGCGCCGAAACGAGCATCTTCATCACCCCCGGCTACCGCTTTAAAGTTGTCGACCGGCTGATCACCAATTTCCACCTGCCCAAATCGACGCTGCTCATGCTCGTGTCGGCCTTTGCCGGCTACGACAACATCCGAGCCGCCTACGCCCACGCCGTGGCCGAGCGCTACCGCTTCTTCAGCTATGGCGACGCCATGCTGCTCGAACGCGTCGACTGATCGGACGACTCAGCGCGCAACAGCGCGGGCCTGCGCGGTTTTGCCGCCGGGCATCTGCACGGTTAGCAACAGCTTGGCTTTCGCCGGCAAAGCGCCATCGCCGGCCAGTCGGTTGTCACCCGCCGGTTTCAGATCGATCTCGCTCTTTGCGCTGCCGGCCAGCAAGGTCAACTTGCCCGTGGCACCGGCCATGGCAACCGGCACACCGTGCGCCGACACGTGAACCACGATACGGCCATCCCTGGCGACAATCTCGAACTGCGCCACACCAGCTTCAGCGATGACGCCGCCAAACTGCGGCTTGCCATGATCGGCGTGGGCAAAAACGGCATTGCTGCCCAAGCTCAGCGCAAAAAACAGGAATGCTGCGGTCAACCGGAAAAATTGCTTCATTTTGAAATCCTCCAACAGGTTAAAGAGCTTCTTGCGATTCGGTCGCCAGCAGACGTTCGGCAGCCTCGCGGCCGAACAGCCAGAACAGCGCCGGGGTTACAAACGTATCGAGCAGGGTCGAACTGATCAGGCCGGAAAAGATCACCACGGCAACCGGATGCAGTATCTCGGTTCCCGGCTGCTCGGCCTCGAAGAGCAGCGGTGCCAGGGCAAAGGCAGCGACCAGCGCGGTCATGAGCACCGGTGTCAGGCGTTCCAGCGAGCCACGGACGATCATCGGCACGCCGAAGGCCTCGCCTTCGAGACGCATCAGGTTCAGGTAGTGGCTGATTTTCAGGATGCCGTTGCGCGTCGCGATACCGGCCAGCGTGATGAAGCCGATCAGCGCCGCGACCGACAGCGGCTGGCCGGACAACCACAGGCCGAGCACGCTGCCGACCAGGGCCAGCGGCACGTTGGCCATGATCAGCCCGGCCAGCAGCGCCGAACGGTAGCGGCTGTACAGCACCATGAAGATCAGCGCCAGCGAGCCCAGCGCCAGCCATGAAATCAGCCGCGCCGCCTCTTCCTGCGCCTGGAACTGACCACCGAGGGTGATGAAATATCCCTCGGGCAGCGGAAACTCGGCGACCGCCGCGCGCAGGTCGGCGACCACGTCGGACAGTGCCCGCTCCTGAGCGTTGGCCGAGATGACGATGCGACGACGGCCGTCGTCGCGGGTGATCTGGTTCGGGCCATCGGCATCCTCGATGCTGGCCAGCAGCGACAGCGGCACGCGGCCGCCCGGCGTCTCGACCAGCAAGCCCTTCAACCCCTCCAGCGAGCGGGCGCTCTCCGGCAGGCGGACGACGAGATCGAAGCGGCGGTTACCTTCGACGATCTGCGTCACCTTCTCGCCATCGACCAGCGTCTGCAGCGTGCGCGTCAGCTGGGCGGTCGAGATGCCGTAGCGGGCGGCGGCGTCGAAATCGACGCGGACCTTGATCTGCGGCGCCAGCACCTGCTTTTCGATGTCCAGATCGGCCAGCCCGGGGATTTTCGCCAGCCGTTCGCGGAGCAGGCCGGCCTGGGCGCGCAGGGTGTCGAGATCCTCGCCGAACAGCTTGATGGCGATCTGCGCCCGGACGCCGGACAGCATGTGGTCGAGGCGATGAGCAATCGGCTGGCCAAGGCTGAGGCTGGCCGGCAGGTTCTTCAGGCGCTGGCGGATGTCGGCATAGACCGCTTCCTTCGGCCGGCCGCCGGGCCTGAGCTGAATCTCGAACTCGGTGACATGCACACCCTCGGCATGTTCATCGAGTTCTGCCCGCCCGGTGCGCCGGCCGAGGTGCGCGATTTCCGGCAGGCCGCGCAGGGCGGCCTCGGCCGACTCGGCGATGCGCACCGACTCGGACAGCGTCGCCCCCGGATTGAGGCGCAGGCCGAGGGTGATCGAACCTTCGTTGAAGGGCGGCAGGAAAGTGGTCGGGAAGAAAGGCACAGCCGCCACCGCCAATACGACGGCCACGCCGGCCAGCGCGATGGGCAGGCGCGGCGCGGCCAGCACCTTCTCCAGCGCCGCCCGGTAATGCGACTTCAGCCAACGCACCAGCCGCGTCTCGCCGTGGTCGTGGGCAACCAGCGCCGGCAGCAGGTAGGTGCAGAGCACCGGCGTCAGCAGCACCGACACCGCCAGCGAGGCCAGGATGGAGACGATGTAGGCGATGCCGAGCGGCACGAACAGCCGCCCCTCGATGCCGGGCAGCGCGAACAGCGGCACGAAAACCAGCGCGATGATCAGCGTCGCATAGACGATGGCGGTGCGCACCTCCAGCGAAGCGGCGACCACCGTCCGGAAAACCGAATACGGCTCGCCTTGCGCCGCCTTTTCGCGCAGCCGGCGCAGGATGTTCTCGACATCCACCACCGCGTCGTCGACCAGCTCGCCAATGGCAATGGCCAGGCCGCCCAGCGTCATGGTGTTGATCGACAACCCGAGCCACTTGAAGACCAGGATCGCGGTCAGGATCGACAGCGGGATGGCGGTCAGCGAGATCAGCATCGTCCGGAAATTGCCCAGGAAGAAGAACAGCACGCCGGCGACCAGGCAGGCGGCGAACAGCAGCTTGCCCTGCAGGTTGCCGATCGAGGCCTCGATGAAATCGGCCTGGCGGAAGATCACCTGCGGCGCCGTGATGCCCTGCGGCAGACTGCCTTTTAGGCCGTCCAGCGCTGATTCCAGGCGTTTTGTCAGGTCGACCGTATCGGCCGTCGGCTGCTTCTGGATGCTCAGGATCACCGCCGGCACGCTGCTTTTGCCGTCGCTAAAGCCACCATCGCCGCGCTTGATCGCCGCCGCGAAGCCGACTTCGGCGACCTGGCAGAGCAGGATGGGCTGGGAGCCGGAAGAGGTCGGGCGTGCGGTGATGGCCAGGTTCTTCAGGTCGTCGAGCCGGGCGCTGCGGCCGAGGTGGCGGATCAGGTACTCGCGGCCGTTCAGCTCAAGGAAGCCGCCCGAGGTATTGGCGGCAAAGCCCTTGACCGCCGCCTCGATCTGCTCGAGAGCGATGCCCAGCTCGGCCATGCGCTGCGTATCCGGCTGGACCTGGAATTGCCGGACCTCGCCGCCGATCGGGATGACCTGCGAAACGCCGGCGATTGCCATCAGCCGCGGCCGCAGCACCCAGTCGGCGTACTCGCGCGCCGCCTTGGCGTCGGCGGCCGGCCCGGCAATCGGGATGGCGACCAGCATGATCTCGCCCATGATCGACGACACCGGCCCCATGCGCGGCACGCTGCCCGGCGGCATGGCCGACTCCATCGCCGTCAGCCGCTCGCCGACCATCTGCCGGGCGCGGTAGATATCGACGCCCCAGTCGAAGGAAATATAGAGGAAGGACAGCCCGGCACTCGACACCGAACGGATGCCAGCTACGCCGGGCAGGCCGCTCATCGCCGTTTCAAGCGGGAAGCTGATCAGCTGCTCGACCTCCTCCGGCGCCATGCCGCCGGCTTCGGTCATCAGCGTGACGGTCGGTTTGTTGAGATCGGGAAAGACGTCGACCGGCAGGCGGGTCGCCTGCACGCCGCCCCAGATCATCAGCGCCACCGCCGCCACCAGCACGAACAGCCGGCTGGACAGGCTTTTTTCTACGAGCCACTGGAACATGTCGGCGGCCTCAGCGAATCTGCGCAATCAGGCTGGCGCCCTGCACCACCGCCCGCTCGCCGGCCTTCAGGCCGCCCGTGACGACGACCCGCACGCCATCCAGCGGCTGCGTCTGCACCGCCCGCGACTCGAAGCGCTCGGGCGCCGTCTTGACCCAGACCACCACCTGGTTGGCCGTGTTGCGCACCAGCGCCGCCATCGGCAGCGGCAGGCCGCGCACCGTCGCCTTCAGGCTGACCTGCACCTTGACCGGCTGGCCGAGCGGCAGCGTCAGGCCGGCGCCCGTCGCGTGGTTCTCGAACATCAGCGGCAGGGCCTGCTCGCGCAGCCGGCGGCTGGCGCCGATGTACTTCAACGGCACCGAACGCTCGCCGACCGCCACCGTCGCCGAAACCACCTGATCGAGCGGCAGCGGCTCGTAGGCGCTGGCTTCGATGTGCAGGCTGTCCGGGTCGATAACCTCGAAGATCAACTCCTTCGGCTCGACCACCTGGCCGACCACGGCGTTGCTCGCCGCCAGCACGCCCGATACGGGTGCGACCAGAGCGTCGCGCCCGGACAGGCCGCTGCCGACCGCGGCGATCCGCCCCTTCAGGCTGGCCACTTCGCTCTCGGCCGCCTCGATGTCCTTTTTCGGCACCGTATCGGCCAGCTCGTGCAGGCGGTTCAGCCGCTTTTCGGCCAAGCCCTGACTGGCTTTCAGTTCGGCGAGCAGCGCCGACTGGTTGGAACGCTCGATGGCGCCGGACGACGGCACGACCCAGGCCAGCACCTCGCCCTTCTTCACCTTGCTGCCGGCCGCCGGCAGGCCGTGCGGCCCGGCCGTCTCGATGCGTCCGGGAATCATCGCCTGGACGCGCCCGCCAAGGTGCGGGTCCATGATCACCCGACCGGCCAGTTCCAGGCTTTTCGGCAGATCGGCCTCGGCCGTCTTCACGGTCAGCACGCCCATGCCGCGCTGCGCCGACTTGGGCAGGAAAACGCCACCATCGGGCAGGCGCTGCGGCGTATTGCCGGGCGCCACCATCGGCTTTTTCTCGTCGCCATGATCGTGGCCCTCGTGGGCGGCCAACGGCAGACTCAGGCTGGCCAGCGCCAGACTCAACAGAGCAATGCGTTTCATGCCTTGCCTCCTTTCTGTGCCCGACGCCAGATCAGCGCCGCCGCCAGCAGGCCCGGCAGCGCAAGCCACCAGCCGGCCCGGCCAAGCCCCGGGCCAGCCGCCGCATCAGCCGGCTTCGCCGTGACCATGAAATCAGCCGTCAGCAAATCGCTTTCTTCACCGGCGATGACGGTAAAAGCCAGCGGATACTCGCCCGGCTGGCGCAGCGGTTTGAGCCACTCGGCATCGGCAATCAGGTAGTCGCCGCGTTCGGCGCGAAATACCGCCTTGGCTGGCTTGCCCGCGCTCTCGACCTCAAGCGTTGCAGCCAGTACCGGCGCATTGCTGTCAGCCCGGTCGATGTAGAAAACGAAACCGTCGTCCTCCAGCCGGCCGACCACCTCGAACAGCTCGCTCTCGGCGACGGCAACCGGAATCGGCGCCGGCCCTTCCGCCGCCTGCACGCTCAGGCCGGTCGCAAACACCATTCCCACGGTGAACCGGAAAAAATGCCCAAAATTGAAATTCATCTCTCTCACTCCGGCAACAGGCCAAGACTCTGGCGCCACTGCGATATGCCCTGCGCCAGCGCGATACGCGCCCGGCTCAAAGCGCGTTCCGCCTCGAAGGCTTCGCTGTCGATGCGCAGGCGCGTCGGCAGGTCGCTCTCGCCAAGGCGGAAGGACTTTTCGTAAAAACCACGGTTTTCGCGCGCCAGCCGCGCCCGTTCTTCGGCGGCGACCAGCTGCTGGCGGGCCGCCTCAAGCTGCAGGCGAGTGGCAGCCGCTTCCAGAGTCAGCCGTTCGCGTTCGCGTTCAAGCTCAACGGCGGTTTCGATCGCCTCGGCATTGGCCGTCGCCACACGGGCATCCTGGCGCGGCCCCGCTGCGAAGGGAATGCGCAGGGCAAGCGCCCAGGTCTGCTCGGTCGGCTCGCCGTGGGCCGCGCGATCGGTCCGCGTCGACAGCGTCAATTCCGGGTTGGCCCGGCCTTGCGCCCGCGCCAGGTCGACCTGGCGCCGCGCCACCTCGCCGTGCGCCGCCATCTCGCGCAACGCCGGGTGCTCGTCAGGTGCGGCAGCCGGCTCCGGTTCTGGCTGCACTTCGGCCTCGCCGACCGGCCTACCGCTCAAATTTTCCAACCGATAGCGCAGGCCCAGTTCGGCCGATTGCGCCTCCGCCTGCAAAGCCCTGCCTTGCGCCAACGCGCCTTCCGCCTGATTGAGATCGGCCCGGGACAGATCGCCGGCAGCCAGGCGCCGCGCCACGTCGTCGCGCAACCGGGTTGCTGCGGCGACCCGCTCGCCGGCCAGCGCTACCTCGTTGCGGGCGCTCTGCCAGGCCCACCACGTTTCACGCAGCACCTGGGCCAGCCGCAGGCGGCGTGATGTGCTGTGGCCGTGCATTTCGTTGAACTCGGCCTCGGCCAGCGCCTGACTGCTGCTGCGCTCGCCGGGCAGCCAGAGCGGCATGACGAGGCCAAGTTCGTTTTCCTGAACGCCGTTGCGCCGATTGAAGCGGTCACTGCGCGTGGCGACTTCGAGGCTGGGCGGTGCCGCCGTCCACGCGTCTGCCGCAGCGCGCCGGGCGGCAACGGCGCGGTGGCGTTCGCCATGGGCAGCCGTCGCCGGCTGGCGCTGCGCCGCATCGGCAAAAGCCCGGGCGAGCGGCGTTTCGCCATGGGCCGAAGCGCTGGCAAGAAGGGTCGAAAACAAAATGGGCGCGAGGCCGAAAACGGTTCGCATGGGAATTCCTCCGGTTGCTGAATGACATCAACCGGCGGCGTGCCGCGCCGGCCCGCGTAGAAACGCGGACCTTCAGGGAAAGATCAGGGACGAGGCAAGCCGCCGCGAATCAGGCGGCTGCTCTGGGAGGGCGTTCGAGCCCCTCGGGGACACGCGAGGAAAATGGCCGCTGTGCGGCGTCGACCGCAGCATTCGCCGCATCGGGCGACGGCAATTGCAGGCCGGCGACCAGCCCGCCCGGCATGTGACCGAGGATATGCCCCGGACAGCAATGATGCCGAGCATCGTCACAGGCCAGTTGCGCGGCTTCGGCATCGTTGCCGGGCGCATCATGGTGATGCGCATGGTCGTCGGCCATCACGTCCTGGTGCTCGTGCGCCGCCATGCCACCGGCCGATTCCCAACCGAAACTCGGCGAGAAGACAGTCAGCAACATGATCAGAATCAGCAGGCGGGAAACGAGTCGTGTCAGCATCTTGATTCAACGATAGCGTGGACAAACTATACAATCACGGACCCCGCGTGAGAATAGCCACGCAAGAATAGTTCTCAAAAACCAGACCCCACATGCAATTTGAACTCCTCAAGACCGATGGCGCCGCCCGTCGCGGCACGTTGACACTGGCTCACGGCCAGATCCAGACCCCCGTCTTCATGCCGGTTGGCACCTACGGAACAGTCAAGGCAATGACGCCGCAATCGCTGCACGACATCGGCGCCCAGATCTGCCTCGGCAACACCTTCCACCTATGGCTGCGCCCGGGGCTGGATGTCATCGCCGCCCACAAGGGCCTGCACGATTTCATGAACTGGCAGAAGCCCATCCTCACCGATTCAGGCGGCTTCCAGGTCTTTTCGCTCGGCGCCATGCGCAAGATCACCGAGGAAGGGGTCAAGTTCAGCTCGCCGCACGATGGCGCCAAACTCTTTCTGACGCCCGAAATCTCGATGCAGATCCAGAAGGTGCTGAATTCCGACATCGTGATGATCTTCGACGAGTGCACGCCCTACCCGGCGACACACGAAGAAGCCGCCAAGTCGATGCGCATGAGCATGCGCTGGGCGCAGCGCTCACGCGACGAACACAACAAGCTGGAAAACGGCAACGCGCTGTTCGGCATCATCCAGGGCGGCATGTACGAAGACCTACGCGACGAGTCGCTGGCCGGGCTGAACGACATCGGCTTTGACGGCATGGCCATCGGCGGCCTGTCGGTTGGCGAACCGAAGGAGGACATGGTCCGCGTCCTCGCCCACGTCGCCCCCCGCATGCCGACGCACAAGCCGCGCTACCTGATGGGCGTAGGCACGCCGGAAGACCTCGTACGTTCGGTCAAAGCCGGCATCGACATGTTCGACTGCGTGATGCCGACCCGCAACGCGCGCAACGGCCACCTGTTCACGCGTTTCGGCGACGTCAAGATCAAGAATGCCCGCTACAAGCTGGACACCGGTCCGCTCGACCCGAGCTGCACCTGCTACACCTGTACCCAGTTCAGCCGCAGCTACCTGCATCACCTTTTCCGCCACGGCGAAATCCTCGGCGGCATGCTCAACACCATCCACAACCTGCATTTCTACCAGGTCATCATGGCCGAAATGCGCGCCGCCATTGAAGCCGGCACGTTCGAGAGCTGGTCCGATGAGTTTGTCCGCAAACGGTCATCTGCCGAGTGATAGAATCGCGCGTTCTGTATTTTGTTTATCCGGAGTTACAACAATGATTAGTCTTGCCCACGCCCAGACCGCAGCCGCTTCCGCCGACCCGACGGGTGGCCTGATGCAGATGCTGCCGATGATCCTGATGTTCGTCGTGCTGTGGTTCCTGATGATCCGCCCGCAAATGAAGAAGGCCAAGGAACACAAGGCCCTGCTCGCCGGCCTGGCCAAGGGCGATGAAGTCGTGACCCAAGGCGGCATCGTCGGCAAGGTCTCCAAGGTTGGCGACAGCTACGTGACCGTCGAAATCGCCGCAAACACCGAAGTCGTCGTGCAAAAGCCGTCGATTGGCCTGGTTCTGCCCAAGGGCACGTTGAAGTCGCTGTAATCACCCCAAAGGGCGGCGTAAGTGGTCAAACACTTGCCGCCCTTGTCGCTTTGAAGCCGCCATGAATCGCTACCCACTCTGGAAGTACATCACCATCGCCATCGCGCTGCTGCTGGGCTTCGTCTACACCCTGCCCAACTTCTTCGGCGAATCCCCGGCCGTGCAGGTTTCCAGCGCCAAAGCCACGATCAAGGTCGACGCCAAGGCCCAGACCCGCGTTGAAGAAGCCCTGAAAGCCGCCGGCATCACGCACGACGGCATCCAGCTCGACTTCAACGGCGTCAAGACGCGACTCAAGGACACCGACACCCAGTTGAAGGCCAAGGACATCCTTGAAAAGACCTTCAACCCGAATTCGGCCGACCCGCAGTACGTCGTCGCCCTGAACCTGCTGGCTGCCTCTCCGCAGTGGCTGACTTCACTGGGCGCCCTGCCCATGTACCTCGGCCTCGACCTGCGCGGCGGGGTGCATTTCCTGCTGCAAGTCGACATGAAGGGCGCGCTGACCAAAAAGCTCGACTCGACTTCGGCCGACCTGCGCACCGTGATGCGCGACAAGAACCTACGCCACGGCGGAGTAAACCGCGAAGGTGAGCGCATCGTCGTCAAGTTCCGCGACGTCGAAACCCGCGACAAGGCCCGCTACGCCATCGGCGACAGCCAGCCTGACCTGCTGGTTACCGAAGCGGGCGATGCCAGCGAGCCCAGACTGGTCGCCACGCTGAAGCCGGAAGCCCAGAACAAGCTCGGCGAATTCGCCCTCAAGCAGAACATCACAACCCTGCACAACCGGATCAACGAACTCGGCGTCGCCGAGCCGGTCATCCAGCAGCAAGGCCAGGACCGCATCGTCGTCCAGCTGCCCGGCGTGCAGGACACGGCCAAGGCCAAGGACATCCTCGGCCGCACGGCAACCCTCGAAATCCGCATGGTCGACGACTCGCCCGGCGCGCTGGAAGCCGCCCTGGCTGGCAACCCGCCCTTCGGCACCGAGGTGTACACCGAACGTGGCGGCCAGCCACTGCTCGTCAAGAAGCAGGTCGTGCTCACCGGCGACCGCCTGACCGATGCCCAGCCCGGCTTCGACAACCAGACCAACGAAGCCGCCGTGCATCTGACGCTCGACTCCGCTGGCGCCCGCATTTTCAAGGATGTCACGCGCGAGAACGTCAACAAGCGCATGGCCATCCTGCTCATCGAAAAGGGCAAGGGGGAAGTCGTGACGGCGCCGGTCATCCGCGCTGAAATCGGCGGTGGCCGCGTGCAGATTTCCGGCCGCATGAGCACTCAGGAAGCCAACGATACCGCGCTGCTGTTGCGCGCTGGCTCGCTGGCTGCGCCGATGGACATCATCGAGGAACGGACCATCGGCCCGTCGCTCGGCGCTGACAACATCAAGAAGGGCTTCCACTCGACGATGTGGGGCTTTGCCGCGATCGCGCTGTTCATGATCGCCTACTACCAGATGTTCGGCGTTGTCTCGGTGCTGGCGCTGGCTTCCAACCTGCTGTTCCTGGTTGCCATCCTGTCGCTCTTGCAGGCCACGCTGACCCTGCCCGGCATCGCCGCCATCGCGCTGACGCTGGGTATGGCCATTGACGCCAACGTGCTGATAAACGAGCGTATCCGCGAAGAACTGCGTAACGGCATGCCGCCGCAAGCTGCGATCTCTGAAGGTTACGAACGCGCCTTCGGCACCATTCTCGACTCCAACATCACCACGCTGATCGCCGGCCTCGCCCTGCTCATCTTCGGCTCCGGCCCGATCCGCGGCTTTGCCGTGGTTCATTGCCTCGGCATTCTGACCTCGATCTTCTCGTCGGTTATCGTTTCTCGCGGCCTGGTGAATCTGATCTACGGTCGCCAGAAGAAGCTGACCAAGGTGGCCATCGGCCAACTGTGGAAACCCGCCTCTGCTGCGGTCAACGGCAAATAACAAGGAAAAACGAAAATGGAATTTTTCCGCATTCACAAAGACATTCCCTTCATGCGCCATGCGCTGAAGTTCAATGTCATCTCGCTCGTCACTTTCCTGCTCGCCGTGGTCTTCCTCTTCACCAAGGGGCTGCACCTGTCGGTCGAATTCACCGGCGGTACGCTGATCGAAACGCACTACACGCAAACCGCCGATCTTGAAAAGATACGTGGCGCCCTGGGCAAAGCCGGCTTCACCGACTACGCCGTGCAGAACTTCGGTTCGTCGCAGGACGTCATGATCCGTCTGCCGCTCAAGAGCGAGCAGAACACCAACCAGATCGGTGAATCGGTCATGAAGTCGCTGGCCATCGAAGCGCCGGGCGCCGAACTGCGCCGCGTCGAGTTCGTCGGCCCGCAGGTCGGCAAGGAACTCGCCGAAAACGGCGCCATGGCCCTGCTGCTCGTTGTCATCGGCATCGTCATCTACCTCGCCTTCCGCTTCGAGTGGCGATTCTCCGTCTCGGCCATCATCGCCAACCTGCACGACGTGGTGATCATTCTCGGCTTCTTCGCCTTCTTCCAGTGGGAGTTCTCGCTGTCCGTTCTGGCCGCGGTGCTTGCCGTGCTCGGCTACTCGGTCAATGAATCGGTCGTCGTCTTCGACCGGGTGCGTGAAACCTTCAAGAAGGTGCGCGGCCTGACCACGCCGCAAGTCCTCGACCACGCCATCACCAGCACCATCAGCCGGACCATCATCACCCACGGCTGTACGCAGCTGATGGTGCTGTCGATGCTGATCTTCGGCGGCGAAACCCTGCACTACTTCGCCATGGCCCTGACCATCGGCATCCTGTTCGGCATCTACTCCTCAGTCCTCGTCGCCAGCCCACTGGTCATGTGGCTGGGTGTCTCGCGCGAGCAGTTCATCACCAAGACCAAGGTGATCGAAGGCGCCAACGAAGAGGGCGCTGTCGTTTAAGCGATTGCTGCGGTCAACCGCAAAAAAGCCGCCAAATTCAAAATTGGCGGCTTTTTCTATTTTGGAGACAGCTTCGTGCCCAAAGGAGACATTCACCGTTTGCTTGGTTCAACGGCAGCTTCCTAACTGAAGCAGTCGCCTTGAGCATCAACTGACTGATCACTCCTGTCTTCAGTAAGAGGTTGCGGCGCGTGCTGCCTGGTCGTAGCGGCCCGACAGCGTGCGCATCGTTCGTGCCATCTCCGCAAGACGCCTGTTCTCCTCGGTCTCACCGGAGAAGCCGGGCATCAGGCAGGCTTCGCGCACGGCACGGTATTTCATGCACAGATCGCGGCCGGCGGCGGTCGTCGCGAAGAATACCTCCTTGCCGCGCTTGCCGCCCTCGACCAGGCCGGCAGCGGCCAGTTTCTTCAGCGAGTAGGAAACGACGTGCGTGTCCTCGATGTTGAGGACGAAGCAGATGTCAGCGAGGCGCTTTTCGGTGCCTTTGTGGTTGATGTGGTGCAGGACCAGCACGTCGGTCGCGGTCATGTCCTTGACCCCGGCGGCGCCCATGCAGCGGATCAGCCAGCGGTTGAAGGCATGCGCCGCGATGATCAGTCCGAACTCGAACTCGGACAGTTCCGGCGACTTTTCGGAGACCAGGTGCGACGAGGAAACGATACGCTGTTCGGGAGTCAGGGAGGGGTTCTTGGCGCTCATCGGAAGTTCACTCAAATTAAACACGTTTATTATACGTGAAAATAACGTTGACTTTTTATCGATGTTTTATTAACTTTATGGCTGTATTATTTGAACGTATCAACCACGTCGCCCTTCCGCCAGCCCCACTCGAGGAAACCACCATGTTTAGAAAAATTGCCGCCGCTGCAGCCGCTTCCGCGCTGTTCGTGATTGCTGCCCCTGTCAGCGCCCAACAAAAATGGGACATGCCGACCGGCTACCCGGCCAGCAACTTCCACACCGAGAACATCCACCAGTTCGCCGCCGAGGTCGATAAATCCACCGGCGGCAAATTGAAGATCACGGTCCATGACAGCGGTTCGCTGTTCAAGGCCAACGAAATCAAGCGCGCCGTCCAGGGCGGCCAGGCACAGATCGGCGAGATCATCATTTCCGGCCACTCGAACGAGGACGCCATGTACGGCGTAGATTCAATCCCCTTCCTAGCCACCAGCTACGGCGACTCGCAGAAACTCTGGCAGGCCTCGCGCCAGGCCACCGAAGCCCGCCTCGCCAAGCAGGGCATGAAGGTGCTGTATGCCGTCGCCTGGCCGCCGCAGGGCATCTTCAGCGCCAAGCCGATCAACTCGGCGGCCGACCTCAAGGGCGCCAAGTGGCGCGCCTACAACCCGAACACCAGCCGCATCGCCCAGCTGGTCGGCGCCCAGCCGGTCACCGTGCAGGCTGCCGAACTGACCCAGGCCCTGGCCACCGGCGCCGTCAACACCTTCATGACCTCGGCTGCCACCGGCTTCGACGGCAAGGTCTGGGAGCAGGTCAAGTATTACTACGACGTCAGCGCCTGGCTGCCGAAGAACCTGGTGATCGTTTCGCAGAAAGCCTTCGACGGCCTCGACAAGAGCAGCCAGGAAGCCCTGCTGAAAGCCGCCGCTACTGCTGAAACGCGGGGCTGGAAGGTCAGCGCCGAGAAGAATTCCTGGTACATCGAGCAGATGAAGAAGAACGGCATGACGGTTGATGCCGGCTCGCCGCAGCTGAAGGCCGACCTGAAGAAGGTCGGTGACACGATGATCGCCGACTGGGCCAAGCAGGCCGGCGCCGACGGCCAGGCCGTACTCGACGCCTACCGCAAGTAATTCCGCCAACCCTGGCCGCCACGGTGGCCTGTTCCTTTTTCGAAGGAGTCCCCATGCGCACCCTGCTGGATCGACTATTCACCGCCGCCGGTTACCTTGCCGGACTCTTCCTGATCGGCACCCTGCTCGCCGTGCTGGCCAGCATCTTCGGTCGCCTCATCCCCGCGCTCGACCTGCCCGGTGCCGACGCCTACGCCGGCTACTGCATGGCAGCAGCGGCCTTCCTGGCGCTGGCGCCGACTCTGCGCCGGGGCGAGCACATCCGCGTGACGCTGCTCCTCAACCATCTGCCGGCCACAGCGCACCGCTGGCTCGACGTCTTCTGCCATGTCGTCGCCGTGTTCATGGCCGGCGCCCTCGCCTGGTACTCGATCCGCCTGGTGCTGCAATCGCGCGAGTTTGTCGACATTTCGACCGGCCTCGACGCAACGCCACTGTGGATTCCCCAGCTCGGGATGGCTGTCGGCACCAGCCTGTTTACCCTGGCTTTCCTAATGGATCTCATCCTGCTCCTGACTGGCAAGACCCTTCGCGAAGCCTCGCCCGACGGCGAACCCGCCCACATCGAATAAGAGGATGCGACCATGGATCTGACCATCACCCTACTGCTTGTCATCACCCTCTTTGTCGTCCTCGGCAGCGGCGTCTGGATCGGCCTTTCGCTGGCCGGCGTCGCCTGGATCGGCATGGAGTTGTTTACCTCCCGCCCGGTCGGCGACAGCATGGCCGTCACCATCTGGGGTTCGGCCTCCTCGTGGACGCTGACCGCGCTGCCGCTGTTCATCTGGATGGGCGAAATCCTGTTCCGCACCAAGCTCTCCGAAGACATGTTCAAGGGCCTGGCGCCGTGGCTGGAAAAACTGCCGGGCCGCCTGCTGCACACCAACATTATCGGCTGTACGATCTTCGCCGCGGTCTCCGGTTCCTCGGCCGCCACCTGCGCCACCATCGGCAAGATGACGCTGCCCGAGCTGAAGCGCCGCGGCTATCCGGACAGCATCGCCATCGGCACGCTGGCCGGTGCGGGCACGCTCGGCCTGCTGATTCCGCCGTCGATCATCATGATCGTGTATGGCGTCACCGCCAACGTCTCGATCGCCCAGCTGTTCATCGCCGGCGTCTTCCCCGGCCTGTTGCTGGCCAGCCTGTTCATGGCCTATACCATCGTCTGGTCGCTGCTTCATCCGGATCAGATTCCGCCGGCTGATCAGAACATGACGTTTCTGCAGAAGCTCGATGCCTCACGCAATCTGATCCCGGTCATTTCGCTGATCACCGCTGTCCTTGGCTCGATCTACACCGGGCTGGCCACCGCCACCGAAGCCGCCGGACTCGGCGTTGTCGGCGCCATGGTTATCGCCGCCATCCAGGGGGAGATGAGCTGGAAGAATTTCCGCGACAGCCTGCTCGGGGCTACCCGCCTCTATTGCATGATCGCGCTGATCCTCGCCGGCGCCGCCTTCCTGACGCTCGCCATGGGCTACATCGGCCTGCCCCGTCATCTCGCCGAATGGATTGGCAGCCTAGGCCTGTCGCCACTGGCGCTGGTCATGGCGCTGATGGCTTTCTTCATCATCCTCGGCTGCTTCCTCGACGGGATTTCCATTATCGTGCTGACCATGGGCATCCTGCTGCCGACCATCGAAAAGGCCGGCATCGACCTGATCTGGTTCGGCATCTATGTCGTACTGGTCGTTGAAATGGCGCAGATCACGCCACCGGTCGGCTTCAACCTGTTCGTGCTGCAAGGCATGACCAAGAAGGAGATCACCTGGCTGGCGAAGCATTCGATGCCAATGTTCTTCCTGATGGTCGGCGCCGTGCTGCTCATCTATTTCTTCCCCGGCATCATCACCTGGCTACCGCAGCACATGGCGGGCTAAGCATCGTGAGCCATCTACCCACCTTGCTGCCGCTCGGCGACAGCGCCTGGACAGTCGAGTTCGGTGACCGCATCGACCCAGCGCTGCACGCCCGGGTCATGGGACTGAACGTCGCCCTCCATGTTGCTCGCGATGCCGGTGATCTGGCCGGTATCGTGGACCTGGTGCCGACCTTCCGCTCGCTGACCGTGCATTACGATCCGCTCGCTGTCGACGGCCAACTTCTGGGCACTCGCCTGCTGCAAATGGCCGAAGCTGCCGGCAGCACTGCCAGCGAGGGACGCCACTGGCTGTTGCCGGTCTGCTGCGACGCCGATCTGGCACCCGACCTCGAACGCCTGGCCGAGGCCAAAGGGATGGAACCGGCGCAGGTGATTGCGCTGCTCACCGCCGCCACCTATCGCGTTTACATGATCGGCTTCATGCCCGGCTTCCCCTACATGGGGGGGCTGCCACCGCAACTGGCCATGCCGCGCCTGGCCAATCCGCGCAAGGTGGTGCCGGCCCGGTCGCTCGCCGTCACCGGCGAAATGTGCGCGGTCTATCCCTGGGAAAGCCCAGGTGGCTGGAACCTGCTCGGGCGCACCCCGGTGCCCTTGTTCGAGGCTGCCGAGGAGACTGCTCCGGCGCTGCTCGAGTCCGGCGACCAGGTGCGCTGGCGTGTCGTCGACCGCGCCGAGTACGAGCACATCGCGGGCGAACTGGCTGCCGGCCGGCTCAGCCGCGCCAATTTCCACATCGCCGGGGAGGCCGCATGACCGGACTGATCGAAGTCATCGACGGCGGTCTCGGCAACGCCATCCAGGATGCTGGGCGCTTCGGCTACCGCCATCAGGGCCTGGCCGTGTCAGGCTTTCTCGACCGGCCACTGGCCGATTGTGCCAACGCGCTGGCCGGCAATCATCCGGCTGCGGCCTGTATCGAAATGCGCGGTCTCGGGCCGACCCTGGCGGTACGCTGCGGACCGTTGCGCGTGGCCCTGGCCGGCAATGTCGCCGCTACCATCCTGCGTGCCAACGGCAGCAGCCAGGCGCTGCCGGCCTGGCAAAGCGCGACCCTGGAGGACCACGACAGCCTGAAGGTCGGCGCCGTCGCCGGCGGCACCGCCTACCTTGCCATTTCCGGCGGCTGCGCCGTGCCCCGCCAACTCGGCAGCCGCTCGACCTATCAGCGCACCGGCATCGGCGGCATCGACGGCCACGCACTGCAAAAAGGTGACAGTATTCCCTGCAGCCAATCGGGCAAACGCGATTTTCGTGAAACTCGGGGTGAGCCCTTGGATCATGGCGATGGCCCGATCCGCGTCATGCTTGGCCCACAGGCCGCCCACTTCACCGACGAGGCCATCGAGACCTTTCTGAATACCCCCTACTCGGCAACTGCGGAACAGGATCGCATGGGGCTGCGCTTGGCAGGTCCGGCCCTGGCCCACGCCAGTCCGGCCGCGGCCGACATTGTCTCCGACGGCGTAATGCCGGGCGCCATTCAGGTGCCGGCCAACGGCCTGCCGATCATCCTCCTCGCCGACTGCCAGACGGTCGGTGGGTACCCCAAGATCGCCACGGTAATCAGTGCCGACCTGCCGCGCCTTGCCCACTGCCCGCCGGGTAGCACGATCCAGTTCCAATCGGTCGACCTGGCCGCCGCCCGCCACGCCCTGGCCGAGTTGCGCCAGCGGTGGACCGACTGGGCGCGCGCTTTACAGACCTTCCTGCCACCAGGCAGCCTGGACGAGGCCGCGCTATACGGTTGCAACCTGATCAGTGGCATGGTCGATGCGGGCGGTTTCCTGCGCGGCACGCCTCCCGATTTGCCGTGGGAGTGCTCATGAGCAACCGGCGAACCGATCTCAATGCGCCGGGATGATCGGAAAACGAATCGGGCAGCAGCAATAATCGTTGAAAGAACAATCAGGAGATAGCATGAGTAAAAAGCAAACGACGTCAGCCGAAGACCTGCGCCGGGTCGGCGGCATGTCCTACCTCAACCCGAACGCACCAGAGCCATGGGCCAGCTTCGTCGAGCAGATCGAACGTGTGAAACCGCACCTCGGTCACCTAGCGAAGTGGATCGAAACCATGAAGCACCCGAAGCGCATCCCGATCGTCGATGTGCCGATCATTCGCGACGACGGGTCGGTGGCGCACTACGAGGGTTATCGCGTTCAGCACTCCCTCTCGCGCGGTCCCGGCAAGGGCGGCGTGCGCTTTCACCCGGCAGTTACGCTCAATGAAGTGATGGCGCTGTCGGGCTGGATGACGATCAAGAATGCCGCGGTCAACCTGCCTTTCGGTGGCGCCAAGGGTGGCATCCGTCTTGATCCGCGGGCGCACTCACAGGCCGAACTGCAGCGCATCACGCGGCGCTACACCTCGGAAATTGGCATCATCATCGGGCCCGACAAGGACATTCCGGCGCCCGACGTCGGCACCAACGAGCAGAGCATGGCGTGGATGATGGACACTTATTCGATGAACGTCGGTGGCACCGCGACGGGCGTCGTCACCGGCAAGCCGATTCCCCTTGGCGGCTCACTCGGCCGTCACGAAGCCACCGGTCGCGGCGTGTTCATCGCTGCCCGTGAAGCCGGTAAACGGATTCACCTGCCGGTCGAAGGTGCCCGTGTCGTGGTTCAGGGTTTTGGCAACGTCGGCGGTATCGCGGCTCGCATCTTCCAGGAACACGGCGCCAAAGTGATAGCGGTGCAGGATCATTCGGCGACGCTGGCCAATGAAAACGGCATCGACATCCACGCCGCGCTCAAGCATGTGGAGATCAATGGCGGCCTGGCCGGCTTCCCGGGCGCGTCGCCGATTTCAGGCGACGATTTCTGGCTGCTCAAGTCTGACTTCCTGATTCCGGCCGCCCTTGAGGGCCAGATCCTGCCCGAGCGGGCACAGAAGATCAGCACCAAAGTCGTGGTCGAGGGCGCCAACGGCCCGACCACCCCGGCGGCCGACGATATCCTCCAGCAGCGCGACATTCTGGTCGTTCCCGACGTGCTGGCAAACGCTGGCGGCGTAACGGTGTCGTACTTCGAGTGGGTACAGGATTTCTCCTCGTTCTTCTGGACCGAAGAAGAGATCAATGCCCGTCTCGAGCAGATCATGGTCGGCGCCTTCGACGCGATCTGGAAACTGTCCGAGGAGCGCAATGTGTCGCTGCGCACCGCAACCTTCATCATTGCCTGTCAGCGAGTACTCGCAGCGCGCGAACAGCGCGGCTTGTATCCTTAACCTGGGGAACCTGCTCATGAACAAAAACATCAATCTCAATGCCGACCTCGGTGAAAGCTTCGGTGCGTGGTCCATGGGGGATGACGAGTCCCTGCTCGACATCGTCGCCAGCGCCAATATTGCCTGCGGCTTTCATGCCGGGGATCCTTTGGTCATGCGGAGGACAGTCGCGGCGGCCAAAAAGCGCGGGGTCAGCATTGGCGCCCACCCGGCGTTCCCCGATCTGCAAGGCTTCGGCCGGCGGCGCATGGATATCCCGGCTGCCGAGCTGGAAGCGATGATCATCTACCAGATTGGCGCCCTGAAGGCGATGGCCGCGGCCGAAGGCAGCTGCGTCAGTCACGTCAAGCCGCATGGCGCCCTCAGCAACATGGCCTGTGCCGATCCGGCGCTGGCCGATTGCGTCGCTCGTGCCGTCCATGCCATCAGCCCGCAACTGATACTGCTGGCCCCGGCCTACTCCCGACTCGCTACAGCCGGCGAACGCATCGGCCTGCCGGTCATCCTTGAGATTTTCGCCGATCGTGCCTATCAGGACGACGGCCAGTTGATGCCACGCAGCCAGCCCGGCGCCATGATCCATGGCACTGACGCCGCACTCGCCCACGTCCTGCGCATGCTGGATGAACAAGCCATCGTCAGCGTCAACGGCAAGCGCCTACCGACCCGCGTGCAAAGCATTTGCGTTCACGGCGACAACCCGGAGGCGGTTGCCACCGCCAGCGATCTCCGACGCGGCATCGAGGCGGCCGACTACAGCATCGTCAGCCTCGATCGACTGTAAGGCAGGGGGAAAATACTGCAGTTAACCGGCCCCCGTCCGCGAGCGGGGGCACTACATTGTAGTGTCATTCGATCCGACGGCAGATATCGGAGTACGGCGGACCTTCGAGTGGCCGCTTCGTGGACGTGATCACCGGCCGGTTGTGGCCGTTTGCCGGCCTTGTCTGAATCACACATCGCCCAAAGCAGTACCCCAGAAATTACCAGCTCGGCGTTTCCATCGTCTGCGGCAGTGGCGGCTCGGGCAGCCAGGCCCCACTGGCACCATAGATGGCTACGCCCGCAATCGTCAGCGCCACGATCAGTGCGAGCACACCACCGCCCTTGGCCGACTCGCCGGTCGCCCCTTCCTTCCAGCCAGTCAGCATCGGCTTGATCAGCTTGTCTTTTTTTACGTGGCCATAGACGGCGATGGCGGCGAGGTGGAGGACGACAAGGGCGATCAGGATATTGGAGAGCAGTTCGTGCAGGCCGCTCAGGCGGTTGCTGAGCGACTTGCTGATCAGGTCATAGAGGGGGCCGACGAAGGCGATGTCGTCGTTGGCGAAGAGGCCGGTGAGGGTTTGTGCGGTCAACAGGAAAATCAGGCCAAAAACGGAAAGTGCGCCAAGCGGGTTGTGGCCGAGGCCGCGCCATTCGCCGTTGAGGTAGGTCTTGATCTTGCCCGGCGTCGGGAAGAACTGGGCAAAGCGCGCGTAGGTGGAGCCGGCAAAGCCCCAGACGATGCGGAAGGCGACGAGGCCAACGATGGCAAGGCCGATCTTGCCGTGCAGATCGATCAGCTTGCCGCCGATTTGCCCGCTGATGATGGCCGCGACGACGGCGAGTGCGAGCAGCCAGTGAAACAGGCGGGTGGGCAGATCCCAGAGGCGAATTCGTTGGCGGTTCATGTGCGTGCCTTGCTTGCTAAAAAAACAGGCACCCGCAGGTGCCTGTGCTTGCATTGATTATCGGCTTATTTCTTGGCCTTGAAATCGTCGTGGCAGCCCTTGCAGGTGTCGCCGAGTTTGCCCAACTGGGCGCCGACCGCTGCGGCGTCGCCGGTGGCAGCGATCTTGGCCATTTCGTTGGCCTCCTTGTTGAAGGCCATGGCAACCTTGCCGACCTTTTCCTTGTCGGTGAAGATGGCCGGCTTGGCGCGGGTTTCTTCCCAGCCCTTGCCCTTGTCGCTGCCCGGCACGTAGAGCGCGCCCATGCCGGAGTTGGCGATGGCCTGGATGACGTTGGCAGCCTTGATCACTTCTTCCTTGTTGTAGGTGCCTTCGACGTTGGCCTTGATGCGGGCCATGTTCCAGGCCATGAAGCCGTAGCCGGACTGGCGGAACTTGATGGCGTCTTCGACCTTGACCTGTGCGACGGCTGTACCGGCCGCAAGGGTGGTGGTGAGCAGGGCGAGCAGAAGCTTGGATTTCATTGGGGTTTCTCCGTTGTCATTGAGGAAAATCGGGTTGCAATGCGTTAACGCACGGCACCGGTGTTTTATTCCGCAAAAATTATAGCGCTCGTATATTTCGAATTACTTATTTTGCCATGAAGTTTTTCACCGCACGGGTGAGGCAAATGGAACTGACTGGCTTAGACCGCAAAAACGTGTTTGACACGCAGCGCTGGCCCGCCCTGCTCGATCGCGATGAGCCGCGCGATGTTCGGATGCTTGCCCGGGTTGGCGCGCTCGTCCTCGGTATGCTCGGCGAAAATTTCGAGGCCCTTTTTCGCGGCCTCGGCGTTGATGGAGCCGTAGGTTTGCGCCAGGTGGTTGTATACCGCCAGCGAGCCTTGGCTGCCCGGCTTGTTTTCAATGGCCGCAGCGACGTTGCCCTCGGCATAGAGCAGATTGATCGCGGCAAGATGTGAAATACCGGGGAGTTTTTTCAGGTTTTCAGCAAAAGACATTATTTCCATTCCCTTTTGGCTTTGACCAGGCCGATGATCAACCCGGTGGTGAAGGTGACGGCCGGCACGATGAAGGCGATGGCCTTGATGCCGCGCTCGGCGCCAAAGTGAAAGAGCAGCCAGACGGTGGGCAAGAGGCCGAGAAACAGGCCGATTGCGCCGCCACGGATGCCGCCACGGATCACCTCGGGATCCGTCGTCTTGCGTTCACCGGTGCACTGCGGGCAGTAAATGGCATCTGCCGGCACTTCCTGGCCGCATTTGCTGCACTTCATCGCTTCAAATCCGCCTGGCCAGCTCGGCCGCTTTGCCCGTGTAATCCCACGGCGTCAGCTTGAGCAGCTCTGCCTTGGCGGCTTCCGGGATTTCCAGCGTCGAAACAAAGGCCTGCATGCCTTCACGCGAAACACGCGTGCCGCGGGTCAGTTCCTTGAGTTTTTCGTAGGCGTTGGGCACGGCGTAGCGGCGCATGACGGTCTGGATCGGCTCGGCGAGCAGCTCCCAGTTGGCGTCGAGGTCAGCCTGCATTACGTGGGCATTGACTTCCAGCTTGTTCAGACCTTTGAGCAACGAATCGTAGGCGAGCAGCGTGTAGCCGAGGCCGACGCCCATGTTGCGGAGCACGGTGGAGTCGGTCAGGTCGCGCTGCCAGCGGGAAATCGGCAGCTTTTCGGCGAGATGCTTCAGGACGGCGTTGGCCAGGCCGAGGTTGCCCTCGGAATTCTCGAAGTCGATCGGATTGACCTTGTGCGGCATGGTCGACGAGCCGATTTCGCCGGCCTTGACCTTCTGCTTGAAGAAGCCGAGCGAAATGTAGCCCCAGATGTCGCGGTCTAGGTCGATCAGGATGCTGTTGGCGCGGGCGAAGGCGTCGAACAGTTCAGCCAGCGCGTCGTGCGGCTCGATCTGGATGGTGTAGGGATTGAAGGTCAGGCCGAGCGATTCGACGAAACGCTTGGCAAAACCTTCCCAGTCGTAGCCGGGGTAGGCGATCAGGTGGGCGTTGTAGTTGCCGACCGCGCCGTTGATCTTGCCGAGCAGTTCGACGGCCACGATGCGGGCGCGGGCGCGCTCCAGGCGGTAGGCGACATTGGCCATTTCCTTGCCGAGCGTCGTCGGCGTCGCCGGCTGGCCGTGCGTGCGGCTCATCATCGGCACTTCGGCGTTGACGTGCGCCAGTTCCTTCAAGCGGGCGATGACCTTGTCGAGCGACGGCAGCATGGCTTGCTCGCGGGCGCCCTGGCACATCAGCGCGTGCGACAGGTTGTTGATGTCTTCTGAGGTGCAGGCGAAGTGGATGAACTCGCTGACCTTGGTGACTTCGGCGTTGCCCTTGGTGTTCTTCTTGATCCAGTACTCGAGCGCCTTGACGTCGTGGTTGGTGACGGCTTCCTCGGCCTTGACCTCGGCTGCCTGCTCAACCGTGAAGTTGGCAACCAGCGCATCGAGCTCTTCCACGGTCGACCGGGAAAAAGCGGAAATTTCCGAAAAATGCGGCTCAGCGGCCAGCGCCTTCAGCCACTCGATCTCGACTTTCAAGCGTGCCTTGATCAGGCCAAACTCGGAAAAATGCTCGCGCAGGGCGTCAACCTTGCCGGCATAGCGGCCATCGAGCGGGGAAAGTGCAGTCAAGGGGTTGAAAGTCATGGAATCATCCTTTTCAGTAAGCCGAACATTTTACCCGCCCGGCGGAGCACCCGCCATACGCTATAATCGAACTCCCCAAATCAGAGAGTATGCGATGAAGCTGATCGGCTCCCATACCAGTCCGTTTGCGCGAAAAGTGCGCATCGTGCTGGCTGAAAAGAAAATTGAATACGATTTCGTCATCGACTCCCCTTGGCTGGCTGACAGCAAGGTGCCGAGCCTGAATCCGCTCGGCAAGATTCCCGTGCTCGTACTCGACGACGACACCCGCCTGTTCGACTCCCGCGTCATTGTCGAATACATCGACAATGTCACGCCCAACAACAAGCTCTTCCCCGCCCCCAACCGCGAGCGCACCGAAGTCAAGCGCTGGGAAGCGCTGGCCGACGGCATCTGCGACGCCGCAGCGACTGCCTTCCTCGAAGGCAAGCGCCCGGAAGCTCAGCGCAGCAACGACTGGATTCAGCGCCAGCGCGACAAAGTCACGCGCAGCCTTGAATTCATGGCTGAAGAACTGGGTGAAAAGAGCTTCTGCATGGGCACGCACATCTCGATGGCCGACCTGGCCACCGGCGCCGCCCTCGGCTACCTGGCCTTTCGTTTCGCCGACATCAATTGGCGCGAAACGCACCCCAATCTGGGAAAGCTGTACGACAAGTTGATGCAGCGGCAATCGTTTGCGGACACCGTTCCACACGACTGAACCAGCCAAAAAGGGCGCCAAATCGGGCGCCCTTTTCGTATCCAGCGCCGCCTTTTAGTCTCATTCCTGACTGAACCACCCGTTTTTCACGAAGTCAGAGCATTCCGCACCCGAGGTAGATCGCCATGAAAAACAGTGCCTACGCCGTCCCCATGGAAAAAGTTGTTCGATCTTTGACAGTCGCACTGGGCGCCCGCGACCATCACACCCGGCTGCATTGCGACCGCGTCGTCCAGCTTTCCAACGAACTAGGCCGGCACATCGAGCTCTCCGAGCGCGAACTGGGGCAACTGTCGCTTGGCGCCCAGTTCCATGACCTGGGAAAAATAGGCATCCCTGACAGCGTCCTGCTCAAACCGGAAGCTTTTGAAGCCGATGAATGGGCATGCATGAAACAGCACGTCCTGATCGGTGAGCAGATCGTCCTTGCCATCAACGGCGAACACTCACGAGAAATCGCCAGCGCCGTCCGCCACCACCACGAGCATTTCGACGGCTCTGGTTACCCTGACCGCCTGTCCGGCACCGAAATCCCGCTCTACTCGCGCATTATTTCCCTGACCGACAGTTATGACGCAATGGTCGAAACGCGCCCTTACCACCGGCCGCGCCAGCATCGTGAAGTCATGGACATCCTGAGCCGCGAGGCCGGGCACAAACACGATCCCGACCTGCTGCACGCCTTCTGCGCCGTCATCGAAAAATCGCCGACGCGCACGTCAGGCGACTGATTTTCCTCAGCGAATCACGCCGCCGCCCAGACACACCCGGCTCTCGTACAACACCACGGACTGGCCTGGCGTCAGTGCCCACTGGGCTTCGGCGAAATTGATCTTGCAGGTCGCCGCATCGACGGAGTCCACTTCGCACGGCTGGTCGGCCGTCCGGTAACGCGGCTTGGCGGTGTAAACCCAGTGCGTGTGCGGCGCCCGGCCGGATACCCAGGACAGTTGTTCGGCCACCAGGTCGCTCTGCAACAGCGCCGGATGATCGTGGCCCTGCGCCACGTACAACACGTTCTTTTCCATATCCTTGCCGACGACGAACCAGGCATCGTGATCGCCACCACCGGCCTGCCCCTTTTCCTTCAGGCCGCCGATGTGCAGCCCCTTGCGCTGGCCCATGGTGTGGAACATCAGGCCATCGTGCTCGCCGAGCACCTTGCCATCGTCGAGGCGGCGGATTTCACCTTTTTTCGGCGGCAGATAACGCGCCAGAAAATCCTTGAATGGCCGCTCGCCGATGAAGCAGATGCCGGTCGAATCCTTCTTGGCCGCGACGTGCAAGCCTTCCGCCTCGGCCATCTTGCGCACTTCGCGCTTGTAGATGTCGGCCAGCGGGAACAGCGTTTTCGACAGCTGCGCCTGGTTCAGGCGATAGAGAAAATAGCTCTGGTCCTTGGTGCCGTCCTCGGCCTTGAGCAACTGGTATTCGCCGTTGAACTCGCGCACGCCGGCGTAGTGGCCGGTGGCGATCCTGTCGGCACCAAGCTGCATGGCGTGGTCGAGGAAAGCCTTGAACTTGATTTCGGAGTTGCACAGGATGTCCGGATTCGGCGTCCGCCCGGCCTCGTACTCGCGCAGGAACTCGGCAAAGACGCGTTCGCGGTACTCGGCGGCGAAATTGACCACCTCGACATCAATACCGATGCGGTCGGCGACGCTCATGACGTCGATCAGATCCTGGCGCGACGAGCAATACTCCTCGGTGTCGTCGTCTTCCCAGTTCTTCATGAACAGACCGACCACATTCCAGCCCTGCTGCTTGAGCAACAAGGCGGCGACAGAGGAATCAACGCCGCCGGACAAGCCAACGACCACGGTTTTCTTAGACATCGGGCCCAGCCCCTTTCTTCCAGTCTTCCAGCGGCAAGATCACCGCTGGCTGTCCATTATCGACGAACCAGCTATCGACGACGAAGCGCGGGGCCTCGCCATCTGTTTTTTCTTCAACCACGGCCGACCAATGAACAAGAATAACGCCGGCAAAATAGCGAGGTTCCGGCCCCACCACCCGATGCCAACGCAAGTAATTGCGCGCCTGAAGCAGTTGCAAAAGGCGGGTCGTCGAGGTCGAATGATCGATGCAGTCCATCTTGCCGGCAACGTAGCCATCGTCAAGATTGCCACCACGGTCATTGTGAATGTCCGACTGCTCACCAGCCCAGGCGTAAAGCCGCCCAACGGCCTCGGCCAGCATTTTTCGCTCATTTTCCGCGTCGACCGCAGCAAACAGCATTCGCCGCACTTCGCCAAGCTGCCCTTCGGTGTAACGGATATCCGTCTGCGCCAGACAACCGTAGCCGTAGCAGATGGGCACCGTTTCGTCGGCTGCCCTGGCCCCCGAGCAGGCGAACAACATGGCAAGCAGCCAGAAGCGCATCAGTCGTAGTGCACCAGCAAATCGAGCGGAGCCTGCTTGCCAGCCAGCAGATCCTCAATGCAGCGCAATATCAGCGGGCTACGATGGCGCGCCTGCGTCGCCTTCACCTCGTCCAGCGTCAGCCAGCGGGCGCCGACAATCCCGTCATCCAGGGGGCGCCCGGCCTCGTACCCACGCAATTCGCCACCAAAGGCAAAGCGCAGATAGGTCGTATCTTCCTTGGTCGGATGCGTCCAGTTGTAGATGCCGATCAAGTGCGTCGGCTTGAAGTGGTAAGCCGTTTCTTCAAGCGTCTCGCGCACCGCTGCATCGATCAGCGACTCGCCCTCTTCAAGGTGGCCAGCTGGCTGATTGAAGGCCAGCCCGGCCTCGGTTTCCTCCTCGACCAGCAGGAATTTTCCGTCGCGCTGCACCACAGCGGCAACGGTGACATGCGGTTTCCAGATCATGCTCACGCTCAAACGGCAAAAGCGCTATTTTACCCGCTGATTTCGGCTAGAATTGTGGGCTTTTACAGGCGCAACACGGAGAATCGAACATGTCCATGTCGGATCGCGACGGCTTTATTTGGCAAGACGGAAAACTGGTGCCCTGGCGCGAAGCCACCACCCACGTCCTCACCCACTCCCTGCACTACGGCATGGGCGTATTCGAGGGCGTCCGTGCCTACAAGACCGAGCGCGGCACGGCGATTTTCCGCTTGAAGGAGCACACTGAGCGCCTGTTCCGTTCGGCCCACATCTTCCAGATGCAAATGCCCTACTCGGCTGAAGAGCTGAATGAAGCGCAAAAGGAAGTGATCCGCGCCAACAATCTGGAATCCGGCTACCTGCGCCCGCTCGCCTTCTACGGCTCTGAGAAAATGGGCGTGTCGCCCAAGGGCGCCAAGGTGCACGTCATCATCGCCGCCTGGCCCTGGGGCGCCTATCTCGGCGAAGAGGGCATGGAGCGCGGCATCCGCATCAAGACCTCCTCCTTCACCCGCCACCACGTGAATATCACCATGGTGCGCGCCAAGGCGTCGGGCAACTACATGAACTCCATCCTCGCCAACAACGAGGCGACGGCTGACGGCTACGACGAAGCCCTGCTGCTCGACCCGGAAGGCTACGTCTGCGAAGGCGCCGGCGAAAACGTGTTCATCGTCCGCAACGGCAAGCTGTACACGCCGGATTTGACCGCCTGCCTCGAAGGCATCACGCGCGCCACCGTCATGCAACTGGCCGGCGAACTGGGTATCGAAGTCATCGAAAAACGCATCACGCGTGACGAACTCTATTGCGCCGACGAAGCCTTCTTCACCGGCACCGCCGCCGAAGTGACGCCGATCCGCGAACTCGACAACCGCCAGATCGGTGTCGGCCATCGCGGCCCGATCACCAAGGCGCTGCAGGAAAAGTATTTCGACGTGGTTTATGGCCGCTCGGCTGCGCACGCCGACTGGCTGGCCACCGTCTAATTCAGGGAGAAAACGATGTCCGACAAAAAGACCATTGAAATCACCGCCCACGACCTGCCGCTGCACTGCCCGACGCCCAGCGTCGCGCTGTGGAGCCAGCATCCGCGCGTATTCCTCGACGTTCTGAAGACCGGCGAAGTAACCTGCCCGTACTGCTCCACCAAGTACGTTTTCACGGGCGAAGCGCCCAAGGGTCATCACTAGGCACCGGGCGGCGGGCCACGCTTTTACGCCCCGGCCCGCCACTTTCGCATGAACAAGGCCCTGATCGTCGCCCCCTCGTGGATTGGCGACACCATCATGGCGCAGCCGCTATTTGCCCGGCTGCACGCCCAGAGTCCCGGACTGCAGCTCGACGCCATCGCCCCGCGCTGGGTCGCCCCCGTTCTGCAGCGCATGACAGAAATTCGCGACGTCATCGACAGTCCCTTCGGCCATGGCCAGCTCTCTTTGAAGCCGCGCTGGCGGCTGGCCAGGGAGCTGGCTGCGCGCGGCTACGACAGTGTCTACGTCCTGCCCAACTCCCTGAAATCGGCCCTCGTGCCGTGGATGGCCGGCATCCCGAAGCGCGTCGGCTTCACCGGCGAATCCCGTTTCGGTCTGATCAACGTCCGCCACACGCTGGACAAGCAAGCCCTGCCACTGATGGTCGAGCGCTTCGTCCAGCTCGCCGAGAAGCCCGGCCAGTTGCTGAAGACCTCCGTTTTTCGGCCAAAAATCCGGTCGACCGCAGAAGATCAGCAAAAGACGCTGGCCGAACTGAAACTAGACCGTCCGGCCCGCATCGTCGCCTTCTGCCCCGGCGCTGAGTTCGGCCCGGCCAAACGCTGGCCGGCCGCCCATTTTGCCGCGCTGGCAAAAAAACTGGCCGAGCAAGATTATGCCATCTGGCTATTCGGCTCACCCAAGGATCACGCCGTTGCCGAGGAAATCTCGCAACTCGCCCCCGGCCTCTGCCGCAACCTGTGCGGCGCCACCTCGCTGACCCAGGCCGTCGATCTGCTGGCCATGGCCGACCTGGTCGTCTGCAACGACTCCGGCCTGATGCACGTCGCCGCCGCACTCGACCGACCGATCGTCGCGCTCTACGGCTCATCTTCCCCCGGCTTCACGCCGCCACTTTCCGACCGCGCCGACATCCTCAGCCTGAATCTCGACTGCAGCCCCTGCTTCAAGCGCGAATGCCCGCTTGGCCACCTCGATTGCCTGAACAAATTGCGCCCCGAACAGGTCTTCGCGACCTGCCAGAAAAGAGTTGAAAAATGAGCGGATCGACCGCCTTTGCCTCGCCTGAAGACGTCGAGCAAGCCTTTTACGAGGCCATCGCCGAACGCGATGCCGACCGCCTGATGCGGGTCTGGGCCGAAGACGAAGAAGCCCTGTGCGTTCATCCCACCGGCATTCGCCTGCTTGGTCTCGCGCCCATCCGTGAGAGTTGGCGCAGCATTTTTGCCAACGCCCGCCTGCGCGTCCAGCCCGAGCCGGTCGCCAACTGGCATAGCACTGTGATCGCCATTCATCACCTGACCGAAACACTGTTCGTCGGTGACGACCCCAGCCCGCACGGCCCGCTCTACGTCACGCACGTCTATGTCCGTGGCTCGCATGGCTGGCGCCTGGTCAGCCGCCACGCTTCGGCCGCCGACGACAGCCATCAGGCGATGGCCGAGGCCGTGCCGCACACGCTGCATTGAAGACGATACGCATCCGCCAGACGCAGAGACGCGGAGGCGCGGAAAAATGCAAAGGCTTGCTCTGCGTCTCCGCGCCTCTGCGTTTCAACCAGGCACGCTCTTGAAACCGTACCACGCCCCCGCGTGGCTGCCCGGCGGCCAGGCCCAAACCCTGTGGCCGCTGCTCATCAAGCCGCAGCCGATCAAACTGCGCCGCGAACGCTGGGCCACGCCGGACGGCGACTTCATCGATGTCGATCACCTCGACGGCCCGCCAGGCTCGCCGTTGCTCGTCCTCTTTCACGGACTCGAAGGCAGTTCGCGCAGCCACTACGCCATTTCAACCGCCCACGTCGGCAAAACGGCTGGCTGGCGCCTCGCCCTGCCGCATTTCCGCGGTTGCTCAGGGGAGTTGAATCAGCGGCCGCGCGCCTATCACTCCGGCGATTCCGATGAAATCGACTGGATTCTGCGCCGCCTGCACGCCGCCAATGGCGGCCAAAAGCTGCACGCCGCCGGCGTTTCCCTCGGCGGCAACGCCCTCCTCAAATGGGCCGGGGAACGCGGTGCTGCGGCCGGCGAACTGGCCACCGGCGTCGCCGCCTTCTGCGCCCCGCTCGACCTTGCCGCCTGCGGCCACCATCTGGCCAACGGTTTCAACCGGATCTACACCCGCCACTTTCTGAGCACGCTCAAAGCAGTTTCCGCCAGCCGCCTACAGAAGTTCCCTGGCCTTTTCGACGAGGCACGCATGCAGCGCGCAATCAACCTTTACGAATTCGACGATGCAGTGACCGCCCCCATCCACGGCTTTGCCGGCGCCGATGACTACTGGCGCCGCGCCTCGGCCAAACCATGGCTGAAATCGATCGCGCTACCGGCACTTGCGGTCAACCCGAAAAATGACCCGTTTTTGCCCGCCCGCTATCTGCCGACCGGCGCCGACGTCAGTTCCAGCGTTCATCTAGAACAGCCGGAAAGCGGCGGCCATGTGGGTTTTGTCACAGGGTCATTCCCAGGAAACCTGGACTGGCTGCCGCAAAGGCTCTTAAACTTCTTCCTTTTTGAAACGTCATAAATTCACGCAGTTTGGGCGACGAGGCGCTGGCGCACAGATATTGCAACAATATCCAGGCATCATTCCACCACTCACCGCTGCAAACTCAACGACTGGACCACCATGAGCCAACTCCCCGCTGAAATCTTCAAGGCCTACGACATTCGTGGCATCGTCAATAAATCGCTGACCGCCGACGTCGTCCGCCAGATCGGCCACGCGCTCGGTTCGCTGGCCATCGAGCAGGGCCAGAAAGCCATCGCCGTCGGCCGCGACGGTCGCCTGTCCGGCCCCGAATTGGCTGGCGCCCTGATGGACGGCATCTGTGCCGCCGGTTGCGACGCCATCGACGTCGGCTGCGTGCCAACCCCAGTCACCTACTTCGCCGCCTACGAACTCGGCTGCCACTCCTGCGTCTCGGTCACCGGCAGCCACAACCCGCCGGACTACAACGGCCTCAAGATGGTCATCGGCGGCAAGACGCTGGCCCTCGACGCCATCCAGGACTTGAAAAAACGCATCGAAGCCGGCAACCTCAAGCACGGCCAGGGCAAACAAAGCTCGGCCGACGTCCTCGGCGCCTACGTCGAAAAAATCGTCGGCGACGTCAAACTGGCCCGCCCGATGAAGATCGTCATGGATTGCGGCAACGGCGTCGCCGGCGCGATTGCCCCGGAACTGTTCAAGCGCCTCGGTTGCGAGATCGTCCCGCTGTTCTGTGAAGTCGACGGCAATTTCCCGAACCATCACCCGGACCCGTCCAAGCCGGAAAACCTGGCTGACGTGATCAAGGCGTTGAAAGAAACCGACGCTGAAATCGGCATCGCCTTCGACGGCGACGGCGACCGCCTCGGCGTCGTCACCAAGGACGGCGAAATCATTTTCCCGGATCGCCAGCTCATGCTCTTCGCCGCCGACGTGCTGTCGCGCGTACCCGGCGGCACGATCATTTATGACGTCAAATGTACCCGCCTGCTCGCCCCGTGGATCAAGAAACATGGCGGCGTGCCGCTGATGTGGAACACCGGCCACGCCCTGGTCAAGGCCAAGCTGCGCGAAACCGGCGCCCCGCTGGCCGGCGAAATGTCCGGCCACACCTTCTTCAAGGAACGCTGGTACGGCTTCGACGACGGTCTCTACACGGGCGCCCGCCTGCTTGAAATCCTGTCGCGCGCTACCGATGCCAACCCGGTTCTCAAAAACCTGCCGAATTCACCGTCGACCCCGGAACTAAACATCAAGATGGCCGAAGGCGAGCCCTTCACGCTGATCGACAAATTGAAGGCTGGCAGCAAATTCAATGGCGCCGACGAAATCATCACCATCGACGGTGTGCGCGTAGAATACGCAGATGGCTTCGGTCTGGCCCGCCCGTCGAACACGACACCGGTCGTGGTGCTGCGTTTCGAAGCCGATAACACCGCCGCGCTTGAACGCATCCAGGCTGATTTCCGTCAGGCCCTGAATGCAGCCTGGCCAGGTATCCAGTTGCCGTTTTAAGGGGAATTTGTGAGCGAAAACGCCGCCGACCAGCTATTTCTAGGGCGCCAGCCCATCCTGGACCGCAATCAGCAGCTTTTCGCTTACGAACTGCTTTTCCGCAGCGGCAGCCGCAACTTCGCTGATGTCACCTGCGGCGTGCAGGCTACCGCCACGGTCATTGCCAACGCCTTCACTGAACTCGGGGTCGAAGCGGCTCTCGGCAATTGCCGCGGCTTCATCAATGTTGACGAAGCTTTCCTGTTCAGCGACCTGCTGGAATTGCTGCCGCGCCACGCCGTCGTTCTCGAAATTCTCGAAACCGTCCCGCCGACAGCGGCCGTCATCGAGCGCTGCATCGCCCTCAAAGCGGCCGGTTTCACGCTGGCGCTCGACGACGTCGTCCAGCTCGAACCGGAATACGCCGAATTGCTGGCCTTGGTCGAGATCGTCAAGGTTGATATTCAGCCATTAAGCCGCGTCCAGCTCATGCAACTGGTCATGAAACTGAAGCCGATGGGCAAGACTTTGCTGGCCGAAAAAGTCGACTCGCGCGAGCAGATGGAGCAATGCCTGAAACTCGGCTTCACCCTTTTCCAGGGCTACTACTTTGCCAAGCCGACCATCATTTCCGGCAAAAAGCTGGATCATTCCCAACTTTCCCTGATGAAACTGATGGGCCTGCTGCTCGGCGATGCGGCCACCGCGGAAATCGAAGCTGCTCTCAAACCCGAGCCCGGCCTGACGATCAACCTGCTACGCATGACCAATTCGGTCGGCTCCGGCAGCAGCGAAAAAATCACATCCCTCGGCCATGCCATCACCGTGCTAGGCCGTCGCCAACTGCAACGCTGGCTGCAACTGCTGGTTTTTGCGGCCGGCAACCCGAGTGGCGCCTGCAATCCCTTGCTACTCCTGGCTGCCACCCGTGGCCGGCTGATGGAATTGCTGGCTGCCGAATCGCAGCCGGGCGACACCGGCTTTGCCGACCGGGCTTTCATGGCCGGCATCATGTCGTTGATGCCCGCGCTGGTCGGCCAGCCGATTGCCGAGATCGTCACGCCGCTCGGCCTGACCGCCGACGTGCGCGATGCATTGTGCGAGGGCAGCGGCGCAATCGGCAAACTCCTTCGCCTGGCCGAATACAGTGAAAATGGCGACATTTCCCGGTTGACCGCAGCACTCGGCGAAATCCCCGGCCTCAGCCCGAAAGCGCTCAACCGCGCCCAGACGCTGGCACTGCACTGGAGCAACAGCATCGGGCAGGATCAGCCAGCCTAAAGCCACGCATCGTTACAAAAAGGCGACAGCACCCGCACAAACCGGGCGCAACACTCGTCTAAAATCGCCTCATTTTCATCACGCGAGCCAGATCATGGACAGCACCCAGCAAAGCCCCCGGTTTAGACAAGGCACGCCGCCCGGCCCCTTGGCCAAGTTGGCCGCCTTCGTCCTGAGCGCTGCCTTCATGGTGCTGGCTTTCATGTTTTCGCTGGTCGCCCTGGCTGTTGTGGCCGTCCTTGGCGTCGCGCTGGGCGGCTGGCTGTGGTGGAAAACGCGCACGCTGCGCAAACAGATGCAGCAAATGCGCGAAGCCCAGCAGCAAATGGGGACAAGGCAAGGGACAGAGCAACCGGCACGCAGCGATCAGGTGATCGAGGGCGAGTTCATCCGCGAAACAGCCTCGAAACCACGCGGCCCCGAGCAACACCTGCGCTGATCAGCGCAACTTCGGATTGAGCGACCCGCGGTTGTAATCCTTGTCGCCGGGCATCACCGTCCGGCCGATGCCAAAAATACCGCCTTGCGCTTCCGCCGGGCGGGCCTTGTTTTCGGGATATTCAGCGGCCACCTTCTGCGCCTCGGCTGCCATCGCGGCATCGACGAATTCCCAGCGGCCATTTGGAAAAAGACGCACTTTTTTCCCGTCGACCGTAGCAGCCTCAAGTGGCGTACGGTCCAGTTCAGCGGCGAGGCACTGCCCCGCCGCCAGCGCCAGGATCAGCGCCAAAGCTGCTTTCACAGCTTGCCTTCGACCCAGGCCGACACCGAAGCCAGCGCCGCCGGCAAGTTTTCCGGTTGCGTACCGCCAGCCTGCGCCATGTCCGGACGACCGCCACCCTTGCCGCCAACCTGCTGGGCGACCATGTTGACCAGCTCGCCGGCCTTGACCTTGGCGGTCAGGTCGGGCGTCACGCCGGCGATCAGCGTGACCTTGCCATCGACCACCGAGGCCAGCACGATGGCTGCCGATTTCAGCTTGTCGCGCAGCTTGTCCATGGTTTCGCGCAAGGCGTTGATGTCAGCGCCTTCAAGCATCGCGGCCAGAACCTTGGCGCCCTTGACGTCGACCGCGTTGGCCAGCATGTCGTCGCCTTGCGCCGACGCCAGCTTGCCCTTGAGGGCAGCCAGTTCGCGTTCGAGCTTCTTGACCTGATCGAGCACGGCCAGCACGCGGCCATGCACGTCCTTGGGCAACACCTTGAGCGTACCGGCAACGCCGCCAAGCGCACTTTCCATGTCCTGCATGTAGGCCAGCGCGTTGTCGCCGGTAACCGCTTCGACACGGCGCACGCCGGCCGCAACGCCACCTTCGGCCGTGATGCTGAACAGGCCGATGTCGCCAGTGCGGGAAACGTGAGTTCCACCGCACAGTTCGCGCGACGAGCCGATGTCGAGCACGCGCACGTCGTCACCGTATTTTTCGCCGAAGAGCATCATGGCGCCGAGCTTCTGGGCTTCGGCGATGGGCAGGACGCGGGTTTCGGTCGCCACATTGGCGAGAATCTCGGCATTGACGATGTTCTCGACGCGGCGAATTTCCTCGTCGGTCATCGGCTGGTTATGCACGAAGTCGAAACGCGTCTTGTCCGGATCAACCTGCGAGCCCTTTTGCTGGACGTGGTCGCCGAGCACTTCGCGCAGCGCCTTGTGCAGCAGGTGGGTGGCCGAATGGTTGCGCATGATGCGTTGGCGGGCCAGTACGTCGACCTTGGCGGTCACGCCGTTGCCGACCGAAATGGTGCCGGTCTTGACCACGCCGTGGTGGCCAAAAACAGTGGCCTGGATTTTCTGCGTATCTTCGACGGCGAAGATGCCATGCACCGACTGCAGCGCGCCGCAGTCGCCGACCTGGCCGCCGGATTCGGCGTAGAACGGCGTGTCGTCGAGGACGACGACGCCCATTTCGCCTTCATTCAACTGGTTGACGGGAACGCCATCCTTGTACAGCGCCAGCACGTTGGCCTTGGCCTCCAGCATCGCATAGCCGTGGAAAGTCGTGGCCGGGCCGTCGTATTCGAGATTGGTCGCCATCTTGAACTTGCCGGCGGCGCGCGCCTGTTCCTTCTGGCGGGCCATGGCGGCGTCGAAGGCGGCGGCGTCGACGGTGATCTTGTGTTCGCGACAGATGTCCTGCGTCAGGTCGAGCGGGAAACCGTAGGTGTCGTGCAGCTTGAAGGCCGTATCGCCGTTGAAGACTCCGCCCTCGCCCAGCGCCTTGAGTTCGCCTTCGAGGATGGCCATGCCATGCTCGATGGTTTCGAAGAAACGGTCTTCTTCCTGCTTCAACGTGGCAACGATCCTGGCCTGATTCTGGCCCAGCTCGGGGTAAGCCATTCCCATTTCGGCAACGAGATCAGGCACCATCTTGTGGAAGAATGCAGCGCGGGCGCCGAGCTTGTAGCCGTGGCGGATGGCGCGGCGGATGATGCGGCGCAGGACGTAGCCGCGGCCTTCGTTGCCGGGGATGACGCCATCAGCGAGCAGGAAGGAGCAGGCGCGAATGTGGTCGGCCAGCACTTTGAGCGACGGCGAATCCATATCGGCGGCCGAGGTTTCGCGAGCGGCGGCCTTGAGCAACGCCTGGAACAGGTCGATCTCGTAGTTGGCATGCACGCCCTGCAGCACGGCGGAAACCCGCTCCAAGCCCATGCCGGTATCGACAGAAGGTTTTGGCAGCGGATGCATGACGCCGGCTTCGTCGCGGTTGAACTGCATGAAGACGTTGTTCCAGATTTCGATGAAACGGTCGCCGTCTTCTTCCGGCGATCCCGGGGGGCCGCCCCAGTGCTGTTCGCCGTGGTCGTAGAAGATTTCGGTGCAGGGGCCGCAAGGTCCGGTGTCGCCCATCATCCAGAAATTATCGGACGCGTAGCGGGCGCCCTTGTTGTCGCCAATTCGGATGACGCGCTCGACCGGGACGCCGATTTCCTTGGTCCAGATGTCGTAGGCCTCGTCGTCCTCGGCATAGACGGTCACCGTCAGCTTGTCCTTGGGCAGCTTGTAAACTTCAGTCAGCAGCTCCCAGGCGTACTTGATGGCGTCGCGCTTGAAGTAGTCGCCGAAGCTGAAATTGCCGAGCATCTCGAAAAAGGTGTGGTGGCGCGCCGTGTAGCCGACGTTTTCCAGGTCGTTGTGCTTGCCGCCGGCGCGGACGCATTTCTGCGAGGTCGTCGCCCGGGAATATGGCCGCTTATCGAAACCGAGGAAGACGTCCTTGAACTGGTTCATCCCGGCGTTGGTAAAAAGCAGCGTCGGGTCTTCGTGCGGCACGAGCGAGCTGGACGAAACGATCTGGTGGCCCTTGGAGGCGAAGAAGTCGAGGAACTGCTGGCGGATTTCTGAGCTTTTCATAAGCTGGCGGCCTTCAAGGCGATGAATTCGGAATCCGTGATTTTAACGCAGGTGCAGCCGGAACCAGAGTCCCCGGAGCAGGATTCAATCGGCATTCAATTTTGGCCATTTTTCCGGTTGACCGTAAAAATGACAAAACCCGCCAGCTGGCGGGTTTTTAGCGGGGCAAATTCGATTTTAGCGGTGGCGCGGACGATCGACGCGACCGTTGTGGTTGTAGTCGTGCTGGCGATCATGCTTCTGGCGGTAAATACGGGCGCTCTGCCTGTCTTGTGCCTGATGCATACGGGCGCGCTCGCCGCGCGTCACGACACCGTCGGACTTGGCGCGGTTTTCCATGTTGTTGACATGCTGCTGGCCACGGTCGAGGCGGTTGGCTTCGCGCTGGGTCAGGCTGCCGGAAGCGACGCCCTGGTCGATGCGTTGCTCCTGATTGGCCTGGCGTTGGTCGACGCGAGGCGTGTTGGCCTGGGCAAAGGCAAGCGCTGGCAGAACGAGGGAAAGTACGGCGAGTGTCTTGATGATTTTCATGATTTCCTCCTGGTGGCTAGGGCGAACTCCCTGAACGCCATTAGAAGGTAAAACCGGGTAAAAATCAGCCGCCTAAATGCAAGCCTTTGTAAGCACTTGTTTCGGCAGCAAAGAGATCGAGACGATCGGTGAACACCGAACTGACGCCGCGTTCGAAGATTGATTTTGCGGCATTTTTCGCGTTGACCGTGTAACAGAGCACCGGAATGCCCTTGCCTTGCGCTTCGGCCAGCACCGCGTCGCTCACATGCTCTGCGGCGCAGTGCAAGGTTACCGCCTGCAGACGGTGCGCCGTTTCCAGCCAATCGGCGGGAACCTGGTCGTAGAGCAGGCCGCGAGGAATCTGCGGCGCCAGATCACGGGCGACTTCCAGTGCCTCCAGCGAAAATGAGGAAAGCAGCGGCTGAACCGCAGCGCCTTCCCAAAAAGCCGCAGTCAGGCGCGCAACGACGTCGGCAGTCTCTCGCTCAAACCCCGTCGCGGGCTTGATTTCAACGTTGGCCAGCAAGCCGTATTCCCGACACAGGGCGGCAGCCTCTGAAAAGCGGGGAATGCGCTCGCCGTTGCCCGCATCCAGCAAAAACAGCGTGGCATCAGGCGTATCGCAGACGCGCCCGGCACCACCGGTCGTGCGCTCCAGCGTCTCGTCGTGAATGAGCACTGGCGTGCCATCCGCCGACAGCATCACGTCAAATTCGACCGCCTTGAAACCAAGGCGTGCAGCCAGGCGAATGCCGGCCAGGGTATTTTCCGGCGCCAGCGATCCGCCACCACGATGAGCAATCCAGCGCGGCAGCGGGTGCTTCATTTAGAACGGCTGCGCCTTCTTCAGGCCAGGCTTGGCGCCAAGCACAACATTTCCACGATGAACCGCGGCATCCAGAGCAGCCTTGGAGGGTTTCTTGTCAGACCACACCGCCTCCAGCTCTTCGTTGGTGACAATACGCACCGGATCAATATTGGCGACGCGCACAGCCGGCTTGCTGCCATTGCCGTTCAGCGAGGCGTAGGCAATTTCCAGGGTCTTGTCGTCGTCCTTCAGCAGCTTGCTGCGGGCCGCGGCCCGGGCAGCGGCCGTCAGCGGCAAACCACCGTAGGCACGAACCATTTCGACCTGAATTTCCGGCGACAGCATGAAAGCAACGAACTTCGCAGCCTGCTTGTATTGCGCAGCCGGACGCGCCGCGCCCACCCACAACGACGCACCATCAGCCAGCGACGACTGGCGACCGCCGTAAACGTCATCGTGATAAGGCAGCGGTGCGACGCCCAGCTCGACGCCCTTGGCATCGCGGAAATCGGCGTGCTCGCGCGAGTCGGTCGTGATCATCGCGCATTCGCCATCGTTGAATTTGGCGCTGGCCTCATTCCGACGACCAAAGAGCTTGAAATAGTTGGCCTTGGTCCAGGTCGACATCATCGCGACGTGCTTGACCTGCGGCAGACCGTTGAAGGTCAGCTGCCCCTTTTCAGTCATGGCAGGGACGCCCGAAATGGCGCTGACGTTGTCGATGTGCACCCAGACCGGCCACGACGAGGTGTAGGGGCAGGCGTAACCGGCATCCTGCAACTTGTCGAGCATGCCCTGCATTTCAAACCAGGTCTTCGGCGGCTGCTCCGGATCCAGCTTGGCCTTGCGGAAGGCATTCTTGTTGTAGAACAACACCGGGGTCGAATAGATCACCGGCAAGGCGACCAGACGCCCCTTGGCATCGAGTGCCCCGGCCCTCAAGTCAGCAGACAGTTCGCCAAAGTTGAGCGTCTCGCCAGCCTTGGCCATGACCTCATGCAACGGAACGAACTGCTTCGGCTGACTGAGGACGTCACTCATGTCGTGGCGGCGCACCAGGTTTAGCGTGGCCGGCTTCTCGCCTTTCTCAAGGCGAACCAGCTTCAGCGTGTTGCCAGACTCCTTGTTGAAACGATCAACCAGGGCTTGCAGGCGATCCTCACCCAGCGGCCCCAGATTGTGGGCCAGCTCGAATTCACTGGATGCGGCAGGCGCAGCAGCCGGCTTGGCCGCTTGCTTGGCCGGTTTGGCCTGGACAACGGAACAAGCCAGCAGCAAAGTTGCGGCAACAGCCAAGGGGCGAATGCAATGCGACATGAATACTCCTGCAGATCGAAAAGATGCAAATTATAACTGCCAGCCAATGCCAAGCGGCACGCACGTTTTTTGCAAATATGCGAAAATCTCAGCCATGATCAAGCCAATTCTCCCCATCCTCGCCATCCTCTGCCTGTCGGCTTGCGACCAGGTCGGTCAAAAACTGGGCCTTGAAGATCTGGCCAAGAAAGAGGCACGCATGGAACCGGAGGCCAAGGCCGTGGGCAGCGCCTGCCGCCAGTCCGGTCGAGCCATCGAAGACTGCTATTCGATCTACGGCTGGCTGCCGAAAGCCGGCATCTATGCCGGCTGGCGCGAGATGGACGAATACATGCGCGAGAACAAACTCGAGACGATTGTTCCGCAACTCCCGCCGCCAGAAGCACCCGGCACCAAGAAAAAGAAGAAGGCGACCGAAGCCGCTGCAGCCGAAGGCGAGGCGAAAGCTGAAGCCGGAAGCAAGGCAGAACCGGACAAGAAGGCTGACAAGCACTGAGTCGGCAAACCGCAAGCAGGCACGGCGCGGTTGTTGACCAAGTGACAAGCATCCGGGTGTTGAACAGCAGGGTGGCGTATAATCCTGCCCCATGTCTGAAATCAATACCTTAGCCGGCGACAGCGCCGACGTTCCTGCTCCCGAAGCAGCCCCCGAAATCACCTTTGCCGACCTCGGCCTGGCGCCGGAACTCCTGCGCGCCGTCCTCGACGAGGGCTATACCAAGCCGACACCGATCCAGGCTCAGGCCATTCCGCTGGTCATCTCCGGCAAGGACATCATGGGCGGCGCCCAGACCGGCACCGGAAAAACCGCCGCCTTCACGCTGCCCATCCTGCAGCGTATCCTGCCCTTTGCCAGCAGCAGCCCGTCGCCGGCCAAGCACCCGGTTCGCGCCCTGATCCTCGCCCCGACCCGCGAGCTGGCCATGCAGGTGTTCGAGTCGGTCAAAACCTACAGCAAGCACACGCCGATCCGTTCGATGTGCGCCTTTGGCGGTGTCGATATCAAGCCGCAGATTGCCGAACTGAAGAAGGGCGTCGAAATTCTCGTCGCCACCCCCGGTCGACTGCTCGATCACGTCGAAAACAAGAGCGTCAGCTTCAACTCCGTCCAGGCACTTGTGCTCGACGAAGCCGACCGCATGCTTGACATGGGCTTCGTCCCTGACGTGACACGCATCCTCAACATGTTGCCGGTTCAGCGCCAAAGCCTGCTGTTCTCCGCCACCTTCTCGGAAGAAATCAAGAAGCTGGCCGATACCATGCTGAAGTCGCCGGTTCTGATCGAAGTTGCCCGCCGCAACCAGGTCTCCGACACCATCACCCACCGCGTCCACCCGGTCTCCGAATTCGGCAAGCGCGGCCTGCTGACCAAACTGCTGCGCTCCGGCGAGATTCGCCAGGCCATCGTCTTCATGCGCACCAAGCAGGGTTGCTCACGCCTGACCCGCGAACTGCAGCGAGCCGGCATCAAGGCCGATGCCATTCACGGTGACAAGAGCCAGCTCGACCGCATCAAGGCGCTCGAAGCATTCAAGGGCGGCGAAACGCACGCCCTGATCGCCACCGACGTTGCCGCCCGCGGCCTGGACGTTGACGACCTGCCCTACGTCATCAACTACGAACTGCCGCACACACCGGAAGACTACGTGCACCGCATCGGCCGAACCGGCCGCGCCGGCAAGATGGGGAATGCCATCTCGCTGGTGAGCGCCCGAGAAGTCTGCTATCTGGTCGACATCGAAAAGCTGATCAAGCGGCCGATCGAACAGATCGAAGTGGCCGGTTTCGAGCCGGAGCCGGAATACGAGTACCCCCCGGGCAACAAGAAAAAGCGCAGCGCACCCGTTGTCGCGCCCGTCGCCCAGCGGCCGGAACGGGCGGAGCGCCCCGAGCGCCATGAACGCTCAGGCCGCCCGGAACGGGGTGGCGAGCGCACAGATCGCCGCCCGCCGCGCCGCAACCCCATGATCGCGGCAGACGGTTTCGACTTCAGTAAGCCGTACGAGGACAACTCACCGCGCGGTGATGTACCGGACTCGCCGAATGTGCCGGCCAGAGCTGATCCGCACAAACCGAAACGGGTAGTGGCTGCATTGCTGGGTGGACTAGGCCGCAAATAAGGCCGGACGCTCAAAAAACCACGGCGCCTCCTGGGCGCCGTTTTTTTGAATCGAAACACCGTCAAACTTGAAGCGGCGCCTTTTTCGGCAGCGCGTCGACCAGCTTGACGATCGCCAGCGAGAGGTTGTCGCCGCCGCCCTTGGCACGCTCCCTCGCCTTGTCGATCAGAATTTCACACGCCTGACGGGCTGAGCTCTGAGCCACCAGCATGCCCAGCTCCGCTTCATCAAAATAAGCCCACAAACCATCGGAACAAAGCACGAAGGCATCACCGGCAGCGAGGTCGGTGGTTTCATCGACGGTTATTTTCGGATCATCCTGTCCGCCTAGCGAAGCAAGCAGCACGTTGCGATTGGGGTGGGTTAGCGCCTGTTCCGCAGTGATTTTTCCGGCAGAAACCAGATATTCGACGTAGGAATGATCGATCGAGCGATTGAGCAGGTTTTGGCCACGAAAGTGATAGAGGCGACTGTCACCACAATGTCCCCAGGTAATGCGCCCTGGCTGCAGCAACAACATGACGGCGGTGCTGTGCGGATCCATTTCATTCATGAAACGCGACGCCTTGATCATCGTGTGCGCTTCACGCATGCTGCCTTCCAGCATCAGCTGCGGGTTTTCGTCGATCGTTGAAAACTGGTCGAGGTTGGTTTTAGCCGTGTGCACAACCTGTTCGGCGGCCAGTGCACCGCCGGTGTGCCCACCCATACCATCGGCGACGACGGCCAGCGCCACGCCGCGTTTACGGGCGTGGGCCAGGATGGCAACGCGATCCTGTTGTTCTTTCCGATCTCCCTGATGCTGAGCAGCACAGGCATCCAACGCAATTGGCATTACCCCTCCTTGATGAAAGGAAGGTTATCACGAATGCCCGATTGGCCGGCCAACACTGTTTCAAACATGAATTGGAAGCGACGCTTTCAGCACTATGCAGCGCTGCCAAAACGTTCGAGGATGATATCCACAAACTCCGGCAAGGCATCTTCGCTCAGCCCAAGCTCAGGTAGAACATCGCCCTTGAGGCGATCCCATTCCGGGTTTGAGATCCGCTGATCGCGAGAATGAATATCGATGGCGAGCTGGACGATGGCAACCATGCTGCGCGCTTCGTGCACACCCAGCTCATTGATGGCGTGGTGATAGCGGATAGCATCGCAAATGAATTCGGGCAGACACCAATGGCGGGCAACCAGGTAGCCGACGACGCAGTGATCGGCATTGAATTTCTTGTCTTCTTCGGCCAGATCGATCCAGACACCAAGTGCGCCAAGCTTCATTTCGGCACAATAGTTCGGGAAGCGTTGCATCAGGAGCGGCACGCCGCAATCGTGGAAAATACCGGCCAGGTAAGCCTGGTCGGGAAAGATGTTGCAGACCGCGATGCGTTCATCGGCAATCAACATGGCCAGTTGCCCGATCGCGTGGGAACGGGCCCAGAAAACTTCGTAGGCCATGCGGTTTTTTTCAATATTTCCAATGCTGGAAAGAGCAACCGCCTGCACCAGGTTGAAGGTTTGCTCTACGCCGACGGCATGCAGAATTTCCTCAACCGTGGCGAATGGCTGGTGCTTGCGATAAGCGGAACTACCCACCACTTTGAAGAGCAGCGCGGTCAACCCGGGGTCTTGGTTGATGACCCGGGCGAGCACTCGAACATCCTGTTCATTGCGACTGACAAGTTTGCGCAATTCGTTCAAGACGCGGGGCTGGCTTGGAATTTTCATGCCGTAGGCGAGCAAACGCTTGATACGGGCTGCATCTTCAGGCGCGAATGATCTAGAAATTTCGGATACGGATGTTGCGGCGCTACTCATGCAAGAACCTCGTCAATCAATTCAATCCAGTGCCGTACCGGCAAAGCGCTTCCCGCCTGCAAATGGGTCAGGCAGCCGATATTAGCAGTTGCCGCCAGGGCAGGGCCGCCGGCGTTCAGGGCGGCCAGCTTGTTTTCACGCAGCTTGCCGGCCAGTTCGGGCTGCAAAATGGCATAGGTGCCGGCCGAACCGCAGCACAGGTGGCTGTCGGCGACCGGCGTCAGTTCGTAGCCGGCACCCTGCAGCAAAGCTTCTATGCTGCCGCGGATCTGCAGACCATGTTGCAGGGTGCACGGCGAATGGAAGGCGAGCTTGCCGCGTCGCTCCGGGCGAGCCGCCAGCAAAGCCAGCAGCCCGGCCTTCTCGGCACTCAAAATCTCGGACGGGTCGCGGCACAGGGCACTGATTTTTGCCGCTTTTTCGGCGTAGACCGTATCATCGGCCAGAATGTGGGCGTAGTCCCTGACCTGCACGCCACAACCGGAAGCCGTGACGACAATGGCTTCGACACCGGCCTCGACCTGCGGCCACCAGGCGTCGATGTTGCGGCGCATGTCTTTTTTTGCCGCTTCATGGTCGTTCAAATGGAAGCGCACGGCGCCACAGCAGCCGGCCTTGGCTTCTTCAAACAGGTCGATTCCCAGCCTGGCGAATACCCGCGCCGCGGCGGTGTTGATATTCGGGGCCAGCGAAGGTTGCACGCAACCGGCCAGTGCCAGCATGCGGCGCTGATGGCCGGCCGCCTTCGGCCACGATGCGCCGGCAATTTGAGTTGGCGGCAGCCTGTCGGCAAGGCTGGATGGCAACAAGGGCCGGGCAGCGCGACCGACGGCGACCGCCACGCGAAATACAGTCGGTCGCGGCAGGACGGCTTTGAGCAAGCCGCGCGCCAGCGCATCGCCAAACGAACGCGGCAGCCTGGCTTCGACAAGCTCGCGTCCGACATTGAGCAGATGACTGTATTTGACGCCCGACGGACAGGTCGTTTCGCAGGAACGGCAAGTCAGGCAGCGGTCGAGGTGGGTGCGCGTCTTTTCGGTGACCGGCTTGCCTTCGAGCACCTGCTTGATCAGATAGATGCGGCCGCGCGGGCCGTCGAGTTCGTCGCCGAGAAGCTGGTAGGTCGGGCAGGTTGCCGTGCAGAAGCCGCAATGGACGCACTTGCGCAGGATTTCCTCGGCAACCTGGCCGGCGTGGGTGGTGCGCAATTCGGGAGCGATCTTGGTATCCATCGCCTAAAACTCCGCGTAGAGCCGGCCGGGGTTGAGGATACCTTGCGGGTCGAAGGTTTTTTTCAGGCGGCGATGCAGGGCGAGCAAGGCTGGCGGCAACGGCGTAAAGGCCCCTTCCAGGCAGCGCAGCGATTCCGGCGCGCGGTAGAGCGTGGCATGGCCACCGAGAGGCGCTGCAGCTGCGCGAACGGCCGCGTGATCGCCATCGACTTCGCCGGCATACCAGCGCAAAGCCCCGCCCCACTCGATTGCGCGCAGGCCTTCGAGCTCCGGAGACGGCACGTTGGACGGCAGCGCCAGTCGCCACAGCGGGCTGGCGGCAAAGGCCGGATGCGTTTGCTCGCGTATCGAATTCCAGTGTTTTTCCGGGTTGACCGCAACATTGCCGCCGAGCTTGCCGGTAGCGCCCTCGACCGCCGCCCGTGCACCTGAGAGGCGCAGCCAGAGCTGGCCGTCGTGCCAGAAGGACGCCGAAATCGGCAGCGGCAGGCCACCCCATTCGTTGAGCCGGCGAATCGCCTCGGCGGCGTCGCAGTCAAAAACCAGCGTCGTTTCGGAAACCGGTTTGGGCAACACCTTGAGCGTGGCCTCGGCGATGACGCCGAGGGTGCCAAGACTGCCGGCGATGACGCGCGACACATCGTAGCCGGCAACGTTTTTCATGACCTGGCCGCCGAAATTGAGCACCTGGCCGGTGCCATCAACCAGCTTGACCCCGAGCACGAAGTCGCGCACGGCGCCGGCCTGTTGCCGACGCGGGCCGGAGAGGCCGGCGGCAACGCAGCCGCCGACCGTAGCGCCAGCAGAGCCAACACTTGCGCCAGCGGGGCCGGCATCCCCGCCAGAGAAATGCGGCGGCTCGAAGGCGAGCATCTGGCCCTTTTCGGCCAGCGCGGCCTCGATTTCGGCGAGCGGTGTGCCGCCTTTGGCCGTGATGTAAAGCTCGGTCGGCTCGTAGGCGATGATGCCGCGATGGGCCGACACATTGAGCACTTCGCCGGCCAGCAGGCCGCCGTAGAAATCCTTGCTGCCCGCGCCGCGGATGCGCAGCGGTGCGTGCTCCGCTGCGGCGTTGCGGACGGCGGCGACGATGTCGTCGAGCGAATGGGCCATCAGCATCAGAAGCGCTCCAGCTCAGGGAATTTCACGTCGCCATGATGGACGTGCATGCGGCCGTATTCGGCGCAGCGGTGCAGGCTGGGCACGGCCTTGCCGGGGTTAAGCAGGCCGCTTTCGTCAAAGGCGGCCTTGACGCGGTGGAAGGCTTCGATTTCAGGCGTCGCGTACTGGACGCACATCTGGTTGATTTTCTCGATGCCAACGCCGTGTTCGCCGGTGATCGACCCACCGAGCGCGACCGACAATTCGAGGATTTCGGCGCCGAAGGCTTCGGCCCGCTCCCAGTCGCCCGGTTTCGAGGCGTCGTACATGATCAGCGGATGGAGGTTGCCGTCGCCGGCGTGGAAGACGTTGGCGCAGCGCAGGCCGTACTTGATTTCCATGGCGGCGATGGCCGACAGCATTTCGGCCAGCCGCTTGCGCGGGATCGTGCCGTCCATGCAGTAGTAGTCGGGCGTGATGCGGCCGACGGCGGGGAACGCCGCCTTGCGGCCGGCCCAGAAACGCAGGCGCTCGGCTTCGGATTGCGAAACGCGGATGTCGCTGGCACCGGCGGCGTTGAGCACGTCGGTGACGCGGGCGATTTCCTCGGCGACTTCTTCCGGCGTGCCGTCCGATTCACAGAGCAGGATGGCTTCGGCGTTCATGTCGTAGCCAGCCTTTACAAATGGCTCGACGGCTGCAGTGGCGGCCTTGTCCATCATTTCCAGCCCGGCCGGGATGATGCCGGCGGCGATGATCGCGGCGACGGCATCGCCGGCTTTGGCGACATCGGAGAAGGAGGCCATGACGACCTGCGCCAGCTCGGGTTTGGGCACCAGCTTGACAGTAACTTCAGTGACGACGCCGAGCATGCCCTCCGAGCCGATCATCAGGGCCAGCAGGTCGTAACCGGCGGCATCCGGCGCTTCGGAACCGACTTCGAAAACCTCGCCCTCGATGCTGACGACGCGGATGCGCAGGACGTTGTGGACGGTCAATCCGTATTTGAGGCAATGCACGCCGCCCGAGTTTTCGGCGACGTTGCCGCCCAGCGTGCAGGCGATCTGCGACGAGGGATCGGGCGCGTAATAGAGGCCGAAGGGCGCGGCGGCCTCCGAGACGGCGAGGTTGCGCACACCGGGCTGGACGACGGCGAGACGGGCGGCGCGGTCGACGCGCAGGATTTTGTTGAAACGGGCCAGCGACAGCACGATGCCGTGGGCGTGCGGCATGGCGCCGCCGGACAGCCCCGTGCCGGCACCGCGGGCGACGACCGGCACGCCAAGGCTATGGCAGGTACGCAGGATGTCGATGACCTGGGCCTCGGTTTCCGGCAGGCAGACGGCGAGTGGCAGTTCGCGGTAGGCAGTGAGGCCGTCGCACTCGTAGGGGCGCAGATCTTCCTCGCCGAGCAGCAGGCAGTGGGTCGACAGTACCCGACGCAAACCCCGCACCAGCGCCTCCCGATCAGTCGAAATGACATCGTTTTTATTTTTCGCCATATTTGCCATTTTACCCTATAAAGATGGCGCGAAAGTCGTTGACGTTGGTCCGCGTCGGGCCCGTGACCAGCAGGTCATCGAGCGCCGAAAAACAGCTCCAGGCGTCGTTGTTCGCCAGCCGGGCACGCAGGTCGAGGCCGGCCACCCGCGCCCGGACCATCGTGTCGGGCGAGATGAAGGCGCCCGCGTTGTCTTCGCTGCCGTCGATGCCGTCCGTATCGGCGGCCAGGGCGTGGATACCCGGCGCGCCGTCGAGCGCCAGGGCCAGGCTGAGCAGGAACTCGGTATTGCGCCCGCCCCGGCCGTTGCCTTTCATCGTCACCGTCGTTTCACCCCCGGACAGCAGGACGCACGGGCCTTTTGCCGGAAACCCGTGGCGCGCGCAGGACCGGGCAATGCCGGCCATGGCCTTGCCGACTTCGCGCGCCTCGCCTTCGATGGCGTCGCCGAGGATGAGTGGCGTGACGCCGAGCCGCAGCGCTTCGGCGGCAGCCGCCTCAAGCATCTGGCGCGGGCTGGCGATGAGGCGGAATTCGCTGTTGACGAGTTGCGGGTCGCCCGGCTTGGGCGTTTCGAGCTCACCGGATTCGAGGCGATGGCGCAGTTCAGCCGGGAGGGCGATGGCGTAGAAATCAAGCACCTTCAACGCCTCGGCACAGGTCGTCGGATCGCCCACGGTGGGGCCGGAGGCGATGACCGCCGGGTCGTCGCCGGGCACGTCTGAAATCGCCAGGGTCAGCACCGAAGCCGGCCAGGCTGCGGCAGCGAGGCGCCCGCCCTTGAGCGCCGACAGGTGTTTGCGCACGCAGTTGATCTCGCCAATGCTCGCCCCCGAGCGCAGCAAGGCCGAGGTGAGCGCCCGCTTTTCGGCCAGCGTGACGCCGGATGCCGGGGCGGTGAGCAAGGCCGAGCCGCCACCGGAGATCAGCGCCAGAACGCGGTCTGCTGCACCCCAAGAGTGCTTCCTGCGGGGCGCGGTCAACCGGGAAATTTGGTCAAAAATGGAAAGTGCCGCCACCTCGCCGGCGGCGTCCGGCACCGGGTGCGATGCCTCGATAATTTTGATCCGTTCGCACGGAACGCCGTGGCCGTAGCGCGTGACGACCGTTCCTTCGAGCGGGCCGGACCAGTGCTGCTCGACAGCCCGCGCCATGGCCGCCGAGGCTTTGCCGGCACCGATGACGACGAGCCGTCGACCGTCATTCGGCGGCAGATGCTGCGGTACGCACAGCGCCGGATCGGCAGCGGCGATGGCGGCGTCGAACATGCGACGCAGGAGGTCACGCGGATGCGCGCGCGGGCTCACTTGGGCATCCAGCTCAGGCCCGCTTCGGTCGTCGTCAGCGGCTTGTATTCGCAGCCGACCCAGCCGCCGTAGCCGAGGCGGTCTAGCAACCCGAACAGGAAGGGGTAGTTGATCTCGCCAGTGCCCGGTTCGTGGCGGCCGGGGTTGTCGGCGATCTGGATGTGGCCGATACGGTCAATGTTGTCCTCGATGCTCCGCGCCAGATCTCCCTGAATAATCTGCGCGTGATAGAGGTCGAGCTGGAGTTTGACGTTGCTGCGGTCGACGGCCTCAAGCAGGCGAAAACCCTTGTTCACGTCGTCCAGCCAATAGCCCGGCATGTCGATGCGGCTGTTGATCGGCTCGATCATCACCGTCGCGCCGATGGTGGCGAAACGGTCGGCGGCGAATTGCAGGTTGGCAACGTAGGTCGCCTCAAGTTCGGTCTCGGCAACGCCAGCGGGCCGCAGCCCGGCCATGCAATGCACGCGCTCGCAGTCGAGCACCATCGCGTAGTCGAGCGCCCGCTCGACGCCTTCGGCGAACTCGCCCTGGCGGTGCGGCAGGCAGGCAAGACCACGCTCGCCGGCCGCCCAGTCGCCGGGCGGCAGGTTGAACAGCACCTGCTCGACATCGGCCGCCTTCAGCCACTCGGCCACCTCATGCGACGGCCAGTCGTACGGGAAGAGGTATTCGACGCCCGCGAACCCGGCCGCCGCAGCGCGCTGGAAGCGTTCCTGAAACGGTGCATCGGTGAATAGAAAACTGAGATTGGCGGCAAACTTTGGCATGGCGACGACAGTCTGTGAGCGTGGCCCAAAAGTATAATCCGCTCTTACTCTGGAGATCGCACCGTGAACGACACACCACAAGAACGTAAGGGAAACCGCCTGTCCAAGATCGTCACCCGCACCGGTGACGCCGGCACGACCGGCCTTGGCGATGGCAGCCGGACGACCAAGGACAGCCTGCGCATCGACGCCATCGGTGAAGTCGACGAGCTGAATTCCGGCCTCGGCGTGCTGCTCTGCGAAGACATGCCGGAAGCCATGCGTGCCGCCCTGCTCGACGTCCAGAACGACCTTTTTGACCTCGGCGGCGAGCTCTGCCTGCCCGGTATGGAAGTTATGAAGGATGCCCAGGTCGCCCGCCTTGAAGCGCAGGCCGAAGCCTTCAACGCCGACCTGACCATGCTCAAGGAATTCATCCTGCCCGGCGGCACCCGCGCTGCCTCGCTCGCCCACCTGAGCCGCACTGTCTGCCGGCGCGCGGAACGTTCGATGGTTCGCCTGCATGGCGCCGAACCGCTGTCCGAAGCCGCCCGCCGCTACATCAACCGCCTCTCCGACCTGCTCTTCATTCTCGGCCGCGCCCTCAACCGCGCCGGCGGCCGGGGCGACGTGCTGTGGCAAAAAGGCAAGAATGCCGCGTGACGAGGTCGGCGATCAGCCCCGGACTGATTGCCGGCACCCCGCACCCGCCTGAACCATGTACCGCGTCAAGACCGCTTATCGCAACGGCACCGACCGCCCGGTCATCGAACACGGGCCGTGGCACGACTCGCGCAAGGATGCCGAGCACTGGGCCGACCTGCTGAGCGCAGCCGGCTACACCACCAGCGTCGAGAGCCAGAACCCAGCCAGCCATGCGCGCGACGACAACTCAGACCTGGCCGCCGCCCTCGCCGGCATGGCCTGACCGGCGCTTGCACGCGGCTTTTCCCGTCGGTCGCCAAGGGGCGTAACATCGCTTCCTATCGCCAGGCCATGGAGACACGCCGATGAACACCCCTGAATTCAGCACGCTGGCCGTCACGCTCGTCGACCACATCGCCGAAATCCGCCTCAACTGGCCGGACAAGTCGAACGCCATGAACGCGACGATGTGGCAGGAGATTCGCCAGGCTTTCGACTGGGTGGACACCACGCCGGAGGCCCGCGTCGCCATTCTGAGCGGCGAGGGCAAGAACTTTTGCGCCGGCATCGACCTCGCCATGCTGGGCGGCATCCAGCAGCAGATCGCCCACGCTGACGGCGCGCGCAGCCGGGAAACGCTGCGCCGGCTGATCCTCGACCTGCAGGACTGCCTGAACGCCGTCGAACGCTGCCGCAAGCCGGTGCTCGCCGCCATCCACGGCGCCTGCGTGGGCGGTGCGCTTGATCTCGTGACCTGCTGCGATATGCGCTACGCGGCCGGCGATGCGGTTTTTTCAGTCAAGGAAATCGACCTCGGCATGGTCGCCGACGTCGGCAGCCTGCAACGCCTGCCGCGCCTGATCGGCGAAGGCATGGCGCGCGAACTGGCGTACACCGGCCGCAATATCGGTGCCAATGAGGCGGAAAAACTCGGTCTGATCAATTGCAAATTTGGCTCATTTTCCGAGTTGACCGCAGAAGTCCGGAAAATCGCCCAAACCATCGCCGCCAAGTCCCCGCTGGCCATTCGTGGCACCAAGGACGTGCTGAATTACAGCCGTGACCACTCGGTCGCCGACGGGCTGAACTACGTGGCCGGTTGGAACGCGGCGATGCTGCTCTCCGGCGACCTGAACGAATGCATAGCCGCCCAGCGTGAAAAGCGGGCGCCGCAATTCGACGACTAAGTATTCAACGACTGAGCCGGCGCCAAACTTGGCGTTTGCATATTCCGGCCGGCTAACCTAATCTGAAAATAACCGCATGCACCCGGCCATGCGTCAATTTACCGGGAAAAACATCGGCCACGACTTCTGACATCCACCGGGCGGCAACTCGGCGCCGCCATTGCCTGGAAAGGAAAAGGAAATGGCAACAAAACCCGCAAACAAGCCCAAAGCCGCGCCGCCCGCCGCGCCTGCCGCAAGCGAGCCGACCTGTCCGCGCATCTGCTTCGAACGCATCATTCCTGACGAGCTCGACCCGGAACGCCCGGCCCGGCAGGCCTTGCGCGAATACATGGTGAGCAGCCAGAAGGGCAAGCTGAACGCCAACGAGGTCGCCAACGCCGCCCGGATGGCGGTCATCAAGACCAAGAAATGGCCGGCCGGAACGATCCTGCGCTGCCTGTTCCTAGACGGCAGCACGACGATGAAAAAGAAGGTTCGCGCCTACGCCCACCAGTGGGAAAAGCACGCCAACATCAAGCTCAAGTTCGTCACCAAGGCGCCAGCTGAAATCCGCATTTCGTTCTACGCCGATGCAGGATCATGGTCCGCCGTCGGGCGCGATGCGCTGAACCGCTCCTATTTCCCGCTCCACCAGCCGACCATGAACTACGGCTGGTTGCGCGACAACACCTCGGACGACGAATACTCCCGCGTTGTTCTGCACGAATTCGGCCACGCCCTGGGCTGCATCCACGAGCACCAGACGCCAACCTTCAACCGCAAATGGGACACCAAGGCGGTCATGAAGTACTTCCAGGGCCCGCCCAACTACTGGACGGAGGACTCGATCAAATACAACGTCCTGCAAAAATACTCGCCGACCGGCATCGCCGCGACGGCATTCGATCCCAAGTCGATCATGCTCTACGCCTTCGACGGCGCCCTGTTCGCCGACGGCAAGGGGCCGACCAACAGCAACACCAAGTTCTCGGCTGACGACATCAAGATGATCGGGACGATGTACCCGAAATAGCGGGTTGGAATACGGTGGCCGGGCGCGGCAAATGCTGTTCGCCCGGCCATTTCAATTTTGGTGGTTTTTTACGGTTGACCGTGGGAAGCGGGTTTCGACGGTCAATTGACCCGTTTACTCCTTCGCGGCATCGTCCAGTCTTTTCAGTTCCGCCTCGAACCAGCCCGTCCAATCCTGACTCGGCAGAAGACGCCCGGCTTGCCGCAAATCAAGCAAGATTTTAAGGCCGCGTGCCAGCATCGCCCGGCGTTCCGCTAGAGGTAACTCGCTCGACTTCCCCAATTTGCTGCACGACACCGCAACGTCTGTCTGCCACTCGGCGTTGGCTGTGTCGCGGGCGGCCAGGGCTTCGGCGATGGTCAGGCCCTTGCGGAAGGCGACGAGCGCACCGGCCCCATCGCCCTGGGCAACCAGCACGTCACCGATCTTGTTGTGGCTGACCGAGAGATCGCGCTGCCATTGGGTATTGGCCGGGTCGCGGGCGGCCAGGGCTTCGGCGATGGAGAGGCCCTTGCGGAAGGCGGCGAGCGCCCCGGCCCCGTCGCCTTGGGCGACCAGCATGTCACCAATTTTGTTGTGGCTGACCGAGAGGTCGCGCTGCCATTCGGTATTGGCCGGGTCACGGGCGGCCAGGGCTTCGCGGATGGTGAGGCTCTTGCGGAAGGCGACGAGCGCACCGGCCCCATCGCCCTGGGCAACCAGCACGTCACCGATCTTCTCGTGGCTGATCGAGAGGTCGCGCTGCCATTGGGTATTGGCCGGGTCGCGGGCGGCCAGGGCTTCGCGGATGGCCAGGCTCTTGCGGAAGGCGACGAGCGCCCCGACTCCATCGCCCTGGGCAAGCAGCACGTCGCCGATCCTCTCGTGACTGACCGAGAGGTCGCGCAGCCATTCGCTATTGGCCGGGTCGCGGGCGGCCAGGGTTTCGGCGATGGTGAGGGCGTTGCGGTAGGCGGCGAGCGCCCCGACTCCATCGCCCTGGGCAAGCAGCACGTCGCCGATCTTCTCGTGGCTGACCGAGAGGTCGCGCTGCCATTGGGTATTGGCCGGGTCGCGGGCGGCCAGGGTTTCGCGGATGGCCAGGCTCTTGCGGAAGGCGACGAGCGCCCCGACTCCATCGCCCTGGGCAACCAGCACCTCGCCGATCTTCTCGTGGCTGACCGAGAGGTCGCGCTGCCATTGGGTATTGGCCGGGTCGCGGGCAGCCAGGGTTTCGGCAATGGAAAAAGCGGCTCGGTACGATGCAAGCGCAGCGGCGCTCTGGCCTTGTACCGACTGGGCGTCACCCAGTTCGACTCTGATCCAGAAATCATCCGGCAGATAATTGGCTGCACGTGTCAGAGCATCCAGCGCCGCGTGGCTATCCCGGCCGATGGCCAGCGAAGCGATTTCACGGGCTCGCTGGGCGGCTTCTCGTCGATTGTCCTGTGCTGCGGCAGCCGCCGTATCTTCCTGCCGGCGCAGCAATTGTTCGGCCAGCGCTGTCTCGCCTTTCAACAGTGCTTGTCGGGCACGCTGCGCAAGGTCGTCCGTCTTTTTCTCGTCTGTTTGATCCAGCACACGGCTGACGGCGGCTTCGCGAGTTTTTCGTAACTCGGCTTCCAGTTCGACAACCCGCTTTTCCCAATTTCGCGCGTCGGCGTCGCGTTTGGCCAGCAAGCCAAGAACCAGTTTATGGTCTTCCGGTGCGACGCCCTGCACTTGCTTGATGTTGACGGTTGCCTTTTCGCCGACATTGCCCAGCTCTATGGTTTGCTCTGCTTTGGGCTTCGACTTCGCTACGGGCGCAGGCGCTGCAACCCCGGATTCCATCACCAGCAGAAACGTAAAAAAGGCCACAACGCTGCAAGTCGTACGTGGTTTAAACAAGAAAAAACGAGCACGGCACATGGCTAACGCCTCTGCTCGATGTTGACGCGCGCCCCGGCGCCAATATCGCCGGTTTTGACGGATTGCGACCCCTGTGATTCGCTGGCTTCAGCCGGTTTCGTGGCCGGCGCGGCGGGCAAAACCGGCGTAACCGGCTTCGCCTCTGGGGCTACCATTGTGGCCGGCTTTGGAACCGGGAGTACCGGCTCGTGCGACGGGACGAAGAGCGCGATCAGTCCAGCGATGGCGGCAATGAGGGCGGCAGCACCGGTCAACACGCCGGGCAGCGTGGCCCACCAACTGGGCGCTGGATTGCTTGTACTACCAACCGGCGCTGGTGGCGGCGATGCTCGACGAACATCCCGAGGTACTGCGTCTGGCGTGCCCGCTGCGGTTGGCGAGGCTGCCAAGGCTCGTTGCACGCCGGCACTGAGGGCACCGATCAGCCCGGCCTCGTCCTTGAACTCTGCTGGGCGCAGCGCCTTGCAGACCTCCTGACGAAAATCCTGAAGCTTCGCATTGCGGGTGGGATCTAGCAGGTCGCTCAAATTGATGTCGGGCACGCTGGTGCGCAGCAGTGCGATGCGCGGCAAGCCGAGTTGTCCGGCGTGACGGAACTCCAGCTGAGTAATGGCCAGTTGGTCGGGATTGTTTTCTTCCGGCACGAAGCCGTAGCGGTGGCCGAGCAGAAGGACGTAAAGATCGCAGTCGTCGATGTCGTTCAGGCAACTGACGTGGACGCTTTCGCTGTCGGCCACATAGCTATGCACCGGCTGGTGGTTGGCGGCAATCAGCCAGCGGGTGACGGCATCGCGTTCAGGCTTGAGATCGAGAAGCGTCGAGGACAGGTAGACTTTGGCCATGGCCGGCTTTCAGCATCATTCGGTATGCAAGCATGATGCAGCGAGGCCAATGGAATATCAAGGCGGGGCGGCGCACGAGGCGAAAATTGGCCGAAAATTGCCGTTGACCGCAGGATGCCTGCCGGGCCGGCCGCGATGGCGTTTGTCCGCGCGCTGTTTGGTCGGCAGAAGCGAAAAGGCCCGACAAACTCTGCCGGGCCTTTCTGGTGGGGCGGTTTGCCGATTAATCGGCGGCTTCTGCCACCCGGCGCGCCCTGACCGCAGCGGCGAGTTTATCGAGGACGGCGACGCTGTCATCCCAATTGATGCAGGCGTCGGTGACGCTCTGGCCGTAGGTCAGCGGCTTGTCCGGGACGATGTCCTGGCGGCCTTCGACGAGGTGCGATTCGACCATGACGCCGACGATGCGGTCTTCACCGGCGGCCAGCTGGGCGGCGACGCTGTCGCAGACTTCCATTTGCAGCTTGAATTGCTTGCGGCTGTTGCCGTGCGAGAAATCGACCATGAGCCGGGCGGCGAGGCCCGATTTGGCGATTTCGGTGCACGCGGCATCGACGCTGGCGGCGTCGTAGTTCGGCTCCTTGCCACCGCGCAGGATGACGTGGCAGTCCTCGTTGCCCATCGTCGAGACGATGGCGGTGTGGCCGGATTTGGTGACCGACAGGAAGTGGTGCGGCGAGTTGGCCGAGCGGATGGCGTCGACCGCGATGCGCATGTTGCCGTCGGTGCCGTTCTTGAAACCGACCGGGCAGGAGAGGCCCGAGGCCAGCTCGCGGTGCACCTGCGACTCGGTGGTGCGGGCGCCGATGGCGCCCCAGGCGATCAGGTCGGCCGTGTATTGCGGCGTGATGGTGTCGAGGAACTCGGTGGCGCAGGGCAGGTCGAGTTCGTTGATGTCGAGCAGCAGGCGACGGGCCAGGCGCAGGCCTTCGTTGATGCGGAAGGTGTTGTCCATGCGCGGATCGTTGATCAGGCCCTTCCAGCCCACCGTGGTGCGCGGCTTTTCGAAATAGACGCGCATGACGACAATGAGGTCTTCGGCGTATTTTTCGGCTTCTTTCGCCAGCTTTTTGGCGTAGTCCATGGCCAGGTCGTAGTCATGGATCGAGCAGGGGCCAATGACGACCAGCAGGCGGTCATCAGCACCATGCAGAACCCGGTGAATGGCCTGACGCGCGGCAAATGTGCTTTGCGCGGCGCGGGCTGAGACGGGATATTCCCGGAAAACGTGGGCTGGCGGCACCAGCTCCTTGATTTCCTTGATGCGCAGGTCATCGGTATTCGGTTTGTTCATTTGCGTACTATGCTGCGTCATGCCCTGCCCCATTTTTAAAAGCGCTTAAACCGGCATTCTACCGGATGCGCCGGGGAGCGTTCGAACAGACCCCTGCTGGAAAAGCTGACTCGCCAAGCCAGGCGGCGCTTTGCATCGAAACGTCCAGCGCTGGCGATACCGCCATCGAGCCTGCGGCAACGCGGCCGGTTCCCGCTATTTCGGCAGCTTCTCGTAGAGGTCGACAACGCCCTCCATCTCTTCAAGGATGCGCTCGCTGGTGGTCGCCACTACCAGCTGCGGTCGTTTGTCGGCACCGCTTTTTTGCCCAAGCGCGTTCTCGAAGAACATCCACTGTTGTTTGACCAGAAAGAGGCCGTCGGTGATCTGAGACGTGTTGCTTCGGGCCGAGCTCAGCTCCTGCAACGCATCGGAAAAATCCTTCCGCGCCCGGTCGAGATTGCCGGCGCTTCGCTCATCGGCGATGCCCCACGAGGCGGCCTGGTAGAACTTGGCCATGCGCTGCGACAGCATGCGCTGACGACCGGAAATATTGACCAGATGCCCCGTTGCCGTGCCGGATTTCTTTTCGAGGAGAACGGTTCCCTGCTGGGCCAGCGCCAAAACCTCTTCCGAAATGAGCAGTACCTTGCGTCCATTTTCGGGTGACGGCGCAGTGCCAACCAGCACGTCTTTGTAGGCCAGCCACGATTTCTCAAGCGCCAGGTAGACGTCCTTGATGTCGGGCGACGGGGCGTATGCTTTCAGTTCGACCAACTGACGGTCGAAGGTGGAAATCGAGCTATCGAGCACCTTTCTGCTGCGGTCGACGTCAATTTTCTGGCCAATTTGAAAATAGGCCTTGGCCATCCGCTGCGAGAGCATCCGCTGCCGCCCGGCCTTGTTGATCGCGGCGTTGATGTCACTTATCTGCGCACTGGCCTCCGTGACGGTCAGCGCAAGAAAAAACAGGAGCACGGCGCTAAGAGCGGTTTTCAAAAGACCTCCTGAAATGGACTCATGGCAAGGCGAAAAGAGTTTGGCTGAGCTTACCGTGAGACCAAGACCGAAATCAACACTGTTGCCAAAAAGTCAAACACCAAGGGAGTTGCGTCAGAAAATTGGCAATAACAACAATCTCCTCGTCCTTCAGGGTTGCCGTCGCAATGCTCATCAGCTGACGATTGCGAACCGCCGTAAGCGCATTGGCCCGATTCGGCGCAACCGGGCTATCAGCACGAGCCAGCTTGAGTGGCCTGCTTCTTTGTTGCCGAACTGCAGAAAACGCAGAATTTGCGCCTGTGGCCAGGCGCGAACCGTAGCGATGGCCGTCGCTATCGCGAGGATGAGCAACAACGCCTCAGGTGCAAAGGCAAGCTTAATGGCTCGGTTATCTGCGAAGAAGACCACCAGAACCAAAGAACTAAGAGTTATGCAGTACCGCCCACGGTCAGTCCATCAATACGCAAGGTCGGCTGACCGACGCCAACCGGCACGCTCTGACCATCCTTGCCGCAAGTGCCGACGCCGGGATCGAGGTTCAGGTCGTTGCCGATCATCGAAACGCGGGTCAGCGCATCCGGGCCGTTGCCGATCAGCGTCGCCCCCTTGATCGGCCGCGTCACCTTGCCGTCTTCGATCAGATAGGCCTCGCTCATCGAGAAAACGAATTTGCCGCTGGTGATATCGACCTGGCCGCCACCGAAATTTGCGGCATAGATACCCTTCTTCACGGACTTGATGATTTCCTGCGGATCATGCTCGCCAGCCAGCATCATGGTGTTGGTCATGCGCGGCAGCGGCAGGTGTGCGAAGGATTCGCGGCGGCCATTGCCGGTCGGGGCAACGCCCATCAGGCGGGCATTCAGGCTGTCCTGCATGTAACCCTTGAGGATGCCGTCTTCGATCAGCACATTGCGCTGTGTCGTGTTGCCTTCGTCGTCGATGTTCAGCGAGCCGCGGCGGTCGTTGATCGTGCCATCGTCGATGACGGTAACGCCCTTGGCGGCAACGCGCTGGCCGAGGCGACCGCTGAAGGCCGAACTGCCCTTGCGGTTGAAATCGCCTTCCAGCCCATGACCCACGGCTTCGTGCAACAGAATGCCGGGCCAGCCGGAACCGAGGACTACAGTCATCTGACCCGCCGGCGCCGGGTCAGCGTGCAGGTTGACCACGGCCTGATGGACGGCTTCCTTGGCGTAACGCTGCAGGATTTCGTCATCGAAATAGCCAAAATCAAAACGACCGCCACCGCCGGCCGAGCCTTGTTCGCGCTTGCCGTTTTCTTCGATGATGACCGAGATCGAGCAGCGCACCAGCGGCCGGATATCGGCGGCCAGACGGCCATCCGAACCGGCGACGAGGATCACTTCGTACTCGCCGGCGATTGACGCCATGACCTGCATGACGCGCGGGTCAAGGGCGCGGGCAAAACCTTCGAGACGCTCAAGCAATTTGACCTTGGCATCGGCCGGCAACGAAGCGATCGGGTCATGCGGCACGTACAGCGACCTTGCCGCGGTCGACGGGAAAAACTGGCCAAAATTTGAATTTTGCCCAGCCGCGGCAATGGCCCGCACGGCATTCGCCGCATCACCCAGCGCACGCGAACTGATGTCGTCAGAGTAGGCAAAGGCGGTTTTCTCGCCCGACAGGGCACGCACACCAACGCCCTGATCGATGTTGAAGCTGCCCGACTTGACGATGCCTTCGTCGAGGCTCCAGGCCTCGGAGCGGGAGTACTGAAAATAGAGGTCGGCGTAATCAACCTGATGCGTCAGGATCTGGCCGAAGGTGCGCGACAGGTCGCCTTCGGTGAGCGAGAAGGGGGCCAGCAGCAGGGATTCAGCTTGGGCCAACGCGCTGTTTTGAGTCATGAAGCTTCCTTAAAGTTTACGGTGTGCAAGCGCCGGCAGGCTCTCGCGAATTTCAGCAATGCGTTGATGATCGAGGTCGGCGATGACGACGCCCGGCCCCTTCAGTTTGCGGTCGAGAATCTCGCCCCACGGATCGACAATCATGCTGTTACCGTGGGTCATCCGACCATTTTCATGGCGCCCGCCCTGTCCGACAGCGAGAAGATAACACTGGTTCTCGATGGCACGGGCGCGCAGCAATATTTCCCAGTGGGCCTTGCCGGTGGTTTCGGTGAAAGCGGCCGGCACCAGGATCAGATCGACCGGCTTCAGCGCGCGGTAGAGCTCGGGAAAGCGCAGGTCGTAACAAATCGACAAGGCCACCCGCCCGAACGGCGTGTCGACGGCAACCGGTTGGTCGCCGGGCTCGATGAAACTGGCCTCGTCGTAGGACTCGTCGCCCTTCTTGAAACCGAACAGGTGAATCTTGTCGTAGCGCGCAACACACTCGCCGGCCGGATTGAAGACCAGACAGGCATTGCGCATCTTGTCCGGCGATGCTGCGGTCAACGGCAAGGAACCGGCAAAAATCCAGATGCGGTGGCGCTGCGCCATTCCCGCCAGCCAGGACTGGATCGGCCCGTGGCCGAAATCCTCGCGCGCCCGAACCCGGTCGGCATCGGCCGCACCGATGATGGGAAAATACTCAGGCAGCACCACCAGTTGGGCGCCCTGCCCGACCGCTTCGTCGATCAACCGGGCGGCCGTCGCCAGGTTGTCGGACACGCGTGGCCCGGAGATCATCTGCAAGCCGGCGATCCGGCAATTCTGCTTGCTCACGGTTTGCTTTCCTCCGTTTGGCTGCCTGCCTCCGGAACCGGAGCGGGCTTCACTTCCTGCGACGACTCGCCGGCCTTGTCGACCTGTGGATCAGCCCAAGTGCCGGTCACATGATAGCGGTAGCTGAACAAGCGGTTGAGCGGCTTTTGCAGCACGGTGTTGGCCACCAGCGCCGCGGCGCCAATCACCGGATTCACCAGGGCGGCCGCCCCAACGGCAGCCAGGCCACCGAGTTCAGGCCGAACGACAACCTGCAGATCCTGCGTTTCATTTTTCAGATCGGTCTCGCCCTGCATTTCAATTTGGGCCGCCGGGCCGCTGATGCGCAGCGGTTCGCTCGTCCGCATGATGCCCTTCTTGACTGCCAATTTGCCCTCGATGCTGTCAAAAGCCAGGCCATCACTGAAAATATCGCGGAAATCCAGCGTCAGCCGACGCGGCAAGGATTGCAGAGAAATCAGGCCGAGCAGTTTGCCGACACCAGGCTCCAGCTTGTTGAACTGCCCCTTTTCCGCCTCAACGGTCAGCTGACCGGTCAACGACGGGTAATGGATGCCGGTCAGCGGCCCATTCCATTGCAGGTCGCCGGTCATTTTCGCCGAGCCTCGGCGAACGGCATCGGCATGCCCCAGGCGATCCAGCAACTTGCCGGCATCCTTGGTGTTCAACTCGAAATCCAGCCGCGTCTGATGGCGCCCACTATTCACCCAGACCCCCTTACCTTTCAAGCTGCCGTCCGGGTTTTGCAGGCTGAGGTTATCGAGGTGCCACGCCCCCTTGTCATTGCGTGCCTTCAATTCCAGCTTGCCCAGCGCCTTGTCGCCGACGTAGAAATCCTCCACCGCGAGACTCATGCCTGGCAAGGTGTTGATCAACGTGGTGGCGCCCTCGCCGGCCTCCGCCGCCGGCTTGACAACCAGCCGCTTGAAATTGCCCTCGACCCAACCCTCCCCGGCACTTTTCCAGAAAACATCACCCACCGCCTCACGGGTATTCAGGCCGATTTGCCAGCCGCCATCACGCGGCCGCAAGCTGACATCAACCTGGCTGTAGTCACGCTCGAAGAGCCGCAATTGCGGCGATTTCAGCGTCACCACATTGAGCGCCAGGCCACCGCTCTCGCCGCCGGCCACAGCATCGGGCAGGAAATTCTTCCAGGCATCGGCATCGATGCGCGAAGTGGCCACGCGAACGGCCAGACCTTTTTCCGGCAGGCGCGGCTCGGCATCGCCGACTGCGAAAACCCCGCGCTCCCAGTTTTCCTGGCGCCGAACGATCAGCCCCTGGGCGACCTTGCCCAGCGTGATTCGGTATTGCTCGCGCTGGGCATCCGGCGCCGTGCGTTCGATGCGCAAGGCCAGCGGCGTCGTCGCGTTCTTGTTGAGCGGTTCCGGCAAGGGCGAACTGACGCCGAGCAGGTCGGATTCGACAACCACCTCGGCATTGCGCCGGCGAATGTTGATATCTGCTTTCCAGGCGGCACTGCCGGTCAAATGATTGATCAGCGGCCAGCCGAAATGCTTGCTCACCTCGCCGACGTTGGCGGTGCCAGTCGCCACCACCCCCACCTTGTCGCCAGCGCTCTTGACCTGCACCTTGAGCGGCCCACCGAAAACCTGGCCGCTGATGTCCTGGGCGGCAACCGTGTTTTCGGTCAGTAACAGGCGGCCATTGACCTGCGTTAGCGGCGGCAATCCGGCCAGCGGTTGCAACTGGTTGTTCTGGAACCGGTAGTCGCCACGCATTTTCGTATCCAGCGCGTGACGCAACGGGATATCAAGCTCAAGGCTAAGGCTGCCGTTGCCGACTGCCTTCATGCCATCGGTAAACCGGTCGATTTTCTCGGCCACCGGGCTCTTTTCGATAAACCGGAAAAACTCGGTCGTCGGTCCCTGGGCAATGCCGCGAACCAGCAGCATTTCCTCATGCGACTCGAAATCGGGAATATCGACCTTGACCCCGGACAGCGTGGCGCCCAGGATGCGCCCCTTGCTGGCCAGTATTTTCATGCCGGTATCAAAGGTCATGTCGGCATCGATATCGTCGATCACCGGCCAGCCATCGGCGTAATCCACCTTGGCGCCGGTGGCCTTGGCAGTGACGATGAACTTGCCGCCCTTGCCATCGCGGAAGGGGAAATCCTTCAAATTGCCCTTGAGAATCAATTTCCCGTCGTAGCCCTGCCCGGCGACGATGCCGCGCCTGATCCAGTTGCGGGCAGCCGCATTGACCGCATGCGGCATATAGCGCCAAACCGCGCGCCCTTCGCCACGATCGACTTTTGCCGTCAGGTCGATTTCCCCCGGCCCATCGCCGGTAAATCGATAGCTGCCTTGAGCCGTACCAGCGGCGTCCGGGCCGGCAAACTCGAGCTTTTCCAGCTTGATGTCGATGGCCTGCGGCATCGTTTTCCAGCTTGCCTTCGCCTTCAACAAATTCAGTGCAATCTCCGGCTCGGGAAATACGGCCGGCAAAGAAAGGCTGGAAATGGCTGAGTCGAGTGCCAGAACGCCGCCTTTTTCGGTCAGGTCGATCGTGCCGGAAAGCCCGACCGCCCCCGGGAAGTAGCGATCTGCCTCAACCCCCAGCTGATTGAATCCGGCCTTGAGGCTGTAGCGCGTCAACGCATCTCCGTCCAAAGCCCAGCTTGCGCGCAATTCGGCGATTCGGCCTTGCGGACGATGCTGGGTCAGGAGCTCCCGGCTCCGCACATCGAGCGGCAGATACGCCGCCAGGCGGCCGAGTGCGGCCAGATCGAGAAAGCTGGCACTGGCATTGCCGTTGACCACCGCCGTCTCGGCATCCTGGCGCCATTCGACCTTGAAGTCGGTCGGCGCAATGCGCAGGCCATCCTGCGTGGACAGTTCAACCTGGTGGCCGGCGACAGCCCACTGGTCGGCCTTGTAGCGCCCCTCCAGCCGCCCGCGCATGCTGGCCAGATCAAGCTCGGGAAGCTTGCGGCCAAGACGAATCCGCAATTCCTCGAGGGCGACGTCGGCGGTCACATTGCCGGCGCCATTCTCAAGGTCGCCCCAGACACGCAGTGCGCCTCGGCCCTGCGGCAGGTGCACCGGATAATCCACCCAAGCACGCCAGCCGGCGAGATCGGCATAATCGAGTTCAACAAATATCTTGCCGGACAAATGCTCCAATGCTTCGCCGAGGTCACCCTTGACTTCACCGCGAACGTCAATCCGTGCCGCCAATTCATCCGGCGGCGCTGCCGACAAACCAAAGCGATGGCGGCGCCCGCTGTTGTCCAGCGCAAACTGCAAGTCTTCGAGCACCAACGGTGGCGCCTTGCGCAGCCTGTCCTCCCAGACGATCGTGGCGTCCCGGATGCGAATTCGTTTCTGCTCAAGCACCCATTCCGCAAAGGCCGGATCGCTCTCGCCCTCGGCATCCAGCCCGGCGACCGTAATCTTGCCGTTGGTATCGCGGCGAACGTGCAGCACCGGGCCATCAAAAGCCAGCACCGAGAGCGTTGGCCGCATTCGCCACAGGGTATGCCAGGACAAAACACCCTCAACACGCGCCAGCGAAAAAGCCGGCACGCCCTGACGGTCGGCAATGACCACATCGTCAAGCACCAGGTCGGGATTCAAGCCCTGCCAGCGGGCCTCGATCCGGCCAATTTTGACCGGCTGGCCGACCGCCTGCGTCGCCGCCTGTTCAATCTCGCTCTGGTAATCGCTGATTTTCGGCAACACCACATAGCGCAAGGCCAGCAGCAGGATGGCAAAAGCCAGCCAGGCAGAGAGCAGACCCCAGCCGAGCAGGCGCAAGCCGCGACTGATCGCCCGCCGGGCCAGCAACGGCCACAGCCAGTGCAGGCGGTGGTACAGCGCAACGCGAACTTCCGGTGAAATCACTTCGGATTTTCCGTGCAGCGGGTCATTCACGCGTCAAACCGCTTTGCCAGAGGGGGGAATAGATCACTACAATCGGATACTGGATAAAAACGACATTCTACCTTTTCGGCAAAGGCGCCGACTGACCATCATGGACACCACTCTCGATCTCCGCTGGCAAGCCGCTATCAACCATAGCCGCTACCTGGCCAATACCCTTCATGCCCGTCCGGACTTGATTCCCGAACTGGCCGCCACCTGGCAGCAACCGCTCACCGAGACACAGCTGCTCGCTCCGCTACAGCGCGAGTTCGCCGATGACGAAGCCGTCAGGGCTACTTTGCGCCGCCTGCGCCACCGCGCCATGGCGCACCTTGTTCTGCGCGACCTGAGCGGCCTGGCGCCGCTGGCCGAAATCGTCGAGTGCATGACCCTGCTTGCCGACGTGACGACCAATTTCACGCTCGACTACTATCACCGCCAACTGGTGGCGACTTACGGCGAACCGCTGGACAAACAAGGCCGCCCGCAACGCCTGATGATCATCGGCATGGGCAAGCTCGGCGGCCGTGAGCTGAACGTGTCGTCCGATGTCGATTACATCTTCATCTACCCGGAAGAAGGCGATACCGCCGGCCCGAAAAGCATCGAAAACTTCGATTTCTTCACCCGCCTCGGCAAGCGCATCATCGGCGCACTCGGCGACATAACGGCCGATGGCCAGGTCTTTCGTGTCGACATGCGTCTGCGTCCGAACGGCGATGCCGGCCCGCTGGTCTGTTCGCTTGACTCGCTCGAAAGCTACCTGATCACCCAAGGCCGCGAATGGGAGCGTTACGCCTGGATCAAGGGCCGAACGATGAATGCTGGCGACAATCTGCAGCCGGAATGGGTGACCGCCATGCAAAAGGTGGCCCGTCCATTTGTCTTCCGCAAATACCTCGATTTCGGCGCCATCAATGCCATGCGCGACCTGCACGCGCAGATCCGCCGCGAAGTGGCGCGCAAGGACATGGCCGATCACGTCAAACTCGGCCCCGGCGGCATTCGCGAAATCGAATTCATGGCCCAGGTCTTCCAGCTGATTCGTGGCGGACGCGACATGGCGCTGCAGATTCGCCCGACGCTGTCCGTGCTCAAGCTGCTGGTCGAGCGCAAGCTGCTCCCGGCCGAAACCGAGCAGGAGCTGCGCGAAGCCTACATTTTCCTGCGCCGCCTCGAACACCGCCTGCAGTACGTCGAAGACAAGCAGACGCACATGCTGCCGGTCGACCCGGAAAATCGGCAAAAAATCGCAATCAGCATGAATTTCGTGGACTGGCCGGCGATGCTGGCTGTACTCGACAATCATCGCGACAAAGTCAGCCGACACTTCGAAGCCGTATTTTCCGATCCGGAAGCCGGCGAACACCCACTGACCGGGCTCTGGCACGGCCAGATGGACGAAGACACCGCCGTCGAGACCCTGGGCAATCTCGGTTTCCGCCAACCCAAGGAGGCCATCGCCCGCCTGACCGAGTTGCGCACCGCCAGCCGCTACCTGCAACTGCCGGCGACCAACCGCGCGCGGCTCGATGCCGTAGGCCCCCGCCTGATCGAAGCGGCGGGCAGCACTCCCGCCCCGGACACGACGCTGGCCCGCGGTCTCAACTTCCTCGAAGGTATCGCCCGCCGCGGCGCTTATCTGGCCCTGCTGCAGCAATACCCGATGGCGCTGCGCCGGGTTGCCGACATGATCTGCGCCTCCAACTGGGCCGCCGATTACCTCAATCGCCACCCGTTGCTGCTCGATGAATTGCTCGATCCGCGCCTCTACGAAATCGCCACCAACTGGACAGGGTTCCGCGAACTGCTGCGGGACAATCTGGCCCATCACGCCGGCGATACCGAACGCGAAATGGACATCCTGCGCGAAATGCACCACGGCCAGGTATTTCGGCTGCTGGCGCAGGATCTGGCTGGCCTGCAAACCATTGAACACCTCTCCGACCACCTGACCGAACTGGCCGACACCATCGTTCAGGAAACTTTGCCGCTGTGCTGGCAAACCATCAAGAAACGGCATTGCGACGCGCCAAAGTTTGCGGTTATCGGCTACGGAAAAATGGGCGGCAAGGAACTCGGCTATGCCTCCGACCTCGACCTCGTCTACCTCTTCGATGACGACGACCAGGACGCCGAAGAGAACTACAGCCGCCTGAGTCAGCGCCTGAACTCCTGGTTGTCCAGCCAGACACCGGCCGGCATCCTTTTCGAAACCGACCTGCGCCTGCGTCCGAACGGCGATTCCGGCCTGCTCGCCGTTTCCGTCGAGTCCTTCCGCGATTACGAATTGAAAAACGCCTGGACCTGGGAACATCAGGCGCTCACCCGCGCCCGCTTCTGCGCCGGAGACCCGGCGGTGGGCAAGCGGTTCGAGGAAATCCGCTGCGAAATCCTGCGCCTGCCACGCGACCTCGCCAAACTCAAAGAAGACGTCGTCGCCATGCGGCAGAAAATGTATGTCAGCCACGCCCTGAACAGCGAAACCGAGTTTGCGCTAAAACACGACCCTGGTGGCATCATCGATGTCGAGTTCATCGTTCAGTACCTGGTGCTCGGCTACGCGCACCAGCACCCCAGCCTGACCGGCAATCTCGGCAACATCGCCTTGCTGCGGATGTCCGGCGAACTGGGACTGATCGACCTGCAACAGGCCGAAGCAGTCGGCAACGCCTACCGCGAATACCGCCGGCTGCAACATGCCAAACGCCTTTCCGCCCATCCCAAGGCACCGATTCGGCGCGAGGAGATCGAAAACCACGTTGCTGCGGTCGACCGCCTTTGGAAGGCAGTTTTTGCAGATTAGACAAAAAATCAAGGCAACAAAAAGCCGCCCGGAGGCGGCTTTTTGTTGCCTTGAAGAAGCTTACTTCTTCAGGGAATCGCGAATTTCGCGGAGCAGAATAACGTCTTCCGGGGTCGGCGGAACCTCTTCAACAACCGGCTCTTCGTGACGCATGCGGTTCATCTGCTTGACCATCATGAAGATGATAAAGGCGAGAATGACGAAATTGACCACAATGGTGAGGAAGGATCCGTAGGCAAAAACTGGAATGCCGGCCTTCTTGATGTCGGCCAGTGCAGTCAGGTTGCCCGGATTGTTGCCCAGCACGACAAAGAGGTTGGAGAAATCGATATTGCCAATAAGGCGAGCCACGATCGGCATGATCAGATCGCCAACGATCGAGTCAACGATCTTGCCAAACGCGCCACCAATGATGACACCGACAGCCAGATCCATCGCGTTGCCCTTGACGGCAAATTCTTTGAATTCCTGAACCATTCCCATGCTATTCCTCCTCGGATATGTTTTTGATCGGCCGATTATTCGCTTTGTCTATCAAAAAGGTCAAGCATTTTTCATATTTTAAGGTTGCCTTACAATGCTTTACAAAGCCGATCAGCTGCAGCGAGCAGGGTTTCTTCCTGTTTGGCGAAGCAGAAACGCACCACCTTGTCGTCTCGCCCGTTGGCATAAAATGCCGAGACCGGGATGACCGCGACGCCGACCTCGCGCGTCATCCATTCGGCGAAGGCGCGGTCAGGCAAATCCGAGATGCAGTCGTAACGCGCCAGCTGAAAATAGGTGCCGCGGCAGGGGAGTAGCTCAAACGGCGTGGCAGCCATCAGCCGGCGGAAGAAATCCCGTTTTTCCTGATAGAACGCGGCCAGCCGGAGATGCCGCCCGGCGTCCTGCATGTACTCGGCAAGCGCCAGTTGAGACGGCGTGTGGACCGTGAACACGTTGAACTGGTGCACCTTGCGGAACTCGGCCATGAGCGCCGCCGGGCCGACGACGTAGCCGATTTTCCAGCCGGTGATGTGATAGGTCTTGCCGAAGCTGGAAACCACGATGCTGCGTGCCGCCAGCTCGGGATGGGCACAAAGGCTGGCATGCTGCTCGCCGTCGAAAAGGATGTGCTCGTATACCTCGTCGGAGAGGACGACGATGTTGGTGCCGGCCACAAGTTTTGCCAGCTTTTCCCGGTCGACCGCAGAGAGCAGGCTTCCGGTCGGGTTGTGCGGCGAATTGACGATGATCATCCGCGTTTTTGGCGAAATCAATGGCGCCACCTGCGCCCAGTCCGGCCCGTAATCGGGGAATTTCAGTTGGGCGTAAACCGCCTTGCCGCCCACGGTTTCGATGGCCGGCACGTAGGAATCATAGACCGGCTCGAAGACGATGACCTCGTCGCCCGCCCGCACGAAAGCGGCGATGGCAGTAAAGATGGCCTGCGTCGCGCCGGCCGTCACGGTCACTTCCGATTCGACGTCGTAACGCGTGCCGTAGAGCGCCGCCACCTTGTCGACGATGGCCTGGCGCAGCTCCGGCATACCGGCCATTGGCGCGTACTGATTGCGACCGGCCAGCATGTGGCGATGCACGGCATCGAATAACGCCGGCTCGGCCTGAAAATCGGGGAAGCCTTGCGACAGGTTCACGGCGCCGCACTCGGCGGCCAGCCGGCTCATCACGGTAAAGATGGTCGTTTCCATCTCAGGGAAGCGGGAGTCGATAGCGATAGGTGTTTGCATGATTCCTGCGGTCAACGACAAAAAGTGGCTGAAATCATGCGGCAAGGCCGGGGCACGAACAAGCACCCCATACAAAAAAGGTTTAGTATTACATCTGTTATAACGCCATTGGAGGCAACCATGTTCGCACTCAAACTGACCCAGATCGGCAATTCGGTAGGCGTCGTGTTGCCCAAGGAAGCCTTGGCCATGCTGCATATCGACAAGGGGGACACGGTTTATCTCGTCGAATCTCCCGAAGGTTTTTCGATGACTCCTTACGATCCTGAAGTGGCCCGCCAGGTCGAAGCCGGCCGTGACTTCATGCGCGAGTTCCGCGACACCTTCCACGAACTCGCCAAGTAGCATGTTCATCTGGATCAACCGGCGGGCCTTGCTGCTCCTGCACGGCGAGAGCCTGGTCATACATGGTGGAGCGCAGGGAATTAGAGATGAAGGCTTGCTCGATTCGGCGCTGGCCCGCCCGGAAAACCTGCTTCACTACGGCAGCCCCGACCTGTTTGACTGCGCCGCCGCCTATGCCTTCGGCCTGGCCAAAAATCATCCATTCATTGACGGCAACAAGCGCGCCGGCTTTCTCGGTGCCGGCATGTTCCTGCGCCTGAACGGCTACCGCCTGACCGCCACCCCGCAGGACGCCACTCTGACCATGCTTGCGCTGGCTGCCGGGGAAATCGGCGAAAGCGATTACGCCTCCTGGCTGCGCACCCACACCAAACCACTCTGAACCATGAACATCGACGGCATCCCCACCCGCACCCTGCGCGCCCATCCTGAGCGGTGCGCCATCGACATCATCGACCAGACCCGGCTGCCGCATGCGCTGCACTGGGTGCGCGTCGCCACACTCGACGAAGCGGCGCACGCCATCCGCGCCATGCAGGTGCGCGGTGCGCCGCTGATTGGCGCCACGGCGGCCTACGGGCTAGCGATTGCGCTCGACTTCGAGGCTTCCGATGCCCGGCTGGCCGAGGCCATCGCCGTGCTGGGCGCGACGCGGCCGACCGCCGTCAATCTGCACTGGGCGCTGGCCCGCATGGAAAAAATGCTCCGCCCGCTTCCCGCAGAGCAGCGCGCTGCAGCCGCCTGGGCCGAAGCCGCCGCCATCGCCGAGGAGGACGTCGCGCAGAACGCAGCCATCGGCCAGCACGGCCTCAAGCTATGGAACGAACTGATCGTCGCCGACGGCCAGACGCTGAACGTGATGACCCACTGCAACGCCGGCTGGCTGGCCACCGTGGACCACGGCACCGCCCTGTCGCCGATCTACGCCGCGCACGATGCTGGCGTGCCGGTGCATGTCTGGGTGTCCGAAACCCGTCCGCGCAACCAGGGCCTCCTTACGGCCTGGGAGCTGGAACAACACGGTGTGCCGCACACGCTGATCGCCGACAACGCTGCCGGCCTGCTCATGCGCGCCGGCAAGGTCGATGCCGTCATCGTCGGCGCCGACCGCATCGCCGCCAACGGCGACGTTGCCAACAAGATCGGCACCTATCTCAAGGCGCTGGCCTGCGCCGACAACGGGATTCCCTTCTACGTCGCCGCGCCGCGCTCGACGCTCGACTTTGCCTGCGCCGATGGCGCCGACATTCCGATCGAGGAACGTGACGGCGACGAGTTCCGTTTCGTCCATGGCCTCGACAGCCACACCCAGCCCTCGGCGCTGCGCCAGTTGGCGGCCGGCGAGGACGTCGCCAACCCGGCCTTCGACGTCACGCCGAACTGGCTGGTCAAGGCCATCATCACCGAACGCGGCGTCTGCCCGGCCAGTCGCGAAGGCTTGCTCGGCCTTTATCCCGAGGAAGCAAAATGCGATTGAAACGCAGAGACGCGGAGACGCAGAGGAACCGGGGAAACTCGTTCAGCCTTTCTCCGCGCCTCGGCGTATCTGCGTCAAGGATTCGCCATGACTGACCTGCGCACCCAATTAATCGCCACTGCCCGCGCCATGCAGCCGGCCGGCCTCAATCGCGGCACGTCGGGCAACGTCAGCGTGCGCAGCGGCGAAGGCTTCTACATCACGCCAACGGGTATGGCATACGACCGCCTGCGCGAAGACGACATCCCGCTCATGGCGCTCGACGGTTCGCACGTCGGCAGCCGCAAGCCATCATCCGAATGGCGCTTTCATCGCGACCTCTACGCCGCCCGCCCTGAAGTCGGCGCCGTGCTGCACGCCCACTCGCCCTTCGCCGTCAGCCTGGCTTGCCTGCGCCTCGACATTCCGCCGTTTCATTACATGATCGCGCGCTTTGGCGGCGACACCATACGCTGCGCCGAGTATGCCATTTTTGGCTCAAATTTCCTGTCGACCGCAGCAATGGCCGCGATGGCCGAGCGCAAAGCATGCCTGCTCGCCAACCACGGCCTGCTCGTCGCCGGACGCGATCTTGACGAAGCCCTGGCGCTGGCCATCGAGCTTGAAGAACTCTGCGAACAATACTGGCGGGCCTGCCAGCTCGGCCAGCCGGTTCTGCTGACGGCCGAAGAAATGGGCGCCGTGCTGGAAAAATTCAAGGGGTACGGCCAACAATGAGCAGCATCGAGAACAAACGCCACGACCTGTCGCGCTGGGCGCACAACCATCAGTATTCGGCTGGCAATGGCGCTGCCGAGCGCAGCACGCGCCTCGTCATGTGGATCACCATCGCCACCATGTTGGTCGAGATTGTCGCCGGCTGGTGGTTCAACTCGATGGCCGTGCTGGCCGACGGCTGGCACATGAGTTCACACGCGCTGGCCATCGGCCTCTCCGCCTTCGCTTACGGCGCAGCACGCAAATATGCGAATGATCCGAGTTTCGCCTTCGGCACCTGGAAAATCGAGGTACTGGCCAGCTACACCAGCGCCATCTTCCTGCTCGGCGTCGCCGCCGCGATGGTCATCGGTTCGCTCGAACGGCTGTGGTCACCGCAAGAAATCCACTACCCCGAAGCCATGGCCGTCGCTGTCCTCGGGCTGGTCATCAACCTGATCTGCGCGCTGATTCTCGGCGGCCCCCACGATCATGGCCACGATCACAGCCACCATCACGACCATGGGCACGAGCACCACGACCTCAACCTCAAGGCCGCCTACATCCACGTCGTCACCGACGCCGCCACTTCGGTGCTCGCCATCGCCGCGCTGGCCGGCGGCTGGCTCTACGGCTGGGCCTGGCTCGACCCGGCCACCGGCATTGTCGGCGCCGCGCTGGTCGCGCTGTGGGCGAAGAACCTGATCGTGCAAAGCGGCCGCGTCCTGCTCGACCGCGAAATGGATCACCCGGTCGTCGCAGAAATCCGCGACGTGATCGCCGCCCTCCCCGCCGACGGCAACACTCAACTCACCGACATCCACGTCTGGCGCGTCGGCACCGGCGCCTACGCCTGCGCCCTCAGCGTGCTCACCCACGACGCCAGCCTCGTCCCCGCCGACATCCGCCGCGCCCTCGCCATCCACGAGGAGATCGTCCATGTCACCGTCGAGATTCTGCTTTGCGACGAATGCGAAGCAGCACAAATTCCGACAGAGCCAAGCTGAACACGAGCGGACTGCCTGTATCGCAGGCAAGAGCGGGGCAGAGATCAACGATGAGCACTCACAACCTGAATCGCCCCGGGGTTCGATGGCGGCCAGCCGGTTTCAGTCAAATCGCAACTGCCGTCATGGCGAATTGCAGGTAGCAGTTTGCCTCAGCTTCGGCCGGCGTTAGATCCTGGCCCGATTGCAACGGGCGGCCCCTTGCTTTGGCGAGTCGAACGGAGAATCAACAACGGGCTTTTCTGGCACCGTATTCAGTAATTCGCCAGTCAGCAGGCGCTTGACGCACCCGGTGCCTGGCGAACTCAACAACAGCGGTCAATGCATGGCGGGCATGCTGGCGCCCGGTGGTCCTTATTTGGCAGCGCCGCAGCTGGCATCCTTCTTCTTGTCAGCGCCACACTTCGCTTCTTTTTTCTTATCGCCGCCGCAGCTGGCATCTTTTTTCTTGTCCGCACCACATTTTGCGTCAGCCTTTTTGTCGGCGCCGCACTTGGCGTCCGACTTCTTGTCACCACCGCATTTTCCGTCTGCGGTCTTGCTGCCGGCATCGGCCAGCTGGTAACCCGCACTCAGCTTTTCGCTGGAAAACGGATTTTCAGCAGCGCCCGCCATCGAGGAAAGAAAGGCACCGGCGACGAGAGCAGTACCAACGGCTATATTGAGTTTTGTTTTTTGAGCAGACATTTTGATTCTCCTGAGGTTGAGGACTCTAACGAGCCAAGGCATTGCTTGGTGACGGCAACCGCTGTGCTGCTCGGCGTGCTGCCTTATCCCTTATTACGCGGCATTCTGTTATCCGGATGCATTAACTGCGAAAATTTTTTGACAGTCTTGCTGGGCGCCATTACTCATTCAAAAGCCTCTCTAGTGCATCGACCAGGGCGGGGCTCTCCCAGTCAGTGCCACCGACCAGTTTGGCGCGCAGCCGGCCGCGCCGGTCGACCAGATAGGTGCTCGGCAGGGCAATCGCCTTCCACTGCGCCATGCTCGCTGCCTCGCGGTCGAGCAGGATGGGAAAACTGACCGGCCTTGTGCTCAAGAAGCGGGTAACGACGCTGGTCTCCTCGGCCACGGCGATGCCGATCACGTTCAGTCCCCGCGCGCCGAGTCGCGTCTTGAGCCGCTCCAGCGAAGGCATTTCCTCACGGCAGGGTTTGCAGTAGGTGGCCCAGAAATTAACCAGCACCACCTTGCCGCGAAAGTCCTGCAAGGAAACCGTTTTGCCTTGCACATCGTTCAGCTTGGTGGGGGCGGCCGCAGTTGGCTCAACGGGCGTCAGGGCCGGGGCGGCGAGGGATAGTCCGAAGCAGCCGGTGGCGAGCAGTGCGACAAGTAGCCGGCGGGTGTTCATGGCTTGGCTACCCGGGCTGAAGTACGCTCTCCCTGCAGCTCTTTGGCCAGACTGAGCAGCTCTGCCGGATCAACCACCGGGCGCGAGCATCGGCCTTCGGTACAGACGTAGGCGGCCGCCTTGCTCAGCTTGGGATAGTTAACATCGGCGTTGGTCAGCGGGCCGTCGCGGCGATCCCACCATTCGATACGCTTGTAACTGGTCGGCCAGCGCATGGCGCTGTCGAACAGTTTACGGGCCACCGGATCGTCGCGCTGGCCGACGACAGTCAGGTGTGCCGGGTCAGAGGCCAGCTCGTGGGCGGCAAGCAAAATGCCAGGATCGCTAATGCGCGACAGGGCAAGTTCCGGGGTGACCAAATAGCGCATTGCATTTTCCGCCAGCGCCCGGTGCAGGGGCTCACCGCTGTAGTGAAAGAGCAGATTGGCCGCCCGGGCAAGCGCAAGGTTTTCGTCAAACGTGGCTACCGCCGGCAAAGGGCCGCTGCCGACGGCCCCGACATAGCCGGGGGCATTTTCGCGGGCGAAGTTGCGGGCGATAAAGCCGGCCGTGGCCCCGGCTTCGCGCAACCATAGGCGGTCGCCAGTGGCACTGTGCAGGGCAAGCAGTGAGCGCAACATGGCGAGGCTGTCAGCCAGGTAGGGGCCACCGCTATCCTTTGCGCCATGGCTGAAGCCCCCATCGGGCAATCGCCGGGTGGCGAGCATGCGCTTTGTCGCACGGATCGCATCGTCGAGCAGCCCTGCATCGCCGGTTGCCATGTAGGCCTCGGCCAGTGCGCTGGCGATCAGGCCGTTTTCGCGGGCATAGATGTGGCGGTCAACTTTTGGGACGCCCAATTGCTGCCGTTGGCGGTCCCCCAGCGCAAAGTAGTCGCCGGCATGCTCGCCGGGCTTGAGGTCGGCATCCTGGCTGGTGTAGAAGCTGCCATCGGGGGCCTTCAGAAAGCGGCGCAGATAGCGATGGGTCTGGCGGATAGCCTCTCGGTCGCGTGGGTCTTTCAGCGCGGCGTAACCAAGGGCGAACATACGGAGATACTCGGCCTGAATGAAGCCGAGTTTTTCAAAATGCGGATGCGCCCAGTTGCCGCCGGTTGAATACTGGTAGATGCCGCCCCAGACCGGGTCGACCAACTGCCGTGCAGCGCCCAGATTGCTCCGGGCTATGGCCAGCGCCAGCGGATTTTTGGGCTGCTGCAGGGCGTATTCGGTGGCATCGCGGTCAACCACCTTTTGCTCCCCGATCAGGCCGCCCAGCGCAAAATCATGCGTCGCGACCAGCCGTGCCTCCAGCTGGCGCGCTGTTGCCTCGCCGAGCAAGGGCGACAAGGCCCAGCTTGTTGGTGCGGCGGCCTCCGGGCGTTCCGGGCTGGGATCGCGAATCACTGCCGTAAGCAGGCGTTGCATCGGTTCAGGCGCAATATAGCCGGCGCGCTTGACGATTTCCTGGCCATTGCCATCGAGGATGATGAGCGCTGGCCAACCATAGTCGCGATAGCGTTCGGCGAGGTCGGGCCGGGCATCGTGATCGACGCGCAAGGCGACAAAGTGCTGGCGCATGGTGGCAGCAACCTGCGGGTCGTTCCAGGTCTTTTCATCCATGACGTGGCACCAGTGGCACCAGACGGCCTCCAGTTCGAGCAGGATCAGGCGATTTTCTGCCTTGGCCCGAGCGAATGCCTGAGGAGAATAGGTTTGCCAGTCGATCAGCGTCCCCGGCGCCGCAAGGCTGGTCAGAGGCAAAAGCAGCGCCAGCCAGAGTGCAGCGAGTTGTTTTTTCATGTTCCATTCCTCTGCCAGCAACCGGTTGGCCCGGCTGGGCCAACCGCAGGCGCTAGCGCCCACTGCCAGGTATACGCAGGGGGGCGCAGAATGGATGCGGTCTAGCTGGCCGCTTGACCGCCCTGATGGACGAAGATCAGGGCGCCGGTGTCGCTGAACAGCGTTTCATGGTGGGTGCCGGCCGGGGCAAAGTGAAACTCGTGGCTGCGGGCAAGGAGGTCGCCAAAGAAAATTTCTCCTTCGATGACCATCGTTTCCTCGTCCTGCTCATGCCGGTGTCCGGCCAGTGAGCTACCCGGTGCAAAACGGATGAAGCGCGATACCTGTTTGCCATCCCGCCACAGGCGCTTTTCCTCAACGCCATTGGCAAGCGGCTGCCATTGGCCGTCTTTGCCGGTAATGGAGAGCGGGGCTTCGCCAGCGCCGGGCACCAGTCCGCCGAGCAGTTCGATCACCAGGCCGACGGTATTGCCCAGCGAGGTGCCGCGCAAATAGGTCAGGCAGCCATCGCGCGAGGTGATGCGGGCATGGCGGCTACCGGGGGTGGAAACATGATAGTCAGCCACCCCGAGATCGAGTTCGCCCATCTGCATTCTGCCGCTCAGAACGATGCCTTCTTCGAGATGGCGGTGGCGATGGACCGGCAGCGTGGCGCCTGGTGTCAGGCGGATCAGTACCGACGAGCCACCGTGGCCTTCACGCAAGATTTTGGACTGGACACCAGCCTTCAACTCACTCCAGACGCCGTCGCGGTGACGCACTGTGAGCAGCCCGGCATGGCGGCGCTGGCTGTCGTCGAGGCGCTCACTCAAGCGCTGGCGCAAACCCTGACGCACGGTACCGGGCAGCGGTGTCTCGGAAATCTCGGCAGCAATCAGCATGTTGATCTCTTCGTCGTCGTTCAAGTCGTTCATGGCATCACCATCGTAGCTGAAGTCATCCCGGGAAGCTGTTCGCGCAGGCGGAGCAGGGCGCGGCGGATAAGTGATTTAACCGTACCCAGGGGCAGGCCGGTGTGACTGGCAATTTCTTCATGTGACAGGCCTTTGAAAAAAGCCAGTGAAACAAGCTGACGGGGCAACGCCTCGATTTTGCCCAGCGCCTGATGGAGGAGGGTGTTTTGTTCTACCGCCACCAGCAGGTCAATCGGGTGTTGCACCATCGATTCCTCCTCGCCGACCAGTTCGCTCTCGAGTGTGGCACATGGCTTCTGGCGGCGCAGGGCATCAATCGCTCGCGACCGCGCTATGGTCATTATCCAGGCCCGCGGCGATCCCCGGTCGGTGTCGAAGCGGGGTGCCTGACGCCAGATCTGCCAGAACACATCTTCAGTCACCTCCTCCGCCAGTTGCCGCTGCCCGGTAATGCGCAGGACTAGTCCGTAGACCTTGCTGACCAGCGCGTCATAGAGCGCGGCCAAGGCTTTTTCGTCGCGCTCGCTGACCTGCGCGATCCATTTGACCAGCTCGGCATCGGCGACCGGCTGGGCATAGCGCACCCCGGGCTGCACTGCTGCCGCTAACTCATCATCTACCATAGCGTCGGTCAGGAAATCGTCGGTCAAGTCGCTGTCAGGGTCCATCCATATTCTCCACGCCGTCGCCTTCTACTGAGCTCTTTGTGATCGCATTTGATAGTAAATACGCAAGCTAAGCTATTTTGGATTCAGTCGCGGCTAGGTTTGAAAGGATGGCTTCCATTTCCCCAACGAAGCCGCCCATGCCCTTTTTCTGACTGATCGTACAAGGCACCACGTCGGATGCCGGCAAGACGACGCTGGCTGCCGCGTTGCACCCCATTCCAATGCGTCGTGGGCTTCACTGAGGCGCTCCTCAAGCCGCAAAACATGGCCTTGAACTCCGCAGCGATCAGCGATGTCGTCGCAGCGCGCTCGCTATTGCGACTGCCATTTTTAACCTACAGACTTTGCGTTTGAGACACGCCGGGCTTTCTTCGCTGGAATGCCAGCAATCCCAATGCACATGAGCCAAAAAGCAACAGACTCGACGGCTCAGGAACGGCAGATATTTGCACAGACTGACCAGGGACGTCGTTGAATCCTACATTACCAATCGTCAGCCCCAGCGGATTATTCTGCGTATTCAGGCTGTTGATCGTCACTTCGGCAAACCCGTATTCCGTCCCACCTGCCGCGTCAAACCGAAGCCCCAAATACCCCGTCTGCCCCAGGAAGTTTCCCGAAGGGGGATCAAAGGTGGTGAAAAAGAAGAGGTTACCCTGGTCATTGGGCCCAGAAAACATGTTCGCTGCGGATACCGTGTCACCCACTTGAAGGAGACTCGCAGCAGGGAATCCATCACCTGTCGGGAAGTCGATGACAACCCCGTTGCTGCTTCCAAATCGAAAATCCACGACATTGAAACCAACCGAAAGGACTGGATCCAAAACGAGCGCAGCGGTAAATGTAAAGTCTGTCGTACCGTCAAGATTCAAATCCAGATCATACGATTCAATGTTCGCCGCATTGAGCGTCACGCCCACCGAACGAGTAACAAGGTTAGCCAGCACGGGCTGGCTTAACCCCAACCACACCAGTGCCACTGTGAATGTCGCCCGGCAAAGCGCACGAGTGCGCGAATTGATGGGTCGTGAAGTCATTTCTGCTCTCCATTGAAAAATTGAATACCGTATTCAGGGCCCTGTCGTCGCCAACACTACGCAGAACAACGCCTTACATACTGGATACGTTTGGCGCGGTAGTTTGGATGCAGCGAAAGGCAACTCCGGGCAGCTTCTGGGGGCAAAACGTTTCGTTAGTCACCTCGCTGATAAGGGCACTGGATCAATGCGCAGCCTTGCACGCCGCTCTGCTCGAAAAAGCAGGCATTCGCTGGATTCAGGACAGCATCTGTGGGCTGGAAGTGGCAAATACTGCGGTCAACGGTGAAAACAGCGGGAAAATTGCCAAAGAGATCCATGTCGTCACCGACGCTGCCACCTCAGTACTCGCCATCGCCGCGCTGGCCGGTGGCTGGCTCTACGGCTGGGCCTGGCTCGACCCGGATGGCCGGTATTCGGAGAGCAAATTGACGCCAGTTTTGCCTTGATCCAGCAACAACCGGCCGTCTGTCAAATCGCTCTCAAGCGGACATGGCGCTAATCAACCGTATGGCTTGTGCGCTGGCAACCATTCCAAATGTGGCCGTGACGCAAACAGATGAGCCAAACCCCGCGCAGTTGAGGCCAGCGGGGCTGCGTTGGCTATCGCAGCTCTGCTCGAGTTCGGGATACCGCAGTTGCTCTGTAGAAAATACTGCAGAAACGTCGAATTTTTTCTTCGTGTCCCGAGGGAAGCCGTACTCCCGGCGCAATCGGGAGCGAACATTCGCAAGCAATGGGTCTTGTACCGTTTTGCTGAGATCGGCGACACGTATCTGCGTCGGATCGATTTGTCCGCCAGCGGCCCCGGCGGTGACGATTGGAGTGCGTTCGTTGCGACAAAAAGCGATCATCGCCGCCTTGACTCGTACCTGGTCAATGGCGTCAATGACAACAGAAAAGTTTTGCCCGAGGATATCCGCAACGTTTTCCGCGGTTACGAAATCGTCTATGCACGAAATCTCGCACGCCGGGTTGATGGCGCGGATTCGCTCCGCCATCGCGCCGACCTTGTCTTTGCCATAGGCGTCACCAAGCGCCTGAATCTGTCGATTCGTGTTTGATTCGGCCACAATATCGAGGTCGACCAGCGTGATTCTGCCGATACCCGTACGAGCTAGCGCTTCAGCGCTCCACGAGCCAACACCACCAAGTCCAACGACACATACGCTAGCCAGCCGAAGTGCCTCGGAGACGTTTGCGCCGTAAAGGCGGCTTACCCCGCCAAAGCGCCGTTCACGGTCGATTGACATCAATTTTCAACGGTCTTGCGGATGACTGCGTTGAATGGTGTGATCCATTCCGGAGAAAATTGATTGTCGCAGGCATTAATTTCAGCAATGGCCCGAAGCACGGAGCGATTTTTTCCTCGGTGAATATGTTTTAGCATCACCGCCTCAAAGGCATCAACGATAGCGAGAATTTTCGCGCCCGGACATATCTCAGTATCGAGCAATGCTTTCGGGTATCCACCACCATCGGGCATTTCGTGGTGTTGAGCAACTATTTCTGCAGCGGCTTCCCATCCCGATATGCGCTGCAAAAGACCCGCCGCAAACCCCGGATGGTTACGCAAGGCAAGCTTATCCTCCGGCGTCATTTTTCCGACCTTCAGCCAGATTGATTCAGGAAGAAACATCATGCCTACATCGTGGAGATAAACAGCTGCTTCAAGTTGCACGGGGTCGACGGCGCTATTCCCTGCTTTGTTGGTCTCCAGCGCGAGGCGAAGAATGCGCATGGTTCTCCCCTTGAATAGCGGAGAGCGGCTTTCGAACTGAAGTGCCAGCGAGCGGAAAAACTGCAGGTCAGTGCTGGCGTTTTTTTGCCCCGGATTTGGGGGTGACGATGGGGGTGGGCGGCTGGAAATGTCCGGGATAACCGGAGAGAAGCCTGTTACAGCCTCTATCAGATCGGCACAGGCTGCATCGAATTGTTCGGCAGACTCCTGCGCCAAGGCTTCCAGCCCCTGCACAAGTAGCGCCAGGTTGAGGCTTTCCAACGACTTGTGTGCCAGCAGGGCGTCTGTCGCCAACTCAAGGCGATCCACGGCCAAAAGAATCATCTCGGCCAGCAGCTCTGAAAATGGAACCTCACCCTCCCGAAAACGAGCCAGGATCGTTTCAATGGGATGGGCGATGGCGATACCCAGGTCAAATTTGCACAGAGCGGCATCGCCCTTGATATTGTGCACCGCACGAAACAAGCTCGCGGTGATCTCCCTTTCTTCAGGGGCTTTTCTCAAGCGGGCAACGTCACCTTCAATTTCCGGTGCGCGGTCGATCAGTGCCTCTGCGAACTCTTGCAGCGCTTCGCGATCCAGAATAATCGGCGCGATGATCGAACTAATGTCCATGTCAGTCCCTGTGCATCCAATAATCCAAAGAGTTTAACAAACTGTTGGATAATCGGCTTGCATCCATCGTTCTTCGGCCTTGACTGAGCGCGCACTGCCACCTAAGATTCCGCGCTTAATCAAGGAATTCCCTGACGTGACTCTGGACCAGCTCTACGCCCTAATCGGCCCCGACATGAAGGCTGTCGATACGGTTATACGCGACCGCCTGCACTCTGACGTAGTGCTCGTACGGCAAGTCGCCGAATACATCATCGGCAGCGGTGGCAAGCGCATGCGTCCGGCGCTAGTGTTGCTCGCCGCTGGCGCGGTTGAGTACGAAGGAACCCACCATCAGGAAATGGCGGCTGTTGTCGAGTTCATTCACACAGCCACCCTCCTGCACGACGACGTTGTCGATGAGTCTGCATTGCGGCGGGGGCATGACACAGCCAATGCAATGTTCGGGAATGCGGCCAGTGTGTTGGTCGGCGATTTTCTGTATTCGCGAGCATTCCAGATGATGGTCGAAGTCAACAACATGCGCGTTATGCGCGTGCTTTCAGACGCAACGAATATCATCGCCGAAGGTGAAGTCTTGCAGCTGATGAACTGCCACGATGCCGATGTCGATGAAGCGCGCTACATGCGGGTCATTCACTACAAGACCGCAAAGCTGTTCGAGGCGGCAGCGCAGCTGGGGGCCATATTGGGGAAGGCATCGCAAGATGTCGAGGAGGCTTTGACCGCCTATGGAATGCACCTGGGAACCGCTTTCCAGCTCATTGACGATGTCCTCGATTACTCGGGCCAAGAGGCGGAAACCGGCAAACATCTCGGCGATGACCTGGCGGAAGGGAAGCCCACCCTGCCCCTGATATACGTCATGCAACATGGCACTCCGGAACAAGCTGCTTGCGTCCGTAAAGCAATCGAAGAAGGTGGGCGCGAAGACTTCTTGTTGGTACTTGACGCCATCCGGAATAGTGGCGCCCTGGAGCATGCAAGAGCACGCGCTGCACGCGAGGCGGAGTACGCCAGGGCTGCAATTCAGTGCTTAGGGGATTCAAATTATAAAAAAGCTCTGCTACAATTGACCCTCTTTGCAGTTGAGAGAAATCACTAAGCCTCTCAACATAGCGTCGGAGTGTAGCTCAGCCTGGTAGAGCACTGCGTTCGGGACGCAGGGGTCGCAAGTTCGAATCCTGTCACTCCGACCAAAAATGCAAAGAAAAAGCACTTAGCCATCCTTCGGGGTGGCTTTTTGCTTTGTGACCCGGGAGTTTTCAGATTTTTGACGCGTACTTGGCCTAACCTGCGCGAATCTATTGATCGCATCCGGCGTGATCAGTTCCGATCCACAAACCGACCTCGAACCGAGGCATTTGGCGCTTCCGCAACGCGTTTCAGTGAAAGCGCACCACGCTCACGCCAACCAGCGCCAGCATCAGCACAAATGAAACACCCTTCCAGAAGATCACCGGGTTGCGCTCAATCAGTGGCGGCTTGGTTTTGTTGAGGAATTCCTTGTTCGGGTGGTGCAGGTCGTAGATGAATTCGGAGAGCTCTTCGTAGCGCTCGAAGGGGTCGGGTTCGACGGCTTTGCGGATGGCGTCGTCGATCCAGGCGGGGATTTCACGTTCCTCGTTGAGCACGCTTTTGTAGGCGAGTTTTTTCTGCGCTGATTTGGTGCGAGCCCTGGGGACCTCGGTGCCGTAGGGAAAGCCGCCGGAGAGCATCTGATAGGCGATAACGCCCAGCGAGTAGAGGTCGGAACGGGCGCTGCCCAGTTCGCCGAGGAAGTATTCCGGAGCGGCATACAGGGCGGCGCCGAGCAGGTTGATCTGTTCGACGACGGTGGCGATTTCTTCGATGCCGGCAACGCGCGTGGCGCCGAAGTCGATGATCTTCACCGTGCCGGTGGTGTCGATCATGATGTTGTCAGGCTTCAAGTCTTGATAGACCATTTCGAGCCGGTGAAAGGCTTGCAGGCCCTTGGCGATCTGTTCCAGGATGCCACGCACCACAGGCAGCTCCGGCTTGGGATTGTCGATCATCCATTGCGTCAGCGTCTGGCCTTCGATGTATTCGGTGACGATGTAGATCGACTGGTGTTGCCGCGTTTGCGAGCAGGGTTTGAGGACATGCGCGCTGTTGATGCGGCGGGCGATCCACTCTTCGAGCAGGAAGCGTTCGAGCGCCGCCGGGTTGGCCTGCATGTCGATGGAGGGCGTCTTGATGACGACGCGTTCGCCGCTTTCGTTATCGACCGCCAGATAGATGTGGCTGCGGGCGCTGCTCTTGATGACACGAACAATCTGGTAGCCCTCGAACTCGGCACGCGCCTCCATCAGCGGCGGACAGGGCAGTTCGGAAAGCTGGCGATACACTTCGTTGGCCTCCGGGTCGGGCAGTTCGTCGATACGCACCAGCTGGATGGTCAGGTTGTCGCCGCTACCCCGCTGCAGGGCTTCGTCAGCAATTGCCTTCGCCGCTGCATCGAGGTCGGGGCCAGCGGTGATGGCCGCCTGCACAAAGGCGGCATCGGTGTGTTCATAGACTCCGTCGGTGGCCAACACCATCAGGTCGCCAATCGCCAGTTGCGCTTGCACGTAGTCGATCTCGACCTTGCGGTCCATGCCCAGCGCACGGGCGAGGTAGCTTTGATTTGACGACACCCAGACGCGGTGATCCTCGGTCAGTTGCATCAGTTCTCCGCCACGCAGACGGTAGATGCGGGCATCGCCAACGTGAAACAGGTGCGCCGTGGTGGACTTGATGACCAGACCGCTGAAGGTACACACGTAACCGCGCTCGCGGTCGTAACGATGCTGGCTTTGCTGGGTCTGCGAATGCAGCCAGGAGTTGGTCGCCGTCAGGACGTGCTCGCCGGATTTCTTGACCGACCAGGCATCCGAGGTGCAGTAGTAATCTTCGAGAAAACCCGTCACCGCCGACTGCGCGGCCTCCTGGCTAACCTGGCTGCTGCTGATGCCGTCGGCCAGTGCCACGGCAATTCCTTTGGCGTTGAGCTGCGATTCACCCGGCAAACAGGCGCCATGAAAATCCTGGTTGAGCTCCTTGCGCCCCTTGTCGGAATACTGCCCCAGCGTGACTTTCAGATGACGCCCCATGGCACCCTCGCCTTTTGTTACGGTCGACCGCAAAATTCGGCCAAAAATTGAAAAAAGCCCCCGACCGGATGGCGGGGGCTTGTACTTCTAGCGACGTTAAATCAAATCGGCTTGCGCTTCGGCGCCGTGCGCACGTGCGTCGAGTATAGCGTCAGGCCAACAAAGGCCAGGCCACCGACCAGGTTGCCGAGCACGGTCGGGATTTCGTTCCAGATCAGGTAATCCATGATCGTGAAGTTGCCACCGAGCATCAGGCCGGACGGGAACAGAAACATGTTGACGATGGAGTGCTCGAAACCCATGTAGAAGAAGAGCATGATCGGCATCCACATGGTCACGATCTTGCCGGTGACATTGGTACAGATCATGGCGCCGACGACGCCGGTCGAGACCATCCAGTTGCACAGCACACCGCGAATGAAGAGCGTCAGCATGCCGGCTGCCCCATGTGCGGAATAACCGACCGTACGGCCTTCGCCAATGGTGCCGATCTTCTGGGCGACGGCATTGGGTGCCTCGGTAAAGCCGAAGGTCCAGATGATTGCCATCATCACCGCCACGGTCAGCGCACCGGCGAAGTTGCCGCAGAACACCAATCCCCAGTTGCGCAGAACACCGCCCATGGTGACGCCCGGACGCTTGTCGATCAGGGCCAGCGGGCACAGCGTGAAGACACCGGTGAGCAGGTCGAAACCCAGCAGGTAAAGCAGGATGAAACCGACCGGGAAGAGCATCGCACCGACCAGCGGCTGGCCTGTCTGGACACTCACCGTAACCGCAAAGGCTGCGGCGAGAGAAAGGATCGCGCCGGCCATATAGGAGCGGATCAGGATGTCGCGGGTGGACATGAAGATTTTTGATTCACCGGCATCGATCATTTTCGTGACGAATTCGGTAGGTGCCAGATAGGCCATGATTTTCCTTTTCGGATTTGAATTTATTGTTGGCGCACCGGCCTGCTCTCAAGACCGGCGAACCACCCTTCCTGCAGGGTTTAAACCGCCAGAAAAACCTGGCCGTTCTCCAGTTTCACTTCAAACTTTGTACACGAGCCAACATCCGGCGCAACAGCGTGGCCGTCTTCGAGGCCGATATTCCAGCCGTGCAGCGGACAGGTGACACGCTTGCCGTGGACGATGCCTTGCGACAGCGGGCCGCCCTTGTGCGGACATTTATCGTGCATGGCAAACACTTGGTCATCGGAGGTACGAAAAATGGCGATGTCGCCCCCGGTTGCAGGCTTGACGATGCGTGAGCCGAGTTGCGGGATGTCTTCCAGCGGGCAGATCAGTTTCCAGTTCATGTTAGCTACCTAGGAGTTAGTTATTGGCTTTTAGTGGTTTGTCGCTGGCGAAATTTGACTAGCGACAAACCTTGCTGATCAGGCTTCGACCTTGATGGGGATGAATTGCTTGACGGGGCCAGCCTCGCGGGACGTCGCCCACGGGTCCTTGGCATCCTTCAGTTCGGCCAGAAGCGCGGCGTAGAGCGCCTTGCGACCTTCTTCATCCTCAAGAATCTTGCTCTTGATGTAATCCAGGCCAACGCGCTCCATGTAGTGGCAAGTGCGCTCGAGGTACCAGCCCTCGACACGATAGAGCTGGAGGAAAGCGCCGGAATACTCCATAACCTCCTCGTCAGTTGTGACCTTGCACAGGAACTGGGCAACCTCGGTCTTGATGCCGCCGTTGCCGCCGATATACAACTCGTAGCCGGAATCGACGCCGATGATGCCGACGTCCTTGATGCCGGCTTCGGCGCAGTTGCGCGGGCAGCCGGAAACGGCCAGCTTGACCTTGTGCGGGGCATACATGTCGAACAGCATCTTTTCCAGCTTGACGCCCATCGACATGGCGAGCTGCGTGCCGAATCGGCAGTGCTCGGCGCCGACGCAGGTCTTCACGGTGCGGATCGACTTGCCGTAGGCGTGGCCCGAAACCATGCCGGCGGCGTTGAGGTCAGCCCACATGCCGGGCAGGTCTTCCTTCTTGACGCCCAACAGGTCGATACGCTGACCGCCGGTGACTTTCACCGTGGGCACGTTGTACTTCTCGGCAGCATCGGCAATGGCGCGCAGCTCGTTCGGCGTGGTCAAACCGCCCCACATGCGAGGCACGACCGAGTAGGTGCCGTCCTTCTGGATGTTGGCGTGCGAACGCTCGTTGATGAAACGCGACTGCGGATCGTCCTTGGCTTCATGCGGCCAGGTCGAGATCAGGTAGTAGTTCACCGCCGGGCGGCACTTGTCGCAGCCGTTCGGCGTCTTCCACTCAAGTGCTGCGAAGACCGCTTCCTTGGTGATCAGGTGCTGATTCCGTATGGCGTCGCGCACCGCCTTGTGCGACTGCTCGGTACAGCCGCAGATCGGCTTCTTGTCGGAAGCCGCCGGCGTGTAGGCGCCGCCGATGGTCGAAGCGAGAATCTGCTCAACGAGGCCGGCACAGGAACCACAGGACGATGCTGCCTTGGTGTGCTTCTTGACTTCGTCCAGCGTGAAGAGGCCCTTGGACTTGATGGCCTGGACGATGACCCCTTTGGTGATGCCGTTACAGCCGCAGACTTCGGCGCTATCGGGCATCGAGGCAGCCTTGCTGTTGCCGGCATGGCCGACGTCACCGACCAGAGACTGGCCGAAGATCAGCTGGTCGCGGATGTCGTGAATATCGCGGCCGTCCTTGAGCAACTGGAAGTACCACGGGCCGTCCGCGGTGTCGCCGTACATGACGCCGCCGACCAGCTTGTTGTCCTTGATGACCAGCTTCTTGTACACGCCGCCGTAGGGGTCGTTGAGGATGATTTCTTCGGTGCCCTCGCCGCCCATATAGTCGCCGGCGGAAAAGAGATCGATACCGGTGACTTTCAGCTTGGTCGAGGTGACCGAGCCGGTGTAGCGGCCGATGCCGTAGCCGGCGAGATGGTTTGCTGCGACCTTGGCCTGCTCGAAGAGCGGCGCGACCAGCCCGTAGGCGATGCCGCGGTGGGTGACGCATTCGCCGACGGCGTAAACCTTCGGGTCGTAGGTCTGCATGGTGTCGTTCACCACGATGCCGCGATTGCAGTAGATGCCGGAGGATTCGGCCAGTGAATAGTTGGGGCGGATGCCGGCGGCCATGACGACAAGGTCGGCCGGAATCTGCAGGCCATCCTTGAAGCGAATGGCGGCGACGCGGCCGCTCTCGCCCTGGATCAGCGCCTCGGTCTGGGTTTGCAGAAGGAACTTGAGTCCCTTGTCTTCCAGCGATTTCTGCAACATGCGGCCAGCCACTTCGTCGAGCTGGCGTTCCAGCAGCCAGGGACCGAGGTGCACCACGGTGACATCCATGCCGCGCAGCTTGAGGCCGTTCGCGGCTTCGAGGCCAAGCAGGCCGCCACCGATGACGACCGCGTGCTTGTGCAGCTTGGCGGCTTCGATCATCTCGTCGGTGTCCTTGATGTCGCGGTAACCGATGACGCCGGGCAGGTCGTTGCCGGGAATCGGCAGCATGAACGGGGTCGAGCCGGTGGCGATGAGCAGGCGGTCGTATTCTTCTTCGGTGCCGTCCTCGGCGATGACCTTGCGCTTGACGCGGTCGATCGTCTTGATCTGCTTGCCGGTGTGCAGCTTGATGCCCTTTTCCTTGTACCAGTCGAGTTCGTTGAGGACGATCTCGGCCGTGGTCATTTCACCGGCGAGCACCGGGGAAAGGAGGATGCGGTTGTAGTTCGGGTGCGGCTCGGCGCCGAAGATGGTGATGTCGTAGTGATCTGGCTTGATCTTCAACAGCTCTTCGACGGTGCGGACACCGGCCATGCCGTTACCGATCAGGACGAGACGGGGTTTACTCATTTTTTGACTCCAACGTTGCGCGCACCGGAAGGTGCAGGATTCTTTTTTCAGCGCATGACGTCGTTGCCATCAGGCCGCCTTCATTGGCGGCGAATTCGCTGTTCTGACACTCCTCTTGCAATCAGTGTGCCAGCAACTTAATGATCTGTTTTTCGGGGGTTTTTTCCGGTTGACCGCAGAAGTCACGCACCAATACGGTGCGCAAAAAGCCAGCGCGGTGCAGATTCGGCCTAGTTGCCGCCCATGATCAGGCCGGTCGCTTCAACTGCGACAATGGCCTTGGCCTGGTTGAAATCCTCAGCATAGCCGCTGGCGTAGAGCAGACAGGCCAACTGGTTGGCGATTGGCTTGGGCAGCGGCGCCTGCTTGTCGAGGATGCGCCGTATCCACCTGGCCGTGCTCGGTGCGTCATTCGCATCAGGCAAATTCGGCAGGGCGCGAAGGCTTTCGTGCTCGGCTTCGAACAACACGTCGACTGCGCCACCGTAGATGTATTCGAGACGTGGCCGGCGCTTGGGGTTGGCAAACGGCTCGCCTTCAGTGCCCCGTAACAGCAAACCTCGCTGACCGCTGACCATGAGGATGTTGCGCATCAGTTCGATAAAATCGGGATGGGTCGCCGGCGCGACCAGGACAGCATCGCCGCGAAAGGGGTTGAGCAGTTTGACCAGGCTATGCGCGCTGTTGCGCACGCCCATTCGGCTGCGCAGGCCGAGCAGGTTGTGGATACCGGGGCACAGGGCATTCAGCGGCAGAAAGGCGAGCCCTTTTTCGTCAAGCGCAACCTGAGCCTGCGTCATCGACGCCATGGGCATGATGCCGAGTTCCCGGAATATCTGGGCCGTAGTGACCCGCCCGTAGCCTTCAAGCAGACCGTGCACCACAACCGGCACGCCAAATCGTTGCAACAGCAAGGCGAGCAGCGGCGTCAGGTTGGCCTCCTTGCGCGCCCCGTTGTAGGTCGGCAAGGCAACCGGTCGAATCCGTCCGTGCGGCATTTCGAGCTTGTTGGTGCGCTCCCCTGCGGCGGACAGAAAGCCGAGCATTTCGTCGAGTGATTCACCTTTGACGCGCAAACCAAGAATGATGGCGCCCAGCTCAAGATCGGGCACGCCACCGTCGAGCATGGCCGCATAGAGCCGTTGCGCATCACCACCACTGAGGTCGCGCGAGCCCTCGGCCCCACGGCCGATTTCCTTGATGTATTGCGAGTAACTCATGGTCTCCTCCCGCCGCAATCAGGCTGTTGCTGCGACTTTATTTTCATGATCAGCCACCATGCGTTTGATGTCTGGAACGCAGGAGCCGCAGAACGTGCCACATTTCAGCTTGTCCTGGAGTTTGGGCAAATCTGCTCCGCCCGCCAGTTCTGTCCGGATCTGCACATCGCTGACGTCGGCGCATTTGCAGATGATGTTGCGTGCAACCATGGTCACCGGCGGTTTGGCGGATGGGGCCAGGGCGAAGCGAATCAGGCTGGCGTCGAGTTCGTCCTCGGCCATCGCCTGCTTCAACCAGACCTGCGCCAAGGTTTCACCCGCCAGCCGGACGCCGAGCAATCGACCTTCCTGGGCAATCGCTTTCTTGGCTACCTTCCGTGTTGCATCGGCGTAGAGAATTGCGCCGTCGTTGCCTTCCAGACCAAAGAGGCGATCAAGTCTGTCGATTTCGCTGTCGGCAATGGCCGCCGTGGTCGCCGCCCGGAACACGACCAGCGGACTCTTTCGGCCGTACAGGCCAACGGTGGCGTAGGGAAACGTCTTGAGTGAGGCGCGTACACGCTGCATCAGCTCCAGTGCCTCGGACTGGCTGGCACAGCGGCGAACCACCGCGAGCGGATAGGGCAAATCGAGTTTGGTGATTTGCACTGCGGCGTGTTTCAGTTCCGGCTGCTTCGAATACGGGTCGGTCGCATCGCTGGCCAGTGCATTGGCGCCCGGCGTATTCATGAACTGATTGCCCCAGTGCATCGGCATCCAGGCACGCCCTTTGACCAAGCCCGGGCGCTCGGTGATGCGCGTCACCATTTCGCCACGGCCATTGGTCACCTTGACCAAATCCCCCGACTCCAGACCGCGGTGCCGCATGTCACAAGGGTGCATGGCGAGCAACGGCTCGTCTTCCAGATTGAACAGCCGAGGAACAGTCCCGGTGCGGCTCATGCCATGCCAATGGTCGCGCATGCGGCCGGAGAGCAGGCTGATCGGAAACTCCGGCGTGGTGGCCTCGGCGGTTGGCAGATGCTCGACCGCAACAAAGCGCGCTTTGCCATCCGACGTCGGGAAACGCCCGTCCTCGTAGAGGCGAACCTTGCCTGTGCTGGCGCCTTCAGGATACGGCCATTGCTGCGGACCTTGCGCTTCGAGCAGAGCGTAGGACAAGCCGGTAATGTCAAGGTCGCGACCTCGCGTTGTTTCGCGATGTTCGTTGAAAATTGACTCGGCATCATCGTAGGGAAACAACTTGTCGGCCGCTGCGTGATCCAGTTTCTTGCCCAGACGGCGGGCAAAATCGACCACGATTTCCCAGTCGTGGCGTGCCTCTCCCGGTGCCTTGACAGCAGGTAGCACCCGCGTGATGCAGCGCTCGGAATTGGTCACCGTGCCATGTTTTTCACCCCAGCCACTAGCCGGCAACAGCAGGTCAGCATAATCGGCCGTATCGGTATTGCCGTAGGCCTCCTGCAGCACCACGTAGTCAGCCGATTGCAGGGCCTCGCGGACGGCAGCCTGATTAGGCAACGACTGCGCCGGATTCGTACAGGCAATCCACACCGCCTTGATTTCCCCTGTTTTTAGCGCCTTAAACAGGTCGACCGCAGACTTTCCAGGCGTTGCCGGGACAAAAGGCACGCCCCAGAACCGCGCCATCTCGGCCCGATGCGCCGGATTGGCCAGATCGCGATGGGCTGACAGCAAGTTGGATAGCCCGCCAACCTCGCGTCCGCCCATGGCATTCGGTTGCCCGGTCAAGGAGAACGGCCCGGCGCCCGGCTTGCCGATTTGCCCGGTAGCGAGGTGCAAATGGATTACCCCGGCGTTGTTGTGCGTGCCATGAACCGATTGGTTCAAGCCCTGGCAGTAGAGAGACAGGGACGATTCGCTAGCACCAAACCAGCGAGCAGCTTGGACAATTGCCTCGGCGGGTACGCCGCAAATGGCAGCCACGGTGGCTGGCGGGTAGTTTTTTACGATGTCGGCCAGGGCACCGAAACCAGTGGTGTGCGCCTCGACATAGGCACGATCAACCAACCCTTCGTTGATCAGGACATGCAGCATCCCGTTGAATAACGCTATGTCAGTGCCCGGCTTGATCGCCAAATGGAGGTCGGCAATCTCCGCGCTTTCCGAGCGACGTGGATCGGCCACGATAATTTTGAGATCGGGGTTCGCCGCCTTGGCATCCTCGATGTAGCGAAAAATGATCGGGTGGGCAACGGCGGGATTGGCTCCGGCAATAAAAATCACCTTGGCCTGGAGAATGTCCGCGTAACTACAAGGTGGCGCGTCGGCGCCGAGCGTCTGCTTGTAGCCAGCGACGGCTGACGACATGCAGAGGCGAGAATTGGTATCGACATTGTTGGTGCCGATCAGGCCCTTGGCCAGCTTGTTGAAAACGTAATAATCCTCGGTCATCAACTGACCGGAAATGTAAAAAGCCACCGAATCGGGGCCGTATTCACGAATGGTGCTGGCAAAGCGCTCTGCGGCTTCATCCAAAGCCAGCGCCCAGCTGAGTCGCTGCCCAGCCTGGCCACGCACCGGGCGCTTTTCCGGAAATTGGAGGCGATAAGTCGGGTTGACCGTCTGATTCAAGGTCGCTCCCTTGGTGCACAGGCGCCCTCGATTTGCGGGATGCTCGGGATCGCCACGCAATCCCGTAACGACACCGTCCTCGGTTTCGATGAGCACGCCACAACCAACACCGCAGTAGCAACAGGTAGATTTAACTTCAGTTCTCATGATTTTCCTTCCGGCATGGCATCAGCAACAGCCATGCCATCTATACAAATCATGGAGTTGCAATGCAAAAGGGGAAATCCCGTCTCGGAATTTCCCCTTTTTGGTGCGTTGACCGCAGCAGGCGTCCCTATTTGATGCGCTGAAGCTTGGGACGCCCTCCTTCTGGGCGCGGCGGCTCTGGCAGCGGATCTTCTGACAGCTCGGTGACCTCGCTGGCATCTACAAAATCGGCGGCGTCACCATCACTGTCGCCATCGATCTCAAAAGACATTCCAGCACCGTTTTCACGGGCGTAAATAGCCGAAACACGTTCGACAGGAATGGACAACTCCCTGGCGATACCATTGAACCGAGCCTGAAAATCGATAAACTCGTTACCGATCTGAAGCTTGCTGGTCGCAGTCGGACCCAGATTTAATACTATCTGTCCGCCCCGAACGAACTCTCTTGGAACACGAGTATTCTCGTCAACATCCACTGCTACATGTGGCGTAAACCCGTTATCGCAGCACCATTCCCAGATAGCTCGCAGCAGATAAGGCTTGGTAGAAGGTAGCCCCATGCCTACTTGCGCATCGCCTTTTCAGACGGCGTCAACGCGTCGATGAAGCCTTGACGGCTGAAAATACGCTCGGCGTACTTCATCAAAGGTGCAGCGGCCTTGCCAAGATCGATTCCATAGTGATCCAAACGCCAGAGCAGCGGAGCGATGGCCACGTCGAGCATGGAAAACTCGTCGCCCAGCATGAACTTCTGCTTGTTGAAAATCGGGACGATTTCAGTCAGGCGAGCGCGAATTTCCTGGCGTGCCTTGTCGGCTGTCTTGCCGTTCTTTTCGATCACTTCCATGAACGAAAATATCTCGCGCTCCATGCCGACCAGCAGCTGCCGGGCACGTGCCCGCATGATCGGGTCAGCAGGCATCAACTGCGGATGCGGAAAACGCTCGTCAATGTACTCGTTGATGATGTTCGGCTCGAACAGGACAAGGTCACGTTCGACGAGAACCGGCACGCGATTGTGCGGGTTGATAGCCGCCATTTCTTCTGGCTTGTTGAACATATCAACATCGATAACCTGAAAATCCATGCCCTTTTCAAACAGGACAATACGGCAGCGATGACTAAAGGGGCAGGTAGTACCCGAGTAGAGGTTCATCATTTGTGGTAACCCTCAAAATGAGATTCGGCATCGGGGGCCGGCCAGAGCCAAACCCGCGATGCCGTTAGCCAATCCAAACAGGATCAGTGAATGTCTTTCCAGAATTCTTTCTTCAGCGCGTAGGCTGCCACGAAAAGAACTGCCAGGAAGGCGAGAACGAACCAGCCGAGAGTCCGGCGGAACTCCTGCTGCGGCTCCCCCATCCAGACCATGAAGCCGACTAAATCCGAAACGGACTTGTCGAACTCAGCCGGCGGCATCGTGCCTGGAACAGCCAGTTCCAGCTTGTGCGTTTCGTGATTCATCACTTGCTGACCTTGCAGACCGTACAGGATGTGCGGCATACCGACGTTTTCGAACACCGTGTTGTTCCAGCCCGTCGGGCGGTTTTCGTCACGATAGAAAGAACGCAGGTAGGTGTAGAGCCAGTCTGCGCCTGCCGCAGCATTGCCGGCTTCACCGCGGGCTCGAGTGATGATGGTCAGATCCGGCGGTGTAGCACCGAACCATAGCTTCTGCTCGTCAGATCGCGCGGCAACACGCATCAGCTCACCGATCTTGTCAGACGTGAACATCAGGTTTTCCTTGACCTGTTGTTCGGTCAGACCGAGATCAAGGAGGTTTTTATAGCGCATATATGAAGCGCCATGGCAGTTCAGGCAGTAATTAACGAACAGCTTGGCCCCGTTCTGCAACGCAGCCTTGTCGCTCACCGAGCCAGGCCACTTGTCGATATGGGCCGTGCTGCCGCTGGCAAACGCCATGATCGGCGCGAAGAGCAAGGCGATAAGGAATTTTTTCATTTTAGGCACCCTCTCACTTGAACGTCACACGGTCGGGAACCGGGCTGAACTTGTCCATCCGTGACCACCAAGGCATGCCAAGGAAGAATCCGAAGTAGAACACCGAACAAATCTGCGATACCAGTTCGCCCATCGGGGACGGGGACAGCGTACCCAGATAACCGAGGACAAAGAAGACGATCACGAAAATGGTCAGTAAGGACTTGTAGATCGGGCCGCGGTAACGAATCGACTTGACCGGGCTACGATCCAGCCAGGGCAGGAAGGCGAAGATCACAACCGAAGCACCCATCGCAACCACACCCCAGAATTTGGCATCGAGACCAAATAGCGGGTAGGTAACAGCGCGCAGAATCGAATAGAACGGTGTGAAATACCAAACCGGGGCGATGTGCGGCGGCGTCTTCAGCGGGTCGGCCGGGTAGAAATTCGGCGTTTCGAGGAAGTAACCACCACCTTCCGGTGCCCAGAACATGACAGCCGAAAAGACCATCAGGAAGACTACGACGCCGACGATGTCCTTGACCGTGTAATAAGGATGAAACGGGATGCCGTCGCGCGGAATGCCATTTTCGTCCTTGTTGGCCTTGATCTCAACACCATCCGGGTTGTTCGAACCCGTTTCGTGCAGGGCCAGCACGTGAGCAGCGACCAGGCCGATCAGAACGAGCGGAAACGCGATCACGTGGAAGGAGAAGAAGCGGTTCAGCGTTGCGTCGCCAACCACGAAATCGCCACGAATGATAAGTGACAAATCGGAGCCAATGACAGGAATGGCCGAGAACAAGTTCACGATGACCTGAGCACCCCAATACGACATCTGCCCCCAAGGCAACAGGTAGCCGAAGAACGCTTCACCCATCAGAACCAGAAAGATACCGACGCCAAACAACCAAGTCAGCTCGCGGGGCTTGCGATATGAGCCGTAAAGCAAACCACGGAACATGTGCAGATAAACCACGATAAAGAACGCAGATGCACCGGTTGAATGCATGTAGCGGATCAGCCAGCCACCCGGCACATCACGCATGATGTATTCGACAGAAGCAAACGCAATCGGCACGCCATTGGCATTCAGGGCCGCATCCGGCTTGTAGTGCATGACCAGAAAAATACCGGTCACGATTTGAATAACCAAGACTAGTAGTGCCAGTGATCCAAAGAAATACCAAAAGTTGAAGTTTTTCGGGCAGTAATACTCGGAAAGGTGCCCTTTCCACAGCGAAGTTGCCGGAAAGCGGGCATCAACCCACTCGAGGGCATTCCCAGCCAATGAGCCATCAGACTTGTATTTTTCGAAAGTTCCGCCAGCCATTTCTTATGCTCCCTTTTTGTCTTCGCCGATCAAGATACGTGTATCGGCAAGATACACGTGCGGCGGCACTTCGAGGTTGGTCGGGGCGGGCTTCGACTTGTAAACACGACCAGCAAAGTCGAAAGTCGAACCGTGGCATGGGCAAAGGAAACCGCCCAGCCAGCCATCTGGCATTCCTTCTTCTGTACCCGCCTTGAACTTCTGGGAGGGCGAACAACCGAGGTGCGTACAAATACCCACAACAACCATAATTTCTGGCTTGACCGAACGCGTGTCGTTCTTGGCGTAGGCCGGTTGCTGGTCCTTGTCTGATTTGGGATCAGCAACCAGATCAGCGAGTTTGGGCAGCGTATCCATCATTTCCTTGGTGCGATTGATAATCCACACCGGCTTGCCGCGCCACTCAACGGTCATCATCTGACCCGACTCGAGCTTGCTGATATCCACTTCAACCGGAGCGCCTGCCGCTTTGGCGCGCTCGGATGGAAGCAGACTGGAGACGAACGGCACGAGTGCGGCAACCGCGCCCACCCCGCCCACGGCAGCGGTCGCCACGACCAGACGCCGCCGTCCGCAGTCCATTTTTCCTTGATTGCTCATAACACTGACCCCTAATGGAATTAGATGGGATAAAAATTAAACGCTAAATTATACGATATCCCTAGCCCCGACAAAAGCTCGATATCACACCCCGCACGCCTTACGCTCACGGAACGCCTGCGCTAGCGTGCCGCTATCAACATATTCGAGCTCCCCTCCAACAGGAACACCGCGAGCGATTCTAGAGACAACAATTCCTTTTGGTCGAAGCATGGCAGTAATGTAGTGTGCCGTTGCCTCACCTTCGTTAGTAAAGTTGGTCGCCAAAACCACCTCTTTTACGAAACCATCAAACACCCGGGCCACCAACCTATCCAATCCAAGCTCTTTTGGACCAACGCCATCAAGGGGTGAAATTTTGCCCATCAGAACATAGTAGAGTCCCTGATAGCTCAGCGTCTGCTCCATCATGTTCATGTCTACAGGTGTTTCAACGACACAAAGAAGTGCTGGATCACGACGCGGAGAACTGCACCGCTCACAGACATCTGCCTCAGTAAAAGTATTACACCGCTGGCAATGCTGAATTGCCTCTAGCGCGTGCAGGACAGCATCGCCCAATCGCTGCGCCCCATTCCGGTCACGCTGCAACAAATGGTAAGCCATGCGCTGCGCAGACTTTGGCCCCACGCCGGGCAAGCAACGCAAGGCCTCGATCAACAACTCCAGCCCGGATGGCGTCACAAGTTAAAATGGGAGCTTGAAGCCCGGAGGCAAGTTCAGACCAGAAGTAAATCCAGCCATCTTTTCCTGACTCAACGCCGCTGCGCGCCGCACCGCATCATTGAGTGCCGCAGCAACCAAATCTTCCAGCATCTCACGATCATCCATTACGGATGGATCGATACTGACCCGGCGAACCTCATTCGAACAGTTGATAACCACCTTAACCATTCCGGCGCCAGCCAGACCTTCAACCTCAATCAGCGCCAACTGCTCCTGAGCCTTTTTCATGTTTTCCTGCATCGCCTGCGCCTGCTTCATCAGGCCAGCCAAGCCACCTTTCATCATCTTTATTTCTCCGTTAGGCAATAGGTTTAATTGATGACTGAACGACAGTAGCGTCCAGCGAATCGATAGCATCGCGTATGAATAGATCAGTTGAAATCGAGTAAGCCGCCTGATCTTGGCGCTCCTGACGCTGGCGCCCGGCAGCCTCTGCTGGCGTATCCGACTCATTTAAAGCAAGCTCGATACGCAACTGGAGAGATTTGCCGAAATGGTCACTCAACGCCTGTTGCAAACGATCCGGATTGGGCTTCATTTGCAAATGCCCAAGTGTGGGTGGCAATCGAAGCACACAAAGCCTGTCATCCAACTGCCTAAGCTCACTATTCTGAGCAAGCTCTTTGGCCAAGCCCGACAAAGAGAGCGCCGCGACGACCTTGTGCCAATCAACATTCTCAGTTTCAGCTTGAGCACCTACTGAACGACTTTCACCAGAAGGCATCCGCTCCGAAGGAAGCCTCTCCGTGACAGCATGCGTCACTTGGTGACGACCAGCAGACGTAACCGTGCCGCGAAAAGCGACAGCTCCAAGCACATCTGGAACAGTACTTGGCCTAAACGTATGCAATCTAAGCAGAACCATGACAAAACCAGAATACTCATCAGGCGCACTGGGCAATTCCGTACGTCCAATATTCACAATCTGGTAAGCCAATTGTACGAATTCAGGAGAAAACGCTGCAGCCAAAAGCAGCAGTCGATCTCTATCGGGCTCGTCTTCATCAATCGCAGTGGGTACGCACTGAACCACCTGCAGACGCGTCAGCAGAGACGCAAGCTCCTGTAGGGCAGCGGAAAATGAGAGGCTTCGCATACCCAGATCAGCTGCAACCCGCATTAAGGCAGCAGAATCACCATCCTTCAGAGCATCTAGAATAGTAAAAAGATGGTCCTGATCAACAGTCCCCAACATGCTTCTAAGCTGGCGCTCCTCAACTTTGCCCGCCCCGTGAGCAATAGCCTGGTCAAGCAGCGAAAGCGCATCACGCATACTGCCGGCCGCAGAACGGGCGACAAGCGCAAGCGCAGCCGCATCAAACGGAATATCCTCAGCCAGCAAAATATGTCCGAGATGCCCAGTGATTGCCGTAGCAGTCATCTGCTTCAAATTAAACTGAAGGCAGCGTGAAAGAACTGTTACTGGAATTTTTTGTGGATCAGTTGTCGCAAGAATGAATTTCACATGCTCCGGGGGCTCTTCGAGCGTCTTCAGCATCGCATTGAATGCTGAATTTGAAAGCATGTGCACCTCATCGATCACATAGACCTTGAAGCGCCCACGTGTGGGGGCGTAAACCGCATTTTCAAGCAACTGGCGCATTTCATCGACGCGCGTGTTTGTTGCCGCATCGACTTCAAGCAAATCAACAAAGCGCCCGCCGTCAATTTCCTGGCAAGCAGCACATACCCCACAAGGAGTTGCGCTAATCCCTAGCTCACAATTTAATGACTTAGCGAGAATACGGGCAATTGTAGTTTTGCCAACGCCGCGAGTACCGGTAAACAGATAGGCATGATGCAATCGTTGCTCAGAAAGCGCATGCGTCAACGCCCGAACAACATGCTCCTGCCCAACCAGCGTAGAAAAATTGCGCGGCCGCCACTTGCGCGCAAGAACCTGATAACTCATGCGCTCCACACCAATGCAGAAAATAAAGTGGCGAGCCTAACCCCCGGCACTTGCAGAAAATAGCTGTGGCTGCTTCCTTCCGGACCTGACCAGATTCACCACCCTGCAATGCGGGGAGACCCGCCGCAGAAGATTCTAACACAGAGATGGCTCAGCAAATACGGATCAGCCCCCAAGTAAAGCCTTTAGAGCAGGTTTCGTTTGTTTGGGCAGAGTTTTCCCAGAGGGAAGTGGAGCCCTGCGGTGTAGCGTTATCCTCGGAAACGGTTACCGAAGGTTCTTTCAGACCGTAGGCAGTAGGAGCGGAATGCGAATTTCATGCTGCTATGCAGGTGATGCAGCTTGCGCGTCGCCTATCGGGGCGGATGCAAGCTTGGCCTTGACCAACGCCAAAAGAATGCCGTGTTGGGATGAATGCCTTCCGCTGTGGCGCTTTTGCGGATACTCGTTCCTTCAGCCTGCTCTTTCGCGTAGTTCATCCAGTGCGCTTTGTGCCGAAATCCCACCAGGGGCGTGTCGGCCAGGGCAATGAGATCACTCTGAAGGCGTTACAGCGATATCGTTGCAAGCCGTTAAGGACGCCGAGCCTGTACCGCCGGTTGCAGCCGATTCATCAGCACTTGCCGTTGGTGCGGGGTAAACCCCTTAAACACACTCGACAGTTTCCGGAAATCACTGGGCTTCATCTCTACACCTATCCAATTGATTCAGATAGCTTTGAAACAGACCCAAAGTCAGTGATTTTAGTAAACGCCCATCACGATGAATCCGCCTTCTCAATTTTGGCCATTTTTTCCGGTTGACCGCAGCAACCGGCCAGCCTGGAAAGCTCAGGATAATTCGTGCCGCTCGCGCTCGATACGCGCGATATAGCGCTGCACGCGCGCTTCTTCGCCGGATGGCAGCGCCACAAAGTTCAGGCCGATGCGCCAGTGGGGCGCGCCCTGGCGGCTTTCGAACTGGGTCATGTGCGCGAGCATGGCGTTGAAGGACAGATCCTTGCTCTCATCAGGCAATTGCAAATGGCAATTCGCCAGCACCATGCCGGTCGCCAGACCGAGCGGCAACTCGGCGGCCGTCACACCTATGCCGGCCACCGAGATGTCGTGTGCCGGCAGCCTGAGGCGCTGGCCGTCTGGCAGATAGCCGAACAGCTCCAACGGTCGGACGCGGGGGGTTTCGATGCGGAAGGAATCCCGCCGTTGCAGGCGAACCAGACATTTGGGCAAGGCTACGGAAAACGCCTTGGCGCCCTGATAGTTGATTTCCTGAGGCCCGCCGGTTGAAAACTGGACATGAATCCCGCCCGGACGACCCACGAAAGTCGCCCGCTCGGCGTCGCGAAACCGGCGGTTGAGGTCGTTGCTGCCGCTGCAATCGAGAATCAACCGGCCTTTGTCGAGATCGACGCCAAGCAGCGTGCTGATGAATATCTGACCGTCGAACTGAACTGAAAACTGATCACGCTCCTTGGCAAAGCCAGCGAGCATGAAGGCCACCGGACGCACGCCGACCACCTGGAAACGGTCTTCGATTTCGGCTTCGCTCAGTTGGGCAATCTGGGTCATTCCAGTTCCAGAACGCGCAGCAGGGAGGCTGTATCATCGCGCTCCCAGCCTTGCGCCATCAAGGTATTCAATTGTTGGCCAACGACTGCGGCGAGCGGCGTCGGCACGCCGACCCGGCGGGCTGCCTCGAGCGCCAGACCGAAATCCTTGTGATGCAGGCGCGCCTCGATGCCAGCGGCGTAGTTGGATTTAACCATACGTTCGCCCATCACCTCCAACACGCGCGAACCGGCCGAACCGCCGGCCAGCGCGGCCTTGACCAGCGCGCGGTCAACACCGCTGGCCGAGGCCAGGCGCATTGCCTCGGCAGTGGCCTGGATGGCGGCAACCATGATCATCTGGTTGCAAGCCTTGGCGACCTGCCCGGCGCCATTCGGGCCGATGTGGACGATGCGCTGGCCGAGACACTCGAGCAGTGACCGAACGCGTTCAAGCACCGCCGTGTCGCCACCGGCCATGATCGCCAGCGTGGCGTCGATGGCGCCCTGCTCGCCGCCAGAAACCGGGGCGTCGAGCAGGTGGATGCCTTTTGCAGCTAGCTTTTCGGCAATGCGCCGTGCCGCGTCCGGCGCGATGGTCGAGCAATCGACCAACACCGAACCAGGGGCCATGCCGTCGCTCAGACCATCCTTGCCAAGCGCCACGCCTTCGACGTCAGCGCTCGACGTAATCACCGTAAATACCACCTCGCAGCAAGCGCCAAGCTCGGCCGGCGTCGCGCAGACGCGGGCCGGCAGGTCGCCGATGCTTTCCGGGCGGCGCGCCCACACCGCCAGTTCGTGGCCTGCCCGGTGCAGATGCAGCGCCATCGGGCGCCCCATGGCGCCGAGGCCAATGAAGCCGACCTTCATTCCTGGCCGGACAGACGTTCGAGCAATTTGAGCACGGCGATCGAATCTTCCTCGCCCATGCCGGAGCCGACCATGGCGTTGAACATTTGCGCCGTGGCGGCCGAGCCGGGCAGGCAGAGGCCAAGTTCGTGCGCCGTCTGCATGACGATGTTCAAATCCTTTTCATGCATCCAGCTTTTGAAACCGGGCTTGAAATTGCGATCAAGCATGCGCTGGCCGTGGTTTTCAAGGATTTTTGAATAGGCGAAGCCGCCGAGCAGGGCTTCACGCACCTTGCTGCGGTCAACGCCATTTTTTGCCGCAAAAGCAAATGCCTCCGCCACAGCCAGAACGCCCATGCCGGTCACGATCTGGTTGGCCGCCTTGGTGACCTGCCCGGCCCCGCTGGCGCCGACGTGGACGATGTTCTTGCCCATGCACTCGAAAGCTGGTTTGGCCCGGGCAAAGGCCGCGGCGGTACCGCCGGCCATGATCGAGAGCGTGCCGGCAATGGCGCCAACTTCGCCGCCGGAGACCGGGGCATCGATGAAATCAACACCGGCCTCGGCCAGCTCCTCGCCGATCTTGCGCGCCGCGGCCGGGGCGATGGTGCTCATATCGACCGCGACCAAGCCCGGCTGAGCCGCGCTGGCAACGCCGCGCATGACTTCCGCCACATCCGGCGCATCGGCCACCATCGAAACGACTAGATCGTTGCCACGGGCTGCATCAGCCGGGCTGGCTGCGCCGATAGCACCGGCATCAAGCAGCGGCTGCATGGACTCGGCGCGTCGCGCCCAGACGGTGACCGTGTGGCCACCCTTGATGAGGTTGAGCGCCATCGGGCGCCCCATGATGCCAAGGCCGATAAATCCGATTTTCATGCTGAGCTCCGCGTCGAGAAGGCTGGAATTTTAGGCGCCCGCGCGGTGCGGTCAAGTCGCATCAGGCTGGCAGCGCGACACAGCCTTCAAAATCACCGACATCCACCACTTCTTCGGCTGACACCGGCTGATGAAAGTGGAAGCCCTGAACCCGCTCGCACTCAAGGGTGCGCAGGAATTCGGCCTGGGCAAAACTCTCGACCCCTTCGGCCACCAGCTGCAAGCCGAGCGAACGGCCGAGCATGACGATGGAGGTCAGCAATGCCCGAGCATCGGGATCGGTGTCGACATCGGCCAGGAAGGAACGGTCGATCTTCAGGCGATCGAGCGGGAACCGACGCAGGTAGGACAAGGACGAATAGCCCGTGCCGAAATCATCGATGGCCAGACGCACGCCGGTCGCGCGAAGCTGGGCCATGGTCTGAATGGCTGAGTCAACGCCATGCATGATGGTGCTTTCGGTGATTTCCAGCTCCAGCCGCTCGGGCTCGACGCCAGTCTCGGCCAGCACGGCCCGCACCAACTGCGCAAACTCGGGCTGACGGAACTGATGGGCGGAGATATTGACGGCCATTTCGCCCATGTCGATGCCGGCATCCAGCCAGGCCCGAACTTGTCGGCAGGCGGTGCGCAGCACCCAGTGCCCGAGGGGCAGGATCAGGCCGCACTCTTCGGCGACCGGAATGAATTCGGCCGGCGCAATCAGGCCGCGCTGCGGATGGCGCCAGCGCACCAGCGCCTCGACGCCAACCACTTTGCCACTGAGCAGGTCGATCTGCGGCTGGTAATGAAGGATCAGTTCGTTGTCGGCCAGCGCCCGCCACAGTTCGCTTTCGAGATGCAGGCGCTTGTTGGCCGCGGCATTCATCGGCTCGGCGAAAAGGCGGTGCGTGTTTCGCCCCGCGGCCTTGGCGGCATACATGGCCGTATCGGCGTTGCGAATCAGGGCCTGCGCACTCCGGCCATCGGCGGGATACCGACTGACACCGATCGAGGCGGTACTGTGCAGCACGTGGCCGTCAACGTCGCAAGGCATGCCAATCGCCCGGCTCAGGCAATGAACCAGCCGCTCAAGCGCTTCATGGCCCTCGATCTGCTCGGCAACCACGACGAACTCGTCGCCGCCCAGACGGAACAGGCGCTTGGCGCGGTCCATCTCGGCGCCCAGCCGGCGCGCAATATCAGCCAGCAAGCGGTCGCCGGCCGGGTGGCCAAGCGAATCATTGACCGTCTTGAAATGATCCAGATCGATGATCAGCAGCACCAGGTGATTGATGCCGGGAACCGCGCTGTCGAGCAGGTCGCCCAGGTGCTTGTCCAGCGCCAGGCGATTTGGCAGCAGGGTAAGCTGATCATGACGGGCGAGATAGTCGAAACGCTCGGCCTGGGCCTTGGCTTCGCTGGTATCGGAAAAAGCGGCGACAAAATGCGCGGCGTGCCCCAGTGCATCGAAGATCGCCCTGACCCGCAATTGCTTGGGATAGATCGCGCCATCCTTGCGCCGGTCCCAGACTTCGCCGCACCAATCACCGTGCTCGGCGACATAATCCCAGATGTTCCGGTGCGCGTTCAGGCCTTGCTGGTCGGCACTGAGCATGGTCGGCGTGCGGCCGACAACTTCCTCAGCCGAATAGCCGGTAGTCCGCTCGAAAGCAGCGTTAACCGAGACAATGCGTTGTGCTGCATCGGTCAGCATCATCGCCTCGGAGGCGTGGTTGATGATCAGGCGCTGCAATGCGATTTGAGCCGCGCAATCAAGGCGACTGCGGGAAAAGCGGCGCAAACCCTTGAATGCGAACGCGAAAAACAGGAGTGCGACCGAGCAGGAAAAAATACCCCACGACGGGGTAACGGCCGCCAGCGACTGAACAGAAAAGGCGGACTCGCCTGCGTTGAACAGCCTGCCGTCAGGCGCCCCCGCCAGAGCATTGACCGACCCGAGTAGCGTAATCGCCCCCAAAGCCAGCCAGCCCTTCGATTTTCCGGTCCAGACCGGGATTCTTGCCATGACGCAACTTACCACCTAAGTAATATATTGGAGAGTTTAACCCAATAAAAACAATGTTTCAGGTGGTTTTTCTAAAGCAGATTCACATATCAAATCTGGGCTCTTCGTCGTTTTCATACGGTGGACATCTGTTTTTCTGACCGATGCACGGGGACATGGGCATAGAGGAAGGAGGGAGTATCCGGCGTGTTGAGTTGGTAAATCTTGAGCTTGAGGTATTCGGTGTCACGAAAGCCACGGGCCCGACGGCGCAGCAGGCCAATGGATACGTTGCCGGCCTCAAGTCGGGCCGTCGTGATCTGGTGATCGGCGTAGGCACAAATGCCTGAGCGGTGCGACTGCAAAGTCCTCACGAATTTTGCCAAGCCAGTGATTTTGGCGGCTGTGGCCAGGCCACACCAGTCATCAAGGCGGGCGGCCATGTCGGCAGACGAGATCGGTTGATGCCACAGCCGCTGCAATTGCTCTTTGAGGGCATAGAGCGTTGCCAGCGGCTGGTTCTGCGTCAGCAACTGGTCGAGTCGGTTCTGGTCGGAATCCTTGAGTGTGTTGCGATTGGACAGCAGCAGCCACAGGCTTCCCTTGATGGTCTGCTGACCGGTCAGGTCGTCGAGTTTCTTCGCTTCCTTGAACTGCGCCCGCCGACAATCGCGGATCACCTTGCTGAACATCTGCATGACGTGGAAGCGGTCGAAGACGATGGCGGCGGACGGCAAGCCCTTCTGTACGGCGGCGATATAAGCCAAGCCCATATCGATGGCCACCGCTTCAATACCGTCTGCACATTCCTGCGAAAGCGCATCGAGAAACTCAAGCAAGGTGGCCGCATCGCGCCCCTCTTTCACCCACAGGATGCGTCCGCAGTGCTCGCCCGGCGTCAAGTCATAGACCAAGGTCACGTAGTCATGACCCTTGGCGCGGGCCACTTCATCAACGCCCAAGTAGCGAATGTCGGTCAGCAAGCCAGGTCGCGGCGGCACCACCGTCTCGGTCAGCGTGGCCGCATCGAGCGCCTTCACTGAGTGCCAGGATAAACCCGTGTGCCGCGCCACGGCCTCGATCGGCATGTACCGGCACAGTCCTGACACCAATCGGGCGAAGCGCCGGGTCGCACGCGTGCCGGGCGCCACAAACGGCACGGCTTCGGTGCGCACGCACGACGGTGACAGGAAGACCTGCGCGTACTCAATCTCAACCTCGCAGGGGCGACCGCCCAGTGGGACATCGCGCACCGTTCGCCGTAACCAGCGATTGACCGAACCGGCACGTCCGCACCTGGCATCGACCGGCCGATGCCGACGGTCGCGCCGGCATATCACCTTCACCTTCCCTGTCGCCTCGTCATGTCGAACTTCCTTGATCACTTGCCCCTCGTACCCCAAAATCCCAGCCGGGATGACTGCTCCCATATCGTTTGCCTATCTGCGTCCTCAGAGAACACAGGTAGATACTCGGTTTCAGGGATGTCAGTCATCCCTTTTTACCGTCGTCAAACGACGAAGAGCCCAAATCTGCATCAACCCAACGGCGTAACGGCTAAGGCTTAAATACTGATTTCAAGACAAATTTTGCCAACAACCGATTCAAAGCCCACAAGCGCCGTTGCCACTGCGTTTGATCCCCATTTTCGCCAACAGCTTCTCTGGCGGGCAAAAGCCCGTAAAGCCGCTCTGCAGCAGGTTGAAGCCGACGAAGGCGGTGAAGGCGAGGAACCAATCTGAGACAAAAATGGGACTACCGTGGTAACCGAGGGCGAGGGAAAGCAGGACAAAAAATCCCGCCATGATGCGGATGATGCGTTCGATGGTCATGATTGATGCTCCTTGCGGAAGGCGGCGAAATAAAGAACGGGGATGACGACCAGCGTCAGCAGCGTGGACACCATGATGCCGAAGATCAGGCTGATGGCCAGGCCGTTGAAAATGGGGTCATCGAGGATGAACATGGCGCCGAGCATGGCCGCCAGCGCCGTCAGCGCAATAGGCTTGGCGCGCACGGCGGCTGATTGGACGACGGCTTCGCGGAAAGGCATGCCGCTTGCCACCTGCAGCTTGATGAAATCGACGAGCAGGATGGAGTTGCGCACGATGATGCCGGCCAGGGCGATCATGCCGATCATCGAGGTGGCGGTGAATTGCGAGCCGAACAGCGCGTGGCCGGGCATGACGCCGATGATGGTCAGCGGAATGGGTGCCATGATGATGAGCGGCACGAGATAACTGCCAAAGTGAGCCACCACCAACAAGTAGATCAGGATCAGGCCGACACCGTAGGCCGCCCCCATGTCGCGGAAGGTTTCGTAGGTCACCTTCCACTCGCCGTCCCATTTGACGCTGTAGCCGGCGTACGGGTCGTTCGGCTGGCGGATGAACCATTCGCCCAGCGTGCCGCCCTCCTTCAGCGCCATGCCGCTGATCTTGCTGCGGATATCGAACATGCCGTAGAGCGGTGAATCGAGCTGGCCGCCCATGTCGCCGACGACGTACACCACGGGCAGCAAATCCTTGTGGTAGATAGCCTTTTCACGGGCAGCGTCACGCACCTCGACCAGTTCGGAAACGGGCACCAGCTGGCCGTCGCGCGAGCGGACGCGCAGCTTGAGCAAGGCGTCGAGGCTGGATTGTTTCTCAGCAGGCAGCGTCACGCGCACCGGAATCTCGAATTTGGAGTCGGTATTGCGCGCCGGCGTCACATCCTGCCCGGCCAGCCCCATGCCGACCACCTCGACGATGTCGCTCTGCGCCACGCCAAGCTGCGCCGCCTTGCTTTGCAGCACATGCAGCACGACCTTGCGTGAATCGGCCTCGATGTAGTCGTCGACCGCAACGATGTCCTTGGTTTCCGCGAAAACCTGGCGCACCTGCTTGCCGACGCTCATCTGTCCCTTCATGCCCGGGCCGTAGATTTCGGCAACAATGGGCGACATGACCGGCGGCCCGGGCGGCACTTCGACGACCTTGGCGACACCGCCGTTGGCCTTGCCGATGGCCTCGACGCGATCACGCAGCGCGGTGGCAATCTCATGGCTTGAGCGCGAACGGTGATGCTTGTCAGCCAGGTTGACCTGAACGTCGCCCTTTTCCGGGGCGGCGCGCAGGTAATACTGGCGGACGAGGCCGTTGAAATTGATCGGGCTGGCCGTACCGGCGTACGCCTGATAGTTCGTGACGTCCTTGTCGAGCGCCAGCTGGGCGCCGATTTCGTGCAGCACACGGGCAGTTTCCTCGAGCGGCGTGCCGACCGGCATGTCGAGAACCACCTGGAATTCGCTCTTGTTGTCGAGCGGCAGCATTTTCAGGACGACCAACTTGAAGTAACCCAGCGACACCGAGCCGAGGATGAGCAGGACGATGACGATGGCCAGCTTTACGCGCGCCGCGCCACCTCGGACCGGGTCGAGGAAGGGCGTCAGCAGCTTGCGGAAAACGCTGTCGAGCTTGGCGTCGAGTTTTGACGGTTGATGCGCGTCGTGGCCGCTGCCATGCGATTTCATCATGCGAGCAGCCAGCCACGGTGTGACGACGAAAGCGACGGCCAGTGAAATGGCCATGCCCATCGACGAATTGATCGGGATCGGGCTCATGTACGGCCCCATCAGGCCACTGACAAAGGCCATCGGGAGCAGCGCGGCGATCACCGTCAGCGTGGCGAGGATGGTCGGGCCGCCAACTTCATCGACCGCCCCCGGAATGATGTCGAACAGGCTTTTTTCGGGGTACAGCCCCTGCCAGCGGTGAATGTTTTCGACGACCACGATGGCGTCGTCGACCAGAATGCCGATGGAGAAAATCAACGCGAACAGCGACACGCGATTCAGCGTGAAGCCCCAGGCCCAGGACGCGAACAGCGTCGCGGCCAGGGTTAATGTCACGGCAACGCCAACGATGACCGCCTCGCGTTTGCCTAGCGCGAAGAAGACCAGAAGCACGACAAAGGCGGTGGCAAAAACCAGCTTGCCGATCAACTTTTGCGCCTTCTCGGTCGCCGTCTCGCCGTAATTTCGCGTCACGGTAACCTCGATGCCGTCCGGGATGACCGTGTTTTTCAGGTCATTTATCCGGTTGACCGCAGCAGTCGCCACATCGGCCGCATTGACGCCCGGTTGCTTGGAAATCTGCATCGTGACAGCGGGAAATTCGCCACTCTGGTCGCCGAACCAGGCGTAGCGTTTGGGCTGATCCGGGCCGTCTTCAACGGTCGCCACGTCGCTCATGTGAACCGGCTTGCGCGCCCCTGCCTCGCCGCGCACGGCAACGACCAGTTGCTTCACGTCGGCGGCCGATTCGAGATAGGTGCCGGTCTGCACCAGCACTTCGCGATTGCCGGATGTCAGGTTGCCGGACGACTGCAGGGCGTTCGACACCTTCAGCGCGCCAGCGATGTCCTGCGGGGTGACACCGAAGGCATTCATCCGCTCGGCATCCATCTGCACGCGAATGGCGTGGTCGGGACCGCCGATGGTCGATACGTCGCGCGTGCCCTTGATGCGTTTGAGCTCGATTTCGACAGCGCGGGCGACCTGCTGCAAATCGAAGGCGGAACGGGCCGGGTCTTTGGTCCAGAAAGTCAGGCCAACAATCGGCACGTCGTCGATGCCGCGCGGCTTGATCACGGGTTCCATGACCCCGAGGTTGGGCGGCAGCCAGTCACGGTTCGAATTCACGGTATCGTAGAGGCGCAGGACGGCATCGTTGTATTTGACGCCGACGTCGAACTGCACGGTGATCACCGCCATGCCGGGGCGCGATGCCGAGTAGACGTGCTCGACGCCATGCATGCGCGACAACACCTGTTCGCCGGGACGCGCCACCAGGTTTTCCACATCCTTGGCCGAAGCGCCGGGAAAGGCGACCAGCACGTCGGCCATGGTCACATCGATCTGCGGCTCTTCCTCGCGCGGCGTAACCAGCGTGGCAAACAGCCCGAGCAGGAAGGCAACCAACGCCAGCAGCGGCGTCATCCGCGAATTCTGGAAGGCGGCGGCGATACGCCCGGAGATACCCAGCCCCGTACCGAGCGTAGTCTTCTCGCTGCTCATGGCTTAATTTGCCGTTTTCAGCTGAATACCAGCCTTGACCGGGTCGGTGATCACCTTGTCACCCGCCGACAGGCCCGCCAGCACCTCGATTTCACCCTGCCCGACGGCATCGCCGAGGCGCAGCTGGCGCAGCGAAAGGCGATTGTCTGCGGTCTGCACATAAACGGCGGCAACCTCGCCGCGACGCAGCACGGCAGAAGCCGGCACGGTCAGCTTTTCCGACTGGCCGGTGATGAAATGAACGCGGGCGAACATGCCCGGCGTTGCTTCCGGCACATCGGGCAGCGTGACGCGGACTTGCGAAACGTGCGTCGCGGCATCGGCCGTCGGCAAGACCTGAACCTTGACGGCATCGACCCATTTGCCCAACTCGGGGAACTCGACGCGCGCCGCGTTTACGCCGCGCACGGCCTTCAGACGGTATTGCGGAATGCTCGCCGTAACACGGAGGGTGCCCGGCTGATAAATCGTGAACAGCGGCTTGCCCGGCGTCGCCATGTCGCCCATTTCGGCATGACGACGGGCGACGATGCCGGTCATCGGCGCGACGATGGTGGCGTGGCTCTGGCTGGCGCCGGCGGCAGAACGATTGGCGGCAGCCGCGTCGAGATCGGCTTTCGCCTTGTCGAGCGCGGCCGAACTCATGAATTTTTGCGAAACGAGGCTTTTCGTCCGGTCGTAGCTAACGCGGGCGTTGGCGTACTGCGCCTCGGCGGCGCGCGCTGCTTCGGCCGCCTCGCGGGCATCGATGCGCATCAGCACGTCGCCTTTTTTCACGGACTGCCCGGCATCGGCCTTGACCTCCAGGACGCGGCCGGCGATCTGGGCGCCGACCGTGGCCTGCTGCACGGCCTCAACCAGAGACTCGGCCGGGAAAGCAATATCGACCGCATGGGGCTTGACCGTGATGACTGGCAGGGGCTCAGCCGCAATGGCTGCGGCCAACCCGAAAAAAAGACCAAAAACGAAAGGACGAAGAATGTTTGCGTTCATAAATATAAGCATACGCTAATTTATTGGCCAAGCACAAGCTACAGCCTTCTGATTCATTGATTTTATTGAGGTTTTAGAACAAAAACGCAAGCATCAAGGAGCCTGCCAGATGTTCCTGCAACGGGTTTCCTTGATCCACCAGCACGACGCCGCGCCGAGAATGGCGCAGATGGTCACCACCAGCACACCGTAGCGCCAGGCTTCGACGTCATAGACGCGGGCGCCGCTGACCATTTCGCCTTTCCAGCCGAGATCCATGACCCAGCCAACGAAGGGCTGCAACAAGGCGCCCGCCAGGAAGCCACCCATGTTGGCAACGCTGGTCGACATGCCGGACAACATCGGCGGATTGACCTCCTTGGAGCAAGCCCAGGTCAGGCTGAAGCCTGCTGTCGACAGTCCCATCAAGGCAAAAAGAGCGTACGAGACAGAAACCGGCATGGTCATGCAAGAGAGCCAGATCAGCCAGATCGACCCGTAAAGATGCGAAGCGGCAATCAGCACCGGCTTGCGTCGGCCCAGGCGGTCGGACAGGCCGCCAATGAACAGGCAGCCAACGGCAAAGCCGCCGAACCATAACGACAGGTGCGTCGTCGCTACCGAGCGCGCCATGCCGTGCACCTGCATCAGGTAAGGCGTCGCCCACAACCCGGCGAAGGTGAAGAAGGCACCGGACATGCCGGTATTGACCAGAATGGCCGGCCAGGTATCCCGATTTTTCACCACCGAGAGCAGGCTCGAGAGGATCACTGTCCGGTCAAAATGCGGCTTGGGGGCAGCCTCTGCCGACGCCGGCGCATCGCGCACGATCAGCCAGCACAGCGCGCCGAGCACCAGCGAGGCAATACCGACGCCGATAAAAACGCCGCGCCAGCCCGTCGCCTGAGCCACGGCTGACAACGGCGCACCAGCCAGCACCGAGCCGAGATTGCCGATCAGCATGCAAATGCCGACCATCGTAGCGAAGCGGCCTTCCTCGAACCACACAGCGACCAGCTTGAGCATGGCGATGAAGGTGACTGACACCCCGAGGCCGATCATCGTCCGCCCGACCAGCGCCCATTCCAGCGTCGGCGCGAAGCCGAACAGAAAGCTGCCGGCGCCGCCAACCAGGCCACCCAGCAACAGGATACGGCGCGGCCCCAGCGTATCAACCAGAATGCCGGTCGGCACCTGCATCAGGGTGTAAACGTAAAAATACGTCGCCGCCAGCACGCCCAGCGACGCCGCCGACGTCTGGAACGCAGCCGCCAAATCCGGCGCAATACCGGCCGGGGCAAAGCGCTGGAAAAAAGACAGAATGTAGGCCAGCGCCACCACGCCGAGAGCAATCCAGCGACGGCGCATTTGTTCGGGCGTCAGGGCTTGCATGCTGTCACTCGCTCAGGACGCCATCTCGATCAGCAGCGTCTCGATTTCGGTGCGGCCGACCGGGCTGGCCATGGCGATCAAGGTAAAGCCCGGCTTGAGCAGAAAATCCTTGTCCGGATTGAATTGCCAGCTCCCGTTACGCTCGCGTACCGCCAGGAAAACGTAGTTGGCACTGCGCAACTGCAGCGTACCGAGCGGCTTCGGAATAAACCCGGCCGGCACCGGCACCTCCTCGACGCGCAGTTTTTTCTCCGACTTCAACATTTCGTCGAGGAAGGACACCACATGCGGACGAATCATCGCCGAGGCGATACGCATGCCCCCGGTAAAATCCGGCGAGACAATGGCATCAGCCCCCGCCTTGCGCATTTTCTCGATGTTGCGCGTTTCCGTGCAGCGGGCAACGACGCGCAGCTCCGGCTTCAACTGCTTGGCGGTGATGACGATCATCAGGTTGCGCGAATCGTCGCCAGTCACCGCGAACAGGCCCTTGGCATCCTCCAGATCGGCTGCAACGAGAATATCGTCGTCGCTGGCATCACCGTTCAGGTACAAAAATCCGGTGTTCTTTTCCTTGAATTCTTCGAGCCGGTGCAGGTCTTCGTCAATGCCGACAAAATGCCGGTTGGTTGCTTCCAGTTCATGCGCGATGTTGCGCCCAACCCGACCGAAGCCGCAAATGAGGTAATGCCCCTTGAGTTTCCTGATCGCTTTTTCCATGCGTTTTCTCTGCCGGGTTTGGTTGAGGTCGGTTTCGAGCAGCGCCACCGTGACGACCGAAAAGAGCAGCGACAAATTGCCGGCGCCCAGGATGCCGATAATCACGGTGAGAACCCGTGCCGGCTGGTTGCTCGACATGTCGATGATTTCGCCGAAGCCAATGGTGGCGACGGTGATGAAGGTCATGTAGAAGCAGTCGAACCAAGAATACTTGCCTTCGGTCAGCACCATATAGCCGACGGTGCCGAACAAATGAACGGCGAAGAGCAGGCCGAGCGCGACATAGACCAGCCGAAAAATGTAGCCGGTTTGCGTCGTATTGATTGTTGCCACGCCTGCTTCCCCGCCTACTCGGCCAGCGGCACGGACTGCGTCATGAAGATGACCGCCTTGCCGCCATCCATGTTGGCATGCAGCGCCTCGATCAGTGGCGGATTCACCGGCTGCTCGGCGTCCCATTTGATGATGAAGTTGGCGCCGGAGCCGCCGGAAGCATCGTTCAGCTCGACAAACAATTCGAGGGTGCCGAGCGCCGGCACCACTGCCGCCACCGGAACGCGCTCACCGAGCAATTTGCCGTTGGTATCAAAATACTTGGCAGAAAGGATGCGGATCGGGCGCCGGGCATCGGTGTTGCGGATACTGACCAGCGTTGACAAGAGCACTGACGAGGCCTTGCCGCTCTTGCCCAGATTGCCGTACAACATGTGGGAGTAAACCGGCAGGTACAAGGTCTGCCCTTTGGCCAAGGGCCGGGCTTCCTGGGCAAATGCTGCGGTCGACGCCGAAAACATGGCAAAAACCAAAACACCCAGCCAGTTCCGCCAGAATTCCCGTTGTCGCATACATCCCCCTTTTTTGTACCAACGCGGCATCGGCGCCACTTGGCACGAACCCGGCTCGCATTTGCTTCGATTCTGCCACAAGCCCCGCCCGCTGGGGCGACCGGAGGAAACTCGAGGGCTACCGTCGAGCCGTGGTCATCAGGGATCGCAACAGGCCAGGCAACAAAGGCCAATTCACCGGCTTGGCGATGTAATCGGCTGAAAGCTGATGCGCCCGGTCAAGGAAGGCAAGATCGCTATGCCCGGTCACCAGAACGACGGGAAAAGTATCCCCATGACTCCGGCGGATAGCCTCGCACACCTCGAATCCATCAAGCCCTGGCATTTCGACATCGAGCAGCGCCAGATCGAAGGGCTCGCGCTGAAACTCGGCCAGTGCATCGCTGCCGTTATCGACCAGCGTTGGCAGAAATTCATCGCCGGCCAACGCCGCACGCACCAGCAAGCCGGCCGTCGGATCATCGTCCGCCACCAGCACCCGCCAAGGCATGGCACTCACGGCAGAGCCTCGTTCAACTGCTCACGAATTGCCGCTTCGACACGACGCCATTCGGCCCGCACTGCATCAACGCGGGTCAGTAGCTTGCGCATTTGTCCATCCCTTCCAAATTGTTCGATTTCGTCGCAACGCTGAGCCAGGACTTTGGCGCCGACATTGAAACTGCTGGACTTAAGCGCATGAGCCGCGCTGGCGATCAGCTTGGCATCGCCGTCGGCAAGGCCATGCTCAAAACGGCCCCATTCGCGCTCGGCTGCCTTCAAATAGGCGGCGAGGACCTGTCTGAGCAAGGTATCCGTCCCATCAGGCGACAAGGCTCGAATCCGCTCAATGGCCGCCGGATCGAGCGCTGCCTCGTTGCTCTGCTCGGCAAGCGGCAACGCTGGCACGCCGGCGTCAGCCAAGGGCGCAACCTTGCGCCGCTCATGCGGCAGCCAACGCGCCATCAAGGCGAACAAGGCATCGCCCGAATAGGGTTTGGCCAGATAATCATCCATCCCGGCCGCTGCGCAGCGTTCACGATCGCCCTTCATGGCATTGGCGGTCAGCGCGATGACGGGCAAGCGCTGGCCGCTGGCGGCCTCCCGCTCGCGCAAGGCGATTGTCGCGTCAAATCCATCGACAATCGGCATCTGGCAATCCATCAAGACCAGATCCACGGCCTCGGTCGCCAGCACATCGAGCGCCTGCTGGCCATCTCCTGCGACAACGACATCCAGCCCCATGCGCTCAAGCTGGGCGCGCGCGACGATCAGATTGCTTTCATTGTCCTCGGCGATCAACACCCGGCCGCGCAGCTTGCGGGGGGGCGGCATTGGCGCACCGTCGGCCGCCTTGGGCCGATTCAGTGCAAGCTCGACGGCCGCAAACAAATCAGCTTGCCGCAAAGGCTTGGGCAGGCAGGCCGCCACCTCGAACCCCTCACGTTTCAATTGCTCGGGCATACTCAGATCAGAGGTAAAAACGATGAGACGTGCGCCCAAAGCCTTGTTTTCGGCCAACAGGGCGCGCACCAGATCAAGGCCGGACATCTCCGTCATATCCATGTCGACCAGCAGCAGCGCATACGGCTGGTCGTCCGTCCTCGCAGCCTTGACCATCGCCAAGGCCCGCAGGCCGGAAGCGGCCGCATCGGCAACCAGCCCGCGGCTTCGTAGCTGACCGAGCAAGATGTCGCAATGGGCCGGGGTATCGTCGACGATCAGCAAGCGTTCGCCGGGCGCCGCCACCGGTTGGGGCGCCGTTGCAGGCGCGGGCATCTGGCCCAACGGCAGGAACAGTTCGGCCGTGAAAGTAGCCCCCTGCCCAGGCTGGCTCTCGACACCAATACTGCCCCCCATCAGGTCGACCAGACGACGGCAGATGGCCAAGCCCAGGCCGGTACCGCCGTATTGGCGCGTTGTTGAACCATCAGCCTGGGCAAAATGTTCGAAAATTCGCTCCTGCGACTCAAGCGGAATGCCGATGCCGGTATCGCTCACGGTCAACGCGAATTTCAGCTCATTTTCGGAACGCTCGATAATGCGCAAGCGAAGCGCAACCTCGCCGTTGGCCGTAAATTTAATGGCGTTGCCCAGCAGGTTAACCACGATCTGGCGCAAACGAAGGGCATCGCCGCGAACAAACAGCGTTTCGTCCGGCGGCAGGTCGGCCAGTAGTTCCAGCCCTTTTTTGCGCGCCTGCTGAGAAAACAGCTCAAGCGACTCTTCCAGTAGCTGGCGGAGGTCAAAATCAAACGCATCCAGCTCTAGTTTGCCGGCCTCGATTTTCGAAAAATCCAGAATGTCGTTGACGATGCCCAGCAGGTGCTTGCCCGAACGCTCCACCGCCTCGATGAACTGGCGCTGGGTTGGCGCCAGCTCGGTGCTCAGCAACAGTTCGGTCATACCCAGCACACCGTTCATCGGTGTCCGGATCTCGTGGCTCATCGTCGCCAGAAACTCGCTTTTGGCCAGACTGCCGGCCTCGGCCAACTCCTTGGCGAGACGCAACTCGCGCGTCCGCTGCTCGACGATCTGCTCCAGATTCCCCAGGTGCGTTGACAACCAGTGATCCCGCTCGCGGATCTGGTCAACCATCTGGTTAAACCCATTGGCCAGCTGCGCGATTTCTGTCACGTCGCTGCCGGTAGCGCGAATATCGAGGTGGCCGACCGACACTTGAGCCATGTTGCGGGTCAAATCCTGCAGCGGCGCCATCAGATTCTCGACCTGCCGTCCCTGGAAACGCAGTGCAATTGCCAACGCAATCGCCATTTCAATCAGGATGATGCCGAGATAAACCAGCAACTGCTCATAAACCTTGTCCAGCGCAATACTCAGCCGCAACCACCCGGCGCGTTGCACCGCAAGATCGGGCTCAGCCTCGTTGCGCAGGAATATGCTCAAACGCAAGCCACCGGGAGGTTGCTCAAGCAATCCGACCGGCACCAGAAAATCAATCTGACGCCAGGAAAAACGATGTCCTTTCACCGGCTCAAGCAAGGGCGCAGGCATGCTTCCGGCGGGCCCGGATCGGTCATACCCGGCAAACAGCGAAAGATCGTCGCGAAACACGGCCGCAGATTGCACCTCGGGAAAAATGCGAAAAACAGCCAACTTGCTCTCGACCACCTGCCGGTCATTGCTGGCCAGCGCCAGCCCCAGACCTTCGTTGAGCAGATCAAGGCGACGGTAGCCATCCTCCACCTGATCGCGCATCGTTACCCAGCCCAGGGTACCGAGGATCAACACGCTGACGAAAGCAATCGCCAGGAGCAGGACATGAAAATTTATCCTCGCCAGGCGGCTACGCAACGAGACGGTGGGTGAGTTCAGGCGCACGCCCGCCCCCCTGGATGAAACTCATTTGCCCGCCGGGCCGTTGCAGCCGACGCCCAGGCATGACGAAAACTGTCCCGCAAACGCTGGCGCAAATCAGGCGAAACATCGGCTGAATCGCCTGACGCTCGCCGCAGCAGAAAATCCTCCAGCTCCCCGGCCACCTCGGCCAATTGCTTCGCCCCGACGTTCGCCGCAGCGCTGCGCACCGCATGCACGCGCCTCCGTTCCAGCGTATCGTCACCGATACTCTCCTGCCAGGACTGCTCCCAAGTCGCAAAATGCTCGACAAAGAGACCAACCGCCTCCCACCAAAGCAACGGCTGATCGAGCATGCGCTCGACTGAGGCAATCACATCAAAACCATCCAGGGAGCGCGGGACAATCATCAAATGCAGAGAAAAATAAATGGGGGTCGAAAAAGGCCACAAAAACCAGTCAATTGTCGCTCGATATGCCGACTCATTGTTAAAGAATAGTAAAACATTTCCTTTGTTTTACATTGGATTACAATCAGTCTTTTACTGCACGACAGAACCGAAGAACCATGCGTCAAATCGCGCTAATTGTTGAAGACGATCCGGCCACCCGGCACGTACTGGGCACGACCCTCGCTACCGCCGGAATCGACAGTATTTACGCCGAAAACGGAGCTGCGATGTGGCACCGGCTGGAAGAAAAGCCCGACGTCATCATCCTCGATCTCAGCCTGCCGGATGCCGATGGCCTCGAACTGCTTCGCCAGTTGCGGCAGCAATCCGAAATACCCGTTTTGATCCACTCGACACGTTCAGACGAAATCGAGCGCATCATCGGCATCGAAATCGGTGCCGACGATTTCCTGCCCAAGCCGTGCAACATGCGCGAGTTGCTGGCCCGCACCCGTGGCCTTCTACGCCGCTCGCAGCGCAGCAACACCCCGGTTCGCAGTGAATTCCGCCGCCTGCACTTCGGCGACTGGACGCTCGATACTGCCTCACGCGAACTCTCTCTGGCTGGCGACAAGCCAACACCACTGGGCGTCTCCGGCTTCGCGCTGCTGACCGCCTTCCTTGAGCACCCGTTCGAGCCGCTCTCCCGCGAGCAACTGTCGCGCGTTCTCAAACGAGAATATGTCGCCTACGACCGGATCATCGACGTCCACGTCAGCCAGATCCGGCGCATCCTCGGCAAACAGGCTGACGGCAGCAGCTTCATCAAGACCCTGCGCTCGCAGGGCTATGTCTTCATCGCCCAGGTCGAAGCCGCCAGTTAATTCACCCCAGCCAACGACGTGACGCGCCTCTTGCCCGGAAAATCCGCGCTGCTACGTTTGCTGGCCATGATCGCCACCATTGGCGCCCTCGGCCTGAGTGGCCTTCCGTCCGCACTGGGCTTTGATCTTGAACGGATGCAACAGCTTCTGGTCAGCCGCTTCGGCAATGAACGGGCGGGCCTGCTGCAAGAATGGCAGCGCATGCTGGTCGACAGGAAAAAGACGGCAGAAACCGATACGCTGCGGCGGGTCAATGACTTTTTCAATCGCCGGATTGCCTTTGACGATGATCTGTCGATCTGGGGCCAAAATGATTACTGGGCGACGCCGGCGGAATTGATCGGTCAGGGGCGCGGCGACTGTGAGGACTTCTCGATCGCCAAGTATTACTCGCTGATTGACCTTGGCATCCCCGTCAACAAGCTACGCCTGGTCTACGTCAAGGCCGCACAGAACGGCCCGGACGGCGTCTTACTGCAAGCCCACATGGTGCTGGCCTACTACGCCACACCGAGCGCGGATCCGCTGGTTCTCGACAACCTGAACACCCAGATTCTGCCCGCCTCCCGGCGCAGCGATCTTTCTCCCATTTTTAGTTTCAACAGCGCGGGGCTCTGGCAGGGTACCGGCAACAATGCCAGCAAGAGCAATCTTTCCCGCTGGCAGGATTTGCAAGCCAGAGCGCGCGCTGAAGGCTTTCAGTGAGGTAATCGACATGTCCCTGTTCCGACAAATCTGGCTCGCGGTCATCGCCAGCACCCTGATCGCGTTTGCGGGCAGTTTCCTTGCCAGCATGCTGACGGCGCGTCACTACCTGACGCAGCAACTGGCCATCAAGAACAACGACAACGCGGCGTCGCTGGCGCTTTCCATGTCGCAACTGGACAAGGACCCGGTCACCGTCGAACTTCAGGTGGCCGCCGTATTCGACAGCGGCCAGTATGCCGCTGTCCGCCTTATCGACCCGAATGGCAAGACGATGCTCGAAAAGACCAGCCCGCCTGCCGCTGGTGACGTACCCGAGTGGTTTGTCCGTGTTTTTCCCATCGTCTCGCAACCGGGTCAGGCCCAGGTTAGCTCGGGCTGGAACCAGTTTGGCACCATCGAGTTGATCAGCCACAGCCATTTCGCCTACAAGGAGCTGTGGAACGGCGCCCTCAAGTTGCTCGTCTGGTTTGCCGTCGGCGGCGGCATCATGGGGCTGCTTGGCATGCAACTGCTGCGCCGCATCCGGCGCCCGCTCGATGCGGTGGTCGGCCAAGCGCAAGCGATCAGTGAGCGACGTTTCTTCAGCATTCCGGAACCGACGACGCCAGAGCTGAAAAGCCTGGCCAGCGCAATGAATGCCATGGTCGACCGGCTAAAAGCCATGTTTGCCGAGGAAGCCGCCCGCCTGGAACAGGTACGCCGTGAAGCCACGCTTGACCAGCTGACCGGCTTGGCCAATCGCGACTTTTTCATGAATCAGCTGGCTGCTGCACTCAGCGACGATGATGCGCCGGCCTCCGGCTCACTGCTCATGCTGCGCTTGGGCGACCTGGCCGGCATCAACAAGCGGGCCGGGCGTGAAACGGCCGACGAGCTGCTGCGCCGGATCGGTCTCAAGCTGAACGAACTGGCCAGCGAAAAACACAATGCGGCAGCCGCCCGCCTGAACGGTGCCGATTTCGCCCTGTTGCTGCCCGGCACCCAGAATCCGGCGCCGCAAGCGGAAAAGCTGTTACATGCGTTGAATGACCTGGTTGCCGCCGGTCTTATCGACAGCGAGCGCATCGGCTACGTGGCCAGCGGTATCTACCTGCACGGCCAGTCCATCGCCAACCTGCTCGCCCGCGTCGATGGCGCGCTGGCCTCGGCTGAGGCCCAAAGCGGCCTGGCCTGGTGCCGTGCCGACAGCGACGGTGAGCAGCGAGCAACCTCAAATGCCGACTGGAAAAAGCTGCTCGACGGGGCGATTCAGTCCCAGCGCCTGCGCCTGATCGACTTCCCGGTGGCCGGCAATGCCGGTCAACTGCTCCACCTCGAATGCCCCCTCCGCCTGCAGGCCGTCGAGGATGGCGAATGGCTGGCCGCCGGCAGCTTCATGCCGATGGCCTCGCGCCTGGCGATGACCACCGAGCTTGATCTGGCCGCCACCCGTCTGGCGCTGGCGCGTATCGCCGCCGGCGCCCCGGCGGTTGCGGTCAACCTGTCGGGCGAGTCAATTCTGGAGGCCTCGTTCCGCGCCAGCCTGTTCGCGCAGATTGCCAGCCGCAAAGACCTGGCCCCGCGCCTCTGGCTGGAAGTATCCGAAATCGGCGCCTTCAAGCATTTCGACGAATTTCACGCCTTCTGCGACGCCTTGCGCCCCCTCGGCTGCCGCCTCGGCATCGAACACTTTGGCCGGCAGTTCAGCGAAATCGGCCGCCTGCAGCGCGTGGGCCTCGACTACCTGAAGGTCGACGGCAGCTTCATCCGTGCCATCGACACCAACCTGGGTAACCAGGCATTCATCAAAGGCCTGTGCAGCATCGCGCATAATATCGGCCTGACCGTCATCGCCGAAGGCGTTCAAACGGCTGAAGAACTGGCCATCCTGCCCGAACTGGGTTTCGATGGCGCCACTGGCCCGGCCGTACCAAGGAATTGATCAGATGAGTACCGAAATAGAACTCAAACTTCAGGTCAGCGCAGGAGCGATTCGCCAACTTTTGGCGCACCCTTTGCTGGCCAGCACTCCGCCGCAGAAGCAACACCTGCTCAACACCTATTTCGACACGCCAAAGCTCGAACTTCAAGCCCGGCGAGTCGCCGTCCGCTTCCGGAAAAAAGGCTGGCAATGGCTGTGCACGGTCAAATCAGCCGAGCCGGCCAGCGGCGGGCTGGCCATGCGCAGCGAATGGGAAACCCCCGCCACACCGGGAATTTTCGATTTCAGCCACGTCGATGCTGACGACTTTAGACAATTTCTCGAACAAAAACAGCCTCAACTCGAGCCCGTCTTCACGACCGATTTCCACCGCCAAATATGGCACCTGCCCTTTGGCGCATCGCTGATCGAACTGGCCATTGACCGCGGCCATATCGAAGCTTGCGGTCGACGGGAAAAAATCAGCGAAATTGAACTCGAATTGCTTTCCGGGAACATCGACGACATCTTCGGCCTGACCCGCGAACTGCAGCACAAAATCGATCTCCGCCCAGCCGTCGCCAGCAAGGCGGAACGCGGCTACAAGCTCTTCCAGGACGAACCGCTCCGCCCATTCAAAAGCAAAGCGGTGCCCATCAAAGAACAGCAAACGCCGGTCGCCGCCTTCCGCAGCGTCGCGCTCGGCTGCCTTGAGCATTTCCAGCGCAATGAAAGCGGACTATCGCAAGGCAACGATCCCGAATTCATCCACCAAGCCCGCGTGTCGCTGCGCCGCCTGCGCTCCGCAATCAAACTCTTCGCCCCCGTTTTGCCGCCGGAATTCGTCGCTGCCTACGGCCAGACCTGGCGCACCCTGGCCGGCGCACTCGGCGACACGCGCAACTGGGACGTTTTCCTCGAAGAAACCCTGCCCCCCATTGCCGCGGCATTTCCCGAGCACCGGGACATCAAACGCCTGCACAAGGCCGCACAACGCCGCGCCCACAGCGCCCGCAAATCAGTCATCGGCCTGCTCGCCATCAGCGAATACCCCCGCCTGATGCTCGAATTCACCGCCGCGATCTACACGCTGAACGACAGCGCCCCCATCCCGATCAAGGACTTTGCCCAACAACAAATCGCCAGCTACGCCCGCAAAGCACGCAAACTGGCACTCCGCCACGCCGAACTGACCCCGGAAGAACGCCACAAGATGCGCATTGCCTTCAAAAAGCTGCGCTACTCCCTGGAGTTTTTCACCCCCCTGCTCCCGCCACGCAGGCTGAAACCCTATCTCGCTGCGCTATCGCAGCTGCAAGACGAACTCGGCCTGATCAACGACCACGTCACCGCCGAAACCCTGATCACCGAAGCGCTGGACGGACACCCGGCCGGACCGGTGCATGGCTGGATTGTCGGGCGGCACGCCCTGCTCATCAGCGAAGTGCCGGAAGTGCTGCAAACCTGGCTGGCGCAAACTGCCCCGTGACGCGCATTGCGAAATGACGCTTCCTCGTGATACACCAGCGTGCATCCACACACTAGCCCATCGGATAAAACAGCATGAAATCAGCCGATCAAAATATTCGTTGGCAGCAACGGCTAAGCAACTACACCCTTGCACTGCAACGACTCAACGACGCCGTGCAACTGAGCCAGCAGCGCGACCTGACGCCGCTGGAGCAACAAGGCCTGATCCAGGCATTTGAGTTCACCCACGAACTAGCCTGGAACGTATTAAAAGACTATTTCTTCTGGCAAGGCACTTCAGGAATCACCGGCTCAAGAGACGCGACCAGGGAAGCCTTTGGCAAGGAAATCATCGACGATGGTGACGGCTGGATGGAAATGATCAAAAGTCGAAACCAAACATCCCATACCTACAACCAGGACGTTGCCGAGCAGATCGCCAAATTGATCATCGGACGCTACCACCCATTGTTTGTCGCTTTTGAAAAGAAAATGCGCAGCATTGAGGCTGCACGATGAAATTAGCCGGCACCGCTCAAGACCACGGCTTAGCGCAAAATGCCATCGACCGCATTCTCGACATATTGGCCGACTACCCGGAAATAAAGCGAATCACCCTGTTCGGTTCACGTGCAAAAGGCAATTACCGACCGGGATCAGACATCGACCTCTGCCTGGATGCCCCAACCCTTGATCTAAGCCGGCAACTGGACATCGAAACCCGCCTGGACGATCTCCTGCTTCCTTGGAAAATCGACCTCCTGCTCCGGCACAATATCAACAACCCGGCATTGCTCGAACACATAGAACGGGTGGGAATCCGTATTCCCTGACCCCACGTATCCAGCCCAATCAACATTCCAGATTTTTATTATTTTCCTGGTTGACCGTAGAACAAGGACAGGAAGAGCATCACAAAATGCGCATCGCCTCCAAGAAACGGCGCTACTCCCTGGAATTTCGCCCCCTGCTCCCGCCACGCCGGCTCAAGCCCTATCTCGCTGCGCTATCGCAGCTACAGGACGAACTCGGCCTGATCAACGACCACGTCACCGCCGAAACCCTGATCACCGAAGCGCTGGACGGCCACCCGGCCGGGCCGGTTCACGGCTGGATTTGCGGGCGGCACGCCCTGCTCATCAGCGAAGTTCCGGAAGTGCTGCAAACCTGGCTGGCGCAGAATGCCCCGTAAAAAACCAGTCCCCTCGCCCCGCTTGCGGGGAGAGGGTTAGGGAGAGGGGCGTTTTTGTGGAGATGAAGCCGACAAACCGTGGTCTTGTCCCCCCTGTTGTCCGATGCATTTTCAGCGCGAGCCCGCATCGGCCTGCTGGACAACGCCGGCCTCCCTACCTGGAATGTGCTGATCGGCATACGCAACCGCACCGTCCGCGACTACATGGACATCCAGATGGATCGATCCATACCTTGATGCGCCAGGAAGAGTATCGGTTTATCAGCCGTTTTCTGATGCTGCGAAAGCAAATCGAGGATCAGGAATAGGGATTCGGCCCCAATTCTTCGCGCAGATTTTAATTTTTCTTGACTTGATAACCGGTATCACACGACATACAATCAAAGTATCAATTGATACCAATGGAGTCTTGGCTATGGTACTAGTAACCCCGGAAAAAATAGCTTCGGTAATGGCGCTTGAGCCAATGCCACGCTCCTTCGCCGAGCTTGACGAAATGGTTTCGAAAGGCCTTCCCAAGGGCGCCCTGAAATCCAGCATTGACCATATCTACGCAAGCGCTGAAGACAGGAAGCAACTGCTGTATCGCATCATCCCGGAAGCCACCTACAAGCGACGCCGGACAAGTTTATCTGCGGAAGAGTCAGAACGGGCCGAACGCCTTGCCCGCATCTTTGCCACAGCGGCCTATGTTTGGCATTCAGAAGAAGACGCCAGATCATTTTTGACCATGCCGCACTCAATGCTGCAGGGCCGTAACCCGCTGGATGTTTCGATGACGGAACTTGGTGCGCGTCGCGTCGAAGAACTACTTTGGCGTTTGTATTACGGCATCGCTGCTTGATGCGGATATACCGGATTGGCGACGAACGGCACCCGCTCTGGGATGGCACTGGCGCAGCTTTAATTGGCGGGAGATGGAACAGCCCTGGTCGTCCGGTGATTTATGGCTCGCTGAGCTACGCTTGCGCCATGCTTGAAATATTGGCGCATGCCAATATTGGTCGCATCCCGATGACGCATAGATACGTGATCGCCGAAGTGCCTGAAGGGGTAACAGTCGAACGCCTTGACCAGAATGCACTCCCCCATGGCTGGGACGCCGAAAACAACTCATCAGCGAGAAACTTTGGCGATCTTTGGCTGAGTGAGGCAAGGAGCACAATCTTGCTGGTACCCTCAGTCGTCGCCAAATTGGAATGGAATGCCCTGGTAAATCCAGCCCACCCGGGTGCAGCGCGATTGACTTTTTCAACTGCTGAAAAAGTCGTATGGGATAAGCGTCTGTTTGCACGGCTGTCTGGCCCAAGTTAGCCCGGCGAATAACAGCGCGACAAACGCACAGTCGACGGACACCCCGCCAAGCTGGTTCATGGCGGGGGGCAGCGGACTGCACGCACTGCTGATTTGTAAAGCGCCGGAGGTGCTGCAAACCTGGCTGGCGCAAACTGCCCCGTGAAACTGAGGCTCAACCGAGGAAAAACAGGACTCCCGGATAGCAGCATTGCCGGGGCTGTCAATTTTAAAAACCTTTGATTTTGGTGATTTTTCCCGGTTGACCGTAGCAATCGGATTCCTGGAACACACAAAGAAAAACCGGGGCATCGGCCCCGGCTTCTTTTAAATAGGGTCTAACCCCAATTATTTTTAGCAGATACGGCCGCTAGCACGGGTCGTACAACCTCCGGACAATACCCAGCGAACGCTGCCATCCGCTGCACGAGTTCCCGTCTGGATATAAGTGTCCGCAACGGTAACACCGTTGATGGCGTTCGGAGTCATGGTTACCGTCACCGCATTAGCTGCTACACCGACAACCACACCAGCACCGTCAAAGACACCAGCATCCGTCATAATGCCTGGGAGACCAGCAACAATCGCCGCCGCGTCCGGAACACCAGCTGCCACTGCAATAGCAGAGAAATCGGTACCGTTAGCAGCGACACAGTTAGCGTTCGGATTGGCTCCCGACGAACACAGCTCCAAGGCAGTCTTGTAAGCAGCAAAGGAGGTCGGCATCTGGGAATAGCGAGCCTTAAGGGTGTAGTTCTGATAAGCCGGCAACGCAACAGCAGCCAAAATACCAATAATTGCAACAACGATCATCAGTTCGATCAGGGTGAAACCTTGCTGAATCTTTTTCATTTGAATCTCCTTTTAGTGACAAGGCGGGAAAGCCGCTGAGTTACCTATAACAGTTTCCGTGCCAGGTTTTGAGAAGCACTGCCACAGCGTGCCATGAAAACGACAAATCCTTTGCCATTCATGGCTTTGGCGACTTTTGTGCACGATAGTAAAAAACCGTAGGCGTAAAACTGCCTGGCCAAGGTGACAATTTGCGTCACGCCGGGTGGACGCAATGCGGCAGGCATGGCAAAACACGAGGAAAATTCGGCATCGACCAGAGCAGCCAGACCCGTTTGCAATTGTTCGCCCCGCAAAAATCGCCCGAGTGAGGGAGTGTGAGGAGATCAAGAGCCGCCTTGCTTCCGAGGAAAATTGCAACGGCCTACTCCGCGTGCTGGCGGCGCCGGCCAGCCCCTTCAGAACTCGAAAATCTGATTGTTCTGGAGCATGTTTGGCGAGAACTCAGCGAGACAGCGGCTGATTTCTTCCATGGTGGCCTCGATCTGGCCGGGCTTCAGGTGCGTGATGTGAATGGTGCACGGGCGCTGCAGTTTTTTTAGCTGGGAGGCCAGCATGTCGGGCCAAAAATGTTTGGAGAGCTCGGCCAGACGCCGCTCACGATTGGGGAAGGCGCATTCGACAATCAGATGGCGCAGGTTAGATATGTCGTTAAGCGCCTGCCAGAAGGCATCGCAGGGGCCAGTATCACCGGAGAAAGCGAGGCTGGCCGCACCGGAGTCGAGGCAATAGCCAACGGCTGGCACTGTGTGGTCAACTGGCAACGCCGTTATGCGCCGCCCGGCCAGGGTGACCGGCTCGCCAAGCTCGATACGTTGATAGCGCATAAAGGCGCGCTCTACCGAGGGAACGGTCGAAAAATCGGGCCAGATCGCCCAGTTGAAAATATGCTTGCGCAGGCTGTCGAGCACCGCTTCAGTACCGTAAACCGTCAGTGGCTTGCTGCGACGGTCGGCGACGGTATCGATCATCATCGGCAAGGCAGCAATGTGATCGAGATGACAATGCGTCAGGAAGACATGGTCGATCCCTGACAATTCCGCAATGGACAGCTCGCCAACGCCGGTACCGGCGTCGATCAGGATGTCATGGTCAACCAGGAAGGACGTGGTTCGTTGGTGCCTGCCGCCAATGCCGCCACTGCAGCCGAGTACGCGAAGCTTCATGCTTGTTAGGCCTGCCCGAAAAGTTAGGCCGCGCTACGGATCACCCGGGTGCTGGCCGATAGGGATTGTAACGCCCGGATTTGCATCCGGCTCAATCGGCGGCGCAAAAAGCAGGCGAGATCAAGCCTTGAGGAAAAATTCCATCTTGATGCCGGCAATCTCGATGACATCGTGGTCACACAGGGGCACCGCCTGCGCATCAAGTGCCTTGCCATTGACGACGGGAAACTGATTCCCTTCAACATGCTTGATGAAATAGCCATGCGGCCGCTTGGCGATCACCGCTACCTGCAAGCCAGGCTTGCCGAGCGTGGTCAGCGTTTTGGTCAGCTCCAGTTCCTTGCCTGCATTGGGACCGTTGAGCAGTTGAATCGCTGCGGCAGTTCCAGGTATCGCCGGCTTGGGCTGGGAGGCCATGCCGATGCTGGAGCGACTCAGGTTTTCGGTTGGGGCCAGCTGCATTTCCGACGGCAGGCGAATCGACCCCGAGCGAATGGCCGCATTTTTCTCAAAATCACTGGCCGCGGCGCCGGCCTGCAGATCGGCCATGTACTTGAGCTTGTACTTGCCCAATTCGATGATGTCATTGTTACGCAGAAAGTGCTTTTTGATCGGCTGACCGTTAACCAGCGTGCCGTTGGTGCTGTTCAGGTCTTCAAGAAAGGAATCAGCGAGGATGGTGACGACGACGGCATGCTCGCCGGAAATGGCCAGGTTATCGATCTGGATGTCGTTCTGCGGCTTGCGCCCGATGCTTAGACGTTCCTGGCCAAGCGGAATTTCCTTGAGCACCAGACCGTCCATCGAAAGGATCAATTTTGCCATCTTGCCTACCTCATCTCACTTCAACCGGGCCAGCAGCCGTTGCCACCAACCTCTGGGCGCTGCGTAGTCGCCCAACACCTTTACCAATATGACCGACACATTGTCCCGCCCGCCATTGTCATTGGCCATGTGCACCAGATGCTCTGCTGCCAACGGCAAATTCCCGCCCAGCGTCTTGAGCGCCAGTCCGATTTCGTCATCGTCGACCATGTCGTTCAGCCCATCCGAGCAGAGCAAAAGGATATCCCCTGGACGGATGTCAAAATCGTTGATTTCCACCTCCACCTCGGGATCAACCCCAAGGGCTCGTGTTACCAGATTTCTGTTTTCAGCATGACGAGCCTGTTCGGCTGTAATGATGCCATTATCAAGCTGTTCCTGTAAGAGGGAATGATCGCGCGTCAGTTGCTCGAAATGTTTGCCGCGCAAGCGATACAAGCGCGAATCACCAACGTGGGCGACACTCACCCGATTGTCGTAAAACCACGCCAATACCAGCGTCGTCCCCATGCCGGCGTATTGCGGGCAACTCTGGGCTGCGTTGAAGATGGCTGCGTTGGCTGCGGCGACTTCATTGAGAATATGTTGTTCGACCGCCAATGGATCGCTCAGGCATCTCCTGCGCTCTCCTTCCGAAACGATGACGCGCGCAATATCCTCGGTCAAGCGCATGGTTGCCATACCGCTGGCCACCTCACCCGCGTTGTAACCCCCCATGCCGTCGGCCAGAATCGAAACGCCGAGGCCTGCATCGGCAAAGACCGCGTCTTCGTTATGTGAACGAATCATGCCGGGATCGGTGCGCGCCACCATTTCGAGCGCGTTGTTCAGCATCATTCCGCAACCACCGCATCGCAAAATGACGGGTCAGTCACTTTTTGGGCGTGTGCAACCTTCAGAGGAACAATTCCTCCGACAAAAACACCCGTTTTTCCAAATACAGACCCGACCACTAGCTCTCCGCCGAAGACCTCACCCCAAGGGGTTTGGCGACACAAAACCCTGCCATTCTTACCTGTTGCCGCAATCTGGTCAAACGCATTACATGGGCATGTCAACACCGGCCCCAAGTGACTCTGCTGCGGCCAGAACCCGCAACGCGACGGCGAGATCCTGAATGGCCATTCCCTGTGACTCAAACAAGGTAATTTGTCCGGCCGCAGCCCGCCCGGCATGGCGTCCGACAATGATCTCGCCAAGCTCAATGAGCTGGCGCGCGTGGAGGCGCCCTTTCTCAATCAGCGGCAGCAGGTCTCCCGCCTCAGCCAATGCCGTCGGCACGGCGTCAACGGTGACCAGATCGCAGCGCCGGATGGCAGACTCCGACAACTCTTGCCGGATCAGTGAATTGGAACCTGCCGCGTTGATATGAACGCCCGGCTCAAGCCAACTGGCGTCGAACAAGGGAAGCGCGGCGGTTGTGACGGTACCGACGAGATCACTGCCGCGCACCGTTTCTTCGGCGCTTTCTGCCGGCACAACAGCAACGCCAGTCACGTCGCTTAGCCGCTGACAAAATGCCGCCAGCTTGTCGGCCTTGCGGCTGAATACCTTGACGCGATCAAGCGGCAAGGCAGCACAGATCGCCCGGACGTGCCCCTCAGCTTGCCAGCCGGCGCCGAACACCCCTGCCACCCGTGAATCCGGGCGGGCCAGCCAGCGAACGGCGACACCGCTCGCTGCGCCGGTCCGCATCATGCCGAGGAAATCCGCTTCAATAACTGCCTTGAGCTGGCCCGTGGCGGCATCGAACAAATGAACCAGAAAACGGTTGCCGCTCTTGTTGCTTGTGTAGGCCTTGTAACCGATGACACCTTGAGCCGGTAGCGCCCCCTGCAGGATATGCAACACGGTTTGCGGCAAGCGGCTGCGCGCGCGCGGTGTATCGATTGCCAAGCCCAGGGCGAGATCACGATGCGCCGACTCAACCGCTTCGAGCGCCATTTCTACGGTCAACAGGTTTTTTACGTCATTTTCCGAAAGAAACAAGGCCATGAATTACTCCCTGATCGAGATCTGATGCCAGCCGTGTTGGCAGACAAGCAATAAAAAAGGCGGGCCAGATGGCCCGCCTATATCACTGAGCTAAGCTCAAATTTTACAGCAGGGCCTTGAGCAGCTTGGCCATTTCGGACGGATTACGCGTCACGGTGAAGCCGCAGGCTTCCATGATTTCAAGCTTGGCATCCGCCGTATCGGCACCGCCGGAGATCAACGCACCAGCGTGACCCATGCGCTTGCCGGCCGGAGCCGTAACACCAGCGATGAAGCCAACGATCGGCTTCTTCATGTTTTCCTTGCACCACATGGCGGCTTCGGCTTCGTCAGGACCACCGATTTCGCCGATCATGATGACGGCATCGGTATCCGGATCGTCGTTGAAAGCCTTCATGACGTCGATGTGCTTCAGACCGTTGATCGGGTCACCACCGATACCGACGGCAGACGACTGGCCCAGACCGATTTCGGTCAGCTGGCCAACGGCTTCGTAGGTCAGGGTGCCGGAGCGGGAAACCACGCCGATACGACCCTTGCGGTGGATGTGACCCGGCATGATGCCGATCTTCACTTCGTCCGGGGTGATCAGACCTGGGCAGTTCGGCCCGAGCAACAGGGTCTTCTTGCCGCCCTTGGCTTCCTTTTCCTTCATCTTGTTGCGCAGGATCAGCATGTCGCGAACAGGAATGCCTTCGGTGATGCAGATGGCCAGATCGAGGTCGGCTTCAACGGCTTCCCAGATCGCGGCAGCAGCACCCGGGGGGGGCACGTAGATGACGGAAACGGTGGCGCCGGTTTCGGCTGCGGCTTCCTTGACGGAGGCGTAGATGGGAATGTTGAAGATCGACTCACCGGCCTTCTTCGGGTTCACACCTGCGACAAAACACTCTTTGCCGTTTGCGTATTCCTGGCACTTTTCCGTATGGAACTGGCCGGTCTTGCCGGTGATGCCCTGGGTGATGATGCGGGTGTTTTTATTGATGAAAATGGACATTCAATAGCTCCTTACTTGACCGCAGCAACGATCTGGGTGGCGGCTTCGGCCATGGAATCGGCAGAGATGATGGGCAGACCGGATTCCTTGAGGATCTTCTTGCCGAGATCCTCGTTGGTGCCCTTCATGCGCACGACGAGCGGCACGGACAGATGGGTTTCCTTGGCTGCAGCGACGACGCCGGTAGCGATGGTGTCGCACTTCATGATGCCGCCGAAGATGTTGACCAGGATGCCCTTGACCTTCGGGTTCTTGAGCATGATCTTGAAGGCTTCGGTGACCTTCTCGGTCGTGGCGCCACCGCCGACGTCGAGGAAGTTGGCCGGCTCGGCGCCGAACAGCTTGATGGTGTCCATGGTGGCCATGGCCAGGCCGGCACCATTCACCAGGCAGCCGATGTTGCCGTCGAGGGAGATGTAGGCCAGATCGAACTTGGAAGCTTCGACTTCGTCGGCATCTTCTTCGTCCAGGTCGCGCATGGCGACGATTTCTTCCTGACGATACAGGGAGTTGGAATCGAAGTTGAACTTGGCGTCGATGGCCTTGACGGTGCCGTCGGTTTCATGGATCAGCGGATTGATTTCGGCCAGCGAGGCATCCGTTTCCATGTAGCAGGTGTACAGCTTCTTCAGCGTATCAATACAGGCCGGGATCGAAGCTTCCAGCATGCCCATGCCCTTGGCCAGAGTCAGCGCCTGTGCGTCGGTCAGACCGACCAGCGGGTTGATGAAGACCTTGACGATTTTTTCAGGGGTCTTGTGGGCAACTTCCTCGATGTCCATGCCGCCTTCGTACGAAGCCATCATGGCGACGGACTGGGTGGCACGGTCGGTCAGCGCGGCAACGTAGTACTCGTGCTGGATGTCGGCGCCTTCTTCGATCAGCAGGTGACGAACCTTCTGACCCTCCGGGCCGGTCTGGTGGGTAATCAGCTGCATGCCGAGAATCTGGCCGGCGTATTCGCGCACTTTTTCCAGCGAGGTTGCGACCTTGACGCCACCACCCTTGCCACGGCCACCAGCGTGGATCTGGGCTTTGACGACCCAGACCTTGCCGCCCAGGGATTCGGCTGCCTTGACTGCGTCTTCGACGGTCGTGCAGTGAATCCCGCGCGGAACCGTAACGCCGAATTTCTTCAGGAGTTGTTTGCCCTGATATTCGTGAATTTTCATGCGCTTTCCTTGCGTTTAGTTAAGTTGCGAGCGATGGGCAGGCCGAATGATCCCCCGACTCCACCCGGATATACCGACTTGAGCATAAAATCTTACCACATACCCCTCAAAAACTTTACAGAGCGAAATTCATAATTACAGAGGCGCCTCAGTGTCCCGCACCACCTTGCGCAGCAAGGGGAGCAGCAGGGCCGCCGCCAGCACGAGGCTGATCACCGCCGCCATCCAGAAACCCGCAACACCAAGCGGGGTGGGCCAGCGGTAACAGAGCCAGGCACCGCCGACCAGGCCGACGCCCCAAAAACAGAAAGTTTGAACCAGCATCGGGACAAAAGTCACGCGATATGCCCGCAAACTGTGGCCGGCGATGGTCTGCAGGGCATCAAAGAACTGATAGACCGCCACGTAGATTACCAGGCTCAGCGCGACCGAACGCACGGCCGGATCATCGGTGTAGGCGGCGACCAGCGGCTCCGCCACCAGCCAGAGCAGAAGCCCGACAGCCGAAGACAAGGCGCCCGAGAGCAGCAACCCGGCCCTGATCGTCACCCTCGCCCGCGCCCCGTCGTGCGCCCCGACGGCCTGACCGACAGCGGCCATGGTGGCGATACCCAGCGACAACGGCACCATGTAAATCAGGGCCGACAGGTTGGCAACGATGCGATGCCCGGCAACCACCGTCGCCCCCAGCGAAGCAACGAAGAGCGCGATCAACGTAAATGAGGTGATTTCGACCAGATTGGACAAACCCATTGGCACGCCGATGCGGAGCAACTCTCGCCACGCCTTCCAGTTCGGCAATTGCCAGTTGGAAAACGGCCGATAGCGCTTGCCGAGCGGCCCGAAAGCCAGGTATATGGCGCCGCTGAAGCAGGCTGTCCAGCCAATCAGGATATTCGAGTAGGCACACCCGGCGACACCCAGCGGTTCGCCAAGCCAGCCCTGCAGGGCGAATCCCCAGGCCAGCAGGGCATGCAGGGCCAGGCTGAGAAGACCGATACCCATCAGCACGCGCGGCTTGCCGAGCGCGTTGCAGAAGGCGTAAAAGGTGCGGTAGCACAGTGATGCCGGCAGCCCCCAGGCGAGCAGCCCGAGATACTGCCGCACCTTGGCCTCTACCGCTGCATCCATATTGGCCATGCCGAGCACGGCGCCCGGATGAGTCAAAAAGAAAATACCCGGCACAGCCAGCAGCAAAGCCAGCCAGAAACCTTGCTGGAGTATCCCGGCCACCTCTTGGTCGCGCCCGGCACCATGCAGATGAGCGACGATCGGCGAGACCGCCTGCAAAATGCCAACCAGCGCAAAAACGACCGAGACGTGAATGCCGCCGCCAATCGCCACTGCGGCCAGATCAAGCGAACTGACGTGGCCGAGCACGGCGGTATCGACCACCATCATGCCGATGGAGGACAACTGGGCAACGAGGATGGGAAAGGCGTGGGCGATCAGGCCACGCATGGCTGCGCGAAACATGGTGAGGGATTGTCGCATGCGGCACTCATTTGGCTTTGCATGGACGCCGAAATCCGCCTGAATACAACAGAGCGCTGGCGCAGCTTCCACGGTCAACCGGAAAAATAGCCAAAATTGATATGGCTCAAGCCGCACCGATTCTCAGCGATCAACAATCTGCGGTTGGGGGAGGAATCAAACATGAGCCTAGGTCTTCACGCCATCGAAAATGCAGGCCGCGACGAAATCGTTGCTTTGCAGACCGAACGACTGAGATGGACGCTGAATCACGTTTATCGGAACGTTCCTTGTTATAAGGCGAAATTCGACGCCGCCGGCGTGCATCCTGGTGATTTCAAGGCGCTGGCTGATCTTGCCCAATTCCCCTTCACCACCAAGCAGGACCTGCGCGACAACTACCCGTACAACATGTTCGCCGTGCCGCGCGAGAAGGTCGTGCGCATTCATGCCTCGAGCGGCACGACCGGCAAGCCGACCGTTGTCGGCTACACGCAGAATGACATCAACACCTGGGCCGACCTGATCGCCCGTTCGATCTACGCTTCCGGCGGGCGCCCCGGCGATATCGTTCATGTCGCCTACGGCTACGGCCTGTTCACCGGCGGCCTGGGCGCCCATTACGGGGCCGAGAAACTGGGGTGCACGGTGATCCCGATGTCCGGCGGGCAGACCGAGAAACAGGTTCAGCTCATCTGTGATTTCAAGCCGAACATCATCATGGTCACGCCGTCGTACATGCTCAACATCGCCGACGAATTCCGCCGCCAGGGCATCGACCCGCGCAGCACCGCGCTGCGCATCGGCATTCACGGTGCTGAGCCATGGACCGACGCCATGCGGGGCGAAATCGAGGCCGCTTTCGGCATCGACGCCATCGACATCTACGGCCTTTCCGAAGTCATCGGCCCGGGCGTTGCCAACGAATGCGCCGAGAGCAAGGACGGCCCGGTCATCTGGGAAGACCATTTCTACCCGGAAATTATCGACCCGATCACCGGCGAAGTACTGCCCGAAGGCAGTCAGGGCGAACTGGTCTTCACCTCGCTGACCAAGGAAGCGATGCCGGTCATCCGCTACCGAACGCGCGACCTGACACGGCTGCTGCCGCCTACCTCACGCAGCATGCGCCGCATCGGCAAGATCACTGGCCGCTCGGACGACATGCTGATCATCCGTGGCGTCAACGTCTTCCCGACGCAGATTGAAGAATTGATCCTCAAACAACCTAAGCTATCGCCACACTACCTGATCGAAGTCAGCCGCGACGGCCACCTTGACACCATGAAGGTCGACGTTGAGCTGAAAGCGGAATTCCAGTTTGCCAGCGGTGCCGCGAAAGAGTTCGTGGCGCACGACCTGCAGCACCACATCAAGTCCTACATCGGCATTTCTGCACGCATCGAGATTGTCGAACAAGGCGGCGTCGAGCGCTCGGTCGGCAAGGCGCGGCGGGTGATCGACAAGCGGCCTAAATAGTCAAACGATGCGGGCGCAAAGCGTCCCGACACCGTCGACGCCACCCTCCAGCAGATCGCCCGGAACGATTGGCCCAACACCGGCCGGCGTACCGGTATAAATCAGATCACCGGCCTCAAGGCGAACCATCGTGGACAGATTGGCAATGATGTCCGCCACCTTCCACATCATGGCCGACAGGTCTCCGTCCTGTCTTACCTCGCCGTTCACCGCCAGCCAGATGCGACCGCTCGCCGGATGGCCGCTGGCCGAGACCGGGCTGATGGCGCCGGCCACCGCGGACTGGTCGAAGCCTTTGCCCATGTCCCAGGGGTGCCCCTTCTCCTTCGCCTTCGCCTGAATATCCCGACGCGTCAGATCGAGGCCGACGGCATACCCGAAAATCAGGCCGTTTGCCGCGTCGACCGTAACATTTGCACCACCAGCCCCCAGCGCCACGATCATTTCAACTTCATGGTGAAGGTTTCGGGTTAGCGGCGGATACGTCACACGCAACTCACCCTCTCCGCCCACCACGGCGTCGCCCGGCTTGGTGAAGAAAAATGGCGGCTCGCGCCCATCAGCCTGATCCATCGCCCCCATCTCGCGGGCGTGATCCGCATAATTTCGGCCGACGCAAAAAACCCGCCGCACCGGGAAGCGCAGGTCGGAACCCGCCACAGGAAGCGTAGCGGCAGGATGCGGAGGAAATGCGAGGTTCATAGCGAAAAACCCAAGTCGATAGCGATACCCAAAGTGTGCAACATTTCTACCGCCGGCAGCCAGCCCAATGTTAAAGTTTCAACACCTTGCAAGTCGAATGACATATAAATCAGAATGATCGCATCAAGACTGCTGCACCACCTATTGTTGAGCATCACGTTGATTTCAGGTGCAGCCAGCGCGGTCGGACTCGGCGAAATAACCCTTCACTCGCGCATCGGTGAGCCTTTGCGGGCCGAAGTGCCGGTTTTTGCCGGCGGCGAATCACTTGATCCAGCCTGCTTTTCCCTCGCCCCGCTGCCCAGTGCCGATTTTCCCGTCATCTCGGCCGGCCGCACGCGCCTCGTGCGCATTGGCCAGGATTATCGACTGATCATCAGCGGCAGCAAGGCCGTCGATGAGCCAGTCGTTGCCATCAACTTACGGGCCGGTTGCGGCCTCGACCTGCAGCGCGAATACGTGTTGCTCCCGGGCCCGCCGCTCGCACCCGTGGCAGCAGCCAGCGATATTGAGGCACCGCGCATGGCAGCTCCAGCGGCGCCGCGCGACGCCCCGCCTTACCGCCCATCCCTAGATGAGCGCACCAGCGACAATTGGTCGACCGAAGCAGATACGCCAGTGCGCCCAATCGCCAAACCCCCGGCTACCCGAAACGCAGCACGCGCCGTTGCCAAGCCAAAGGCACCGCTACCGCGCGACACGCTGGCTGGCATTGGCAGCGGCCAGGACAAAATCATTCTTGGCGCAGCACTGGACGACCTGCCTCCGCCCAGCGCTGGCGACGCGCTCGCGCCGGCCAACGAACTCAACGAACGCGTCCTGAAAATGGAAACGACACTGCATCTGCTCAACGAGGAAGTGGACAAGCTGAACACAGCTCTCACCCTCGGCGCCGAGTCACGTGCGATGCGGGAAAAACTACAGGACATGCAAGATCGGCAATCAACGCCCAGCATCATGCCCTCCGTTCAGGCAGCCACGCCACAAGCGCCGGTTCGCGGCACCAGCAACCACGATGGCTGGATCGAACTGCTGCTCGGTCTATTGCTTGGAGGCAGTGTTTCGGCCGGCGTTGCCCACCTGGTGAGTCGTCGCCAGAACGAGCAGGCCTTTGCTGCCCCACCACCGCGCACGTCCAAACCCGGCAAACCAGGCAAGCAGCACAAACAGGCCAAAGCCTGAGGCAGGCCGCTAAACCGGATTGTCGAGATCGACGAATTCGCAGGTGATGCCGAATTGCTGCGTCAGGTGCTCAGCCAGAGCCTGAACCCCGTAGCGCTCGGTAGCGTGATGTCCGGCCGCCAGATAGGCGACGCCACTTTCCTGGGCCAGATGCACCGTCTGCTCGGAAATCTCACCGGACAGGTAGGCATCAACACCCAGCGCAATCGCCTGCTCAAAATAGCCCTGCGCCCCGCCTGAACACCAGGCAATTCGCCGAATCGGCCGCGCTGCATCCCCAAACACCATCGGCTGTCGGCCAAGCACATTCGCCACCTTCGCCGACAGCGCAGACAATTCACAAGGTTCGGCCAGAGCACCTATCCAGGCAATATCCTGCTCACCGAAACGCCCCTCTGGCAACCAGCCCAGACGATGCGCCAATTGCGCGTTGTTCCCCAGTTCCGGATGGGCATCAAGCGGCAGGTGATACGCCAGCAGGTTAATGTCATTGGCCAGCAGCGTGGCCAGTCGCTTGCGCCGGATACCAGTAACCCGTCCATCCTCGCCCTTCCAGAAATAGCCGTGGTGCACGAGAATGGCATCGGCATGACGCTCAACAGCCACATCGAGCAGCGCCTGGCTTGCTGTGACGCCGGCCACGATACGGGAGATATCTGAACTGCCTTCCACTTGCAGGCCGTTTGGGCAATAATCCCGAAACTTGCCGGGCGCCATCAGCCCATCCAGATAGTTCACCAATTCTTCACGCTTCATCGAGACAAGTTCCCATGCAGAGGTTGTGGCTGATTTTTGCACAAACAGCAACTGTTGCGCTGGCCATTCTGTTCGTCGTCTCCACGCTGAAGCCTGAATGGCTACCACAGCGGCAGGCGGCCATCGCCCTGCTGGAGGCTCCGGCCAGCAGCGACGACAACAAGACCACGCCAACCGGCTCCTATCGTGACGCAGCCCGGGCCGCCCTGCCGTCGGTCGTCCATATCTACACGACACAGGAAATCAAACAACAGCGCCACCCGCTGTTCGACGATCCGATCTTCCGTCATTTCTTCGGCGACAAGCCCGAAGGCCAGCCGCAACGCAACTCCGGCCTTGGCTCCGGCGTCATCGTCAGCCCCAACGGCTACATCCTGACCAATTTCCATGTCATTGACGGCGCCGATGATATTCAGGTCTCGCTCAATGACAGCAAGACCTACAAGGCAAAAATCGTTGGCAGCGACCCGGAATCCGATCTCGCCATCCTGCAGATCAAGGCTGAAAAATTGCCGGCAATCACCTTCGGCCAGATCGACAATCTACGTGTCGGCGATGTCGTTCTGGCCATCGGCAACCCCTTCGGCGTTGGCCAGACGGTGACCATGGGCATTGTCTCAGCCCTCGGTCGCTCGCACCTGGGCATCAACACTTTCGAGAATTTCATCCAGACCGATGCGGCGATCAACCCAGGGAATTCCGGAGGCGCGTTGGTAGACGTCCATGGCAACCTGGTTGGCATCAATTCCGCCATCTATTCACGCACCGGCGGCTCGCTGGGTATCGGCTTCGCCATTCCTGTATCCAGTGCGCGGAACATTATGGAACAGATCATCCGCACCGGCGCTGTGACACGGGGCTGGATCGGGGTGGAGGCGCAGGAAATCACACAGGAACTGGCTGAATCCTTCGGCCTCCCCGACACCGAAGGCGCCCTGATCGCCGGCGTCGTGCGGGGCAGCCCGGCGGATACGGCCGGCATCCGGCCTGGCGATGTTCTGCTCTCGGTCACCGGCAAACCGGTAAAGGATCCACAGGTCATGCTCGATCTGATTGCCGCGCTGACGCCAGATGAACGTGCGAATTTCCGCCTTCGCCGCGACAAGTCCATATTTGAAGCCCAGGTCAAAATAGGCAAACGGCCGGCCACCGTGCGTAGCGAAAAAGAGTAAACCGCCATGTGCCAGCTGCTCGGCATGAACTGCAATACCCCCACCGACATTTGCTTCTCGTTCAGCGGCTTTCAGGCCCGTGGCGGTGGAACTGATGTTCATTCGGATGGCTGGGGCATCGCGTTTTTCGAAGGCAAGGGCACCCGGCTTTTCCTTGACCCGCAGCCATCGAGCACCTCGCCGGTCGCGGAACTCGTTCGCAACTACCCGATCCGCTCGAAGAATGTCGTCGCCCATATCCGCAAAGCGACGCAGGGTGCAGTCGGACTGGAGAACACCCACCCGTTCATGCGCGAACTCTGGGGCCGTTACTGGATTTTCGCCCATAACGGCAACCTCTTCGATTTTATGCCGCAACTCGATGGCAGCTTCGTTCCCGTTGGCCTGACCGACAGCGAACGCGCCTTCTGCTGGTTGCTGCAGGAACTGCGCCACCGTTTCGGCAACCGAGTGCCGGAACGCAGCGCCTTGTTCGACGCGATTCATGCGCTGACGCTGGAAATTTCCAGCCATGGTGAATTCAATTTTCTGCTCTCGAATGGCGACTGCCTGTTCGCCCACGCTTCAACCAAGCTGAGCCATATCGTGCGCCAGGCACCGTTCGCGCAGGCTCACCTGAAGGATCAAGATGTGACTGTCGATTTCAGCGACGTTACCTCACCGAACGACCGCGTAGCTGTTATCGCCACCCAACCACTGACCGACAACGAGGCTTGGATCGAGATGCCGCCGGGAACGCTGTGGTGGTTCGAGGATGGTGCGCCAGTCAAGACCTTGCCGACGCGACCGGGGCCGGTGAAACCCGTCGCCTGATCAGTGGCCGGAAAGCTTGCGGAAATCTTCTTCCGCCTTCTCCATTTCGGCTTCCATTTTTGCCGCATTTTCCGGGTTGACCGCAGAAGCAGCCATTGACGCCGTGGTCGCGACACTCTCGTCGGCCGGCACCGGACGTGATACCAGCCGGGAAACCAGGATGCCCAATTCATAGAGCAGGCACATCGGGATGGCAAGCGCCAACTGGGAAACCACATCCGGTGGCGTCACGACGGCGGCCACCACGAAGGCGCCGACGATGAAATACGAGCGCCACTCCTTGAGCTTTTCAACGGTCACAACGTTCAGCTTGACCAGCATGACCAGCGCCACCGGCACCTCAAAGGCCAGACCAAAAGCGAGGAACATGGTCATGACAAACGACAGGTAGGCTTCGATGTCAGGCGCTGGCGTGATGCTCTTCGGAGCGAAGCTGTTGATGAAGCTGAATACCTGCCCGAAGACAAAGAAATAACAGAAGGCCATGCCAGACATGAAAAGCAGGGTGCTGGAAACGATCAGCGGAATGCCCAGTCGTTTTTCATGCGCATAGAGGCCCGGCGCGACGAAGCCCCAGACCTGAAACAGAATGAACGGCAGGGCCAGCACGAAGGCGACCATCGCCGTCACCTTCAGCGGCACCATGAACGGCGTGATGACGCCGATGGCGACCATCTTGGTCCCTTCCGGCAAGGCGCGGGTCAATGGTGCGGCAAGGATGTCGTAAATCTCGCCCGGTCCCGGATAGATACACAAAACTCCCATCACGACGGCAATGGCAATCAGGCTGCGCAACAAGCGGTCGCGCAACTCGATCAAATGCGAGATGAAGGAGTCTTCCTGCGGTTCGCTCATGCCGCAGGCTTGCTGGGGATTTCAGCGACAGTCAGGGTTTCGGACAATTTGGCGGTCGATTGCAGTTCCGCCGCCACCTCTTGCGCCGGGACCTCGATCGAACTACGCGCGGTTTCATATTCCTTGCGCACAGAGCTTTCCAGTTCACGGGCGGAGTCGGTGACCTGAGACTGAAGCTTTCTCAGTTCATCGAGTTGGACTTCGCGGCTGATATCGGACTTCACGTCATTGACGTAACGCTGGGCGCGGCCGAGCAGATGCCCGAGCGTACGCGCCACCTTGGGCAGGCGCTCGGGGCCGATAACAATCAGCGCCACGATGCCAATCACCATCAATTCGGAAAAGCCGATATCGAACATAAATATAGTCGCTAGCTGCTAGCAATTAGTCTTTAGCAAAAAGCTAAGGACTAATCACTCGCGACTAGCTTTTCGTCTTTTCCTTAACTTCGACGTCGATGGTCTCTCCGCTCACCTGCTGTGTCGGCTGAGCGGCATCGGCCGGCTTGCTGTCCGCGCTGGCGTCCTTCATGCCGTCCTTGAAACCCTTGACGGCGCCGCCGAGGTCCTGTCCGACGTTGCGCAATTTCTTGGTACCGAAAATGAGCATGACGATGACCAGAACGATCAGCCAGTGCCAAATGGAAAAACTGCCCATGGTTTGTCTCCTAGATGCGTTTGAGCATGGGGCCGACCGGATCCGGACCGCCCACGATATGCGCGTGCAGGTGCGGCACTTCCTGCTGCCCCACACGTCCTGTATTGATGATCACACGAAAACCGTCCGGGCTCCCTTGAGTTACGGCAATTTCGTTGGCTTTGGCCAGGATTTTGCCCAGCACCAGCGTATCGTCTGCCGACGCCGTTGCCAGCGAGGTGATGTGTTTTTTCGGGATAACCAGCACATGCACCGGGCGCGCCGGATTGATGTCGTTGAAGGCGAGGATGTCCTCGTCTTCATAGACCTTCTGGCACGGAATCTTGCCCGCGACAATCTTGCAGAAGATGCAGTCGCTCACTTGCTGCCCCGCGCCGCCTTTTCGTCGATGCCGGAAATGCCTTCACGACGACGCATTTCCTGAGACACGTCCTCGATGCTAAGTCCGTAGAAGGCGAGCAGGACGAGCACGTGATAAATCACGTCAGTCGATTCCCAGACGATATTCAGTCGCTTGCCGTCCTTGGATGCCATGATCAACTCGGCGCACTCCTCGGCAATTTTCTTCAGGATCGAATCCGGACCGTCGGAGAACAGCTTGGCGGTATAGGACACTTCCGGATCGGCATTGCGACGGGAGGCAAGGGTCTCGGAGAGACGATGCAGGATGTCATGAGTGCTCATAGGTAAATTTCCTTCGGGTCTTTCAGAACCGGATCTACAGGAACCCATCGGTCCCCGTTCAACTCATTGAAAAAACAGCTTTCGCGGCCGGTATGACAGGCAATCCCGCCCACTTGTTCAATACTCAACAGCAGCACGTCGCCATCGCAATCAGTGCGGATGGAACGGATTTTTTGAAAATGACCGGACTCCTCACCTTTGCGCCACAGACGCTTGCGCGAACGCGACCAGTATACCGCGTTGCCGCAGGCAACCGTTTCCTGAAGCGAATCGCGGTTCATGTAGGCGAACATGACGACGCGACCATTTTCATCCTGCGCAATGGCCGGGATCATGCCATCGGCGTCCCACTTGATCGCCGTCAGCCAGTCCTGCGAATTGTCCAGATCAGCCATTTTGGATTTTGGGTGCTTTTTCCGGTTGACCGTCAGAGCCGCACTTCAATGCCGCGCGAGGCCATATATTCTTTGGCCTGACGCACGGTGTATTCGCCAAAGTGGAAGATCGAGGCGGCCAGCACGGCATCGGCGCGGCCTTCACTGACCCCATCGGCCAGATGCTGCAGATTGCCAACGCCGCCCGAGGCAATCACCGGAATCTTCACAGCATCGGAGACAGCGCGGGTCAGCGCAAGATCAAAACCATTCTTCGTACCGTCGCGATCCATGCTGGTCAGCAGGATTTCCCCGGCGCCCAGCGCATCGACCTTCTTCGCCCATTCAATCGCATCCATGCCGGTATCGTTCCGGCCGCCATGGGTAAAAACATGCCACAGCCCCGGTGCAACCTGCTTGGCGTCGATGGCAACTACAATGCATTGTGAGCCGACCTTGCTCGACGCATCGAAAACCAGATCGGGGTTCTGCACTGCCGCGGTATTCATCGACACCTTGTCGGCCCCGGCGTTGAGCAGGCGACGAACATCTTCCACCTTGCGCACGCCGCCACCGACAGTCAATGGAATGAAGACCTGCTCAGCGCAGGCTTCGATGATGTGCAGGATAATGTCGCGCTGGTCGGAAGAAGCAGTGATATCGAGGAAAGTTACCTCGTCGGCACCCTGCTCGTTGTAGCGACGGGCGATTTCGATCGGGTCGCCGGCATCGCGCAGACCAACAAAATTCGTCCCCTTGACGACACGGCCAGCCGTGACATCAAGGCACGGGATGATGCGCTTGGCGAGCATCAGGCGCCCAACTGATCAGCGAGTTCCTGCGCCGCCTTGAAATCGAGCGAACCGTCATAAACCGCGCGGCCGGCGATGGTGCCGACGACGCCTTCGCCTTCAACGGCGCACAGCGCACGAATGTCGTCAAAACCGGTGAGGCCGCCTGAGGCAATGACCGGAATGGTCAGCGCTTGGGCCAGACGGACGGTGGCTTCGATATTGAGGCCGGAGAGCATGCCGTCGCGGCCGATGTCAGTGTAGATGATCGATTCTACGCCGTAGTCCTCATATTTTTTGGCCAGATCGACGACATCGTGTCCGGTCAGCTTGGACCAGCCATCGGTCGCCACCTTGCCGTCCTTGGCGTCGAGGCCGACGATGATGTGGCCAGGGAATGCGACGCAGGCGTCGTGCAGGAAGCCGGGGTTCTTGACCGCTGCGGTACCGATGATGACGTAGGAAAGGCCGCCGTCGATGCAGGCTTCGATGGTATCGAGATCGCGAATGCCGCCGCCCAGTTGCACCGGAATCTCGTCGCCCACTTCAGCCAGAATCGCCTTGATGGCCGCCGCGTTCTTGGGCTTGCCGGCAAAAGCGCCATTGAGGTCGACCAGATGCAGGCGTCGGGCGCCCTGATTCAACCAGTGACGGGCCTGTTCGGCCGGGCTATCGGAAAAGACAGTGACCTGTTCCATCAGGCCCTGCTTCAGGCGGACGCACTGGCCGTCCTTGAGATCAATTGCGGGGATAATCAGCATGGGAGTCTTGGAGAATTTGTTCGACAGAAGCGAATCAGGGATGCCACTCAACGAAATTTTTCAGTAGTTGCAGGCCGTCGCGAGCACTTTTCTCGGGATGGAACTGAACCGCGAAGATATTATCCCGCCCCACCGCACAGGTAAAGGGCACGCCGTACTCGCTGGAGCCGGTCACCAGCGCTGGATCGGCCGGTTCGACGAAATAGCTGTGCACGAAATAGAAACGCGAGCGGTCGTCGATACCTCGCCAAAGCGCATGTGGCTTCTGGACGACTTCATTCCAGCCCATGTGCGGCACCTTCAGGCGTTCGCCGGTCGGCAGTACCATTTTTTCGTCGGGGAAGCGCTTGACGTTGCCGGCAAAGACGGCCAGCGCCGCCACGTTGCCTTCGTCGCTGTGCTCGAACAACATCTGTTCGCCGACGCAAATGCCGAGAAAGGGTTTGCTCTTGGCGGCTGCCAGCACGGCAGCGCGCAAGCCGCGTGCATCCAGTTCGGACATGCAATCCGGCATCGCGCCCTGACCGGGAAAAACAACGCGTTCAGCCTCAGCAACGACCGCCGGTTCGGCGGTCACGATGACCTGCTTGCCGCCGGCGACGTGCTCCAGTGCCTTCGACACGGAGCGCAGGTTGCCCATGCCGTAATCGATGACAGCAATGCTCACAGCGAACCCTTGGTCGACGGCATGGTGCCAGCCATGCGCGGGTCAGGCGTAACTGCCATGCGCAGGGCGCGACCGAAGGCCTTGAAGACGGTTTCAGCCTGATGGTGGGCGTTCTTGCCGCGCAGGTTGTCGATGTGCAGCGTCATGCCGGCATGATTGACCAGGCCGTGGAAGAACTCGCTGAACAGGTCGACGTCGAACTGACCAATGGCGGCACGGGTGAATTCAATGTGGTATTCCAGCCCCGGACGACCGGAAAGGTCGATCACGACACGCGATAGCGCCTCGTCGAGCGGCACGTAGCTGTGGCCGTAACGGGTCAGGCCCTTCTTGTCACCCCAGGCCTTGGCCAGCGCCTGGCCAAAGGTGATGCCAATATCTTCTACCGTGTGGTGCGCGTCGATATGCAGATCGCCCTTGGCCTCGATGTCGAGGTCGATCAGGCCGTGACGGGCGATCTGGTCGAGCATGTGGTCGAGAAAAGGCACGCCGGTGGCAAATTTGCCCTGGCCGGATCCATCGAGATTGAGACGCACGGTGATCTGCGTCTCCAGCGTGTTACGTGTGATTTCGGCTTGCCGCATGGTTGAAGGCTGCAAAAGGCTTTTAACGGAGGGCCATGATACCATTTCAGCCCACTTTTACGCCTTTCGTGAATAGCCATGAGCCGCTTCTGGAGCCAGGTCGCCCGTGACCTCACCCCCTACGTACCGGGCGAGCAGCCCAAGATCGCCAACCTGATCAAGCTCAACACCAACGAGAACCCTTTTCCGCCCTCGCCCAAGGTGCTGGCGGCGATCCAGGCGGAACTCGGTGACGATGCGGCGCGCCTGCGCCTTTATCCTGATCCGAATGCCGATTTGCTCAAGGCGGCAGTGGCCAAACGCCATGCGGTAACAGCGCAGCAGGTCTTTGTCGGCAACGGCTCGGACGAGGTGCTGGCCCATGTTTTCCTGGCCCTGCTCAAGCACGACGCGCCCATCCTTTTCCCGGACATCACCTACAGCTTCTATCCGGTTTATTGCGGCCTTTATGGCGTCGAATTCCGTACCGTGCCGCTGGCCGACGACTTTTCGATCAATCCAGCCGATTACTGCACCCCAAGGGCACTTCCTGCGGGGCGCGGTCAACCGGAAAAATCGAGCAAAATCGGCGGCATCATCTTCCCGAACCCGAACGCGCCGACCGGCCGCGTTCTAGCCCTGGAAGCCGTCGAGCAAATACTCAAGGCCAATCCGGATACGGTCGTGGTCGTCGATGAAGCCTATATCGATTTCGGCGGCGAAACGACCATTCCGTTGGTCGAGCGCTACGACAATTTGCTGGTCGTGCACACGCTGTCCAAATCCCGCTCGCTGGCCGGCATGCGCGTCGGTTTCGCCGTCGGCCACCCGGCCTTGATCGAGGCGCTGGAGCGGGTCAAGAACAGTTTCAACTCCTATCCGCTGGATCGCCTGGCCATCGTCGGGGCCGTTGCCGCCATCGAAGACGAGGCGTATTTCGAGCAAACCTGCCGCGCCGTGATTGCCACCCGTGAAACCTTGTCGGCCGACCTCGCCGCGCTTGGCTTTGACGTCCTGCCTTCGACCGCCAATTTCATCTTTGCCCGCCATCCGCAGCGCGATGCTGTCGAACTGGCCAAGGCTTTGCGCGAGCGCAGCATCATCGTCCGCCACTTCAAATTGCCGCGTATCGACCAGTTCCTGCGCATCACCGTCGGCACCGATGGCGAATGCAAGGCATTGACCGACGCGCTGCGCGAAATCACCGCCTGAAAATCATGAAAACGATCTGGAAGCGCCCGGACGGCAGCATTGTCGCCTGCACCGAGAAGATCAAGGTGCTGCGCGAAAACCTCGAAGAGCTCCGCCAGATGGCGCAGGATGCCTTCGAGGATGCGCTGCTGATGGAGTGCGAGGAAGGCCAGATTCGGGCGGTGTTTCAGGAAGTGATCGCCGGGTTGGAAAACCCGTATCAGCAGGACTAGCAGCCCGCCTCCGCCGCCACTCAGGCAGCAAGCCTCTCAAAGCTGTTCAGACGCACATCGACGGTCAGTGAAATTTCCGTCAAGGCTGCCGCCCGGGCCCTGCCCTCGGCCGTCGCCCGATAAAGATGCGGCGTCATGGCCAGCAAATCGGCAATCGGCTCGGCACCGGAAACATGCAGCGAGCAGCGTAGCGCTTCGGTAATCGGGTCGGCAAAGCCGGCTGGCGCTGGCATCGCATCGCTGCGCTCCGGCTTCAGGCTGGGATAAATCACCTCGCGCAATTCCCGCAGATGATCCGGCCCGCTATCAACTTGCAACAAACGACCGCCCGGCTTTAGCACACGGGCAAACTCGGCATAAACCGGAAAGCCGAACATGCACAGCACACGATCGATGCTGCCGGGCAGGATGGGCAAATTGGCGTTGCTGCCGACCACCCAGTTCGGCTGGCTATCCTGCTTGGCCGCCGACAGCACTGCCCACTTGGAAATATCCAGCCCGAGAATGGCGAGGCTTTGCCCGGCACCAACGGCAGCGGCCAACTGACGCAGGTAATAGCCTTCGCCACAGCCGGCATCGAGACAACTGAACGTCGCGCCAGCCGGTAAATCAGCCAGCACAGCACGGCTGACCATCTCGGCAATCGGTTGATAATGACCGGCGTTGAGAAAACGCCGACGAGCGACCACCATCTCTTTGCTGTCACCCGGATCGAGCGAACGTTTTTTCTGCACCGGCAACAGGTTGGCGTAGCCCTGGCTGGCAATGTCGAAGCTGTGACCGGCGGCGCAGCGCCAAGCCGTGCCCTGGCGATGCAGCGGCGCGCCATCGAGCGGGCAGGCCAGTGACTGAAACGGTGAAATGCTCACGGTGCGCCTCAGACCAGACCCAGCAGGCCGATGGCAGCGCCGATTCCAATGAACCACAGCGGATGAAACGTCGTCCGCAGATTGGCGGCCAGCGTTGCCGCCACCAGCAACCACGCCGCCCAGCCAAAAGCGGCCGCCTGCGCGATCAGGGTCGCTCCGGAGAAAATCAGGCCGACGGCCAGCGGGGCAACACCAAGGCTGACCGCCTTTTGCCAGCGTTTGCCGGAAAAACTCTCCCAGCGGTCGATCAGCAGGTAAATCAGAATACTCATCGGCAGGCACATGGCGAGCGTCGCGGAAAAAGCACCGGGCAAACCAGCAATTTCCCAGCCGATCAGCGTGACGACCAGCACATTCGGCCCCGGCGCGGCCTGGGCGATGGCATAGAGATGCGTGAAGGTCGCGTCGTCAAGCCAGTGATGGTTTTCGACGACCACGCGATGCATTTCCGGCAGCAAGGCCGTGGCGCCGCCAAAGGCGACGGCCGAGAGCAGCGCGAATTCGAGGAAGAGTTCGAGGGCGATCATTTGCGGCCCAGCGCCCAATACGCCACGCCACCGGAAAGCAGCAAGCCAACCACCATGACGCTGGGCATCGGCCAGCGCAGGCCGGCAATGGCTGCTACGGTCAACGCCGAAAAAGGCAGAAAAATGGATTTTTGCTTGAGCGCCGCCCCCATGCGCCAGGCCATGCCGAACAGCAGGCCACAGCCGACCGCCGCGATGCCGCGCAACATGGACTGAATCTGCGGCAGGCTGCCGAAATGGTCATAGAGCAAGGCAAGGAGCAGGACGATGGCGAATGGCCCGGCCAGCAAGCCGAGCGGAGCAACGATGGCCCCGGCCAGGCCACCGGAACGCTTGCCGACAACCACGGCCAGATTGACCACATTCGGCCCCGGCAAAAACTGGCAGAGACCGAGCTGGGCGTTAAATTGATCGGCCGTCATCCACTGGCGCTCTTCAACCAGCATACGCCGGGCGAAAGGCAGCACACCGCCAAAACCGGAGAGCCCGACCGATGAAAAGGCCAAAAAAAGCGCCCGGAGGTCCGGGCGGCTTTGGGATTCAGTGCTTAGTTGCCTACTTTCCACGGTCAACCAGAAATTTCGCTCAATTGTCGAGTCGGAATTCGGCCGACTTGGCGTGTGCCGGCAAACCTTCGCCGTGCGCCAGCGTCGAGGCAATCTTGCCCAGCGTCTGCGCGCCGGCCCTGGACACCCTGATCAGGCTCGTACGTTTCTGGAAATCATAAACGCCAAGCGGCGACGAGAAGCGCGCGCTGCCGGAAGTCGGCAGCACGTGGTTCGGCCCGGCGCAGTAGTCGCCAAGCGCCTCCGACGTGTAGTGCCCGATGAAAATGGCGCCGGCGTGGTGAATCTTGGCAACCCACGGGTCGGGATCAGCCAGCGACAATTCAAGGTGTTCCGGCGCGACCCGGTTGGCGATGGCCACGGCCTCTTCAAGATCACGAACCAGAATGAAGGCGCCGCGATTGGTCAGGGAGGTTTCGATCACTTCGCGGCGCGGCATGGTCGGCAACAGCTTTTCAATGCTGGCCTGCACTCGTTCGATAAAACCGGCGTCGGTGCAGATCAGGATCGACTGCGCCAATTCGTCGTGCTCGGCCTGCGAAAAGAGGTCCATCGCCACCCAGTCCGGATTGCCGGAGCCATCCGAAACCACCAGGATTTCCGACGGGCCGGCGATCATGTCGATACCGACGATGCCGAAAACACGGCGCTTGGCGCAGGCAACATAGGCGTTACCGGGGCCAACGATTTTGTCCACCTGGGGAACGCTTGCCGTACCGTAGGCCAGCGCGCCAACTGCCTGCGCGCCGCCGATAGTGAACACGCGATCCACGCCGGCCAGACAGGCTGCCGCCAGCACCAGCTGATTGCGCTCGCCGCCCGGCGTCGGAACGACCATGATCAGTTCCTTGACCCCCGCCACCTTGGCCGGAATCGCATTCATCAACACCGATGAAGGATAAGCCGCCTTGCCGCCCGGCACGTAGAGGCCGACGCGATCCAGCGGCGTGATCATCTGGCCGAGCATCGTGCCGTCGGCTTCGGTGTAAGACCAGCCTTCGAGCTGCTGCTTCTCGTGGTAGATCCGAACGCGCTGGGCTGCTGCCTCCAATGCCTGGCGCTGCTCGGACGGCAAGCCGTCAAGCGCCGCCTGCATCTCGGCTTTTGACAGCGCCAGATCAGCCATGCCGCTGACCGACAGGCGATCGAATTTGTTGCTGCATTCAACAACGGCAGCATCGCCGCGCGACTTCACATCGGCCAGAATGCCGATGACCGTTCGCTCGATGTTTTCATCCTGCGCCGCCTCGAAAGCGAGCAGCGCATCCATTTTTGCCTTGAAATCGGCGTCGACCGTAGCAAGACGTTGAATGGCGACCATTTATTTCTCCACCGCCCGTGCGAAGGCGTCAATTATCGGCTGCAGGGTCTCGCGCTTGACCTTCAACGAGGCTTGATTCACCACCAGCCGCGAGGAAATCCCCATGATGTCCTCAACCGCCACCAGCTTGTTGGCCTTCAGCGTCCCGCCGGTAGACACCAAATCGACAATCGCGTCAGCCAGGCCGGCCAGCGGCGCCAGCTCCATCGAACCGTACAACTTGATCAGGTCGATATGGACTCCCTTAGACGCAAAATGCTCGCGCGCCATCTTGGTGTACTTGCTCGCCACCTTGAGTCGATTGCCCTGACGAACGGCATTTTGATAATCGAAACCCTCGGGCACGGCGACCATCATCCGGCACTTGGCAATTTTCAGATCAAGCGGCGAATACAAGCCCTCACCACCATGCTCGATGAGCACGTCCTTACCGGCCACGCCCAGATCGGCAGCGCCGTACTGGACGTAGGTCGGCACATCGGTGGCACGAACGATGACAACGCGTACTGCCGGATTGTTCGTCTCGATGATCAGCTTGCGGGAGGTTTCGGGGTTTTCGGTCGGGACGATACCGGCTGCGGCGAGCAGCGGCAGGGTTTCATCGAAAATACGGCCCTTGGAGAGTGCGATGGTGATGCCGGTCACGGTTTTTCTCGTGGCAAAAGAACAATTTTACCGCAAAGCCAGCCGCAAAACGGCCGGCCACAAAAGCAAAAAGCCCGGCAAGCCGGGCTTTTCTGAGTCAGGCGACTCCGCGGACTTATTCAGCCGGGCGGATGTTTGCAGCCTGCTTGCCCTTCGGGCCGTTCACGACGTCGAACGTCACTTTCTGGTTCTCGGCCAGGGTCTTGAAACCGTTGCCTTGAATTGCAGAGAAGTGAGCGAAGAGGTCTTCACCACCTTCGGACGGGGAGATAAAACCAAAACCCTTGGAGTCGTTGAACCACTTAACGGTACCGTTTGCCATTTGATAGCTTCCTAAAATAAATATACGGGCTTGCGCCACAAAAACACGAGAACCAAGACCGAGGAGAGCTGACAAACCGTGGTACGGCGCAGGAACAAAACACTGCCTGGAAATCCCGAGGCTCGGAGTATGGGCCAGCAATTGGAATACGCCAAGCATTTTTTGCACTTTTCTCCGGTCGACCGCAAAAAAGCGCAAAATTCAAGGACTAGCGACTCTGGCTCAATGAACTCGCCGAACGGACGCACCGAGCTTTGCAAGCTTCTCTTCGATTCGTTCGTAGCCGCGATCCAGATGATAAATCCGGTCAATCACCGTTTCGCCCTGCGCCACAAGGCCGGCAATGACCAGCGAGGCCGATGCACGCAAGTCGGTGGCCATGACGGTGGCACCTTCCAGACGCTCGACCCCGCGCACAAGGGCGTTGTTGCCCTCAATCTGGATGTTGGCACCAAGGCGCATCAACTCATTGACGTGCATGAAGCGGTTTTCGAAAATCGTTTCGCGAATCGTCGCCACGCCGTCAGCGATGCAGTTGATGGCCATGAACTGGGCCTGCATGTCGGTCGGAAACGCCGGGTAGGGCGCTGTCCGCAGGCTGACCGCTTTCAGACGTCGCGGCGCAACAATGCGCATCGAGTCGCGTTCAACGGTGATGTCGCAACCCGCGTCCATCAGCTTGTCGACCACGGCATCCAGGTAGGCCGCCGAGGTTTTAAGGAGGCGGACATCGCCCCCCGTAGCGGCCGCTGCGCAGAGATAGGTGCCGGTCTCAATCCGATCCGGCATGACTGCGTGGCTTGCCCCGTGGAGCTTTTCAACGCCCTGAATGCGAATGACGTCAGTGCCGGCCCCCGAAATACGGGCCCCCATGCTGACCAGGCAATTGGCCAGATCGACTACTTCCGGCTCACGCGCGGCATTTTCGATGATGGTTTCGCCGTCAGCCAGACAAGCTGCCATCATCAGGTTTTCAGTTCCGGTCACGGTAACCATGTCGGTACAGATTCGCGCGCCCTTCAGACGGGTTGCCTTGGCATGAACGTAGCCTTGTTCAACCGTGATCTCGGCACCCATCGCCTGTAGGCCTTTGATGTGCTGATCAACCGGACGAGCGCCGATGGCACAACCGCCCGGCAAGGACACCCGCGCCTCGCCGCAACGCGCCACCAGCGGCCCGAGCACGAGGATGGACGCGCGCATGGTCTTGACCATTTCGTAGGAGGCAACCGCATTGTTCAGGCCGCCGCCATTGAGAACCATGCCGTCAATGCCATCCATCGTCACGCCGACGCCCATGTCACCAAGCAGGCGAAGCATCGTCGAGATGTCGTTGAGGTGCGGCACATTGGTCAGATGCAAGGGATCAGCCGACAACAACGAGGCACAAAGGATCGGCAATGCCGCATTCTTAGCGCCGGACATGGCGACTTCACCGGAGAGCACACTCCCGCCTTCGATCAATAACTTATCCACGCTGCGCGCTCCATTCTTCCGGGGTCAATGTTTTAAAGGAAAGGGCATGCAACTCACCTGAGTCGAATTTTTCCTTCAGTATTTTGTTCACGTGCTGCTGACGCTGTACACGGCTCTTGCCAACAAATTCGGCACTGACGATCAACGCCTCGAAATGGTGGCCGTCACCATCGAGAGCCAGATGTTCGCAGGCCATGCCGGCGAGAATAATTTGCTTGATTTGTTCAGGGTGCATCATTTTTCAGCCTCTTAGCTTCCAGCCCCGCTTCAGCAGGCTCAGCGTCAACAGGGACACGGCGACGAAGCAGGCAACAACGACCGCGAGACTAATTTCTGGCGCCACATCGGAGACACCAAAAAAGCCATAACGGAAGCCGTCAATCATGTAAAAAACGGGATTGTAATGCGACAGACGCTGCCAAAACGTAGGAAGTGTGTAAATCGAATAGAAAACACCGGACAACATCGTTAGCGGCATGATCAGAAAATTCTGGAAGCCGGCCAGCTGATCGAATTTTTCCGACCAAATACCGGCAATCATGCCCAACGCGGCAAACAGAGCGCCGCCAAACAGCGCGAACGCCATTACCCAGAGCGGTGAAACGAGGCGCACCTCAGCAAACCATAGCGTTGCTAGCAGGACGCCAATACCGACGAGAAGGCCGCGAACCACCGCAGCCAGGACGTAAGCGGCAAAAAAGACGCTATACGGTATGGGCGGCAGCAGGACAAAAACAATTGAACCGGTAATCTTGGCTTGAATCAGGCTCGACGATGAATTGGCAAAGGCATTTTGCAACACCTGCATCATCACCAGGCCGGGAACCAGAAAGCTGGTGTAACGCACGCCATGCACTTGAACCTGCTCATCAAGCACATGGCCGAAAATAAGCAGATAAAGCAAAGCAGTCAGCACGGGCGCCGCGACGGTTTGAAAACTGACTTTCCAGAAACGCAGAAACTCCTTTTCGAACAGGGTCAGGAAACCGATCATTGCTGCAAGGTCCGCACAAAAACCTCTTCCAGCGAGGCGCCCGGATAGGCCGCCATCAGATTGGCCGTCGTATCCAGCGCCACAACGCGCCCCTGCTTCATCAGCGCCATACGATTACACAACGCTTCAGCCTCTTCAAGATAATGCGTGGTCAGGATGATCGTATGACCTTCGGTATTCAGCCGACGAATGAACTGCCACAGGCCCTGACGCAATTCGACATCGACGCCGGCAGTCGGCTCGTCGAGAACGATGACCGGAGGCTTGTGAACCAGCGCCTGGGCGACCAGCACACGTCGCTTCATGCCTCCCGACAGGCGACGCATATTGACGTCGGCTTTGCTGGTCAAATCGAGGTTGTGAAGAATTTCATCAATCCAGGCGTCGTTGTTGCGGATGCCAAAATAGCCGGATTGAATACGCAAGGTCTCGCGGACGTTGAAGAAGGGGTCAAAAACCAACTCCTGCGGAACAACCCCGAGCAAACGGCGCGCCTCGCGAAAGTCGCGGATCACGTCGTGGCCAAGAACCTTGAGCGAGCCAGCATCCGGACGAATCAATCCGGCCAAGGACGAAATAAGCGTTGTTTTGCCTGCGCCATTAGGCCCAAGCAGACCGAAAAATTCCCCCGGCTCGATGTCAATCGAAACCCCGGCCAGCGCTTGCAGCGAACCGAAGTTTTTGACGACGTCAACGATGGAAACAGCAGCAACCATGGCACCCACCCTCAAACGAGGGGCAACAATTCGGTGATGCCGTACAGTTCTGCCAGCGAGCGAACGCCGGTTGGAATATTGGCGAATTTTACGGTTGACCGTGACAAACTGGCCGCACGCAACCAACCGAGCATGACGGCGAGTGCGGACGAATCAGCCTCGGTGATCTCCGAGAAATCAAAGATCTGCTCGCCTGGCTGCAAAGCAGAACGGCCTGCTTCGAGCAGGCCGCGCGCATTCATCATCACCAGTGGCACCTTGACGATCAGGCGCCCCCCTTCACGTGCAATCATTTTTTCTCAGACTTGGCCGAATTGGCTTCCAGGGATCTGTTCTTGGCGGCGACTGAAGCGATTAGACCGTCGACTCCGCCATTTCTGACCTCCTGATTGAACTGATCGCGATAATTGGTCACCAGGCTGATACCAGCCACCACGACGTCATAAACTCTCCAACCCGAGTCCAGTTTCTCCAGGCTGTAGTCAAGCTGAACAGGTTTGCTGCCGGGTTGCAGAACTTCGGTTCTGACCAGCACGTCTGTTTCCGCGGCGCCCATTTTGAATGGCTTGTAGACCACCTTTTGATTTTTGTAGCTGGTCAAGGCATTCGAGTAAGTACGCACCAGCAGGGTCTTGAACTCCGCAGTCAGTTGTGTCTGCTGTTGCGGCGTAGCTTTGCGCCATTCCTTGCCGAGGGCCAATGCGGTCATGTGCGTGAAATTGAAATTGGGCAAAACTTTCTTGTCGACCAACTCGATAACCTTGCGCGTATCGCCGTTCTGAATATCCTTATCCTTGCGAATAATTTCCAGAACATCCTCAGTCACTCGCTGAACCAAGACATCAGGTGCCTCCTGTGCATACGCAACGGTGGCAAAAAAAACAGCAGCAGTCAGGGCAAATAGCTTTTTCATTGTGGTTTATCTAAAAACATCAATCATCAAGTCGCGGTGGGCGGCCATCGAAAATCTGGTTGCGGCGACGTTGCTGGTACGCGTCGCGGATATACGCATATTTATCCAGGGCAGCTTCCTCGACAACCTTGTCGGAAGGCAACAAGCTGGCGCGAATATCGACAAAGCGCAAGCCAGCCAAGCTATTGCTGACTGATACCGGACGCACACGCATCAGAGGATCGGCATAGAAATCAACACCCCAACCGAACGTATCGCGCACGTTGCGCGGACCGATAACCGGCCAGTAAAGATAGCCACCACCACCAACGCCCCAGACAGCAAGGGTTTGCCCGAAATCTTCGTCGTGCTTTTCAAGGCCAAGTTCGCTGGCGACATCAAACAGACCAAAAATACCAACGGTCGAATTGATGAGCAAGCGACTGAGGTCGATGCCCGCATCACTGAACTTGCCTTGCAGGGCACTGTTAACGCCGACCCAGAGATCGCCGGCATTGCCAAAAAAATTACCGACACCCGCCTTTAGAGGCAATGGAACCGCATTGTCGTAGATTTGCGCTACTGGCTTGGCAGCATACTTGTCGACCACCTCGTTGACCGCAAACATCGGACGATTGAAGCCTTCGTAGGGGTCGAGCGGATTCTCTCCGGCCCACGCGCCGGCACACGCCAGTGCGACAAGTCCGCCTAGAGCCCAACTGCGCCCCATTCGCCCGCCCAATGCGCCAAAACTGTCAATCATTTCTTGTCCTGTCCGTCCGCTGCCTTGCTAAATAAAAACTGGCTGATCAATTTCTCGAGGACGATTGCCGACTGCGTCTTGGCGATCGTATCGCCCGCCTGCAACATCTTGTCATCGCCACCCGCATCAAACCCGACATACTGTTCGCCGAGCAAGCCCGCGGTATTGATGGAAGCAAAGGTATCCTTTGGAAAATGATAGCGGCCGTCGATGTTCATACTGACTACCGCCTCGTAAGTTCCTGAATCAAACTGGATATCAACAATCCGTCCGACCACAACCCCTGCACTCTTCACCGGCCCACGCACCTTGAGCCCGCCGATGTTATCAAATTTGGCCTTCAGCACGTAGGTTTCAGACAACTGCGCTGACGAAAGGTTGCCGACCTTCAATGACAGGAAAAGCAGGGCTGCGAGGCCGATAGCCACGAAAAAACCGACCCACAGGTCGAGAACAGTACGGTTCATTAAGCTCCCCGGAACATGAACGAGGTTAGAACAAAATCCAGCGCCAAAACAGTCAACACCGAAGTCACCACGGTTCGCGTAATGGCGCGCGAAACACCTTCAGCGGTTGGCACCGAGTCATAACCCTCAAAAACAGCAATCAGCGACACCGCAACACCAAAAACAAAACTCTTGATGACACCGTTCAGGATGTCATAGCGAAAATCAACACTCGCCTGCATTTGCGACCAATATGCGCCATCATCAACACCAATGAAGACGACGCCAATCAACCACCCGCCAAGCACCCCCATGGCGGAAAATATAGCGGCCAGGAACGGCATGGAAATGACGCCCCCCCAGAAACGGGGCGCGACGACACGGGCAATTGGATCGACCGCCATCATATCCATGGCCTTCAGTTGCTCGGTCGCCTTCATCAAACCGATCTCGGCGGTTACGGACGAGCCAGCACGCGAGGCGAAAAAGATTGCGGCCAGAACCGGCCCGAGTTCGCGGGTCAGCGACAGGCTGACCAAGGTACCCAGCGCCTCCGTCGAACCGAAGCGCTGAAGTATTTCATAGCCTTGCAGGCCAAGAACCAAGCCAACGAACAAGCCGGAAACAAGAATGATCAGGAGAGACAGTACGCCACTGAAATATATCTCGCGAAGCGTCAGTGGCAAGCGGCGAAAGGATGATCCGGAATGCGTAAGCACAGCCGCGAAAAATCGCGCGGCAAAACCAAGGCGCCAGACGCGCTCGACTGCTCCGTGGCCCAATCGCCGAATCGGGGAGAGCGGATCAAGCATGCAAAACACCACTCAGGAACTCATCGTGTGCCGAAGGCGCCGGGTAATCAAAATGCACAGGACCGTCAGGCTCGGCATAAACGAACTGATGCACGAAAGGATCGGTTGAAGCCCTGATTTCGTCCGGCGTTCCCTCGGCTACAACCCGGCCACCATTCATAAAATAGATGTAATCGACAATCAGCAAGGACTCGTGAATATCGTGCGTCACCATGATCGATGTTGCGCCGAGCGCATCATTCAACTTGCGAATCAATTGCCCGATCACCCCGAGCGCAATCGGATCAAGCCCGGTAAATGGTTCGTCATACATGACCAGCATTGGATCAAGCGCCAGCGCTCTTGCCAGTGCGACGCGCCGGGCCATCCCTCCGGACAGTTCGCCCGGCATCAATTTGTGCGCACCGCGCAAACCAACGGCCTCAAGTTTCATCAGGACCAGATCGCGAATCATCTCGTCGGACATGTCAGTGTGCTCACGCATCGGGAACGCCACGTTTTCAAATACCGACATGTCGGTGAACAAGGCGCCAAACTGGAAAAGCATCCCCATCCGCCGACGTAATTTATACAACTCCGTCTGCGACATTTCGCAAACCTGATGTTTTTCAAGACGAACACGACCGCCGGTCGGCCTCAACTGGCCACCGATGCACCGCAACAGTGTGGTTTTCCCGCAGCCCGACCCGCCCATGATGGCGACCACCTTGCCGCGCGGAATCTTCATGTTGATTCCCTGCAATACAGGCCGGCCATCATAGTCAAACTGAAGGTTCTCGATATCGACCAGAATGTCGTCAGACAAAGCGTCTTCCCAAGAAAAAGTCTGCTGATTTTATCAGAATCCTCCAATGTAGCCCGGAAACGACAAGGCTATAATCGGGCAAATTTCACATGGGATGCCACGCTCTTGTCATCTACCAAGCCGCTCTTGTTGATTGTCGATGATGACTCGCTAATCAGCGAATCGCTCAGTTTCGCCTTTGCTCAGGAATATGACGTCCTCACCAGTCACTCCCGCGCCCATGCGCTGACGCTTCTGCGCCAATTGCGCCAGGCACCGCAACTTGCTCTGGTTGACCTTGGGCTCCCCCCTCTGCCGCATCGTCCGGATGAGGGTTTTGCCCTGATCGGCGACTTGCTCGCCTTGTCACCGGACATGAAAATCGTCGTCCTCTCCGGGCAAAGCGATGACGACAATGCACGCCACGCCAGAACCCTGGGCGCTGTTGAATTCGTGGCCAAGCCCTGCGACCCGGCACGCCTGAGTGAACTGTTTCATCAAGCCCTGCGTTTTGGCAGTCAGACACAGGCTGCGAATACGGGCGGAATGATAGGCGAAAGCTTGCCCATGCAACGCCTTCGTCTGCAGCTCAGCCAGTATGCCAACCTGGCCTACCCGGTGCTAATCGAAGGCGAGTCGGGTAGCGGGAAGGACATTGTTGCCAGCCACTACCTGCACCGCCTGACCGAACGCAAGGATAAGCCGTTTTTGGCATTGAATTGCGCAGCGATTTCTCCGTCACTGCTTGAGCCAACGCTTTTTGGTCACACAAAGGGCGCCTTCACGGGCGCGACCGGCGCCAAGGCCGGCTATTTCGAAGACGCCGATAGCGGCACCTTGTTTCTTGACGAGATTGGGGAGCTTCCGCTGGATCTGCAGCCCAAGCTTTTGCGCGTACTGGAAAACGGGGAATATCAACGCGTTGGCGAAACTCAAACCCGGGTATCCACCGCCCGCATTGTCGCCGCGACCAACCGGGACCTGCGGCAGGAAATGAGGGCAGGCCGCTTCAGAGCCGATCTTTTTCATCGAATATCAGTGTTCACCGTAGCAGTGCCGCCGTTGCGCGAAACCGGCCTTGATCGACTACTGCTGCTCGAACATTTTCGCAAAACCTGCGCCGCCAGCGCTCGCACGGAACCCTTTGCTCTCGCCCCTGCAGCTCAATCACTTTGGCTGGACTACGGATTTCCGGGCAACGTGCGTGAGTTGCGGAACATTGTCATCCGGTTAACAGCTCGCTACCCCGGCGTAGCGGTCACAGGAACGCAGTTAAGTGCCGAGCTGGACAATCTCGACAGTTTCGAACCGACGACAAGCCCGGCCGGGCTTGCTCTCAACGACCTGGACAATATTAGAAAGGCCGCCCGCCAGCATCTGGACAGCACCCCCAAAATCAATCTCGATGCCACCCTTGAACAGTGGCAGCGTGGCTATATTGAAGCAGCAACGGAGCTTTGTGGCGGGAACATGAGTGAGGCGGCCCGTCGCCTCGGCATCAACCGCACGACGCTCTACAACCGCATGGAAAGCTGGACCCGTCGATGAGCCTTTACCTAGAACATTTCGGGCTGCGCGAACCACCATTTCGCATCACACCGGACACGGATTTCTTTTTTTCCGGTGCCAACCGGGGGCCGACTCTCGACGCACTGATTTACGCGATTACCCAGGACGAAGGCATCGTCAAGGTCTGCGGAGAAGTCGGTAGCGGCAAGACCATGCTTTGCCGGATGCTGCTGGAGCAATTGCCGAAAAATGTTGAAACGCTATATTTGGCCAATCCGTCACTATCCCGACAGGAAATACTCGGCGCCATTGCGGACGAACTGGGCATTCCGGCTGACGGGAAAGCGACCCATTCGTTGACGCGTGCGCTGCAGGAAGCCCTGATCGCCCGCTACGCCGAAGGCAAACGCGTAGTTTTACTGATTGACGAGGCGCACGCCATGCCGGCCGAGTCGCTTGAAGAAATCCGACTGCTCTCGAACCTAGAATCCAAAGCCAACAAGCTTCTGCAAATCGCCCTATTCGCACAACCAGAGCTCGACGACCGCCTGGCTGCCACGGACATGCGCCAACTGCGCGAACGCATCACCCAGCATTTCAACCTTTCGCCGCTCAAGCAGGACGATGTTGCTGCCTACATCGAGTTTCGCCTGCGCGCTGCAGGATATCGCGGCCCGAATCCATTTTCCGGCGCAGCCGTCGAGATGATCGCCCGCATCTCCGAAGGGCTGTCACGACGCATCAACATCCTGGCCGACAAATCCCTTCTTGCTGCCTATTCCTCCAGCAGCCACCAAGTCGATATCGGCGAAATCAAAATTGCCGCCCAGGATGCCCGCTTTTCGCCACTGCAGCCCAAATCCGCCTTCAATGCCAAGCCCCTGCTCTGGGGCATGGCAGGAGCTTGCTTGGCGGCGCTGCTCATTTGGCTGGCCATCGTCACACTGCAGCAAGCCGCGATCACAAACGATGCCGACAAAGTCGTCGCAGCGCCACCGCCTCCACCAGCGCAACCGGAAAAACGCCCGTCACCCGCACCGCAACTTGCCAAAGTCGTAGATCAGCCTACTGCGCCAAACAAAATTCGCTTCGCCCCATTAACCCGCCAACATCTTTCGCAATACGAGCAATGGATTGCTGACGCCCCCAGCACCCACTATTTCATCCAACTGCTGGCCACTGATGCGACCAATACCGGCGAGATCGAAGGCTTCCTCGCCCGTGCTACAGAAGTACTCGACCCATCGCAGATTCGCGCCTATCGCTCAACGCTCTCGGGGCGTGACCGGGCGGGTGTAATATTTGGCGATTACACCAACCGGGAAGAAGCTGTTCGCGCCATGCAGACGCTACCCGACTCGATCAAGGCGGCACAGCCTTTCCCGAGGCAGGTCAGCAGGTTACGCTAACCCTCCGGCTCCGGCCAAAGCTGCAAGCGCCTTAAATTACGTGCTAGCATCATAGAGATGCATCGCAACCCGCCCCATCCTGTTCAGACAAGGTAAAACCCGATGAAAATCGGTTACATCAATGCAACGCTGCTCTCCATAATATTGTCCGCCTGCGCAGCGCCAACCCCGCGCGAACCCCTAAAGGGGCACCTGAACACGGAAACCACCTTGCCCACTGCCTCTGGCAGCATCCCGGCCCCCGTCCAGCAAACACTCGCCCTACCCAAACCCCGGGCGACCCGAAAAGCCGAAACCTACAGCGTTGTCGTCAACAACGTCCCGGTTCGCGATCTGCTTTTCGCCTTGGCCAGGGATGCCAAAGTCAATGTAGACGTCCATTCCGGCATCACCGGCAATGTCACGCTGAACGCGATCGACCAAACCCTGCCGCAATTGCTGTCCCGCATTTCCAGACAGGTCGACATGCGCTTCGAGCTGGATGGCCCCAATCTGGCCATCATGCCCGACTCGCCCTTCCTCAAGCATTACAAGGTCGACTACGTGAACATGGCGCGCAACGTCACTGGCACGGTATCGACCAATACCCAGATTTCCACCGGAACACCCAGCAGCGCAGGCAGCAGTGCCACGCCGTCCAGCGGCGGAGCTGGCAACATTTCCAACACCCGCATCGAAAACTCCTCGCGCAACCAGTTCTGGGAATCCCTTGAAAAGAATATCAAGGACATCCTGCGCGAAACGGACAAGATTCTCCCGGAAGGCTCCAGCGAAACCATCGTTGAGCAGACCAGCGCCGAAAATGCGACGGGTGTGGCTGCGCTGCCGCAAGCCACTGGCCGTCGAGCCGCCCAAGGTATTGCAAATGCACTGCAAACCAACCCGAACCCGAATTCGTCGAGTCAGTCGGTGGGTAACTCCGTCGTGCGGCGCAATACCTTCCGTGAAGCGGCATCGGTGATCATGAATGCCGAAACAGGCGTTATCACTGTGCGCGCCACCCAGCGCCAGCATGAACGGATTCAGGAGTTCATTGATCGCGTGACCAACTCGGCGCGGCGCCAAGTACTGATCGAAGCGACCATAGTCGAAGTGACATTGAATGACGGCTACCAGCAAGGCATCAACTGGACCCAACTCGTTAGCGGCGGAACGGTCGGAACATTTAACTTTATTGGCGACGCGCTGACCAAAAACGCAACCAACCTGTCGTTCTCGAGAACAGACAGCAACCCGAGAGCGCTGGCTACCATGCTCGACACTTTTGGAACGACCAAAGTACTCTCCAGCCCAAGAGTTTCGGTCATGAACAATCAGACTGCTTTGCTCAAGGTCGTTGAAAACTACGTTTACTTCAGTGTAAAAGCGGACACCACAACCACCGCCAACGTGGGCACAACAACCGCTTACACCACGACCCCGCAGTCCGTTTCGGTGGGGCTCGTTGTCAGCGTGACGCCACAGATTAGCGACAATGACGCGGTAACGCTCAATGTCCGCCCAACAATTACCTCTGTCTCGCGAGAAATCCAGGATCCAAACCCGGATCTGAGAAAGAACCAGATCAGCAATCTGGTTCCCATCATCCGGACCCGGGAAATTGAGTCGGTTATGCGTGTCGCCAGCGGCAACATCGCCATTCTGGGCGGTCTCATGGAAGACAAGATCGACTACCAGACCCAGCGCGTGCCGCTGCTTGGGCAAATCCCACTGGCCGGGGAATTGGTAAATAACCGCAACAATGCTGCGCAAAAGACGGAACTGGTCATTTTCCTACGTCCGATCGTCCTCAAGGACGCGAGCCTGGACGGTGAATTCGCCTCGATGCGCGACCATCTTCCGGGACAGGGCTTTTTCGCTCAGCCCAATGAAGCTCAGCCCTTCAACATTTCGCCGAGCCGCTGAGAGCAGCCATGAGCCTGTTGATGGATGCCCTCAAGCGGGCAGAAACGAGCAAGCAGGAAGCGACTCGCAACCTGACGGGTCAGCCGCCCTCGACCGACGAATCGCTCAAACTTGAGCCACTGGTCTCTGAGCCACCCAAGAGCACTACCAACCCACTCCCCAAGCTCGGTGCCCATATCGAGGCGGTGGATATTGAGTTGGCTACGACTGCGCAGCCGGTCAATCGCCCGCCCCCTCCGCAAGCAAAAGCCCCCGCCACGGCAAGCCGCGCAGCGTCGCAGGAGGCTGTTCGCAACGCCTTTGCCGCCAAGCAGACGAGCGAACCACCGTCCCGGTTACCGCTCTGGCTGGCTTTGGGGACACTGGGTTTTGCCGGTGTCGCCATCGGCGGCTACGTCTGGTACCAGACGACCGCCCTGAATCATGGAACGCTCGCGGCAAGCCCCGTCATCGCATCGCCAGCGCCAGTGCAACAGCCACAAGTGCCGCCCCCCCCGCTTCCCGCCGTGCCTTTATCAGAAGCACCCGATTTTGGCCAAAAATCCGAGTTGACCGCAGCAACCCCACCCCAAACCGCCCCAGCACCGCTTTTCCCGCGTCCGGAGCGACGCTTGGCGCGCCCGTCGGTGGGCGACGCAGAAGCGCAGGGCGCCACACCGATTCGCCTCGTCCGCACCCGCCCCGAGCCTGACACCCATCTGGTGCGCGGCTTTGCCAGCCTGCAGCGGGGAGAGATCGACCTTTCGCGCCGGGAGTTTGAACAAGTCCTGCAACGTGAACCGAACAACACGGATGCCCTGCTCGCCCTCGCCGCCATCGCCCACCGCCAGGGGCGCCCGGCCGATGCAGAAAACATGCGGCAACGCGCCCTGGTCGCCAACCCGAGCGACCCTGCCGCGCAGGCTGCCAATTTGAACCATGCAGCGACCGATGCCGACCCGAACACAGCGGAAAGCCGCCTGAAAACGCTGCTGTCCGGCCAGCCGGAATCGCCCCCGCTCAATTTCGCCCTGGGCAATCTCTATTCGCGCCAAAGCCGCTGGTCGGAAGCGCAGCAGGCCTATTTCAACTCTGTCGCCGCAGAAGGCGACAACCCGGACTACCTCTTCAACCTGGCTGTCAGCCTCGATCACCTGCGCCAGCCACGACTCGCCGCCCAACATTACCGGCTGGCCCTGGAGGCAGCGGCCAAGCGTCCCGCCGCCTTCGACCGTGACAAACTCCAGAAGCGGCTGGGCGAACTGCAAGCCGAGCGCCAGCCTTAACCCGCGCATGAGCACATCACCACTCCAGCGCCGCCCGCTCGGCCAGATACTGATCGCCGAAGGCATTCTGTCGGAAGATCAGCTGCGCATTGCGCTGCTGGAGCAAATGAAGCAAAACCAGCCGATCGGCAAATTGCTGGTCGCCCTGGGGTTCGTCACCGAAGCCACCTTGCGTCAGGCGCTCTCCGAAAATCTCGGCAAACAAAGCATTGATCTGTCGCACGCTGCGATTGACCCGCAGGCGCTGAAACTGGTGCCTCGCGATCTGGCCAAGCGTCATCATCTGCTGCCGCTCGACTATGATCGCCAAAGCCGGCGCTTGACCCTGGCCATTGCCGACATCAATGACATCGTCGGCCTGGATCGCGTCCGCAGCGAACTGGAAGAAGGCATCGAAATCGAAACGCTGCTCGCCGGCGAATCGGAAATCGACCACGCCATCGACCAGTATTACGGCCACGAACTGTCGATCGACGGCATCCTGCACGAAATCGAAACCGGCGAAATTGACTGGTACAGCCTTTCCACGACCGACGACGAATACAGCCAGCCAGTCGTTCGCCTGATCGATTCGATCCTGACCGACGCCGTCAAACGCGAGGCCTCGGACATCCACTTCGAGCCGGAAGCCAACTTCCTGCGCATTCGCTACCGTATCGACGGCATGCTGCGCCAGATCCGCGCCCTGCATAAGTCCTACTGGCCGGCCATGACGGTGCGCATGAAGGTACTCTCCGGCATGAACATCGCCGAAACCCGCGCCCCGCAGGATGGCCGGATCAGCCTGACCGTTTCCGGTCGCCCCATCGATTTCCGCGTCGCTAGCCAGCCGACCATTCACGGCGAAAACGTCGTCCTGCGTATTCTCGATCGGCAAAAGGGCATCGTGCCGCTGGAAAACCTGGGGCTGGCCGAAGAGCACCTCTACCAGCTCAAACTGATGATCTCCCGGCCCGAAGGAATCATTCTCGTCACTGGCCCGACCGGCAGCGGAAAGACCACGACCCTGTACTCGGTGCTAAACCACATCAACGCCGAGGGCATCCACATCATGACCCTCGAAGACCCGGTCGAATACCCGATGGCCATGGTTCGCCAGACCTCGGTCTCGGAAACCGCCAAGCTCGATTTTGCCAACGGCATCCGCTCAATGATGCGGCAAGACCCTGACGTCATTCTGGTTGGCGAAGTCCGCGATGCCGAAACTGCTGAAATGGCCTTCCGTGCTGCCATGACCGGCCATCAGGTGTACACCACCCTGCACACCAATTCGGCCATTGGCGCCGTACCCCGCCTGCTCGACATCGGCGTGTTGCCCGATGTCATGGCTGGCAACATCATCGGCATCATCGCCCAGCGCCTGATCCGCCGCCTGTGCGATCACTGCAAGACGCCCTACCACGCCGAACCGCACGAAACCCACCTGCTTGGCCCGCTCGGCGAAGGGCCACGCCCCGTCCTTTTCCGTGCCACCGGTTGCGAGCTGTGCGATTTCCAGGGATACCGCGGGCGCATCGCCATCATGGAACTGCTGCGCATCGATGCCGGCATTGACGAACTGATTGCCCGCCGTGCCACCACCCACGAAATCCGGGCACTGGCCATGCAGCGAGGCTTCACCACGCTGGCCGATGACGGCATGCTTCGCGTGTTGAACGGTGCGACCTCGCTCGAGGAACTGGCCCGCGTCGTTGACCTGACCGACCGGATGTAGCCGCACCATGCTTTTCGACTACAAGGCGGTCAGCGCGGAAGGACGGATGACCTACGGGCGCCTCGATGCCATCAACCTGGTCGACCTCGAAATGCGCCTGAAGCGCATGCACCTAGATCTGGTTACCGGCACACCGATCAAGCAGCACGCCCTTTTTGGCGGGCACAAGGTACCGCGCCCGGAACTGATCAATTTCTGTTTTCATCTCGAACATCTGACGCGCGCCGGCGTGCCCATTCTCGATGGACTGACCGACCTGCGCGACTCGGTGGAGCATCCGCGCTTTCGTGAGGTCATGGCGGGGTTGATCGAAGGCATCGAGGGTGGCCAGACGCTGTCGCAGGCCATGAGCGCGCATCCGGATGTTTTCAGTCAGGTGTTCGGCAACCTGATCCGCGCTGGCGAAACCAGCGGCCAACTGCCCGACGTACTGGCCAGCCTGACCGAGTCGCTGAAATGGGAAGATGAACTGGCATCGCATACCAAAAAGCTGCTGATGTACCCGGCCTTTGTCGCCAGCATCGTGGTTTCTGCGACTTTTTTCCTGATGATCTACATGGTCCCGCAGCTCAAGCAGTTCGTGAACAATATGGGACAGGTGCTGCCAGTGCACACCAAGCTGCTGTTTTTCATCTCTGACCTGCTGGTCGGTTACTGGTATGTCTTTCTGGCGCTACCGATCATTGCCGTCGTTATCGCGCAGGCTGTTCTGCGCAGCAACCCGCTGGCCAGGTTTCGTCTCGACGGCATCAAGCTGCGCCTGCCGCTGGTCGGCCCCATCCTCAAGAAAATCATTCTTTCCCGCTTCGCCAACACCTTTGCCATGCTCTACGCTTCCGGCATACCGGTGCTTGAATCAATCCGCACGACACAAAATATCGTCGGCAACCGGGTTGTCCAAAAGGCGCTGGAACGGGTCGAACAAGCCATCCGCGAAGGCCAGAACGTAGCCGGTGCCTTCAAGGATGTCGGCATGTTCCCACCGCTTGTCGTCCGCATGCTGCGGATTGGCGAAAGCACCGGCGGACTGGACAAGGCGCTGCTCAACGTCAGTTATTTTTACAATCGTGACGTCAAGGAATCGGTCGGCAAGGCGCAGGCACTGATCGAGCCGATGCTGACGCTATTCATGGGTGCACTGCTCGGCTGGATTATGCTGTCGGTCATTGGCCCCATTTACGACGTCATCAGCAAGATCAAAACGTGACCAGCCGTCGCCTTCTCTACCTCAACGCCCATCGGCTCTCGGCCTACGCCTGGCAGCAGGGCGCGCTGTTGTCCGAAGGCGCTTTCGACAACGACGAGACCGGGCTTCAGCAGTTTGCCGAATACCTGGCCCAAAACCGCAACAGTCATTTCTCACTGCTGGCCAATGTCGCCGAAGAAGGCCATTCACTGGAGACCATTCCTTTCCTGCAGGGCGGCGACCGTCAAGCGCTCATTACCCGCAAGATCGGCCAGCACTTTCTGGGCACCTCACTCTCCAGCGCCATTTCGCTGGGCTACGAGAAATCCCAGCGCAAGAACGAAAAGCTGCTGCTCTCGGCGCTGACCAGCCCGGCAAATTTCGAGCCCTGGTTACGCCGGATTGCCAGCGCCGACGCGGCACTGGCCGGCATATACACCGTTGCCCAGCTGGGCGGCGAGCTGCTCAAAAAACTGGGGCTGGGGAGCCAGCGCTGCATGCTGCTTACCTTGCAGGACAGCTCGATCCGCGAAAGCTACCTGGTCGACGGCCATGCGCATTTTTCACGCATGGCCCCGCTGGTCGACAGCAGCATTGCCGGCATTGCCAGCGCCTTTGCGGCTGAATCCGGCAAGCTGCGCCAGTACCTGATCGGCCAGCGGCTGATCGGGCGCGATGAAAACCTGCCTGTCTTCATCGTCGCCCATCCACAGACAATTCCCGCCATCGAAAAGGCCAGGCCCGAACACGGCCTGCTCGATTTCACGCTGATCGACAGCCACGCTGCAGCCCACAAGCTCCAGCTGCGCACGCTGCCCGACGACAATCGCAGCGAACTGCTTTTTCTGCACCTGCTGACCACGGCGCCACCCCGCCAGCAATTTGCCAACGCTGACCACCGCCACCATTTCCAGTTATCGCAGATTCGCCGCGGCCTGATCGCTGCCGGCCTGATCGCGCTGCTTGGCAGCCTGCTTTTCGCGGCCAAGGAAGCCTATGTCGGGCATACTCTGCGCCAGGAAGTTGCGGCGCTCTCGGCCGAAACGGCCGACCTCAAGCGGCGATACAGCGAAATCGCTGCCACGTTCCCGCAACTGGAGATCGACAACGACACGCTGCGCCGGCTAACCCATCGCTACGGCGAGCTGCGCAGCCTGCAGCGCCAGCCAAATTCGAGCTACGCCATGATCAGCCGCGTTCTGGATCGTATGCCGGCCATCGCGCTCGAAAGCATCGATTGGAAAAATGGCACATTTTTACCGTTGACCGCAGCAATCAGCAGCGGGCCTGAAATCACCACAGTGCGCGGCGCCATTCGCCTGGAACGAGCCACCACAAGACAAACCCTGGCCGTGTTTGATCAATTCGTACAAGCCCTGCGCGCCGACCCGGCCAATACCGTCAACGTATTGCAGCGCCCGTTTGACATCGAGTCCGGCAGCGCCCTGCGCGGTGGCGACGGGCTGGATGAAGACGCCAAGCCCCGGCCATTTTCAGTTGAAGTCATCCGGAAAATCGCGCCATGAAACTGACGAAACGCGACCTTCCGAAACTCTGGCTGCCGCTGACGGTCATGCTTGCCCTGATCGCCGTTGCCTGCCTGCTGGCCTGGGCCACCCACCTTGATGCCGACAAGGCCGACCGCGAGCGCAATGCTGCCGCCAGCGCCAAAATCCAGATCGAACAGCGGCTGCGCCAGGCTCGCAGCGAGGAACAGGAGATCAAGGAAAGGGCGCAACTTTTCCAACAATTGCGAAATTCCGGCTTGGCCGGCGAGGAAAGGCGGCTCGACTGGATTGAAACGCTTCGCGACGCCCATCGCGAGTTGCGCATCCCCGGCATGACCTACGAATTTGGCGCCCAGAGCAAACTGGACGCCGGCGATGAGAGCACGCAAATCTGGTTCAGCAGCCCGCTGCGCCTCCAGCTTCGGGTGGTGCATGAAGAAGACCTGCTCAGATTCCTTGCCCGCATCCAGAAAAACGCCAAGGCGCTGGTCATTGTTCGTAGCTGCAAACTTTCAGCCTTGACCCGACAGGCAGATGGGCGCGAAGCCATGGCCCAATTTGCCGCCGAATGCGAAATGCAGTGGCTAACCGTCCGCAGCGCTAGCGAAAAGAAATGAGCATGGCGCGCCTGATCCCCCTCCTGCTACTCGCTGCCGTCGCGATTCCCTGCCAGGCAGAAGAAGCCCAACTTGGCCGCCTGTTCCTGGCCCCGCAACAACGCACCAAGCTCGATCTTCAGCGCCAGCGCAATCCCGGTTTTCTACCGGAGACCAGCAGCAGCGAAGCCAGCCAGACCTTCAACGGCGAAGTGCGCAGCAGCAACGGCCGTCGAACCCGCTGGATCAACGGCGAAGTCAACTGGGATGGCACCGCACTGCCACCACGCGTCCCCGTCGGCGACACCTTCAACCCCGCCACCGGCGAACGCGAAAGCCTGCTCCAAGGCGGCCGCATCCAGATCAAACCGGGCAGCGCCAGAAAATGAAATACCGCGCCCCGCCGAAAACGCAAAGGGGTGTCGCACTCTGGATGCTCATGATTCTCGTCGCAATGGCTGGCGGCTATGCCTTTTATCGCAGTGCCAACAGCCAGTTCAACAAGACCGGGCAGGAGGTCAAAATTGCTGCCGCACTGGTTCGTGCCAAAGAGGCATTGATTGCCCGGGCAGTCACCGATGACAACCGCCCGGGCAGCCTGCCCTGTCCGGACATTGGCGATATTGGCATTAATGTGCCCTACGATGGGACAGCCGATAAGTTTATTGGGGCAGGAGCGACACAATGCCCCAGCTACGTCGGTTGGCTACCCTGGGCAACCCTGGACCTACCGGAACTGACCGACGACACAGGCAGCCGCCTGTGGTACGTGCTTTCCTCTGCCTTGCGTGATGACGACAGCGCCCATCCGATAAACAGCGACACCAATCCTGGCCTGACCGTTGACGGCAACACCAACAATGACATCGTTGCTCTGATCATCGCCCCGCGTGGTGCCTTGGCAGGACAGGACAGATCGCCGCCAGCCGGCAAAACCTATCCCTCGCTCACCCCAGCAGCCTATTTGGATGGCGAAAACAGCAATGGCGACAACATCTACGTCACCGGCCCGCAGAGCGACAACTTCAACGACATCGTTCTGGTCATCACCCGCCAGGAACTGATGGCCGCCGTCGAGAAGCGCGTCGCCAACGAGGTCCGGAGCTGTCTCGCCCAGCATGCAGCCTCCACCGCCAACACCGACCATCGCTACCCTTGGCCGGCCCCACTGTCGGCGAGTGGATTCCAGGGCAAGGCCAACAGCCTGTTCGGGCGCGTCCCCAGCACCCAACCCGATGCCGGCCCGGAAGCCGCGCTGAAGGCCAGCATCATTCAACTTAGCCAGACGCTGACTCAACTTTCCAGCGCACCAGATGCCAGCCAGCAACTGACCGCACTCAACGGGCTTGGCGATGCAATCCTACAGGCCCGCAATCTCTTTGATGCCATTTTCTCTGTTTCCAACAAACTCAAACAGGTGGCGGACGATGCTGTCGATCAACTAGCTGGACTAAAGAAAGACGTTGGAAATGCCACAAGCGCGGGAGGTATAACCATCATCGAGGGAATAGCTATCGAAAAAGCCTTGGTCAAAACCAGCAATTCAAACTTGGACGAGCTGACCGACCAGATTGCCCAACTAGGCATCGACGCCTTTCCGTGGCAAATCGGCCAGCTAACCACTGCGCTAGGCCGAGCGGCAACCTCTACCGAGTACGCTGCCATCACACAGTCCATCCGAGACCTGCTATGGACAGCAACAACTGCTCGCCCAGATATATCCCCGTCGCTTAACGCTGCCCAGCAGGCGGCAAGAGCCGCCTGCAACGCCACGGCCAACCTGTCACTTTCCTGTGAAGGCAGCACCTCCCAAACGGCCGCCGCCAGCCTTATCGGAATACTCGGCACCCTGCAGAACAGTGTCGAAGCCAGTCGCGTCAACCTGCGGGCCAGCGTAATCAGCACATACGCCTCCCCTTTGGCCTCCCTGTCCGCGAAACTACGTGATGCGCCAACAGCAGAAAACACAAGCGTCCTGCTAACTACTCTGACCGCCACCAAAGCATCAATCGATGGCATTACGACCGGCGTCAGCGATATAGTCACCAAAAGGGTAGAGGCCTCCGCTGCGCTAAGCGATGCAATCAATTCAATTCAATTCAGCCGGCCGGACTATTCTTTGGTCGACACAAGCACGGCAATCGCTATTGGCAAAATTTCAGCTCTCGCAGTCACCATCAACAATAACGAACTGATCGACAACAACGTCAGCCACACTAGCCTGATAGCTGCCGTTGCGGCCTTCAAAGCGGCCCGCACAGATTTTGTCCAAATCGATACTGCCATCCCACGCCCCCTACCGATAGACATCAAGCCCTCCGCCAATACACTGGGTGATGCTACGGTCGACCTCGAAATATGGGCAAAAATCGTTGCCACCAATGCTGCCCTGATCGCGCCACTCGCCAAGGCCAATCCGCTCACTGCAGACAAAGACCCGAGTAAGGCTGTTGCCCTCAACAGCTCTGCCTACAAGCTAGCCAGCGATGCCTTGGCCAGCATTACCGGCAAGAACGAATCGGCCGCCCTTTTGCAGGACTACATCAGCAGCCCAAGCGCCAAAAATCAGGCCAATGCCATCACCGCACTCGCCGAAACGAACGGGCTGGTTAGTTCGCTGCTGACCGCCGCCAATGCCTTGGGCACCCAGCTTTCGGGAACAACGGCCAGCGCATTTCCCATCACCTGGCTGTCCAGCCGCTGCGACTTCTTGTTGCCAAAGGCCACCTGGTGGAGCAATAACCAGTGGGCCAACACCATTTTTTACCAGATCAGCGGCGCAACGATGAACGAACCGGGCAAGCTGACCGTTAACGGCACCGGAACTTACCGAGTCGTCGCGCTGGCCGCAGGCCGCGCATTTGCCACCCAGAATCGGGGTACTCTGGCCACTGCCAACTTCCTCGAAAACATCAATGCTCATTTCTCTCGGAACGGAGATGCGGCAGCCCCGTCTGGCGCCTTTGCCACAGCGGCACCACCACCTCCGCCAATGATCGATTTCAATGATCGACTTTCCTACTAACGAATTGACGATGCCCAAGCGCCACCTTTTCCAACAAGGTTTCTCCTTGGTCGAACTGACCGTGGTGCTGGTCATCGTCGCACTTCTCTCAAGCGGGCTGATGCTCGGCCTGTCTGCGCAACGAGACGCCAACAACTATCAGGAAGCTCAGCGCCAGCTCGACAATGCAAAGGAAGCCCTGCTCGGGTTCGCTATTACCAACGGCCGCCTGCCCTGCCCGGCCTCCCCGACCCTGGCCAACACGAACGCCAACGCAGGCAAGGAAAACTGCGCCGTTGAACATGGCGTACTACCTTGGAGCACGCTCGGCTTGCCTGAAACCGACCCGTGGGGGCAACGGCTGACCTACTACGCACGCAACCAGTTTGCGGCAGCCGTTCCTGCTGGTGCGCTCGCCAGCTTCACACTGGAGACCCTAGGCAACGCCAACATCAAGGACGCACCTACTTCAGGCTATGACATTGCCTCCGCCCTACCTGCTGTCATCGTCAGCCACGGCAGCCGCGGCGCCGGTGCCTACCTGCCCAGCGGCACGCAACTACCCGGAGCCGCCGGAGATGAAGCAGAAAATGCCGATGCCGACCTGACTTTCATTTCTCACACCCCGACCGACACCTTCGACGATCTCGTCACCTGGATCATCCCCACCGTGCTCAAATCGCGCATGGTTGCCGTCGGCAAACTTCCCTAGATCGGCCTCGAGTCAACGCGCTGGCATATTGACCGTCGGCAAGGCGACTGCCACACTGCCCCACTCGCATCGTTCAGTCGCACCGACAGGCCTCCATTGAATCGCCAATCGTTTCTTCTCGCACTGCGCACCGGCGGCGTTCGCCCCGAAGACGATGCGGAAACGCGCCTGAAGAAATCGTTGCTGGTTTTCGCCACCGGCCTGGTTTGCCTCGGCTCCATGCTCTGGCTCTTCCTGTACGGCCAGATGGGGCCGCAATTTTCAGCTACCGCACCGTTCGTTTTTCAGCTGCTGCTGGTCGGCAACCTGCTGTTCTACCTCCGTAGCGGCAATTTTGATCTTTTCCGCTATTCGCAACTGGCGCTATTCCTATTCGCACCCTTCGCCGTGCAATGGAGTATCGGCAACTTCATCACGGCCAGCGGCACTAGCCTGTGGGGCTTGCTCGCCCCGATCGGGGCCGTCCTTTTTTTCGGCGTGCGCGAATCCTTGGCCTGGTTCATTGCCTATATTTTCCTGACTGCACTCTCCGGGTTTTTCGATTACGTTCTCGCCGACAGCGTAGGAAATCAAGGCCCACGGGTCTCGATCCAAACCAGCGTATTTTTCTTCGCGCTCAATTTCGCCGCCATTTCAAGCATTGTTTATCTGCTGCTGCGCTACGCCGTACAGGAAAAAGCCAAGGCGCAAGGCAGCCTTGAAGCCACTCACCGGCTGCTTCAGGACGAGCAGGAGCGCTCCGAGCGCCTTCTGCTCAACATCCTGCCCGGCCCGATAGCCGAACGTCTGAAACACGACAGCCAGGCCATCGCCGATGGTTTCGCGGACGTAACGGTAATGTTCGTCGATATCGTCAATTTCACGCGAATCGCCGAGGGCATGACGCCGCAACAGGTCTTCGCGATGCTCAATCGCATTTTCTCGTCATTTGACGAACTGGCCGAACACCATGGCATGGAGAAGATAAAAACAATTGGCGATGCCTACATGGTGGCAGGCGGACTCAACAACGAATTGACCAATTACACGCGATCCATGGCCGAGCTGGCGATAGCCATGCGCGATCTGCTGCGCCGCGATTTCACGGTCAACGACATGCAGTTGAGTGTACGCATCGGCATTGGTACCGGCCCGGTCGTAGCTGGCGTAGTTGGGAAGAAAAAGTTTATTTACGACGTGTGGGGCGACACGGTCAATCTGGCCAGCCGAATCACCAGCGAAGGCACGCCGGGCATGATTCACGTCGATGCCACTACCCACCAGCGACTGGCACAGTACTTTGCCTTCGACGAACCGCTGACAGTCCATCTCAAAGGCAAGGGAGATACCGTAATCCATCGACTCAGCAACGGACAAAACCCCTCGCTTAGCGACAAGCTGCCAAGCTAAACGCTACGCAGCCAGGCCGGTTTTCAGCCAGCGTCAGCGCATAACCCACACCATCGGCCTGCCGAGCGGCGTGATAGAGACCTACCCCCAGCCCGTCCTCGGAACGAACGGGCTCCTTGAGCAGGGCTGACGCCAATTCGGACGAAATGGCAGCCCCATCATCAACCACCATCAAGCAATCTCCCTCGAAGGTCACTTTGATGGCCAGACCCGGCTGCCGCTGGCGCTTGGCCAGTGCATTCTGCAGCAAGTTTTCCGCGACGCTGTCGTACAAGGCACCTGGCAGGCTGATTTCAGCGGCCCCCTCGCCAACCCACACGATCGGCACATGCGAATATCGATCCTTTAGTGTCCTCCACCAAAAATCAGCGGCGACCGGCTCGGTATTTTCGATCGTTGGCGACTGCAATTTCTCCAGCGTCGCTTTCAATCGATCGGCAATTTGTGGCAACTGCCGCCCAAGCAAGGCAGCGACTTCAGCTGGATCGCCCGGCTGGTTTGCCGCGTAGCAAAGCACCTGCAAGGATTGCAGCAGATTCTTCACGTCATGCGTGACCCGCGCCCCGGTTTCGTAGATCGCCTGCACGTAACCCATGCGCTGCAACTGGTGCGTCTGGCGCTTGACCAGATAAAACTCCATCGCCAGCCGCAACAGCCATTCGACATGCCAGCGCATGGCCGGTGAAGGCGCTTGACGAAAATGAACCGACAAAGCCAGTTCATCGGCCAGGCAAGTATGAACATGAACCGTCTGCTCGCCAGACTGCCCGGCACTCTGGCCGGATTGCCAAGAGACGCCCATCACCCATGGCATGTCGCGCAAATGGTGCATCAGCGCCTCAAGAAAGCGTACCGGATCAGCGTGCCGCTCGCTCTCTTCTGAAAGCCGAACCAGCCATTGATCAAGCGGCATGCCCACCGACAATAAATAGCGCGAAACAGCCGAACCGATACCGGAAAAGCCTGCCCGCGGATTCCAGGCCCAGGCCACTACCAGCAAGGCAAGGGCAACCGTCATTGAGGTTCGGAACAAGGCATCGACGTATCCCGCCCCGCTTACCAGCATGTATGCCAGCGCCCCCAGCAAGAAGACTGCCATGACGAGAAAAACCAGCAGCCCGTAAAACAGGTCGAACGCCTCGCCGGATTTACGCAGCGGCGCATGCGCCGGGAAGAGCAGCAGCAACGGAAGAAAAAGCGGCATGAAGCGGGCCAACAGTCCGCGCAAAGTGGGATCCATGGCAACGACAGGGGAAATTTCCGGCACCACCCCCAGCACGGCCACCCCGATCAGATAACCGAAAGCCAACAGATACCCTGTCCGCTCGCCACGTCGCTCTGTCCATAACACTCGCCCGCCAATAGCCGCAGCCAAGGCGCCGCACCAGATCAGCAAAAGCCATGGCCCGAGCAGGACGGTCGACCCCAAAACGACCCCAAAAAGGGTGCCGCCCAGCCGCAGATTGACCCGCTTCTCACCGGCAACGAACGGCTGCCAAATCAGGAAAAGCCCCAGCGCAACCACCCACAACAAGCGAACAGCCGGTATTCGCCAACCACCGAAGGCCAAGGCGTGCAACATCAGTAAATGAGCAGCCAGCAAAAAATGGGGCCAGTTGGCCAGCCGAAAGGCAACCCGGCTCGACAGTCCAGCGTTCATATTTTAGACAGACCGTTCATATTTCGACACCTTCAGCGATTTTCTCATCCGCAATTGTCAAATTTTCGGCCAGAACCATAGGCACGAAATTTGCTAAACCCTGCACAGAGATATTTATCGGAGCATGCCATGAAAAACAACCAAAAAGGCTTCACCCTTGTCGAAATCGCCATTGTCCTGGTCATTATCGGTCTTCTGCTAGGCGGAGTACTGAAGGGGCAGGAGCTAATCACACAAGCCAAAATCAAGAACATTTCCAATGATCTTAACGGCATGTCAGCAGCGATGTATGGCTACCAGGATCGCTACAAGCGCTTTCCGGGAGACGACGAGCAGGCAAACACCCGCTGGACGTCCCCTACAACTAAGGCGGGCGACGGCAATGGCGGGGTAGGCGCGGCTGGCGTTAAAGCGATGCTGGATTGTGCCAACACAAATAAAGACTTGGAAAATTGCCGCTTCTGGCAGCATCTACGCTTGGCCGGCTTTATCGGTGGCGATTCTGCGACCACCATTGCCCCAACAAATGCTGCCGGGGGATTTCTTCAGGCTCAAGCAGGTGCTCTTGGCCTGTCCAGCTTGACCATTTGCTCATCCAATCTACCGGGTAAAATCGCCAATGCCATCGACGCCCAGTTTGATGACGGCAAGCCAGGTACTGGCCAGGTGCGAGGCACAAGTGCCGCCGGCGCGTTAGACACCCAGTTGGATACAAATGCGGGCTACGTGGACGATGGGAACACAGCCTACGTTGTTTGCAAGGCACTGTAGAAATAGCCGACAAGAACCGCAGCCCGCTTCGGCGGGCTTTTTCATTTCTGTAGCAGGCGCTGCTCGGCGGCTGTTACTACCTCGGGCAAACCCAGCACGACAACCACATCGCCTTCTTCCAGGCGGGTTTCCAGTGCCGGCTCCAGCGCGCGGATGCCTCGTCGCCGTATGGCGCTGACCTCACAGCCCAGCGCATCGAGATTGAGGCGGCCCAAAGTCTGCCCAATAGCTGCGGCGCCCGGCACGAGCAACACGGAATGCAGACGTGGCTGGTGCTCGTCTTCTTCATCATAGTCACGGTCACTCATGCCGCGATAGAAGCCACGCAGCAAGCTGTAGCGCTGTGATCGGGTCTGGCGAACGCGTTTGAGCACGCGATTGAGCGGCACCCCGACCAGCACCAGCGCGTGAGAGGCGAGCATCAGGCTGGCCTCCAGGGCCTCCGGCACGACTTCGGCCGCCCCGGCACGGGTCAGCCGCTCCATATCGCGCTCATCGGCTGTACGAACGACCACCGGCAGGTCTGGTCGCAATTCCTGAACGTGGTGCAAAACCTTCTCGGACAATTGGGTATCGCCGACGGTCACGATGACGACGCTGGCGCGCATAAGACCGGCGGCCAACAAGGTTTCCTTTCTGCCAACATCGCCGTAGACCACGTTTTCACCGCCCGCCGCCGCTTCGCGGACACGATCCGGGTCGAGGTCGAGGGCGACGTAGTTGACATCCTCCTGACTCAGAAAGCGGGCAAGATACTGTCCGCTTCGCCCGAAGCCACAGAGGATCACGTGTTTTTCCGAACCCATCGACTGCGCGGCAATTCTGGTCAGCTGCATTGAGCGCATCATCCATTCGCTGGCCACGAAGCGAACGACGATTCGCTCGCTGTACTGGACGATGAACGGCGCGATCAGCATCGAGAGCACCAGCACGGTCAACGCCACCTGCTGAATTTCTCTCGGCATGTGGACGATTTCACCCAGCAGCACGAAGCCGAATTCACCGCCCGCGCAAAGCCACAACCCTGAACGGATGGCATTGCCGGGTGCCGCACCCAGGCGCCAGGAGAGCAAACCGACGATCAGCGATTTGATCACCAGCAAAGCGAGCAAGGCCAGCAACACCTGCCACCACAGGCCGACGAGAATGTGCAAATCGAGCTTCACCCCGATGGTGACAAAGAACAGCCCCATCAATACGTCGCGGAATGGCTTGATGTCCTCCTCAACCTGCAGCTTGTATTCGGTCTCCGAAATCAGCATGCCGGCGACGAAAGCACCCAGCGCAAGGGAAAGCCCTGCCAGCTCGGTTATGGTGGCCAGACTGAGCGTGATCAGCAGCACGTTGAGAACAAACACTTCAGATGACTTGGCACGGGCGACGAAATGGAACCACTTGCGCATCAGCCGCTGGCCGAAAACGAGAATCAAGGCGAGCACGACGACAGCCTTGATCAGCGCCACACCGAGCAGCATGGCCAGTTTTTCCGGCGGCTGCGTCAGCGAGGGAATGATGACCAGCAAGGGCACCACGGCCAGATCCTGAAAGAGCAGAACGCCCATGATCTCGCGCCCGTGGGCCGAATCCAGCTGCATGCGCTCGACCAGCAATTTGGTTAACACCGCCGTCGAAGACATCGCGAAGACACCGCCCAGTGCGACCGCAAGCTGCCAACTGACCCCAAAGAGCATGATCAGCCCGGCAATCAGCGTCATGCTGACCACCACCTGCAGCAAACCCAGCCCGAACACGATACGTTTCATCGCGTACAGTTTGGGCAGCGAGAACTCCAGGCCAATCGAGAACATCAGGAAAACCACGCCGAATTCGGCGAGGTACTCAGCCCGATACATGTCGTTCATCAGATTCAGCGCGTGCGGGCCGATGACACTGCCGACAAACAGATAGCCGAGCACCGGCGGCAAATTGAAGCGCCGAAAGACGACCACGGCCAAGACCGAGGCGCCGAGCAGAAGGAGGACAAGGGAGAGTGCGCTCAAGACCGTTGCTCGAAGTCAGGTATACTTGAACCATCATAACCTCAGCCAGCCCATGAACCCAAGCCAATCTACCGCCCGCTTCTCGCCGGAACGCGCACTGGAACTGGGTCGCCAGACCCTGAGCATCGAGGCTGCTGCGGTCAACGCGTTAAAAGGCCGAATTAACGAGGATTTTTCGCGCGCCGTCGAACTGATCCTGAACAGCCAGGGTCGCCTGATCGTCAGCGGCATGGGCAAATCCGGCCACATCGCGCGCAAGATTGCCGCCACCATGGCCAGCACCGGCACCCCGGCCTACTTCGTCCACCCAGCCGAAGCCAGCCACGGCGACCTCGGCATGATCACCCGCAACGATATTCTTCTCGCGCTATCCAATTCCGGAGAGTCCGAGGAACTGCTGCGCATTGTCCCGGCGGTCAAACGCCAGGGCGCCAAGATCATCTCGATGACCGGCGAACCAAGCTCAACACTGGCCCGCGAGGCTGATGTTCATCTCGATGCCGGCGTCGCCCAGGAGGCATGTCCGCACAACCTGGCACCCACCGCCAGCACGACCGCCGCCCTTGCACTGGGCGATGCACTCGCCGTCGCCTTGCTCGACGCCCGCGGTTTCGGGCCGGACGACTTCGCCCGCTCGCACCCCGGCGGCTCACTCGGTCGCCGCTTGCTGACGCATGTTCGCGACGTCATGCGCGCCGGTGACAAGGTGCCCGCAGTCGCGCCGGGCACCGGCATCACCGACGCCATCATCGCCATGTCGCGCGGTGGACTTGGGCTGGTGGCAATCACCGACCCGACCAATACGGTCGTCGGCATCTTCACCGACGGCGACCTGCGTCGCGCCTTTGAAAAACGGATCGACCTGCAGCAGGGCGACATCGCCTCGGTCATGCATCCTTCACCGAGCACCATCGGCCCCGACCGCCTCGCCGTCGAGGCGGTCGAAGTCATGGAACGCCTGCGCATCAACGCATTGCTCGTCGTCGACGGCGAGCAGCAGCTGATCGGCGCCCTCAACATGCACGACCTATTCAACGCCAAGGTTATCTGATGGACACCCAAGCCCGCGCCGCCCGCATCAAGCTCGTTGCCTTCGACATCGACGGCGTGATGACCGACGGCGGCCTGCATTACACCGATGACGGCCACGAACTGAAAACTTTCAACGTCCAGGACGGCCTCGGCATCGTTCTCCTGAAACGTGCCGGCATCGAGGTCGCCATCATCACCGGCCGCACCTCCAATGTGGTCAGCTGCCGGGCCAAAGACCTGCGCATCGAGCACGTCTTTCACGGTGTCGGCGACAAGGGCGCTGTGTCCGCCCAACTGCTGGAGAAGCTCGGTCTTGACTGGTCGGAACTTGCCTTCATGGGCGACGACCTGATCGACCTGCCAGCCATGTCCAGGTGCGGCCTGGCGATTGCGCCGGCGAATGCTCGTCCCATCGTACTGGAACGCGCCCACATGACGACCGAGGCATCCGGCGGCAAGGGTGCCGTGCGCGAGGCCGTCGAGTTCATCCTCGCCGCCCAGGGCAAGCTCGACGCAGCTTTCGCCCCCTACCTCGCCGCGCAATGAAACACTGGCCCAGCCAACTCTTTCCGGTCATCGTTCTGGCGATGCTGGCCGGACTCAGTTTTTGGCTGCAAAGTACGGTTGACCGTGGCGAAACAAAAAACGACGGCAAGCTCCGCCACGACCCCGACGCCATGGCCGACAACTTCACCGTTCGCCGTTTCGATCAATCCGGCCAGATCAAATACCGGCTGACCGGCCCCCATTTTGTGCACTATCCGGACGACGAGACCTCTGAACTGACTTCGCCAACCCTGATCAGTTACCACCCCGGAAGCGCCCCCGTCACGGTCACTGGCGATCACGCCAAAGTGACCGCCAAGGGCGAAACCGTGTTTCTCTGGGATAATGTCGTCCTGACCCGCACGGGCACGCCGGGACGGCCGGAAATGGTCGCCCGCATGCCGGAACTGACCGCCCAGCCCAATCTCGGCATCGCCTTCACGGGCAGCCCGGTTGAAATTACCCAGGGACAATCCAGGGTGACCGGGATCGGCGCCCAGATCGACAACAACAATTCAACCCTCGTCCTGCAGTCGCATGTCCGGGGACAATACATTCGACCAAGAGCCAAGCCATGAAACGACTCGCCACGCTCACCCTCTGCCTTCTGATCAGCGTCACCGCCCACGCCGAACGCGCCGACCGCGACAAGCCGATGCTGCTTGAAGCCAACCGCGCCTCGCTCGACGACGCCAAGAAAATCCAGATTCTCGAAGGCGACGTCCTGATCACCAAGGGCACGATGACCCTGAAAGCCGACCGTGTGGTCATTACCGAAGACCAGTACGGCTTTCAGAAGGGCACCGCGTTCAGCGGCAAGGGTGGTCTCGCCCGCTTCCGCCAGAAGCGTGACGGCAAGGAAGAATATGTCGAGGGCGAAGGCGAGCGCATCGAGTACAACACCAACACCGAAGTGGTTGAACTCTTCCACCGCGCCTGGGTGAAGAGCGGCGAAGACCAGGTCAAGGGCGATTACATCTGGTACGACGCCGTCAGCGAGAAATACCTGGTCACCGCCGGCGAAACGCTCAACCCGAAGGGGCCACCCGGACGCGTCCGAGCCGTCATCCAGCCCAAGGGCAAAGACAGCGAGACAAAACCCGCTCCCCGTGGCGAACGCCTTGAGCTCAAAGGAGCCGGCAACCTGAGCGGGCAAGGCGCACAGTAATTGTGCATCGAGGGATCAAGCCCGCCAAAAAACCGCACTGAACGCACCTAGACAAAAACCCGCAAGCCCATGTTTTACATGGGCTTATTTATTTTTGTGCACCGCACAAAAATGGTGTTGACAATACGGCAATCAGCTCTATAATAAAGGTTATGGTGCAGTGCAACATCCCGCACTTGGATCCCGCTGCCACGGCTTTCGAATGTTCTGCAAAACCTATTAATTTCTGGAGATACCTCATGTTCAAGACCCCTGAGCAATTCGCTTCTGCCAACAAGGCAACCGTTGATTCCCTGCTGTCCCTGGCCAACACCGCCCTGGCTTCGGCCGAGCGCATCGCTGCCCTGAACCTGAACACCGCCCGTTCAGTCATTGAAGATTCCGTCTCCGGCGCCAAGGCGCTGATGGGTGCCAAGGATGTTCAGGAAGCCCTCTCCATCCAGGCTTCGCTGGCCCAGCCGAATGTCGAGAAAGCTGTTGCCTACTCGCGTTCCGTGTATGAAATTTCGGCCCAGACCCAGGAAGAACTGTCCAAGATGGTTGAAGGCCAGTTCGGCGATTTCCAGAAGACCGTTGCCAGCCTGCTCGACAAGGCAGCCCAGTCTGCCCCGGCCGGCTCTGACGTGGCTGTTGCTGCCGTCAAGTCTGCTGTCGCTGCTGCCACCTCCGCTTTCGACAACATGAACAAGGCTGCCAAGCAGGTTGCCGAGATTACCGAAGCCAACGTCGCTGCCGCAACCAACGCTACCGTCAAGGCCGTCAGCGCCACGACCGCTGCTGCCAAAAAGAAGTAATCGTTGTAACAATGCCCCCGCTGAGTCGGGGGCAAGTTTCATCCACACCCGCAAACAAACCTGGAGATGATGATGAGCAACCCGAACTTTGAACAACTGACCGCTGCCCAAAAAGCCAACGCCGAAGTCATGACGACCCTGCTGCGTACCGCCTTCGACGGCGTCGAGCGCCTGACCGCCCTGAACATGGCCGCTTCCCGCGAGTTTTTCAACAACACGCTGGCGAGCACCCAGCAAGTGTTGAGCGCCAAGGATGCCAACGCCGTCGCCAAGCTGAACGCCGAACTGGCCCAGCCGAACGCCGCCAAGTGGATGGACTACTCGCGCAGCGTCTATGAACTGGTTGCCGAGATGCAGAAGGAAGTCACTGCTGTCATGGAAAACCAGTACGGCAGCTTCACCAAGAACATCAACAGCGCTGTCGCAAAGGCCAAGACCTCTGCACCGGTCGGTGGTGACGTTTTCGCCGCCACCATGCAGTCCATGCTTGATGCATCGACCAAGGCTTTCGACAACATGACCGGCATGGCCAAGCAGCTGTCCGACATCGCCGAAGCCAACATGGCTGCTGCCGGCAAGGTTGCCGCCCCGGCCAAGACCAGCGCTACAGCGGCTGCTCGCAAGACGGCTGCCAAGTAATTCAAGCGCCCTGCGCTGACAAAAAAGCCCGCGAAATTCGCGGGCTTTTTTACGCCTGCCGTTGGCAGGATTTCAATTTTGGCCAATTTTTCCGGTTGACCGTGGGAATGCCAAAAATGCTCAGGGCCGCCAGACCCAGTGGATTCCCCGGCGTTCGACCTCGACGCGGACTTCTTCCATCGCCTTGTCGACCAGTTCCGGCGAACCTTCGACACCGAGCTCCAGATGCTTGCGCTCCTTGCCGACCAGCGAGGGCAGCGAGAACAGGCGCAGCGTCGGGTAATCCTTGACGATGCGCTCCATGAGGTCGAGCAGCGCGCTTTCATAGGCCGTCGGGCCAGTCAGCAGGAAAGCCTTTTCGACCGTACCGGCGACCGGCTGGAATTGGTCGCGGTAAAAGCTCTCGAGCGCCCACTCGATCATCGGGTGAGCCATCTGGGGAAAACCGGGCACGAAATAATGGTCGTTGGCCATGAAGCCTGCGATCCGGTTGAAGGGGTTGGGCAGCATCCGCACCCCGGCCGGAAAGGTCACCAGCAGTTTGCGCTGGTCTGTGATTTCCTCTCCGGCGAAGCGAATTTTCAACTCCTCGAAGGCCTCGGCATGCAGTTCCAGCCCGACGCCGAGCGCCGCCGCCACGGCCTGCCGCGTGTGGTCGTCCGGCGTGTTGCCGATACCGCCACAGGAAAACACCACGTCACCAGCCGCCATCGTGCGCCTGAAGGTGGCGGCGAGGCGCTCGCGGTCGTCCGCCAGATATTCGACCCAGCTCAGGCGCAGACCGCGCGCGGCCAGCAGCTCGGCAATTTTGGCGAAATGCTTGTCCTGCCGTTTGCCCGACAAAATTTCGTCGCCAATGATGACGGCGCCAAAGGTACGGCTCATAGTCTCTCTCCCTCGATGGTGACGACCGCCCCGCCGCGTGAGCGGCGCAAGGCTTCCAGGCCGTAATGAACAAATGATAGCGCGGCCAGCGCCGGTACCAGCAGCCCGACAAAGGGTACGTGAGCGAGCAGGGACATGGTCAGGCCGAGCATGAACAGCGGCGCCTTTTGTCCGGCGCGGACTTCCTGCCACTCGCCAGCCGTCGCGTGCATCGACAGCGCGTCGTAGGCAAACGTCCGACGATTCAGCCAGCCCATCAGCAGCAGCGGAATCAATAGCGAGAAGCCGGGAATCAGCCACAGCGGGATGGTAATCAGCCAGCCGAAAATGAACAAAATTGAGGCAAAAACGCTGTTGACCGCAGCAGCGACGAAACTGTCCTTGCCCATCGCCGCCACATCGCGGTACTCGGTCGCCGAGAGGTGCTTGAGCATCAGCGGCATGATGACGATGGCCGCCAGCAACGAGGCTGTCAGGTAGGCGACGGCGAAGATCGCCATCCAGCCGCCGAGGTAGGCCAGGATGTGCGCCAGCCAGACCAGCCCCCAACCGACGAGCAGGGTCATCGGGGGGAAGTCCATCATTTGCTGCACCATCCAGCCCAGCCCCCAGATGGCCAGCGCGATGGTCAGCAGAAGCGAGAACAGCGCCGGCGTCAGGACATAGAGCCAGACCTTGCCGCTTTTCAGGTTGGCGAAGGTTCGCGCCAAGGCGAGCATGACTTCATTCATTCTCGTCACCCATTCTTGATTCCTTCCCATTGTTTTTGCAGGCGCTTCGATGACACCGGCACCGGCGTCCGCAACTCCTGCGCGTAGAGGCCGACGCGCAATTCCTCCAGCAGCCAGCGGAACTGTTCGACCTGCGGATCGAGCGCCCCGAGCTTGGCGAGCTGGATGGCGCGGCGTTCGTAGTTGGTCCATAGCGGGCCGTATTCGGCCATCAGCTGTGCATCGCGGGCCGGGTTGGCTTTCAGTTTATCGAGGCGCACGACAATCGCCTTGAAGTAACGCGGGTAGTGCTGCAGGCGCTCGAAGGGCGTGTCGATCAGGAAGTTCTTGCCCATCAGGCGCTTCAGTTGCGCCTCGATGTCGGCCACCGCCGCGGCATGCGCCTTGAAGGCCGGCAGCTTCTTGATAACGGCCTGCCATTCTGTGAGCACGGTGCCGACCAGCCGGCAGACTTCCTGCATGATCAGCCCAAGCCGCGCCTTGCTGTCGCCGCAACGACTCTTGAAGGCGGTCGGCGTCGTCGGCAGCGGTTCGGTCAGGCAGGCGCGCTCGAAAGTCAGGGCGACGATCTGGTTCTTGAGGTCGTCGGTGCTGCCCAGCGCCATGTACTGCATGGCCATCTGGCTCAGGCCGGGGATGTTCTTGTCGAAATACTTCACCTGATCGCGGAACTGCAGCATGAACAGGCGGAGCAAGCCGGCGCGATGGGCGGCGGCGGCTTCCTCGGCGGAATCGAAAACCTTGAGGCTGACGCTCTCACCGTCGTCGGTCAGGCCCGGGTAGCCGAGCACGGTCTGGCCGGCGACGGGGACTTCCATCAGCTCCGGCAACTCGCCGAAAGTCCAGTCGGTCAGATTGGTGAATTCGGATGGCGTTTCGTGCAGTTCGGCGAATTCGTCCTTGGCCTGCTTGCCCCACTCGGCGCGCAGGGCGACGAGGCTGCGGTTCATGTCAAGCTGGCGGCCATGCTCGTCGATCAGCTTGTAGTTCATCGAGAAATGCAAAGGCAGCGCATCGGGCCGGAATGAGTCCGGCGTCACAGCCCAGCCGCGCGCATTGAGGCCGCGCGCTTCGAGGATGTGATCGATCAGCGGCGTGATCAGGCCCTGATTCATCTTCCGATCTGCACCCGCTTGGTTGCCTGCCACGGTCGACAGGAATTCTTCGACAAATTCGGGCACCGGCACCACTTTCGCCCGAATCTTCTGCGGCAGCGTCTTGATGAGCTGAACGAGCTTTTCCTTGAGCAGCCCGGGCACCAGCCATTCCATGCGCAGCACGGGAATCTGGTTGAGTTGGGCGAGCGGCAGGGTCAGCGTCACGCCGTCGCGCGGCGAACCCGGCTCGAAGTGGTAGCTCAGCGTGTAATCAACGCCGCCGACCTTGATGTGATGCGGGAAGGCCTCGGTCGTCACGCCGGCCGCCGAATGGCGCATCAGGTCGTCTTTCGACAGGTAGAGCAGCTTCGGCGTCTCGCGCTCGGCTTCCTTGCGCCAGTGGTCGAAGGTCGCGCCGTTGTGAATGCCTTCCGGAATGATCGAGTCGTAGAAGGCGAAAATCAGCTCGTCATCGACCAGCACGTCCTGCCGGCGCTGCTTGTGTTCGAGGTGTTCGATCTCGCGGATCAGCCTCTGGTTGTGCTGGAAGAATGGCCAGCGCTTGGCGAAAGCCTCGTCGATTTCCTCGCTGACCAGTCCCTGGCGAATGAAGATTTCGCGCGATTCGGCCGGCGCCATCGGGCCGTAATGGATGCGCCGTTTCGGGTTGATGACCACGCCGTAGAGCGTCGTCCGCTCCCAGCCCGAGACCTGCATCGACTTCTTTTCCCAGTGGGCGTCGAAGTACTGGCGCTTGACAAGGTGAGCGCCCACTTTCTCCAGCCAGTCCGGTTCGATGCGGGCGACGCAGCGGCCGAAGAGGCGCGTCGTCTCGGTGATCTCGGCCGCCATGATCCACTTGCCTGCCTTCTTTTGCAGTGGCGACGACGGGTGGATCAGGTAGCGGATGCCACGGGCGCCGAGGTAGAAGCCGGATTCGTCGGCCTTGCAGCCGAGATTGCCCAACAGGCCGGCGAGCAGTGCCTGATGAATGGCGTCATAGGTGCCGGGCAGATCGCTTTCCTTCCAGCCCAGTTCCGTCACCATGGCATGCAACTGGCCGTGCACCTCACGCCATTCACGCATCCGCAGGTAGGACAGGAAATGGGCGTGGCAGTTGTCGACCAACTGCTTGTTCGATTTCTTGTGTTCGACGGCGTTCTGGAACCAGTTCCAGAGTTTCCACCAGCTCAGGAATTCGGATTTCTCGTCGGCGAACAGCTTGTGCTTTTCGTCGGCCGCCTGCTGGCGTTCCTGAGGCCGTTCGCGCGGATCCTGCGCCGAGAGGCCGGCGGCGATGACCATGACTTCCTTCAGACAGCCAAGATCGCGGGCGGCGACGAGCATGCGGCCGATGCGCGGATCAAGCGGCAGTTTGGCCAGCGACGCGCCAATCGGCGTCAGCACGTTGTCGTCGTCGAGCGCACCGAGTTCCTGCAACAACGCGTAGCCGTCGGCGATGGCCTTGGCCGGCGGCGGTTCGATGAACGGGAAGCTCTCGACATCGGTCAGGCGCAGCGACTTCATGCGCAGGATGACGCCGGCCAGGCTGGAACGCAGGATTTCCGGATCGGTAAACGGCGGCCGCGCGTTGAAATCGAGTTCGTCGTACAACCGGATGCAGACGCCCGCCGCCACCCGGCCGCAACGTCCTGCCCGCTGCCGCGCCGCGGCCTGCGAGACCTTTTCGATCTGCAACTGCTCGACCTTGTTGCGGTAGGAATAACGCTTGACGCGGGCCAGTCCCGTGTCGATGACGTAACGAATGCCCGGTACGGTCAACGAGGTTTCGGCCACATTGGTGGCCAGCACGATGCGCCGCTGACCGCCCGAGGGCTTGAAAATTCGATCCTGATCACCCGCCGACAGGCGCGAGAAAAGCGGCAGTATTTCCGGTGCATGGGCGCTCGACAAGCCGGGGCGAGCCAGGGCGTGCTTGCGCAAGGCTTCGGCCGCTTCGCGGATTTCCCGCTCGCCGGGCAGGAAGACGAGGATGTCGCCGCTGCCCAGCCGTGCCACCTCGTCGGCGGCATCGACGATGGCGTCGTAGAGGTCGCGTTCGTCGTCCTTCTTTTCCAGATCCTCGACCGGCCGGTAACGCACCTCGACCGGGTAGAGCCGGCCGGAGACTTCGATAATTGGCGCTTTTTTCCCGTTGACCGTGAAATGCGTCGAAAAGCGGTCGGCGTCGATGGTCGCCGAGGTGATGATGACCTTCAAATCCGGCCGCTTGGCCAGCAACTGCTTGAGGTAGCCGAGCAGGAAATCGATATTGAGGCTGCGTTCGTGCGCCTCGTCGATAATGATCGCCTCGTAGGCGTTCAAATACGGGTCAGACTGCGACTCGGCGAGCAAGATGCCGTCGGTCATCAGCTTGACCCAGCTCTCCGGGCTGGAGCGATCCTGAAAGCGAATCTTGACGCCGACACCGGCGCCAACCTGCGTCTTCAACTCCTGCGCCAAACGCGTCGCCACGGAACGCGCGGCCAGCCGACGCGGTTGGGTGTGGCCGATCAGACCACGCGCACCGAGCCCGAGATCGAGGCAGATTTTCGGCAACTGCGTCGTCTTGCCCGAGCCAGTTTCGCCGCAGACAATGACAACCTGATTTTTAACGATCAATTCTGCGATCTCGGCCCGCCGCTCATTGACCGGCAGATCGCTCTGAAACTCAGGCTTCGGCAGACGGCCGCGACGCTCGACCACCGCCGCCTGCGAGCGGGCCAGCAAGGCTGCCAGCTCGGTAATCGATTTTTCGCGTTTTTCTCCGGTTGACCGTGACTGCTCAAGCTGCATGCCGCGCACGCGTTTCAGGTCGGCTGTCAGGCAAACGGGATCAGGCGCCGGGCGCCGTGGGGTGTTGCTATTTTTTGTCATGGTTGAATCAATTATCCAGCGGGCTGGTCACACCGCGCCCGCCCCGGTTCAGCACATGGGTGTAGATCATCGTCGTCGCCACATCGGCGTGGCCGAGCAATTCCTGCACCGTGCGAATGTCGTAGCCGGATTGCAGCAGATGCGTCGCAAACGAGTGGCGGAAGGTATGCGGCGTCGCCAGCTTGGCAATGCCGCTCGCCTGCAGCGCCCTCTTCACCGCCCGCTGCAAACCCTTTTCATCGAGATGATGCCGACGCTCGACGCCGCTGCGCGGGTCAATGGAATACCCGGCCGCCGGGAAAGCATACTGCCAGGCCCAATCCGTTTCGGCATTCGGGTACTTGCGATCCAGCGCGTAAGGCAAATAGACCGAGGCCTTGCCCCTGGCCAGATCATCCTCGTAGCACTGCCGCCGCCAGCGCCAATGATCCTGCAAGGGCGCCACCAGCGAACGGGGCAGCATGGTCACCCGATCCTTCGCCCCCTTGCCGTCGCGCACGACAATCTCGGTCCGCTCGAAATCGACATCCTTGATGCGCAGCCGCACGCACTCCATCAGGCGCATGCCCGTCCCGTAAAGCAGACGCGCCATCAAGCCGTGCAGCCCGTTCATCCGATCCAGCAAAGCCATGATTTCCGATTTGGTCAGCACCACCGGCAGCCGCTGCGGCTGCTTGGCACGCACCACCTTGTCCAGCCACGGCAGATCAAGCCCCAGCACATCGCGGTAAAGAAAAAGCAAAGCAGAAAGCGCCTGATTCTGCGTCGACGCCGCCACCCGCCCAGCCACCGCCAAATCCGTCAAAAACGCCTCAACCTCCGAACCACCCATGTCTCGCGGATGGCGCTTGTCATGAAAAAGGATGAAGCGGCGTATCCATTGAACATATTGCGCTTCAGTCCGAATACTGTAATGCTTGACGCGTAACTTGTCCCGAACCTGATCGAGAAGCTTTGGCGGCGGTGCAGAAGAATCCACGCTGGACATATCCGAAAAACTCAGCCCAATAAAATCATGATGTTAACACACCATCTGTCTATTTATACACCACCTCCGCGGGAAGTAGGCACCTGCGAAGGTGTCTACTGAACGTTATGTTTCAGGAGACCTCCGTTGCAAATCGTCCTGATGCGCCATGGCAAACCCAAGATCGACACGCGCCGCCGATTGAATGCGGCAGAGTTTGGCGTTTGGGTTGAACAGTACAACGCTGCCGGTATCGATACCGAGTGTCTGCCCACGCAAGAAGCTGTTGCGCAAGCCAGCCAATGTGCTTTCACTGTGTGCAGCAATCTTCCGCGCTCTTTGGAATCTGCAAATGCCCTTGGGGTTGAGCGTGTAGGAGCCTATTCCCACATGTTCCGAGAAATGGATATGCCTCACGCTGCGTGGCGTTTCCCAACCCTCTCGTTGCAAGCGTGGTTGGTATTTTTTCGGCTTGCCTGGGCGCTCGGATATTCAGCCAACGCAGAGTCTTTCAATTCGGCCAAGGCAAGAGCACACAACTGCGCCGAGCAACTCGCTAATTTGGCTTCAAGTCACGGCACTGTATTGTTCGTTGGGCACGGCTCACTAAACTGGTTCATCGCAAGGTATCTCAAACGCATGGGGTGGTTATCCGCTAAAAGGCCACCCAAGAAATACTGGGAACACAGCGTCTTTTACATGCAGGAAACATAACATGGCGCTCAACCTCGCTCCCTTCGGTCGCTGGACGCTGCGCGATAAAGCCGCGCAGCGCCGGTTAGCTCTACGTTAGACATAAATGCCGCCATCTACTCCCCGAGGCAGAGGCCTAAGCATCGTTGTTGCGACGCTTTTTTCTTTCACAACATTGTTTTCGCTTTGGGCACTTACTTCATCAGTTAACGATTTCGCCAAGGCATCGGCTTCCTCTTCATGGCCTGTCACGGATGGCGTGGTTGTTTCTTCTCAAGTACAACGTGGGTGCAAAAACTTGGCGTCTTACTTGCCGGATGTACGCTATCGGTACACGGTCGGACAGCAAGAGTATCTAGCTCGACGCATAAAGTTTGGCGACAACCTATGCAGATCAAAAAATGACGCGGAGAGAATCGCCAGCACTTACCCGGAAGGCAGAACCATTCAGGTTTATTTTGATCCAGCCTCCCCGAACGATGCTGCTCTCAATGTGTCCAGCACGGAAGCTGGAACATGGTCTGTATTTATTGTCGCGCTCATAATCTTTTGCGGCTCGTTACCCATTGCTTATTACTACATAAAACTTTGTCTAACATCGCAATCCACCGGACCTGCGCAAAAACCCGCGCAGTCCGGTGATTTTTAACGTTAGAAATTTCTCTCTCAACCACCACTACTTATCTACGAAATGAAAAATACACTTCTTATCATCGCTATCGCGTCCGCCATTTCCGCATGTGCAACACCTGCACGCTATGACTATGTGAAAGAAGGGGCATCCGAGCACCAGCGCACAGACGCACTCTCTGAGTGTCGTTACCAAATCCGGCTAAACAAAACCCCCGCAACTGAAGAAGCTGAGCTTCTAAAGTTGTGCATGCAGGGTAAGGGCTTCCGCCTAAAGCGGGTTAATTGACCACATTTCTAACCCTGCGCTCAACCCGACCTGCGCGAAAAGCCGCGCAGTCGGGTTAGCTCCACGTTAGAAGGCTCCGGTTTTTTATGCTTCTTCGCTTTCCGTCGCTTGTTCTTGGCTCTGTGCTGGTTTTGGCACGTCGGCTTGGCGTTTTCGGCGTTGCTGCGGTCAACCGGAAATTTTGGCCAAATTTGGCGTCGGGTTTGGCGGCTTTCCCGGCTGTCTGGCATTTCCCGTTTGCCGCCTGCGGTTTCGGCTGCAGGCAGTTCGCTTGCGTCACTGCTTTCCCGGCAAACTTTTCTAACCCGGCGGTCGACCCCGCTCCCTTCGGTCGCTGGACGCTGCGCGATAGTGCCGCGCAGCGCCGGTCACCTTTACGTTAGGCTTCAAAAACCTCCGCTACCTCAACCCTGACACTAATGAAATCAATATGCCACTTACGAAAATTTCAGCCCCGAGACACCTCTCCTCAAACCAAGTGCAAGCGTTAGCAGCAGCAGTTCAAGATGGACTTGTAAAGACCTGCAATGTTCCGCCCAACGATCTCTTTCAACTGATATCGCGCTTCGACTCAGAGGAAATTATTCTCGACCCTCATTTCGGAGGCGTTAACCGTTCAAAAGATGCTTGCGTAATTGAGGTGGTATTTCTGCTTGGTCGCACTGACGATCAGAAACGTGCCTTATTTCGCCATGTAGCGGAGCAAGCCGTCGGGGCTGGTTTTCGAGCAGATGACGTAATGATTGCCTTGGTAGAAAACTCACGTATGGATTGGTCTCTTGGCCTCGGAGTTGCCTATGCCGACCATCACTCAAAAGCCTAACACTGCGGTCAAGGCCGCTCCCTCCGGTCGCTGGACGCTGCGCGATAAAGCGCCGCGCAGCGCCCCTTACCTACAACGTTAGAAGGCTCCGGTTTTTTATGCTTCTTCGCTTTCCGTCGCTTGCTCTTGGCTCCTTGCTGGTTTGGGCACGTCGGCTTGGCGTTTTCGGCGTTGCTACGGTCAACCGGAAATTTTGGCCAAGTTTCGCGTCGGGTTTGGCGGCTTTGCCGGCTGCCGGGCATTTCCCGTTTGCCGCCTGCGGTTTCGGCTGCAGGCAGTTCGCTTGCGCTACCGCTTTCCCGGCAAACCTTTCTAACCCGGCGGTCGACCCCGCTCCCTTCGGTCGCTGGACGCTGCGCGATAAACCCGCGCAGCGCCGGTCACCTCTACGTTAGAAGGCTTCTGCTTTTTATGCTTCTTCGCTTCCCGTCGCTTGCTCTTGGCTCCGTGCTGGTTTTGGCCCGTCAGCTTGGCGTTTTCGTCGTTGCTACGGTCAACCGGAAATTTTGGCCAAATTTGGCGTCGGGTTTGGCGGCTTTCCCGGCTGCCCGGCATTTCCCGTTTGCCACCAGCGGTTTCGGCTGCAGGCAGTTCGCTTGGGCTGCCGCTTTCCCGGCAAACCCTTCTAACCCGGCGGTCGACCCCGCTCCCTTCGGTCGCTGGACGCTGCGCAATAAACCCGCGCAGCGCCGGTCACCTTTACGTTAGATCCTCTTCACAATTTTTCCCCAAAGGAGTAACACCATGAAAAGCAATCCGGTCGGTTGGTTTGAAATTTACGTTCAGGACATGCCCCGTGCGAAGGCGTTCTACGAAGCTGTGCTTCAAGGCTCATTAGAAGAGTTGAAAAATCCTGATCCTAACGGCTTCCCCGAAATGGAGATGTGGGCATTTCCGATGTCAATGGAAGATTCAGGCGCAGCAGGGGCGTTGGTGAAAATGGCCGGATGCCCCTCTGGCGGTAGCACTTTGGTCTATTTCTCCTGTGAGGATTGCTCAGTCGAGGCTGAACGAGCAGCAGCGCATGGAGGGGAAGTCTTCAAAGGCAAGATGTCAATTGGTGAGCACGGCTTTATTGCGATGGTTGTCGATACCGAAGGCAATATGATTGGCCTTCACTCAATGCAATGAGCACATGGTCTAACACTGCGCTCCAAGGGACGCGCCGCAAGCGGCACGCCCCTGAGCTTTGACGTTAGAAGGCTTCGGTTTTTTATGCTTCTTCGCTTCCCGTCGCTTGCTCTAGGCTCCGTGCTGGTTTTAGCGCGTCGGCTTGGCGTTTTCGGCGTTGCTACGGTCAACCGGAAATTTTGGCCAAAATTGAAATCGGGTTTGGCGGCTTTCCCGGCTGCCTGGCATTTCCCGTTTGCCGCCAGCGGTTTCGGCTGCAGGCAGTTCGCTTGCGCCACCGCTTTCCCGGCAAACTTTTCTAACCCGGCGGTCGACCCCGCTCCCTTCGGTCGCTGGACGCTGCGCAATAAACCCGCGCAGCGCCGGTCACCTTTACGTTAGAGGTGCCGCGCTTGCGCACAGAGAAAATTTCCGACCTGGCTGTTTCTCATTTTGTAACGGTACCCTCCCGTGGAGGAACTGCTCACTCGGTCGTATCCATCTACATTGACGGTCAGCACATTCCCGAATTGCCTATCGCTGTGGCAACCAAACCAAATTCAGGACAAAACGTAATTGCTGCTTTTCGAGGCGACGCAATAACAGACATTGTTGGCTGGCTAGACCCGGTAACGAATACCCCGATTGTCGTCATCCCAAAAATCGTTACCTACTACCCAATCATTCTCATATTCCTATTCCCGTTACTTTCAATATTGCTAATCACCGCTCATCCAAGCCACAGAGACATTTGGGCCTTTTTGGTAGGTGCGCTTGTAGTCGCTCTTGTTCTCATACAAGCCATTGGCTGGCCGGGCGTCGCACGCCACCTAAAGAAAGCTCAGGCGCAAAGTGAAGAAAAACACCTTTAGCCATCCTCTAACATCCCGCTCCAGCCGACCGTCAGCCAGCTACGCTGCCTGCCGTCGGCTGAGCTAGCACGTTAGAAGGCTTCGGTTTCTTTATGTCGCTTCACTTTCCGTCCCCCGTTCTGAGCACCGCGCTGGTTTTTGCAGCGCGGCTTGGCCTTCGTTGCTTTGTTACGGTCAACTCGGTTTTCGGGCCTATTTTTGGTCGGGTTGCTCTTGGCACCGTGCTGGTTTTAGCGCGTCGGCTTGGCGTTTTCGGCGTTGCTACGGTCAACCGGAAATTTTGCCTGAATTTGAAACAGGCAGTGCCGCCCGGCCTCACGTGAAGTCGTGCGACCTAAAGCAAAACGCCGCCCCAAGGGACGGCGTTTTGCTTTTGTGGCCTGGCGATTATTTCTTGACGCCCATCCACTGGGCGTTTTTGCCGTCGCTGGTTTTTTCGCAGACGACCTTGACGCCGGATATGGCTGCCGTGGTGCCGACGGCTACAAATTTGCCGGAGTCGCCGTTGTAGCACTGCGGCGCTTTTGCTGCGGGAGCCGGGGCGGCTGCTGCAGCAGGAACAGGCGCAGCGGCAGGCGGGGGGGACTGGGTGGCGCAGGCGGACAGGGTGAGCGCAAAGGTGGCGGCAATGATCAGGGAACGCATGGAATTCTCCGGAGGGTTACGATTGGAAACGTCGCGATTGTCTTACGCCGATGTTTCAATTTCGTTTCAACCCGCTGCCGCTTGCGCGCCATCGCTTAACCGCGGGTTTATACTTCCCGCATATTCCTCACCGACAAAATCATGGCCGTCATCCGCTGCAATAAATGCACCCTGCTCGCCGAACAGCCGGACGATCTTGCCGGCCAGAGCGTTCCCTGCCCCAAATGCGGCTCGCCCGCTCCGGTGTATCGGACGCTGTTTTTCATCGAGAAGCTGCTCGACAAGTATTTTGATGCCCAGCGCGAAGTCATCCGCCTGAAATCGACCAGTGCTCCGGCGCAGCCTAGTCCGCCGGGAGCGGCAACGCCGCAGGGCGAGATTGATCTGGCCAACACGGACTTTCTGGCGACAGAACTGCAGCACGGGCCGATTTACGACTGGTTCCACAAAAAGCAGATCAAGGTTCAGGCCGACATGCGCGGGGTCGATACCAGCGGATTTTTCGACGAGGTGGCGGAGGCCATTGGCGGCAACCTGAGCGTGCTCAAGGAGGTGCTTGAACGGATCCGTTGGTCGCAGCAGAAGGAGCATGCCAGCACGACCATTCATCTCGACAAGAAATCGCCGGATGAGGCGAAGGCTATCTCGGTTTTCTGCCAGCAGCTTTACGATTTTTCTTTCGTTACCAAGTGCTTTCACAACAAGCCGGAAAACAATGTGCGGCTGATTCTGCAAAGCGCGCCTACCATCCGCGCCTTTTTCAACGGCGAATGGCTGGAATGGCATGCACTGATGACCTGCCTGCGCTACGCCAAGGAGCGCCAGCGCCGCTTTTCCTGCACGCGCGGCTTGAATCTCACGCTGGCCAATGGCGACCCTTATGAACTCGATGTTTTCATGCTGATCGATGGCAAGGTGCCGATCTGCATCGAATGCAAGAGCGGTGAATTCCGCCAGAACATCGACCGCTACCTGGCACTGAGAAAACGCCTTGGGCTCGATGCCAAGCAGTTCGTGATGTGCATTGCCGGTCTCAGCGACGACAATGCCAAGGCCTTTTCGGCGATGTATGACCTCACTTTCGTCAGCGAGCAAGGCCTTGCCGGGCATCTTGGCCGACTGTTCTGACGCCGAAATCGTCGGTCAGGCGCCCATCTGCAAAACGCAATGAACTGTTTTTCAGAATGTGGAACTAAGTGCAATACTTGTCAGGATACTTTGCGAAGTTGGCAGCCGTTTGGCCCCCTCGGCCACTGACGAAAGTATGCCTGTTCATCTGAATCGCTCCAGTTTTTCGTTAGGAAGTCGCTATGTCGCCTGATGGTGAAAATGCAATCGAGAGAATGCACCGGGATCATGGGCGCATGCTGGAAATGATCGAGCGCATCCGTTCGGAATGCGGCCAGCGCAATAAAATGGATAGTTGCGGCAATTGTCAGGCGCCAAATCGCCCTGTCTGCCAAGGCAATATCGACCAGTTGATCAGAGGGTTCGTCGAAGCCACCCTGAAACACTGCCTGATCGAATCGATGTTCATGGACGATCGCGTTCCGGCTGCGCACCGCATTGCCCACAATCAGTCACACATGGATATCGCCCACCAACTGAAATCGATTCGCGTCGTACTGTCCGCGTGTGGCAACTACGTGCAGGCAATTGAGGGTGTAGAGCGTATCCACGAGAACCTGCTGGCTCATTTCAGGGATTTTGACGAGCCGCTTGAAAGCTACCTCGCCGAAAACACCCTGGCGCACCAAGGCGCCTGATCAGCTCCAGATCCGCGTAGCGCCAACGGTCAGCAGGCCGAGATAAGTGGCCGCCAGCGAGCCGGCCAGATGAACGGATGCCAGGCCGATGGCCCAAGCGGGTTGGCCGGCCAGCAGGCGTTCGACGACTTCGGCCGAAAACGTGGAAAAGGTGGTCAGGCCGCCAAGGAAGCCGGTGATCGCGAACAGCTTCCAGGCCAAAGGAAAATGGGTGTTGAGATGGAAGAGGCCAACCGCCACGCCGATCAGGTAGCCACCGATCAAATTGGCCGCCAAGGTACCCAGCGGCAATCCAATCAGCAGCGGATTCAGCGCCATGCCGAGGAGCCAGCGTGCCCACGCCCCCAGTGCGGCGCCGAAGCCGACAGCCAGGAAGTTGAGCGCAGTTAGGTTTTGCAATGCAGACATGCGGTGAATTTTAGCGGTTTAAGGACACCAACCGTTAAAATGGCGTGATTGAAATCTGAGGTTTTACCGTGAGCAGCCCCAACCAGCCCGCCAACACACCAGCCCCCGCCGCCAATTTCATCAGGAACATCGTCGAAGCCGATATTGCCGCCGGCAAGCATGCCCAGCGCCACTGGGCGGGCCATCCGGGCACTGCCGCCGACCACGCCGCTGCCCCGCTCGACACCGCCAAACTGCGCACCCGCTTTCCGCCGGAGCCGAACGGCTACCTGCATTTCGGCCACGCCAAATCCATCCTGCTCAATTTCGGCCTTGCCCAGCAGTACGGTGGCCGCTGCCACCTGCGTTTCGACGACACCAACCCGGAGAAGGAAGACCAGGAATACGTCGATTCCATCATCGATGCCGTCAAATGGCTGGGCTGCTCGTGGGAGCAGGCGGGCGAAACCAATCTCTACTACGCCTCGAATTATTTCGACTGGATGCTGCAATGCGCCGAAGCGCTGATCAGCGTCGGCCACGCCTACGTTGATAGCCAGAACGCCGACGAAATGCGCGCTAACCGCGGCACGCTGACCCAGCCTGGCAAGAACTCACCTTTCCGCGACCGCTCGGTGGCCGAGAACATGGATTTGTTCAAGCGCATGCAGGCCGGCGAGTTTGCCGATGGCGCCCACATCCTGCGCGCCAAAATCGACATGGCCGCACCGAACATCAACCTGCGCGACCCGGCCATCTACCGCATCCGCCACGCCACGCACCACAACACCGGCGACAAGTACTGCGTGTATCCGATGTACACCTTCGCGCACCCGATTGAGGATGCGCTGGAAAACATCACGCATTCGATCTGTACGCTGGAATTCGAAGATCAGCGCCCGTTCTACGACTGGCTGCTCGAGCGCCTGGCCGAAGCCGGGCTGATGCAACGGCCGCTGCCGCAGCAGATCGAGTTCTCGCGCCTTAACCTGACTTACGTAGTGTTGAGCAAACGCAAGCTCATCCAGCTCGTCGATGAAAAGCACGTTTCCGGCTGGGACGACCCGCGCATGCCGACGCTCGTTGGCGCCCGCCGCCGTGGCTATTCGGCCGAAGGTTTCCGCCTGTTCATGGAGCGCGTTGGCGTTACCAAGAACGATTCGCTGATCGACTACGTGCTGTTTGAAGACGCCATGCGCGAGGTGATGAACGAGTCCGACCAGCGCCGCATTGCCGTGCTCGACCCGGTCAAGCTGATCATCGACAACTACCCGGCCGACCAAGTCGAGGAGTGCTTCGCACCGAACCATCCGCTGCACCCTGAACTCGGCCAGCGCAGCAACCCTTTCAGTCGCGAACTGTGGATCGAGGGCGAGGACTTCATGGAAGTCCCGAGCAAGGGCTTCCGCCGCCTATTCCCCGGCAACATGGCCCGCCTCAAGTACGGCTATGTCGTCGAATGCACCGGCTGCGACAAGGATGAGAACGGCAAGGTTGTTGCGGTCCACTGCAAATATCTGCCCGAAACCAAATCCGGCACGCCGGGCGCCGACAGCGTCAAGGTCAAGGGCAATCTGCACTGGGTTTCGGCCGCCCACGCCTACCCGGCCGAAATTCGCCTCTACGAACGGCTGTTCAAGGTGCCGGCGCCCGGTTCGCGCCGCGAAGGCGATGCACCGGATCTTGAGCGCGATTTCCTCGACGACATGAATACCGATTCCGCCCAGACCATCACCGCCCAGCTCGAATCCTGCCTGCGCGACGCTAGGCCGGAAGAGCGCTTCCAGTTCGAGCGCCACGGCTATTTCGTCGCCGACCGCGTCAACTCGAAGCCGGGCGCGCCGGTCTTCAACCGCGCCGTCACGCTCAAGGACTCGTGGGGCAAGGCGGGCTAAAACCATGGGAGGTGGATGGGGCTGCCCGCATGAGGTCAACGATCGTTGCCTCAAGATCAACAACCTGCCGTGCAATCCCGGCATGAAGGGCTGCGAGCTCGCCGGCCGCTACCGCTTTGCCGACGAGAGCAAGAACGAACGTTACTGGGAGAAAAAGGGGCGCGCTGACCAGCCGAAAGCCGCCCCCGGGCAGCCCGCCAAAGACAGCCAGCCGGACTGAGCCATGCCCCGTGATGTCGAACAACTCGGCCAGGTTTTCACGCCGCCCAATGTGGTGGCCTTCATGCTCGACCTGTGTTCGAACAAGGGGCGAACGCTGGAGCCATCGGCCGGCGACGGCGCGTTCTTCAACGAGTTGAAGTCCCGCCAGGCCGACTGCATCGGCATCGAAGTCGACCCGAGCGTTGCCCCGGAAGGCGCGCTGGTTCGCGACTTTTTCGATTTCCCGCTGAGCGAACAGTTCGACAGTATCATCGGCAACCCGCCTTACGTTCGTTTTCAGGATGTCACGGTCAACACGAAAAAACGCCTGAAATCGGAATTGTTCGATGCGCGCAGCAACCTTTTCCTGTTCTTCATCGAAAAGTGCATCCGCCACCTCAAGCCGGGCGGCGAGCTGGTTTTCATCGTGCCGCGCGAATTCATCAAGCTGACTGCCGCCAAGAAGCTCAACGCCTGGCTGTTCGAGCAGGGCAGCATCACGCATTTCTACGAAACCGGCGACGTTCGCGTTTTCCAGGGCGCCACACCGAACTGCGCCATCTTCCGCTTCGAAAAAGGCCGCAAGGATAGACGGATGGCCGATGGCCGGCGCTTCGTCGAGGCCGATGGCCAGCTCATGTTCCTGCGCGACGATCACAGCCTGCGCTTCGCCGACGTGTTTTCGGTCAAGGTTGGCGCCGTATCCGGGGCGGATCACATCTACACGCACCCCAAGGGCAACATGGAATTCGTCTTCTCGAAGACCGTGGAAAGTGGCGAAACGCGCCACATGCTCTACGGCATCAAGCATCCGCATCTCGACAAGCACAAGGACGAACTGCTCGCCCGCCGCGTCAAAACCTTCGACGAGCGCAATTGGTGGCAGTGGGGCCGCGCCTTCCCGGTTAGCGAGCTACCGCGCATTTACGTCAATGGCCGCACGCGCAAGCCAGAGCCCTTTTTCCTGCACGACTGCCACAGCTTCGACGGCGCTATCCTCGCCCTGTTCCCCAAGAACACGCGCATCGCCCGCCGCGACCTGATCGAATGCACGATGATGCTGAACAAGGAAGTGGACTGGCAACAACTCGGCTTCGTCTGCGACGGCCGCTTCCTGTTCACCCAGCGCAGCCTGCAGAATTGCCTACTGCCGGAAAAATTCTCCCGTTATTTACCGTCTGAAAAGCACAAGGACGTCGCATGACCTTCATCGAACAACTGGCCGCCGCCTGGCAAAAGAACAACTCGCTGCTCTGCGTCGGCCTCGACCCTGATCCGGCCAAGTTTCCCGCCCACCTCAAGGGCCGCGATGACAAGATCTTCGAGTTCTGCGCCGCCATCGTCGACGCCACGGCCAACCTCGTCTGCTCCTTCAAGCCGCAGATCGCCTACTTTGCCGCCCGCCGCGCCGAAGACCAGCTCGAAGCGCTGATCGCCCACATTCACGAAAAACACCCGGGCATCCCGGTCATCCTCGATTCCAAGCGTGGCGACATCGGCTCAACCGCCGAGCAATACGCCGTCGAAGCCTTCGAGCGCTACAAGGCCGATGCCGTCACGGTCAACCCGTACATGGGCCGAGATTCGGTCGAACCCTACCTGGCCTACCCGGACAAAGGCGTCATCCTGCTCTGCCGCACCTCCAACCCGGGCGGCTCCGACCTCCAGTTTCTCGAAACGAATGGTGAAAAATTGTATGAGCGCGTCGCCCGTCTGGCAGCGAGCGAGTGGAACACCAGCGGCCAGATCAGTCTGGTCGTCGGCGCCACCTTCCCGGCCGAAATCGCCCGCGTTCGCGCCATCGTCGGCGACCTGCCGCTGCTCGTTCCGGGCATCGGCGCCCAGGGCGGCGACATCGAAGCGACTGTCAAGGCCGGCCGTACAAAAAATGCCACCGGCTTGATGATCAACTCATCCCGTGCCATCCTCTATGCCGGCAACGACGAAGGGTTTGCCGCTGCCGCCCGCAAGGTGGCGCTCGAAACCCGCGATGCCATCAATCAATACCGCTAAGGAAACAGCACCATGCGCATGGATAACCAACGCGAAAGCGACAACCTCGAAGACCGCCGCGGCAGTGGCATGGGCGGCGGTGGCGGCTTGCGCCTCGGCGGTGGCCGCATGGGCCTGGGCACCGTTGCCATCGCCCTGGTCGCCAGCTACTTTCTTGGCGTCAATCCGATGACGGTGATCAGCATGCTCAGCGGCGACGGCATGCCGGCGATGGAGCAAAGCGCCCCGGAAGCCCGTCGCCCGCCGGCCGACGACCAAATGGCCCAGTTCGTTTCCAAGGTGCTGGCCTCGACCGAAGACACCTGGAACGAGGTCTTCCGCGCCAACGGCCGCCAGTATCAGGAACCCAAGCTGGTGCTGTTCACCGGCGCCACGCCGACCGCCTGCGGCACTGGCCAGTCAGCCATGGGCCCGTTCTACTGCCCGGGCGACCAGAAGGTCTACATCGACCTCGCCTTCTACCGCGACCTCAAGGAACGCTTCAAGGCACCGGGCGAATTCGCCCAGGCCTACGTCATCGCTCACGAAGTCGGCCACCACGTGCAGAATCTGCTCGGCATCGCCGACAAGGTGCACCAGGCCCAGCAGCGCGCCAGCAAAGCCGATGGCAATGCCATGTCCGTGCGCATGGAACTGCAGGCCGACTGCCTGGCCGGCGTCTGGGGCAAGCGCACCGACACCATGAAAGGCGTGCTGGAACCGGGCGACCTCGAAGCCGCGCTGACGGCGGCCTCGGCCATTGGCGACGACCGCCTGCAACAACAATCGCAAGGCCGCATCGTGCCGGAAAGTTTCACCCACGGCAGCTCGGCCCAGCGCGTCAAGTGGTTCAGGATTGGCTTTGAATCCGGCGACATGAACCAGTGCAACACCTTCAAGGCAGCTCAACTCTGAACCCGCTCCGCCCCCTGATCGGCGCCCTGCTGCTCGCCAGCAGCCTGGGCGTCGCGGCCCTGCCCAAAAACTTGCCGGTGCCCGGCGGCGTCGCGGTGGTAGACCTCGGCCCGACGGGACAGACCGCGCCAACCGTGCGCTGGGGAGGGCAATCCATCGCGGTAGTCAGCGATCACGGTCGCTGGTTCGCCCTGCTCGGCATCCCGCTCGACACGCTGCCGGGAGAATTGGAAATTGACGTTTTTTTCGGGTCGACCGCGACCATCAAACGCATTGGCGTTCAGGTCAAGAATTACCCGGAACAGCGCCTGACCATCAAGGACAAGCGCAAAGTCGAGCCTAACCCCGACGACCTGGCCCGTATCGCGCGCGAAAAAGAAACCACCGACGCCATCAAGCGCCGTTTTAACGCGCCGCCGCCGGCCACCGATTTCGCCCTGCCGGCCACCGGCCCGCTCTCATCCCGCTTCGGCCTGCGCCGCTTTTTCAATGGACTGCCGCGCAACCCGCACGCCGGACTGGACGTCGCCGTCGGCACTGGCGCGCCAGTCAAGGCACCGGCGGATGGCGTCGTGGCCAATCTCGGCGACTACTTCTTCAACGGCAATACGGTCTTTGTCGATCACGGCCAGGGCCTGATCACCGCCTACATGCATCTTTCGCGGATCGACGTACGGACAGGCCAGACGGTCAGGAAGGGTGACATGCTCGGCGCAGTAGGCGCAACGGGGCGCGTCACCGGCCCGCACCTGCACTGGGCTGTCATTTTGAACAACACGCCGGTCGATCCTGAACTGTTCATTGCCCGCCCCTGACCTCAAGCTCGGCCAAAATCTGCCGTTACCGAAAGGTCGTCACAACGCGGCCTGAAACCAAGCCCCCACCCCATGCGCATACGTACCCGTTTCAACATCGCTCTGACCGTTTTTTTTCTCCTGGGCTTCGCAGTCAGCGTCCTGGTTACCTATCGTGTCCTGCTCGCCAACGCAAAAGACGAAGTCCTGCGTAACGCCGGCATGATGATGGAAGCCGCGCTCGCGGTGCGCAGCTACACGATTGACGAAATCAAGCCGCACCTTGATCCGATGCTGGACAAGGTCTTCCTGCCGCAAACAGTTCCGGCCTACTCAGCCGTCGAAACCTTTGGCCGTCTTCAGAAAAAATACCCGGATTTCAGCTACCGCGAAGCAACACTGAACCCGACCAATCCGCGTGACCGCAGTGCCGAATGGGAGACAGCCATCATCAAAGGCTTTCGCGAGGGAAGCAGCAGTGAGGCAATTGGCGAGCGCCGAACGGCCAGCGGCCCCAGTCTCTACATCGCCCGCCCGATCAAGATCACCAACCCGGCCTGCCTTGTTTGCCATAGCACCCCCGCTGCCGCACCTGCCTCGCTGATCGCCAAATACGGCGATGCCAACGGTTTCGGTTGGCAACACAATGAAATCGTCGGCGCCCAGATTATCGCCATCCCCACCGGTCTGGCCGAGCAGAATGCGCTCAACGCCTTCTGGTCCTTTACGGCAGTGCTGGGCGGCCTCTTCGTGGTTCTTTTCATCACGATCAACATCATGCTTTCCCGCCTTGTCGTCGAACCGATCCGACGAATTGCCGAGTTGAGCGACGAGATCAGCCGGGGCAATCTTGACCTGCCGGAATTCGAAGAAAGCGGCGCCGACGAAATCCGCCACCTGCATACGGCGTTCAACCGAATGCGCCGGAGCATCGAAAAAGCAATCAAAGTGGTTCAGCTACAAAAAGACTTGCTGAAAAAACCGTGAGCACCAAGCCAAAACGCCCGAAGGTTGAAGCGTGACAGAACAGTTGGGCGCTCCGCAGCCAGCCACCGTCATCGCGATCAGCATGCACGCCCGGAGTGATCTCGCCCGGCGGCATTTCACCGACCTGCTCGGCAGCGTCATGGCACACGCCTGCCACATTCAACCAGCAACCGGGCAGAGCGGAGAACTGGCGTACACCGCCATCATTCCTGACAACGCCCAGACGCTATCGATGCTGCGCCGACTGCTCAGCCTGCAAACTGAATTTGCTCAGTCACACCCTGACTGCACCACCCGCTTCATCATCCACCACGGGCTGATTTTCCCGTCTGCCGCGCGTTTCCTCGGTGCGGCCCTGCGCTCGGCGCACAGCCGCCTGGCCCGCCTGCCAGCCAACATTCGATCTGCCGCCACCGTCGATTTTGCCGAGCACGTCGATACCTGGCCCAGCAAACCTATAACCTTCAGCCCGCTGTACACCGACAGCGCAACCATGGGCTTGATGGCATTCTCAATCCAGCCGAACCCGGACACAGAAAAGCCCGCCTCTCTTGTCCATGAAGTAGCCTTCCTGCGTCACTTGACCACCTGCCTGGCAAACCATATCGGGCCATTCGCGGAAGTGATCGTGGATGCCGCCAGACGCTCAAGCACCGGCAACGTCCAGCTCATTGAAGAACTCGCCAATGAAATCGAAGCCCCCAAAGCTCGCGAGAAATTTCGCAGCGATGCGCTGGCTTTTTCGATCAGAAAACCGAATTAAAATCCAGCCGTCCACTCGCCTGTGTGCTTGAATGGCTTTTGTGGCGACCAAAAAGCTGATGCGAGAGCAAACCATCCATCTCCACCGAAATGCACCGGCCAAGCCCGCTGAAGGGCAGGCTTGCAATGGTTGCGGCATTTGCTGCGCGCTGGAAACCTGCCCGCCGGCTCGCTTGCGCTTCATGCAAGCCAAAGGCCCATGCCCGGCCCTGGCGTGGTCCGAGCACAAGGCACGCTACTACTGCGGCTTGATGTCCTCCCCACGAAAATATCTCGGCTGGCTGCCACTCTTTGCTGAAGCGTTCACCAGCCGCCTTATCTCCCGCTGGATCGCAGCAGGAAAAGGCTGCGATTGCAACGCCGATGTTCAGCCCTGACCGATTGCTGCGGTCAACGCCAATTCCACCCGATATTCCGAATTCGCCAGTTTCCCCTGCACACAGGCACGGGTCGGCGCGTGCCCCGCTGGCACCCATGCATCCCACACTGAGTTCATGGCGTCGTAATCAGCCATGTCGGCAAGGTAAATGGTAACCATCAACAAGCGTGATCTGGCGCTACCCGCCTGAAGAAGCAGCCTATCAACACTGGCCAGCAAATTTTCGGTCTGGGCCGCAATGCCGGCTGCCAGGTTGGAAGGCACCTCAACCAGATACACAACCCCACCATGAGTAACACTATCTGAATAGCGGCGGGTTGTCCCGTGACGCTGAATAGGCATTTGCGCTCCCTGAAAAACGTGAAGCCCATGCGTTTCAGGCATGGGCTTCGGTTACTGCAACCTTGGCTCTTTCGGCCAAGGCATTCGGCTATTCACCGTTAAGGAGTACTACACAGTAATCTCAAGAATGCTTCTATCGAATACAGCCATATACTCTCCTGCAGCGCAGCAGATACTACTGAGTGCCGGGCTCGCTGCAAACCACAACACGGGTTCAGCTTATCACTCCGGCAAAAAAAAGCTAGCGAGTTAACGCTTGAAAATCACATTTCCGCCCGGCGGCACTTTTGACGATGGAACGTAACCGACAGCACCCGGCGTGGACATAACATGCGCCACAACCGCATCGACATCTGGCAAGACCTGCGGTGGCGCACCTTTGCCCACATACCTCCGAACCAGCCAGTAGCCGGTGTATTGCTCTTCGCTCTGCCCCATGACTACGGTCAAAAATCGTTCGCGCAACGGGTTCCCCACTGGATAATTGATGGGTGTTGCCACTTGCTCGCCAATCGAAACCACGCGGCCGGTGTACAGCCGTTGCAGAGCCAGCTGCTCCGTTTTAGGGAGACCTCCGTGGGCAATAAAGACGAGCGCATCTTCTGCCAGGACAAGGACTGGCAAAAAGGCAATCAGGAGAAAAAGAGGAAGACGGCGCATCAAGCCGCTCAGAAGGTGAAACTGTAAGAGAGAGAAAAGACGTTGATACGCCGATTTCCGCTATCACCGCCAGTCGGTGCATCGACAAAACTGGAGACCACGCCCGTGCGGGTATGCGCATACTCAGCCTTCAGCAAACTGACCGGGGACAGGCGATACGATGCACCGAGAGCGCTAGTCCACTGATCATAGCCTGACACAACATCGGCATTCAACGTCTGGAAGTTGGCAAGCGGCGCAGGCAAGGAGGGATTTTTGCTGGAAGCCTCAATCGCCTGGTACAAATCCAGTGCCTTGCCGGTAGATCGCATCCTGGCGTAGTAAATATAGGGCTTCCAGTCACCGATACGCTTATCGATGGCAAGATATGCGCCCCACCGACTCAAGCCCTCGCTCGCGCTGTTGACCCGCACTCGCGCGTACTCTGCAGTCATCCTGACATTTTCAGGCAGGCTCACTGTCCCGCCCAGCGTGAAGACCGGTATGAACAGTCGGCTCACCCGACGCCCTCGCTTGACATCAAAATACTGGAGCCCCCCCTGCTGAACGAGGGGTATTTCCGCATGCGACAGCTCTCCAATCCGACTTGCCACGACTTCGTGAACGCCAACACGGAAGGTATTGCTGACATCGCGGATGGTCAGAACAAGTCCGCTGCTATGCATCCGGAATGGTGTATACAGCGACCCCGGGCCTGTACCGTCCGGTTGCGCAGCCCTTACGTAATAACGCTGGTATGTCTTCTCCTCACCGCTGTACCCCTCAAGCCCCCACTCATACGAGTCGATCATCCAGGTCTTGCTGATACTGACGCCCAGGACATCGGTGGTAGGTGAAATCGAATACACCTCTTGTGGCAAACGAGCAAAATCGAAGGTGGCGCCAACGTCATTGTTTTCGGTGTTTAACATCAACGGCAAGCGAATCTTGCCGGCCCGAATCAACCAGTCGTCACTGGGACGCCATGACACAAACGCCCAGGAGAGCGAAGTTCGCAGATCACTGTCCGAGTGATCCGAGGGCGCCAGCTTGGCTTGTACGGTCGCGCCCCATTCTGGCGAAAAGCGGGCGTCCAGTTGGGCACCGAGAATGCTATCCCGCTTGAAAGTACCGTTATCGTTGATAAAGCGCTGATAACTAGCCGATTGGTCGGACTGAGCGTAGCCGGCTGTACCAAAACCGGACAGTGTAAAGTCAACGGCCTGCGCTGGCAGGGCGAGTGCAGCCAGAACAGGCAGCGCCCAAATTTTGCACGAAGAGATTGGGATCCCGGAACGGGAAATCGTTTTCATAGTGGGCATAACGGCTCATTCATCGGCTAACTTGATAGCGATTTCCGAAAATGATCCTTCCAGCGCGATAAATGCGTCGATCAGCAGAGGGTCGAAATGTTTCCCTCGCCCTTCGATCAGAATACCGACCGCCTCCGAATGGTTAAACGCCGGCTTGTAGGGGCGGCGCGAGCGCAGGGCATCATAGACATCGGCGACGGCCATCAATCTGGCTGGCAATGGGATGGCTTCACCGGAAAGCTGATCAGGATAGCCATTGCCATCCCAGCGCTCATGATGGCCACGAGCAATTTGAGCTGCATACAGCAGCATCTGATTCTCGTCGCCAAGCTCCCGCTGGGAGCGTAACAACATGCTTTCGCCTTTGACGGAGTGCGTTTTCATGATTTCAAACTCTTCCGGCGTATGTTTCCCGGCTTTGAGCAGAATATGATCGGGAATGGCAATCTTCCCGATATCGTGCAAGGGAGCCGCTTTGGCGATCTGGTCGATTTTCTCTGGATTCAAGGTCTCTCTGTCGCGATCCTGAGTACTTAGATATTCGGCCAGAAGCCTCACATAATCCTGAGTCCGGCGGATATGGTTGCCCGTACATTCATCGCGAAACTCAGCCAGCGAAACCATGACGCGGATCGACGCCTCCTGCAGGTGCAGAACCTCATTCACACGTCGCTCGACTTCGCCTTGCAACCAGGCGCTCTTGTCTTCGAGAAAGGTTTGCCAGGTCTTTATTTGCAGATGGATGCGTACCCTGGCCAGGACAACGGATGGCGCTATTGGCTTGTGAATGAAGTCGACCGCGCCTAATGCCAGGCCATATTCCTCGTCTTCCGCCCCAACCTTCGCCGTAAGGAAAATGATCGGGATACCGGCCGTTTCCGGAGCGGCCTTCAAGCGCCGGAAGACCTCGTAGCCATCCATGTCCGGCATCATGATATCGAGCAAAATAAGATCGGGAGGCGCACTCACCGCCAGCTCCAGTCCTCGGGCACCGCTATTGGCAAGCCTGACCCGGTAATGTGTGCGCAACAACTGGTTGAGCAGGCTGAGATTGGCTGGCGTATCGTCGACCACCAAGATGCTTGCATTAGTTTCTCTCATTACTGTCCGCCCCCTCCTTGATTGACTTGGGCCAGGATGACCAGCGCCTCGCCAAAATCCCATTGACCGATAGCCCGGTCAATTGCCGCAATCTGCCGCGGCGAATAAAAGCCGGCCAAACGCCCCCTGTTCAGGCGCCAAACCTCCTCAACCTCACCATCGCCCTCGGCCAGCAAATCATTCAATCTGGTCAAAACCACATCGACTGGCCTGAAATCGCTTTCCGACCCCGGTGCAGGCAATATGACTGGCAAACGCTCCAGCCCCGCCACTAGCGGAAGCAACTGGGCATCGACTTCGGCAATCTGGCCAAACGGTTCAATTACGCCACCGCGGATAGCGTTCTCAAGATCGTAAAGTGCGGACTGCAAGCGCTTCATGGCAAAAGTACCGGCTAGCCCCTTGAGCGTATGCACCTGGCGCTGCGCCGACTCCAACTCACCCCGGGCCAGCGATTCACTCAAGCGATCCGACCAATTTTGACAATCCTCAGCAAATTGCCGCAATGTTTTAGCGAGAAACGGCAAACGGCCGGCAAATCTTCTCAACAAAACAACCGCATCAATTTCCAGCACAGCATCCACCGCAGCAATAAACGCTTGCTCGCTTTCCAGCACCGGCGATGGCTCAACAGAGGTCAATGCCTGCGGCGCCGACACATGCCAGTAAGGTTGAATCATCGCCAACAACTCGTCTGGCTCGAACGGCTTGGCGATATAGCCGGTAACGCCCTTGGCCAAACCATCCCGCATGCCGTGCCCGGCAACATGCGCGGTCATCGCAATAATGGGCAAGTCGCGGAAGCGTTCATCTTCACGCAACAGACGCGTCGCCTCCCGGCCGTCCATGACAGGCATTTCAATATCCATCAAGACTAGGGCAAAGCGATCTGCCTCCTGCGAACGCAACAAATCAAGGGCAATCTGACCATTCACGGCGATTTCCACATTCGCTCCCCAGCCCTTGAGAATCTCTCCGGCGACCTGCTGGTTAACCTCGTTGTCCTCAACCAACAAAATCGGCATCCCCTGCAAGCAGCCTGGCCGGGGAATGGCTGTCTCCAGCAATGCCGCCATCGCATCGCCCCCGGCATCGAACACGCGACGAAGGACGTTCGGCAAGAGCGGCTTCTGGACCACCTCGGTGATTTCAGGATGAGACGCCTCGTGCCGCAGCAAGACCGCGTCAGCCGAGGAAACAACGACAAGCTTTGCCGGCAGCACGACGCCTCTTGCCCGGAGTGCGTCGATCAACTCGCCGCCTGACATGTCGGGCAACAACCAGTCGAGCAATAACAAATCGTAGGCATTTTCGTTTTTGCTGGCAGCCGTCAACTTCATCAGGGCATCCTCGCCCCCTGCTGACTGATCCACTGCCCGACAACCCATAGCCAGCAGCATTTGCGCCATGCTTTCGCGCACCGCACTGTCGTCATCTACCACCAGCACCCGATGACAGGCACCTAGCGGCTTGTCGTCACTTGCGGCCGCAGCACCGGGAACCAGCGGCAATTGCAAGGAAAAATGGAAGACGCTGCCACGGTCAACGGCACTTTCGACCGAAATTTCACTATTCATGGCGGAAAGCAGGCGCTTTGAAATCGCCAGACCCAAGCCTGTGCCACCGTATTTTCGCGTTGTCGCCCCATCCGCCTGGGAAAACTCCTGAAAAAGGCGGCTGACCTGCTCGGAGGTCATGCCTATCCCCGTATCCTCGATTCGAAAGTCGATGGTCGATGTTTGCCCATCGCAGGATTCTTGCCTGACGCTCAGGCGGACATGGCCGGCCTCGGTGAACTTGACCGCATTTGACAGGAGGTTGATCAATATCTGTCCGAGCCGCAACGGGTCGCCAAGCAGGTGATGCAGCGTTCGCGTCGGCTGAAAATCGACAATCAACTCGATCTGCTTCCCTTCAGCCTTCTGCTGCACCATGAACAAAGCATTCTGGACAACCAGTTCGAGATCGAAAGGCACCGACTCCAAAGCCACTTTGCCTGCCTCGATTTTTGAAAAATCGAGGATGTCGTTGAGAATTCCCAGTAGCGAACGAGCGGCGGCGTGAATCTTCGAAACATAGTCGTGCTGACGGGGTGGCAAGCCGGATTTAAGCGCCAGATAGGCCATGCCGAGAATGGCGTTCATCGGCGTCCGAATTTCGTGGCTCATGTTGGCCAGGAAAATTGACTTGGCATCGGCCGCGACTTCGGCCCGCGCCCGCGCCTGGCGCAAGGCTCGCTGGACGAGCTCACGTTGTTCAATATCCGCCTCGATCGCAGTTGCCATGCTGTTGATCGTGGTAGCAAGGGTTTTCACTTCTTCGACGCCTTGCAAATCAACCACTCGCTGACTGAACGATTTTTCGGCCAGTGCCGTGGCGGTCTTGTGGAGGACAGTCAGTGGCGCGAGCAATTGCCTTTTCAGGTAACTGTAGCTCAGGATCAAAACGATGGCGGCCGCTAAAAGCAGCACTAATGCCGCAACCATCCATCGATGCAGGAGCTCACCGGCATGCGTCAAATTTTTGGTCGTGCGCTGGTCGACCAGATTGGTCAGCTCTTCAACGGCGAGCGCAAGATCCGAACGCAGCTTCAGATAATGTGAGTCATGCAACGAGGCGGTGGCAAAAGCGGGTTGTGGCGCAGCCTCCGAAACAAACTCCCTTTTTTTCGGGTCATACAAGCCCTGCGTCGCAGCAAAGGCAATTTGCTCGACCTGCTTCATCTGGTCGGAAATCTGGAAAATGCGACGAAGAACGGCCTGTTCCGCGGCGTCAAAGCCAAGGCGACTGGTTCGCTCAGAGAGCGCCACCCCCGGCTCCGCGGGCGGTGGTACGCGCGCTATGGCGCCACCGATCACCTGCTCCCAATAGGTGTCCGAAACCCCCTCCGGCGCAGGCTTCACGCCTTCGCGAATATTCAGGATGTCGTAGTAATAGATCAGGAAACGGGGGTTGGCCGTGCTGACATAAGAACTGACCAAGCGGCTGAGCAAATCGACCTCATGGCGCACGGCGTTCATCAGCACCAAAGACTCCTGCCGGTGGCGAGCTACGTCATAGACGTTGTTGTACGCCGCCAGGGCGCCCAGGATCACGCCACCGATCAACAGCAGCACGCCGGCAAACGCCACCAGTACACTAAGAAAAGCCTTACGCAGATTCATTCGTCACCACGCAAAAGGGAATGGGCGCTCACTTCGATCACCCGAAGCAGCAATATCGCACCCGCCCGCCTGAATGCCACTCCATCTTTTGAATTTATGTATTTTGAATCATATGTCAAATTGGACATTTTTGCCCTATGCGCGGCAAGCTTCTCTGACACTTTGATTGGCCAAAAACGCCCGATCGGTCAAAATAAGGAAATTCCCCAACCCCGCCGGCCGTATGGACAATCTGATCAAGGACACCGCAACGTTGGAGCTCTTCTGCTGGCTCGAGCCGGGCGCTGATCTGCCGGGTTGGGACATCCTCAAGGGCAGCCCGTTCGGCGCCACGCTGGCCTCACCGGAGGGCGGTGCGCCGACGCCCGGTGACCAGCTGTTGTCGGTGCAGAACTACTTTGCCGAGTATCACCTGGAATATTTCCGTCAGCGCCGCTACAACCACTTTCCAAGCCGCCTGCACGCGATGCTGCAATTCGCCACCCGCACCGATGCGATGACCTTCCGTACCAAGCACCCGCAACGCGTTTTTGGCAAGAATCTGGTCTGCGCCCAAACCAAGGGCGCCTACATCTGCTCCTTTCACGACGCCAGCTGGCTTGACTACCTGCGCCTGCCACACAGCCTCTCGCTCAGCGCCCTCGACGAAGTCGCCGAACATTACTGGTCGGGCCGCACGGTGGAAGAAATTGGCCTGACCTTCATGAACGAACCGTGGCCGGAACCGCCGGTCATCGAGGCGCTCTACCAGGGCGCCCTGGAACCACCCCCAAGCCACGCCCTTTCCGGCTGGCTACCCGGTTTTCGATAGGAAACACCATGCGTCGCGTTGCCATCATCCTTGTCGTCATCGCTGCCATCGGCCTTAGCCTTTTCTTCTTCACCCGGCCCAAGCCCCTCCCCGTCGTGCTCAAGGAAGTCGCCGCCGGCAAGGTCGAGGCGACGCTGGCCAACACCCGCGCCGGCACGGTCGAGGCCTGCCAGCGCACCAAGTTGTCGACGATCATCGGCGGCCGCATCGAGTACCTTGGTGTCAAGGAAGGCGACAAGGTCAAGAAGGGCCAACTGCTGCTCAAGCTATGGAACGATGACCAGCAGGCCAACGCGGCGCTGGCTCAGGCGCAGATCGCCCTGAGCGCCAAGCGTGGCGAGGAAGCCTGCATTGCTGCGGTCAACGCCGAAAAAGAGGCAAAAAGACAGTCCGAATTGCGCGCCAAGGGCTTCGTCTCGACCAGTAAGGAAGAAGCGGCCCGCACCGACGCCCAAGTCCGGCGCGCCACCTGCAACACGGCCAAGGCCGACGTCGCCCAGGCCGAAGCCAAGTTCAGGGCCACCCGTGTCGAGCAGGGCCGCGTCGCGCTCTACGCGCCTTTCGACGGCACGGTGGCCAAGATCGTCGGCGAACTGGGCGAATACTCGACGCCCTCGCCCCCCGGCGTACCGACGCCGCCGGCCATCGACCTGATCGATGACTCCTGCCTCTACGTCAAGGCGCCGATGGACGAGGTCGATGCGCCGAAGATCCAGATCGGCCAGCCGGTACGCATCACGCTCGACGCGCTGCCCGGCAAGACGCTGCCCGGCAAAGTGCGGCGTGTCGCGCCCTACGTTTCCGCCGTCGAAAAGCAGGCGCGCACGGTCGACATCGAGGTCGATTTTGAGAAACCGGCCGAGGCTGGCAAGCTGCTCGTCGGCTACAGCGCTGACGTCGAGATCATCCTCGCCGGCCGCGACAACGTCCTGCGCATCCCGACCGCCGCGATTCAGGAAGGTGGCAAGGTGCTGGTCTTCAATGGCGACAGCGGCAAGCTGGAAGAACGGCCGATCAAGGCCGGGCTGAGCAACTGGGAATACACCGAGATAGCCGAAGGTCTGAAGGTCGGTGAGCGCATCGTCACCTCGCTCGACAAGGAAGGCGTCAAGGCCGGCGCCAAGGTCACGCCGGACGAAAAAGCCCAGGCCAAGGCGAAGTAGGCGCATGGCGCTGATCGAACTTTCCGGCATCGAACGTCGCTTCCTGCTCGGCGACACCACGGTCAACGCGCTGGCCGGGCTGAATCTGCAGATCGAGGCCGGCGAATACGTCGCCGTGATGGGGCCGTCCGGTTCAGGCAAATCGACGCTGCTCAATCTGCTTGGCCTGCTCGACCGCCCCAACGAGGGCACCTACAAGCTGGAAGGCCGCGACGTCACGACGCTGTCGCCCGACGAGCAGGCCACCGTGCGCAGCACGCGCATCGGCTTCGTCTTCCAGAGCTTTCACCTCGTACCGCGCCTGACGGCGGCCGAAAACATCGCACTGCCGATGACGCTGGCCGGCATTTCGCCAGCCGAACGTAACAAGCGCGTCGCCCAGGCGCTCAAGGATTTCGGCCTCGACCAGCGCGCCGACCACAAGCCGGACCAGCTCTCCGGCGGCCAGCGCCAGCGTGTCGCCATCGCTCGCGCCACCATCATGCAGCCGGCGCTGATCTTGGCCGACGAGCCGACCGGCAACCTCGACCGCCATACCGGCGAGGAAGTGGTCAATCTGCTCGAAGCCCTCAACGCCAGGGGCGTCACCCTGATTGTCGTCACCCACGATCCGGGCATGGGCGCCCGCGCCCGTCGGCAACTGGTGATGGAGGATGGGCGACTGAAGTCGGATTCGCGCACGGACGACATTTCAATTTTGGGCAAAATTTCCGGTTGACCGTGGGAATGCCTCCGCGCCCAAGTTTCCGAACCGTCATTCCCGCGCACGCGGGAATCCAGGGGTTTCAGCCCCCGATGGATTCCCGCCTACGCGGGAATGACAACCCGGCCCGACCATGCGCCTGACCGACACCCTGCGCTTCGCCCGCGACGCCGCCACCGGCTACCCGATGCGCACGACGCTCTCCGTGCTCGCCATGTCTATCGGCGTCGCTGCTGTTGTCATCCTCACCGCCCTCGGTGACGGCGCCCGGCGCTACGTGGTCGGCCAGTTTTCCTCGCTCGGCACCAACCTCGTCATCGTCCTGCCCGGCCGCTCGGGCACCGGCGGTTTCAACCCCGCCAACGCCATCACCACGACACCGCGCGACCTGACCATCGACGACGCCGGCAGCCTGCGCCGCCTGCCCACCGTGCGCCGTGTCGCGCCGCTCGCCGTCGGCACCTCGGAAATCGCCTTCGGCGGCAAGCTGCGCGAAGTCATGGTGGCCGGTTCGACAGCCGATTTCATCCCGATCCGCAACTTCACCATCGCCCAGGGCGTTGGCCTGCCGGAAGAAGACTGGAACCGCGGCTCCTCGGTCGCCGTCATCGGCGCCAAGATCCGCGATGAAATGTTCGGCGCCAACCCGGCCATCGGCCAGCTCGTGCGCGTCGGCGACCGTCGCCTGCGCGTTGTCGGCGTCCTCGCCTCGACCGGCCAGGGGCTGGGCATGAACACCGACGAACTGGTCATCGTGCCCGTCTCGCTGGCCCAGGCCATGTTCAATTCCAACACCCTGTTCCGCATCCTGGTCGAAGCCAACAGCCGCGACGCCATCGAGGGCGCCAAGGATCAGGCCATGACCGCGATCAAACAGCGCCACCGTGGCGAAGAGGACGTCACCGTCATCACCCAGGACGCCGTGCTCGCCACCTTCGACAAGCTACTCGGCGCCCTGACCCTCGCCGTGGCGGGCATCGCCGCGATCAGCCTGGCCGTCGCCGGCATTCTGGTGATGAACGTCATGCTCGTCGCCGTCACCCAGCGCACCGGCGAAATCGGGCTGCTCAAGGCGCTCGGCGCCACGGCACGCACCATCCGCCTCGCCTTCCTGGCCGAAGCCGCCATGCTCTCCGCCGTCGGCGCGCTGGTCGGCTACCTGCTCGGCCAGCTCGGCGCCTTTGCGCTGCGCCAGTTCTTCCCGGTCTTCCCCGCCTATCCGCCGGACTGGGCGGTGATCGCCGGCCTGAGCACGGCGCTCGCCACCGGACTGATCTTCGGCGTCATGCCAGCCCGCCGCGCCGCCCGGCTCGATCCGGTTCAGGCCTTGATGAAGCACTAGCCAGCCCATGCTCGCCACCGACGCCCTCCAGCTCGCCGTCCGCGCCATCACCGCGCAGCGCCTGCGCAGCTTTTTAACCCTGCTCGGCATCGCCGTTGGCATCGCGGCCGTCATTCTGCTCACCTCGATTGGCGAGGGCATCCACCGCTTCGTGCTCGGCGAATTCACCCAGTTCGGCACCAACGTCATCACCGTCGCCCCGGGCAAGACCAAAACCGGCGGCTCCCCTTCCGGCCTGCCGTCGAGCGCCCGGCCGCTATCGCTCGACGACGCCAAGTCCCTCCAACGCCTGCCCCACATCGTCGCCGTGACGCCCAATGTGCGCGGCAACGCCGAAGTCGAGGGCAACGGCCGTACGCGACGCACACTGGTCTATGGCGTCAATGCCCAATTCCCGCAGGTTTTCCGGTCGACCGTGCAAAGCGGGCAGTTCCTGCCGGCCGACGACGAAAACAGCGCGCGCGCCTTCGTTGTCCTCGGCGCCAAGCTCAAGAACGAGCTGTTCGGCAGCGACAACCCGCTCGGCCAGCGCCTGCGCATCGGCGGCCTGCATTTCCGGGTCATCGGCGTCATGGCGCCCAAGGGCCAGTTCCTCGGCATCGACCTCGACGACACCGCTTTCATCCCGGCGGCCCGTGGTCAGGAGCTGTTCAACCGCGAAGGCGTCGATGAAATCAACATCGCCGCCGAGGAAGGCGTTCCGTCGGCCCTCGTCGCCAGCCGCGTCAAGACGCACCTGATCGACCGTCACGGCCGCGAGGATTTCACCATCGTCACCCAGGAAGAGATGTTGAAAACGCTGTCCAACATCCTCAACGTGCTGACCATGGCCGTTGGCGCGCTCGGCGGCATTTCATTGCTGGTCGGTGGCGTCGGCATCGTCACCATAATGACCATCGCCGTCACCGAACGCACCGGTGAAATCGGCCTGCTCGTCGCCCTCGGCGCGCCGCGCCGCACCATCCTCGCGCTATTTCTCGGCGAAGCCGTCGCGCTATCGGCGCTCGGCGGGCTGTTCGGGCTCATCCTCGGCTTCGGTCTCGCCCAGCTCATCCACTTCGCGCTGCCCGCCCTGCCCGTGCACACCCCGCTCAGCTTCGTCCTGCTCGCCGAAGGCATCGCCATCACCATCGGACTGCTCGCCGGCGTCCTCCCGGCAAGGAACGCAGCACGACTCGATCCGGTCGAAGCCCTGCGCACCGAATAAGAGGCGCGAACAAAATGCAGCGCAGCGCAACCGGCAAGGCGAACCGACGCAGACAGTACAAACAGTACGGCAAGGCGAACCGACGCCGGGGGCATTTTGTTAGCGCCTCCATACGCTAACGTATGTTAGAGTCCTGTTTTCGCTATCAATAACCCCACAAGGAGCCCAGCCATGACGACGTATTCCATCGACCAGCTCGAACCCGGCATGTCCGCCAGCACGTCCAAGACCGTTACCGAAGCTGACATCATCCTGTTCGCCGGCATCTCGACCGACGTCAATCCGGCCCACCTCGACGAGGAATACTGCAAGGGCACCATGTTCGGCACCCGCATCGCCCACGGCATGCTGTCGGCCGGCTTCATCTCCGCCACCCTGGCCAACAAGCTGCCCGGCGCCGGCACCATCTACCTGTCGCAGACGCTGAAGTTCAAGGCACCGGTCAAGCCGGGTGATACCGTCACCGCCACCGTCACCGTCCGCGAAGTCAATGTCGCCAAGAACCGCGTGATTCTCGACACCGTGTGCACCGTCGCCGGCAAGACTGTCATCGACGGCGAATGCGTCATGATGCCGCCGGTTCGCGCCGCCTGATTTTCGGCAAGGCAAAAAAACGCCGGCCCGGTTAAAACCGGCCGGCGTTTTGTCTTTCAGCGGCTGAGCAGTGTTTCCACGGTCAACCGGAAAAAACAGCCAAAATCAAAATGCCTCGTCCGGGCGCAAAAAGCGCCATTGACCCATGGGCAGATCGCCCAGCCGGATTCGGCCAATCCGCACCCGCTTCAAGCCAATCACGTGCAGCCCGACCAGTTCGCACATGCGACGAATCTGACGCTTCTTGCCTTCCTTCAGGATGAAATGCAGCTGGTCTTCATTCAACTGCTTGATCCAGGCCGGCTTCAACGGCTTGCCATCGAGTTCCAGACCATGACGCAGCAGATCGAGTCCGCCCTTGATCAACTCGCCTGAAACGCGAACCAGATATTCCTTCTCCGCGTCGCTGTCCTCGCCGATCAGACGCTTGGCCACCCGCCCATCGCTGGTCAGCACCAGCAAGCCGGTCGAATCGATGTCCAGCCGTCCAGCCGGCGCCAGGCCGCGCAACATCCACGGCTTGAACTCCGGGCCACCCGAATGGGGCAGCTGATTTTCAGCCGTAATCAGCGTCACCGCCGGCACACAATCCGGTTCCGGCTGGCCGGAAACATAACCCACCGGCTTGTGCAGCAGGATGGTCACGGCCTTGGCCTGATCCTTCTTCGCATCCTGCGTCACGGTGATCTCGGACGACTGCGGATCAATACGCGTACCCAGCTCGCTGACCTGCTCGCCGTTCACGAACACCCAGCCACGCTCGATCCACAAATCCGCCTCGCGCCGCGAACACAAGCCGCGCTCCGACATCACCTTGGACAAGCGCACGCCTTCCGGCGGCGGGCCGTCACGAACGACCGCCACCTTGGGCGCCGACGCCGGTCTGGCAGCACGTTCAGGACGATCCGTCCTGTTCGCCCACACCGACTTCGGCGCCGATACAGCGACAGACTCAACCGGCGCCGCCTTCGGCGCAGACGGCTTCCTCAACGACGAACCGCCGCGCAACGGCAACTTGCCCCACTCGCGCGGCGCGGAACGACGAACGCCCAACGTCCCCGTCGGATCGACCGGTTTATCCTCGGCCACCGGCGTCTCGACGACCGGCGCAGGCCGCTTGGCCTTCGCAGGCGCCGCCTCGGCCGATTTCATTTTTGGCCGATTTTCCCGGTTGACCGTGGGGCCAGACTTTGCTTTTATGGCCACGAGATCAGGCTTTGCATCCCGCGTTGTGGCAACCGGTTTCGCCTCAGCCTCGGGCGCTACCGCCTCCGGCTTCCGCCATTTTCCCCAGGGATCGTCGGAACCGCTCATCGCAGGCCGAGGAGTTCAACCTCGAAAACCAGCGTTGCATTCGGCGGAATCACGCCACCAGCGCCGCGCGCGCCATAACCCAGATGCGGCGGAATGGTCAGCTTGCGCGTGCCGCCGATCTTCATGCCCTGAACGCCTTCGTCCCAACCGCCGATAACCTGGCGCATGCCGAGCGAAAACTCGAACGGGTCGTTGCGATCCTTGCTCGAATCGAACTTGCTGCCATTGGTCAGCCAGCCCGTGTAATGCACGGTAACCTGCTGACCGGCCTTGGCCTCGGCGCCTTCGCCGACAACGGTATCTTCATAGACCAGCCCGGAGGCGGTGGTGATTTCAGCCATGGGAACTCCTTTTTTCGAAGGCAATGAGTTTACCACAGCGACACGACAAGGCTTTGACTTCTCAGAGAATTTCCGTATAATGCGCGGTTCTTTGTAGCACCCTTTGTATTATTTTCGGAGTCCAACCCATGTATGCGGTCATAAAAACCGGCGGTAAGCAGTATCGCGTTACCAATGGTCTAAAACTTAAAGTAGAACAGATACCGGCAGACGTTGGCGCAGAAGTTACTCTCGACCAGGTCCTCATGGCAGGCGAAGGCGAGTCGGTAAAGATCGGCGCTCCCTTCCTTGCTGGCGCCACCGTCAAAGCTACCGTGATTTCCCACGGCCGCCACGACAAGGTCAAGATCTTCAAGATGCGTCGTCGTAAGCATTACCAGAAGCATCAAGGCCATCGTCAGAACTACACCGAATTGCGCATCGACGCGATCGCGGCCTAAGTTCAAGGAGCTAATAAATGGCACACAAGAAAGCAGGCGGTAGTTCACGTAACGGCCGCGACTCACAAGCCCAACGACTGGGCGTCAAGCGCTACGGCGGTCAATTCATCCTGGCTGGCAACATCATCGTTCGCCAGCGCGGCACCGAATTCCACCCGGGCGATAACGTCGGCTGCGGCAAGGATCACACCCTGTTCGCACTCAAGGACGGCGTGGTTCAGTTCTCCATCAAGGGCTTGAAAAAGCGCCGCGTGGTGACCATCGTTCCGGCTGCCGAATAAATCGGCCTAGCGGAAGCAAAAGCCCCGTCCGCAGGATGGGGCTTTTTAGTTTATAGCCCTGCAATTTGGACCCGGATTCGATCCGAGGCCAAGGCGGCAAGGCCAGCGGCAACGAGACAGTACTTTAGTACGGCGAGGCGCCGATGGGCGCAGCCAACGCAGGCATCGGGTAGAAGGCGGGTCCAAAATGAAGTTCATCGACGAAGCAAAGATCTACGTCAAGGCCGGTGACGGCGGCAATGGCGCCGCAACTTTCCGCCGCGAAAAATACATCCCGATGGGAGGCCCCAACGGCGGCGATGGCGGCCGTGGCGGCAGCATCTACGTTGTTGCCGACTGCAACATCAACACCCTGGTCGACTACCGCTACACCCGCAAATTCATTGGCAAGCGCGGTGAAAACGGCGGCGGCGCTGACTGCTACGGCGCCGGCGGCGACGACATCATCCTGCGCATGCCCGTCGGCACGGTCATCTCCGACCTCAACACCGGCGAAATCCTGGCCGACCTCGACGTCAACGAGAAGAAAGTCCTGATCGCCAAAGGCGGCAAGGGCGGCCTCGGCAACATTCACTTCAAGTCCTCGACCAACCGCGCCCCGCGCCAGAAAACCAACGGCGACCAGGGCGAAGAACACGAACTGACGCTCGAACTGCGCGTCCTCGCCGACGTCGGCCTGCTCGGCCTGCCCAACGCCGGCAAGAGCACACTGATCCGCGCCGTTTCCTCGGCCCGCCCGAAGGTGGCCGACTACCCGTTCACGACACTGCACCCCAACCTCGGTGTCGTTCGCGTCGATGCCGAAAAGAGCTTCGTCATGGCCGACGTTCCCGGCCTGATCGAAGGCGCCGCCGATGGCGCCGGCCTAGGCATCCGCTTCCTCAAACACCTGCAGCGCACGCGCATCCTTTTGCATCTCGTCGACATCGCGCCAATTGACCCCGATTCCGATCCTGTACGCGACGCCAAGGCCATCGTCGGCGAACTGATCAAGCACGACCCCGCGCTGGCCGACAAGCCGCGCTGGCTGATCCTCAACAAGCTCGACCTGATCCCCGAAGAAGACCGCGAAAAGACCGTCAAGGATTTCCTCAAAGCCTACAAGAAGGCCACCAAGTACGACGGCCCGGTTTTCCCGATCACCGCCATCAGCGGCGAGGGCACCAAGCCTTTGATCTACGCCATCCACGAAGCGCTGGAACAAATGGCTCGCCCGGAAATTCCTGACGACGACGAGTTAGAATTCGAAGAGAAAATCACCCCGGAGGCATAGGCATGCTGACACTCGAACAACTTCGCGACAAAAGAGATGCATTGATTGCCCTCGCCGACCGATGCAAAGCCGAAAACGTCCGTGTTTTCGGCTCCGTGGCGCGCGGCGAAGCCAACGAGCAAAGCGATGTCGACCTGCTGGTTCATTTCCGCGACGGCGCTTCGCTGTTTGACCTGATTGATCTGAAGGAAGACGCTGAAAAAATGCTCGGCCTCCCTGTCGATGTCGTATCGGATGGCGGACTGTCTCCCTACCTGAAAGATCGCATCCTCAACGAAGCCCGCTCCTTATGACCCCCGATCGGCGCATCTTTCTGATACATGCCCTCGATTGCATCGACTTCATAGCCGAACAACTGCCATCGCTCGACAAGCAGAGCTTTCTGGAAAATCGCCTCGCTCGCGACGCGCTGCTGCGCAACCTCGAAATAATTGGGCAATCCTTCAAGGATTACGGCATTGAACAACTGGAAGGATCTCACCCGGCCATTCGCTGGCGCCAGATAGCCGGATTCCGGAACCAACTCGCCCATGAATATCTCGGCCTCGATCACGAACTGATCTGGGGCATCCTGAATCAGCACCTGCAACCCCTGCGCCAAGCGCTCTCCGAACACCTCGAAACACAACCATGACCACCCGCCTCGCCACCGCCAAGCGCCTCGTCGTCAAAGTCGGCTCGGCGCTCGTCACCAACAACGGCGCCGGCCTTGACCTTGCCGCCATTGAAGACTGGGCGCGCCAGATCAGCGAGCTGCGCCAGCAGGGCAAGGAAGTCGTGCTCGTTTCCTCCGGCGCCGTCGCCTGCGGCGTGCAGCGCCTGGGCTGGGGCCGCCGGCCGAAGACCGTGCATGAGAAGCAGGCGGCAGCTGCCGTCGGCCAGGCCGGCCTGGTCGAAGCCTACCAAGCCGCTTTCGCCAAGCACGGCCTGCACACCGCGCAAATCCTGCTCACCCACGACGACCTGGCCGACCGCAAGCGCTACCTCAACGCCCGGTCGACGATGACCACGCTACTCGAACTCGGCGTCGTGCCGATCATCAACGAGAACGACACCGTCGTCACCGACGAAATCAAGTTCGGCGACAACGACACGCTGGGCGCCCTGGTTGCCAACCTGATCGAAGCCGACGCGCTGATCATCCTGACCGACCAGATCGGCCTGTTCACCGCCGACCCGCGCAAAGACCCCAAGGCCACGCTGATCAGCGAAGCCACGGCCGGCGACGAGTCGCTCGAAGCCATGGCCGGTGGCGCCGGAACGCGCATCGGCACCGGCGGCATGATCACCAAGGTCATCGCGGCCAAGCGTGCCGCTCGCAGCGGGGCGCACACCGCCATTGCCAGCGGTCGTGAAGTCGATCCGATCATTCGTCTGGCCAATGGTGAAGCGCTGGGCACCCTGCTCGTCTCGCAAACCCAGCCGCTCGCCGCCCGCAAACAATGGCTGGCCGACCACCTGCAACTGGCTGGCCGGCTGCTGCTCGACGATGGTGCGGTCAACGCGCTAAAAGCCGGAAAAAGCCTGTTGCCGATTGGCGTCATCGCCGCCGAAGGCGAATTCGAACGCGGCGCCGCCGTTGCCTGCATCAGCCCGGACGGTCGTGAAATCGCCCGCGGCCTGAGCAACTACGGCAGCGGCGAAGCCCGCCTGATTACACGCAAAACAACACCCGAAATTGAAAACATCCTGGGTTATGTTGATGAGCCGGAACTCATACACCGGGACAATCTGATCCTCTCCTGATTGCCCGCACCACGCACAAAAAAGCCTCGGTTTGACCCGAGGCTTTTTGTCGCCTGCAATTTATTAAATCAGAAAAACTGCTTTGAGAAATTGGCGATGGCAATCGCGATCAAGGCGCCCATCATCCATTTGAGCAAATTGAGGTCTGCCTTTACGGGGGCAAGCTCAATCTGCAAATCCTTTTTGGTCACCAATTCGGATTCGTCAATCGCCGCCCGCATCGCCTCAGTAAGTCCTTCGGCCTGCTTTTGGTTAAAGCCAGCCTCCTGAAGCTTTGAACAAACTTGTGCGTATCGAAAGTAATTGCGCTCATTTGATCATGTTAGCACAACTCAAAACTGCGAAGCACAGTCGTCTTTCTTCAACTAAAAAGTTACTGGCTGCCGCAATTTTGCATTACAAAACGTAGACGTAAAAACGGGTGCCGAAGCACCCGTTTTTGGTTCCAACTGGTTAAACCAGATTAGAAGGAGTGACGAACACCAACCATGCCGCCGGTGAAATCAGCGCCATCAGCCGTGGTCAGGCCTTGAGCAACAGCGTTGTTGTAGAAACCATTGTTGACTTCAGACGAGTTGTTCAGGCGCGACAGGCGAGCGTGAATCATGGTGCGCTTGCTGATGTCGTAGGTGTAGATCAGGGAAGCGATCGACGAGCTGGTGTCGGCAACATTTACGCCATCAGCCTTGATATTGCCAGAACGGCCATACTGCAGACCAATGGTGTTCTTGCCGAAGCCTTGGGAAACACCCAGGGACCAGGCCAGACGCTTGGCTTCAACACCACCGATAGCGCCGTCAATCTTGAAGCTATCAATCAAAGCAGCTACCTTGGTCTTGCTCGGGAACATGTAGGTACCGGCAGCACGAATAACGCGAGCGTTTTCACCAGCGCTGGCAGCAACAGCCGGGGTAGCGTTCAAACCTGAATCGTTAACCTTGTGGTAACCGACACCGGCGTAAATCGGGCCATTGTCGTACTGAGCAGCAACCTGGAAAGCGTGCTGGTTGGCAACGCCACCGGCAGCAGCGGTGCTAACACGGTTTTCGCCGTTGATGTAGGCAACAGTACCGGTCAGGCCACCGAAGCTCGGGGAAACGTAAGCAACGGTGTTGGCAGCACGGTCATCAGCACCGGTATGCAAGCCACCGATCTGGCCAGTAACGGAAGCCATCGTGCCGAAGCCAGCGGCGCCCGGAATCAGGTCAACCTTGGCGCCCATGGTGCGCAGCGGGTGGGTGATGTTACCCAGAACCAGGGTACCGAAACCGCCAGCCAGACCGATGTAGGAGTCACGAACGCCGTTCAGGCCACCAACATTGGTGTCAGCAGAAACGTTGGATTCGAACTGGAAAACAGCCTTCAGGCCATTGCCCAGATCTTCAACACCCTTGAAACCGATCAGGGAAGAGTTGGAGTCCAGACGGCTAACAGAAGCGCCGCTGGTGCCAGCACCAGAAACGTTGACGAAGGCTTGGCCCAGGTCAGCAACGCCGTAGATGGTGACGTTGGTTTGTGCGAAAGCGGCGGTAGAGGCCAGAGCGGCAACAGCCAGAGCAATAATCTTCTTTTGCATCAGAAAATCTCCTTAGTGGTTAGTTTTTGGTGCGGCCTTGCGACCGAGCCAAGCTTTACCTCTCGGATCGAGAAGTTGGCAATGATTGTCGCAAAGAGCGAAACGCCCTAGCAACCGGTGATTGGCATGTTGGGACGCTTCTCTGCGCTTCTGTTGTTTTGATGCAACACCTGTATTTGCCCGAATGGCCTTTTTCTGCGGCGTTAATTTCCCGATACGGCGGCCTGTAACCCGGTACCGCAGGCCACGGCTTTACTATCAAGCCGCAGCTTGATGAAAGACACGGATACGCGGCGCGATTTTCTCTTGCAGGGTACGGGCAACGGTCCGCATATCGTACTCAGTTTGCAGGTTCAGCCAGAAACGCGGCTCCATTTCGAAGAAAAGGCCCAGGCGTAGCGCTGTATCGGCTGTGATGGGCCGGGTGCCGTGCACGAGCTCACTAATGCGACTCGGCGATACGTCAATATCCGCCGCAAGCTGGCGGGCCGAGATACCCAGCGGCTTCATAAAGTCTTCCAGCAGAATTTCCCCGGGGTGGATTTCGTCAAGTAGTTCAGCCATGTTCAACTCCTAGTGGTAGTCCACAATTTCAACTTGGTACGCCCCGTCTTCTTTCCAGACAAAGCACACACGCCATTGACCGTTGACGCGGATACTGTGCTGCCCTTTGCGGTCGCCTTTGAGGGCTTCGAGCTGATTTCCCGGGGGAACCCTCAAGTTCAGTAGCACGGTAGCGGCGTGCAGTTGCAGTAATTTGCGTCGCACCACACGCTCGATGTTCCTGAACCGTGGCACGGCCTGACTATGAAAAAGCGCCTCGGTATCGAGACAGGTGAACGAGTGGATCATGCGCCATTGTGTTCCGCAATACGGAACCTGTAAATCAGATTTTTTCAGTTGCGTGGGGGTGCTGCCTCAAACGCTTTTGATTTTGTCGCGGACTGCATTGGCTTTGAGGATTTGGTACGAAACGATCCCGCAAGCCCACTTCGCGCTGATGGCGCGTAGCTTAAGGTCGAGCGCCGACCGTCGCATTTCCGGCGAATAGCCTTGCCAGCTCCGCCCCTGGTTCCTGCGCGCGCATGAAGGCTTCGCCAACGAGGAAGGCGCTGACCTTGTTCTGCCGCATTAGCGCGACGTCTTTCGGGGCCAGGATGCCGCTTTCGGTGACGACTATTTTGTCGGCGGGGATGCGCGACAGGAGGCCGAGGGTGGTTTGGAGCGTGACGTCGAAGGTGCGCAGGTTGCGGTTGTTGATGCCAAGCAGCGGGGTTTTGAGCTGGAGGGCGGCGTCGAGTTCTTCGCCGTTGTGCACTTCGACGAGGACGGCCATGCCGTAGCCGTGGGCTTGGGCTTCGAGGGCCTGCATTTCGGGCAGGCTAAGGGCAGCGGCGATGAGCAGGATGGCGTCGGCGCCCATGGCGCGGGCTTCGGCAACTTGATAGGCGTCGACCATGAAGTCCTTGCGCAGCACGGGCAGGGCGCAGGCAGCGCGGGCGGCTTGCAGGTATTCGGGACAGCCCTGGAAGTATTGGCGATCAGTGAGCACCGACAGACAGGCGGCGCCGTGCTGCTCGTAGCTGCGGGCGATGTCGGCGGGGTGGAAGTCCGGACGGATGACGCCTTTGGAAGGGCTGGCCTTTTTGATTTCGGCGATTATTCCCGGTTGACCGTGGGAGAGCTTGTGGCGGATGGCCCCGACGAAGTCGCGTGGCGCTGGTTGCGCGGCGGCTTCGGCTTCGACGGCGGCGAGCGGTTTGACGGCCAGCGCAGCGGCGATTTCTTCGTGCTTGGTGGCGATGATTTTGTTGAGGATGTCGCTCATGATTGGTAGTGGTAGCGGCACTGGACAACGACGATGCAGCCATCTTCGATGGTGTAGATGAGGCGATGTTCCTCATCAATGCGGCGAGACCAGAAGCCTGAAAAATTATGTCGCAAAGGCTCGGGCTTGCCGATACCTTCAAAGGGAGATCGCTGAATATCCTTGATCAGGGAATGAATTCGTTTGGTCGTTGCCTTGTCAGCCTGTTGCCAGAACACGTAATCCGCCCAGGCAAGATCAGCAAATTTAATCGGCATCAAGCGCCAGCGTTTTTATACTGCCGCCGCCGGAGCGAACCTGTGCGATGGCGTCGATCAAACGCTGAGCATTGGCTGGGCTGCGCAACAGATAGGCCGTTTCCTCAAGGGCATTGAAATCGTCCAGCGACATCATGACCACCGGCTTTCCTTGCTGACGGGTAATCAGCAACGGCGCACGATCGTCATTGACGCGGTCCATCACATTGGCAAAGTTCTGGCGGGTATAACTGTAGGTCATCGTATCCATGGCAAACTCCTTGTACACAAATAAGTACAATGAGAACTCTACATCATTCTAGGCATTACGCCAATTTTTGGGTGCAGGCGACGAACTGCTCGAGCTTGGCGCGGGCGGCCCCGCTGGCGATGGCTTCACGCGCTTTGGCGATGCCGTCACCGATGCTGTCGGCGACATTGGCGACGTAGAGCGCGGCGCCGGCGTTGAGGCAGACGATTTCGCGGGCGGCGCCGGGCTTGTTGTCGAGGGCGCCGAGCATGACGGCTTTGGACTCCTCTGCGCCATCGACGCGAAGGTTGCGCAGCGACATCATTTGCAGGCCGAAGTCTTCGGGGTGCACTTCATATTCAGTGACTTCGCCATTTTTCAGTTCGCCGACCAGGGTGGCGGCGCCGAGAGAGATTTCGTCGAGGTTGTCGCGGCCATGCACGACCAGGACGCGCTCGGCGCCAAGGCGCTGCATGACGCGGACCTGGATGCCGACGAGGTCGGGGTGGAAGACGCCCATCAGCGTATTCGGCGCGCATGCCGGATTGGTCAGCGGCCCGAGGATGTTGAACAGCGTGCGCACGCCCATTTCGCGGCGCACCGGGGCGACGTGCTTCATGGCGCTGTGGTGGTTGGGGGCGAACATGAAGCCGATGCCGCAGGCTTCGATGCAGGCAGCGACCTGCTCAGGCGACAGCATGATGTTGGCGCCGAGGGCTTCGAGGACGTCGGCGCTGCCGGAACTGGACGAAACGCTGCGCCCGCCGTGCTTGGCGACTTTGGCGCCAGCGGCGGCGGCGACGAAGATGGAGGTGGTGGAAATATTGAAGCTGTGGGCCGAATCGCCACCGGTGCCGACGATGTCAACGAAGCGGTTGTCGTAGGGCACCGTGACCTTGGTCGACAATTCGCGCATGACGCTGGCCGCAGCGGCGATTTCGCCGATGGTTTCTTTCTTGACGCGCAGTCCGGTGATGATGGCGGCGATCATGACCGGCGTGACTTCGCCGCTCATGATCTGGCGCATCAGGGAGACCATTTCGTCATGGAAAATTTCGCGGTGTTCGATGACACGCTGGAGGGCGGCTTGCGGGGTCATTTCTTGAATTCGTCCAGAAAGTTCTTGAGCAGGTCGTGACCGCGTTCGGTCAGGATGGATTCGGGGTGGAACTGCACGCCTTCGACGGCAAGCGTCTTGTGGCGGACGCCCATGATTTCGCCGTCGTCGGTCCAGGCGGTGATGCCGAGGCAATCGGGCAGCGATTCGCGTTCGATGGCCAGCGAGTGGTAGCGGGTGCAGGTCAACGGATTGGGCAGACCTTTGAAAACACCCTCATTTTTGTGGTTGACCTCAGAAACCTTGCCGTGCATCAACTGCTTGGCGTGCACGATCTTGCCACCAAAGGCCTCACCGATCGACTGGTGACCGAGGCAGACGCCGAGTAGCGGGATCTTGCCGGCGAATGCCTTGATGGCAGCCAGCGAGATGCCGGCCTGGGCCGGGGCGCAGGGACCGGGGGAAATCACCAGATATTCGGGCTTGAGCCGGGCGATTTCGTCGACGGTGATGGCATCGTTGCGATACACCTTGACGTCCTGACCGAGCTCGCCGAAGTACTGGACGATGTTGTAGGTGAAGCTGTCGTAATTGTCGATCATCAGCAGCATGCTGTTGATTCCTTGCCTGTTTCGTAAGCCTTGAATTCTACCGCCCCGACCCGGCCCCGGCTAGCAAGCGAGGGGATGATTCGGCGCCTCCGAGCGACTTTCAAGTTAAAATGCGCGCTTATTTAGCCACTTGCCGCCGGATTCATCCATGAGCGAAGTTATCGCCGCCGCCAACACCGCCGTTGCCGCCACGCCCCCGCACAGCCTTTCCATCGTCGTCCCGTTCTACAACGAGGAGGACAACATCGCGCCGCTGGTCAAGCGCGTGCACGAGGCACTGGTCGGTTACGACTACCCGTGGGAGCTGGTGCTGGTCGATGACGGCAGCAGCGATGCGACCGTTGATCGCGCCGTGCAGTGTTCGCGTGAATATGGCCCGCACGTCCGCGTCGTTGAACTGACGCGCAATTTCAAGCAGACGGCAGCCATGCAGGCAGGCATCGACGCGGCGCGTGGCGACGTGATCGTGACCATGGATGGCGATTTGCAGAATGATCCGATCGACATTCCGCGCATGGTTGCCCGGCTCATCAACGAGGATCTCGACCTGGTCGCCGGCTGGCGGCAGAACCGTCAGGACGGCCTGTTCCTGCGCAAGATTCCGTCGAAGATTGCCAACAAGCTGATCGCCCGGATGACCGGCGTGCATCTGCGCGATTACGGCTGCAGCCTGAAGGCTTTCCGCGGCAGCGTCATCAAGAGCGTGCGCCTGTACGGCGAAATGCACCGTTTCATTCCGGCCTGGCTGGCGACGGTCACCACGCCACGCCGCATCGCACAGGAGCCGACGACGCACCATGCGCGCACGGCTGGCGTTTCGAAATACGGTATCTCGCGTACCTTCCGGGTCATTCTCGATTTGATCGCGGTCTATTTCTTCATGCGCTTCCGCGCCCGGCCCGGCCACTTTTTCGGCGGCATCGGCCTCGGCCTCACCGCGATGTCCGGCTTGATCATGACCTGGCTGGCCTGGGTCAAGTTCGGCCTCGGCGAGAACATCGGCGGCCGTCCGTTGCTCATCGTCGGCATCGGCACGCTGATCGCCGGCATTCATTTCATCACGACCGGCGTGCTGTCCGAACTGCTGGCCCGCATTTACTTCGAATCCGGCACCATCCGCTCCTACTCGGCGCGCCCGGAACGCGTTCTGGCGGCTGACGAAGGCTGGCACAAGTCGGCGTGAGCCTTTCCACGGTCAACCGGAAAAACAGCGCAAAACTGCTGTTTGGCCTGACGGCCGCGCTGCTTGCCTGGCGTTTCTGGCTCCTGCCCAATCTGGGCATCACGCTCTACGTCGATGAAGCGCAATACTGGACCTGGGCGCAGCATCTGGATTGGGGCTATTTCTCCAAGCCGCCCGGCGTCGCGGCGCTGATCTGGCTGTCCACCGCGCTGTTCGGCGACGGGCTGGTCGGCGTCAAGGCACTTTCGATGCTCTGCTATCCGCTGGCTGCGGCGGCGTGTTGGGCGATTGCCCACCGGCTCTACGACGAGCGCGTTGCCTTCTGGTCTGCGGCCTGCGTGCTGACCCTGCCCATTTTTTCCTGGCTCGGCCTGTTTGTTTCGACCGACGCGCTGCTCACGCTGTTCTGGGCGCTGGCGCTGTGGGCCTTCCTGCGCGCGCTGGATTCCGATAGCTGGGCCGACTGGCTGTTGCTCGGTCTGGTCTGCGGCCTCGGCCTGCTCTCCAAATACACGATGGCGGCCTGGCTCGGTGCGGCCTTCCTGTTCCTGCTAGCCTTTCATCGGCCGCGCCTGGCGTCGGCCAAACCGTGGCTGGCGGTCGGACTGGCTTTACTCGTCCTGGCGCCGAACATCGTCTGGAATTTCACCCACGATTTTCCGACGCTCAAGCACACCGCCGACATCACCTTGAACCGTCAATCCGGCGGCGGGCTGGCCTCGCTCGGCGAATTCTGGGCGGCGCAGTGGATCGCCTTCGGCCCAGTGCTTGGCAGCGTTTTCTTCCTGCTGCTCGTGCGCGTTCGTGAAAGCTGGCGCGACGACAACACCCGACTCCTGCTGTGGTTTGCTCTACCGCTGTGGATCGTCGTCTCGGCGCAGGCCATGAAGAGCAGCGCCAACGCCAACTGGGCGGCGCCCGCATTTGCGCCGGCCGTCATCGCCGCCGTGGCCTGGCTGCTGCAGCGCGAGAGGAAAAAGCTGCTGATTGCCGGGCTAGCGATCAATCTGCTGATCGTCGGGCTGGTCTATCACTGGCCGCAGGTGATTGCCACGGTCAACCCGGAAAAACAGGCAAAATTGAACCCGTTCAAGCGCGCCATGGGCTGGGATGAACTGGGCCGGCAACTGAGGCCAATCCTGCAAGCCCACCCCGATGCCGTCCTGGTCGCCGACAACCGCACCCTGCTCGCCCACATGCTTTACGAGCTGCGCGACCTCAAGCCCGCCGCCGCCAGCTGGAACCCTTCCGGCATCGCCAGCGACCATTACAAGCTGACGACCGACCTGCGCCCCTACGTCGGCAAGGATGCGCTTCTGGTCACCGATACGGCGCTTGGCGCCGATTTCGCACCCCGCTTCGGCCGCATCGAAAAATTGGCGGCTCTGAAGGTACCGCTCGACGCGACGACCAGCCGCGACATGGATGTTTACCTGCTGCATGACTTCAAGGGTTATTGAGCTACGCGTCGCCGGCGTCGTATTTGCGCTGCTCGCGGTGCTCTTCGTGGCGTTTCCGGAAATTGATCTGGCCGCCAGCGGTGCTTTTTATCAGGATGGCCGCTGGGCCTTTTCAGGCGGTAACTGGCCGTTCTTCGAACTGCTGTACCGCGGCACGCCGCGCGTCGGTCAGGCGCTGCTCATTGTCCTCGCCAGCGGCCTGCTGCTTGGCAGCATCAAGCGCCTGACCTGGCTGCATGCCCGGCGGACAACCTTCGGCTTCCTGCTCGCTGCTGCGCTGCTCGGGCCGGTGCTGCTCGTCGACGCGACGCTCAAGGATGGCTGGCACCGGGCTCGCCCGGCCACAGTGGCCGAATTCGCCGGGCCGCTCACCTTCACGCCGGCCTTCGTGGTCAGCGACCAGTGCCCCAAGAATTGCTCCTTCGTCAGCGGTCACGTGGCCACCGCCGCCTTCGTCATGGCCTTCGGCTGGCTGGGCGCTCCCGCTATGCGCCGGCGCTGGCTGCTGGCCAGCCTGGCCACCGGCACGCTGCTCGCCGTGGTGCGCATGACCGCCGGCGGACATTTCCTGTCCGACACTATCTTCGCGTGGTTCGCGACCTATTTCAGCCTGTGGCTGACGGAATGGGTTTTCCGACGGCTGAAATGGCTACCGCCGACCGAAAAATAAGCATTCCCACGGTCAACCGGAAATAATCCCCAAAATCAAAAACCGCCGAAACCGGCGGTTTTATGCTTTTTGGGTCACGCGCCATTAATTGGCCCGACTATCGAGCCTCCGCCCTTCGGAAATCCGAATGCCAGCCCGGCCGAATCCTCGGGAATCCGGCACTCTCGCCGCTCCGCCCCGAAAAATTCATTAAAAATCAATGCCTGGCAAACCGATTGCCGCTGGCATGGCTCCTGCAATGAAAAGCAAACCGGACGGCGCCCCGCCTGACCACAACACGCACAGGAGACAACATGACCCAACAACCAACCCATCGCCTCGAACACGACCTGCTCGGCGACCGCGAAGTACCGTCCGAGGCCTATTACGGCGTGCACACCCTGCGCGCCCTGGAAAACTTCGACATCACCGGCATTTCCATCGCCGTCTATCCCGACCTCATTCGCGCCCTGGCCCAGATCAAGAAGGCCGCCGCCCAGGCCAACCAGCAACTCGGCCTGCTTGACGCCAAACGCGCCGACGCCATCGCTGCTGCCTGCCGTGAAGTCATCGACGGCCAGTGGCATGACCAGTTCGTCGTCGATGTCATCCAGGGCGGCGCCGGCACCTCGACCAACATGAACGCCAACGAAGTGATCGCCAACCGGGCGCTCGAAATCCTCGGCCACGCCCGCGGCGAGTACCAGTTCCTGCACCCGAACGAACACGTCAACATGAGCCAGTCGACCAATGACGTCTATCCGACGGCGCTCAAGCTCGCCACCTACGTCGGCATCTTCCGCCTGGTCGAGGCCATGGCTTACCTGCGCCGCGCCTTCGAGCGCAAGGCCGAGGAATTCGCCGACGTGCTCAAGATGGGCCGCACGCAGCTGCAGGACGCCGTGCCGATGACCCTCGGCCAGGAGTTCTCGACCTACGCCGTGATGCTCGGCGAAGACGAGGAGCGCCTGCGCGAAGCCGCCCTGCTCATCCGCGAAATGAACCTCGGCGCCACCGCCATCGGCACCGGCATCAACGCCCACCCGGACTACGCCGCCATCGTCTGCCGGAAACTGGTGGAAATCAGCGGAATTCCGGTGTTGACCGCACCCAACCTGATTGAGGCAACGCAGGATTGCGGCAGCTTCGTCCAACTATCCGGCGTCCTCAAGCGCGTTGCCGTCAAGCTGTCCAAGGTCTGCAACGACCTGCGCCTGCTCTCCTCCGGTCCGCGCGCCGGCTTCGGCGAAATCAACCTGCCGCCGCGCCAGGCCGGCTCGTCGATCATGCCGGGCAAGGTCAATCCGGTGATCCCGGAAGTGGTCAACCAGATCGCCTTCGAGGTGATCGGCAACGACACCACCGTCACCTTCGCCGCCGAAGCCGGCCAACTGCAGCTCAACGCCTTCGAGCCAATCATCGCCCACAGCCTGTTCAAGAGCGTGCTGCACCTCGGCAAGGGCTGCAAGACGCTGGCCGATTACTGCGTCGACGGCATCACCGCCAACCGCGACGCCCTGCGCGCCAGCGTCGAGCGCTCAATCGGCATCGTCACCGCGCTGAACCCCTACATCGGTTACGCCAACGCCACCGAAATCGCTGCCGAGGCCCACCTGAGCGGCCGCGGTGTCGCCGAGATCGTCCTCGAACGCAAGCTCATGAGCCCCGAGCAACTGGCCGACGTGCTGCGCCCTGAGGTGCTGACCAAGCCGCAAATGATTCTGCCGCGGGCGGCGTAAGGAGACGCACAGCAATTCGTCATCCCCGCGCAGGCGGGGATCCAGTTCGTCGATTCTTCTGGATTCCCGCCTGCGCGGGAATGACAAACCCGATTTATTCAGTGCCTCCCTAAACGACTGACCTTCATTCAATGCACACAACAAGGAAACCATCATGAAAATGAACCGGTTAACCACCCTGATCATGATCGCCATGGTCCTCGGCGTCATTGTCGGCTACGCCTGCAACACCATGGCCGGCGGCCCGGCCGCCGCCAAGGAAATCGCCGGCTACTTCGGCATCCTGACCGACATCTTCCTGCGCCTGATCAAGATGATCATCGCCCCGCTCGTCTTCGCCACTCTGGTCGTCGGCCTGGCCGGCATGGGCGACTCGAAGACGGTCGGCCGGATCGGCGCCAAGGCGCTCGGCTGGTTCGTCGCCGCCTCGCTGTGCTCGTTGGGGCTCGGCCTTGTCTTCGCCAACCTTCTGCAACCCGGCGCCAGTCTCGGCGTGCCGCTGCCCGAAGTCGGCGCCGCGGTCGGTCTGAAAACCAGCGCGCTGAACCTCAAGGATTTCATCACCCACGTCTTCCCGAAAAATTTCTTCGAGGCCATGGCGGCCAATGAAATCCTGCAGATCCTCGTCTTCGCCGTCTTCTTCGGCCTGGCGCTCGGCCACCTGCACAACCAGGCGGCGCGCAGCCTGGTGAACACCATGGAAGAAGTCGTGCACGTCATGCTCAAGGTCACCGACTACGTCATGCGCTTCGCCCCGATCGGCGTTTTCGGCGCCGTCGCCGGCATCATCACGACCCAGGGCCTGGGCATGCTGGTCGTCTTCGGCAAGCTGCTGGCGAGTTTCTACATCGCTCTCGCCGTGCTCTGGCTGGTGCTGATTGCCGCCGGTTATTTCGTGCTCGGCAAGGAAGTCTTCCGCCTGCTCAAGCTGGTGCGCAGCCCGATGCTGCTCGGTTTCTCGACGGCGAGCAGCGAATCGGCCTACCCCAAGCTGATGGAGCAACTGGAAAAGTTCGGCGTCCGCGACCGCATCACCGGCTTCGTGCTGCCGCTCGGCTACTCCTTCAACCTCGACGGCTCGATGCTCTATTGCGCCTTTGCCGCGCTGTTCATCGGCCAGGCCTACGGCATCGATCTGAGCCTGGGGACGCAGATCACCATGCTGCTGGTGCTGATGATCTCAAGCAAGGGCGTTGCCGGCGTGCCGCGTTCCTCGCTGGTCGTGGTGGCCGCCGTGCTGCCGAAGTTCGGGCTGCCCGAAGCCGGCCTGCTGTTGATCCTCGGCATCGACCACTTCCTCGACATGGGGCGCACAGCGACCAACGTACTCGGCAACGCCATCGCCACCGCTGTCGTCGCCAAATGGGAACAGGCCATCGACCCGGTCGACGAATCCCTCGCCGAAGTCGATGACGCACTGCCGGTGCCGGGCGAGGACGCCGTACCAGTCGCTGCCTGAAACAACGCTCCTCTGAGGTTCGGCCGCCCTCGCGCCGAACCTTTTTTGACGACCCGGCGCCCCCGCGCCGGGTCATTTTTTTGAGTTCGCCATGACTATCGACTGGTTCATCCTCGCTCCCGCCGCCTTCTTCGCCGGCATGGTCGACGCCGTGGTCGGCGGCGGCGGCCTGATCCAGATTCCGGTTCTGCTCTCCGCCTTCCCGCAGACCGGCATCCCGACGCTGTTCGGCACCAACAAGGTGTCGAGCATTGCCGGCACCGGCGCCTCGCTCTGGCGCTACGCCCGCGCCGTGCGCATTCCCTGGCGCCTGGTGCTGCCCGCCACCGCCGCCGCACTGCTCGGTGCCTGGCTGGGCGCCGCCGTGGTCGCCTGGGTTCCGCGCGAGGCAATGCGGCCGCTGATCGTCGTCATGATGCTGGCCGTCGCCATTTACACCTTCCTGCGCAAGAACCTGGGTCAGGAGGAAACCCACGACCCGCGCCCCGGCGACCTCTGGCGCGGCGCCCTGTTCGGGCTGGTCATCGGCTTCTACGACGGCTTCTTCGGGCCGGGCACCGGCAGCTTCCTGATCTTCGGCTTCGTCCGCCTGTTTGGCATGGATTTCATCCGCGCCTCAGCCAGCGCCAAGGTCGTCAATTTCGCCACCAATATTTCGGCCATCGGCTTCTTCGCCAGCCACGGCCCGATCCTGTGGGCGGTCGGCCTGACCATGGCGGCCTGCAACCTGGCCGGCGCCTACGTCGGCACCCACCTCGCGCTAAAGCATGGCGCCGGCTTCATCCGCAAGGCTTTCCTCGGCGTCGTCAGCGTGCTGATCGTCAAGCAGCTCATTGAAATCTTCTGAGACAGCGGCCCTGCGTATCGAAAAACCGATGGCATGCGTCGGCCAAGGCTCGGCATTCCGTCAAAAACACCGGGCAGCGCAAATCGATTCCTCAACAAATCAATCACATAAAAACAAGCCCCATTGCCGGAACATCTGGCACGCCACGTGCTGATTAACCATTACGAAACTAATTCCTGGTTTCCACAATGCACAATAAAGGAGATTCAATGAACCGCTTCCTCGCCCGCTGCGCGCTGATCGCCGTAGCCTTCTGCCAGGCCTTCCCCGCCTTCGCCGACAAGCCCAATGTCGTCATCCTCGCTACCGGCGGCACCATCGCCGGGGCCGGGGCCGATGTGGCCAAGAGCGCCACCTACCAGGCCGCCAAGGTACCGGTCGATAAATTGATCGCCGGCATTCCGACCCTTGCCGATGTCGCCCAGGTCCGCGGCGAACAGGTCTTCCAGATCGCTTCCGAAAGCTTCACCAACGAGCACCTCGTCACCCTCGGCAAGCGCGTAGCCGCACTGGCCAAGCAGGGCGACGTCGACGGCATCGTCGTCACCCACGGCACCGACACGCTCGAAGAAACCGCCTACTTCCTGAACCTCGTCGTGCATACCGACAAGCCCATCGTCGTCGTCGGCTCGATGCGCCCGGGCACGGCCATGTCGGCCGATGGCATGCTCAACCTGTCGAATGCGGTCAGCGTCGCGGCCAGCCAGGATTCGCGCGGCAAGGGCGTGCTGGTCACGATGAACGACGAACTGAATAGCGGTCGCGATGTCTCCAAGATGGTCAACATCAAGACCGAAGCCTTCAAGAGCCCGTGGGGCGCGCTGGGCATGGTGGTCGAGGGCAAGAACTACTGGTTCCGTCTGCCGGCCAAGCGTCACACGGTCAACTCGGAATTTGACATCGAAACCATCAACACCCTGGCCCCGGTTGAAATCGCCTACGGCCATGGCAACGTCAGCGACACCGCCTATCGTGCGCTGGCCGACAAGGGCGCCAAAGCGATCATCCATGCAGGCACCGGCAACGGTTCGGTCGCTGCCCGCGTCGTTCCCGGCCTGCGCGAACTGCGCGCCAAGGGCGTCCAGATCATCCGTTCCTCGCACGTCAATGCCGGCGGCTTCGTGCTGCGCAATGCCGAGCAGCCGGACGACCAGTACGACTGGGTTGTCGCACACGACCTCAACCCGCAGAAGGCCCGCATTCTGGCCGCTGTCGCCATGACCAAGACCAGCGACAGCAAGGAATTGCAGCGCATCTTCTGGGAATACTGAGCCAGCGCAGTTTGACTAGCTAAATCAACGGCGGGCCCAGCGGCCCGCCCGGCTCCCCCCGTTTCAGACAAGACACCGATGCCGCATCGCAAATGCCGGCAGGGACCCACTTTTTCTCGAATCAAGGATCGCACCATGAAAAAACTTGTACTCGCCATGACCGCCGCCGGCCTCTGCTCGGCCTTCGCCCCCGCCCAGGCCGGCGAACTGGACGACATGAAGGCCGCCATGCAAAAAATGCAGGAGCGCATCGCCCAGCTTGAAGCCCAGGCCAAGGAAGCCCCGCGCGCCGCTCCCGACAGCAAGGCGCCGATCCTCTCCAACTCGTCCCTCGGCGCCAACGCCAACGTCACGGTCTACGGCAAGCTCGACCTGTTCACCGAATACAACAGCGGTGGTAGCAAGGGTGACCGCCTGTCCCTCGAATCCGGCGGCCTCAACGGCACCCGCCTCGGCGTCAAGGGCGGCGCTGACATCACCGAAGGCGTCCGTGGCGTCTTCCAACTGGAAAGCGGCATCTTCCTCAACAAGGGCACCCTGGCCCAGGGCGGTCGCCTGCTCGGTCGCCAGGCCTACGCCGGCATCGAAGGCAAATACGGGCGCCTGACCGCCGGCCGCCAGTACTCGCCGGTCTACAACGCCATCATCAATTACGACGCCTACGAACAGGGTTACGGCTCGCCGACCACCGACGGCAACGTCAGCACCGGCGCCACCCGCTTCGACAACTCGCTGGTCTATGCCAGCCCGAAATTCAAGGGGCTGAGCGCCAACGTCATGCTGGCGCTGGGCGGCGAAACCGGCAAGTCGTCGGACGCCATCGCCCTCGCCGTCAATTACGAAAACGGCCCCTTCGACATGAGCGTCGCCAGAAGTGGCTCCGCGAATCCGGACATCCGGTTAAGTGAATTCTCTGCTTCAATGGGCGATGTAAATCGCCTGCCAAGGAGCAGAAGCAATGAGAAGACCCCGCCGTAACCACACAGCCACCTTCAAGGCGAAAGTGGCGATCGCCGCCCTCAAGGGCGATGAGACGCTGGCCGCGTTAGCGGAGAAGTTTGATGTTCATCCGAACCAGATTACCCAGTGGAAGACGCAACTGCTGGAGAACGCCTCCGGCGTCTTCGCCACGGCTGCCGAGAAGCAGTCAGCAACGCCAGATCTGAAAGACTTGCACGCAAAGATTGGCCAGCAGGCGCTGGAAATCGATTTTTTGGCCGTCGCGCTCGGTCGCATCGGCGATGCGAGCGCAAAACGATGATCGACAAGAACCACGAGTTGCCTGTCGTGCGGCAGGCGCAATTGCTGGAACTCTCTCGCTCCTCCGTCTATTACCTGCCGCAACCAACGCCCGAAGTTGACCTGCGGCTGATGCGGCGAATCGATGAACTGCACCTGGAGCATCCCTTCGCCGGGGCGCGGATGCTGCGTGACATGCTCAAGCTGGAAGGACATGAGATCGGTCGCAAGCATGTCGGCACGCTGATGAAGAAGCTCGACATCCAGGCCATCTACCGCAAAGCCAACACCAGCCGGCGCAACCAGGCACACCGCATTTATCCCTATCTGCTGCGGAATCTCAGCATCGACCGTCCGAACCAGGTCTGGGCGATGGATACCACCTACATTCCAATGCGCCGGGGCTTCGTCTATCTGAGCGCCGTGCTCGACTGGGCCACTCGCCGGGTGCTGGCGTGGCGCCTGTCAAACAGCCTGACCGCCGATCCCTGTGTCGATGCGCTGGAAGAGGCCATCATGAAATACGGCAAGCCGGAAATCATGAACACAGACCAAGGCAGCCAATTCACCAGCTCCGCCTTCATTGGCTTGCTTCAGGAGCTCAGGATTCAGGTCAGCATGGATGGCAAAGGTTGTTGGCGGGATAACGTCTTCGTTGAGCGCCTCTGGAAATCGGTCAAGTACGAAGAAATATATCTGCACGGCTACGAAACCGTTTCCGAGGTCAGGCAGGCACTGGCTCGCTATTTCGATTTTTACAATCGGCGTCGTCCGCATTCATCCCTTGACGGGCTAACCCCGGATACGGCTTACTTCAACCCGTCGCTGCTCGCCGCAGCGGCTTAACCCGCAGAGAAATCACCTAAGAAAACCGAATTTCTGTCCAACTGCACGGGGCCACTTCTCCCTACCAGGACGACGACCACGCGAGCAGCGCTACGGCACACACCGAAAACGCCTTCATCGGCGTCGGTTACCAGATCATGAAAACCAAGCTGCTGGCCGGCTACGGCCATGCGGTGACGACGCCGGACGCTGGCCTCAAGACGACGCGCAATGAATGGATGGTCGGCAGCCGCACAGCCGTCACCGGCACCGGCAAACTGCTGCTCTCCTACGGCGAAGGCAAGACCGAGAACAGCAACCCGAACAACAAGGGCAGCGTCGCCACACTCGGCTGGGTCGAAAACATCGGCGCCCAATCCGCCGTCTACGCCATCTTCTCCGCCCACAAAAACAGCGCCGGCTCGGCGCTGGTTCCGATGGGAACCAGCTCGGCCGGCAACTACACGGTCAATCCGGGCGATTCGGCTTACGGGCTGGCGTTGGGGTATCAGTACTGGTTCTAAACGGGGTGCCCGGGACGGCTGTTGCCGTCCCGGGTCATTGCTCGTATTGGGATGCAACCACCGCCATGATTTTTCAACGGAAATCCGCAGGTTAATGTGTCGTTGTGCCCTGAGCGGAATTTGACCCTTGGCAAGGCCGACCGAACGCACCGACCTGCGGGCCTTTTCGTACAGGCCGGTGGAATGATTGATTATGCCCATGGCTAGGCTTGAAGCGACCTTTTCCACTCTGCTAATGCTATTGCAAGGGAGCTTTCAAGCCATTCAGCAAACCGCTTTTGCGTGCTTTCATAAGTTTCGGCATAGTTAAACTGGAACAGATCAGTTGCAGCAGGATGAAGACTTACTGTTTCCGTACCACCATCCTCGCGTGGCGCCTTAAGATAGGTAAAGGCGGATGCGGCGAGAATTCCAGAATCACCCGGGCCATATCCATGAAAAGTGACAACATAATCAAACTCTTGATCTGTTGTGAGCGTCAAACGAACCCAAGAGCGATGTTTATCGAAATTGGCAAAGTAATCAAACTGGTTTGCAGTTTCGACGATCTGTTTTTGAAAGTAATGGCGTTGAGGTGAAGTGTTGTTTGCCGCATTAGAGCGTGCTTGATACTTTTGTTTTTGCGGAGGGGTCAAAGAGCGGAGTTGGCCATCAAGAGAGGTGGCAAGCTCTTTGAACTTGGAATCGACGACTGAAAAAAGTTTGTCTGCATGGTCGAAAACAATCGATAGCTTTTGCTTTTCTTTAGTGAATTTTGATTTCAAGAGTTCTAGCGCAGAACTAATAATCTGGTCAGCATACTTGCTTTGCTGAACCTGTTGCTCAAGGCCGATAGCCTTGAGAATTGAGTCTCTTTGCCGTCGAGCAAAGAACGAAACCAAAGGTGACAGATCGCCAGCATCAGCAGCCTCAAGCGCACCAATGTATTCCATACGATCTGATTCACGTACCACAAGGGGGAACAAGCCCTCACGCAAAAATACTAGAGAGGCGAGTGCGCGCGCAACTCGACCATTGCCATCTTGAAACGGGTGAATTTGAGTAAACCTGTGATGCAACCAAGCCGATCTGACCTCGGGCGAATATGTAGATTCTGCCTCTCGGTACATACGAACCATATTTTCCATCTCCTCCTTTGTTAATTCGGGAGGACAGTAACCATGTATTTCGCCATCTGGTCTGCGTGGATTATTGGGTAGGGTTTTGTATTCCCCTTTGAGAAGAGTTACACGGATGAGATCACCGGATTCGGTAACTGCTTCGCTATAGTCTTGGTGGGCAGTGAATTGCGCCTGCAGCCCGCGGATGAAGTACTCAGAGAGTGGTTCATCTCCTTTTATATAGCCAAAAAGACCCTCAACTATTCCGAGATGATCATTTATCAATGCTTGAATATGTTCGGCGTCTTTTTGTGCAACCCCGCCACGATGAGAAATTATTGAGGACTCAATCCCTTGCTCGATCAAGACCTCGGTGACCCCTCTATCCCATGTGTAGAGGCGCTCAATAATCCCAGTCTCGATTGCCCATTCTCGCTGCAGCTTCTTGATGAACTCTTTATAAGCGCCATCATCCTCAAGCTGCTCCTTCTTTTCATGCCAAACCGAGGTTAGTGCCCGAAGCTCAGGAAACTCGAAAGCGTCGGGGTTTGGAAAGGGTTGAATTCGTTCATAAGTCATAGAAAAACCTCGAGAAAATTGCAAAACAAGGAGCAGATCATTTGTTTCTGGCGCCAAACAGCGTCAGTCAAGCACCGAAAAACCTGCGGGCCAGTGCCGACTGCATGTCGCGGCGGCCATCGATGATCAGGTAGATGACGACCTGGCTGCCGACTACGCGGTAGATAACCCGGTACGGCTTGAAAGCGGTCTGGCGGTACTCCGTGATGCCGAGCGCCGCCAACTCCTTGGGATAGCTGCCGCGCTCTGGGAAATGCGCCAGGCCATCGACGACCTCCATTAACTGGTCAAGAACGTAGTTGGCGTTCGCTACGCAATCGAACTCGGCGATGTAGTCATGGATGGATTCCAGATCCTGTTCCGCCGCCCGAGTAAGCAGAACCTCGTAGCGATGCGGCTTGCCTGACATCAGGCAGGCGTCCGTTTGTTGCGCAGGCGCGCCACTACGTCGGCGACCGGCTTGACCCGACCGGCTTCGACGTCCTGGTTGCCCAGCGCCAGAATCTTGAGCAGCGCAAGCGTTTCTTGGGTTTCTTCGAAGGAGGCGACATCCTGCAACACGGCCTTGGCTTCGCCGTTTTGGGTGATGACCAATGGCTCGCGCTGCTCGGCCAGATGCGCCAGGACCTCGGCGGCGTTGGCCTTGAGGTAGCTGATCGGCTTGACTTGAGATGAGTAGCGCATGGGTTTTCCCTTGTGTGACAGAGGACTCAATATAGTCTTTTAACGGTCTTTCGACAACGCTCGATCAATCCTGCATGCCACGGTCAACCGGAAAAAAGTGCCAAAATTGAAATCGTAGTGCCATGGGTCACCCCCTATGGTTCTCAATTCATCACCAGCCCTGACGAATTCGATCTCGCTTTTTCATTTCTTCTTTCCCTTGGGCGCTGGCAAGGCGTTCACCATCCGGTCAAAATCAGACTCAAAGCACGCATCGTCCAGCACGCGAAACTTCGAAAACTCGCCTTCGGCATGCGTCTTTGCCAACTGTGCAGAGACAGACCCAGCATCCTTCAGGATTTCGCGGTCGTTCAAGGTCAGGAAACCTTCAAGCTTGGTGATCCAGTCCCGCATCGTCATGGCGATACGGCGCGCTGCCTGCCCTTCGGCAAAAACCAGATACTGTTCCGCCAGATTATTCAGGGCGCGCAACTCGTCTTCCGTCAGATAGTTTTTTGCCACGCTCGCGTCACTCTTGCGGATGCGCGCACCGTCCCACGTGGTCAACCCCATATTGGGCAAACTGCTGTCGGCGCGCTTGACGATCAGTTCCGCCGCCGTATGCCTATGAATGGCGTAATGCACCTTGTTTTGGACCGTCGCAAAAAAGTCCTGCGTCAGTGCTGCGGCCGGGTCGTAATCGACGCTGGTCGCGTAAATGTCGGTGATCTTCTGGTAGAAACGCCGCTCGCTGGTGCGAATGTCTTGCAGGCGGCGGGTCAGTTCGTCGAAGTAATCGCGGCCCTTGCCGGGGTTCTTCAGGCGCTCGTCGTCGAGCGCGAAGCCCTTGATGATGTAGTCCTTGAGCTGGGCGCTGGCCCATTGGCGGAAGCGCACCCCGGCCTGACTACGCACGCGGTAGCCGACAGCCAGCACCATGTCGAGGTTGTAGTGCTCCACTTCACGCTCGACGCTGCGGTTCCCCTCAGTTTGAACTGTTCGGAATAACCGAACAGTTGCCGCGGGCTCCAATTCGCCATCTTCAAAGATGTGCTTGATGTGCTCGCTGATCGTGCCCTTGGCTTTGCCGAAGAGGTCGGTTAGCTGCTTCTGGCTCAGCCAGAGGTTCTCGTTTTCCAGCACAACGGAAAGCCGGGTCTTGCCGCCTTCGCTCTGGTAGATGAGAAATTCGCTCATTTCAGGCTCCACACTTGATCGATAAACAGCGGAATAAGGGTCAGACTCCAATAAAAAACCGGCCCCCGCGCAAAATCCGGTCAGCATATCGAAGGGTATTCACCGTGTCGAGCGAACCGAAGCCAACGACCACCAAGGAAACCAGAGCGACTCCCTCGTCGGCTTCGCGTGCAGCATGAATCCCGAATCCCACGGTCAACCGGGAAAAACGGCCAAAATTGAAATCCTGTCGCAGCATTTAGGCCCGACTCACCGCTGCGCTTCAGCCGAACTCGCCGCTCAGATCAAGCCGTATTTCTTCAGCTTGTCGTGCAGCGTCGTGCGGGCGATTTTCAGGGCTTCGCTGGTGCGGGCGATGTTGCCTTCCTGGCGGGTGAATTCGTCGGCGACGAGGCCGCGTTCGTAGTTTTCGACGGCTTCGGTCAGCGATTGGGCGGCACCGGTTCCGGTGCTCATGGCGTCGCGGCCAATGCCGAGGGCGTGGCAGTCGGCGGCGTTGCGCAGTTCGCGGATGTTGCCCGGCCAGTCTTGCGCCATCAGGCGGCGCAGGTATTCGGAAGTGAGCGGCGGCGGCGGGCGGTTGTAGCGTTTGGCGGCGTGGAGCAGGAATTCGTCGTAGAGGGCCGGGATGTCTTCGCGCCGCTCGCGCAGCGGGGGGAGTTCGATGCGCACGACGTTGAGGCGGTAGTAGAGGTCGGCGCGGAATTTTCCCTGGTCGGAAAGCTGCTTGAGGTCTTCCTTGCTGGCGGCGACGACGCGGCATGAAACGGGGGATCTGCTGGTTCGAGCCGAGGCGTTCGATGACCCTTTCCTGCAGGACACGGAGCAGCTTGATCTGCATATTGACCGGCATCGATTCGACTTCGTCGAGAAAGAGCGTGCCGCCGCTGGCGTATTCGATCTTGCCGATACGGCGTTTCTGGGCGCCGGTGAAGGCGCCCGGCTCGTGGCCGAAGAGTTCGCTGTCGAGCAGGTTGTCGGACATGCCGCCGCAATTGAGCGCAACGTAGTTCTGCTGGTCGGGGTGGCTGAGGTCGTGCAGGCAGCGGGCGACCATTTCCTTGCCGGTACCGGTTTCGCCGAAGATCAGCACGTCGACGGCGGCCCCGGCGACGTCGAGGATCAACTGGCGGACCTTGGCCATCTGTGGCGAGCGGCCGATCAGGCGGGATTCGAGGTTGTCGCGATGGTCGAGCCGGCGGCGCAGGGCGTAAACTTCGAGGACCAGTTCGCGCTTTTCGAGCGCCCGGCGGACGACGTCGACCAGATCGCTGGTCGAGAACGGTTTCTGCATGAAATCGTAGGCGCCGCTGCGCATGGCTTCGACGGCCAACGTGACGTCGCCGTGCCCGGTGATGATGATGACCGGCAGGTCGGCGTCAAGCTCGACCACCCAGCGCAGCAAGGCCATGCCATTGATGCCGGGCAAACGCATGTCGGAGACGACGACACCGGGGTAGCCGGCGCGCAAGCGGCGTTGTGCCTCTTCGGCCGAGTCCACGGCGTCGACGGTGATGCCGGCCAGTTGCATGGCTTGCTCGCAACCGAGGCGGACATTGGGGTCGTCTTCGACGAGCAGGACGGACAGTTCGGGCTTCATGGCTGACCCTTTTCAGGAACGGAGGTGGCCGGCGGCACGGCCGGCAGCAGGATGACGAAACGGGCGCCGCCGCCGGGCGCCGGGCCGGCCAGCAGGTCGCCGCCGAAGTCGCGCAGGATGTCGCGCGAGATGGTCAGGCCAAGGCCGAGGCCTTCGCCCGGCTGCTTGGTGGTAAAGAAGGGTTCGAACAGGTGCTCAAGCGCTTCTTCGGTGAAGCCGAAGCCGCTGTCGCTGACGGCCAGGGCAAGCTGGCCGGAACTGGCGCGTTCGGCGCTGAAACTGAGGCGGCGCACCGGCTCATCAGCCATGGCATCGATGGCGTTGCCGATCAGATTGACCAGCACCTGTTGCAGACGATTCTGGTCGCACCAGGCGATTTTCGATTTTGGGCCAAAATTCCGGTTGACCGTGACATTCATCTTTTTCAGCCGGGCGTCGAACAGGAACAGCGCCGCATCGACCGCCTGCGCCACATCGACCGCCACCGAAACGGCCGGCGACTTGCGGGCGAAGGTTTTAAGCGGCGTGATGATGCCGCCGGCCTGCTCGGCCAGCTGGCCGACGATGCCGAGATTCTTTTCGGCCGTGGCGAGGTCGCCACGATGCATGAATTCGACGGCATTGGCCGACAGCGCGCGGATGGCGCCAAGCGGCTGGCTGAGTTCGTGCGTGATGCCGGTCGCCATCTGGCCTAGCACGGCGAGCTTGGCGGCCTGCACCAGTTCATCCTGGGCGGCGCGCAGGGTTTGTTCGGCGCGCTGGCGTTCGGCGACTTCGCGCTGCAGGCCGGTGACGGCTTCGGAGAGATCGGCAGTACGTGCCGCGACATTGCGTTCGAGCTCCTGATTGGCCTGTTCGAGCATGGCGCGCGCCTCCTCGCGACCGCGGGCGAGGCGCCGGCGCTGGCTGAGGAAGAGCAGCCAGAGCAGGAAACAGCCGATGGCCGCAGCGGCCAGCGCAGCGTGGGTCGAGGCTTGGACGAAAACCGGGCGCAGGTCGGAAAAGACGACGATGCGCCAGGCCGTTCCCGGCAGGTGGCGGCTCAGGGCGAGGTAGGACTTGGCGCCTTGCAGCGGGCCGGGGTCGGGCTTGAGCTGGCGCGACAGGCGGACCACGGTGCCTTCCTGCGCCGCGTCGATGGCGATGTCGAGCGAGGTAACGCCGAGCGGCTGGCCGGCAAACTGCTCCTGGCTGATGCGCGCCAGCACTTCGGGGTTTTGCGGCTGCAGCGTGGCATAGCGCCATTCGGGCGGCGAGGCGAGGAGCACGATGCCGTTGGCGTCGACGATCAGGGCCGGCGCCTCCTGGCCGAGCCAGCGCCGCTCGAGTTCGTGCAGGCTGGACTTGACGACGGCGACGCCGATCACCTTCCAATCCTGCTGTTCGTCGCGGATGGGCAGCGCGAAGAAATAGCCGGGCTCCTGGCGCACGTTGTCGACGGCGTAGTGCCGGCCCGGGGTGCCGGCGACGGCATCGCGGAACAGCGGGATGGTGGACAGGTCGGCGCCGAGCAGGTTGTCGGAAAAGATCCAGTCGCTCGAAGCGACCACCCACCCGTTGGTGTCGAGCACGAAAATGGCCGGCCCACCGAGATGGTCGTTGAGATTTTGCAGGAAGCGGTTGGCTGGTGGCTGCAGCGCATCGCGCTCGCCGGCCGGGGAGAGCAGCAGGGCCAGGATGTCGTGATTGAGCTCGACGGCGCTGGGAATCGAGGCGTGCCGCGTCACTTCGCTGTCGATGGCTGCGGCCAGAATATCGAGCTGGTGACTGGCCTCGTCACGCATCTGGCTGAAACCCTGCTTCTCGGAAACCCGGTAGGCAAACAGCGCGGTGACCAGAATCAGAATCATCACCCCCGCCACCCCAAGGACGCGGCGCGGCTTGGTCAGAGAGATCGGGATGGGCTGGCGGGCGTCGGGCATGATCAGGAAGGGAATGAGTGCTTGATTGTAAATTGCCCGCCAACCGCCGCCGCAGTTGGCCGTGGCAAAACCGATGGCCGTTGCTCAGTGGTGCAGGATCTTGGCGAGGAAGTGCTGCGCCCGCTGCGAACGCGGATTGGCAAAGAACTCTTCCTTGCTGTCATCCTCGACGATGGCGCCCTGATCCATGAAGATGACGCGGTTGGCGACGCGCTTGGCGAAGCCCATTTCGTGCGTCACGCACATCATGGTCATGCCTTCGTGGGCCAGTTCGGTCATCACGTCGAGCACCTCATTGACCATTTCCGGGTCGAGCGCCGAGGTCGGCTCGTCGAACAGCATGCAGATCGGGTCCATGGCCAGCGCCCGGGCGATCGCCACGCGCTGTTGCTGACCGCCGGACAACTGGCCGGGGAACTTGTCAGCCTGCGCCTTGAGGCCGACGCGGTCGAGCAGTTTGAGACCCTTGTCCATCGCCTCGTCCTGGCTGCGCTTGAGGACCTTGACCTGGGCGATGGCCAGGTTCTGGGTGATGCTCATGTGCGGGAACAGCTCGAAGTTCTGGAAGACCATGCCGACCTGGGCGCGCAGCTTGGACGGGTTGGTTTTCGGGTCGCCGACCGAAATGCCGTTGACGACGATTTCACCGGACTGGAAGGGTTCGAGGCCATTGACGCACTTGATCAGCGTCGACTTGCCCGAGCCGGACGGGCCGCAGACAACGATGACCTCGCCCTTGCTGACCGAGGTGGTGCAATCCTTGAGCACCTGGAAGCTGCCGTAATGCTTGCTGACGTTGGCAATATTGATCATGGGATTCTCCTGACGGTGGCCATCAGGCCGGGGTGTATTTTTTCTGGAGGCGCTTGACGATCTGCGAAGCGCTGAAGCAGATGACGAAATAGACGGCGCCGGCAAAGAGCAACAATTCGACCAGCCGGCCGTCGCGGTCGCCGACCTTGTAGGCGGCGCCGAAGAAGTCGGCGAGGGCCGAGACATAGACCAGCGAGGTGTCCTGGAAGAGGATGATGGCTTGCGTCAGCAGCAGCGGCACCATGTTGCGGAAGGCCTGCGGCAGCACGACGAGGCGCATGGCCTGGGCGTAGTTCATGCCGAGCGCCGAGGCGGCAGAAATCTGCCCCTTCGGGACGCTCTGGATGCCGGCCCGGATGATTTCCGAGTAATAGGCCGCTTCGAACAGCGCGAAGCCCATCATCGCCGAGCTCAGGCGCAGGTCGGCGCCCGGCGGGAAGTCGAGCAAGGTTTCGATGAAGCGCGGCACGATCAGGAAGAACCAGAGCAGCACCATGACCAGCGGGACAGCGCGGAACAGGTTGACGTAGCCAGCGGCGAACCACGACAGCGGCTTGACCGACGACAGCCGCATCATGGCCAGCAGGGTGCCCCAGACGATGCCGATGACCACCGCCTGGGCGGTGATAACCAGCGAAATCTTCATGCCGTCCCAGAGGAAGGGCAAGGCGCCGGGGATGGAAGACCAGTCGAATTCGTAAGTCATGCTTACCTCCGGATATCGTCGCGAGCATGCCCGGATGCGAGGCGCACGGAGCGCAGCGACCGAGACATACCCTGTTGGTAGGCGAGGGAGCGAGCACCGCGCAACGAAGCAGGCGGGCAGCGCAGTAGATAGACGGGGGTAAGCATTATTTGCCTCCGATGTAGCCGGGTACCGCAATGCGCTTCTCAAACTTGTGCATCAGGGTCATCACGGTGACGTTGATAATGATGTAGGACAGGGTCACGGCAATGAAGGACTCGTAGGGCTGCGCCGTGTAATCGACCAGCTGGCGCCCCTGGGCGGCCAGCTCAAGCAGCCCGATGGTCGAGCAGACGGCGGAGTTCTTGAAGATGTTGAGGAATTCGGAAGTCAGCGGTGGCACGACCAGGCGGAAGGCCATCGGCAGCATCACGAAACGGTAGGTCTGCGGCAGCGTGAAGCCGAGCGCCAGGCCGGCGTTCTTCTGGCCCCGGGGCAGCGAGTTGATGCCGGCGCGCACCTGCTCGGCGACGCGGGCACTGGTGAATAGACCGAGACAGACCATCGAGGCGAGGAACTGCTGGAACACAGGGTTGGACTGCTTGAAGGCATTGCCGATATCGGTCGGCAACAGTTCCGGCAGCACGAAATACCAGATGAACAGCTGGACGAGCAGCGGCACGTTGCGGAACAGTTCGACATAAGCCGTGGCGATGCCAGCCAGCGTCTTGTTCGGCACCGTGCGCAGGACGCCGACCAGCGCGCCTAGCAGCAGGGCCAGAACCCAGGCGGTCAGCGACAGCGCGATGGTCATTTTGAAGCCGGCGAACATCCAGCCCAGGTAAGTGTCGTCTCCGCTCGCGCTCGGCTGCAGGAAGACGCCCCAATTCCATTGGTAACCCATGATGGACTCCTCAAGGATATTTTTATTGCCCCGCTACCGGATACGGCAGCGGGGTCAGGGAGAGGCCGGGGAGCTTATTCGAAAGCCTTGTCGTTAGGTGCCTTGAAGGCGGCCTTCATTTCGTCGGACAGCGGCATGTTGAGGTTCAGGCCCTTGGGCGGGATCGGGTTGAGGAACCACTTGGTGTAGATTTTCTCGGCATCACCCGAAGTCAGTGCCTTGGTCAGTGCCGCGTCGACCAGCTTCTTGAAGGCCGGGTCGTCCTTGCGCAGCATGCAGCCGTAGGCTTCCTTGGACTGGGCAGTGCCGGTAACGATCCAGTCGCCCGCACGCTTCGCCTTGGCCATTTCGCCATAGAGCAGCGCATCGTCCATCATGAAGGCGACGGCGCGGCCGGTTTCCAGGGTCAGGAAGGCTTCGCCGTGGTCCTTGGCGGAGATTACGTTCATGCCCATTTTCTTGTCTTCGTTCATCTTGCGGATCAGGCGCTCGGAGGTGGTGCCTGCGGTGGTCACCACGTTCTTGCCGGCGAGATCGGCGAAGTCCTTGATGCCGGAATCCTTCTTGGTCATCAGGCGGGTGCCGATGACGAAAATGGTCGTCGAGAAGCCGACCTGCTTCTGGCGTTCGAGGTTGTTGGTCGTCGAGCCGCATTCGATGTCGACGGTGCCGTTCTGGATCAGCGTGATGCGGTTGGCCGAGGTGACCGGCATCAGGCGGGTATCGACCTTGGCCAGCTTGAGTTCGCTCTTGATGCTGTCGACGACTTTGAGCATCAGCTCGTGCGAATAGCCGATGACCTGTTGTTTGTCGTCGTAATAGGAAAAGGGAATCGACGATTCGCGATGACCCAGCGTGATGCTGCCGGTGTCCTTGATCTTTTTCAGGGTGGAGGACTCTTGAGCCTGGGCCGGCAAAGCGGCGACAGTACTCAGGGCGGTGGCAAGTGCAGCAGCAAAGGCAAATCGGTTCATGTCATCTCCTTTTGTTGTAGAAGCCATTGCCCGGCTTCGGTGGCGTTTACTACGCAGCTAGCGTGCCAGAAAAATGATGGGCGCCCCAAAGCGCCGAGCCTTGATTTATTGATCATTTTTTCGCACACCCTTCCGGAAACTATCGGATTTCCGACAGCCGATCCAAAACGGACATCGGAAACCCGACACTACCACTCTCCCTGCGGTCGACACGAAAAAGCCGCCAAAATTCAGGCGGCTTTCTTTGCTATCAACGACAACGAGGTTCAGTCGATGCGCGTATCCAGCCCTTGCTCGGCAAGTTCGGCGGCGCGCAGGACAGCGCGGGCCTTGTTCTGGGTTTCGACCCACTCCGAATGCGGATCGGAATCGGCGACGATGCCGGCGCCGGCCTGAACGTAGAGCTGCTTGTTCTTGACGACCGCCGTGCGGATGGCGATGGCGATATCCATGTCACCGTGGAAGCCGAGGTAGCCGACGGCACCGGCGTAGATGCCGCGCTTGACCGGCTCGAGTTCGTCGATGATTTCCATGGCCCGCACCTTGGGGGCGCCGGACACGGTGCCGGCCGGGAAGGTGGCACGCAGCACGTCGAGCGCGTCGAGCCCCGGCTGCAGGCGGCCTTCGACGTTGGAAACGATGTGCATGACGTGCGAGTAACGCTCGACGATCATGTTTTCGGTCAGTTTGACGGTGCCGACCTTGGCAACGCGACCGCAGTCGTTGCGGCCGAGGTCGAGCAGTTGCGTATGCTCGGCGCGCTCCTTCTCGTCGGCGAGCAGTTCGGCGGCCAGCGCGGCATCTTCTTCCGGCGAGGCACCGCGCTTGCGGGTGCCGGCAATCGGGCGCACGGTGACGCGGTCGCCTTCGAGGCGGACGAGAATTTCCGGCGAAGCGCCGACGACATGAAAATCCTCGAAATCGAAGTAGAACATGTAGGGCGAGGGATTGAGGCTGCGCAGCGTGCGGTACAAGGCCAGCGGGCTGGCGCCGAAGGGCTTGGTCATACGCTGCGACAACACAACCTGCATGACGTCGCCTTCGGTGATGTAGTCCTTGGCCTTGAGCACGGCCTTCTTGAATGCCGCTTCACCGAAGACCGAAACGGCGGGCTCGGAATGCACCGGTTTTTCGCTCGGGATGGCAACCGGCGTGCGCAGCTTGGCGAGCAGTTCCATGAGCCGTGCCCGCGCCTTATGGTAGGCGCCGGGGAAACCCGGTTCGGCGAAAACGACGAGGGTCAGCTTGCCGGAGAGGTTGTCGACGACGGCGATCTCTTCGGAGAGCAACAGGCCGATATCCGGCGTGCCGATGTCGTCCGGCTTGTTGGTGCGGGTCAGCTTGGTTTCGACGTAGCGAATGGTGTCGTAGCCGAAGCAGCCGACGAGGCCGCCGCAGAAACGTGGTAACCCGGCCTGCGGGGCGGCGCGGAAGCGCTGCATGAACTTGCCGATGAATTCGAGCGGATTGGTGTCGTCCTCGCGCTCGGCCACCCGGTTACCTGTCAGCACCATGACCTGGTGGCCATTGACGACGATGCGTGTCTGGGCGGCGAGGCCGATGATCGAGTAGCGGCCGAAACGCTCGCCACCCTGCACCGATTCGAGCAGGTAGGTGAAGGGCGCGTTGGCCAGTTTGAGGTAGATCGACAGCGGTGTGTCGAGGTCGGCAAACGTTTCCAGCGTAACGGGAATACGGTTGTAGCCTTGCGCGGCGAGCGCGTTGAATTCGGTTTCAGTCATGGGGAAGCCTCGAAAATGACAGGGGGTTGCGGTCTGGAGCGGTGCGCCACAAGGGCGCGCGAAAGGAGATCAGGGGCGCCAGCGACGCCAACCTTGCCATTCGTTCCAGATTCGCAGAGTCGTCATTTGTGTTGGAGGTCTTTGAAATTAAGGGCTTGTTGGTAGGCAACAAGGAGGCTTGATACTAGCGCATCGCAATCGGCGCTGTCCACCGGCTTGCCTTCGTTGTAGCCGTAGGGGACGCAGTAGGTCGGCGAACCAGCGGCGCGGGCAGCAAGGATGTCGTTTTCCGAGTCGCCGATGTGCAGATTGCGCTCAGGCTGCACAGCGAACAGGCGACAGGCGTGCAGGATGGGCTCGGGATGCGGCTTCTTGTGCGGCGTGGTATCGCCGGAAACAACCACGTCGAAATAGTCGGCCAGCCCCATGCGATCGAGCAGTTGCTCGGTGAACATGCCGGGCTTGTTGGTGACGACGCCCATCTTGAGGCCGCTGGCTTTCCAGGCGTCCAACCCATCGAGAACACCTTCGTAAATTTGGCAATATTTCCCGTTGACCGTGGAATAGTGGCGTTTGAAGGATTCGATGGCGGCGTGCAGTTGCTCATCCGTCGGCGGATGCTCGTGAGTCAAGCAGCGCTCGACAAGCACGGCCATGCCCTTGCCGACGAAGCTGTGCACCTCGGCCTGCGTGCGCGGCCGGGCGCCGACTTCGGCTAGCATCAGGCGACAGGCTTCGGCCAGGTCGGCGATGGTGTCGAGCAAGGTGCCGTCGAGGTCAAAGGTAACGGATTCGAAGTACATCAGACTTTGGCCAGTTCGCTACGCAGGGCACCGATGATCGAGTCGTAGCGATGCGGGTCGCTGTCTTTTCCTGCACCATAAACCGCCGAACCGGCGACGAAGGCATCGACACCGGCACGAGCGATTTCGGCGATGTTGGCGGTGTTCACGCCACCGTCGATTTCGAGGCGAATGCGCCGCCCGCTTTCCTTTTCGTAGGCATCCAGCTTGGCGCGCGCCTGCCTGGCCTTGGCCAATGTGCCGGGGATGAATTTCTGACCACCGAAACCGGGGTTCACGCTCATGAGCAGGATAACGTCGATCTTGTCGAGGACATAATCCATGTAGTCGAGCGTCGTCGCCGGGTTGAAGACCAGCCCGCCTTTGCAGCCGGCATCGCGGATCAGCGACAGGCTGCGGTCGACGTGATCGGACGCTTCCGGGTGGAACGTGATGATATTGGCCCCGGCCTTGGCAAAATCGGGGATGATGCGGTCGACCGGCTTGACCATCAGATGCACGTCGATCGGTGCCGTGGTGCACGGGCGAATCGCCTCGCACACCAGCGGCCCGATGGTCAGGTTTGGAACATAATGGTTGTCCATCACGTCGAAGTGAATCCAGTCGGCGCCCGAGGCAATGACGTTGGCCACCTCTTCGCCCAATTTGGCGAAATTGGCGGACAAAATGCTCGGTGCGATGACGAAATCTTTGGCTGACATGAAGTTTCCCTGAACAAAAACAGATAGACGAAATTATCCCATGCCCAACAGTGACAAGTACCAAATCGAAATTCACCCCATGCCGCAGTACATCCCGGAGCAGTCCGACCCGGAAAACGAGCGCTACATCTTCGCCTACACGATCACCATCAAAAACATTGGTAGCGTGCCGGCCCAGCTCGTCTCGCGGCACTGGATCATCACTGACGGCAACAACGAGGTGCAGGAAGTGCGCGGCCTTGGCGTCGTCGGCAAGCAGCCGCTGCTGCAGCCGGGCGAGAGCTTTCAATACACCAGCGGCTCGTCGCTGACGACGGCGATCGGCACGATGAAGGGCACTTACCAGATGGTCGCCGAGGACGGCACGCACTTCGAAGCCGTGATTCCCGAGTTCGTCCTGGCCAGTCCGCGCGCCCTGCATTGAGCCTGGTTTGAGCCTACGCCACAGCTACACGCTGATCGCGCCGTTCTACGACGCGGCGATTGCCCGGGCCACGCATGCCGCCCGGGCGCGCAGCCTGTCGGCTCTGCCGAAGGAGGCAGGACAGGTTCTGCTGGCTGGCGTCGGCACCGGCCTCGATTTGCCGCATCTGCCGCCGCAGCATCACTACGTCGGCCTCGACCTCAATCAGGCCATGCTATGCCGGGCCCTGCCCCGCACCAGCCACGTCGATTTCGTGCCGATTCAGGGCGACGCCCAGCGCCTGCCGTTCGCCGATGCCTCCTTCGACAGCGCCGTGTTGCACCTCATTCTGGCCGTCGTGCCGGAACCGGCCCACTGTTTCGCAGAAATCGAGCGGGTACTCAAACCGGGCGGGCAGGTACTGGTTTTTGACAAATTCCTGCGTCGCGGCCAGCCAGCCCTGTTGCGCCGTCTGGCCAACCCGCTGATGCGCCGTATCGCGACGCGACTCGATGTGGTTTTCGAAGACCTGCTCGCCGAAGCGCCCGGACTGGCGCTGGAGCACGATCAGCCCGCCCTAGCCGGCGGGTGGTTCCGGATGATCCGGCTCAGAAAGCTATGAAGCGGGCGGCTCGGGCGCCGGCTCGTCCCTGCCCAGCGCATCCTCGATCCAAGCCAGGGTCAGCGTATAGGTAACGGCAAGCACGACCGGCCCGACGAAAATACCGATGAGGCCAAAACTCAGCATGCCGCCGATGACGCCGGCGAAAATCAGCAGCAACGGCAGATCGGCGCCGCGCTTGATGAGCATGGGGCGCAGGAAGTTGTCGAGGCTGCCGACGATCAGGCTCCACACCAGCAAAGCCGTCGCCCAGCCGGTATCGCCGGTCCAGTACATCCAGCCGACGGCCGGCAACAAAATCAGCATCGGCCCGATCTGGGCGATGCACAGCATCAGCATCACGGCCGCCAGCAGCGACGCAAACGGCACACCGGCGACGGCCAGCCCGATGCCACCGAGCACGGTCTGCACGATGGCAGTGACACCGACGCCCAGCGCCACGCCACGAATCGCCTGGCCAGCCAGAATGATCGAATTCTCGCCCCGCTCGCCGGCCAGTCGGCGGCCGAAACGCCGCACCAACCGCGCTCCGTCTTCGCCACCGGCGTAGAGGATGGCGGCAATGGTGACGACGAGCAAAAACTGAATCAGCATGCCGCCGATGCCACCTACCTGAGCGAGCACCCACTTACCCGTATCGGCTGCATAAGGCGTCACCTTGGCGACAATACCGGTCGCCCCCGCAGCGTCGAGCTGTGCCCAGCCGACGGCAATGCGCTCGCCAACCAGCGGCACCGTTTTCACCCAGGCCGGTGGCGGCGGAAGGCCGTTGGCAGCAAACGATTTGCCTGCTGCGGTCAACTGCCCGGAATGCTCAAAAATGGTGTCGATAGCCAGCCATAGCGGCAGGACAAGCAAAAGCAACATGGCCACCGACATGATCGCCACGGCCAGCGCCCGCTGGTTACCGAGTCGCGCTTCGAGCGACCGGAACAGCGGCCAGGTCGCCACGACAATCATCACCGCCCACACCGTCGCTGCCAGAAAGGGCAGCAAGACCCAGACCGACAGGCCGATCAGCCCGAGGATGCAGAGTATGGCCAGCGTGTTGCGGGCCAGGTCGCGGCGGATGTCAGTCATGTTCAGGCTTCGAGACTAAAACTGAATGCACAACAAAAAACCGCCCGTAGGCGGTTTGAAGGTAAGCACAAATTTCTCAAGCAACTCGCCGAGTTTCGCTTTGAGATTCGAGGATGTCGTAGGAAAAAAGTGAAGCAGAGATTTCTGAACGTTCAGCTGTTTCGATCCAATTCGTGACTGCGCATTGAACATTGGCAAAAAATGAGCCCTCACACACCCTGATAGCGTCTGCAACAGTTAAGTAACTAATCGTAGATGACATGGCTATTCCCTCTATTTAACTGCTATCTCAAGCCAGCGGCCCTTGATGCAGGTAGTAATTAACTTTGCGCTCTGCTCGTCTGCTTGCATAGAATCGTGAATTCCTTGCAACAACTCAAGCAACGAATCAGTACGGCCGTAGATTTTAATTGTTTTCGATTTATTTTGGTGTGAAATTTTTGTCACCCCTTTTATAGCCGCAACAAAAATCCCGATGATCTCTTGTTTGTGGCTAGCAATCTCCCAATACTGGGGCGTCACCATTACCTTTAACAATTTGGTTAGGCCGCCAAGCTTCCTTCCGCCGTGGTGCTTCGTGGAAACAATCTCTCCAAATCCAGAAGCAATTTTCTGACCGTCATCTACGATTGCGTATGCCAACGAATTCCCCTTTGGGTCGGCATAGTCGATGTGGCAACCAATCCACTCAAACAATGCTTGGAACTCGCTAGCAAACTCCTCTTCGCCTACGACTAACTCCCAAGCCTTCTGGGTTTGCTTCAAAAGCTCGGGGGTAATTTCTTGCAAACCGTAAGCCACGAATCCTCCTTTATATTATTGACTACCAACAGTGCCATACAATCAAACGAATTAGCGTTTTCCAACAAGAAGATAGCTCTTTGCACTACGAATTTGCAGGCTGCATGCAATCAAAGATAACACAAGCGACTAATGCTAACGTTCTTGGGATTTACACTAAGCAACTGAGCAAAACATTCTGTCAATTCCACGAAACTTTTTTCTAGCTGCGGTAATCTGCATTGATCTTGACGTAATCGTAGGAAAAATCGCAGGTGAACACGTTGGCCTGCGCGGCACCGCGACCAAGGTCAACGCGCACGGTGATTTCGGCCTGCGCCATGACGCGGGCGCCGTCCTCTTCCTTGTAGGCTGAAGCGCGACCGCCCTTTTCGGCAACCAGCACGTCGTCTAGCCAGACCCTGACGCCATCGACATCGAGATCATTAATTCCGGCGTAGCCGACAGCCGCGAGAATGCGGCCAAGGTTGGGGTCGGAGGCGAAGAAGGCAGTCTTGACCAGCGGTGAGTGGCCAATGGCGTAACCCACTTTGCGGCACTCTTCGACATCCTTGCCGCCCTGCACAGCCACGGTGATGAATTTGGTGGCACCTTCGCCGTCACGGACGATGGCCTGGGCCAGTTCGACCGAAACAGCGATGATGGCGGCCTTGACCTCGGCCCAGCCGGCATCGCTTTCAGCGGCAAAGCTGGCACCGGACTGGCCGGTGGCAATCATCACGTAGGAGTCGTTGGTCGACGTGTCGCCATCGACGGTAATGCAGTTGAACGAAGCGTCAGCCGCTTCCTTGACCAGCTTGTCGAGCAGCGACTGGGCAATGCCGGCATCAGTGGCAAGGAAACCGAGCATGGTCGCCATGTTCGGGCGGATCATGCCCGCCCCCTTGGAGACTCCGGAAATAGTCACCTTTTTGCCGTTGACCGTAACAATGCGCGAAGCGGCCTTGGCGACGGTGTCGGTGGTCATGATGCCGTGGGCAGCGGCATGCCAGTTGTCGGCCTTTAGGTCGGCGAACACCGCCGGCAGGCCGGCCTTGATGCGTTCCACGGGTAACAGTTCGAGAATGACGCCGGTCGAGAAGGGAAGCACCTGTTCGGCGGAAACGCCCAGCAAGGCTCCAACGGCCTCGCAGGTTTCCTGCGCCGCCTGGCGGCCCGGCTCACCCGTACCTGCGTTGGCGATGCCCGTATTGACGACCAGTGCGCGAATTTCCTTGCCGCCAGCAAGATGCTTGCGACAGATCTGCACCGGTGCGGCGCAGAAACGGTTCTGCGTGAACACACCGGCGACCGTGCAGCCGGCATCCAGCGCCACGAGCGTCAGGTCGCGGCGGTTCTTCTTGCGGATTTCGGCCTCGGCGACACCGAGACGAACTCCGGCGACCGGGAAAAGTTGATTGGCGGCGGGGGTGGCGTAATTGACAGGCATTCTCATGGCTCCAAAAGCATCAAGGCACCGCTGGGGTGCCTTGGAGGGAATCAGCAAAAATCAGGACAGCTTTCCGTGGCAGTGCTTGTATTTCTTGCCCGAACCACAGGGGCAGGGATCGTTGCGTCCAACCTTGGGGCCGGCATCGGCGGGTTGTTGCTCAGACGCGCCCTCCCCCTCGCCGAGCGCCTCGTCGTACCCGGCATGCTGGTACTGGACGTTCTGCACATCGGCGTGCGGCGCGGTTTCCTCGACGTCTTCCGGCGTACGGATCTGCACGGTGAAGACGATGCGGGTGACTTCCTTGCGCACGAGGTCGAGCAGCCCTTCGAACAGCTCGAAGGCTTCGCGCTTGTATTCCTGTTTCGGGTTCTTTTGGGCGTAGCCGCGCAGATGGATGCCCTGACGCAGATGATCGAGTGCTGCCAGATGTTCGCGCCAGTGGCTGTCGAGGCTTTGCAGCATGACATTGCGCTCGAATTGCTGGAAGTTGGTTGTACCGACCAGTTCAACCTTGGCCTGATAAACCTCGTCGGCCTCCTTCGTGATGCGCTCGAGGATTTCCTCGTCAGACAGCGTCGGCTCGCCCTTGAACCACTGGGCAACCGGCGCATTGATCTGCAACTCGGTTGCCAGCGCGCGCTCCAGGCCTTCCATGTCCCACTGCTCCTCGACCGACTCAGCCGGAACGTAGATGCGAAAGACGTCGGCGATGACGCTGTGGCGCATGGCGGTGATGGTCTCGGAAATATCTTCCGTTTCGAGCAGCTCGTTGCGCTGCTGGTAGATCACCTTGCGCTGGTCGTTGGAAACGTCGTCGTATTCCAGCAACTGCTTGCGAATGTCGAAATTGCGGGCCTCGACCTTGCGCTGCGCCGATTCCAGCGAGCGGGTGACGAGCGGATGCTCGATCGCCTCGCCCTCCGGCATTTTCAGCTTGTCCATGATGGCGCGCAGGCGCTCGCCGGCAAAGATGCGCAGCAACGGATCGTCGAGACACAGATAAAAACGCGAAGAACCCGCATCGCCCTGACGACCGGCACGACCACGCAACTGGTTGTCGATACGGCGTGATTCGTGACGCTCGGAACCGATGATGTGCAGACCGCCCGCCGCCAGCACGGCATTGTGGACTTCAAGCCACTCATTCTTCATGGTGGCGACCTTTTGATCCTTTTCGGCAGCGGACAGGGACTCGTCGGCAGCGACCGCGTCGACTTCCCTCTGGATGTTGCCACCGAGCACGATGTCGGTACCGCGACCGGCCATATTGGTGGCGATGGTTACCATCCCCGGTCGTCCAGCCTGAACGACGATTTCCGCTTCGCGGGCATGCTGCTTGGCGTTCAGCACCTGATGCGCCAGCTTCTCCTTGTCGAGCAGTCCGGAGAGCAGCTCGGAGGCCTCGATCGAGGTCGTGCCAACCAACACCGGCTGGCCGCGCTTGGCGCAATCCTTGATGTCGGCAATGATCGCAGCGTGCTTCTCGTCGGCCGTCTTGTAAACCAGGTCGTTCATGTCCTTGCGGACCATCGGCCGATGCGTCGGGATGACCACCGTTTCCAGCCCGTAGATCTGCTGGAATTCGTAGGCCTCGGTATCGGCCGTACCAGTCATGCCGGACAGCTTGTTGTACATCCGGAAATAGTTCTGGAAGGTGATAGACGCCAGCGTCTGGTTCTCGGCCTGGATCTGCACGCCTTCCTTGGCTTCGACGGCTTGATGCAAGCCATCAGACCAGCGACGACCCGCCATCAAGCGACCGGTAAACTCGTCAACGATAACCACTTCGCCGTTCTGAACGACGTAATGCTGATCCTTGTGGAACAGCGTCATGCCCCGCAAGGCGGCATTCAGGTGGTGCATCAGCGTGATATTGGCAGCGTCGTAAAGGCCGCTGCCCTCCTTGAGCAGGCCATGCTCCGCCAGCAACTGCTCGGCGTGCTCGTAGCCCGCTTCGGAAAGATGAACCTGATGCCCCTTCTCGTCGACCCAGTAGTCACCCTCGGCGGCCTCTTCCATCGCCCGCGTCAAATTGGGGACGACGTCCTTCATGCGCAGGTAGAGATCGGTGTGATCGTCAGCCTGGCCAGAAATGATCAACGGCGTCCGCGCTTCGTCGATCAGGATCGAGTCCACTTCGTCGACGATGGCAAAATTCAGGTCGCGCTGGACACGTTCACCGGCCGTGTAGACCATGTTGTCGCGCAGATAATCGAAGCCGAATTCGTTATTGGTGCCATAGGTGATGTCGGCGGCGTAGGCGGCCTGTTTGGCCTCATGGTTCATCTGCGACAGATTGACCCCGACGGTCAACCCGAGAAACCGGTGTAAACGCCCCATCCAGTCGGAATCGCGCGTCGCCAGATAATCGTTGACCGTGATGACATGAACGCCCTTGCCGGAAATGGCATTGAGATAAGCCGGCAGCGTGCCAACCAGCGTCTTGCCCTCACCGGTGCGCATTTCGGCAATCTTGCCGTCATGCAGCACCATGCCGCCAATCATCTGGACATCGAAATGGCGCATGCCCAGCGCCCGGACACCGGCTTCGCGAACCACTGCGAACGCTTCCGGCAACAGTGCATCAAGCGTTTCGCCCTTGGCGTAGCGCTGACGGAATTCGTCCGTCTTGGCGCGCAGCGCATCATCGCTGAGCGCCTGCATGGCCGGCTCGAACGCATTGATGCGCTTGACTGCCTGGGAATATTGTTTAATCAGCCGGTCGTTGCGGCTGCCGAAAATCTTTTTGAGTAGGCCGGATATCATCGCGATGGAATAGGATTTGCGCAGTGCGGCAAAACGCTGATTCTAGCACGGCCCCATGACCCGATGATGACGACCTAAATCAAGGGATTCAGCCCGGACTCACCGGTGTTTCACCAAAGCGTACTCATCGCCCTGCTTGAGAAAATGGGCAGGATTCTGTGCGACGCCCAGCATGCGCACCTCAAAATGAAGGTGCGGCCCGGTCGATCTTCCGGTATTACCCACTGCACCGACTGTCTCTCCGCGCTTGACCAGGCTACCGGGCTTCACATCAATCCGTGACATATGGGCATAGCGGGAAGTCAGGCCATCACCGTGGTCAACATCGACCACGTTGCCGTAGTCGCCATGATAGCTGGCGGAGAGCACCACCCCGTCGGCAGCAACCACGATCGGCGTACCAGTTTCTGCTGCAAAATCAAGGCCTTCATGCATCGAGCGGAGACCGGCAATCGGGTCAGCACGGTAACCAAACGCCGAGCCCAGAAGCGCATTTTTGATCGGCAGGGTCGTCGGCAAAAGCCGATCCTTGACTCGCTTTTCAAGCAGCTTGAATTCAAGCAAGGCAAAATCATCGCTCTTCTTCTCCACCTCAACCGAAAGGCGATCAATTTCCAGTTGCAACGCGTCGGCCGACATTGGCGCAGCAACGTAGGGGCCGCCCTGGGCAGGCTTTGCTGCCTCTTGCACACGCTCGCGCTTGATGCCCGCCAGACCTGAAACACGCTCCCCCAACGTATCCAGCTGCATGACGCGCCCTTGCAATTCGCCGAGCCTGGTCGCCATCAGTTGCAAATTGTTATTCAGGTGATCCCGCGTCTTCGTCGCCTCCTGCTGCTGAAGCGAGAGCATGAGATCCTCAACCAGCGGCAGGCGAAAGTGCACCGACAGCCAAGAGAAAAACGCCGAGGTCGAAAACACCAGTGCCGTGAAGACGATTACGGCGGCCACGAGATGCCGAGGCATAATGGTGATTGTTCTCGCCGCCTTCAAATGCCGCGAAACCAGAATAATCTGCATGGAACCTCCTATGTACAACGGGCCTGAGCACTACCTCGACAAAGACGCCGCCGCCGGCCGGGTAATGGCTCACGCCCGGCTACTGCTCAAGCTTTCACGTCGCTTCGAAGCGGTCGCCCCGGCAGGGCTGCGCCACTCGGCTCACGTTGCCAATTACAAGTTGGGAACAATCATTATCCACGCCGATAACGGCGCGGTCGCCGCCAAGATTCGCCAGTTGAGTCAGCGCTTGAGCGACGAGTTATCGAAAGGAGGAGCGGAGTGTAGCGGCATCGAGGTAAAAGTTCAACCCCGCCAAATTCCTTCGCAATCAATGAGTTCAACCCAGAAGCCGCTATCCGACAAGGCAATCGGGGCCTTACGCTCGACCACAGACACCTTGCCGCAAGGTCCGCTCCGGAATGCCCTGGACAACCTACTGAAGCGCGCCGCTAGAGCGGAATGATCGCCAGGCGCTCGATGAACATCAGCGCAAAAACCAGCAAGGCGAAGACGATTCCGATCTTGAAAAGTCGCCAGCTCAAGGTTAGATAATAGCGATTGCCGCTAAACGCGTAGATCAGCAAACCGGCGCCAATCGCCACCACCACAATCGCTGCCAGCAGACGCAGCAACCACATGGGATTTATGCTGCGGCTTGGGCAAGCCAGCGGGTTACGCCGCTTGGCGCGTGTTCGGCTTGCTCGAAGGTGGCGATTTCCCAACAATCTTGCTGGGCGAGCAGGGCGCGAGCCAGCTGGTTGTTCATGGCGTGGCCACCCTTGTGCGATGAGTAGGCTGCTAGCAGTGGATGGCCGAGCAGGTACAAATCGCCGATGGCGTCGAGAATCTTGTGTTTGACGAACTCGTCGCCGTAACGCAGGCCATCCTGGTTCAGGACGCGGAATTCGTCGAGAACGATGGCGTTCTCAAGGCCGCCACCGAGGGCGAGACCGTTTTCGCGCAGGTATTCGACTTCCTGCATGAAACCAAAGGTACGGGCGCGGGCCACTTCGCGAACGTAGGACTGTTCGGCAAAATCGATTTCAGCCGTCTGGGCCGACTTGTCGATGGCCGGATGGTTGAAAACGATGGAAAAAGCCAGTTTGTAGCCATCATAGGGCTCGAATTTCGCCCACTTGTCACCATCCTTGACTTCGATGGTTTTGGTGACCCGAATGAATTTCTTGGCAGCGTTCTGTTCCTCGATGCCAGCAGACTGGATCAGGAAAACAAACGGCGCAGCCGAACCGTCGAGAATGGGCACTTCTGGCGCATCCAGATCGATCCAGGCATTGTCGATACCGAGGCCAGCAAGAGCCGACATCAGATGTTCGATCGTACCAACCTTCACTCCGTCCTTTTCGAGACAGGAGCACATGCGTGTATCACCCACCATGAAGGCTTTGGCGGGGATGTCCATCGGCTCAGGCAGATCGACGCGGCGGAAGGCAATGCCGGTATCCGGAGCTGCCGGGCGCAGGGTCATGTTGACCTTGACACCGCCGTGCAAGCCGACGCCAGAGGCGCGAATAACGGTCTTCAACGTGCGTTGCTTGAGCATGCTAAGTGCTTGAATGAATGGGGAAGGTGACAGATTGTAACACAAACTGTCACCACCCTTTTTCAGAGAGATTTTTTGTTACATCAATCCGCTTGCTTGCGCAGAAAAGCCGGAATGTCGTAACGATCAACACCACTGTTGGCAAGCGCCTCGACGGTTACATTGCTGCCAGCGCGCTGGCCACGGCCACGCAGAACGGCTGGCACATCCAGGTGCGAATAATCCGGCGTCGAGCCAAAAGCCACTGCGTCGTGCGTACCCGTTGCCTGAACCAGTACCGGCTGGGTGAACACTTCCGGCTTGGCGCGGGCCGCTGCGACCTGGCCGAGGCCGGTGGCAACCACAGTAACGCGCAGGGCATCGCCCATCAATTCGTCATACACAGCGCCGAAGATGATGTGTGCGTCTTCGGCCGCGAAGGCCTTGACGGTGTTCATCACTTCATTGACTTCCTTCATCTTCAGGCCGCCCTTGGCTGCCGTAATGTTGACCAGGACGCCACGAGCGCCGGACAGGTTGATGCCTTCGAGCAGCGGCGAAGCAACGGCCTGCTCGGCAGCGATGCGGGCGCGATCAACGCCGGCAGCAGCGGCAGAGCCCATCATGGCGCGACCCATTTCGCCCATGACCGTGCGGACGTCTTCGAAGTCGACGTTAACCAGGCCCGGGTAGGTAATGATTTCGGCGATACCGCCAACGGCATTTTTCAGCACGTCGTCTGCAGCGCGGAAGCAATCATCGACATCAGCGTCGTCGCCCATGACTTCCATCAACTTGTCATTGAGGATGACGATCAGCGAATCGACGTGCTTGGAGAACTCGGCGATACCGGCTTCGGCCGACTTCATCCGCTTGTTGCCTTCGAAACTGAACGGCTTGGTGACCACACCAACGGTCAGGATGCCCATTTCGCGGGCAATTTCAGCCACCACCGGCGCGGCGCCGGTGCCCGTGCCGCCGCCCATGCCGGCGGTGATGAAGGCCATGTGGGCACCTTGCAGGCTGGCGCGGATTTCGTCGCGGTGTTCCTGTGCGGCTTCCTGGCCCTTCTCCGGCTTGGCACCGGCACCGAGGCCGGTCTTGCCGAGGGACAGCTTGCTTGACGCAGCATTGCGGCTGAGCGCCTGCGCATCGGTATTGGCGGCGATGAATTCAACGCCGCTGACACCTTCGTGAATCATGTGCTCAATAGCGTTGCCACCGGCACCGCCAACTCCGAACACCTTGATGATCGTACCGACTTCTTCGTCTTTCTCGATGATCTCAAACATGACTACCTCCTCTGAAAAATCGTTTCAACTACAAATCAAAAATTCTTGGCAAACCATGACTTCATGCCGTCAAAGACGTCCTTGAAGCCCTGCTTTTCCTGGATCTTCTGGCCGCGCTTGCGCTGCGCCTGAGCTTCGAGCAGCAGGCCGTAAGCCGTCGAGAAGCGCGGGCTCTGCACGACATCAGCCAGGCTGCCGGTATATTTCGGGTTGCCGAGGCGCACCGGCATGTGGAAGATTTCCTCGCCCAGTTCAACCATGCCCGGCATGACGCTGGCGCCGCCGGTCAACACGATTCCAGAGGACAAAACCTCCTCGAACCCGGCGCGACGCAGTTCATTCTGGATCAGCTCGTAAAGCTCTTCGACGCGCGGCTGGATGACGTCAGCCAAGGCCCGGCGGCTCAGCTTGCGGCTCGGGCGGTCATCGACGCCGGCCACTTCCATGTTCTCGGCTGCATCGGCCAGCTGCGACAGGGCGCAGCCATACTTGCACTTGATGTCCTCAGCCTCGCGAGTCGGTGTGCGCAGCGCCATGGCGATGTCGTTGGTGATCTGGTCGCCGGCGATGGGAATGACCGAGGTGTGGCGGATGGCGCCCTGTGTCCAGACGGCAATATCGGTCGTGCCGCCGCCGATGTCGATCAGGCAGACGCCGAGGTCCTTTTCATCTTCGGAGAGCACGGCGAAGCTGGAGGCCAGCGGCTGCAGCACCAGATCATTCACTTCCAGACCGCAGCGACGGACGCACTTGACGATGTTCTGGGCAGCGGAAACTGCGCCGGTGACGATGTGCGTTTTCACTTCGAGACGCATGCCGCTCATGCCGATTGGCTCGCGAATGCCGTCCTGGCCGTCGATGACGAACTCCTGCGTCAGGATGTGCAGGATTTCCTGATCGGCCGGAATCGGCATGGCACGGGCGGTTTCGATGACGCGCTCGACATCGCTCGGCGTCACTTCCTTGTCCTTGATCGCCACCATGCCGTTCGAGTTGAAGCTCTTGATGTGGCTGCCGGCGATGCCCGTGTAAACGTTGCTCACCTTGCAGTCGGCCATCAGCTCGACTTCCTGGATGACGCGACTGATGGTGTGCACGGTGTCCTCGATGTTCACCACGACGCCCTTCTTCAGGCCGCGTGAATCCTGCGAGCCCATGCCGATCACGTTCAGGTTGCCTTCGTTGTTGATCTCGGCGACCAGCGCCACGATCTTCGACGTTCCGATATCCAGCCCGACGACCAAATCCTTGTTGTCCCTGCTCATATGCTTACTTTCCCTTCCCCTCGCCCGCAACACGCATGGCGAAACCATTCGGATACCGCAAATCCACGACTGCCGGCCGGGTCGCGCGTTTGGCGACCGCTTCCGGATAAATTTCTATAAACCTGGCCAAACGCACACCCACCGGCGCCTTCGGCTGCTCGCGACCGATATCCACCAGCATCCCGTTCTGCAATTTCAGCTGCCATGCCAGACGTGGCGACAGCGTGACCTGCACCGGCATTTCGCCAACTGCCTTGAACGCACCGACAAATTCGCCGTAGTGCTTCAAAACCTCCGTCGCCGTGCCGCTCGGCCCGAACAGCAGGGGCAGACCAGCCCCCTCGTCCTCCGGCAACAAGGCCGCGAAGACCTCGCCGTAGCTGTTCACCAACTCGCCGCGCCCCTCGCCCCAGCGGGCTACCGGCTTGTGCTCCTCGATCCTGATTTCCAGCTTGGCCGGCCATATCCGGCGCACTTCCACCTTGCGCACCCAGGGCAGCTTTTCCAGCGAACCGCGTACCGTTTCCAGATTCAGGCTGAAAAAATTGCCCTTCAGCGCCGTCGGCAGAACCTGCTCCACCTCGCCGCGCCGGGTGTGCGGCAGCGGCTCGGCAAACACCACCTGCTTGACCGGCAGTGAAGGCACGCGCACCAGCCAGACCGCACCGGCCGCCAGCAACGCCGCCGCCGCGACCAGCATGAGCAGGTCGGCGATGGCGTTGAGCAGGTGCGGTTTGTTCCACATTCATCGGCTCGTTTAGTCGTTCGCTGCCATTTCGAGCACGCGACGCACAAGCGCCGGGTATTCGAGGCCTGAAACACGCGCCGCCATCGGCACGAGCGAATGGTCGGTCATGCCCGGGGCCGTATTCACTTCCAGGAAGTAGTAATTGCCGTCCTCGTCCATCAGGAAATCGACCCGGCCCCAGCCCCGGCCGCCGAGGACGCGGAAGGCTTCGAGTGCCCCCTTGCGGATTTCCATTTCCTTGGCTTCCGGCAAACCGCAGGGGCACAGGTAGCGCGTGTCGTCGCGGTTGTACTTGGCCTCGTAGTCGTACCACTCGGTGGCCGGCTCGATCTTGATGATCGGCATCGCCTCGTCACCGATGATGCCGACGGTGTATTCGCCCCCCAGCACGCCTTTTTCGGCGATGACCAGCGGGTCGTGTTTGGCGGCTTCCTCGTAGGCAGCCTTGAGCGCGCCACGCTCCTTGACCTTGGTCACGCCAATCGACGAGCCTTCGCGCGCAGGCTTGACGAAGAGCGGCAGACCGAGCTCTTCCTCGATGTCGGCAAAGTCGGAATCGGCCGTCAGCAGCGCGTATTCTGGGATGGCCAGGCCGGCGGCCTGCCACATCAGCTTGGTGCGGAACTTGTCCATGGCCAGCGCCGAGGCGAGGACGCCGGAGCCAGTGTAGGGGATGTGCATGACTTCGAGCGCGCCCTGAATGGTGCCGTCTTCACCATGCCGGCCGTGCAGCGTGATGAAGGCACGGTCATAGCCCTTGAGTGCGTCGAGCGGCTCGGTTGCCGGGTCGAAGGCGTGGGCGTCGATACCCTGCCCTTGCAGCGCGGCCAGTACGCGCGAACCGCTGTTCAGGGAAACCTCGCGCTCGGCGGAGGTGCCACCAAAGAGGACGGCGACTTTGCCGAATTCAGACATGCTTTGCTCCAGACAGCTTTTCATTTTTGGGCATTTTTTCGGGTTGACCGTAGGCGTTCATACTTGCGCCGCTACCTTTCCGGGAACGGCACCAATCGAGCCGGCGCCCATGCACAAGACGACGTCGCCATCACGGGCGGCGTCCATGATCGTTTGCGGCATGGCCGCGATGTCTTCGACGAAAACCGGCTCGACCTTGCCGGCGACGCGCAGGGCGCGGGCCAGTGAGCGGCCGTCGGCAGCGATAATCGGCGCTTCGCCGGCGGCGTAGATTTCCGAAAGCAACAGGGCATCGACCGTGCTTAGCACTTTGACGAAATCTTCGAAGCAATCCCGCGTCCGCGTGTAGCGGTGCGGCTGGAAGGCGAGCATCAGACGACGTCCGGGGAAGGCGCCGCGGGCGGCGGCCAGCGTCGCAGCCATTTCGACCGGGTGATGGCCGTAGTCATCGACCAGCGTGAAGGAGCCACCCGCCGGCAAGGCCACTTCGCCGTATCGCTGGAAGCGGCGGCCAACGCCTTTGAACTCGGCCAATGCCTTGATGATGGCCGCATCTTCGACGCCGACTTCGGTTGCCACGGCAATCGCCGCCAGTGAATTGAGCACGTTGTGCATACCCGGCGTGTTGAGCGTGATGTCGAGGCGCGACACCGAGCCATTGACGCGAACGCAGGTAAATCGCATCTGGCCATCGGCAGCGACGACATTTTCGGCGTAGAAATTGCAGTCCGGCGACAGGCCGTAGGTGATGATCTGCTTCGGCACGCGCGGCATGATGGCGCGGACGTTGGCGTCGTCACCGCAAAGCACGGCCACGCCATAAAACGGCAGGCGGTTCAGGAACTCGACGAAGGCACTCTTCAGACGCTCGAAGTCGTGGCCGTAGGTTTCCATGTGATCGGCGTCGATATTGGTGACGACCGAAATGATCGGCGACAGGAAAAGGAAGGAGGCGTCCGACTCGTCGGCTTCGGCGACCAGGAAATCGCCGCTGCCCAACCGGGCGTTGGCGCCGGCGGCATTAAGGCGACCGCCGATGACGAAAGTCGGGTCAATTCCGCCTTCGGCCAGGATGCTGGTCACCAGGCTGGTCGTCGTCGTCTTGCCGTGCGTGCCGGCGATGGCGATGCCGTGCTTGAGACGCATCAGTTCGGCCAGCATCTGGGCGCGCGGCACGACCGGAATCTTGCGCTCGCGGGCGGCAATCACTTCCGGATTGTCTTCCTTGACGGCGGTCGAGATGACCACGGCGTCGGCACCTGCCATGTTTTCGGCAGCGTGACCGATCCTGACCTTGACGCCTTCACCTTCGAGGCGGCGCGTCGTTGCGCTGGCCGCGATGTCAGAGCCGGTGACGGTATAGCCCAGGTGAGCCATGACCTCGGCGATGCCGCTCATGCCCGACCCACCGACGCCGACGAAATGGATGTGTTTGACTTTATGTTTCATTTATTTCGCACTCTCCGCGCAAATATTGGCCACTTCTGCGGTGGCATCGGGCTTGGCCAGGCTGCGGGCTTTTTCGGCCATTTCCAGCAGTTGACCGCGGGAATAGTTCCGGATCAGGGCGATGGATTCCGCTGTCAATTCGTTTTGCGGCAACAGGAAGGCGCCGCCGACGTTAACTAAAAACTTGGCATTCCCGGTCTGGTGGTCATCCACCGCATGCGGGAAGGGCACCAGGATGCTCGCCACGCCGGTCGCTGCCAGCTCTGCCACGGTCAACGCGCCAGAACGGCAAATAACCAGATCGGCCCACTCGTAGGCGCCGGCCATGTCTTCGATGAAGGAGACGCAATGGGCCTGCACGCCGACCGCGGCGTAGTTGGCCTTGAGCGCCTCGATATGCTTTTCGCCGGCCTGATGGACGATTTGCGGCTGGTCGCTTTCGCCGAGCAAGGCCATGCCTTTCGGCACCATTTCGTTCAATGCCGCCGCGCCAAGGCTGCCACCGATGACCAAAACCCGCAGGGCGCCGGTGCGGTCGGCAAAGCGTTCGGCCGGTGGAGCGATTTTGGCGATTTCCGGGCGCACCGGGTTACCCGCCCAAACACCCTTGTTCAGGACATCCGGGAAGCCGGTGACGATGCGGTCAGCGACACCGGCCAGCACGCGATTGGCCAGTCCGGCGACGGAGTTCTGCTCATGCACCACCAGCGGCTTGCCGAGCAGCGAAGCCATCATGCCGCCCGGGAACGTGATGTAGCCGCCCATGCCGAGCACGACATTGGGCTGAATCTGCCGGATGGCCTTTTGTGCCTGCCAGAAGCCCCTGAGCAGATTGAGCGGCAGCAGCAGCTTGCGCAAAATGCCCTTGCCGCGCAGGGCGGCGAACTTCAGATTAACCATCTCGAAGCCGTGCTGGGGCACCAGACGGGCTTCCATACCATCGGGATTGCCAAGCCAGACGACACGCCAGCCGGCATCACGCAGGGAATGGGCAACGGCCAGCGCCGGGAAGATGTGGCCGCCGGTACCGCCGGCCATGACCATGATCGTCTTCATAGTTTGCCCCCGCGCGATGAAGGGCGACTTTGTCTACGGCCGGGCTGCGCCCTTAACACCGGCTGCGCCGGGTTAGCCTGCGACGAAATCGCCAATTGCTGCGAATAGGCGCTGGACGTCGTCATAGCTTGCCCCCGCGCATCAATTGGCGGTTTTCCCAGTCGACCCGAAGCAGAATCGCCAAGGCCACGCAATTGGCGAAGATGCCGGAACCACCGAAGCTCATCAGGGGCAAAGTCAGCCCCTTGGTCGGCAGCAGGCCCATGTTCACGCCCATGTTGATGAAAGACTGGACGCCGAACCAGATACCCATGCCCATGGCGACCAGCGCAGGGTAGAGGCGATCGAGCTGAACAGCTTGCCGGCCGATGGCGAAAGCGCGCTGAACGAGTAGAGCGAACAGGCCGATGATGGCCACCACGCCGAAGAAACCCATTTCTTCCGCAACCACGGCGAGCAGGAAGTCGGTATGTGCTTCCGGCAGATAAAACAGCTTCTCGACGCTGGCACCGAGGCCGACGCCAAACAACTCGCCACGACCGAAAGCGATCAGCGAGTGGGACAACTGGTAACCACGGCCGAAGGCATCGGCCCACGGGTCCATGAACCCGAACACCCGGTCGCGCCGGTAAGGTGAAACGATGATCATGATCGCGAAGGCGATCAGCAGGCCGACGATGAGGAGCGCGAACAGCCGTGCCTTCAGGCCGCCGAGGAAGAGGATGCCCATGGCGATGGAAATGATGACCACGAAGGCACCGAAGTCCGGCTCCTTCAAGAGCAGCATGCCGACCACAGCCATGGCGCCGAACATCGGCAGGAAGGCCTGTTTCAGGTCATGCATGACGTTGATCTTGCGTACCGTGTAGTCGGCGGCGTAGAGCACGGCGAACATCTTCATCAGCTCGGAGGGCTGCAGGTTGGCAAAACCGAGCGACAACCAGCGGCGGGCACCATTGACGTCGCGGCCGACGCCGGGGATCAGCACCAGTGCCAGCAGGGCGACGCCGATCATGAACAGATAGGGTGCATTTTTCTGCCACAGCGACAACGGCACCTGGAATGTCACCGCGGCGGCGACCAACCCGATGCACAGGAAAACGCCGTGGCGAACAAGGTAATAAGCCGGCTGATGCCCGGTAAAGCGCCCACCTTCTGCAATGGCGATGGAAGAGGAATAAACCATGACCAGGCCGGAGAAAAGCAGGATCAAGATGCTCCACAGCAGGGCATAGTCGATCTCGGCAACTTGCCGACGCGGCGAGTCGAGGGCGCCGATCATCATGCCGACAGCCCCTTCACCGCGTCGATGAAAGCCTGGGCGCGGTGAGCGTAATTCTTGTACATGTCGAGGCTGGCACAGGCAGGAGATAGCAGCACGCAGTCGCCTGATTGCGCCTGAGCGGCCAGCCAGCGAACCGCTGCTTCCATGTCACCGAGAATTCGGGTCGGTACTCCGCTGCCTTCGAGGGCCATGCCGATGGCGGCGGCATCGCGGCCGATCAATGCCACGGCGCGGCCGTGCTTTTCGAGCGCAGGCTTGAGCGGCGAGAAATCCTGGCCCTTGCCGTCGCCACCCAGCACGATGGCGACCTTGCAGCCCATGCCTTCGATGGCAGCGAGTGTGGCGCCGACATTGGTGCCCTTGGAGTCATCGACGTAAAGCACACCATCGATTTCAGCCACGGTTTCAACGCGATGCGGCAGACCGGAGAAGGACTTGAGCGGTTCGATCAGGCGAGTCGGTTCAACACCGATGGCTTCGCACAGGGCCAAAGCGGCCATCGCGTTGGCGGCGTTGTGCAGGCCGGACAATTTCAGATCGGCCAGCGCGACCAGCTTTTCCTTGCCGCGACAGATGACGCCGTCGGCAAAGCCGTAATCGACGCCGCGCGGCGCGGCATTGAGGCCGAAAGTCACCATCGTCCGGCCGCAGCGGCCGTTGGCCATCGACCAGTCGTCGTCGCGGTTCAGCACCATGACGCCCTTGCCCTGGAAAACGCGCGACTTGGCAGCGGCGTAGTTGGCCAGGCTGCCGTCGTAGCGGTCGAGGTGATCTTCCGAGACGTTGAGGACGGTGGCCGCAGCGGCATTCAGGTGGTGCGTCGTTTCAAGCTGGAAGCTGGATAGTTCGACGACCCAGACCTTCGGCAAAGCGCCGGCATCCTGCGCGTCCATCAGTGCATCGAGGGCTGACGGCGAAATGTTGCCGCAGGCAATGGCTGGCACCCCGGCGCCATTGAGCAGATGGGCGGTCAGCGCCGTAGTGGTAGTCTTGCCGTTGCTGCCGGTGATGGCGACGATCTTGGATCCGGGCACCTGCTCGCGCACGCCGGCAGCGAACAATTCGATTTCTGACACTATTTTCTGGTTGACCGCAGCAATCACCGGCGTGGCCTTGGCGACGCCCGGCGACAGCGCGACCAGATCGGCGCTGGCAAATGGAGCGCTTGTAAACGGCCCGGCAATCAGTTCGGCACCCGGCGCAACGCGTTGCAGGGCATCGACGTTCGGCGGGTTGTCACGCGAATCGGCGACACGGACCAACGCGCCCTGGCGATGCAGCCACTTGGCCATCGCCAGTCCGGACTCACCGAGCCCGACTACCAGAACGCGTTTGCCCTTGAGTTCCATCAGCGCAGCTTCAACGAAGACAGCCCGACCAGCACGAGCATGATGGTGATGATCCAGAAGCGGACGACGACCTGCGTCTCCTTCCAGCCCGACTGTTCAAAGTGGTGGTGCAGCGGCGCCATGCGCAGGATGCGGCGGCCTTCGCCGAACTTTTTCTTGGTGTACTTGAAGTAGCTGACCTGCAGCATGACCGACAGGGTTTCGACGACGAAGACGCCGCCCATGATCAGCAGCACGATTTCCTGACGCAGGATGACGGCGACAGTGCCCAGTGCGGCGCCCAGCGACAGCGCGCCGACGTCGCCCATGAACACTTCAGCCGGATAGGCGTTGAACCACAGGAAGCCGAGGCCGGCACCGGCGATGGCGCCGAGCAGGATGCACAACTCGCCCGCCCCCGGTACGTAGGGAATGAACAGGTATTTGGCCAGCACGGCATGGCCGGTGACGTAGGCAAAGATGGCGAAAGCACCGGCGATCATGACGGTCGGCATGATCGCCAGGCCGTCAAGGCCATCGGTCAGGTTGACCGCGTTGCTGGTGCCGACGATGACGAAGTAGGTCAGCGTGATGAAGCCGATGATGCCGAGCGGATAGGCGACGGTCTTGAAGAAAGGCACGATCAATTCGGTCTGCGCACCGGACTTGGCCGAGTAGGCGAGGAAGAGCGCGGCGCCGAGGCCGAGGATCGATTGCCACAGGTATTTCCAGCCAGCCGACAGGCCCTTCGGGTCGCGATAGACCACTTTCTTCCAGTCGTCGTACCAGCCGACAATGCCGAAGCCGAGCGTGACGACAAGCACCGTCCACACGTATTTGTTGCTGAGATCACCCCAAAGGAGCGTGGTCAGGCCGATGGAAATCAGGATCAGCACGCCGCCCATGGTGGGCGTGCCGGATTTGACGAGGTGGGTCTGCGGGCCGTCGGAACGCACTGCCTGGCCGATCTTCTTGGCGGCCAGCCAGCGGATGACGCCGGGGCCGGCGGCAAACGAGATGAGCAGCGCGGTCATCGCGGCCAGCACAGTGCGCAGCGTGATGTAGTTGAAGACGTTGAAAAAGCGAACGTCCTGGGCGAGCCATTGGGCCAACGCAAGCAGCATCAGTGTTTCTCCTCGGTAACCGGCACAGCGAGGGCATCCACCACGCGTTCCATTTTCATAAAGCGCGAGCCCTTTACCAGCACAGTGGTTTCCGGGCCCATTTCCTTGTCGACCGCAGCAATCAGCTTTTCGATGTTGCAGTAGTGCTTGGCGCCTTCGCCGAAGTTGCGCACGGCCTGCTGCGCGGCGTCGCCCAGCGCAAACAGGCGGTCGATGCCCTGGCTCTTGGCGTAGCCGCCGATTTCGTCGTGATACTGGCCGCTGGCCTCGCCGATTTCGCCCATGTCGCCGAGCACGAACAGCTTGCGGCCGATGGTGGCAGCCAGCACATCGATGCCGGCGCGCACGGAATCCGGGTTGGCGTTGTAGGTATCGTCGAGAATCTCGGCGCCCTTGTTGCCGGCCCGGCGCTGCAGACGGCCCTTGACGCCGGCGAAGGCATTCAGCCCTTCGACCACGGCGCTCATCGGCACCCCGGCGGCCAGACAGGCGGCGGCAGCGGCAACGGCGTTACGGGCGTTGTGGCGGCCGGGAATGTGCAGCGTGACGGCAGCATCGCCTTCCGCAGCCTTCAGATCGATGGCGATTTCCAGCCCGTGCTGGTGGACGGCGCCGCTCACATCAGCGGCATGGTCGATACCAAAAGTACGCACCGCGTGCTGACCAGCCATGCCGCGCCAAACATCGACGTAGGCATCGTCGGCATTGATCACCGCGACGCCATTCGCTTGCAGGCCGCCGAAGATGCTGCCTTTTTCACGCGCCACTTCGTCGAGATCGCCCATGCCTTCGAGGTGAGCGCGCTGGGCGTTGGTCACCAGCGCCACCGTCGGCGCACCCAGTGGCGCCAGATAAGCAATTTCACCGGGATGGTTCATGCCCATCTCGATCACCGCTGCGCGGTGTGAGGCGCGGAGGCCAAGCAGGGTCAGCGGCAAGCCGATGTCGTTGTTCAGGTTGCCACGCGTCGACAGCACGGCGGCACCGAAGGCAGCCTTGAGAATCGAGGCGATCATTTCCTTCGTCGTCGTCTTGCCATTGGAGCCGGTCACCGCGATCACCGGCAAATCGAACTGGGCACGCCAGGCAGCAGCGAAGCAGCCGAGGGCAAGGCGCGTATCATCGACCACGACCGCTGAAATGCCGGCCGGCACCTTGCTTTCATTCGAGACCAGCAAGGCAACTGCGCCTGCAGCGACGGCCTGATCGAGAAAATCATGGGCATCGAAGCGTTCGCCGCTGAGGGCGATGAATAGTTGGCCGTCAGCCACGGCACGGGTGTCGGTCGTCACACCTGTCACCTCGACGTCGCGGCCGATCAAGCGACCTTGCGTCGACTGGGCGACTTGTGAAAGCAGCCATTTCATGCCGCTACCTCCTTGGATTGGGGACGGCGCAAGGCCAGCGCGGCGCGGGCTTGCTCGACATCGGAAAAGGGATAACGAACACCGGCGATTTCCTGATAGGGCTCATGGCCTTTGCCAGCGAGCAAAATGACGTCATGTTCGTCGGCCTCGACAATGACGCGATGAATGGCGGCACCACGATCCGCCTCGACTTCGGCCCGCGTCATGCCGCCGACAATGGCGTCGATGATGGACTGCGCCGACTCACTGCGCGGATTGTCGCTGGTGACCACGGCGCGATCTGCCAGACGCTCGGCCACTTCGCCCATTTGCGGGCGCTTGCCCGGATCGCGATCACCGCCACAGCCAAACACAACGCTGAGGCGACCACCGCGCGCCTCGGCTACGCCGCGCAGGGCGCCCAGGGCGTTTTCGAGCGCATCTGGGGTGTGGGCGTAGTCAATGAGCACCAGCGGCTCGCCATTTCCACCGACCCGCTCCATGCGGCCTGGCGGCGGTGTCAGCTCGGAAAGGCGGCGCGCCACATCAACCGCCTGCATGCCTGCATCGTGCAGCACGCCGGCGACAGCCAACAGATTTGAAATGTTGTAGCGGCCGACCAGGGCCGTATCTACGGTGGCCCGGCCATTGGGCAGGATCAGGCTGAAGCGTTGACCAAAGGGCGTATCGACCAAGTTTTCGGCACGAATCAGCGCCGGGAAATCACGCCGCTGCTCGCCGATGGCATAGCCAAGAACGCGCATCGCGCTTGTTGAGCCCATCAAACGGCGGCCGAATTCGTCATCCAGATTGATGATCGCCGTGCGCAGACGCGGCCAGCCAAAGAGCTTTTCCTTGGCCGCGGCGTAGGCTTCCATCGTGCCGTGATAGTCGAGATGATCACGAGAGAGATTGGTGAACACCCCGACATCGACGCGGGCGCCATTCATCCGCCCCTCTTCGATGCCGATCGAACTCGCTTCAAGCGCACAGGCGGCCGCCTTGGCCGCGCGGAACTTCGCCAGATAGCGCATCAGCGTCGTTGCTTCGGGCGTCGTGAAACCTGTTTCGACCAAGGCATCGGGGAAGCCGGCGCCAAGCGTGCCGATGATGGCACAGGGTTTCGGATAGGCCGTGGCGAGGCACTGGCTGATCGTCGTCTTGCCATTGGTGCCGGTGATGGCAATCAGCGACAAGCCTTCGCTCGGGTGGCCATAAACGGCGTGCGCCAAAGGCCCGGCCAGCGGACGCAAGGCATCGACCGGCAGGTTTGCGGTCAACGGGAAATCTTGGCCAAAATCGAAGTTCTCACCGGGCTGCCAAAGAACAGCAATTGCGCCGCGCTCCAGCGCGTTGCCGATAAAGCGACGGCCATCGGCCAGATCGCCCGGATAGGCCAGAAAGAGATCACCCGGCAACACCTGACGGCTGTCGTCAGCAACCCCCGTCGGCACAACGCCCATGGTTTCCAGGCGGTCGAGAATTTCGCGTGGCGTCATCACAGCTTGCCTCTTCCGGCGACCACTTCGGCCACCTGAACCGGCGCGTCAGGGGGAACGCCCAGGGTACGCAATGCGCCGCCAACGATCTGCGAAAAGGCCGGGCCGGCCACGTCGCCACCATAGTGGGCGCCGCCGGTTGGCTCGTCGATCATGACCGCGACAACCAGTCGCGGATCGCTGATCGGCGCGATGCCGACGAAGGACGCGACATATTTCCGGGCATAGACGCCGCCTTCAATCTTGTAGGCCGTCCCCGTCTTGCCACCGACCCGATAGCCCGCGACGCGCGCCTTGGGCGCCGTACCTTCCGGCTGAACTGCCATTTCCAGCATGGCCCGCACTTCCCGCATGGTCTGTGGCGAAAAAACGCGAACGCCGCGTGGCGCGGCCTCGTCAATCCGGGTCAGGGACAATGGCATCAATTCGCCGTCGTGTGCAAAAACGGTGTATGCCCGAGCCAGCTGGATCAAGCTAACCGCAATCCCGTGGCCGTAAGACATCGTCGCCTGCTCGATCGGCCGCCAGTTTTTCCAAGGGCGCAAACGGCCATTGACCTCACCGGGAAAGCCCAGATTCGGCGCCTGACCGAATCCGACGCTGTCGAACATTTCCCACATTTCCTTGGGCGGGAAGCCAAGGGCAATCTTGGCCGTGCCGACGTTGGAGGATTTCTGGATAACCTGCGCCACGCTCAGCACGCCGTGCGGATGGGCGTCGGAAATCGTTGCGCTGCCAATGGTCATTCGGCCCGGCGCGCAGTTTATTGAGGTATCGAAACGAACCTTGCCTTTTTCCAACGCCAGCGCGGCCGTAAACGGCTTCATCACCGAGCCGGGTTCGAAAGTATCGGTAATCGCACGGTTGCGCAATTGCGCGCCAGACAGTCGTTCCCGGTTGTTCGGGTTGTAGGTTGGCCAGTTGGCCAGAGCCAGGATTTCACCTGTTCGCGCGTCAATGACAACAGCACCGCCCGCCTTGGCATTGTTCGCCTCGACAGCCAGCTTGAGCTGACTGAAGGCTAGGTATTGAATCTTGGAATCAAGCGCCAGATGGACATCCCTGCCATCCTGCGGCGGCTTGGTTGCGCCAACGTCCTCGACGATGCTGCCACGCCGGTCACGAATCACGGTACGGCTACCCGGCCGGCCGAACAGGCTGTTCTGAAAGGCCAGCTCTACCCCCTCCAGACCTTTGTCATCCACACCGGTAAAGCCGACGATGTGGGCGGTCATGTCCGCCGTTGGATAAAAGCGGCGATATTCCTTCTCCTGATGAATCCCCGGAAACTTGACAGCGGCAATCCGGTCAGCCGACTCCGGGGAAACCTGGCGCTTAACAAAGGTAAAAGTCTTTTCCGATGCGATCTTGCCATCCAGCTCGCGAACATTCATGTCGAGCATGCCGGCCAACTGGCGCTTTTGTTGGGCATTCATCGTTCGCGCATCGCCTGGGATCGCCCAGATCGTCTTCATTGGCGTCGACACGGCCAGCAAATCGCCGTTGCGGTCGACAATCTTGCCGCGCGAGGCCGAAATCTCGATGTCCCGCAGATAGCGCGAATCGCCCTTCTGCTGCAAGAAGTCGTTGTTGATCACCTGCAAATAAAAACCACGGGCGACCAGCGCCAAAAACGCGGCCATCAGCACCAGCCCGACGGTACGCGAACGCCAGCCCTGCAAAGCCAGCTGTAGCACCGGACTTTCGGTAAAGCGATGTCCACGCTGCGGGCGGCGACGCACAACCATCAACGCCCCCCTTTCGGAACGGCCACAACAGCCGCCGGCGCCCGAACCGCCGAATCCGGCGTCAGCATGCGCAAACGCTCACGGGCAATTTTTTCAATCCGCGGGTGATTCGCCCAGGTAGACATTTCAAGCTGGAGCTGGCCGTACTCCACATCCAGCTGACGCGCCCGCTCCTGCTCTGCCTCCAGCGCCTGGAACAGCTTGCGCGCACGGTGCTGCGACGTCACGACACCCAGCGCACAAACAACGACCACCATGAGAAGAATCACATTGAAGCGGAGCATTACAATTTCTCCGCCACGCGCATCACAGCGCTGCGCGCCCGCGGATTCGCCGCGACCTCCGCCGCCGACGCCTTCACCGGCTTGCCGATCAGGCGCAGCTTGGGCTGCGGCAACTGGTCGGCACGCAAAGGCAAGCCTTTGGGCAGGTCGTCAGCAATCGACTGATCGCGCATGAAGTTTTTGACAATACGGTCTTCGAGCGAATGGAAGGAAATCACCACCAGCCGGCCACCCGTCTTGAGCAAATCCAGCGCCTGCGGCAGGGCTACCTCCAGCTGGCGGAGTTCTTGATTGATATGAATCCGTAAAGCTTGAAAGCTGCGCGTCGCCGGGTCCTGCCCTGGCTCACGGGTGCGCACGGTCTCGCGTACGAGGGCCGCGAACTGACCTGTTGTGACAATAGGTTGTTCGACCCGAGCAGCCACAACCTTCTTTGCAATCTGGAAAGCAAACCGTTCTTCGCCATAGTTTCTAATGACCTCCGTTATGTCCCTTATTTCCGCACGCGCCAGCCACTCGGCCGCCGTCTCGCCCTGCGTGGTATCCATACGCATGTCGAGCGGCGCGTCGTAGCGAAAACTGAAGCCGCGCTCCCCATCGTCGATTTGCGGCGACGACACCCCCACGTCAAACAAAATTCCATCCACATCGCTGATGCGCGCCTCATCAGCCGCCTCGGCCAATTCACCGAATGCCCGATGCACCAGCAAAAAACGGGGGTCGCAAATCTGCGCACCCGCGGCGATTGCCTGCGGATCACGGTCAACCGCCACCAGGCGGCCTTTTTCATTCAACCCGGAAAGAATTCGGCGACTATGACCACCCCGCCCGAAGGTGGCATCAACGTAGCGCCCATCAGCTTTGATCGCCAGAGAATCCACCGCCTCTTCGAGCAGTACCGTCACATGGGCGGCACCACCGGTCACAGGACGAGATCCCCGAAGCCCGGAGGAAGATCACCCGACAGCGCCTCAGCAGCCAGATCATTCTGCTGCTTCCAGCCCGCCTCGCTCCATATCTCGAAGTGCGCTCCCATACCGACCAGATAAACCGTCTTTTGAAACTGTGCGTACTCGCGCAACTCCGGCGCAATCAGGATGCGCCCCGCCGAATCCGGCTCCTCGGTGCGCGCATTTCCGACCAGCACGCGCTTGATCGAGGCAGCACGGGGATCGAGGCTAGAAGCCCGAAGAATCTGGTCGCGAATTGGCTGCCAGGCCGGCGAGGGGTAAAGCAACAAGCAGCGATGCGGATGCGCCGTCAGCACCAAACCACCCTCAGCGGCAGCGAGCAGGGACTCACGGTGCCTTGCCGGTATGGCAAGCCGTCCCTTCGCATCCAGACTGAGTGCAGCTGCGCCTTCAAACATCCTCTTCCAACCCCCCGTTTACCCACTTTTCAACACGTTTCTCCACTTTAGAACAACAACCCCTTACCGTCAATAGAGATATTGCAAATATTTCTTATGCAACAAGGACTTAGAGAGAATTTTGTACTGATTTTGGAGAAAATTTTCCCTTAGAAATCAATGGGCGAAGATTGACACTTAAAGTGACTTGTAAGGAGTGGGAAAAGCTGGCGACACCCAAGATAGCCGCATGCCAAAGCGGTATGAGTTTGGTGTCAGCGCGGGGCGGTCGCCGATCCGGCGGGAGGCCGGGTGCTTCGTGTCAGGCCGAAAAAACGGTGACCTGATTGCGCCCTTGGTTTTTGGCCCGGTAGAGCGCCTGATCGGCGCAACGAGTCAGATCATCCGGGGTTTTGCCGTGCTCGGGATATGCGGCCACCCCCAGGGAAATAGTGAAAGTAATATTGAAATTCCCCAATACAACAGACAACTCTTCAACTGCCTTCCGCCATCCTTGAGCCCGCTGCATTGCCGTATCAAGCGGCATATTCGGCAACAAAATGAGGAATTCCTCGCCGCCGTAGCGACAGGCAACGTCCTCCGCGCGAATATCCGCGAGAAGGATAGTTGCCAGCATCTTCAAGACCTCGTCACCTACTTGATGACCGTAGGTGTCGTTTACCCGCTTGAAATAGTCAATATCTAGCATTACCAGCGACAGTGGATTTCCCTCTCGGCGCGCCCGGGAAACCTCTCGCTCTAGCGTCTCATCCATGTATCGGCGGTTGTACAATCCGGTCAAACTATCGCGCACAGCCAACTCCTGAAGCGCGACCTGGAGGCGCCCAATTTCTTCGATGCGGGCATGCAATTGCCGATTCGTCTCGCGAAGTGCAAGATCCGCTGCCTTGCGCTCACTGACATTGCGGGTTATCCCGAGAATCGTGTGTGCGACCCCCTCTGAATCCAGCAAATAGCTCGAAACCACTTCAGTCGAAATGACTTCGCCATTCTTGCAGATTTGCTCCAACTCGGAGACCACGACGCTCGCCGTCTTGTCGCCAGCCGCAATTCGTCGCAAACGTTGATCGACCTCATGAATCACACGCTCTGCCGATTCCGGCGTCAAGCGTGAATCCATGGCTTGCCCCACAATCTCCTCAGGCAGAAAACCACTCATTCCGGTCACGGAAGGACTGACATAGGTATAGCGCCGGGTTGCAATGTCGAGCGTCCAGATTACGTCATGGCTATTTTCCGCCAACATGCGGTAGCGAGCCTCGCTCCCGACCAGCTTGGCTGCGACAACGCCCTCTTCATTCTCAGCGCGCATGAGGCGGATCAGAACCAGGGAAAGAGACAGAAAGAGCAGGAGCGCCGATGCGCCGGCCATGCCTAACATTTTTCGCCACTCAGCAAGGTAATCCGAGGTAGCCAGCCCTGTCGTCAAATAAAGTGGATATTCCTCGATGCGCTGAAAAGCATAAATGCGTTCAATACCGTCAATAGTTGCCCGAAAGCGAATCGTTCCCTGCCTTTCACCAGCTGCCAGTCGCTGATGCAGAGGATTGTTCACAACTGCCTGATTAATCAGCTCCAGGCGTTCCGGACGACGAACGATAAGACGCGAGTCATCGACCCGACGAAGCGAGATGACGCCATTGCTCCCCACGTTGATCGCGTCAAACGTTTTAGCAAGATAGGTAAGATCAAGCTGTGCGACAACCCCCCCATGCAACTCGCCACGAGCATCGCGCACAGCTATGGCCACAGCCATCAGCGAGTGGCCGGAGACACGGTCATGCGCCACTTCGGAAAAACTGAGCGAATTGTCCGGGCCGGAAAAAGACAAGGGGGGGTAGGCAAGAGAATTAGCCTCAGACTTCTGAAGAAGGCGGTTCGAGGCAAACAGAAAACTGCCCGATGCATCGACGACATGAAAGCCAGCAACTTCGGGAAAATGACCTGCATGCAAAGCCAAGGTACCGGTTACCGCATCGCGGTATCGTTCAAGCAACGCTGGCTTGAAGGCATCACGCGGGAGCGTAGCGGACAAATCTTCCAAGTCGCCCTGTAGCCGCCGAAGTGTTGCTGCCAGCCTCGCCTCCAGGAGTGCGGATACGCCGACCGCATCGGAGTGCGCCTTTCGTTCTGCCTCGCGCCGACCTTCAGAGAGAAGAAAGCCCAACAACACCGCGACGCCCAGCCAGGTCAGCAAAAAAAACAGGACAAGCCGAAGCCGCGGCCCAAATACACGACCGATCCATCGCCCGGAGGAGGATTTCAACCGCAAGAAGCCATACCCTCAGTGGGCCGCAGTAACGTTAGAGCAGAGGCCTCGAAGGCCAGCCCACATCTATTGAGGCTACTTGATCTGGCTAAGCTTCTGTTCGATTCGCGCCAAAGGCACAGCTCCGGGTACACGCTCCCCGTCAGCAAAGAATATCGTGGGCGTACCAGTGATGTTGAGCTTGCGGCCGAACTCCTGATTTTTTGTGACTGCTGCAGTATCACAGTCTTCACGCCCGGAAGGGGCCTTGCCATCAACCATCCAGTCATTCCAGGCCTTTGCTCGATCTGCAGAGCACCAAATCTGCTTTGACTTTCGAACCGAATCTTCAGAAAGAATGGGCAGCAGAAAGGTATAAATCGTTACATTTTCAAGCCTCAGGAAATCCTTGGCCAAGCGCTTGCAATATCCGCAGTTCGGATCCTCAAAAGTCGCCAAAACACGCTTGCCATCACCTCGCACTTGCTTGATGGCGCGGTCGAGCGGCAATTCACCGAATTTGATAGCTGTAAGCTTCTTCATTCGCTCGTCCGTAACATTTTTCATCGTCTTGGCATCTATCAGCTGGCCACTTACGACGATCGCCGTCATTTTCTCATCCGTATAGAAAATGTTGCCGTCGGCATAAACCTCGTAAAGCCCCATATATCCTGACTTCGTCACACTTTCCACCTTGGCACCGAGCTTGGCCTCCATGGATTTCCGAATCTCTGCCTCATCCGCCGCAGCATTCAGACAAAGCACAGACAACAGAACTGGCAGCAACAATTTCTTCAACATGCGATTCTCCTAAAGGACGCCGAGAGCGTATCGCACCAAGGCATTTTTTAACAATGGAAGTCGGTTACCGAGGCTGAGACCGAGATTGCGCAACGGACGTAAGCCTGGCGACGACGCCCTGAACAAACGACGAAGACTATCTGTCGTGGTCTGCATCAGAACAGTTTCTTCACGACGAGCCCGCTGGTAGCGCTGCAGGAAGCGCACTTGACCTATATCGTGCCACGGCTGTGTTGCAGCCAGTTGACTGGCGAGAACCATGGCATCCTGAAAACCCAGATTGATGCCATGCCCTGAAAGCGGATGGATGCCATGAGCCGCATCGCCGACCAGCGCCAAGCGCGGCGCCACAGTCTGCGGAACGCGCATCAGGCGAAGCGGAAAAGCGGCGGGAGCAGTTAGCAACTCAAGGCGCCCCAGAACATGGTCACCCGCCTCGGCAACCCGCCCACACAGCAAGTCAGAAGGCAAAGCGCATACTTGGTCAGCAGAATCATCTTGTATCGACCAAACAATGGAAATCCGGTTCCCAGGCAATGGAAGATAGGCGAGTACGCCATCATCCCTAAACCATTGAAAAGCCCTATTGTTATGCGGTTTCTCGGTAGAAAAATTGGCAACAACCCCTTTTTCACCGTAAGGCTTGTTGAACGCCTTGAGGCCGGCCGCCTCACGCACCCATGAGTCTCGCCCATCAGCCCCGACCAAGAGCTTGGCGGAGAGCGTCGTGCTGTCACTCAACTGAAGGATGGCAGCATCCTGGCGAAACTCTAGCGACGCGGGACGTGCCGGGCAAAACATCGTCAGATTGCTTTGTCGCTTGGCGCTTTCCCAGAATTCGCAGGCCATCAGGGAGGATTCAAGAATCCAGCCCAATTCAGAAACCCCGGTTTCATACGCCGAAAAATCCAGTCGACCGGCAGCATCGCCATAAACTTGCATGGCACGGATAGGCGCCATGCGTGATGTATCGAGATGCCGCCAAGCACCGATACTTTCGAGAAACTCAGCATTGGCGGGGCTAATCGCATACACGCGAGCATCCCATCCGTCCGCGCGACGTGGCGGCTGACTTTCAACCAAAGCAATGCTCAGGCGCGTATTGCGCAAAGCTAGCGCCAAGCTTGCACCGGCCAGTCCACCACCAACGATGATTAGATCAAACTGCTGCATGACGGCAACTATGCCGCTTCAGGAGAGGGGAGCAAGCAAATCAGACGGGCGTACCGCTACCACCGGATTGCGGCTTGTTCTGACGCGGGCGGCGATTGTTGTTGGCGCGAGGGCGATGCTTTTTTTGCTGCTGGCCAGCAGCTCCGCCGGCACCACCACCGCCACTGGGTTTATTGCCATAGGGCGCGGCACTATTACGGCTAGGAGTCCCACCGAGAGGCTCGTTACTAGACGCGCGATTCCCAGGAGCAAGCTGGATCTCCAACTCAATAATTTCGTCCCATTGCTCATCAGTCCGATCACGTTCGGGGACCGAAAGAAGCTCGCGCAGACGGCGGCGGTTATCTAGCGGCTGAACAACAGCAACTGGATTTTCGGGGGGATTTTCTGGATTCGGATTGTTCATTGCGACTTAAAAAAAGCGGAGCCCGTCAAAGACGAACCCCGCATTCGACAACACTGGACTACTTCTTCTTGGCAGCGGTCTTCTTGGGGGCAACCGAAGCCTTGAAAGCCGTACCAGCAGTAAATTTCGGGACCGTAGTCGCGGGAATCTTCAGCGTTGCACCAGTCTTCGGGTTCTTGCCGGTGCGCGCTGCGCGCTGGGCAGATTTGAACGTACCGAAACCAACGAGAGTAACCGACTCGCCTTTGCTTACAGTCTTTACCACCGCACCGATAATGGCGGACAACGCCTTGTCAGCAGCAGCCTTGGTAATACCAGCTTCTTTTGCAGCAACTTCGACCAGCTCGGATTTATTCATCTAAGTGCCTCCTGTTACCTATTAGTGTTTAAGAAAACTGGCCGTCGGAACGGCAGCAGAGTAAAAGTAGCATACCTATTTGAATAAGTGTTGGCCCAAGACCCCCTATTTGCGGGCTACTGGGTGAATATTTGTAATATTGATACGTTCGATACAGCATCCAGCAAAAAAGAAAACCCGACGCTCGGCCGGGTTTGTCTTTATACGGACGAAGCTGACCTACTTGCTGGCCGGCTTGGCCTCTTCATTTGCACCATCCTTCGCCGCCTCGACAGGCTTTTCACCATGAGAGATGGCGACAGCGCCGTCGTTCTGCTTACCAATGTGCTGGTCAATAGCAGGTAGTTGATGGGCGATTCCTTTGTGGCAATCGATACAGGTCTTACCCTCCGTGAAGGCAGTCGGATGCATACGGCCTGCACGGTCACCCTGCTCGGTGTAATCCATGTAGTCGTAGCGATGGCAATTGCGGCATTCCTGCGAGTCGTTCGCCTTCATACGCTTCCACTCGTTCTGGGCGAGTTGGCCGCGCTTCATGTTGAATTTCTCTGGCGTGTCGATGGTGCCTAGAACCTTGTGCAGCACTTCGTTGGATGCCTGGATCTTGCGAATCATCTTTGGCCCCCACTCCTTGGGCACGTGGCAATCCGGACAAGTAGCGCGAACCCCGGTTCTGTTCGTGTAGTGAACGGTGTTCTGATACTCCCGGAAGACGTTTTCCTCCATCTCGTGACAGGAAATACAGAAAGATTCCTTGTTGGTCGATTCCAGTGCCCAGTTGAAGCCACCCCAGAAGACGATACCGGCTACGAACAGGCCCAATACGGTGACCAGCCCGATGCGCTTGACCCATGTGGGCGTGAATTTATCGAGACTCATCATTCCCCCTTCTTGGCTGCCGGCTTATAGGTATTGGCGACGAGCGGCTTGGCGTCGAACTGCGGCACGTGACACTGCATGCAGAAATAGCGGCGCGGAGAAATATTTGATTGCTTCTTGTCTTCGCGGTCCAGATAGTGCGACTTGGCCACCTTCGTTGCACCAGTTTCCTCGGCACGCTCTTTCGAGTGGCAGTCCATGCACTTGTTGAAATTCTGGGTGATGTTGTAACCCTTGATGCTGTGCGGAATCAGCGGCGGCTGCTTTTGGAAATTGCGCGGGATGGTGGCCTGGTCTTTCTCGGGCCGGAACATATCAACCTTGGAATTTCCCTCGATCGACTCGATGCCAATCTCATTCACTCGCAGTTCCTGGGCGCTGACGCCGGCAACTCCCCCCAGGAGCATGCCGGCGGCTAGGGCCAGTGCAGTGATCAATCTCATATTTGTTACCTCCGATGAACGAATGGAGACGATGCCCCATTCGCTTTTTGGCTCATTTTTCCGGTTGACCGTAGAATCAGCCGTTTCTTTACTGGGCAGTTCAGGCCCGGGTCACCTTGACGGCACACTTCTTGTAATCCGTTTCCTTGGAAATCGGACAAGTCGCATCCAACGTCAACTTGTTGATCAGGCGACCGGCATCAAAGAAGGGAATGAAAACCAAGCCACGGGGCGGCTTGTTCCGACCGCGCGTCTCGACGCGCAACTGGATTTCTCCGCGCCGCGAGGCTACCTTGACCTCCATGCCGCGCTGCAGACCACGCGCCTTGGCATCATCCGGGTGCATGAAGACGACCGCATCCGGGAAGGCCTTGTAAAGCTCGGGAACGCGACGAGTCATCGTGCCAGTGTGCCAATGCTCCAGCACGCGGCCGGTAGACAACCACATGTCGAATTCCTTGTCCGGCATCTCGGGAGGCTGCTGGTAAGGCAACGCGAAGATGACTGCCTTGCCGTCCTTGTGGCCGTAGAACTTCACGCCCTCGCCCTTCTTGACGTACGGATCGTAGCCTTCGCGGAAGCGCCACAGCGTTTCCTTGCCACCGACCACCGGCCAGCGCAGACCGCGGGCTTGGTGGTAGGTTTCGAACGGGGCAAGGTCATGGCCATGACCGCGACCGAACGCTGCGTATTCCTCGAACAAGCCCTTCTGCACGTAGAAGCCGAAGTGTTTGGATTCATCGTTGTCGAAGCCGGCCTGAGTTTCCTTGACCGGATACTTGTTGACCACGCCGTTGGCGAACAGGGCATCGAACATCGTCTTGCCCTTGAGCTTCGGCGCCTTGGCGAGCAGTTCCGCCGGCCAGACTTCTTCCATCTTGAAGCGCTTGGCGAACTCCATCACCTGCCACAAGTCGGATTTAGCCTCACCTGGCGCTTTGACCTGCTGGCGCCACAGTTGCGTGCGACGCTCGGCATTGCCGTAGGCGCCTTCCTTCTCGACCCACATGGCGGTCGGCAGGATGAGGTCGGCGGCCATCGCCGAGACCGTAGGATACGGATCAGAGACGACGATGAAGTTCTCCGGCTTGCGCCAGCCCGGATACAGCTCTTCGTTGATGTTCGGACCGGCTTGCATGTTGTTGTTGCACTGCTGCCAGTAGAAATTGACCTTGCCATCCTTGAGGGCGCGGGCCATGGCCACGGCATGCAGGCCGACCTTGTCGGGGATCGTGCCTTCCGGCAGTTGCCACAGCTCTTCGGTGTGCTTGCGATGCTCAGGATTGGTGACGACCATGTCGGCCGGCAGGCGATGCGAGAAGGTACCGACTTCACGCGCCGTACCGCAGGCGGACGGCTGGCCGGTCAGCGAGAACGGGCTGTTGCCCGGCTCGGAAATTTTGCCGGTCAGCAGGTGGATGTTATAGACGAGGTTGTTGGCCCAGGTGCCGCGGGTGTGCTGGTTAAAGCCCATGGTCCAGAAGGAAATGATCTTTACCTTGGGGTCGGCATAAAGCTCGGCCAGCGCCTTGAGATCCTTCTCGGCCACGCCAGACAGCTTGGAAACCTTCTCGGCGGTGTATTCGGAGACGAACTTCTTGAACTCGTCAAAGGTGATCGCCTCGGACTTGCCGGTGTCGCCCTTCGGCTTGCCGTCAGCACCAGGATAACCGTTGCTCGTCGCATCCTTTTCCAGCGCGTGCGTCGGACGCAGGCCGTAGCCGATGTCGGTGGCGCTCTTCTTGAAATTGATGTTCTTGTCGACGAAAGCCTGATTCACCTTGCCGGTCTGGATGATGTAGTTGGCGATGTAGTTGAGAATCGCCAAATCCGTCTGCGGCGTGAAGATCATCGGGATGTCGGCCAGCTCGTAGGAGCGGTGCTCGAAAGTGGAGAGCACGGCGACCTTGACGCCCTTGTTCGACAGCTTGCGGTCGGTGATGCGCGTCCACAAAATCGGGTGCATCTCGGCCATGTTAGAGCCCCACAGCACGAAGGCATCGGCATGCTCGATGTCGTCGTAGCAGCCCATCGGCTCGTCGATGCCGAAGGTGCGCATGAAGCCAGCCACGGCCGATGCCATGCAGTGGCGGGCATTGGGGTCGAGGTTATTGGTGCGGAAGCCGGCCTTCATCAGCTTGGATGCGGCATACCCCTCCCAGACCGTCCATTGGCCTGAGCCAAACATGGCCAGACCATTCGGCCCTTTTGCCTTCATGGTGGCCTTGGCCTTTTCTTCCATGATGTCGAAGGCTTTGGTCCAGGAGATCGGGGTAAATTCGCCGTTCTTGTCGTACTTGCCGTCCTTCATGCGCAGGAGCGGCGTCTTCAGACGATCAGAACCGTACATGATCTTGGACAGGAAGTATCCCTTGATGCAGTTCAGGCCGCGATTGACCGGTGCATCAGGGTCGCCCTGAGTGGCGACGACGCGACCTTCCTGGGTTCCCACCAGCACACCGCAACCGGTGCCGCAGAAACGGCAGGCTGCTTTGTCCCAGCGAATATCGTCCTTGCCTTGCGCCACGGCCGTAGCCGGCGCAGTCAAACCTGCTGCTGAAATCGCCGCCGCTGCTGCATTGGCTTTGATGAAATCTCGTCGATTGAGCTTCACGCCTCTACCTCCTCGGTATCTACTGATTCGTCGTCGCTATATTGATAGACCATGGCCACCGATGCGACGCCGGGAGCACCATGCAGGGCTACATATTTGTCCGCAGCCGAGTTCGTGTTGTCGTCCTCCAAAGTAACGACAACCTTCCCCTCCGGACTCCGGGCATGAATCTCAACACCGCCCATTTGAAGAAGGGCTTCACACGCCTCGTCGAGGCGCTCTGGTGCAATGTACAAAATGGCACTGGAAATATTCATCCGGCCAATCTCCTCAATTCGGTAGCCCATGCCACCACGGAGGGCAATGATCCCGATCCTGAGAGTCATGCACTTGATTTGTATCAACTACATACTGCCGTATGGCGTAGCCTAGTCCCAATGGCAATAACAGACTAGTTCTTTTTATCTAGAAGGGCAGCCTCCACAATTTCTGCCACGGAATAGCCAGTGCCTATTCACACTATTTGATCAATCAATTAGCTTGATCAATCGAGCATGTCTAACATGGCGTTGTGTTCAATTTTCAACACCCACCCAGGAGAAAACAATGTCGCTCATCAACACCCAAGTGCAACCGTTCAAGGCCCAGGCTTTCCACAATGGCAAGTTCATCGAAGTGACCGAAGCCAGCCTGAAGGGCAAGTGGTCGGTCGTGATTTTCATGCCAGCTGCCTTCACCTTCAATTGCCCGACCGAAATCGAAGACGCTGCCAACAACTACGCTGACTTCCAGAAAGCTGGCACCGAGGTTTACATCGTTACCACCGACACCCACTTCTCGCACAAGGTTTGGCACGAAACCTCCCCGGCCGTTGGCAAAGCCCGGTTCCCGCTGGTCGGCGACCCGACGCACGCCCTGACCCGTGCCTTCGACGTGCATATCGACGAAGAAGGCCTGGCCCTGCGCGGCACCTTCGTCATCAACCCGGACGGCGTCATCAAGACTGTTGAAATCCATTCCAACGAAATCGCCCGCGATGTTTCCGAAACCCTGCGCAAGCTGAAGGCTGCTCAATACACCGCCTCCCACCCGAACGAAGTTTGCCCGGCCAAGTGGCACGAAGGCGATGCCACGCTGGCTCCGTCGCTCGACCTGGTCGGCAAGATCTAAAGATTCCGCTACCAACCGCTCCCCGACCGGGGAGCGGTTTTCAAAACCTGGATTTCAGCGGTTTTTCCGGTTGACCGTAGCCATCGCAAAAAACCAGTGCAATTCAGCTCAGAGAGAACAGCCATGCTCGATACCAACATCAAGGCCCAATTGAAGGCCTACCTCGAAAAACTGCAACGCCCGATCGAACTCGTCGCCTCGCTCGACGATAGCGCCAAGGCCCAGGAAATGCGCGGCCTGCTGACGGACATCGCCGAACTCTCGCCCAAGGTCAGCCTGCGCGAAGACGGCAGCGCCGCCTTACGCCCCTCCTTCGCCATCGGCCAGCCCGGCGAGACGCCGCGCATTACTTTCGCCGGCATCCCGATGGGCCACGAATTCACCTCGCTCGTCCTCGCCTTGTTGCAGACCGGCGGCCATCCGCCCAAGGTCGATGCGTCGGTGATCGAGGCGATCAAGGCCCTGCCCGGCAAATTCAATTTTGAGACCTACATCTCGTTGTCCTGCCACAACTGCCCGGACGTCGTGCAGGCGCTCAACTTGATGGCCGTGCTCAACCCCGGCATTACCAGCACGATGATCGACGGCGGCATGTTCCAGGGCGAAGTCGAGCGCCGCAAGATCATGGCAGTACCGACCGTCTTCCAGGGCGAGACCGAATTCGGCGCAGGCCGGATGAGCATCGAGGAAATCATCGCCAAGCTCGACACCGGCGCCGCCGCCCGCGATGCCGAAAAGATCAACGCCAAGGAAGCCTACGACGTCCTCATCGTCGGCGGCGGCCCGGCCGGCGCTGCAGCGGCCATCTACGCCGCCCGCAAGGGCATCCGCACCGGCCTGCTGGCCGAGCGTTTCGGCGGCCAGGTCATGGATACGCTGGCCATCGAGAACTTCATCTCGGTCAAGGCCACCGACGGCCCCAAGCTAGTCATGGGCCTCGAAGAACACGTCAAGGACTACGACGTCGACGTGATGAACCTGCAGCGCGCCACGCAACTGACCCCCGGCGACCTCATCGAGATCAAGCTCGAAAACGGCGCCTCGGTGAAGAGCAAATCCGTCATCCTCGCCACCGGCGCCCGCTGGCGCGAAATGAACGTACCCGGCGAACAGGAATATCGCGGCAAGGGCGTCGCCTACTGCCCGCACTGCGACGGCCCGCTGTTCAAGGGCAAACGCGTCGCGGTGATCGGTGGCGGCAACTCCGGCGTCGAAGCCGCCATCGACCTCGCCGGCATCGTCGGCCATGTCACACTGCTCGAGTTCGACGGCCAGTTGCGCGCCGATGCAGTGTTGCAACGCAAGCTGTTCAGCCTGCCCAACGTCACGGTCATCGTCAAAGCGCTATCCACTGAAGTCACCGGCAATGGCGAGAAGGTCAACGGCCTAGTCTACAAGGATCGCAACACCGACGAAGCAAAGCGCATCGACCTCGAAGGCATCTTCGTGCAAATCGGCCTGCTGCCGAACACGGACTGGCTGAAATCCACAACCACGGAGGCAACTCTCAGCCCCACGGTCAACCTGACAAATCGGGGTGAAATCGAAATCGACGCCAAGGGCCAGACCAACGTGCCGGGCGTATTCGCGGCCGGCGACTGTACGAATGTGCCCTACAAACAAATCGTCATCGCCATGGGCGCTGGCGCCACGGCCTCGCTCAGCGCCTTCGACCACCTGATCCGCACCTCCGCCCCCGCCTGATTCAGGCCCGGACATTGAATGACAAAGGCCCGCCATTTTCAGACGGGCCTTTGTCATTGATGGCGGCGAATCCCCCCCGCTAACGAATACGCGCCTTGATCTCCCCATTGCATGAATTCGCCACCCGCGCGTACTCCTCGGGCGTATCGATCAGCGCCTGGGCAACATCCACCCGAGCAATTTCCCGCTCGACATAGCGCGCCCAACGCTCATCCAGTTCCTGCTGCAACTGGGCTCGCCTCTGCCCCACCGGGCCGCGCCACGGGCCACTCGTCGAAAAACGCCGACTCAACGTTTCCTGCAACGCCTTTTCAATCCCGACCATGTGCTCCTGATACGCCTTCACATGACGCAGCTCGTGTTCGTAAATTTCCTTGTAGGCACACGAGCCCTCAGGAAACTCGCTGGCGACAAAAACGGTCATCGGCGAAAAACCATAAGTGAGCGTCAGTTGCGGCGAAAAACACTCCCAGCGCCCTGTACGATCAATGATCGACTGAGCACTCATTGAAAACCGGACAACCGCATTGCCACGCGTCAGCCCCAGCACCTGATTCCCGGGCCGCGCCAATTTCGCCCCCAGATTCGTCAGCGTCTTGTAGCCGTACTGCTTGTTCATGGCCACGCCCTCTTCAAAGCGCTTGATCACCACCGACGGAGGCGGCAACTGCTCGCACTCATCCGCCCGGCTTTGGCTGGAGAGGGCAATCAGTATCACTAAAACTATGCGGCGCATCGGGACATTTTTGGGCGAGACATCCAATTGTCAAAAGAGAAAATCAAGCCGATCAGCCATGAGCCCCAGACTATTGAACCAACTGATTCAGGTAGGTTAGCGAGGATTACTTAGCCAAGGGCCTTATTGAGATCAATTTCGAAACCCGCAGCCTTCAGTTCTTTCGCTAGCCTCATTTTCCATCCATCGGTGCGGTCCATTGCTTCATATACCAAACCGAAGACGTCAGAAGGCATCTCAACATCGCCTTTAGTCAGAACCAATGTCTTATCGCGCCCTAGGTGTGCGGCGAAGTAACCGAGTTCCAAGACTACATTCTGCCTCGGGCGGTGCTTTTTCTCCTCCTCTTTGCCCACCGGGTATCCAATATCATCAGGAGTCATTAGAACTACTGCAAAACCAGCCCTATCAGCGAATTCCTCAAACTTTTCAATTACGGTCATGCCTCGATTGATTTGCTCTTGAAGGATTACGGGCTTTACCCCAATTTGCTCTAAGAAACGAGCAACAGCATGTTTAGAGCCATCATCGTGTCCATGCACCAAGAATACTGAATTGCTTTTAGGAAGCTCCTTCGTCAGGGTATCTGTCTCGAACCGCTTCGCAGCAAAAGTGCCTTCGGTTCCAATATCTGATTTCCAGCGCCCAACTAGCTTTCCATTTGCATCCAATGAGCCAACAACGTGAACCGTCCCCAGATTTATCCCGGAGCTTCGGCCCGGCACCATTCGTATAGAAAGCACTTCTGACACCGTACCCTGCAGAAGATATTCATATTGGCCGAGGCTTGGTTCGCTGAACTTCCCAACACCTGATATTTGGTCATCAATCTGGCGAATATCGAGAGCAAATCCCCCCCTGATTGGTGCCTTCAATCGTCCCCGTCCAGTAACCGGTGTAGTCGGTATAGCTCATCTATTTTCCCTGAAGTATGTTATTCGACTAAACAATTATCCTCTGAGAAGATCGAAATGACCACGACCAGACCCCCTGCGCGGTCTTATAACGGAGGGGTGGGGCCGAGCGAAAAAAGAAGCGAAACCCCGAATTGCATGTAGGGGGTTAGAGGGCTGGATGGTCTGGGCGTGGTGCCGTGTTTGTCCCGTTGAATGTCCCAATCGGAGACACGGGAGGACGCCCAAATGAAAAGAGCCCTGAAGAATCAGGGCCCTTTAGCATCGGTGGTGGTGATGGGCAGAATTGAACTGCCGACCTGTGGGTTATGAATCCGTCCAAACATCCGACATCGCAACACTTCATCCAACAATACAACAAGTTGTACAAGAAATCAGCACTACATCCCACCATCTTCTAACTACGCCGTTGTCTCTTTGTCGTCACTTCTCAACATGATTGGCCATCGAGCAGGCTGATAGCCCGGGCTTCGCTATTCAGCCGATTTTAGCAACGCGTTCGACGATAGGTTTTCCAGTGAGAACTGTTGCTGTCCAATGATTTCATCGATCTTATCTACGGTCAGTCCAGCATCAAGCAACTGCTGCCGCAACACGGCTAAGCGCCGCTCAAAAGCCGCTCGCGCTTGCGCTACACCATCAACAATGAATTGCGCGTTAAAGTCGTCCGCCAAGTCATAAAACTGGATGTTGGAGACGCACTTTTCAAACCACGGGAAGCGAATAGCGACCTCTTGCAAAGCAAGCGTGCCATGAGCCTGTCTTACCCCTCCATCACTCAAATACACCGTTCCTTGAATGTTCGTGAAGTTGTTTCTGCTCAAGACGCGCTGAATATCAGCGTAACCATTGCGCCAACTGGCATTGTGATAATGCTGCTCAAGCAGCTTTGTGTCCAAATCGAAAACAATAAGGCAGCGATCCATTTTTACCATTCCTTGATTGGTTAAGAGCGGCCGAGGAATGACGATCATCCCACCGGGTTTGATACGAGCTGTGTAACGCCTAATTGTAGCGGCTTGCATTTGAAACTGGCCGGGCTCGCATTCAACGCGACCCCAGGCTCAAATTAAGTGAAAGTGAAGCCGCGACCCGGCTCACAATAACTGCAAATGAGCTTGCATTTATCGAACCGGGCTCGCATTCCATGGTGGCGGGCTCACATTAGTTGCAACTCACGGCCGCGAAATACGGGCTGGACTATTGGGATCCATTTGGATAGGATTAAATCCTATCCAAATGCTTTGGAGGTCGCTATGCGAACTACCCAACAACTGAGCATCACCCTGCCTAACGACATGGCGGACGTGGTAAAAGCCAAGGTGCGGACTGGCGAGTACGCCACCGAAAGCGAAGTCATCCGTGACGGCTTACGTGCGCTCCTGGCGCGTGATCGCGCCGTCGAAAGCTGGTTGCAACACCAGGTAGGCCCGGCCTACGATGCGCTCAAAGCAGACCCGTCCCGCGCTGTCACTATTGACCAGGTGCGCGCCCGCCTTGCTGCCGAACACGCCAAGGCGCGATGAACTATCGCGTCGTTTTCTCTCCGGAGGCCGAGGAACAGCTTGTGGCCCTGTACGGACACATCGCCGCTGCGGCCTCTCCGGACATCGCCGGGCGGTACACCGAGGCTATCGTGAGCTATTGCGAGAGCCTGAGCACTTTTCCCCATCGCGGCACCATGCGCGATGACGTGCGGCCCGGCCTGCGCATCACCAACTACAAGAAACGCGCCGTGATCGCCTTTGACGTGGACGCTGAGCAGGTATCGATCATTGGCGTTTTCTACGGCGGCCAGGACTACGAAACGATCCTGCAAGACGACTCCGAAGACAGCCCGGCGCATTGAATCTCTTAGCGTACGATTTTCTCCGTTTTCTGCGGTGTACCCATCAAGCCGCTTAGAAACTGAATAGGTCGTACCGTATCGGTACACCCCAACGAGTCGCCGGAATGAGGCACTTTTTCTGTCTCGATAGAGTGCAATAACAGGGTAAAAGCCCGTGGCCAACCAGCCATCGTCTGGGAAGGCGGTACGATCATGCGTGAATTAGCGGTTTGAAAAGCAGTCAGCAGGAAGGGGGGGGCTGACGAGGGCGCGACTTATAAAGTGCGCCACCTTTTTGTCACTTTTCGTCGAAAAGCGAAGTATTTAGAAAGGTTAAAACAAGCAACCTAAAATCAGGAACGCGCGAATCCTGCGAGGATCGCGTTCCTGATGATGGCCCAAATGCCTGAATACGGCAAAAACCAAGCAAGAAATAGCAGAAGCAAAGGCAACCAGATGGATTTCAAGTTGGGCATTGGAGGCACCACTTTTTTGTCACTTTTCGGTGCAGCTACTCTAGCAGCTGCTAATTTCAATCCGGATTTGAGCTTGGCAGTGCTTGACCGCAGCAGGGACATAGCCCGGAAGCTTTTCTCTCTGCACGTAGCTTAGCAATGCGCTGGGCACCAGTTGCAGCCACTCCTTCCTTAGGAGGGCGACCCCTAGGGCGCTTTTCTTTAGCTGTCGGAGAAGTAGGCTTTTCTTCGACTTTGGATTCTTTAAGCATAGCTGGCTCTCCCCACGGCATCGGCGAAATATATCAATCACACTCACTCCGCGCCAGTCTGTTTCTTAGCTTCTGCAATCGCTGCCTGAGCCGCATCAAAAACCGCTTCGCCAATTTCTATCCAGTTTTTAGTTGTTTCCTTTGCGTACGCTATTTCATCTTCGCTAGTGCTAGTCAGTTGGGCTAATGTTATAGCGAACATGATGGCATCAAATCCATTCTCAAATTCATAACCCGTTTTAATCAAAAATGCTCTTGATTTCAGCTGGCTTTCGGCAACGGTGATAGCCACTCCTCTTTCATTGATAATCTTGGCCATCCATTCAGAGGGAATTTGGTAATTTTCGTTTCCTGTGTAAAACGATGCCGTTGCAACGATCTGGCCAGAAATTAGATCAGCTTTTGCTTGATATTCAGACATTTTGAAACTCCTTTAATTACGTTACTGTAACGATATTATATATCATGCTTTGCCTGTGTCAAGTGATTTTTGTTACCGTAACTTAAATATTTTAAAGTTTTTTTGGCTTCCCTGACTTTCGCATGCGAAAGTTTTCAGGATTCGTTTCGCTGACTGAGATGCGCATAGGAGAGGAAATTGAACACAAGACAACGTAATCACACCCAAGCCGAGGCAAACCTTCTGCGATTGCTTGAGGGAATTGTTCAAGAATCAGGCAATGCTGAAGGTTTTGATGCAAGCGCCTGGTTAAAACAATGGCTATCTGATCCCAACCCAGCATTGAACAACGCTACTCCAAATAGCTATATGGGCACCATAGCAGGCCGAAACGTTGTTGCTGGGCTTCTCAAGAAAATGCAGTCAGGGGCTTTTGCTTAGTTAATTCAGCATCCGATTGCCGTCATTTTTGACCCGCTACCGGAAGCCACCTTTTTGTCACTCCTGACTTTCGCATGCGAAAGTCGTCAGGAGTCGTTTCGCTGGTCTTGCTTGACGGTCAGAAGCAGCAGAATTTCGGTATCTGACGAATCCTGCGAGTTGCCTATTGGCAATCCAAACAGCGATTGTTTTCCGGTGAGCCTTCGATTCGTCTTGAGGCCACCGATTACATAAACGTAGCCTGGCTGCATAACCAGGCGACTTGTGAGCTCTCGACGCATCACGGAAGGATCGTCATTGGGTGATGCGACAAAATCGCTGACCTGTTGGCGCACTGACAGATCCACGACTTCACCGCGAATGTATGGAGTTGCCTGGAGGGATACGCCAGCCGTGAGTGTTGTCTTGGACTGGACGGATTGACCTGAGCCGTTGAGGGTTACTGCACCATTTACCCGAACGTCTTGGCCGGACGTGAAAACAACTTGTTGGCCATCTTTGGTCATCACTCTAGGTTGTGCGACGTATTTGAATCGGGAGTCACTGTCCAGCAGCGAAAGCGCAGCATCGAGGTTTGGCAGCGAAAGTTTCAATGTGCTTCCGGTTGTTGTCCCGCCAGACACGGTAAGGCCAAGCTTTGAACCGAACAGGCGAAGGGCTGCATTGACGGCGCTGCCTTCGGCATGACCGCTCTGAAATTCATAAATGCCTGCCGTGATCTCGATCTGGGGCGAAGGGACATCGAGCAAATTCAAAAGCGCTTCCACTGCTTTGGCCTCCGATGGGGGGCCGTAGAAAACAAGCTTATCTATCGCTTTGGCAACGATGCTAGCGCCGTTCGAGCCCGTTTCCGGTACGTCTGCCGGGCTGGACTCCATTTGTTGCACCTGCGCCCCTCTACGCTGGTGGGCAAAACCTCCTTTGTGAATCATGATCGACGTCATCTGGGCCAGCTCAAGCGGATCGCGGTATTTAGGGCGATAGATCATTTGTTGCCACCCTTCATATTCGACCTGGCGCCGAGCCAGTAAAACTACGTCGTAACCATTCTTGGGCTCGATCACAACTCCAGCTCGTGAGAGTGCATCGCCCAGGATCTGCTTTGTCTCAGCGCATGACAACGAAGAGGTTTTGACGGTCAGGGTTTCCTCCAGTTTGTTGATCGCCGGATCGAACACAAGCCCTTTGTTTTCACATTGGTCGTAAAAAAGCATGACGAGTTGTTGCGCCGGAATCTTGTCCAGTGCAAGCGAAAATTTACCTGGTCGTGAGGCATCGGCTGCATAGGCATTACATGCCAGCAGCACGAGCAACAAGGCCAGTTTTTTGTAGAGCTTGATCATTTGCTTTTGCTCCCGAAAAAGAAGCCAACCATTCGTCCCTGGTAGCCAGCGACTGTTTGCCAGCCATCGACAATTCCAGCGCTCATGCGTTGTCGGACAAAGCGTCCGTCTTGCGTCTGGAAGATCACGATTGTTTCGCCGGCGGTGGGTTCAAGAACCGCGACCAAACGAAAATCCACAGCTACGGCGGTCGTGGATGGAGAAGATGAAGATTGAGTTGCAGCCGGTGTCTGCCCTTGTGGCTGTGCGGCCTGCTGCTGAACTTTCGGCGCTCCATCTTTGCCACCACTTTGCATGTGGCTAACCCACCGCGCAAACCAAAATCCACCCCAGAGCAATCCAACCACGGCAATGATCATTGAGGCTAAAAACCATTTGTTCTTGAACAGGTTCTGACGGCCATCAACCGTTTTTTCGGAACCTGAGCCGCCTTCATAGCTTTGGTAAAGCGGGAAAAAACGTTTGTCGTATTTCTTGACGCTGACAGAAACAAGTGAAGCCTTGCGTTGTCTCGATCCTTCGTAGACTTCGACTCGATAACGGCTGCTCCAGCCAATTGTTTTGAGTTTCGTGAATTTGTAGGTGCTTTCGAGCACCCCACGGATTGAACGATGAAGACTCATCAAGTCCTGGATCTGGAGACACAGATCGCAACTTGTCCCTGTACCAACCTCGGTGTAATGCCGGTGCATCCGGAAAAATTTCTGGTGTTCCGGTTGCAGCTTGCAGTCCGTTCCCCAGAAGGCCCAGACCTCATCAATGCAAACCAGATCGCCCGGTACAACAACGCTTTCGCATTGCTCTTCCGGATCAAAAAAGAAATTAGGTTCAGAAATGCGCTTCGACTGGATCAGAACAATTTTGTCTGGTGTGAGCATGGAGCCATCTTCAAACGGCCCCAAGTGATCGCGAATTGCCTCAAAGTTGATCCCCGAAATGTTGGTGACGACCCGACGTCCCATCTTGAGCGCATTGAGAATTGCAGTGCTAACAGCTTCGTAAGTTTTACCGGAGCCCATGACGCCGGTATAAGCAATGATGGCCATGTTCTATCTCACCCAATGAATGGAATGCGGCGAATCAGAAAGCGATAAATAAGTGCCGTCATGACAAGACAGGCTCCTTGCGTAAAGGAAAACAAATCGAGCCAGTACCAGATTTCCGATGGCAATTGAGATAGCGCCGTCGATAAGCCCGATGGATCAAACGTAATAGAACAACAACGACTGGTTCCACCAACCAGTCCTGCTAGCGCGTTCACAAACGCTGCAATCACAAAGTAAACAGCCCAAAGGACAATGAATTTGACTATTACTTGCCTAAAAATGAACGATATAACGGTGTAAAGCGCCGAAAGAAAAATTCCGTACATATGCCCCCCTTAGGCTGACAGGACGATAAACACCGCACCAACCACCCAACAAACAATGGCAGCCGTAGCAATTGCATTGCGATACTTTTCGATGAACGTGCAGTGAAAAGAAAGATCAAGGTCGAATACGTGACCCGCTACGCTCGGCGCAGCGTGCCAAGTCGGACAAACCGTTGAATGGTTAGGAACCTGCCAAGAAAGCCAAGGCTCCATAACATCCTTGATAGGTTTAAACAGGTCTGTCGGAGGATCTTCTAGCGTGGGCGGAGGAACACCCGGATCTGGGCCTAGATCAACTTTCGTAGCCGTAGAAGAGGTAGGGTTCGATATCGCAGTGTTGTCGGCTAACGGTTGCGCCACTGGTGGCGTTGCGGTGGAAACCGGCGATGCAATTTCTTTGGTGTTCGGCCAGGCTTGAGGTTCCTGCGTGATATACGGCGTGAACGTATCAGGCTTTGTCGGATTGTTTGCCGACCACGGCACACCTTGAAAATCCGGCTGGCTAGCAGCATCCTTCCAGACGCGATTTGTCAGCTCAGTCATGAGTTCCTTCGATATCTGCGAATCTTTAGCAGCCTGAGAAAGCTGGTCATACGCCTGTTGAGGTGTATAGGTTTGAATCGGGCTGTTGGCCCAATGTGATTTATCGAGTCCAGCAGAGACACAACCAGTTCCCGACAAATAACCGAATCCTGGAGAACAGGCGGATGCGATGCTCCAGATCTGGCCTGTTACGGTCTTTGTATAGGGCGTATTGATTGAGGCAGAAGGAACCTTAAGTGTGTAGCTAATAGTTGCCGACGTCGCGTTCTTGGTAACGGCAACATTCAGGAACTGAGCGTCGGCATAATTTTTAAGTGTTGGCCCTTCAACCGAATAGCTAAATGCCTCCTCTGGCGAACCGAACCAAGCTGAACCCAACGTCCAAGCCATTTGTCCAGTTTGCACGCCGTTGGAAAAAATAGGTGTCGCGAGAGTGCCTGGAGGTTGAGTAGTAACCTGTCCGGTTTTTGCATCGAAATACCAACTCAATCCTTGGTAAATAAGGACACCAGCTACGGCGACTGTATTTGCTCGTGAAAGAATAGTAAGCCAACTTGAACCCGCACCCGCTACAGCAACAGTGCTAGCAACTCGTGTGGCGACTGATTTCACGGTGGAAGTAACGCGAGGGTCGGATGCACTAAAACCCCGATTCACAAGCGTCTGCGTTATGCCTTGCCCTACTGCAGCTCCGACCTTCGAAACAGAGGGGTTTTGAACGCCTGCACCTCCCCACGTACCAGCAACGCTTCCAACGATATTTCCCGATGCATCGAAAATGAGCGTCGTTGAATGCGCAAAGCCAGAAAAGAAAATTACGGCAAAGCCAAGAACCGAGGCAATAAATTTGGCGCTCATCTCAAATCCCCTTGATGCCGGAAACAAACGCCATACCCGAGAAAATCCCAGCCAGGAAAAAAGCGAAATACCAAAATTCGACAGACATGATCGCGCTCCAAAAATGAAAAAAGGGGCACGAATGCCCCCCCTCAGTAAGCTAGTAAGTCGCTTACAGCTTCGGCTGGAACTTGGACAACACCAAACGACCGCCCCAGAGAACGACGCCAGCAGCAACCAGAAGACCGATAACGATCAGACCAGCAGACTGTGCGTCCGCCATACTGACTGTCTTGGCAAGCTGGACAGCAGTCGTCGGATCAGCTCGGGGATCAACTTGTAGGCAAAATTGCACTGAAGTTAACCGGAGAACCTCCATCGCTCTGTTTGTGGGTTTTATCATCACCTCTTGTCGTACAGACGGTCTCAGGTATTGTGGGTGATACTGTTTTTTATGCTGGCCATATTAAGCTAGTAACATCTGACCATACTATTAGAGTCGGTGAGCTTTCCGCGCATGCAACTACTCTCCCCTCCCCCTACTTTTGTCGTCTTGCTGTCACGCCTGCTGCGCCATTATTTATTTCGCGTTAGGCTCCGGGACCCGCCCAGTCTAGTTACTGCGTGCGCATTATACCGGTACCCCCCCTCCCCCTATCCCTCCCTCGTAACGTAGGACCCCTATACCTTAGGTCAAATCCGGTTTGCTGCCTCCTCGCTTCGTCCGTTTCTCGTATCACCTCGTTTGGCGTGCTCATCTTCCGCCCTCTGGTCCCCGTAGCGCTTTTTTCTACCGTCCTTTGCTTGCGTTGTAGCGTTCCATCGGGGTTTGAAGGCACAACGTGCTATCAACCGGTCCAAAAACTTGTCCTGCACCTGCACCCGGGGGCTGGGCGGAACAAACAAGCACATTGAGGATTTGACCGGCGTTAGGCATTGCAATCGTCCAGGTAACAGGTGAACAAATAAAAACCTTCGCCACACAGTTCGAGCCCTGCTAAACCTGCTTCCTCACCATCGCTGAAACGTTTCGCAAATCTGACCGAAGGCTGAAGGCAATAAATACCGTCGGCATCAACAGCAATGAATTGATATGTGTCTCGATCCTGGACGAGAAAGCAGGGCGTCATGATTAGGCGGCTTTCTTGACCTGCACCAAGGACTGGATAATCGTTTTCATGCCGCCTTTGCCGTTTGTGGTTTGCTTGAGCTCGATTTCGCAAAGCACCGGGCCACCAGCGGCTTTGAGCATGTCGCGAATTGCGGCGAAGTTCTGCGAGGAACCGAATTCAAGTGCTTCGGTGGCATAGCCAAAGGCAGTGCCCTTGCTGTCATCCAGATCCATCGTCACAAACACTTTGGTGTTGTCGTAGCGCTTGCCATCGACGGTGTCGTTAAACATCTTTACGCCAGCGACCAGAAACTTTTCCTTGTAAGCCATTTGAATCTCCTAGAGCTCGATTAGGCTGATCCCCCGGTCGCTCATACCGGGCAGCAAAAAAATTAAAAAGGTGGTTTTTCGTTGATGGCAGCAGCCAAGCGCTCGCCTCGGTCCAACAACATTTGAGCTTTTTGTAGAACCGGAGGAAGCTTTCCGTCGTTGCGCACAATTGCATCCAGAAGCTCAACATCTGAGCCATAAAAGTGTTCACGCAGCCAGTGAAGGTGCTTGCCGTACTGGTGTTTGATAACTTCCAAAACCCGATCAATCGAGTCGGAACCTTCGCGAACGACACCTTCAAATTTCCGAAGCAGCAAATCGCCAGTTAGATTGGCAACACGCAATGCTAGATAGGGGTAAGCACCGCAAAAATAAGGAGTCGGATTTATAAGCGCATCGCGAGTGATGCTGTATGCGTTTTGGGAAATACGAACTTCCGCGCGAACGTGCGGCGAATCAGAGTTTCCCAGTTGCTTACCCTTTTGATAAATAACAAGCTGCTTGCCTTCCTTGCCGATATAAACCGTGACACCTTTGTTTTCCGGATCAGCACGATGAAAATCACCATCGGTATGCAGCTTTGGACGGACAGTCCGGTAGTCAAATTGACCGCTTTGCCAGTCTTGGTAAGCCTGATAGGGGCAAAAATGCGAACCGTCAAAATCATCGAATGCCATATCTAGGCGGGTGATTCGTGACGACGACTCATTTCCGACGAAATCAAAAATTCGACGCGGCATCATGAAATCCCCCCGAACAAAAGCTTGCCCAGTGAAGGTCAAGATGACACGGGAGCCAACGCCTCCAAAACCACAAACAACACATTTGTCATACTGCTTGCCTAGACGGAACCCTGCAGGCGCCAACTCTTTCGTTTCTGTAAATTTCCAGCCACATAAGTCTTGAGCAAGGACAAGAAGCCCCGCAAATAGATCAGCATCAGAAAGCACTGGATCAGACAAATCGGTTGCGGAAGGGAGCACCTCAATATGAGGACCATCGACAATTTCGAACGACCTGGACGAAGTCCGTTGCCAGTCAGCGGGAGGAACAAACGTGATAGAACACCAATCGATCACGACGAGATTTCCGGCAACGTTGGAGGAACAAAGACGTTCAACCATGCCAATATCAGAGAGGACGAGACTGGGCTTCTCGGGATTAACCCCCCACCTGTTAGTAAGGTGGTTTTCATTGCGGCTAGCGCCGCGCCCGTCCTCGCGGGGGCTGTGGGCGGGCGCGTCGCCAGCCGTGGCAATGTCGCCAGACTGACCAACAGCGTGCAGAGCCTCAACCGTAGAGGGAGGCATGCCTGCATGGTTGCGTTTACGCATCCGCATTTCAGGAACCGACTTTCGCATGCGAAAGTTTTGTTGGCTGAGTCATCGAAGCACCTTCTCGGCACAGGACTGGCGCAACGCCTCGACATTAATCAGCGAGTACTTACCCAGACGAACAGTGCTCAAATAGCCTTTATTGACCCAACCGAGGACTACACCTTCGTCGACGCCGATAAGATCCGCGAATTTCTTGCGCGACAAAATTGGAAGCGTTACTTGCTGCAATGCAAGCGCCGACATATTTAAGTTTTCCGCTGGAACGCCCATAATCGTCACTCCGAATACAAACGCAGCGACGTTATTGTTTTACCGCGCTGCGCGTTAATTTTTAACGCCATGCGCGGCAGATTACCGGAGGCAGGAATGAACGTCAAGCCCAAAACACCAGAATTTAGCGATGACATTGAAAAAAAATATGACGCCGACTTCCGGATGCGCGTACTGATCAACGAGTTGACAAGAGATCAACGAAACGGCTGGAAATCGCTGGAAGAGGCGACGGGAATATCAAAAGAGAAGTGGCGTCAGTACAACCGAGGATCAACGAAACCATCGGTGGAGATGCTTGAGGCATTGGCAAGGCACTGGCCTCAATTTGCACTGTGGATTGCGACAGGCGTATCCGACGAGAAGCACGGACACTTCGCCCCTACCCCTGAATTTGCTTATCCGGCGATGGACGATGATCTGGACATCGCGCAGCAAGCAGAAAACTACAAGTTCACAACGCTGTTTTTTCAGACCGCCGCGTCAATAGCACCACGAGCGTTCAAGAACAGACTCAAACTAGGAGGGGGAATAACCGATGAGGAGAAGAGAAAAATTGCGACCAAAATAAGCCAGCTGTCGACATTATGGACAGCCAAGTACAAAGAATTTCTGGCGAACAACGCAGATCTATCAAGCCAATACGAAACCGAAGACTGGATGATGAACAACCGCCTAAAAGCGAACGCATTGCTTCGAGAACTGACGAACAAAAATGACGATCAAACCGGTTAAAACTGGCTGGCAGGTTGACATCCAGCCAGGCGGACGAGGTGGTCGCAGAACACGAAAAACATTCAAGACAAAAGCGGAAGCGCTCGCCTGGGAAAGGCACATCCAGGCCAAGGTACAGGAAACTCCAGAATGGATGCCGGCCAAGAAAGATGGCCGGAAATTGCTCGACCTGGTTGAAATTTGGTCTAGCAGACACGGCGTGACTTTGCGGGATGGAGAAAACACAGCCACACGCCTTCGAGCCATGTGTTCGGCCATGGGTAATCCTTTGGCCGACAAATTCACCGCTCAGGATTTTGCGGAGTACCGGGCCAAACGCTTGGCTGCCGGCATCACCCAGAACAACATGAATCGCGAGTTGCAATACCTCAAAGCGATGTTCAACACTCTGAACTCGTTTGACGTCTGGACTCGCGACAATCCCTTGGCGAAGTTCAAGGCAATCAAGATCGTCGAAAACGAACGACACTATTTGAAGCTTGAAGAAATCGACGTGCTGCTCGCGGAACTACCCAAGGGACGAAATCCCCATGTGACCCTGATTGCGAAAATTTGCTTGGCGACTGGATCGAGGTGGGGCGAAACAGAAGACCTGACGATCCAGCAGATCAGGAATGGGATAGTTCAATACGCCAGAACCAAATCAGGCAAGACAAGGGCCGTGCCAATAGAAACCGCGCTAGAACTGGAAATCATCGGCCACCATGCACAACATGGAACCGGGAAACGAATATTTCAGTCTGCCTGGGCGGCCTTCCGCGAAGCAATTGAAAGATCAGAATTAGAGCTACCGATGGGGCAGATGACACATGTGCTGCGCCATACCTTCGCAAGTCATTTCATGATGGCGGGCGGCAATATCCTTGCGCTGCAACGGATTCTAGGCCATCAAAGCCTGACGATGACCATGCGGTACGCGCACCTGGCGCCGGACCACCTCAAGGAAGCGAAGGAATTTAACCCGTTGACGCTTTGTCGTCGCAGAAACGACTAGGGCCGACATAAGCCGGCCCTAACTCGTTGAATCTATGGTGGTGATGGGCAGAATTGAACTGCCGACCTGTGGGTTATGAATCCACCGCTCTAACCAACTGAGCTACATCACCACGCTTGAGGGCGCGGATTATAGTTTGCGCGGGGTTCGGCGGTCAACCGAATTTCCGGTCGGTTATAATGGCCAACTTTTCTGCCGCGATTAAACCTAAGCGGCACTCACTGTTTTGCGAAGTATTGCCCATGCCTAAGAAATTGTTCATCCGCACCTTTGGGTGCCAGATGAATGAGTACGATTCGGACAAGATGGCCGACGTGCTCAATGCCTCCGACGCTGTTGTCAGAACCGACAACGTTGAAGAAGCCGACATCATCCTGTTCAACACCTGCTCTGTGCGCGAGAAGGCGCAGGAGAAGGTTTTCCACGACCTCGGCCGGGTACGCCACCTGAAGAAACTCAATCCCGACCTGGTGATCGGCGTCGGCGGTTGCGTCGCCAGCCAGGAGGGCGAGGCGATTGTGGCGCGGGCGCCGTACGTCGATATCGTTTTCGGGCCGCAGACGCTGCACCGTTTGCCGCAGCTGATGGCCGAACGCAAGGCCAAGGGCAAGGCTGCCGTCGATATTTCGTTCCCGGAAATTGAGAAGTTCGACTCAATGCCGCCGGCTGAAGTGAAGGGTGCCTCGGCTTTCGTCTCGATCATGGAAGGCTGCTCGAAGTTCTGCACCTTCTGCATCGTGCCTTACACCCGTGGTGGCGAGGTTTCGCGGCCGTTCGACGACGTGCTGACTGAAGTGGCCGGCCTGGCCGCCAATGGCGTCGGCGAAGTGACGCTGCTCGGCCAGAACGTCAATGCCTACCGCGGCGACATGGCGGAGACCGAAGAAAAGGCTGATCTGGCGATGTTGATCGAGTACATCGCCGAAGTGCCGGGCATCGAGCGCATTCGTTACACGACCTCGCACCCGCGCGAAATGTCGGATCGTCTGATCGAAACCTACCGCAATGTGCCGAAGCTGGTGTCGCACCTGCATCTCCCGGTTCAGGCCGGTTCGGACCGCATTCTGGCGGCGATGAAGCGCGGCTACATGAGCATCGAATACAAGTCGATCATCCGCAAGCTGCGCGCGGCGCGGCCGGATATTTCGCTGTCGTCGGACTTTATCGTCGGATTCCCTGGCGAGACGGACGAGGATTTCGAGAAGACGATGAAGCTGATCGAGGACGTCGGCTTCGACAGCTCGTTCTCCTTCGTTTACAGCCCGCGCCCCGGCACGCCAGCAGTGGAGATGGAGGATTCGACGCCGGCCGAAGTCAAATCGGCCCGTCTGCTCCGCCTGCAAAAACGCATTGACGAGCAGGCGCAGGCGATCAGCCAGACAATGATCGGGAGCATTCAACGCGTGCTGGTCGAAGGCACGTCAAAGAAGGATGTGCTTGAGCTGGCCGGGCGTACTGACAACAACCGGATCGTCAATTTCGCCGGCAATCTGCGGCTAATCAACACCTTCGTCGATGTCCGCATCACGTCTTCGCTTTCGCACACGCTGAGGGGCGAAATTGTCATCCGAGAAGACTAAGCCGGCCCCGAAGACCAAGCCGGTGGAGATCGCGCTTGCGCCGGTCGATAACGTCATGCTGGCCAATTTGTGCGGCCCGCTCGATGAAAATATCCGCCAGATCGAAACCGGCTTCGATGTCGTCATCCGCCGCCGCAACGAGCGGTTTTCGATTATTGGCGAAAAATCCCGGTTGACCGCAGATGCCATCCAGCACTTCTACGCCATGGCACGCCAGCCCCTGACCGTCGACGAAATCCAGCTCGGCCTGATCGAATTTCTCAACGCCCCCGTGCGCCGCGTTTCACGGCGAGCCGAAGGCCCGGTCGATGGTCCGCAGCTGGTTACCCGCAAGACTGACCTGCACGGCCGCACGCCGCGCCAGGTTGAATACCTGAAGCACATCCAGGAACACGACATCACCTTCGGCATCGGCCCGGCCGGCACCGGCAAAACCTATCTCGCTGTTGCCAGTGCCGTCGATGCCTTTGAGCGTGACCTGGTCGAACGCATCATCCTGACCCGCCCGGCCGTCGAAGCCGGCGAGCGCCTCGGCTTCCTGCCCGGCGACCTGACGCAGAAGATCGACCCCTATCTGCGCCCGCTCTACGACGCCCTCTACGACCTCATGGGCGCCGACCGCGTCAGCAAGCTCTATGAGAAACGCGCCATCGAAATCGCCCCGCTCGCCTTTATGCGCGGACGCACGCTCAACCACGCTTTCATCATCCTCGACGAGGCGCAAAACACGACGCCGGAGCAGATGAAGATGTTCCTGACCCGCATCGGCATCGGCGCCAAGGCCGTGGTCACCGGCGACATCACCCAGATCGACCTGCCCAAGGGCCACAAGAGCGGCCTGAACGAAGCCATCAGCATCCTCAAAGGCGTGCGCGGCCTGGCCTTTACCCATTTCAAGAAGGAAGACGTCGTGCGTCACCCGCTGGTTGCCCGCATCGTCGAAGCCTATGAATCCAACACCAAGCAAACGCCTTAACCTGTCGGTGCAATATGCCTGTAACCGCGAGGGCCTACCCTTGCGCGCGGATTTCGTGAAATGGGCGCGCGCCGCGCTGGTCGGCGGTGGCGAAGTGACGATCCGCCTGGTCGACGCCGACGAAGGCCGGACGCTGAACAACGAGTATCGCGGCAAGGATTACGCGACCAACGTGCTGTCTTTTCCGTATGACACCGAGCCGGTGGTGACCGGTGACCTGGTCATCTGTCCGAGCGTCGTGGCGCGCGAAGCGGTGGAGCAGAACAAGCCGCTGGCGGCGCATTACGCGCACCTGACGGTGCATGGTATGCTGCATTTGCAAGGCTGGGATCACGAAAACGACGACGATGCCCAGGCCATGGAAGACGAAGAAAGGGAGATTCTCGCCGCCATGGGTTATCCAGACCCGTATGCGGTTTAAACATTATGGACAGTGACAGTAAACCCGGTTTCATTGAACGACTGACTTCCCTGCTGCTGCGCGAACCTGAAGACCGCGCACAGTTGCTGGAAATACTGCATGGCGCCTACGAGCGCAACCTGATGGATGCCGATGCGCTGACCATCATCGAAGGAGCGCTCGCCGCCTCCGACACCCGCGTTACCGACGTGATGATTCCCCGGGCGCAAATGGGGGTTATCGACGTTGATGACCCGATGAGCGAGATCGTTCCCGTCGTCATCGAAGGCGCTCACTCGCGCTTCCCTGTGGTCGATGGCGACCGCGACAAGGTGCTCGGCATCCTGCTCGCCAAGGATTTGCTGCGCGTCCAGATCGAACCCGATTTCGATTTGCGCGACTGGCTGCGCCCGGCTGTCTTCATCCCGGAATCGAAGCGCCTCAATGTGCTGCTCCGCGAATTCCGCGTCTCGCGCAACCACATGGCCATCGTCGTCAATGAGTACGGTGGCGTCGCCGGGCTGGTCACCATCGAAGACGTGCTGGAGCAGATTGTTGGTGACATCGAGGACGAATACGACTTCGACGAGGCGCACGACAACATCCGCCTCGACTCGACCGGCCGCTACCGCGTCAAGGCGCGCACCGAGATCGAGGACTTCAACGAAGCCTTCAAGACCACCTTCTCCGACGAAGAATTCGACACCGTCGGCGGCCTCGTCCTGCGCCACCTGGGCCGCGTGCCGAAGCGCAACGAAATCATGGACATCGACGGCGTCCGCTTCCAGGTGCTCCGCGCCGACAGCCGCCGCCTGTACACCCTGCTGGTGACGCCGGCGCCCAAGCCGCAAGCCGGTGCTGACGACGCTGCTGGCTAAAAATCGGGCAGTCCGCTACATCGCCGCCGCCCTGATCGGCGTCGGCGGCGTATTCTGCTTCGCCCCCTTCGGCCTGTTCTGGCTGGCGCCGCTGATCTGGCTGGGCTTCTTCACGTTGCTGCGCGACGCCGCAAGCCCCCGCCGGGGCCTGCTCACCGGCCTCGCCTTCGGCATGGGTTTCTTCCTGACCGGCGTGTCGTGGGTATACGTCAGCCTCTCCGTCTTCGGCGGCATGCCGTGGTGGATGGCCGGGCCCGCCGCCTTCCTGTTCTGCACGGTCATGGCGCTGTTTCCAATGGCTGCGGGCTATGTCTTCAAGCGCTGGCAGCCGGCGGCATTCTGGCGGCAAGCCCTCCTCTTCGCCGCGCTGATTGCTGCGGTCGACTGGATAAAAGGCTGGATTTTCACGGGCTTTCCGTGGCTCACCGTCGGCTACTCGCAAGCCGCCCCCAGCCCGCTGTCCGGCTTCGCGCCCATCGTTGGCGTGCATGGTCTGTCGCTGATCGTCGCACACAGCGGCGCCCTGCTCGCCCGCTGGCGCGTCGGACTGCCCGCCCTCGCCGCGCTGGGCCTTGCCGGATTCAGCCTGCAGCAGGTGCCGTGGACAACACCGGTCGGCGAACCGGTCAGCGTTGCGCTCGTTCAGGGCAACGTGCCGCAGGAAATGAAATTCCGGCCGGAAGCCTTTTTCCGCACCCTCGACCTCTACCACGACCTGATCAAGCAAAACCCGGCGCAACTGACTGTGCTGCCCGAAACGGCCATCCCGGTCTTCCTCGACCAAATTCCGCCAGATTACCTCGACGAACTCAAAGCCCTGGCCAAGCGCCAGAATGGAGACATCATTTTCGGCACGCTGACCGGCGTCGGCGACAATTATTTCAACAGCGCCGTCAGCATCGGCACCTCACCGCTGCAGGTCTACAGCAAGAACCATCTGGTCCCCTTTGGAGAAATCATCCCGACCGGCTTCGCCTGGTTCATGGCCTACGCCAACATCCCGATGTCGGCCTACACGCGCGGCCCGGAAGTCCAGACCCCGCTCGCCGTGGCCGGCCAGCACGTCGCGGCCAACATCTGCTACGAAGACGTCTTCGGCGAAGAGATCATCCGCGCCCTGCCGCAAGCCGGCATCCTGGCCAATCTTTCAAACACGGCGTGGTTCGGCCGCTCGCTGGCCCAGCCGCAGCACTTGCAGATCGCCCAGCTACGCGCCGCCGAAACCGGCCGCCCCATGCTGCGCGCAACCAACACCGGCATGACCGCCATCGTCAACGCCGACGGAAGGGTTCAGGCTGCGCTGGAGCCTTTCACGACCGGCGTACTGAAAGGCGAAGTCCGCGCCCACGAGGGCATGACGCCCTATGTGCGTTTTGGCAACTGGCTGGCGTTGGGGTTGATGTTGGGCTTGGGACTGCTCGGTTTAGCAGGAACACGACAACGCTCCGGATGATCGCGCCAGAACACAGCAAAGCTGTGGCGCTAGGATTTCACAAAATTGAGCAATTTTTCTGGTTGACCGTGGAAGGCTGCACAATCGACACCATATTTCGTCGGAATGCCTTGAAATAGTCCATTTGACCTAACGGGATATCGCTTGTCGTCTCATTTTTGGACGTCGGAAACGGCTATACTTTTGTCATAACGCTGTCGCACCTCCAAACCACACCCGCTTCCTTAAATACCTCCAGGAAAAATCTTGAGCCCCTCACACCTTTCACTCGCCGCCATTTTATTAAGTCTCTGCTACGTCACGACGGCAAAAGCCGAGACTTACGCAGTCCAGTTCAACGTCACATTCGACATGAGTCAGGCGAAATCTTATGCAGGCGAACCTCTGACAGCCATCTGGGGCGTACCAGTGACATCGGGTTCTTACACGGTTACGAGTTCGTTCAAATTTGATACAGCTGGCGCGATACTTGTAGCAGCCGGGGACTTTAGCGATGGCTCCCAGCCACCAAGAGAATTCAATTGGTACGGAATTCCGATCGAAAACGTCAAGAATTTCTCAGTGCAATTCGGCGATAAAACCTGGGGTATCTCAAATCTTACAAATTTAAATTTGCAGACCCCTGATGGCGCCAGCGTTGAAAAACCGCTGTGGTATTCACCCAATGCAGGAACCGTCGCATTTGACGCTTGGGATATTTCTCCAACAGGTTCCTATTCAAATTATTACGCGAATGCTTTTACCTTTTCGGAATCCGAAGGCGGTGGTGGTTACGGCATCAAGAATGCTTTTGTCTATGAACGAGCGAACGGTGTACTCGGCAGCATCACATCCTTGGTCATAACCCCGGTTCCCGAACCAGAGCCCTATGCCATGCTGCTGGCGGGTCTTGGCCTGATCGGCGGCATTGCGGGTCGCCAGAAGAAAAAATAATTTCGCATCTCAATGCGCCAAAAAGACGGGAGCTTCGGCTCCCGCTTTGCTTTTTCTCGCGGCTGTCAGCATACCGGCAAGTAGTATCGAGGCTCGATCAAGGCTCGGCTACCCGTAGATCAGCCCCTGTGATCCATCCACCACGTCAGGCCCTGCACATTGAGTTCAAGGTCGGTGGCGAGAATGTCGAGGATGGTCGCGTCCGGCAGCGTACAGCCGTGGGTGCGCAGCTCCGAGAGAAAATAGGCAGCCAGTTCTTCCTTGATGGCGGCGTGGCGGGTTTCGCCGTCGTTGGCATGGGCTTCGACCAGTTCGACGTGGCGGCTGAGGCGGCGATGCAGGTCAGCGGCGCGGGCCGGGACGTCGTGAACCTGGGCGTAGTGGGTCAGGTACATCAGGCTCGGGTTGTAGCTCATCAGCCGGTCGATGGAGGCGCGCATTTCGGCCGGGTCGAACTGGGTGGGGCTGGTGGTCGGCAAGATGAACTGACGGCCGTCGACGTCGAATTCGCGGTACGAAAGACCGAACATGTCGCCGGTGAAGATGGCGTCCGCCTTGCGGTCGATGATGCAGATGTGGTGCTTGGCGTGGCCGGGCGTGTCGATGCAGAGCAGTTCGCGGCTGCCGAGTTGCAGGGTCAGGTCTTCGTGGGCGTCGATGATGCGTTCGGCCGGGATGGGCAGGATGTCGCCATAGACCGTGTCAACGTATTCCTTTCCGTAGACGGCGGTGACGCCGGCGACCAGCTTGGACGGCTCGGCCATGTGGCGCGAGCCGCGCGGGTGCACGACCAGTTTGGCCTTGGGGAATTCGCGCATCAGCGCGCCAGCGCCGCCGGCGTGGTCGAGGTGGATGTGGGTCAGGATGACGTAATCGACGGCATCGCGGCCGAGGCCAACCTTGTTCAGCGCTTCCAGCACGTTGGGCAGCGAGTCGTTGCTGCCGGTGTCGATGAAGGCGACGCGGTCGTCGTCGACGATCATGTGGATGGCAGCCAGAATCGGGCGCACGTAGCCGGCGTCGAAGGCGATGATGCCGTTGCCGTAGTCTCTCCAGTCGAACATTTCCATACTCCTCCGTATTGATGGCGGCGATTATACTGGCGGCCTGACGATTTCAAAGAGTGAGCCGATGACGCATTTCGTGGCCGACGATGGCGAGAAGATCCATGTCCGGATTTCCGGCGAGGGATCGCCGCTGATTTTGCTCCATGGCTGGACGTCGAGCAGCCAGGAGTGGTTCCCTTTTCTGGGTGAGCTGAACGCCCATCACCGCGTTTTTCGCTGGGACGCACGCGGCCATGGCGGCCATAAGCTGGCCCATGACGGTTCCGCGACGGTCGAGCGCATGGCGCGTGACCTCCGGAACCTGATCGACCATTACGGCCTGCACGACGCCACCGCCGTTGGTCATTCGATGGGCGCCTTAACGCTCTGGCAATACCTGCGCGACCATGGCACGCGCGGTCTCGGCAAGCTGTGCCTGATCGACCAGTCGCCCAAGCTGCTGACGGCCGATGACTGGGAGCACGGAATTTACGGGAATTTTCCGGTTGACCGCAGCCATGAGCTGGTTTCGTGGCTGCGCGACGATTTTGCCGAGGGCGTGCTGAAATTGACGGCGCACGGGCTCAACAAGCGAGCCGAGGAAAAGTACCTGCAAAACGCCACCGGCTGGCAACGCTCACGCGCCGCGCTGCAGGCGCAGAACCCGGAGCCGCTGATCAACTGCTGGCTGAGCCTGACGGCCGCCGATTACCGCGACGTGCTGGCCAAAATCCCGCTGCCGACTTTGCTGGTTTATGGCGGCGAGAGCAATTTCTACCACTCGTCGACGGCGCAGTACGTCGCCGACAACATCCCGAATGCCGTGCTGCGCATCTACGAAGGTACGGACCATTCGCCGCACCAGTGGCAGCGAGAACGCTTCGTCCGGGAGTTGATCGAGTTCGTCAACGCCCCGGACTGAAGCGGAATCAGGTTGTCCTGAGTTTCTGGACGGCCTGTTCGAGGCGCTGTTTTTCAGCCAGCACCTTGGTGGCGTAGCGCCGCTCCGGATCACCGATCGCACCGGCAAACTGCTGCAGGCCGCTCTCCAGCCCGCCGTTGCGGCGGATCGATTCCTTGAGCACCTTGGCGCCGACCTGGACATTGATGACCGGGTCGAGGAAGGCTGCCTGATCGGCATCTTCCGGTAATTTATCCTGATGGTAGCGCGGCATGACCTGCATCAAACCCTTGGCGCCGACGACGCTTTCGGAAAATGGATTGAAGCGCGACTCGATACCGATGACGGCAATGATGAGCAGCGGATCAAGATGCAATTGCCGCCCGGCCGCCTGCGCCGTGGCGAAAATGGGCTGCAAGGCATCGGGAGCGACGTGGTAGCGCCGGGAAACGTAATTCATCGCGGTGCGCATCCGGGCACTGAGCGTTTCGGCAGCGGGATCGATCTCTTCGACAACATCCTGCTCGTCATCGACCGCCACTTCTTCGCTCGCCGGCATCAGCGATTTCAAGCCGCCAAGCATGGTGGGATTGCCACTTTGCACACCAGCAAATGCCAGCACGAAAAACACACCGGCCAACATCAGGAATTTCTGGAACATTGAAGACGCAGCAGCAGATAGCTGCAACATCGATGCGGGAAAAACGGTTGAGGGAAACATGCGACCTCCTTCACTGTTGCCACTGCCGGGAAGCCTCCTCGACAGCGAACGGTTACAGGGGATACAGCATCGGTAACAAGTCGACCACGAATCCATCGAACACCGCAGCGAAACGTCCTGACTGCCGCGGAAACCGATGCTGCACCGCAGCATTAATTGCAGTGTATTGATTTATATGGGATTCGTCAATTATGCAGACATACGCGGGAGAGATTCGTGTTGCATCGCCGCAACACAAGCCATCGCAAACTGAGGCCGCAAAGCAGCCAATGCCGGGCCGATTCAGCGCCTTGCGGGCATTTCGTTTTTGCTCATTTTTTCCGGTTGACCGCAGACCCGAACCTTGCCGCCACGATCATGAAAACTCGGCTAGACGGTCTTCAATCGTTCAGCAAACAACTGCCGCAATTTCCTCGCCTTCGGAGCAACCACGGCCATGCAATAGCCCTGCTCCGGATTGCGGCGGAAATACTGGTGGTGATAGTCCTCGGCAACAAAAAAGGTCGTGGCCGGGGTAATTTCGGTGACGATCAGCGCGCCCCAGATGCCCTCGCCGTTAAGGCGGGCGATCATGGCCTGCGCCGCTGCCTGCTGGACAGCATCGTGGAAGAAAATGGCCGAGCGATATTGTGTGCCGGCATCGTGACCCTGGCGGTTCAGCGTCGTCGGGTCGTGGATGGTGAAAAAGGCGGTCAGCAGCGTCTCGAAATAAATCTTGGCCGGGTCAAATTCGATCTGCACCACCTCCGCGTGCCCCGTATCGCCTCGACAGATGGACTCGTAGGTCGGGTGCGGATCGTGCCCGCCCATGTAGCCGGGCAGCACGGAGACCACGCCATCAAGCTGCTCAAAAGCCGCTTCCGTACACCAAAAACAGCCGCCAGCCAGGGTGATTTTTTGCGTTTTCGTCGTTGCCGACATGTTTCACTCCAGTTTTCATTCAAGTCATGGTGAAGACAGTATGCCGCCGGCTTCGTTCCGCGCCACGCGTGGCAAAAGCAAGTAAAATCATGAGTCTCCGAACATCACCGACTGCATCCGATGAGCACCACCAAAAAACCGACTTTTCAGGAAATCATCCTGCGCCTGCAGCAATACTGGAGCAACCAGGGCTGCGCCCTGCTCCAGCCCTACGACATGGAAGTCGGCGCCGGCACCAGCCACACCGCCACCTTCCTGCGCGCCATCGGCCCGGAGCCATGGAAAGCCGCTTACGTCCAGCCGTCGCGCCGCCCGAAGGATGGTCGTTACGGCGAAAACCCGAACCGGATGCAGCATTACTACCAGTTCCAGGTCGTCCTCAAGCCGGCGCCGGACAACATCCTCGAGCTTTACCTCGGCTCGCTCGAAGCCCTCGGTTTCGACCTCAAGAAGAACGACGTCCGTTTTGTCGAAGACGACTGGGAAAACCCGACGCTCGGCGCCTGGGGCCTGGGCTGGGAAGTCTGGATGAACGGCATGGAAGTGACGCAGTTCACCTATTTCCAGCAGGTCGGCGGCATCGACTGCAAGCCGATCACCGGCGAAATCACCTACGGCATCGAACGCCTCGCCATGTACCTGCAGGGCGTGGAAAACGTTTATGACCTGACCTGGACAGAAGGTCTGACCTACGGCGACGTCTATCACCAGAACGAAGTCGAGCAATCGACCTACAACTTCGAACATTCCGACGTGGACTTCCTGTTCCACGCCTTCGGCGCGCACGAGAAGCAGGCCCAGCACCTGATGGGCAACCAACTGGCCCTGCCCGCCTACGAGCAAGTCCTGAAAGCCGCGCACACCTTCAACCTGCTCGACGCCCGTGGCGCCATTTCGGTGACCGAGCGCGCCGCCTACATCGGCCGCATCCGCAACCTCGCCCGCGCCGTGGCGCAAGCCTACCTCGACAGCCGCGCCCGCCTCGGCTTCCCGATGGCCCCAAAGGAATGGGCCGCCGAAGTCCTGAACAAGCTCGCTGAGCAGAACGCAAAGAAAGCTGCCTGATATGTCGTCCAAGAATCTGCTCGTCGAACTGTTTGTTGAAGAACTGCCGCCCAAGGCGCTACGCCGTCTTGGTACTTTTTTTCTTAACGAACTTAGCAATTCGTTATTGCGCCAAAATCTAATCGACGCTGATGCGCCAAATTTAAATGAATGGTTTGCATCGCCTAGACGACTCGGCGCTTTGATTTCTGGTGTTTATGCCAAAGCAGGCGATCAGTCCGTTTTAGTAAAACTCATGCCGGTCAGCGTTGGATTGGATGCAGGAGGTAACGCCACGCCCGCTTTGCGTAAAAAACTTCAGTCCATGCGTTTAGATGACTCAGTGGTCCCAAATCTCAAACGCCAGAACGATGGAAAAACTGATGTATTGATGCTGGATACGGTCGTAACAGGAGTGACATTGGAAGAGGGCCTGCAAAAGGCACTCGAAGCCGCCCTCGCCGCGCTTCCCATCCCCAAGGTCATGACTTATCAGTTGCGGGACGGCTGGAGCAGCGTCAATTTCGTCCGCCCGGCCCATGGCCTCGTTGCCTTGCACGGCAGTGACGTCGTGCCGCTGGCCATTCTCGGACTCAACTCGGGTCGTGAAACACATGGCCACCGCTTTGAAGCGGCCATCGATCCGGTCGTCATCAACAACGCCGACGAATACGCCGCCAAAATGGCCGCCGACGGCGCCGTCATCGCCTCGTTTACTGAGCGCTATGCCGAAATCGCCCGCCAACTCACCACCAAAGCCGCTGAGGCCGGCGGCAGGGTAATTGACGACCACGACGCCCTGCTCGACGAAGTGACCGCCCTGGTCGAACGCCCGAACGTGCTGATCGGCCAGTTCGAAGAGGAATTCCTCGCCGTGCCGCAGGAATGCCTGATCCTGACCATGAAGGCCAACCAGAAATACTTCCCGCTGCTCGACGCCGCCGGCAAGCTGACCAACAAATTCCTCGTCGTCAGCAACATCAGCCCGGAAGACGCTTCGGCCGTCATCGGCGGCAACGAGCGCGTCGTGCGCCCGCGTCTGGCCGATGCCAAGTTCTTCTTCGACCAGGATCGCAAGAAGTCGCTGGAAAGCCGCGTCGCAGGCCTCGGCAAGGTCGTTTATCACAACAAGCTGGGCACCCAGGGCGAGCGTGTTCAGCGCGTAGCCGCGATTGCCCGCGCTATCGGTCAGCAATTGGGCGGCGAAGCGCTTGCGCTGCATGCCGAACAGGCAGCCGTGCTGGCCAAGGCTGACCTGGTCACCGACATGGTCGGCGAATTCCCGGAACTGCAAGGCATCATGGGTCGCTACTACGCGCTGCATGACGGCCTCGCCGTTGAAGTCGCCGACGCCATCGAAGATCACTACAAGCCACGCTTTGCCGGCGACAGCCTGCCACGCGGGCAAGTCGGCACCGTCGTCGCGCTGGCCGACAAACTGGAAACCCTGGTCGGCATGTTCGGCATCGGCCAGATCCCGACCGGCGACCGCGACCCGTTCGCGCTGCGTCGTCACGCGCTGGGCACCATCCGCATGCTGGCGGAAGGCAATCTGGATTTACCGCTAAATTCCCTGTTGACCGTAGCAGCCGCCGCTTTTGCCAGCGTCGATGGCTTCAAGAGCGCCGACCGCGAACTGGCCGAGTTCATTTACGACCGCCTGGCCGGCAGCCTGCGCGAGCAGGGTTACACGGCGCAGGAAGTCGATGCCGTCGTTTCGCAACGCCCACAGCGCCTCGGCGACATTCCCAAGCGCCTGGCCGCCGTGCGCGCCTTCGCCGCCTTGCCGGAATCCGCCGCCCTGGCCGCCGCCAACAAGCGCGTCAGCAACATCCTGAAGAAGGTTGAAGACAGCGTCGACGCCTGGGTGGATACCGCGCTGCTCAAGGAACCCGCAGAAATCGCCCTGCACACCGCCTTGGTCGACATCGTGCCGCAGGCCGATGCCGCCTTCGATACCGGCGACTACGCCGAGTCGCTACAGGCATTGGCCGCATTGCGCGCGCCCGTCGACAACTTTTTCACCGACGTCATGGTCAACGCTGAAGAGCCAGCCCTGCGCGCCAACCGCCTTGGCCTGCTCGCCAAGCTGCACGCGGCGATGAACAAGGTCGCCGACATTTCGAAGTTGTCCGCCTAAGCCGGAAAGGCCGCCATGCCCACCAAGCTCGTCATCCTCGACCGCGACGGCGTCATCAATTTCGACTCGGCCCAGTTCATCAAGAACCCAGCCGAGTGGAAGCCGATTCCCGGCAGTCTGGAAGCCATCGCCCGCCTCACCCAGAGCGGCTACAAGGTGGTCGTGGCGACCAATCAGTCGGGCGTCGGGCGCGGCCTGTTCGACATGGAAATGCTGAACCATATCCACACCAAGATGCACAAGGCCGTGGTCTTGCTCGGCGGGCGGATCGACGCCATTTTCTACTGCCCGCACGCCGCCGACTCAAAGTGTGATTGCCGTAAGCCGAAGCCCGGCATGTTCAAGCGCATTTCGGAGACGCTCAACATCGACCTCAAGGGCGTGCCGGCCATCGGCGATTCCTTGCGCGATTTGCAGGCTTGCGCAGCACTCGGCTGCCAGCCGATGCTGGTGATGACGGGCAAGGGTGAGAAAACCAAGGCTGATGGCGATTTGCCGGAAGGCACGCTGACGTTCAAGGACTTGTCGGCGGCCGTCGATTCCATCCTCAAGGAAACGACGCCATGAAAGCCATTCGTTCATCGCTGTTCATGGCCTATGCCGTCGTCTGGTCGATCCTCACCGCGCCGCTCGTTGTCATCGCCGCATTGCTCCTGCGCGGCCGCTGGGGCTACCGCTTCGGCAAGCTGTGGCGGCTTGGCATCCAGTTCGGCGTCGAGAACATTCTCGGCATTCGTCCCAAGGTCATCGGCCTCGAAAACATGCCAAAAGAGCCTTGCGTCATCCTTTCCAAGCACCAGTCAGCCTGGGAAACAATGACCCTGCAGGATCTGGTGCCGCGCGGCGCCTACTGCGTTTTTGTCCTGAAAAAGGAACTGCTCAAGGTGCCGCTCGTTGGCTGGGGGCTGGCGGCAATGAAGATGATCTCCATCGACCGAACCGCCGGCAAGGACGCGCTCGATCAGGTTGTTACCCAGGGCCGCGAGCGCTTGCAACAGGGTTTTTACGTCATCCTCTTCCCGGAAGGCACGCGCGTTGCGCCGGGTCAGAAAAAACGCTACAAGCCTGGCGGCGCCTATCTCGCCACCCGCGTCGGCTGCAAGGTTGTGCCGGTTGCCCACGACGCCGGAGAACTCTGGCCGCGCCAGGCCTTTCTCAAGACGCCGGGCACAATCACCATGAGCATCGGCCCCGCCTTCGACGCCACGGGCATGACCGAGGCTGAAGTCAATCAGCGGGCCGAGGCGTGGATCGAAGACGAGATGCACCGCATTTCGCCGCACCGCTACCTGGATGCCCAGCATAACGCCACCTGAGCCGGCCCGTAGCATTGTCATTGCCGGCCAGGCGGTGGCTTACCAGTTGCGACGCAGCCAGCGGCGCACCATCGGGCTGGCCATCGACCATCGCGGCCTGCGCGTCGGCGCCCCGACCCGAGCCCGCATCGGCGACATTGAAGACCTGATTCTCGAGCACGGCCAATGGGTGCTCGACAAGCTGGCCGCCTGGCGCGACCGCCCCAGCGTCGACCGTTTGGAGATCACTGACGGAACGGTCATTTTTGCCCTCGGCGAGCCGTTGACCGTAGCAATCACCAAGCTTGGACGGGCTCACTGGCAATTCGGCCCCGGCACCATCTATCTTCGCCCGGACGCCAAACACCATGCCGGCCAGTTGCTCGAAAGAGCCTTGCGCGAGAAAGCCCGCGCCGTCTTCGCCGAACGCCTGGCCATCTACGCGCCATTGCTCGGCGTCGCCATGCCGGCGCTTCGCCTGTCTGCCGCCCGCACGCGCTGGGGCAGTTGCAACCACCGTGGCGACATTTCGCTGAACTGGCGACTGATCCTGATGCCACTGACGGTCGTCGATTACGTCGTTGCACACGAACTTGCCCACATTCGGGAAATGAACCACAGCCCGCGTTTCTGGGCGGTGGTCGAAAAACTCTGTCCGGACTGGCGCCATCGCCGGCTGGAACTCCGGCAACTCGCCCGCAGCCTGCCACGATTCTGAATCCTCGCCAAACCGAGGCGCAGGCAGCTGTTATCCCGTAAAATTATGCAAATCGACACGTTGTGTCGATCCTATTTTCATTAGTCGTGAATTACTTAACCATCGTTCTTCAATCCGTGTGCCAGCATCGTTTTCTGTCTGGCGCAAACGCTGAACAAAGATACCCACCCCCTCCTCCGGAAACGCCATTTGCCCATGTTTGAATCTTCAGCAGCCGACATCGAGACAATTCCGGCAACCGGACTCATCGACCAACTGATTTTCCTCGCCCACTTCTTCGGCAAGCGGGCAGATCGGATTCAGTTGCTGGCCGACACCCCCATCGTCGATGACCGCATCAGCGAAACGCAAATCCATGAGTGCGCGGCCCGCGCAGGACTTGCGCTGACCCGTTCGGAAAGCGGGCTGCGTGAATTCAAGGACGCAGAGCTGCCCGTCCTGCTCACTTCGCCCGGCGGCCCGTCCCTGGTCATCCTGAGCCGAAGTGGCGACCAATGGGAATGCGCGCTGGCCGGCATCAAGGGCAGCAAGAAAATGTCGCTGGCCGAAATTCGGCGCGACTTCGACGGCACTGCCTACTTCGCTCGCCCGATGGTGTTCTTTGACACCCGCAGCCTGCTTTACCACCTGCAACGCCCACGCCGCTGGTTCTGGGATACGCTGCTCAAGAACAAATCAATCTACGGCTGGGCCTTGCTCGCCACCGTACTGGTCAACGTATTCGCGGCGGTCATCCCCTTCTACACCATGTCGGTCTATGACCGAGTGGTTCCCAACAACGCGCTCGACAGTCTCTGGGTGCTGACCTCTGCCGTGATCGTGGTCGCCCTTTTCGACATCGTCATCAAGATGCTGCGCAGCTATTTGCTGGAGTCAGCCGCGCGCAGAGCCGACATTTCAATTTCATCGCACATTTTTGCCCACACCCTGCGCCTGCGTGCGGCCTCGCGGCCGGCTTCCGGCGGCGTGCTGGCCAATATCGTCCGCGACTTCGAGTCGGTACGCGACTTCGTCACTTCATCAACGCTGACGCTGCTCGGCGATGTGCCGTTCATGCTGTTTTTCCTGGTCGTCATCGCCCTGATCGGGAATTGGCTGGTCCTCGTCCCCTTGATCCTCATCCCGCTGACCATCGGCGTCTCGCTGCTGATCCGACGCCCACTGTCGCAGATTCTGAGCGGCAACATGAAGGAATCCGCCCAGCGCACGGCCCACCTTTTCGAAGTCATGAACGGCATCGACACCATCAAGTCAATCGGCGCCGAAGCCTGGGCTCGTCGGCAGTGGGAAATGCTGACTGTAAAAATTTCCGAAAGCTCGGTGCATCTGCGCGAGTGGTCGGCTTTTGGCACCCAGTTTTCTCTGTTGATGACCAGCCTGTCATCCATCCTGCTCGTCATGTTCGGCGCCATGCTGATCGCCGACAGCACGATCACGATGGGCCAGTTGATCGCCGTCACCATGCTGGCCGGTCGTGCCATCGCCCCGGCCACCCAGATTGCCTCGCTGATCGTCCGCTATGAACAGACCAAGCAGGCGCTCGACGCACTCGACAAGATCATGGAATCGCCGACCGATGAGCCGGCTGATAGCCTCCATCTGCCTCAGCTACAAGGCCGAATCGATTTTCGCGATGTGCATTTTGCCTATCCGAATTCGTCGCCCCTGCTCAAAGGCCTCAACCTGAGCATCCGGCCCGGCGAGCGAGTCGGTTTCATCGGCCGCATCGGCTCGGGCAAGAGCACACTGTTCCGGTTGATTCTGAATCTATACGGGCCGGATCAAGGCAACGTCCTGGTGGACGGCATCGCCGCCAATCAGATCGAACCACAAAGCCTGCGCCGGCAGATTGGCTACGTTCCGCAAGACATCACCTTGTTTCACGGCGACATCCGGGAAAATATCCTGCTCGGCGGCACACAGGTTGACGACCAACAACTGCTCGAAGCCGTCCGCCTGGCCTGCCTTGACGACACCTTGAGCCAGTTGCCGCAAGGCCTGGGCACACAGGTTGGTGAAGGGGGCAGCCGACTTTCCGGCGGCCAGCGCCAGGCCGTTGTCATCGCCCGCGCGCTTGTTCAGCAGCCGCAGATGCTGCTGCTCGATGAACCAACCAGCATGATGGATCCCGGCACCGAGCAAAAGCTGATCGAGAACCTGCGTTCAATCAAGGACAGGACCATCCTCCTCGTCACCCACCGCATGGCCATGTTGCCGCTGGTTGACCGGCTGATCGTTCTCGAACAAGGGCGGGTTGTCCTCGACGGCCCGCGCAACGAAGTGCTGCGCACCCTGCAGGGGGGCAACAAGCCTCAAGCGACGCAGCCGGAGGCATCCGCATGAAACCGAAGCCGACGCGGCTTGAGCCGCTCTCCTCTCACCACGATTACGATCGCGGGCCGCGCCGGGCCGTGCAGTTTCTGATCGGTACGACTGCGCTGTTTTTCGTACTACTGCTTGGCTGGATGAGTTTTGCCCAGCTCGACATCTCGGTCAATGCCATCGGCTCTGTCATTCCTTCAAGCCGCATCCAGCAAATTCAGAGCATGGAGGGGGGCATTCTCCAGGCCGTTGCCGCTCGCGAAGGCTCGCAGGTCAAAAAAGGTGATTTGCTGGCAACGGTGCAAAACCTCCAGTTCAACGCAGAACAGGGCGAAAGCCAGCAAACCTACTGGGGGGCGCAGGCTTCATTGATTCGCTTGCAGGCAGAAGCCTTGAACCGGACGCCGGATTTCCCGGCCGAACTTGAAGCCAGTGCGCCGGAACTGGTGCGCGAGCAGCGAACGCTGTGGCAATCCCGGCGGCAGGAGCGGGAAAACACCCTGGAGACACTGAGCAAGCAGCTCGCCCAGCGTCAGCAGGAACTGGCCGAAGCCAGGGCCCGCCACCAGGCCCTGAACGATGCCATCGGCCCGGCCCGTGAAGCGTTGGCCATCGAGGAGAAGCTGGCTGCGGCAGGCGCCGGTGCCCGCGCCGATCTGCTGACCGCCCAGCAGCGCTACACCGCCCAGAAGGGCGAGCAGGAAACGACACGCATCGCCATCAGCCGGATCCAGTCAGCCGTTCAGGAGGCTCAGGCGCGACTGATCGAGACAAAGTCCCGGTTCGCCACCGAGACCAGCAAGGAAAAGAACGAGGTCGAATTGCGTGCAGCCACGGTCAACCAGCAATTGACCGGGCGCAACGACAAGGTTGCCCGCCGCGATTTGCGCGCCCCGATGGATGGCACGGTCAATCGCCTGCTCCTCAATACCGTCGGCGGCGTCGTCAAGGCCGGCGAAACGATCATGGAGATCGTCCCGGCGGAAGACAAGCTGCTCATTGGCGGCCGCGTCAAACCGACCGACATTGCTTTCATCAAGATCGGGCAGGAAGCAAAAATCCGCATCAGTGCCTACGACTCGTCAATTTTCGGCTCGCTGACCGGCAAGGTGGTTAGGGTTGGCGCAGATGCCATCTTCGACCCGGAGCGCAAGGAAACCTATTTCGAGGTCTTTCTCGAAGCGGAGCAGAATTTCCTCGGCTCATCCGAGGAGCGCCTGACCATTTCACCGGGCATGGGCTCCGATGCCAGCATCAAGACCGGCAAGCGGACAATGATGGATTACCTGCTGAAACCCGTCGTCAAGACACTCGACAAATCACTGCGCGAACGATGAACCGTCACCTTCCAAGCCTCTTCAAGGCAACACTCTTGAGCGGCCTGGTTGCCACGCTCGGCTTTCCGACCATCGCAGGCGCCGAGGCGCTGCCAGCGGTGGTCGAGCGAGTGTTGCTCCAGCAACCAAGTGTCCGTTCGGCGCAAGCACTGCTCAACGCGGCTGAGTCGCAAGTTTCTCAGGTTCGTTCCGACTATCTGCCAACCGCCAGCTTGGGGTATCGCAACAGCAAGTCACGCGATGAAACGCAGGGCGTCCCCTTCGACCGTACGGTGCGGCGTGGCGATGCGACGCTGCGTTGGAACCTGTTCAACGGCGGCACCGATTTTTATCGGCTGCGCGCGACCAAGCTGGGCAGGGATGCTGCCGAGACCGATCTCGACGAAGTGCTTGAACGCGTTGCCGCCGAAATCACCGAAAACTACGCCGATGTCGTTCGACTGCGCCAAACGATCAACAGCCTGGATGAAACAATCATCCGCCAGGAACGGCTCAAGCAACTGGTCGCGGAGCGCGTCAACGCCGGGCGCATTCCCCCGGCCGAGCTCGATTTGGCCAGCCTTCGACTGATTCAGAGCCGCACACTGCTTGGCCAGCTGCGCAGCCAATTGACGACCGCCGAGTATCGCTATCGCTTGCTGACCGGACTGCCCCCCGAGCAACTGGTACTTCCCGCCATCAGCCGTACTCCGCAGGAGGCGAACACCAGCCAGCTGATCGAACGCCTGCACGAACGCAACCCTCGCCTGCGCGCTGCGCTGCAACGTGTCTCGGCTCGCCAGGCAGAGATTGGCGCAGCCCGTGGCAGCTTCATGCCCAGCGTCGACCTCGAGTTCAGCAAGCGCCTGAACAACAACACCAATCCGGTGCCGGTAACCGACAGCGATCATGGCAACCTTCTCCGGGTCAATCTCGACATTCCGCTCGGCGGAAAAAACCTGGCCAGACACAGCGAAGCCATTGAGCGCCACGAAGCCGCCCAGGCTGATGCCGACCAGTTGAGCAGCGACCTTTCGCGGGAAATCATCGACATCCACGGTCAACTGGAAGAAATGGCCAAAATCGATCATTTGCTTGAGCAACGAGTCCTCTCAGCCCAGCGCGTCGCTGCCGCCTACGAGCTACATTTCGAGGCAGGGCGCCGTTCGCTGAACGACGTATCGATCGCGCAGGATGACCTTTTTGAAGCCCAGCGTAATCTGGTCGAAAGCAGAGCCCGGCAAACGGTACTGCAGGCCAGGCTGCTCAGCTTGGCCGGTGAGTTGCGGGAAGCCCTGCGCACGCGTTACCACCCGGCGCCGATTGCCCCAGAATTACTGAGGAGCCTGCCGGCGGCACCAGCCAGCATGCTGGCTGCCAGCAATGTCGTTCCCGATACCAGCATCAATGCCACTCCGCCCGGGCAAAGCCCGGTGGCCGATGTGGAGGCACGCCTTGGTCAATGGGCTGAGGCCTGGGGCGAGAAGAAATACGAGGCCTACCGCGCGCTTTATGTCAGCGATTTTCAGCCCTCCAGTCGCCGTTCGACGGCAGCCTGGGAAGCCGAGCGTCAGCAGCGCATCAACCAGGCTATTTCACCGTCGATTCGCATCGAATCACTGAAATCAGCGGCTATTGATGGCAACCGGGTGTCCACCCGTTTTGTTCAGCACTACCGGTCAGAAAATTTCAGCGACACCGTACACAAACGAATTGACTGGGTCCGGATCAACGGCCAGTGGCAAATTTCGAACGAAACCGCTCGTCCGCGAATGCCAGTCAAGGCAGTCTCAGCCCACTAACGCGGGCCCTCGCGGCGAATACGCCATTCGCTGCCTTCCTTGATCCATTCAAGCCGTTTGCCACCAGCGTCGCTGAAAGTGGTCGACTGATACTGCTGGTCAAAAACCACGGTGGCGACATTTCCTGACAAGACAAAAAACGGGTTGAGAACCCGAACCTGAATGGCGCCGTTCTTTTCCAGCTTGGCCCGGCGATCAGCTTCCCATGCGGCAATGGATTTTCTGGCTGGCGGTACAAAGTCCTTGCTGTAGAACGACAGGTAGCGAGCGACATCCTTGCTCTCCCAGGCTTGACGCCACGCCTCGAGAAGCGGGCCGATCACCTTGGCGGGATCCTCCAGCGGCTGCTTAACCTGAACTGAGGCGGGTGCCGGAGCAGCTGCCGCGACCGTCTTGACGACCGGAACCGGTGGTGCAGAAACCGACTTGACTGTGGTGGCTGCGGGCACTGTGACGATTGCAGCCGGTGCGACCACAGCCGCTACGGGTGCTGAAGCCGGCGCGACAGCAACGGCTGATTTCGACGCCTCGTTTGCAGTGGCAAGCGCAAGCGCGAGATGTTCGCGATATTTTTCATTGCCCGGTTTGAGGGTCAATGCCCGCTCGAATGACTTGCGAGCGGCAGGCAGATCGCCGCGCGCCATTTGCGCCATGCCCAAGGTGTCCAGATAACCGGCCTTGCTCGGATCAGCAGTGACCGCACGCTGTGCCAGACTCAGGGCTTCGTCGAGTTTGGCCTTCCGGCCAACCAGCAGGTAGGCAAGATTGTTCATTACGCCAGCATGATTCGACTCAGCTGCCAGCGCGTCACGATACGCTGCCTCGGCATCGTCGAGGCGCTTCTCCCGCTCAAGAAGCTGAGCGCGCATGGCGTGTGGCATGGCACTGCGCGGCGCCTGGAGCGCGGCTTGTCGGTAAGCATCAAGCGCCTTGTCGACCTTGCCCAGCATAGCGAGCGCATCGGCACGCCCAATGAGCGCGCCAGGAAATACCGCGCGTATGGCCAGCGCCTTGTCAAAGGCCACCAGGGCGCTAGCTGCGTTTCCCTGCTTTAACAAAATCAGTCCCAGCGCATGAAAAGCAAAGGGATTGGTAGTATCCAGACGGGTCGCTTCAGTGATGGCGCGAACCGACTCCTCGTGGCGCCCAGCGGCCGAACATGCGAGGCCGAGATTCAGATGGGCAACGGCCAAGCCGGGCTGTCGCTTAACCAGGTCGCGGAGCACAGAAACGGCATCATCCGGCTTGTTGAGGCGCTCAAGATAGAGGCTGGCCAAGTCAAGGCGGAACCGTGGATTGTCCGGATTCGTGACAATTGCCCGCCGATAGCCGTCGACCGCAGCAGCCGGATTGCCTTGTTCAGCGAACAAGCGAGCCTGAGCCTGAAGAATTTCGGGGCGCCCTGGAGCTGCAGCAACGGCATTGGCCATCCAGTCTCGGGCACGCTCAGCCTTGCCTTGCGACTGGGCAATAGCAGCCAGACCGAGTAAGGCATCTGCCGATTTCGGGTTAAGCCGATTCACTTCGAGGAAGGCCTTTTCGGCTTTGTCGAGCTGTCCGGCACCAAGCGCTTCCTGCCCCTCCAGCAACTTCGACTGCAAAGCATCCGTCGCCGTAAATGTCGTTGGGGATTCCGCCTGACTGTCCACTGGTATGGCCTGCGCCGGAACGATCCAAACGGAAAGACAGGACACCAGGAATGCACCGCGAATAAAACGACCCGAATACATCATCAACCTCACCAAAATTCACCAAAATGGAACCCAGAACCGGGACAAAGCAGCCTGGAAACAATCTGCAGATAGCCGGCTTGGCATTCCTGATCCGACTTTTATATCTCAGCCCGAAGATACCTGAAAATAAAAATTGGGGCCGCAGCCCCAATTTCCCAGTCGGCCAGCAGGCCAAAGAAAGGCAGCGCCATTTCTGGCGCCCTTGCTTTATGCCTTGCGACGACGCGCCAGCGCCAACCCGGCCAGGCCGAGTGCGGCCAACAACGAGGTCGTCGGCTCCGGAACATTGTTACCCGTCTGGACTGCTGCCTGAACGATGTCCTGGCTGGTCGGGTTCGTCCAAACGGTCAGGTCGTATTTCCCGGTTTCCGGCGCATTGTTGTCCAGTGCGGAGAGATACTGAGTAGCGAAGCCCAGTGCAGCGGCGCCATCAATCGCTGGGTCGCCGACCCAGCCGTTATAGTTGCCGCTCGCAAGGTTGTTGTCATCCGTGGCTTCCCACAGCGCGATCTGGAAGCCGGCAACTTTCGATGCATCGTTCAGATCCAGGCCAGAAAAACTCTGGTTAAACAGCTTTTGCACGGTAGCAGTCGCTGCATCCTTGGCAAACGGAAGGCCCGGAGGATTCAGTACGCCACCGCTAACGCCCTGAAGCAACTCATAGCAGAAAGCCAGGAAGGTGCTGCCGGTGGTCTGGTTCGAGACGTTGAACAAACCGGCGGTCACACTCTCATTGATGACGGTGCCGTTTTTGTTAACGTTAACGAAAAATCCGAGTGAATTGATGTCCTGAGACATCACCAGATCATCGGCTTGCGCTACAGAACTGGCGAAAAGACCTGCAACCATGACGGCTGCTGCGGTCGACCTGAAAAAACGATGCATTTTCATTGATTTCTCCTACCCAAAAAATGACTACAAAAACAATTACAAGAATTCCGGAAGGCACTGCCGGAGACCGGCAGTGCCGCCGAGTTTATGCTGCTATCAAGTCATGCTGTTGCTGGTCATACAGACTTACCATCTGGCTCAAAGTCGCCATCGAACCATCGACCGTCGTCACATCACCTGCCGCGACGACCGTCGAGCCTGTATTCGTGCCAAGTAGCACGTCGAGTGACGTATCGTCACCAAGCAAGGCAGAAAGGCTTGGCAGCTCAACACCTGCGGCCTCAGCATCGGCACGGGAAACGTTGAAATACACATCTGCCATGTCGATCGCACGACCATCAACCAGCGCCGCACTGCTGCGCTCGAGATGGAGATTGCCCTGAGCATCAATCGCCGGCAGCTCAACAAAGTCGGTGCGCAAACTGACAACACCGGCAGCCGAGAGGCTGCGCAACTCGCCAGCATCGGTTTGATGGTTCCCATTGATGTCCTGCCAGACTTGCAGGGCCGAGAACTGGGCATCCTGTGCATCGATGAGTGCATCGCCATTGCTGTCGAAGTCGGCCAGCTTGGCAAAACCATCACCCTTCACCAGTCCACCGAACAGCTCGGAAAGATTGTTCACCTTGCCATCGCCGTTGGTATCCACCGCCAGGAAAGCATCACCCGCAGAGATCCAGCCGCTATCAATGCCTTGGCCAGTTCCCAGCAGATCAAACTTGCCCGACGAATCTTCGCGAGCGATGGTCTGGATGCCGTTTCCGTCCAGATCAAGCACGATCGGGGTAATGCCGGCATCCCATGTCATGTCGGCTTCACCGGAAACCAGAGTGGTGTAGGCAGTCGTTGCGACATCTGTTGTACTGGACGCATCAGCATCAATGCCGTCGTTGGCACCGACATCCTTGCTAGACCAGGACCAGTTCGACATGTCTATACCCTTGTAGATCGTCGCACTCTTGTCGAAGACCACGCGGTAGCTGCCCGGATCCAGATTGACAAAACTATAGTTGCCTGAGGTGTTGGTGGTCGTAGTTGCAATCGTTGTGCCGGCTGCATTCTGCAGCTTGACAGTGACGTTTGCGATTCCGGCCTCACCTGCGTCCTGCAAGTTGTTGTGGTTAGCATCTTCCCAGACCCGATCACCGATACTGGCTTTGCGATAAAGACCGGCATCCCAGCTCAGGTCGTTCTCACCTGCAGTCAGGGTCGTCAGAACCGTGGTGCCCGTCGAATCGACATCGGAGTCGGTTGCGTCATTGCCGCCCAGATCCTTGCCCGTCGTGTAGTAACCCGTCGGTTTGACCACCTGAACCTTGAAATCACCCGGCGTCAGGTTGTTGAACAGGTAATCACCGCTGGCATTGGTCGTTGTGGTCGCGACCACGGCACCGGTAGCGCTCAGCAACTTGACGGTCACGCCAGCAATGCCGGCTTCGCCAGCATCCTGCACGCCATTGGCGTTCATGTCTTCCCATACACGGTCGCCAATACTGGCAGTTACCGGGGCCGAGGAAACACAGGTGGTGGCTGAAACCACGAGATTCTGGATTTTGAAGTAATCGTTCGAGTCGGTGGTTGCCGCTGAAACAATCAACATGTTGCCTTCGATGTTGCCGGCATTCAGATCAGCCCAGCGTGCGCTGGTCAGCGTAGTGCTATTGACTTCAGTGAAGCCCATGCTGGTCAGAACCGCATCGCTCAGCGTTACGTGACTCGTAAAGGCGTTGGCTGAGTTGCCGATCCAGATCTTCATGTCGCTGTCACCGATCACGTAGCCCAGGTAGGCCTTGTCGACCGTGACCACTTTCGAGAACTCGAACAAAACGTAATTGATCCGGCCGCTGTTGTCGATCGTATGGGCGCTGTTGGCGGAACCATTTCCTTCGCTGCTGTCGGTCACACCCAAGCCACCACCGTAGGTGCCAAGCCAGGCGCTGGACCAGGCGCCCGAAGTCTTGTCACGACTAAAGGCGCTAGCATTTACGGAAATGCCGTTATTGGTGTAGCTGCGGATATTGCCGTCCGTGCCATCTGTCGCCGAATTCCCGTTGAAGTCAAAAGAGGCCGTCGCACGAGCACCGCGCAGGCCGGCATCCCAGGACATGTCGTTCTCGCCGGAAACCAGCGTGGTTAGAACAGACTTGCCGGTAACGGTGTCGACATCGGAATCCAGTGCGTCGTTGCCGCCCTGATCCTTGGTCGTCAAGGTCGTTCCAGTCGGCGCAACCACCTGAATGGCGTAGTCACCCGGCACCAGATCCTTGAACAAATAGTTGCCGTTGGCATCCGTCGTTGTCGAAGCCACTACCGTACCGGCAGCATTCAGCAGTTTGACGACCACGCCACCAACGCCAGCTTCCGTCGCATCCTGTACACCGTCGGCATCGCAGTCGCTCCACACCTTGTCCCCGATGGAGGCCTTCTGATAGAGACCGGCATCCCAGCTGAGGTCATTCTCACCAGCTGTTAGCGTGGTGAGTACGGTCTTGCCGGTAGCAGCGTCGACATCACTGTCGGTAGCATCATTACCGCCCAGATCCTTGCCAGTAATGGTGTAACCCGTCGGCGCCATGATCTGCACCGCGTAATCACCCGGGGTCAGATTGCTGAACAGGTAGTTGCCGTTGGCATCGGTGGCAGCTGAGCCAACAACGGCGCCGGCTGAATTGAGCAGCTTGACAGCAACTCCGGCGATACCCGCTTCGCCGGCATCCTGAACACCATTGGCATTCTTGTCCAGCCAGACACGATCACCAATCGAGGCCGGATTCTGATACAGGCCAGCATCCCACGAAAGATCGTTCTCACCCGATTCCAACGTAGTAACAACGGTCTTGCCCGTGGCAGCATCAACATCGCTGTCTGTCGCGTCGTTGCCACCCAGATCCTTGCCGGTGATGACATAACCGTTTGGCGCCACCACTTGAACAGCGTAGCTACCCGGCATCAAGTTCTGGAACAGATAGTTACCGCTGACATCCGTGGTCGAAGTCGCAACAACCGTACCGGCAGCATTCAGCAGTTTGACGGTAACGCCGGCGACGCCAGCCTCGCCGCTATCCTGAACACCGTTCTTGTTGGCATCCAACCAGACGCGATCGCCCAGCGAAGCCTTCTTGTAAAGGCCTGCGTCCCAAGAGAGATCGTTTTCACCGGCGCTGAGCGTGGTAACAATGGTCTTGCCCGTAGTCGGATCGATATCGCTGTCAGTGGCATCGTTGCCACCCAGATCCTTGCCGGTAATGGTGTAACCCGTCGGCGCCATGATCTGCACCGCGTAGTTGCCCGGTGACAGATTGCTGAACAGATAGTTACCGTTGGCATCGGTGGTCATGGAGTTGAGCACTGCGCCATTCGAGTCAAGAAGTTTGACCGTGACGCCCTGGATGCCGGATTCGCCAGCGTCCTGAACACCGTTGGCGTTCTTGTCTTCCCACACGCGGTCACCGAGGGTGGCCGGGAGTTCGTCAACAAAGTCGTTGCCGCTGCTGATCTGGCCCGGATTCAGGTTGACCGCAATGCTGTTCGGGTTGCCGCCGTCAATGTCATTGACGTCGAGGTAGCCCGGCTTGTTGCTTTCCATCACCGTGTAGCTGCCAGCCGGCAGGTTGTTGAAGGCGTAGTTGCCGTTGGCGTCGGTGGTGGTGGTGCCGACCACGTTGCCGGCGCTGTCCTTGAGTACGACGGTGACGCCAGCAATCGGGGTGTCGCCGCTGTCGTTGTTGTCGTTGTCTTGACGTACGGTGCCGGTGATGGCGCCCGGGTTGGCGACGATGCCGGCGTCCCAGGTCTTGTCCGATTCGCCGGAGTCAAGCTGGGTCTGGATGGTCTTGCCGTCGGCCGTGTTGGCGTCGGAGTCGCTGGCGTCAGCACCGCTGTCTTGGGTGGTGAAGCTGTAACCAGCCGGCAGCGTGGCTTTGTCGAACTGGACGCTGTAGGTGCCCGGCTTGAGGTTGGTGAAGAGGTAGTTGCCGTTGACGTCGGTCAGCAGCGGGCTGCCGACGGCTGCGCCGTTGGCATCGAGCAGGGTGACTTTGACGCCTTGGACGCCGGCTTCGCCGCCGTCTTGTTGGCCGTTGCCGTTGGTGTCGATCCAGACGCGGTCGCCGAGTTCGGCGAGCTGGTAGAGGCCGGCATCAACGTTCGGGTTGTTCTGGCCAGCAGCCAGGGTGACCGGGGCGGTTTGGCCGGCGGCGTTGATGTCGCTGTCGGTGCCTTCGTTGCCGCCCAGGTCCTGGCCGGTGACGATGTAGCCGCCCGGGGTGACGATGGCGACGCTGTAGGTGCCCGGGGCTACTTCAAAGCCGTAGTTGCCGTTGATGTCGGTGGTGGTGGTTTGGACGACGGTACCGGTGTTGTCCTTGAGCTGGACGGTGACGCCCTGGATGCCGGATTCGCCAGCGTCCTGAACACCGTTGGCGTTCTTGTCTTCCCACACGCGGTCACCCAGGGTGGCCGGGAGTTCGTCAACAAAGTCGTTGCCGGTGCTGGTTTGGCCCGGATTCAGGTTGACCGCAATGCTGTTCGGGTTGCCGCCGTCAATGTCGTTGACGTCGAGGTAGCCCGGCTTGTTGCTTTCCATCACCGTGTAGCTGCCAGCCGGCAGGTTGTTGAAGGCGTAGTTGCCGTTGGCGTCGGTGGTGGTGGTGCCGACCACGTTGCCTGCGCTGTCCTTGAGTACGACGGTGACGCCAGCAATCGGGGTGTCGCCGCTGTCGTTGTTGTCGTTGTCTTGACGTACGGTGCCGGTGATGGCGCCCGGGTTGGCGACGATGCCGGCGTCCCAGGTCTTGTCCGATTCGCCGGAGTCAAGCTGGGTCTGGATGGTCTTGCCGTCGGCCGTGTTGGCGTCGGAGTCGGTGGCGTCAGCACCGCTGTCTTGGGTGGTGAAGCTGTAACCAGCCGGCAGCGTGGCTTTGTCGAACTGGACGCTGTAGGTGCCCGGCTTGAGGTTGGTGAAGAGGTAGTTGCCGTTGACGTCGGTCAGCAGCGGGCTGCCGACGGCTGCGCCGTTGGCATCGAGCAGGGTGACTTTGACGCCTTGGACGCCGGCTTCGCCGCCGTCTTGTTGGCCGTTGCCGTTGGTGTCGATCCAGACGCGGTCGCCGAGTTCGGCGAGCTGGTAGAGGCCGGCATCAACGTTCGGGTTGTTCTGGCCAGCAGCCAGGGTGACCGTGGCGGTTTGGCCGGCGGCGTTGATGTCGCTGTCGGTGCCTTCGTTGCCGCCCAGGTCCTGGCCGGTGACGATGTAGCCGCCCGGGGTAACGATGGCGACGCTGTAGGTGCCCGGGGCTACTTCAAAGCCGTAGTTGCCGTTGATGTCGGTGGTGGTGGTTTGGACGACGGTACCGGTGTTGTCCTTGAGCTGGACGGTGACGCCCTGGATGCCGGATTCGCCAGCGTCCTGAACACCGTTGGCGTTGTTGTCGAGCCACACGCGGTCACCGAGGGTGGCCGGGAGTTCGTCAACAAAGTCGTTGCCGGTGCTGATCTGGCCCGGATTCAGGTTGACCGCAATGCTGTTCGGGTTGCCGCCGTCAATGTCGTTGACGTCGAGGTAGCCCGGCTTGTTGCTTTCCATCACCGTGTAGCTGCCAGCCGGCAGGTTGTTGAAGGCGTAGTTGCCGTTGGCGTCGGTGGTGGTGGTGCCGACCACGTTGCCTGCGCTGTCCTTGAGTACGACGGTGACGCCAGCAATCGGGGTGTCGCCGCTGTCGTTGTTGTCGTTGTCTTGACGTACGGTGCCGGTGATGGCGCCCGGGTTGGCGACGATGCCGGCGTCCCAGGTCTTGTCCGATTCGCCGGAGTCAAGCTGGGTCTGGATGGTCTTGCCGTCGGCCGTGTTGGCGTCGGAGTCGGTGGCGTCAGCACCGCTGTCTTGGGTGGTGAAGCTGTAACCAGCCGGCAGCGTGGCTTTGTCGAACTGGACGCTGTAGGTGCCCGGCTTGAGGTTGGTGAAGAGGTAGTTGCCGTTGACGTCGGTCAGCAGCGGGCTGCCGACGGCTGCGCCGTTGGCATCGAGCAGGGTGACTTTGACGCCTTGGACGCCGGCTTCGCCGCCGTCTTGTTGGCCGTTGCCGTTGGTGTCGATCCAGACGCGGTCGCCGAGTTCGGCGAGCTGGTAGAGGCCGGCATCAACGTTCGGGTTGTTCTGGCCAGCAGCCAGGGTGACCGTGGCGGTTTGGCCGGCGGCGTTGATGTCGCTGTCGGTGCCTTCGTTGCCGCCCAGGTCCTGGCCGGTGACGATGTAGCCGCCCGGGGTAACGATGGCGACGCTGTAGGTGCCCGGGGCTACTTCAAAGCCGTAGTTGCCGTTGATGTCGGTGGTGGTGGTTTGGACGACGGTACCGGTGTTGTCCTTGAGCTGAACGGTGACGCCCTGGATGCCGGATTCGCCAGCGTCCTGAACACCGTTGGCGTTCTTGTCTTCCCACACGCGGTCACCCAGGGTGGCCGGGAGTTCGGGAAGAGGAACCAAGAAAGTAATGGTATTCGGCGTCAGGTCGAGGTCGTTACCGCCGCAACCGGCGGTGCCGCCGGTGTCACGCACTTGAAAGTCAATGTTGATGGCGCCACCGGTGTTGACCGGGGCCACATAGGTAAGACTTCCGGCCGCGATGTCTGTCGCGAGAATTTCCTGTCCGGCAACAACGGCAAGGCCATTAAGGCTCAACTGACCACTGGTCGGAAGCGTTGTAATAACAACTGACTTCAGCGCGTCACCCTCAACGCTGTCGGTGAAGCCAAAATCGGCCACGCCCAGAACGTAGGCACCACCATTGGCCAGGGCGACGCTCTCGTCGGCGCCGGAGGGTGCGTCATTGACCGGCGTCACATTGATGTTGACGTCCAGAATAAAGGAGGCGCCGGTGCTATCAAGGCCGAGCACGCGAACCTTCAGGACGCCATTGAAATTGGGCATCTGCGCCATATCAACCGTGAAGGTATCTTTATCTACTGCAGTGAAGTAGCCGGTCGTTGTTTCGACATACTTGGTGCCGTCGAAAACATACAGGCTTAGCTTGCTGGGATCTGTCGCCGCATAATTGGGATCGGCTTGGCGAAGCAGGTCATAGAGCTCGAAATTCTGGCTCGTATCTTCACAGAGAGTGACATTGGTCGAATAGCGCGTGACAGCCATAAAAAGCCTCCGTTATTGGTCTGATATTGCTGCCACCCAAAAATTGGGCGCAGCGAGTTCAAATAGCCTGGAGCAGGAGGCAAGATTTGATCCATATAGCATCAGATCAATGTAAATAAATGTAAGCCCCTCTGCGCTCAAAGACTTAGAAAGCCCGTCGATATGTCGGATAGAAGCCCGAGAATAGGGGCGAACAAGCCTCTGTAAAAAAACCCGACATTCATATTTAGCAGCTATTGACAAATAACATATTTAACAAATGGAATTGATGAAGTTGCGGTATTTATCACCCCGCCAATCCCTGCGCGATTAAAATCAGTCAAAATCTGATGGTGCTTTTCTTTTCAGCGGGATGCCCGGTACGAAAATTCAGTGAAACCGCATCCACTTTCCCCACCAGGCTCGGCGAGCTTCCAGACGCCCCCCAACGATTCAAATGAACAATCATTGAGAAAATATCCCCATGCGAATTTTGCACACCATGATCCGGGTCGGTGATCTTGACCGATCGATTGTCTTCTACACAGAAGTCCTCGGGATGCAGCTGCTGCGCCGACAGGACTACCCGGACGGCCGTTTCACGCTGGCCTTCGTCGGCTATGGCGACGAGAGCCAGGAGGCCGTCCTTGAACTGACCCATAACTGGGATACACCCAGCTACGAGATTGGCAACGGTTTCGGCCATGTGGCATTGGCCGTTCCGGATGCGGCGGCCGCGTGCGCCGAGATCAACCGGCGCGGCGGCAAGGTTGTGCGTGAAGCCGGGCCAATGAAACATGGCAAGACGATCATTGCCTTCGTTGAAGACCCTGACGGCTACAAGATCGAACTCATTCAGCGAGGCTGACTGAAATCAAGGCCGGGCGCTTCTGTGCCGCGCACACTGGGGCCTTGAGGAGAACATGATGCCCTTTCCAGACTTTTTTGCCCGAATCCCCGGTATCACCCTGCGCGACCCGCTGGCCGAGTTGCTGGGTGCGGCAGAGGGCGGGCTGATCGACTATCGTTTCACCGATGCCGTCAAACTGGCCGGGCACGCCTGCCCGACCGTAGCGGGTGCCTGGTTGATGACGGTACGCGGGCTACGCGCCCTTTACGGCAGCGAGATCCCTGAGCGCGGCAACATTGCCGTTGCCATGCACGAGCGCATGGACAGCGGCGTTGCCGGGGTCATCGCCAGCGTTGCCACGCTGCTCACCGGCGCGGCGGGCGATGGCGGCTTCAAGGGGCTGGGCGGCCAGCACATTCGGCGCGGATTGTTGCAATTTGGCGTCGGCAGTGGCGCCGGCATGACCCTTACCCGAGTCGACACGAAAGCTGCGGTCAACTGCATTTTTCGACCAAATTTCGTAGTTGCCGATCCACGTCTCGGCGACCTGCTCCCAGCCGTCATCCATGGCTCGGCTAGCGCGGCAGAAATCCGTTTGTTCGGCCAACTTTGGCAGGATCGCGTCCGGCGTATCCTTATCGACCACGGCGACGATCCCGCCGTTATCGAAACCCGGCTGTATCAGGCCTGACCGCCAATCGCCTCGCGCGCCACGCTTTCGAAGGTATCGACCACCCCGCCCCAACTGCGCGGCAACATCGTCTGCCGCGCCGCCACGGCCATCTCACGCAGACGGGCTGACTCCTCCAGCATCCACAGGGCGGCATCGACGTAGCCGCGCTCGTCGCCCGGCGAGGCGACCATGCCATTTTTCTGCTGCGCGATCAACTCGGCGGCGGCAGCACTACGATACGCGATGACCGGCAGGCCGCTGGCCATTGCCTCGGCCACGACATTCCCGTAGGTTTCAGTGAGACTGGGAAACAGGAAGAGGTCGGCGCTGGCGTAGTGAGCGGCCAAGTCCTCCCCTATGCGCATACCGGCGAAGTGGTGGTCGGGATGATCGGCCGCCAACTGCGTGGCCGAAGGGCCGTCGCCAACCCAGACCATCCTGGCCTGCGGATGCCGAACCTGAATGGCGGCAAAGGTTTTTTTGACCAGTGCCAGATTTTTCTCCGCAGCCACCCGACCGACGTAAAGGCAGGCGGGGCCGTCACCGTCGATCCCCCAGGCTTTGCGCAGAGCACTGCTGCGCCTTGCCGGATCATAGAGTTCGGTATCGACACCACGACCAACCACGCGCACGCCGGTCAGCCCTTCGCCAGCCAGATCGGCGGCCAGTGCCGCAGTCGGTACCATCGTCGCCAGCGTCCGCCGATGCAGCGTGCGCAAGTACGCCGCCACCGCCGGGCGCATCCAGCCCATGCCGTAATGCACGCTGTAGCGGTCGAAATTGGTATGGAAGCCGGAAGTCACCGGAATGCCCATTTTGCGGGCAACACTCACCGCCGACCAGCCAAGCGGGCCTTCCGTCACCACGTGCACCAGATCCGGCCGGTGCTGACGCCACAGGCGGGTCAGTCGGCGCCCAGCCGGCATGCCGAAACGCAAGCCGGGATAGCCGGGCAAGGGAAAGCCGGGCAAGGCCAGCTCATGCTCGCTGCCGGCATCGGCCTTGTCCTGCTTCGGGCGAATGACGCTGATCCGGTGGCCGCGCTCGCGCAGACCGCCGACCAGGCGGCCGACCGTCATGGCGACGCCATTGACTTCCGGCGGGAAGGTTTCGGTGACAAAGGCGATGGCCAGCGACATCAGAAAACCTCCACCAGCACACAAGCCCAAACGACCATCACGAGAATCAGGGAAATGAGCACCGCGGCACTACCGATGTCCTTGGCGCGCTTGGCCAGCCGATGGCTTTCCAGGCTGACGCGATCAACCACCGCTTCGATGGCAGAGTTGAGCAACTCGACGATCAGTACGAGCAGTACGCTGGCGATCATCATGGCCCGACCCAGCCAGGGCACCGGCAGCAGGAAAGTCAGCGGAATCAGGAATAGTGCGAGCAGAACCTCCTGGCGGAAGGCGTCTTCGCACAAGTAGGCGGCCTTCAGCCCGGCCAGTGAATAGTTGAGCGCATTCCACACTCGGCGCAGGCCGGTCTTGCCCTTGAAAGGAGATTCATTGGCCGGATCGAGGCCCAGTTCGTTCGACGAGGGTTCCTGCATGCGATCTCCACGAAAGGCCACACGTTAATCAGGCTGCGCTAAGCTTTGATGACAGGAAAAGTCATGGTGATGTCACAATCCAGCCTTACGCTATTGACTATTTCCCCATGCGACTGCTCTCCGCTCTAATTGTGCTTCTCGTCGGCGCATCCAGTGCTGAAGCAGCCCGCCCGATGATTACCGACGACGCCCGCCTGACCGATGCCGGTTCCTGCCAGGTCGAATCCTGGGTACACATCCACGGCAAGCAGCGCGAACTATGGGCGTTGCCGGCGTGCAACCCCGGCGGAAACTTTGAAATGACCCTGGGCGGGGCGCTGGCCTATGACGGCAGCCGCCAGGAAAGCGGAGCCGCCGTAATCCAGTTCAAGACCCTCTTCAAGCCGCTGGCAATCAACGGTTACGGAATCGGCCTGGCCGCGGGCTACGCCAGCCAGCCCGGCAGCGCCCATACCGGCAACCCCTATTTCTACGTGCCGGTCAGTTTCTCGCTGGCCGACGACAGTGTGGTCATCCACACTAACCTCGGCTACACCCGCGAGCGGGAAAATCAGGAAAACCGTCTGACCTGGGGCGTCGGCAGCGAAATTCAGCTGACATCCCGTAGCCACCTGATCGCCGAGAGCTATGGCCAGGGCAAAGGCAATCCGTTTTTTCAGGTCGGCATTCGCCACTGGATCGTGCCCAACCACGTACAAATCGATACAACTTATGGCAGCCAATTTGGCGCCATCGGTCACCAGCACTGGTTTTCCATCGGCCTGCGCCTGATTTCACCGACCTTGTTTTAAGTCAATAGTCACGAATTTGTCATCTCACTGAAACAAGTCTGGCGTCCCGGCATGATAAAACCGGGGGCCCTCTCCATCCGAAAGTTTCAAGCATGGTTTTCTTCGAACTGTTTGCCCACAACCCGACATTGATCAAGATCGAGGCCGGGCACGCCTTGTTCCTTGAAGGGGATGAAGGCCGCATGATGTACGTGCTGGCCACTGGCACCGCCGAGGTTGTCGTCAACAACCGGGTGGTCGAAAACCTGCAGCACGGCAGCATTGTGGGCGAAATCAGCATCGTGATGCCCGGGCCGCGCTCAGCCAGTGTTGTTGCCAAGACCAATTGTGAATTTGTCGCCGTCGATGAAAAGCGCTTCCAGTTTCTCGTTCAGCAAACGCCCTTCTTCGCCACCCAGGTCATGCGCGTCATGGCCGAGCGACTGCGCAACCTGAATCAGATCGTCACGCCGCTCGAAGACATCTGATCGTCCGGCATTACCCAGAACTCGCCGCACCAGCCGTGCGATCCGACGGTGGGATGACGCCAGTGATGTGATTCACGCGGCGAGCTGTCGCCGGCAAAAACCGGCGGATAGCGATGACAGAGGCCATTCAGCGCGTCAACCGCCCGAAAATAGTGGCACCGCCCACAGCAGGAATCCGGGATTTCGTTCATGCCTGTTTTTATCACGCTGCTGCGGTCAACGGCAATTTCTGGCCAATTTTCAAGTCCACACAGTCGCGGTAAAGACGTGCCAGCCGCTCAGCCATCGCGTCATCGCTCCATTCCTGGGCATAAATCGGCGCTTCCGTCCGCAAATGCTTCCAGGCCTCGGGCTGATTGAGAAACCGACCCAATACTTCACCAAATGCGTGCGGATCGACCGGCGGTGAAAACGCGCCGCGCCCGGGCGACAGGATATCGGTCGTTCCCATTTCAGACAGCGCGATGACCGGCACACCGGCCGCCATCGCTTCCAGCAAGACCAGCCCCTGCGTTTCGGTACGTGAGGCGAAGACAAAGACGTCGGCCGCCGCGTAGCAATCCGGCAAGGCCTGTTTGCGATCCAGGTAGCCGATGAAAAGCACAGAAGCCTGCAACCCGAGAGCGGCGGTCTGCGCCTTGAGGTCGGCCATCGCCGGGCCTTCGCCAGCGATGACCAGTAGCGTCTCCGGCTTCAGCTGACGGGCATGGACGAGCGCTTCAAGGAGAAAGCCGATATTTTTTTCATGGGCAACGCGACCGACAAAGAGCGCCATTGGCCGCTCTTTGTCGATGCCAAACTGCTGGCGAAACCTTGCGCCGCTACCACCGGCAAATTGCGCCATCGGAATGCCGGTCGGCAACACATGCATCGGCGACTGGACGCCGTAGGAATCCAGCCGCTGGCGCATTGCGGTCGACGGCACGATCACGGCATCGAGCTGATTGCACTGCCGGCGCGAAAACCCTCGGGCCTGACCGCGCAACCAGCCGGCAGGAATCAGTTTGGCGTAATGCTGCAGATATTCTTCAAACAGCGTGTGGTAGGTCGCCACCACCGGCAATCCAAGCGTGCGGGCTGCTTTCAGCCCGGCATAGTGCGCGATGAAGGGCGTCTGGACGTGGACCAGATCGCAATCCTGTGCCGCCACCAAGGCTGCACGGTGCATCGCTCGCCATCCGACCAGCCGATCCTCGCGATCCCCCGGAACCGGCCGGCCCGCGACGCGGATAATCCCGGGCTCATCGGCTTCATCGCCATAGCGCGGCACCACCAGCGTGACCTCGACACCGTGCGCCGAGAGGGTGCGACGAAAAGTCTCGATGGACGTCGAAACGCCATTGACGCGCGGAAAATAGACATCGGACACCATCACGACACGCATATCAGGCCTCAGCAGTTTCGGCGACGGGTTCGACCGCTGGATTCGGCGCTGCGAGCAAGGCAACCGGCCGCCCCTCGCCCCAAGTAACCAGCTCAAGCCGACCGTCGAAATGTTCGATGATGGCCGTGCAGGAATCGACCCAGTCGCCGCAATTCACGTAAGTCAGGCCATCGATCTCGCGGATCGTCGCCCAGTGGATGTGGCCGCAGATCACCCCATCCAGGCCGCGCTCCTTGGCGTGGTGGATGGCCGACTCTTCAAAATCGAAAATGAACGTGAGCGCCGTCTTGACCTTGCGCTTGGCATAGCCGGCCAGCGACCAATAACCGGAAATCCCCAGCTTGCGCCGCGCCCACGACAGCAGCGTGTTGATGCGCACGAGAAGTTCGTAGGCCTTGTCGCCAAGCACCGCCACCCAGCGATGGTGACGCGTCACCTGATCGAACTGATCGCCATGAATGAGCAGGAAGCGCCGGCCGTCGGCGGTTTCGTGGACGAGTTCGTTGATGACCTCGACCTCGCCGAAAACGATACCGCAGTAATCGCGCAGCACTTCATCGTGGTTGCCGGGAATGAACACCACGCGATCACCGTGCCGCGCCCGGCGCAACAGTTTCTGCACCACCGTGTTTTGCGCCGGTGTCCAGCTGATGCTGCGACTCATGGCCCAGAAATCGACGATATCGCCGATCAGAAACGTGTTCTCGGCCGGGTGATCGCGTAGAAAATCGAGGAGTTGATCCGCCTGGCACGCCCGCGTGCCAAGGTGGATGTCGGAGAGAAAGACTGATCTGACCTTGGGCATGGCCGCAAGATACGGTTAGCCAGTGACCAGAAAATTACAGCCACATTACACTTTCGTTGCGGAAATTACGCGGATCAACCGGCTCAGCATGTTACGTATGGTGGCACCGTGCACTATAGCGGTCGTCCGCGAATCACTGCACTTTGGATCAACACGCGTTCTTGACTTCAATAAACATTGAGCTAGCATAAAACTATGACGATCGAAAATCATCAATTTGCCACTGTCGCTGCGGCCACGAACGATGACTACACTAGGACTTCCGTTCGGCAGGCCTTTCGTGATTTGCTCGATAGGATGGATCCACCGTTGCAAGCATTGGTAGGCAGTGGTGATCGCGTTCTTGTGAAACCTTTTTTGCGACACGGTAGCGCGGGCCCGGAGAGCCGCTTAATTTCCCATCCGGAAATGGTTCGAGTAGTCTTAGAGGCACTAAAAGACTGTGGTGCCATCATAACGCTTGGCGATGCTGGACTCGAGAAACGTCGCGACGACCGTTATTGGCCGAACGGAAGAGTCCTTCAGGAAATTGTTAAATCCTTGGGGGCAAATTTAGTTAGCTTTGGCGAGACGGGCGCAAGGTATGTCAAAAGCGGAGTAACTTACCCTAGAAAATATCTGATTTCACGGGCCGTTCTTGATGTCGACTGTGTAATTGGCTGTGCCAATTTTCAACCTCACGGCACTCTAATACTAAGTGGCGCGGTGAAGAACATGTTCAATGTCCTTGTCGGCAAATGCCAAGGACAGTTACATACACTATTCCCGCACCCCGATGATATTGCACGTGTAATTGTCGATGTCTGCGCGGTTGCAAAACCGACGCTATCCTTTCTCGATCTCACTACAGTAAGGGATCCCGCAGGTTCCGTCAGCCATATTCCGATCGGCCTAATGCTGGCAAGCGCCGACCCAGTGGCGCTAGATTCAGTTGCGGCGATCGCCGCTGGCTTCGGGTACGAAGATGCACCTACTATTTGACTAGGAAACCAAATGAAACTGGGCTTTTCGGAGACAAGTAAAATCACCGTTGACGGCCTTGATTGGCAAGCAATGCAAGATAGGCAAAAGAGGATACTCCCACCTCAGTCTAGTTTTTCCGAAGGACCCATCAACAGAATTTCGCGTTTCGTCAATAACGTACTGCTACGGGCCAACTTGGTTGTCAATCAAGCTAACTGCTGCGGTTGCGGCGACTGCTATCGCATTTGCCCATTACAGTCCATAGATCTAGGAATGGATGGTAGGTTTCGAATTTCCCAAAGAACATGTGCTCGTTGCGATCTGTGCATCGATGCCTGTGACGCTAACGCAATCGATGTTCAAGATGTAAGCGCAAAAAAATGGATGCGGAGAATCATGAACAAACCACAATCGGTTTCGTAGGCTGCCTAAAAATATTCCGTGTTTAATGCAATGAAAGCGAACTCTATGGCATTAATTGAGAGAATCTGGAATCAAGCAAAGGTTGGCATTAGAGTTTCACTCGGTGGCATTGCGCTACATCTGCGGATAGCCCGTGCCGTGAGGGTGTCCGCGAATCCACCGCTGCGACCTTCGTTAGCTGCGCCGCCGATAGCACAACCAAACTCCCCTATTGCCGAAAATACAACGGGCGTCGATATCCAGCCAACAAAAAACGATGCCACCGTCGCCCCTATTCGATCGGGTGTTGCTCTCATTGTGGGCACGGGGCCCGGTCTCGGTAGCGCACTGGCGCGCAGGTTCGCCCAAGCAGGCATGACTGTGGCAGTAGCTGCTCGAAATGCACAAAAACTCGATGGATTGGTTGATGAGCTCTCCAATCTGGGTGGTAATGGGCGGCGCTACGGTTGTGATGCAACAGAGGAACGTTCAGTCAAATCGATGCTACAAAGCGTAGTTGAAGACATGGGCGTTCCAGATCTCGTAGTCTACAACGTAGAGCATTTTATTCCCGGAACCATATTGGATATCGAAACACCGGCATTTGAGGAATGCTGGCGAGCCATGGCGCTGGGCGGTTTCATCGTCGGGCGAGAGGTGGCACGACTTATGGTAACGAGGGGATCAGGCACAATCATTTACACTGGTGCGACGGGGGCGCTACGAGGCCGTGCTGAATATATAAACATGGCTGTTGGGAAATTCGGCGTAAGAGCCCTCGCTCAGAGTATGGCGCGCGATTTAGGCCCGAAAGGCATCCATGTCGCCCATGTTATCCTTGACGGGGGCATTTTATCCCGTCGATCGGGGGACACAGCAAAGGAACGATGCTCGTCAATGTATCCCGAACATATCGCTGAAACTTATTATCAATTGCACCTTCAACATCGCAGCACATGGACACAGGAAATGGATTTGCGACCATGGGTGGAGAAGTTCTAGTACGCCTTTGCGCCAAACCAAAATATACCAAACAAATACACCCAGATAAAAATCCCACATCAAAGCACAGCAATCAACCCAAATCACTCGAATTTTTTTACACTATCCGATGCGTGAAGACCGGCCAAATGGCCATCATTCAAGGTTTTAGACAAACCCCCAGCTTTCTAAATTCGACGACCGACTCGAGCTGTCATCCCCAATTTAGGTCGAATGGTGCTCGACGGCAAGGCCCACTAGCTTTCGATTCACCGCCTGCCAGCCACCACGGAGCAAGGGGAACAGATAAAGCAGAGCGAAGCCGCCCAGCCCCCAGGCGCACGCCACGATGCGCCACGGCAAGGTGTCCGGGTAACCCTGGCCGTCGAAAGGCAGGGTCGCCACGGCGATGACGGCGATGGACACCAGAAACCAGTGGGCGCCGATGCCCAGCCCCCAGCGCCAACGGCGACTCAGGCGCAGGCCAACCCAGCCCCCGAGCAGACCGATCAAACCACCGGCCAGCACATCGACCGGCCAGTGCGCGCCGACTGCGATACGTGAAAGACCGACCAGCACGGCCAGCGCAACAATCGGCAAAGCCCGCCCCCAGCCGAGCAAGGCCAGCCAGGCGACGACAAACGAGAAGGCCGAAATGGTGTGACCGGAGGGAAAGCTGTGGGCGGTCAAGCGGGCGCCGATGATGGTGATCTGGCTGGCATCGAGCACCGCCGCCGGGCGCGGCAAATCGAGCCAGATTTTGAGGCCGCGGCTCATGGCCCCGGCCAGCAAGGCACCAACGACCAAGGCCCAGAAAACGCGGGGATAGCGCAGGCAGAAAGGGAGCATCAGCGCAAGCTGGACGCGGCCATCGCCCAGCGTGGTCAGCGATTCCCAGAGCGGGCCGGGCAAGAACTTGCTGGCGGCCTGTACCGGGATGAAGCCCGCGTACCAGTCGCCACCCGCTGCGAGGCCACCAAGGCCGAGCGCGAAAAGCAGAACCAGGCCGAGGATGGAAAAATCGAAAACCGGATTTTTGGCGTGCAGGCCCTGATCGTTCATTGCTTTCGCTCGGGCTCGACACGGGCCAGCGTGACAAAACTGCGCTGATAGACGTTGTTCAGTACCAGCCCCGGCGCCAGCAGGGCCTGCACTTCATGCTTGCGGTCGGTGCGCGTAAACACAAGCTGGCCGAGTTCTGGCACGCGGGTTGGCGTGGCAGCCTGCCGATAGACGCTGAAGCTGGGCATGATGATGCGCCACGCCACGACCGGTTCGCCGCTCTGCCTGGCGATCATGGCCGCTTCGCGCACGGGGCCTTGGGTGACGCCGATGACGCGCGGGGCGATGATGAAAGCCACCGTTAGCGCCTGCAGCAGACCGGCCAGCACCAGCCCTTGCCACACCGGCAAACGACGCCAGAAAGCCAGCCCGATGACGGCCACGGCGAGCATGGGCAGCAGCCAGCGCGCCTCGTCGGCAAATGCTGCGGTCAACCCGGAAATGAGGGCAAATTCGAAAGGTCGCGTCGTTTTGCCGAGGGCGAAGGCCAGCACCTCCGGCAGCACGGCAAGCAGCAGCGCGAAGAGAATCATCGGCAAAAAGGCCAGCCAGCGCCGCTCGAAATCCAGCCGATGGCGGGCGAGCAGGATGAAGACCGGCGTGCAGCCGTAAAGCAGGTAGTGCGGCAGTTGCGTGCCGGACGAGGAGAAGAAGGCGAAGACGACGACGAACCAGATGACCAGGAAGCGCTCGAACAGCGCGTTGCTGTCGCTCTGGCGCAGTTGGCCGGCAATCTTGCCGACCACCGCAAACAGCCAGCCGGTGAAGGGCAGCAGGATCAGCGGCGTGACGGCGAAGTAATACCACCAGCGCCCGCCGTGGCCTTCGAAGGTGTCGGCGTAGCGGTTGATGTTGTGCTTGAGGTAGAAGCCGCGGAAGAAGGCGTCGCCTTGATCGAGATAAACCGCCACGTGCCAGGGCACGACGATGGCCAGAAAGAGAAGCCAGCCCGGCCAGAAGAAAACGGCTTTCAGCCAGTCGCGCCAAGCGCCGGCCGAGACGAAAAACAGGCCGCTGATGAGTAGCGGGAAGAAGACAGCGACCGGCCCCTTGGCCAGAAAGCCGAGGCCGAGCGCGGCATAGACGCCGATCAGCAGACGGCGCGTTTGCGCCGGCCCCCTGCCTTCGCGGCAGGCGCAGAAGAAATCGTAGATGCCGAACATGGCCAGCGCGATAAGCAGGTTGAGCAGCGCATCGGCAATCGCCGCCTTGGCGACGAAGCCAACGACCAGCGTCAGCGCCATGACCAGCGCGGCGACCTGGGCCGTCATCTGGTTGCCGTGACGCAGGCAGAAGCGGTAGAGCGCCAGCATCCACAGCACGGCAAAGATGATGGACGGCAGGCGGAAGCCGATTTCGCTGACGCCAAGCACGGCAACCGAAGCGGCCTGTGCCCAGTAGATCAGGATGGGTTTGTCGTGGCGCGGCGCGTCGTTCAGGGTCGGCGACACCAGATTGCCGCGCGCCATCATTTCACGCGTTGCTTCGGAGAAGGCGCCCTCGTCGACATCGGTCAGCGGCAGGCTGTAGGCGTTCAAAAAGAAGGCGACGAACAGCGCCAGCAACAGGCTGAACGGCGACAGCAGAAAGCGCTCGATGGACGGGACAAGGCGGGAATTCATCGCGGCATTATAAGGCAGGCCGCCGCCCTCCCCGCCGCCACGCAACACCGCGCTTGACGCTGCTACGGTCAACCGGAAAAAATGGCCAAAATTTAAAATCGCTCTCACCCGCTCACCGAGGAAAACTCATGCAAATCGGCACCCCGCTCTCCCCTTCCGCTACCCGCGTCATGCTGCTCGGCGCCGGCGAACTCGGCAAGGAAGTGATCATCGCGCTGCAGCGCCTCGGCGTGGAAGTGATCGCCGTGGACCGCTACGAAAACGCGCCCGGCCATCAGGTCGCCCATCGCGCCCACGTCATTTCGATGACCGACGGCGCAGCCCTGCGCAAGCTGGTCGAACAGGAAAATCCGCAGCTGATCGTGCCGGAAATCGAAGCCATCGCCACCGACATGCTGGTCGAGATCGAAGCCGCAGGGCTGGCTGAAGTAATTCCCACCGCCCGCGCCGCCAAACTGACCATGAACCGCGAAGGCATCCGCCGGCTGGCCGCCGAGGAACTCGGCCTGCCCACCTCGCCGTACAAATTCGCCGATTCACTCGAACAATTGCAGGCCGCCATCGACAACGGCATTGGCTACCCGTGCATCGTCAAGCCGACCATGTCCTCCTCCGGCAAGGGCCAGTCGCTGCTGCGCGGCCCGGACGATGTGCAGAAAGCCTGGGACTACGCGGCCAGCGGCGGCCGGGTCAATCAGGGCCGCGTCATCGTCGAAGGTTTCATCGACTTCGATTATGAAATTACCTTGCTCACCGTGCGCGCCCGCGACGCCAGCGGCGCCGTCGTCACCCATTTCTGCGAACCCATCGGCCACGTTCAGGTTTCCGGCGACTACGTCGAGTCCTGGCAACCGCAAGCCATGACGCCGGCTGCCCTCATACGTTCGCAGGAAATCGCCGCCGCCGTCACCGGCAACCTCGGCGGACGCGGCCTGTTCGGCGTCGAACTCTTCGTCAAGGGCGACATGGTGTGGTTCTCGGAAGTCAGCCCGCGGCCGCACGACACCGGGCTGGTTACATTGTGTTCGCAACGATTCTCAGAATTCGAACTGCATGCCCGCGCCATCCTCGGCCTGCCGGTCGACACCGCGCTGCGCGAACCGGGCGCCTCGGCGGTGATTTATGGCGGCATGGAAGAAACCGGCATCGCCTTCGAAGGCGTCGCCGAAGCCCTGACCGTGCCACGCAGCGACCTGCGCCTGTTCGGCAAACCGGAGTCCTTCATGAAACGCCGCATGGGCGTGACGGTAGCCAACGCTGAGAACACTGCGCTGGCTCGCGAAAGGGCAAAGCTGGCGGCAAGCAAGGTGAAACCGGTCAAAGGCTGAAGCCGTCACGCCCCCAGGTACGCGACGTTACTGTGCGCGCAACAAGGTCGCGAGAAGACTGAACACGGTTACCGCGAAACAAGCCCGGCTTCGCGGTCAACCAGAAAAAAGTCCAAAATTAGCGCCTTGGCTAAGAATACAAGCGTTGGAAATTTTGCAATTGCTCAATATTGCGAAACAGCTTGTTGACCTATCTCAATATAACTACACCTAAAGTACTATTTACTCTCTCCCCATACAAAACCGCCAGGAGAGTTACCTTGCCTATCGTTTGGGAGAGCAAGCTCGATACGGGGATCGATGTGATCGATGCCCAGCATCGACGCATCGTCGACTACATCAATGATCTCGAAGCGGCCAAGGCAAAGCTGGACAAGCGCCTGGTCAACGATGTCATCGAGCAATTGATCGATTACACCCAGTCGCATTTCGGCTTCGAGGAAGAGATGCTCGAAGAGGCCGGCTACAAGTTCCTGAAACCGCACAAGAAGGTGCATGAACTCTTCATTCGACGCGTCTCCGACTTCACCTTGCGCGCGGCCAGGGGCGAAGACATCGCGAATGAGCTTCACTCCATGCTGTCAAAATGGCTGCTCAATCACATCGCCAACGAGGATCGGGATTATGCCGATACGGTCAAGCAAATGGTTGGAAACACCAAAGGCGGCGGCGCTGCAAAGGATGAAAAGCAGGCCAGCCAAGGCTTCATCAGCGGCCTGCTTGGCCGTTTCTTTCGCTAGACGCTGCGATTGATCAAAGGCCGATAACCCGATTGGGCGGGAATTTGGCAGAAAAGCAGCTGCCGACGCCCGGCGTGCTCTGGATATCGAGTTGCGCCTGGTGGCGGTTCAACGAATGTTTGACGATAGCCAGCCCCAGCCCGGTACCGCCTGCATCGCGCGAACGCCCGCGGTCGACACGGTAGAAGCGCTCAGTCAATCGGGGAATATGCTTTGCATCGATCCCGATGCCGGTATCCTTGACCGAAAACTCGCCACCCTGCGGGCCAGCCTTCCAGCCGATACGAATGGTTCCACCGGTCGGCGTGTAGCGCACAGCATTCGCGACGAGGTTACCAAAGGCACTGACCAGTTCAGGCTCGGAGCCGCGCAAATCGCCCTGCCCATCGGACTCCACCACAATTGTGTGACGCCCTGCCGACAGACCTTCCGCATCGCGGTGCAGCTTGTTGATCATGCTCGCCATATCAACCGCATCGCTTTCCGGCGGCGGTGCTGACTCTATCGATGACAGGGTCAGCAAGTCCTGCACAATCGACTGCATGCGCTTCGACTGTTCCGCCATCATGTCCAGATAGCGTTTCCGCTCATCGGGTTCAACGTCGTACTCCTGCAAGGTTTCGAGGAACCCGGCGAGGACGGTCAGTGGTGTACGGAGTTCGTGCGAGACATTGGCGACAAAATCGCGGCGCATGCGATCCAGGCGATCCGTCTGCGTCACATCCTTGATTTGCATGAGACGACGGTCACCGGCATAGGGGATGATGTAGATCGACAGCACGCGATCCGCGCGGCGGTCTGAACGCAGGGTCAGCGGTCGGGAATGGTCACCAGCCTCAAGGTAGCCGATGAACTCCGGCTGACGAACCAGATTGACCACGGGTTGGCCGCGGTCGGTCGCGACAACCAGGCCAAGCTGCATCTCGGCGGTAGTGTTGCAGTAGACAATCTGGTCGTTTTGATCGAGCAGCACCACACCATCGGTCAATGCTTGACCGGCAGCGATAAGCATGGCGACCTCTTGGTCGCGCCCGGCGATCTGTGAGCGCAAATCCTTTTCATGGCGATAGAGGCGGCCAAACACCCCATCCCAAGCGCCCTCGCCTTCCAGGCTGTCATCGACCACCGGGTTTTTTGACCAGTGGTCAAGCCGGGAAAAATTGCGGAAATGGAAGGCGAGCTGCAAGCCAAGACCGCCACAAAACAGCACCCAGCCAGCCCAATGGGCGACGAAGTAACCAACCGGAAGCGCGACGATAGTTGAAAGAAGCGCCAGGAACAGCGCCCTGATCAATTGCGATGACACGCCGCTCAGGCTCCCCGGAAGCGGTAGCCGGTGCCCCGCACGGTCTCAACTCGTTCGTGATTGCCTGAGCTCTCCAGGGCCGCGCGCAAACGTCGAATATGAACGTCGACCGTGCGCTCCTCGATGAAAACGTGGTCACCCCAAACTTCATCCAGCAGTTGGGCGCGGGTATAGACGCGCTCGGCGTGGGTCATAAAGAAGAACAGCAGGCGAAATTCGGTCGGCCCCAGTTCGATCGGCTGACCGCTGGCCATCACACGATGGGTGGCCGGATTGAGCGCCAGGCTGCCGATTTCTACGGCTTCACCGGCCAGATGCGGCGCCCTGCGGCGGAGCACGGCACGAACGCGAGCAACCATCTCCTTGGGCGAAAACGGCTTCGTGATGTAGTCATCAGCACCGGCTTCGAGTCCCTGCACCTTGTCCTCTTCATGAACGCGGGCGGTCAACATGATGACCGGCAATTCACGTGTCCGTTCATCGGCACGGATTTTCTTGGCCAGCGCGACACCAGACTGGCCTGGAAGCATCCAGTCGAGAATAACCAGATCAGGCAGCGCAGCGCGGATGGCGGACTCAGCCTCTTCGGCACTGCCGGCACGCACGACAAGGAAGCCGGCGTGCTTGAGATTGATGGTGACAAGTTCCTGGATGGCCGGTTCGTCTTCAACGACCAGAATCGTCGGTGTCACAGGGCCTTCTCCTTGGTATGGCGAATGTCGCGCCCCTCAACAATATAAACAACCTGCTCCGAGATGTTCTTTGCGTGGTCGCCGATGCGCTCGATGGCACGGGCAATCGAGATGATCTCGATGGAGGTCGTGATGGTGCGCGGGTCTTCCATCATGTGGGTGATCAGCTGGCGAATGATCGATTTGAATTCGGCATCGACATCGGTGTCGGCGCGAATTACATCGGCAGCCTGCGGGGTATCGAGCCGGGCAAACGCGTCGAGCGCCTGACGGATCATGGTCAATGCCGCTTCTGCCAAATGACGAATACCCACGCCATACTGACCGGGCAGATGGCCGTTTTCATAGATGCGGCGCACGCCCTTGGCGATTTTCTTGGCTTCGTCACCGGCACGCTCCAGGTCGGTAACGATCTTGCTGATACCGAGTACCAGCCGCAGGTCAGAGGCCGTCGGCTGACGCTTGGCGATGATATGCGCACAGTCGTCGTCGATGGCTTTTTCGAGCTCATTGACCTTGCGGTCGGTCTCGACGATGGCCTTGACGCTGGCAATTTCGCCGGTCGAGTAGGCTTCGATGGCCGCGGAGACCTGCGTCTCGACCAGACCGCCCATCTGCAGCACATGGGTGCGCAGGCGGCTGAGATCATCGTCAAACTGGCTGGAAAGGTGCTGTGATTCGTTCATTTTTCTTCCTCTATTTCAATTTGCCATGCGCCAAGACGCAAAGGCAAGCCGCGGACAGTGCTGAAGCACGGCAAGGCGAAGTCGACAAAGTATTGGTGCGTGGCAGCTTGAAATCAGCCCATGCGGCCGGTGATGTAGTCTTCGGTGCGCTTATCTTGCGGCTTGATGAATATCTCATCGGTCTTGCCGAATTCGATCATTTCGCCCAAATACATGTAAGCGGTGTAGTCCGAAACACGGGCTGCCTGCTGCATGTTGTGCGTCACGATCAGAATGGTGACGCGCTTTTTCAGTTCGTGCACCAGCTCTTCGATGGCGCCGGTAGCGATCGGGTCGAGCGCCGAGGTGGGCTCGTCAAACAGCAGCAGCTCAGGATCGGTAGCCAGGGCGCGGGCGATACAAAGTCGCTGTTGCTGGCCACCGGAGAGATTGGAGGCCAGTTCGTTCAAACGATCCTTGGCCTCGTCCCAAATAGCCGCCCCACGTAGCGCGTGTTCAACTTTGTCGTCCAGCACGCGCTTGTTGTTTTCGCCACGCACACGCAGGCCGTAGGCTACGTTTTCATAGATCGACTTGGGAAACGGGTTCGGCTTCTGGAAAACCATGCCGACGCGCATACGGACTTCAATCGGGTCAACTTCAGGCGACAGCAGGTTGGTGTTGTCCGGGAAGAAACGGATTTCACCTTCGTAACGGTTGCCCGGGTAAAGGTCGTGCATGCGGTTGAAGCTGCGCAGATATGTCGATTTTCCACAACCGGACGGGCCAATCAGGGCCGTGACCTTCTTGTCGTAGATCGGCATGTTGATGTTCTTCAACGCCTTGGCTTCACCGTAATAAAAACTCAGATTGCGGGCTTCGGCCTTGAGCGGCGACTTGTCGTGAATCTGCATTTGCGACTCCATTTCAATATTCAATTTTTGGCAATTTTTTCGGGTTGACCGCACGATCAGCAGTCGCCTTCCCTGCCTGAAGGCCCGCGGCGACTCCGGTGATCGTGGCTATTACCATTTGATGTTTTTACGCATCTTGTAACGCAGATAGATGGCAACCGCGTTCATGCTGAGCACCATGGCCATCAGCACGAAACCGGCGGCAGCGGCGTTCACTTCAAAGGCGGGATCCGGGCGCGAGGTCCAGTTGAAGATCTGGATTGGCATCACGGTAAAGGGCGACATGACCCAGTCGAACATACCTGCCGTCACGCCATCGGTACCGGTCGTGTAAGGCACCGGCGGCAGGAAGGCGATGAAGGTCAGAGCACCGATGGTGATGATCGGCGCCGTTTCGCCAATGGCGCGGGCCAGGCCGATGATGACACCGGTCAGGATGCCGGGCATGGCGTAGGGGATGATGTGGTAGCGGCAGGTCTGCCAGCGAGTCGCACCGACCGCCATCGAACCCTCGCGGATCATTGCCGGGATGGCACGGATCGCTTCGCGGGTCGAGACAATGATGATCGGCAGGATGAGCAGTGCCAGCGTCAGTCCAGCCGACAGGATGCTCTGTCCGAAACCGAACTGGTACACGAAAATGCCAAGCGCCAGCAGTCCATACACAATCGACGGCACTGCCGCCAGGTTGGTAATGTTGATTTCGATCAACTCGGTAATCCAGTTGCGCTTGGCGTATTCCTCAAGATAGACGCCTGCCGCGACACCGAGCGGCACAGCGGCCAGCGCGGTGACCAGCATGACGAGCAGCGAACCAACCCAGGCGGACAGGATGCCGGCCTGCGTGGCTCGACGGGAGGCGAAATTCATGAAGAAATCAACCGTGAAACGCTCCGAGCCCTTCATCACCATGTCGCTCACCAGCAGCACGATAACGAGCAGCGCAATCGCCAGACAGAAGATACCGACCGCTTTGAAAACTGCGTCCTTGAGCTTGCCTTTGGCAATGAGGGCGCGGATTTGCTCAGTCGTCAGGATATTGGCTTGCATCAGTAGTTCTCCCGGAATCTGCGGCGCAGCCACTGGCCGAGGATATTGAACATCAGGGTAATCATGATCAGCGTCAGGCCCGCTGCGAAAATGGTCTGATAGCCGATGGAGCCGTGCGGCAGGTCGCCGAGGGCGACCTGGACGATGAAGGAGGTAATGGTTGCAGCCGGCTCCATCGGATTCGCCGTCAGGTTCGGCTGCATGCCGGCCGCCACGGCGAGAATCATCGTTTCGCCAACCGCGCGCGAGATCGCCAGGATGTAGGACGCGGCCAAGCCCGAAAAGGCGGCCGGCACGACCACGTGGATGGCGGTGTACAAACGCGTGGAACCCATCGCATACGAGCCCTCACGCAGGCTCATCGGCACGGCGCGCATGGCGTCCTCGGACAGCGAGGCGATGTAGGGCACAATCATGATGCCCATGACCAGACCGGCTGACAGCAACGAAAAACCGGGCAGTCCAGGCAGAATTTTTTGCAGGAGCGGCGTGACCATGAGCAGCGCGAAATAGCCGAACACGATGGTCGGAATGCCACCGAGCAGTTCGAGAATCGGCTTGGCAACTTCACGCACCTTGCTGCCCGCAAACTCGGAAAGATAAATGGCGATGATCGTTCCCATCGGTATCGCCACGATCAGCGCTACAAGCGAGGAAACAAGGGTGCCCGAGATAAGCACCATGATGCCGAAATGGGCATCATCGAAAAGCGGGGTCCATTGGGTATCGGTCAGGAAGTCAATGATGCTGACGTGCTGAAAAAACTGGACTGACTCGGAAACGAGGACGTAGACGATGCCGATGGTAGTCAGCACCGATACCGCTGCGGCCGCGAAGAGCAGCGCCTCGATAACGCGCTCGCTGATATTGCGCATGGCATTGCGCGACAGACGGTCGCTGACCACATGCAGATCGGAAGTGTTGTTGGCAGACATGGCGTGATTCACTTGAAGATTCCTTTCGGAGCGAAGCCCGACCGAGGCCGGGCTTCAGCGTCTGGCAGGCCGGAGCCCGCCAGATTGGAGCTTACATCTTGGCTTCGCGCTTCATCAGCTCTTCGATGGTGATGCCGATTTCATTGTGGCCACCAAACACGGTACCCAGCTTGTTCTTTTTCACGTGCTCAAGATTGCCCACGTAGGCCGAAGCCGGCAGCGGAACGTACTTGACTTCCTTGGTCAAGGCGGCGGCGTTCTTCATGTAGAACTCGACGAACTCCTTGACTTCAGGCTTCTGCAGGGACTTGGCCTTGACGTAGACAAAGATCGGACGCGACAAAGGCGCGTAGGTGCCGTTCTCGACATTGGCAGCAGATGGCTCGACAGCCTTGCCGGTCTTCGGATTGACGATGGCCAGCGCCTTCAGCTTGCTCGTATTCTCGGCGTAGTAGGCGTAACCAAAGTAACCGATGGCATTGACGTCACGGGAAACGCCCTGAACCAGCACGTTGTCGTCTTCAGAAGCGGTGTAGTCGCCACGCGACGATTTGGCCTTGCCGACCATCGCTTCGGTAAAGTATTCGAAAGTACCGGAGTCAGCACCAGCACCGAAGAGTTTGACCGGCGCGTCAGGCCAGGCCGGATTAACCTGGTTCCACTTGGTAATCTTGCCCTGGGCAGCAGGCTCCCAGAGCACCTTCATTTCAGCGACGGTTGCCTGCTTCAGGAATGCATTCTTAGGATTGATAACGACAGTCAGGGCATCAAAAGCAACCGGCATCTCGATATATTCAACACCAGCGGCCTTGCACAGATCCATCTCAGCCTTGGTGATCGGGCGTGACGCATTGGAAAAATCGGTTTCGTCGCGACAGAACTTCTTGAAGCCACCGCCGGTACCAGAAATACCGACCGTCACCTTGATGGCGTTCTTCTTGGCTTTCTGGAATTCTTCAGCAACCGCTTCAGTGATCGGGTAAACGGTTGAAGAGCCGTCGATCTTGATAACCTGAGCCTGGGCGGATTGGGCGCCAATCAGGGCTACGCCGGCAACGGCCAACGCGGATACGAGCTTGGAAAATTTGAACATCGGGTAACTCCTGCACGGGGTTGAAGTGACAACACCGCGCAGGTTACGCCCCAATTGCTACAATCACATGACAGACTGTAACAATCGATTTTTATTACTTTTGGCTTACTTGGCCGGGCGCCCGGTTTTGATTCGCTCGATACGCCCCATTACCGCTTTCAGCTCCGCATCATTCAACGCAGCCAGCGCCGCAATGCCACCGCGCAGCAATTCGCTTTTCTTGACCTCGTTGCCGAGAGTAGCCAGACGCTTTTTGAGTGCGGCAATTTGTACATACTCGTTGTCTGGCATGGCGTAGCTATCACGCACCAATTTCACTTTCTTCGCTTTGGTCACCTTGGCCGGTTTGGCTGCAACCGGCTTTGCCGTTTTGGGCTGATCGTAATTGATCGCCTGCGCCTGCACCAGCGCGTCTGCCAACACCTTCTGGTGCTTGGCAACGGTCTCGTCGACCTTGGCCGCCTTGCTCACCGGCTTGGCCTTGGCAGCTACGGTTTTAGTCGCAGCCGCCTTGGCCGAGGTTTTTAGCGGTGCTTTAGCTGGTGTTGATGCGGACGCAGCGGCAGGCGCAACGACAGGCTCGGTCACCTTCGCTGCAGGCTTTGGCGCAGCCTTCGGAGCCGTGCGCGGCACAAGCGTCTTCGGTGATTTTACGGCAGGGGAAGCCTTAGCGGCTGGCGCCTTTTTTACTTGTTCGCTCATCTTGCTCTCCAATAAACAGTATGGTCAGTTTATCCAGAATGAAACCACCATAAGGTTAAGTTTTCATGACCATTTTGAACTTCGCGTCCGCGGTTAAAATGTGTGGCCACTCATTCAGGAACAGACTATGACCCAGGACGAACTCAAAAAGGCGGTCGCCAAGGCTGCTGCCAACTACGTGGAACGAACCACACCAGCGGGAAGCATCATCGGTGTCGGCACCGGGTCGACTGCCAATTTTTTCATTGATGCACTTGCTTCGCTCAAGGTGAAATACAAAGGTGCGGTCGCCAGCTCCGAAGCCACACACAAGCGCCTTGAAAGTCATGGCATCCCCGTTTTTGACCTGAACGACGTCGACAACATCCCGGTTTATGTCGATGGCGCCGACGAAATCGACGCCGGCCTGAACATGATCAAAGGCGGCGGCGGTGCGCTGACGCGTGAAAAAATCGTAGCAGCCGTAGCAAAGACTTTTGTTTGTATTTGTGACGGATCGAAGCTGGTCGACACCATGGGCAAATTTCCCCTGCCGGTTGAGGTCATTCCCATGGCCCGCGCCCATGTCGCGCGCGAATTGGTAAAACTGGGCGGTCGACCGCAGGAGCGCGCAGGTTTCGTCACTGACAACGGCAACCTGATTCTCGATGTGCATGGCCTGTCGATCACAGCCCCCAAGGAACTGGAAGCCCAAATCAACCAGATCACCGGCGTCGTCACCAATGGCCTGTTCGCCATGCGCCCGGCCAACCTGCTGCTGCTCGGCACAGCTGAGGGCGTCACCTCGATCGAAGACTAATTCAACGGCTGAATAGCCGCAAAAAAAGCCACGTTTCCGTGGCCTTTTTCAATAGAGCTGGATGCTCTGAATTACAGCTTGCGGCGCCGTGAAGCCATCACCCCTAAGAGGCCGAGACCAAGCAGTGCCAGCGCCGAAGGCTCGGGCACGTTGTTCTGACCACCGTTGCCCTGAATTGTGGCAGTAGCATTCAGGATGGAGTCGGGGGTCAAGGCGAGCGGGACCAGATCGCCAAACGCATCTAGTTCAGAATGCCCAGAGATGCCGTTCGAGGTCAGGGTAATGTCTGACGTGCCAGCCGCCAAGCCGGCAAAGGTAATCGAGAACAGTTTGAAATCTCCTTGACCCGCCAATTGTGCATCGGAGAGCAAACTGACCTCAAACAAGTTCACCGAACCAGCCCCTGGCGTTAGAACAAAGATACTTTCGTTGACATCACCGTTATTCAGCTTATTTGAATAAGTGACCGCACCGAGGCCAAGAATTGATGAGTTGTACCCCACCGAAAGGTCATAGCCGGAAATCAACTCCGAGCCCAAGCCTTTGACCCACAGATCGAAAGTCTGCGAACTGCCAACGGTCATGGACTGCGAGGCCGGAGTAAACTCCAGCGAAAATGCTTGGGCGTTCTGTGCCGCACACAGCCCAGCCAAAAGGCTGGCCAATATTAGTTTACGCATTTCTATTTCCCCTAATTTCAGTAATTATGTTCAGTTCGCTGCACAGCCTGCACGCGTACATTGCTGCGTACACGCACGCACGTCCAGGACATTTATCACACTGTTGCTGTCGGCATCACGCGGGTCACCAAAGCCACTTGCAGGCTTGTTCAGATTTGCACGAATAGCAGCGATATCCAGAGAATCAACGTCGTTGTCGTTATCAACGTCGCAAGGCCGAGTCTGCGCAGCGATCTGCAGCAACTCCGGTGTTACGTCATCAACGTTTGCGGCGAGCTTTGCGCGCAACTCAAGGTAACGACCTTCCTGCAACAGTGGCGTACAGTTGCCTCGTGCAGCAAAATTCTGGTTAGCGAGATTACCTTGCACGTTGTCAGCGCGGCTTTCAGCACCAACTGCAGCACCGTTGGGCACAACGGCGCTCCAGCAGACCTTGTACCACTTTGCATTGGGGCCGCCGTCGAGAATAATCGACCAGAAGCCTGTGTGTGACGTTTGGTTGCGTGCGGCAATACCCGTTGCATCACTGTAGGTATAGGGCTGATCGCCAACGGGCAGAGCTGCGATGAAATTGCCGGTCGCTCCATCAAACTTGGTTACCCGATTCGAGCTAAAGTCCACTTGCCAGACATTGTTGTCGCCATCAACAACAACACCGACTGCATAGGTTGCGGCATGTGTCGAATTGACCCATTTCTCAGAACCATCGACCTTGCTGTACTTGGCTGCCTGCTGATAGCCCGTCACGATATCCCCGGCACCATCGACCGAAATCCCGGAGCCACATTGACCATTGCGATAGAGGGTTGAACCGTTTGCTGGGTCGTACTCGTAATAAGCGCAATTCCCGCCCAAGTACACTTTGCCGTTGCCAATCGCGATCCCGTAGGTGCTACCAACGTCGACAAACTGCGGTGTGGTCGGGTTATTTGTATCGAGCCGCCCAATGCCGCTGCCCAGGGTCGCACTCCACAAAATGCCATTTCGATCCACTGCACAGCCATAAGGCGTCCATGGAACACTATGCGGACCGGACATGATTGCACCGGTAGTGCCGTTGACCTTGTAGAACTGGTTTAGGGAATACAAACCAACCCAGACATTTCCGTCAGTGCCAATACAGGCTGCACGACCAAGACCACCTGGATCGCCGACTGGAACGGACCATGCCACACGCTCATCGGACAATTCGGCGGCATCCAGCGCGTCGTTGCCGTTGGAGTCTACCAATGCCTTGATGTCCGTAGGGCCAGTAGAGGTGTCGATTACGCCGTTGCCATTCCGGTCAACACCACCCGTTGCCAAAATTTTCATCAGTCGGGCAGGTTTTCCATCAAAGTGACGATTGGCCACAAACACATTGCCATCACTATCGACTGTCGTACGAGACGGAGCAGGTCCTGAGTAGCCGCTATGAAGACCACTGTCAAACCAAGTACGGTAGCGAGCAATCTCAACGTTGTTCTTCGTATCGATTTTTGAGACGGTATCTTCGCCGGCGTTGGCCACCCAAAGCAGGTCAAAGGTTGAACCGACCGCACCAAGTACAACTTTGCCGCCGTTAATAACGACGCCATCCGTTGATCCCTGGGTGAAGCCGGCATTGCCGGAAAATACCGCGCTCCCGGACCAGGAAGCAGTAGCTGATAGCGCCAAACCAACGGCCACCGTCAGTTTAGTCAGGCGATCTCGTGTAAAAGTAGCATTCATTTTTTTCTCCAAATAATTGCTGTAGCAATGAGTAATGGAATTGGTGTTCAACGAAGTGAAGCAATCGCTGCGGGAATTTCAGCACTGCGGTAAGCCAAGCTCTTGGCTTTTGTAACTGGGCGCCAGACCGGCTGAAACTCCAGTGCGCCTGATTGGGTTAGCTGCTTTAGAGCCTTATTTCCAAGGTTGAGCGAAAAGAGCTGTGCCGGCTTTCCTTCAATAAAGCTGACATAGGCAAGTTGTTGCCCGTTGCCGGAAACCGTTCCGTCCATATCTTCATTCGCTGGCGTCGTGGTCAAATTGACGGCCTCGCCACCGTTCGATGGAATCATGAACAAATCGGTTCTGGCGCCACCGGCACGAAGGCTCTCGAAAACAACATGCGAACCATCCGGCGTCCATGTCGGCCGGCTGCTACGAAAGTTATCGTCCGTCAGGTTGCGTACAGCCTTGCTGGCAAGGGTCATGATTCTGAGATTTGACCGGCCTTTCTTGGACTCCACGTAGGCAAGTTCGCTACCATCCGGCGACCACACTGGTTGAGTCGCATTGGCGTTCGCTGGTTTGGTCAATTGCTCAGGAGTGCCGCCGTTGCTATTGGTCACCCACACCGAAAGTTGGCGATTGGTCGTGATGGTTACGAAAGCAAGCTGCTTCCCGTCTGGCGACCAGGCGTGATTCGCTTCATCCTCCTGAGCCTCACTGGTGGTCAACCGCTTTAGGCCGCTACCGTCAGCATTAATGGTGTAGAGCTTGGATGACCCTGAACGCCCTGACGTAAACGCCAGCTTGCTTCCATCGGGTGACCAGAGCACGCCACCATCGTAGGCGGGGTGATCGGTCAGACGCTGCGGGTTGGCTCCATCCGCATCAATCACATAGATATCGCTGTTGCCATTGGCCCGCGAAACAAATGCAATTTTTTTGCCATCCGGAGACCACATTGCACCAATATCTTCATTGGCACTCTCGCGTAGCCGTTTCATCTCACCCGTATGGCTATTGGCCAGATAAATCTGGCTGGCGCCATGGCGGAGCGAGTGGAAAAGGATATCGGGTTGAAATGACGACGCAACGGTATCAGCCGATGCAGCGCAAGGTAAAAGCAGCACCGACAACGCGAGAACAGTTGCAGGTAAAGGAAAGTGCCGGGAAAACATAGTGCCTTACTCGGCGGCGCTTAACGCTGAGCTGGTCGCACGACAACGATGGTGCTAGCCAGCGTCTTGCCGAGCGAATCGTTGGCCTTGACCTTGTAGGCACCGGCCTCGTCCAGCGCAACGCTGGCACTGACCTTGCCGTCAGCATCAGCAACCACCAAATCGGAATGGGTCACACCCTTGGGGCTGGTAATCGCCAGCGTAATGGTGCTTTTGCCCGGAAAATTGCCGCCGTTGAGATCCGCGGTTGAACCAACCATATGATTGGAAGCGCCGTTGATGTAGGCAACCGGCTCAACTGCGCCAACCGTGCCGCTGGCCAAAACAGAAGCGATTGCCGCAACCATGAAAGACATTCGAGAAAAAATCATTGTATTTCCCTCCTGATCGTGAAGAGTGTTTGTAAATATCCGTAAAGAAATGCTGCCATCGCCTAACGCAATATTTGCACCAGGCTAAAAATAGCCATACAAGACAATGAATTGCAAAATTGTCGCCACAATCCGACGCCGCATGTGTAAGGTTTTCCGACAACAACGATTTGCCAGCGCGCTCAATTTCCGTGCGTTTATCCGGTCACTTTTCCGTCACATCGATTCGCTAATCTTGGCGACTGAATCTAACCGGGAGCGCCTGATGTTTTTATCTGCCACTGAAATTGCGCAAAGTCGCGAGCATGCTTTAAGAAATTTTCTCGGGCTGTCATCCGCAAGCATTGAGGCGAGTCAGCGTCTTGCAACATTATTTTCCGCGACCGGCCGCCAAGCTCTTGAATACAACAGCCAACTGCTACCGAACCTGGATTCCAGCCAGATTGGGTCAGCAAGCGCTCTTCACGCCTTCGCGTGGGTCGAAATTCTGGATCGCATGCGCCGGATGACCGAAGAGGCACTGGAAATCGTCGGCGAAGCCCATAAGGCGATGATCCGCAGCGCCGAGGCTCAGGTTTGCGTTTTTGACGAAATCGCCTTCGCCTCGATACGCCGTGCCAGCAAAACCAGCCCGTGGGAAGCGGAGCAAGTTCTGATTGCGATGAAAGCCACCCTCCAAAGTGCCGAAGTGGCGCTGCATGAGATCAGCACTGCCGCGGTCGAATCGGTCGAAGTTCTGGAGCAGGAGAGTGCTCGGTCGATCGAAAACTTGCCCAGCACCAAGCCGGCTCGACGCAAACGCCAGTCCGCGCCCAAATAATTGGGGCGTGAAGCGCGCCTCAAGACCTGCTGGCGCGCTCCCGCTTTGCGTGCGAATGCCGGTTTTTGGCACACCAGACTGATCATTGGCGAAGGCCGCCTGCTTAGCGATAGCAGCTAACTGACCTCGCCAGAGAAATTGCGAATCCGGCTGGCGAACTGACGATCACGGCGCGTCGGGCATCCCGTTACGTCGCCAGCCCTTACTCTGCTCGGGTCGCGGCCCGGCAGATCGTGCGCGCATTCCTGGCGTTCCATACCAATTGCCAGCCGGCTTGGCTATGCCGCACGAATCACCAAGGCCGTAGTCGACTATGATCGGACTCGGCAAGCCATCCATTTTTGAGCATTTTTTAAGGTTGACCGCAGATGCTCTTCCGCAAGGCCGATTCAAGCCGTATCAATCTCGCGCTGCAAGGTGGCGGCACCCACGGCGCCTTTACTTGGGGCGTGCTCGATGCATTGCTTGAAGATGGGAGGTTCGACATTGAAGGCATCAGCGGCACCAGCGCCGGTGCGATGAACGCACTCTGCCTGGCGCATGGCCTGATGACCGGCGGCCGCGACGGCGCACGCGAAACGCTGACCCGCTTCTGGACCAGCGTCGCCGCCAGCGCGCCCTTCTCGTCCGGCGGCGACGCCAATCCGGGCATGGCACAGGCGATGAAGCTGATGCTGCTCTGGGCCAATCATTTGAGTCCTGAGCAGTTCAACCCGTTTGACCTCAACCCCTTGCGCGACATCCTGGCCGAACAATTCGACTTCGCGCGACTGCAACGCGAATGCCCCGTAAAGCTGTTCATCGCGGCAACGCATGCCAATTCCGGCAAGCTGCGCATTTTTCGCAACGCCGAGGTGTCAGTTGAAACGCTGCTCGCCTCGGCGTGCCTGCCGACCATCCATCGCAGCATTGTCATTGATGGCGAACCCTATTGGGATGGCGGCTACAGCGCCAATCCGGCCGTCTTCCCGCTGGTCTACGAATGCAGCGCAGCGGACATTCTGCTCATTTTATTGACCCCGCTGCGCTACGCTCAGGCGCCGGATTCGGCGGCAAACATCCGGCAACGACTACTCGAACTCTCTTTCAATTCAACGTTTCTGCGCGAAATGCGGATGTTCGCCCATCTACGCGACGCCGTCGGCACCCGGCGCTGGCAAAAATAGCTGCCGGGTAGCCCGGTGGAGCGTCGGATCGAAAGCCTGCGCTTCCATGCCATCAGCGCCGATGCGCTACTCGGTGAATTGCCTGCTAACAGCAAGCTGACGGTCAACCTGCCTTTTTTTGAACAGCTTCGTGACAGCGGTCGCGACCATGCCCGGCACTGGTTATCTGAGAATCGCGGCGCGATCGGAAGGCGCCAAAGCCTTGATCTGGCGAATCTCTTCTACTGAAAGCGCGACGTCGTCCACGAAGCCGCATCCGGCGCTCAAGCACTGGCGATGCTTCAGACCGGCTCCAAACCCGACCTTGTCCTGCTCGACATCATGATGCCGGACATGGATGGTTACGAAGTTTGCCGTCGCCTCAAGGCCGACCCGGCAACCGCGAATATCCCCATCATTTTTCTGACCGCCAATGTCTCCAGCGAAGACGAGGAAAAGGGATTCGAGCTCGGCGCCGTCGACTACATCACCAAGCCAATCAAGCGAAACGTCGTTCTCGCCCGCATCAAGACGCATATCCAGCTCAAGGCAGCCGCTGACTTTCTTGAGGACAAGGCGCAGTACCTGGAAAACGAAGTCGCCCGCCGTTCGCAGGAAATTGAAGCGATCCAGGACGTGACCATTCTGGCGATGGCCTCCCTGGCTGAAACTCGCGACAACGAAACCGGCAACCACATTCGCCGCACCCAGTTCTACGTTCGCGCCCTGGCCGAAAAGCTGCAAAACCACCCCCGCTTCGCCGATGAACTGAACGAACGGACGATCAAGCTCATCTTCAAATCAGCCCCGCTGCATGACATTGGAAAAGTCGGCATCCCGGACCATATTCTGCTCAAGCCGGGACGCTTTACGCAGGAGGAATTCGAGATCATGAAAACGCACACGACGCTCGGCCGGGACGCCATCGCAACCGCCGAAGAGCGCCTGGGCGTTAACATCGCTTCGCTCAACTACGCCAAGGAAATTGCCTACAGCCACCAGGAAAAATGGGATGGTAGCGGCTACCCGCAAGGCCTGGCTGGTGACGCGATTCCGGTTTCGGCCCGCTTGATGGCCGTGGGGGATGTCTACGACGCGCTGATCAGCCGCCGCCCGTACAAGCAGCCCATGCCGCATGAAAAGGCGGTGCAGTTGATCATCGACGGGCGAGGCACCCACTTTGACCCGGATATCGTCGATGCCTTCGTCGAACTCCAGGATGAGTTTTTTGCCATTGGCGAACGCTATGCTGACTCCGAGGCTGCCCTCGAAGAGAAAGCCCGACTGATTGATCTAGTCCAGGCCAGTCGATAACCCGCGGGCGACCTGCTTCAACTGCCGGTCGCCAACGATTGCTCATTTTTTGCGGTTTTTCCCGGTTGACCGTGAAGAAGTCGCCAGCGCGATGCAGGCCTCAGTTGAGAACTCGGCCGAAGGCCTGGGGGGTGTCAAAACTTCCCATCCGGCGGCGCTCGACAAACAGGCTGCCACCAAGCGGCTCGTTGGCAGAATCCTTGGCTTTTCTCTTTGCCTGCTTCTTCGCGGCCGATGCAGCCGCAGCCACATCGCGATGCGAGTCGCAATCGCCAGGCATGATCTTGACCGCACCGACCGAAAGGGTCGGCAAAACCTGAAAGCTGAATTCGCCGCGCCGGTTCTCGGCCATGTAACCGCCGCGCAGCCGCTCTTCGACGCCGAGCAAATTGCCCATGCCTTCGTTGAAGTTGCTGATAATTTGCCAGCAACGCATTTCCCAGTCGGCGCTCCGAAAGACCACCAAAAAGTCATCACCGCCAATATGGCCGACAAAGTCGACCCGTTCGTCGCTCGCCTCGCAGATCAGCCGAGCGAGAATCTGGATCACATCATCGCCACGACGGTAGCCAAAAGCATCGTTGTAAGGCTTGAAATTATCAATGTCGATATAGGCCGCAACGAAGAAATCGCTGCCCTCCAGCAAGCGGTCCACGTGTTCGTTGATCGGCACATTGCCTGGCAACTGGGTCAATGGATTGGCATAGCGGGCGGCACTGATCTGCATTTCAGTAATCGTCGCCATCAGGTCATGGCTACTGCCGACGCCGATATATCTGCCGTTGCCGGTGACGATAAATCCGTCAAAAAGATAGTGCTTGGGCGCCAGGGACAACATCATCGCCAGCTCCTGAATCGTGGCGTGCTGATCGACCACGAGCGGCGCATGATCCATGAACAGTTCGCAACTCCTGCGACCAAACAACTCCTTCCGGAAGGGCCGGGCAAAGCGGTCAACCATGCTGTGCCGGTTGATCATGCCGACCGGCTGCTCGCCCTGGAGGACAGGCAAGACATCCAAACCGGGATCGGCCTCGAACCGGGCAAAAACCTGCTCATTGCTCGCGTTGACTGGTACCGGCTCAATCGGCCTCGCCAAGGTGCGCGCTGTCGGCAAACGACCAGGGCCACCGGTCATCGGTGACAGGGCGAGCGACTGCTGGTCGAGCGCGGTCAAGGTTGCCGCCGACAACTGACGCATCGGGCGACTTTCCGGCCGGGCGATGAAATAGCCCTGGCCACAGGCAATGCCCATGTCGCGGATACAAATGAAATCTTCGCTGCGCTCAATGCCCTCGGCGATCAACGAGGCGTTGCAGATTTCCGCCAGATCCTGCATGGCACGAGAAAAATGGAACTTGATGCGATCATCGGCAATGCCGTTGATGAAATGTTTGTCAATCTTGACGAACTCCGGCCGCAACTCAGACCAAATGCGGAGATTGGCAAAGCCTTCGCCGAGATCGTCGATGGCGATCTGGAAACCGCGCCCCCGATAATGCAGCAACGCATCCTGAATACCCGGCATGTCAGTAATCTGCTGGTTTTCGGTCAATTCGAGAACGATACGGTTCGGCGTAATCGCCAACTCGCTGAGCAAGGCGCGGGTATGGCCATTCATCAGTCGGTCGTCGAGCAGGCAACCCGGCGTGACGTTGAGGAATAGACGGCCGGGCAGGCGCTGGGCGGCAAAGGCGCGCAGACTGGCTTCACGGCAAGCGTGCTCCAGATCATGAGTCAGATTGTGTCGGGCGGCCGCGGCAAATAGCGCCACTGGCCAATGCAGCTTGCTGTCTTCCGGCCCGCGTATCAGCGATTCGTAACCCAGAATGGCCCGCAGACGAAAATCCAGGATCGGCTGAAAGACAGGAAAAAGCTGGCCCGCGGCCATGATCCGCCGAAGCTCCAAAAGCTCATCATCGACCGGGATATTCATCGGCTTGAACCCAAAGTAACAGTCTAGTCAGTTTAAAAAGCCCTTGTTTCATGGCGATGACACGCAATCCCGCTGCGACAAAGGATTTCAGTCATCTTCCCGAAACATCGCAGGCACATGCTGCACTTCATCTTCGACACTCGAGGTTGCGATGACGGAAACGCTGTTTTGCTATTGCTGCCGTGTGCATCATGAAAAGACCCTGATGCGCCTTTTCCCCACCCGCCAGGGCCATCGCTGGCGCTGCCTGCGCAGCATCGAAGCGGCATCCAGGACCCGCCGGGAACGCGACGATTTCGGTCGGCAACAATCCGAAATCAACCGTGAATCGGCCCGCCGTGCAGCGGAAAACAGTCACCACCTGCGCCAGGTTCAGCATTTATAGCGCCGAAAGCCGGCATGGGAAAAATCCGCCTCGATACGCTGGACGCCAGCAGCCCAGCCTTGCTTGAAGCGAGCGTGACGCTGATCGTCAATGCTTTTGGCGACCCTGAGCGCTACAGCGCCGAGCGCATCACGCGTGAACTTCGCGGCGACGACAGCCTGTTCTACCGTCAGTTTTTCATTGCCACCGACGCCGGCCAGATCGTGGCCGTTGGCGGCCTGAAAGCCGCCGACTGGGCATCAAACACCCACATACTCTACCTCTCCGCCGTCGCCCCCGAGCGGCGGGGCAAAGGCATCGGCCGCGCCCTGATCAAGGCGCGCATCGAGTGGCTGGAACAAAACTTCCCGACAGGGCGCATCCTGGTTTCTGCGGCCAAGACACGGCGCTTCCGCGACTTCGGTTTTGTCGAAATCCGCAACAGCAATATCGATGGGCGGCATCTGCTGCTTCGCCGCTTCTAGGCACACTGCAAATTCGCCTGTTTTTCCCGGTTGACCGCAGGACTGCGCTTGCCTCCAAACCCAGGGAAAGCCGGGTGGCAAGCGGGCAACGACCAAGCCAAACCGGATCCGCCAAAAAAACGTCACGCCCCTGCAATATTCACTGGCGATAGTTGAGGCAATGACCAAGGCGCCAAATCGGCAGATCAAGGAGAACCCATGGACAAGCAAAACCATAGCGACATCGCCGCCTTCCCCGAGTTATTCGACGGGCTGGAGCAGTTCATCGAAGAACAAGCCAGCGGCCTCAAGCGGACCAGCGCCATCCTCGCCGCTTCAGCCATGGGCGGCAGCATGCTGGTCTTCTACGTTCTCAGCAAAATCGCCTGAAAAAGAACCCGAATAAAACCTGAAAAAAAATCCCGCCGCAGCGGGATTTTCTGGGACAGCCCGGCGGCTTAGGCAGCCGGCGGTACGTAACCCTGAATCTTGTCGGCGCCTTCGCCGAAGAAATGCTTCTCCAGCTGTTCGGCCAGGTACTTGCGGTGCTTGGCATCGACCAGATTGAGACGATTCTCGTTGATGAGCATGGTCTGCATTTTGATCCACTGCTGCCAGGCTTCCTTTGAAACATTTTCAAAAACTCGTTGGCCGAGCGCGCCCGGATAGGGCGGTAGATCGAGACCTTCAGCCTCGCGGCCAAGTTTGATGCAATTGACGGTACGTGCCATGTGAAAACTCCGTTGGGGTTGATGCGGGCAATTATAAAGACTTGAACAGAACCTTGGAGCGCCGCTGATAGTTGTACATGTCGCGCTTGTTGGCCGGCAGGTCATCCACCGAGCCAAGTTTGAAGCCACGCTCGACAAACCAGTGCTCGGTGCGCGTGGTCAACACGAAGAGGCGCTTGATGCCGGCCTTGCGGGCGCGCTGCTCGATGCGGATCATCAACTGCTCGCCGTAGCCCCATTCGCGATGTTCGTGGCTGACGGCCAGGCAGGCCAGCTCGGCCTCTTGTTCCGAATGCTGATAGAGCGCAGCGCAGCCGACGATGATGCCGTCGTGCAGCATGATCGAGAAATGATCGAGTTCGCGCTCCAGCAGTTCGCGCGGCCGGTGAACCAGGATGCCTTCCTGCTCCATCGGCTCGATCAACGCGATCAGCGCTGCAATGTCGTCCGGCTTGGCTTCGCGGATGTTCTCCAGCGATTCGCGGGTGACCACGGTGCCGACGCCATCGTGCGTGAATAGCTCGCGCAACAGCGCGCCATCCTGCTCGAAACCAATCAGATGCACCCGACCAACACCGGTCCGGCTGGCCCGCACCGCGCACGGCAGGTAACGCCGGATGTCGGCCGACAGCCAGTCGGCGTCGCGCAGCAATTGCGAGGCTTCGTCGGCCGTCATCGCATCAAGCAACTGGCCACCGTTGTCGGTGACGCCGGTGCTATCGGTCAGATACACCAGCTTGTCGGCCCTGATCGCCGTCGCCACGGCCTCGGCCGCCTCTTCCATCTGCAGGTTGAAAATCTCGCCAGTCGGCGACGGGCCTTCGCAGTTGAGGAGCACGATGTTGCCAAGGCCGAGTTGTGCGTTGATGCCTTCGCTATCGACCTTGCGCACCTTGCCGGCGTACTGCATGTCGATGCCGTCGAGTACGCCGATCGGCTGGCCGGTGATGAAGTTGCCGCCAATGACGCGAATGCGGCTGTTGGCCATCGGCGTGTTCGGCAAGCCCTGCGACAGCATGGCCTCGATTTCGAGATAAACGCTGCCGACCGCGTCTAGCACGCAATCCAGCGCCGCCGCGTCAGTCACCCGATAGCCCCGGTGATAGATCGATTCCAGGTTTTTCTCGCGCAACTCTTCCTCGATCTGCGGTCGGGCGCCATGCACCAGCACCAGGCGAATGCCCAGGCTAACCAGCAGATTGACGTCGTAAGCCAACGTCTTGGCGAACTCGCTAGCCACCGCTTTGCCGCCGAAGGCAATGACGAAAGTCTTGCCGCGAAAGGCGTTGATGTAGGGCGTGACCGCCCGGAACCAGGAGACGAAATGCTCGTCGTAAGGGGTATCGCTCATTTTTCCGTATATTTTCCGTCGTCGTCCTTGAGCGCCGTTTCCAGACGCTCGCACAAGGTTTTCAATACTTTAACCCGGGCAAAGTTCTTGTCGTTGGCTTCGACCAGGGTCCACGGCGCCAGCCCGGTCGACGTGCGGTCGACCATGTCGCAGACCGCCGTCACGTAATCGTCCCATTTCTCCCGGTTGCGCCAGTCTTCATCGGTGATTTTGAAGCGCTTGAACTCGGTGGCCTGGCGCTCCTTGAAGCGGCGCAACTGCTCGTCGGCACTGATCTGCAGCCAGAACTTGACGACAATCGCGCCAGAGTCTGCCAACTGGTGCTCGAAGTCGTTGATCTCGGCATAGGCGCGCAGCCAGTCGGCTTCGGTGCAAAAGCCCTCGACCCGCTCGACCAGCACGCGGCCATACCAAGAGCGATCGAAAATCGCTGCCCGCCCGGTGCGCGGCAAGTGTCGCCAGAAACGCCAGAGGTAGGGCTGAGCACGTTCTTCCTCGGTCGGCGCCGCAATCGGAATGATCTGGTACTGCCGCGCATCCATCGCAGCTGCAACGCGTCGGATGCTGCCGCCCTTGCCGGCCGCGTCGGAGCCTTCAAAAACCAGCACCAGCGAACGCTTGCCGACAAAACGCGGGTCGCGCACCAGCTCTGAAAGTCGAGCCTGATACTTGGCCAATTGCGTTTCGTAATCCTTTTTGCTCAGCTTTTGCTTGAGATCGAGTTCGCTGAGCACATTCTTGTTGTCAATCGGATGGACGATGGGCGGGGCCACCGGCACCCGCTGCAAGCCATCCTGGCTCAAGCGGCGCTTCATGGCATCCAGGACAATGCGACCGACCGTCAGCGACCGATATTCGTCGTCAGTGCCCTCGACGATGATCCACGGCGCATGGGCCGTATTCGTCACCCGCAAGACGTGGCCGGCTACCTGCTGCAGGCGACCATAGGTTTTCAGCCGATCATAGCTTTCCTTGGTCACCCGCCAGGCCGTGCGCGGGTCCTTTTCCAGCGCTTTCAGGCGCTGTTTCTGGCCATCCTTCGACAAATGGAACCAGAATTTCAGGACCAGCGCCCCCTCGTTGACCAGCATCGCCTCGAACCGGTTTATATCGTCGAGATGCTCGTCGAGCGCCGGGCGGCGCAGGTCGCCGTTGATACGATCAGTAATCGGCTGCGAATACCAGGAACCGGCAAAGATGCCGACCTTGCCCTTGGGTGGCAAGGCGCGCCAGTAGCGCCACATGAAGGGGCGTGAGGTTTCCTCGTCGCTCGGCGTCGAAAAAGCCAGCGTCGAAATGTGTCGAGGATCCATCCACGAATACAGCAGGTTGATGGTTTCCCCCTTGCCGCTGCCATCGACGCCACTGATCAGGATAACGACCGGAAATTCCTTGTTCTGCAGCATGTCGTACTGCACATCGAGCAACTCAGCGCGCAGCTTCGGCACCTCGCGCTTGAAGGTAGCCTTGTCGACCTTGTGACCCAGTTCCGCCGATTCAAACATTGCCTATTCCCCCCTGAAATCGCCCCACAACGCCTGCAATGCGGCCAAAGCCGCCAAGCCTGCCGTTTCGGTGCGCAAGACGCGCGGCCCCATTCTGACGGCCTGAAAGCCGGCCGACTTGGCCGCCAGCACCTCCTGCGGATCAAGCCCCCCTTCGGCGCCGATCAACAGTTGAACCTCGCCGACCGGCGAAATCGAAGCCAGGGTCTGTTCGGCGTCCGGCGCCAGCATCAGGCGCAGCACGCCATGCGCCGGCCTGGCCAGCCAGCTTTCCAGCTTTTCCAGCGGCGCGACCAGCGGCACCTGGTTGCGCCCGCATTGCTCGCAAGCCGATGCAACGACGCCTTGCCAGTGCGCGACCCGCTTGCCGGCCCGCTCGCCCGACAGTCGCAACACACTGCGCCGGCTTTCGACCGGCACGATGTCGCGCACGCCCAGCTCGACGGCTTTTTGAATGGTGAAATCCATCTTGTCGCCAGCCTGCAGTGCCTGCACCAAGGTGACCTTCAATGGCGACTCGCGCTCGATATCCTGCCAGGCGGCGAGCTCGGCGAAGACGTGATCACGCTCGATGCGCTCGATATGCGCCGGATACTCTCCGCCGCGGCCGTCAAAGAGCACCATCGGCGCCCCGGGCGGCAGGCGCAATACCCGTACCGCATGACGAGCCACGGGCTCCGGCAGTTCAACGTGAGCCCCCGGTGACAGGGCTTCTCGGCAGTAAAATCGAGGCGAATTCATCGGTGCTATTATGGGCGAAATGCGTTTTTGAGGGGAAATTCATGGTCGCTCTGCATCCGCCCGTATGTGACTTTGGCCAGTCAGCCATCGATTTCGACCTGCCAGGCACTGACGGCAAGCACCACACACTGGCCAGCTGCCGCGGCCCGAACGGGCTGCTGGTCATGTTCATCTGCAACCATTGCCCCTACGTCAAGGCGATCATCGACCGCCTGATCCGCGATTGCCGCGACCTCAGCAAACTCGGCATCGGCTGCGTTGCCATCATGAGCAACGATGTTACGGTCAACCCGGAAGATTCGCCAAAATCGATGTCGCGCTGGGCGGCCGAACTGGCCTTTCCGTTTCCGTACCTTTACGACGAAACCCAGTCGATTGCCCGTGCCTACGGCGCCGTCTGCACCCCGGACTTTTTCGGCTACAACGGCAAGCTCGAACTCCAGTATCGCGGCCGCCTGGACGCTTCCGGACGCAACCCGGCGCCGCCCGATGCACGGCGCGAACTCTACGAGGCCATGAGCGAAGTCGCCCGGACAGGTGCCGGCCCGCAGGAACAAGCGGCATCAATCGGCTGCTCGATCAAATGGCTAATTTGACAAATTTTATATATATAAAAATAGTGATGCATACTGCAAAAACTCTGGTTTGAGCTATTATTCCAGACCGCAACGTCGACTCGTCACCCTTTGACTTCTCCGGACGCCCCCCCACCTTCATCCGTCGAAATTCGCCGTCAACTGGCTTACTTGAGGTCTGTTGTCGCAAGCATGCCGCAAGGCATCAGCGTCTTTGACGAACACTTGCGTCTGTGCGTCTGGAACCAGGGTTTCCTCGATATTCTCGGCCTGCCCGTTGAGTCTGCTCTGGAAGGGACGCATTTTTCTGCGCTGATCCGGATTCCGGCCAGCCGCGGCGAATACGGATCTGGCGATGTTGAGGGCCATGTCGCCAAGCTCACGGCTCAGGCAGAAAAATTCGAGGCGCATAGCTTTGAGCACAGACGCCCGAACGGTCACACATACCTTGTGCAAAACGAGCCGCTTTTCATTGACGGACTGCTTGCCGGCTTTACCACCAGCTACACTGACATCACCGAGCGCCGAGCCAGTACGGAGCGCGAACAACTGGCGCAAAAAGTCTATAGCCACACACCGGCCGGCATCGTTTTCACCGATGAAGCGCATCGCATTCTGTCGATCAATCCGGCAACCACCGAAATGACCGGTTACGAGCCGTTCGAACTGCTCGGACAAACCGTTTTCGGACTGATCAATCTGGACGAATCCCAATCGCCGGAAGCATTCCAGGAAGACGTCGCGCAACGTGGCTCCTGGCACGACGAACTCGAAGCCACCCGAAAAAACGGCGAGAGTTTTCCGGTCGGTATCCGGGTCAACCGCGTAGATGACCCCAAAAGCGGCCAACCCGCGCATTACGTCTGGATCCTCGCCGACATCACCGAACGCAAGCAGTCCGAGGAACGCATGCGGCACATCGCCCAGCATGATGCGCTGACCGGTTTGCCGAATCGCATGGCGCTGCACATGCGACTCGCCCAGTTGCTGCCGGAAGCCCGCCGCCACGGATGGAAAATCGGCATGATGTTCCTGGATCTTGACCGCTTCAAGATCATCAACGACACCCTCGGCCATCAGGTCGGCGATGAACTGCTGCGCGAAGTTGCCTGCCGGCTCTCCAGCGTCACCCGGGAAACTGACTTCGTGGCTCGACTGGGTGGCGACGAATTCGTCATCATCCTGCCTGGAATCGCCAGCCCGGCCGACGCCGCTCTCGTCGCCAACAAGGCCATCATCGCCCTCTCCACCGCCATTGAAGCCAATGGTCACGAACTGCATACCAGCCCCTCAATCGGCATCAGCCTCTTTCCCGACGACGGGCCGGATGCCGACACCATCCTGAAAAATGCCGATACGGCGATGTATCACGCCAAGGCAGTCGGCCGGAACAACTTCCAGTTTTTCGCCGATGAGATGAACCGGATCAGCTCCGAACGCCTGAATATCGAGCACAAATTGCGGCACGCGATCGCCCGGAATGAGCTGGCACTTTGTTTCCAGCCCCAGTTCCGCACAGGAGACCGCGCCCCCATTGGCGTTGAAGCCCTGCTTCGCTGGCACCATCCAAGCGAAGGCTTGATCTCACCGGCCCGTTTCATTCCGGTAGCCGAAGAAACCGGGATCATCGTGGAAATCGGTGAGTGGGTCCTTGCCAACGCCTGCCTGGAAATGAAACGCTGGATCGACGCAGGCCTCAAGCCGATGCGCATCGCGGTCAACGTCTCTGCCCGCCAATTGCGGCGCCGCGATTTCGCCGAAACCGTCGCCAACGCGCTCACCACATCGGGACTACCCGCCGAATTGCTGGAACTGGAAATTACCGAAAGCTCGGTGATGGAGAACCCTCAGGAAGCCATTCTCATTCTTGAGCGTCTAGGCCGCATGGGCGTAACACTGGCGATCGACGACTTCGGAACAGGCTATTCCTCCCTTGGCTATCTGAAACTATTCCCGATTGATTATTTGAAAATCGACCGATCTTTCGTGGCCGACATCGAAATCGACCTCAACGACCGCGCCATCGCCTTTGGCACCATCGCGCTCGCCCACTCGCTGGGTCTGAAAGTAATTGCCGAGGGGGTCGAAACCGAAGACCAGCTTGAACTGCTGCGCACCAACGGCTGCGACGAAGTCCAGGGTTATCTGCTGAGCAAACCACTCTATAGCGCCGCAGCGTTCAGCTTCCTCCACGCAAGGTGCCCGGCAGAGTAAAATTGCGCTTTTGTCATTGAAGCAGGAGTTCCCATGGCACAGCGCACGCTGGCACGCTACCTCACCGAAGAGCAACGCAACAAAGGCGTCATCACGGGCGATCTGAAGCTGCTGATCGAAGTCGTTTCAAGAGCCTGTCAGGCCATTTCGATCGCCATTGGCAAAGGCGGGCTGGGTGGCGTACTTGGTGAAGCCGGCAGCGATAACATTCAGGGCGAAGCACAGAAAAAACTGGACGTTTTGTCCAACGACATCCTGCTCGATGCCAACGAATGGGGCGGCCACCTTGCCGCCATGGCCTCCGAAGAAATGGATCTGCCCCACCTCGTTCCGCACCGCTTTCCCAAGGGCGAATACCTGCTGACCTTCGATCCGCTCGACGGCTCGTCAAATATCGACGTCAACGTCTCGATCGGTACCATTTTCTCGGTCCTCAAATGCCCGGAAGGCGCTGATCTATCGACGCCGGAAGCAGCTGAACGCGCCTTCCTGCAGCCCGGCACGGCACAGGTAGCCGCCGGCTATGCGGTTTACGGCCCGACGACACTGCTCGTGCTCACGGTAGGCGACGGCGTCGCGTCCTTCACCCTTGACAGAGAACAGGGGCAATTCCTGCTGACCCAGGAAAACATGCAGATCCCCGTCGAGACCAAGGAATTCTCGATCAACATGGCCAACCAGCGTTTCTGGGAAGCCCCGGTTCAGCGCTACATCAGCGAGATGCAGGCTGGCAAGGAAGGCCCGCTTGGCAAGGACTACAACATGCGCTGGGTCGGCTCGATGGTCGCCGACGTGCATCGCATCATGACCCGCGGCGGCATCTTCCTGTACCCGATTGACAGCAAGCTCAGGGCACAGGGTGGCAAGCTGCGCCTGATGTACGAAGCCAACCCGATGGCCATGCTGATCGAACAAGCCGGCGGTACAGCGACGACCGGGCGTCAGCGGATTCTCGACATCGCACCGGAGAAACTTCACCAGCGCGTACCGGTCATATTGGGATCGAAAAATGAAGTTGACCGCATTACCCGCTACCACGCGGCCTGAACTGCCACACCTCACCATTCTCTTCAGAGGACGTACGAAATGCAAAAATCATCCATCGCGCTACTGCTTGCAACCTGCGCCATACTAGCCAGTTGCAAGAGCAACGAGTCCAAACCCAACGAAACAGCGCCGGCACCGACTGCAAGCGCGACTCAAACGGCGGCAGCACCGGCTCCTGCCAAGCCGGAATGCAAACCGGAACCCGCCGCCAAGAAGGGTGCAAAAGCGAGCAAGAAAACAACAAAGAAGGTCGATGCGGCAGCAGTTGATTGCGAGCCTGCCAAGCCGAAATCCGAGCAGGCAGCCAATGCCAAGACCATCGAAACCAAACCCGGCGCGGCCGCTGCACCGGCCGCACCAACCGGCGCCGGCAGCATTAAGACGGGTACCGAGTGCAAACCCTGCGTCATCAAATCGCGAGACGGCACTTTCGATGGAGAAGTTCATGGCAACATCCCGGCCGGCAGCAAATGGGCTCAACTGCAGATCGGCATGCACCAAAGCGAAGTTGAGCGCATCCTCGGCGTCACGTCCAACATCCGCGGCTACGTCACCGGCAAAGCCTTCATTCCTTTCTACTTCGGCTCGGACAGCCATCGCTACGAAGCGGTTTATGCCGGACAAGGCAGTGTTGCATACACCGGCGGCGGCGTCGGCGGCGGCCAGGGTGTGCTGATGATGATCAATTTCGACGCAAAAATTCAATAAGCATAGCCCTTGACGGCAATGACAGGCGCCAATACCTGTCATTGCCGTCACATCGCCCTACCCAAAAAGGGCCTTTTCCCGGATAATTTCAGCTTTTCAGCAGGCTGGATTCCCGGATCATGAGCGTCAGCAATCTCCCCAAGTTTTCTCCCCTGACCGGCGCCATCCGCGCCCTCGCCATGGACGCCGTCCAGCAGGCCAACTCCGGTCACCCCGGCGCGCCGATGGGCATGGCGGAAATTGCCGAAGTCCTCTGGCGTCGCCATCTTCGCCATAACCCGGCCAATCCGCAGTGGCCCGACCGCGACCGCTTTGTCATGTCGAATGGCCACGGTTCGATGCTGGTTTACGCGCTGCTACATTTGACCGGCTACGATCTGTCGATCAATGACCTGAAGAACTTCCGCCAGCTACATTCAAAAACGCCAGGCCACCCGGAATACGGCTACGCCCCCGGCGTCGAGACGACTACCGGCCCGCTCGGCCAGGGCATCACCAACGCCGTCGGCTTCGCGCTGGCCGAAAAGGTGCTGGCTGCCGAGTTCAACAAGCCCGGTCACGAAATCGTCAATCACCACACCTTCACCTTCCTCGGCGACGGTTGCCTGATGGAAGGCGTTTCGCACGAAGCCTGTTCGCTTGCCGGCACGCTCGGTCTCGGCAAGCTGATCGCCTTCTGGGACGACAATGGCATCTCCATCGACGGCCACGTTGAAGGCTGGTTCACCGATGACACCCCGAAACGCTTCGAAGCCTATGGCTGGCACGTTATCGATGATGTTGACGGTCACGACAGCGCCGCTGTCGAGGCCGCCCTTCAAGCCGCAAAGGCCGTAACCCAGAAGCCGAGTCTGATCTGCTGCAAGACCACCATCGGCATGGGCGCCCCGAACAAGCAGGGTTCGCACGACTGCCACGGCGCACCGCTCGGCAAGGACGAAATTGCCGCCGCCCGCGAATACATTGGCTGGAACCACCCGGCCTTTGAAATCCCGGCCGAGATCTACGCTGCCTGGGATCGCAAGGCCGCCGGCGCAGCAGCCGAAAGCGACTGGAATGCCCGTTTTGCCGCCTACAGCGCAGCCTTCCCGGCCGAAGCCGCCGAATTCGAGCGCCGCGTCATCAAAAACGAACTGCCGGCCAACTGGGAAGCGACCAAGGCCGCCTACATCGCCAGCTGCCGCGAGAAGGCCGAGAACATCGCCACCCGCAAGGCTTCGCAGAACGCCATCGCTGCGCTGGTTCCTGCAGTGCCGGAAATTTTCGGCGGCTCGGCTGACCTGGCCGGTTCCAATCTGACCTTCGTCAAGGGCAGCAAGGGCGTCACCCGCACCGAAGGCGGCAACTACTGCTACTACGGCGTCCGTGAATTCGGCATGACGGCAATCGCCAACGGCATCGCGCTGCATGGCGGCCTGGTGCCTTACACCGCCACCTTCCTGGTCTTTTCCGACTACGCCCGCAACGCCATCCGCATGGCCGCGCTGATGAAGCAGCGTCAGATCATGGTTTATACCCATGACTCCATCGGCCTTGGCGAAGACGGCCCGACGCACCAGCCGGTCGAACACATCCCGTCGATGCGCATCATTCCGAACCTCGACGTCTGGCGTCCGGCCGATGCGACCGAAACGGCCATCGCCTGGATTTCTGCGGTCGACCGGAAAAATGGCCCCAGTTTGTTAGCTTTATCACGCCAGAATCTGCCGACCGTGACGCAAAATGTCAGCGACATCAACATCGCCAAGGGAGGCTACGTGCTGTCCGAGGCCGATGGCGAGGCACAGATCACGCTGATCGCCACCGGTTCCGAAATCAAACTGGCACTCGATACGCAAGCGGCACTGGCCGGTGAAGGCATCAAGACCCGCGTGGTTTCCATGCCCTGCACCAACGTTTTCGACCGCCAGAGCGACGGCTACAAGGCCAGCGTCCTCGGCACCTGCAAGACACGCATCGCCATCGAAGCCGCTCACCCGGATTTCTGGCGTAAGTATGTCGGCCTGCATGGCGCCGTGATCGGCATCGACCGCTTCGGCGAGTCTGCCCCGGCCGGCCAGTTGTTCGAGATGTTCGGTTTCACTGTCGCCAACGTCGTCAAGACGGCCAAGGCACTGTTGTCCTGATTAACTAAAGAGGAGAGAGATTCATGGCTATCAAGGTTGCTATCAATGGTTTCGGTCGTATCGGTCGCTGCACGCTGCGCGCGATTTACGAGCAGGGCTTGCAGAATGAATTCGAAGTTGTCGCCATCAACGCCGCTGGCGATCTGGCCACCAACGCCCACCTGCTCAAGTACGACACGACGCACGGCCGTTTCCGCACCAGCGTCGAAACCGAAGGTGAAAACTGCATCATCATCGATGGCAAGAAGGTCGCTTTCTACTCCACCAAAGACCCGAAGGGCGTCAACTGGGCCAGCCACGGCGTTGATATCCTGCTTGAGTGCACCGGCGCCTACACCACCAAGGCCAAGGCCAAAGACCTGCTCGACCAGGGCGCCAAGCGCGTGCTGATCTCCGCCCCGGGCGGCGACGACGTCGACACCACCATCGTCGTCGGTGTTAACGAAGGCGCGCTGAAGGCCGACATGACCGTCGTCTCCAACGCCTCCTGCACAACCAACTGCCTGGCCCCGGTTGCCAAGATCCTGTCTGACGCCATCGGCATCAAGCAGGGCCTGATGACCACCATCCACGCCTACACCAACGACCAGGTCACCGTCGACGTCCGTCACAAGGATCTGCGTCGCGCCCGTGCCGCTGCCGCCAACATCATCCCGACCAAAACCGGCGCCGCCAAGGCCGTTGGCCTGGTACTGCCGCAGCTGGTTGGCAAGGTTGACGGTTTCGCGCTGCGCGTGCCGACCATCAACGTTTCGCTGGTTGACCTGACTTTCACCGCTGACCGCGCCACCACCAAGGAAGAAATCAACGCCCTGATGACGGCAGCCGCCAATGGCCCGCTGAAGGGTATCCTCGACGTCAACAACGAGCCGCTGGTCTCTTCCGACTTCAACCACACCACCGTTTCTTCCACCTTCGACGCTACCCAGACCCGCGTCATCAAGGGCGAGGACGGCTCGGTGCTGGTCAAGGTTCTGGCCTGGTACGACAACGAGTGGGGCTATTCCTGCCGCATGCTCGACGCCGCCCGCGCCTGGATGGCCGCCAAGTAAGCTGTTTGTTTCATGAAAGGGGCCGCAAGGCCCCTTTTGTTTCACCCCGTCCGATAGGCATCAACAGAACGTGCGTCAGAACCCCCCCTTGCGTCTTGCCATCAACGGTTATGGCCGTATCGGCCGCTGTTTCCTGCGAGCCCTGCGCGAATCGTCCGTGCCGCACAATCTTCAGGTCGTCGCCATCAATGAGCCGGCGAATCTGGAAAGCATGGCCTACCTGACGCGCTTTGATTCAACCCACGGCCGCTTTCCCGGCCAGGTTGAGGTCGGCGATGCCGCGCTTTTGATCGACGGCCAGGCGATCAGCATCAGCCACGCACGAAAGCCGGAAGACGTCGATTGGCACGGCCTGAACATCGATCTGCTGATCGAAGCCTCCGGTTGCTACGGTCAACGGGAAGAATTGAGCAAATTCATAAATGCCGGCTGCCCACGCCTACTGCTCTCCCACCCCGGCGCCAGCGGCGATGATGTCGATGCGACCATCGTCGCCGGCATCAATCAGAACAGCCTGACCGGCCGCGAGCAACTGGTATCGGCTGCCTCGTGCACGACCAATGCCATCGTCCCGCTGCTCGACCTGCTCGACCGCGAAGTTGGCATCGAACAAACACTGCTGACGACGCTACACTCGGTCATGAACGACCAGCCGCTGATTGACGGCTATCACCATAGCGACCTGCGCCGCACGCGCTCAGCCATGCAGTCGATCATCCCGGTGTCGACCGGCCTCGCTCGCGGCATCGAGCGCCTGCTGCCGCAATTGACCGGCAAGCTGCAGGCCAAGGCGATCCGCGTGCCGACGCTGAATGTTTCGGCCATCGATCTGACCATCAGCACCCAGCGCCCGGTCTCGGCGCACAGCATCAACGCCCTGCTCGGCGATGCGGCGCGTGGCTCGCTGAAAGGCCTGGTCGCCTATTCCGAGGCGGCCCACGCCTCGATCGATTTCAATCACGACCCGCATTCCGCAATCGTCGACGGCAGCCAGACACGTACCGCCGGCACGCACCTGGTGAATCTCTTCGTCTGGTTCGACAACGAATGGGGCTTCGCCAACCGCATGCTGGAGGTGGCCGATCACTGGTCGCGCCTTTGGCCGCAAAAGAATAACTAAGCTCAAACTCTGGAGAAAACCATGAACGTCACCAAACTCACCGACCTTGATGTTTCCGGCAAGCGCGTCTTCATCCGCGCCGACTTGAACGTGCCGCAGGACGAAGCCGGCAACATCACCGAAGACACCCGCATCCGAGCCTCGCTGCCGTCGATCAAGTACTGCCTGGAAAAGGGTGCGGCCGTGATGGTCACCTCCCACCTCGGTCGTCCGACCGAAGGCGAACTGACGCCCGATGACAGCCTGTTGCCCGTCGCCGTGCGCCTCGGCCAGATGCTGCACACCTCCGTGCGCCTGATCACCGACTGGGTCGACGGTGGTTTTGAAGTGAAACCGGGCGAAGTAGTGCTGCTCGAGAACTGCCGCTGCAACAAGGGCGAAAAGAAGAACAACGACGAGCTGGCGCAAAAGATGGCCAAGCTCTGTGACGTGTATGTAAACGACGCCTTCGGCACCGCCCACCGCGCCGAAGCGACCACGCACGGCATCGCCAAGTACGCCCCGGTGGCCTGCGCCGGCATGCTGATGGGCGCCGAAATCGACGCCCTGACCAAAGCCCTGCACGCGCCGAAGCGCCCGCTGGTCGCCATCGTCGGCGGCTCCAAGGTTTCGTCCAAACTGACCATCCTCAAGTCGCTGGCCAGCAAGGTCGACCAGTTGATCGTCGGCGGCGGTATCGCCAACACCTTCCTGCTCGCCTCCGGCAAGCGCATCGGCGACTCGCTGGCCGAAGCCGATCTGGTCAAGGAAGCCCACGCCATCATGGACATCATGAAGGAGCGCGGCGCCGAAGTCCCGTTGCCGACCGACGTCGTGGTGGCCGACGAAGTCTCCGCCCTGGCCCGCGCCAACAAGATTTCCGTCGATGACGTCGCCGTCCATGACCGCATTCTCGACGTCGGCCCGAAGACTTCGGCCCGCCTGACCGAGATCATCGCCAACGCCGGCACCATCGTCTGGAACGGCCCGGTCGGCGTCTTCGAACTGCCACAGTTCGCCGGCGGCACCAAGATGATGGCATCCGCCATCGCCCACTCCGAAGCCTTCTCAATTGCCGGCGGCGGCGACACGCTGGCCGCCATCGCCAAATTCCACATTGCGGACGACGTCGGTTACATCTCGACCGGCGGCGGCGCCTTCCTGGAATTCCTCGAAGGCAAGGTTCTGCCGGCGATCCAGGTGCTGGAAGAACGCGCTGCGAAATAATTCGGCAACCGGTTGACCGTAAGATGACTCCCACGGTCGACCGGAAAAAATGCCCAAAAAACCAAATATAAGCAGGGATGGAGAAGACATGTCACGCCACACCAAGATCGTTGCCACGCTGGGCCCCGCCTCATCGACGCCGGAAGTTCTCGAGCGCATGGTGCAGGCCGGCATCGACGTTGTCCGGATGAATTTCTCGCACGGCACGGCCGAGGACCACAAGGCGCGCGCCGATGGCATCCGCGCTGCCGCCGCCAAGTTTGGCCGCAGCGTCGGCATTCTTGGTGACCTGCAGGGGCCGAAGATTCGCGTCGGCAAATTCGAGAACAGCAAGATCACGCTGGTCGTCGGCGACGCCTTCATCCTCGATGCCCAATGTGCGCTGGGCAATCAGGAACGCGTCGGCCTCGACTACAAGGATCTGCCCAAAGACGTCGTCAATGGCGACATCCTGCTCCTTGACGATGGTCGGCTGAAGCTGGAAGTGACCGGCGTACGTGGTCATGAAATTCACACCTGCGTACTGGTCGGCGGAGACCTCTCCAACAACAAGGGCATCAATCGCCAGGGCGGCGGCCTGACCGCGCCGGCACTGACTGCCAAGGATATGGACGACATCAAGACGGCGGCGAGCATCGGCGTTGATTTTGTCGCCGTCTCCTTCCCGAAAAGCGCCGCCGACATGTACATGGCGCGCCAGCTGTTGCGTGCCGCGGGGAGCACCGCCGTACTGATCGCCAAGATCGAGCGCGTCGAGGCGGTGAGCAATCTGGAAGAAATCCTCGGCGCCTCCGACGGCGTCATGGTGGCCCGCGGCGATCTGGCGGTCGAGGTCGGTGACGCTGCCGTGCCCGCCCTGCAGAAAAAAATGATCCGCATGGCGCGCGACATGAACAAGCTGACCATCACTGCCACACAGATGATGGAATCAATGATCACCTCGCCGGTGCCCACCCGCGCCGAAGTCTCCGACGTCGCCAACGCCGTGCTCGACGGCACCGATGCGGTGATGCTCTCGGCCGAAACGGCGGCCGGCAAATACCCGGTCGAAGTGGTCGAATCGATGGCCCGCATCTGCGTCGAAGCCGAGCGCTCAGCCGAAATCACCCTCGACCGTGAATTCCTCGACCGCGTGTTCACGCGCATCGACCAGTCGATTGCCATGGCCGCCATCTGGACGGCGCATCACCTCAAGGTCAAGGCCATCGCCGCGCTGACCCAGTCCGGCTCGACCGCGCTGTGGATGAGCCGACTGAACTGCGGCGTGCCGATCTACGCGCTGACGCCGGACGCCGAATCGGTCGGCCGCATGGTGCTCTACCGCGGCGTCTGTCCGCTCTTGATGAACCAGCAGCACACCGACCGCGACCTGTTGCTGGCCGAAGCCGAGCAACTCCTGATCGACCGTGGTGTCGTGGAAAAAGGCGACCTCATCGCCCTCACCATCGGCGAGCCTATCGGCTCGACCGGTGGCACCAATACACTCAAGATCGTCCGCGTCGGCGAACATCAAATCCTTTAAAATACTCAGATCAACTAAACACGAAATCAACACGGAGTTCCCATGTCCCTCGTATCCATGCGCCAACTGCTCGACCACGCCGCTGAAAACGGCTACGGTCTGCCCGCTTTCAACGTCAACAACATGGAACAGGTCTGGGCCATCTGCGAAGCCGCCAGCCAGGCCGACGCCCCGGTCATCATGCAAGCCTCTGCCGGCGCCCGCAAATATGCCGGCGAGCCCTTCCTGCGCCACCAGATTCTCGCAGCCCTCGAAGCCTACCCCAACCTGCCCATCGTCATGCACCAGGACCACGGCCAGAGCCCGGCGGTCTGCATGGGCGCCATCCGCTCCGGCTTCACCTCGGTCATGATGGACGGCTCGCTCGAAGCCGACGGCAAGACCACCGCATCCTACGACTACAACGTCGCCGTCTCGAAAGAAGTCGTCAAGTTTGCCCATTCCATCGGCGTCTCGGTCGAAGCCGAACTCGGTGTCCTCGGCTCGCTCGAAACCATGATGGGCGACAAGGAAGACGGCCACGGCGCCGAAGGCACCATGACCCGCGAGCAACTGCTGACTGACCCGGACCAGGCCGCCGACTTCGTCAAGCAAACAAACTGCGACGCCTTGGCCATCGCCATCGGCACCAGCCACGGCGCCTACAAGTTCACCAAGAAGCCGACCGGTGACATCCTTGCCATCGACCGCATCGCCGAAATCCACGCCCGCATCCCGAACACCCACCTGGTCATGCACGGTTCTTCCAGCGTACCGCAGGAACTGCTGGCTGAAATCCGCGAATTCGGCGGCGACATGAAGGAAACCTACGGCGTGCCGGTCGAGGAAATCGTCAAGGGCATCGCCCACGGCGTGCGCAAGATCAACATCGACACCGACATCCGCCTCGCCATGACCGGCGCCATTCGCCGCTACATGGCCGAAAATCCGGGCAAGTTCGACCCGCGCGACTACCTCAAACCGGCCCGCGAAGCTGCCAAGAAGATTTGTCTGGCCCGCTTCGAAGCCTTCGGCTGCGCCGGCCAGGCGAGCAAGATCAAGCCGCTGGCGCTGGACAAGATGGCCGAGCGTTACGCCAAGGGCGAGCTGAACCAGATCGTGAAATAAGCCGGAATTTCCGGTTGACCGTGGAGCCAGCCGTTATTTCCATGGTCGCAGAAGCCGCCGCAGGGCGGCTTTTTTTCGCCCGGAGGCCGGGCTGGTCACGTTAATCAGCATCCATTTTCAAGCGCGGCTCTCGCAGAGTCACTGCGCGCAAAACTTCCCGAAACATTCACGGTCTTCCAGTAAGCTTGAACTTCATTTCCCGGGATTTTTTTCATGGACAGTCACCGCTACGCCATTTCCAGCCTCGGCCGCCACAGGGTTCGGGCAAGCCAACCCGCCGAGGCCTGACCCATGCTCGCCGGCAAAATCGCGACCTTGTTGATCATTGCCACGGTGCTGTCACTGATCGGCGCGCTGATCGTCGCCAGTCGCTACCGTGCGGCGATGAAGCGACTGATGAAAATTCCGCTGGATTTGCCGTTGACCGTAGAGCCAGCCGCTGATTCCAGCGTCGCTACAAGCCCCCGGCCACGAGCCGCCCGCACGGCAACGGATGTTCCGCCCGCGAGCATCAGCCTGAACGACAACACCCAGGCACACCGGCATCTGGTCGGTGCCTTTCTCGGCCTGACCATTCTCATGGCCCTGACCCGGACGCTGATCATGCAGATCGCCGCCGATGGGCCGATCACCTTGCTGACGGTTGCCACGCTCGGTGCTGCCTATTCCTGGCCGGTCATTCCGGTGATAGCCGTCCTCGGCCGCTGGCGGCGCCGGCACATGGTCGGCGCGCTACTCCTGTGGTTCGTCGCCGCCGTTGCCTTGCTGAGCTGGCGAACGACGGAAACGGTCAGTTTTGCTCAGGTTTTCCAGTGGATGCTTTTCGACATCGGCTTGCCGCTGGTGGTCGTCACCTCGCTCTGCCTGGGCGGAGCAACGCGTGCTGTCGGGCCGTGGCTGGCGCCGCTATTCATCCTCCTCTGCTGGTCGTCCCAGGCCGGCGTCGATTTGCTGGCCCGACTGGTCAATGAGCAGAGCCACGCCATCGACTGGCTGCTCAGATATTTCAGCCCGGTCGCCGGCATTGCGCTCTTCGCCCTGCTGCCCTGGATCATCGCCTGGTGGCCGGTGCGAGCCATTGGGCGCAGGCTGGCAAAAGCCTATTCGGAACGCCAAATTTCCGAGCTGTTCTACCTGTTCACCGCCGTCTGGACGATAGCCCTGACCGGCCCGGCACTGGGCGCAATTCCCGGCAGCGGCTGGCATGCGCTGGCGTATTTCCTGCCGCTACTATGGATTCCCGCCGGCGCCTGGCTGATGCAGCAAACCATCGGTGCCCGGAAAAATGGCCGGCCGCCGACCCTGCTGGTGCTGCGCGTTTTCCAGCAGGACGCCAACGTCCAGGACCTGTTCGACCGGGTCATCGAACGCTGGCGGCTGACCGGTAACACGGTGCTGATTGCCGGCACCGACCTGCTCGACCGAACCATCGACGTCGAGGATATTTTCACCTTTCTCGATGGCCGACTGGGCGAGCGTTTCATCCACCACTCTGACGATCTCGCCCGCCGACTGGCCGGCTTTGAATGGCAAAGCGACGTCGAGGGACGTTACCGGGTCAATGAGTGCTACTGCCATGACAGCACCTGGAAGCTTGCGCTGGCCGAACTGCTGCGGATCAGCGACGTGATCCTGATGGATCTGCGCAATTTCCAGTCAGCGAACGAAGGCTGCCTGCATGAGTTGCGCGAACTGGCTGCGCTGCCCGGCCACGCCCGCGTTGTCGTGCTGATCAACCACCATACCCATCTTGAGAGTGCCCGCGCCGCAACGAGCAGCGCTCCGACAGACCGCTTTGTGTGGCTGAAACAGGAAGGGGACGCGCCGCTGGCCACGACGCAGGTGTTGGCGGCCTTGTGCGGTGACGCGCAGGTTTCCGCCGATCATTGACGCGACGCCTCGAACGGGCACTTTGACCGATCGAGGCGCCGCTCCAGCGGCGGAACTAGCCGGCTGTGATTTCGAACGTCAGCGCGGCGCTATCGCCCTGATTCGACGGACGGCCAAGACTGATACGACCGCTGCGCGGCAGCTTCAGCGCCTCATTTCTGACGATGGATTGGCGCCCCTTGTCCGGCATCAGGTAGCTGCCGTTTGTACTGACATCAACGAGCACATAGCCATCGCCTTGATGAATGATCTTGCAATGCTGGCGGGAGGCTTTGGGATCATTGACGGTGATGTCGTTGCCCGGATCGCGCCCAATCGAAATAACCGGATGATCGCTCCCGAAACTGAACGCCACGCCCGCCAGCAAAAAGCTGATTGAAGTCTGGCGGGGAATCGCCGGAGCACTGGGGGCCGGCTGCGTTGCGGCGCTCGGCGTTGGCGTTGGCGTTGGCGTTGGCGTTGGCGTTGGCGTTGGCGTTGGCGTTGGCGTTGGCGTTGGCGTTGGCGTTGGCGTTGGCGTTGGCGTTGGCAGCTTGAGCATCGGCAGCATTTGCCAGTTGACCGTGTGGGCCAAAATGCTGCCCCCGGCGTCAGCCACCGGGGATGCTGCCTCGCGCTGGCTGGGCGAGAGCTCGCCAAGCATCGCATCGGCGACCACAATGCCCCCCTCAACAAGAACGCTGGCGAACTTGATCGCCGGAAACTCGCCTGAATCGACCGAGTCGCCACCACGAGGCGCGGAAGCAGCAGACTCGATACCAATTTTCAAGGCAATCTGCGTCTCTGCGATCTGCGGGATCACGGCACAGCGGCGCTGCATTTCACAAGCCCCGAGAACGGCCGCCTCGGCCGTTTCAAATTCAGCCAGCAAACCCTGGGGCATTTGGCGAATGACCTTGCCGCTCAGCGCATCAACGACGCGTTCCAGACGCACCAATCGGCGGCGCACCAGCTTTTGCAGCAAGGACTCATCAGGCTCGGCGACATGGAGAACGCTCTCCGCTACCACCGCATGCACCAGATAGACACGCATTGTCTCGCGCCTTCTGGTGAGGTTTTCACTGGGTGAGGAGGATTTGTCAGCTCCAGAGTGCTTGTCGAACATGTTATGCCTGTGCAGAAATCTAAAGTCGCTGCCTTTGTCGGGTATCGTCGGAAGCCGAATGGCAGCACGGACTTGCCACCAGACAAAACGCCAGCTTCTCTTTTAGTGGCAAATTAACGCATTAATTCCAAAAATCGTATCTTATGGCATTGTCAAACAAATTGGCGAGCTGTTGTGTAAGTTATTGCTCATCCGGGCCGACAAATACCAAAAAATCCGGGCCCGGAAACGAACGTCCGGGCGGGATCAAATGCCTTGAATGACGCGACCTCAGGGCCACCGCGCCATGGCCACAAGGCGCCTTGTTTCTGGCGTTTTTTCCGGTTGACCGTGGATAAGGCCCAGTTCGGCAGCCGTCGCAAGCCAAACCCGCGCAAAGAGCGCAGCGGCCGCTATCCCGGCAGATTCACCAGCGTCACCAGCGTTCCGTTCTGGCTGCCCTCGATCGGCATGGCGCTGGCCGGTGCGTGCAACTGCCATTGGCTCAGATCGCGCAGGTTGTGCCAGCGCGTCGGGTCGCCGCGTCCGGTGTAAAGCTGGTACCAATAGATGTTGGCAGCAGTGGCGTTGGGGAATTTTCGCCGCGTCGAGCGCAACATGCTGCAGCAGATGCCGCACGGGCTGTAGTCGCGCAAATGCATGTCCACGCGGGTGACCCTGCCGAGCCAGGTTCGCCCCTCGGCAACCGCATCGACCTGCTCGACCCAGTGGTCGAACTGGCGCTCGGCGTGGGTCTGATTGCCGGCGGTGTCCGGGTTGAGGCTGCCGGTGTTCCAGGTCACCAGCTGGACGCGATTGGCGTCCGGTTCGAGCACGATGCCGCCAATCGCCCGGCCGCGTGCCGAGCGGGTCGTCGCGCCTTCATGCGCGGCATCGAGTTCGTTGAAGCTCCTGACGTTACGGCCCGTCGTGCTGCGCGCCCCCTCCGGCGTTGCGCCAAGCGGCGTGCTCGCAGCGGGACGCGCTGGCAAGGCGGCCGGCCCCGGCGCCAGCGTCAGCTCGATATTGGCCCGCACGCTGCGCCCGCGCGGCACCGCCCCCTGCGGCCGGAGCAAGGCGAGCGGCGCCGTCGGATTGGTCTCGGCCAGCACCTGCACTTCGCCGTCGGCATTGGCCGGCGACAGACTGAGGCGACGAATGCCCTGGTCGCGGAACTGAGCCGCCACCCGTTGCAGAATCGGCTCGGCCTGCTCCAGTGAACGCGCCCCGGCCATTTCGCGGTTCAGCGCGGCCAACACCGGCCCGCGCACGGCACTGGTCGGCGACGGATCGCGCGCCAGGAAACGGCGGCCGAGGCTGGCGATCCACTCGACGACACGATCCAGCGCCCGGTCGATGGGCTGCCGGATGCGATTGATGATGTTGGTGACGGCATCGCTGACCCGGCCGAGGCCGATCAGACGGGCGAGGAAGCTGATGACCAGCGTCAATAGTCCGCCCATGGTCTGTTCGACACGGCTGGCCGCCGCCGAAATGGCACCGCCGGCGATGGCGGCGATCGAGTCGATGAAGGCGCCGGCCACCTGGGCGATCTGGCGCAGGCGTTCGACGAAGAACATCACCGTGTTGTAGATGGCGATGATGGCCTGGATGAAGGCGCCGGCCGGGTTGAGCATGGACACCAGGCGGGTCACGGCGGCCATCACGATGTTGGTCTGGACGAAGGCCATGATCTGCTCCATGACCATTTCGCGCAGGTTGGAGAGGCTTTCGCGGATGCGTTCCCAGGCCGCAGCCGGGCCATCGCGAACCAGCGTCACGATGATGTCGAAGCCGGCTTCCATGGCCCCGACCGCCCTTTCGCCCACCACGCGAACCAGCTTGCCGCGGATGTTCTGCCAGGTCAGGCCGAGCACGCTAAGCACGAACTTGATGATTTCCTGCAGGGTCAGCGCCTGCGGGATGTAGATATTGGCACCGGACAGCGCCCCGGTCAGCCAGCCGACCAGCGCGGCGCGCAGGTGGTTCAGGATGTTGCTGGCGAACTGACGGAAGCCCTGGATGCCTGCCCGGACAAGATTGCGCACGAAGGCGATGGGGTTGGCGACGATGGTTCGGAAAGCCCCGGCCGCCCGGCGAAGGTAGGGCATGATGGCCGGCGCGACGACGTCGAAGATAATTTCGAGCAGGTTCATCACCTGCGCCCCCGCCCAGCCGACGAAACGCCCGGCGAAATCGCCAAAGACGCGGACAATGCGCCCGAAAGTCTGGACCGGTGTCAGCAGATCGCCAATGCCGAGGCTGCGCAGCGTATCCATGAACAGGCCGGGCAAAGCTGTGACAAAGCCCATCAGACCAGCCAGAGCCCCCTGGAACCAGGCCATGGCGCGCGGCACGGCACGGCTTTCCTGCAAATTGCGCCAGACTTCTTCCTGGCCGATCAGTCGCATGAAGCCGCCAATCAGCGTTTCGGCCGTGCGCGGCACCGCCTCGCCAGTGATCGGGTTGCGGCCGAGCACGGCGCAGAGCAGATCCCAGCCGCGCGTCCCTTGCGCCAGCCCGGCCAGCGGCCGCAGCACGGCATCGCGGATGAACTGGAGGATGCCGGAGACCAGATTGCCGACAAAGCTGGTGATGCGCGCGATTGGTTCGGTGACGATGCGTTTGGCCCGCTCCCAGACGCCGCCCAGATCGAAGATGTCGGTCCAGCTCAGCGAATCCAGGAAGCGGTCGACCGCCTGGCGGATGCTGCCGGCGACCAGCCCGAGGCTGTTCATCTGCTGCTGCACCCAGCCGGCAACGCGGTCGATGATGCCGTAACCGTCGAGCGCCCGGGTGATCAAAGCGCCGCCCGGCATCAGCTCGACGACGGCGCGCAGCAGGTTGCCCGGCGAGCGGTCTACGGCCTGCATGTTGATCGGGTTTCGGCCAAGGACCAGCGTGAACATGCGGAAGCCGGGGATGAAATTGGCGTGCTCGGCGAAGAAATTCAGCGCGTCGCCAAGGCCGAGACGCTGCACGGCCGGCGGGCTTCGTTCGCTGACCTGCGGCGCGGGGCTGCGCTGGATCATCTGTTGCAGCGGCCGCTGCGCCTGGGGTGCGGCGCCTTGCTGGATGGTGTGCGTCAGTTCGTGGGCGAGCAGTTCTCGCCCTTCACCACTGGTCGGGTTGAACTGGCCGGCACCGAAGTGGATCTGGTTGCCAACGGTAAAAGCCGCGGCGTTGAGGGCGCTGCTGGCCTGCGCGGCGCGGGCATCACGATGAATGCGGACAGCGCTGAAATCAGCGCCGAACCGTGGCTCCATGTCCTGACGTACCGCCTCGGGCAGCGGCTCGCCCCCGCTGGCTACCGGCGGCGGACTGGCCCGCACCGGAACGGGCACGGCAACGGCTGGCCCCCGCACCGGGGTGGCTCGATGCAGCGTCGGTGGGCTGAGCACGCTGGCCGGGCGCGCCGCTGCCGTAAGCGGCATGCTGACGATGCTGCGCGCCACATGCCGGGCCTCGACCTCGGCCGCATCGCCGGGTGCCGAGACGCGCAGGCTCTGGCACTGAACGCGGATCGGCGAGGCCTGCGCCACCGCCGGCTCGGCCACCTTGACGGCAGCGGCCGGCATTGGCGGCGACGGGCGATTGACGAGGCGGGCAGCGGCTTCCATGGCGTTCGGCTCAGTCCGGGCCTGGCAGGCGCGTTTCAGAAGCGACGATGGGATGTTTGCAGCACATGGCCTTACCGGTCAGAAGCCCCGGCCCTCCTTCTGCAACTCGCGACGCAGTCCGTCGTTGATGTCTTCCGCCGCCAGACGCCGGTCTCCACGAACCAAGCTGCGCAATGCGGCGTAGCGGATGACGTTGATGATGGTGCCGCCGGAAATCTCATGCTTCTCGGCCAGACGAACGAAGTCGAGATCGACGTCCTGTTCGAGCAAGGCCGGCAGCGACTCCGTCCATAGCCGGTAGCGCTCCTCGGCCGCCGGCATCGGGAAGGCGATCACCGACTGGAAACGCCGGGTGAAGGCGTCATCAATATTGCCGCGCAGGTTGGATGACAGGATGACGACGCCGGGGAAATCCTCGATCCGTTGCAGCAGGTAGCTGACCTCCTGGTTGGCGTAGCGGTCGTGCGCGCTGTCGACACGGGTGCGCTGGCCGAACAGGGCGTCTGCTTCGTCGAAGAACAGTATCCAGCCACGCTGTTCAGCCAGGTCGAAAACGCGGGCCAGGTTCTTTTCGGTCTCGCCGATGTACTTGGAAACGACCATCGACAGGTCGACGCGATGCACCTCGCGCTCGCACAGCTTGCCGAGCAGACAGGCCGACAAGGTCTTGCCGGTGCCCGGCGGGCCGTAGAACAGGCAGGTGTAGCCGGGGCGCACGCGGGCCGCCATGCCCAGCGTGTGGAGCAGCGTTTCGCCGTGCGCCAGCCAGTCGCGCACCTCTTCCAGATGGGCCAGAGTCGCCGGTGGCAGGACCAGATCAGGCCAGTTCAGGCCGGTCGTGACGCGCTGGGCCGGTAGGGAGTCGGCCTCGCTGCCCGGCGCGTCCAGATTGAACAAGGCGAGCAGGGTTGGCGCTGGCTGCAGGCGGCCGGCCAAAACAGATTCACCGGGCGGCTGCGCCAGGGGCAGCAAGACATCGCCGGAAAGCAGCGTTTCGCCCTGAGTCAGCCAATGGATGGCGCGCAGACGCTCGGGCAGCGCGTCGCCGGCCAGCAGAAAACAGGCAGTCTCGCCGGTCGGGATGAAATGCCCCGAAGCGGTGCCCTGCACGCCGCCGAATTCGCTGTAGCCGCGCTGGCTGGCCGGATTGCGCGCCCACAGCACATCGAGCAATTGCGGCCGGAGCAACGGGGCCAGCGCGAGCAGCATGACCGCACGCTCGTCAGCCGTTAAAGCGTGGCGGCGCAGAAAGTCGGCGTAGGGCGAAGGGCTGTCGTCGAGCATCGGCGGCGCGCGGTCACCGGGCAAGGGCGGGCTGGCCGGCTTTTCGGCGAAGTAGGTGTCGAGACGATGCTGCAACAGCGCCGCCAGCCAGCCAAGGTCGGCGTCGAGATCGCGGGCTGTGGCGTTCAGGTGCTCAGCCATTCGGTGTGGAGACTGCGTTGCATCCAGGGCAGGCGAATGATGGAGATGCCCCAGGGCAGGCGGTCGAGCAGGAGGTCGAAGGTTTCAGCTTGCGGCCGCAACAGCCAGCCGTCAGGTGCCGGGTAGAGCAGGCCGCCGCGCTGCAGAAAGGCGAGGCGCAGGCCGGCCATGCTGGTCTGGCCGAGTGCCGACCAGTGCTGGACGACGGCGCCAAGCAGGGCTTTGCCCTCTTCCCGTTCGGTGTCGCCGAGCAGGCCGGCGGCAACCGGCAACGCGTCGTCCGGATTGAGTCCGAGCAGCAGCTTGGCGGTGCCCAGTTCAAATTCAAACGGTTCGTCACGGCCGGTGGCCAGCCAGTTGAGCAGCGCCGCGGCGCGCGGCAGATTGGCCCACGGGAAGGGCTCGCCCGACGGATGACCGGCGTCGACCCAGCCGAGCGCCGAGAACAGGCGCGGCAGGTAGGGATAAAGCAGGATCAGCCCGGCCGAGCGCAAGGGCAGACCGAGGACGAATCCACGGTCAACCGGAGAATTCGCCAAAATTTGCTCAGGTGCCAGCGCTGGCCCGGCTGCATGCCGGCCGCTCTTGTCGGGGTTTTCCGCTGGCAAGCCGGCTTCACCCGCAAACCAGCTTTCGATTTTCAGCCAGTTTTTCCGGTCGACGGTAGCAAGCGTTTCCAACTGCTCGACACAGGACTGCGCCACCGGCACACCGTCGCTGCGCTGGCCGCAGGAACGTACCAGATCGGCCGACAGTGCCAGCAAGCCGAGCGCCTGCAAGCGCAGCGCATGGTCGGCCGGGCGCGTCGCTGCCATCTGGCGCAGCAGCGCCAATCGGGCCGGCGATTCACCGTCATGGGCGGCGGCGAGGCTGGCCGCGAATTCCCACCAGCGCAGGCGGTCGCCGGCATCGAGCAGTTGCAAAAAACGGAAGAAGGCATCGGCCCGCGCCTGAGCGCCGGGCGGCAAATCGGCCAGCAGGCAGGGCCACGCGGCTTCCGGCGAGGCGCTCCACAGCCGGGCTTCGTCCGCCAGTTGCGTTTGCAGTTCGGCGATCTCGCGCTCGGCATCGAACCATTCGACCTGGCCGCTGCTCAGGTAACGGCGCAGGCGCCCGGCTAACGTCAGGTCACGCGAAACGGACGCAGACCTTTCCGGCTCGGCGGCAACCGCTTCGGCCAGGGCATGTCGCGCCGCCTCGGCCAGCTTGGCCGGCAGCTCCTCGGCCAGGCGTTCGGGTGATGAAATGCGAACCGACAGTTCGAGGCGCGGCAAATGGATTTCCCGCTCCCCGCTGTCGAGTGCAGCAAAGGCACTTTCCAGCGCCGGCAGCAGGTTGAGCTCGTTTTCACGGCGCAGGGCCGTGCGCAGTGCAAAGGCATCGGCTGCGCTGGCAGTGGTGACCTGCCAGCGCTGGCGACGGATGCGGTGCGTGACGCTCATGGCTGCGTTCCAATCAGCCGACGCGGAAGCCGGCGTTGGTCATCACCTGGGTAACGACCACGGCCGAACTACCTGTCTTCAGCTTGTCGGCTGTGACAGCTGTCTGCTTGAGATTGGTCTGCAACTTGGCGCTGGCGTCTTTGTCGGTGACCATGTTGATTGCCGAACCAACTGTCTCGTAAACCGTCGCCTTGTCGGCCTCGAAGCGCACGCTTTCGGGCGCAGCGACAGCGAAATACTCGACGGTCGTGCCGACCGAAACAGCCAGTTGCGCTTCAATCTCCTTGGCCTGAGCCGCCGCCTTTTCCCGCGTATCGGCCGGCACGCGGTCATCGCCGGCCACCTCGCGCAAGCCCTTGACCTGCGCCTGCTGGCCCTTGACGATGGCCAGCATCTGTTCCATGTAGCGGTCGCTGGTCGCCGACTTGGTACCGGCGACATCGGCACCCGCAACCGCCTTGGTGTTCTTCAGCACATCGCCGAGCGAGCCGAGTGATTTCTGGAAGAAGCTGCTGTAGTTTTCCTGGAGCTTGATCTCGGGTGCAATTTTGATCACCTTGAAGTCGTCGAAGCTCAAATCGAGCGGCTTGATGAACTTGATCGGCAGCAGATCCTTGGGCAGACGAACGCTGATGTCGGGCAGCGTCAGCACCGGCTCGTCAAAGTCGCTTTCGTCGTTGTCGTCGATCCAGTACGGCAGCATCAGGTCGCCGATGACCACGCCGGCATCGTTGTAGACCAGCACGAAGGTGCCGCCGGGCACAACGCCGCCGGCATGTTCGAGGCCCGGATGCTCGTTCAGCATGTTGGTCAGCAGCAGTCTGTCCTTCTGGTCGTCCTCGCGTTTTTTCAGGATGTCACCCAGCCAGTCCACCCACAGGTGGCTCTTCGACCCGGCAAAGGCATCGAGCGGCGACACGATGTCGTTGCGCGTCACGTGGCCGAGGTTGGCCTTGGCGGTGGCGGCGCCGACGACCACCGTGCTCAGTCGTTCGCGAATGGTTCTGTCCTGCGCGACGAAGCCCTTGTAGCTGCGGGCAGCGAGCAGCCCGGGCTTGGTGGCGCTGCCGATCAGATCGGTGTCGGCCGCTTCGAGCTGGGCCTTGGCGTTCTCGATGGGCTTGGCGTAGTCGGCGGTCAGCGCGACATGCTGAGTGAAAGTCCCGCCCGCCTTGAGCTTGCGATCCTCGTCGGTGGCCCAGTCGGTTTGCGCTTTCTTCACGTCCTCGATCAGCCGGCCGCTGTAGGCAATGTTGTCCTTGAGATGACTGGTCAGATCCTGGCGCAACAGGTAGTGAAAACTGTGCAGGCTGGTCTTCTTGAACTTCGGACCGCGGATGATGAATTGACGCTGGTTGTGGGTCAGCGCACTGATCACCGAAATCGGCAGGTTGCGCTGGCGGATCAGCTTTTCGATGGCCGGTTCGGCGACGTCGGCCTTGAGGCCAAGAAAGCCCTCGATGCGGTAGAAATCGTTGCTGCCCTGATCAGCCTGAAATGGATCGGGCAACTGCCTTTCGGCCGGTGGCGCTTCGGGCAGGAAGGGTTTCAGGTCAGTCGCCTGCGTCCAGTGGTAGCCGGTGTTGTCCTCGCTCTCGCCTCGTTGTCGGCGGGTCTCGTTCCAGCCTTCGCGCAGGCCGGCGTCGGCCTTGTAATAGGCCGGAATGGCTCGTTCGTCGAGCGAAGCGCTCTCGCGCCGGCTGGGGACGATCTTGGGAATCTGCGCCTTGGGTAGCTCGAAGGCTTCGAGCAAGCGGGAAAACTGGCGCATCAGGCGGACCACCCGCTGCCGCTCGACCATGCCGCCAGCCAGCCACGGCGCCGGGTAGCAGCCGATGCGATCAACGGCAGGATCGGCCAGCGCACCGAGCAGCAGGTGCTTGGGAAAAGCCTCGCTGGTCGGACAGAGCACGCCGTCGTCTGCGAACAAGGCGGCGCGCAGGTCGTTCCAGAGCGCCACCAGATCCTTGGCGTGGTCATGAAAATACTGGATGCCACCCACCGTCGCCTGCAAGGCATTCAGGTGTTTTTCCAGGCCGGCCGTCCAGCCGACCGGGCTGGGCAGGCCCAGCGCAGCGCCATCGCCAATCCGCTCAATGAGCCGCCGGGCAGCCTCGTGCAGCGCCTTGAAGCTGCTGTTGGCGGCCGTGCGATAGCGGGCAGCGAACAGCTCGGCGGTGGTGACATCGACCTTGGCATCGCTGCCGGTGCCCAGATCAACACGGCTGGCGCGAACGCGTGGCAAAGCCCGGGCCAGTTCGGCCCCGGTGCTGAATCCTGCGGTCAACCCGAATTTTCCGGCAATTTCGCGGTTGATCAGCAGCAGGCGCTGGGTGTTCTTGGCGGTACGCCCCCGGTTGTCGCAATCGCCGCCGGTGCACAGATCGGGATCGTTCTCGTAGCTTTCCATGAAAGCGACAGCGACCATTTTTTCCAGCGATTCGGGGATTTCGGCCAGCAGCTTCCCCTCGCGCTTGTCGTCAGCGGCCAACAATTCGATCAGCGGGAACATCTTCTCGCCGTCGTAGAACAAATCGTAGGCCGGGGCGTTTTCGTCGTATGGTAGCCAGCGATCGAAAACCGTGTCGGCCGCCAAACCGATCAGGTCACCATCGCTGGTCACGCCAACACCCTTGCTGACGACCAGTCGCTCTTTGCCAAGCGTCGGCCACAGGCCGCCGACGATGCCGATGCCGAGCAGTTGCGTGCGCGTCAGGCGGCTCTGGTCGTCGAGGTATTCGACCACGCTGTTCAGTTGCGTTTCGGTCAGCACCTGATCGCGCTCGAACACGGCGTAATCGGTGGCGACTTCGTTGAGGCGGCGGATAATTTTGAGCGGTTCGGCCATGGTCGTGCTCCCGTACTAGTGGGCTGCACCGCAGATCGCGGAACAGAATGAAAGCGAAGGATTTGTTCCGCTGGCTAGGCGCGAACCGCAGCAATAGCCAAAACTATTGCGAGGATGAGCAACAACGCCAGCGGGGCAAAGACGAGTTTTCATGTTTCGTTATCTGTGGGGCAGCCCACTCATGGTGTCTCGTCGGCACTGCCCAACGCAGTGCGCCCGAGGACGAAAGGTGGCGGCTCCATCTGGCCGCAGGGGTGCAGGCCGCTGGAGGGATAAATGTTCTTGGCGCGGGTCAGCGCGTCGGTCAGCGCCTTGATCTTGGCGGCCCGGTCGGCCGTGGCAGCACCGGCCCGGATGGCCAGCCAGTCGCGATAGGCCTTCTCGATTTCGGCCATGTCGTCACTGTTCACCCAGCAGATGCGCGGCAATATGTGGGCTGGCGTTTCCTGACGCAGGGTTTCCTCGACAAAGTTGCGAAAATCGAAATCGCGGAAGCGCCCGGTAAAGGCGGGCAGGACAATGGTGATGCGGTCGCTGTAGGGATCGAGATCGGCACAGTCGGTGCAGCCGGGATCGACGCAGATGTCCATGAACGGGTCGCCGTCCTGCTCGGGCATCAGCAGCAGATGCTCGATGACGTAAAGGCCTTCGCCGCTGTAGTAGGTGCGCAGGTGGGCGATCAGGCTGGCAATGGCCAGCTCCATCGCTTCGGCGCTGGCGAAATACTCGATGCGCCGGGCAATGACTTCACCACTGGCATCGACGATATTGAAATAGTGACGACGCTGGGCTTCCGGCATCGTCTCGTCGCCCGTCATTTTCCGCTCGTAGGCCTCTGGCCGCTGAGCGAGGGCAATGGCCTGCTCCATCTCGTTGCGCGCCTTGGCTTTCGACGTGTAGTTGGTGCTGCTCGACAGCAGGATCTTGGCGCTGACCGGGTGGCGGACGCGGAAGCGGAATTCGTCGTTCGGCGTGGCATCGACCTCGGCGTAGGTGTCGTAGGCCACCTCGGACAGGTTGCGCCGCTGCCAGTTGCCGATGTCGAGCAGGCGGGCGATGCGGTGCTCGAAGCCGGAAATGTTGTCGCTGTTCCAGAGGTCGGCGTCCTCCTTCAGCGCCGCGTTATAGGCCTGCCCGCGCTGGCCGCCGAGACGCGGATATTCGTCGAGGAAGACGCATTTGGCACTGGCCGCCTGGGCCGGCCCCATGCCGAAGCGGGCCTGCATCACCGCGGTGTATTCCTGGAAATCCTCGGCGTAACGTGCCAGCAGGTGATCGAGGCAGCGGTTGCGGCGAAGCAGGCCGCTGCCAGCCGGCTCGACGACCTCGCCAAGCGCGGTGGCATCGAAGCCGGCGCCATAGACCTTTTCCCAATCCGGGAAGCTGTCGACCAACTGGCTGAAATAACTCTGCGCCAGTTCGGGCCGGGTCGAGAACAGGTCGCGGACATGCGCCAGTTGTGACTGGTAGTTGGCCATCATCTGGTCGAAAAACAGCAGCCAGCCCTTGAACTGCAAGGCCTGTGCCGCGCGCTGGGGCGAGGCGCCGGGCGGCAGGCCGAATTCGGAGATGCCGTAGGTGGCCGGAAAGTGCGCCTGGAAGGAGTTGTAATTTTCCGGGTTGCGGTAGCGGCCGAGCGGAATCGGCAGGTCTTCAAGCAGGCCGTCTTCGAGCTTGAGGCGCTCGGCCTGCCGCAGTTCGCCGAGCAGGCTGGAGACCCGGGCAGCACTGGGCGGAATGGGCAGGTTTTTCTTGTAAAAAACCAGTCGACCGCGGGATGCCGAGAGGCGCGGCTGCATCCCGGACTGTACCGGCAGACGCCACTTGTCGGTCGGCTCGACGGCCTTGCCAGCGCCATCCAGCGCGTTGAGCACGATGTCGCGGATGGCGACGACGCCCGGAATGTCCATGATCACGCTGATCACGTCGGAGAGCCGGACTTCGCTGCGCAGGCCGGCGGCGGCGAGTTCCTCGTCGTCGATGAAGCCATTGACCAGCTTCGGCCCTTCAAAGATTTCCGGAATGCTCCACAGCGAGCCATCAGCCCGGCGGCGGGCGCGCATTTCGTCCAGCGTGTAGTTGAGCACCGGCGGCGCCAGGAAGCGGTCGACGGTGAAGGCGATGTCGGCGGCAACGCGGTCGGCATCGGCATCCGGCTGCAAATCGATTTCGGCGCACAGACTGAAATACTGCTGCCCGACCCGGTCGATACCGACGAAATCGGTGCATAGCGCACGGTTGGCCTCCAGCGTGGCCTGCACGTCACGGTCGACATCGCGGCGCAGTTCGGCCGTGTCTTTGTCGTCCATGTAGTCGAGCCGCACGCGATAGCGGCCGCGCACGGCTATCGGGCGCTCGGTCTTGCTGCCGGTCGGCCTGGCGGCCAGCGTGCCTTCGGCCGGGTCGGCGTAGAGCGTCTTCGGCACCGGCTGCAACCAGGCGTTCTTGACGCCGGGCAGATCGATCAACAGCTTGCGGTAGTCGGCTTCAGTGACCGGCATGCAGGGCAGTATCTGGCCGGCGCTGTCGAACAGTTTGGCCATTTCGACGGCGTTGTCTTCCGGCGCGGCGAGCAGATCTTCGATCGGGAAACGGGCCCGGTAGGCAAGATCGGTCAGCGCGTAGGCGAGCAACTCCAGCGTCGTGATCCCTGGGTCGTGCGTGTTGTGGTCGGTCCATTGCCGGCGCGACAGGCGGCGCACGGCGTCGAGGCCGATGCCGGCCAGCCGGTGCTGGTCGAGCGCCGGATCGGTGGGGGGCAGGGGCGAGATTTTGGGTTGCAGCAGCATGGCGTTTCTCGCGTCAGTCGGTGGCTTCGGCAATCACGTGCCGGGCCGCCGAAACGAGGATGGTGTCGGGCCGTTCGGCGACGATCTCGGCGACATCGTTGAGCAACAGGTCGCCGCTGCCGGCCAGACCGCAGCGAAAATCGGTGACGAAATCGACGTAGGGCAGCTCCTCAATGAAATCGAGCAGCACCGAACGGTAGATGCGGCCGCCGAAATCGAGCTGCCGGCCGGCCGTGAAAGCCCACGGTGACAGCGCCTGGACGATGGCTTCGTGCAATTGACGGCGGGTATAGTCGAAGGGATAGCCAGCCCGGAAACGAACCTTGAAATCGAGCCGGATGGCCTGGTAAGCCGGGTTGCGCACGCGCACGGTGACCTGCGGCGAGGCATGGGCCTGGGCCAGTTCGGTCATTTGCGTCAGGGTGTCGAGATCGACCTTGGGTTGGAGCAGGTCGGGCAGATTGCGGTTGCGCAGGTCGGGAATGGCGACGATCAGCAGGTGGCCGGGCGCCATCCACGATGTTTCGCTGGCGTGCGGAATGCACTTGACGCGATGCACGCCGGGGAAGTTCTCGAGCAGAAGGCGCTCGTAATCCCAGGGCGTGATGCAGCGCTGACGATGGCGCAGACGCTCGGCCGCCCGGCGGTTGAGCATGGCGGCACTTTCGCCGGCCCGCCCGCCAAAACTGGCATAGGGCTGGGCCACCTGCTTGAGCGCGGCGGGCGGCGCCAGCAGTTTGGCGATGCTGCCCGGGGCCAGGGTTTCAACGGCCGGTGCCGTGGCGGCCGACCAGTCACGCACCACTTCAACGCCGTTGGCGTGCACGGCAAGCAGCTTGCAGGCCGCCGCACTGTCCTTGTTCACCGCCGCCTTGAGCCAGACCGGGCCGGCCGGCAGCCAGCTGTTGTCGGTCGTCGTCGAACGCGACAGCACCAGACCGACGAGGCCGCTGGCGCGCAGGCCGCGACTGGTGTCGAGGGCGATTTCCTCCGGCGCCGCGGGGCGCCAGTGGTTGTCGCACAGCACCGACCATTTGACCGGTTGCGCCTGCAGTTCGGGATTGGCGCTGCCCTCGGCGACCTGCAGCAGCAGGTAAATGCTGTCGCCGGCCCCGACGCCAGCCACGCCGACGATCAATTCGCCTTCGTCGGGATAGGCTGGCAGCAGGCTGATTTTCTTTTCGCTGACCCAGCCGAGTTGGCGGCGCAGGAAGGGATGCTCGCGGCGCGGGCCGAAGGCGCCGACATGGAAGAACTGCAGGTCGAGCGAGGCGACGAAGGCGTCCTGATCATCACGCGTCAAGTCGGCGACCGGCGATTGCGCGGCGTAGGCCAGCGTGATGTCCTGCACCACCGGCGTGTAAGGCTCGTTCAGCACCTTGGCGCCAGTGGTCTTGCGCGCCTCTTCCATGGTCTGGCGGCGGTAGTCGGCGTGCAGGAAATCCTCGATCAGCGCGACGGTGACGAAGCCGCTGCGGACGGCCGGTGGCGGCACGATTTCCTGCTGATAGACCGGCTGCGCATTCATGAAGCGCTTGCCGAACAGCCGGCTGACGAAACTGCCCCCGCCGAGCATCGAGTAGACAAAGCTCTGCCCAACGTAGAGCGGCGTGAAAATGGTGGCCGGCGCGTTCGGGCTCAGCGTGCTGACGCCATCGACGCGGTTCATCAGGTTCAGCTCGCGCGAGGTCTCGCTGCCGCCGGCATCCTGATAGACCAGCCGGGCGGCGATCCCGTTGCTGACGGCGGCGACGTTCTTGTAATCGACGTACCAGCCGGCGAAGTCGCCGGGCGCCCCTTGCCAGCGCAGACGGATCTTCAGGTCGGTCAGCGGTTTGCTCAATGCCTCGGGGCAACCGACCATGAAACGCGAACCTTTGACGGGTTGCGGGCCAAAGGGCTGGAAGGCTTTTTTCGGATTGAGTGTGCCGAAATCGTTTTCGAGATCCAGCGTTTTCATGCCATCGACCGTGACACTTAGACGGGCCTTGTCGAGGCGCAGCTGCGACAACGCGTCATAGGCGGCAGCGGCTTCCGGCCGGAGCAAGAGCTGGACGACCGGCAACACGGTGGCGAAGGCCGAGCCATGCAGCGCGGCGTCGTAATCAACCACGGCCGGTTCGCCATCCGGTACGGTAAAGGCCAGCTTCAAGTGTCCGGCGGCCAGCGTACCGGACAACGCAAAGGGTCCGAGCCAGCCTTTTTCGCCGCTGACAAAAGCCTGCAGGCGGTTGGCGATGGCCTGCCCATCCAACCCCAGGCTGTCGGCAAAAGCGACATCGAGCGTTGCCGTCACCTCGCGCCGCCCTTCGCGCAGCCGCAGCAGCGACGAAGCCAGCGCGAAGCCGAGCGGAGCCGCGGCCAGCCCGGCGTGACCGAAAGCCGACCAGTGCGGCTTGGCGGGATCGAGCGGCGTGCCGAGGCCATCGGCCGAATTGGCCGCCGGGGCAAAACGCACACCGCCGGCATCGCGATAGACGCTGTGCAGCGCACTGATCTTGCCCTGGCCGATCAGCGTCTCGCGCATCGGCGCGTAGAGGCGTTCGGCCCCGTCCGCCCCCTTGCCGGCCGTGAAGCGATGGGCCGGCGTGATGGCGAAGGGCGCCGTGCCTTTCTTCAGCTCCAGCGTCAGGTGGGCATGTTCGGGTTCGGCCGGCAGCGGCTCGAAACCGAGCACCCGGCGATACTGGAAATCGAGGTGGCGGGCAGTCAGGTCGTTCAGCGCATCCTTGGCCGGGGCCAGCATGTCGAGGAAGGCGCCGAACAGACCAAGATGCGGCGGCACGCTGCCGTCGTCGCGAGTGAGCATTTGCTCGGCATCGGCCGGGAAGAGGCCCTGCCAGTCGCCATCGGCCTCGTTTGGATCGAAACCGTAGTAGCGCAACTGTGCGGCCAGCCGACGTGCTTCGGCGACGCGTTCAGCCGGGCCGCGGCCATCGACCGGGGCAAAACCGGGGTCGAGCGCGACCGGCGAGCGGTCTTCCTGGCTCTGCCCGAGCCGGGCAATTTCGTTTTGCAGGATGCGGTCGCTGGCCATGGTTTCCTAGCGCCCTCCGCCCGGCACCATCGCCGCGCGCAGCTCGTTGCTGTCGGTTTTGTAGAACGGGAAAACGAGGTTGAAGCGCGAGTTGGTGGCGCGCACTTCGTAATCAAGCTGGATGTTCAACTGGCCGGTATTGGGATCGGGGCTGTCGACGCTGAGCGTGATCACCTTGATGCGCGGCTCGTGGATCAGGATGGCCGTGCGCACGCGGTCGAGCAGCAAGGTACGCATCGTCGTACTCATCGGTTCGAACATCATTTCGTGCATGTCGAGACCGTACTTCGGCTCGAACAGGCGCTCGCCGGCCACAGTGCCGAACAGGATGACCAGGCTCTCATGGATGTCGGCCTCGTTGGAAACCATCACCGCACCGCTGCGCGAAAAGCGCGGCGGAAAACTCCAGCCGGTGCCAAGGAAGGATTCGTAGCGGTCGCTGGCGTCGCTCATGATCTCGCTCCATCGCTCGAAAGCAGACTTCCACGACCATAGAAACAACTGCTGGCCCCAGGGTCAACCGGAAAAATCGGCCAAAAATGAAATTTCATCGCGCGCCTCATCCGATCATCACCGTCGGGCTGCCGACGGCCGCCGAGGCGCCGCACAGGCAGGTGTCGCCCACCCGCAGGGCCGGCCGGCCGGCGATCATCACCGTTGTGCTGCCCATGGGAAACGGGCTGACCGTCGGTACATGGCCGGGTGGCGGAATCGGGCAGACATGCATGTCGCCGACCACTGCCGCCGGCATGCCGCCGATCAGCACCGTTGGCACGCCCGGCCCGGTGATCGTTCCACCGTGGTTGCTGAGGTCTCCGACGCGGGCTGCTGCAGGCATGGTGCTTTCCTTTCCCGACCTAGTTGATCTGAACCATGGCGCCGGACAACTTGGCCATGCCGCCGCCCTTGAGTTCGGCGCTGGCGCTGCCCTCAAGTTTCAGTTCGCTGCCGGCCTTGATCTCGAAACCGGCCGTCGCTTCCATTTTGGTTTCCGTCCCGGCTTTCATTTCGACCGCCTTGGCGCTCTCGAAATGGATGCCGTCGCTGTCCATAACCATCTTGTTGCCGTTCTGGTCGGCCAGCGTCAGCGACTGTTTGTCCTCATTGAGCACAATCGAATTGCCGGCCGGCGTGGACAAGGTCATGACTATCTTGTCGTCGTCGAAATGCACGGTCATGCCGGAACGCGTCTTCAGCATCTTTTCGTGGTTGTCGTTGCTGCCTTCCAGAGGCGCCACCTTGGCGCTGCTGTGGAGCATGCCGAGGATGACCGGATGACGCGGATCGTCGGCCAGAAAACCGACGGTTACCTCATCGCCCAGTTCCGGCCGGAAGAAGAAGCCGCGGTCGTCGCCGGCATCGAGGCTGGCCACCCGCGCCCACAGGCCGTCGCTGGCCAGACCGAGGAGCGGCAATTTGACGCGCACCCGATGTTCGCCATCCGGGTCTTCGTTGCTGGTGACGACACCGATCTGAAGGCCCGATACGCCGGGCAGCAGGCCATCGGCCTTCGATTTTCCGCTCGTCTCAAGATCGACACCACCGAACTGCACGTGCGTCTTCCAGCCTTGCACCAGACTGAATTCATGCCGTACGCCGGTGACCAGCACCTTGCCATTGAAGCGCCGGCCAAGACCGGCCAGTTCGACGACCACGCCGGGTTTGACCGTGGCGATGCCCTCGCACTTGCCGCGACCGGAAACCTGATCGACCCGCCGATACAGCGCAATGCCGTCGACCCAGGCCTGCGTTTCGGCTTCCGGCAACGCCGGGTGGCGGACATCGAAAGCCTGATCGGCCACGCTGGCCAGATCGTCGCTGCTTAGGTTGCCGGGTGGCGTGAAGGACGGCGTTGCCGCCTGTACCTCAACGGCCTCCTGGCTCGCTGCATCCCAGCTCGTGCCCTTGTATTCACCGTGCTGCAGGCGGGCGTCGATCTCGCCTTCGAATTCGAGCAGCGTCGCGCCGTACTGCAGCGTGCAGACCGTGGCGCCAGTCAGCGCCGGTTTACGGACCACGACCTTGTCGCCCTCGCACCAGACCAGCTGGCCATTGGCCCGCGCCCGGGCAAGGATGAAATCCCAGTCCGTACTCTGATACTGCAGCACCTGTTTGTGCGACAGCGTGGTCGCTTCGAGATCGGCGCCAACGCCGGCCGCGCTGAGCACGGCGTCGATGATGTCGCTGTCGGTCTGGTCAAAATAGTCGGTCGAGCGCTCGGTGACGGCCAGTTTCATGGCTGCGTGCTTGCAATCGACGACCAGTTGCGAGGCGGCCGCTTCCCGCACCCGCGCGCCCTGGCGCACCACCGTGCCGACGAAGACCGAAGCGCTGTCGCGCCCGGCGCCGGCCAGGATTTCGATGCTTTGTCCCGGCGTGAACAGGTCGCCATCGCTGAGCGGAAACTGCCCGGTCGACGCGGCGCCATCGACATAGACTAGCCGGGCCGAGGCGATTTTATTGGCCGCGACCGTGACGCTGACCGAGAGCAGCTGATGCTCGCGCGGCACCGCCTGGCCACCGGACTTGACGGTGAATTCGCGATGTTCGGCGGTGATGGGCAGGGCGCGGGTTTCCGGCACGGTCTATTTCTCCAGTGGCGGAAAGAAGAGCTCGGTGCCCGGCTCGATATGCCGGAAATCGTCGAGCCCGTTGGCTTCGGCGACGCGCAGGTAGAGCCGCGGGTCGCCGTAGATGGCATTGCACAGCGCCGGCAGGCGGTCGCTGGCCTTGAAGATGCGGCGGTGTGTCAGGTCCGGCGACTGATCCTGCGCGGTCGCAACGCGGGTCTGGTCGTCCGAATTGTCGGTGAAGACGGCGGTGATCACAGCGCGTAGCGGCACGCCATCGGCGCGGAACAGCTTGTAGGCGATCGAGGCGCTCTTCAGCACGCAGCGCTTGACCTGCAGGGTGCCCCAAACCACTTTCAGGTAATTCGGGCGGTGGATGTCGCCGTTGTAGCCGGTCACCGTCTGAAATTTCTCGACCTCGGCCTGAACCTCAACCTTGCGGCCATTGGCACCGGTGCCGTCGATGAAGAAGGTCAAAGTCAGGTCACCCGGCTTGATCTTCTTGAATTCCATCCGGCTGCTGGTCGTGCCGGAACCCTGCGCGGCGTCGTACTCGATTTCGTAGGACTGCGTGATTTCGGCCGGATTGACGTAGGCGGCAAATTGGGCAATCGACTGGTCGCTGTAGTCCGGCTGGGCGTGCGCCAGGATGGTCAGCTTTTCCAGCGTCCCGTTCGGCGTGCCGCCGATGTCGATCTGGCCAATGCCGGCGCCAATCGCCATTGCCAGGCCCGCACCAATGACCGAGCTCATCTCACGGCTCCTCGCGTTCGCGCAGGATTTCCAGCACGCGGGCGACGCATTCCTCGACCAGCGCCTGTTTATCCTCAGCCGACGCCGTGCCAGCACCGGCCACACTGCTGCCACCGGCCTCGCTGTTGCCGACTTCGACGGAAATCACCACTTCATCGACGATGATGGGCATTTCGTTTTTGCCTCCTAATTCTTGTCGACCGTGAAGTACTGGTAGGCCAGTTGCATCGACTCGACGGCATAGCTATTGTTGCTGGCGTTGAGGTCGCCGACCACCCATTTCGTGGGCCAGGCACCGATCACGTGCCAGGTCATCAGCGCCGAGTGCGTCTCGTCGAGCAGCATGATGTCGACGTTGCGCAACTCGATCTTGTAATCGACGATGCAGTCGCGAACCCATGACCAGACGGCCGAGCTTTTCAGCAAGCCGCGCTTGAGCACCAGTTCCGGGTATTTGGCCCGGGTCGGGTACTTCTGCACGAAGCGGTTTTCGCCACCTTCGGGAACTTCCTCGCTGCCCATCTCGACTGCCAGCCCGCCGACTTCGGTAAAGCGCGTGTCGGCGTTGTCGGACAAGCCGACGAATTCCACCGCAAAGTGGAAGCCGACCGGCGGGTAGTAGGAAGCCATGGCGGTCTGCGCTCAGTCGATCAGCTGTTCTCGACCACCAGCCCCTCGTGGGCCAGTTCGATGGTCTCGATCGCCACTTCGTTGCCGGCCGCCTTGAGCTGCGGCCCTTCGACCTTGACCGGGAAGGCATGGTGCACCTTCCAGGTCATCACCGGCTTGTGCGCTTCGTCGAGCAGGCTGATCGTCAGGTCGCGGCGTTCGACGGTGTTCATCGCGACCGTCGACAGCCATTTGAAGAAGTCGTTGTCGGACTTGATGACGCCGCGCTTGAGCGTGATGTTGCTGTATTTGCGCAGGCCGGGCATCTTGATCGACGAATACTCCGGGAAACTGCCGTCGCGGTATTCGATGGCCTGGACTTCCTGGGTCAGGCCGGTGACTTCGGAAAAGCCGATGCGGGTGCCGCCCCACTCGACACGGAAGTGGAAGACCGGCAGCGGATATTGGGATGTTGCAGCCATGGTGGATGTCCTTTCGCGTCAGGTTTCGAATCAGCTGGTTTGCAGCTTGTGGGAGAACTTGAGGATGATGAATTCGGCCGGGCGTACTACGGCCATGCCGATCTCGACATTCATCCGCCCTTCCAGGATGTCCTGCGCGTTCATCGTCACGCCCAGTCCGCAGCGGACGAAGAAGGCATCCTTCGGTGCCGCGCCGGCCAGCGCGCCCTCGCGCCATTTCTGCGTCAGGTAGTTCTCGATCATGCCGCGCACCTTGACCCAGGTATTGGCGTCGTTCGGCTCGAAGACCGCCCAGTAGGTCGATTTCTTGATCGATTCCTCGACCATGTTGAAGAAGCGACGAACCGAGATGTAGCGCCATTCGTTGTCGTTGCCGGCCAGCGTGCGGGCGCCCCAGACCAGCGTGCCCTTGCCGACGAAGGAACGGATGGCGTTGATCGACTTGCCGCTCGTCACATCGACATTCAGCGCATCGGTTTCGCTGGCTGTGAAGCTGCTGGCCGGGGCGATGACGCCGTTCAGGCTGACGTTGGCCGGCGCCTTCCAGACGCCGCGCTGGTTGTCGACCAGCGCATAGATGCCGGCGATGGCGCCGCTGGGCGGGCACAGGGTCAGCGTCGAGCCGATGCCGTTGATCACGTTGCGGTAGGGCAGGAGATTCTCGAACAGCGTCTGCTCGTTGAGGCCGCGATAGTTGGCCATGGCCGTGACGATGCCGGCGATGGCGCCGCTGGCTGCGGAAAAGCCCTTCTGCAAGCCGGGCAAGGCGCTGTCCATCACGGCCTTGACGGTCGCGCCGATGGTATTGCCGTTCGACGCTGCCGGGGCACTGGCCCCGAAAATGGCGCCCCAGGCTGCGGTAGCCGGCGGCGTGTTCTGATCCCACTCGACGGTATAGGCGCCGCCGGCAGTCACGATGTCGGCCGCCATTTCCTTTTCCAGCGCAATCAGGCTGGAGAAGGCCGGGGCCAGCGTGCCGGCAATCAGGGTGTTGATGTCGGTCACCAGTTTGGCGTTGCTGAGTGGCGAGGCATCAACGAAGCCATCGACCACCTTGGCAATCCCGAAAACGTATTCGAAAAGTAGCGCCATATCGGCCGGCACCGGGGCAGCCTTGCCCTTGTAGACGGCCAGCTTTTTGCCGAAGGCGCTGGACAGCGTTTCACCCGCCCCGGCATGGTTGGTGACGGCGCCAGCCAGTGCCGCGCTGTCGGCCGACAATTCATCGAGCGCGGCCAGTGCGGCGAGCAGTTGCGGCTCGGTGGTCAGATCCTTGAGCGGCACCTGGATGCCGTTCTTGAAAATCTTGTCCTTGACCTGCGCGTAGCCAACCGACTTGTTGTAGTTGAGCTTCAGCCAGGGCGTGTAGGCGGCGCCGTATTTCAGGTTGTTGATGCCCAGCTTGTCGCGGAAGCTGGCGCCATTCGGGTCACTCTGGCGAACGTCGAGAACCGCGACGCGATCCTTCAGTTCGCCACACTGCTTGAGCGCTTCCTGCTGCACGGCTGCTAAATCGTCGGCGCTCAGCGTCGCCGCATCGGGGAAGAGCAGGATGGTCGGCTCGTCCACCTTGGCCACGGCCTGCACGCCAGCCTTGAGTTCCTCGCGGTCAACCGGCGATCCGACCGTTTTGTAGGCGCCGGCCGAAACGATGTAGCAGTCGCCGCCGCCGTTGTCGTAGAACAGCCGCAGGCTGTCGTACATGAAATAGCTGTTGCTGATGTCGGCGATCAGGAAGTTGCCGGCTTCGTCAATGCTGGCCTGGGAGACCGTGTAGCTCGGCCCCTTGCCAAAATAGGCTTCATATTCGAGCAGCGACTTGATGCGCCGCGGTGACTTGACCAGATCACCGGCGGTGATCAGCGTGTCGATGGCGGTGTAGCCGATAAAGGCCGGAATCGCGGTTTCCACCTCGGCGACCGAGGGCGGGAAGACCGAAATTTCCTCAATGTAAACATCCGGAGTGCGGTAGGTTGGCATGGACTGACCCCCTTCTAAGGTTTGGCGAGGTGGACGATGAAACGCGCCTGCGCCCGGTCGGAACCGGCCTGGGGCAGATGCTGGACGAGAACTTCGGCGTTGCGCCTCAGTTGAAGCTTGCGATAGCCGCCAGCCCGCCGGGCGACCGGGAGCGACGACTGGAAGAGAACGATGCGCGCATCGGCATCGCCGAGCACCGATGGCGGCAAATCATCCGCCGTAAAAGCGGCCGGCAGCACCCGGTCGAAATTGAGTACGGCGCGCCCCTGCTCGCCAGCACCGGCATCGGCCAGTTGCAGTTGGCCGAACTCGGTGGCGCCGAAATTTTGCGCCACGACGTAGTACTTGAGCTGCTCGCTGCGGGCCTGCAGCACCACGCGGAAAGTAGGCGAATTTGGGTAAAAATTCCGGTCGACCGTAAGCGCCAGCACACCCCACAATTGCTCGCTCGCCAACGCCGGCGATTGCAGCCAGTGCGACACCTGCGCCGGGCCGGCCGCCGTTTCGGTCAGCAGATAGCGCCCAAGCGGCCAGTCGCGAGTTTCAAAGAGCGCATCTTCCTGCCCGGCCAGCAGCGTCTGCTCGACCAGAGAAGCGCCCTGATACTGCCAGAGCAAAGTCAGCGCCCGGGTAGCCTGGGCTGGCACGATACGCTGGCGCGGTGCGATGAAATCGGCAGCCAGCGGCTGATCAAACGCGCGCGGATCGGCGCGGTTGCCGTAAAGAACCAAACCGCCCGAAGCGAGCGGCGCTTCGGTGAAATTGGCAAAATACGGATTCGTCACGCGCAGCCCGATCAACAGCGTCGTGCCGTGAATATCGCGCAGCGGATTGCCAGCATCGTCGGCCTCGAACAGCACGCGCAAACGGCCATCGCGCACCCGCGTCAGCAGCTTGCCCGCGGCCAGCGCCGCCTCCGAACCCGGCACCACGAAATCGATGTCGCCACAAAGCCCGCGGTAGTAGCCGTGCTCGATTTCCACTTCGAGAAGGGTGCGGAAATGGATGCTCATTTTTCGTGCAACGCCAGCCCGATGTCGGTGATCGGCTCGCCCGGCATGAAGGGCTCGCGATCCTGGATAGTGACCAGCCGCGCCCGGTAGAGCACGGACGGCTGGTACTTGGCACCGATGCTGGCCCAGATCTGGTTCAGGGTTTCCGGCGCCACGCTGTACAGTTCCACGACGATCTTGCCGATGCGCGAATCGAGCGCCGGATAGTCGTCTGCGCTGAACACCGGGTGCGACTGAAAGAAGGTCAGCACGTTCGACAGCGCCTTCAGGGTCAGTTCGTAGCTGGTCATCTTGGCCGCGAAAAGCAGCGTCAGATTCAGTTTCAATTCCGGCTGCAGCACCATTTCCCGGCCATTGCTGATGATCCGGGCCGGAACGTGCTCGCGCATCACGCGCTCTTCTTCGATGTTGACGAGGCTCAGGGCGACAGTGCCGCCGGCGATCGCCAGATTGCCCTTGTCGTCGAGAATGCCGCCCGGCACAACCTGCCCCAACTGCGCCGAACCGGTTCGGCGCAGCAGGTAGGCATTGAATTCATCCGCCAGGAAGGACACAGCTACATCGAGCATGCTGCCTCTCTCATCAATTTGAACCGGGGCCGACAAGCCCTGAACGGGGCACCGGCACATTTTTGACACAAACTTCAAACTTGACTGACGAAACGTAAAATTAAGTAAAGCACAGCCCCAAAATTTTGTCACTGGAATTTTCAATATGAATAATTTCTAATTCAATCCACGCACAAACAAGCAAATTCAACAACATTTACAACCTCGTAAAATCTACCAAAATACCACTTCCTGGACCAAAAACCCTACTAACGGCTTGCATATTGCAAATATGCGCCAGGGAGTAGAAACCAAATCCAGATGAACTGAGCGACATACCTAGAAAAATCGACATACTGTTTCCGCGCGATTCGACACCCCGCCAAAAAACGCCCATGGAATGCAAATTTCAGCCACTGCGAGGCCCGAAATTCGAATTGAACGCCGTCTTGTAGTAATTTCCGAACATGCCTCACCGACCATAAAAAGCCATGACGAACACCAAGACCGCCGCGCTCTCCAAAACCTTCACGGCCTTTTTCGAATCGGAAAAGTCGAGCGGGATACTGCTGATTGTGTGCACGCTGATTTCGCTGGCCATTGCCAACTCCGCGCTGGAACCGGCCTACCGTGGCCTGTGGCAGAGCTACTTAGCCGGCCTGAGCGTCGAGCATTGGGTGAATGATGCCCTGATGGCGGTATTTTTCCTGTTTGTCGGGCTGGAACTGGAGCGCGAGCTTTACGTCGGGGAACTGTCGAATTTCCGCAACGCCCTCTTGCCGATCGTCGCCGCCGTTGGCGGCATTTTCGTGCCGGCCCTCATCCACTTTGGCCTGAATGCCGGCACGCCAACCCAGATGGGCATCGGCATCCCGATGGCCACCGACATTGCCTTCGCGCTCGGCGTGCTCGCCCTGCTCGGCAGCCGAATACCTGCCTCACTCAAGATTTTCCTGACCGCGCTCGCCGTCATGGACGACCTCGGCGCCATCATCGTCATCGCCGTGTTCTACACCGCGCAGTTCTCGCTGGCGCACCTGCTCGGCGCCCTCGCCGTCTTTGCCGCCCTGCTCGCCCTCAACCGTGTTTTCCGCGTGATGGCGCTGTGGCCCTACCTGCTGGGCGGCGCCTTGATGTGGTTCCTGATGTACAAATCCGGCGTGCACGCCACCATCGCCGGCGTGCTGCTCGCCTTCGCCATCCCGTTTTCAGCCAAGGCGGAAGATGAACATTCGCCCTCGCACCGGCTGGAGCATTTCCTGCACAAACCCGTCGCCTTCATCATCCTGCCGATATTCGCGCTGGCCAACACCGGCATCGTCATCGGCAGCGGCTGGCAAAACGACCTGCTCAGCACCAACAGCGCCGGCATCATCGCCGGCCTTATCCTCGGCAAGCCGCTCGGCATCACGCTGCTCAGCCTGCTCGCCGTCAGCATCGGCCTCTGCCGCCTGCCCGGCGACCTGCAGTGGCGCCACATCTTCGGCGCCGGTCTGCTCGGCGGCATCGGCTTCACGATGTCCATCTTCATCACCAACCTCGCCTTTGCCGGCAACGTCGAGGTGATCAACGCCTCAAAAATGGCCATTCTTCTCGCCTCGTTCACGGCCGGCCTGCTCGGCTTCGTGTGGTTGAGGCTTTGCCGCCAGACGACGGCAGCGAGCGCCTGACGCAGCCATTGAGGTTGATTGGGTATTTTTCAGCCCATAGCCGCTGCCCAGCGCGGCGTATTGATCCGCGAACATTTCAAATTTGGCTGTTTTTTCCGGTTGACCGTAGCAAGCCCGGTTGCTTCAGGGCCGGCCTTGATTTCCATGCTCGTTGAATCGAAATGCCCGCCACCACGGCGCAACGCTCAAGTTCGCCCCGTCATCGGCCGTAGTAGCAGGTAGAACTAGCCACCCGGGAGCACGACCATGAGCGAAAAAGAAGCCACCAGCGACAGCAAAGCACCACCCGCGAAAGCACGATCAATGGAAAAGCCGCTGGTGATCCTCGTCGCCGTCATCGTCGTGCTGACACTGGCGAACACCGCCCTGATCGTCATGAACCCCACCGCCAAAAAGGTCGAGCAATTCAATGAAGAGCTCAAGACGGAGCTGGCGGAAAGCGTCGCCACCCTGCACAAGAAAATCGACGGCCTGCGCTCGGCCGAGGTCGAATGGCAGGGCATCCTCAAGAAAGCCCAGGCCAAACCCGAAGCCATCTACAAGGTCGTCAACACCAAGGACGGCTACCTGACGCTGACGGAAATCGAGAAGACCGAAAGCTCGGCGGCGCAATAAATCGGAACGGCGGGAAACTCAGCTCCAGCCACCGGAGGGCGAATTTCAAATTGGGTTTTTTCCGGTTGACCGTAGCAAACCTGGTTAGCCGGAAAATTGAATTGAGCCTGACCCGTTTAACCTATTAATCCGAAACCAGCCCAAAAAAGCAAAAAGCCGGGAGAGTTTCCCGGCTTATTCAAAAAACATCCTGTTTAGTGCCAACTGACCTTGCCATTGGCCGTGTCATACAAGGCACCAACGATCTTGATCTGGCCAGCAGCCTCCATTTCCTTGAGTACCAGACTCTTCTCTCGGATGGTCTTGATGGTGTCATCAATATTCATCTCGGTCACGTCATGAACGAATTTATGATTCTTGGAATTTCGTTCGCCATCGGTTTTAACCTTGGAAATGCTTGGCTGGAATTTGTCAAGCAGACCGGTCAGGTTACCTAGTTTGACCCCATCGCAAGCCCCCTTGATCGCGCCGCAGCCGGTATGGCCCAACACAACTATGACTCGCGACCCGGCAACCTTGGCCGCATATTCCAGGCTACCCAGAATGTCTTCGTTTACGGTATTTCCAGCGACGCGGGCTACAAACAGGTCACCGATACCTTGATCGAAGACCAATTCCGGCGCGGAGCGGGAATCGATACAGGCCACCACGCTGGCAAAGGGATACTGCCCAAGGGCTGTCTGGCTGACGTTCTGCTTGATATTACGAGCCACCGGCTTGGCGTTGATAAAGCGCTTGTTGCCGGACTTTAGAATATCGATGGCGCTATCCGGCGTTATGCCGGCCTGAACTGACTTGGTCATCGTAATACCCGGCTTGTACGGCTTTGCTGTAACAGGACCACCGTGGTCATCCGAAGCCAGCGCAGAAGTAACGAGCCCCAGAGCAAAAAATCCTGCGATGACAGGTTTTAGTTTATGCATCACTTATTGTCTCCGTTTGGTTTGGTTGTAGTGAAAGCAAATTTTCGCACAACCAAGCGTGCTTCGTTTTTTGTTTTATCGATGCATGGCAGCGACAAGTGGCTATGAACAAGGCTCTGTCTGAATTAGCTGTAGAAGCGAACTATATTGAAAGCATGGTTCTCCCGAAGGAGGTAAATCATGCGCCACGTAGTTTTTGTTGAGTTTCTCGCTCAGCTCAAGGAACTCACGCCGGAGCAGAAGAAACGACTGGTTCGGCACTTGATGGGACGAGAGTTGGCCCCGGTGCCACGCGCTATGGTGCCGCTAGTAGCACCCACGGGTTGCCCGCATTGCGGCACGACTGACGATCGGCTGGGGTCATGGGGCCAAAGCCACGGACTCAAGCGCTACCGCTGCCGGGATTGCGGCCGCACCTTTAACGCCCTGACCGGCACGGCATTGGCGCATTTGCGCAAGCGCGAACAATGGACGCGCTATGCCGAACTTTTGATTGAGGGCGCCAGTCTTCGCGAGGCGGCCCGTCGTTGCCAGATCGACAAGAACACCGCGTTTCGGTGGCGCCATCGCTTCCTGAGCGATGCGGCCGGGCACCAGGCCGAACACGAGGATGGGATCGTCGAGGCGGACGAAACCTTCTTTCTCGAATCCTTCAAAGGCCAGCGACACTTACCCCGGCCAGCCCGTCACCGGGGCGGCGTGGCCGGCAAGCGTGGCTTCAGTGCCGAGCAGATTCCGGTGCTCGTGGTACGCGACCGCAGTGGGCAAACCGCTGACTTCAAACTGGAAAAGCTCGATGCGGCACATGTCATCGCGGCACTCCGACCGCTGGTCGATCAGGAGGCGATTCTCTGTTCCGACAGTGCTGGCGTTTATGCCGCCTTTGCCCGCGCCACCGGGATTACCCACCGGCCTCTCAACATCCAGCATGGCCCACGCGTCATTGACGGTGTCTTCCACATCCAGAACGTCAATACCTACGACAGTCGCCTCAACGGCTGGATACGCCGCTTTCACGGCGTGGCCACAAAATACCTGGAGAACTATCTGGGCTGGCGACGCATGCTGGAACGCTACAAAACAACGATCACGCCCAAGCTCTGCTTGGCCGAGGCTGTGGGACTTTCCATCAACAGCTAATTCCTACAGAGCCATGAGCAATGGGGTCTGAACCCGATGACGGGTTGGCTAAAATTTCAGTTTTGGCAGCTTTTTACGGTTGACCGTGGAACTGCTCAGCCGCTGCTTCCGACTGCGTCCAGCCGGCTTTCGAGCTGTTCATACTCCGAAATAACCTGCGCTCCAAGCAGCAGCAAGGTTGCCGCCAGTTCGATGCTGAACAGCACGACGACGGCGGTGGTCAGCGAGCCGTAGACGACGCTGGCGCTCGACAGGGTGGCAAAATACCAAACGAGCACGTGGCGGATGACTTCCCAGATCAGGGTGATGACCACCGCGCCGAGCAGGGCGTGGCGGAGGCGGGTGCGGCCGACTGGCAGCACGGTGTAGAAGAAGGTCAGGAGCAGGATTTCAGCCGTCAGCCCCATGCCGTAGAAGGCTGGGCCGGAGAGGCGGCGCAGTGACCATTCGGCGCCGAAAATAGTGAGGCTTTCCTGCGACAGGCTCTGGATGGTGACCGACAGCACGGTGATGCCGAACAGGGCAACGCCGGCCAGCAGGAGCAGGCTGTAGGGCAGCAGCGCGGCGACCACGGCGTGCCGTTTTACCGTGGCGTGGCGATGGGCGAAGATTTGCGCCATGGCTTTTTGCAGGATGGAAAAGGTCAGCGAACTGAAGAAGACCAGGGTGCCAAGCAGGACGACGCCGATCGACACGCGGTTGTCGATGAAGCCCGAGACATCGGCGAGCACGGCGGCGGCCTGACTGGGCACCAGCCATTCGAGATAGCGCTGCAGGGTGGCGAGCAATTCGGCCTGATCGACCCAGTGCGACAGGCCGAGGACGAGCAAAATGATCATCGGCAGCAGCGAGAGCAGCGCGTAGTAGGCCACCGCGCCGGCCAGCAACAAGCCCTGGTTTTTGCTGAAGTTGCGCAGCACGGCCAGGGTGAAGTTGAGCGGATGGAAGATCAGTTGCTGATCGGTTCTGGAGATGAGGGACATGGGTGCAGGAGAGAGAAGCGAAGAGCACCTTCGGCTGATGACAGACAGTTATAACCCGATCCGCTGGCGCTGACTGTAACAATTTTCGACCCTGGCCGCCCATGCCCACCCCGGCACAAACCGCTACACTGCGCGCTTCCGGCTCATTTCGATCAATCATGGAAAACCTGCTTTACTGGATCGGCCTTGCCGCCGTTGCCGTCAGCGCGCTGACCGGCGTGCTCGATGCCGGCCGCAAGAACATGGATCTGGTCGGCGCCGTCATGGTCGGCAGCGCGACGGCGCTGGGCGGCGGCACGGTGCGCGACGTGCTGCTTGACCGCCCGGTGTTCTGGATCAGCGACCAGACCTACCTGCTGGTTGCCATCGCGACGACGCTGATCATTTTCTTTGCCGTGCGCGGCCTCAAACTGGCGCCACGGCTGTTCCTGATTCCCGACGCCATCGGGCTGGCGTTGTTCACCATCGCCGGCACGCAAGTGGCGCTGGAATGGCACGCGCCGTGGCTGGTCGCCAGCCTGCTTGGCGTCATCACCGGGGTGGTCGGCGGCGTGTTGCGCGATGTGTTGTGCAACGAAGTGCCGCTCGTTTTCGTGCGCGGCGAACTCTATGCCTCAGCGGCCTGGGGCGGGGCGTTGACGCTGGTCGGGCTGCAATATTTGGGCGTCTCGCCGGTAATGGCTGCCTGGGTGGGCATGGCCGTAGTTCTTGCCGCCCGCCTGCTGGCGATGACTTTCCGCATCACGCTGCCGACGTATTCGGCGCGGGAATAGTTGGTTTTTTTTGGCAGCTAATTGTCGAGCGACTTGATCAGATCAAACAACCGCAGGTAAAAGTCGTTCGCCGTCACCGTTTCCTCGCCGACCTTGACCAGGGTGTCCTTGTCGATGGCCCAGGGCAGCGAAACCGAGCCGAGCGCTGAAACGCTGACCCCGGCGTTGCTACCCTTGGATTTCATCTCGAACTGGGTTTCCAGAGCGCTGGCATAGATAACCGCGCCGAGGCTGCTGGGCAGGCAGACGAGAGTGATGCTCAGGCGGTTTGCCTCGTCGGGCCGTGGTCGGAAGAATTTCTCGCCGCGCACGCTCTGCGGCTTCACTTCATCGATTTGATAGCCCTGACTGAGCAGGGCGCGCTTGCCGATTTCGCAGGCACCTTCGGCATCCCGGTGGCTGTAGTACTGAAACGGCGTGTCGCTGGAGAAAGTTTCGGACAGGTAGGAGCGCGGCGCCTTCGTGGCCAGGCAGGCGCTCAGGCTCAGGCTGGCAAGGGCGACCAGCGAGAGGGTACGGCAAAGCGACATCAGCGATGACTTCATGGCGGCGTATTTTAAGGAATTTGTGCGTCGACCGTAGGGCAAGGCGGGATCGCCTCGGGTCGCCCACTGACCTAGCGGCTGCTTCCCTTCCAGTTCGCCACGCAATTCTGCCGAAAGTATTTCAGGGCGCGATCCATGTAGGCGTCGGGCATTTGCGGGTCGTTGTCGGCCAGATGGATTTCGGCATCCGGCTTCAAATCCTGCGACCACATCGCTTTCAGGTCTTCGCGCTGCTCGAAGGGGGCGTGCTCTTCGATGAAGGCTTCGACCGCCTTGTGGTCGAAACCCTGGGCGCGGAAAGTGGCGATGATGCTCTTGGCGTCCTTGAGCAGGGCCGATGCCTTGGGCGGATGCGCTGTGGCCACGCTGAGAAAGATGGTGGCCAGCACGGCTGGATCATCGGCCTCGCCCTTGGTGATGCGCACCCATTCCTTGGCGACCAGTTTGTCGTAGGCGACCACATCTTCTTCCGGCATGTCGCGGACGAAATAGGCGCCCTGTGCTTCGGCGTGCAGGATTTCGTCGGCTGATTTTTCCGGCGACTTGAGGCGCGGCAGGGCACTTGCGATGAATCCCTCCATCGCCTCGCGGGTCATTTGCGCGAAGGCTTCCGGCGCTTCACGCAGGAAGGCGTCGAGCGTTGCCGGCTTGTACTTGAATGACTTTTTGCGGAGTGTTTCAACGAGCTTGATGAACTGGGACTTCGATGGCAGTGCCAGCGTCTTGGCATCGACATAGAGCAGCAGCATGGCCGAGCGAATGACCTCTTCGGCGCTGTAGTCTTCGTATTCGTCCTGCTGCGCGCCCAGCTGCCGCGCCAGCCAGCGGGCGAAATCGATGCGCATCTGGTTGGCCTGGCATTGCGTTACTTGCGCCCGATAGCTGGCGACGCTGAGCGGAAAGGCAAAGCTGCGTTCGTTGACGAAAACCTTCTGCGCCGACGGATCGACCTTGCGGACGTGCAAGCTGGTGTCGCCGGGCATGGCGTGCAGGCGCTTGAGCATTTCGGAACCGCCGCGCGAATGCGAGAGCAGCGTGTTGTCGCGCAAGGACATGGCGGCGGCGCGCAGATCGCCGTTCGAGAAATCTTCGAGGTAAAGGCTGATCAGGTTGGCCATGCGCGCCACCGCGCTTTCCAGATCGGTGCGCAGATACGCGGTGCCGAAATGATCGGCGATCTGGACGATGCCTTTCGGGCCTTCGGCTTCAATCTTGTCGATGTTTTCACGCGTCAGAATGCCCTGCTCCAGCCCGAAGCGGACGGCTTTTTCGAAGTATGGGCGGTCATCGACGACCGCGACCGAGTTTTGCACAGAAGCCATGGTCAGAGCGCCGATTCTTCGTCCTCGGCCGCCGCAGCCGATGCCGGCTTGGGCTGGCCGCCTTCCGCGACGAGATCTTCAAGCAGTTCGACCCGGCGCTGCAGGCGGTCGCGCAGGGTGATAACGATCTGCTCGAAAATGTCCGACAGCTCGTAACGCAGCACCCAGGCGGTTTCCATCCAGTCGCGGTCGGCGATTTCCGAGCGGGGCACCTTGGGGCGCGAGCCGGTGATCGAATTGCCTTCGTGCAGCGCTTCGTCGAGTTCGTCGATTTTCTCGTTCAGCCAGGAAATCGATTTCGATTCATGGCCGTGCTCGGCGTCGAAATCTTCCGAGAAAACGCCGGACATGGCGAAGGCGAGCAACTCGTCGTCACGTTCGCCGAAGTAATTGGCCAGCACCTCGTAGCCGCCTTCGATTTCGCCAATCGCTTCCAGGTATTCGGCGGTCATTTCCTCGTCGCGATAAAGCACGGCGTTCATCATGCCGTGCAGCGCGGCGTGGGTCTGGTCGCGGTAACGCACTTCAAGGATGACGGCGCGGGCGAACTGCTCCGGGGTAACCAGCATGTTGACCACCGACTGCTTCGAACCATCGAAACCGCGCATGACGGCCAGCAAGTCCTTCGGCGCGATATCGTTCATGACCTCGACCAGCGCGTGATCGCCCTCGGCATCCGCGATGTTGGCCAGGGCCGTTTCGGCGCCCTTGAGGTCGCCAGCGAGAATGAGTTGCGATGTCTTGAGTACGACGGGGTGTGTCATGTCATGCCTTATCAAATAATTCGAATGCTGCGGTCAACGCCAATCCGGGTCAGGATTTGAGGGAGTCGAAGCCCTGCTCGCCCAGCCAGTCGTCACCCGCTTCGGCCAGATCGCGATCATCGTCGTCACTGCCGTCATCGTCGTTCCGACCGTTGTCGCGCGAATCGTCGTCGCGGTCTTCGTCGTCATCCTTCTTGGCGGCAGCCGGCGGCGCGCTGTGGTCGAATTTACGGATGAATTCCAGACAGGCAGCAGTGACCATGAAATCCTCGCCAGCGGCTTCGGCCAGCACGGCTTCCACATAGGGCGCAGCCCAGGCTTCCACCTTGATGAAAGCGCGGATGTCATCCCAGCTCGGAAAATCGCCCTCATCCGGCTCGCACATGACGGCAGCAGCCATCGCCCCGCTGTTGGGAAAAGAAAAAGCGTCGTAAAACACCGGCACGACCATCTCCGGGGCAAACTCGATCATCGGCAGGATGGATTTCAATTCCTGCCGCTTTTCCTTGAGCCGGCCTTTCAGCGCGGAGTTGCCTTCCGAATCGTTCAGCAGATCCTGAATTTCGGCGTCATAGGACGAAGACAACTCGTCGAAGAAATAAGATTTTTTCACTTTTGCATGTTTCCCAAATGGCTTGCCCAGATTTCGCGCGCCACGACCAGCGGCTCGTCGATCAGACTGGTGCGCCGGGTTTCGTCGTAAGCCTTGCGGCGGTCGATATCGGACAGGATTTCATAGGCTTCCTGCACCGCCTGAAATTTGCTGGCGGCGTCAGGTTCCGGGTTGCGGTCAGGGTGAAACTGCGCCGCCTTCTTGCGGTAGGCCGATTTGATGAGCTCGTTGGTCGCATCCGGCGCAACGCCGAGCAAGCCGTAATAGTCTTTCATAGTGCCTTGTCAGTGGTCAGCGGGCCGCGTTCCGGGGCGCGATGGTTTCCAGGGCAAAGGAAACAACGCCTTGCGGCCAAAGGCGAATTATCCGTCAACTACGCCAACAAAGCTTCCCCGGCGTCGGATTGAAGCGCGTCAAAACCGCTGGAAACGACCATCCAACGGCGACTTCAACGAATTTTCAGCAGCCGGCAGCAGGCCGGGAAAACTCATTTTTGGTCGCTTTTTCCGGTTGACCGCAGAAGCCCCCCAGCCCCTTGTCACGCCCCCCTGGCAGCGCGTTAAACTCCGCATCCGGCACGCCGCACCCGGAAGTTGTTACGCTACAATCTGCTGCACCGCAACATACTCTGGACGCCACGATCATGCATCCTCGCCTGATGCTTTCCGAACTGGTAGAACACCCGCTCCGCCAGCGCCTGAACAACGAGTTCCACGCCCGGCCGCCCGTGCCGCTGGTCGGTGCTGTCCTCGTTTCGCACCTGGTCTTCAAGCACAGCACCGAAAAGGCCGCCGCCGCCCGCGACAATCTCTCAAAGCTTTGTCAGGGCCACGTCTGCAATTCGATCGACAGCTCGGACTCGCACATGATGGTCGAAACCGGCGCCTTCCGCATGCGCTGGGAGCTGCACACCGAATTCTCCAGCTACACCTTTTTCCGTCCCCTCGAAGCCGGCGAACAACTGCACCCGGACGCCACGGCTTTCGACGGCGTGCATCCCGAATGGCTTCAGGGCATTCCCGGCAAACTGATTGTCGCCACGCACGTCGAACTGCGCTCGGCCAGCCACATCACGCCGGACTCCGTGCTCGCCGGCCTGACACCGAACGGCCGCACGATGGTCGCCGCCAAGGTGGCCGACAACGCGGCGTGGATCTTCACCGACTTCAAGATCGACAACGGCTTTTCGCGCTTTCTCGTCCTCAACGAAACCATGACCCAGCGCCAGTCCGGCCGCACCGTGCAGCGCCTGTGCGAAATCGAAACCTACCGGATGATGTCCCTGCTCGGCCTGCCCGTCGCCAAGGAAGTCGGCCGCTGGCTCTACACCGGCGAAAAACAGCTGGCCGAACTGATGGACCGCATCGGCCAGGCCAAGTCGCCAACCGACGAGCGCGAAGTTCTCGGCGTCCTTTCCGCGCTAGCCGCCGAAGTCGAACACTCCGTCGCCCGCACCACCTTCCGCTTCGGCGCTTCCCGCGCCTATCACGGGCTGGTCATGCAGCGCATCGAAGAACTACGCGAAACGCGCATCTCCGGCCTGCCGACCTTCTTCGAGTTCATGCAGCGCCGCCTGCTGCCGGCCATGAACACCTGCGAAGCGATCAGCCGCCGGCAGGAAGAACTCTCCGCCCGCGTCGCCCGCAACAGCCAGCTGTTGCGCACCCGCGTCGACATCGAACTCGAGCGCCAGAACCAGGAACTGCTCGGCCAGATGAACAGCCGTGCCAAATTGCAACTTCGCCTGCAGGAAACGGTCGAAGGCCTCTCCGTCGTCGTCCTCACCTATTACGGCTCGCAGCTCGTGCAGTATCTGGCCAAGGGCACGAAGGAACTGCATCACCTCAACACCGACGTGATTACCGCGATTTCGATCCCGGTGATCGCCGGCCTGGTGTTCTGGGGCACCCGCCAGATGCGCAAGAAACTCGCGGCCGAAGCCGGTGAAACCGCGCATTAATTTATAATCTTCCTTTTTTGCTTTCGGGAAATCTGCCGTGACCGCTCCGCTTTTCGAATCCTCCATCACCAGCCTGAAGTTGCTCAATAAAGGCAAAGTCCGCGACATCTACGCCGTCGACCCCGACAAGCTGCTGATCGTCACCTCCGACCGCCTCTCCGCCTTCGACGTCATCCTGCCGGACCCGATCCCGCGCAAGGGCGAAGTCCTGCAAGCCGTCGCCAACTTCTGGTTTGAAAAGCTCGGCCACGTCGTCCCCAATCAACTGACCGGCATCGACCCGGAAACCGTCGTCGCCGAAAACGAGCGCGAGCAGGTCCGTGGCCGCGCCGTTGTCGTCAAGCGCCTCAAGCCCCTGCCCATCGAAGCCGTCGTCCGCGGCTATGTCATCGGCTCCGGCTGGAAGGACTACAAGGAAACTGGCGCCATCTGCGGCATCGCCCTGCCGGCCGGCCTCAAGATGGCCGCCAAGCTGCCCTCCCCGATCTTCACCCCGGCCACCAAGGCTGCCGTCGGCGACCATGACGAAAACGTCTCCTTCCCGGTCGCCCAGGCCCATTGCGGCGCCGACCTCGCCGAAGCTCTGGCCTGCACCGGCAAGAATGGCGCCCAACTGGCCGACGAAGCCCGCATCGCCGCCATCCGCCTTTACGAAGAAGCCTGCGCCTACGCCAAGGGCCGCGGCATCATCATCGCCGACACCAAGTTCGAATTCGGCATCGACGCCACCGGCACCCTGCACCTGATCGACGAAGCCCTGACCCCGGACTCCTCGCGTTTCTGGCCGGCTGACCAGTACGAAGAAGGCAAGAACCCGCCCTCCTACGACAAGCAGTTCGTCCGCGACTACCTCGAAACCCTGGACTGGGGCAAAGTCGCCCCCGGCCCCAAACTGCCGGCCGACGTTATCGCCAAGACCAGCGCCAAGTACATAGAGGCCTACGAAAAGCTCACCGGCAAGACGCTGTAAGCAACCGTCAGCTTCAAGAAAAACGCCCGCGTTGCGCGGGCGTTTTTTGTTTTGCGATCCCGAACTGGGGATACGAGGTCGATGAGAAATTATTTGCAGGCAGCCTCGACCGATCATGCTCGCGTTGCCAAATTAGGCACGCTTCTTATTGTTACCGCCACGCGTGAATCCAAGACCTGCGATACCTAGCGCAATGAGTGCGAGCGAACCCGGTTCTGGCACATTCGCGTTCGTAGACGCGATTTCGATAAGCCCTTGCTGTCCATCGCGAACGATTTCCGCCCACATGCCGCCGCCGTTCGGTCCAAACCCCATTGCTTCACCAGCTCCGCCCAAATCCCAACACCCGTTCGTCTGTACGCACCAGTAATTCGCATCACCGCCTTGCAGAAGGAAGTAATTATTTCCAGCTGCTCCAAAGTCGAACAGTATGCTGGTTGATGTTGCCGTAGTCGCGCCAAAGGACAGGTTTGTTTGAATAGCAGTGGCGCTCGTTATTGTATCCGGCGACCCACCTGAAAGACTACTGGAAGTCAAAGTCAGGGTCCAGTTAAGGATGTTACTGCTGTCAATAACCCCGAGCGTTCCGTCTGTTTCAACAAAGCCGGTAACACTCCCCGCACCAATCGCCCGATTGACGTTATATACAATGCCTGCGTTCGCGGCCGCGGAACAGAGAAGAGCAATAAGGCAAAGGACAAATTTTCGCATGATCATTTTTATCACCCCTTAGTAGTTGAAAAATTGAATCTACGGGAAGTCGCTTGACACCCATGTAAAAAACCGACCTCGCATACCAATTTATTGCCGACTCAATCCTACTGCGCAAAATCAGTCTTTCTAAACTCGGTCAAGCAACTAAGATGCCACTAATAAAAAACACATTCAATTAGTCACTTGCACCCACCCCTGACTTCCAGCCCCCCCGCACTGTAAAGTACGCCGACATATGCGTATCGAGAACTGATCAAAGGGGCCAGGCTCGAATTTTCGCCGGCACCAGAGACAAATAATACAGAAAGCATACACGTTGCATAGTCGATTGTCCGCTTGTTTTAGCAATGGCCGCAACCGCACCTAGCCGATCGCTGCCCTATCTCCAACTGAACCCCGTCCCCGCCCCCCCGGTCAAACGTCCGTAACCCTGACAGAGGAGGCTGCCATGAACCCGCTTTCCGATTTCCATGCGCAAGGGGTGCCCTTACCCCACATCCGGCGCATTGCTGCTGACCGCCCCTTGCACTGGCTGCGTGCTGGCTGGCAGGACGTCAAGGCCAATCCGCTGCCCTCGCTGGCTTATGGCCTGCTCTTCGCACTGGGCGGTGACTTCATCATCCTCGCCTTGCTCCAGAGCCCGCATCTGCTCTCGGTTTCCATCTCCGGTTTCTTCCTCGTCGCGCCGCTGCTCGCTGCCGGGCTGTACGAGTTGAGCCGGCGCACCGAGGCTGGCGAGAAGATCCTGTTCATCGACTCGCTCAAATGCTTCCGGCGCAATGGCCAGTCGCTGGCCTTTTTCGGCCTGATCCTGGCGCTCATCATGCTGTTGTGGGAACGCTTTTCTGCCGTCGCCTTCGCCCTGATCGGCGCCGACTCTGCGCCGATGGCCAGCGCCTACCTCAACGAAATCCTCTTCGACGGCCAGCACCTCGCGTTCACCGCCACCTGGTTCCTGCTCGGCGGCGTATTGGCGCTTTTCGTCTATGCGTTGAGCGTCGTTGCGGTGCCGCTCATGCTTGACCGCGACACCGACGTGGCCACGGCCATGATGACCAGCCTGCGCGCCTTCGTGCGCAATGCCGCCCCGCTGCTGCTGTGGGCCGCCCTGCTCGTCGGCCTGACCCTGCTCGGGTTCGCCACCCTGCTTTTCGGGCTTGTCATCATCATGCCGATTCTTGGTCATGCCTCGTGGCATGCCTACCGCGAACTTGTAGAATAGGGGGTCTGCCCCCAGATCCAACGGGCGGCCTGACCGCCCGTTTTTCTTGCCTGGAAACTAAAAATGACGACCGCCAACCCCCTGCTCGACTTCTCCGACCTCCCGCGCTTCGACACCGTTCAGCCCGACCACGTCAAACCGGCCATCGAATCGCTCCTGACCGCCGGCCGCGAGCTGATCGAGCGCCTGACCGCCGACACCACGCCGGCCACCTGGAAAGACTTCGCCGGTGCGCTGTCCGATGGTCTGGAGCCTTTCGGCCGGGCCTGGGGCATCGTCGGCCACCTGCATTCGGTCAATGACATCCCCGCCTGGCGCGAGGCGTACAACGAGATGCTGCCGGAAGTCTCGCGTTTCTACGCTGAACTCGGCCAGAACCTCAAGCTGTTCGAGAAATACAAGGCGCTGCGCGAGAGTGCGGAGTACGCCACATTGACCGTCGAACAGAAAAAGGTCGTCAACAACGAAGTGCGCGACTTCCGCCTGTCCGGCGCCGAGTTGCCGGAAGACCAGAAGCCGCGCTTCCAGGCCATCATGGAAGAGCTGTCGCAGCTCTCGGCCAAGTTTGCCGAAAACCTGCTCGACGCGACCAATGCTTTTTCCGAAGTTGTCACCGACGAAGCCCTGCTCGCCGGTCTGCCCGACGATGCCAAGGAAGCCGCGAAGACCGCCGCCGAAAAGGCCGGCGTCGAGGGCTGGCGTTTCAGCCTGCAGGCCCCGTCCTACGGCCCGGTCATGCAGTACGCCGACAACCGCGACCTGCGCGCCCGCATGTACCGCGCCTACGCGACGCGCGCCGCCGAATTCCCCGATGGTTCGAGCAAGGCGGAATGGGACAACACGCCGATCATCCAGCGCATGCTGGAATTGCGTGTCGAAGACGCCAAAATGCTCGGTTTCAATAACTTCGCCGAAGTGTCGCTGGCCCCGAAAATGGCCGACACGCCGGCCCAGGTGCTCGCTTTCCTGCGCGAACTGGCGGCCAAGGCCAAGCCGTTTGCCGAAAAGGACATCGCCGAGCTGCGTGCTTTCGCCAAGGATGAACTCGGCCTGACCGACTTCCAGCCATGGGATGCGGCCTACGTTTCCGAAAAGCTGCTGCAGGCCCGCTATGCGTTCTCCGAGCAGGAGGTGAAGCAGTATTTCACCGAACCCAAGGTGCTTGGCGGCCTGTTCAAGGTTATCGAGAGCCTGTTCAACGTCAAGGTCAAGCCGGATACGGCACCGGTCTGGCACGAGGACGTCCGTTTCTACCGCCTGGAAACACCGGCCGGCGATCTGGTCGGCCAGTTCTACCTCGACCTCTATGCCCGCGAAACCAAGCGCGGCGGCGCCTGGATGGACGAAGCCCGCTCGCGGCGCCGGGTGCTCAACGGCATCCAGAAACCGATTGCCTACCTCAATTGCAATTTCTCACGCCCGAACGGCGGCAAACCGGCCACCTTCACGCACGATGACGTTACGACGCTCTTCCACGAAACCGGTCACGGCCTGCACCACCTGCTAACGCGCGGTGAAGAGCTCGGCGTGTCGGGCATCCACGGCGTCGAGTGGGATGCCGTCGAACTGCCCTCGCAGTTCATGGAAAACTACTGCTGGGAATGGGAAGTCGTCGAGGGGATGACCGCGCATGTGGATACCGGCGCCACGCTGCCGCGCGAGCTGTTCGACAAGATGCTGGCCGCCAAGAACTTCCAGAGCGGCATGATGGCCGTCCGCCAGATCGAATTCTCGCTGTTCGACATGTTGATCCATTCCGATTTTGACCCGAAATCCGGGTTGACCGTAATGGACGTGCTCAACGACGTGCGCAAGGAAGTGGCCGTGCTGCTGCCGCCCGAGTGGCACCGTTTCCCGAACAGCTTCTCGCACATTTTCGGTGGCGGCTACGGAGCTGGCTACTTCAGCTACAAGTGGGCCGAAGTGTTGTCGGCCGACGCCTATGCGGCCTTCGAAGAAGCCGGCAACCCGTTCGATGCCACCGTTGGCAAGCGCTTCCTCGACGAAATCCTGTCGGTCGGCGGTTCGCGCCCGGCCATCGAATCGTTCAAGGCGTTCCGCGGTCGTGAGCCAAGCGTAGACGCGCTGCTTCGCCATAGCGGTATGATTGCGGCCTAAGCGTTTCAGGGAGAAACCATGCGCCATCTGCTTTCCTTGTGTCTCGTTCTGGCCACCATCGGCGTGCAGGCCGAAACTTATCGCTGGACTGACGGTAGCGGCCAGACGGTCGTTTCCGATACCCCGCCGCCAGGCCGGACGAAAGGGCTCGTCAAACTGGGCGGCAAGCCGGAAACCAGCGACGGCATGTCCTTTGCCACCAAGCGGGCGTCCGAGGCTTTTCCGGTCACGCTGTACACCTCGGCCGACTGCGTGGCCGAATGCAAAAGCGCTCGCGAGCAGCTGACTACGCGGGGCGTGCCCTTCACCGAAAAAATGGTGCAAAAGCCGGAAGAAGTGGCTGAACTGAAGGAGCTGGTTGGCGATTTCTTCGTCCCCTCGCTGAAGGTCGGCAACCAACGCTTCCGCGGCTACGAAGCGGGCGCCTACGACAATCTGCTCGACCTTGCCGGTTATCCGAAGACGTCGGCGAACGCCACCAAGACAGCAGGCGGCCAGGGCAAGTGAAGATTGCCGCCTGGAACGTCAATTCGCTCAAGGTTCGCCTGCCGCACCTGCTCGACTGGCTGGCTTCGGCCAGGCCGGACGCATTGTGCCTGCAGGAACTGAAGCTTGAAGACCACAAATTTCCGCGCGCCGAGATTGAGGCGGCCGGTTATCACGTCGCGTTTTCCGGCCAGAAGACGTACAACGGCGTCGCCCTGCTCGCCCGCGAACCGATCACCGATGTCGTTTGCGGCAACCCACATTTTCCGGACGAACAGAAGCGCCTGATCAGCGGCACAGTCGGCGACACCCGCGTCATCTGCGCCTACATGCCGAACGGTCAGGAGGTCGGCTGCGACAAGTACGACTACAAACTGCGCTGGCTCGATGCGCTGGCCGTCTGGCTGGGCGAGGAAATGGCCAGGCACCCGAAGCTGGCGCTGTGCGGCGACTACAACATCGCCCCGGACGACCGCGATGTGCACGACCCGAAACGCTGGGCCGACGGCATTCTCGTCTCCCCTAAGGAGCGGGCAGCCTTCCAGCGCTTCATCGGCCTCGGCCTGAGCGACAGCTTCCGGCTCTTCGAGCAGCCGGAAAAGACCTTTTCCTGGTGGGATTACCGGATGCTCGGCTTCCAGAAGAACCAAGGCCTGCGTATCGACCACATTCTGCTCTCCAAGCTGCTGGCCGAAAGCTGCACGGCAGCCGGCGTCGACCGCGCCCCGCGCAAGCTGGAACGGCCCTCGGACCACGCCCCGGTGTGGGCCGAGATAGGCGGATAAGCATGAATGCTGCGGTCAACCGGGAAAAAGTGCTGAATTTGTATCCGGCGCTGAGCAGCCTGCCAGACGACCGGCTCGCCGCCCTGTTGCCACCACAAGCCGTCATGCACCTGCCAGCCGGCACCCAGGTTTTTGCCGAACACCAGCCCTGCCAAGGCTTTCCGCTTCTGCTCGAAGGCAGCATCAAGGTCATCAAGCTGGCGGCCAGCGGCCGGGAGCTGATGCTCTACCGGGTCACACCGGGCGGCTCGTGCATCATTTCATCGAGCTGCCTGCTCGGCCACACCGAGTACAACGCGCGCGGCATCGCCGAAACCCCGCTGACCCTGCTCGCCCTGCCGGTGCCCGCCTTTGCTGGGCTCATGGTCGAACACGCCCCGTTCCGCGACTTCGTTTTTCACCTTTTCGCCGACCGCATCGGCGAACTCATGCAACTGGTCGAAGAAGTCGCCTTCGCGCGGCTCGACCAGCGTCTGGCCAAGCTGATTCTGGCCCGCAATGAAGCCGTGCTCAATGTCACCCACCAGCAACTGGCCGACGAACTGGGGAGCGTCCGCGAAATCGTCAGCCGCCTGCTCAAGGGCTTTGCCGATCAGGGACTGGTCGCGCTCGGGCGCGAACAACTCAGCATCATCGACCGCGAGGGTTTGCAGAAACTCGCAGCTGTGTGACCGAGGTTACATACGCCCACCGGCCAGACCGTTACATTGGCGTTGTACACATAACCTGACGGAGAAAACACCATGGCTGCAAATGTTGGCGGTATCGACAAAATCCTTCGCATCGTTGCCGGCGCCGGCCTGATCGGCGCTACCGCAGCCGGCATGTTGCCGGTCTGGGGCTACATCGGCATTGTGCCCCTGGCCACCGGCTTGATGGGCTGGTGCCCGGCCTACACGCTGCTCGGCATCAAGACCTGCCCGGCGCAGCAGTAACAAGACAGCACAAAGCTTTCCGAGCTTTTTGCAGAAGGCGGAGAGGGCAACCTGATCCGCCTTTTTCGTCTGCTTGCCACTCTCTTCAATATTCGGAAAAAGCCCGGAAGGACTACTTCGTGAAGTCGTATTCGTAGGCTACCGCTGCGCCATCCTTTAGCGACTTCACGCCATAATATTTATTTTCCATCCGGAAAATATAGCGGCACCACTGCTCAGATGAGCCCTTCCATTCAATCTGAACACAGTAAGTTCCATTGTCAGCAAGATGCCAGGTACCCACGCCAGTATTGGAACGACCCACACCAGCAACAGCCCTCCCGTGGCCACCTTTTCCATCCGTCGACGCGACAAAATCGCCGCTTGAATCGTTGGTCCAATAGCGGGTGCTTCCTTGCCGAGTAAGGTTTTTCACCTTAGCCCCCGGGAGCAAGGCCCTGAGCTCGGAAGCCGAAAGCTGAACCGCACCGCGAGCCTCCAAGTCGTTCAAGCGCAGGAAAGAAGAGGGGATAGAGTTATCCGCTGCCACATCGGACTGGGCAAATAGCGGTGAAGCGCAAATCAAGGCCAGTGCTGTTGCAAAGATTTTAATCATTCTCAACCCCACGTCGGACAATCGAATTGCCATAGTCTCTCAACAAGCGAGGAAATTGGCAATCCGAACGTAATCCTCGACTGAAACATCCTCGGGGCGCAGGGTTGGCGCGATGCCGAGTTCCTCGAAAGCGGCATCGTTGAGCAGGCTCTTCATCGTGTTGCGTAGCATCTTGCGGCGCTGGGAGAAGGCGGTCAGGGCGACTTGCGAGAGTTTTTCCTGGCTTTTGGCGGTGAGTTCCGAAACCGGTTTCGGAATCAGCCGAACGACCGCCGACTGAACCTTGGGCGGAGGGTCGAAGCTTTCCGGCGGGACGTCGATCAGCCATTCGAGGTAGAAACGGTATTGCAGCATGACCGACATGCGGCCGAAATCGGCATTGCCCGGCTCGGCGACCATGCGCTCGACGACTTCCTTCTGCAGCATGAAGTGCATGTCGTGCACGACATCGACGTAGCCGGCCAGATGGAAGAGCAGCGGCGTCGAGATGTTGTAGGGCAGATTGCCGACCAGCCGGAGGTTCTTGCCGATGCTGGCAAAATCGAAGGCCAGCGCATCGCCTTCGTGGATGGTCATGCGTTCCGGCGTGTGCTGCTTTTTCAGACGGGCGATCAGGTCGCGGTCGATTTCGACGACGTGCAGGTGATCGACGCGCTGCATGAGCGGCTCGGTGATCGCCCCGAGGCCGGGGCCGATTTCAACGACGGTATCGGTGCGCTTCGGGTCGATGGCCGACACGATGGCGGCGATGATGCCGTGGTCGACCAGAAAGTTCTGGCCGAAGCGTTTTCTGGCGACGTGGCCTTTCATTGCATTTTCCTTGTGGCCATGCGGGCCGCTTCCGCCACCGCTTCAAACAGGCTGCCCGGGTCGGCCCGACCGGTGCCGGCCAGCTCGAGCGCTGTACCGTGATCGACCGAGGTGCGGATGATGGGCAGGCCGAGCGTGACGTTGATGCCCTTGCCGAAGGTGGCGTACTTGAGCGCAGTCAGTCCCTGGTCGTGGTACATGGCGAGTACGGCATCACCCTGCGCGAGAATGGGCGGCGTGAACATGGTGTCGGCCGGATAGGGACCGGACAGTGCCATGCCTTCGGCACGCAGTTTTTCGAGCACGGGCGTGATGACTTCGATTTCTTCCATGCCGAGGTAACCGCCTTCGCCGGCGTGTGGGTTGAGGCCGGCAACGAGGATGCGCGGGGCAGCCAGGCCGTATTTTCCGCGCAGGTCGGCGTGCAGGATACGCAGGGTCTTTTCCAGTACATCGGCGGTGATCGCGGCGGATACGTCTTTCAGCGGCAGGTGCGTGGTGACCAGCGCGACGCGAAGCGGGCCGCGCTCGGTGTCGCCGGCCAGCATCATGACGACGAGCGGCGTCTCGGTCTTTTCGGCGAGGTATTCGGTGTGGCCGGTGAAATGCACGCCGGCTTCGTTGATGACACCCTTGTGCACCGGGGCGGTGGCCATCGCGGCAAACTCGCCGGTCTGGCAGCCGGCCAGCGCGCGGTCGAGCAGGGCCAGCACGTAATGGCCGTTGGCGGCATCAAGCACGCCGGCCTGCGCGGGTACCGCGAGTGGAATATTCAGGACATCAAGCCTGCTGCGGTCGACCGGGTTTTTCGGGCAAAAATCGCGAAAATTCACCGCCTGCCCAAGCTGTGCCGCCCGTGCTTCAAGCAGATGGCGGTCACCGAGAATGACCGGCTGGGCGCCGCCTTCATAGCCGGCCAGACGCAGGCACAACTCCGGCCCGATACCGGCCGGCTCGCCGCTGGTCACGGCAATGACCGGCAACATCATTTTTCTTCGAGTCGGTTCTCGACGTAGGTTCGGTCGCGCAACTGGCGCAGCCAGTCCTGGTAGGCTTCGTCCAGCTTGCGTTCGCGCAGCGCCTGACGGGCAACGCCGCGTTTGCGCTCGACCGAGACGTCTTGTTCACGACGTTCCTGCACCTGAATCAGATGCATGCCAAAGGGCGACTGGACAACCGGGCTGACTTCGCTGATCTTGAGTCCATCCATGGCGCGCTCGAATTCCGGCACGGTATCACCCGGCGCCAGCCAGCCGAGATCGCCGCCCTTGGCAGCAGAACCATCCTGCGAGTAGAGGCGGGCCTGTTCCGCGAAATCCATGCCGTTGGTGATGCGTTCGCGCACGCTTTCCAGCTTGCGCCGGGCTTCCGCTTCGGAAACAATTTCGTTGATGCGGATCAGGATGTGGCGGGCACGACTTTGTTGCACGGAAGCCGGCGCAGAACCGCCGCGCTTGTTGAGCAGCTTGATGATGTGGAAACCTGCCGATGAGCGCAGCAGTTCGCTGATTTGCCCGGGTTCCAGACGAGCGCTGACTTCGGCGTAGAGTCCCGGCAGACGATCCAGCGGACGCCAGCCAAGATCGCCGCCCTTCAGGGCGTCCGGCGCATCGGAGAAGGCCGCGGTCAATTCGGCGAAATTATCGCCGGCCCGCGCCCGTTTCAGAGCCTGCTCACCGCGCAAACGCAGTTTTTGCAACTGTTCCGGGCTGGCCGACTCCGGCGCGCGCAGAAGAATGTGCGCCAGTTGATATTCTTCGCCGCCACCTTTTGCCGTTTGCTCAGCCAGGTAGTTGTCGATTTCTCCGTCGGAAATGATCAGCTTGCTGTCCACTTCACGCTCGCGCAGGCGGACGGTAACCATCTCGCTGCGGATTTCCTCGCGGAATTGCGCGTACTGCACGCCATCCTTTTCCAGTACCGAACGAAACTGCTGTGGCGTCATCTTGTTGCCGGCAGCAATTCGGCCGATCGCCTGGTCGAGCTGGGCGTCGTCGATTTTCATGCCGGAGTCACGGGCATATTGCAGTTGCGCCCGCTCCATGATCAGGCGCTCCAGCATCTGACGCTCGAGTTCATCTTGCGGCGGCAGCGGCGTTCCCTGCTTTTGCAACTGTTTGAGCGCAGCGGTCAGGCGGGTGCGCAGGTCGTAGTACGTGACAACCTCGTCACCGACGACAGCCACGATGCGGTCGGCCTCGATGGCCGGATCTGGCGCGGCGGAGACAGGATGCACCAGGCCGCCAAGGCAGCAGATCAGGACAATCAGGTGACGAATAAGTGGGGTCATGGTGGTCATTGGGTCGTGAGCAGGCTGCTATTGGGCAGTTCGTTGATTTTTCCGTAACCGGGAATACTGCGCCGGAGCAGGCCAATCGGATTGGTACCGATACTACCGAAATCGTTGAACTCAAGCTGGAAAAACAGGGTGTCGTTCGGCTTGCCGGTAATCGCTGCCAGCCGCTGGCCAACCAGGCGCACGGCCCAGCATCCCGCGTTGTACTCCACGCCGGCAATCGATTCAAGGGTTTGCTGGTCGCGCAACGAAAAGTTATAGCGGCCAACCGCATACCATTTCGAAGACAGCGGCCACTGGCCGGCGATGTCGATCTGATCGACCGTTGCCAGGGTCGTCAGCGGGTTGCGCGTGTAACGATAGCTGGCCGACAGCACCTTGCCGAGCTCCGGCTGGAAACGGACACCGGCGGCAAAGCGCTCACTGAGGTTATCCCTGTAGTTGTATTCCCACGCCAGATCCATATAGGTTTTTGGCGCAACCAGGCCGTTGACCGCAGCGATCAGGTTGGAAAAATCGTTCTGGCGGGTCGTTTCACCGGGGATCGAAACCTGCTGCGGCTTGAAGTAATAGCGCTGGCCGATCATCGCCTTGAACCGCTCGGCACCGGTTTCGCCATCCAGCAGGCGCGTTGTCACGGCCGCGGTCAGCTGATTGGCATCGTTGATCCGGTCGAAACCGCTGTAACGGTTCTCGGAAAATATCTGGGCGAAATTGAAGTCGGACAAGCCCGTATCAAAACGCGGAATCTGGCTCTGATCCTTGTACGGAATATTCACGTAATAGAGGCGCGGCTCCAGCGTCTGAATATAGCCGTTGCCGAACCAGTCACCTTCGCGCTCGAAGATCACGGTCGAATCCAGCGAAAATGTCGGCAGGACGCGGCTGATGCTGTTGGACTGACCCAAGGTCAGCGGATCGCGTCGGTCGAGCGAGTACTGACTCACGTGCAGGCCGACCTTGGGCGTGAACTGGAAGGCCGGATGGACGAAGGGCATGGAAAGCTGCGGGTAGATGACAACGCGGTCGCCCTGATCCATTCCCGCGTCCACATGAGTAAAACGCGAGTATTGGCCGATCATGCTGAAATCCATATTCAACACGTCCGGCCGATAGGCGAGAACGTTCAGCTGCGGCTCCAGAAAATAGGGGCGGCTGACGGGAACGGCCGGGTCAAGTTGCAGCGTCTGATAGCGCAAGACCTGAAGGCTGGACTGCAGCCAGGGCGATGGCGTGTAGTTGAGCGACACCTGTTTCGGCAACTGCGCCTGGGATGTCTGCAACAGGCGTGATGACAAGTCCTGCCAGTAGAAGTCATCCGAAACGCCGTTCCAGTTAACGGCGGCCGAAAAGCCCCGCCCGAGCACATGCTGGTGCTCGATCCGATAGCCGTAGCGCTGACGATTCCGCACTTCGTCGTTCGGCAGATACTCAACGCGCGACATGCCCTGATAGTTGAAATCGGCGTAGCGCGCCTCGGCCCCGAGCTGGAAGCCGCGCTTGCTCATGTAGCGCGGGTAGAGCGTCAGGTCATAGTTCGGCGCGATGTTCCAGTAGTACGGCAGCGTGAAATCGAGACCGCTCCGCGTCGAGGTCGAAAAATGCGGGTGCAGCACGCCGGAGCGGCGCTGGCCGTTCAGCGGAAAAGATACGATCGGCGAGTAGAACAGAGGCATTCCGCCAAACCACAGGGAGGCGTGGCTGGCCGTTCCTTCGTTGCGATCGTAGTCGAGATGCGTCTCCGAAGCCTGCAGATACCAGTCATCCCGATCCGGCTTGCAGGTCGAAAAGGTGTTCGAAAAAAACGTGAATTGATTCTCGCCTTCAAAATCGACACGCTCGGCCCGGCCATTGGCTTCAACCGGGCGCTGCGGTGGCGACTGGGTCGGCAGACCGTAGCTGTTCGCCACATTGAGCATCATCGGCGCGCCGGAGGTAATGGCGTTGCTGCTCGCCGCCGTCACCACAATCTGCGTCGGGCTGTAGAAGCGGCTCGCCGTCTCCTTGAGGATGTGGTACTTCACATCCTCGGCCGAGCCAAGCTGCTCGTCGAGCTTCATTTTCAGATGCGGCGTATCAATTTCGGCGCCATCCTGCAGCACACGCACCGAGCCAAAAGCCTCGACTTCGTCGTCCAGAATGCGATAGGTCACGCGATCAGCCAAAATCAGCGACCCCACCTTGCGCAGCTCGACATTACCCTCGGCCACGGTCAAATCGTCAGCCTGGCCTTCGATCTGATCGGCCGTCACGAAAAGCGGGTAAACCGTGTCTTTTTTCAGCACGGCCGGCGTTTCAATACCAACCACCGAGACCGACGCAGCCTTTTTCTTGCCCATCACGTTGAACTTGCGCTCAGTACGCAGGCGCAGCGGCACATCGGCGTCGGCCAGCAGCATTGCCACATCTGGCGCTGGCTTAGTGGCAACACCCAAAGTCCCCGGCGGCAAGGAAAGGCGCGGCACATCGACGGCATGGCTCGCCTGCACCCCGGCAAACAGGCAGCAGACGAAAACAGCGAGCGGGCGGCGGGTAAAACCGGTCATCGATGCGATCAGTTGAGGGGCGACACCGGAACGGCCGGAACCCGAGTGTTAAAATCGCGCCATTTTACAACGAACAGAACCCAGCCCGCTTATGCAACCCACGCCGCGCGATCAACTTGTTACAGACTGGGTTGCCAGTCGCTTTCCCGAGCAATCCGTCAAAATCACCCCGGCCTCGGCCGATGCCAGTTTCCGCCGCTATTTCCGGCTGACCTGGCCGGACGGCAGCACGCGCATCTTGATGGACGCGCCGCCAGAAAAGGAAGACTGCAAGCCTTTCATCCACGTCGCCGGCCTGCTCGCCAAGGCTGACCTGGCCGCGCCGCGCATTCTGGACAAGGATCTCGACAACGGCTTTCTGGTTCTCACCGACCTCGGACGCATCGGCTATCTGGATGCCCTGAACGCCGATCTGTCGCTGGCCGACATGCTGATCCGCCCGGTTCTCGACGTGCTGGTCAAATGGCAAAGCTCCTCGACCGCCGGCACGCTGCCGCCCTATGACGGCACATTGTTACGGCGCGAGCTTGATCTTTTCCCGGAATGGTTCATCGGCCGCCACCTTGGTGCCGAGCTGGATGACAGCGAAAAGAACATGCTCGACCGGACGTTCAAGTTCCTCATCAACAACGCGCTGAATCAGCCCAAGGTCTTCGTCCATCGCGACTTCATGCCACGCAACCTGATGGTCGTCGAAAGCGCCGAGCGCCTGACGCCGGGCATCATCGACTTCCAGGACGCGGTCTACGGCCCGATCACCTACGACGTCGTCTCGCTCTTCCGCGACGCCTTCATCTCCTGGGAAGAAGAGCAGGAAATCGACTGGGTCATCCGTTACTGGGAAAAAGCCCGCGCCGCCGGCCTGCCGGTGCGCGAGGATTTCGGCGCATTCTGGCGCGACTACGAACTGATGGGCCTGCAGCGCCACCTCAAGGTACTCGGCATTTTCTGCCGCCTCAAATACCGCGACGGCAAGGAAAAATACAGCGAAGATCTGCCCCGCTTCATGAACTACGCCCGCAAGACGGCCCACCGCTACGTCCAGCTCAAGCCCCTGCTCAACCTGCTCGACAAGCTGGAAGGCAATACCGAGCAGATCGGCTACCGGCGCTGAGAGCAGGATGAAAGCCTTCATCCTCGCCGCCGGCCGTGGCGAACGCATGCGGCCGCTCACCGACCACACGCCCAAGCCGTTGCTGCTGGCCGGCGGCAAGCCGCTCATCGTCTGGCATCTGGAAAGACTGGCAGCGGCGGGATTCAAGGAAATCGTCATCAACCACGCCCATCTCGGCGCGCAAATCGAGCAAACGCTGGGCGATGGTTCACAGTGGGGGCTGCACATCCAATACTCGCCAGAACCGCCGGGCGCGCTGGAAACGGCCGGCGGCATCGCCACCGCCCTGCCGCTACTCGGCGACGAGCCGTTTCTGGTGGTCAATGGCGACGTCTATTGCGATTTCGATTTTGGCCGTTTTTTCCGGTTGACCGCAGAAGGCTGGAAACCGCTAGCCCATCTCGTCATGGTGGAAAACCCGGCGCACCACACCGGCGGCGACTTCAGCCTGGACGGCGAGCGGGTCGTTTACGCCAACGGTCAGCAAACCTTCACCTACGCCGGCATTGGTGTCTTTTCGCCAGCCTTCTTCGCCAACGTCCAACCCGGCACAGTCATGAAACTGCGCCCCCTGCTCGACACCGCGATTGCCGCCGGAACCTTGACCGGGGAACGCTTCGCCGGCCGCTGGGTCGATGTCGGGACACCGCAACGACTGGCCGAACTGGACTACGAACTAAGCTCACGATGATCACTCAAGACAATCTGAGCTCGCTGCTCGACCAACTCGGATTCACCCAGTCCGGCCAGAAGTACAGCAAAACCATCGGCGACGCGACGCTCACGGTCGACCGGAAAAAAAAACGAAATTTCCTACCCGGAAGCGCAGGGTATGGAAATACGCCTTCGCACCACATGCAATCTTGGCGCTGACGAAAATTTTGTTGTTTTGGAGTGCGTCAATCGGCTGCTGGAAAAGGGTTACAAACCAGCCAACATCGAGTTGGAACCACATTTCAAACTCGGCCACGGCATGAGCGGCGGCCGCGCCGACATCCTCGTCAAGGACAACGCCGGCAAGCCGCTGCTCATCATCGAATGCAAAACCGCCGGCAGCGAATTCACCCGTGCCTGGAAAAAAACCCTCAACGACGGCGACCAGCTTTTCAGCTACGCCCAGCAGATCAGCGAAACCCAGTTTCTCTGCCTCTACACGTCCGACCTCGTCGATGGCGCGCTGACCTACACCAGCCACATCGTCGCCCACCGCGACAACGACAAATACCTCGACGACACCGGCCTCAAAGGCTTCAAGACCGCCACCGACGTCAAAGAGCGTTTTGCCATCTGGCGCGACACCTACAAGCTCGACTACACCACCAAAGGCATTTTCGAGCCCAGCATCCAGACCTACCAGATCGGCAAGGATCAATACTCGCTGGACGACCTCGACACCATCAGCGCCAGCGATCAGCAAAAGCAATACCACGCCTTCGCCACCATCCTGCGCCAGCACAACGTCTCCGGCCGTGAAAACGCCTTCGACAAACTGGTCAACCTGCTGCTCTGCAAGCTCGTCGACGAAACACTCAACCCGCAAGATCTCAAGTTCTACTGGAAAGGCGTCGCCTACGACAGCCATTTCGACCTCTTCGACCGCCTCCAGCAACTCTACAAGGAAGGCATGGGCAAGTTTCTCGGCGAACCGATCACCTACATCGACCGCAGCGCCGTGCAAAACGCCATGCGCTTCATCAAGCAGAACCCGGACGCCACCCAGCGCGCCGTCTGGCAGCTCTTCCTGCAACAAAAATTCTTCACCAATAACGACTTTTCATTCATCGACGTTCACAACGAAAAGCTGTTCTACCAAAACGCCGAAGTCCTCCTCAAAGTCATCCAGATGTGGCAGGACATCCGCCTGACCAACGAAGCCGGCAACAGCCAGTTTCTCGGCGACCTCTTCGAGGGCTTTCTCGACCAGGGCGTCAAGCAGAGCGAAGGCCAATACTTCACGCCGCTCCCCATCTGCCGCTTCATCATGATGAGCCTGCCGCTGCAAAGCCTCGTCGCCGAGCACGCCACGCCGCCAAAAGTCATCGACTACGCCTGTGGCGCCGGCCACTTCCTCACCGAACTCGCCCGCCAGATCAAGCCGCTCGTCGCCGCCGCCCACCCGCAGGCCGACATCGCCACCTACCACCAGGCCATCGTTGGCATCGAAAAGGAATACCGGCTCTCCAAAGTCGCCAAGGTCGCCGCCTTCATGCACGGCCAGCGCGACATCGCCATCTGCTACGGCGACGCGCTGGTCAAGGCCCACCCCAGCCACCCACAAATCGCCGACAACAGCTTCGACATCCTCGTCGCCAACCCGCCCTACAGCGTCAAAGGCTTTCTCGAAACCCTGCCCGAAGCCGAACGCGCCGCCTACGCGCTCACCGACACCACCAGCGCGCTCGACACCAACAACAGCATCGAATGCTTTTTCATCGAGCGCGCCAAGCAACTGCTCAAAACCGGCGGCATCGCCGCCATCATCCTGCCCGCCTCCATCCTCAGCAACGGCAACGGTACCTACATCAAGACCCGCGAAATCCTCATCCAGTATTTCGACATTGTTGCCATCGCCGAATTCGGCAGCGGCACCTTCGGCAAAACCGGCACCAACACCGTCACCCTCTTCCTGCGCCGCAAAGCCACCGCGCCGGACACCACCGAGCACTACCGCGAGCGCGTCGCCGAGTGGTTTGCCGCTGGTGTTTCCCCAGACCCCAACCAGCCGGTGTATCAAGACGAGCCCCTCATCGACCGCTACGCCGCCCACATCGGCGCCCCCGCCGCCGACTACAAAACCCTGCTGCAAGGCGACGCCAACGGCCCGTGGTGCACCGCCGACTACTTCGACGCCTACACCTCCGCCTTCAACGACAGCACCGAGATCAAAAACCTCTACAAACAAAAGAAATTCAACAGCCAGCCGCAGGCGGAGCAAGACGCCGAAATCGACCGCCGCTACCTCGCCTTCGTGCACGCCATCGAACGCGACAAACTGCTGCACTTCGTGCTGGCCAGCGACCAGCCCAACCCCGTGCTCATCATCAAAAGCCCGAGCGACACCAAGGCGCAAAAGCAATTCCTCGGCTACGACTGGTCCAGCGCCAAGGGCGACGAAGGCATCAAGCTCGTCAAGGACGCCCAAGGCCGGCACCAGACCGTGCTCTACGACGAAAATGATCGTGACAACCCGGAAAAGCTCAATGCGCTGATCGCCGCGAACTTCCACGGTCAACCGGAAAATTGGCCCGAAAATCTAAAGCCCTACGCCAGCACGGCGCGGCTGGAGGACATGCTGGATTTCTCACGGGTGACTTTTGAGAAGCAGATTGGACTTTCTCCAAAAGCTTTAGCGCCGATTGAAAGCCGCTGGCCTTCAGTCAAGCTAGGTACAGTTTCAGAAGTTATCGCGGGCCAATCACCGGAATCTGCTTATTACAACGACAAAGGCGAAGGTTTGCCGTTCTATCAAGGCAAAAAGGATTTCGGCCCCTTGGCATTGAACCCGCCAAGCACTTGGACAACCAACACCACTAAAAAGGCAATACTCGGCGACGTGTTAATGAGTGTTCGCGCCCCGGTTGGCGACGTAAATATCAACCCATACCCTGAAATTTGCATTGGTCGTGGCCTAGCTGCCATTCGCGGAAACGAGCGCCTAAACAACGGTTATCTGTACGAATTTATCAGCCAGAAAAAGCCGCGCTTTCAAGGCAAGCAAGGCGCCACCTTTGAATCCATATCCAGCAGCGACTTGCGGGAAAAGGAGATCTCCCTCCCGCCCCTCCCCATCCAGCACAAAATCGTCACCGAATGCCAAGCCGTCGATAACGAAGTCGCCGCCGCCCAAACCACCATCGCCACAGCAATTGCTACGGTCAACCGGGAAATTAGCCAAATTTACGAATCGGCCACGGCCCTGCAGCCCATCGACAGCCTGGCGCTGGCCGTGCAATACGGCCTGTCGGAAAAGATGAACGAGGCCGGCGTCGGCTACAAGATTTTCCGCATGAACGAAATCATCGCCGGGCGCATGGCCGACAACGGCAGCATGAAGTGCGCCGACATTTCCGCCGCCGAGTTCGCCAAATACCGGCTGAACAAGGGTGACGTACTGTTCAACCGCACCAACAGCATCGAGCATGTCGGCAAGACCGGCCTGTTCGACCTCGACGGCGATTATTGCTTTGCCTCCTACCTTGTGCGCGTCGTGCCGGATACCGCCAAGGTATTGCCGCTGTTCCTGACCCTGATGATGAATTCCGCCGCTTTCCAACAGGAGGCCAAGGGTAAGGCGTCCAAATCGATCAACCAGGCCAACATCAACGCCACGATCATGCGCAACATCAAGGTGCCTGTTCCACCTCTCGCCGAGCAACAGCGCATCGTCGCCGAAGTCGCAGCCGAACAGCTCGCCATCGCCGCCGCCGAATCCATCATCGCCGCCGCCCCGGCCCGCAAGCAGGTGATTCTGGAACACTATTTGTAGGAGTCCATCATGCCCAAACACCCCGCCACCTCCTCCGCACACCTCGGTTTTGAAAGCATCCGCCAACAGGATGCCGATGGGCGCGAATTCTGGTCGGCGCGCGATTTGGCGCCATTATTGGACTACCAAAGCTGGCGTAACTTCGTCCAGGTCATCGAAAAAGCCAGGCTCGCCTGCACGCAATCCGGCCAGCCCGATGTCGACCATTTTGTCGAAGCCATCAAAATGGTCGACATCGGCTCCGGCGCCAAGCGGCCAATCGACGACATCAGCCTTTCCCGCTACGCCTGCTACCTGATCGTCCAGAACGGCGACCCGTCCAAGCCGGTCATCGCCAACGGCCAGACCTACTTTGCCATCCAGACCCGCCGGCAGGAGTTGGCCAACGACACGGCATTCGGCCAGCTGAGCGAAGATGAAAAACGCCTGGCCATCCGCAACGAGTTGGCCCAGCACAACAAGTACCTTGCTGCCGCCGCAGCCGATGCCGGCGTGGAGAGTGGCCAGGATTTCGCCATTTTCCAGAACCACGGCTACCGTGGCCTCTACGGTGGACTGGACGCCACGGGCATCAAAGCAAAAAAAGGCTTGAAGAAAAGCCAGAAAATCCTCGACCACATGGGCAGCACCGAACTGGCCGCCAACCTGTTCCGCGCCACGCAAACCGAGGAGAAATTGCGCCGCGACGGTGTCAAAGGCAAACAGCAGGCCAACCAAACGCACTTTGCAGTCGGCCAGAAAGTCCGCGAAACCATCGAGGACCTCGGCGGCACGATGCCGGAAGACTTGCCGACACCGGAACGCAGCATCAAGCAGATTGAGTCGGCACAAGGCAAGCTGCTCAAAAAGGATGATTGAATGACCCACGCCCACTTTCTCGCCCGCCGCAAGCGCCTGCTGAAGACCATCGGCGACGGCGTCGCCATCGTGCCGACGGCGCCGGAGGTCATCCGCAACCGCGATGCGCATCACCTTTATCGTTTCGACAGCTATTTCTGGTACCTGACCGGTTTTCCGGAACCGGAAGCCGTCGTAGTGCTGATTGGCGGCAAGAAGCCGAAATCCATCCTGTTCTGCCGTGAAAAGCATGAAGAGCGAGAGATCTGGGACGGCTATCGCTACGGCCCGAAAGCTGCAAAAACCGCCTTCGGTTTCGATGCGGCTTATCCCATCGAGCAGCTCGACAAAAAACTGGCCGAATTCCTCGTCGACCGTGACACGCTGTGGCACGCCATCGGCCACGACGCCGAATGGGACACCCGGATCGCCAAGGCGCTGAACGAAGTCCGTGCCCAGACCCGGGCTGGCAAGCGGGCACCGCGCGCCATCCACGACCTGCGCGCCGAGCTGGACAACATGCGTCTGGTCAAGGACAGTGCCGAAGCCGGCATCCAGCAGCGCTCGGCCGACATTGCCAGCGCTGGCCACGCCCGCGCCATGCGCGCCTGCCGCCCCGGCATGGCCGAATATGAACTCGAAGCCGAACTGACCTACGAATTCCGCAAGCGCGGCGCCGACGCCCACGCCTACACGCCCATCGTCGCCGGCGGCGCCAACGCCTGCGTACTGCACTACGTCTCGAACGATAAGGTGCTCAACGACAACACCTTGGTCCTAATCGACGCTGGCTGCGAAGTCGAAGGCTACGCCGCCGACATCACCCGCACTTTCCCGGTCAATGGCCGCTTCAATGCGGCGCAGAAGGACGTTTACCAGATCGTCCTCGCCGCCCAGGACGCCGCCTTTGCCGCCACCGCGCCCGGCCGCCATTTCATGGAAGGCCACGATGCCGCCGTGCGCGTCCTGACCCAGGGCCTTGTCGACCTCAAGCTACTGACCGGCGACCTCGATAACCTGATCGACAAGGGCGACTTTCGTCGCTTCTACATGCACCGCACCGGCCACTGGCTAGGCCTCGACGTGCACGACGCTGGCGAATACAAGGTCGGCGATGAATGGACGAAGCTGCAGCCTGGCATGACGCTGACCGTCGAACCCGGCCTTTACATCCGTCCCTGCGCCGACATTCCGCCGGCGCTGGCCGGCATCGGCATCCGCATCGAGGACGACGTCCGGGTCACCGAAACCGGTTGCGACGTCTTCACGACGGCACCGAAGACGGTGGCCGAAATCGAGGAGGTCATGCGCCATGACTGAGCATGTCATCGAACACGTCGACATCCTGATCATCGGCGCCGGCCCGGTCGGCATGACGCTGCACCTGGCGCTCGCCGCCGGTGGCCGGAAATCATTGCTGATTGACCGTCGACCGCTGCAAGCCCAGCAAACAGACCCGCGTGCCCTCGCCCTGTCACACGGCGCTCGCCAGTTGCTGGAACAGATCAACAGCTGGCCGACGCGCGCCGCGACGCCGATCGAAACCATCCACATCTCGCAAAAGGACGGCTTCGGCCGGACGTTGATCGACCACCAGGAATACGCTCTTCCCGCCCTCGGCTACGTCGTTCGCTACCGCGACCTGGCCGGTGCGCTGGCTGCCAATCTGGCCGCCGACGCCGTGCTCGCCGAAGCTGAAATCCTCGACATCACGCCGGACGACGGCGGCGTCACGGTAGCGCTGCGCCATGCCGGCCAATTGCGCACCATCCAGACCAAACTGCTCGTCCACGCCGAAGGCACGCCGGGCGACGACCCGGCAGTCAAGGTCAGCGACTACGAACAGCACGCGGTCATCTGCGAAGTCACCCCGACGCCTGGCCACAACAAACGCGCCTGGGAACGCTTCACCCCCGACGGCCCGCTCGCCCTGCTCCCGCTCGGCGACCAATACTCCATCGTTTTCACCCTGCCGCCTGCCAAGGCCGATGCCGTGATGGCGATGGACGACGATGCCTTCATCGCCGCCCTGCAAACCCAGTTCGGCCAACGCATGCGCTTCGCAAAACCGGGCAAGCGAAGCCGTTTCCCGCTATTTCTTCGCCTGCGCGACACACTGGTCAAAGGCAACGAAGTCTGGATCGGCAACACTGCGCAAACCCTGCACCCGGTTTCCGGCCAGGGCTTCAATCTCGGCATCCGTGACGCCTGGCAGCTGTCCGAAAATTTGCTCAAAAATGGTGTTGACCGCGGAAGCCTCGAAAGGTACGCCGCCAGCCGCCGCCTCGACCGCCGCGGCAGCGCCTTCTTCACCGACCAGATCGTCCGCACCTTCTCCAACGATTTCGGCCCACTCAAACTAGCCCGCGGCCTCGGCCTGTTCGCGCTGGACATCTGCCCGCCGGCCCGCCACTTCGTCGCCAAGCGCATGATCTGGGGCGCTCGCGCCTGGCCTTGATCCAGACCAAAGGCGGCAAGCCCGGGCATCGGTTACAGTGCCGCTCCGCCCATCCATCCTCTGACGCATGAAGACAAGCACTGCCTGGCTCCTCGCCTGTCGCCCGAAGACGCTGTCCGTATCGCTGTCACCGGTGCTCGTCGGGACGGCCGTCGCCTGGCATGACAGCAGCGCTCTGCTCTGGCTGCCGTTTCTGGCAGCAGTGTTAGGCGCCGCTTTCATCCAGATCGGCACCAACCTGTTCAACGACGTCGGCGACTTCCTGCGCGGCACCGACACGCCGGGCCGCCTCGGCCCCAAACGTGCCACAGCCGAAGGCTGGCTAACGCCGGGCAAGGTCAAAGCCGGCGCATGGCTGAGTTTCGCCCTGGCCTTTCTCTGCGGCATCTATCTGGTCGCCCACGGCGGCTGGCCCATCGTCGCCATCGGCCTCGCCTCGCTGGCCGCTGGCTGGGCCTATACCGGCGGGCCGAGACCGATTGCCTACGGCCCGCTCGGCGAGGTCTTTGTCTTCATTTTTTTCGGCCTGGTCGCCGTTGGCGGCAGCTATTACCTGCAAACCTTGACGCTGGCGCCCATGGCCTTACTCGCCGCCGCGCTGGTCGGCATCCACGCTGCTGCGGTCATCACCGTCAACAACTACCGCGACCTCGACGGCGATGCGAAAAGCGGCAAGAACACGCTGGCCGTTCGCCTCGGCCGCCCCGCCACCCGACGTGTCTACAGCGCCGAAATGCTCGCCCCCTACGCGCTGCTACCGCTGTTCGCCACGCTCGGCTGGCCTGCTGCCTTGCCCTTGCTGTCCCTCCCGCTGGCCCTGCGACTTATCCGGCGTTTCCACGGCGAAGCCCCGGGCCCGGTGTTCAACAACATCCTCGCCGCAACCGCCGGCCTGCAGCTCGCTTTCGCCCTGCTGTTAACCCTGAGCTTCACAATTTGACTATTTTTTAGGCGCCGACTCAGGTAAAATCTCGGGCTTCCCGAGATTCGCTCCAAGCCTTCCTACGCCCATGGAATTTGCCGGTTTCCAGCTCCGCAACAATCTGTTCGTCGCCCCCATGGCCGGCGTGACGGATCGCCCTTTCCGTCAGTTGTGCAAGAAACTGGGCGCCGGGCTAGCTGTTTCCGAGATGGTCACTTCGAACTCGCTGCTCTATGGCAGCAAGAAGACGCTGCGCCGGGCCAATCACGAAGGAGAAGTCTCGCCGATCTCCGTGCAGATCGCCGGCGCCGACCCGAAAATGATGGCCGAAGCCGCCAAACACAATGTCGACAACGGCGCCCAGATCATCGACATCAACATGGGCTGCCCGGCCAAGAAGGTCTGCAACGTCATGGCCGGCTCGGCCCTGATGCAGGACGAAGAGCACGTTGGCCGCATTCTTGATGCGGTCGTTGGGGCAGTCCCGAACACCCCGGTCACCCTCAAGTTCCGCACCGGCTGGAACATCGCCAACAAGAACGCGCCGACCATCGCCCGCATTGCCGAATCAGCCGGCATCCGTGCCGTCGCCATTCACGGCCGGACGCGCTGCCAGCAATACACTGGCGAAGCCGAGTACGACACCATCGCGCTGGTCAAGACGCTGATCCGCATTCCGGTCATCGCCAACGGCGACATCACGACGCCGGAAAAGGCCAAACACGTGCTGGACGTCACCGGCGCCGACGGCATCATGATCGGCCGCGCCGCCCAGGGCCGTCCCTGGCTGTTCCGCGAGATCGAACACTATCTGAAAACCGGCGAGCATCTGCCGCCGGCCAGGGTCACCGAGATCCACAGCATCCTGCTGGCCCATCTCGAAGATCTTTACGCTTTCTACGGCCCGGAGCCGGGGTTCAAGATCGCCCGCAAGCACATCTCCTGGTACACCAAGGGATTGGTTGGCTCGGCGGCCTTCCGCAAAGAAATGAACGTCCTGCCCAGTATCGAACAACAGATGCAGGCAGTGAACGCGTTTTTCATCCGCCAGGCGGAAGAAAACGAACACCTAAAATATGACAAAGAGGAGGCGTTGGCAGCATGAGCCAACATGATTTAGCACAGTGCGTCGTTAATGCACTAGAGCAGTATTTCCGCGACCTGGATGGGGAAAAACCGGCCGCGATCTATGACATGGTTCTGAAGAGCGTCGAGAAACCGATGCTCGAAGTAGTGCTCGCCAAATCCGGCAGCAACCAGACGCTGGCGGCGGAGATGCTCGGCATCAACCGCAACACGTTGCGCAAAAAACTCACCGAACACCAACTACTGTAATCAACATGACCATCAAGCAAGCACTGATTTCCGTTTCCGACAAAACCGGCGTCCTCGAATTCGCGCAGGGCCTCGCCGCCCAAGGCGTCAAGCTGCTGTCCACCGGCGGCACTGCCAAAATGTTGCGAGATTCCGGGTTGACCGTAACCGAAATCGGCGACTACACCGGCTTCCCGGAAATGCTCGATGGCCGCGTCAAGACCCTGCACCCGAAAGTGCACGGCGGCATCCTGGCCCGTCGCGATCTGCCGGAACATCTGGCGACCATCGAAGCGCACGGCATTCCGATGATCGACCTGGTCTGCGTCAATCTCTACCCGTTCGCCGCGACCATTGCCAAGGCTGGCGTGACGCTGGAAGACGCCATCGAGAACATCGACATCGGCGGCCCGGCCATGGTCCGTTCTTCGGCCAAGAACTACAACGGCGTGGCCATCGTCACCGATCCGGAAGACTACGCTCCGCTGCTCGCCGAAATGAAGGCCAATGGCGGCGCACTGCAACTGGCGACCCGTTTCGGCTTGGCCAAGAAGGCTTTCACGCACACCGCCCGCTACGACAGCATGATCGCCAACTGGCTGACCGGTCTTGATGAAGGCGCCGAAGCCAAGCCGGCCGAAGCCGCGCCGGTCCCGGCCATCTTCCCGGCCAAACTGCAACTAGCCTTCGACCGTACCGAAATCCTGCGTTACGGCGAAAACTCGCACCAGAACGCCGCCTTCTACCGCGAAACCAATCCCGTCGCCGGCAGCATCGCCGCCTACAGCCAGTTGCAGGGCAAGGAACTGTCCTACAACAACATCGCCGACTCCGACGCCGCCTGGGAATGCGTCAAGTCCTTCGACGCCCCGGCCTGCGTCATCGTCAAGCACGCCAACCCGTGCGGCGTGGCCATCGATGGCACCCTGCTTGGCGCTTATGAAAAGTCCTTCAAGACCGACTCGACCTCGGCCTTCGGCGGCATCATCGCCTTCAACGGTGAAGTCGGCATCGACGTGGTCAATGCCATGAACGAGCGCAAGCACTTCGTCGAAGTGCTGATCGCTCCGTCCTTCACGGCTGAAGCCAAGGCCGCGCTGGCCTCGAAGCAGAACCTGCGCGTCCTCGTTGTGCCGATTTCCCGCGTACTGAACACGCTGGAATTCAAGCGCGTCGGCGGCGGTCTGCTGGTTCAGACGCCGGACGACTTCACGGCGCAAGCGTCCGGCCTGAAGATCGTCACCAAGGTGCAGCCCACCGCGCAGCAGATCGAAGACCTGCTCTTCGCCGAGCGCGTCGCCAAGTTCGTCAAGTCCAACGCCATCGTCTTCTGCGGCAACGGCATGACCCTCGGCGTCGGCGCCGGCCAGATGAGCCGCGTCGATTCGACCAAGATCGCCAGCATCAAGGCCCAGCACGCCGGTCTCGACCTCAACGGTTCGGTCGTCGCCTCGGATGCCTTCTTCCCGTTCCGCGACGGCGTAGACGTGCTGGCTGCCGCCGGTGCCAAGGCGGTGATTCAGCCGGGCGGTTCGATGCGCGACGAGGAGGTCATTGCGGCGGCCGACGAACATGGCTTGGCGATGGTATTCACCGGGGCGCGTCATTTCAGGCATTAATTCCAGACGCTGAGACGCCGAGGCGCAGAGACAATCTCTCTGTCGTTTCCTCTGCGTCTCAGCGTCTCAGCGTCGAAAGGTTCTAAATTCATGAAACTACTGGTAATCGGTTCCGGCGGCCGCGAGCACGCCATGGCCTGGCGTCTGGCCAAGACACCAGGCATGCAGAAGGTGTTCGTAGCCCCGGGCAATGCTGGCACGGCGCGCGAGCTGGAGCTGGAGAACGTCAACATCACCGACCCGGAAGCGCTGGCTGATTTTGCCGAACAGAACAAGGTTCATCTCACTGTCGTCGGCCCGGAAGCGCCCCTGGCGGCCGGTGTGGTCAATATTTTCCGGGCCCGTGGCCTGAAAATTTTTGGCCCGACCAAGGAAGCCGCCCAGCTCGAATCCTCCAAGGATTTCGCCAAGCGTTTCATGGCGCGCCACAACATACCGACGGCCGGTTTTGAGACTTTTTCCGAGTCGACCGCAGCACACGCCTACATCGATAAAAAGGGCGCGCCCATCGTCATCAAGGCCGACGGCCTGGCTGCCGGCAAGGGCGTCGTTGTCGCGATGACGCTGGAAGAAGCTCACGCCGCAATCGACGAGATGCTCTCCGGCAACAAGCTGGGTGATGCCGGCGCTCGCGTCGTCATCGAGGAATTCCTCGACGGCGAGGAAGCCAGCTTCATCGTCATGGTCGACGGCAAGAACGTGCTGGCCCTGGCCTCCAGCCAGGATCACAAACGGATCTTCGACGGCGACCAGGGCCCGAACACCGGCGGCATGGGCGCCTATTCCCCGGCCCCTTGCGTCACGCCGGAAGTGCACGCCAAGGCGATGCGCGAGATCATCCTGCCGACCGTGCGCGGCATGGCGGCCGATGGCATCCCCTTCACCGGTTTCCTCTACGCCGGCCTGATGATCGGCAAGGACGGTTCGGTCAAGACGCTGGAATTCAACTGCCGCATGGGCGACCCGGAAACCCAGCCGATCCTGATGCGCCTGAAATCCGATCTGGTCGATCTGTTTGAGCACGCCATCGCCGGCACGCTCGATCAGGTTGAAGCAGAGTGGGATCGCCGCGTTGCGCTGGGCGTTGTGCTTGCCGCCGCCAACTACCCTGAGACGCCGAAAAAAGGCGATGTCATTCACGGCCTGCCGGCGGGCAACAGCTTTGGTGAAGCGGCGCACGTTTTCCATGCCGGCACCGCCAATCAGGACAGCAAGGTCGTCACCAACGGTGGCCGTGTCCTGTGCGTCACAGCTTTGGGCGAGAACGTCAAGCTGGCCCAGAAGGCCGCCTACGAGGCCGCCGTACAGATCCAGTTTGACGGCATGCAGTTCCGCAAGGACATTGGATTCCGCGCCATCAACCGCTAAGCAGAACAAACATCAATAACAACGGGCGGCTCATTTGCCACAATGAGCCGCCCGTTTTTTTACCCCGACGGAGACAACGATGGACAGCACCCGCCTCAAGGATTTTTTTACTGGACTGCAAGGCCGCATCGTGGCCGAACTTGAAGCCTTCGACGGCCAGCCTTTCCGCACCGACAGCTGGGATCGTCCGGAAGGCGGTGGTGGCATTTCGCGGCTGATTGAGGAAGGCAATTTCTTCGAGCGGGGCGGCGTCAATTTCTCGCACGTCACCGGCAAATCCCTGCCCGCTTCGGCCACTGCCGTCCGCCCCCACCTCGCCGGCCGCGCCTGGGAAGCGATGGGCGTTTCGCTCGTGCTCCATCCGCGCAACCCCTACTGCCCGACAGCACACATGAACGTGCGCTGCTTTGTCGCCAGCCAGCCGGGCGAAGAAGACGTGTTCTGGTTTGGCGGGGGCATGGATCTGACGCCTTACTACGGTCAACGCGAAGATGCCGCCCATTTTCACCAGACCTGCAAGGACGCCCTGACGCCCTTTGGCGCCGAGGTTTATCCGAAATACAAACACTGGTGCGACGAGTACTTTTTCCTCAAGCACCGCAACGAGCCCCGCGGCGTCGGCGGCGTCTTCTTCGATGACCTGAACGAAGGTGGCTTCGAACGCTGCTTTGCCTTGACGCAATCCGTCGGCAACGCGTTCACCAAAGCCTACCTGCCGTTATTAGCCAAGCGCCGCGATGTACCCTACGGCGAGCGCGAGCGCGATTTCCAGGCCTACCGCCGGGGTCGTTACGTCGAATTCAATCTGGTCTGGGACCGCGGCACGCTGTTCGGCCTGCAATCAGGCGGCCGCACCGAATCAATCCTGATGTCGATGCCGCCTATCGTCAAATGGCGCTACGACTGGCAACCGGAAGCCGGCACGCCGGAAGCCGAGCTCTACGACGTCTTTCTCAAGCCGCAAGACTGGGCCTGATCGCGACAAGCCGAGGCGGCAGCGGCGCTTAGCGGACGTCGAGCAGGGCGCTGGCCCGGTAGTGTTTGTTGGCGTCTTCCGGGCGCGCCAGATGATCGAACAGGCGCGCCAGTTCGAGATGCGCCTGCTGCGTTGGCTCAACCGCCAACGACGCCTCCAGATAGCTCTGCGCCTTGCCCCACAACCGCTGGCGCTGGCACATGCGGCCCAGTGCCTTGAGCAGGCGGGCGTCATCCGGATGCCCGCGCAGCCAGGCCTCAGCCTTGGCGATACGCGCCGTCTGGTCGCCGCCGCTCAAGCGGCCATAAATGGCAACCAGATCAGGCTGCCATTCACCGTTCTTGGCGTCCAGCACCGCCTCAATCAACTTCTGCGCCTCGGCCTCGCCACCCTGAGCAAACAACGCTTTGGCTGCAGCCAGCACAACGCGACGACCGCGTTCGTCCTCCGGCACGGCGCGTAAATAGCTGGTCAGCTTGCCTTCGTCTGCGACCCGCTTGGCAATGTTGCCGAGATGCGCCTGGGTGCGGACTTCGCTGACGACTTCAAGCGGTAACGCGTCACGTTTGACGAGCTGCCGGGCCAGTTTGAGCACGCCGTCCCAGTCGCCCAAGCCCTGCCGGGCGCGCAATTCAAGACGTAGCGCGGCAATATGCCGGCCCTGCTTGCCCTGCAGTTTTTCGAGGGCGGCCAGCGCCTCGTCAAAACGACGCGCCTCGTTGGCCATTTCGGCATCCAGCATCAGCGTTGCCGCTTCGGTTCGCGGGTCGTCGGTCTTGGCGTGTTCCAGCCAGTATTGCTGCTTCTCCGGCTCGCGCATGCGCTGGGCGGCACGCGCTGCGATCAAGGCAGACAGACCGGGGGCCGTACCGGCGCCATGGGCTTCGGTGGCCTTTTTCAAGGCCTGGCCGAAACGGCCTTCAAAGAGCAGACGAACCGCGTCCTGAAAAACCTGCCCGGCATTGTCACGCTGCCGTTGGCTGCGGTACTGACGCACCCGCTTGGGCAGGCCAAAGGTCACCGACAACGCCCGCATGGCCGCATAGAGTGCAAAAACAAGCCCGAGCAGCGCGACGATGAAGAGATTGAGCGAAACCTCGGCCCGCCAGGGCGGGAAGACGAGCAGCACGTAGCCGTTGTTGAGGCGAGCGCCAAGCGCGACGGCGACGGCCAGTCCGCACAGGGCGAGAATCCAGAACAGGCTCCTCACCGCTTTTCCTTGCCTTGGCGCAAGCTGCGCAACGCGGCCTGACTGTCACCCAGCGTCGGCAACTCGACGTTGATCTCAGTCGCCGTCATCTGGCTCAGCGTTGCTTGGGCAGCCTGCACCGCCTTGTCGTTGGCCTCGAAGTGGCGGGCCAGCAAATCCTGCGACACCTTCAATTCATTGCGGAAGGTCGATTGATCGCGCGAGAAGAGCGAGAGGCGGGCATTGAGCAGGCGCAGCTTGAGATTTTCACGGAGAAAATAGCCCTGGCCGGGGGCGAGCAGGGCGGAATCTTCACGGTCAAGACGCTGGATGCGAACCAGCCCCTTCAGCTCCTGCCAGATGGCGCTGCTGGTCTGTTGCCACCACGACAACGCCGCTGGCGCTTTTTCATTTTCAGCCGTTTTTTCCGGTCGACCGTAGGATGCCAGCGGCAGCTTGTCGATGCCGAGAATGATCTGCTCCAGACGCAGGCTGAGGCCCGGCGTATCGACAAAGGGCAAGGCGGTGAGGCAAGCCAGATCCTTGGCGACGGCCTTGCGCAATGGCAGGTATTGCGGTTGATCCAGCCGGGCGAGTTGGGCATCGGCGGACTGCAAGGCGAGCACGGCGACCGGCACATTGCCGGCCAGTTGCAGTTGCTGGCCGGCCAGCGTCACGGCCTGCTCCACTTCGAGCAAGGCGAATTCTTCGCGGCTGCGTGCGATGTCCTGCACCAGAGACTGCAGCGTGGCCGACTGGGCCTGGAATTCAGCCAGCTTGCCGTCGAGCGCACCGAGCCGTGTTTGCAGGGCGTCGATCTGCTCACGCGTCTGCTTCTGGGCGCCGCGGTCTTCCTTGCTGCCGGTATCGAAATCAGCCAGCTTGCGGCTGACTTCCTGCTGCGTATCCAGCAGCTTCTGGCGAGTCTCGAACCACTGCCAGCCGGCCAGCGCCAGTGCGGCAATCGCCACGATCAGCCACGGCCCTTGCCGTTTGGCGCGCGGCGCCGGGATGTAGGTCATGTTCGCGGGGGAGGGGTTATCGTTTTCGGGCATCATGCCGTCCAATTATAAGCAACTAAGCCGGCAAGAATGCCAGCATCTGCCGCTGCGGTGAGGAGAATCTTGCTTAAGCCTGCCACCCGCGCATTTTCGGCGATACGGGCATGCGGGACGAAGAGCGGCGTTTTCTGCAGGAAGGTGCGGCCCTCCGGATCGAGCTGATCGACCAGATAGCGTAGACCTTCGCTGCTCGACACGGTCAGTGCGTCAAGCCGCCCGGCCCGCCAGGCCGAGATCAGTGGCGCCAGCCCGTGAGAGGGCCCGGAACGCCGGTAGCAGGTGATGCAATCAACCGTTGCGCCGCGTTCGCGCAGGGTATCGGCCAGCAGTTCGCGACCGCTGTCGCCGCGAAAGATGGCGACGCGCCGGGCGTTGACGCGATCGGCCGCGAGTTCCGGCAATTCGAGCAGTGCTTCGGAATCAAAGCGCTCGGTCGGCGCGATGCAGCCGTGGATGCCGCGCTCGGCCAGCAGTTTGACGGTGCCCTGGCCGACAGCGGCGGGGATCAGGGATTCGGGCCAGGCTCGCTGAGCCAGCAGGGCTGGCAGCGCATGCTCGACAGCGTTCGGGCTGATGAAGACCGCCAGCGAATATTCAGCCAGCCGGCCTGCGGCTTCGGCCAGCGGCTGCGGGTCGGTGGCCGGCGATATTTCGAGTAGCGGGAAAATCAGCGGCGTGCCGCCAGCGGCGATGATCGCCTCGGCCAGCGGCGCTGCCTGCGCCTGCGGCCGAGTGACGACGATGGTTCGGCCGGCGAGCGGGCCGCCAGAAGCCATGGCCCTAGGCGTGGCAGGCCAGCTTGGCGAGGATGGCGTCGGCGCCCTGGGCGCGCAGCGTCTCGGCGAGCTGGCGGCCGAGTGCTTCGTCGTCGGCTGGATTGCCGCGCAGTTCGGCGCTGACGACTTCCTTGCCATCGGCCGTCGCGACAAAACCGCGCAGCCAGAGCTGGCCGTTGTCGATGATCGCGTAGCCACCGAGCGGCACCTGGCAGCTGCCGCCAAGAGCGCGCGAGAAGGCGCGTTCGGCTTTGACGCAGTGAGCCGTTTCCGGATCATTGAGCGGGGCGACGACATCGACCATGTCGGCGGCGCCATCGATCAGTTCGATCCCAAGCGCGCCCTGGCCGGGGGCCGGCAACGACTGTTCTGCGGTCAACACGGATTTGATGCGATTTTCCATGCCGAGGCGGATCAGACCGGCGGCCGCGAGGATGATCGCGTCGTACTCGCCGGCGTCGAGTTTCTTCAGGCGGGTGTCGAGATTGCCGCGCAAGCTTTTGATGACGAGCTGCGGATATTTGGCGCGCAGGATGGATTCGCGGCGCAGGCTGGAAGTGCCGACGATGGCGCCGGCCGGCAGGTCATCCAGCCCGTTGTACTTGTTCGAAATGAAAGCATCGCGCGGATTTTCGCGGGCCGAAATGGCAGCCAGCACGAAGCCTTCCGGCATCACCATCGGCACATCCTTCATCGAATGCACGGCGAGGTGGGCGCGGCCCTCCTCCATCGCAACTTCTAGTTCCTTGATGAACAGGCCCTTGCCGCCAATTTCGGCGAGCGGCCGGTCGAGTATCTGGTCGCCCTTGGTGGTCATGCCGAGAATGACAACCTCCGAACCGGGATTTAAACTGGCCAGACGACCCTGAACATGCACGGCCTGCCACATGGCGAGGCGGGATTCACGGGAGGCAATAACAATCTTGGAAGGAGCGGACATGGCGCGGCACGCAGCAAGGGTTTCGAAGGCAGCAATCTTAGCATGAGCGACCAAACCGCCTCCCCAACCCAGATCAAGCCGGATGACCAGCGGCCGGAACATCCCGACTTCTGGTGCAAGCGCTTCGGCGAAGGGCTTACGCCGTGGGACGCCGGCAAGGTGCCGGCCGCCTTTGCCGATTTCATCGCCCGCCAGCCCGCGCCGCTAAACACCTTGATTCCCGGCTGCGGCAGCGCCTGGGAAGCCGCTCACCTGGCCGAACTGGGCTGGCCGGTGACGGCGCTCGACTTCTCGCCGCAGGCCATCGAAGCAGCCCGCGCGGTTCTGGGCAAGGCCCCGGTCGACCTCGTTTGCGCCGACTTTTTTACCTTCGCGCCAGCCCGGCCCATCGCCCTGATTTACGAACGCGCCTTCCTCTGCGCCCTGCCGCGCAAGCTGTGGGCCGACTGGGGCCGACGCGTCGCCGAGCTGCTGCCGCCCGGCGGCCTTCTCGCCGGCTATTTCTTCCTCTGCGAGCAGCCCAAAGGCCCGCCATTCGGTATCCAGCCGGCAGAGCTCGATGCCTTGCTGGCTGCCAATTTCGAGCCCATCGACGACGCCGCAGTCAGCGATTCGATCCCGGTATTTGCCGGCCGCGAACGCTGGCAGGTTTGGCGACGTCGCTAACGCATCCGCTACACTGCCCCTCAGACTTACAATTTGTTTCACGCCAGAATGTCATCGCAGCGCCGACACGGCACGTTATTCGGGCACTACTGATCAAGGAAATTGCTGACATGAAACGTCTTCTCATCGCGGTAACGATTGCCGCAGCAGCATTGAGCACCCCGGCGGCCGCCCAGGTCTCCATCAATATCGGCCAGCCGGGCTTCTACGGCCGGCTCGACATCGGCGGCTTCCCGCCCCCGCCGCTGCTCTTTCCGCAACCCATGATGATCCATCGCGCCCCGGTCAGCCGCCCGCCGCTTTATCTGCGCGTTCCACCCGGCCATGCCCGGCACTGGGGCAAGCACTGCCATCGCTACCGCGCTTGTGGCGAACGTGTCTATTTCGTGCAGGACGACTGGTATCAACAGGAATACGCTCCGCGCTACCAGGAGCGCCACAGCCACCGCCGGGACTATGGCCGGGATAGCTATCGCGAGGGCTATCGGGACGGCTACCGTGACGATGACCGCGGCTACGACCGCCGCGACTATCGTGAGGAAGAACGGGGCCGTGGTCGCGGTCGCGGCCATGGCCATGGTCACGACTGACAAGGTTTGATCAGCAGGTCTCCCCGTGCCTGACCGACCGGCGCGGGGAAACCTGCTGATCCAGTTTGACGTATCATCGACGGCTTCCCCAGCTGCCCGTCAAAAAATGAAAACTGATACGCCCCAGACCGTCTATCTCAAAGACTACACCGCCCCCGCCTACCTGATCGACACCGTCGATCTCGACTTCAACATCGAAGCCGGCGGCACCAACGTCAGCGCCACGCTGGCCATGCGTCGCAACCCCGCCGTACCGACCCAGCCGCTGGTGCTCGATGGCGACGAGCTGAAAACCCTGAGTGTTGCGGTCAACGGCAAAAAAGCCCCATTTTCGGAAACCGCCAGCACGCTGACCATCGCTGATCTGCCCGACGCTTTCACGCTGGAAACCGTCGTCCGCATCGACCCCGATCACAACACCAAGCTGCTCGGCCTGTTCAAGTCCGACGACGGCTATTTCACCCAGTGCGAAGCGCAGGGTTTCCGCCGCATCACCTGGTTCCTCGACCGGCCGGACGTGATGGCGACCTACACCGTCACCCTGCACGCCGACAAGGCCGCGCTGCCGGTGCTGCTCGGCAACGGCAACCTCGACGCCGCCGGCGATGAGGCCGATGGCCGCCACTGGGCGCGCTGGGTCGATCCCTTCCGCAAGCCGTGTTACCTGTTCGCCGTCGTCGCCGCCAAGCTGGACGGCCTGTTCGAGCGCTTCACGACCAGCTCCGGCCGTGAGGTCAAGCTGGAGGTTTATGTCGAGCCGGGCAAGCTTGACCAGGCGCCGCACGCCATGGCCGCGCTGAAAAAATCGATGCGCTGGGACGAGGAACGATTCGGCCTCGAATGCGACCTCGATCAGTACATGATCGTCGCCGTTAACGATTTCAACGCCGGCGCCATGGAGAACAAGGGCCTCAACATTTTCAGCACGAAATACGTGCTGGCCCGTGGCGACGTGGCCACCGACGTCGATTTCGAGAACATCGACCGCGTTGTCGCCCACGAATATTTCCACAACTGGACCGGCAACCGCGTCACCTGCCGCGACTGGTTCCAGCTCTCGCTGAAGGAAGGCCTGACCGTCTTCCGCGACCAGGAATTCGGCTTCGACGAACACGATCCTTCCGTCGCCCGCATCAGCGACGTGCGCGGCCTACGGGCATCCCAATTCCCCGAAGATGGCGGCCCGATGGCGCACCCGGTGCGGCCGTCGTCGTACATGGAAATCAGCAATTTCTACACGTCCACCGTCTATGAAAAGGGCGCCGAAGTCGTCCGCATGATCCAGACGCTGATCGGCCGCGACGGTTTCCGCCTCGGCATGGACGAATATTTCCGCCGCCACGATGGCCAGGCCGTGACCTGTGAAGATTTCGTCGCTTCAATGGCCGCCGCCTCCGGTTTCGACTTCACGCAATTCATGCGCTGGTACCAGCAGCCCGGCACGCCGCATGTTGCGGTCAACGGGAAATTTGAGCCAAAAACGCAAACCTACACGCTGCACTGCACGCAGCGCAACGCACTGGCCAGCGACACCCAGCCCTACCTGATCCCCATCCGCGTCGCGCTGTTCGATACCGCCGGCCAGTTGATCGCCGGCACCGAGAAAACCCTGCTGCTGACCGAGAACAAGCAGGAATTCGTTTTCGAAAACATCGCCGCCGAGCCGATCCCTTCGCTACTCCGCGACTTCTCGGCCCCGGTTATCCTCGATTTTGCCTACCGCCCCGAAGAACTGACCCTGCTGCTGGCCAACGAGCCAGACTCCTTCAACGCCTGGGAAGCCGGCCAACGCCTGGCCTCGACGCTGATCCTCGACGCCACGGCCGCCATTGCCGCCGGCAAGGCCCCGGCCTGGCCGGCCAGCTTCATCGACGCCGCCCGCCATCTACTGAAAAACCACGCCCAGCGCGGTGCAGCCTTCGTCGCCGAAGCCCTCAGCCTGCCCGGCGAATCGACGCTGGCCGAAGCGCTGGCCGTTGTCGACCCAGTCGCCCTGCGCGCCGCCCGCAACGGCCTGCGCAAACACATCGCCGAACAACTCGAAGGCGAACTCACCGGCATCTACGCCGCCCTCGCCCCGACCCAGCCCTACACGCCGAGCAGCGAAGAAGCCGGCCGCCGCGCCCTGCGCAACCTGTGCCTCGGCTACCTGCTCGAACTCGACACCCCGGCCACTCGCCAATTGGCCCTCCAGCAATTCAAGACAGCCGACAACATGACCGACCAGTTCGCTGCCTTGGGCGCACTCGCCAACGTCGAAGCCGAAAACTGCGCCGAACGCGAAACGGCACTGGCCGAGTTCTACGAGCGCTGGCAGAACGAATCGCTGGTGGTCGACAAATGGTTCGCCGTGCAATCAGCCAGCCGCCGCCCGAACACGCTGGCTACCATCAAGGCACTGACGGCGCACCCGGCCTTCGACCTCGCCAAGCCGAACAAGGTTTACGCCGTCTTCCGCACGCTGGGCGGCAACCTCCCGAACTTCCACAGCCCCGAAGGCTACGCCTACCTGGCCGAACAAGTCCGCACCGTCGACGCGCTAAACCCGCAAATCGCCTCACGCCTCGCCCGCAGCTTCGACCGCTGGAAGAAATTCGACGGCGAACGCCAACGCCACGCCAAAGCCGCACTGGAAAGCATCCGCGACCACGCCGGTTTGTCGCCAGATGTGTTCGAGGTAGTCAGCCGCGCGCTCGGCTGATGCACGCTGACCGCGCATCAGGGAAACTCCCGGGGTGCGCGGTCAACCAGAAAAAACGCCGAATTTCCTGCGCTACCCGGAACCTGAAATAGCGCCTCGCTGTCGTCAGTTAACGTCGGCAGCGTCTGGTACGCTGCGGTTGTCAGCCAGCCGAAATTGCGCTCAGCAGCTACCTAACCATTTATTCCAACTGACCGCCACGGCGGCCGCTGAATTCAAACACTAGCCTTCACAAGACACAAGCCGCCCTCATGTCAACTTCGACGCCAGCCATTCATCCCAGCAAAACACGACCCGTATCCGGTCGCTCGAAGTACAGATACATGGAGTCCAGGTACGTCGATGACTTTTTCTCCAACGGAACCTTGCGCCTAACCACATACGACGAGTGCAGGAAGCATGAAGATCAATCACGACGAGACTCCCGGGAAGGAAAGGCGAATTTCTACTTTCCTCATGCAAACCATGCCATCGCCGGCATCCAAGGCGTTGGCAGGCAAAGCTACATGCTCTGCACTAGCTCTACATTGAGCGACGAGATTTTGTCGCGCTTCCAAGCAGATGCCTGGATAGAGATTTTTGACCCGCAAGGATTTGCTGAGGCCATGTCGCACGCAATTCTTGGTTTCACGCAACTTCAAATGGCACCATGCCGCTATGCCATCAAGAGATCGATTGAACAACGAACAATTCAGCCGATCCTGCCTGATCCAACGCAACTAGTTCTGGCAGCACAGAGTGGTATCGCTGGATCTGTCGAAGCTGCGTTCGAAGCTATGAATCGCCAGATGGGCGAACGTCTAGACGCTTTGCTGGGGGACCAGACCTACTTCATCAAAGAAGAGTATCCGTTTTCTGTAGAGGATGAGTTCCGCTTTGTCTGGACCGTTGATCATGAGGTTATTGCACCAACAGTCTTCAAATGTATGGAAGCGGCCAACTACTGTATTCCTGGTCACCGTGAGCGCTCAAAGTGACGGCTAAACCCCTCGGTCAAGGCGAGCACTAACAGCTACGCGTGCAAGACCCGCCTTACCTCGAACGTTTCTGAACGACCGCTTTCCAAATATGGCTAGGTCATCAAAGGGTAACAACCCGTCACTCACCCCTTGATCCAAGGCCCCAGCAATTGCCGTAGCGACTGCTCGTTCCAGCCATTGACCACCTGATCACCAACCACGATCAGCGGCACGCCGTTGCCGCCCAGCTTTTTGTGTTGCTGGAGCGCCGCCGAGCTTTGTTCGATGTCGTGCTCGGTGTAGCGAATGCCGTTGGCTGCGAAAAACTCGCGCGTCATTTTGCAGTAGCCGCACCAACTGGTGGCGTAGAGGACGACTTCGGGCTGTTCGGTGGAAGCCTCGGCCATCGCGGCCGGGATGCCGCGTTGCTGCAGCAGCGGGCGCCCGAACCAGAAGGCGGCGCCGAAGGCGAGGAGCACGAGCAGCCATTTACCCATGCCGCCACTCCGCTCGGGCGTCGCCGCGTACTGGCGCAGGCTTTCCGGCGGCAGCGAGCCGCCGGCTTTGGCGTAGGCCTTTTCGCAGGACGGGCATTGCCAGTCCGGGGCGCTATCGTCGGCCTTGCGGGCATAGTTGCAATGGGGGCAGATTTGGCTCATCGAAGTTTCTCGGTGGGAAGTTTCAGGAATTTTTGACCAAAGCCTTGGCCGGCACCCACTGGCGGCGGCTGACCGGGAGTTTTTCGGGTACGCCGCGCAGCAGCGCCCAGCCATAGGCTTCGGCATCATCGCCAGCGGCTTTTTCGAAGCCGGCCAGCGCCGTTTTGGCAACCAGCACGGCGCGGTGCAGGCGCATGAAGCGCTCGGCGAATTCGATTTCGAGGTGGGTCAGCGCTTCGTCGAGCAGATATTCGCGCTCGACGGTGCGGGCGGTGACGTATTTGACGTCTGCCTTGAAATAGAGCACTTCGCCGATCGGCACCAGTAGCAGACGACCGCGCTCGTGGCAGGAAAGGTGGGTTCGTCCGCTGCCGCGCATTTCCTGGCCGATGCCGGCGAGCAGGGCGGCGTCCGGGTGTTGCGCCGGAACTTTCTGCAGGGCGGCAAGCAGGCGCTGGGTGCGCACTGGCTTGAGCAGGTAGTCGACGGCATTGAGGTCGAAGGCCTGCACGGCGTAGTTGTCGTAAGCTGTGGTGAAAATGACGGCTGGCGGCTTTTCCAGACGCCCCAGATGGGAGGCAAGCTCGATGCCGTCCATGCCTGGCATGCGGATGTCGGCCAGCACGACGTCCACCGGCTGTTCGCGCAGGATTTCGAGCGCGGCCAGACCATTGGCCGCTTCACCGACGACGTCGCTGGGGAATTGCCCGGCAATATCGGACAGCAGCGTGCGCAGGCGGTCGCGCGCCAGCGGCTCGTCATCGACGATGAGGATTTTCAGCGGGGCGGCGGATGGCGGCGTTGGCATGGCAGGACGATGCGAACCTCGTAATTTTCTTTGCCGACTCGTGTTTCGAGGCGGGCTTCGAGATCGTAATACAGCGCCAGCCGTTCGCGGATGTTGGCCACGGCAATCTGGTTGCCAACGGCATGCTGGGCCTGACCGACGGTCGGGTTGGTGATGGCGATGCGCAGTTCGTCGCCGCTTTGTTCGATTTCAATGCTCACCGTCCCGCCCGTTGGCGAGGGTTCGATGCCGTGATAAACGGCATTTTCCAGCAAGGGCTGCAGCATCAGCGGTGGAATCGGCAGATTCATCGAAATTGTCCCAATTTTCCAGTCGACCGCAAGACGCTCGCCGAGGCGAAGATTTTCCAGTTCGAGGTATTGCCGGCCGAGTTCAATTTCATCGGCCAGGCTGACCAGTTCGCCCGGATCGCGCATCGCCGCACGGAAGAGATCAGAGAGTGCTTCGAGCGCCGCCTCAGCTTGCTGCGGCCGGGCGCGAATCAGCGACAGCACGGCATTCAGCGAATTAAAGAGAAAATGCGGGCGGATGCGGGCGTTCAGGGCGGCCAGCCGCGCCTCGGTCTGGGCTGGCGAAAAGGCACGCGAGCGCAACTCAAAATAGCCGAGCAGCAAGGCCGTGGCTGCCGCCGTCAGCAGCACCGCGCGCATTGCGCCATCGAAATCTAGCAATCCCAGCGTACTGACATAGAAAAAAAGCGCCGACGCCACGCCGCTGGTCAGCGCAACGACAAACGTCTGTCCGAGCCGCATGGGCAAGCGCCACAGAATATCCCGCAACAAGCACAGCAGGCCGAGATTGATCAGCAGCAAGGGCTCGACCATCGCCGCCAGTTCGACATATTGGCTGGCCCAGTCAGCTAGTCTGGGCGCACGTACCAAGGCAGCGAGCATGGCCAGGACGTTGATGCCGATCAGCACGCGCAGCATGACCCCGAAATTGCGCCAGTCGGGCAAGGGGTGAGTCGCGGGAAAGTGCCGTATACTTGTCATTCTCTGTGCAATTTGCGCCTGATTTCCCGATTCTAGACCAAAGACATGACTTCCAACGCCAATCAATACACTTGGGCCGGACGCTTCTCCGAGCCGGTTTCCGATCTCGTCAAACGCTATACCGCCTCGGTCGACTTTGACCAGCGCATGTGGCGCCAGGACATCCGCGGCTCGCTGGCCCATGCCAAAATGCTGGCCAAACAGGGCATCATCGCCGCCGCCGACCTGGCCGACATCGAACGCGGCATGGCCGTCGTGACCGAAGAAATCGAATCGGGCAAGTTCGAATGGTCGCTCGATCTGGAAGACGTGCATCTGAACATCGAAAAGCGCCTGACCGCGCTCGTCGGCGACGCCGGCAAGCGCCTGCACACCGGCCGCTCGCGCAACGACCAGGTCGCCACCGACATCCGCCTTTACCTGCGCGATTCGATCGACGACATTCTGGGCCTGATCAAGGCTTTCCGTTCGGCCCTCGTCGATCTTGCCGAGAAGGAAGCCGCCACGCCGATGCCCGGCTTCACGCACATGCAAGTCGCCCAGCCGGTGACCTTCGGCCACCACATGCTGGCCTATTTTGAAATGTTCGGCCGCGACGCCGAGCGCTTCGCAGATGCCCGCAAGCGCACCAACCGCCTGCCGCTCGGCGCCGCCGCGCTGGCCGGCACGACCTACCCGATTGACCGCGAATTCGTCGCCGAACAACTCGGCTTCGAAGGCGTCTGCGAAAATTCGCTGGATGCTGTTTCCGACCGCGACTTCGCCATCGAATTCACCGCCGCCTGCGCCCTGCTCATGATGCACATCAGCCGCCTGTCGGAAGAACTGGTCATGTGGATGAGCCCGCGCATCGGATTCATCCAGATCGCCGACCGCTTCTGCACCGGCTCGTCGATCATGCCGCAGAAGAAAAACCCGGACGTGCCGGAACTGGCGCGCGGCAAGACCGGCCGCGTCTACGGCCAGCTGATCAGCCTGCTGACCCTGATGAAGTCGCAGCCGCTGGCCTACAACAAGGACAATCAGGAAGACAAGGAACCCCTGTTCGACGCTGTCGACACCGTCACCGACACGCTGCGCATCTTCGCCGACATGGCCGGTGGCATCACCGTCAAGCCGGAAGCGATGAAGGCTGCGCTGACCCAGGGTTTCGCCACCGCCACCGACCTCGCCGACTACCTGGTCAAGAAGGGCCTGCCCTTCCGCGACGCGCACGAAGCCGTCGGCCATGCCGTCAAGGCAGCCGAACAGAAGGGTGTCGACCTGCCGCAACTGACGCTGGATGAAATCCGCGCCTTCTGCCCACAAGTCGAAAATGACGTGTTTTCCGTGTTGACCGTGGAAGGCTCGCTGGCTAGCCGCAATCACATCGGCGGCACTGCGCCGGATCAGGTCAAGGCCGCCATCGCCCGCGCTCGCAAGCGTCTGAGCTGAGTTCGCGGCAAAACCAAGAAAGCCGCCGGCAATAGCCGACGGCTTTTTTTGCGCCAAATGCTTTAGAGGTTTAACATATAAGCAAACGATGATATTAATTTATCGGCGTGGCCAATAACTAACCAAAGGTAGATCAGCATGTACTCAACCATTGTCGACAACACCCCGCTCATCAAAGTCAGCGCTGGCAAGCATGAAGCCAGTTACGCGCTGGACGGTTCATTGATGAACCCGCTTGAAGCCTTTTACGCCTCGCTCGCCGCCTGCGCAGCCGTTTATGCAAAAAAAGCCTGCAAAAGTCTGGGCATCAAGGCCGGCGGCATCGAAATCAGTTGCAAACCCTTCGCCGGCACCGGCGGCCCGCTCACGCTGGCCAAGTTCAAGACCGAAGTACGCTTCCCCGCCGAATTCACGGCTGACCAGAAGAGCGCAATCCTCGAAAGCATCGCCCATTGCGCCGTCAAGGACATCGTCGTCGACGGCCCCAATATCGATTTTCAGGCGACTGAAGTCTGAGTCTGCCGTTCGCAACAAGAAAGCCGGGTTCGACCCCGGCTTTCTTTTGTCTGATCGCCTCAAGCCAGGCATAAATCACCCGGCATGCCGGATCAATGCTCAAGCTTCGCCTGACGACGCATCCCGAGCAAACCCAAAGCCAGACCCAGCAAAACCAAACTACCCGGCTCCGGCACATCGACAGTCACCGCCGTCATCGTGCCGCTGAAAACACCTGTGCCAACAAACTCCAGGCCGGTAATGAAGGCTGTCGGATCATCCGGTGCGAGACCGGCCCCCGTCTCGATTCCGAGCACCCGAAAACGATCGACGCCAATTTGGCCAAAGTCATATTTTTGTCCGCCCTGAACATCGGCCACCTTCAGCCAATCGCCGTTCTCCCAGATATAAAGCTCGTACGACCCATCGCCAATGCCCGTCGGCAATAACACCGTCCGGAAATTCGGATTGCCCGCACCCGTCTGATAGTCGTAGCCAATCGCCACCAAGGGGTCGATAAAGATTTGCTGCCCGGCCTCAACGGAAATGGGCTGGAATTCGAAAATTGGGGCGGGCCCCGCCAAATTGACCATGGGAAGAAAGACATTGGCTGGAGAACTGTCTGGTAGCAAAGTAAAGTCAAAAAACGAGCGGCTTCGGCTGAGGATGTTGGCATTACCTGCCCCGCCATTTGGATCGCGCAGGTCAAGCAGGTTGATTTCCAGCGAATAAAGACTGTTTTGCTTCAAACCAGCCACACCCGGATCAACGGTAAAACTTGTCGCGCTTCCGGCCAGGGCAGTTGCGTAGACGATGTCTGAGACGCCAGCACCGCCAACACCTGCCTGCCCGGCCCCCACCACTCGATTGTGATCGAAAATCTGAATCCTGATGGCATCAACGTTTGCCGCCCCCGCCGGTAGCAACCAGTTAAAACTCGGATTAAGCCCACTCCCTGAAATCGAGACGCTCTCAGGATGAGCCAGCACCGTTGCACCAGCAATGCTTGGCGTCTGCGCAGTGGTCGTCTCGCCGCCATTAGTAAAACTCAGCGTCCAAGAGCCATTCGGGGCTGCCCCGGCACCTCGGGCGGCACTAAAGAAATTGGGGGCCGTCGAAAATGGCTGAAACGCCAGAGGAACAGTCCATACCGGGCCTTGCGCCGCGTTCTGGCAAAGCAGGTTTGCGCCACAGGCCTGGCTTGCTGTTCCGGTCGTTCCGCCACTGCCGTCAGGAAGCACGCTAACTGCACCAAAATGCTGTCGCACACCCGACGAAATATTGACCGAGTTGGGACTTACGTTCTCTAGACTGTGAAACGTGCCGTTGATTGCCACCGGCAATGCCTCGGCAGAAAGGCTCGCAAATGCCAGCAAGGTACTGGCAACCCATTTGGCGCCGATTCGATGTTGATCCATTTTTGTCTCCTCTTTTTGTCTGGAATAGCCGGTCAGCATCAAACCGCCCCCGGCGAATGAACCAAGTCGCATAATTCATGCCGAAGTACTGAATTATTGGCCTAGCAAGACGCACCGATATTCGGGTCACAGAGCACAGCAACAAATGGCTGCACCCGTGTCAAATTTTGCGACTCACCCATTTGGGTGATGGTCGCCCAACCAACCCCAAGGGGTCGTGAATGACATCCATCACGACAAGACAACTGAGCAAGCTGATCGGGCTGATCCATGATGCCGCGCTCACGCCTGCCTTATGGCCGGACGCCCTGGACGGTATCCGGCAGGCACTGGCGGGGTCGGCCGCCCTGCTGCTCACCCCACTCCACGGGCCAGAGGCCGGGGGGTTCGCCATTCCGAACAAGCTCTCGGCCGAAACCATGGCTCGTTATGCCGAGACCTACCATCGGCTCGACCTATGGACTCAAGCTGGCGAATCTCGCCAATTATTCACTCCCGGCACGGTGGTGACGGACGAAGCACTTGTTCCCCGTGAGGATCTACTCGCCAGCCCTTACTACCGGGAGTTTCTGGCGCCGGCGAACATATCCCGGTTATGCACTTCAGTTGTCTTTGGCCAAAGCGACCCCGGGAACCTGCCCACGGTCATTTCCATTTATCGCGGTATCGATGCCAAGCCGTTTGGTCGCAGGGAAAAAAATCGCTTGCGCCTGTTGACCCCGCATTTGTCGCGCTCTCTGGGCTTGATGTTCCGCTTGCGGGATGCGGAAAACAAGCTGGCGGCGAGCCTTGCCGCGCTCGACAAACTTGCGTGCGGCATCGTTCTATTCGGCCGGGACGGCTGTGTCGTGCACACCAACAGCGCGGCCGCAGAATTGCTCAAGGGGAACGAGGGGCTATGGCTGACCGACGACGGCGGCGGACATCGCTTGGCCGCCGCTAACCAAGAGGCAACAAAACGCCTGGATAAATTCATCGAAAGCGCGGTTTCAACATCCGCCACGGCATTCTTCCCGGTACCGCACAGCATGCCTTTTCCCGGAAAATCCGGGCGCCCACCGAGCGTTCTCAGCATCTCCCCGCTACCAAGCGATCACGGCTTCGAAACCCGCGCCTGCCAGGCCGTGGCGATTGGCTTTTTGTTCGACACCATGCTTCCCGGCCAGGGTGACGCTCAAATGCTGGGCGAAATTTACGGACTGACTCCCGCCGAAATTCGCCTGACAAGTGAACTCTGTGCCGGCTGGAGCATCGCCAGCATTGCCGCTTTCCATGGCGTCAGCGCGGAAACCCTGAAAAGCCAGCTCAAAAGCATTTTCCTGAAGACGGGAACACACCGGCAAATCGATGTCGAAAGAATGGCCAGCGTCCTGGCAATCAAAAAATAGCGCGCAAAAAACCCGCCGAAAGGCGGGTTCCAATACCGGCTGAGCAAATGGCTCAGGCCGTGACGCCTTCCAGCAACTGCTGCAGTTCGCCGGTCTGGTACATCTCTTTGACGATGTCGCAACCGCCGATGAATTCGCCCTTGATGTAAAGCTGGGGAATGGTCGGCCAGTTGGCGTATTCCTTGACGCCGTTGCGGATTTCTTCGTCGGCCAGCACGTTGACCGTGACAAAGTCTTCGACTCCGCAGACCTTCAAGATCTGCACCACCGTGGCTGAAAAGCCGCACTGCGGGAAGCGAGCGTCGCCTTTCATGTAAAGGACAACCGGGTTACCGGTTACGGTGGCGTGGATTCTCTGCTGTACGTCGGACATGATTTCTCCTGATTTAAATAAAGGCGCCTGAAACGCGGTCTATGCCGGCCAGGTCCTGAAAAGTAACTGCCGCTTTGAACCCTGCGGCAGTCAATAAGTTCCTGCTTGCCTCGCCCTGGTCGTAGCCATGCTCGAAAAGCAGCCAGCCGCCGGGGTTCAGATGAACCGAGGCATCGGCAACAATGCGCCGGATGCAGGCCAAACCATCGGCGCCATCCGTCAGTGCCATTTGCGGCTCGAAAGGCAAGCCATTGAGCGCCAGATGCGGGTCACCGTCAGCCACATAGGGCGGATTGGAAACGATGGTATCGAAGCGTTCACCGGCGACCGGAGAAAACCAGTCGCCTTCGCGGAAATCCACCTTGGCGCCCAGTCGACCGGCGTTGTTGCGGGCGATGGCGATTGCGTCTTGCGACAGGTCGACAGCCACTAGCGAAGCCCTCGGGCATTCCAGCGCGAGAGAAACGGCGACGATGCCGGATCCCGTGCCAAGATCGACAACCTTCGGGGCACTCAGGCCCTGCAACTTCTCCAGCGCCAACTCGATCAGCACTTCGGTCTCCGGGCGCGGAATCAATACCGCAGGTGAAACCTGAAAAACACGCCCGCGGAACTCGGCTTCACCCAGCAAATAGGCCAGGGGCTCACCTTTTGCCCGTCGCGCCAACAGGGCATCGAACACCTGCTGAGCCGGGGACTCGAGGATTTTTTCCGGTGCCATCAAGAGGTCGGTGTAACGACACCCGGCGAGATACTCCAGCAGCAGCCGCGCATCCAGACGAGCCGAGTCGATGCCCGCCCCCGTCAGGACAGCCTGCGCATTACGCCAGTTTTCGCCAAGAGAGCGCACCGATCATCTTCCGTCAAATGAAAAAGGCCGCCGCAGCGACCGTTTAAATTATACCGGGAAGGCAAGCGGCCAAGATACCGCCGCCATCGCTCAATCGGCCTCATTCACCGCGAAACCGGTAACCTCCGCCGCGTACCGTCTCCAGCCGATCGTGATTGCCAGAGGCTTGCAGGGCGACGCGCAAGCGGCGGACATGGACATCCACCGTCCGCTCGCTGACGTAGATATGGTCACCCCAAACTTCATCAAGCAGTTGGTGACGCGCGTAGAGGCGCTCCGGGTGAGTCATGAGGAAGGTGAGAAGACGAAATTCGGTTGGCCCCAGATTAATTGGCTTGCCGCCCGCCATCGCCCGGTGGGTCACCGGATTCAACGTCAGCGTGCCGACCTTGACGGCCTGCCCCGACAAATGCGGAGATCGCCGCCGTAAAACGGCACGAACCCGGGCCAGCAGAACACCGGGAGAAAATGGTTTGCTGACATAGTCATCAGCGCCGGCATCCAGCCCTTGAATCTGGTCGGCGTCGGCGCCGCGCGCGCTGAGCATGATGATGGGGATTTCGCGCGAGCGCAGCGTGCTGCGAATATTCTCGACCAGCGCAATCCCGGACTGTCCGGGCAGCGTCCAGTCAATAATCAGCAAATCAGGCAAGGCAGAACGAATCGCCACCTCAGCCTGCTCGGCGCTGCTGGCGAAATCGACCATGAAGCCTGATTGCTCAAGGTGTGCAGCCACTAATTGTTGGGTTGCTTCTTCCTGATCAACGAGCAGAACCCTGATGCTTAGTTGGTACTCTACGGCTAGCTGATCTTCAGGAATATTTTGTAAATTCATTCAAGGGTTTTATCTGCCGCCGTTTTTCAAAAACGGAAAATTGCTCAAGACGCCTTGGAACACACCGCCGCCGGAAAATTGCCTGACAAACAAATCAAATTTGGCGCCCAAAACCGAATAAACATTATTGTTCGTTTATTTTGCCAAGGCAAGGAGGTTTTTAAAACAACTTGCCAAGCGTCTACGATCCAGCACAGCCGAAAAACTTGGGCCGATGATAAATGCCGCCCAAGCGATTGAGCGCAATAGCCCGGGCATGCTCCATGACATTCTGCTTGCGCCGCCACAAGGCAAGTTTCAGAAGGTCAGATTCAACGCCATGTTGAGAGATCGCCCTCGACCGGGTACGTTCATCCCCCACGGGACACCATTGATGGTCATGGAATTCCCCTGGCCGACATACGCCCCGCCAAGAGGCAAGTAGTAGAACTGGTCGAATAAGTTTTCTATGGCAAGGTCTATACGGGCGTGCTTCAACTGGTAGCTGCTACGCAGGTGGTAGAGGGTGTAACCGTGCGTAGCCACCTCGTTGCGAACCTGCGAAACCTTGTCCTTGTCGGCCACGCTTTGCATTTCAAGAGTGGTTGTAAGGCCGGCTAATTTGTGGGTAATCCCGAGCTTCACATTGAGCGGCATGATGTGAAAAAGATTGCCCCCGGTCGTCCGGTTTTCGCCGCGCACGTAGCTTGCCACCCCAGTCGCCGTAAAGCTGCCGAATCCATCTATTTGGCCAAGCAGTCGCCCACCTGAAAGGTCGAAGCCATAGAGGCGTGCCGATTGGTTAACATAGCGCAGCTTGACATATTCGTTGGTGGTCGTTGCATTGGAACGCGTACATGCCGTATTCATGCGCTGCGTGCAGCGTTCGGCATCGATGAAATCGTCGACATAGGTCACGTAAGCCGTTGCCTTGATATTCCAGCGATCCTGATTCTCGTCGTGCCAGTCGGCAGTAGCACTGATCGTGTGGGCAATTTCCGGCTTGAGATCTGGGTTGCCGATGTAACCGTTACCGTCACCGACAAAGTTATTCATCAGGGTAGCCATCGAGTTGAAAGACCACGGGTATCGCTCGTAAAGGTTAGGCGAGCGCGTTTTGCGCGCCACCCCTGCCTCATAGGTCTGCATTGCATCCGGCGTATAGCGCGCCAGAGCCGTCAGGTCGAGATGATTGTCCTTGCGAAAATGGTCGCGCGCGTTAAAGGCGTTCGCATCGAAACGGTAGCTGTTGTTGTATCCCTCCGCTCGGCCGGCGTTCGATTCGACCACGCCGCCCCGAATACCGAGCAGGGTCATCCATGCCGATGGCCAGCGCGCTTCCCATTCCGCAAAAAGTCCCATGCGGTCACGCTTCCCGTCACGAATATTCCAGAAGTTGTTCGGCCCCATGCCACCGTTATCCACTGGCGGCCACCAATCGTCGAGACGGTATTTCTGGAAATCGTAGCCGACCCGCAGAATATCGGTATCGGAGAGGTCAATGCTGGCTTTGAGCAGTCCTCCGTCGGTCGTCGCTACAGTGTCCATGGGCATCATCAAGACAAGGTATCGCTCCGGAAGCATGTCCATGTGATGTTTGAGATCCTGGTGAAAATAGCGAGCCTCCAGCGCACCCCATTCGAATTGGCCGCTGTAGTGAATGTTGGACAGGCGGTTAACGTTGGAAGGCTTGTCCTTGTCGAGAATGTAGGGCATTCCTGTGGGGTCGGGATTCGGCACGCTGGAAATCATGTCCATGCGCTGGTTGGGGAAACCTTCGTAGTTGAGCCTCTGCTCGCTGGCGCTAAATGCCAGGGTGTGGCGGCGCAGGATGCGCAAGGCAACACCAAACTCCTGATTGATCGAGCCTCTATACTCGGTAGCGCCAACCTCGTTTTCCTCAACCTTTCGTCCGCTGCTTAGCCTCTTCCAGGCGCTGGGCGTATCAGTCTTGAATTTCCCAGCGGCAACATAGTTATCGGAATCCGATTCCGACGCGGAATAGGACAGGTTGAACCACTCTCCGGCCAGCATCGCCCGGGCGTTTCTCCCACGGGCATTGCCATTGCTGCGGGTAAAGAATCCCAGTTCCCCCTCAGCTAAAAAATCCTCATCCGGTTTGGCGAATTTTGGGGGGGCCGACTTGACCTGAATGGTGCCGCCGATGCTGTCGCCGCCCACGCTAACCGGTGTGATACCAGCAAAAACTTCTACGCTCGCCACTTTCGACGGGTCAATGAATGACAAGGCAGGATTCATGTGATTCGGACAGGCCGTCATCAAATCCATGCCGTCCACCGTTGTGCGCAAACGGTCGTCGGCAATGCCATGCACGACTGGCAGGCTCGAAATGCTGCCAGCCCCGTAGGAACTCACACCGGGAATATTCTCCAGGAGGCGAGCAGTATCACTGGTGTTTGCCCGCTCGGCTGGTAGCACCTGCTTATCGAGCCGGGCTGCACCGCCAGGTTCGTCAGCAGTTCGAACGCCGGTAACGACAACTGGGTTGAGGGTTTGTGGTGTTTCGCTATCAACTGACGATACGGACGTTTGGCTGGCCGCACACACGGGAAGGGCGACCAACAACGTCGCCAACAGTCGCGGGAAGAGATTGTTCATGGTTCCTGGACAAAAGAAAAAAGGCGGCGGGGCTTGCGCCACCACCGCCTGCCAACGAGAGGAAATCTGAGACAGTCGGAATTAGGTGGTTGTCTTGCGCCGCCGGGCGATTGCACCCAGCAGCCCCAGACCGGCCAGGAACATGGCATAGGACTCAGGCTCAGGCACAGCCGCCGTAATGCTCTGCGCGACGGGATAGCCGCTCATCGTTCCAACAGCACCATAGCCAGCGATGCTGGTACCGGTCATGCAGACTGCACCCATCATGCCGCCGCCGCCAAACCCACCAGACCCGATCAATGGGGCGCAGTCAGCGTAAGCAACTTTATCCAGTTGGGCTTGGGTCAGTGCTGTCAACGGGCTGTCCGGCACGAAGATCAATGCGTATGCATTGCCGGGGTTGTTGCCCGGCTTGGGGTAACCATAATAGATACCGCCAGCATCGACGCCAGCTTGCGGCGACCAGCCATCACCACCCAGCATTGTGGTGAATGTATTGGTGCTGGAATTCCTGAACGTAGCCGCGAAAGTTCCGCCCAAACCATCGTCATGCCATGACACGAGCTGATTGTTGAGCGTCAGCCAGGCCATGTTGTCACCCGGGTAGGCAATCGGGTCACCAGACATGGATTCGCTGAGAATGCCATGCAGATTCGTTACGGCATGGGTGGCGGAGTCGTAGTCAAAGGCGCCGATGAAAATCGAGTCACGCGGTTGCGTGTCAGGCTCGTACCAGGTTGTCATGATGTTGTAGGAGCTGGTCGCTGCCTGTGCCAACGGCGCAGCGGCGAACAAAGCCAAAGCGGCGGTAGCAAGCAAAGTCTTTTTCATTGCTGTTTCCCTTAAAAAGTAACGAATAAAACGATCAATCAAATCAACCCGGAATGCGCCGGCGTGCCAGCAAACCCACCAGCCCCAATCCGGCGAGGAACATGGCATAGGTTTCGGGCTCAGGTACCGCAGCGATACTCTGCGCCAGCGGATAGCCGCTCATCGTCCCGAGCTCGCCATATCCGGCGACACTGGTGCCGGTCATGCAGGTCGCACCCATCATGCCGCCCGTTGCGCAGTCGGCGTAGGCGAGCTTGTCGATCTGCGCCTGCGTGAGCTGGGCCAGCGGATCGTCCGGAACGAAGATCAGTGCGTAGGCGTTGCCGGGATTGGCTGCAGCATTCGGGTAGCCGTCATAGACGACCTCGCCACCGGGCAACCAGGTATCACCGCCGAATGATGTCGTGAAGGTGGTGGTCGTCGGGTTCTTGAACGTGGCAGCAAAAGTGCCACCGAGCGTGGTGTCGCGCCAGGAGACAAGTTGGTAATTCAGCGTCAGCCAGGTCATGCTGTCGCTTGGGTAACCAACGCCATTTCCGGTCATCGACTCGCTGAGGATGCCCTTCAGGTTGGTTACAGCCTTGGTTGTTGCGTCAAAATCGAAGCTGCCGATAAAGATCGAATCATTTGGCGCGGTTTCCGGTTCTGCCCAGGTCGTCATCACCTTGTAGGTGCTGACGGATGCCTGAGCGACCGGAGCGCCAAGCAGCGCGAGTGCGCTGCCGGCCAGGAGGAGCATTTTCATGGTGGCGCCCTTTATCCGGCGGAATCAGGCTGGAAGACGACGGCGAGCCATGACGCCCATCAGACCCAGACCAGCCAGGAACATGGCGTAGGACTCTGGTTCAGGAACCGCGGCGATGGTTTGAGAATTGGGCAGGGTACCCATCATCGTACCGCCGGGGATCAGCTTGCCAGTGGCATCGTAGGAATTCCAACCGGTCATGCACTTGGTGCCCGAACCGTTGCGCGGCATCAGCGCTGCCGGTGTGCAGTCGCCGTAAGCGAGAAAATTTGACTGGGCTTGGGACAGCGCAGCGGTGGGATCGGCGAGGTTGACGAAAATCGAGGCAAACGCGTTTTGCGTACCTGCTGTGTAGACGGCGCCCATCTTGCCATTTGAGCCGAAGGTGCCGCCGAAGAAGGATCCCAAGGTATAGCTCGGGTGATTCGGATTGAAAACGTTGGTGTCGGCATTCTTGAACACCGAAACGACCAGGCCGTCATTGACCATGTCGCCATTGGTATCGACAGCGACCGAGGACAGTTGATTGTTGAGATTGACCCAGGCGCTGACGCCGGGTCCGCCGTCCATGGCCTGATTGATCTTGCCAGACAGGTTGGACACAGTCTGGCTGGCGCTATCGTAGGTAAATGTCCCGTAGAACCAGGTATCCCAGTCCGGATGCGACTTGTCGTAAACAACCTGATTAAAAGTCTGCGTGACACTGTAGGTCGTCACCGATGCGTTTGCGGCTGCCGCAGAAACCAGCAGCGACAGTAGGCCAGCAGCCTTGAGCGCGGGAAGGGCCAACGACGGAACGGCAGATTTGCGAATCATTTATTTTTCTCCCATTGAATAAGCGGCGGTCAGCAGGTAAACGCGTTTTCGCAGCGAATTCGTTGCTGCCTGCTGATCATTCAGATGCGGAAGTTACGCCGTGCCGGCAAGACCCGGAATGGTTCATTCGACCCTATTTACAAGGGTGCGACGATATGTCGCATGACGTTTGATTGCCTGGTTCCGACTCAATCCGTATATTCGCCGAGGCCGCAAAAATGCGTCTCTTTCGATCGCCGGCAACATTTCATTCCAACACTTCAAGCTGGCGCCATGGAGTCAACCGGGGGTAAAAGACTCATGCATCAACCTGTCGGGTTGCTGGAGATCATCCACAACTCGCTCGCCATCCAGTCTCATCAGGAACTCTTTCAATGGATGCATGGCGGCGTTCAGGATCTTGTGCCGCATGACGTGCTGATTGCCGCCTGGGGTGATTTTGTTTCGGGCCAAATCCGTCTTGACGTGGTGTCGTCCTTACCCAATCTGAGAACGACCAAAGTATCGACCGAACTGGTTCTGCCATTTCTGGTCGATGCGTTTGAGAGATGGGAAGAGTCGTGTTGTGCACCGATCTCATTTCCTGTGCGGGAAAGAGCTTTCAGCTACGACTCAGCAGAAATAACAGGGGACACGGCCGCAGATAATCTGGCACGGATGCGCTGGGCGGTCGTCCATGGCTTCAAGGACAAACGTGGCGACCAGGCTTGTCTGTATGTGTTTTTGAAGGACGCACCCGTTCTGGAGCGCTTCGAGGTCGACTGGGTGAAACTACTGTTGCCATTCGTGGACGTTGCTTTCCGGCGGGTGTCCCATTTGCCCATGCAGCGCTTGGCTACCGAGCAAAATGCAGGAGTAGCGACTGACAACCAGGAACCCGCGGCCATTCGGGTGGCGGAGTGCTCAAATAACTTTGAAGATCTAAGCCATCGCGAGCAGGAAATCATGCGCTGGGTAAGCCTCGGCAAGACCAACCCGGAAATCGGCCATATCCTCTGCATCAGCCCAATTACGGTGCGCAACCACCTGTATCGCATTTTCCGCAAGCTGGGTGCAATCAATCGCGCCCAAGCGGTGTTTCGGCTAAAACAGCGGGAGTTGTCTGGCGAAGAGGGATAAGGTCGTCAAGCCAACGAGCAAGACCGGGCGGCAACACTTCAACGCAAAGCCATAGCCCGGCGGAGCGTTATCGGCTCACCAAAGGCTGTTCAATTTCAGCCATTTTTTCCGGTTCACCGTAGGAGTCATCGGCTGGAAATCAGCTTGCCTCGGCCAGCTCAGCCAGCAGATCGGCCTGGTGTTCAGCCGCCAGCGCACCGAGCAGTTCATCCATGTCGCCGTCCATGATCGCCGCGATCTTGTACAGCGTCAGATTGATGCGGTGGTCGGTGATGCGCCCCTGCGGGAAGTTGTAGGTGCGGATGCGTTCCGAACGGTCACCGGAGCCGATCAGGCTCTTGCGTGTGCTGGAAATATGGGCTTGCTGGGCGCGCACCTGGACGTCTTTGATCCGCGCCGCCAGCACCTTCATGGCCGAGGCCTTGTTGGCGTGCTGCGAACGGCCGTCCTGGCATTCGGCGACGATGCCGGTCGGCAGGTGGGTGATGCGTACGGCCGAGTCGGTCTTGTTGATGTGCTGGCCGCCGGCGCCGGACGCCCGGAAAGTATCGATACGCAAATCGGCCGGGTTGAGATTCACATCCTCGACCTCATCCACTTCCGGCATGATCGCCACGGTGCACGCCGAGGTGTGGATGCGGCCCTGCGTCTCGGTTTCCGGCACGCGCTGGACGCGATGGCCGCCCGATTCGAACTTGAGCCGCGAATAGGCGCCATAGCCGCCGATGCGGCAGATGATTTCGCGATAACCGCCAAGTTCCGATTCGCTGGCCGACATGACTTCGACCTGCCAGCGCTGGCGCTCGGCGTAGCGCGAATACATTCGAAAGAGGTCGCCGGCGAACAGCGCCGACTCGTCGCCGCCGGTCCCGGCACGAATTTCGAGCAGCACGCTGCGCTCGTCGTTGGGATCCTTCGGCAGCAGCAATTTCTGCAATTCGACTTCGAGTTCCGGCAGCCGCGCCTTGGCGCTGGCAATTTCCTCTTCGGCAAACTCGCGCATTTCCGGATCATTGCGCATCGCCTCGGCTTCAGCCAGATCGTTTTCGGCCTGGCGGAAGGCATTGAACTGGACGATCACCGGCTCGATTTCGGAACGCTCGCGCGACAGCTTGCGGAACTGGTCCATGTCGTTGGCCGTGCTCGGCGCCGACAGCATGCGGTCAATTTCATCGAGACGGTCGACCAGCAGATCGAGTTTTTGGCGGATGGATGGCTTCATGGGAATACCGGAGATTCGCGTGCGAGCGCAGCCCGAAAACGGGCGCTACTCGCCGGAATGAAGATGAAAGAGACGCGAGGCAACAGCTTGCAGCTCAGCGCGTTCGGCACCATCGGCCTGATTCAGCGCCTGGGTCGGGGCATGCAGGAATTTGTTGGTCAGGCGCTGCGACAGTTGTTCAAGCACCTTTTCCGGCGCCTCGCCCTTGGCCAGCAGTTTGACGGCGTGTTCCATCTCGTGGCGACGCATGCGCTCGGCCGAATCGCGCAGCGAGCGGATGACCGGCACGGTATCGCGCGACTGCAGCCAGCCGAGGAAATCCTGCACCCGGTTGGCGATGATGGCCTCGGCATCGACCACGGCGGCCTGCCGCGACTCCAGGCCGCTTTCGACCACCTGCGCCAGGTCATCCACGGTGTACAGGAAAATATCGTCCAGTTTGCCGACTTCTTCTTCGATGTCACGAGGGACCGCCAGGTCGACCATGAAAATCGGCCGATGACGACGGGCCTTGATGGCGCGCTCGACCATGCCCAGGCCGATGATGGGCAAGGGGCTGGCGGTACAGGAAACAACAATGTCGTGAGCAGCCAGATGCTCGCCCAGCTCATCGAGGCGAATGGCCTTGCCGCCGTACTGTTCGGCCAGCGCCCGGCCGCGTTCCAGCGTGCGGTTGGCAATGGTGACCTGTTTCGGCTTGCCGGCGCAGAAGTGCGCGGCGCACAGCTCGATCATTTCGCCGGCGCCGATGAACAGGATGCGCTGGCCGGCAATCGACTCGAAAATGCGTTCGGCCAGATGCACGCCGGCGGCGGCCATCGAGACGATGTTGGCGCCGATGGCCGTCGTGCTGCGCACTTCCTTGGCGACCGAGAACGAGCGCTGGAAGAGCTTGTGCAGTTGCGTGCCCAGCGTGCCGTTTTCTTCGGCGGCGCGCACGGCATCCTTCATCTGGCCAAGAATCTGCGGCTCGCCAATGACCATCGAATCAAGGCCGCTGGCGACGCGGAAGGCGTGGCGGATAGCTTCCGGCTGGTCGTGGGTGTAGAGGTAGGGGGCCAGCTCTTCCCGACGGACCTGGTGGTAATGGGCCAGCCAGTCGATCACCACATCCGGCGATTCGGCGGCGCAATAGATTTCGGTGCGGTTGCAGGTGGACAGAATGGCCACCTCGCGCACCGGGCGATCACGCGTCAGGTCGCCCAGCGCATGACCCAGTTTATCGGCGCCAAACGCCACGCGCTCGCGGATGGCGAGCGGTGCAGAGTGATGGTTGATGCCGAGGGTAAAGATCACCGGGTTGGGCTTGGGCGGTCGAAACGGGGGCTGATTATAACATCCGCCCACGACGCCCTTCCCCGATGTAGATCAGAACAAAAATGCCTGCTTTTCCGGCGTTGACCGTGGCAAGGCGTCAGCGCCGAAGACCTTCATCTGGCGGGGCTTGAACCACACTGACTGGCCAACGGCCAGCTGAAGGGCCTCATGCCGTTCGCGCGACAGTTCGACTTCGACGATTTCGCTGCCATGCAGCAGCTCGACGCGCACCACCGGGCCAATCGGATGGACGTGCTGGACGCTGGCCTGCAAACCGTCTTCGGCCGGCTGATGGGTGATGTCGATATCGTGCGGGCGGACAAAAGCCATCGCTTTCTCGGCCGCCTCGCCGCGCTCGACTTCGGCGTAGGCACCTTGCTGCCGGCTGTGGAACACGTTCACGTTGCCGAGGAATTGATACACGAAGGGCGAAGCCGGGCTGGAATAAACCTCGTCCGGAGAGCCGATCTGCTCGATCTTGCCGTGGTTCATCACCACGACGCGGTCGGCAACTTCCAGGGCCTCTTCCTGGTCGTGCGTCACGAAGACGCTGGAGATATGCATGTCGTCGTGCAGGCGACGCAGCCAGCGGCGCAGCTCCTTGCGCACCTTGGTATCAAGCGCACCAAACGGCTCGTCGAGCAGCAGCACTTTCGGTTCGACAGCCAGCGCCCGGGCCAGCGCGATGCGCTGACGTTGGCCGCCGGACAGTTGCGACGGGTAGCGGTCGGCCAGCCAGTCGAGCTGGACGAGGCCGAGCAATTCCATGACCCGGCGCTTGATGTCGGCATCGGACGGGCGCTCCTTGCGCGGCTTGACGCGCAGGCCGAAGGCAACGTTCTCGAACACCGTCATGTGGCGGAACAGCGCGTAGTGCTGGAAAACGAAGCCGACATTGCGATCGCGGGCGTGCAGGTGCGTCGCTTCGGCGCCGGAAAAGAGGATCTCGCCCTGATCGGCCGTTTCCATGCCGGCGATGATGCGCAGCAGCGTGGTCTTGCCGCAGCCCGACGGACCGAGGAGCGCAACGAGTTCGCCGGTCGGAATGTCGAGGTTGATGTTGTCGAGCGCGACGAAATTGCCGAAGCGCTTGGAGATGTTGCGGATTTCGATACTCATCAGGTTTTCTCCGGCGCCAAAACTGTATTCAGCATGTCGGTTTCTTTTTTCATCCGCCATTCGACGATGGTCTTGGCAACGAGCGTGACCAGCGCCAGCAGGGCGAGAATGGAGGCTGCGGCGAAAGCGCCGATGGCGTTATATTCGTTGTAGAGGATTTCGACATGCAGCGGCAGGGTGTTGGTTTCGCCGCGGATGTGACCGGAAACGACCGACACGGCGCCGAATTCGCCCATCGCCCGGGCGTTCGACAGGATCACGCCGTAAAGCAGGCCCCATTTGATGTTGGGCAGCGTGACGCGCCAGAACATCTGAAAGCCGGAGGCGCCGAGCGACACGGCGGCTTCCTCCTCGTCCTTGCCCTGTGACTGCATGAGCGGGATCAGCTCGCGGGCGATGAAGGGGAAAGTGATGAACATGGTGGCGAGGATCATGCCCGGTACGGCAAAAACAATCTTGATGTCGTGCTCGGACAGCCAGGGGCCGAACGTGCCCTGAGCGCCGAAGAGCAGGATGAAGATCAGGCCGGCGACCACGGGCGAAACCGCAAAGGGCAGGTCGATCAGCGTGATCAGCAGGCTCTTGCCCTTGAAGTCGAACTTGGCGATGGCCCACGCCGCCGCCACGCCGAAGACGATGTTGAAAGGCAGCACGGCGAGCGCGATGCCGACGGTCAACCAGATTGCCGAGGCGGTTTCAGGCTCTTTCAGCGCTTCCAAGTAGACCGGCACACCCTGGGCCAGCGCCTCGACGAAAACGGCGACCAGCGGCAGGCCGAGAAAAACGAACAGGAAGCCGAGGCCAATACTGAGCAGCGTGTAGCGAACCCAGGCCGGTTCCTGCGTGGCGCGCGTGGACTTCATGCCGTCACCCCACTGGCCTTGGCCGCCGCTACTTCGAGCGGCTCGCTGTTGCGATGACGATTCGCCGCCCACCATTGCAGCAGATTGACGCTGAGCAGCAGGATGAATGACAGCCCGAGCATGACCACGGCCAGCGCCGTGGCGCCCAGCACGTCGTACTGTTCCAGCTTGGAGATGATGAGCAGCGGGGTGATTTCGGAAATCAGCGGCAGGTTGCCGGCGATGAAGATCACCGAGCCGTATTCGCCGACGGCGCGGGCGAAGGCCAGAGCGAAGCCGGTGAGCAGTGCAGGGAAAATTGCGGGAAAAATAACCTTGACGAAGATCTGCCAGCGCGAGGCGCCGAGCGAGGCAGCCGCTTCCTCGACTTCGGTTTCGATGTCCTCGATCACCGGCTGCAGGGTGCGCACAACAAAGGGCAGCGTGATGAAGGTCAGCGCGAAAACGATGCCGAGCGGCGTATAGGCAACCTTGATGCCGAGCGGTTCAAGATACTGGCCGAGCCAGCCATTGCCGGCATACAGCGTGGCCAGCGTGATGCCGGCAACAGCGGTCGGCAGCGCGAAAGGCAGATCGACCAGCGCATCGACGAAGCGCTTGCCGGGGAACGGGTAACGCACCAGTATCCACGCGACGATCAGGCCGAAAAAAGCATTGATCGCTGCGGCCAGGAAGGAGGCGCCGAAGGTGACACGAAAGGCGGCCAGCGAACGCTCGCCGAGGGCGATGTCGATGATCTGCCCGAAACCGAGTTCGGACGCTTTCAGGATCATGCCGCCGAGCGGCAGCAGGATCAGGATCGAGAGGTAAACCAGCGTATAGCCCAGCGCCAGGCCGAAGCCAGGCAATACGCGATGCGTTTTTGCAGACATGGTTTTTCGTTTTTGGCCGTTTTTTCCGGTTCACCGTAGCAATGCAAAGGCCGGACATCGTCCGGCCTCGCCAACGGGATCGGAGTTGCTTACTTGCTGGCGTAGATCTGATCGAAACTGCCGCCATCCTTGAAATGGGCAGCAAAAGCCTTGTTGGCACTACCGAACACATCATCGACCGTGAAAGTCTTCACCGGCGGAAAGTTGGCAGCGTACTTCTTGAGCAGCTCGGCATCACGCGGCCGCAGGTAGTTCTGGGCGGCGTTCTCCTGCCCTTCCTTCGACCACAGATATTCCAGATAGGCCGTCGCCTGCTTGCGCGTCCCTTTCTTGTCGACCACCTTCTCGACCAGCGCGACCGGGAATTCGGTCTGCATGGTCAGGCTGGGGTACACCACCTCGAACTCGCCCTTGCCGAATTCCTTGGCGATCATCTCGGCTTCGGACTCGAAGGTGATCAGCACATCGCCCATCTTGCGCTGCATGAAAGTCGTCGTCGCGTCGCGGCCGCCGGCGGCGAACAGCGGCGCATTCTTGAGCAGCTTGCCGAGGAATTCCTGTGCCTTGGCATCGTTGCCGCCCGGCTGCTTGAGCGCCCAGGCCCAGGCCGACAGATAAGTGTTGCGGCCATTCCCGGTGTTCTTCGGATGCGGAATGATCATCTGCACGCCCGGCGCAGCCACATCGGACCAGTCCTTGATCGCCTTCGGATTGCCCTTGCGCACGATGAAAACCATCGCCGACGTGTAGGGCGAGGCATTGTTCGGGAATTTCTTGGCCCAATCCTTCGCCACCAAGCCCTTTTCGGCCAGGAATTCGATGTCGTTCGCCTGGTTCATGGTCACCACATCGGCCTCCAGACCATCGGCCACGGCACGCACCTGCTTGGTCGAACCGCCGTGCGACTGTTTCAGCTCGATGCTCTCGCCCGACTTCGCTTTCCAGTACTTCTGGAATGCCGGGTTGTAATCCTTGTAGACATCGCGGGCGACATCGTAGGACGCGTTGAGCAAAGTCGCATCCGCCAAGGCGGCGCCGGCCACCAGAGAGAGCATCAACGCGGATAGAGACAGACGAAAGCGGGACATGGAAGCATTCCTTGCAGAGTAGTTCAGAACCAATTTAGCCGACGCCCTTATAACCACCAAAGACCAATTTTGAATTTATATATCCTCAATACGAATATACAACACCAGCACAATCACAGCCTCTGTTCGTCCATCCGGCGAGGGGCTATGATTAGCCATCATTCTCACGCAGACCACTTGCCCCATGCGCGTCCCCCTGCTCGCCACCTCCCTGCTTTTCACGCTACTCGCTGCTTGCTCGACCAAAGGCGAGATTCCACCGAGCAAACACATTTCGCAAGGTGGCCCGCTGAAGATTCATCCCGGCCTGATCGGCCAGCCAGTACCGGCAGAACTGCGTCAGGAAACGCCAGCCACGCCCACTGCCAGCCCGCCCGGTGAAGAGAGCAAAATCAAGATGGATCCGGTTGGCCTGCGCACTCAGCGCAGCGTTTATTTTGACCTGAACAGCCCCGCCATCAAGGCTGATTACGATCCCGCCCTACGTGCCCACGGGCGCTACCTGGCCGATCATCCGAAGGCACGCGTCCGCATTGAAGGCAACGCCGACGAGCGCGGCAGCGCGGATCACAACCGCCGCCTAGGTCAATTGCGCGCCGAAAATGTCCGCATGAGCATGCTGGCCAATGGCGCTACCCAAAAGCAGATCAGCATCAAGTCACTGGGCGCCAGCAACCCGAAACTAACCGGGCATGACGAAGCATCCTGGGCAGAAAACCGTCGCTCTGACGTGGTCTACGAACGCGAAGAATAAGTCCCGCCCGCTATCGGAGAAAAGGCCTCGCAATCTTGCGAGGCCTTTTCATTTGTCTTTGCAGCCTGGCCGTGGGCAGTCAGTCACTATTCTGGAATTTCAGTGCCCGCAACAGGATGCGTATTCAGAATTTTTGAATGTGCCACCGGTGCAGGGCAGATCTTTGTGCAGCTAAAGTTGAGACTCTCGCCGTCGCCGCCATTCCGCCGCCAATTTTCTCGTCCTTTCCCGGAGCGCGGAGAACGAACGCGACGGCTCAGCGGCCTTTGCAAAAGTATCAGGAAGAGGCGTTCCTGAAGGCTTGCGCAGCGCGATGAGTCCTATCCGTTTTTGCATAGCGTACCGCTTGATAGACAGCGATATTTTCGGCAACCAGCAATCGAATGACATCAGGTACGCATTGAATCGGCAACTCGGCCTCGTAGCCATGTGCCAGAACGACTATTTCCCCGGCTCGCTCCGGCCCGACAAAGTCAGCGATGATTCGCCTGGCGGCAGGACAGGGGGTGAAAACTTCGAAATAGACACGATAAAGATCATCGGTATAGTCCCGTGGGGTACCGATTTCGCCCGTTTCGTAAGGTGGGTCAGCATCGTTGCTTTTCAATTCGCACTCCCTTTTATCGCTGAATGCCCAGTCCCCAAGTTTGCCTTTTCAAGTTGGAGTACCCAACCTGCCTCGCCCGGCTTCAGGCGGTAATGGACTTGTCGCTTGTCCCCACTCGGGGCCGCGTTGGTGTCGCCCTCCTTGAAAAGCGGAAAGCGCCGCGCCAGGGTGTTTTCGATGATGGCGAACTCATCGTGGCCCAAGTAGCCCCTGGCGATTTCCGGCGCATCGGCCAGTTCCGGAAAATAAATCGGCGTGACTGATTTGCCGCGATTCACGGCGTAGCCAACGACGCTCCCGTATGAACCGCTACCGGCCGAGGTGACGTACACGTAAATTTCCGGCCAGCCGTCGGCATTGAGGTCGGCGACTTCTGCCCCCGTCACGGTGCCCATGATCTCCTGCTCGATTGGCGAACGCTGCTTGAGCCGACCCGAGGGAAGGATGCGCAGGGTGTTGACCGAGCCCTGATTGGCGCTGGTCACTCGAAAGGCGATGCCTTGCAGCTTGAAAGTCTGCTCGAAGCCGCCGGCCGTGGCTGAGTTCGCCGACAGAGCCAAGGGCAGCAGAAGCGTCACGAATCGATTTTTCATGGTGCGACTCACGGCTGGTTAGCCGGCGGCACCAAAGGAACGACCGGCAGCTTGACCTTGAGGCAACTGATCGAACCCACCGAATTGCCGTCATAAATCCATTTCCCGCCATCGACCGGCTTTCTGCCAACGACTTCCGGCATCAGGATGTAGCAGACGACATCCTCGGTCGGATCGAACATTTTGTAGATGCTGACCCCGGGCTGGCCGGCATCGTAGGCGCCCATGAACTGCATTTGCGGCTTTTTCGCCGGCTCCTGGGCATGAGCGACGCCCATCACAGCCAATGCTGCCGATAAAACGATTGCTTTACGCATGCGCAAATCCTTTAAAACGAAAGGCCGAGGCCAACTGACGTGGTGGTGCTTGCGTTGGCGAAGCCAAAAGCCGCCTTGACGACCATGTTTTCGCTCAAACGTACATGCCCGCCGATGGCTGCCGCGCTTTGATTCAGATAGTTGCCGTAACCGATCCCGATGTTGAAACGCTTGCCATAGGCCAGGGCTGGAATGCCCGCAACGGCCGCCACGCTGGCCGTACCGGCATAGGCCTTGTTGCCCACTGCATTTATCTGGGTGCTCGCGTTGTTTTGCAGGGCAGTCAACTGGCTCAGATTGACGGCATCGGTCGGCGCCACCCCGGCGGCCACGTTGGTAACGCGGCGCTGCGTCGTGGCATTACCGACGGAAACGACGTTGGCTTGCCCGCCGTCTGAACTGTTCGAACCCAAGGCAACCGAATCGTTACCGCTGGCTACGGCGCCCAGGCCAACAGCAGTCGCACCTGTCCCGCTGGCCGTCGCGTTGTACCCCACTGCGGTTGAACCTGTGCCACTGGCGCTTGTGCCGGAACCAAGTGCGGAGGAATTGTCGCCGGTGGCGAAGGCGCCGTTACCGGCGGCGACCGAGAACTGGCCCTGAGCCAGGGAGTTGGCGCCCATGGCGGTCGCATCGGCGGCAGCGGCGCTGGCAACACCAATCCCGGTTGCAGAAAACATACCCGTGTTTGGCGTAAAGCCTTGCAGCGCGCCGATCGCCCCGGCCACACTGGTGTAGTTGCTGCCGCCAACCACATAGTTGACGCCACCTATCGAGTTGGTCGAGGCGTTGTAGCTGCCCGTTCCCAGCGCGGCGACGGTGGAGGTGCCGAGCGTATTCAACTGGCTCACATTCACTGCGTCGGTGGCAGCGACGCCGGCGGCCACATTGATGATGCGCCGTTGCGTCATGGCATTGCCGACCGAGACCACATTCGATTGCCCACCATCCAGGCTATTTTCTCCGATCGATACAGAACTGTTGCCAGTCGATACGGCGCCTGAACCCATGGCCATGCTGGCCGTCCCGGTCACTTGTGCATTCGTACCGACCGCAATGGACGATTCACTGAAGGCGCTTGCCGATGTCCCGATCGCGGTTGAACGTACCCCTTGGGCAAGGGCAGCAGAACCCATGGCATTCGATTGTTCACCGATTGCCTGAGCCGCCGTACCTAGTGCCAGGCTTGAATTGCCACTGGCCGTTGCCCCGGCACCGATCGCTGTAGCGCCCGAATCGAGTGCCTTGGCCAAATAGCCAAGGGCCACCGCTAAGTCGGCCGGTTTGGCATAAGTACCCGCCGCCGAGCCGCTGCCCATTGCAATCGAATCGACGCCGAACACCGAGTTCAACCAGCCGACTGCCGTCGACCGGTTCGCGTACTGCGTCGGGTTGGAATTAAAAGCGTTGTTATAGAAACCAATGGTGTTCCAATAACCGAAAGCCTGCGACTGGTCGCCGGTAACATTATTTTTCGCACCGATCGCCGCGCTAAAAGATTGGGAGTTCCCGCTTGTCTGAACCTCGTTGAGGAAGCCAATGGCGCTGGATCCGCCTCCGCTGTTGCTTACGCTGCTGTTGACCCCGATGATATTCGAGTTACCCACGGCGACAGAGTCGCCCCCCCAGGCCATATTTAGCGTGCCGACTGCGGTTGATCCGATGCCCCCCGCAATATTTGAATAACCCACAGCTGTCGCGCTGCCCGGCGTCGCCGAGTTGTCCAGACCGAGGGCCGAGTTGTCCCTGGTCGTGGCTGGTCCGGCACCAATAACCTTCCCTGCTGTATTGCCGCTACCACAGGCGACGTTCAATGACCCGTCAGGGATGGTATTGGTGATGTTCTCGCAATTGGCTGCCCTGGCATACGGGACATGGGAAACCGCCACCAGCAAGGCCGAGACAGCGAACGGGAACTTGCGACCAAGTTTTTTATGTGTCTTCATTTTCTACCCCTCCAAACTAACCAGCCGACAGGGCCGGCGAGGTGTTTATTTGCCGAATAGCGTCTTGGTCGCTTTGACGTCCACCTTCTTGTCGTAGCGATTAGTCCAGCAGGTCTTGACCTTGGCGTCGCAGGTCAGGCCACCGCGCATGGTGAAGGTCGTGGCGTCAAAATCCTGCACGCCGACCTTGTTGATCTCGGCCATCAGTTTCTGCTCGGCCTTGTCGCCGAGGTACATCTTGGTCAGCGCGACCGAGACGCCTTGCTCGTCGACACAGAAGCTGGATTTCTTGTCACAGATGGCGCCTTCCTTGTAGTAATCAAGGCCAGCGGCCTGGGCGGCGAACGCTACGGTCAACAGGAAAAACAGGGCAATTTTCTTCATGGTGGGTCTCCTTTATTGTTCCTTGATGGTATGAACCGTGCCGCCGCAGCCGGTGAAGCACTGGCGGTAATTTTCGTCACAACGCCAAGTGTTGGGATTGTTCCAGCAGGCCTGACGGAAACAGCGCTTGGCCTCTTCGTCACTACGCGCGTGATGCAGGCAGTCGTGATACTGATATTCGCTGCGTTGTTGGCAGAGGTTGTAGTCATACTGCGTGCGGTCGATCTCGTCGCGCTGGCAAGCGTCCTTGATGGCGGCACACTGCGTGGCGCAGTAACGCCCCTGTTCGGTGTGCGGCGCTGAATATTCGTAGCGCGTGGTGACACATCCCGTGACCAGCGCCAGTGACAACGCGGCGCCAAAAAGCCAGCCGAGCGATTTTCGGGTTTTCATTGGATATCTCCTTCAAGTGTTGTGCAGCGATGCCCGCTCAGCAGTACCTCGAGCGTGGGACGGATTTCAGCGATGCATTCCTCGGCACTGCCGCCGTGTATGGCGGCACGCCGGAAGCCGACGTAATAGACGCACCAGATGCCATAGCCACGGGCTTCGATGCCTTCCAGCCCGGCCTCGGCCATCCACCCGGCGACCGGCTGCAACAACAGCAGAACCTGGCCGATGATCTGCTGTTCATAGTCGGCATTCCACATCCAGCCATAGGCTGCGCCGACCGAACGGATGGGCATGAATTGAATATCCAGCCGGTAGAGCTCAAGGAAATAGCCACAGACCCGTTCGACGAGGCTCGCCCCCCGGACCCTGGCCAGCAGTTCCGGCAGTTGGCGGATTTCTTCCGCGTTCAGTTCGATGATCAGTTCGGCCAGGATGTCCGGCTTGGAAAGATTCAGCCGATAAATCTGAATCGGCTGGCGCCCAACAGCGCTGGCAATATCTCGAATCCCGACGGCGTCGTAGCCATGCGCCAGGAATAGCGCTTTGGCGGCTTCGAGAACGAGGGGTTTGAGTGACTTGCTCACAAGCGTTTGGCTTTTTACGGATGTCTATGAGGTTTGACGACAAATGTAATCACGTTTACATTTATCGTCAATAATAATAAAAACCTGAAATAAGTTTTAAATTGCTAATTTATCAATAACAACACGCGGGCATCGCCTGCCAGAAAATGGCATACAAAGTCAGGCCAAAAATTTTTGCTGTATCAAAACGTCGCAACATCCTGCCGTAGTGCAGACAGACTGATAAACCAGCCTCCGGGCAAGCCAATAAAAACGATACTGGCCTTCAGCTATAATCGGCGCCACAAGTCATCCTCAGCGATGCCCGTACTTTTCCTCAACGCCAAAGCACCAGCCAATCTCGTGAGCAATGCCATCCAGTCCCGCCTGAATGAATTCCGGCAACAGCGCAGAGTCCAGGCGGGCTCACTGATCATCACCGTTTTTGGCGACGCCATCCTGCCCCGTGGCGGGCGTGTCTGGCTGGGCAGCCTGATCCGGCTGCTCGAACCACTGGAACTCAACGAGCGGCTGATCCGCACCTCCGTTTTCCGACTCGTCAAGGAGGAATGGCTGCGCACCGAAACGATTGGCCGGCGCGCCGACTACGTGCTGACGCCGTCCGGTCGCCGGCGTTTTGATGAAGCCGCGAAACACATCTATGCCTCGCACGCCCCACTCTGGGATCGCCGCTGGCGCCTGATCCTTGTCGTCGGCGAGCTCGACCCCAAGGTACGCGAGCAGGTGCGGCGCGCCCTGTTCTGGCAAGGCTTTGGCGCCCTCGGGGCAGACTGCTACGTGCACCCCAGCGCCGATCTGTCCAGCGTACTCGACACGCTGATCACCGAAGGCCTGGCGTCGGCACTCGGTGCGCTGATGCCCCTGTTTGCGGCTGATTCACGCTCGGCACAGTCGGCCAGCGACGCCGACCTGGTTCGCCGCGCCTGGGATCTCGGCGCCCTGGCCGATGCCTACCGCGACTTTGTCGTCACCTACCAGCCGATTCTCGACGACATTCGCCGCGATCACCTGGCCAACGTCAGCGAGCAAGATGCCTTTCTGCTGCGCACCCTGCTGATTCACGATTACCGGCGTCTGCTGTTGCGCGACCCGGAATTGCCGGAAGTATTGCTCCCGGCCGGATGGCCTGGCCAGCAGGCGCGGCTGCTCTGCAAAGAGTTGTACAAGCGGCTGGAAACCCTCTCCAACCGCCACCTTGAGCAACAGCTTTGCCTTGCTGATGGCAGCACGCCAGCCGAGGACAGCAGGTTGGCCGAGCGTTTTCCGCAGAACGATCCGCTGTTGCCTTGATCAAGCGTCGCGTTTCTTCAACGCGGTCAGCGGCACCACATCCGGCATTTCGATCCGCTTGCGATTGGCTTCCATCGCCGTCAGCGGCGTCGTTTCGACCATCGTTGCCAGGCAGCGTCGGGTCAGTTCCTGATAGGTGCGCGTACCATCGGTTTTCCAGGCCACCTCCTGCTCGGTCAGCGGACGGATCACCTTGGCGGGGACGCCAGCGACCAGCACCCCGGGCGGCACTTCCTGCGCCGCCTTGACGAAGGCCGAGGCGGCGACGATGCTTGCTTCGCCAATCACCGCGTTATCCATGATCACGGCGTTCATGCCGACCAGGGCGTTCTTCCTGATGCGACAGCCGTGCAGCACGGCGCCATGGCCGATGTGGCCGTTTTCCTCGACCACCGTATCGGTGCCGGGAAAGCCGTGCATGACGCAGGTGTCCTGTAGGTTGGCCCCGGCCTCGAGGATCAGGCGGCCAAAATCGCCGCGCAGGCTGGCGCAGGGGCCGACATAGCAACCAGGGCCAACAATGACATCGCCGATCAGCACGGCGCTCGGATGGACATAGGCAGAGGGATCAACCACCGGGACGATGCCGTCAATAGAGTAAACGCGCAGGCTTGACATAAGACAATGTTTTCCTTTGGTATTTTGATTTAGTATAAAACTTGTTTTGAATAATGGAATTCAGGAAGCAAGCATGAGTGAGGAACTGGAAGGAAAACACGGCGTCCAGTCGCTGGAGATCGGCATGGGCATTCTGCGCGCGATGGCCAACGGCCAGCGCTCGATGATGCTGAAAGACATTGCCGCCGCAGCCGACATGCCGGCCTCCAAGGCGCATCGTTATCTGGTCAGCCTGATCCGGGCCGGGCTGGTCGATCAGGATCCGATGACCTCGCGTTACGACCTCGGTACTTTTGCGCTGAACCTTGGGCTGGTCGCGCTCGACCGCCTGGATCGCGTGCGACTTGGCCTGAGCGCCATTTCCGAATTGCGTGACGAAATCAACCAGACCACGGCGCTGGCGGTCTGGGGTGACGGCGGCCCGGTGGTGATCCGCTGGGAACGGCCGCGCCGGCCGATTACCGTCAATGTGACGACGGGTACGTCGCTCGATTTGCTGATGTCGGCTGCCGGCCGGGTATTCGCGGCGTGGATGCCAAAAAACATCATTGCGCCGATTCTGGCGGAAGAGCTGAAACATGCGACCTTGCCACCTGCGCTGAAGAGCAAGGCGGCGGTCGAGGCGCTGCTCGCCGAGATTCGTGCCCAGGGCTATGCGGCAACCAATGGCCAGCACAAGGTGGCCGGGGTCGAAGCGGCGGCGGCGCCGATCTTCAATTTCAAGAACGAAATCACCATGGCCGTGCTGGTCGTCGGCGTCCAGGGCATGCTCGACATTTCGCCCGAGGGCAAAGTGGTGCAGAGCCTGAAGCAGAGCGCCGAGAAGCTTTCGCTGCGCCTCGGCGCCCACGGCGAGCCAAAACAGCCGTAACGCGACAGCGTTGCCGTTGCCGCGAGAATGAACCGCCGGCTTACAACCAGGCCGGCGGACGCTTGTCGAGGAAGGCGGCAATGCCGTCTTTCGCTTCGTTGGTTGCACGCTGGCGGGCGATACGCTGGGCGGTTTCCTCACTGATCGATTTATCGATGTTTTTCCCGTTGACCGCAGCAATCAGCTCCTTGGCCGCCTTTTGCGCTTGCGGGCCGCCTTGCAACAGGGCATCGACCAGTTGCGCGACGCAGGCATCGAGCTGGTCAAGCTCGACGACGTCGCCCACCAGACCAATCGCCAAAGCCCGTTCTGCCTTGATCCGCTCGGCACTTTGAAAATAGCGCAGGGCGTGGCGCGGACCGATGGCGCGCAGCACGTAGGGGCTGATCGCCGACGGAATGATGCCGAACTTCACTTCCGAGGTTGAAAACACGGCATCGCTGCTCGCCACCGCCATGTCACAAGCGGCAGCCAGACCGGTGCCACCACCGAGCGCCGCGCCCTGAATTCGGGCGATGGTCGGCTTGCTCATCTCGGCCAGCGTGCGCAGCATCCCGGCGAACTTGCGGGCATCCTCGACGTTCTGTTCGTGGGTGAATTGGGAGGCGCGCTTCATCCAGTTAAGGTCGGCGCCGGCGGAGAAATGCTTGCCGCGGCCACCAAGCACGACGACACGAACGCTGGCGTCGGCATCAAGTTCCTCGCAGGCTGCTGCCAGTTCGGCGATCAGTTGCTCGTCGAAGGCATTGAAGACGGCCGGGCGGTTCATCCAGATGGTGGCGACCTTGCCAGCCCGTTCGATTTCCAGGGTTTCGTACATGGCAGGTCTCAGCGGTTCTTGAACGTCGGCTTGCGCTTTTCGGCGAAGGCAGTCATGCCTTCCTTCTGGTCTTCCAGTGCGAAACTGGCGTGGAAGACGCGGCGCTCGAAGAGCAGGCCTTCGTTGAGCGAGGATTCGAAGGCGCGATTGACCGATTCCTTGATCATCATGACCACGGGCAGCGAGAAGCCGGCAATGATCTGCGCCGCTTTCAGGGTTTCTTCAAGCAGCTGATCGGCCGGGATGATGCGGGCGACGAGGCCGGCTTTTTCGGCTTCGCTGGCGTCCATCATCCGTCCGGTCAGGCACAGGTCCATGGCCTTGGCCTTGCCGACGGCGCGCGGCAGTCTTTGCGTGCCACCGGCCCCGGGCAGGGTGCCGAGCTTGATTTCCGGCTGGCCGAATTTGGCGGTGTCGGCAGCGTAGATCATGTCGCACATCATCGCCATTTCGCAGCCGCCGCCCAAGGCAAAACCCGCTACCGCAGCAATCACCGGCTTGCGCGTCGTCTTGATGCGCTCCCAGTTGCGGGTGATGAAGTCCGTCTTGTAGGCGTGCATGTAGTCGAAATCCTTCATGAAGCCGATGTCGGCTCCGGCGGCGAAGGCTTTTTCATTGCCGGTGATGACGATGCAGCCAATGTTTTCGTCGGCTTCGTAGGCGTCAATGGCAGCGCCGATGCCGTCGACGACGTCGTTGTTCAGGGCGTTCATCGCTTCCGGGCGGTTGATGCGGATCAGGCCGACTTTGCCGATGATTTCGGTGAGGACTACTTGGGTCATTCGGGTTCTCCTGAATTTTGTTATTAGCGATCGTCGAAACTGACAGTCAGCTGCTTGGTCGTGGCGCGGGCCTGACAACTCAGCACGAAGCCTTGCGCCATCTCGTCGCCTTCCAGCGTGAAGTTCTTGTCCATGACCACTTCGCCACAGAGCACCTTGGCGCGGCAAGTGCAGCAGACGCCAGCCTTGCACGAGAAAGGCAGATCGAGGCCGGCGTTGAGCGCCGCATCGAGCACGTGCTCATCGGCACCGATCTGCAGCTCGTGTTCCTTGCCGTCGAGGACGATGGTCAAGGCAATGTCCTTGGCGGTGGCTGCTTTCGTCGGCGCGGCATCGGTATCAGCCTGGATCTTGGCCGCCTGTGCCGGGCCGCTGGTGAAGCGCTCAGAATAAACACGGCTGTCCGGCACGCCAGCGTCGATCAAGGCCTTTTCGGTGGCTTCGATCATCGCTTCCGGGCCGCAGATGAAAACCTCGTCCATGCTCGCCACCGGCAGCAGCGCCTTGATCACGGCACGGACCCTGTCGCCATCGATGCGGCCTTGCAGCAGATCGACTTCCTGCGCCTGACGGGAGAGGATGTGGATCAGCGTCAGGCGGTTCGGGTAGCGATCCTTGAGATCCTGCAGTGCTTCGTTGAACATCACGCTGGACATCCGGCGGTTGCCATAGACCAGCGTGAATTTCGATTCCGGCTGCTCTTCCAGCGTGCTGGCGGCAATCGACAGAATCGGCGTGATGCCCGAACCGGCAGCAAAGCCGACACGGTGGATGGCGCGCTGCTTCTTGACGACGAAACGGCCATCCGGCGGCATGACGCTCAGCGTGTCGCCAGCCTTGAGCGATTGCGCCGCCCAGTTGGAAAAGACCCCGCCTTCGACCGGGCGGATGCCGATTTCCATTTCGCCGGCCTTGGCCAGCCGGCTGCGCGGGCTGCTGATCGAGTAATTGCGCCGGACGTCTTCGCCATTGACCTTGGCGCGCAGGGTGAGGAACTGGCCGGGCTGGAAGCTGAAGGCTTCGCGGGCATCGGCCGGGATGGCAAAGGTAATCGCCACCGAACCAGCCGCTTCCGGGCTGACACGCTTGACGGTAAGTTCATGAAAGCGCAGGGCAGACATGGTGTGATGCTCCGTTAAAGGTTTACTTAATGCCATAGCCACAAAGGCTGGCACTAGTACGGCTTGAAATAATCGAACGGTTCCTGACAATCCTGGCACTTGTAGAGTGCCTTGCAGGCCGTTGATCCAAAATGCGAGGAAACCAGCGTGTTGCTTGAGCCGCAATGCGGGCAAGGCACAGCTTCGACCTTGGCCGGCTTGCTGATGAAGCGCATGACGCTGCTGCCAGCGGGGGTCTGGTGCGGCGGGGCGATGCCGTAGGCGCGCAGCTTTTCCTTGCCGGTTTCGCTCATCCAGTCGGTCGTCCAGGCCGGGGCCAGTTGTGTCACGACACGAGCAGAAATTCCGCGGTTTTTCAGGGTTGACCGTACATCATCCTCAATCTGGCCCATCGCCGGGCAGCCGCTGTAGGTCGGGGTAATGACCACCTCCAGCCCATCGGCACCGGAGCGGACTTCGCGAAGGATGCCGAGTTCGCGCAGCGAAATGACTGGAATTTCCGGGTCGGCCAGATCTTCCAGCGCAGCCCAAACTTCCTCGACGGTGACGGTCATGGTCTTACCAGACGCCGTTCGGATGGGCGCGGGCGAGGCTCTGCATTTCAGCCAGCAAAAAGCCGAGATGCTCTGAATGGATGCCCTTCTTGCCTTCCGACACGTAGCCGCCAGCAGTCGGACGCTGCAGGGTGGCTTCAGCCAGTGCGGCGTCGACGATGGCATCCCAGTCGGCTTTCAGTGTATTGAGATCGACGCCAATACCGGCTTCAACGGCCGCCGCTTCCGCCGGGCTGTGCGCCCAGAATTCCTGGGTGTAGGGGAAGAGGTGATCGAGCGATGCCTGGCTGCGGGCATGCGACTCGTCGGTGCCATCGCCAAGCCTAACCAGCCAGTCGCGGGAGTGGCGCAGGTGGTAGCGCACTTCCTTGAGCGACTTGGCGGCAATCGCTGCCAGATCGGCATTGGCCGACTTTTCCAGAGCTTCCCAGAGCAGGGCCATCAAGGCGCTGTAGAGGAAGTTGCGGACGATGGTCGTGCCGTAGTCGAGGCTGCTGCTGGCGTAGCCGGAGAGCGGGCCGTGGTGCGGCAGTTCGAGCAGCGTGTAGTTGCGGAACTCGTGCGTGTCGCGGAAGTAGGCCAGCTGGTCCTCGGTCACCGCGCCGCCCTTGAGCGTGGCGGCAAGCTGATAAAGCAGGCGGGCCTGGCCGATCAAGTCGAGGCTGACGTTCGACTGGGCGATGTCTTCTTCAAGAATCGGCCCGTGGCCGCACCATTCGGCATTGCGCTGACCGAGCACCAGCGCGTTGTCGGCAAGGTGCAGGAGGTAATCAACGGCGGCGCTCATTACATGTGCCCCACGGCGTCCGGGATGTCGTAAAAGGTCGGGTGGCGATAGATCTTGTCGGCCGCCGGGTCGAACAGCTCGCCCTTTTCATCCGGGTTGCTGGCGGTAATCGCGCTCGAAGGGAGCACCCAGATGCTGACGCCTTCTTGGCGACGGGTATAAACGTCGCGCGCCATTTCCAGTGCCTGACGGGCATCGGCGGCGTGCAGGCTGCCGCAGTGCTTGTGCTCAAGACCTTGTTTGCTGCGGATGAAAATTTCCCAGAGCGGCCATTCTTTCAATTCGTTAGTCATGCTGCCTCCTTCATGCTGCGTTCTTGTTGCTTGCGGGCGTGTGCCATCGCGGCATCGCGCACCCAGGCGCCTTCGCTGTAAGCCTTGACGCGGGTTGCCAGGCGTTCCTTGTTGCACGGGCCGTTGCCGTTCACCGTCGCCCAGAATTCGTCCCAGTCAATCTGGCCGTAGTCGAAATGCTGGCGTTCCTCGTTCCATTTCAGATCGGGGTCGGGCAGCGTCACGCCGAGCACCTTGGCTTGCGGCACGGTAGCGTCGATGAATTTCTGGCGCAGGTCGTCGTTGGATATGCGTTTGATGCCCCAACGCATGCCTTGCAAACTGTTCGGGCTGTCGGCATCAGGTGGCCCGAACATCGCCAGGCACTTCCACCAGAAGCGGTTGACTGCATCCTGAACCATCGCTTTCTGTTCGGCGGTGCCGGTCATCATCACCAGCAGTGCTTCGTAACCCTGGCGCTGATGGAAGGATTCTTCCTTGCAGACACGGACCATGGCACGGGCGTAAGGGCCGTAGGAGCAGCGACAGAGCGGCACCTGATTCATGATCGCAGCGCCATCCACCAGCCAGCCGACGACGCCGACGTCGGCCCAGGTCAGGGTCGGGTAATTGAAGATCGAGCTGTATTTGGCGCGCCCGCTGTGCAGGCCTTCAAGCATCTGGTCGCGGCTGGTTCCGAGGGTTTCGGCGGCGGAATAAAGGTAGAGGCCGTGGCCGCCTTCGTCCTGCACCTTGGCGATCAGGATCGCCTTGCGCTTGAGGCTGGGGGCGCGCGAAATCCAGTTGCCCTCGGGCAGCATGCCGACGATTTCGCTGTGCGCGTGCTGGCTGATCTGGCGCACCAGAGTCTTGCGATAGGCTTCCGGCATCCAGTCCTGCGGCTCGATGCGGCCATCGGCATCGATGCGGGCATCAAAGGCTGCCTGCAGCGCCGGGTCTTCTTTTGATTGAACTGACGCAACGGCTTTGGCACCGGGCGTGTCCTGCACATTGAACGACTGGGTGTACATGGTGTTCTCCTGATTGGGAAAGTCGCCGTCAGACGACTTCCCCGCTGCAACTTGATTACTGAACGATGGACCAGGCGCCGCCCTTGACTTCCAGCATGCGGAAAGACGAGAGGTCGAGGCCCATGTGGTCGGTGGCCGACATGTTGAAAGTGCCGCTGGTGGCGACGAAGCCCTTGGTTGCTTCGAGGGCGTCGCGCACCTTGGCCTTATCGGTGGAATTTGCCCGTTTAATCGCGTCAACCGCAAGCATCAGGCCGTCGTAGGCATAGCCGCCAAAGGTCGACACATCGGTCTTGTAAGCCGCCTTGTAGGCCTGCTCATAGGCGGTAACAACCGGCTTCTGTGGATCCTTGGCGGCCAGTTTTTCCGGAATCAACTGAGCCGGCGAAGGCAGGCGAACACCTTCAGCGGCCGGGCCCGCCAGTTTCAGGAAGTCATCCGAAGCAACGCCATGCGATTGATAGAGCGGCAAGGTGATGCCAAGTTGCTTGTAGTTTTTGGTGACGATAGCCGGCCCCTGGCCGAGACCGAAGACAAAGACGGCCTGAACGCCCGCCGTGTTCTTGATCTTGGTCAGCTGCGGGCTGATGTCGGTGTCCTTCGGGCCGTAGGTTTCGTTGGCAACCAGAGTGATGCCGTACTTGCCGGCGACCGCTTCGGTTTCCTTCTTGCCCGACGCACCAAAGCCGGATGTCTCGGAAAGCAGGGCAACCTGGGTCAAGCCGCGCTTCTTCATGTCCTCGAAGACCTTTTCGGCCGCCATGCGGTCAGTGTGCGGGGTCTTGAAAACGAACTTCTTGACCGGCTCGATGATGACCACGGCACCGGCCAGCGAGATGAACGGCGTGGCGGATTTTTCGGCCAGCGGCACCATCGACATGGTTGAACCGGTCGTCGTACCGCCAACCAGAATGTCGACCTTGTCGTCATCCAGCAGGCGCTTGGCAAAGCCGTTGGCCTTGTTGGCATCGCTGCCGTCGTCGTAATGCACGAGTTCAAGCTGGCGACCAAGGACGCCACCCTTCTTGTTGATGTCGGCAACGTACAGTTGCAGGGTCTTCAGCTCCGGATCGCCAAGGAAGGCGGCGGGACCGGTGACCGAGAGGACAGAGCCGATCTTGATCGGATCAGCGGCGATGGCGCCAAAGGCAGCAAAGACCAGTGCGGCACCGGTGACGAGTTTCTTGACTGAGTGATTCATGGATTTGTCTCCTCTGTTGTAATAAGGTCAAACACGCTCGATAACCATGGCGATGCCTTGCCCGACACCAATACACATGGTGCACAGGGCGTAGCGGCCGCCACGGCGTTTGAGTTCATAAGCAGCGGTGGTCACCAGTCGGGCACCGCTCATGCCTAGCGGGTGGCCGAGGGCAATCGCCCCGCCGTTGGGATTCACATGCGCTGCATCGTCGGCCAGGCCGAGGTCACGCAGCACCGCCAAACCTTGGGCAGCAAAGGCTTCGTTCAATTCGATAACGTCCATTTGCGCCAGAGTCAGGCCGGTTTTGGCCAGCACCTTGCGCACGGCAGGGGCCGGGCCGAAACCCATGATGCGCGGCAGCAGGCCGGCGGTCGCCATGCCGACAACGCGCACCAGCGGCGTCAGGCCGTTCCGGGCGGCAGCGCTTTCAGAAGCCAACAACAGGGCGCAGGCGCCGTCATTGACACCAGAAGCATTGCCCGCCGTGACGCTGAGTTCCGGGCCGTTGACGCCCTTCAGTTTGGCCAGCATTTCCAGCGTGGTTTCCGGGCGTGGATGCTCGTCGACCGTAACAATGAGCGGATCACCCTTTTTTTTGGGGATGACCACCGGCACGATCTCGTCGGCAAAGCGTCCGGCCGCCTGCGCGGCGGCCCAGCGCTGTTGCGAACGCACAGCGAAGGCATCCTGATCGGCGCGATTGATGGCGAAATCGGCGGCGACGTTGTCAGCCGTCTGCGGCATCGAATGCGTTTCGTAGAGTTTCTTCATGGCCGGATTGACGAAGCGCCAGCCGATGGTGGTGTCGAAAATGGCGGCATTGCGCGAGAAGGCTGATTCGGCCTTGCTCATCACAAACGGCGCACGCGACATGCTTTCGACGCCGCCGGCGATCATCAATTCGGTTTCGCCAGACTTGATCGAGCGCGCCGCCAGGCCGACAGCATCCATGCCCGAACCGCACAGGCGGTTGACCGTGGTGCCCGGCACCTCGACCGGCAGGCCGGCAAGCAGGCCTGACATGCGGGCGACGTTGCGGTTGTCTTCGCCGGCCTGGTTGGCGCAGCCGTAGATGATGTCTTCGACGGCCGCCCAGTCGACTTGCGGGTTGCGTTCCATCAGCGCCTTGAGCGGAATGGCGCCGAGGTCGTCCGGGCGAACACCGGCCAGCGCACCCCCGTAGCGGCCGATTGGGGTGCGGATAGCGTCGCAGATAAAGGCTTCGTTCATTATTTCTCCTTGCAACTTCCCTCTCCCCCAGCCCCTCTCCCGCAGGCGGGAGAGGGGGGCGCGTCAGCGCGGGAGAGAGTGTTAATTAGTTCTGTTTCGGACGTTCGTCGAGTACGCGTTTGGCCTTGCCGGTCAGCGTGCGGGGAATCGAGTCGTGTTCCATGACGGTGATCCGCGTTGAAATACCGACGATGGTCTTGATCCGGTGCTGCAGTTCCTTGCTGATCGCCTGGATATCCGAGGCTGGCAATTTGCCGCTCAGCGCGTGTTGCAGTTCGCAGCGGATTTCGACGTTGTCGAGGTGACCATCGCGAGTCAGCAGAATCTGGTAAGTGCCGGCCAGACGTTGATCGCGCAGGATTTGCTCTTCGATCTGGGTCGGGAAGACATTGACGCCACGCACAATCAGCATGTCGTCGGAACGACCGGTAATCTTGCCGATGCGGCGGAAGGAGCGCGATGTTGGCGGCAACAGGCGGGTCAGGTCGCGGGTGCGGTAACGGATGACCGGGAAGGCTTCCTTGGTCAGCGAGGTGAATACCAGTTCGCCCTCTTCGCCATCGGCAACCACTTCGCCAGTTTCCGGGTTGATGATCTCGGGGTAGAAATGGTCTTCCCAGATCACCGGGCCATCCTTGGTTTCGATGCATTCGCAGGCGACGCCGGGGCCCATGACTTCGGTCAGACCGTAGATGTCGATGGCGTCGATGCCCAGCTTGCGCTCGATCTCGCCGCGCATGCCTTCGCCCCAGGGCTCGGCACCGAAGATACCGACCTTGAGTGAAATCTCTTCCGGCTTGATGCCCAGACGCTCGAACTCCTCGGCAATGACCAGCGAGTAAGAGGGGGTGACCATGATGATTTCCGGCTTGAAATCCATGATCTGCTGCACCTGCTTTTCGGTTTGCCCGCCGGACATCGGCACGGCAGTACAGCCCAGACGTTCAACGCCGTAATGGGCGCCGAGACCGCCGGTGAACATGCCGTAGCCGTAGGCGACATGCACCATGTCACCCGCCCGCCCGCCGGCAGCACGGATCGAACGGGCAACAACATTGGCCCAGTTGTCGATGTCGTTCTTGGTGTAGCCGACAACGACCGATTTGCCGGTGGTGCCGCTCGACGCGTGCAGGCGGGCGAGCTTGGTGCGCGGCACGGCGAAGAGGCCGAACGGATAGTTGTCGCGCAAGTCCATCTTGGTCATGAAGGGAAACTTGGCGAGATCGGCCAGACAGGTCAGGTCGTCCGGGTGCACGCCTTTTTCCAGGCATTTCTTGCGGTACGGTTCGACGTTGTCGTAGGTGTGGCGCAGCGACCATTTCAGGCGCTCGATCTGCAGGGCGGAAATCTCGTCCCGGCTGGCGGTTTCTATGGGATCAAGTTCGCCGGGCATTGGCATTTTTGAAGTCATGAGTGTCTCCTCTTTTGGGTTAGACAGGCTTAGTCAGCCTGTTGCAGTCCGGCGATGACTTCGCCGTTGATGCGATAGCTCTTGCCCCGAAAAAGGGCGACGGTCTTGCCGCTGCTTTTGCCACCGGTCGTCCGCACGGTGATGTCGTAGACGCCCGTGCGGCCGGAAGCGGATCGCTCGACGGCTTCGGCTTCCAGCGTCTCGCCTTCCTTGGCCGGGGCGAGGAAATCGATGTGACAGGCCGAGGCGACCGTGTTCTTGTTGTAGCTGTTGCAGGCGTAGGCGAAGGCGGTGTCGGCGAGACTGAAAATCATGCCGCCGTGGCAGATGTGGTGGCCATTGACCATATCGCCGCGCACGGTCATGGAGAGCAGCGAAGCGCCGGGCTGGACGCGGACGATTTTCATCCCCAGCGCCTGGGCGGCACGGTCGCGTGACCACATCGCTTCAGCCGTCGCTTCAGCCAGGGTTTGTGCCTCTGCAGCACTCAGTTTGGGTTCAGTCATGAATCTTCCTTCCGGCAAAAACGGCACGCTGGATTAGCGGTGAAATTCGGTAACGGTCCTCACCGTAGCTGGTGCAAAGGTTGGCCAGTACGTCGCGGATACTGGCGACGCCGACCTGATCGGCCCAGGCCAGCGGGCCTTGCGGGTAATTGACGCCGAGACGCATGGCCGCGTCGGCAGCAGCCTCCGAACAGACGCCCTGATTGACGGCGTCGGCCGCTTCGTTGGCGAGCATGGCGACGGTGCGCATGACGGCGAGGCCAGGAATATCGAGGAAGCGCGAGACGGCAAAGCCTGCCGCCTGCAGCAGGCCGATGGCCGAGACAATGGCCGCCGGATCGCACTGTTCGGCGGCGGCGATGGCGAGGCGGGTGGCCTTGCTGTAATCCAGCGCCAGATCAATCAGCACGGTGTTGGCAACGCCGGATTCGCTGGCGCGTTGTGTGGCGCTGCGGCCGTCGGTGACGTAAAGCGCCGCCCGGCCGATCTCGGCAACACGGCCGTCAGTTTCCGGCGCACGGCTGAAGGACAGGCCGCTGTAATGGAGGCGTTCGACCAGAGCTTCGGCGGCGATCGACTCGCCAAAAACGGTTATTTTTCCGGCCGGCGTTTGCGCTGCTTCGGTCTGCGGCTCGGGCTTCACGGCCACTTCCCGGTAGTCGTAGAAACCACGCCCGGTCTTCTTGCCGTAGAAACCGGCATCGACCAGTTCCTGCTGGATCAGCGAAGGCAGAAAGCGCTGATCGTTGAAGAAGGCGCGCCAGACGGAATTGGTCACGGCGAAATTAACGTCGTGGCCGATCATGTCCATCAGCTCGAACGGCCCCATGCGGAAACCGCCGGCTTCGCGCATGACGGCGTCGATGGTGGCGTAGTCGGCGGCACCCTCCTGGGCCAGGCGCAGGGCCTCGGCGTAATAGGGGCGGGCGACGCGATTGACGATGAAGCCGGGCGTCGATTTGGCATGCACCGGTGTCTTGCCCCAGGCCGCGGCCGTGGCGAACAGGGTGTCGGCGACGGCGGGGTCGGTAGCCAGGCCGGAGACAATTTCGACCAGCGCCATGAGCGGTGCCGGGTTGAAGAAATGCAGGCCAGCCAGCCGTTCCGGATGTTTGAGCACGGCACCGATGGCGGTCACAGAAATCGACGAGGTGTTGGTGCCGAAAATGCAGGCCTGACCGACGATGGCTTCGAGATCAGCGTACAGCTTCTGCTTGGCCTCAAGGTTTTCGACAATGGCTTCGACAACCAGCGAACAATCGGCCAGATCGCCCAGTTCGCTCACCGCTTGCAGGCGATCACCAGCGGCCTTGGCTGCTTCTGCGGTCAACCGGCTTTTTTCGACTAATTTTGAAAACTGGGCGCGAATGCCGGCGACGGCCTTTTCAGCCGCACCCGGACGATTGTCGAGCAGCTTGACCGGGTGACCGGCTGCCGCAGCGATCTGGGCAATGCCGGCACCCATGGCGCCGGTGCCGACGACGGCGATGATGGACTGTTGGGATAGGGGTGGATGGCTCACGCTCTCACTCTCCGGTGAACTTCGGTGCACGTTTTTCCATAAAGGCAGCGACGCCCTCGGCGTAGTCCGGGCTCCAGCCCAGTTCGCGCATGAAGCCGCCTTCGAAGGAAAGCTGTTGTTCCAGCGTGTGCCCGGGCGCGGCGTGCATGGCCTGACGGGTGCGAACCAGGGCCTTGGTCGGCGCGGTGGACAGCTGCTTGGCCAGGACGTCAATGCGGACGGCGAAGTCAGCGTCTTCCGTGCATTCCCAGATCAGGCCCCATTCGGCGGCTTTCTCGGCCGGCAGCTTGTCAGCGAGCAAGGCGAGGCCCATGGCGCGGGCCATGCCGACGCGTTGCGGCAGGAACCAGGTACCGCCAGTGTCGGGAATCAGGCCGATCTTGGAGAAGGCCTGGAGAAACGAAGCCGATTTGGTGGCAATGACCAGATCGCAGGCCAGCGCAACGGAAGCACCCGCCCCCGCTGCGATGCCATTGACTGCGGCAATGGTCGGCACGCGCAGGTTCTGCAGGCGCAGCACCAGTTGCTTGTAGTTCTTTTCGACGACATTGCCGATGTCCGGCATCTTGCCGTTGATCATCTGCATGTCCGGGTCGGCCAGATCCTGCCCGGCACAAAAGGCGCGGCCGGCGCCCGTCAGTACCAGGACGCGGATGGAATGGTCGTTCTGAATGCTGTCGAGCACGGTGCGCAATTCGGCGTGCATGTCGCCGGTGAAGCTATTGAGCTTGTCGGGGCGGTTCAGGGTCAGGCGGGCAATGCCGGCGGTGACTTCAAACTGGATGTTGGCAAAACTCATGGCAAGTCCTTTTGACGCAGAGACGCTGAGACGCGGAGAAAATCGAAGGAAATGGTTTTGCTTTCCTCAGCGTCTCTGCGCCTCTGCGTTTCAATAACGGTTAAACGTGATAGCGACGCTGCACGACGACAAACCGATTGGCGACGAAAGCGGCATCGGCGTAGGAAGCGTTGGCCGCCGGGTTGCCGCCGGTGCCGTGGTAGTCGGAGTAGGCCGCCGATTGATTGACGAAGACGCCACCGGTCAGATTGATCGACAGGGCGACCTTGGAACGCATGGTGGCGGCAGTCATCGCGTCGATCACCTCGGCCCTGGTCGAGTAGATGCCTGCGGTCAACGCGCCGTGGGTGGCAATAATGCGCTCGGACAGTGCAATGGCGGCGGCGGTGTCGGCGACCTTAACGATGAAGCTGATCGGGCCGAAACGCTCTTCCATGTAGGCCTTTTCGTCGGCGACGTCGCAGGCGAGCAGCACGGGGGTACGGACTTCGGATTTCGGGAATTCCGGGTTATCGAGCTTGGTCGAGGCGAGGATAACCTTGCCCAGCGCCCCGCTGTCAGCTTCATTGATACGCTTCAGCGTATCGGCCGATTGCACTGCGCCAAGCACTGCCAGCGCAACTTCCGGCTTGGCGAGAAAGCCGGAGACAGCGCGGGCGAGGTCGGCACAGACGTCGTCGTAGGACTTGTGGCCGTCTTCCGTGTCGATGCCGCTGGCCGGGACAAAAATGGCCTGCGAGGTGGTGCACATCTGGCCAGAGTAGAGCGCCAGCGTGAAGGCCAGGTTGCGCAGCATCGGCTTGTAGGCATCGGTCGAGTCGATGACGATGTTGTTGACGCCAGCCAGTTCCGCGTAAACGCGGGCCTGGCGGCAGTTGTCGATGAGCCACTGGCCGAAAACGTTGCCGCCAGTGAAGTCGATGGACTTGACGGCCGTGTGGGTGACCAACGCCTGGGTCGTTTCGCGCTTGTCGACAACACACAGTGTGACCAGATTGGGGTCGATGCCGTTTTCGGCGAGCACGGCACGAACAGTCCGCACGGTGATGGCAGCCGGCAGGATGGCGTTGCCGTGCGGCTTGACGATCACGGCATTGCCGGTGGCCAGCGCGGCGAACAAGCCGGGGTAGGTGTTCCAGGTCGGGAAGGTGCCGCAACCGACGACAACGCCGACGCCATGCCCGACCAGTTCAAAGTGCTTCTTCATGACCAGCGGCGGGTTCTTCCCCTGCGGCTTTTCCCAGGTCGTTTCTGCCGGCACGAAGCTCATTTCACGATAAGCGTAGGCGACGGCTTCGAGGCCGCGGTCCTGGGCGTGCGGCGAGCCGGCCTGGAAGGCCATCATCCAGCCCTGGCCGGTGGTCATCATGACGGCATGGGCTAGCTCGAAGCTTTGCTTGTTCAGGCGATCGAGGATTTCAAGACAGATGCCGGTACGGCCGTCGGCGCCAACTTTCTGCCAGGCGGTCATCGCCTGCTGGCCGGCAGCGATCAGCGCCTCGTGGTCGCAGACGGGGTATTGCACATTCAGATCAATGCCGTAGGGCGACTGCTCGCCACCTGTCCAGCCAGTCTGCCCGGGCTGGTTCAGTACAAATTGCTGACCAAGATGAGCGTCGAATGCCTTCTTGCCATCATCGGCCGCCGTCTCGCCGTACGTCTTGGGACTCGGCATCTCGTTAAAGGCCGACCAGTAAGCACGGGTCTGAATGGCATTGAGGGCGCCATCAAGCGTGGCACGGTGCTTTTCGAGCAGGGGATGGGACATCGGAATCTCCTTGAAGACGTCTTTTCTTGGGCAGAGGCGCACTTGGCGGCTCCGATCTGGATACACGATACGAACTATGATAACGAAAGTCAAACAAAAGTATCGTCAAAATACACGAAACCAACAATTCTGTTTAGCGAAAGGCATTCCGAGAATATTTAATTTTTCATTAAAAACCGTTATTTATATTTTGCAAACAACCGGACCAAGACTATGATTCTGAATCACGGAATTTGTTCCGAGTTAAAACACAATTAATCTGATACAGATTTTGTTGACATTCCACATTGTTGCGTATCATTATTCATTCCACGCCAGCCGGACGCCCGACTGGATCACACACCAATGAAGTGATTCGCAACGACAAGGAGACAAAGAGATGGCCAGCCACAAGGAAAAATTTGCCGACAAGATGGAGTTCCCGCCGGAAATCCAGCAGCCGAACATCTATCCGCTTTCATGGAACGTGAAGACCAAGAAGTTGCAGGAAGTCTGGGAAGCCTCCCTGCGTGAAAACTGGGATCCGGAAAAGCTGCCCTGGGATACGCTGGATGTGGACAGCTACACGTGGGAAGAGCGCGAGTCGATCGCCTACTGGTGGAGCTTGCTCTCGGTATTCGATGCTTCCGCACCGCCGGTTTTTGCCGAAGCGCTGATCAAAACCTATGAAGTGCATGAGGAAGATCCGGTTCGCAAGTGCTTTTTCTCGGTGACCCGCGACGAGCAGAACCACGAAATCATGTGCGGCCTGGCCATCACCAAGATGCTCGGACATCCCGATCCGATCACCTACGAACCGAAGACCGATCTCGGCCGTCGCCTGCAGAAGAATGTGAAGTGGCTGTACTTCAACGGCTCACGCTACTGGACGGGCTACAAGCAGGCGGTGCCGAAGTACGACCTGGCTGTTCTTTTCAGCTCCTTCCTGATGGGCGAAATCGCTGCCGCCACCATCTTCAAGCAGATGTTCGACAACTCCCGCGAAGCCGTCTTCAAGGAAGGTTTCAAGAACATCGGCCGCGACGAAGGCCGTCACATGGCGATCTGCATGGCGGTGATGGAGCGTGACTATCCGGGCCTGGACGACGCCACCAAAGGCATCGTCACCAAGCAGATTCGGGCCGGTTACCTGTTCCTGTCGGCCGTGCTTTTCGAGCCGCCGATGGAATTCTGGGATCTGCCGGCCGACTTCATCGCCAATCAGCGCGAAGGCGAAGAAGTCGCTCGCGGCGCCGGTTTCGGCATCCCCAGCTACGAAGCCAAGCTGGAGAACTGGAAGAACGCGATGATCAACCTGAAGGGCGTGCTCGACCGCTACAACATTCCGTTCCCGGCCATTCCTGAAGTCGGCATCACCGGCCAGGAAGTCAGCGACGTGGATCTCGACGACATCATTCCGGTCTTCTGATCCTGCGGCCACAGAGACAACGGTTGCCCCTGCGGTCAACCGGAAAAAAGCCGCAAAAATGAAATTCGGCCGGTGCCTCGCAAGGGGTGCCGGCCTTGCCGCAACAGAGTGAGCAAGACCAAAGAGGGGAAGACATATGGCTCGTATCATCATGCAGCCGTCCGGCAAGTCAGTCGATTGTGCCTACGGCGACACCGTTCTGATGGCGCTGGAAAAAGCCGGCTATGCGCTGCCCAACAACTGCCGTGCCGGCGCTTGCGGCGAATGCAAGGTCAAGGTCACGACCGGCCAGTTCGACCAGGGCATGGTGCTCGACATGGCGCTGTCACAGGACGAGCGCAAGCAGGGCTTTGGCCTGATGTGCATGGCCAAGCCGATTTCCGAAGAGCTGACCATTGAATGGGGCACGCTCGATGCGAAACCCAAGCTCTTCCCGCCGCGCGAAAATGCGCTGTTTGTCGTCACCGACAAGAAGGCCGTTGCCGCCCGCGTCGTCGAGCTGCGCCTGCGCCCGGTCGGCCAGCCGATCCGCTACTGGCCCGGCCAGTACGTGACGCTCGGCAACCCGCGCGCCGACATTCCGGCCCGCGCCTATTCAATTTCCAACGCGCCGCGCCCGGATGGCGAACTGGTGCTGCAGGTCGCCCGCGCCGACAATGGAGTGACCAGCAACTGGGTTCACGACCAGCTGGCGCTCGGTGAAAGCGTCAAGATTTCCGGCGCCTACGGCACCTTCATCGGCGATCCTTCGGTCGATACGCCCGTGCTCTGCATCGCCGCCGGCACCGGCCTCGCCCCCTTGCTGGCACTGGCCGAAGCCGCCTTGCGCCGCGGTTTCAAAAAGCCGGTGACGATGCTCTTCTCGGCCCGCACCCGGGACGACGTTTACAGCCAGGGCATGATGGCCTGGTGGCGTACCAAGCATCGCAACTTCGACTACAAGGTGACACTGACCCGCGAGCAGGCCGAGGGCTATTTGTCCGGCCGCATCGACGTCGTGCTGCCGCAACTGTTCAAGGATCTGTCCAGGCACACCATTTTCATCGCTGGCAGCCCGGAATTTGTCGACGCCGGCGTCGCCGCCGCCAAGGCGCAGGGCGCGCTGGATGAGTTGATCCACACCGAAGGTTTCTTCGCCCAGCAGCAGCCGGTGACGGCCGATGCCGATCATCTGCTGGCGATTTGATTTTTGGCCGATTTTTCCCGTTGACCGTGGAAGCAGCACTGGCTTCCGTGCTTACAGCCGTACCCCATAACGATAAAGGAGACGTGATGAACCCCTTATACCAACAGAGAAGGAGGGCATGATGCTGGCCCAGTTCCTGCAATTCCTCTTTTCCGGGATCACGGTCGGCGCCACCTACGCGCTGGCCGCCCTCGGTTTCACGCTGATCTACAACGCCAGCAATGTGATCAATTTCGCCCAGGGCGAGTTCATCATGCTCGGCGGCATGCTGGCGGTGTTCTTCACTCAGGCCGGCTTGCCGCTGCCGATGGCTTTATTGCTGGCCATCCTGATCCCCGCCATCGTCGGCGTCGTCGTTGAGAAACTGGCCATCGAGCCGGTCAAGGGTGCCGAAACGGTGACGCTAATCATCATCACCATCGGCGCCTCGCTGGTCATTCGCGGTTTGACGACGGTGATTTTCGGCAAGGGCACGCACAGCCTGCCAGCGTTTTCCGGTGAAACGCCGATCGAAATACTCGGCGCCACGCTGATGCCGCAAAGTCTCTGGGTGCTGGGCGTCACCGCGCTGGTCGTCATCGCCCTCTGGTATTTCTTCAACCGCACCTTGCAGGGCAAGGCCATGCTGGCGACTTCGGTCAACCGGCTGGCGGCTGAACTGGTCGGCATCAACACCGGCTGGGTACTGTTCATGAGCTTCGCCATGTCGGCGGCACTCGGTGCGCTGGGCGGCATCCTGATCACGCCGATCACCCTGACCTCCTACGATGTCGGCATCATGCTCGGCCTCAAGGGCTTCGTCGCAGCCGTCGTCGGCGGCCTGGGCAACGGCCTCGGCGCCGTGGTCGGCGGCCTGCTGGTCGGCATTCTGGAGGCCATGGGCGCCGGCTACATTTCGTCGGCCTACAAGGACGCGATTCCCTTCGTGCTGATCCTGCTCATTCTCTTCTTCATGCCGCGCGGCCTGTTTGGCGGCAAATCGACGGATCGGGTGTAAGCATGAAAAAGAACGCCTATTTTGGTCTCACCATCGTCATCGCCATCTTGCTGGTGCTGCCCTTTGTCGTGCCCAACAGTTTCTACCTCGACCTCGCCGTGCGCATGGCGATCAACGCCGTCATCGTCCTTGGCCTGAACCTGCTGATCGGCTTCGCCGGCCAGATCAGTCTCGGTCACGCCGGCTTTCTCGGCATAGGCGCCTACGCTTCGGCCGTGTTGCCGACCCATTTCGGCTGGCATCCGCTGCTCGCCATGGGGGCCGGCGCCGTCATCACCGGCGCCCTGGCCGCACTGGTTGCCCGGCCGATTTTCAAGCTGAAAGGTCACTATCTGGCCATGGCAACGCTCGGCCTCGGCATCATCATCAACATTGCGCTGCGCAACGAAGCGCAATGGACGGGCGGGCCGGACGGCATGCCGGTGCCGGCGATGGGGCTCTTCGGCTTCGAGCTGACGAACGACAAGCAGTGGTACTGGGTCGTCGCCCTGCTGCTCTCGGTGTCGGTCTGGGCCTCGCTTAACCTGATCGACTCGCCTTTTGGCCGTGCCTTGCGCGCCTTGCACGGTTCGGAAGTCGCCTCGCAGGTCGTCGGCGTCGATGTTGTGCGTTACAAGGTAGCCATCTTCGTCATGTCGGCCGTTTTCGCCAGCCTGATGGGCAGCGTGACCGCGCATTACGTCGGCTTCGTCAGCCCCAATTTTGCCGACTTCTTCCACTCGATTGAGTTGGTGACCATGGTCGTCATCGGCGGCATGGCTTCGGTCTATGGCTCGCTGGTCGGTGCCGTCTTGCTGACCGCGCTACCGCAGGCGCTCGCCACATTTGAAGGTTGGGAAACGGTAGTCTTCGGTGCCATTTTGATGCTCTCGATGATCTTTATGCCCAAAGGCCTGGTGCCGACGCTGGCCGCCAAATTCGGCAAGGGAGACTGATCATGAGCATGCTCGAAGTCAAAGACCTCTCCATTCATTTCGGCGGCGTCAAAGCGGTTCAGAACGTCACCTTCAGCATCGATTCCGGCATCGTCTATTCGGTCATCGGCCCCAACGGCGCCGGGAAGACGACCTTGTTCAACCTGATTACCGGGGTGTACAAGCCGACCACGGGCGAAATCAAGCTCGATGGCGAGTCCATCGGCGGCAAGTCGCCGAATGAACTGGCCACACGCGGCGTGGCGCGCACTTTCCAGAATCTGCAGATCTGCATGAACATGAGCGCCGTCGAGAACGTCATGGTCGGCGCTCACCTTCGGCTGGATCGCAATCTGATCAAGGCTGCCATGCGCTTCCCCGCGCTGAAGCGACGCGATGCTGAATTGCGCGAAGAGGCTGCCGAGCTGATGCGTTTCGTCGGGCTCGACAAATATGTCGAAACCCGGGCCGATGCTATGTCCTACGGCGCCCTGAAGCGTCTGGAAATTGCCCGCGCCCTGGCCATGAAGCCACGCCTGATTTTCCTCGACGAACCGGCGGCCGGCCTCAATCCCAAAGAAACCATCGAGGTCGATCATCTGGTCCGCAAGATCGCGGAATCCGGGGTGACGGTGGTGCTGGTCGAGCACGACATGAAAATGGTCATGAACCTGTCCGACCGCATTCTGGTGCTCAATTACGGCAAGAAGCTGGCCGAAGGAACGGGCGAGGAAATTCGCAATAACCCCGATGTGATTGCGGCTTATCTGGGCGCTCACGCATAAGGAGGGATTATGGAAGCACTACGCATCATCACCGAAGAACACCAGAATCTCTGGCGCATTGCCACCACGCTGGACATGGTTGCCGACGAAATCGACGCCGGCGGCAAGCTTGAAGCGCCGTTCTTCAGTTCGGTCTTCGACTATATCGAGCAGTTCATGGATCTCGCTCACCATGCCAAGGAGGACGAGTATTTTTTCCCCGCATTGCGGGCGCGTTCGTCGGAGGCCGACGCCATTCTCGACCGCTTGCAGGCCGAGCATCGCAATGGCCCGGAAGTGCTCAAGGAATTAAGGGCAAAATTGGCGTTGACCGCAGCAGGTGGCGACAACAATGCCGCCTTCACTTCGGCCCTGCGCACCTACACCCAGAGCCTCAAGAACCACATTCGGACTGAAGAAAAAGACGCAATGCCGCTCGCCCGCGAGGTGCTGACGGCGACCGACTGGGCCGGGATCGACCGCGCCTTCCTCGACAACGAAGACCCTTTGTTCGGCGGCAAAGCCAAGGCCGAGTTCCGCGAGCTGTTCCACCGCATCGCCAGCCTGGCGCCTGAATCGGTCGGCCTCGGCGCGCAAAGTGCCGGCGTGCTGCAAGCCGGCGTAAAAACCGGGAGCAGCGATGTGCTGCTGACAGTATCTGGCATGGAAAGCTGTTACGGCCGAATCAAGGCGCTCAAGGGCATCGATCTCGTCGTGCGCAAAGGCGAACTGGTCGCGCTGGTTGGCGCCAACGGCGCTGGCAAAACCACCTTTCTGCGCACCTTGTCCGGCGTCCAGCCGATGAGCGCCGGCAAGATCACTTTTGATGGCGAGGATATTTCATCCCTGCGTTCCGACCTGCGCATGCGTCGGGGCATTTGCCAAAGCCCGGAAGGTCGGCAGGTCTTCGGGCCGCTGTCGATTGAGGACAATCTCCGCCTCGGGGCCTACACCCAGCCGAAAACCCAGGTTGAAGGCGATCTCGAAAAAATCTACTCGATGTTCCCGATTCTCAAGGAAAAACGGGCGCTGCCGGCTGGCACCTTGTCCGGCGGTCAGCAACAAATGCTGGCCATCGGCCGGGCGCTGATGGGCCGACCGAAAATGCTGCTGCTCGACGAGCCGTCCATGGGCCTCGCCCCGCTGCTGGTTGAAGAGGTATTCAACGTCGTCAAGACGCTGAAGAGTCAGGGCATGACCATCTTCCTGGTCGAGCAAAATGCGTTTGCCGCACTGGCCATCGCCGACCGCGGCTATGTGCTGGAAACCGGCAACATCACGCTGACCGGCACCGGCCAGGAGTTGATCAGCAACGAGCAAGTCCGCGCCGCCTATCTTGGCATGTAAGTAATCGCTCACATCCAGATCACCCGGCCGTCTGCAATGGGACTGCCGGGTGGCTTGGCAACGACTACGGCGGCCCGGCCCAATCACCGGGCTTGAGCGCTGGAGCGTGCCGCAGGCTAGAATCCAGCGCAGCCCCTTTGCCCACGAACAGAACGCCGCCATGCGCCCTTCCCGCTCCGAATTTCTCGACCTCCCCGACATCCGCCTGCACATCCGTCGCTGGGGCAATCCGCAGGCGCCAACCCTGTTCCTGCTGCACGGCTGGATGGACGTTTCCGCCTCCTTCCAGTTCGTCGTCGATGAACTGCAAAAGGACTGGAACATCATTGCGCCGGACTGGCGGGGCTTTGGCAGTTCGGAATGGCTGAACCGCCCCTATTTCTTTGCCGAACATCTCGGCGACCTGGAGGCCATCCTTGACCGCTACGCGCCGGACGGCCAGGTCAAACTGGTCGGCCACAGCATGGGCGGCATACTCTCCTGCCTTTACGCCGGCATTCGCCCTGAACGCGTCGAAAGCGTAATTTCGCTCGAAGGATTTGGCATTGCCCCGACGACGCCGGATATGGCCCAGGAACGCTATCAGAAATGGCTCGGCGTGCTGAAAGCGCCGCCACGCATGCACGCCTACACCGACCGGGCCGGATTCGCCCGGCGGCTGCTGCACACCGACCGCTTCCTGACGCCGGAGCGGGCCGACTTCCTGTCTCGCCACCTGGCCCGCATCGGCGACGGCGAAACCAAGGGTGGCGACCGGCGCCACGGCATCATCTGGAACGGCGACCCATGGCACAAGGCACCCGCCCCCTACCTTTTCCGCCTGGAAGAATCGATGGCAATCTGGAAGCAGATCACCTGCCCGGTGCTCTGGGTAGCCGGGCGGCAATCCTGGGTCATTCGCGAATTCGACACCCGGCCGGGCGACTGGGCAGCACGCCAGGCCTGCTTTGCCAACGTCAGGGAAGAATGGGTCGATCAGGCCGACCACATGCTGCATCACGACCAGCCAGCCGACGTGGCGCGCATCATTGAGGCATTTCTTGAATGAGCTTGGCGGAGTGCTGCGACCATAAAAACAACGGCTGGCCCTAGGGTCAACCGGAAAAATCAGCCAAAACTGAAATTCGCGCACCATGAAAAAAGCCGGGAATCCCCGGCTTCTTTCTTAGTGGTAGGCCGTCTTGGACGACAGCTTAAAGGCCATCAACAGCGCCAGGCACAGAATGGCGACAGGAATGCCAATACCAACGAAAGAAAGCTCGTCCATGAATGTCCTCTTCAAAGTTAAGTGAAAATTGTTGAGGAAGCATAGACAGCGCCGCCGATAAAAGTTCCCGCTGCGCAAACCGATTTTCCGTGCGCGATGCGCTCAGGGCCTGTTGCCGATCACTCGCCGCGCGCCCGCCGAACGGTGATCGACTCGCCCGCCACGCCCCAGTTGTCGGTATCAACTTCATCGATGACGACGACAGTGGTTTTCGGGTTCTTGCCGAGCACGTCGACGAGCAACTGGGTTGCCCCGGCGATCAGGCGCGCCTTTTGTTCCGGCGTCGCCCCTTCGCGGGTGATCTTGATATTGACGTAGGGCATCAGCGATTCACATCCACGACAACGCGGCCGCGCACCTTGCCGTCCATGAGCTGTGCCGCCGTCGGGATGGCTTCGGCCAGCGAGACTTCATGGGTAATCAGGCCGAGCTTGGCAACGTCGAGGTCACGTCCAAGGCGCTCCCAGGCCACCAGCCGATCCGGCCGCGGGCACATCACGCTGTCGATGCCGACCAGCGTCACGCCGCGCAGGATGAAGGGCGCCACTGACGACGGAAAATCCATGCCGCCGGCCAGACCGCAGGCGGTCACGACGCCGCGATATTTCGTCGTCGCGCAGATGTTGGCCAGCGTGTGCGAGCCGACGACATCGACCGCCCCCGCCCAGCGTTCCTTGCCGAGCGGCTTGCCGGGGCTGGAGAAGGCCGCCCGATCGAGCACCTCGGCCGCGCCAAGTTGCTTCAAATAGTCGGTTTCTTCCGGTCGACCGCTGACCGCCACGACCGTGTAGCCGAGCTTGCCCAGCACGGCGATCGCCACGCTGCCAACACCGCCCGCCGCGCCGGTGACGACGATTTCGCCATCCGTCGGCTTGACGCCCTGCTTTTCCAGCGCCAGCACGCAGAGCATGGCGGTGTAGCCCGCCGTGCCAATGGCAACGGCCTGCTTCTCGGAAAACGCCGCCGGCAGCGGCACCAGCCAGTCGCCCTTGAGCCTCGCCTTCTGCGCCAGCCCGCCCCAATGCGTTTCGCCGACACCCCAGCCGTTGAGCACGACGCGGTCGCCGGCCTTGACGTCGGCGTGGCTGCTGCTTTCGACCGTACCGGCGATGTCGATGCCCGGCACCATCGGAAACTTGCGCACCACCGGGCCCTTGCCGGTAATCGCCAGGCCGTCCTTGTAATTGAGCGACGAGTAATCGACGCGCACCGTGACTTCGCCTTCCGGCAACTGGCTTTCATCGATGTCCTGCACCGACGCCCGGTAACCGGCGTCGTCCTTCTCGATCAGAATTCCCTTGAACATCGCTTCTCTCCGTTTAGTTCTGGACGCAGGGCACCAGCGCGACGTCCCGTTTTTCGACAATTTTCAGTATAACCAAGAGCACCACGCCAACGACCATGACCCCGGCCGCGATGCTCAGGCCAATCGAATAGTTGCCGAGCCGCGTCGCCAACCAGCCGACGATGGCCGGCCCGATGATCTGCGCGACGCCGTAGGAAAGCGTCATCTTGCCCATCATCTTGGCTGGCCGCGTCGGGTAGTAACGCCCGGCCATGGTCAATACCAGACTGACCATGCCGATGAAGGTTCCGCCAAAGAGCAGCGCCCCGAACATCGTGGCGAACAGCCCACCCACCGCCACCGGCAGGGCGATGCCGACGATCTGCAGCACGGCGGCGAGGATCAGGGCGTTGATGTCGCCCGTGTAGCGCGCGATCAGATCCCAGTTGAAGGCAGCCGGCGTCGCGGCCAGACCCATGGCCAGAAAGGCGAGCGCGCCCTGCCCGGCCAGCCCGGGCAAGCCATCGACGATGGCGACGATGAAGGTGGCGCTGATGACGTAGCCGAAGCCGGCGCAGAAATACGCCGCCATGAAGATACGCAGGAACAGCGGGCTGGGCGGGTTGTCGTGCATGGTCGCGCCAGTCTTCGTCACCCCGCTGGTGTCGGGCGCCGGTAGCCAGGCCAGGGCCGGCACGATGAGCACGCAGGCGATGGCCGAAAATGCGAACCACTGTTCACGCCAGTCCAGCCAGCCGTTGGTCAGCCACACGGCAATCGAACAGCCGGCGATGCCCAGCCCGATACCGCCGAAATGGATGCCCAGTTCCGGCCGATGATTGTGGCGAATCAGCCAGTTCAGGATCAGCCCGGTGCCGAGCAACATGCCGGCCGCGCTGGACAGCCCGGCGATGAAACGCGAGGCCATCCAGACCAGCGGATCGGCCGTCAGGCCCATCATCACCGTGCTCAGGATGGCGACGACCAGCCCGATCCGGTACAGCTTGTCCTTGAGCACCAGATCGCTGATCAGCGAGGCGACCAGCGCGCCACACAGGTAGCCCGCGTAATTGAGTGCTGCCACCCAGCCGGCTTCAGCCAGTCCCAGCCTGGCCTGCTGCTGCATGATGGGCAACAGCGGCGTGTAGGCAAAACGGGCGACGCCGAAAGTCAGCAGCAGGCTGAAAATTCCGGCACTCAGCACCTTCAGGCGTTCTCTCTGGGGGTTCATGGTCTATTCCTTTTTTGTGCTTGATAGCCGAACAATAAACAGCGTAAAGTATCCGTACAAGTGATTTGTTCAGAATCAATCATTCGTTTTTAGAGATACAAATGGAACTCGTCGCCCTCCGCACCTTTCAGGCCGTCGTCGAAGAAGGCGGGATTCTCGCCGCTTCGCGCAAGCTCAACACTGTCCAGTCCAACGTCACCGGCCGCATTCGCCGGCTGGAGGAAGAACTCGGCGCGGAACTGTTCATCCGCAAGGGGCGAGGCCTCGAACTCGCCCCATCCGGCCGTGTCCTGCTCGACTACGCCCGCCGCATGCTGACGCTCGAACGCCAGACGGCCACCGCCGTCCGCCAGGTCGGCGAAAACGCCGGCGAATTGCGCATCGGCACCATGGAAACCTTCGCCGCCCTGCACCTGCCCAGCGCCCTGAAAGCCGTGCGGGCCGGACACCCGGGCTTGGAACTGCGCGTCTTCACCGACACCACCAGCACGCTGACCGGCAAGGTGCTCGATCACAAGCTGGACTGCGCCTTCGTTGCCGGCCCGGTGATTCACCCTGACCTGCGCTTCGACGAACTGGTCATCGAGGAACTGGTGCAGGTGCACGCCGCCGGCACCGACCCGGTCATGCTGCCGCTCATCCTCTTCCGCGAAGGCTGCGCCTACCGCACGCGCGCCGTCGCCTGGCAGCGCAAGCAGGGCCATGCCGTGGCCGACGCCATGGAATTCGGCACGCTCGAAGGCATCCTCGGCTGCATCGCCGTCGGCCTCGGCTGGACGCTGATGCCACGCCGCGTCGTCGAGCAGTCCAGCCATGCCGCCGACCTGGTCATCGAAACGGTGCCGGAGGAATTCAGTCTGGTGCCGACCGGCATGATCCACCTGCGCGAAGGCCCCAGCCTGCCGGCCCTGCAAACGCTGTGCGACGGGATAACGGCCTCGGCCAACCGGGTCAGGATTTGAGCAGCTCTTCTCTGGAGCCTAGCCAGCGCTTGAGGTGTTGTTCGGACAGATCGAGATGCTCGGTCAACATCTCCTCGGCCACCTCACGCGCCATCTCGACCAGATCGGCGTCCATTTCCAGATCGGCGTAGCGCAGGAGCGGCACGCCGCTCTGGCGGGCGCCGACGAACTCGCCGGGGCCACGAATTTGCAAGTCCTGGCGAGCAATCTCGAAGCCGTCGGTGTTCTCGAAAATGATCTTCAGGCGCTGCCGGGCGATTTCACCCAGCGGCCCGGCGTAGATCAGGATGCAACTCGATTCGTATTTCCCGCGCCCAACCCGCCCGCGCAGCTGGTGCAGCTGCGACAGTCCGAAACGCTCGGCGTGCTCGATGACCATCAGGCTGGCATTGGGCACATCGACGCCAACTTCAATGACCGTCGTCGCCACCAGCACATCGATCTCGCCAGCCGCGAAGGCGGCCATCACGGCCTGCTTTTCATCGGCTTTCAGGCGGCCGTGCACCAATCCCACGGTCAACCTGGAAAATTGGCCAAAAAGGAAATCGTAGGTTTCCTGCGCCGTCTGCAACTGCAGCGCTTCCGACTCCTCGATCAGAGGGCAAACCCAGTAAACCTGCCGCCCCTCCTCGACGTGCTTCCTGACGAAACCAACCACATCATCGCGCCGGTTGTCGGCGATCAGTCGCGTCTTGATCGGCGTGCGCCCGGGCGGCAGTTCGTCGAGCACGGTAACGTCGAGGTCAGCGAAATAACTCATGGCCAACGTGCGCGGAATCGGCGTCGCCGACATCATCAGCTGATGCGGGTTGTCGCCCTTCTTGCGGAGCGCCAGCCGTTGGGCGACGCCAAAACGGTGCTGCTCGTCGACAATCGCCAGCCCGAGTTTGGCGAAATCGACGCCGTCCTGAATCAGCGCATGCGTGCCGACGACCAGTTGGGCTTCGGCTGCCGTCGCCGCCAGTTGCTCACGCTTGGCTTTTGTTTTCAGGCTACCTGACAGCCAGGCGACGCGCACGCCGAGGGGTTCAAGCCAGTCCTTGAGTTTCAGATAATGCTGCTCGGCGAGGATTTCCGTCGGCGCCATGAACGCCGCCTGCCAGCCAGCCGAAATGGCCTGACATGCGGCCAGCGCGGCAACGATGGTCTTGCCGGCACCGACGTCGCCCTGCAGCAGACGCTGCATCGGATAAGGCTGGGCCAGGTCATCGGCGATTTCAGCCATGGCCCGCAATTGCGCGCCGGTCAGACCGAACGGCAGCTGATCAAGCAGCCGCGCGCCGAGATCGTCACGCGCCACCAGGACCGGCGCCCCCTGCTCGCGACGGGCCAGATAGGCACGGCGCAGCGACAGTTGCTGAGCCAGCACCTCGTCAAATTTGACGCGCCGCCAGGCCGGGTGATTGCGCGCGTGCAGTGTGTCGAGATCGGTGCCGGGTGGCGGCGTGTGCAAAAACCGCAGGCTGCGCGCCAGCCCGGGCAGTTTCAGGCGCTGGCGCAGTTCCTCGGGTAGCGTTTCAGACAGATCGCCAACCGCCAGTGCCTTGCCGATCAGCTTTTGCAGGGCGGAATTGGCCAGGCCGGCGGTCGTCGGGTAAATCGGCGTCAATTCCGAAGGCAGCGGCTCGTCGTCGCCAACCTTGCGGAAACGCGGGTGCACCATCTCGGCGCCAAAGAAGCCACCGCGCACTTCGCCAAACGCACGGATGCGCGAACCTTCACTTAGCGCCGCCTGCTGACTCGGATAAAAGCTGAAAAACCGCAGCGTAATCTCGCCGCTGTCGTCAGCCGCCCGGACGATCATCTGCCGGCGCGGCCGGAACTGGATTTCATTGCTTTGAACGACGACCTCAACCTGAACCGGCTCGTTGCCGAAGCTCCGATTGATTGGCGTGATTCGCGTTTCGTCCTCGTAGCGCAGCGGCAGATGCACCAGCAAATCGGCCTCGCTATGGAGGCCGATCTTGGCAAGCTTCTTCTGCAGCGCCTCGGAGGCACGAATGGGCGGAGAAGCCGGGGCGGGCGCCCCGCTCGTCGTCATTGGGTGCTATTCAGCCGCTTAGTTGCCGAGGCACATGACGGCATCGGCCTCAACCAGCGCGCCGCGCGGCAGTTCCTTGACGCCGACGGCGGCACGGGCCGGGAACGGCTCGCTGAAGTACTTGGCCATCGTTTCATTGACCTTGGCGAAATTGGCCAGATCGGTCAGGAAAACGTTGAGCTTGACCACATCGGCCAGCGAACCGCCAGCGGCTTCGGCAACCGCCTTCAGATTGTCGAAAACGCGAACGATTTGCGCATCGATCCCGTCTACCATCTGCATGGTGGCCGGATCGAGGCCGATCTGCCCGGACATGTAAACGGTGTCGCCGACGCGCACGGCTTGCGAATAGGTGCCGATGGCAGCCGGGGCGTTCGGGGTGGCGATGATGGTCTTGGCCATGAAATGCTTTCCTGTCTCTGAATTGCAAAACCTTATTTTAGCCTTGGTAGCCCATGAACCCACGTATCGAATCTCTGGAAAAAATGCTCGACGGCCCGCGCGATGGTGCCCTGCTCCGCTTCTCGCTTGGCAACGAATACCTCAAAGCCGGCGAACCGGCAAAAGCCGCAAATTGCTTCAAAAATGCGGTTGACCGCGACAAAGGCTATTCGGCCGCCTGGAAGGCGCTCGGCAAGGCGTTGGCCGATGCCGACGACCACGCCGGGGCACTGGCTGCCTACGAGCAAGGCATTTTGGTCGCGCAAACCAAGGGTGACATTCAGGCCGCCAAGGAAATGACCGTTTTTGCCAAGCGGATTCGTAAGGCATTGGCCGAGTGAGCCATCTCACGATTTGTTACAAACCCACCACACACCCACGTATATCGAACGGGACGCGGCCGCGTTATTTGCTTACGTAACTACCGGACACTTTCCACAATGAACCTCAAGCAAACGCTCACCCGCCTTGGCCTCGCTACCGTACTGATCGGCAGTCTTGGTGCCTGCGCGATTGCACCCTATCCGGCGGGCTATCACCGGCCGCCACCGGCCTACGTGGAAACCTATCCCAGCTACGGGCAGCCGAGCGGGACGATCTATTACAACTCGGGCTATCGGCAATACGATGATCACCGCGGCGGACGATACTACGATGATCGCCGCTATGAGGAACCGCGTCGGCACGCTGCGCCGCTGCCGCCACCTCTGCAGCTGCATCGCGATATCCGGCGCAGTCTCGGCCTGCCGCGACTGCCGGGCATGCCCTGAACGGGCTAGTTTTTACCCTTGGGCGGAACGAGAATAGTCTCGACGCCCAGTTCCCTGAGTTTTGCCTGCGCTGCCTCGGCCTCGAGTTTGCTCTTGAACGGGCCGACCTGGACGCGCGTTTCCAAAGACGATGGAACACCGCTCAGCGTCAGGCGAGCGTGCAATTCCTCAGCCCGCTGAACGCTGGAAAAAACCCCGGCCTGCAGCAAAAATCCGGAGAAAAGGCGAGAAGCAGCGGGTGCAGTGACGGCAGCGGCCGGCTTGGCTTCCAGGACGCGAGCCGACGGCTTAGCACCGAGCGACTCGGCCGGAACAGGCTCGCGCGCCGCCGGTAAAGTGCGGAATGGAACGGCCAGCGCTTCGGCTTCCGGTTGGGATGGCGGGACAAGCGCCGCCGGCGGACGCGCTACTGGATGCTTTTGGTTTGCTGCGGTCGACGGGAATTTTGGCCGATTTTCCAACACCGCTTCCGGCTTGGCTTCTACGACGGCTGGCACGCTCACCTCGATCCTCGGCGCCGGCGGCGGTTCAACCGGCGCGGCGGTCTTCTCGGGAGACGATGGCAACGGCGGCTCAGGCAGGTTTTCGGCCGGCGTAACGGGCTGGGTCACTTCCTTCTTCGGGGCTACCGGAACGGGCTTGGTAAACACCTGCTCATCAGAATCGTCAGGCGCAGTTGATAGGTAGTCAAAGAAAGCCAGCACCCCCAGCAGCAGGGCAACCAGAACGCCAGCGACGGCCAGACGCTTAATCAGCTTGCTGCGAATTTCGCCTGAACCTGCTTCGTTTTCCGCTACTTCGTGCTGTTCCACCATCGCCACCCTCAACGTTCCTGACTTTTGGCCAAGGCGACAACCAGCTCGGCCTCGGCGCGCGCTATGCCGCAACGCTCGGCAATCGCCACCGGATCGTAACCCGAGGCGGCCATCTGCATGGCGTCACCATAAATGGGGGATACCGTCTGGCTAGCGCGCAGATGCGCCAGCTCCTGCAACATGTCGTTGCGCAAGGCAGCAAGTTCGCCGCGCATGGCATCGACCTCGTCGCGCAGCTGGTCGAACTCCTGCTCAAGGCCGCTACGCAAGGCGTTGCCGGCGATTCCGGCGGAGGCTTGCGCCCACTGCTCATCAATTTCGGCGGCCGGCGGAGGCGACTCGGCAGGAAGCGCCACCGCCGCAGACGTTTCAGGCGAGGCCACTGTCGCTTTGCGCAAACGGCGCATGCGCAGCACCACAAAGACCATGTAAGCCGCGACCAGCACAATCATGGCGATGACGCCTTCGCGCAGCCCCAGTGTCATGCCGCCCAGTTCGAGCACCGGCATTCCGACCTCAGCGGTGACCGCTTAAAAGCCAACCGAGTACTGCATGCCGACGATATGGGCGCTAGCGTCGTACTTGCCCTGCAAGGTGCCCTGGGAAATGGTCGGATCAATGACGTAAAGATAGGAGTAACCGAGATCGAATTTGCCGACGGAACCGGCATTCCACTGGCCGCCGAGCGACAGCCACAGACGGTTGTTGTCCGGCACGCGGGCAGAACGGTATTCGTCACGAACCGGGGTGCGGTCGAAGGCGATGCCGAACTTCAGCTTGGCCTTGTCGGTGGCCTTGTAGCCGGCGCCCCAGGCGAATCGCCAGGAGTTTTCGTAGTTGAAGGTTTCGCTGGTGACCAGGCCGCCGCTGACACTGCTCCGGACATTCAGCGCCTTCAACGAGTTCCAGCGGGTGTAGGAGAGATCGCCCATGGCCTCCCAGCGATCGGAGACCTGCTGCCAAACCGAGAGGATGAAGGTATCCGGCAGCTTGATATCGGCGTTGACCGGAGAGGCTCCGTTGATCGTTCCTTCCAGCTTGTGCTTGATGGCAGAGCGATAGGAGAGACCGACCCGCATGGCCGGCGACAAGGTGAACAGCGCCCCGGCATTCCAGCCCCAGGAGTTATCGTCAGCCTTGAGGGTGACCAGCGTTCCGACGGGATTTCGCGTCAGTTCGCCTTCGATGGACTGGTAGTTCAGGCCGAAGCCCAGCGACACCTTGTCGCTGACGCGATAGGCGACGGAAGGATTGATGTTGACCGTCTTGATGTCTGACTTGATGGCATAGGCCCGTCCCGCCCAATTCGGATCGTATTCCGTTGCCAGGCCAAACGGCGCCGAGATGCCCAGGCCGAGGAACAGGTCTTTCGTCAGTTGCCCAGACAGGTAGGCATTGGGCACTGCTGCCCAGCCACCCGCGTCGCCACCCGACTTGACGCCGGCCTGGTTGCGGTATTCGTAGCTGGGGCCGACGCCCGTCACGCCGGCAGAAAGCTGGATGCCGCTGCCGAGTTGGGTCATGCCCGCCGGATTGAAGAAGATCGTGCTGGCGTTGTCGGCCACCGCTGCGGAGCCGGCATAAGCGGTACCAAGACCGCTGGCATTTTGCTCCATGAGCTGAAAAGCAGCAGCAGAGGCAGCACCTGAAAAAGCGGCGAGCAACAGGGCCGGTAGGGTACGCAGGATCATTTTATTCATTGGATTGCTCCCAAAATGGCAGGGTAATTGGATAACTGCCGGATTTTAATCCATTTTCACCATGTTTTCGGCCGGAAGCTCACGCTTCATTCCGTGGCCATCTATGGCCACGTATGTCAGCTCAGCCTCGGTAACCTTGACGATGATCGGCGCCGCATAATTGCGCTCGGCATAGACCTCGACTTTGACCGTGATCGAGGTGCTGCCGACCCGCACGATATCGGCGTAAAGACTGACGATATCGCCGACTGACACCGGCTGCTTGAAGAGGAAGGAATTGACGGAGACCGTGGCGACACGGCCACGCGCGCGGCGCATGGCGGGAATTGCACCAGCCACGTCTACCTGAGCCATGACCCAGCCGCCAAATACATCGCCGTTCTGGTTGAGATCGGCCGGCATGGGCACGACGCGCAGGGTGCTGTGCTTGTTGGGAAGGGTGGTGCTACGGTCAACTGGCATATTTGTCCAAAATCCAAAAGATTTCTGGATTTTCCCGGAAAGCGGGCAACTTTCATATACTCGCAGGCAGGACTTCACCCACAATCTTCCGTCAGGCATTCATCATGCGCCGCAGCACAGCCCTTCCCAAACCGCCCGCCGGACAACCTCTGCCAGAATCACACATCTGGCAAACGCTGCGCACCCTGTTCCCGTATCTATGGCGCTACCGACTGCGCGTCCTTGCCGCGATGGCTTGCCTGATTGGGGCCAAGGTCGCCAATGTCAGCGTACCGCTGGTTTTCAAGGACATGATCGACGGCCTTTCCGGCAAGGAGCAATTGCTTGCCCTGCCGGTTCTGCTACTGGTGCTCTACGGCACGCTGCGTTTCTCGACGGCACTATTCACCGAATTGCGCGAAATCCTGTTCGCCCGGGTCACTCAGCGCGCCGTGCGCCAGGTCTCGCTGGAGGTATTCGGTCATCTGCACGCGCTATCGCTGCGCTTTCATCTCGAGCGCCAGACCGGCGGCGTTTCCAGAGACATCGAGCGCGGCAGCCGCTCAATCTCCAGCCTGATTTCCTACACGCTGTATTCGATCCTGCCAACGCTGGTCGAAATCGGGCTGGTGCTGGGCATCCTGTTCGTCAAATACGACATTGGCTACGTAATCATCACGCTGATCTCACTCGTCAGCTACATCGTATTCACCATCAAGGTCAGCAACTGGCGCATCGACATCCGCCGCGCAGTCAATGAAAACGACTCGGCTGCCAATACCCGAGCTATCGACAGCCTGCTCAACTACGAGACGGTGAAGTACTTCAACAATGAAGCCTGGGAAGCAAAACGCTACGACGAGCAACTGATCAAATGGGAAGATGCGGCCACCCGCAGCCAGACCACCCTGGCCTTTCTGAACCTCGGCCAGCAAGCAATCATCGCCCTTGGCGTCACCGCCATGATGTGGCGTGCGGCAAGCGGCGTGGTTGATGGACAAATGACCATCGGCGACCTGGTTCTGGTCAATGCCTTCCTGATCCAGCTTTACGCACCGCTCAACTTCCTCGGCATTGTTTATCGCGAGATTCGACAGGCACTGACAGACATCGAACGCATGTTCAAACTGCTCAATGAAAATAGGGAGATTGCCGACGCAGCAGACGCTCGCGACTTGCCCAGCGGCCCACTGCAAGTCAACTTTGACGCCGTCGATTTTGCCTACGAGGCCAATCGCCAAATTCTGAAAACCGTCAGCTTTGCCATTCCCCCGGGCAAGACGGTGGCAGTTGTTGGGCACTCCGGCGCAGGAAAATCAACGCTCTCGCGGCTGCTTTTTCGTTTCTATGATGTCAGCGGCGGCGCCATTCGGATCAACGGCATCGACCTGCGCAGCCTGAAACAAAGCAGCCTGCGCACTGCTATCGGCATCGTGCCGCAGGACACGGTATTGTTCAACGACACCATTTTTTACAACATCAATTATGGCCGCCCGGAAGCGAGCCGAGACGAGGTGCTAACCGCAGCCCGCGCCGCTCAGCTCCACGACTTCATCGAGACCTTGCCCCTTAAATATGAAACCCGCGTCGGTGAGCGCGGACTGAAGCTATCTGGCGGCGAAAAGCAGCGCGTCGCGATTGCTCGCGCCTTGCTTAAAAACCCGCCCATCCTGATCTTCGACGAAGCCACCTCCGCCCTTGATTCCGCAACGGAGCGCGCCATCCAGATGCAACTCGAACACGTTGCGATAGGACACACGACGCTGCTCATCGCCCACCGCCTATCGACCGTGATGAATTCCGACGAAATCCTGGTGATGAGCGACGGCCACATCATCGAGCGGGGGACACACGCCGCCTTGCTGTCCGCGGGCGGAAATTACGCCAAAATGTGGGCATTGCAACAACAGGAGGATGCTGCGAGCTCGACCCTCGCTACCAGCACACCCAAGGCCGCGGAGGCTTGATATCCATTTGCCCAAAGTCCCGTTGCCCGCGCCGTGATACGATGTTTCTCCAACAGAAAACAAGCAGACTTGGTGCTGTATCCCGAGCGATCGCAAGAATAATTTGGACATGAATTCGATAATGAACAAGATCAAGGTGCTTGCCGTTGATGACAACCGCACCAACTTGCATATCCTTCAGGTTTTCCTGAAAAGGCTCGGCCATGATGTGATCCTCGCAGAAAATGGCGAAGAGGCGGTTCGGAAGTTCGAAACCGAATTGCCCGATCTTGTTCTTCTAGACATCATGATGCCGGTCATGGACGGCTTCGAGGCCGCCCGTCGTATCAAGGCAACGACACGAGACAGATGGACACCTGTCATATTCCTATCTGCGCTAAATCGTGACGAAAACCTTGTCGAAGGGCTGGATGCGGGTGCCGATGACTACCTGACCAAACCAATCAATTTCGTCGTACTTGAAGCCAAGCTTCGCTCCGTGCAACGTTCGCTCTCCTTGCAGCAAGACTCCATAGATTCACTGCGGCGCGTGCAAGCCATTTCCGACAACGTGCTGGACGCCATCATCACCAGCGACGAACGCGGCAATATCGTTTCGGTCAACCAGTCCACAGAGCGTATTTTTGGTTGGATGCCTGCGGAATTGCGAGGACAACACGTGTCGATGCTGATGCCGGCAATCGATGCTGCGGCGCATTACAGCCATGTAAAAAATATATCCGCAGCGAATTCACTACAAAACATTGAGCTGGAAAGTGAAGTCGAAGCCAAGCACAAGGATGGTCATCTTTTCCCGGCCACCATGATGATCACCCAAGTCGTTCTGGACAATAAACGGATGATCATCGGCGTTGTTCGAGACATTTCGGAACGCAAGAGAACCGAGCGAAAACTACGTGAGAATGCCGATCAACTACAGACCTACTTCGACCAGACGCAAGCAGAACAACAGCTTGCGTTACGCCTGATGGAGAATCAGCTACACCGCAAAGGACTGAAGGATCCCCGACTTCACTACAAAGTAATCCCTGCCGAGAATTTCAGCGGCGATATCGTAGCCGCCTCCAGATCACCAAACGGTCATTTTTACGCCTTACTGGCCGACGCTACGGGACATGGACTGACCGCGGCAATCAGCGTACTTCCCGTCGTTGCGCTGTTCTATCGAATGAGCAAACGGAATCACTCACTTCGCGAGATCGTCCTTGAACTGAATCAGCAACTCAAGGAATCTATGCCGGTCGGCCGATTTGTAGCCATCACCTTGCTTTCCCTGAACGAATCAAGTCGCGAAGGTGATATCTGGGTAGGCGGAACCCCAGAAGCGTTTCTATTCGACCGCTGGGGACGTATTTCTCACACCTTCCCCTCGGACAATCTTCCGCTTGGCATCGTCAGCAACGATGAGTTGGGCGGGCATCCTCAACACTTCAGTTGGGAAGCAGAAAGTCAGCTCATCCTTTGTTCAGATGGCCTACTCGAAGCAAGCGACGCGGACAACAACCAGTTCGGCGTAGCAGGGTTAGTCGCTGCTGCTGCCAACACGTCGCCATCAGATCGATTCGAGAAAATCGAGATCGCACTTGTACGTCATCAGAATGGCGGCGTTGCCAGCGACGACATTTCGCTGATGCTTATCGATTGTCCTTGACTCGAAAAATCACTGAGTGAAAAAAAATCCCCGCTCAGCTTGTCGCTGGCGGGGATCATCTTTCGTACCATCTACTAAAGGCCGGCATCTCCGGCCTTTACGCATTCAAGCTACCGCATCAATTACGCAGCAGTCTCTTCAACTTCCACAGCCTCGGTGGGCTCCGGACGATCAACCAACTCGACGAAAGCCATCGGTGCGTTGTCGCCAACACGGAAGCCACACTTCAAAATACGAAGGTAGCCGCCCGGGCGGGTCGCGTAACGCGGACCGATTTCTGCGAACAGCTTGACCACGATATCGCGGTCGCGCAGACGGTCAAAAGCCAGGCGCTTGTTAGCCAGCGTCGGGTTCTTGCCGAGAGTTATCATTGGCTCTACAACACGACGAAGTTCCTTTGCTTTCGGCACGGTGGTCTTGATAGCCTCGTGCTTAAGCAGAGAAACAGTCATGTTGCGCAGCATCGCCAAACGATGGCTGCTGGTACGGTTCAGTTTGCGAAGTCCATTGCGGTGACGCATGGTTAATCCTTTCTATATTCTACAGGCGTCCCTTGACGACCCGTGCTGAAAAAGGCTTACGCCTTTTCCAGACCGGCGGGCGGCCAGTTCTCCAGTTTCATGCCAAGCGTCAAACCACGAGCGGCCAAAACTTCCTTGATCTCGTTAAGAGACTTGCGACCCAAGTTCGGAGTCTTGAGAAGTTCATTTTCGGTGCGCTGAATCAGATCGCCGATGTAATAAATGTTCTCGGCCTTAAGGCAGTTCGCGGAACGAACCGTTAGCTCAAGATCATCTACTGGACGGAGAAGAACCGGATCAACCTGCGCTGGCTTGGAAGCCTCGGCAACAGGCGCGGTACCCTCCAAATCGGCAAACACCGAAAGCTGCTCCATCAGCACGCGTGCGGCGTAACGGATAGCCTCTTCCGGCTCAACAACGCCGTTGGTTTCGATATCGACAATCAATTTGTCCAAATCGGTACGCTGTTCGACACGAGCGCTCTCAACTGCGTACGCGACGCGACGGATCGGGCTGAAAGACGCATCCAGCACCAATTTACCGATAGTTTTGGAATCACCCAGATTACGCATATTGCCGGGCACATAGCCCCGCCCCTTTTCGACCTTGATCTCCATCGACAGCTTGCCGCCGGTAGAGAGGTGCGCAATCACGTGTTCAGGATTGATGATTTCGACGTCGTGGGGCAATTCAATATCACCAGCACGGACAGCGCCTTCACCTTCCTTGACCAACTTCAAATTGACGACGTCACGATTGTGCAACTTGAATACGACGCCTTTCAGATTCAGCAGGATGTCCACGACATCTTCCTGAACACCGTCAACGGTGGAGTATTCGTGAAGAACGCCATCGATTCCTACCTCAGTCGGAGCGTACCCGACCATCGAGGACAGAAGGATACGACGCAGCGCGTTGCCAAGAGTATGGCCATAACCGCGCTCGAACGGCTCCATGACCACTTTGGCTTGCACGGGCGAAACGCTGTGCACGTCTATGATACGGGGCTTAAGAAGTCCACTGCTTTGCATGGGCTAGATCCTCTGCTCAGTGCTTACTTCGAGTAAAGTTCGATGACGAGACCTTCATTCAGGGTCGCCGGCAACTCTGAGCGCTGCGGCATGGCCTTGAATGTGCCTTTGCCTTCTTTCGCATCCACAGAAATCCACTCGGGGAAACCGCGAGACTCAGCCGCTTCCAGCGCAGCCTTGCAACGCAGTGAAGCGCGAGCACGATCGGTCAACTGGAGTACATCACCCGGCTTGACGATGAAGGATGGGATATTACAGCGCTTGCCATTGACCAGAACGCCGTTGTGGCGAACGATCTGGCGAGACTCAGTGCGTGAGGCACCAAAACCCATACGGTAAGCAACGGAGTCCAGACGTGCTTCAAGCAATTGCAGAAGGTTTTCACCCGTCTGTCCCTTGCGGCGGTCGGCTTCAGCAAAGGTCTTGCGAAACTGACCTTCAAGGACGCCATAAACACGACGAATTTTTTGCTTCGCACGCAGGTGAACACCATAGTCAGACAAACGAGCGCCTGATTTTTGGCCGTGTTGACCAGGAGCATACGAACGACGCTCAATGGCACACTTGTCAGTAAAGCATTTTTCGCCCTTCAGGAACAACTTTTCGCCTTCACGGCGGCACTGACGGCATTTCGGATCGAGATTACGAGCCACTTGTCTTTCTCCTTAGATGCGGCGCTTTTTGGGCGGACGGCAACCGTTATGCGGCACCGGCGTCACGTCGGAAATTGCGGTGATTTTCATGCCAAGCGCGTTCAGTGCGCGGACCGAAGATTCACGACCAGGACCAGGGCCCTTGATTCGAACTTCCAGGTTTTTGACGCCACATTCCTGAGCAGCCTTGCCAGCAGCTTCAGCAGCAACTTGAGCAGCAAACGGGGTGGACTTACGCGAACCGCGGAAGCCTGCGCCACCGGAAGTAGCCCAAGACAATGCATTGCCCTGGCGATCGGTAATGGTAATGATGGTGTTATTGAAGGAGGCGTGGATGTGGGCAATGCCCTCAGCGACGTTCTTCTTAACCTTTTTGCGAACTTTGGTAGCAGTCTTTGCCATGTTCTGTCCCTATTACTTCTTGCCAGCAATGGCCTTGCGCGGACCCTTGCGAGTGCGAGCATTGGTCCGGGTGCGCTGACCACGGCAGGGCAAGCCCTTGCGATGGCGAAGGCCTCGGTAGCAACCGAGATCCATCAGACGCTTGATGTTCATAGTGACTTCGCGACGCAGATCACCTTCTACGGTGAACTTGCCGACTTCGTCACGCAGACGATCCATGTCCGCATCGGACAGGTCTTTCATTTTGGTAGAACGAACGATGCCGGCCGCGTCACAAATCTTTTGCGCGCGGGTACGGCCGATGCCAAAAATCGCTGTTAAAGCGATCTCTGCATGCTGATGGTTCGGAATGTTTACCCCTGCGATACGGGCCATCGAATCACTCCACTATTTCAAAATTAACAAATACCAACACCGGAGCCATTAGCCCTGGCGCTGCTTGTGACGCGGGTCCTTGCAAATGACGCGTACGACACCCTTGCGACGGATAACTTTGCAATTGCGACACACGCGTTTCACTGAAGGTTGCACTTTCATGTTTAACTCCTCGTCTGCGAGAGCTTGGAAGCAGCCGTGATTCCTTACCCCGCGGTTTATTGCGTAGAGAACTTTTTACCTGGCCAGAAAACGATCCAGGCTTTGAATAAATTTATGTAACCTCGATTTCACGATTTGACTGTCACCAGAACAAGTCTTTTTAGACGCAAACGCGAATTCAAGCTATAACCTGTTGAAAATATAACTATTCTCAAACTTAACCCTGAAGGATCCCCTTCTCTGAGATTGCTAACAATCTCCCCTTGAAATTTTGTTGAATCGACCTTTTAACTGGCGATTACTTGATCATTGGCGAGCCTTTGAAATTTGCCTTTTTCAACAAACTCTCATATTGGTGCGACATCACGTATGCCTGTACTTGGGACATGAAATCCATAGTCACAACGACGATAATTAGCAGAGATGTGCCGCCAAAGTAAAATGGAACATTCCACTTCAAGATCAGGAATTCGGGCAAAAGGCAAACGATAGTAATGTAGGCGGCACCAATCAACGTCAGACGCATCAAAATTTTGTCTATGTAACGTGCAGTTTGCTCACCAGGACGAATACCCGGAACAAACGCGCCACTTTTTTTCAGGTTGTCTGCAGTTTCCTTAGAATTAAACACGAGGGCCGTATAGAAAAAACAGAAAAAAACGATTGCTGATGCATAGAGCATCACATAAATGGGCTGACCCGGAGACAAAGTCCCGGCAACATCCTTCAACCAACGCATTGATTCACTGGCACCAAACCAATTGGCGACCGTCGCGGGGAACAGAATGATGGAAGAAGCAAATATGGGGGGAATAACACCAGACATGTTTAACTTGAGGGGCAAATGCGAACTCTGCCCACCATAAATCTTATTCCCAACCTGGCGTTTGGCGTAATTAACCAAAATTTTACGCTGACCGCGCTCAACAAACACAACAAAACCGGTAACAAGAACCACCAGCACACAAATAATCAACGCCGTAAGCGGATGCATTGCACCAGTACGAACCAGTTCAAGCAGACCGCCGATTGCATTCGGCAGACCGGCAGCGATACCGGCAAAAATGATGATCGAAATGCCATTCCCGAGACCACGTTCGGTAATCTGCTCGCCCAGCCACATCAGGAACATCGTGCCGGTAAGCAGGGTAGATACCGTTGTCAGGCGGAACATGAATCCTGGATCATTTACCAGCCCGGCCTGAGCCTCGAGCGCAACCGCAATACCCACCCCTTGAAACAGGGCAAGAATAACGGTTCCGTAGCGGGTATATTGAGTAATTTTTCGACGTCCGGCTTCACCCTCTTTTTTCAGGGCTTCGAGCTGCGGACTTGCGACACTCATCAGTTGCATGATGATCGATGCCGAAATGTACGGCATGATCCCCAGTGCGAAAATGGTGAATCGCGACAAAGCGCCACCCGAGAACATGTTAAACATGCCCAAGATGCCGCCCTGCTGCGAATTGAAGAGATCGGCCAGCGCGTTGGGGTCAATCCCAGGAACCGGAATATGGGCGCCAATGCGGTACACGACCAGCGCACCAAGCAGGAACCAAAGCCGGCGCTTGAGATCGCCGAACTTGCCACCCTTGCCAACGGTATTGGGATTTGCTGCCAACGTTCTAACCTTTCCCTATCTTACTCAGCGACGACCACCGAGCCACCAGCGGCTTCGATAGCAGCTTTGGCACCCTTGGTAGCGCCCACACCCTTGAGGACGACTTTGCGGGCAATAGCACCGGAAAGGATAACCTTAGCTGAGAGCGCGTCACCCGGAACGATACCGGCGACCTGCAAGGCAAGGAGATCAATCTCTTCAACCGGCAGACGTTCGAGATCGGTCAGGCGGACTTCGTAGTTACGGGCGCGCGTCAGGGAGTTGAAACCACGCTTCGGCAGGCGACGCTGCAAAGGCATTTGACCGCCCTCGAAGCCGACCTTGTGGAAACCGCCCGAACGGGACTTTTGGCCCTTGTGACCACGGCCGCAGGTCTTGCCGAGGCCGGAACCGATGCCACGACCGACGCGCTTGGCGGCCTTCTTGGAGCCTTCACCTGGCTTGATGGTATTCAGACGCATGGCTTAACCCTCAACCTTGACGAGATACTGAACTTTTTGGATCATGCCGCGAACACACGGCGTATCCACCAGTTCAGAGGTGCTATTCAGCTTGCGCAGACCCAGACCACGCACGGTGGCGCGGTGGTCCTGCTTGGTGCCGATGATGCTCTTGACGAGCTTAACTGTGATTTTCTTGTCAGCCATGACTTACCCCAGAACCCGTTCAATCGGAAGGCCACGCTTGGCGGCGATCTCCGACGGCGTATTAACCTTCGACAGTCCATCGATGGTGGCACGCACGATGTTGTAAGGATTGGTCGAGCCATGAGCCTTGGCCACCACGTTGGTCACACCGACAACTTCGAAGACAGCGCGCATGGCGCCGCCAGCGATGATGCCCGTGCCTTCCGGTGCAGGCTGTATCATTACAGTCGTTGCGCCGTGACGGCCCATAACTGTGTGATGAACAGTGCCATTCTTCAGGCTGACCTTGGCCATCTTGCGACGAGCCTCATCCATTGCCTTTTGTGCAGCCACAGGAACTTCGCGGGACTTGCCCTTGCCCATGCCGATACTGCCATCACCATCACCAACAACGGTCAGGGCAGCAAAACCGAGAATGCGGCCGCCCTTAACCACTTTGGTAACGCGATTGACCGCAACCATTTTTTCGCGCATGCCATCATCGCGCTCTTCGTTCTGTTGCGGCTTCTTATTTCTTTCAGGTTTAGCCATTTTCTAACCTTATCCTTTCGCAGCGATCAGAACTTCAGACCGGCTTCACGCGCGGCTTCCGCCAACGCCTGAACCCGACCGTGGTACTGAAGACCGGAACGATCAAAAGCCACTTGCTCAATGCCGGCAGCCTTGGCGCGCTCGGCAATCAGCTTGCCCACCGAAGTGGCAGCAGCCTTGTTACCGCCGTTCGGGACGTCATTGCGAACGTCCTTGTCCAGCGTGGAAGCCGAAGCCAGGACCTTGCCGCCACAGGGCGAGATGATCTGGGCATAGATGTGCTGGTTTGTGCGATTGACACACAGACGCACAGCCTTGAGTTCGGCGATTTTGGCCCGGGTTTGGCGGGAACGGCGCAGACGCGCTTGTTTCTTATTAAACATATGCCACCCTTACTTCTTCTTGGTTTCCTTGATAACCACCACTTCGTCCGAGTACCGAACGCCCTTGCCCTTATAGGGCTCCGGCTTGCGATAGGCACGAACTTCAGCAGCGACCTGGCCAACCTGTTGCTTGTCAGCCCCCTTGATCAGGATTTCGGTCTGGGTCGGGCATTCTACCTTTACGCCAGCGGGCATCTTGTGCGCGACCGGGTGGGAAAAGCCCAACGACAGATTCAGGACATCGCCCTGAGCCTGGGCGCGGTAACCCACGCCAACCAACTGGAGCTTGCGCTCGAAACCCTTGGAAACACCGGTGACCATGTTGTTGATGTTGGCACGCATGGTGCCCCACATGGCAGCTGCGTTACCGGCGCCTTCAACCTTGGAAACCTGAACATTCTGGCCATCGACGGAAATCGAAACGGACGGATGCGAAATTGCCTTCAAGGTACCCAACGGGCCTTTGACGGTAATGTCCGCACCAACCGAAACTTCAACGCCGGCCGGCAGAACGATGGGATTTTTACCAATACGAGACATCTATATCCCCTTATGCCACGATGCAAAGAACTTCGCCGCCGACCTTGCTGGCGCGAGCCTTGCGATCAGTCATGACGCCCTTGGGGGTCGACACAATGGCGACGCCCAGACCGTTCATGACGCGAGGAATGTCTTCGCAACCCTTGTAGATACGCAGGCCAGGCTTGGATACACGCTCGATGCGCTCAATGACCGGACGACCGGCGTAATACTTGAGTGCGATATCGAGGGTCGGCTTGCCATCAGCCTGACGAACTGCGAAATCATCGACGTAACCTTCATCCTTGAGCACGGCGGCGATAGCCACCTTGACTTTGGACGAGGGCATGGAGACAGACGCCTTCTCGGCGAGCTGGGCGTTGCGGATGCGAGTCAGCATGTCCGCGATCGGATCGCTCATAGCCATTTCTGAATCTCCTTTTTACCAGCTGGCTTTAACAACACCCGGAACTTCGCCATTGAAGGCCAGTTCGCGGATCTTGTGACGGCACAGACCGAACTTACGGAAAACACCACGCGGACGACCAGTCAGCTGGCAACGGTTGCGCAGACGAGACGGGCTCGAGTTGCGCGGCAGGGCCTGGAACTTTAGACGGGCAGCGTAACGCTCATCGTCAGACAGGCTCGCGTTGTTGAAAATTGCCTCAAGGGCAGCACGCTTCTTGGCGTACCGAGCCACAAGCCTGCGACGCTTTTCTTCACGGTTGATCAGAGCAAGTTTTGCCATGATTGCCTCAATTCTTGAACGGGAACTTGAACGCCGCCAACAGAGCCTTGGCTTCTGCGTCGGTTTTCGCGGTCGTGGTGATGCTGATATTCATACCCCGCAGAGCATCGATCTTGTCGTACTCGATTTCCGGGAAAATGATCTGTTCTTTGACGCCCATGTTGTAGTTGCCCTGGCCATCAAAACCCTTACCAGAAACCCCACGGAAGTCGCGAACTCGCGGCAGCGCAACAGTGACCAGACGATCCAGAAATTCGAACATACGCGGACCACGCAGCGTAACCATGCAACCGATCGGGTAGCCATCACGAATCTTGAAGCCAGCAATAGACTTGCGAGCCTTGGTCGTCACCGGCTTCTGACCTGCAATCTTCTGCATGTCGCCAACGGCGTTTTCGAGAACCTTCTTGTCAGCCACAGCTTCACCGACACCCATATTCAGGGTGATCTTGGTGATACGCGGAACTTCCATCACGGACTTGTAACCGAATTGCTTGCTCAGATCAGCAACAACGGTTTCTTTGTAAAACTCTTGCAAACGCGCCATGACCACTCCTTATGCGTTGACCAGCTCGCCGTTCGACTTGAACACGCGAACCTTGCGGCCATCCTCGAGCGCCTTGATGCCGACACGGCCAGCCTTCTTGGTCGCCGGATTGAACAGCGCAACATTGGAGATATGAATCGGCATGTCCTTATCAACGATGCCACCCGCCACACCCTTTACCGGGTTCGGCTTGACGTGCTTCTTGGCACGATTGACACCCTCAACGAGCACGCGCTCATCATCGACACGACGCAGCACGGTACCGCGCTTGCCTTTGTCTTTACCGGAAATTACGACGATTTCGTCGCCTTTACGAATCTTTTCCATGGCCAGTCCTTACAGCACTTCAGGCGCCAGGGACACGATCTTCATAAAGCGCTCGGTACGCAATTCGCGGGTCACCGGGCCAAAGATGCGCGTGCCGATCGGCTCGAGCTTGTTGTTAAGAAGAACGGCGGCATTGCCATCAAAGCGAACCAGCGAACCATCGGGACGACGAACGCCCTTGGCAGTGCGAACCACCACGGCATTGTAGACATCGCCTTTTTTTACGCGGCCACGCGGCGCAGCATCCTTGATACTGACCTTGATGATGTCACCAATGCCAGCATAGCGGCGCCTGGATCCACCGAGCACCTTGATACACATTACTGAACGTGCGCCGGTATTATCGGCGACATCCAGAGTCGTCTGCATCTGAATCATTTAAATTAACTCCAACTTAATCCGCTTGCGCGGTCAGTCTTGGAACCCGTACGGGTTGAACAACTTCGCAAACCCTCAGGACGAGGGCTGCAAAAAAGAAGCCGGATTATACCGGCTTCCTTCAAGACTGCGCAAGCACTTTAAGAAACTTTCGTTATACAACGATCGCCTTCTCAAGAACACTCGTCACTGCCCAGGTCTTGGTGCGCGAAACCGGTCGGGTTTCGACGATCTCAACGAGATCACCAGCCTTGGCGGAGTTGCCTTCGTTATGAGCATGATACTTCTTCGAACGAACCATCACCTTGCCGTACATGGGGTGCTTGACCTTGCGTTCGACGAGGACGGTAACCGTCTTTTCCATCTTATCGCTAACAACGCGACCAACGAGAGTACGTTTGATACTGGTGGTTTCGCTCATTGCTGCACCGCCTTTTCACGGATAAGCGTGCGAACGCGAGCGATGTCGCGACGCACCTTGGACATTTGGCTGGTATTGGACAGCTGCTGAGTAGCGAGCTGCATACGCATACCGAACTGGGCCCTCAACAGATCCAGCAATTCCTTGTTGAGCTCGTCCACGCTCTTGGTTCTCAATTCACTAGCTTTCATGATTACCCCAGATGACGAGTCACGAAGGTGGTGGCAATAGGCAGCTTGGCGGCAGCGAGAGCAAAAGCTTCGCGCGCCAAGGCTTCATTGACACCATCCATCTCATAGAGCACTTTGCCCGGCTGGATTTCCGCAACCCAATATTCAGGATTACCTTTTCCGTTGCCCATACGAACTTCTGCCGGCTTTTTCGAAATCGGCTTGTCCGGAAAGATACGAATCCAGATACGGCCACCGCGCTTGATATGGCGAGTCATAGCACGGCGAGCAGCCTCGATCTGACGGGCTGTCAGACGACCGCGAGCAATCGCCTTAAGACCCCATTCACCGAACGACACATTTGTGCCCCGGGTAGCCAGCCCCTCGTTGCGCCCCTTGTGCTCCTTACGGAACTTGCGGCGTTTTGGTTGCAGCATGTTAAGCACCTGCCTTTCTTGGGCGCGCATCCTGAGCGCCAGCGCCATCAAATTTCTTGACTGTACGCGTACGCGGCCTATCGCCCTCCGGCTTACCCGGGGCACGACGCGGACGACGATCATCAGTGACCGGCTCGACAACCTCGGGCTGCTCATTGCGGTCAAGCATGTCGCCCTTGTATACCCAGACCTTGATACCGATGATGCCGTAGGTGGTCAACGCTTCAGAGGTTGCATAGTCGATGTCTGCACGCAAAGTGTGCAACGGCACACGGCCTTCGCGGTACCACTCGCTACGTGCAATTTCAGCGCCGTTCAAACGGCCCGCACTCATGACTTTGATACCCTGAGCACCAAGACGCATTGCATTTTGCATTGCACGCTTCATGGCACGACGGAACATGATGCGTTTTTCGAGTTGCTGAGCAATCGAGTCGGCGATCAATTGAGCATCAGTTTCCGGTTTGCGAATCTCTTCGATCGACACATGAACCGGAACGCCCATGATGCGCTGGAGATCCGAGCGAAGCTGCTCGATGTCTTCGCCCTTCTTACCGATAACGACACCGGGTCGTGCGGAGTAAACCGTGACACGAGCATTCTTCGCGGGACGCTCGATCAGCACACGGCCGACTGAAGCGTGCGCGAGTTTGCGCTTCAAATACTCACGAACCTTGATATCTTCGTTGAGCATACCCGGAAAGTCCTTGCTGTTAGCGTACCAGCGTGAACTCCAGTTTTTGGTGACTGCCAGACGAAAGCCAGTCGGATGAATTTTCTGTCCCATGGCTCTTCCTTAGTTACCAACGGTCAGAAAGATATGGCAGGTCGGCTTGACGATCCGATTGCCACGCCCTTTGGCGCGCGCAGTAAAGCGCTTCAGCACCATGCCTTTTTCAACGTAGATGGTCTTGACCATCAATTCGTCGATATCAGCACCATCGTTGTGTTCCGCGTTAGCAATTGCCGACTCAAGAACTTTCTTGACAATACCAGCGCCCTTTTTCGGGCAGAAAGCCAGGATGTTTAAAGCCTGACCAACCGGCTTGCCGCGCACCAGGTCCGCCACAAGGCGACCCTTCTGCTCGGAGAGGCGTACGCCCCGTAGACTTGCACGAGTTTCCATGTCAGCTCCTTACTTCTTGGCCTTCTTGCCAGCGGTATGACCCTTGAACGTCCGGGTCAGCGAAAATTCGCCAAGCTTGTGACCGACCATATTCTCGGTGACGAACACCGGAATATGCTGCTTTCCATTGTGGACCGCAATCGTCAGACCGATAAACTCGGGGAGGATCGTTGAACGACGCGACCATGTCTTGATCGGGCGCTTGTCGCTGGTAGCACGGACCGCTTCGACTTTGTCGATCAAGTGCGCATCAACAAACGGGCCCTTTTTTAGAGAACGTCCCATTTCCTACCCCTTAACGCTTATGACGGCGCTGAACGATCATACTGTTCGTGCGCTTGTTGCTGCGGGTGCGGTAACCCTTGGTGGGCTGACCCCACGGATTGACTGGCACACGACCTTCGCCGGTACGACCCTCACCACCACCGTGCGGATGATCAACCGGATTCATAGCGGTACCACGAACGGTCGGGCGAATACCACGCCACCGCATAGCACCGGCCTTGCCGAACTTGCGCAGGTTGTGCTCTTCGTTACCAACCTCACCAATGGTTGCGCGGCACTCGACATGCACTCGACGCACTTCGCCAGAGCGGAGACGGATCTGTGCGTAAGAACCTTCGCGAGCCAGGAGCTGGACGGAAGTACCGGCCGAGCGGGCGATTTGCGCACCCTTGCCAGGCAGCATTTCGACGCAGCAAATGGTCGTACCGACCGGTATATTGCGGATCGGCAGAGCATTACCTGACTTAATCGGTGCTTCAGAGCCACTCATGATAGATTGGCCGACCACCATTCCCTTGTTGGCGATGATGTAACGACGTTCACCATCAGCATAACAAAGCAGGGCGATGTTAGCAGTGCGATTCGGGTCATATTCCAGACGCTCAACCTTGGCCGGGATACCGTCCTTATTGCGCTTAAAATCGATGACACGATAAGACTGCTTATGGCCACCACCCTGATGGCGAACAGTAATGCGACCATTGTTGTTGCGGCCAGCATTGCTTGACTTGGACTCAACCAAAGCGGCAAACGGCTTGCCTTTGTGCAGATTGGCGTTAACCACCAACACGACGGCACGACGACCAGGGGAAGTCGGCTTGACTTTAACGAGAGCCATTAGGCATTCCCCCCTTCAACAAAATTAATCTCTTGACCGGCCTTAAGGCTCACGTAGGCTTTCTTCCAACCCTTACGACGACCGGTTGCACCCTTGAAGCGCTTGACCTTGCCCTTGACGTTGGCGACCTGAACAGCCTCAACTTCAACCTTGAACAGAAGCTCAACGGCAGCCTTGATCTCTGGTTTGGTTGCATCAGAAGCAACCCGGAAAATAACCTGATCATGCTTGTCAGCAACATAGGTTGCCTTCTCGGAGATTTGCGGCGCTAGCAGCACCTGCATCAGACGCTGTTGATTCATCCCCACATCTCCTCGAACTTGGCCACCGCATTCTTGGTTACCAGAACCTTGGCAAAGCGGACCAGAGAAACCGGATCAGCCTCCTGTGCTTCCAGGACCAGCACGTTAGGCAGGTTACGTGACGAGAGATAAAGATTCTCGTTCAACGCATCGGTAATAACCAGAAGATTGCCGTCAAGACCCAAGCTCTTCAGCTTTTGCGTGAACAACTTGGTCTTGGGAGCCTCAATGGTCAGATCGTCGATAACGACCATGCGACCTTGACGAGCCAACTCGGAGAGGATCGCAGCCATACCGGCGCGGAACATCTTCTTGTTGACCTTCTGGCTGAAATTTTCTTCAGGAGAGTTCGGGAAAATCCGGCCACCACCACGCCACAGCGGGCTGCCATTACTACCGGCACGGGCACGGCCCGTACCCTTCTGGCGCCACGGCTTGGTCGTAGTGTGACGAACCTCGGAGCGATCCTTCTGCTGGCGGTCGCCGGAACGTGCATTCGCCTGATAGGCGACCACGATCTGGTGAACCAGCGCTTCGTTGAAATCGCGACCGAACAGCACGTCGGAAGCCTGCAACTTGGCAGATTCCTGACCATGTTCGTTAATTACATTAAGTTCCATGCCGCCCCCTTAAGCCTTGACCGCCGGACGCACAACGACGTCAGAACCCTTGGCGCCAGGAACAGCACCCTTGACCAGAAGCAACTGGCGCTCGACATCAACGCGAACGATCGTCAGTCCCTGCGTCGTTGATTGAACATCGCCCATGTGCCCTGCCATGCGCTTACCGGGGAAAACACGCCCCGGATCCTGCGCCATACCAATGGAACCCGGCGCGTTATGTGACAGCGAGTTACCATGGGTAGCACGGTTTGAACTGAAATTATGGCGCTTGATACCACCCTGAAAACCCTTACCGATAGAGCTACCGGTCACGTCAACCTTTTGCCCTTCGGCAAATATGGTGACAGCAACCTGGTCGCCCGCCTTAAAAGTGGCGAGCTGATCAGCACCGATCAGGAATTCCTTGAGCACATGCCCAGCTTCGACGCCCGCCTTGGCCAGATGGCCAGCGAGGGGCTTCGAAACACGAGAGGCACGGCGCTTGCCGAATGCGACCTGAATGGCTGAGTAGCCATCGATCTCCGGCGTTTTTACTTGGGTCACTCGGTTGTTAGACACGTCAAGCACAGTCACCGGAATGGATGCACCATCCTCAGCAAAAATGCGAGTCATGCCAACCTTGCGACCAACAAGGCCTAGACTCATGGTTATTCTCCTCATCGCCGGCTGCGATTGGCCGGTCGATGTATAACAACAAATGGGCAACCGTTGCCGGCCACCCCCGAAAGGCGCGGATTATATCCGCAACCCTGCATTACTGCAACTTGATTTCGACGTCTACGCCTGCCGGAAGATCCAGCTTCATCAAAGCATCAACGGTTTTATCAGTAGGATCAACAATATCCATCAGACGCAGATGGGTGCGAATTTCGAGCTGATCACGCGAAGCCTTGTTGACGTGCGGCGAACGAAGGATGTCGAAACGCTGCTTGCGGGTGGGTAAAGGAACTGGACCGCGGACAACTGCACCGGTACGCTTGGCGGTTTCGACGATTTCCTGAGCTGACTGATCGATCAGACGATAGTCGAAGGCCTTGAGACGGATACGGATTTTTTGGCTTTGCATTTTTTACTTTCAAAGAACGATTGGGTGAAGCAAACTTCACCTTGGATTTTTAAAGAACTAATTACTCGACGATCTTGGCGACGACGCCGGCGCCGACGGTACGACCGCCTTCACGGATGGCAAAGCGCAGACCTTCTTCCATGGCGATCGGAGCAATCAGCTTGACCGTCATCTGGATGTTGTCACCCGGCATGACCATTTCAACACCTTCCGGCAGCGAGATCGCACCAGTGACGTCCGTCGTGCGGAAGTAAAACTGCGGACGGTAGTTGTTGAAGAACGGGGTGTGGCGACCACCTTCGTCCTTGGACAGAATGTACACCTCAGAGGAGAAGTGGGTGTGCGGCTTGACAGAGCCCGGCTTGCACAGCACTTGACCGCGCTCGACGTCTTCACGCTTGGTGCCGCGCAGCAGTGCGCCGACGTTGTCACCAGCCTGACCTTGGTCGAGGAGCTTGCGGAACATTTCGACGCCGGTACAGATGGTCTTGACGGTGGGGCGGATGCCAACGATTTCGATTTCTTCGCCAACCTTGACGACGCCACGCTCAATACGACCGGTCACGACGGTGCCGCGACCGGAGATGGAGAATACATCCTCAACCGGCATCAGGAAGGGCTGGTCGATCGCACGTTCCGGGGTCGGAATGTAGGTGTCCAGGGCTTCAGCCAGACGGAAGATAGAAGGCTCGCCGATTTCGGACTGGTCGCCTTCGAGGGCCTTCAGGGCGGAACCGTGAATGATCGGGGTGGCGTCGCCCGGGAAGTCGTATTTGTCGAGGAGCTCACGGAGTTCCATTTCGACCAGCTCGAGCAGCTCGGCGTCGTCCACCATGTCGCACTTGTTCATGAACACGAGAACGTATGGCACGCCAACTTGACGGGCGAGCAGGATGTGTTCGCGAGTCTGGGGCATGGGGCCGTCAGCAGCGGAGCAGACGAGGATGGCGCCGTCCATCTGGGCGGCACCGGTAATCATGTTCTTGACGTAGTCGGCGTGACCCGGGCAGTCAACGTGGGCGTAGTGACGGTTGGCGGTTTCGTATTCGACGTGGGCGGTATTGATGGTAATACCACGGGCCTTTTCTTCCGGTGCCGCGTCAATTTGGTCGTATGCCTTGGCGGAGCCACCGAACTTGGCAGCCAGCACCGTGGTGATCGCTGCCGTCAGCGTGGTCTTGCCGTGGTCAACGTGACCAATCGTGCCCACATTGACGTGCGGCTTCGTGCGCGTGAATTTTTCCTTAGCCATTCCAGTTCTCCTGCAATTATTTCTTGTTAATCACGGCTTCAGCGACGTTCTTCGGCGCTTCGGTGTAGTGCTTGAATTCCATCGAGTAAGTAGCACGACCCTGCGACAGAGAGCGAACAGAAGTCGAATAACCGAACATCTCGGACAGAGGAACCTCGGCCTTGATGACCTTAATCCCGCCAATCTGATCCTCCATGCCCTGAACGATGCCACGACGCGACGAAAGGTCGCCCATAACGTTACCCATGTACTCTTCCGGCGTCTCGACTTCAACCGCCATCATTGGCTCAAGCAGCGTCGGCCCGGCTTTCTTCATACCCTCTTTGAAGGCCATCGAAGCCGCCATGCGGAACGCATTTTCGTTTGAGTCAACATCGTGGTAGGAACCATCGAACAGCGTAAACTTGACGTCGACTACTGGAAAACCAGCCAGAACACCACTGGTAACCGCGTCGCGCAACCCTTTGTCTACCGCAGGAATAAATTCGCGGGGGACAACACCCCCCTTGATCGCATCAACGAACTCGTAGCCCTTGCCAGCTTCATTTGGCTCGATCTTAAGCCAGACGTGACCAAACTGCCCACGACCACCCGACTGCTTGACGAACTTGCCTTCTTGCTCGACGGATTTTTTGATGCACTCGCGGTAAGCAACCTGCGGAGCACCGACGGTAGCTTCTACGTTGAATTCCCGACGCATACGGTCAACCAGAATTTCCAGGTGCAATTCACCCATACCGGAAATGATGGTCTGGCCGGATTCTTCGTCGGTACGAACACGGAAGGACGGATCCTCCTGCGCCAGACGCCCAAGGGCCAGACCCATTTTTTCCTGGTCGGCCTTGGTTTTCGGCTCGACGGCAACGTGAATCACCGGCTCCGGGAAGACCATGCGCTCAAGGGTAATAACCTTTTGCGGGTCGCACAGCGTATCACCGGTGGTGGCTTCCTTCAAACCTACGGCAGCAGCGATGTCACCAGCGCGCACTTCCTTGATTTCTTCACGCTGATTCGCGTGCATCTGCAGGATCCGGCCCAGACGCTCCTTGCGACCCTTGACAGGGTTATAGACGGTATCGCCGGAATTGATCACACCTGAATAGACACGGAAGAAGATGAGCTGACCCACAAATGGGTCGGTCATGATCTTGAAGGCCAGCGCAGAAAAAGCTTCGTCGTCAGCCGCACGACGCTCACCCTGGGATTCATTTTCCAGAATACCTTTGACCGGCGGAATATCAATTGGCGACGGCAGCAACTCAATCACAGCATCCAGCATCTTCTGGACGCCTTTGTTTTTGAATGCGGTACCACAAAGCATCGGTTGGATTTCGCAATTAATCGTGCGTGTGCGCAATCCAAAAATGATGTCAGCCTCAGAAAGGTCGCCCTCTTCGAGATATTTGTTCATTAACTCTTCGGATGCCTCTGCGGCCGCCTCAACCATCTGCTCGCGCCAAACAGCGGCATCGTCCGCAAGATTGGCCGGAATCTCACGGGCATCGTACTTCATACCCTGGGAAGCCTCATCCCAATAGATCGCCTTCATCCGAATAAGGTCGACAACACCCTCAAAGCCATCTTCAGCGCCGATAGGAATAACCACCGGCACGGGGTTGGCCTTCAAGCGCAGCTTGAGCTGATCAACCACACGAAAGAAGTTGGCACCAGAGCGGTCCATCTTGTTTACAAAAGCCAAACGCGGCACACCGTACTTGTTGGCCTGACGCCAAACGGTTTCCGACTGCGGCTGAACCCCGCCCACCGCACAATAGACCATACAGGCAGCATCAAGGACGCGCATCGAGCGCTCGACTTCGATAGTAAAATCGACGTGACCCGGGGTATCAATGATGTTGATGTGGTGGGGCTGGAACTGCTTATCCATACCACTCCAGAAACAAGTAGTAGCCGCTGAGGTAATTGTGATACCGCGCTCCTGCTCTTGCTCCATCCAGTCCATTGTGGCAGCGCCATCATGGACTTCGCCGATCTTGTGGTTAACACCCGTGTAATACAGGATACGCTCGGTCGTTGTCGTCTTGCCAGCGTCAATATGGGCGCTAATACCGATATTGCGGTAGCGCTCGATGGGAGTTTTACGTGCCACGTTAAAGCCCTTTGAAAATTAGAAGCGGAAGTGAGCGAAGGCCTTGTTTGCCTCAGCCATGCGGTGCACTTCGTCACGCTTCTTGACGGCACCACCGCGGTTTTCGGCGGCTTCCAGCATCTCTGCAGCCAGACGCTGACCCATGGATTTCTCCGAACGCTTACGAGCAGACTCACGCAGCCAACGCATGGCTAGCGCAGCGCGGCGAGCCGGACGCACCTCGACCGGAACCTGATAGTTTGCACCACCAACACGACGCGACTTCACTTCAACCATCGGACGAACGTTCGCCATGGCAGAACCAAACACCTCAAGCGGATCTTTGCCAGATTTGGTTGTGATGATATCGAAAGCGCCATAGACGATACGCTCAGCAACAGACTTTTTCCCGCTTTGCATAATGGCATTTACAAACTTGGAAACATCGACATTGCCAAACTTCGGATCCGGCAGAATGTCACGCTTGGGTACTTCACGACGACGGGGCATATTGACCTCTATTTAATACGATTCAGTTGAAAAGCCGGGCAAGGGCTTTACCCTCCCGGCCTCTCCCGACCGCCCATCGGGACGGCCACTTACTTAAGCCACTATAAAAATCAAGCAGCCTTCGGACGCTTCGTCCCGTACTTGGAACGGGACTGCTTACGATCCTTGACACCCTGCGTATCTAGGGAGCCGCGCACGGTGTGATAGCGCACACCCGGCAAGTCCTTGACACGACCACCGCGGATCAGAACCACAGAGTGCTCCTGCAGGTTATGGCCTTCGCCACCAATGTACGAAATAACTTCAAAGCCATTCGTCAGACGCACCTTGCAAACCTTACGGAGCGCAGAGTTCGGCTTTTTCGGCGTAGTGGTATATACACGAGTGCAGACGCCACGCTTTTGCGGGCACTTTTCCAGAGCAGGAACCTTGCTCTTGGCCTTTTCGGCTACGCGCGGCTTGCGCACGAGCTGGTTAATGGTCGGCATATCAAACTTCCTTCAACGGCCGGGCATCGACATGCCGATGCACGACGGCTATTTTGTTATCCAAAGCGGAGACAATGATTAGCCTCCGCCGACAAAGACCATAAATTCTATGGCCGATCAACCCTCATGTCAACGAGACACGAGGGTTGCTAACAGACTTACAGACCCTGATCAGCCCTCTGTGTGGCATTTTCAGCAACAACCTCGTCACCTGGATGGGTAGCCACGACATCTTCACCAACCGACTGCACCTTCCGGCTACGGTGGTAGGCCATGCCGGTACCCGCAGGAATAAGTCGACCAACGATAACGTTTTCCTTGAGACCACGGAGTTCGTCGCGCTTACCCATAATGGCAGCCTCAGTCAGCACGCGCGTTGTTTCCTGGAAAGATGCCGCGGAAATAAACGAATCTGTCGACAAAGAAGCTTTGGTAATACCCAATAGCATATGGTCAAAGTTGGCCGGCAGCTTTCCGTTAGCAACAGCGGAATCGTTCTCAGCCAATAGTTCTGCGCGCTCTACCTGCTCAGATTTAATGAACTTGGTATCACCCGGGTCAGTAATCGCTACACGGCGCAACATCTGACGCACAATTACTTCAATGTGCTTGTCGTTAATTTTTACGCCTTGCAAACGATAAACGTCCTGAACTTCGTCAGTGATATAGCGAGCCAACTCTTCGACACCCTTTAAGCGCAGAATATCGTGGGGATCAGGTGCGCCTTCAACAATTTTTTCACCCTTGTTGACCACTTGACCGTCGTGAACCAGGACATGCTTGTCCTTGGGGATCAGATACTCATGCGTAGTGCCATCGAGGTCAGTAATAATCAGGCGCTGCTTACCCTTTGTATCCTTACCGAAACCAATCGTGCCGGTGTATTCGGCCAATACGGAGGCATCTTTTGGGGTACGCGCCTCGAAAAGCTCGGCGACTCGGGGCAAACCACCCGTAATGTCCCTGGTTTTAGCCGACTCTTGCGGCATACGCGCCAAAACATCGCCGACACCTACCTGCTGGCCATCCAGCACGGAAATAATCGATCCAACCTGGAAGGCGATCGATACAGTGTGATCGCTGCCCGCAACCCGGACTTCCTGGCCCGCTTCATCAAGAAGTTTGACGACCGGACGAAGGCCTTTGACGGCCGCTTTGCCCCCGCGTTTGTGATCGATCACGACCAGCGTAGAAAGACCGGTCACATCATCCACCTGTTTGGCTACGGTTACACCCTCTTCAACGTTTTCGAAGCGGACGGTACCAGCATACTCGGTAACAATCGGGCGGGTATGGGGATCCCAAACAGCCAGCTTGGCGCCGGCCTTGACAACTTTGCCCTCGTCGACAGACAGGGTCGCGCCATAGGGAACCTTGTGACGCTCTCTCTCGCGACCATGATCGTCCGTAACCAACACTTCTCCGGAGCGGGAAATGACAACTTTTTCGCCCTTGGCGCTGGTTACATAGCGCATGTTCGCCGTATATCGCACGGTACCCGCTGATTTACCCTCAACCTTATCCGCCACCGCAGCACGAGAAGCAGCACCACCAACGTGGAAAGTACGCATGGTCAACTGGGTACCTGGCTCTCCGATCGACTGGGCGGCGATAACACCGACCGCCTCACCGGCGTTGACCATCGTGCCTCGGCCAAGATCGCGACCGTAACATTGGGCGCACAGGCCATAGCGCGTGTCGCAGGTTAGCGGTGTGCGAACTTTGACTTCGTCGATGCCGAGCTTGTCAATCAGATCAACCAAGTCTTCGTCTAGCATGGTGCCAGCGAAGATCACGGATTCCTGGGTTTCCGGATCGACCAGATCGTCGACGACAACACGACCGAGAATTCGCTCACGCAGCGCTTCGATAACTTCGCCGCCTTCGACCAGGGCCTTGACGACAAAACCATTGCGAGTGCCGCAGTCATCTTCGGTAATGACCAAGTCCTGCGTCACGTCGACCAGACGGCGCGTCAGGTAACCGGAATTAGCCGTCTTTAGTGCTGTATCGGCTAGGCCTTTTCGGGCACCGTGGGTCGAGATGAAGTACTGGAGAACGTTCAGGCCTTCGCGGAAGTTGGTGGTAATCGGTGTTTCAATAATAGAGCCGTCCGGCTTGGCCATCAGGCCGCGCATTCCGGCCAGCTGACGAATCTGGGCTGCGGAGCCGCGGGCGCCGGAGTCAGCCATCATGTAGATGGAATTGAAGGAATCCTGCTTGACCTTCTTGCCGTGGCGGTCGACAGTTTCTTCGTGCCCGAGCTCGTCCATCATAACTTTGGCAACCTGGTCGCCGGTGCGGCCCCAGATATCGACGACCTTGTTGTAGCGTTCTCCGTTGGTTACCAGACCATTGGTGTACTGCGTCTCGATTTCCTTAACCTCAGCTTCGGCTTCGGCAATGATTTCGTACTTCTTGGCGGGAACACGCATGTCGTCGGAACAGAAGGAAATACCGGCGCGAGTGGCAAGTGCGTAGCCGTTCTGCATCAGCTTGTCGGCAAAGACCACCGTTTCCTTCAGGCCACAACGACGGAAGGACTCGTCGATAAGCTTCGAGATTTCCTTCTTCTTTAGGGCGCGGTCAATCGCCTTGAACGGCAGGCCCTTTGGCAGAATCTTGGAGAGCAGAGCTCGGCCGGCGGTCGTTTCGACGCGCACCATTTTTTCAACAAATTCCCCGTCGACCGCAGCAGCGTCATACTGCTTGAGACGCACCGAGATACGCGAGTGCACGTCAAGCTGGCCGGCCGCCATCGCGCGCTCAATCTCGTTGGTATCGGCGAAGTACATCCCCTCGCCCCTACCGTTGATTTTCTCCCGGGTCGCATAGTACAGACCAAGCACGATATCCTGCGACGGCACGATGATCGGCTGGCCGTTGGCGGGCGATAGAACGTTATTTGAGGCCAGCATGAGGGTGCGGGCTTCCATCTGCGCCTCGAGCGACAGCGGAACGTGAACGGCCATCTGGTCGCCGTCGAAGTCAGCGTTGAAAGCAGCGCAGACAAGCGGGTGTAGCTGGATGGCCTTGCCTTCGATCAGGGTCGGTTCAAACGCCTGGATACCCAGACGGTGCAGGGTCGGGGCGCGGTTGAGCATGACGGGATGTTCGCGGATGACATCTTCAAGGATGTCCCAGACCACCGGTTCCTGGCTTTCGACCATCTTCTTGGCTTGCTTGATGGTCGTAGCGTAGCCGAGCACTTCCAGCTTGTGGAAGATGAAAGGCTTGAAGAGTTCCAGCGCCATCAACTTGGGCAGGCCGCACTGATGCAGCTTAAGCTGGGGACCAACCACGATGACCGAACGGCCAGAGTAGTCGACGCGCTTACCGAGCAAGTTCTGACGGAAACGACCGCCCTTGCCTTTGATCATGTCGGCCAGCGACTTGAGCGGACGCTTGTTGGCGCCGGTCATGGCCTTGCCGCGACGACCGTTATCGAGCAGGGAGTCAACGGACTCCTGCAACATGCGCTTTTCGTTGCGGACGATAATTTCCGGGGCCTTCAGCTCAAGCAGACGCTTCAGACGGTTGTTCCGATTGATCACGCGGCGATACAGGTCGTTCAGGTCGGAAGTCGCAAAGCGACCGCCATCCAGCGGCACCAGCGGACGCAAATCCGGCGGCAACACAGGCAGCACCTCGAGGATCATCCAATCCGGCTTGATGCCGGATTTCTGGAAACCTTCGAGGATCTTTAGACGCTTGGCGAGCTTCTTGTTCTTGGCTTCAGATCCGGTGACTTCGAGCTCAGCGCGCAGCGATTCGACTTCGCTATTGAGGTCAAGATTGCGCAGCAGTTCACGGATGCCTTCGGCGCCCATGAAGGCAACGAACTCGTCACCATGCTCTTCCATCATCTCCAGATACTGCTCTTCAGTGAGCAACTGGGCGCGCTGAAGGTTGCTGACCATGCCTGGATCAGTCACGACATAGGCCTCGAAGTACAGGACGCGCTCAATATCGCGCAGCGTCATATCGAGCACCATGCCTAGGCGGGACGGCAAGGACTTCAGGAACCAGATGTGAGCGGTCGGCGAGGCCAGTTCGATGTGACCCATACGGTCACGACGAACCTTGGCAAGCGTCACTTCAACGCCGCACTTCTCGCAGATCACACCACGATGCTTGAGACGCTTGTATTTCCCGCACAAGCACTCGTAATCCTTGATCGGGCCAAAAATCTTGGCGCAGAACAGGCCGTCACGTTCCGGCTTGAAAGTACGGTAGTTGATCGTCTCAGGCTTCTTGACTTCACCGTAGGACCAGGAACGGATCTTTTCGGGCGAGGCGAGACCAATGGTAATCGCGTCAAATTCCTCTTCCGCTGTTACCTGCTTGAATAGATCGAGCAATGCTTTCATCGTTTATCTCCCAGCCCTAAATCAGTAACGTTCCAGATCGATATCGATCGCCAGCGAACGAATTTCCTTGACCAGCACATTGAAGGACTCCGGCATGCCGGCATCGATCCTGTGCTCGCCCTTGACGATGTTTTCGTACACCTTGGTACGACCATTCACGTCGTCGGACTTCACGGTCAGCATTTCCTGCAGCACATAGGATGCGCCATAGGCTTCGAGCGCCCACACTTCCATTTCACCGAAACGCTGACCACCGAACTGCGCCTTGCCACCCAGCGGCTGCTGGGTAACCAGCGAGTACGGACCGGTCGAACGGGCGTGCATCTTGTCGTCAACGAGGTGATGCAGCTTCAAGTAGTGCATGTAGCCAACCGTCACCTGACGCTCAAATGCCTCACCAGTGCGGCCATCGAACAGAGTCATTTGACCGGAGGACGGCATACCCGCCATCGCCAGCATGGCCTTGATTTCCTCTTCCTTGGCACCGTCGAACACCGGCGTTGCGAACGGCACGCCATTGGTCAGGTTGCCGGCCATCTCGAGGACTTCAGTGTCGTTCAACTCTTCGAGATTTTCCGCCTTGCCGCTGGAGTTGTATATCTGGTCGAGGAAACCACGGACTTCCTTGGCGCTGGATTGGGCGCGCAACATGGCGCCAATCTTATGACCAAGACCCTTGGCGGCAAGACCGAGGTGAACCTCAAGAATCTGACCAACGTTCATCCGTGATGGCACACCCAGCGGGTTCAGCACGATATCAACCGGGCTACCATCTTCCATGTGCGGCATGTCTTCAACCGGCAGGATGCGGGATACAACACCCTTGTTACCGTGACGACCGGCCATCTTGTCACCCGGCTGCAGACGACGCTTCACAGCAACGTAGACCTTGACCATCTTCTGGACGCCAGGCGGCAGTTCGTCGCCCTGAGTCAGCTTCTTGCGCTTGCCTTCGAAAGCAATATCGAAGTCCTTGCGAGCTTGCTCCAGACCATCCTTGACCTGCTCCAGTTGCTGGGCGACCTCATCGTCGGCAAGGCGAATATCGAACCAATGATGCGGATCCATGCCGTCAAGATACTCCTTCTCGAGCACTGAACCCTTGGCTAGCTTCTTCGGACCGCCATTGGCCTTTTTGCCAAGGATCAGGCGTTCGACACGAGCAAAAGCGTCGCGTTCTACAATACGCATCTGGTCGGCGAGATCAAGTTTGTAATGCCGCAGATGCTCGTCGATGATCGATTGGGCGCGCTTGTCGCGCTCGATACCTTCGCGGGTAAACACTTGAACGTCGATGACCGTGCCGGCGATACCGGATGGTACGCGCAGTGAGGTATCCTTAACATCGGAAGCTTTTTCACCGAAGATGGCACGCAAAAGCTTTTCTTCCGGCGTCAGCTGGGTTTCACCCTTGGGCGTGACCTTACCAACCAGGACGTCAGCGGCTTCAACCTCAGCACCAATATAGACAATACCGGAATCATCCAACCTGGAAAGTTGGGACTCACCCAGCGATGCGATATCACGCGTAATTTCTTCAGGACCAAGCTTGGTGTCGCGAGCGACAACCGTCAGTTCCTCGATGTGAATTGAGGTGTAACGGTCTTCGGCCACAACGCGTTCGGAGATCAGAATCGAGTCTTCGAAGTTGTAGCCGTTCCAAGGCATGAAGGCGATCAGCATGTTTTGGCCCAGCGCCAGTTCGCCCTTGTCAGTCGAGGCACCATCGGCCACCACGTCACCCTTGGCGATGTGGTCACCAACTCGAACCATCGGACGCTGGTTGATATTGGTGTTCTGGTTCGAACGGGTGTACTTGACCAAATTATAGATATCGACGCCAACTTCGCCAGCGATGGCTTCGTCATCATTGACGCGAACCACGACACGACCCGCATCGACATAGTCAACCTTGCCACCGCGCAGAGCTACCACTGCCGTACCGGAGTCGACCGCAACAGTACGCTCAATGCCGGTGCCTACCAGCGGCTTTTCCGGACGCAGACAAGGAACCGCCTGACGTTGCATGTTGGCGCCCATCAAGGCGCGGTTCGCGTCATCGTGCTCAAGGAACGGAATCAGCGAGGCTGCAACGGAAACGATCTGACCCGGGGCCACGTCCATGTACTGAACGCGTGACGGCTCGGCCAGAATGGTTTCGCCTCTTTCACGGCAAGTAACAAGGTCATCGGACAGACGGCCGTCAACCAGCGAGGCGTTGGCCTGAGCAACAACGTAGTTACCCTCCTCAATGGCTGACAGATATTCGATCTGGTCAGTTACCTTGCTATCGACCACCTTGCGGTAAGCGGTTTCAATGAAACCATAGCTATTGACGCGAGCGAACAAAGCCAGAGAGTTGATCAGACCGATATTCGGGCCTTCCGGCGTTTCGATTGGACAAACACGTCCGTAGTGGGTCGGATGCACGTCTCGGACTTCGAATCCGGCGCGCTCCCGGGTCAGACCGCCTGGCCCAAGAGCCGATACACGACGCTTGTGTGTAATCTCGGAAAGCGGGTTGGTTTGATCCATGAACTGCGACAGCTGACTCGAGCCAAAAAACTCTTTGATCGCAGCACTGATCGGCTTTGCGTTGATCAGGTCATGCGGCATCAGATTGTCAGACTCAGCTTGCGACAAACGCTCCTTGACTGCACGCTCAACACGAACGAGGCCGGCCCGGAACTGATTTTCGGCCAATTCGCCAACCGATCGAACTCGGCGATTTCCCAAGTGATCGATGTCATCAATTTCACCACGGCCATTGCGCAACTCAACGAGGATCTTGATCACTTCAACGATATCGCGCGGCGACAGTGTCAATTGCTCGCGTACTTCTATATTTGCGCCGAGTGGCTTGATTTTGGCAGCCAGCGTTTCAGCTTCGGCCAAGGTCACGTTTTCAACCATGGCGCGCGCGCCGAAAGGCATCAACCCAACCAGATCCTGTATCGCCGAAAAGGCAAAGCCGGAGGCTTCAGCAAGATTTTTCAAGGCAGCTTCAGCCTTGGAAGCCAAGCCTTTTAGCATCAATTTGTATTCGATGACATCCGGACGGGTCAGACGCCGATTGAATTTCATGCGTCCTACGCCGGACAGATCATAGCGCTCATCCGAATAGAACAACCCGTTGAAAAGAATTTCAACAGCCTCTTCCGTCGGCGGTTCGCCCGGACGCATCATGCGATAAATGGCTACCCGTGCAGCTTGGCGGGTAGCGGTTTCATCTGCACGCAGGGTATTCGAAATAAACGACCCGCGATCCAGTTCATTTGTGTAGAGCGTTTCAATCGTGAAAATCTCAGACTCTCGCAATTTAGCGAGCAAGGTCTCGGTAATTTCATCGTTGGCATTGGCAATCACCTCGCCAGTCGACTTGTCGATCGTGTTCTTGGCAATGACACGACCAATCAAAAATTCTTCCGGAACAGCGATCTGCTTAATAGCTGCGGATCCAATATCTCGGATGTGCCTGGCAGTGATCCGCTTGTCTTTCGCCACAATAACCGTGCCATCCGGTGCGACGAAATCAAATCGAGCCACTTCACCGCGCAAACGCTCGGGAACCAACGTAAATTCAATTTTGTCCTTTGAAAGCAGGAACGTATCGAACTCGAAGAACTGCGACAGTATCTCCTCGGATGACATTCCGATCGCCTTGAGCAGGGTCGTAACCGGCATCTTTCGGCGACGGTCAACACGGAAAAACAAGGTGTCCTTCGGATCAAATTCAAAATCAAGCCAAGAGCCGCGATAAGGAATAACACGCGCGGAGAACAGCAATTTGCCTGAACTATGGGTTTTGCCGCGATCGTGCTCGAAGAACACGCCTGGAGAACGATGCAACTGGGAAACGATTACACGCTCGGTTCCATTTATTACAAATGAGCCGTTGGTCGTCATCAAAGGCATCTCGCCCATATAGACTTCCTGCTCTTTGACTTCCTTTACGGTATCAGGGGCCTCGCGATCCATGATGACCAAACGAACTCTCGCCCGAAGCGATGACGCAAACGTAAGACCACGCTGTTGACATTCAGTGACATCGAATGCCGGCTCACCCAGCATATAGCTTACAAACTCCAGGCGAGCGTTACCTGAATGAGAAACGATCGGAAAAATCGACGTGAAGGCAGCTTGCAAACCTTCATTTTTTCGCCGCTCGGGGGCAACTTCATCTTGCAAAAAATCTTTGAAAGACTGCAGCTGGGTCGCCAACAAATACGGGACATCCAGCACACTAGCGCGCTTGGCGAAGCTCTTGCGGATGCGTTTCTTCTCGGTGAAGGAGTAAGTCATGGTAACTCCGTGAGGATGGAATCAAGCGTTGAACCTGAGAAAACAGGCAAACGCAAACGACAGCCCATCCCACCAAGGGAGGATGAATATGTCATTTGCGTTTGCCAGCTGGCGTTATTCAAGTTCGTTTTTTTGATGAATCAAAGCTGTCATACAAAGCACAAAAGGGCTGGCGGCAAAGCCACCAGCCCGCATGCAAAGCGTCGATTACTTAACTTCGACCTTAGCGCCTGCGTCTTCCAGTTGCTTCTTGAGGGCTTCTGCATCAGCCTTGGAAACACCTTCCTTAACGGCCTTGGGCGCACCATCAACCAAGTCCTTGGCTTCCTTGAGACCCAGACCAGTTACGGCGCGGACGACCTTAATCACTTCAACCTTCTTATCACCGGCGCCAGTCAGCATAACGGTGAATTCGGTCTGCTCTTCAGCGGCAGCGGCAGCACCGCCGCCAGCCGGGCCAGCAACTGCAACTGCAGCAGCGGAAACGCCGAACTTTTCTTCGAATGCCTTAACCAGGTCATTCAGTTCCATAACGGTCAGGGAGCCAACGGCTTCCAGGATGTCTTCTTTGCTAATTGCCATTTCAATAAACTCCTAAATCAGTTCGTATGCGGTAAGGATCAAGCGGAAGCTTCTTCGCGCTGCGTAGCCAGAGCAGCCAGACCACGGACGAAGCCGGCGACCGGTGCTTGCATGACGTACAGCAACTTGGAGAGCAACTCTTCTCGGCTCGGGACGGACGCGAGCGCCTGCAACCCAGCCTTGTCGAGCACCTCGCCGGCATAGGAACCGGCCTTGAGTACCAATTTGTCGTTGGTTTTAGCGAAGTCACTCAGCACCTTCGCGGCCGCCACGGGGTCAGCAGAAACGCTATAAATTAGCGGACCGACCATGTGATCAGCCAGGCCAGCGAACGAAGTGTCCGCGACCGCGCGACGCACCAGGGTATTCTTCAACACACGCAGATAGACGCCAGATTCGCGAGCCTTCTTGCGCAGCACGGTAAGGTCACCGACCTCAATGCCACGATATTCGGCAATCGCGATAGTCTGGGCGTTGGCCACTTGTGCCGATACCTCAGCTACAACCGCTTTTTTGTCGTTCAGATTGAGACCCACGGGTCTTTCCTCCTTTCAAGTCATAACACGACGGGAAGAATTTCCCGCCGCACCTACGGCGACCTGAACCAGAAGCTATGCTCCCTGTTGCCAGGCAGCAGAAAATCTTGTTCTGGGACACCGTCTGCGCAGGGTGCTTTCGCGATTAAGCCTCGTTGCCGAAGCGCCTGCGGTCTTTGACGATCTGCCGGTGATCGCCTAGGCAATCACCGGCAGCCCAAAGTACTTTTAACCAACCAGAGTGGCCTGATCGACGCGAACGCCAGGGCCCATCGTGGCAGCAACAGCAACCTTGCGAAGATACTGACCCTTGGAAGAAGCCGGCTTCGCCTTGTTCAATGCATCAATCAGCGCCTTCAGATTAGACTCGAGGCTCTCAATCGAGAAAGATGCACGACCAATGGTGGCGTGAATGATGCCAGCTTTATCGGTACGGTACTGAACCTGACCCGCCTTGGCATTCTTTACCGCGGTAACGACATCCATCGTTACCGTACCAACCTTCGGGTTCGGCATCAGACCACGCGGGCCGAGGATCTGACCCAATTGGCCCACAATTTTCATTGCATCCGGTGTTGCGATCACGACGTCAAAATTCAGATTTCCGGCCTTGACTTCGGCAGCCAGATCATCGAAACCGACAACTTCAGCGCCGGCAGCCTTGGCTGCTTCAGCTTTTTCGCCCTGGGCGAAAACAGCAACTCGAACAGACTTGCCGGTACCAGCCGGTAGCACGACAGAACCGCGAACAACTTGATCTGATTTGCGTGCATCGACGCCCAGATTAACGGCAACGTCGATCGACTCGTCGAACTTGGCCGTAGCGGTTTCCTTGGCCAGTGTAAGCGCCTCCTGAACCGGATACAGCTTCATGGCAACGATCTTGCCAGCTTGAGCTTTTTGTTTTTTGGTGAGCTTTGCCATGATTAGAGACCCTCTACCGTGATACCCATGGAACGGGCGGAACCAGCGATGGTGCGAACAGCTGCATCCATGTCGGCAGCGGTAAGGTCAGGCATCTTGGTCTTGGCAATTTCTTCAGCCTGAGCACGAGTGATCTTGCCAACTTTGTCGGTGTGCGGCTTGGCGGAACCGGACTTGATACCGGCAGCCTTCTTGATCAGGATTGTGGCCGGCGGCGTCTTCATCACGAAGGTGAAAGACTTGTCGGCAAAGGCCGTAATGACAACAGGAATCGGCAAACCTGGTTCCACGCCCTGAGTCTGGGCATTGAAGGCCTTACAGAATTCCATAATATTCAGACCGCGCTGACCCAACGCGGGGCCGATAGGGGGCGACGGATTTGCTTTACCAGCTGGCACTTGCAGCTTGATATAACCAATAATCTTCTTGGCCATAATTGCTCCTAATTGATGAGTTATAGCGCGCCTTGACGAAATCAACTTTCGCTACTAACGCTCCTCTTGCCGAAACGATGGGCTTTCGACTTACCCTAAAACCAATTGTCAGGCTTTTTCGACCTGGCCAAATTCCAATTCAACCGGTGTTGCACGACCAAAAATAGTCACAGATACACGGATTCGATTCTTTTCGTAATTGACATCTTCCACAGCACCATGGAAGTCTGTAAATGGCCCTTCTTTGACTCGAACAACCTCACCAACTTCGAATAGAACTTTTGGACGAGGTTTTTCAACCCCCTCCTGCATCTGCTGCATGATTTTCTCAACTTCCTTCTCGGAAATCGGCGTGGGCTTAGTTGCGGTTCCGCCAACAAAACCAGTCACCTTTGGCGTATTTTTCACCAAATGCCAGGAATCATCGTCCATTTCCATTTCGCACAACACATAGCCAGGAAAGAACTTGCGCTCAGAAATGGCCTTCTGACCATTCTTCATTTCCACAACTTCCTCAACCGGGACCAGAATGCGCCCGAACTTCTCCTGCATTCCAAGACGCTCAATACGCTCCAGAATTGCGCGCATGACGCTTTTCTCGAACCCAGAGTAGGCGTGAACGACGTACCAGCGTTTGCTCATGATTTCTTCCAGCCCAACACCCAGTCATAGAGGATGACCTCGAGGCTCTTGTCGGTGAGATAGAGGAATAGCGCCATCACAACAACAAAGGCAAAGACTGCCCCAGTGGTCTGCATGGTTTCTTTGCGGCTAGGCCAAACAACCTTCTTGGCCTCAACAACCGACTCGTTGGCAAACAAAAAAAATCGCTGCCCAGGCTCGGTCTTCCAAGCCACAGCAACCGCAAGCGCCAACCCAACGAGGACCGCCAGGACGCGCAAAATCATTGCCTGCTCCGAAAGCAGGTAGAAACCAGCCACGCCAGCTGCCAGAATGACCAGCGCCAGCGCAAACTTGATCTTGTCAGCCATGAAATTCGCGATCTTTAAAGAGGGTGGCAGGGGCGGAGGGAATCGAACCCCCGACCTACGGTTTTGGAAACCGTTGCTCTACCAATTGAGCTACACCCCTGCTGCAGAAACATCAAAGCGCCTCGGTCACCCGAAGCGCTTTGATTACAAAAGTTACTAATTACTCAACGATCTTGGCGACGACGCCGGCGCCGACGGTACGACCGCCTTCACGGATGGCAAAGCGCAGACCTTCTTCCATGGCGATCGGAGCAATCAGCTTGACCGTCATCTGGATGTTGTCACCCGGCATGACCATTTCAACACCTTCCGGCAGCGAGATCGCACCGGTGACGTCCGTCGTGCGGAAGTAAAACTGCGGACGGTAGTTGTTGAAGAACGGGGTGTGGCGACCACCTTCGTCCTTGGACAGAATGTACACCTCAGAGGAGAAGTGGGTGTGCGGCTTGACAGAGCCCGGCTTGCACAGCACTTGACCGCGCTCGACGTCTTCACGCTTGGTGCCGCGCAGCAGTGCGCCGACGTTGTCACCAGCCTGACCTTGGTCGAGGAGCTTGCGGAACATTTCGACGCCGGTACAGATGGTCTTGACGGTGGGGCGGATGCCAACGATTTCGATTTCTTCGCCAACCTTGACGACGCCACGCTCAATACGACCGGTCACGACGGTGCCGCGACCGGAGATGGAGAATACATCCTCAACCGGCATCAGGAAGGGCTGGTCGATCGCACGTTCCGGGGTCGGAATGTAGGTGTCCAGGGCTTCAGCCAGACGGAAGATAGAAGGCTCGCCGATTTCGGACTGGTCGCCTTCGAGGGCCTTCAGGGCGGAACCGTGAATGATCGGGGTGGCGTCGCCCGGGAAGTCGTATTTGTCGAGGAGCTCACGGAGTTCCATTTCGACCAGCTCGAGCAGCTCGGCGTCGTCCACCATGTCGCACTTGTTCATGAACACGAGAACGTATGGCACGCCAACTTGACGGGCGAGCAGGATGTGTTCGCGAGTCTGGGGCATGGGGCCGTCAGCAGCGGAGCAGACGAGGATGGCGCCGTCCATCTGGGCGGCACCGGTAATCATGTTCTTGACGTAGTCGGCGTGACCCGGGCAGTCAACGTGGGCGTAGTGACGGTTGGCGGTTTCGTATTCGACGTGGGCGGTATTGATGGTAATACCACGGGCCTTTTCTTCCGGTGCCGCGTCAATTTGGTCGTATGCCTTGGCGGAGCCACCGAACTTGGCAGCCAGCACCGTGGTGATCGCTGCCGTCAGCGTGGTCTTGCCGTGGTCAACGTGACCAATCGTGCCCACATTGACGTGCGGCTTCGTGCGCGTGAATTTTTCCTTAGCCATTCCAGTTCCTCAATAATCAAATAAATAAAAAATCCAGAATCCAAGCTAATCGGTGGTGCCCATGGGCAGGATCGAACTGCCGACCTCTCCCTTACCAAGGGAGTGCTCTACCACTGAGCCACATGGGCGTACCTTAAAACTTCAGCCGTACTGCGTCATGGAGCGGGTGAAGGGAATCGAACCCTCGTCTTAAGCTTGGAAGGCTTCAGCTCTACCATTGAGCTACACCCGCTTATTACGCCCGCAACACAGGCTGTTACAGCACTTAATCTGGTGGAGGGGGAAGGATTCGAACCTTCGAAGGCAGAGCCGACAGATTTACAGTCTGTTCCCGTTGACCGCTTGGGTACCCCTCCGGAAGAACCCGGGATTATCCGGATGACCCCACGCACTGTCAACACCAAAATGCAGAAAGCCGGCATTTCGCCGGCTTTTCTGTACCTGAAACTGAAATTACTTCTGAGCCAGAGCCCAGGCAGCCAGTTTCTTGGCTTCGTCTTCGGTCACATTATTCGGGGGCATAGGAATCTGACCCCATACGCCCTTGCCGCCAGCTTTGATTTTGGCTGCCAGCATGGCCGGGGCCTTGGCATCACCTTTGTATTTGGCCGCCACGTCCTTGTAAGCCGGGCCAACCAATTTCTTGTCGATGGCGTGGCAGGACATGCAGTTCTTGGCCTTGGCCAGCGCTTCGTCGGCCTGGGCCTGACCGGCCATCACGATTCCAGCGGCAGCCATCATGGCAACATAAACAGCTTTCATTCTCTCGCTCCGTTATTCAGGTTGGTGGATGAATCTGTGCGGGATGATAGAACCCTTTTTCATCCCGTGCAAACAGGATGGTCGGGCCACCGATCTTCCCCCACTCAGGACAATTAACGCGCGTCCTGGCGCTGCGTTGACAATGGGTGCTTATGAAGGGCGCGATGATGCGGCCAACAGCGCGCCAGCGGAGACGAACAAGCCACCGAAAATGCGATTCTGCAGACACATGGCGGTCGGATCATGCAACCACCGTCCGAGATGCGCGGCAGCGAGAGCGTATCCGGACATGACGATAAGGTCCGTCAGGCAAAGGGTTGTTGCGATCACCAGATATTGCGGCAGCTGCGCCAGTCCGGGGTTGACGAATTGAGGCACAAGCGCGGCAATGAAAATGATCGCCTTCGGGTTGGTCAGGTTGACGAAAACACCCTGCAGGAACAAGCCCTTTCTTCGAATAGCCGGCGCATTCGCATCGACGGGGACGGCCGGGGCTCGCCATTTTTGGATTCCAAGCCAAACGAGATAGGCCGCACCGAGGAATTTGACCACCAGAAATGCCGTTTCTGAGGCGGCCAGCACGGCACCCAAACCCAATGCGACGATCAATAGATGGGTCAGGATAGCCGCCTGCAAGCCAAGTATGGCGGTTAGCGCCGCCCAGTAGCCGTGGCGCATGCCCGTACTCATGCTGATGACAGCGCCCGGCCCGGGCGTTATGGCGATCAGGATCGATGCCAGCAAAAACCCAAGCCAGACGGAGAATGTCATTTGCGGCGCTGGATCTGTGTCACATCGCGCACTGCGCCCTTGTCGGCCGAGGTGGCCATCAAGGCGTACGCTTGCAGGGCTGCGGAAACGATGCGCTCGCGGCCTACCGGTTGCCAGGCAGCTTCACCCTTGGCATCCATGGCGACGCGACGCGCAGCCAGTGCTTCGTCGGAGATGGCCAGATGGATGCGGCGATTCGGGATGTCGATTTCAATGGTGTCGCCTTCTTCGACCAGACCGATGGCGCCGCCGTCAGCCGCTTCCGGCGAGGCATGACCGATGGAAAGCCCCGAGGTGCCACCGGAGAAGCGGCCATCGGTAAGTAGCGCGCAGGCTTTGCCGAGCCCCATCGATTTCAGGTAGGAGGTCGGGTAGAGCATTTCCTGCATGCCGGGGCCGCCCTTTGGGCCTTCGTAGCGGATGACGACGACGTCGCCGGCCACGATTTTTTCGCCCAAAATGGCGTCGACCGCAGCATCCTGGCTTTCAAAGACGCGGGCTTTCCCGGAGAACTTCCAGATCGACTCATCGACGCCGGCCGTCTTGACGATACAGCCGTCAAGCGCAATGTTGCCGTAGAGCACAGCCAGGCCGCCTTCCTGCGAGAAAGCGTTGGCCTTGTTGCGGATGCAGCCGTTGGTGCGATCAAGATCGAGTTCGTTGAAACGACGATCCTGCGAGAAGGCGACTTGTGTCGGCACGCCACCCGGAGCCGCTTTGAAAAATTCGTGCACTTTGACGTCGTGCTCGCGTACCACGTCCCAGCGGTCAATCGCTTCGCCCAGGGTTTTGGCATGGACGTTCGGCACATCGCGCTGGATCAGGCCGGCGCGATCCAGTTCGCCGAGGATGCCCATGATGCCGCCAGCACGATGGACGTCTTCGATGTGGTACTTGTCGGTCATCGGCGCCACCTTGCACAGGCAGGGCACCGAACGGGAAATGCGGTCGATGTCTGCCATCGTGAAATCAACACCGGCCTCCTGCGCCGTGGCCAGAATGTGCAGCACGGTGTTGGTCGAACCGCCCATGGCGACGTCGAGGGTCATGGCGTTTTCGAAGGCGGCCTTGGTGGCGATGGAACGCGGCAGGACCGAGGCGTCGTCCTGCTCGTAGTAACGCTTGCACAGTTCGACGATCTGGCGGCCAGCGCGCAGGAAGAGTTGCTTGCGGTCGGCGTGCGTGGCGACGACGGTGCCGTTGCCGGGCAGGCTGAGGCCAAAGGCTTCGGTCAGGCAATTCATCGAGTTGGCGGTGAACATGCCGGAGCAGGAGCCGCAGGTCGGACAGGCGGAGCGCTCGATTTCGTCGAGATCGGCTTGGGAAACTGAGTGGTCGGCAGCCTTGACCATGGCGTCGACGAGATCGAGGTGCACGACGTTGCCCTGGATCTTGACCTTGCCGGCTTCCATCGGGCCACCGGAAACGAAGATAACCGGGATGTTGAGGCGCATGGCGGCCATCAGCATGCCCGGGGTGATCTTGTCGCAGTTGGAGATGCAGACCATGGCGTCGGCACAGTGGGCGTTGACCATGTACTCGACCGAATCGGCGATCAGGTCGCGGCTGGGCAGCGAGTAGAGCATACCGCTGTGACCCATGGCGATGCCGTCATCGATGGCGATGGTATTGAATTCCTTGGCGACGCCGCCGGCTGCCTCGATCTCGCGCGCCACGAGTTGGCCCATGTCCTTGAGGTGCACGTGGCCGGGGACGAACTGGGTGAAGGAATTGACCACGGCAATGATCGGCTTGCCGAAGTCGCCATCCTTCATGCCGGTGGCGCGCCACAGCGAGCGAGCACCGGCCATGTTGCGGCCGTGGGTGGAGGTGCGGGAACGGTAATGGGGCATGGAAATCTCCGTCTGAAACTGGCGCCGACGTCTTGTCATGGCGCGCGAACTATAATCGGCTAATTCTAGCCCACTCTGAACCTTCGATGCTTCTTCACCCGCAGTTCGACCCTGTCGCCTTCTCGCTTGGCCCTCTTTCGGTGCGCTGGTACGGTTTGATGTATCTGGCGGCCTTCGTTCAGTTTATTTTGCTCGGCCGCTACCGGATCAAAAGCCGGCCTTCAATCCTGACTGTCGAGCAACTCGACGACCTGCTTTTTTACGGCATGCTCGGCGTGATCGTCGGCGGGCGGCTCGGGCAGGTTTTTTTCTACGACCCGGCTTATTACCTGAGCAATCCGCTGGAAATTGCCGCCGTCTGGAAGGGGGGCATGAGCTTCCACGGCGGCTTTCTCGGCGTTTTGGCAGCGATGGGCCTGTGGGCGAGCAAGCAAAAGCTCAACTGGTGGGACATCATGGATTTCGTCGCGCCACTCGTCCCGCTCGGCCTGGCGGCTGGCCGTCTCGGCAATTTCATCAACGGCGAGCTTTGGGGCCGCGTCACCGAGACCAGCCTGCCGTGGGCGATGATCTTTCCGCAGTCGGGCGACATGCAACCGCGCCATCCGTCGCAGCTTTATCACATCGGCCTCGAAGGCCTCGCGCTCTTTTTGATTTTGTGGCTTTTTTCCAGTCGACCGCAGCCACGCAGCGCCGTCTCCGGCGTTTTCCTGATCGGCTACGGCTGCTTCCGCTTCGTTACTGAATTCTTCCGCGAGCCGGATGCCGGCATATTCGGCCAGTCCTACACGATCAGCATGGGCCAGTGGCTGTCGCTGCCGATGGTGCTGATCGGCGTCGTTTTGCTGGTACTCGCCACCCGCAAGAAATCTCTATAATTATGGATTACGTTATCCACCACACGACAGGAATCGACTCATGACACGTCCGTTCAAGGTACTCGGCATCCAGCAAATCGCTATCGGCGGCCCCTCCAAGGAAAAGCTGCGCACGCTGTGGGTCGAGAAATTCGGCCTGGAGATCACCAGCACCTTCGTTTCCGAGCGTGAAAACGTCGACGAAGACATCTGCGCCATGGGCACCGGCCCCTTCAAGGTCGAAGTCGACCTGATGCAACCGCTCGATCCGGAGAAAAAGCCGGCGGTGCACACCACGCCGCTCAACCACGTCGGTCTGTGGATCGACGACCTGCCGAAAGCAGTCGAATGGCTGTCAGCCAACGGTGTGCGTTTTGCCCCGGGCGGCATCCGCAAGGGAGCAGCGGGCTTCGACATCACCTTCCTGCACCCGAAGGGCAACGAGGAATTCCCGATTGGCGGCGAAGGTGTGCTGATCGAGCTTGTTCAGGCCCCGCCGGAAGTCGTTTCGGCCTTTGTCAAGCTGGCTGCCCAATAAGCCAACATGGCTGACATCCCCGAGCACGAACTCGAGGAAACCCGCGCGGCGCTCGCCCCCACACTGACGGCGACTGCCGCGATCCTGCCTTGGGTCGCCAAGCCCACGAAAGCCCGCTTCGACCCCAAGCTGAACGAGCGCTGGATTGCAGCGAGCAAGCGCTTGGCGCTGGCCTGGTCAGAACGCCACGGCGCCGGAATTGAAGATATTCGACCGGCCGTTTTCAGCCTGTACGCCGTTGCGCTCGAAACCACCGACGCCGACTGCCTGCGCCTCGGTGAAGCCTTGGCCAGCGCGACCGACCTTCTGGAAGAAGGCACCCCGTCGCCCCGGCTGATAGCTGCAATGAGTGCTGCCATCGAGTGTCTGGGCGAAGCTGACGGCCTTGAGCATGTCTCTTTTGCCGAACGCACCAAGCACTTTGTCGGGCGCCTGGAAGCGAATGTCAACGCCCCCGGCGCAAACGAACGCTCAGCTGTTCTGGATCAACTATTTGTCGACGAGGCCAGTGAAACAATCCAGCTCATGCGAGACGCCCTCGCTGCGCTGCCCCCAGACGCTTACGCCCTGGCCACGGAGTCGATTAAGCTGGCCCAGCAGGCGGAACTGCTGGAAATTTGGGGCATCATGCATCTGGCCAGACAGCTTTCGGAAACGATCCGCAACTACGCCGCTGAACTCGACAGCGCGCCGATACGAGCGCAGGTGGAATCAGAGCTATCCCAGCTCAGCAGCACGATTGCTGCGGTCAACCGGTAAATTCGGCCAAAATTGAAATAGCTTCAGGTGCCGAATGCAGCTCGCAGACGCTGATCGGCAAGATGCGCGCGGCGCTTTGCCTCATCGGCCTCATTTTCAACCAACCCAAGCGTGATCAAATTGGCGATCGCCTGGGCAAACAGCCCATGCGCCGACGACCACGGCTGCCTAGAACCGACCTGCTCGAGACAAAGAACGCCCTGCAATTCGCCTCGAATGTGAATCGGCGTATTGAGTAATGCCGTTATGCCGCAACGCGGCAAATAGTCGACTGCAAATTCGGCCGTCAACGGGTGAATATAGGGATCATCGGCAGAAATGCTGCTGCCCGCCCGCAGGGCTTGAAAATAGGCAGGGTACTGGCTAGCCCTGATGCTGCCACCCTTGCTGTGACGCTTGGCCGAGCGTTCGTACAACGTAAGGCAGCGCAACTCCTCATGGTCATCAGTCAAGGCCCAGATGCTGACCCGTTCTATGCCAGACATCTGCGCGGCCGATTCGGTCAGGATGCTCAGCATCACATCGAGCGGCGCCTCCTTGAAATAGGCGCCACGCGACAGGCTGGCGATACCTTCCTTCAGTTCAAGCGGAGACATCAAGGCTACGGCGGGCGCGGGGTTCAGCAGGGATTCCATATCGATTGCAACTGTCTTTGGCCCCAAATGGGCATTTGTACAAGATCGAATTTTAGGAAAGCCCATCCGAACTCACTGTGAAATACTCCACACCTTACAAAAGTAATAGATAGTTTTCGCGCTAATCGGGCCCCGGCGTTGTTTTGAAGATAAACGCAGCCCGCTGGACATCAGTGATCCACGTTAGCCCGTCGCCGTAATGCCCGGTCTGCGCCACCTCGGTTACAAGTTGAAATATTGTGTCGGCGACCTCATCCGGCGCAACGATTTCAACACGTACTTTCGGCGTGTAATCCGTCAGCTCATCCTTGATCTTGGTCCGTGCGGTGACATGGCGCGACGGGGCGCTACAGCCCTCAACCTTGGTTACTGTCATGCCGGGAAAGCCGGGCATGGCAACAAGCGCATCGCGCAAAGCCGGCAGCTTGTTGGGGCGGATAATTGCCTTGATCTCTTTCATGCTTCGATTTTCTCCTCATCAAACCAGCGGTAAATGGTGGGCAAAACCAGCAACGTCAGCAGGGTACAAGTAATCAGGCCGCCGATCACAACGATGGCCAGCGGACGCTGGACTTCCGAACCCGGCCCACTCGAAAACAGAAAGGGAATCAGGCCGAGCATGGCAACGGTAGCGGTCATCATTACCGGCCTGAAGCGCAGCGTCGCACCTTCAATCACCGCTTGTTGCACCGTCCTCCCGTCTTCGCGCAATCCGCGAATATAGGACACCAGAACAACGCCGTTCAGCACGGCAATGCCCCACAGCGCAATGAATCCAACCGATGCGGGCACGGACAGATACTCACCGGAAACGAACAAACCGATGATGCCGCCAATCGATGCGAACGGCAGCACGGTGATGATCAGTGTCGCGAAACGCAGTGAATTGAAGAGCAGGAAAAGCAGGAAGAAGATCGCGGCAATAGTGATCGGGATGATCACCGTCAAGTGTCCCAGCGCCCGCTCCATGTTCTGGAACTGACCACCCCATTCCAGGTAATAGCCTTCCGGCAACTTGATCTGTGCCTCGACTTTTTGCTGCAACTCGGCGACAAAGCTACCGAGGTCGCGATCCTTTACGTTCACGCCAATCACGATGCGCCGCTTGCCCAATTCACGCGAAATTTGCGCCGGGCCATCCTGAACCTGGATTTTTGCCACATCGGTCAGCCGTACCTGCGCGCCATTCGGCGAGGTGATCAAGACGTTGGAAATGGCTTCGACGTTATTTCGGAAACGCTCTGGCAAGCGAACCACACCGGGAAAGCGCCGTTCGCCCTCGAAAATTTCCGTCACCAACTTGCCGCCGATCGCGGTTTCCAGCACATCGTTCACATCCGAAACATTCAAGCCAAGCCGGGCAATCGCCTGCCGGTCAATATCAACCGAAAGATACTGTTGACCGCTAACGCGCTCTATACGCAAATCCTGCGCCCCCGGCAGGGTCTGGGCAACCTTGCCGATCTGAGCAGCCAGTTTTTTCAGTTGATCGAGATCGTCGCCGAAGACCTTGACCGCGATATCCGACCGAACGCCAGTGACCATTTCATCGACCCGGTCTGAAATCGGCTGGGCCATGACCACCTGGACACCCGGCAGCACCTTCAACTTCTCGCGCATGGCATCCTGGATATCGTCCTGCGACCAGCCCGAAGGCCATTCGTTACGTGGCTTGAGGCTGACGATCGGCGTTGACTCATTTGCGCCCTGCGGGTCGGCCGGCGATTCGCCACGCCCCACGCCGGACACGGCCGATTTGACACCTGGCACTTCCATGACCAGGCGCATCGCCTCCATTTCCATCTTGATCGACTCTTCGAGCGAGATATTCGGCACCCGATTGATACCCGGCACAACCGAGCCTTCCTTCATTTCCGGGATAAAGGCCGTACCAAGGAAAGGCAAGGTCGTCACGGTAAAACCAAAGGCCGCGACCGCCGCCAGCACCGTCTTTTTCTCGTTGGCCAACGTCCAGTTCAGCATCTTCAGGTAGCGCTGCTTCATGATCGCGATCAGGCGCGTATCGTGGTCGCCATCATGCGCCGGCGGCTTCAGCAGGTACGTCGACATGACCGGCGTCAGCGTCAGCGACAAGACCAGCGAAATGGCCAGCGCAATAGCGATGGTATAAGCCAGCGGGGCAAACATCTTGCCCTCCATGCCTTGCAGCGTCATCAGCGGCAGGAACACGAGAATGATGATGCCAACGCCAAAAATGACCGGCGTCGCCACCTCGACCACGGCATGCAAAATGATGCGCAGCTGACTCTCACCGCTTTTCGCCTTGCGACCAAGTTGCAGAAAGGCGTTTTCGACGACCACCACCGAGCCATCGACCATCAGGCCGATGGCGATGGCCAGACCGCCCAGCGACATCAGGTTGGCCGAAATGCCGAGCTTGTTCATTGCAACGAAGGTCAGCAAGGGCGTGAGAACCAGCGTGGCGACGACAATGAGAGAGGAACGCACATCGCCGAGGAAGAGAAACAGCACCACCACCACCAGCAGCACACCCTCCAGCAGCACTTTGGTTACGGTCCACAGCGCGGCATCAACCAATTCCGAGCGATCGTAATACGGAACAATTTTCAAACCATCCGGCAACATACCCTTCGCGTTGATCTCTTCGACCCGCGTCTTGATCTTGTCGACCACAGCCTTGGCATTGCCGCCGGACAGCATCATGACCACACCGCCCACTGCCTCCGTGGTGCCGTTTTTGATGACCGCGCCCTGACGTACCTCGTGACCAATCTGCACCTCGGCCACATCGCGCACATAGACCGGCACGCCATCTTTTTCCTTGAGCACGATGACGCGCAGATCGTCCAGATCCTTGACCAGACCGACACCGCGGATCAGATACTGCTCGGCGTATTGCGGCAGCACTCCGCCGCCGGCATTGGCGTTGTTGCGCCCAACCGCCTGATAGACATCGGCAATCGTCAAATCGAAATGGCGCAAGCGATCCGGATTGACCAGCACCTGATACTGCTTGGCAAAACCGCCTTGCGAGTTGATCTCGGCGACACCGGGAATTGAACGCAACAACGGCCGAACTACCCAGTCCTGAGCCGTACGACGCTGCATCAATTCTTTTTCGCTCAGCGCCCGATCACCATCGTCCGGACGTTCCAGCGTGTATTGATACACCTCGCCCAAACCACTTGAAACCGGCCCAAGAACAGGCGAGATACCCGGCGGCAGGCGGGTGCCGACTTCGAGCAGCCGCTCCATGACCAACTGACGAGCAAAGTACAGATCTGTTTTGTCGCTGAAAACCAGGGTGATCAACGACAAGCCCGGCTTGTTCAGCGACCGCATCTCCTCCAGACCGGGCAGGCCGGTCATCGCCACTTCCAGCGGCACGGTTGCGAAACGCTCAACCTCCTCCGGCGAACGGCCCGGCGCTTCGGTCGCAATCTGGACTTGAATATTGGTCACATCCGGAAACGCATCCACCGACAACTTGCGCGCCGCATCAAGACCAAAGAAAAACAGAACGGCAGCGATTACCGCGACAACAAGGCGCTGGCCAAGCGCACCCCGGACAAGGGATTCAATCATGATCCCTCCATCGCCATGCGATTGCGCTCATTGTTCAGATGAAAAGCGCCGTCGATGACAATTTTTTCATTGCCCTTCAGGCCGGACATGACGACCCGCTGCTCTGCTTGCTCTGGCCCCAGTTTCACCGCCGTCAGGCGAAATACCTCGTCACCCTGGGCGACGAAGACATGATCCTCATCGTTTTCACGGACCACGGCGCTGGCCGGAACCACCATTCTTTCAAGCGCCCGCGCTTCGATCAGCATGGAGGCCAGCATGGCCGGCTTGAGGCGGCCGTCACGGTTATCCAGCTCAGTTCGTACCAGCACGGTACGTGTCTCAGGATTGATCGTCTGACCGACATAGATCAATTTACCAACCAGCTTTTCGTTACCCAGCGCCGAGACCTCGATACTGACCGATTGCCCAACCTTGACCTGATTCACCTGCTGCTCGGGCACTTGCGCAACCGCCCAAAGGCGCGACAAATCGGCCACCACAAACAGCGCGTCGGCAGGCTGGACAACCTGCCCCTGTGCCAGTTTTCGTTCAACGACATGGCCGTTCAAAGTGGAGACCACCGGTGTCAATGAACTTATGGCGCCCTGTTTACCGAGGCGTTCGATTGACGCCGGCGTCACCCCGAGCAACTGCAATTGATCAGCAGCGGCACGGGTTTCAGCAACAGAAATTTGTAACTCGCTTTGCCGACGCTGCAACTCGGCCGCGCCGATCACGTCAGCCTCAAACAGCGACTTGGCGCGCTCGGCGTTGCGTCGGTTCAGTTCTAGTTGGGCCCGTGCTCGCAAATAAGCCAGTTGCTGGGTAGAAAGCTCACTACTATTCAGGCGCGCCAGCACCTCGCCTTTTCTGACTTCCTGACCGAGCAAGGCATCAATTTCCGTCACCCGGCCGGTAATCGTCGCGCCAATGCGCGCCAGTCGTTGCTCGTCGAAATCGATGCGCCCCGCCACGCGCAAGGTTTCAGCAACCAACTGCGTGCTGACCGACGCCAACTTGAGCTGAGAAATCAACTCGGGTGCCGGGGCAACCAACGCCGGGTCAGCGGGCGCTGCCGTAGCAGTTTGTTTGTCGTCCTTGTTACAGCCCGCGACAAGTGTTGCGGTCAACAGCAAAATCAGCGCTTTTTTCATTGCTTGCTTCCCTCGGGCATCGCCCGTAGTCGTTCAATTTCAACCCAGGCTGTCGCCAACTCATAGCGCGCAGCAATCAACTCGGCTCGGGCAGCGCGGAATACCCGCTGCGCATCCAGCACATCAAGAAAGCCGCGCTCCCCGAAACGGTAGGCGGCCTCTGCCACTTTCAGTGCGGACTCGGCCTGCCGAACGATGGCTGTCTCGAGGGCGGTCACTTGCGTTTGTGCAATTTCGTATTGCTGATAAGCAACCTCAAGTCCCTGGCTCAACGAATACTGTTGCGCCTCAAGTTCATTGCGCGCTCGTGACAATTGCGCAGCAGCCTCGCCCATCGGCCCACGGCGGCGATCCCAGAGTGGAATCGAAACCACCACGCCGATTTTTGAAGCTCGAAAATCAGGGTCTTCATCTACGCTGGCCTTTAGAGCGAGCCCCGGCAGACGCTGAGCCCGCTCAAGCTCAAGCTGGCGCTCGGCACGCACCATCTCCGCGCGACTACGCGCCAAATCAGGGCTGGACTCAGCCATTTGCCTGCGCACTTCATCAAGCGGAATCAGTGCCGGCACATCGCGCAGGCGACTGCTCAGCCTGAATTCAGCAGGCAACCCGGCGCCGACGGCCTGGCGCAGCAAAGAACGGGACTGCTCCAGGCGAAAGCCAGCCGCCTGAGCGCTCTTCTGAGCATTCAAGGACTCTGCATCGGCCTTGATCAGTTCAAAGCGCGGCGCCTCGCCAGTTTCTACACGCAACGCAATTTTCGACCGCACTTTTTCCATTAACGCGGCGTCTTCGCGAGCGTTGCTCAGCTCGCCCTCGCGCCGCCGCACATCGAAGTAGCGCACCCGCAACCGTGCCAGCACATCGGCCTCAAACATGCGCGCTCCGGCACTCGCCGATTCCAGCCCGGCCTCGGCTACGCCTATTCGCGCATTGCGTCGCCAAGGCAAATCAATCGGCTGCGTCAGGCTCACACTGCGGGCATCGCCCTGATTTCCACCAGGACTCCGCGCCCGCGTGTTTCCAGTCAGATACTCCAGCTCGGGGTTGGGGAAAGCCCCCGCGCTGTCGACCGCGAAACGCGCCGCAGCAACCTGGTCACGAGAGGCCAGCAGTGAACGGTTTGATGTCATGGACAGCGTTTCGAGAGCAGGCAAATCGAACTCCGCCTGCGCCGCAACAAGGCTGGTACCAAGTCCAAGAGTCAATAAAAGCAGTGTGTTTTTGATGTTCATAGCAAATTCAGGTCAAGTCTCGTCCCTGCCCCCTAAAAAAGGGGCATTGACAGGAAAATCGGGGTTGACCGCAGCGTGCCGGCAGTTACCGGCATGCTGCTCAAATAGCGCTTAGCGCGCGCTGCTCAGCGCGGCTATACGCTCCTCCAGCGGCGGATGGGTCGAGAACAACGCCATGAAACCACCTTTTCCGCCAGCGATGCCCGAGGCAGCCATGTTTTGCGGCAGCGGCTCGGTATGCAGGTTACCCAAACGACGCAGCGCGTTCTGCATCGGCACAGGCGATCCCATCAGGCCCGACGCACCGGCGTCGGCACGGAATTCGCGCTGACGGGAGAACCAGGCGACGATGATGCTGGCGAGCAGGCCGAAGACCACTTCGCAGATCATGCTGGTCACCATGTAGCCGATGCCCGGGCCGCTGTTTTCGCTGTCGCCGCGACGCAGGAAGCCATCGACCACGTAGCCGACAATGCGTGACAGGAAGACAACGAAGGTGTTCACGACGCCCTGGATCAGGGTCATCGTCACCATGTCGCCGTTGGCGATGTGGGCGACTTCGTGCGCTAGCACGGCTTCGGCTTCATCGCGGGTCATGCCTTGAAGCAAGCCGGTCGACACGGCGACCAGCGAGTTGTTTTTGGAGGCGCCGGTGGCAAAGGCGTTCGGCTCACCCTCGTAGATTGCCACTTCCGGCATCGGCAGATTGGCGCGCTTGGCCAACTTGGCGACGGTATCGACCAGCCACATTTCCGTCGACGAACTCGGCGACTGGATGACCTGGGCACCCGTGCTCCACTTGGCCATGGTCTTCGACATCAGCAGCGAAATAAAGGCGCCACCAAAGCCGATCACGGCGGCAAAGGCAAACAGCATACCGACGTTCAAACCGTTGGCTGTCAGGTAACGATTGACACCCAGCACGCTGGTGGCAACGCTGAGCACCAGCATGACCGCGAGGTTGGTGGCAAGGAAAAGCACGATACGTTTCATGATTGAACTCCTCGAAAGAGAAACACGCGGATAGTATTGCGTTGCAGCAAACAAAAAAACGGGAGCAAAATGGAAGCACTCTTCGATTTTTTCTGTTGAACCCATGACACCCATTAACTATAAACATCTTCATTACTTCTGGGTTGTCGCCCAGGAAGGCAGCATTACGCGCGCGGCCGAGCGGCTTGGCGTGGCGGTTCAGACGATCAGCGGCCAACTCTCGCTTCTGGAGCGGCAACTGGGCAAGGCCTTGTTCAACAGCCAGGGGCGGGGCTTGGTGCTGAGCGAGGCTGGCCGCGTGGCACAAGGCTACGCCGATCAGATTTTTCAGCTTGGTGAAGCGCTGGCCGAAGCCGTCGAGAGTAGCGGTAGCGAGTCCACACTTCGTCTCCGCGCCGGGATTTCAGATGGCATCCCCAAATTGCTGGCCTATCGGCTGCTCTCGAAAGTGACCAGCATGCCGGGCGACATTCGCCTGATCTGCGACGAAGGCGAGTTCGAAACGCTGCTGGCCGACCTCGCCCTGCACCGCCTGGATGTGGTTCTGACCGACCGCGCAGCACCAGCCAGCGGCAATCTGAAGCTGTTCAGCACGCCGCTGGGCGAGTTTGCAACCGGGCTTTTCGCCTCGCCCGAGCTGGTCGGGGAGTATGGAAAAGGCTTCCCGCAGAGTCTCGATGGCGCGCCCTTGCTACTGCCTACGCGCCACAATGCGCTACGCGCCCCGATTGATCGCTGGCTGGAAAACATGAACATCCGCCCGAAAATCGTCGGCGAATTCGAGGACAGCGCCTTGCTGACCACCTTTGGACGGGGCGGATTGGGAATTTTCCCGGCCCCCCTGGCGCTGGCCGAGCAAATCGCCACGCAACTCCAGGCTGCTCCGCTCGGGCCGATGGCGGGGGTTAGCGAACACATTTACGCGATCTCTAACGAGCGCCGCATTCGTCACCCTGCCGTTGAGGCGCTCTGCGCTGCCGTACCCCAAACCGGGATTCTGCCAAGGGTATAATTCCTGCCCCCAACGAACTACAAAGTAAATTGCCAATGTCGCTGTTCCGCAAGACTGCCCTTCTCGCCCTGAGCCTGGTCGCCACCACCCAGGCGCTGGCCCAGCAACTGCCCGTTCCGCCATCGCTTGCCGCCAAATCCTGGCTGCTGCTGGAAATGGGCTCGAATCAGATGTTGACCGCAGAAAAGCCCGACGAGCGCCTGGAACCAGCCTCGCTGACCAAGCTGATGACGGCCTACCTGACTTTTGCTGCAATTCACAAGAGCACCATCGGCCTGACCCAGCCCCTGCCGGTTTCTGAAAAAGCCTGGCGCACAGGCGGCTCCAAGATGTTCATCAAGGTCGACACGCAAGTACCGGTCGAAGACCTGATCAAGGGCATGATCGTCCAGTCCGGCAACGATGCCTGCGTCACGCTGGCCGAGGGCATTGCCGGCAGCGAAGAGAATTTCGCGCAGATGATGAACCGCGAAGCGCAGCGCCTGGGCATGAAGTCCTCCAGCTTCCGCAACTCAACCGGCCTGCCCGATACGCAGCACTACACCACGGCACGCGACCTGTCGCTGCTGGCCTCCGCGCTGATCCGCGACTTCCCCGAGGAGTACAAAAAGTATTACTCGATGAAGGAGTTCACTTACAACGGTATCACCCAGCCCAACCGTAACCGCCTGCTTTTCATCGACCCGACGGTCGATGGCGTCAAGACCGGTCATACCGAAGCCGCGGGTTATTGCCTGATTTCCTCGGCCCTGCGCGACAAGCGCCGCCTGCTGTCCGTCGTCCTTGGCACCAACTCGGATTCGGCCCGCGCCAGCGAATCGCAAAAGCTGCTGAACTGGGGCTACATTTCCTACGACGCCGTCACGGTATACGCAAAAGATCAAGCCGTCGCTTCGCTGCGTGTCTGGAAAGGGGCGTCGAGTGAAGTGAAAGCCGGCTTCGCAAACGATCTGGCCATCGCTGTGCCCAAGGGCTATGCCGACAAGGTGAAATCAGATTTCGTCGCCGAACCCCGCCTGATTGCCCCGATTGAAGTCGGCCAGAAACTTGGCATGCTGAAAGTTACGGTCGACGGCAAAATTTACGGTGAATATCCGGTGAACGCACTTGAAAATGTGCCGCTCGGCAACATCTTTACACGCATCATCGACACCATTCGACTCTGGTTCAATTAAACCCATGACGCCCTACGTCGCCGATCCCGTTTTTCTGAACGGCCAGTTCAAACCGCTGGCCGAAGCAGGCATTTCGCCACTCGATCGCGGTTTTCTGTATGGCGACGGCGTCTATGAACTGATCCCGGTCTATTCGCGCCGAGCCTTCCGCATCGATGAACACCTCAAGCGCCTGCAGGCAACGCTGGACGGCATCAAGCTGGCCAATCCGCTGAGCGCAGAGGGCTGGAAAGAGGTTGTTTTCAAGCTGATCGAAACCGCTCCGTGGGACGACCAGTCGATCTACCTGCAAGTCACGCGCGGCGCCGACGACAAGCGTGATCACGCATTCCCGCCGGCCAGCGTGCAACCAACTGCCTTCGCCTTTGCCTCGCCGCTGGTAACGACGCCTGCTGACGTCCGCGCCAAGGGCGTGGCTGCCATCACCGTGCCCGACCTGCGCTGGTCGCGCTGCGACCTCAAAGTCATCTCGCTGCTCGCCAATGTGCTGGCCCGCCAGCAGGCCGTCGAGCAGGGCTGTGCCGAAGCGCTGCTCATTCGCGACGGATTCATGAAGGAAGGCGCTGCCTCCAACATCTTCATCGTCAAGGACGGCGTGCTGTGCGCCCCGCCCAAGACGCAACTGATGCTGCCAGGCATCACCTACGACGTGATCCTCGAACTGGCCGAATCCCACGGTCAACCGGTAAAAATCGCCGAAATTGAAGAAACTGAACTTCGTGCCGCCGACGAGGTCTGGATGACCTCGTCGACCAAAGAGATTCTGGCGATCACGACCCTCGACGGCGAACCAGTCGGCACCGGAAAGCCCGGCCCGCTCAGCGAGCAGATGTGGCACTGGTATCAGGATTTCAAGAACACCGTAATGCGCAAAGGCTGAAATGGCTTCGTACAAGGACACCCTGCTCGAATTTCCCTGTGAATTTCCGTTGAAGATCATGGGCAAGGCTGACGACAGTCTGGCTCAGGTCGTCCTCGACATTGTCACCGTGCACGCCCCGGACTTCGACGGCGCCACGATGGAAATGCGTGCCAGTTCAGGCGGCAACTACCTGAGCCTGACCTGTACCGTCATCGCCCGCTCGAAACCGCAACTCGACGCCCTTTACACCGATCTGAGCGGCCATCCAATGATCAAGGTCGTGCTGTAAGTGCCTCCGGTCATCAAACGCCTGGGCCGGGTCGACTACGCGCCGACCTTCCAGGCCATGCAGGACTTCACGGCCAGCCGCACGGCCGAGACCCCGGACGAAATCTGGATCGTCGAACACCCGCCGGTCTACACCTTGGGCCAGGCCGGCAAGCCGGAACACATTCTCAAGGATGTCGGCATCCCCATCGTCAAAATCGACCGCGGCGGCCAGGTCACCTACCACGGGCCGGGCCAGGTCGTGGTTTATCTGCTGCTCGACCTGACGCGACTGAAGATCAAGGTGCGCGAACTGGTCACCGCCATCGAACAGGCCGTCATCGAACTGCTGGCGCAATACGGCGTGACCGCCGAACGCCGCGATGGCGCCCCCGGCGTCTATGTCGGCGAGGCCAAGATCGCCGCCCTCGGCCTGCGCATTCGCAACGGCTGCAGCTACCACGGCGTGTCGCTCAATGTCGATATGGATCTTTCCCCATTTGCGGCGATCAATCCCTGCGGCTATGCTGGCCTGAAGGTCATCCAGACCAAGGACTTCAATATTCCACTCACCGCTCACGAGGCCGGTGAGCAACTCTCGCAACACTTGCTACAGCAACTGGACAAAAAACATGGCTGAAAAAGGCGTCAAGCAAAAAGGCGAACTCAAAACCGCGCGCATCCCCATCAAGATCGTGCCGGTCGACACCCCGCTGCGCAAACCCGAGTGGATACGCGTCAAGGCCGGCAATAGCGCCGGGCGCTTCGGCGAAATCAAGACCATGCTGCGTGAAAAGAAGCTGCACACCGTCTGCGAAGAAGCCGCCTGCCCCAACATCGGCGAATGCTTCGGCCGCGGTACGGCGACCTTCATGATCCTCGGCGACATCTGCACCCGGCGCTGCCCGTTCTGCGACGTCGGCCACGGCCAGCCGCTGCCGCCCAACCCGGACGAGCCGCGCGAACTAGCTGAATCGGTTTCATCATTAAAACTGCGCTACGTCGTCATCACCAGCGTGGACCGTGACGACCTGCGCGACGGCGGCGCCCAGCATTTTGTCGACGTCATCAGCAACGTCCGCGAACTGTCGCCAACGACCACCGTCGAAACGCTGGTCCCCGACTTCCGTGGCCGCATGGACGTCGCCCTCGATGTCCTCGGCGGCGCTTTGCCCGACGTCCTGAACCACAACATGGAAACCGTGCCCCGCCTCTACAAGCAGGCCCGCCCGGGTGCCGACTACGCCCATTCGCTGGAATTCCTCAAGCAGTTCAAGGCCCGCTATCCGGACGTCAAGACCAAGTCCGGCCTGATGGTCGGCCTCGGCGAAACCGATGAAGAAATCCTCGAGGTGATGCGCGACCTGCGCGCCCACGACGTAGAAATGCTGACCATCGGCCAGTACCTCGCGCCGTCCGGCCACCACCTGCCGGTCACGCGCTACGTCCATCCCGACACCTTCAAGATGTTCGAGGAAGAAGCCAAGAAAATGGGCTTCACCGGCGCCGCCTGCGCCCCGATGGTTCGTTCGAGCTATTGGGCGGACCAGCAGGCGCACAGCGCCGGCGTGGCCTGAGCGAAGCTCGCCAGGCAGCCCGCGTCTGCGCCTCGGGAGCGTTTTAGCACGACTCCTCCACCCCAAGGGTGCTGATGAGGCACCTGCACAGCAAGACGGCCAGCCAAAGCTGGCACGTCGCTGTGGATTCCTGCGGGGCGCGGTCAACCGGAAAAAAGGGCCAAAAATGAAATGCCCGGCTGAACGTGCCGGGCATTTTTATTTGCCGATGCCTACTTCACATTGGCCGGTGGTGGCGGGGGCAATCCCGGCGGTGGTGGCGGGATACCCGCATCCTGAGCCCTGACCGGCGCCGAATAGCTCATGTTGGCCGGCACCGGCACGCGGTGCCCCTTGCTGTACATGCACTGGATGTAGGCGTTGTCATACACACGCTGCGAACCTGCTCCGGAAGCCCGGGCCGAATCGGAGCCGGTGGCGCTACCCATCAACAGGCCGGCACCGGCACCGATAGCTGCACCCTTGGCGTCGCCGCCAATGGCCGCACCAGCCAGCGCGCCAACGGCCGTACCGACTGCCGCACTGGTCACTGCCGATTCGCGGGCGTTGTCGGTCGCCGTCTTGCCGCCAATCTGGAAATGCGCGAACTGGCGACAATCGATGTCGTCGGCACGGAAACGTTCGAAAGACTGATTGCTTCCAGGCAAAACCATGACGCTCGGCCCGGTCGGCATGACCGTGCAGGCGCCCAGCGTCAATACCAGCGCGAGCAGTGTCAGTTTGGGAACATGGGAGCGAATGGTCATGGCTGTTTCTCCGGTTGCGGCAATACTTTCTGCCAACTTTCAGCGCACTCCTTGACGTACGGGTAATACGCCTGGGCGCTCTTGCAGAAATACCAATAGTTCTGGGGCGCTTCAGTTTGTTCGATGTATACCGGCGGAGGTGCGGGCGGCGGCACAACAATCACCTGCGGCGGGTAGTAGTACGGCGACGGGTACCACATCGGCCCCCAGACCGGCCCGCCGAAGTGGACACCAAGACGCACGCGCGGCCCGTGCGCCCAGGCGCTGGAACCGATGCCGGCCATGACCAGCGCCAGCAAGACAACGAGGATTTTGTGCCACTTCATGTTCACACCCGATTTACCAATAACTCACTTACACGATAGCGAATTATCGGCAAACCGGGCGAACAAAATTGCTACAGTTTGTAAGCGCCAATCAAAGCAGCTTCAGGCGTTTCGCCGCTTCGCGCAGTTCCCCGCGGAAATTCGGATGGGCGATGCCGATCAGCGCTTCCGTGCGTTGCTTGGCAGTCTTGCCGCGCAGTTGGGCGACGCCAAATTCGGTAACGACGTAGTTGATGTCGTTCTTGCTGGTCGACACGTGGGTGCCGGCCGACAGCGTGGGCACGATGCGCGAAATGGTGTCGTCCTTGGCTGTCGATGGCAGCACGATGAAGGCCTTGCCGCCGTTGGAGCGGTTGGCCGCGCGGACGAAGTCGGATTGACCGCCGGTACCCGAATAGGGAATCGGCCCCAGGCTTTCCGAGCCGCACTGGCCGAGGAAATCGATCTGCATCGTGGCGTTGATGGCGTGCAGGTTGTCGTTCTTGCCGGCCAGATAGGGGTCGTTGGTGAAATCGACCGGGTGCATTTCCAGCGCCGGGTTGCGGTGCATGAACTGGTAGAGTTTCTTCGAGCCGAGCGCGAAGGTCGCCAGCATCTTGCCGTGGTGGTAGTTCTTCTTGCGATTGGTCACGACGCCGGCCTCGACCAGCGACATGATGCCGTCGCCGACCATTTCGGTATGGATGCCAAGGTCGCGCTTGTCGGTCAGCTGCATGACCACGGCGTCGGGAATGCCGCCGTAGCCGATCTGCAGCGTGGCGCCATCGGGAATCATCTCGGCGACGTACTTGCCGATGGCTTCCTGCACCGGACCAATCTTGGGCAGGCCGACTTCAAGAATCGGCTCGTCGCTTTCGCACAGCGCCGCAACCTGCGAAATGTGGATGTGGCAATCGCCGTTGGCGAAAGGCACGTTCGGATTCACTTCGAGCACCACGACGCGCGCCCGCTCGATAGCGGCCATCGTGTAGTCGGCCGCAAGTGCCAGCGAGAAGAAACCGTGTTCGTCCATCGGCGAGGCCATGCTGAAAACCACGTCAGCCGGCATCAGGCCGCGATTGATCATCTGGGGCATTTCCGAGAAATAGGCTGGAAGGAAATCAACCCAACCCTCCTTGGCGCCCGGACGGGTCGCACCGCTGTAGAAATAGGCGGTGTGGCGGACGTTGTCGACGGTTTCCGGGTCTATGTAGCCAAACTTGCGCACGGCCAGAATCTGCGAGACCTGAACGCCGCGAAAGTCGCGCCGTGCCTCCGACAGGGCCGTCAGGAGGCTGGGCGGTTCGCCGACGGCGGTTGGCACGACGATGGTGTCGCCGTTCTTGACGACGCGAATTGCATCGGCGGCGGACATGCGTTTTTGTTGGTACAGAGCCTGAACGGACATGCGCTATCTCCAAAAATTATTAATTACGAAATATTAATCCTCGCACGATGGCCTGACCAACAAGCTGACCGAGATCAAAACCCCATGCCTATTGCATTGCAGCAATCAGACCTTGCGATTGCTGCCGGCGACCATGCGAATCTCGAACAGTCGGCATTCAAGCGGACCGTTGAACAGCGGCGTCTTGCGGCTTGGCTTGAGCCCGACCAGTTTAGGCAAACGCAGGTCGGCTGTGAAGAAGAAGCAGTTCCAGCCGGCCCAGTGTTTTTTCAGGGCAGAACCGAGTTCCGGATAGAAGGCGGCCAGTTCGTCCTGCTCGCCGATGCGCTCACCGTAGGGCGGGTTGGTGACGAGAATGCCCTGATCGGTCAGTGGTTGCGTTTCGAGCAAATTTTGCTGGTCGACCGTGACAACACCGCCAAAGCCGGCCTCCTGCAGGTTGCGCCGGGTGGCGCGCACGGCCTTGTCGTCGATGTCGTAGCCACGGATGTCCAGCGGTTCGGCCGGTTTGACACGGGCCTCGGCAGCCTGGCGAATCTTCGCCCAGTTCAGCGCCTCGAAATTGCGCAGCATTTCGAAGGCGAAACCGCGATCGAGACCCGGCGCGCGATCAAGCGCCATCTGCACGGCTTCGAGCAGGAAGGTGCCGCTACCGCACATCGGGTCGACCAGCGGCATGCCGGGCTGCCAGCCGGTGATCTTGAGGATGCCGGCGGCCAGGTTTTCCTTGAGCGGTGCGTCCACGCTGGCCTTGCGCAAACCGCGCTGCCACAACGGTTGACCGGAGGTATCGAGGTACAGCGTGCATTCGTTCTCGGACAGAAAAACATGAACGCTGACATCGGGATGGCGCGTCTCGATATTCGGACGGTCGCCACGGTCCTCGCGGAAGCGGTCGCAGATGGCGTCCTTGACGCGCAGGGTGACGAAATCGAGTGATTTGAGCGGGCATTTGATGGCCGTCGTGACCACGCGCATGGTGCGCGTCACGTCGAAATGATTGGGCCACAATTGGCGGACGGCCAGCCGGTAGATATCGTCTTCCTTCTGGTATGGCCCCTTGACGATGTGCCACAGGATGCGGGTGGCGATGCGCGATTCGAGGTTGGCACGGTAGCAGACCGGCCATTCGCCGGAAAAGAAGACACCGCCGTGCGTCGTCCGCAGATCCTCGCCGCCGACGGCACGGAGTTCTTCGAGCAGGTGTTCTTCCAGCCCGCGCGGGCAGATTGCGAAATATTTGTTCATGTCAGAAGGGCTTGAGGACGACGAGGAAGAGGACGATCAGCAAAACGATAACCGGCAGTTCGTTGTAGAAACGGAACCAGATGTGGGTCTTGGTGTTGCCGCCACCCTGGAATTGCTTGAGCACGCGGCCGCAATGCCAGTGGTAAACGGCCAGCCCGGCGACCAGCGCCGTCTTGGCGTGCAGCCAGCCACCGGAAAAACCGTAGCCGAACCATAGCCAGAAGCCGAAGGCGATGGCCAGGACGCCGAGCGGCGTCATAAATTTGTAGAGCTTGCCGGCCATGAGCAGCAGGCGGTCGCGCTCGGCGACGCTGTCGGCCGGCACCATGGCCAGATTGACGAAAATGCGCGGCAGGTAGAACAGGCCGGCAAACCACGATATGACCATCCAGATATGCAGTGTCTTGACGACGAGCATGCGTTTCTCCTAGTTGGCAGCCAGCCTGGCCGCTTTCGCCTCGGCTATCCCGACGTCCACGGTCGGGTATGCGAGACGCAGTTTTAATTCGTTTTTCAGACGCCGATTGCCGATGCGCCGCGATTCGCGCATGAAGGACAGCTGAACCGGCGACAGCGTCCTTGCGGCCTCCTGCCGGGAAATGCGCGGCGGGCGGGGCAAGGCGAAAGCATCGGCGACGCGGTCGAAATACTCGGCCATTTTCAGGTCTGAATCATCCACGGCATTGTAGACGCGGTTGGCGCCGCCGTGGCGCAGCGCGGCGATACAGGCGGCAGCCAGGTCGTCGGCGTGGATGTGATTGGTGTAGCCGTCATCGGCTTCATTCAGCGCCGGCATGGCCCGTTGCAGACGATCGATCGGCAGGCGGTCGGCGGCGTAGATGCCGGGCGCGCGGAGGATGGAAACGGTCACGCCGGTCGCTTTCCCCCAGCCACGCAGGCGTCGCTCGGCATCGACCCGACGGCCAGCGCGGGCGCTTTCCGGATTCAGGCGGCGCGTCTCGTCGATGTGCGCGCCGCGACAATCGCCATAGACCCCCGTCGTACTTACGTAAATCAGCCGCCGTGGTAGACTTTTGGCCTTGCCCAGCGCCGCCAGAAGGTTGCGGGTGCGCGTGTCGTGATTGCCCTCGCCGGGCGGTGGCGCCAGATGCAGAACAACGTCGGCCAGACCGGCGATGCGCGGCAGGCTGCCCCGGTCGTCGAGATCGGCCAGCACTGGCGTCGCACCTGCTTCGCGCCATTCGGCCGCACGGCTGGCGTCGCGCAGCAGGGCATAGACGCGAGCATTGGGGACAATGCGGGAGAGGATGCGGCGGGCGACGTCCCCGCTGCCGACGATCAGGATTTTTTGCACGGCTGCATTGTAGCCGACCAGTAAGGGGAACCAATGAGCTACCAAGTCACTGTCCAGCCGAGCGGCCGGCAGTTTGTCGCCGAAGCCGACGAAACGCTGCTCGACGCCGCGCTGCGTCAGGGCCTCACACTGCCCTACGGCTGCAAGGATGGCGCTTGCGGCGCCTGCAAGGGCAAGATTGTCAGCGGCGACGTTGACCACGGCAAAGCCCAGGCACAAGCCCTGAACGATAGCGAAAAGGCTGCTGGCATGGCACTTTACTGTTGCGCCAGCGCACGATCCGAGTTGGTCATCGAATGCAAGCAAGTCAGCTCGGCCGGCGACATTCCCGTCAAGACCTTGCCGTCACGTATTGAAAAATTGGAAAAGCTGGCACCCGATGTCATTGAAATCCACCTCCGCCTGCCGGCCAGCGAACGCCTGCAATTCTGGGCCGGGCAATACATTGACATTCTGCTCAAGGACGGCAAGAAGCGCAGCTATTCGCTGGCCAATGCCCCGCACGACGACGCCCTGCTCCAGCTGCATATCCGCCACGTGCCGGGCGGCCTGTTCACCGAACAGGTTTTCTCGACCATGAAAGCGCGCGACATCCTGCGCTTCAACGGCCCGCACGGCTCCTTCTACCTGCGCGAAGATTCGAAGAAACCGATGATCCTGCTCGCCGGCGGCACAGGCTTCGCACCGATCAAGGCCATCGTCGAGCACGCCATCGCCGAAAAATGCGCGCGGCCGATGTTCATTTACTGGGGCGCCAAGGCGCGCGTCGATCTGTACCAGAACGCGCTGCCGGAGAAGTGGGCGGCAGAACACGCCAACATCAAGTACATCCCGGTACTGTCCGAACCGGCGGCCGACGATGGCTGGCAAGGTCGCACCGGCTTCGTCCATCAGGCCGTGCTGGCCGACTTCCCCGATCTATCCAGCTATCAGGCCTACGCCTGCGGGGCACCGGTGATGATCGAGGCTGCCAAGCGCGACTTCGTGGCGCAAGGCTTGCCGGAAGAAGAGTTCTTCGCCGACGCCTTCACGTTTTCGAGTATTTGATTTTTGGCCGTTTTTTCCGGTTGACCGTGGAAGCGACAACAAAACGTGAGCGCTGTCGACATTCTTTACACCACCCTGAACCGCGCCTTCACTACACAGCACAAAAAATATAAAAACACTTTTAAATCAGAAGGGTTAATTGAATGGCGCAAACAATGCTTTATGCAGAACTCAAATTCAAAAATAAAGCGCGACCCATGATATTCACCAAAACCTCCCGGCTTTTCGCCGCTCTCCTGTTGACGATTGCTGCCAGCAGCACAAGCGCAACCACGATCACCTATAGTTTTACAGGGTCCCCTGACAACTCGGGGCAAGGCATCTATGGGGAAACATGCAGTTTCACCTATGCTGCTGGCAGCGCATCTGGAACCGGCGGTTGCTCAACAACGCCCGATACCGCCTATGCATCAGCTCCGACCGGCCTGCTGAGCGTCACCATTGACGCCAGTCGCTATGTCGACCAATACGCAGCAGACGCGGGCTTAACCAGTCAGCAATCGACCAATGCAACGCTACCTTGGCTGACGAGTTCGTCTACCGTCAACGGTGCGCTTTTTAGCCGCCAATTGAGTACTTACGGTGACATCCTGAGTGATTTTTATGCCGACTCTTCGTTTTTCAGCCTGCTTGACGACGCAACCCTGAGCCAGCAAAACACGTACGACAGCCAAGGTCGCCTCGCATCCAGCCACCGAGTTGAAATTTACAATCACGCGCGAACTTACGGCGAGGTGTTTTTCGGCCTGATTGATGGCGTCGAATTGCCAACGGCGTTCGGTGTTTTACAACCCAAGGGCAGAGAGTTCGTACAAATGACTTACGAGACAACCGACCATTTCGCCTATGACCTCGCAGGGAACATGACCGTGACGACAGAGTCGCTGTCCGAGTTCGCATTGCTCGGTTTCGAAAGCATCACTATCACCCGCAGCGATGATCCAATCAATGTCCCCGAACCCGACTCGCTAGCACTGGTCTCCTTGGCCTTACTCAGCCTTGGCGCCCGCCGCAAAATGCGAAGCTGAGCGGCTTACCGCGCCCAGGCACAGCCCTTGAGCACCTGACCATTCAAATTGACCGTCGCCGTCCAGGCAAAAACAGCGTTTGCCTCGGTATCGCGGCACAGCGCCTTGTCAAATCGCACGGAAAGTTTGTTGTTGTCCTTCGCCCCGTCGTAGCTGCTGACCGTCCCTTCGGTGCGGAATTCCTTGTACGGCAAAGCCACTTCCGGATTGCCATAACGACGCAGTTGCACGTATTCGCCCCCGGCGACAAGCGCCCAGGCCGGATCATTGCCCGCCGCACGCCAGGTTTCTTCCTTGCCGCCCGGCATCTGGCAGCGGCCATTCACCCGTACCATATTGACGGCTGAGGCTTTCAGGCTGGCGCCGTCGAGCACGCCCAGCAGCTCGACGTACAGGTGTTTGCCAGACTCAACGCCCATGCTGTTGAGTATCTTGAGCACACTGCCATCGGCCGAAACGTCTTCGACAAAGGCGTAGCTGCGGTCCCGACAGGGCGAGAAGAAGAGTTTGTCGCCCTGCTTGACCATCTGTCCGTAAGCCATTTTGGGTGCGGCGTCGGCCGGCTTTGCCTCGTCGGCATGAAGTCCGCTAGCGAGCAGGATGGCAGCCAGGGCGGCGACGGAATGGCGGAAATTCATGGCGACGGAATCCTGAAAAAGACAATGCCGGCATTGTCACCTGCCGGCATGGCAAAACGTTTGATGCATCTCAGCAAACGTGGCGAGTGCCACACGGCGCCCGCCTTCGTTTGGCGAATGAGTTCAGCCCTTTTCAGGCAGCACGATGTTCACCTCAAGCACCTCGTAATTGCCCTGCTTTTCGAGCGAGACACGGATGTCATCGGCATTCACCTTGACGTACTTGGAAATCACAGCGATCAGTTCGCGCTGCAGGTCGGGCAGGAAGTTGGCGCTGCTGCCGCCGCCATCGCGCTCATGGGCGATGATCAGTTGCAGGCGCTCCTTCGCCACCTGAGCCGTTTTCGGCTGGTTGCCGAACAGTTTCTGGAGCCAGGACATCTTACTTGCCTCCGAACAGGCGCTTCAGCAGGCCCGGCTTGACGTAGTCGACAAAACGCAGCGGCTTGTCTTCGCCAAGGAAGCGGGCGATCACGTCGTGGTAAGCCTCGGCTGCATCGGTTGCTTTCTGGTGGATGACCGGGGCGCCCTGGTTGGAGGCTTGCAGAACCTCTTCGGATTCGGGGATGACACCGATGATAGGCACGCGCAGGATTTCCTGGATGTCCTTGTAGGACAGCATTTCACCGGCTTCAACGCGGTTCGGGTTGTAGCGGGTGATGAGCAGGTGTTCCTTGACCGGCTCGCGACCTTCGATGGCGCGACGCGACTTGGCCTGCAGGATGCCGAGGATGCGGTCGGAGTCGCGCACGGAAGAGACTTCCGGGTTGGTCACGACGAGCGCCTCGTCGGCGAAGGTCAGCGCCATGATGGCGCCGGACTCGATACCGGCCGGCGAGTCGCAGACGATGTAGTCGAAGCCCTGGTGTTCGAGCTCCTTGATGACCTTCTCGACGCCTTCTTCAGTCAGCGCATCCTTGTCGCGTGTTTGCGAGGCGGGCAGCACGTAGAGGTTGTCGGTGTGCTTGTCCTTGATCAGGGCCTGGGTCAGCGTCGCTTCGCCGTTGATGACGTTGATCAGGTCATAAACGACGCGGCGTTCGCAGCCCATGATCAGATCGAGGTTGCGCAGGCCGACGTCGAAGTCGATGACGGCCGTCTTGAAGCCGCGCATGGCGAGGCCGGAGGAGAAGCTGGCGCTGGTGGTGGTCTTGCCGACTCCGCCTTTGCCTGAGGTTACGACGACGATTCTGGTCACGATGTTTTCTCTTTGGGTAAGTTATAAGAATGGGGTTAGCGCAGCGCCAGCGGAACAATGGTCAGCCGATGCTCGCCGCCGTCCTCGATGAGGCAGACTGTAGCGGGCTGACGAAGCAGTTCGGCTGGCACGCCGGCTTCAAAGGTTCTATACAGGCCGGCGATGGAGAGCAGTTCGGCCTCCAGGCTGGTGGTAAAGATTCGGGCATCCTTGTCGCCACTGGCCCCGGCCAGGGCACGGCCGCGCAACGGGGCGTAGACGTGGATGTTGCCGTCAGCGATCACTTCGGCGCCCGCGCTGACCATGGCGGTCACGATCAAATCGCAGCCCTTGGCGTAAAAGCGCTGACCGGAGCGCAGCGGCTTGTCGAGGATGATGGTGCGCGGCGCAGCTTCGGGCGCAGGAGCTGGCAAGGCGGGTGGCGGGGGCGCTGGTTCGGGGGTCGCCACCGGCGGCGTATTGGGCGTTTGTTCTGCTTTCGCGCGCTGGCGGCCAAGGGCATCGCCGCCAACCACCGGCAAGCCGGCGGCGGCTGCGGCGGCAGCCAACTCATCGGGCAGGCCGCAAGTTGCCACGGCCTTCAGGCCGGACTGACCCAGCAATTCGATGATCGTCGCCCAGTCTGCGGAGTCGGGCAAGGCCTTGGCCTGGCTGAAATCGAGGACAGCGAGTTCATTCTCGAAAAAATCCGGGCTGTTGCCGGTCAATTCGGTGAGAGCTTGATGCAGCGCGGCGTGGTCGGTGGTGCGCAGTTGCGTCTGGATGATCTTGAGCGTGGTGCCCTTGAACTGAATCGGTGAATCTTTTGCCATGCCTGCGTGATGTCTTGCGATAGGAATTGGATTATCCCACAGGCACGCCGCCCCGGGATGAAGGATGCTTTCCGCCGCCCCGGGTCACCTACTCGCCGAGATAGGCGGCGCGCACTTTCGGATCGTCGAGAAGGCTGGCGGAGTCTCCGTTCAGCGTGATTTCGCCGCTTTCCATGACGTAGCCGCGCTGGCTGCATTGCAAAGCCAGTTTGGCGTTCTGTTCGATCAGCAAAATGGTCATGCCATCGGCAGCGACGGCGCGGACGACTTCGAAAATCTTCTGCACCATGATCGGCGCCAGGCCCATCGACGGCTCGTCGAGGAGCAGCATTTTCGGGCGGCTCATCAGGGCACGGCCGATGGCCAGCATTTGTTGCTCGCCACCGGAAAGCGTGCCGGCCAGCTGGCTTTCGCGCTCTTTCAGGCGAGGGAAATAGCCAAAAACCATTTTCAGGTCTTTTTCCACGTTGACCGCAGAATCGTGGATGTAGGCGCCCATGTACAGGTTTTCCAGCACCGTCAGCCGGGAAAACACGCCGCGACCTTCCGGCACCAGCGCGATGCCCTTGCGAATGACGTCGTGCGGCGCAATCTTGCTGATTTTCTCGCCACAGAAATGAACGTCGCCGCCGACCGCATCGATGACCCGCGCAATCGCTTTTAGCGTGCTGCTCTTGCCGGCGCCATTGGCCCCGATCAGCGCCACGGTTTCGCCCTGATTGACGTGAAAGGTGATGCTGCGCACCGCCTGAATGCCGCCGTAGGCGACGTGGAGTCCGGTTACTTCAAGCACCTAGGTAAGCCTCGATGACGCGTTGATCTTTTTGCACGACGGCCGGCACATCCTCGATGACCAAGGCGCCGTAGTCGAGCACCGCGACGCGGTCGCAGAGGCCCATGACCAGCTTGACGTCGTGCTCGATGAGCAAAATGGTGGTGCCGTCGCGGCGGATGCCGTCGATCAGCTCGCGCAGTTGTTCGGTTTCAGTGCCGTTCATGCCGGCTGCCGGCTCGTCCAGGCAGAGTAGTTTGGGCTCGCTGGCCAACGCCCGGGCGATCTCCAGCCGGCGCTGGTCGCCGTAGGAAAGATTTTTGGCCAGGTCATCGGCCCGTTCCTCGATGCGCACGTAGTGCAGCAGGTCGATGGCGCGCTGGCGGATGGCAGCCTCTTCGGCCTTGGTGGCTGGATTCTGGAAGATGGCACCGAGGACGCCAGCCCGGGTTCGGACGTGGCGGCCGACCATGACGTTTTCCAGCGCTGTCATGTTGCCGAACAGCCGGATGTTCTGGAAAGTGCGGGCAATGCCGCGCGCCGCGGCCTTGTCCGGCGCATCGGCAACGAGCGGCTTACCATCGAAACTGAAGCCGCCGCCGTCCGGTACGTAGAGGCCGGTCATGCAGTTGAAAAAGGTTGTCTTGCCGGCGCCGTTTGGGCCGATCAGGCCATAGATTTCGCCGCGACGGATAGTCAGCGACACATCGCGGAGCGCCTTGACGCCGCCAAAGTGTTTGGCGACGGCCTTGGCTTCGAGCAGGGTGCCGGTCATTTTGCGGTCACCTGTTGAATCTCGCCCGACTCGCGCTTGCGCTCCGGCGCCGGCCACAGACCAGCCGGCTTGAAGCGCATGACGAGCACCAGCGCCAGGCCGAAGACCAGCATGCGCAGGCTTTCGGGATCGACCAGCATCTTGCCGAAGAGTGCCATCTGAATCGGCCCAACGCCGTAGCGCAAGGCTTCCGGCAGGATGGAAAGCAATACGGCGCCGAGGATGACGCCGGGAATGTGGCCCATGCCACCGAGAACCACCATCGCCAGGATCATGATCGACTCGATCAGCGAGAAGCTTTCCGGGGAAACGAAACCCTGCATGGCCGAGAAAATGCCACCGGCCACACCGCCGAAACTGGCGCCCATGGCAAAGGCCAGCAGTTTGAGATTGCGCGTGTTGATGCCGATCGCCTTGGCCGCGATTTCGTCTTCCCGAATAGCCTGCCAGGCACGACCGATGCGCGAATTTTGCAGGCGCAGGTTGATGATGACGACCAGAATGGCCAGCGCGACGAGCAGGTAGTAATACTTCTGCGGGCCACTCAAGGCAATGCCGAAAATCTGCGTCGTGCCGGAGAATTTGAAATCGCCGAACGTCACCGGGTCGATCAGCGTGATGCCCTGCGGCCCGTTGGTAACGTTGATCGGCGCATTCAGATTATTCAGAAAAATACGGACGATTTCGCCGAAACCGAGGGTGACGATGGCCAGATAATCGCCACGCAATTTCAGCGTCGGCGAACCGAGGACGACGCCGGCCAGGCAAGCCAGCAAGCCGCCAATCGGCAGGATCACCCAGATCGGCAGATGCAGCCCGAAATGCGGGCTGGCCAGCAAGGCCCAGGTGTAGGCGCCAACCGCATAAAAAGCGATGTAACCAAGATCGAGCAGGCCAGCCAGACCAACGACAATGTTCAGTCCCAACGCCAGAAAAACGTAAAGGATGGCGAAATCGAGGATGCGCACCCAGGCCTGGCCACCTAGCGCCGCCACGAAAGGCAGCACAATCAAGGCAGCGGCCATCAGGGTGATTCCCGCGGTCGACCGGAAAAATTGGCTATTTTTCATGCCCGGTCTCCTGTTTTTTCACCAAAGAGCCCCGAAGGCTTGAACATCAACACGACAATCAGCACGACAAAAGCAAAAATGTCCTGGTAATGGCTGCCGAGGAAGCCACCGGTCAGATCCCCGATGTAGCCCGCCCCCAGCGCCTCGATGATACCGAGCAGAATGCCGCCCAGCATGGCGCCGGCCAGATTGCCGATACCGCCGAGCACGGCTGCGGTAAAGGCCTTCAAGCCAAGCATGAAGCCCATTTGATAGTGGGCGATTTCGTAATAGCCGCCGACCATGACCCCCGCCAGCGCGCCAAGGGCCGAACCGATGATGAAGGCAGCCGCGATGACACGATTGATATTGACGCCCATCAGGCTGGCCACCGCCGGATTCTGCGCGGTGGCGCGCATCGCCATGCCGAGCTTGGTGCGATAGACGAGGAGTAGCAGGCCACCCATCGTCGCCGCTGAAACGAGGACGATGATGACCTGGATCATCGTGAAATTGGCCCCAGCGAACTCGAAATCCACTTTCGGCAACAGCGAAGGGAAGGTCATGTAGTTCCGTCCCCAGATCATCATGGCCAGATTTTGCAGCACGATGGACATACCAATCGCCGTGATCAGCGGGGTCAGGCGCGGCGCGTTGCGCAGCGGGCGATAGGCGATACGCTCCAGCCCCCAGCCGAGGGCCATGCAGACCAGCACCGAGGCACTCAGCCCGGCCAGGCCAGCCAGCGCCACCGGCATTCCGGCCTTGATCAGCGAACTGGCAACAGTGATCGTCACCAGCGTACCGATCATCACCACTTCACCATGGGCAAAATTGATCAGCCCCATGATCCCGTAAACCATGGTGTAGCCCAGAGCGACCAAAGCGTAGATGCTGCCCTGGACGAGGCCATTGATAATCTGCTGGAGGAATATATCCATTTAGTCTTTTTCTTGTCGGGCATAAGGAAACGGCACCTTGCGGTGCCGTTTCAATTCAGCAAATCAACGAATTACTTCTTTTCCGCCGCCGCCTTGGTCGCTTCAGCGGCACTCTTGACCGCCTCTGCACCCGCCTTCACCGCATCCTTGCCCGCCTCGGCAGCTGCCTTGGCTGCTTCCTTCGCCTCACCAACTGCCACTGCGCCAACCGCAGTGGCTGCACCGGCAACCGCCTTGGCAGCGTCCTTCACGTCCGCAACGGCTTCCTTGACGTCGGCCTTGACCGAATCGACCGGATTAGCGCCACCCAATGTCTCAACGTACTCAAGCTTGCCGCCCTTGTACTGATAGATGGAAATGGCGCCGCCCTTCAGATCGCCGACCTGATCGAACTCGATCATTGCCGTCACGCCATCAAACTTTGTCTTGCCGACCATCGGCAGAAACTTGGCCGCCTCAACCGAATCGGCACGCTTCATCGAATCTGCCATGACCATTACGGCGTCGTAAACATACGGTGCGTAAAGCTGGATTTCCGCACCAAATTTCTTGGTAAATTTCTCGCGGAACTCCGGGCCCTTGGCCAGTTTTTCCAGCGGCATGCCGGGCAGCGAGCAGAACTGGCCTTCGGTGGCAGGGCCACCCAGCTTCATGAACTCCGGCGTGCAGACGCCATCGCCACCGAGGAATTTGGCCTTGATGCCCAATTCCTTCATCTGCTTGGCCATCGGGCCGCCTTGGGCGTCCATGCCGCCGAAGAAGACCAGCTCGGCCTTGGTCGACTTGATCTTGGTGAGAATGGCCTTGAAGTCGGTCGCCTTGTCGGTCGTGTATTCGCTGGCCACAACCTTGATGCCGGCAGCTTCGGCGGATTTCTTGAACTCGTCGGCCAGACCCTGGCCGTAGGCGGTACGGTCGTCAACGATGGCGACAGTCTTGAGGCCCTGCTTGACGGCGAACTCGCCCAGGCTCTTGCCCTGCTGGACGTCGTTGGCCATGACGCGGAAAGCTGTGGCAAAGCCTTGCTGGGTGTATTTCGGATTGGTCGCCGAACCGGAAATTTGGGGAATGCCCGCATCGGCGTACAGCTTGGAAGCCGGAATGGTGGTACCCGAATTCAGATGCCCGATAACGCCATTTACCTTGGCATCAACCAGCTTCTGGGCGACGATGGCACCCTGCTTCGGATCCGCCGCATCATCTTCAGCCAGCAGTTCGAACTTGACCTTGGCGCCGCCGATTTCCATGCCCTTGGCGTTCAGCTCTTCGATGGCCAGCACGGCACCGTTTTCATTGTCCTTGCCCAAATGGGCCTGCGGGCCGGTCATCGGCGCAACATGGCCGAGCTTGACGACAAGTTCCGGCTTGGCCGCCGGAGTAACCGGGGCGGCAGGCGTTGCGGCCTGCTTTGGCGCCTCCTTTTGCCCACAGGCGGAGAGTGTAAAAGCAGCAGCAACGGAAAGGGCAACGACAGACAACTTTGCGCGCATCGATATATCTCCTGGTTTCTGGGGTAAAAGTGACACCCTGATTGTCCGGAGGCACCGAATACATGTCAATAATAAGGTGCTATGATCGAATCAATCATTCCTTATGGATAAATTTGATGCCGGCACTCGCCCGTTTGCGCTTCTATTTGAGTCAGACCGCGCGCAAGCTATTCTCCCTGCTGCCTCAAAAAAGCCGACATAACGTCTATCGCTCGTTTGTTGACTGCGATTCGAACCCCAACAAGCGTCTTGTCCTCAAGATCGCCGAAACCCAGGAAGAGCTCGAAGCCTGCTTCATGTTGCTGCACGACGCCTATGTCAGCAGCGGATTCATGACGCCCGATCCGTCCGGGATGCGTGTCACGATTTATCACGCCTTGCCGACGACCACGACCTTGTGCGCCAAGCTCGATGACAAGGTCGTCGGCACGCTTTCGTTGATCCGCGAAAGCGCCATCGGCTTCCCCTTGCAACGCATTTTCGATCTGACCGGCGTTCGCGAAAAGGAAGGCAATATCGCCGAAGTATCGGCGCTGGCTGTCCATCCGAGATATCGCCGGACGGGGGGAACCATCCTCTTCCCGCTGATGAAGTTCATGTACGAATACTGCACAACCTTCTTCGACACCCGCCACCTCGTCATCGCCGTCAACCCCCGCCACATCGAGATGTACGAGTCCCTGCTTTTCTTCAAGCGCCTGACCGCCAACGTCGTCGAGAACTACGATTTCGTCAACGGCGCGCCGGCAGTAGGCGCCACGCTGGATCTCAAGCACGCCCCGGAAATCATGCGCAAGGCCTACGCAGGCAAGGCGACGAACCGGAATCTTCATCATTATTTTGTCGAAACCAAACTGCCGAACATCCAGATCCCGCACCGTCGCTTCTTCACCACCAATGACCCCGTACTGACGCCTGCGCTGATCGACTATTTCTTCAACCACAAGACAGCCGTTTTCGCCGAGCTGAGCGAGCGAAAGAAGGCATTGCTCCACCTGATTTATGACCTTCCCGATTACCAGAAGGTGCTGCCGGCGCTGGCCGATCAGGGCGTTGCCCGTCAAATGCGCCAGCACCGCCGGTTTTCGGTGAAATGTCCGGCCAAACTGGCCGGTTCAAACGCATTGATCGACAAATTGATTTCAGTCGAAGTGAATGAAGTGTCGCGCTACGGTTTCCGCGCCCGCGTTGCCGAGCAAATACCCACCAACGTCTGGCTGAACGCCACCGTTCAGCTCGGCCTCCACGAAATGTCCCGACTGACGGTGCAGGCCGTTCAGGAAACAGATCTGGACGACCAGCATTACTGTGGCTTCCGTATCGGCGAGCCCGACCTGGTCTGGCGCAAATTTGTCGCGGCGCTCTACGAAGGCCATACCCACGGCGACCTGGATCAGGCCACTCAGTTTCTCGCTTAAGCCTCTCACCTGAAACATTCGGCCGTTGATCCAGCGCCCTGCCAGGGACGTAATTCTTAAATCCCCCCCGGAAACGCGCTTTTCCCGGAACATTCGGTTTTAGCCAAACTCAAACCCTCGATACGTCCGTCGCCACCACCCCCGGCGACGGAACACCAGTTCACGCTCACAAGGCGTCACGACGGAGGCTAACAATGAGCAACCTGGCTCTTCCAGCCAATCTGGTAGCCATGCTGGACGACAAATACACGCGCACTTCGGGACGAGTCTTCCTGACCGGCACCCAGGCGCTAATCCGCCTACCCATGCTGCAGCGCGAACGCGATCTGGCCGCCGGCCTCAACACCGCCGGTTTCATTTCCGGCTACCGCGGCAGCCCGCTCGGCAACCTCGATCTTGGTCTGTGGAAGGCCAAGGATCACCTCGCCGAACACCACATCACCTTCCAGCCCGGCCTCAATGAAGACATGGCGGCGACGGCCGTGTGGGGCAGCCAGCAGGTCAATCTCTTTCCCGGCGCTCTCTACGACGGTGTCTTCGGCCTGTGGTACGGCAAGGGGCCGGGCGTCGACCGTTGCGGCGACGTCTTCCGCCACGCCAATGCGGCCGGCAGCTCGAAATTCGGTGGTGTGCTGGTCATTGCGGGCGACGACCACGCCGCCAAGTCATCCACCTTGCCGCACCAGACCGAGCACTTTTTCAAGGCGGTCATGATGCCGGTGCTCTACCCGTCCAACGTCCAGGAATACCTCGATTTCGGCCTGCACGGCTGGGCGATGAGCCGCTATTCGGGCTGCTGGGTCGCCTTCAAGGCGCTGGCCGACACGGTAGAGACCTCGGCGTCGGTCAGCATCGACCCTGCCACGGTCAACCCGATTTTTCCCTCAAATTTCAAATTGCCGCCGGACGGCCTCAACATCCGCTGGCCCGACCCGCCGCTGGTTCAGGAAGCCCGCCTGCTCAACCACAAGCTCTACGCCGCGCTGGCCTACTGCCGGGCCAATGGGCTCAACAAGCTGATCATCGATTCACCCGCCCCTCGCCTCGGCATTTTGACCGCCGGCAAGTCCTACCTCGACGTCCGCCAGGCCCTCGACGAGCTCGGCATCGATGACGCGCTGGCCGGCGAAATCGGCATCCGGCTGTTCAAGGTCGGCATGGTCTGGCCGCTCGAACCGGAAGGCGTGCGCCACTTCGCCGAAGGGCTCGAGGAAATCCTCGTCGTCGAGGAAAAGCGCCAGCTGCTCGAATACCAGCTCAAGGAAGAGCTGTACAACTGGAAGGACGATGTCCGCCCGCGCGTCATCGGCAAGTTCGACGAAATCGGCGAGTGGAGCGAAGGCCACTGGCTCTTGCCGGCCACTGGCGAATTGCCGGTCGCCACCATCGCCCGCGTCATCGCCGAACGCATCGGCCGCTTCTTCACCTCACCAACCATCGCCGCCCGCCTCGCCCTGATCGAAGCCAAGCAGAAAGCGGCGCTGACGCCCATCGTGCTCGCCGAACGCAAACCGCATTTCTGCTCGGGCTGCCCGCACAACAGCTCGACCCGCGTCCCCGAAGGTTCGCGCGCCGTCGCCGGCATCGGCTGCCACTACATGGTGACGTGGATGGACCGTTCGACCTCGACCTTCACCCACATGGGCGGCGAAGGCGTGCCATGGGTCGGTCAGGCGCCCTTCACCAGCGAAAAACACATCTTCGCCAACCTCGGCGACGGCACCTATTTCCACTCCGGCATCCTCGTCATCCGGCAATCCATCGCCGCCAAGGTGACTATCACCTACAAGATTCTCTACAACGACGCCGTGGCAATGACCGGCGGCCAGCCCGTCGACGGCATCCTGAGCGTCGCCCGCATCACGCGCCAGCTCGAAGCCGAGGGCGTCGGCAAGATGGTCATCGTCACCAACGATCCGGCCAAGTACGCCGGGATCACCGACCTCGCCCCCAACGTGCCGATTCGCCACCGCGACGAACTCGACGCCGTCCAGCGCGAACTGCGCGAAGAACCCGGTGTTTCGGTTCTGATCTACGACCAGGTCTGCGCCACCGAAGCCCGGCGCCGGCGCAAACGCGGCAAGATGCCGGCCATCGCCCAGCGCGTCGTCATCAACGAAGCCGTCTGCGAAGGCTGCGGCGACTGCTCGGTGCAATCCAACTGCCTGTCCATCGTGCCGGTCGAAACGGCCTTCGGCACCAAGCGGCAGATCGACCAGTCGTCGTGCAACCAGGATTTCTCCTGCGTCAAAGGCTTCTGCCCGAGCTTCGTCACCATCGAAGGCGGCAAACCGAGAAAGACCGTGAATCTTGCGGTCGACGGCGAAAGCTGGCCCATTTTTTCGTCCCCCAAACTGCCGTCCACGACCCAGCCCTACAACCTCCTCATCACCGGCGTCGGCGGCATGGGTGTCATCACCCTCGGCGCCCTCATCGGCATGGCCGCCCACCTCGACGGCAAGGGCATTTCAACGCTGGACATGACCGGCCTGGCGCAGAAATACGGCGCCGTCTTCTCCCACCTGCGCATCGCCGACCGTCCCGAAGACATCCACGCCGCCCGCATCGCCACCGGCGAAGCCCACGCCCTGCTCGGCGGCGACCTCGTCGTCAGCGCCAGCACCGAAGCCCTGTCAAAAATGCTCGAAGGCCGCACCCGCGCCGTCGTCAGCTGCACCGACACGCCAACCGCCGACTTCACCCGCAACCGCGACTGGCACTTCCCGCTGGCCGGCCTCAAAACGCAACTGACTGACACCCTGGGCGCCGACCACGTCCAGTTCATCGACGCCCAGCACCTCGCCAGCCGCCTGATGGGCGACGCCCTCTACGGCAACATGCTGCTCCTCGGCTACGCCTGGCAACTCGGCCTGGTGCCCGTTTCCGCCGCCGGCCTCGACCGCGCCATCGAACTCAACGGCGCCGCCGTCGACGCCAACCGCCAGGCCTTCGAATGGGGCCGCCGCGCTGCGGTCGACCCGGAAAAAGTGGCCAAAATCGCCGGCCCCATTGCCGGCCAGAGCGCACCCGAGCAGTCAATCCATGAACTGATCGCCAGCCGGGTCGCCCATCTGACCGCCTATCAGGATAGCCATCTCGCGGAACACTATCTGCATCGCCTGAACGGCATCCTCGCCATCGGCAACGACGAACTGAGCCTCATCGTCGCTACCCAGCTTGCCCGCCTGCTCGCCCCCAAGGACGAGTACGAAGTGGCACGCCTGTACGCCGAGAGCGATTTCATGTCACGGCTCAGCGAGCAATTTGAAGGTGACTTTCGGCCCAGTTTCCACCTTGCCCCGCCGCTATTCGCCCAAATCGGCAGCGATGGACGGCCAAAGAAAATCACCTTCGGCCCATGGCTGCTGCCGGTACTGAAAGTACTCGCCAAAACGCGCCGCCTGCGCGGCAGCTGGCTCGATCCCTTCCGTTTTAACCCCGAAAAGGCGGTCGACCGCAAGATGCTGGCCGACTACGAGACCGACCTCGACCTGATCGCCCACTCACACGGCAACATCAAGGATTTCCTGACCCTGGCCAACTGGCCGCAACAGGTGCGCGGCTTCGGTTTCATCCGGACAAACGCCGCGGCACTTGCGGCCAAAACGAGAGAAAAGGCGAGATCGGCCTTGTTGACATAGAATCGCCCAATGTCCTCAACCCCCAAACGACAATTCGCCCTGCAAGGGGCGGCGGTCATTCTCGTTTTATCCATCGCCTGGCCCTATTTCGGCTGGAAGGCCGAAGCCATGCCCTGGCTGGAAACCAGCCTGGCCATCGGTGGCGCCGCCCTGCTGTTCGCCACGCTTTCCCGCCAACCCTGGTGGTGGCGCGTCATCCACGCCGGATTCATGCCGCTCGTCTGGTTCACCCACAGGCTGGCCATCGACCCGTTCTGGTTCCTGCTCGCCGCCATCGTTCTCCTGCTCATCTTTCGCGGCGCGCTGTCCGGCCAGGTGCCGCTCTACCTGTCCAACAAGCAAACGGTCGCCGCCCTCGCCGACCTGCTCGCCGAACGCGGCCCGACCCGCTTCCTTGACCTTGGCGCCGGCCTCGGCAGCACCACGGTGCCGCTCGCCGACGCCCTGCCCGACAGCCATTTCACCGGCTACGAAAACGCCCCGCTGACCTGGCTGCTCGGCCTCTTTTTCGGTCTCGGCCGGCCCAACATCCACTGGCGCTGGGATGACCTGTGGCAGGCCAGGCTCGGCGAGCACGATGTAGTCTACGCCTTCCTTTCCCCCGCCCCCATGCCCCGGCTCTGGGAAAAAGTGAAAGCCGAAATGCTGCCGGGCAGCCTCTTCATCAGCAACAGCTTCCCCGTCCCCGGCGCGACACCGGATCGCATCATCGACGTCGACTGCACCCCGGCGCGTCCGCTCTACTGCTACCAGTTATAAGCAGCCATGCGCACCCGAAAACCTGAAACGCTTGCGCTCACCGTCGCCCTGGCCGGCACGCTGATTGTCGTTCTGGTTTTTCTGGCTGACCTGATGATCGCCCACCATCGTGACCTCGAAACGGGCGAACGCCGCTTGCAACACTTCGGCATCATGATCGCCGAACATACTGCGCGCAGTTTCGAGGCCGTCGACGTACTGCTGCGCGAAACGGCCACCGACCTTACGCACAACCGGCGCAACTGGGAAAGCTGGGAACCGAGCAAAGGCTGGGAGTACATCGCCCAGCGCCACTCGCGGGCGATGCCGCAATTGCGCGATCTGATCATTTTCGACCGATTCGGCAACCAGCGCTTCATCTCGACGCAATTTCCGGCACCCAATATCAACGTCAAGGATCGCCCTTATTTTGCCACCCTGTCAGGCGGCGTCGAGGCAACCAATTTCGGCCCCTATGTCGGGCGCAATTCCGGACGCTACACCTACGCCATCGCCCGCCGTCTTAATGGCGAGAGCGGGCAGTTTTCCGGCGTCGCCTTTGCCGCCATAGAACCGGCCTACCTGCAGGATTTTTGCTGGTCAAACCGGCTAAGCGATGATTTTGAAACGGTATTGACCAACGCCAAGGGTGAAATCATCGCCTCCTGCCGGCCAACCGACACCAGCCGTCAATCGACCGTCCTCGGCTCAAAAGCGGCCACGGCACTGTTCGAGGGAAAACTGCGTGACCTTATTCCGGCCAATGGTCTGGCCAAGGGCAACGGCCTGCTGGTCTGGGTATCCAGCGTTCCCGGCTTTCCGGATCTGCGCATACTCAGCGCCATTCCTGAGCATTCGTTGCTGACCGCGTGGCGAAGCCGCCTTTTTGAACTGGGCGCCCTCGGCCTGCTGGTCAGCATTGTTCTACTCGTTGGCGCCGTGCTCGTCCGCCGGCAGGTCCGCGAAATGGCAGCCCTGACCAACGAACTGGAATCCAGTCAGAAACATCTCGAAGAGCGTGTTCGGGAAGCCACGCTGAAACTGGCCGGCCAGAAAGACGCCGCCGAGCGTGCCAATGCCGCCAAGAGCCGTTTTCTCGCCGCCGCCAGTCACGATTTGCGGCAACCATTGCATGCGCTTTCGCTATTTTCTGCCGACCTTCAACGCCAGGTGCGCAGTGGGTCAACCCACGAACTACCCCACCTGGCCGGGCAAATCACCGCTTCGACAACCATGCTCGGCGAACTGCTGAATTCGCTGCTCGACATTTCCCGCCTGGACGTCTCCGGCATCAAGCCGGACGTTCGCCCCCTGGAGTTGCAAACACTATTCGAGCGGCTGGCCGAGACCTTCCGGCGACCTGCAGCTGACCGCCGCATCGCCCTGCGCTTTCGCTCCAACACATTTTGGGTGGCGAGCGATGCCGCTTTGCTGGAGCGCATGCTTGCCAACCTGATTTCCAATGCGCTGCGTTACACCAACCCCGGCGGCCGGGTGCTGATCGCCGCCCGACACCGCGGCTCACAGGTGCAGATCGAGGTCCGCGACAATGGCATCGGAATTGCCCAGGCCGACCAGGCCGAGATTTTTGCCGAGTTCTATCAGGTCGGGAACACCGCCCGGGAACACAACAAGGGGCTGGGGCTCGGGCTGTCCATCGTCGACCGATTGGCGCGCGCGCTCAACATCCAGATTGGGCTCCGCTCGCGATTGGGTGAAGGCACTACCTTTTCACTGCGCGTGACCGGCAGCCCGCCGGTATTCCTCTCCGATGCAAATGAAAACACCGAGGCAAGCGCTGGCAACGTTCATTGCATCGGCGACTCGGAAGACATGCTGGCCTGCGTCTGCCTGATTGAAAGCTGGAACTACGCGGTGAGCGTAAACGACGGCTCACGGAAGGAAACCTTGCCCGACAACGCACTGATCATTGTCGATAGCAAATTTGCCAACGCCACCAGCCTTGCGCAAGCGCCCGAAGCACCACTCATCGTTCTGCTCGGTGATGCCACTCACGCCTTGCCTGCCGGCGCCCATGGACTACCGGTTCCGGTGCGTCCGGCGAAATTAAGAGCGCTACTGAACCAGCTTCAGAAGACGCTTTCGAAATCAATTCCGTAACGTGCAACGGCAACCAGCGCTTGCGTCCGGCTGTTGACATCCAGCGCCTTGAAAACTGCGGTCGCGTGGATCTTGACGGTTCCTTCGGAGAGACCAAGTTGATCGGCAATATCGCGATTCGACAGGCCGCGCACCATCAACCCCAGAACCTGGCCTTGGCGATCAGTGAGGCCGACATCGGTGGGACGAACCTTCATTTTTGACGGCGCTACCGGTGTCTTGTCATCCATCTGGGACGCGCGCTGGCCGCTCGGCCGGAAGATGTTACCTGCCAACACTTCGCGCACTGCAGCGAGGAGCGTTTCACCTGAAAATGCTTTGGGTATGAACCCGGATGCGCCAAGATTGAGCACGCGTGTGATGGTCGGCATATCGTCGAAGGCCGACACAACGGCGACGGGCATCGCCGGGTAGCGCCGACGCAGAATATCGAGGCCGGCAAAACCGTCAATACCGGGCAATGCCAGGTCGAGCAACACCAGATCGAATTCGCCTTCGCTATCGAGCAGATTCAGCGCCGATTCGAAATCCGCGCTCTCTTGAACCAGCACATCCGGCTCCATCTGGCCAAGTAGTCGCACCAGTCCTTCGCGAACAAGCGCGTGATCTTCGACAACCAACAGTTTCAACATAACAGCCTCAAGTTTTCAGCAGGGCACTAATTTATCATTTTGCATTACGAAGTGGTTTAAGATGATCCGATACAACGTGAGGGAGACAAGCATGTCCGACAACCAAGTACACGACCCACTCAATTTCATGCGCAACATGTGGGGCAACATGGGCTTCACGCTGCCCGGCATGGTCACGCCAACCTTTGACGTCGAGGAGCTCGACAAGCGCATCAAGGACATGAAAGCTGTTGAAGGCTGGCTTCGCATGAACCTCTCGATGTTGCAAATGACCATTCAAGGGCTGGAAATGCAACGCACCACGGTCGGTGCAGTAAAGGCCATGGGACAGATGGCGAACGACGCAGCCAAATCAATCTCGCCGACGCATGAAGAGGCACCGGCAGCAGCGCACGCCAACTTCTTCGAAGGCGCAATCCATCCAGAAAACAGTTCGCTTTCTGAAGCCGCGATGTGGCCCTGGCAGATGATGCAGCAAATGCGCGAGCAGATGCAGCAAGCGGCCGAAACTGCTGCCCAGGCTGCCAGCGCCGAGACTGGCGCGGCCAAACCAAAGGCGCCACGGGCCAGTACGACGAAGAAGTAAGCCGGCTAAACGCGGGCCAGCCACGCTGCCCAGAGTGGCAGCGTGAGCATCGAACCGAGCGTCGTCGCCGAAATAAGCCAGGCGACGCTTTTGCCGTCGCCCCCCATGCGCATGGCCAGAATGTAGGCCGATGACGCTGTCGGCAACGCGGCGAACAACACGACGATCTGATAATTCAGCCCGGTCAGGCCAACTTGGGCGCCGACCACCAGTGCCACCAGCGGCAGCGCAAGCAGTTTGACCACGAGCAGCCAGGCTGAAAAACCGCCCACCCCTGGCGTGCGCTCCAGCCGCAACGCGGCGCCCACGCTTATCAAGCCGAGCGCGATAGCGGCGTCGGCCAGACGGCCGAGAAACACCTGCACCGGCGCCGGCGGCACAAAGCCGGCGAGATTGAGCAAAAAACCGGTGGCCGTTCCCCAGATCAACGGATTGCGCGCCACTTCACGCCACAGGCCAACCTCTCCGTGGCGCGCCAGCATCCAGACCGAAACGAAGTTCGCCAGGGGAACTGCCGCCCCGACGATCAGCCCCATCGTGGCAATTCCCGGCGAGCCAAACAACATGCCCGCCACAGCCAGCGCTATGTAGGAATTGAAGCGGTAGGCGCACTGGAACATGGAGGCATAGGTCAGCGCCGGCATCCGCGTGAACGGCTTTGGCAGCATGCCGAGCAACATGCCGCCCGCCATCGCCGCAAAGGCCGTTGCCAGCAACGGGAGCGCAGCTCCCAGATCGAGGCGGGTCTTGACGATGGCGCTGATCAACAAAGCCGGAAACAGGATGAAATACACCAGTTTTTCGATACCGCGCCAGAAATGATCGCCCAGATGCATCCAGCGCCGAATGGCCGCGCCAATGAGAATCAGCGCAAAATCGGGCAGCAGTAGCAGGGCCGTGTTCATTGGCGCATTTTAAATGCTGCTGCGCCGAACAGGCTTGGTACTTCCATCACCAGTGAGTGAAGGCTTATCCCGCGGTCAACCGGAAAAATGGGCAAAAAATGAATTGCCTAAGCGCAGCGAGCCAATAGCGCCTGATTGACGGCAACGTAGGTACTGAAGCGGGAGCGCAGGGCTCACAACGACGAGCAGGTCAAAGCTGGCAAACACCGAGCAGATCTGCTTCGAGTTCGATTTCCATACCTTTTTCCAAAGCCCGGTCAATAAAGCTGCCGCGGTACAGGCGACCCGCATTTTCGGCCTTTTTGGCGTGCGGCGTTTCCCAGTCGGTCACGCGGAGGCGAACAATACCAATCTGCTCGTCACGCTCGGGTACGCCCGGCGAGACGCACGGATAAGCCAGCGCATGACGGTTGAACTCGGCCCGGCTGTATTGCTCGATATTCTTGCCGGGCACCGTCGGACATTGACCGAGATGGCGGACAACCACCTCGGTGCCGAGCACTTCGCCTTTCAAATAAAAGACTGGCTCGGTCATCACCCAGCCGGCGCCGCCCTCCTCGTAGCGGACGCACTGGCCGGGCTGCAGCATGGCCGGATGCTTGAACAGGAGTTGGGCCGACGGCCGCAGCAAAACCGGCTCATTGGCCTGGGCTGACATGGCCAGGGCGGCCACGGCATAGGCGAGAATTCGCATGAAAATATCCGGCTTAATAGACCCGGCTATCTTCGATCACCTTCCCGTCGTTGGGCAAGCCCCCGGGTGTGGCAAACGCCACATCGCCACGTAATTTGGTTACCTCACGCAAGCTGGCGACCAGCGCCGAATCGATCGCCTCGTTGCCAGCTTCAATTTCGCAATGAAGGACCATCCGATCCTGCCCCCCTGGGTTGTCGACGACCAGCCGCATGCGGTGAATTTCCGGATGTCGGGCGGCAATCTGTGCCACCTGCTCGGGATGGACGAACATGCCTTTGATCTTGGTCGTCTGATCGGCGCGGCCCATCCAGCCTTTGAGCCGGATATTGCTCCGACCGCAGGGCGAGCGGCCGGGCATGATGGCGGACAAGTCCCCGGTGGCGAAACGGATCAGCGGGTAATCAGGGTTGAAGGTCGTCACCACGACTTCGCCAACCTCGCCCGGCTCGACCGGGTCGCCGGTACCGGGACGGACGATTTCGACGAGGACTTCTTCCTCGACGACCATGCCTTCTTCAGCCTCGGTTTCGTAGGCGATGGCGCCGATGTCGGCTGTCGCGTAGCACTGGCGCACCGAGATGCCGCGCGCGTTTAGCCACTGCCGCGTCACGCCGGGCAAGGCTTCTCCGGAAACGCAGGCCTTGCGCAGCGAACCGATGTCAGCGCCCATCTCCTCAGCCTTCTCGACAATGATGCGCAAAAAGGATGGGGTGCCGACATAGCCCTCGGGCTTGAGATCGACCATGGCCTGCACCTGCTGCTCAGTCTGCCCCGTACCGCCGGGAAAAACCGCGCAGCCGAGCTTGCGGGCGCCGCCTTCCATCAAGAAAGCACCCGGCGTGAAATGGTAGGAAAAGCAGTTGTGCACCAGGTCGCCATCGCGAAACCCGGCGGCGTACAGCACGCGCGCCATGCGCCAGTGATCGATCTCCCTCCCCTGCATTTCGTAAATCGGCCCGGGCGAGGCGAACACCCGCTTCGCCTTGTGCCGGGGCAGCGCGTTCAAGCCGCCGAAGGGGGGATTGTTTTTCTGCAACTCGATCAGGTCGCGCTTGCGCGTCAGCGGCAACTTGGCCAGCGCTTCACGCGACGCACATTCGAACGGATTGATCCCGGCCAGCGCCTGGAAATAATAGTGCGTCGTTTCCTTGGCATGCGCCACCTGGCGCGCCAGCTTGTCCATCAAATCCGCCTCGCGCTCATCCGGATCGCGGGTCTCGAGCGGGTCGTAATAGCTCATTCAATTTTTCTCCGTTTTTTCCGGTTGACCGTGGCAACGTTCCCCAGCCCGTCCCGGAATGGCAAAGTAGCCGCTCAGGGCAAGGCGGAGGCCGGCGCCGTTGGCTACTGCCAACAAGCCGGCCGACAACGCCGCCATGAGCGGCGCACTGCCATTACGACAGCCAGCGCTTTCTTCTGCGATAGTGCTTAACCTCTTTGAAAGACTTTCTGCCGGCTGAACTCAGCCCGAGGTAAAACTCCTTCACGTCCTCGTTGTCGCGCAAATCCGCTGCCGAACCTTCCATCACCACCCGGCCGTTCTCCAGGATGTAGCCGAAGTCGGCGTAGCGCAGGGCGATGCTGGTGTTCTGTTCGGCCAGCACGAAGGTCACTTTTTCCTTCTCGTTCAGTTCCTTGACGATGGTGAACACTTCTTCGACGATCTGCGGCGCCAGGCCCATCGACGGTTCGTCGAGCAGAACCATTTTCGGGTTGGCCATCAGCGCCCGGCCGATGGCACACATCTGCTGTTCGCCGCCGGAGGTATAGGCGGCCTGGCTGGTACGGCGCGTTTTCAGGCGGGGGAAGAAGTTATAGACCTTCTCCAGGCTCTCCTGCACCGCCGCCTTGCCGTCGGTCCGCGTGTAGGAGCCGGTCAGCAGGTTTTCCTCGATGGTCAGGTGACCGAAGCAATGGCGCCCTTCCATGACCTGGACGACGCCCCGGCGGACGAGGTCGGCTGGCGTCAGCGCCTCGACGCGTTCGCCCTTCAGTTCGACGGAGCCCTTGGTCACTTCGCCGCGTTCGCCGTGCAGCAGATTGCTGACAGCCCGCAACGTGGTCGTCTTGCCGGCCCCGTTGCCGCCGAGCAGCGCAACGACGCTGCCTTCGGGCACAGAGAACGAGACGCCCTTGAGCACCAGGATGACGTGGTTGTAGATGACCTCGATGTTGTTTACACGGAGGAATGCGGTATTGGGCGCGGTCATGTTCGACTCTCGGTTGAATGCGTCCGCGCCGAAGCACGGACGCGGTTCAGCTTACTGCTTGCACTGCTCGGGGGTACGCGGGGCGATCTTCTTCTCTTCGGCGTATTTGCCGGAAGCGAGCATGACCATCGGGCGCAGTACCTTTTCATCCGACTGATACCAGTCCGACGTAAAGTTCCACTTGGCGCCGTCCCAGGTGTGCACGCGCACCCATGACGAACCCATGTGGTCGAGACAGGAGGTCTGCACCGGGCGCATCACGTTGGCGAAGCCCATGCCATCCAGCGCCTTCTGGTCTAGATTCAGGTTCTCCAGGCCCCAACGCGTCTGTTCACCGGTCATCACCTTGCCCTTGCCGTAGCGCTCCTGGGCCTTTCGCACGCCTTCGACACCCAGCATGGCCGAGATCAGGCCCCGCATGTAGAGCACCGAGCCGACTTCTTCCTTCGGCCCCGTACCCTGGCCCTTGGCATGCACCAGTTCGAGCACATCCTTGGCCACCTTGCTGCCCGGCTCGGCACCGTGCTGCAGCGTCAGGGCACTGTAGCCCTTGGCACCGGCACCCACGTCCTTGACGTCCGGTTCGGCACCGGCCCACCAGATGCCAATCATCTTTTCACGCGGGTAGCCGGTCGCCTGGGCTTCCTTCAGCGCGGTCGAATTCATCACGCCCCAACCCCAGAGCAGCACGTTGTCCGGCTTGCTCTGACGGATCTGCAGCCAGGTCGCTTTCTGCTCGACGCCCGGATGGGCCACCGGAAGCAACTGCAACTCGAAACCGTGCATCTTGGCGCGTTCCTGCAGGGCCGGGATCGGCTCTTTGCCATACGGGCTGTCGTGATAGACCAGCGCGATCTTCTTGCCCTTCAGCTTGTCGAGGCCGCCGGCCAGCTTGCCGATGTGCTGGATGGCAACGTCGGCGCCAACCCAGTAGGTACCGAGCAGCGGGAAGTTCCAGCTGAAGACGGCGCCGTTCTGTGACTCGCTGCGGCCATAGCCGGCAGTGATCAGCGGAATCTTGTCGACCGGTGCCTTTTCGGTCAGTGCGAAGGTAATTCCGGTGGACAGCGGCTGGAAGACCGTCGCCCCCTTGCCCTTCAGGCGCTCGTAGCACTCGACGCCGCGGTCGGTGGCGTAGCCGGTTTCGCATTCCTCAAAGGAAAGCTTGACGCCGTTGATGCCGCCTTTGGCATTGACCAGTTTCAGAAAATCAACGTAGCCGTTGGCCCACGGGCCGCCGTTGGCGGCATAGGCGCCGGTACGGTACACGATGACCGGGAAGAACTGCTCCTTCGCCTGGGCGTAGGCCGAGGTGGTGGCAATCGTTGACGTCAGTCCGATGGCGGCGATTGAAGCGGCAAGGGCAAGTGAGCGAAATTTCATGAATGTCTCCTCCTGATTTTCAGGTTATGAATCGTGATTTGCTGCTGATTCCGCGTCAGTGCGGGAAGGGCCACAGACGCAGTTTTTCCTTGGCGATCGACCAGAGTCGGGCCAGGCCGTGCGGTTCGACGATCAGGAAGAAGACGATCAGGGAACCAAAGATGATCAACTCGGCGTGCGATACAGCCGCCGTCGAGATGGCAATTCCGAAAAGGCTGCCCAGCGCGGGCAGAAACTGGTTGAGGAAAATTGGCAGAACAACGATGAAGGCCGCCCCGAAAAAGCTGCCGAGGATGGAGCCGAGGCCGCCGATGATGACCATGAAAAGTAGCTGAAAAGAGCGGTCGACCGAAAAAGCCGCCGGTTCCCAGGAGCCCAGATGCACAAAGCCCCATAACGCACCGGCCACGCCGACGAAGAAGGAACTCACGGCAAAGGCCGACAACTTGGCGTACATCGGGCGGATGCCGATCACTTCCGCCGCCACGTCCATGTCGCGGATGGCCATCCACTGCCGGCCGATGATGGCGCGCGTCAAGTTCTTGGCGACCAGCGCGAAGGCAACCAGGAAACACAGGCAGAACAGGTATTTTTGAATCGGCGTTTCTATCGACCAACCGAACACATTGAGGTTGGAAACCGACACCGACCCGGACGACGAGTCGTTTGTAAACCACTTGATGCGCAGAAATGCCCAGTCACAGAAGAACTGTGCCGCCAGCGTCGCCACCGCCAGGTAGAGACCGCGCACCCGCAGGCTGGGAACACCGAACAGGATGCCCATGCCGGCCGATGACAAGCCACCGAGCAAGATGGCAGCAATTAGCGGCATGCCGTCGATGCGGATGAAAAAGTTGTACGCCGCATAGGCGCCAATAGCCATGAAAGCCCCGGCCCCGAGCGTGATCTGGCCACAGTAGCCGACCAGCAGATTGACCCCCAGCGCGGCAAGCGCCAAGATCAGGAAGGGAATCAGGATGGCCCGGAAGAGGTATTCATCGACCAGGAAGGGAATGCCGATGAAGGCGAAGGCGATCACGGCGAGGACAAAAATCTTGTCCTGCGCGATGGTGAAGATTTGTTGATCGGCCTGATACGTTGTCTTGAACTGGCCATTTTCGCGGTAAATCACGTTGTTATCTCCAGTTAGACGCGGTCAATGATCTTCTCGCCGAACAGGCCCTGCGGCCTGAACAGGAGGAAGACCAGGGCGAGCATGTAGGCGAACCAGATTTCGATGCCGCCACCGACCATCGGGCCAAGATAGACTTCAGACAGTTTTTCGCCGACGCCAATGATCAAGCCGCCAACAATGGCACCAGGCACCGAGGTCAAGCCACCGAGAATGACCACCGGCAGGGCGCGCATGGCCACGGTGGCCAGCGAGAACTGAACACCCAGCTTGGAGCCCCAGATGATGCCGGCGACCAGCGCGACCACGCCAGCCACGCACCAGACGATGACCCAGATGCGGTTGAGCGGAATGCCGATCGACAGCGCCGCCTGGTGGTCGTCGGCCACGGCGCGCAGCGCCCGGCCAATCGGCGTCTTCTGGAAGAACAGGGTGAGCACGGCCACCAGGATGGCGGCGATCAACGCGGCGATGAAATCTTCCTTGTTGATCAGGATCCCACCCTCGAACAGGCTCTCGAACATGATCACCGGGTCTTTAGGCATGCCGACATCGATGCTGTAGATCTCGCTGCCAAACAGCGTCTGGCCGATGCCTTCCAGCACGTAGGTGATGCCCAGCGTCGCCATCAACAGCGTCGCGCCTTCCTGATTGACCAGATTGCGCAGCACCAGCCGCTCGATGACCCAGGCAACGATCCACATCACGATCCCTGCCCCCATGAAGGCAATCACGTTGGCAAGGAACAGGCTATCGCCCCCCAGGGCCGCATTGGCCCAGCCAGAGAAGCGCGCCATGGCCAGCGCGGCAAACAGCACCATTGCCCCCTGCGCGAAGTTGAAGACGCCGGAAGCCTTGAAGATCAGCACGAAGCCTAGCGCCACCAGCGAATAGAGCATGCCGGCCATCAGGCCGCCAATCAGCGTTTCGATGAAAAATCCCATGTCGCTCTCCGCTTAGTGTCCGGCGCCCAGATAGGCCTTGATGACGTCCGGATTGGCACGCACCTCGTCCGGCACGCCGTCGCCGATTTTTTTGCCGTAGTCGAGCACCACGACGCGATCCGAAATATCCATGACAACGCCCATGTCGTGCTCGATGAGCACGATGGTGGTGCCGAACTGGTCATTCACGTCGAGGATGAAACGGCACATATCCTGTTTTTCCTCGACGTTCATGCCGGCCATCGGCTCGTCGAGCAGCAGGATCTGCGGCTCCATGGCCAGCGCCCGACCGAGGTCGACGCGCTTCTGCAGGCCATAGGGCAGCCGGCCGACCGGCGTCTTGCGGATGTGCTGGATTTCCAGGAAGTCGATGACCTCTTCGACCTTGCGCCGATGCGCCAGCTCTTCGTTGCGGGCCGGGCCGATCCACAGCGCCTGCATCAGCAGGTTGCTCTTCATTTTCAGCGTGCGGCCGGTCATGATGTTATCGAGCACGCTCATGCCCTTGAACAAGGCAATGTTCTGGAAGGTGCGCGAGATGCCCTGCACGGCCGCCATGTGCGGCTCCATCTTCTTGCGTTCCTGGCCGCGGAACAGGATCTTGCCGTCCTGCGGGTGGTAGACGCCGTTGATGACGTTGAGCATCGAGCTCTTGCCGGCACCGTTGGGGCCGATGATCGCCCGCACTTCATGCTCGCGGACGTCGAAGGAAATGTCGGTCAGGGCCTTGACGCCGCCAAAGCGCAGCGAAATGCTTTGTAAATCAAGGATGACGTCGCCGATTTTTTTGCTCATGTTCTATCTCCCTTAGGCCGCTTTTCTGGCGATCGGGAAGGTCTTGGCATCGACGATCTTCAGGTCGGCGGAAACCTTGCCGCGCCGGCCATCCTCGAATTTGACCTCGGTTTCGATGTACTGGTTGGCCTTGCCTTCGTACAGCGCGTCGACCAGCACCTTGTATTTTTCGGCCACGAAATTGCGCCGCACCTTGCGTGTACGCGTCAGCTCGTCGTCGTCCGGATCGAGCTCCTTGTGCAGGACGAGGAAACGGTGGATCTGCGAGTCGGCCACCATCACGTCATTGGCCAGCGCGGCGTTAACCTCTTCGACGCATTGCTGGATCAGCTCGCAGACCTGCGGCTTGGCAACCAGGTCGGTGTAGCCGGAATAGGCGATGCCGCGGCGTTCGGCCCAGTTTCCGACGGCGCCAATATCGATGTTGATGAAGGCGCAGACCATGTCGCGGTCAGCCCCGAAGCAGACGGCTTCCTTGATGTGCTGGAAGAACTTCAGCTTGTTCTCGATGTAGTTCGGCGCGTACATCGCACCATTGACCAGCTTGCCGACATCCTTGGCGCGGTCGATGATCTTCAGGTGGCCATCCTCGTCGAGGAAACCCGCGTCGCCGGTCATGAACCAACCTTCAGGGTTGATCGTCTCGGCCGTTGCATCGGGCCGCTTGTAGTAGCCCTTGAGCAGCATCGGCCCTTTGACCAGCACTTCGCCGTTGTCGGCAATCTTGATCTCGACGCCCGGCGCTGGTGCGCCGACGGTATCCGACTTGACCTGACCATCCGGCTGCAGGCAAACATAGGCGCATGTTTCGGTCTGGCCGTAGAGCTGCTTGAGGTTGATGCCGATCGAGCGGTAGAAACTGAACAACTCCGGCCCGATTGCCGCGCCGGCTGTGTAGGCGACGCGGATACGGCTCATGCCGAGCACGTTGCGCAGCGGGCCGTAGATCGTCAGGTTGCCGAGCCAGTACTGGAAGCGATCTGCGGTCGACACGGATTTTCCGTCCAAAATGGAAGCGCCACAGCGCTTGGCGACCGCCATGAAGTGGTGGAACATTTTCTGTTTCAGCGGGCCGGCGTCTTCCATGCGGATCATCACCGAGGTCAGCAGGCTCTCGAAAACACGGGGCGGGGCAAAATAATAGGTCGGGCCAATTTCGCGCAGGTCGCTCATCACCGTTTCACCGGATTCCGGGCAGTTGATGGTGAAACCGGCCACCAGCGCCTGGGCGAAGGAGAACAGGTGATCGCCGACCCAGGCCATCGGCAGGTAGGACAGGATGTCGCCATCGGCCGTCATCTTGTCGACGGCGATACCACCCTGCGCCGCAGAAATGAAAGCCGCATGCGTTTGGCAGACGCCCTTCGGCTTGCCGGTCGTACCCGAGGTGTAGAGCATGACCGAAACGTCGTCGTAATGGCCCTGCTCGACTTCCGCGTTGAGAAAATCCGGATGGTTGCGGTCGTGGATTCGGCCCATTTCCATCAGCTCATGCACGTCGTGCAGGAAAGTCTGGGTGTAATGGCGCATGCCGCGCGGGTCGTCGTAGAGGATGTGTTCGAGCGAGCCGATCTGATCCTTGATTTCCAGCATCTTGTCGACCTGCTCCTGATCTTCGACCAGCGCAAAGCGGATGCCGGCATCCTGCAGCACGAAGAGCATTTCGTTGGCCACCGCGTCCTGGTAGAGCGGCACCGGCACGCCACCCAGACACTGGACGGCCGTCATCATCATGTACAAATGCGGCCGGTTGTCACCAATGATCGCCAAGTTGTCGCCACGTTTAAAGCCAAGCGCAGCCAGGCCGCAGGCCAGGGCGCGAACACGTTCAGAGACGTCGGACCAGCTCCAGGTTTGCCAGATGCCGAGATCCTTCTCGCGCATGGCGGGTGCGTTGGGCCGCGTACGGGCATGATGGAAAAGCAGCCGCGGGAAGGTATGCAAACCATCCAGATCGGCCTTGATCGCCAGCGTGGGCATTCTTAGTCTCCTCCGCCGCAACTCGTTGTTTGCGGTCTAACGTTCGTTTGAATCATTGTGGGGAGCGCTCGCTTACACAGACCTTGCATCCCCGGACAATTGCTCACCGTGCGACGCAGTGTATGCAATGCCCGGCCGTATAATTGTCATCGAGCAGACAATCCAGGAAATATATTGAAAAACGCCGAAGAACTGCTGCACGCCTCCGTCTGGGGCCCCTCTCTGACCTCCGAGGAAATGGCCAAGGCGCTGGCGGGTACCTTCGAACGCAGCTTCGCGCCCGGCGCTTTCATCTGCATGAAGGGCGAGCCAGTCGACTACTGGATGGGTATCGTCGACGGCCTGGGCAAGATGGCCAGCCACTGGACGACTGGAAAGACCACCTCGCTGACCGGCATCAGCACCGGCGGCTGGTTCGGCGAAGGCTCTCTGCTCAAGAGCGAGCCGCGCCGCTACGACGTCATGGCCCTGCGCGAAACCCGCGTCGCCTTCATGAGCCGCGCCACCTTTCTGTGGCTGCTCGACCACAGCATTCCGTTCAACCGCTACATGATCGCGCAACTGAACGAGCGCCTCGGCCAGTTCATCGGCATGATCGAAAACGAGCGCATGCTCGACACCGACGCCCGCATCGCGCGCGGCCTGGCCGCCCTGTTCAACCCGGTGCTTTACCCCGGAACCAACCGCCTGCTGCAGATTTCGCAGGAAGAACTCGGCTATCTGGCCGGCGTTTCAAGGCAGCGCGCCAATCAGGCGCTGAAGGTACTCGAAGACGCTGGACTGGTGCGCAGCGAGTACGGCGGGATCAATATCCTCGATCTCGACGGGCTGCGAAGTTTCGGCGACTGATCTGCGCCTGAAACTACTTTTCCGGAGACATCCGCGGTCAACCGGAAAAAATGGCCAAAAAACAAACTTCAGATTGAAAGGCCGATAACCGGGGATGCGGCCCATACCGCACCCCGGCTCCGATCAGCTCACCATATCTTTCCGCCGACGCGCCACGGCGACCAGAACGGCCAAACCGGCCAGCATCATCGCCCAGTTTTCAGGCTCAGGCACTGCGGCGATACTGATTTCGCCGGTGGTGTACAGCTTGTCGGTATGCCAGGCGAGCCCGTTGTCCAGCGTGGGCAGGCTGACATGACCAAAAGTGCCGGTCAGCGTGCCATTCCAGTCGAACAGATCGTAGGTCGCCCCACTTTCACCCAGATACGGACCCCACCAGGCCACCCGCAGGTCGCCGCCCCTGAGCGTCACGCTGTTGTTGAAAACGATCTTGTCGGCACAGGTGGCGCAGTTGCCTGGGGTCTGGCCGCCCACTTCCATGTCTATCCACGAACCGCTGCTGAAAGTGGACTTGAAACCAACCGTAACCAGCGCCGGACTGTTGCCGGGGTTGAACCCGCCCTCGAAGCGCGACTGACCGTCACCGGAAAAGACACCGCTGCCCGAAACCACCCCGAAGAAATTGGCGGCGCCGCCTTCCGAAACGCGCAGTTCGCCGTTGTTCTTGAGGCTGTCCGCAAAGGTGGCCTGGGCGCCGTTCGAAACCACAATCTTGCCGGTATCCTGATTGGTGATGGCACCGGAGAAATTGCTGTTGCCAAAGCTTAGGTTGATCGCGCCGCCATTGGTCAGCCCGCCGGTGCGAAAAGTGCCGGCACCGGTAATGGAGCCGCCCTCGGAGGAGGGTGAGGTGGCGTGAGCGGCCAGGTTCGCCAGGCTGCGGCCGCCGTTGTCGAACGTGCCGCCGGCCAACTGGATCTTGCCGTCGTTGCTGACCAGACCGTTGGTGAACAGCAGTTTGGCGCCGCTGCCGGCTACCAGATTTCCGGTGCTGCTGACCGTGCCGCTGCTCAGCGCCAGCGTGCCGCCGGTAGCTTCGATTGTGCCGCTGTTGGCGATGGAACTGGCAATGTTGCCCCAGCCCTGGATCGTGCCCTGATTGATGATCGCAGCACCAGTCAGATTTGCCGAACTGCTCCCTAGGTCAATCAAGCCAGTGTTGCCGAAGTTTTGGGTGATCGATGTCGTCCCACTCCCGACCCCCAGATACCCGGCATTGCTGAAAAAACTGCGGATCGTCCCCTTGCCGGTCACCGAGCCGCCTGCCGCATTGACGAAGGTACCTCCACCCGAAATCTGGCCACCGGCCAGATCGGTCGAGCCGGTATTGGTCAGCGTCGTTACCGCGCTCAGTTGCAACTGACGCCCGGCGCTCAGGGTCAGGGACCCCATATTCTTGTTGGTGCCGGATTCATTCAGGACCAGATTTCCACCAGTGACGTTCAGCTGGCCGTTGTTCGTAAAGCCGGCATTGGTCCCGGCACCGAGCGTGCCGTAGCCGGAAATCATCCCTTCGTTGGTCAGGCCACCGTACTCGTAGATTGAGCCGCCATAGAGCCCGATGTTGCCGTTGTTCATCGAACGGCTTCCGTACAAGGAAAGCGAGCGATTGGCCCCCACGTTGATTGTAGTGTTGTTCTCCAGACCGCCGCCAAACTGAGCATCGGCGTTTAGCACAGTTGAGCCGTTGTTGGTCAGGCGCCCGTCAAACGATCCACCGCCAAAAATAAAAGTGACATTGTTGGTTAAGGATCCTGAAATGCTACCGCCGTTCTGGATGAAATTGCCGTTGTTGAGGATGCTGGTGGCGGAAAGGCTGCCACCGTCCAATGTAAAACTGCCAGTGCCCTTGTCGGTTCCGCCTACAGTCAACATATTGGCGACGGTGTGTGTGCCTGAAAGCTGATGGAAGGTACCATTACTGCCGTAGCCAACAATTTCGTTGTTGGTGCTCAAAGAACCATTGCTGAGCGTATAGCTCCCGCTTGCCGCAGCACCTACAATTAAATCGCGATTGTTGATGATCCGGTTTGAACCACCGGTATGGGTGACCGATCCGCTCCCGTTCAATCCAACGGTCATCCCGGCCGTGTTGAAGGTACCCCCAGACAAAGTCATCGTTCCTTGCCCAGTGGGGGCATAACCGAAATATGTCCAGCTATTAATATTAGTTGTACCGCCTGCCTGGGTGAAGGTACCGGAACCGTAGTTGCCAACGAAAAGGCTAGCCGTCATGGTCGTCGTCCCTGTGCCACTCACGGTGTAGGAGCCGGCCGCACCGCTGTAAACACCCAAATCCATGGTACTCCCTGAATGCGCTCCACCACTATTCACGAAGCTTCCTGCTCCGTAATACCCAACACGGGTCTGTGCTGACGTTACAGCACCTCCGCTTAGATTGTACGAACCTACCGCCGTACTGGCGTTTCCTACATATATAGCTCCGGCAGAGTTGTTGCCCGCACTTTGATTCAGAATTGCGTTCCCGGAGTTGCCGACGATTTGGTTTGCGGAAACAGTGAGATTGCTGGCAGTTTGGCCAAACGTAATCGTACCGGTACTGTTGCCATGCCCCAGCACAAAATATGAAACGCTCCGATTCCCGCTTGCTGCATCAAAGGTCACAGTTGTACTGCCGCCTACCGGCGACAAGTAGACGCTATCCGATACACCGGGAACACTGGCGGGAGACCAGCAACTCGTGGTTGCCCAATTGTTGGTACCACTGCAGTTCCAGTTGAACGTAGCCGCGCCGGCCTCCGACCCGGCCAGCATCATCCCCAAGGCCGCCGCCAATGGCGTCAGCCTGAACTCTAGCTGACAACTCCGCTTGACTCCCCGATTTGCGCGCATTTCCATTTCCCCATCTGGATTGTTGGACGAATGCCTTCAATCCTAGGGAATCGGGGGTTACAAATCGGTTACAGCTGGGCGCATAAGCGCCAGCAGCAGTGAGGCGGCGCGTATCGAGGATGAATTGCCGCTCCTCCAGGCTTCCACGGTCAACCGGAAAAAGCCGCCAAAAACCAAATTACTTGAGATAGCCCCAGCTCTGCAGGCGGCTCATTGAATACTCCGCCGCCTTGCCCTGCTGGCTGCGTTTCAGGTATGCGGCGTATTGGCGGGCTGCCTCCTGCCGCTTCCCCATGCCTTCGAGCGAAACTCCCTTCAGGAAAGTGACACCGGCATCGCCCGGCAACAGGCGGTCGTAGCGGTCGAGATGCTCGAAGGCCGCGCCAGGGTCCTTCTGACCAAGCGCCAGGACGCCGGCCAGCTTGTGGGCCTGCCCCTCCTGCGGGTAGATCCGCGTCGCCGCCTGGGCGTATTCCATGGCCTGCGCGTCCTTGTCCTGCTCGGACAGGCACTTCGCCATCAGCACGTTCGCCGCATAGTCGCGCGGCGTCGCCTTCAGGGCGCTGCGAAAACGCTCCTCCGCCTTGCCGTACTCCTTGCCGGCCATCGCCGTCTCACCCTTCTGGCAGGCATCGATGGTCGGCTTGATGCGGCGCAGCGGCGCCGTGTTGTCCATGAAACGCTCGCGTCCGACATCACGCTTGTTGCTCGCGGCGTATTTGGTCTCGGCCAGCTGGCGGGCGGTATCGCGCCGCTCACTACTCATCGGGTGGGTCGAGAACATGGTCTGCAACATGCCCGGCGACTCCTTCTGCTGATCGACCAGCAGTTGCTGCAGGCCGATCATGCCGTGCGCCGGGTAACCGGCGCGCACCATGTACTCCTGGCCGAGCGCATCGGCCTCGCGCTCGTTGTCGCGGGAATAGCTCGACAGCAGCGCGCTGGCGCCGAGCTGGCTGCCGAGATTGGCCAGGTCACCGTAGCCCGCCGCCTGGCCGATGATGCTCGCCCCAACCACCGCTACCTGGGCGACCATCGCCGTACCCTGCCGCTGCGCGGCATGGCGGGCATTGACGTGCCCCAGCTCGTGGCCGAGCAGCGCGGCCAGTTCGGCCTCATCGTCGAGATCGACCAGAATGCCGCGCGTCACCCCCATTGCCCCACCGGGAAAGGTGTAGGCATTCACGTAATTGGCGTTGAGCACGCGGTAGGAATACGGCATCTGAGGCCGATGCACATTGGCATCCAGACGCTGGCCGACTTCGCTCAGGTACTGGTTGACCTGCGCATCCTGCACCGCCCCCAGATCCAGCGAAAACTGTTGCGGCGAGACCTGCTTGTCGACCGCCTTTTCCTCATCCTCGCTCATGCCGACCAGGATGGAGCCGCCGCCGATCGGCGAAGAAGCGCAACCCGACAGGGCACTGGCACCAAGCAGCCAGAGCATCTGGCGGCGGGTGATGCGGTTGGCCAGCAAATTGCCCGGCAGATCACGTTCGATGTCTTTGTCCATACGCTGACTCCTTGTCGATACAGCAGATTGTTTGTGCGACAAAATGCCGGCACGCCTGCAAGACTGTTGGCAAGTTTAAATTTAGCCTATTTTTCCGGTTGACCGCAGCAAGCCTGGCCGACCACTACTTTCCGGCCCGAGCCAGCAGCGCAGCGGCAATATCGTCGGCCCAGGGCAACGGGTCGCCCCGCGCCGCGCGGGCTTCGGCGATCAGCGCCAGATTGTGCGCCGTCGTTTCCGGCTCCCAACTCTCACGCACGCAGGCCAGCGCGTTCGCCGTCGCCTCCTCCGCTGCACCCTGATTCCTGGCCAGAACCCCCAGTTCGAGCAGCGTCGCGTAATCCCAATAGTCCGGGCTACCCTTGGCAACACGGCGCTTTACCGCGTAAGTCACCACCGGCAGCAACTCACTGCGGCGCGGATCCGGCGGCTCGGCCAGCGCCATCAGCGTCACCGCATTGACGCCCGGGTAGGCGTCGCGCCAGTCCGCTTCGAAGCCCTGCAGGTAAGTATCGATAGCCTTCTTCAGCCAGCCCTTGGCAGCGAACGGGTTGCCCGCCTTCTTCTCGGCCTCCCAGCGATCCTTGTAAACCCGGCCAAGAAGGCCGTTGGTCTCGCTGCTCGGCCCGCGGCCGTCGATGACGCCCTTGAGCACCAACTCCGCCTCGTCCTTACGACCCAGCCGATTCAGCGCAAAACCGTACTGCTCCTGGACCAAGGTGCTCTGGCGCAGCGGCTTGGCCATCGCGCCGACCACATCAACCGTGCCCTGCCAGTCGCTGACCGCTCGATAAGAGAGCAACAGATCGATCACCACGCCGGACTCGGCGGCGGCAAAGTCGCCCAATTCGGCCGCCGCTGCCTTCACCGCATCCTTGCCGGCCCGCCGGGCGGCGGCCAGCTTTTCCCGCGCGGCCAGCGCGTAGTTCGCCTGGTCGCGGAAAACATCGGTCTTCAGGCGGGCGATATCCGGCGCCGCGTAGCCTTCGACCAGTTGGAAAACCGGGCTGTCCTTCGGCGGCTCATCGCGATTGCGCCACGCCTCGTCGAGAAACTTCGTCACCCCGGCCGCCCCCGCCGCGGCAGCGGCCGGCTTGCCGTCAGCCGCCAGTTCGTAGCGGATCGTGCGCAGCGGCGCCACATCGAAGGGCAGCGGCCCCTTCTCGCCAAACAGCATTACCGTTGTCGCCGGCCGCACCCCGTGGCGCAGGCCGAGCTCGTAGAACACGTTGGCATTCGCCCCGGTCAGGTCGGCCACCGCGTAGTCACACAGAATCAGCCGCTCGTACATCGGCTTGTGGATCATCCCGCCCATCGCCTCCTCATCCGCCCGCAAGGGCTCCATCCCCGCCGCAACGATGCCTGGCCGGATCAGGGTTTCATAGACCGCATCAAAATTGACCGTCTGGCCGGAGGGAATGGTTTTGGTGCCAAAGGGCATCAATACGAAGCAAAGGGGTTTCATACGCCGTCCTCGTGACGAAAGATTTTGGTCAATTCCCGGCGCATCGCCGTGTTGCCGATTTCGCGGCTCAGGTAGATGGCCTGGCGGTACATCGATTCCAGTTCCCGCGGCGTGGCGCCCAGCTCGGGCGCCGCCGCCTGCCGGTAGCGCGCATAAGCCTCCTCCGCCCTGCCCAGATGAAGCAAGGCCTCGCCCTCGGTGGCCAGCCGCCATTTGCGCTGGGGGGTCAGTTCGGACTCCTCGGCCAGGGCGCAATAGTCGAGCGCCCGCTGCGCCGTGGCACGTGCAGACACACGCTGCTTGTCGGCGAAAAGTTCGAAAAAAGCGACGTTGACCGCGTGATAGTAGGCCTGGGCGAAGTCATTCGCGGCCGACGCCAGCGTCAGCGCCTCGGTGTAGAGCTGGCGGGCCGCACTGCCGTCCGCCTCGCTCCGGGTCAGCAGCCAGCGCCGCTTGAGCCGCCCGGCCAGCACCCCCATGGCGTCGGTGCCGGAATTGCCGTGACGTTTGAGCAAATCGATGGCGTCCTCCTGGCGGCCGACACCTTCCAGGCTCAACGCCAGTTGCGCCAGCCCCTCCTGATCCAGCTCCGCCGCCCGCGCTTCGAGCAAGTTCACTGCCCGCTGAAAATCGCGCGACTCAATGGCCACCCGCGCTGCATTCCACGGCCCGGCCGGCGCCGCCTCGCCGACCAGACGGTTGATGACGAGTTGCACGCTCTCCGCATCGGCGGCGCCCGGTTTGACGATTTCCAGGTGATTACCCGGCACGACGAAGCGCGAGCCGGGATAGTCGGCCTCCGGGAACGGCCCCAGCGAAGACTCGTAAGGCACAAACTCGTCGCGCAGGCCGCCGACCACCGAGAGGGTGAAGGACTTGCCTTTCTTCGGCTTGAAAAGCCCGTCCCATTGCTGGCGCAGCCGCTTGATGAAGTCGCCGCCTGAGGCCATGTCTCGCAACTGCGGCTTCAGCAAGCGAATCAACGAAGCCTTGACCAGCCCGCCGCTCGGCGTGCCGAACAGAAAAACGTGACTGACCCGCTCGCGCAGCGCCGCGCTATCGAGCAAGGCGCGCTGGACGGCCAGCCCGCCCATGCTGTGGGCGATCAGAGCCAGGCTTTTGTAAGACTTCAGTTCCCCAACGCGGACATCGGTCGTCAGCTTGTCCGCCACCGCCTGCAAATCCGGATCGGCGCTCCACAACTTGACGACATCGACCCGCAAATGCGAGTCGTAACCGAGCGAATAAATGTCCCAGCCGGCCAGCCGGGTATCGGCGGCGAGAAAATCGGGAAAGGACTGCCAGGTCGACTGCCAGTCGCCGCCGAAACCATGAATGAAGACCACGGCGGCGCGCTCGGCGCTGGCGCCCGGCCATCGTTTGAGCGCCTTCAGTGTACTGGAGGGCATAAGCACTTTTTTCATCGCATCCGTCATCTCGTTCCTTTCATGCATCCATTTTGTCTATCGGCCCGTCAAGCGAAGCATCGTCACCCAGATCCCCGCTCGCCTGCATTTCCCGCAACTTGCCGGCGATGCTGCGCTGGTCGGCACCGAGAGTCTCCTCATCGCACGACAGCAACCAGGCCAAGTCGCGCCGGAAGATATCAAGGCACGCTTCAGTGCTAGCAGACTGATGCAGACTAAGCAGGTAATTCCAAGCAATTATCGAGGTCTCCGGATGCTCCGCGCCCAGCAGGCGACGACGCGCTTCGAGCCCCCTCTCCTGAAGCTCCCGGGCACCGGCCAAATCGCCCTGAGCCCGGAGCGTGCTGGCCAGATTGTTCATCGAAGTCAGCGTATCTGGATGTTCCACCCCCAGCAGGCGATGATGCGCGTCGAGTACCATCTCCTGAAGTTCCCGGGCGCCAGTCAGATCGCCCTGAGCCCAGAGCGTGCTGGCCAGGTTGCCCATCGACGTCAGCGTAGCCGGATGTTCCGCCCCCAGCAGGCGAGAGCGCGCGTCGCGCACCTTCTCCTCAAGTTCCCGGGCGCCGGCCAAATCGCCCTGAGCCCGGAGCGTGCCGGCCAGGTTGTTCATCGACGTCAGCGTATCCGGATGTTCCGCCCCCAGCAGGCGAGAGCGCGCGTCGCGCACCTTCTCCTCAAGCTCCCGGGCGCCGGCCAAATCGCCCTGAGCCCGGAGCGTGCCGGCCAGGTTGTTCATCGACGTCAGCGTATCCGGATGTTCCGCCCCCAGCAGGCGAGAACGCGCGTCGCGCACCTTCTCTTCAAGTTCCCGGGCGCCGGCCAGATCGCCCTGAGCCCAGAGCGTGCTAGCCAGGTTGTTCATCGACGTCAGCGTATCCGGATGTTCCGCCCCCAGCAGGCGAGAGCGCGCGTCGCGCACCTTCTCTTCAAGTTCCCGGGCGCCGGCCAGATCGCCCTGAGCCCAGAGCGTGCTGGCCAGGTTGTTCATCGACGTCAGCGTAGCCGGATGTTCCGCCCCCAGCAGGCGACGACGCTCTTCAAACTGCCGCCCAAATCCGTCACCAGCCACCCTAAAATCGGCTCGTTCAAGATCATGGCGAGCCACCCAGCCCAGCAGGATTGCCGTCTGCTCGTCGTCCACAACGGCAGTCATCGACCGCGCGTGCACGACCCATTGTTCCAGCTCGCCGTGGCGGCGAATGTCGGCCACCGCCGGCAATTTTTCGTTCAGCGCGACATTGGCCGCATGCCGCAACGCTGACACCCGCGCCTTGTCCGACTCCCTGAAACGCAGGGTGCGGGCAATCAGGGTGTGGATTGTGACGGTGCCAGGTGCCGTTTCTTCGGCCAGGGAATGCTTCAAGACCTGGTCGATGGCGAGGTCAGTGCGGTCGTCGGCTTCGCCTTGATCGAGCCCGTCAGCAGCGGCGAAACAGTCAGCCAGCAGTTGCCGAGGGATGGGCGCAGCGGCCAGTTGGGCAGCGAGGCGCAGGATGTCGAGGCCCGCCGCGTCCAGCAGTTCAATACTGCTCAGGAAGGTGGCGGCGATGTTGCGTTGGTGGCCGTTGGGCAGGTCTTCGCCGAGTTCGGCGGCGAGGTCGAGGATGTCCTTTTCGGTGCGTCCGAGGCCGTCGAGGAAGGGTTGGTAGCCCCGGCGTCGAACCAGGCCGGCCGCGACGTCGATGGCCAGCGCGTGATAGCCGAGTTGTCGGCAAATTTCGCGGGCGGCAGCTTCCTCCTCCGGCCCATTGGGCGGCAGAGCCTCGGCTTGACCGGCGCGGGTGAGCAGATCAAAGGCCTCGTCGGCGTCGAGCTGCGGCAGCTCGATGTGGGCGACGGCGTCCAGGCGGCGAGCGCGGGTCGTCACCAGACTGCGGCCGAGAGCGTGCGGCGCGAGCCAAGGCTTGAGGCCTTCCGGCCCCGGCGTCGAGGGAAAGTCGTCCACCACCCACAGGAACGGCTGGCCCTGTTCTGCGAAAAAGGCGTGCAGCCGGCCGTTCACCGCGGCGGCCTCCAGTCCCCGCACATCGAGCCCGAGATACTGGGCAAAGTCGCGAAGCTGGGTATCGCGGCTGGCGGCCCTTTGCTCGGGGTTCAGTTCCACGCCACCGTCGGCGTGCCCGAACGCACGCAGCCAGAAGACGCCACCCGGGTAGGCGGCGCCGAAACGCAGCGCATATTCTTCGGCCAGCAGGCTTTTACCAATACCGCCCGAGCCCCGGACTTGCACCAGCCCGGGCTTGCCGCCGCTGCCGGTGAGCATGGCAGCCTCGCCGGCCAACAACTGGCCGTGGATGCGCCACATTTCGGCTAGCCGGCCAACAAAGCGGCTGGAGCCGGTGGCCGGTGCCGGCAGCCAGCGCGGCATCTGCAGCGCCCGAATGGCGCCCAGTGGCCCGTTGACCGCGGCCAGCGCCTCGCTGATACGACGCGCCGCCGCAGTAACGGTGGCGGGATCGTCGGCGGCTGGCGCCAGCAGGTATTGCTGGTCCAAAAGTTCCGGCAGGTGGATGTGGCTGCTCGCTGCCTCCGGATTGATAACCAGTATGCGCCGCCGGGGATCGCCCTCGGCCTGGGCTGCGATGTAGGCTGCCGTCAGCTCCCACTGGCAGGCGCGGGATTTCGGGTAGGCCGCCGAGTACCAGACCAGCATCGTTTTCGAGCGGGCCAAGCCGTGGTCGATGGCGCGCTGAATGGAGGAAAAATCCTCGATTTCGGCAGTATCTCGCCAGACGCGCAAGCCAAGCTTGGTCAACGCATCAAGCAAAGGTTGAATACGGGGAGTGTCGCTACGGCGATAGCTGAGAAAATAGTCGAATTCCGCCGACGCCGGGGAAAGCGATACCGCGGATTCGTTCATGCTTCCCTCCTGGTTTGATGCGAACGCGACTGGCTCGGGGTCGAGTTCGCATCATGTTAGCCAAGATGCAGACGCAATGCCAAAGGAATCGCGGGCAATACGCCACCTGGGCATTCGGGAGGGAGCACAGCTGACGTTTTTACATGCTACGCCGGTACTGGCCACCGACTTCATACAGCGCTGAGCTGATCTGGCCGAGCGAGCAACGCATGGCCGCCGAGCACGCCGCCTCACGAGGCAATAGCTTCAAATTCCTTCATCACGGCTTCTTCGACCAGATCGGTCAGTTCGTCGATGACGAAGGCGCCCTGATTCGGGCTCTCGTTCTTGGCAACGACCCACTCGCGGTTGATGATCAGCTGGATGGCCATGGCGCGGCGCACGGGCTCCTCGGTCGGCGTCGTGATCGCTTCGTCGTAGGCGTTGGTGTGCAGCGAGTTGCAGTTGTCGTAGATGGCGATCAGCGCCTGCAGCGTCGTACGAATATCGTTGAAGTCCATTTCCTGGGCGTGCAGCGAATGGCCGGACGTCTAGATGTGGTACTTTAGCTTCCGGCTGCGCTCGTTGGCGTCGTACTTGTTCTTCATCGTGATCGCCCAGATGCTGTGGAGGTTGTCTCTTACTTTATTGGGCGCGCTTCGCTGAATCCTGGTAAATCTTTGTCGTATCGCCGCTTTGCTTCATTTGCGTCAGGGGCGGCAGCCAAATTTCTATTCGGCCTCGGGGTACGCTCTGATATTTGTTGCCGATGTACAGCAATCCGACCCGAGTTGGATAGTTGGCATTGGTCAGGGCCGTCTGAACCGTGACTTGCAAACGTCGGGCCAAGCGTTCGTCTGAGAGATTGGCATAGCGCACATCGGCTGTGGTGGACTGGGCCAGCACCTGAATTCCCTTGACTTGGGAGCCTGCGGACTTAAGTTCAGTGCTCAAACGTTCGGCAAAGGCGTAATCGCCTCGATTGTTGATATGCAAGTAGACCTGGGGCAGGTCTGGCGTAGGGTTGAGTCGTTCCAGCGACCTCTCGGCCTCCTGGCGCTGTTCGGGGGTCAGGTTCATTGCCAGGGCGATCTGATACTGATTGATAGCGGCCTGACTGTCCTTGCTCTCCGCCAGCAACCTTGCCAACTCCAGTTGCGCGTCGATCTGATCCGGACGCAGCTTAAGGCCGGCGACCAAGTCGGCGATGGCCTTGTCGTTCTCCTTCATGAGCTGATAGGCGATGGTGCGGTTGAACAGCGCTTCAGCGAAGTCAGGTCGCAGTTTCAGGGCTGTAGAAAAATTGCCAATGGCCTCGTCCAGTCGGCCGGCCAGCAGGCTTTGTTGCCCTGCGATGTTGAACCCAATGGCTGCCTCGTTGGCAGTCGTCTGGGATTGAGGTGGTGGCCACTGACCGGTTGTCGGAGCGGACGATGGCGCGGTGGCCGCTACCAAAACGGGCGGCTCACTTTGAGATATGTTCTTCTTGCCCCACATGGAACTCGATGTAACAAACAGGATGACCAGAAGCACGGCCAGCGGGCCGAGAACAGCATAGATCCAGCCGGGCAGAACTACGCGTCGCAGCGATGCGGCGGGAGCCGACGCGGACGGGGGCGGGGGCGGGACGCTTGCGAGACTAGCTTCCCGGGCCTCCTCTTTGGCGCGGTAGTCTCCGCTGGCCCGTATGAATTCGATTTCATCCGTGGTCAGTTGCGGCGCATGGGTGTACAGCAACCGAGTGGCATGCGCCAGCAGCGGATCGGCTAGCAATAGTTTTTCCGGCTGGCCGGCGTGCCGCCACTGCTCCCAGGCGGCCTGTATCCAGTACCGCTGTTCCAGGAACACTTTATCCGTCTCGGCCCAGGCGATAAGCTGTCGCCAGCGTGCCAGCAGAGCCTCGTCGGCGACCTCCACTGACGTGTTTTCCTGAAGTTGGGTCAGGCGCAAAACACGCGCTTGGACGAATCGATCCATGATCGAGCGTTCATCGTCGGGGAGGGTATCTATCGGCACCAGCAGTCGCTTAAGACCGGACGGTTCTTGGCCGCGCGGCAAGCGTACCAGGCGCAGCAGCAGGCGGCCAGCCAAGTCGAGTTCAGTCTGGCTGAACTGGCCGAGCAGGGCATCTGCGCCACGTATCAGGGCATCGGCCGGGCTTTCGGTTACCGTTGTCGCCTGGGCGGCCGTTACCTCGGGACTGGCCGATTGATCATCGACCTGCTCATAGGCCTGTAGCAGTTTTTGCTTCTGCTCCGGCGACAAGGGCAAGTCATAGCGGGTCACGTCGCCGTCGGTGACCTCCCGGGCCAAACGCAACACCGACGCCATGGGCAGCTTGGGGTCCTCGGGGTTGAAAATCAGTGGTGACAGCACTTCCTCGTAGTTCAGAAAGGCGTTGTAGGGCACCTCCACGGCGCTCCAGTATCCATTGTGTTCGCGTTCCGGCATGTGATCCAGCAGCGGGGCAAACAACCGGCGCGCATACGCCTGACGCAGTTGAAGCTTGCGCACTTCGAACGGGTCGGCGCGCGAGGGGACGGGAAAGACGCGAAAGGTCTCATGCGAGAACTGACCATACAGGCGCCTGCGCGTATCGGCGGCCGACTGTGCTACCGCCAGTGCGCCGCGTATGCTCTGGTTGTTGTAGGTGAACATGGTGACCAGCACGTCTGGCATCTGAACCGTGCAGATACCGGCAGTATCGCTGACCCCGGTGCGGCTGTCGATTAGTACGTAGTCGTAGGTTTCGCGCAGGCGCGCCTTGACGGCTTCCAAGTACGTGCCGCCGCCGAGGCGTTCATAAAAAGTATCCCAATCGAAGGCATGCAGCTTGTCAGCATAACCAGCGCCTTGGCGGCCGGCGGGCAGTAGGTCAATACGTCCACCCTCGGGAAAGTCGGGAAAGTTGATTCCCAGCAGGTAGGGTGTGAGATCGGTGAGTTCCCGGTACCAGTCGTCTTCCTCCCCTTCGACTGGCGGCTGGATGGCCAGGTCTGCATAGTCGGCCAGCAGATCCACTAGACCGCGCGAGGTGGTCAATTCCTTGTCAGCCAGGAACGGATGAAAGTAGCGGTGCAGTCCGGGCGCTTCTAGATCCCAGTCCATCAACAGTACCCGCTTGCGGTTGGCGGCCAGCACCCAAGCTAAATTAGACAGCGCCATGGAACGGCCGGTGCCGCCCTTGTAAGAATAAAATGTAATGATGCGTCCGCCGCGTGCCGAGCTCATGGCATCACTCCTCCGGGCCCACTGATCAGTGGTCGGGCAATACCGCTCCCCACATTGCGCCGTACAGGGGCGACGCGGCGCATTTCAGCCTGGATCTGATTGAGTACCGCGCGCAGGGTCTGACGCAGCTCTTCCTCCGAACCCACATCCTTGCAATAGTAGGGCGACGATGGAGCGTACTGGGAACGGAAACGGAGCACGTCTGCGACTACCTGATCAATATTCTGCTTGTTGGCCGCCAGTTCCGGATCACCTGGATTCCAAGGCAGCAGCACTGCGCAGTTATTGAAGTTCTGGCCGTCGAACTCACGGAAGATGTCTTGGAACTCGGGACTGGAGTACAGGGACCAGCGGTCAACGAAGACCACCACCGGCTTGCCCTCCTTGAGCGCCGCGCGTACGGCACCGGCCAGATCCTTGCTCAATTCGATCTGGTCGCAGTCGAAGTCGATGTCAGTGTCGGAAACGATATGAGTGGCCATCGGCCCGATGCGGCGCTGATGGTCCGGGTAGAAAGGCTTCCAGTCTGCGCCGCCTTCATCCTGATAGGGCGTCGGGTTACGGCCGGCACCGAGATGCACCGGGTCCAAGGCAGCGAAAATAAAGCGCACGTGCCTGCGGAAACCCTGCTTCCCCACCGGCGCCGGCCCGCCAACTGGCATGGCCACATTGAAGGCGGAAGGAATGTCCGCCAGGGCGGGCACCTGATCCAGGGGCTGCAGGTCGATCTGCTCGATCACATCCTTGAGCTCTTCGGCGAAATCGCGCACAAAGTTCCAGTACTGCTGAGTGTTATTGACCTTGATACGCACCATCTGCTCCAGACCCTTCTGGTTGATGGCCAAATCCTCCTCCTTCCAGGTGAACTGAACACGTTTCACCGCATCACTGACGTTTCCCGGCAAGGTGAGCTTGTTGTCTTTGCGGATGGGGATCCAGATCACCGGCCGGATCACCGCCGGCTCGCTCCCCCCATGCTGCTTGGCGTGAGCCAGGCGGCGCAGATGGAAACTTTGCCACTCCTTGCCGCAGTATTCACTCTTGAAGTAAGCCGGTGAATACAACGGAACCAGCACCTTACTCTGCTGCAGAGCATTGAGCAGCGCGGCATCCCAATTGTCGCCGGTCTCAATGTTTTCCTGGTCGAAGAAGGCAATGTTCTCATGCCTGTCCAGACCGCGCAGCTTGCGCACCTCCTCCGACAGGTCGATGAAGAATTCCTTCATCTGCGCCCCGAAATCGGCGCGGCGATAGCTGAAGAAGAAGTCGTAGGGCATTTGTCCTCACCATCTGTTTATAGTGAAAGCCGCTTGTCGTTGGTACAGTCTGGTAGAAGATTAGAAATTCAACCGTCATTCCGCAAGTATCCATACTGATGCAGCTTATCGTCAACCGGGAATTTCCGCCAAAACCTCCCAAACCCTTACCAAAACCCGCGCCCCGTCAAAACCCAACACCAAAAATACGCCAATTGTTTGGCACTCTCAGGAATTGGGCTAGCGCACTTGTTAGGCGACTTCAATCACTTTAATTTTGCTCGACTACTACGCAATCCGTTGATCGAATTCAAACACCGGCAATGGCTGCACCAAGAGGTCGCTGCCATCCTCCGTCCGCTCCATCCACTGCCTCCAAGAGCGGTGGTCCACTTGTCGGCACCAGGCGGAGCAGATGTCGCTTACCTTGCAAGAGTAGGCAACGATGAAATAATGGCCGCAGCCGCAAAAGTGGACGCGAGCAAAATCCTGCACCAAGATGCCTCAGTCAAGGTGGCGCCGGAATTCGCGTTCGGTCGATGCCGGCGCCCTCCACATCCGCATTCTTGCAGCAGAAGGCACGTGGTTCGTACCCCCCAGTAGAGTAGCGTTCATTCGGAACGGCTGCGTCGATAGACACCCGGCATGCGTCGCGTGGACAGGCACAGGAGTTCCGAACGGAGAGAGCAGAATGTCTATGGGCCCATACGGCTATTCAGGCAAGAATCCCTTCACTGCGACCCCACATGAATGCCACTGCCTCCCTTTGTCCCCGCGGCTTACATGCTGCGGCGGTACTGGCCGCCGACTTCATACAGCGCGCTGCTGATCTGGCCGAGCGAACAGCATTTGACCGCATCAACCAGCACGGCAAAGACGTTGCCGTCTTCGATGACCGTCTGCTTCAGTTTGGTCAGCATGCCTGCTGCGGTCGACGCGTTTTTTGCCTGAAAATCGCGCAAACGCTTGATCTGCGACTGCTTTTCTTCGTCGCTCGAACGGGCCAGTTCGATTTCCTGCTGGGCCATTCCCTTCGGATTCAGAAAGGTATTCACGCCGATGATCGGGTACGAGCCGTCGTGCTTCTTGTGTTCGTAGTACATCGACTCTTCCTGGATCTTGCCGCGCTGGTAGCCGGTTTCCATGGCGCCGAGCACGCCGCCGCGCGAGGCGATGGCTTCGAATTCCTTGAGCACGGCTTCTTCGACCAGATCGGTCAGCTCGTCGATGACGAAGGCGCCCTGATTCGGGTTCTCGTTCTTGGCAACGCCCCACTCGCGGTTGATGATGAGCTGGATGGCCATGGCGCGGCGCACGCTTTCCTCGGTCGGCGTCGTGATCGCCTCGTCGTAGGCGTTGGTGTGCAGCGAGTTGCAGTTGTCGTAGATGGCGATCAGCGCCTGCAGCGTGGTGCGGATGTCGTTGAAATCCATCTCCTGGGCGTGCAGCGAGCGGCCCGAGGTCTGGATGTGGTATTTCAGCTTCTGGCTGCGTTCGTTGGCACCGTATTTGTTCTTCATCGCCAGCGCCCAGATGCGGCGGGCAACGCGGCCGATCACGGAATATTCCGGGTCCATGCCGTTCGAGAAGAAGAACGACAGGTTGGGCGCGAAGTCGTCGATATGCATGCCACGCGCCAGGTAGCTCTCGACGTAGGTGAAGCCATTGGAGAGGGTGAAGGCGAGCTGGCTGATCGGATTCGCACCGGCTTCGGCGATGTGATACCCGGAGATCGACACCGAGTAGAAATTCTGCACCTGGTTATGGACGAAAAATTCCTGGATGTCGCCCATCATCTTCAGCGCGAATTCGGTTGAGAAGATGCAGGTATTCTGCCCCTGGTCTTCTTTCAGGATGTCAGCCTGCACGGTGCCGCGCACTGACTTGAGCACCCACTCACGAATCTTTTGGGCTTCGTCCTCGGTCGGCTGGCGGCCGTTTTCTTTTTCGAACTTGGCCATCTGCTGATCAATGGCGGTATTGAAGAAGCAGGCGAGGATGATCGGTGCCGGCCCGTTGATCGTCATCGAAACCGAGGTGGTCGGACAGAGCAGATCGAAGCCGTCGTAGAGCACTTTCAGGTCATCGAGGGTGGCGATCGAGACACCGGAATTGCCGATCTTGCCGTAGATGTCCGGGCGCTCGTCGGGGTCGCAGCCGTACAGGGTCACGGAGTCGAAGGCGGTCGACAAACGGTGGGCCGGCATGCCTTCGGAAACGCGCTTGAAGCGGCGGTTGGTGCGGAAGGCATCGCCTTCGCCGGCGAACATACGGGTCGGGTCTTCACCCTCGCGCTTGAAGGCGAAGACGCCGGCGGTGTAAGGGAAGGAGCCGGGCACGTTCTCGCGCATCAGGAAGCGCAGCGTTTCGCCGTCATCGCCAAATTTGGGCAGGATGACCTTTTTGATCTTGGTGCCGGACAGCGATTCGGAAACCAGCTTGGTACGGATTTCCTTGTCGCGAATCTTCACGACGTACTCGTCGCCCGAATAGGCCTCAACAGTCGCCGGCCACATGTCGAGCAGCTTCTTGGCTTTCGGATCCTGCTGGGCATCCTTGAACGCCTGCATTTCGTCGAAATCGGCCACGTTCTTGTCGCAACCGGCAAAGACACCCTTGGCAATGCGCAGCGACTGACGTTCGCGGGCGATCCTGACCTGCTCTTCGGTGTGAGCGTGATAGCCGCGCACGGTGTCGGCGATCTCTGCCAGATAACGGACGCGCTGGGCCGGCACGATGGCGCGCTGGGTCGAGGACTGCTTGACGGTGACGATCGGCAATTGACCGGGCTTGAGCTTCAGCCCCTTCTCGGTCAGGGCCGGAACCAGCGCCTGATACAAGGCGGTGACGCCATCGTCGTTGAAGCGGGCGGCCTGCGTGCCGAACACCGGCATGTCGTCGGTCGGCGTGGTGAAAGCTTCGCGGTTGCGCTGGTACTGCTTGCGGACGTCACGCAGCGCATCCTCGGCGCCCTTGCGGTCGAACTTGTTGATCGCCACGAAATCGGCGAAGTCGAGCATGTCGATCTTTTCCAGCTGCGAGGCAGCACCGAACTCCGGCGTCATCACGTACAGCGACAGATCAACGAAAGGCACGATGGCCGCATTACCCTGACCAATACCGGAGGTCTCGACAACGACCAGATCGAAACCGGCCAGCTTGCAGGCGGCGATGACTTCCGGCAGCGCGACGGAAATTTCCGAGCCGGTATCGCGGGTAGCCAGCGAACGCATGAAGATGTTCGGATGTTCGATGGCGTTCATCCGGATGCGGTCGCCGAGCAGGGCGCCGCCTGTACGCTTGCGCGACGGGTCGATGGAGATCAGGCCGATCTTGACCGTATCGCCCTGATCGAGGCGGAATCGGCGGACGATTTCATCGGTGAGAGAGGACTTACCGGCGCCGCCGGTGCCAGTGATGCCGAGTACGGGGATATTCGCTTCGGCCGCCGCCTTGAGCAGCGGCTCCTTGAGGGCCGGGGCTTCGCCGTTTTCGAGCAGGGTGATGACCCGGGCCAGGAGGCGCTTGTCGCCAGCCTTCAAGCCAGCCAGCACTTGCTCGACGGTTGGCACACCTTCATCGGCGACATCGAAGTCGGACTTCTGTACGACTTCGTTGATCATGCCCTGCAGGCCCATATGGACGCCGTCTTCCGGGGCGTAGATACGGGTCACGCCGTATTCGTGCAGTTCCTTGATTTCCGACGGCACGATGACGCCGCCGCCACCGCCGAACACCTTGATGTTGGCGCCGCCGTTGGCCTTCAGCAGGTCGATCATGTACTTGAAGAATTCGACGTGGCCACCCTGGTAGGAGGTGATGCAGATGCCCTGCACGTCTTCCTGCAGCGCGGCATTGACGATTTCCTGCACCGAGCGGTTGTGGCCGAGGTGGATCACTTCGGAGCCGGTCGATTGCAGGATGCGGCGCATGATGTTGATCGAGGCGTCGTGGCCGTCGAACAGCGAGGCGGCGGTGACGAAACGAACCTTGTTCTTCGGCTTGTACGGAGAAAGCTTCTTGGCAACGGAAAGATCGGTCATGACGCATGCCTCAACGAAAGTGTGGAAAGGCGCTTATCGTAGGCTGCTTCCAGCATCGCGTCATTGTGCTCAAAGACGACGATCGTGCAAATTCCGCCAAGGTGTTAGAGTATTACGGTCAACTGGAAAAAACGGCCAGAAATGCTGCGTCGCACCAACCCGGAATCACCCAACCGTACACAAGCCACTGTTGCAATGGGCTTTGTCACCGGCATGCTAGCCGGTCTGATCCGCCGCCGGATCGACCCCGCCTCGCTACTGGCAGTGACTGACATTGATATTGCAGACACCGCCAGCCGAATCCCCATCGACCGCTACGCCGCGCTCTACAACCAACTGAACCACGAACTGGACGACGAAGGCTTCGGCCTCTTTGCTCAGCCGATGCGCGTCGGCAGCTTCGAATTCCTGTGCCGCGGCTGCCTGAGCGCCCAGACGCTGGCCGAGGCGCTGACCCGAGCCGCCCGTTTTCTGCACGTCGTGCTGCCCGACCTGGCAGTCAGCGTCCGCCGCTCGCACGGCCATGCCGAACTGGTCATCGCGGAAACTCGTAAGCTGGCCGAGGAAACCGACGATCCTGGCCGCGTTTTCGCTTTTGAATGGCTGCTCCGCCTGCTGCACGGCCTGTCATGCTGGCTAGCCGGGCGCGGCATCGGTCTGGACAACGTTATATTTCCCTACCGCAAGCCAGCCCATTTCGCTGACTACGCCTTGATCTTCACCGAGGATTCTCGTTTCGCGCCGACCGTGCCAGGCGGCACCGGTACGCTGGTCGCCAGCTTCAACGCAAACCTGCTCGACCTGCCCATCCGCCGTGACGAAGCGGCGCTGACCACATTCCTCGACGGCGCCCCGGGCAAGATCACCACGCTCTACCGGCGCGACCGCGAAATGGTCATCCGCGTTCGCGACCTGCTGCGCGCAGCATTGCCCGAAACCTTGAGCCTTGACGAAATTGCGAGCCGACTTTACCTGTCGCCGCGCACCATTCACCGCCGACTGGAAGAGGAGGGCTCCAGCTTTCGCGGCATCAAGGACGCCCTGCGCCGCGACATGGCGCTAGCCCGCCTGACCAAGAGCAAGGACGCCATCGCCAAGGTCGCCGCCGACCTGGGCTACGCGGACACCTCGGCCTTTTATCGCGCTTTTGTCGAGTGGACCGGCATGGCGCCGGTACACTACCGACGCAAATGGGCAGGAAAATCTGCCTGATCGAATTGAAGGATGAACATGACAGCGACGATGAAACTGAAATTTGCACTAACCGCACTGACCCTGCTGACCTGCAGTCTCACGTGGAGCGCCGGCTTCCTGGAACGGGAAATTTATTTCTCGGAGGCCGATGCTCAAGCGCAGATAGAGAAGAGCGGTACGATGCAGAAAAGCTACGGCAAAGGCATGGTCATCGTGTCGTTTCTGGAAACGCCGACGATCCGCCTTGGCAACCCGGAAGGCCGGGCCGCCCTGAGCGCCCGCATGAATGTCTCGCTACTCGGTCAACCGGCTGTCCCGGTAGCCGTCGAAGGAACGTCAGGCCTGCGCTACGACGACAATGCCAAGGCCTTTTTCCTCGACAACCCGGTCGCCCATGCGGTGCAATCACAGGCCATTCCGCGCGAAGCAGAGCCGATGGCCCGACAGGCCATCACCCAGCTGATGAACGCCTATTTTCGCGCCAAGCCGGTTTACGTCCTGCGCGAAGATGGTACCGCGCAGGAAAAGGCAGCACGCTGGCTACTCCGTTCGATCCGCATCGAGCCGGGCCGCGTCACCGCCATCCTGTCGCCAGTTTGAGGCAAATTAGTCCGCCTCAAATTCCCGGGAGTAGGCTTCGCGCAGGTCGACCGGCTTGACGGTCTTTTTGCGCATGCGGATGTTGAGCATCTCGACACCGACCGAAAAGGCCATGGCGAAATAGATGTAGCCCTTTGGCACGTGGTGGCCAAAACCGTCAGCGATCAGCACGACACCAACGACGACCAGGAAAGACAGCGCCAGCATCTTGATCGTCGGATGATTCGAGACGAATTCGCCGATCGAGCGCGCAAACAGCATCATCAGGCCGACCGAGGCAACGACGGCAGCGATCATCACACCGACCTCGCTGACCATGCCGACCGCCGTGATGATCGAGTCGAGCGAAAACACCAGGTCGATGACGATGATCTGGGCGATGACGCCGGCAAAGCTCGAAGCCACCTTGCTCGATGCCTCACCCTCCTCGCCTTCTAGCAACTGGTGCACCTCGCCGGTACTCTTCCAGATCAGGAACAGGCCACCGGCAATCAGGATCATGTCACGCCCGGAAATACCAAATCCGAACAGTGTCAGCACCGGCTCAGTCAGACCGACAATCCACGACAGCAGCAGCAGCAAGCCGATCCGCATAAACATCGCCAGAAACAGGCCGATCCGCCGCGCCGTCTCCTGTTTTTCCTTGGGTAACTTGTCGACCAGGATGGAGATGAAAATGATGTTGTCGATGCCAAGCACCAGTTCGAGCGCAGTCAACGTAAAGAAAGCGATCCAGATTTCGGGGGAGAGCAGGAATTCGAGCATGGGGCAATGGGTGACAAATGATCAGGCGCCCATTGTAGAAAGCCCGGCAACATCGCGCCACCAGTTCGCCAACAGGAACACTTCGAGAAAACCGAATAATAAGACCCAACAAACCTGTTGTTTCGAAGCATATGGTTTAGCCATCCCTGAAATCATTGCCGCGATTCATTTGTCGGCGTAGCTGCCGCTACCAATGGGAAGACCTCCGAAAACTCCCACGGCCCCTTCTTTGCAAACGATCCGCAGAGTTGACACTTCTAAATTTATTTGAATTTAATATCTAAACCTGATAAAAATATCTATTTAGCAACAAATGTAATTTAAAATTGAATGTATTCGCCATTGGCATTTTTTGAAAGATTGCCGTAGCCCCTAAACACAGTGGGTTTCGGCGCGAATAAATCAACGGCACCCGCAGCTTTTCCCAACAAGAGATTTGTATGACATTCACTCGATTTTTCAATGTAGCCAGGCATGGCATGTGCACTCTGGCCTTTGTACTGTCTTCGCAATCAGCCATCGCGACAGAGGATTGGCAGATCAATCCGGTTGGTAGCGGTGCTTCAACTGCCAGGCGAGTGTCAAGCGTCAATATCGGCGGTGTCGGGTATGTGCAATTGTTACCGACGGACACCGGCAATCCATACGCATTTACGTTCATCGAAAACGGCGCCTATCGCATCCTCAATGCCGACGGGAGTGCTCCGTTTGGCGCCAACGACCTCACCGCGACCTACAGCGTGATCGGCACGGGCAGCTATTTAGACCGGAAAGCGTTGCGCATGAGCGGTGGCCAGATCAAACTTTATGCCGATACCGCCTTCGACTTTGCAACCAGTGCCGCAAACTACGGCGCCGACAACGGCAAACTTGTCGCCAGCTTCAATATTTTCGATGGTTACATTGCAGACGATCAGGGCATGGTGGCGTTGAAAGCAAGGGGTATCACCGGCAGCGTTAGCCAGGGCTACTTATACACCGCCAGCGGAACTGACATGGCAGGCCTGTCAAACGTGCAACTTGAACTCAACATTTCCAATGCCCTGCGCATGCCGGACGCCCTGATAGTCTCCGAAATCATTTGCGGACTGGCCGACGCATGCGAAGGGGGCAATGTTACTCTGTCGCAACAGGCTTTCACCGTACAGGACAGCGGCTCGGTCAGCATCTCAGCCGTACCGGAGCCTGGCGCGGCGGCGATGTTGCTGGCAGGACTGGGTTTCATCGCCGGCATGGCCTATCGCCGCGGAAAATCTACTTACTGAACAGGCATCAAGCATGAATCAACACACACTACTTGCCCAGGAATGGCAAACCCTGCAATGTGATCATGAGCAGTACGAAAAACTCGCACTTTTTATCAAAATCGCTGGGCTGGTACTATGCCTCGCTGGGTTGGCATTCGGCCTGCCGATACGCTGGACGGCGTTCGTAGTAGCGCTGTGCTGGTTGCTTGAAGGTGTATTCAAAACCTATCAGGCCAGGCTAGGTGGCCGCCTGCTGCGTGTCGAGCACCTGCTCCGACAGGAAAAACCGGGGCAGGAAGCCATGCAACTGAACACAGAATGGTCACTCCAGAGGCCGGGAGCACAGAAACTGGTGCTCGGCTATGCAGCCAGCGCGTGCCGACCGACAGTGACATTGCCCTATTTGCCGCTGCTGCTCGCGCTGGGCTGCGAATACTATTTTTCAATGGTTTGAAACTGATGTCCGGCGCCAGACTTCGAATTTTGTGCAATGCTGCCTGAAAGACGATCAGTCCTTCCGAAAAACATCGCCAGACTGGTCATTTCTGCAAAGGAAATCCGATGGGAAACGCCAAATCCCGTGAAGTCACGCTGGCCGTAAAAATCACCAGCGAACTCGAGAACGCCCTGGACAAATTGCGTCAGGGCTGGAAGGAAGCGCCCTCCAGCGTGCCCAAGGGGCTGGCCTGCTCAGAGACAAAAGAGGGACAGTTCGTGCTGGTCGCCTCCGAAGCAGCCTTTATCACCCTGCCCGGCGTCTGCGTCATCAAGGGCATCGGTGCAGTTGAACTGCTCGGTTCGGAGCCGGCGTTTGAAGAAGGTGCTAAATCAAAGTCGCTGGTTTTAAAAGCAACATCCGACGGCTGGAAGTTCTCCGTCAAGTTCGTGCCGCCCATTGTTCGCCAGCGAAACGCCTGAAGACGGGACTCAACCCATCGATTTTTCGAGCGCAGCCAGCAACTTCAAGGCACGCTCCCGATTTTTTTCCTTGGCCAGATTGCGTTCGTCCACATTGGCCGCTTCAGCCAGTGATGCTTTGACCAGCGCCTCATGCGGCGTCAGGCCGCCGAGTGCGGCGTCCAGCATGCGGTCTGCTTTTGCGTCGAGATCTTCTTCCGGCATTGGGTTCTCCATAAGGGGCGGCAAGCTTTTTAACCGTTTCTAGCGCGCGAGTAAAGGCTCCCACACGGTCGGGAGTGCAAGATTTTGGCGCAAGAAGGGAGGGCCAGCCAGATCGAACACCAGGATTGCATTCGATCCGGGGCGCCTCAATCAGTTTTACTTGACGCCAGGCTTTCTGCCCGGTGCCGGACGCGGAATGAATCCGGAAACGCGACACTGAAAGCCTTCGATTGCCTTGCCTTTAACGTAACTGGTGACCGTACAACGAGAGATATCGCCTCGTGCGGACAATTCAGAGAGCGAAGCCCTGACGTCATCCAGCGAAATGTTGGTGGCTGCGGCGATATCGAAATCAAGCAGCTGGCCGTGTTTCTTGAGGTGTTCTAGAACCTTTGTGGTGTGCATCAGGATTCCTTTCTGTAGCTCGACCAGTAACGCTTGAGCATAACCGTTTTCAGCAGCATGCGCCGCCAAGCCCGGCAAAGGGCGGTAACTGAATCGAAGCAAAGAGCGGTTGACTGGACCAAGAAAAAAAGCCCGCGCGAGGCGGGCTTAAATCCATTTCCTGGAGGAGATGGAGGAGACAGATTCATTATGCCAAAAATCATTGTGCACCGCAACAATTATTTTGTGTTTTCTTCGTAATTTGCGCGAATCACTGGCTACTAGATCGTTTCCAGCCGGCCATGAAAAAAGCCCCACGGAATCCGCGGGGCTTTTGATTCGGGGAGCCCCGAGAAACTTACTTGGACTTCTTGGTCATCGAAGCCATGTTGGCTTGAGCAGCGTCAGCGAATTGCTTGGCGACGGTGTTCATGTTGCCAAAAGCGGAATTGGCGGCAGCGATAGCGCTCTGGATGGCAGCAACAGCACCTTCGGAACCAGCCGGGGCAGACTTGGTGGCCATTTCAACCATGCCAGCCATGGACTTCTGGAAGTCGCCGAATTGGGCTTCAACCATCTTGGCCAAATCCTGCTGGGTCTGGGCAGTGATTTCATACACCGAGCGCGAGTAGGCGACGGCCTTGTCAACAGCCGGCTGGGCCAGGGCGGTTTGGGCAGCCAGGGCAGCCTTCGGATCCTTGGCTTCCATCACGGTCTTGACGCCGGAAACGGTGTCTTCCAGGGCTGCGCGGGCGGTGTTCAGGTTCAGAGCGGCGATACGCTCGGCAGAAGCCAGGGCGGTGTTGGCAACAGACAGCAGGGAATCAACGGTTGCTTTGTTGGCGGCGGCGAATTGTTCGGCATTGATAGACATGTGTGGCTCCTGAAAGTGATAGTTGGTTTGTTCGGAGCCGAGTATAGCGCACATTTTCGTAAAATTGTGCACTGCAGCAATTATCTTCGGCGCTGATTTCCGGAACACAGCGCCAGTGGCCATCTTCCACGGTCAACCGGGAAAAATCGCCAAAAACGGAAGCCTGTCCGCCGGACGGCCTCCGCCTTTCATCCAGTTCTACTTGATCGCCAGCACGCTGTCGTCCCACGCCGCGTGCTTTTCGAGCCCGAGCAGATTGGCGACGGTGGCGGCGATGTTGGACAGGCCGGCCGTTTCTGTCTGTTTCAGGCCCAGCTTGCCGCCGCTGGCGTTGTCGTAAAGAATCAGCGGCACCGGGTTCAGCGTGTGCGCCGTCTTGGCCTTGAACGAGCCGTCCTGGTTCTGCGCCGGCAGCTTGGTCTTCTTGTCCAGCTCGAACATTTCGTCGGCGTTGCCGTGATCGGCGGTGATCAGTGCCACACCACCAGCCGCATCGACCGCCTGCAGGACGCGGGCGAGCGACAGGTCGACGGCTTCGACGGCGATCCGGGCCGCCTCGAAATTGCCGGTGTGGCCGACCATGTCGCCGTTGGCGAAGTTGCAGCGCAGAGTCTTGTAATGGCCGGACTGGATGGCGGCGATCATCGCGTCGGCGATTTCGGCTGCTTTCATCCACGGGCGCTGCTCGAAGGGCACAACGTCGCTCGGTACTTCCTGCCAGGTTTCGCCCTCGAACTTGCCGGAGCGGTTGCCGTTCCAGAAGTAGGTGACGTGGCCGAACTTCTGGGTTTCGGAGCAGGCGAACTGGGCGATGCCGGATTTGGCGAACCATTCGCCGGTGGTGTCCTTGATGGCCGGCGGAGCAACCAGAAAGCGGGCCGGCAGCTTGAGGTCGCCGTCGTATTGCAACATGCCGGCGTAGGTCACCTTCGGCGCGCGGACGCGGTCGAATTTGTCGAAATGGGCTTCTTCGAAAGCGCGCGTGATTTCGATGGCGCGGTCGCCACGGAAGTTGAAGAAGACGACCGAGTCGCCATCCTCGATGCTGCCAATGGCCTTGCCGTTTTCGCCAATGACGAAGGCCGGCAAATCCTGATCGATGGTGCCCGGATTTTGCTCACGCAGGCCGTTGACCGCAGCAGTCGCATTCGGGAACTGCTGGCACTGGCCCAGCACGTGGGTTTTCCAGCCGCGTTCGACCATAGACCAATTGGCGTCGTAGCGATCCATGGTAATGAACTGGCGGCCACCGCCCGAGGCGATACGGGCATCGAAACCGTCGGCGCTGATCTCGGCGAGAAAGGCTTCAAACGGCACGACGTAATCAAGTGCACTGGTTTCCGGCACGTCGCGGCCGTCAAGCAGGGCATGCACTCGCACGGTCTTGATGCCTTCGGCCTTGGCCTGGACGACCATGGCTTTGAGGTGATCGATGTGGCTGTGCACGTTGCCGTCCGAGAACAGGCCGATCAGATGCAGTACACCGCGACCGGCCTTGGCGCCGGCAATAATCTGCTGCCACGCCTCGCCCTGCCAGATGGCGCCGGAAGCGATGGCGTTGGAGACCAGCGACGCGCCCTGACTGTAAACCTGCCCGGCGCCAATGGCGTTGTGACCTACTTCGGAATTGCCCATGTCGTCGTCGGAGGGCATGCCGACGGCCTTGCCGTGGGCGCGCAGGCGGATATTGGGGTAATCGGCGAAGAGGCGGTCGAGCGTTGGCTTCTTGGCGGCGGCAATGGCGCTGCCAACGTCGGTCTTGGGCAGGCCGTAGCCGTCCATCACGATTATGACGACAGGGCCTTGAATTCCTTGGAAATTGGGGAGCTTCTGCAGCATGATGGGTTCCGGCAGCGATGGAAAAGCAGTATTTTACCTTTCGCGCCGCCCAAAACCCATGGAAAACCCGATGTCAGCCCAGCTCAAACCCAGTGAAATCGTCCGCCAACTCTCCGAACACGTGATCGGCCAGGAAGATGCCAAACGCACAATGGCGGTCGCCATTTACGCGCATTTTCGGCGCATGGCGGCGAGTGCTGCGGAAGATAGCGTCGAGCTGACCAAAAGCAACATCCTGCTCATTGGCCCGACCGGCACCGGCAAGACCCTGCTCTGCGAAACGCTGGCGCGCATTCTTGACGTGCCTTTCGTCACCGCCGATGCCACCTCGCTGGCCCAGACGCAGTTTGTCGGCGACGAGATCGAGGCCATCCTGCACCGCCTGCTCGACCGCGCCGACGGCGACCTGGAGCGCGCCCAGCGCGGCATCGTTTTCGTCGATGAAGTCGACAAGCTCAAGGCCATCGGCGGCCAGGCCCGGGCCACCTCCGGCGAAAGCGTCCAGCACGCCTTGCTCAAGATCATGGAAGGCGCACCGGTGCGGCTCAAGGACGGGCGGCACATCGATACCACCAACATCCTGTTCATCTGCGGCGGCGCCTTTGTCGGGCTCGATCACATCCTGACCAAGACGCACACCTTCGGCTTCATTTCGACCACCGAGGGCGACGACCAGAAAATCCTCGAACGCCTGAACGCGCGGGTCAAACCGACCGACCTGCTCGAATTCGGCCTGATCCCCGAATTCGCCGGCCGCCTGCCCATCGTCACCCGCCTGCATGATCTGACGCAGGACATGCTGGTGCGCATCCTGACCGAACCGAAGAACGCCATCTACCGCCAGTTCCGCGCCATGCTGGCGGCCGATGGTGTCGAGCTGCAAATTGAGCCGACCGTCTTCCAGCAGATGGCCGAGCTGGCCATCGAGTACAAGGCCGGGGCGCGCAGCCTGCGCGGCATCTTCGAGGAGATGATGACCGACGTGATGTACGCCGTGCCGGACAATCCGGGCATCCGCCGCGTGGTGATTCGCTCGCTGTTCGAGCGTGCCGAGATTTCCTCGACCTGAATCTCAAGCCGGGCTGCTGCAGCCAAAAAACCGCGATCCCATACCCCAAGGGTACTTCCTGCGGGGCGCGGTCAACCGGAAAAAACGCCGAAAAATGAAATAGTCGGCGCCGCTTACTCCGCTGCCAACCCCCGCGCCTTGAGCTCCGCCTTCTTGCGCATGGGCGGAAAGACGTCTCTCTCGAACCAGCGATGAAAACGCTGCGCCCGCTCGTCGAACCTTTGGCCGCGCAGGCTCAGCCATTGCAACACCGCCGCCTCGCCAAACCACCATTCGCCACGCTCATCCTGAAAAAACCCGTGCTCGCCGTAAGCGACGCACAAACGGCGGCGAGCCTGCGCATCCGGACGCTCGTGCATGACGTTAAAAACATCCCCGGCCATCACCCGACACTGATCGACATCCCACTCAACCCGAACCTGCAGGTCGTTGAACGCATGGTAGTTGCCATTGAACTCGTGCAGCGCCAGCCAGCGAAAGCCGCGATACCCGGCCGAACCATGATTGACAATCAGCCGAGCCACAAAGGCCCCCAGAATCGGCACGCAGACCACAAAACCAATCAGCCGCCCGAACAGAAACGAAGCCACCGCATAACAAATCACCAGAGCCAGCGCCGCCAAGCCATAGGTCAGCCAGCGAAAATTCCGGTCTTTGGTATCAGCAGGTGAAAAGATGGACATGGGTATGAGAGGGAGCGAGGTTACGCAAGGTGTTTCATATTCATGGCCGGCTACTCACGACGCGACATTTTTTCGAATTCCCAATAGCGATCCCTTGTTTCAGGCGTTGGGTCAGGTTTATTGAAGAACTCGTGCTCTTCAGGTGCAAGCATTTCCTTGTAGCACTGATGCGCTACCTTGGCAGTCTCACCGGGAGCCACAGCGGACACGTTAAGCCACGCGCCGCCAACCAGCTTGCTCCCACCTTTGCCTTGCACCCCGATGGATAGATACGGAAGCACCATGAGGGAGTTGTTCGAAATCTCAAAAATTGAATCCCCGTTTTCCGCAAACCCGGTGTGCCGCCAGTGGAATAGCTTTCTGGCCTCGACGATGCCCTGCTCTCTTTTCGAGAAAGGTCTTGCCGGCTTTTTCGGTATCCCTGACGAAGAACAGTCGCAGCCAATCATCTGACCGCCACACGATGGGCAGCGTTCTACATCGCAACCGGGCACATGGAATTGGCCTTTTGCCACCCCGCAGTCGCCACAAGGATGATCGTTTGCGCCCCAGTCATTTTCCTCATCACCATATTTGATGCGTTGATGCGCTACGCCATTTTTTCTGCAGGAAGTGTTTTGCTGTGCCGCAGCGATGCGTGCAGCCCACCGGTTAGTCTCGAAATTTGCCTCCTTACCTGTCATGCAGATGGCTTCATGAAATGCCCAATATTCAACATAAAGGGCCGCCAGCGCAGGCTGGCTTCGAAGGGGTTAGCGACACACAGGCGACCGGAAAAACGGCTAGCTGCTTGTTTTCAGGCGTCATCTGCATTTTCAAACCAGTTCCAGGAACCCCCAACATGTGAGCGCTCCGCCCCCATATCAATTGGCAAATCCGAGATCTCATTTAACGTGGCGTCCTGCGCTAATAGATGGGCGACATGAACCAACAGCAATTCTTTTTTCATGGCTTCCTCATCTTCAAAGTCGTGATTTGTATCCCGGCAATACATCTGCCACTCACCCCCGGCATGTGAAACGAACAACACCGGCTCCTTTGCCTCAAGGACGCAACGGCAAGTAATTACGCCAAGATTATCGGGAAATGGCATTGAGTTTTTCAAGCAAGCGTGGAAAACCGGGCCACGACTGAGGGCAGTTGACCGATGTGTTGGGATTCAGTGCATCAGATTTCACTGGTGAGCCTCCAGATCAGTAATCAGGATATACAGGCTGTTGGGAACGGGATTGTGACAAATCAGGCCCAGTTCAATAACCGGGTTATCAAACCTTACCAGCACCCGATTTCTGGCATTTGTTGGTTCGATTGTGGTTCCGCACTCTCCAATCAGCAGCCAGTAATTCTCGCCGGGGAGTCCGCTTGCGGGAGGCGACGAAGTACCATTAAAAGTGCGAAGAATGACTTTGGTGTTTAGCGAAAACACGGGACTTTCCTGAGAAGCCCAGCAGGTATTTAGCGGCACCGCCGGGAGCATAAAATTGATAGCCTCCCGAGGATTATGCACGCGTAATGGACGAGCGGCCAAGATGTTCTACTTCGTCGCGACCTTATATCGACGCAAACAATAACGATACGTCCTCATCTCGATAGTCCGCCATGGGGAAAGTGATGTGTGGTTGCTCTCGGCACTCTAGGTACCAAGCAAGCAAAAACCGAACTGAAATCCCCAGCGCAAAAAAAGAGGCCCGAAGGCCCCTTGAAAGGAATGAGACGGCGGGGGCTGTTCTCCCGATATCTCACCTGCAGAGTTGCTTAGTGCGCGTGCGCCCCGGCAGCACCCAGGCCGGTTTGGGCACGGATGAACTGCTCTTCGAAAGCGGCGGCTTCGGCCGCAGCACGGGCGCTCTTGTCGGTCACCGAAAGCAGCCAGGTGACGAAGAAGGCGAGCGTCATCGAGACGATGGCCGGGTGGTCGTACGGGAAGATGGCGGCTTTGTTGCCGAGAATCTTGACCCACACGGTCGGCGACAGGATGACCAGTCCGACCGACGAGACCAGGCCGGCAATGCCGCCCCACAGCGCGCCACGGGTGGTCAGGCCCTTCCAGTACATGGACAGGATGAGCACCGGGAAGTTGACCGAGGAGGCGACACCGAAGGCGAGCGCGACGAGGAACAGGACGTTCTGATCCTTGAAGGCGATGCCGAGCAGGATGGCGGTGAGGCCGAGGCCGACGGAAGCGATGCGGGTGACCTTCATTTCCTGCGCGCTCGATGCCGTGCCCTTCTTGATGACGCGGGCGTAGAGGTCGTGCGAGATGGCGGAGGCGCCAGCCAGGGCCAGTCCGGAAACGACGGCCAGGATTGTGGCGAAGGCGACGGCGGACAGGAAGCCGAGGAAGATGTCACCGCCAACGGCCTTGGCGAGGTGCATGACCGGCATGTTGCCGCCACCGATCAGCTTGCCGCCAACCTGACCGCCTTCGAAAAAGGCGCCGTTGGTGCCGACGATGGTGATCGCGGCTGCGCCGAGAACCATGGTGACGAGGAAGAACAGGCCGATGAAGCCGGTGGCGTAGAACACCGATTTGCGGGCTTCCTTGGCATTCGGCACGGTGAAGAAGCGCATCATGATGTGCGGCAGGCCGGCGGTACCGAAGAGCAGCCCGAGCGACAGCGAGAACGCCGAGATCGGGTCAGCCATCAGCGTACCCGGTGACATCAGCTTTTCGCCGAGCTTGTGCGACTCGATGGCCTTGGTAAACAGGTTCTCGAAGGACCAGCCGAACTGGGCCAGGGTCATCAGCATGAGCGAGATACCGCCGCCGAGCAGCAGGCAGGCTTTGATGATCTGCACCCAGGTCGTTGCGGTCATGCCGCCAAAAGTGACGTACACCATCATCAGCAGACCGACGACGACCACGGCGTAGTTGTATTCCAGCCCGAAGAGCAATTGGATCAACTGGCCGGCACCAACCATCTGGACGATGAGGTAGAAGCAGACGACGGTCAGCGAACCGATGGCCGCGAAGGTTCGGATGCGGTTCTGGTCGAGGCGGTAGGAGGCGATGTCGGCGAAGGTGAATTTGCCGAGATTGCGCAGGCGTTCCGCCATCAGGAAGAGGATGATCGGCCAGCCGATGAAGAAGCAGACGGCGTAGATGAAGCCGTCGTAGCCCTTGAAATAGACCATCGAGGTCAGACCGAGCAGGGTCGCGGCGGACATGTAGTCGCCGGCGATGGCCAGACCGTTCTGGAAGCCGGTGATGCCGCCGCCAGCGGTGTAGAAGTCAGCCGTGGTCTTGGTCTTGCCGGCGGCCCATTTGGTGATGCCGAGCGTGGCGATGACGAAGATCATAAACATCGCGATGGCGCTGAAATTGACCGGCTGTTTCTCGACGCCTTCGATGGCGCCGGGACCGGCAAATACGGCAAAGGAGACGGCGAGCAGGCTGCCGGCGATCAATGCGGTGAGGGAGCGCTTCATTTGCGGGCCTCCTTGAGGACTTCGGCGGTGATGCTGTCGAACTCACCGTTGGCGCGGCTGACGTAGACACCCGTCAGCACCCAGCCGGCAACGACGATCAGCGCGGCGATCGGCCAGCCGATGGTGATGACGCTGCCTTCGGCAATCTTGGCGGCGAAAATCTGCGGCTGCGTGGAAACGAGGAACATGAAGGTGTAGTACGGCACCAGCACGACCAGCGAGAGAATGATGGCGAAGCGGGTGCGCTTGCCGACCAGTTCGGCAAATTTCGGATTGCTCCGAATCTTCGCCTGGATACTTTCTTGTGACATGAAACCTCCTGAAAATTCTGATGAATTTTGAAACGCTGTGCTGTTCTCTATTTTTGTTTTTTGGGCGATTTTTCCGGTTGACCGCAGAAATGCAGCCAGCCGGTCAGTCCCTACATATTTGGATAATTCGGCCCTCCGCCACCTTCCGGAACCGTCCAGTTGATGTTCTGGGTCGGGTCCTTGATGTCGCAGGTTTTGCAATGCAGGCAGTTCTGCCCGTTGATCTGCAGGCGCGGCTTGCCTTCTTCCTCGCCGACAATTTCATAGACGCCGGCCGGGCAGTAACGCGTTTCCGGCGAACCGTACTTGGCGTAGTTCACGCCGATGGCGACGCTTTCATCCTTCAGCCGCAGGTGCGTCTGCTGGTTTTCCTCGTGGTTGGTGGCCGAGAGGAAGACTGAGGACAGGCGGTCGAACGTGATCTGGCCATCCGGCTTCGGATAGGCGATCTTCGGGTAACTGTTCTTGTCGCCAAGCTGCGTGTGGTCGTCGTGATGACGCATGGTCCACGGCGCCTTGCCCTTGAAGACGTAGGTGTCGATCGCGCCATAGGCCAACGCACCGAACAGTCCCCACTTGAAGGCCGGGCGGATGTTGCGGACTTGGTACAGCTCGTCCCACAGCCAGGACTTCTTGATCTGCTCGGCGTATTCGGTGGCTTCCGCCCCCGCGTCTTCCTTGGCGAGGTGCTCGAAGACCGCTTCGGCGGCGACCATGCCCGACTTCATCGCCATGTGCGTGCCCTTGATCTTGGGCACGTTGAGGAAGCCGGCGGTGTCGCCGATGAGCAGGCCGCCCGGGAAGGTCAGTTTGGGAACGGACTGATAGCCGCCTTCTGACAGCGCACGGGCGCCGTAGGAAATGCGTCGGCCACCTTCGAAGAAACCACGAATCGCCGGGTGCGTCTTGTAGCGCTGGAATTCCTCGTAGGGCGACAGCCAGGGATTCTTGTAATCCAGGCCGACGACCATGCCGATGGCGACGAGGTTGTTTTCCAGGTGATAAAGGAAGGAGCCGCCGTAGGTGTCCGATTGCAGCGGCCAGCCCACGGTGTGCACGATCAGCCCCGGCTGGTGCTTGGCCGGATCGATTTCCCACAGCTCCTTGATACCGATACCGTAGGTTTGCGGATCGACGCCGTCGCGCAGATTGAACTTGGCGAACAGCTCCTTGGTCAGCGAACCGCGGCAGCCTTCGGCGAAGATGGTCTGTTTGGCGTGCAGTTCCATGCCCGGCTGGAAGTTGTGGCCGGGCTGGCCATCCTTGCCGATGCCGAGGTCGCCGGTGGCGACGCCCTTGACCGAGCCATCCTCGTGGTAAAGCACTTCGGCTGCGGCGAAACCCGGGTAGATTTCAACGCCGAGCCCCTCGGCCTGCTCACCGAGCCAGCGAGCCAGATTGCCCAGGCTAATGATGTAGTTGCCGTGGTTGCCCATCTGCGGCGGCGTCGGCAGCTTGTACGAGCCGGTGGCGGTCAGATAGAGCAGCTTGTCCTCACCAGCCGGCGTGTTGAGCGGTGCGCCGCGGTCCTGCCAGTCGGGAAAAAGTTCGGCCAGCGCCTTCGGCTCGATGACGGCGCCGGACAGGATGTGGGCGCCGATTTCCGAGCCTTTTTCCAGCAGGCAGACCGACACTTCCTTGCCGTTCTGCTCGGCCAGCTGTTTGATGCGGATCGCCGTAGACAGCCCCGAAGGGCCGCCGCCGACGATCACGACATCGTATTCCATCGCGTCGCGATCGGTACGCGCGCTCATGGTTAGAACAGGCTTTCCGGCAGGGCGAAGACCGATTCGGCACCGCCGGTCATTTCAGCCGAGTAGGCCGCGGCGAACGGCAGCTGGTGGGCGGCGAAGTAGTTGGCGGTGGCCAGCTTGGATTTGTAGAAATCGTCGCTGCTGCCGTCAGCGAGGTGCTTGACGGCAATCGCCGCCGACTTGGCCATGAGCCAGCCGCCGACCACGATGCCGGTCAGCTTGAGAAAAGGCACCGAGCCGGCATGCACGGCCGCCGGGGCGCTCTCGTAGTTGGCGATGATCCAGTCGGATGCAGTCGTCAGGGCAGCAATGCCGTTCTTCAGGTTGGCAGCGATGCCGGCCAGTTGTGCGTTGCCGGCGAAGACTTCGGCATCGGCCGTCATCTCGGCGATCAGCGCCTTCATGGCGGCGCCCGGCACCTTTTCGCGGGCCAGCTTGCGGCCGACCAGGTCGTTGGCCTGAATGGCCGTCGTGCCTTCGTAGATGGTCGTGATGCGCGAATCGCGGTAGTACTGGGCGGCACCCGTTTCTTCGACGAAGCCGACGCCGCCGAAGACCTGCAGCGCGGACGACGACAGCTCGACGCCCTGCTCCGTGCTCCAGCCCTTGACGACCGGGGTCAGCAGATCGACGCGCGCCTGCGCGGCGGCATCCCCGGCATGGGCGCGGTCAATGTTGGCGGCGGCGTAGTAGGCCAGCGTGCGCATCGCTTCGGTGCGCGACTTGCAGTCCATCAGCAGGCGGCGGACATCCGGGTGATGCAGGATGGTCTTTTTCTCGTCGGACTTGTCACCGATGATCTTGCCCTGGACACGTTCGCGGGCATACCACAGCGCGTGCTGGTAGGCGCGTTCGGCGATGCCGACGCCTTCGAGGCCGACGTTCACACGAGCGTGGTTCATCATCGTGAACATGTAGCCGATACCCTTGTTCTCGTCGCCGATCAGGTAGCCGACGGCCCCTTCATTCTCGCCGTAGGACATGACGGCGGTCGGGCTGCCATGGATACCCAGCTTGTGTTCGATCGAAGCGCAAATCAGGTCGTTACGCTTGCCGAGAGAGCCGTCGTCATTGACCAGGAATTTCGGCACGAGGAACAGGGAAATGCCCTTCAGTCCCGGCGGTGCATCCGGCAGGCGGGCCAGCACGAGGTGGATGATGTTCTCGGCAACGTCATGCTCGCCCCAGGTGATGAAAATCTTGGTGCCGCTGACCAGGTAGCTGCCGTCGCCGACCGCCTTGGCCTTGCTCGAAATGGCGGCCAGATCGGAACCGGCATTCGGCTCGGTCAGGTTCATCGTGCCGGTCCACGTGCCTTCGATCATCTTCGGCAGGTATTTCTGCTTGAGTTCGTCGGAAGCGTGGTGGGCGATGGCTTCGATGGCGCCGCCGGTCAGCATCGGGCACAGGCCGAAGGCCATGTTGGCGCCCTTCCACATTTCATTGACGGCCATCGAAACGACTGCCGGCAGGCCCTGACCGCCGTATTCCGGGTCGAAGGGCATGGAATTCCAGCCGGTTTCGGCGAACAGCTTGTAGGCTTCCTTGAAGCCGGGCGCCGTCGTCACGACGCCGTCCTTGCAGACGTGACCGGTGCGGTCGCCGACGCTGTTGATCGGGTCGAGAACGCCGGTGGCGAATTTGGACGCTTCGTCGAGGATGGACTCGACGAGATCGACCGAACATTCCTCGTTACCGGGCAGGGCGCAGATTTCTTCGAGGCCGGCCACTTCGTTGAGGACGAACTGCATGTCGCGAATCGGGGCGATATAGGTGCTCATTATTTATTCCTTTTGGATTCAGACTGCGGCGACCAGCGCCGGCACGGTTTCAAACAAGTCAGCGACCAAGCCGTAATCCGCCACCTGAAAGATCGGCGCATCGGGATCCTTGTTGATGGCGACGATGACCTTCGACTCCTTCATCCCGGCCAGATGCTGGATGGCACCGGAAATACCGACCGCGATGTAAAGCTGCGGGGCGACGATCTTGCCGGTCTGGCCAACCTGGTAGTCGTTCGGAACGAAGCCGGCATCGACGGCGGCACGGCTTGCGCCGAGCGCCGCACCGAGTTTGTCGGCGAGCGGTTCGAGCAGGGTGTGGTAGTTCTCGCCACTACCCAGACCACGACCACCGGAAACGATGATCTTGGCGGCCCCGAGTTCGGGACGCTCGGATTTGGTGAGTTCGCGGTTCGTGAGGGTGCTTTGGGCGGTGTCGGCGGCTGGGCTGATGCTGTCGATTTTTGCCGCATTTTCCCGGTTGACCGCATCAAACGCCGTGCTGCGCACGGTGATGACTTTGGTTTGGTCGGCGCTCTTGACGGTGGCCAGGGCATTGCCGGCGTAGATCGGGCGGACGAAGGTGTCAGCGGATTCGACACCAGTGATTTCGGAGATTTGCGCGACGTCGAGGAGTGCGGCTATACGCGGGGCCAGGTTCTTGCCGAAGGTGGTGGCCGGGGCGAGGATGTGGCTGTAGCCGGCGGCGTTGGCAATGACCAGTGCGGTGAGGTTCTCGGCGGTCTGGTTTTGGTAGTGGGCGGCGTCGGCGACTTTGACGAGGCTGACGCCATTGAGCGTGGCGGCTTCTTGGGCGGCAGCGCTGCAGTTGCTGCCGGCGACGAGGAGGTGAATGTCGCCCCCGATCTTCTGGGCGGCGGCAACGGTGTTGAGGGTGGCGGCCTTGAGGGCGGTGTTGTCGTGTTCGGCGATGACGAGGATAGCCATTTAGATCACCTTCGCTTCGTTCTTGAGTTTGTTGACGAGTTCGGCGACGTCGGCAACGCGGATGCCGGCGCTGCGCTTGGCGGGTTCGGCGACCTTGAGGGTGGTCAGGCGCGGGGTGACGTCGACGCCAAGGTCAGCCGGCTTGACGGTGTCGAGCGGCTTTTTCTTGGCTTTCATGATGTTGGGGAGGGTGGCGTAGCGCGGTTCGTTCAGGCGCAGGTCGGTAGAGACCACGGCGGGGAGACTGATCTCGAGGGTTTCGAGGCCGCCGTCGATTTCGCGGGTGACGGTGGCTTTGCCGTTGGCGAGGACGACTTTGGAGGCGAAGGTGGCTTGCGGCCAGTTTTGCAGGGCGGCGAGCATCTGGCCGGTCTGGTTGGCGTCGTCGTCGATGGCTTGTTTGCCGCAGATGACGATTTGCGGTTGTTCTTTGGCGCAGAGGGCCTGCAGGAGCTTGGCGACGGCGAGCGGCTGGAGGTCGACGTCAGTTTCGACGAGGATGCCGCGGTCGGCACCGATGGCCATGGCGGTGCGCAGGGTTTCCTGGCAGGCGGCAACGCCGCAGGAGACGGCGATGACTTCGGTGGCGATGCCGGCTTCTTTGAGGCGGACGGCTTCTTCGATGGCGATTTCGTCAAAGGGGTTCATGCTCATCTTGACGTTGGCCAGATCAACGCCAGTGCCGTCCGCTTTGACGCGGACTTTGACGTTGTAATCAACGACCCGTTTGACGGGGACAAGTATCTTCATGGGATTTTCCTTTTCAAATACGCAGCCCCTGCCGACCAATGCATGGCAGCAAGGGGCAGCGGATTACTCGATGGCGAGCGCTGAATTTGCGTGCTGGCGAAGAACGTATTTCTGGATCTTGCCGGTGGATGTCTTCGGCAGTTCGCCGAAAACCACGGTCTTCGGCACCTTGAAGCGAGCCAGGTGGCCGCGGCAGTGCTCGATGATCTCGGCCTCGGTGCACTTGGCATCGACTTTCAGCTCGATGAACGCGGCCGGAACCTCGCCCCACTTTTCATCGGGCTTGGCCACCACCGCCGCAGCGATGACCGCCGGGTGGCGATAGAGCACATCCTCGACTTCCAGCGACGAAATATTTTCGCCACCGGAGATGATGACGTCCTTCGAGCGATCCTTGATCTTGACGTAGCCGTCGCTATGAACCACCGCCAAGTCGCCGGTATGGAACCAGCCACCGGCGAAAGATTCCTCGGTCGCCTTCGGATTTTTCAGGTAGCCCTTCATGACCAGATTGCCGCGGAACATGATCTCACCCATGGTTTCGCCATCCCAGGGCACCGGCTCAAGGCTGACCGGATCACGAACTTCGATACCTTCCTGCATGTGGTAACGCACACCTTGACGACCGTTGCGGGCGGCACGCAGGTCAATCGGCAACTTGTCCCATTCCGGGTGCTTGGCGCAGACGGAGGCCGGGCCGTAGGTTTCCGTCAGGCCATAAACGTGGGTGATATTGAAACCCATCGTCTCGCAGCCCTCGATGATGGCGGCAGGTGGCGCAGCACCGGCGATCAGGCCGTTGACCTGATGCTCGATACCTTCCTTGAGCGCAGCCGGGGCGTTGATCATCATGCCGTACACAATCGGCGCACCGCACATGTGGCTGACCTTGTGTTCCTTGATCAAGCCGAAGATCAGGGCCGGATCGACCTTGCGCAGACAGACGCTGGTCCCGGCATTGGCTGCCAGCGTCCAGGGGAAGCACCAGCCGTTGCAGTGGAACATCGGCAGCGTCCAGAGATAGACCGAGTGCGGCGGCATGCCCCAGGAAATGATGTTCGAGGCCGAATTCAGGTAGGCGCCGCGGTGGTGATAAACGACGCCCTTCGGATTGCCGGTGGTGCCCGAGGTGTAGTTGAGCGCGATGGCGTCCCACTCGTTTTCCGGCAGTTGCCAGGCGAAATCCGCCTCACCTTCATTCAGGAAAGCTTCGTAGTCCTTTTCACCCAGCGCTTCGCCTTCGGTGAAATCCGGATCCAGGCTGTCGATGACCAGCGGCTTCGGCCCTTCGAGCAGTTCCAGCGCAGCCTTGACCACCTTGGTGAATTCAGGGTCGGTGATCAGTACTTTGGCCTCACCGTGGGCGAGCATGAAGGCGATGGCTTCGGCATCGAGGCGGGTATTCAGGGTGTTGAGTACGGCGCCGGTCATCGGTACGCCGAAGTGGCACTCGAACATCGATGCGGTGTTGGGCAGCATGACAGCGACCGTGTCGCCTTTGCCAATGCCGCGGTTTTTCAGGGCGGAAGCCAGCTGACGACTACGGTCGTAGCTTTCCTTCCAGGTGTACTGGCGGGCGCCCTGAATGACCGAGATGCGCCTCGGATAAACAAAGGCCGAGCGCTCGAGAAAACTGAGCGGGGACAGTGCAACAAAGTTGGCCGGATTTTGATCCAGCCCGACGGTATACGGGTTCACCACGATTTATCTCCTCACGAATTCTTGCCGGGTGCTGTTCCCTTTTGGGGCAAGTTTTTTTATTTGTTGTGAGAATGGCAAAACACTCTTGCGCAACTATTGGCAGAATGTAACGAATCGTTACACGGCAAATTGCTCATTGATGCCTGAACTAGAATCGCCCGATGCCCATCGACGCCACCTCGACTGAACCCACGCCGCGCCCTGAGATGCTGCAGGCCGGGCTGGATTTGCTCGACCAGGGCATCACCGTGTTCGACGCCGAATTGCGCCTGGTCGCCTGGAACCGAACTTTCCTGACACTGCTCGGATTTCCCGACGAACTGGCCTACGTGGGAGCGCCTTTCGCCAACTTCATTCGCCACAATGCCGAGCGTGGCGAATATGGGCCGGGTGACATCGAGGCGCAGATCGCCGAGCGCGTGGCGGCCGCGAGAAATTTCGCCCCCCACGTCACCGAGCGCCAGCGTCCGAATGGCCGCGTCCTGCTGCTGCGTGGCGAACCCCTGCCGCGCAAGGGTTTCGTCACGCTGTACAGCGATGTCACCGAACAACGCTACATCGAGCACCTGACCGAACACCAGAACGTTCAGCTCGACGAGCGGGTGCGCCGGCGCACCGCCCAGCTGGAAAACGCCAACGCCAAGCTGCGGCTGGCCAGCGAGGAAAACGAACGGATCGCCGCTGCCTTGCGCCGCAATGAAGAGCGCCTGCGCCTGATCAACGACACCATTCCCATCCTGATCGGCTACGTGGACCAGAACGAGGTCTATCAGTACGCCAACAAGGGCTACTCCGACTGGTACGGCCACCCGGAAGGCGGCGTCACCGGGCGTGCCGTGCTCGATGTCATCGGCCCCCAGGTCTACAGCCAGGTGCGCGACCCGGTGCGTCGGGCGCTGGCCGGCCAGCAGGTCACTTACGAATACCAGATGGAGCGTCAGGGACAAGTTGTTTTTGCGCGCAGCACCCTGGTGCCGGAAGTTACGGTCGACGGGAAAAATCTCGGATTTTTCGTGTTTTCGCACGAGATCACCGAACAGAAACGCATGCAGGCCGCCCTCGTTCAGGCCCAGAAAATGGAAGCCATCGGCCAGCTGACCGGCGGCCTGGCGCACGATTTCAACAACCTGCTCACCGTCATCATCGGCAACCTCGCCGCCTTGCAGGATCACCGCCCGGACGACAGTGCGGTCAACGATTTCGTCGAGCCCGCCCTGCAATCCGCCCGGCGTGGCGTCCAGCTGATCAAACGGCTGCTCACCTTTTCGCGGCAGCAACCGCTGGAGCCGCAGACAGTCGACATCGGCCAGCTCATCGTCAACCTGGGCAAACTGGTTCGCCGCTCGCTGCCCGAATCGATTGCTGTTTCGACCGACATGGCCGGTACGACGGTGCACGCGCTGGTCGACCCCGGTCAGCTCGAAAGCGCCCTGCTCAACTTTGCCCTGAACGCGCGCGATGCCATGCCCCAAGGCGGCCGTCTGCACATCGCGGCCCGCGCCGTCGAGCTATCCACCGACGCGGCGGCCTTCGATGTCTCGCCCGGTCTTTACGCCCTGATCGAAGTCGCCGACAACGGCAGCGGCATGGATGCCACCACCCTGGCCCGCGCCTGCGAACCGTTTTTCACCACCAAGCGCCTGGGGCTGGGCAGCGGCCTGGGCCTGGCCATGGCCTACGGCTTTGCCAAGCAATCGGGCGGCGGCATTTCGATCCAGAGTCAGCCAGAGCACGGAACGACCGTCCTGATGGTGCTGCCGCTGGCGGCCCCGGCGACTGATGTCGACCTGCCGGGCGAAGATGCAAATCTCCCCCACGGCGGCGAACTGGTCCTGCTGGTCGAGGATGAGCCGAACGTGCGCCGCGTCATTCGCCAGCAACTGATCGACCTCGGCTACCCGGTTATCGAAGCCGAAGACGGAACGCAGGCGCTGGCCATGATCGAGCAGATTGCCGACATTGCCATCGTCGTCAGCGACGTCATCATGCCCGGCAGCCTTAACGGCCGGCAGCTGGCCGAACGCGTCATGGCCGAACGCCCCAGCGTGCGTTTCGTGCTGATGAGCGGCTATACCGACGAAACCGAAGCGCCGGGCAGCAATGCCCTGCCGGTGCTGGCCAAACCATTCGTTCGCCAGGATCTGGCTCGCGCCCTGCAAGCCGTACACCAAGGTAAAACATGAGAGATACCGAACCCGCCAAGCTGATCGCCATCGTCGAGGATGACCCCGATGTCGCGAAAATCATCGAACAGGTGCTGGCCGACTTCGGCTTTCGCACCGTCTGGTGCCGCAGCGGCGGCGACCTGCTGCGCCGCCTGCGCTCATTGGCCCCCGACCTGTGCATCATCGACCTCGGACTGCCCGACATGGACGGCCTCGAAGCCATGCAGCGCGTGCGTGCCCAGTCGGGCTGCGGCATCCTGATCCTGACCGGGCGCGCGCATGTCAGCGACCGCGTCATGGGCCTCGAACTCGGTGCCGACGACTACGTGCTCAAACCGTTCGAGCCGCGCGAGCTCGTCGCCCGCGTGCGTAGCATCGTGCGCCGGCGCGAGGGCAACGAAACATCAGTTCGCCAGATAGCCGAGTTCGCCGGCTGGCGGTTCAATCTCGGCAACAACACGCTGACTGCCCCCGATGGCGAGGAACATGCACTGAGCACAGCGGAGACCGAGTTGTTGAAGGTTTTTGTCAGCAATCCGAACCGTATCCTGCAGCGCGAAAAACTGATGGGCACCCGCGATCTGGCCCCCAACGACCGTGCCATCGACGTTCGCATTTCCCGCTTGCGCCGCAAGCTCGAACCCGACCCGCAAAGCCCGGCCTTCATCAAGACGGTGTATGGCGCGGGCTATCTTTTCCTGGCTACGGTCAACTGGTCAGGCGGGGAAAATCCGGCCATCGAGCGCCGGAAAAATTCTTGATAATTTTGTTGAAATTACCACTATATGACTTTGGCCATATGTGGCAATATCCAGCATTATGGCATCGTCGCAAAGGCCGACGTAGCCTACGGTTACCTGCAATGTGTCTTGGCAGCCATCACCACGGAACAGAAGTCCAGCGATTCAATGTTCAAGTTTGGGGAATATGCGCGACAACGGGTTTACAAGCGGCCATGAAATCGAACTGGAGGATGATCAACTCATCATTTCCCGGGCCGACATTCAGGGCCGGATCGTTTTCGCCAATGCCGACTTTGTAGAAATCAGCGGTTTTTCCGAAGAAGAACTGCTTGGCCAGCCGCATAGCGTGATCCGGCATCCCGATGTGCCGAGCGCGGTATTTGCCGATTTTTGGCGTGACCTTTCCGCCGGGCGCCCCTGGATCGGCATGCTCAAGAACCGCTGCAAGAATGGCGATGCGTATTGGGTTGAGGCCCATGTTTCGCCAATCTGGAAAGACGGCGCCATTGTCGGCTTTATGTCGATGCGCCGAAAGCCCAGCCGTGCGCAAATTCAAAGTGCCGAGCAAGCCTTTGCGGCCATGCGCGCCGACCCCAAAGTCGCGCTGAACTTCAGACACGGCGTGTTGCCGAGCGGTGGCTTGCTCGAGCGACTGGGTACTCGTTACAAAAACGCCGGACTCACCGCCAAGGTGATACTCGCCTCACTGCTCGCTGCCGTTATCGTTCTGGGTGCCGTCGCATATTTTCTGGCTGATCATGTTTCCCAGACACTGAACGACAACGCCCGTAAACAACTCCGTCACGACGTCAGTCTGCTGCGTGCAGCCGTTTTGGCAAGGGTTGAATCCGCCAACATCGAAGTCGTCGAGCACTCAAAAACGCTGTCAGAGCGTGTCTACGAGGCGATGGGTAGCGAGAAGAAGGCCAGCCTCGGTGCTCTGGAAGCTCTGGCTCGCCAGGACGCTTCACGGATCAGTTTGCTCGGCCGGGATTGGCGAGGGCAGGCAAGTATTTTTGTGCTGACGCCGGAAGGCTTCCAGCGCCGAATGACGTCCACAACCAACGAAGTTGGCACCTCTGCCACCGGCACTTTTCTGATGACAGATAGCCCGGCGCATGCACTGCTGCTGGCCGGCAAAGGCTATAAGGGACTTGCTCGCGTCTTTGGTCGCCAGTATCTGACCAGTTACACACCCATTTTCAATGCATCCGGCAAGGTGATCGGTGCCAGCGCCATCGGCATCGACCTGGCGGAACAGTTGGAAACACTCAAAGCGCAGGTGCGCTCGATGAAAGTCGGCGAAACCGGTTATTACTACATCGCCGACGCCACACCGGGACAGCACTTCGGCACGATGATCCTCCACCCCTATCGCGAAGGCCAGATATTGGCCGACGCCCGCGAACACACCGGGCTCGGCTTAATTGCCGAGATGGCCAGCCAAAACCAGGGTGAAATTTACTACAACTGGAAAAACGCCGAAGCGGGTGAAACGGAGGAACGCTTGAAACTGGTGGTTTTCGAGACCCTTGACAGCCCGAAATGGGTTATCGCCAGCGGATCGGCGGTTGAGGAATTCACTGCACTCTCCCATCGCGTGGTTTTACTGGTCATTGCCGGAGGCTTGGCGATGGCCGTGGCGATCTTCTTGATCACCTTGATCCTGCTTCGGAAGCTCGTCCTCAAGCCGATCAATACCCAGGTCCTGACCACATTTCAGGCAATGTCGGACGGGCGCTTCGATACGCCGCTGGATATCCGGGGCAGTGACGAAATTGCCTTGTTGCTCCAAGGGCTGGAGTCCCTGCGTAACCGCCTGGCATTCGACAGTGAGCGTGAGCGCACACTATCTGTTTTACGTGAGAAAGCACGGCAGGAAGCAGAAAATCTTTCTCGGGCCCGTGGTGAATTTCTTGCCAACATGAGCCATGAAATCCGGACCCCGCTGAATGCAGTCATCGGCCTGGCCTATCTGCTCCTGCAAAACAAGCTGGGGGTGCGCGAGAAGGAGTACGTCAAACGAATCGAAGGTGCGGGCAAATTGCTGCTCGCCATCATCAACGACATTCTCGACTTCTCTAAGATCGACGCTGGTCGGATGCAGCTTGAAGAGGCGCACTTTTCCCTAGACGAAGTTCTCGACAACGTATCGAGTCTGCTCCGTGGCCGCGCCCAGGAAAAAGGTCTGATTCTGGAATATGTCGTTGCCCCAAACATTCCCCAGGCGTTGCACGGCGACGCCCTGCGCCTGTCACAAATCCTGATCAACCTGGTCAGCAACGCGATCAAATTTACAGCGGAAGGGTCTATCACCGTCCATATCGACGCCGCTGCACCGGTTAACGGACGAATCGAACTCTGCTTCCGGATTGTCGACACGGGCATCGGCATGTCGGAAGCTCAGTCAAACAATCTTTTCCAGGCTTTCTCCCAGGCAGACAGTTCCGTCACCCGAAAATTCGGCGGCACCGGACTGGGACTGGTTATCGGCAAACGATTGATCGAGATGATGGGGGGCTGCATTAGTGTCGATAGCCAGTTGCAACAGGGCTCGACGTTCAACTTTACGATCTGGCTAGGGGTCGAAGCCGCCGCCCCGCCATCACTGTCCAGCGCGGGCTATCGGGTGCTGGTCGTCGACGACAACAGCCTGGCGCGGAAGGTGCTCGAACAGTTGCTGATCAAAAATGGATGCTCAGTCCATACTGTCGATTCAGGCGAAGCTGCGCTGTCCTTCATACGAGACGCAGCGAGCGCGCCGCTGGATTGTGTATTGCTGGATCTCAACATGCCGGGCATGGATGGTCTGGCCTTGGCGCAGCACATTCGCAACGAGTGCGGCAAGGCGACCAAACTGGTCATGGTTACGGGGGAAAACATTCATTCCGCGCGCTATCTCGATGCGCTGGGGGATTTCGACAATGTGATTGAGAAGCCCGTTACCGCGGCCCGGCTGAATGCAGTCCTTACCCAGTTGCAGGCAGACGGGAAAGCAGAAGACGTATCGCCACCCGCACCAACAGAGCCAGCCGCACCGCTGGCAGGTTTTCACATTCTTGTTGCCGAGGATGTGCCAACCAATCAGTTGATCATGCGCGACCTGCTGGAATCCCTCGGTGCATCAGTACGGATGGCTGACAACGGCGAGATTGCGTTGCAACAGCTAGCCACAGACGGCACCGGCATCGACCTGATCCTGATGGATATCCAGATGCCGGAAATGGATGGCCTGGAAGCAACCCGGCGTATCCGTAGCGGCCAGGTTGCAAGCACCATTCCGATCATCGCGCTGACCGCCCATGCCCTTGACGATGAACGCAAGCGAACCATTGCAGCCGGCATGAACGATTTTTTGACAAAGCCCATCGAGCCGGTGCAGTTGCTTGAGGTCATTCTCCGCTGGCTCCCGGTGAAAACGTCGGCCCCCAAGGCGCCGCAAGTGGCGCCGGCAGATGGAAAGCTGCCGGAGTTACCGGGAATCGACGCCGAAGACGGGCTGCGCCGCATGCTCAACCGGCAAGCCCTTTTTGAAAGGGTTCTGCGGGATTTTGAAGCTCGCTTTACCGGCGAAGCGGCACGCATCCGCGAGGCGCTGGCGGCCGGCGAGTTGTCCCTGGCGACGCGGCTTGCCCATAGCGTCAAGGGCACAAGTGGCATGATCAGCGCCAGAAACTTGGCCACTCTGGCGGCCGCGCTGGAGAAAGCGATTAGCTCAAATAGCCCGGAAATTGATAGCTGCCTGGCGCACTTTGAGATTGAACTTGAACGCGTGCTTGGCGGCATCAGGGGCGCCTTCAAAGCCGCCGACGCGGCTTAGGAAGTGCCACCCGCGAGCCATCCACGAAAGAAAACAGGCTCGCGGAAATTCGCCCTTTTTTCTGGTTGACCGTGCGACCAGCCCCGGCTTCTATGGCGCCAGGGCCAGCCTTGGTTTTGTCATCGTGAAACCCCTTTTCGGGGTATGAAAATCACTCGTCCTCGTCGTGCAGCTGGAACTTGCTCGCCAGTTGCTGCTGCACAGTCGGCGGCACCGCCGCATAGCGCGCAAACTCGATGGTGTAGCTGCCCTGGCCACCAGTCAGCGACTTGAGGCGCGACTGGTAGTCGTTCAGCTCAGCCAACGGCACTTCGCCGGTGATAGCCGACATGCCGCGGCCACGGCCATCGGTACCGGTTATGTGGCCGCGCCGACCGGAGAGGTCGCCGGTCAGATCACCGATGGCGTTTTCCGGCACCACGATTTCGATGCTGACAATCGGCTCCAGCACGATAGGCTTGGCACCGCGAATCGCCTCGATGACGGCCTTGCGGCCGGCGATAGTGAAGGCGACTTCCTTGCCGTCAACCGCATGAGTCTTGCCATCGAAAACCGTGACTTTCAGGTCATCGACCGCATACCCCGCAACGACGCCACCTTCCAGACCCTGCCGGATGCCCTTTTCGACCGCCGCCATGAAGACGCCGGGAATGACGCCGCCCTTGACCGCATCGACGAACTCGAAGCCCTCGCCACGGCCCTTCGGCTCGATGCGCAGATGCACCTCGCCAAACTGGCCGGCGCCGCCCGACTGCTTCTTGTGGCGGTAAATCGCCTCGGCCGAACCGGTGATCGTCTCGCAGTAGGGAATGCGCGGCGGCTGGGTATCGACTTCCAGCTTGTACTGGCTGGCCATGCGCGCCAGCTTGGCTTTCAGGTGAATTTCGCCAAGGCCGCGAACGACCGTTTCGTTGCTGGTCGGATGGCGCTCGACGACAAAAGTCGGGTCTTCCATGGCCAGCTTGCCGAGGATGTCGAACAGACGCTGTTCGTCACCCTTCTTCTTGGTTTCGACGGCCAGCCCGGCCATCGGCTTGGGAAACTCAAGCGGCACGAGGTGGATGTGATCTTCGTCGTGCGAATCGTGCAGCACGCAGTCGAAATCAATTTCATCGACCTTGGCGATGGCGCCAATGTCGCCCGGCTGCAGTTCATCAACCTCGATGCTGTCCTTGCCCTGCAACTGGTACAGGTGCCCGACCTTGAACGGCCGCTTGCTGTCGCCGACGAAGAGCTGCATGTCCTTCTTCACCGTGCCCTGATGAACGCGGAAGACGCCAATCTTGCCCATGTACGGATCGGCCACCACCTTGAAAACGTGGGCCAGCACATGCTTGGAGGCGTCAGGCACGGCCTGGAAAGGCTCAGTCTTGTCGCCCGGCTCGCCCTTGTAGAACGGCGGCGGGTTGCCTTCGGCCGGGTTCGGCGCGAGTGAGGCCAGGACGTGCAGCAGTTCCTTGATGCCGGCGCCGGTCTTGGCCGAGGTGAACAGGATGGGGATCAGGTGACCTTCGCGCAGCGCCTTTTCGAATGGCGCATGCAGTGCCTTCGCGCTGGGATCAGCGCCGTCTTCGAGATACTGGGCGAGCAGGTCTTCGTCTTCTTCGACGATCTGGTCGATCAGCGCGCGATGGGCGGCGGCGACCGACTCGAAGTCGGCGTCGCCGGCATCATGTTCCAGCACTTCGACGACGTCGGCCGCACCATGGGCCGGCAGGTCGAGCAGCATGCACTGCTTGCCGAAACGTTCGCGAATATCGGCCACCAGCCCCGGCAGATCGAGGTTGTCGGCGTCGATCTTGTTGATGACGATCATTCGGCACAGCTTGCGGTCGGCGGCGTAGCGCATCATGCGCTCGGTCATCAGCTCGACGCCGGTTTGCGCGTTGACCACGACCAGCGCCGTATCGACACCAGCCAGCGAAGCAATGGCCTGACCGGCGAAATCCGGGTAGCCCGGGGTGTCGATCAGATGAACGTGGGTGTCTTCATAACCAAAATTGACCACGGCAGAAGTCAGGGAGTGGCTGGCCTCTTTTTCCTGCGCATCGAAGTCGGCAACCGTATTGCCTTTTTCAACGCTGCCCTTGGCCGCAATCGCACCGGTGGCAAACAGCAAGGCCTCGGCCAGACTGGTCTTGCCGGCGGCACCATGGCCGACCAATGCAATGGAACGTAGTGCCTCGGTGGTGTACTTGGACATCTTTTTCTCCCTGAGCGATTAACGAACGATAAATCAACGGGTCTTCTGGTCTGCCTCTATCATTTCGGCGACCAGCTTCTCTGCGTAGCCGGGGCCCAAGCCCATGATCAGGCCGGTCGCAACGGCAACCAGTGCCAGGCCTGCAGTCAGCTGGATGGCCGCGCGGCGAAACTCCGGCCCACGGTTTAGCGCGAACCAGACCGGCCCGATGACGGGCAGGAGCAGTACCGGCAACCCCGTCTTCCAGCCAAAGCTGAAGGCCGCCGGCACGGTGCCGATGTAGCCGATCAGCAGCAACAGGCCGCCACCCGCCAGCGACAGTGTCGAGGCCACGGCGAAAGCCATGAAGCCCCAATCCATTATTTCTTTACTTTCTGCGGACGCGCCCAACCCGGCAGCGTCATCTGCCTGGCGCGCGACACGGTCAACGCGTCCGGTGGGGCATTCTTGGTCAGCGTCGTGCCGGCCCCCAGCGTGGCCCCCCGACCGACCGTCACTGGTGCCACCAGCTGCGTATCGGAGCCGATGAAGACGTCGTCTTCAATGATGGTGAGGTGCTTGTTGGCACCGTCGTAGTTGCAGGTGATCGTGCCGGCGCCGACATTGACGCGCTGCCCGATCTCGGCATCACCGATGTAGGCAAGGTGGTTGGCCTTGGACTGGTTGCCGATCTTGCTCTTTTTGACCTCGACGAAGTTGCCGATATGCACCTCGGCACCAAGCTCGGTGCCCGGACGCAGGCGCGCATAGGGGCCAAGGACGCCATCGGGGCCGATGACCGCATCCTCGAAATGGCAGAAAGCGGCGATCCGCGTGCCGGCACCAACCTTGACGTTCTTCAGCACGCAGTAGGGGCCGACTTCGACCGCATCGGCCAGTTCGACCTTGCCTTCAAAAACGCAGCCGACGTCGATGAATACATCGCGACCGTGGGTCAGCGTGCCACGAATATCGATGCGCGCTGGATCAGCCAGGCGCACACCGGCGACCAGCAACTGGTCGGCCAGATTACGCTGATGCTGACGCTCCAGTTCGGCCAGTTGCACCTTGCTGTTCACGCCCAGCACTTCCCACTCGCCTTCCGGCTGCGCCGTGCGTACCGGCATGCCTTCAGCCACGGCCAGGGCCACGACGTCGGTCAGGTAGTACTCGCCCTGGGCATTATTGTTTTTGAGGCTGCTCAGCCACTCAGCCAGACGCGCCGTCGGCATCGCCATGATGCCGGTATTGACTTCGCAGATGGTCTTTTGCTCGGGCGTGGCATCCTTTTCTTCAACGATGCTGGTCACGTTGCCGACTGCATCGCGCACGATGCGGCCATAGCCGCTCGGGTTCTCGAGGTTGACGGTGAGGATGGAAAGACCGTCCTTGCCAGCCTGCAGCAGACGTTTGAGCGCAGCGACGGTTGTCAGCGGCACGTCGCCGTAGAGAACCAGCGTCTGTGCCGCGTTGCCAAGTTGCGACAGACTCTGGGCGACAGCATGGCCGGTACCCAGTTGTTGCGCCTGCTCGGCCCACAGGATGTCGTCTGCCGCCAGCGTGGCGCGGACTACTTCGCCGCCATGTCCGTAGACGACAATCAGCTTCTCCGGCGACAACAGGCGCGCTGTGTCGATAACGTGTTGGGCCAGCGCCTTGCCGGCGACCGGGTGCAATACCTTGGGAAGGTTGGAGTGCATGCGCTTGCCTTGGCCGGCAGCGAGAATGACGATGTTCATGTTGGACGAGATCTTATGAGGTTAGGCAAACCGCATTTTCACATGATCAGCCATGCCTGTCGAAGGTGACAGGGTGTTTGCAAAGTCCAGCAGTTGATCCAGCGCAAACGGATGTGCAAAAAAACAAAAACCCCGTCGACCTTGCGGTCAACGGGGTTTTTTGGCCAAAAATGAAATCAGCGTGGCAGCGTTGTCGAACCCATCAGGAACTGATCGACTTCGCGAGCTGCCTGACGGCCTTCGCGAATCGCCCAGACCACCAGCGACTGACCGCGGCGGACGTCACCGGCGGCGAAAACCTTGTCGGCATTGGTCTTGTAGCAACCCTCGCCATCCGTCGTTGCCTTGGCATTCTGACGAGCATCCTTTTCTACGCCAAAAGCATCCAGCAGTCCGCCGACCGGATTGGTGAAACCCATGGCCAGGAAAGCGTTGTCGCAGGGCAGCTCGAATTCGGAACCGGCCACTTCGACCATCTTGCCGTCCTTCCACTCGACGCGAACTGCCAGCAGCGCCTTGACGTTGCCCTTGCCATCGTCCACGAAAGACTTGGTGGCAACCGCGAAATCACGGCTGCAGCCTTCGTCATGCGAAGAAGAAGTACGCAGCTTGTACGGCCAGTAAGGCCAGGTGAGCGCCTTGTTTTCCTGCTCCGGCGGCATCGGCATCAGCTCAAACTGAGTAACCGAAGCGGCGCCGTGGCGATTCGACGTACCAACGCAGTCAGAGCCGGTATCGCCGCCACCAATGACGATGACGTGCTTGCCCTTGACGTTGATCGGATTGGCCTTGCCCTGCTGAATTTCCTTGTTTTGCGGAATCAGGAACTCCAGCGCGGCATAGATGCCCTTCAACTCACGGCCCGGAACCGGCAATTCGCGCGGCACTTCGGAACCGGCGGCGATAATCACCGCATCGAAATCCTTCTTCAACTGCTCAGCAGACACAACCGTGGTCGCGTCATTGTTGATGCCAGCCGGCAGGTTCTTGTCGCCGACCACAACCTTGGTCTTGAAGACGACGCCCTCCGCTTCCATCTGGGCGATACGACGATCGACCAGTGTCTTTTCCATCTTGAAGTCGGGAATGCCGTAGGCCAGCAGGCCGCCGAGGCGATCGCTCTTTTCGTACACGGTCACGTCATGGCCAACGCGCGCCAACTGCTGGGCAGCAGCCAGACCGGCCGGACCGGAACCAACGACGGCGACCTTCTTGCCGGTCTTCGACTTCGGCGGCTGCGGTACCACCCAGCCCATTTCCCAACCCTTGTCGATGATTGCATGTTCGATCGACTTGATGCCCACCGGCGCAGCGTTGATACCCAGAGTACAGGCGGCTTCGCACGGCGCCGGACAGATGCGGCCAGTGAAATCGGGGAAGTTGTTGGTCGAGTGCAGTACTTCCAGTGCCTGCTTCCAGTTGCCGCGATAAACCAGGTCATTCCAGTCAGGAATGATGTTGTTCACCGGGCAACCGCTGTTGCAGAACGGAATACCGCAGTCCATGCAACGCGCGCCCTGGGTTTTGGCGTCGTCGTCGCTCAGCGCATGAACGAACTCTTTGTAATGCGTCAGGCGCTGTTCAACCGGGTCGTACGCCTCGTTCAGGCGTTCGAATTCCATGAATCCAGTCGGCTTGCCCATTATGCGGCCTCCTTCTGTGCAGCGGCCATTTCGGTAAGGGCGCGCTTGTACTCGTGCGGATAAACTTTGACGAACTTCTCGCGGTAAGTATCCCAGTCAGCCAGAATCGCCTTGGCGGTGAGACTACCGGCGAATTCAGCGTGACGGGTGATCAGTTCCTTGAGCTGCGTTTCATCAGGCAACCCAAGGTGCAGCGGCTCACCGGCAGCGTGACGGTTTGCCGGCAGAACTTTCTCAAGTGAAACCTGGGCCAGGTTGGCGCGGGTCTTGAAGCTGCCATCTTCGTCCAGCACGTAGGCAATACCGCCCGACATGCCAGCGGCAAAGTTGCGGCCGGTCATGCCCAGCACAACCACCGTGCCACCCGTCATGTATTCGCAGCCGTGGTCGCCCACGCCTTCGACCACCGCAGTCGCGCCGGAATTGCGGACGGCGAAGCGTTCGCCGCCAACACCAGCCAGGAAGGCATCGCCATCGGTCGCACCGTAGAGAACAGTGTTGCCGACAATGATGTTTTCCTGCGTGTCACCACGGAAATCCGGGCTCGGCTTGATGATGATGCGACCACCCGACAAGCCCTTGCCAACGTAGTCGTTACCTTCACCTGTCAATTCCAGCGTCACACCCTTGGCCAGGAAAGCACCGAAGGCCTGGCCAGCGGTGCCGGTCAGTTTGACGTGAATGGTGTCGTCCGGCAGGCCTGCATTGCCGTAGCGGCGAGCAACTTCACCCGACAGCATGGTGCCGCAGGTGCGATTGACGTTGATGATCGAAGTTTCGATCTGGACCTTCTGACCCTTTTCGAGCGCTGGCTGGGCTTGTTTGATTAACTTGTGATCAAGTGCCTTTTCCAGACCATGATCCTGAATTTCGGTATGGCGACGCGGCACTTCGGCTGGAACGGCGGGCTGGAAGAATATTTTGGAGAAATCCAGGCCCTTGGCCTTCCAGTGTTCAATACCGGTACGCATATCGAGCAAGTCGGCACGACCGACCAGATCGTCAAACTTGCGAATGCCCAGCTGAGCCATGATTTCGCGAACTTCATCAGCGATGAAGAAGAAGTAGTTCACGACATGCTCAGGCTGGCCAGTAAAGCGCTTGCGCAGTTCCGGATCCTGGGTGGCCACACCTACCGGGCAGGTGTTCAAGTGGCACTTGCGCATCATGATGCAGCCTTCGACCACCAGCGGTGCTGTAGCGAAGCCGAATTCGTCAGCACCTAGCAGGGCGCCGACGACGACATCGCGGCCGGTTCTCAACTGGCCATCAACCTGGACACGAATACGCGAACGCAGACGATTCAAGACCAGCGTCTGCTGGGTTTCGGCCAAACCGAGTTCCCACGGCGTACCGGCGTGCTTGATCGAGGATTGTGGCGATGCGCCCGTGCCACCGTCAAAGCCGGCGATCACAACGTGATCGGCCTTGGCCTTGGCAACACCGGCAGCCACGGTGCCGACACCCACTTCCGAAACCAGCTTGACCGAAATGGAGGCGCGGTCATTGGCATTTTTCAGATCGTGAATCAGCTGGGCCAAATCCTCAATCGAGTAAATGTCGTGGTGCGGCGGCGGCGAAATCAGGCCTACGCCCGGTACCGAGTGACGCAGGAAGCCGATGTACTCGGACACCTTGTGACCCGGCAATTGACCACCTTCACCCGGCTTGGCGCCTTGGGCCATCTTGATCTGGATCTGATCGGCGTTAACCAGGTACTCAGTCGTCACACCAAAGCGGCCGGACGCGACCTGCTTGATGGCGGAACGCAGGGAATCGCCATCCTTCAACTCGATGTCGCGCTCAATACGGCCAGCACCAATGATCTCGGACAGCTTGGCGCCGCCCTTGACCGGGGCGAAACGCTTGGCATCCTCGCCACCTTCACCGGTATTCGACTTGCCGCCAATGCGGTTCATCGCGATAGCCAGCGTGGTGTGGGCTTCGGTAGAAATGGAGCCGAGCGACATGGCGCCAGTAGCGAAACGCTTGACGATTTCCTTGGCCGATTCAACTTCTTCGAGCGGAATCGGGGTGCCTTGAGGCTTGAATTCAAAGAGCCCGCGCAATGTCAGGTGGCGCTTGGTCTGATCGTTGATCAGTGCAGCGTATTCCTTGTAGGTGTCAGTCTTGCCCGAACGGGTTGCGTGTTGCAGCTTGGCGATGGTATCGGGCGTCCACAGATGCTCCTCGCCACGAATACGGAAAGCGTACTCACCGCCAGCGTCGAGCATGTTGCTCAACACTGGGTCAGTCGAGAATGCTTCTTCGTGCAGACGAATCGCCTCTTCCGCGACCTCGAAAACTCCAATGCCCTCGACATTGGACGGCGTGCCGGTGAAGTATTTCTCGATGAAATCCTTTTGCAGGCCGATGGCTTCGAAAATCTGGGCGCCGGTGTAGGACATGTAGGTCGAGATGCCCATCTTGGACATGACTTTGTTCAAGCCCTTACCGATGGCCTTGACGAAGTTCTTGACGTACTTCTCTGCCTTTTCAGCATCCCCCTTGGCGAAGCCCTCGATCGTTTCGAGCGCAAGGTAGGGGTGAACCGCTTCGGCGCCGTAACCGCCCAGCAGGGCAAAGTGATGGGTCTCACGGGCCGAACCGGTCTCGACGACGAGACCGGTGCTGGTACGCAAGCCCTTCTTGACCAGATGCTGATGGATCGCGGAGGTGGCCAGCAGTGCTGGAATGGCGACATGGTCGGCATCGACCTTGCGGTCGGAGACGATCAGGATGTTAGCTCCGGAACGAACTGCATCCTCTGCATCAGCTGCCAGAGAAGCCAGGCGGGCCTCGACACCAGCCTTGCCCCAGGCAACCGGGTAGCAGATGTCCAGTTCAAAGGAACTGAACTTGCCGGAGGTGTACTTGCCGATGTGACGCAACTTCTCGATGTCAGCCTTGGTCAGCACCGGCTGCGAGACTTCAAGACGGATCGGCGGGTTGATATCTGCGGTATTCAGCAAGTTCGGTTTCGGACCGACAAACGAAACCAGCGACATGACCAGCTCTTCGCGAATCGGATCGATTGGCGGATTGGTGACCTGAGCGAACAACTGCTTGAAGTAGGTATACAGCGTCTTGTTTTTGCTCGACAGAACGGGCAGCGCGGAGTCGCTACCCATGGAACCGGTAGCCTCTTCACCGTTCTGGATCATTGGCTCCAGGATGACCTTGATGTCTTCCTGCGTGTAGCCAAAAGCCTGCTGACGATCAAGCAAGGATGCGGTGGAGGTGTCGCAGGCCTCTGCTGGCGCTTCGACTTCATCGAGCTTGATGCGGATTTTTTCGATCCATTCGCGGTAAGGCTTTGCCTTGGCCAGCGAATCCTTCAGTTCCTTGTCATCAATGATACGCCCCTGTTCCATGTCGATCAGGAACATCTTGCCCGGTTGCAGTCGCCACTTTTTGACAATTTTCTTTTCGGGAATCGGCAGCACGCCAGATTCGGAAGCCATGACCACGAGGTCGTCGTCAGTTACCAGATACCGCGCCGGGCGCAGACCATTACGGTCGAGCGTGGCGCCAATCTGACGGCCATCGGTGAACGCCACGGCAGCGGGGCCATCCCACGGCTCCATCATCGCAGCATGGTATTCGTAGAAAGCGCGACGGTTCTCGTCCATCGTGGTGTGCTTTTCCCACGCCTCCGGAATCATCAGCATGACGGCTTGAGCCAGCGAGTAGCCACCGCCCATGACGAGCAGTTCGAGGGCGTTGTCGAATGATGCGGAGTCAGACTGACCGGGGTAATGCAGGGGCCAGACTTTTTTCAGGTCTTCACCGAGAATCGGGGACGAAATTGCCTGCTCGCGAGCCTTGAACCAGTTGACGTTGCCGCGAACCGTGTTGATTTCGCCGTTGTGCGCGATGTAGCGAAACGGGTGGGCCAAATCCCAGGTCGGGAAGGTGTTGGTCGAAAAGCGCTGGTGAACCAAGGCTAGCGCGGAAACGGTGCGCTTGTCCTGCAGGTCAAGGTAATAGACACCAACCTGATCGGCCAGCAGTAGACCTTTGTAATTTACGGTACGAGCCGAGAAGGACGGCACGTAAAATTCCTGTCCGTGCTTCAGTTTCAGCGACTTGATGGCGTTGGCAGCACGACGGCGAATGATATAGAGCTTGCGTTCAAGAGCATCAGTCACGAATACATCCGGGCCACGGCCAACGAAGACCATGCAGATCACCGGCTCTTTGGCTCGGACTGTTGGCGACATCGGCATATCGGCGTTGACCGGAACATCTCTCCAGCCAAGCAGCACTTGTCCCTCAGCCTTTACTGAGCGCTCGATTTCTTCAATGCAGGCATAGCGAGAAGCAGCTTCTTGCGGCAAAAAAACCATGCCGACGCCATACTCACCAAGCGGCGGAAGCGTCACGCCCTGCTTGGCCATTTCCTCGCGATAAAACTGATCCGGAATCTGGATAAGTATACCGGCACCGTCACCCTGCAGCGGGTCAGCGCCAACAGCGCCGCGGTGATCCAGATTTTTCAGAATCAACAAGCCCTGCTCAACGATGCCGTGACTTTTCTGGCCTTTAAAATGGGCCACAAAGCCCACGCCGCAAGCGTCGTGCTCGTTGGCGGGATCGTACAAACCCTGCCGATCAGGTACAGCCGGTTCCATCACACGCATTCCTTCAAATAACTTGGCCAGTGATTATGGGCCAATGATGAAAATAGCCGAATAGCATATTTGCCGCTTCGGCCAGTAGGAAAATTAGAGGCAACCATCAAATATACTGGCAAACCCCTGTCAATTCAAGATGCTGCAGCGCACCAGCAACGCCCACCCGAGAGAAAGACATCCCTGCTTAGGTGCATCGCGCCTCGATTGCCGCACCAATCTGAGCAACGCTCGCTTGTTCCGACATAACAGCCATTCCGATTTCTTTCAGCAGAACTAGGCGCAACTTTCCATCCTGCACCTTTTTGTCATGGCTCATCAGCTCAAGATAGCTCGCCACACCAAGCTTCGGACCGAACACCGGCAAACCCGCCCGAACAAAGATGTTTTCGATTCGGGACACATCTTTGGCATTCAACCAGCCCAACTGACACGACAATTCAGCAGCAATTAGCGTGCCGGCTGCAACCGCTTCTCCGTGAAGCCATTCGCCATATCCCATCCCGGTTTCAATGGCGTGACCAAAGGTATGGCCGAGGTTTAGCAAGGCCCGTTCACCACTTTCCTTTTCATCCGCAGCGACCAATTCTGCCTTGTTGGCACAGGAGCGATGTACGGCATATGCAAGTGCTTCCTTATCGCGGGTCAACAATTTTTCAATATTGCTTTCTAGCCAATTGTAAAAATCCGGGTCGCGTATCAGACCGTACTTGATGACCTCCGCAAGCCCGGCCTTTAGCTCTCTGTCAGGCAATGTATCCAGTGTCGACAAGTCAGCCAGAACCAATTTCGGCTGATAAAAAGCGCCGATCATGTTCTTGCCAAGGGGATGATTGATTGCTGTCTTTCCGCCAACCGATGAGTCAACCTGCGACAGTAGCGTCGTCGGCACCTGGATAAAGGGCATGCCGCGCTGATAACAGGCGGCTGCGAATCCGCCCATGTCGCCGATGACGCCTCCGCCCAGGGCGATTAGTGTCGTACCGCGCTCACAGCGCGCACCAAGCATGGCGTCAAATATCAAATTGAGCGTTTCCCACGTCTTGAATTGCTCCCCATCTGGCAGGACAACCGGCAAGACTGAAATTTCGCCCTTTTTCAGCGTTGACCGCAGCACCTCCAGATACAGTGGCGCCACGGTGGTGTTGGTTACCACCACTACTTTTTTTTGCTTTATGTGAGGCAGGATAAGCTCAGCCAGCCCCATGAGCCCGACGCCGATGTGGATGGGGTAAGAGCGCTCTTCCAGCGCAACGACCAGGGTGTTTTTCATGGCTTGCATAGGCGGTTATATTCCCTCAACAGGTGTGACACGACGCTGGACGCGACCAGATGACCGCCATCAACAACGATGTGTGCGGCCTCCCGATACAAGGGGTCCCGAACAGCGTAAAGCTCTTCCAGTCGCGTCAGCGGGTCGGCCACGTGCAACAAGGGGCGATTCCGATCATGCCGAGTGCGCTCATAGAGCAGAACAGGGGGAACATTCAGATAGACCACCCACCCGGATTCGTGGAGCCGTCGGCGATTTTCAGGGTCGATAACAACGCCCCCCCCTGTTGCCAAAACAATTCCATCCGCTCCGGTGAGCTCCTGGACAGTCTGAGCCTCCCGCCGCCGAAAGCCTTCCTCGCCTTCGATTTCAAAGATGGTCAGAATCGGAACACCGGTTCGATTGACGATCTCATGGTCGGAATCCAAGAAAGGCCGCGACAGGCGTTTGGCGATTTGGCGCCCGACGGTCGTTTTTCCAGCCCCCATCAGTCCGACGAGATATATGTTGCGACGATTTTCCACAGTCGAATTTTATCTGACTAACGGCCAGGCACAAAAAATCAGGGCCGGCTATGCCGGCCCTTCGTTACTACGGGCAAATGCAATCAGTCAAAGCGCATCTTGTCGGATATGACACGCGGTGTGATGAAAACCAGAAGTTCGCGACGCTTGCCCGTGTCGTTTTTGTATTTGAACAGCCAGCCCAGATAAGGAATATCACCAAGCAGTGGCACTTTCTCGATAATATCCTGACTGTCGGTAATGAATACACCACCGATCACTACCGTGCCGCCATTCTCAACAACTACGTTCGTTTCAACAATCGAACTCTTGATTGGGGGATTACCAGCGATTGCCCTGGTCCAATCCGGCTCCTCTTTCTTAACCACGAGCGCCATTCTGACCGTTCCTTCGGGCGTAATCTGAGGCGTGGCTTCCAACGACAATTTCGCCGGCTTAAAACTCACCGTACAGGTTCGCCCGGTCGTGCTTTCGGTACACACGACGTAAGGAACCTCAGTACCGTCTTCAATTTTGGCCTTGACGTTGTTTGCCGTAATAACGCGAGGACTTGAAATCACCTTTCCAAGACCATCCGACTCCAAGGCGGCAATTTCAACATTGAGAATCCGGGTCAAAGCGGAGTTGAACAATGAAAACGCCATCGTTCCACCGGTTGATGCGAATGAAGGCAAATTCACACCAACCATTGGGGTTTGCGTCAAAATTCCAGGATTTGAAACTTCCTTCCTTACCCCATCAGTTATTGTTACTGTGCCCGTATTGGGGCCGTAGGTTCCACCGATAGCGTTTACTCCACTTCCCAAATTAATCGACTTGGAATTTATCAAACCCAATTTGGCACCAATACTACGGTTAAAGCTATCGGTCGCCTCTACCACTCGCGCCTCAATCAAGACTTGGCGGGCGCCAACATCTATGGCCTTCAGGAATGAGCGGATCTCATCAAGTTTCGACGGTATATCGTTGACGAACAGAATGTTCGATTGGGAATCAGCAACGGCACTACCGCGTTTGCTAAGAATGCGCTGGGCTGAGCTTCCCGCAGCCCCCCCGGCACCGCCGCCGGATGCCACACCGGCGAGCAACTTCGCCACATCAACTGATTTCTGATAATTCAACTGAAACTGTTCGTGCTTGATCGGCTCCAGTTCGCTGATCTGCTGCTTGGATTCAAAATCGAGCTTTTCACGCGTAGCTATTTCATCTCGCGGGGCAATCATGATGATGTTGCCCTTCTTGCGCATATCCAGACCCTTTTGCTGGAAGATGATGTCAATAACCTGATCTGCGGGTACATCCTTCAATACCAAAGTTGTGGTACCCGTTACAGTTTCGCTGATCACGGCGTTGAGGTTCAACTCCTCGGCCATCAGTCGCAAAAGGGCGCGTACATCGCCGTTCTGGTAGTTGATGCTAACCCGTGGCCCCTGATATCCAACCTTTGACCCCTGCACGAGCTTGTTCGGGTCTTCGACAATCTGTTTTACCTCAACGATAAACTGGTTGTCACTCTGATACGCGTTATGCTCCCAGACGCCTTTGGGGGAAATAATCATCCGGACGTTGTCGCCAAAAGCCTTGGTTTCCACAGAGGTAACCGGTGTAGCAAAATCCAAAACATCGAGCTTGCGACGCAGCCGATCCGGAACAGTCGTCTTCATGAAATCCACGACCAGATTTGGGCCCTGCTGCCGAATATCAATGCCGGTGCCGCTATCGCTCAAATCAACAACAATGCGACCTTCGCCATCCTTGCCACGACGGAAAATCACATCATTGACAGCATGGCGACGCCCCACCAGACTTTCCTCCGCAAAACGCGTGCTACGCTGCGCGGCGGAGTCGGCCAATCTTTCGATTGGCGAAAGCGTTACGTACAAAGCCTTGCCATCTAGGCGGGTCTTGTAATTCATGTTTTGAACGAGGTTCAGCACAACCCGGGTGCGGTCACCAACCTGTACAACATTCATGCTGCGCAAATCGCCCAAATTGAACGCCTGGCTATTTTTCCCCAAGGCGTTTGCGGTCGACTGGAAATCCAGGGCAATTTTAGCGGGGTTTGCAACACTGAATCCGGGCGGAGGGGATGCCAAGGGCTCCTTCAAGTCAATCCGAAGCGCAACCTCATTGCCCTGCTGTGCAACGTTCACCGCTTCGATGGCATTGGTCGGCAACGACTCTGCGCGGACTGGCGACGATAGAGCAAGGCAGGCCAATGTGGCAGCCATCGCGTAGTTGATCAATTTCATTTCTTGCTTCCCTCCTTGCTCTGCAGGTAGAGCGAGCTCTTGCGCTCAGTCCAGTCACCCGCAGAATCTTGAATCAATTCGCGCAGTTGAACTTCAGTGTCCGAAATCTGCGTCACCATACCGAAATCCAGCCCCATGTAGTCACCGACCTTGACCTGCTTGACCTTGTCTTCAACCTGAAGAACAGCCATTGGGCGCTTGTTGACATTCATATAGCCGATCATCTTCAAGGATTCGACCGGATACTTTTCAAGAAGGCTATTGCGAACCTCCCGTGCCTCGAAATCGGGCTGGAATGCGCCACCCTTGCCAGCGACCTGCTTGTATTTGGACTCTGGCTCAATCTTGCTGGGCTTGAATGGGTCAACCGTACCATCAACGTCGTATGGCACAGGCTCATAGGGCTTGACTTCAGGCAGCTTCGGAATGCTTCCGCGCATGTCCGAAGTGTTTTCTGCCATCCATTGTTTCAGCTCTTCGTGATCGCTTCCTGAGCACGCTCCGATGAGGCCACACATGGCGATGAGCAATATCCGTTTCACTTCTTCGCTCCTTGCGCAGCTTTCTTCTCTTGCTCAGCTTTTTTCTGCTTCGCAATTTCTTCTTCATCCAGATAGCGGAACGTTTTGGTTGTGGCGTCAAGAGAAAGAACCCCACCATCCTTCACCGGCGCAATGGAAATATTGTTCAAGGTCACGATGCGGGGCAGCTTGGCAATGTCGGCAGCGAATGCCCCGAAATCGTGATAGCTACCATTTATTTTTACCGTAATAGGAAGCTCAGCGTAGAAATCCTTGACCTGCTCCTGCCCTGGCTTGAACAGCTCGAACTGCAGTCCGCGACCTAGACCCGCCTGATTCACCTCGATCAACAGCGCTTCAATTTCCGATTTATCCGGCAGCTGCTTGAGCAATGCACCAAATGAGCGATCAATTTCAGCCAGCTGCTGGATATACAAATCCAGATTTACAGCCTGGCGCTTCTTGTCCAGATATTGCTGTTTGAGCGTTTCTTCTTCACGCTGCTTGGTTTCAAGCTCAGCCAATTGGTCGTTCCAGACAAACCACCAGCCCGCAAGAAGGATCAGAGCGAACAACCCGATCAGGACTGTGACCTTAGGAACTATTGCCCATGCCCCCGGTTCATTCGGGTTCATCAGCCGAAAATCATCGGCTATCGAACGAAAATCAATATTGGGCAAGGAGATATTTTTTGTGATCATTTTTTCTCCTTCACGTCTTCCACTTTGACGCGAGTGAGAACGAAATTCATGCCGAATTCATTGATTCGACGTCCGTTCACCACCACAGCCTTACTTTCAATCAATTGCGGCGCTTCCAGCCAAGGAGAAGCATCCAGATTGCGCATCAGTGCCGAGATACGTGCATTTGACTGAGCGTGACCAGTAATGCTCACGCGCAAGCCATCCTGCTTTAGCGACTTGAGGTAAATACCCTCCGGCACCTGTTTGACCAATTCGCTAAGCAGATAAACTGTTTCTCCGCGATCACGCTGAAGATTTTCAATAACCTGCTTGCGCGACAGCAAGGCCTGAGTTTGTTCTTTCAGGCGCTTAATCTGGTCGAGTTGCTTGTCAAGGACGGCGATTTCTCTCTTGAGAAAATCATTTGAGGCATCCTGATTGCTGATTGCACTTCCAATGAACGTGTACACGGCAAATACAATCAGCGCGCCCAGAACTGAGACCAGGCCAGCCAATACAAAAAATTGTTCGCGCCGGGCTTTCTTCGCCTCTTCGCGATGCGGCAGGAGGTTGATACGAATCATGACGGATCAAACCTCCTCAGCGCCAAGCCACAGGCCACCATCAGAGACGACGCGTCTGCGAGCAAGCTTTTGGCCCGGACACGATCTGACAGCACCATATTGGCGAACGGGTTGGCGATCAGCGTATTCACTTGTGTCCGGGTAGCCACCACCTCATCAATACCCGGAATGACGGCACACCCACCAGCCAGAACGATGTGATCAACCTGATTGTATTGAGTTGAGGTGAAGAAGAACTGCAGCGCTCGCGAGACCTCCAGCGCCAAATTTTCCATGAAAGGGTTCAGCAACTCGATTTCATAACCTTCGGGGAGATTCCCCGCGCGCTTTGCCGTTTCGGCATCTTCGAAATTCATGCCGTAGTGGCGAGCAATATCCTGAGTCAATTGCCCACCACCAAAAGCCTGTTCACGAGCATAGACCTGCTGCCCATTGCGCAGCACGGTCAAGTTCATCACGTTTGCACCGGCATCGATCAGGGCAACGACTTGATTTTTGCCGGCTTCCGGCAACTGACGCTCGATTAACTCGAAAGCCGCCAACGCAGCAAACGACTCAACATCCACCACAATCGCCTTCAGGCCGGCGGAGTCAGCCACTGCAACGCGGTCTTCGACGCGCTCTTTTTTCGAGGCTGCGATCAAGACCTCAAGCTCATCGGGGACGGCTGGCGCCGGCCCAATCACTTGATAATCCAGATTCACTTCATCAATCGAAAATGGAATGTATTGATTTGCCTCAGTTTCGACCTGAGCCTCAAGCTCTTCATCACGCAAACCAGCTGGAACAATGATTTTCTTGGTAATGACCGCGGAGCCGGGGAGTGCCATGGAAACATTGCGAGTCGAGGTGCCCATCCGTTTCCAGGCACGCTTGACGCAATCGACCACACCTTCCAGGTTGGCGATGTTTCCATCAGATACGGCATCCTTGGGCAACACCTCTATGGTGTAGCGCTCAACGCGATAGCCGTCTTTCCCATTGGCACTGAGTTCAACCATCTTGACGGCGGACGAACTGATGTCCAATCCGAACAAGGAACGCGCCTTGGGATTTAACAACGCTGAGATATCGAAGCCCACCAGACCCCCAAAAAGTCCTTACGGAATACGTATTTAGCAAAATAACCAATAATTCACTTCAGATGCTAACAATAACATTCGGAGGTGTAAAGCAATTTCACGGCGGGGATTTGCCCCAGCGTATAATCGGCGCAACGTTAATTTTGTCTTTTAAGATCACCGTGCCCTCATTGCCTCCGGCGCTTCGCGTCGTGCTTTACCCTGTCATATTCCTCGTTGGTCTCGTCGCAATTGGCATAGCGATGGGCCTGATCATTCTCGTACTAACCTATCCCAACCTGCCCTCACTTGAGGTTCTAACGGATTATCGGCCGAAGATACCTTTACGCATCTACACTGCCGATGGCTTCCTTATCGGTGAGTATGGCGAAGAGCGCCGAGCTGTTGTGGCCATTCAGGATGTTCCTTCCGTCATGAAACAGGCGATCCTGGCGGCTGAAGACGACCGCTTCTACAAGCACGGGGGCATTGATTACACCGGTGTCGTCCGGGCGGCAGGCGCCAATCTGCTGGGCGGCGGCAAGCGCCAGGGCGCATCGACAATTACGCAACAGGTGGCCCGCAATTTCTTTCTGACCGGTGAAAAAACTTACACCCGAAAACTATACGAGGCACTGCTCGCTTTCAAAATTGAAAGCAATCTGTCGAAGGATCAGATTTTCGAGCTGTACATCAATCAGATTTTTCTCGGCCAGCGTGCCTACGGCTTTGCTGCAGCGGCCCAGATATATTTTGGCAAGCCGCTCAAGGATATTTCCATCGCCGAATCTGCGATGTTGGCCGGCCTGCCAAAGGCGCCATCTGCCTACAATCCGGTCGTCAACCCCAATCGTGCCCGCCTTCGTCAGCAATATGTGCTGCGCCGCATGCACGAATTGGGCTATATCTCCGCACAACAGCACGAAGCTGCACTCAAGGAGCCGCTGGTGCTAAAACGCGAACTGGTCGAATACGCAGTTCACGCCGAATACGTTGCTGAAATGGCACGCCAGATCACTGCAGAGCGTTTTCCAGAGGAAATTTATTCGCGCGGCATGAAGGTTTACACCACCCTGATCAAGGCCGAGCAGGATGCCGCTTACATCAGCCTGCGCAAGGGGGTCATGGATTACGACCGTCGGCACGGCTACCGGGGTGCCGAATCCTTTGTAGACATGAAGGACTTCAAGTCCGATCAGGACGAGGCGATTGATGAAGTCCTGCAGGATATCCCCGATGCAGGCGACCAGATTCCCGGCCTGGTGTTGTCGGTCAACACCAAACAGATCAAGGTCTATCGCAAGGGCGGCGAGGTCTTGACGCTGTCCGGCGACGCCATGAAATTTGCCGCCAAGATGATTGATGAGAAGGCGCCGGCCAACAAGCGCCTGAAGCGCAGCGCCATCATTCGTCTGCAAAAGGATGACAAGGGGGCGTGGCAGATCAGCCAGCTACCGGAAGTTGAATCCGCATTTGTTGCGGTCGACCCGAAAAATGGCGCAATTCGCGCCTTGGTCGGCGGCTTTGATTTCAACCGCAACAAGTTCAATCATGTCACCCAGGCATGGCGCCAGCCGGGTTCCAGCTTCAAGCCGTTCATTTACTCGGCGGCACTGGAAAAGGGCTACAGCCCGAATAGCGTGATTGCCGATGAGCCGATCGTCATCCCGGCCAGCCAGACCGGAACCGCGGCCTGGGAGCCACACAATTACGACGGAAAATACGAAGGCCCGATGCGAATGCGCACGGCGCTGGCCAAATCCAAGAACATGGTCTCGATCCGCATCCTGCAATCGATCGGCACCCGTTACGCTCAGGACTATGCGGCGCGCTTTGGTTTTGATGCCGCCAAGCACCCGCCGTATCTGACCATGGCACTCGGCGCCGGTTCAGTGACCTCCTGGCAAATGGTGTCGGCCTACGCCGTCTTTGCCAACGGGGGATACAAGGTCAATCCTTTCGTTGTACGCGAAATACGCGACGGGGCAAATCAGGTACTGGCGCAGTCAGCGCAAATTGAGGCCGGCGAGGAAAGCACCCGCATCATCGATCCTCGCAACGCCTTCATGATGGACGCCATGCTGCGCGACGTCACCATGTACGGAACGGCCGCCAAGGCCTCGGTTGCCCTTAAACGGAAGGATCTGGCGGGCAAGACTGGCACCACGAACGAATACAACGATGCGTGGTTCTGTGGCTATCAGATGACCGTCGCCGCTTGTGCCTGGGTCGGCTTCGACCAGCCGCGCAAACTGGGCGACAAGGAAACCGGCGGCGCCGCCGCCCTGCCGATCTGGATCGGCTACATGAACCGCGCCCTCAAGGATGTTCCAAACCTGCTTCCGCAAGCACCGCCGGGTCTGATGCCTCGTGGCGAAGGGCGGGAAAAGAGTTACGTTTACACCGAGAACGCGGAGAAAGAAACACCGCCTGAAGAGGAAGAAAAGGAAGCGGAACCGCTCCCAGAACCCGACCTCAGCACACCGCCCAGCGACTGATCAGCGCAGGATGATGGACTCGCCGGCCTGCTGGCTGGCGAGCATCGACAACTTCTCCATCAACTCGGCGCTATCACGCGTATCGCGCCAGACGGCGCCATCCCAACGGAAATGAAAGCCGCCCGAACGGGCTGCCAGCCAGATTTCCTTGGCCACGCCGTGGCGATTGACGATGATCTTGCTGCCATCGTCAAACTCGATTTCCAGCACGCCGCCGGCCGCCAGCTGGCAATCCACGTCAGCGCCGCTAGCCTCAAGTGCCGCATCAATCCTGACCAGTACCGCCTCGGCCAGTGAGTTGAATTCCTTGTCATCCATCGTGTGCTACCATCCTGTGCTTCGCTGACAGCGCCCCGAACATGTCCAGAATCGCTGCCCTACTGATCATCCTGAGCCTTGCCGCCTGCGGCATGCGAGGCCCGCTTGAACGGCCCACCGGCCCTGCGCCGGAACCGCTGTTTGGCAATGCCAAACCAGCCGTCAAGGATGTTAGCACGACCACCAGCCCCAAAGCCCCATGACCCAATTTGCCCTGAAAGACGGCGTCCTGCACGCCGAATCCGTTGCCCTGCCCGCCATTGCCGAACAGTTCGGCACACCGGCCTATGTTTACTCCCGTGCCGCCCTGGAAGCCTCGCTGCAGGAATTCCATGACGTGCTCAGCGGCCACGCCGCCGGCAAGGGCGCGCTGGTCTGCTATGCCGTCAAGGCCAATTCCAGCCTCGCCATCCTGAACGTTTTCGCCCGTCTTGGCGCCGGTTTCGACATCGTTTCCGGCGGTGAACTGCGGCGCGTGCTGGCTGCTGGTGCCGATCCGAAAAAAGTGGTTTTCTCAGGCGTCGGCAAGACCGCTGCCGAGATGAAACTGGCACTCGACACCGGCATTTTCTGTTTCAACATCGAATCGATTCCCGAACTCGAGCGCCTCAACGAGGTGGCAGGCCAGTGCGGCAAGAAGGCGCCGATCAGCCTGCGCGTCAATCCGAACGTCGATCCGAAAACCCACCCCTACATTTCCACCGGCCTCAAGGGTGCCAAGTTCGGCGTTGCCTACGACGACGCGCTGCCCCTCTACCGCCGCGCCGCGGCCTTGCCGAACATCGAAATCGCTGGCGTCGACTGCCACATCGGTTCGCAACTGCTCGACCCATCACCTTTCGTCGAGGCGCTCGACCGCATTTTGGCCCTCATTGACCAGTTGACCGCAGAAGGCATCCACATTCATCACCTCGACCTCGGTGGCGGCCTCGGCATCAAGTACAACGCCGACCAAGTGCAACCGACCGTCGCAGCCTACCTGACCCCGCTGCTCGACAAGCTGGCCGGGCGCGGACTGCAGGTTGTGCTCGAACCGGGTCGCCGGCTGGTCGGCAACGCCGGCTTGCTGCTCACGCGCATCGAATACCTCAAGCAGGGCGAGGCCAAGAATTTCGCCATCATCGACGCCGCCATGAACGACCTGATGCGCCCGGCGCTTTACGAAGCCTGGCACGACATCAATCCGGTTGTTCCGCGCTCTGGTTCAGGCACCACATACGACGTCGTCGGCCCCGTCTGCGAAACCGGTGACTTCCTTGGCCAGGACCGTCCGCTCGCCGTGGAAGCTGGTGACCTGCTCGCCGTGATGTCGGCCGGTGCCTACGGCATGGCGATGGCCTCGAACTACAACACCCGGCCGCGCGCCGTCGAAGTGATGGTCGATGGCGACAAGATTCACGTCATTCGCCAGCGCGAAACGGTCGAACAACTTTACGCCGGCGAGTCCATCCTGCCCAAGTGAGCCTGCGCGTCGATAAATGGCTATGGGCAGCGCGTTTTTTCAAGACGCGCTCCTTGGCCAGCGACGCCGTCAGCGGTGGCAAGGTGAAGGTCAACGGCGCGACCATCAAGCCGGCGCGTGAGATCAAGATCGGTGACCGGCTCGACATCGCCAACAGCGAAACGCGCTGGGAAGTGACGGTCAAAGCCCTCTCGGACAAACGCGGCCCGGCGCCGGAAGCCCGGCTGCTCTACGAAGAAACGCCGGAAAGCATTTCTGCCCGGGAAGCGGCGCGGGAAAGCCGGCAGTTCGTCCAGGACCCTGCCGCCGACATCCACGGCCGGCCAACCAAGCGCGACCGGCGCCAGATGGATCGTTACGGCCGGTAAACCGGCATTGCCACGGTCAACCGGAAAAAACGGCCAAATTCAAAGCACGTAAGCCAGCGCCAGCGGCAGGAAAAGCAGCGCCGCCAGATTGCCGATCAGCACGATCGACGCCACGCGCTGCGGTTCCTGCTTGTAGCGCTCGGCAAACAGGAAGTTGAGCACGGCGGGCGGCAGGGCGCCGAAGACGAACAGCATCGCGGCGTCGCGCCCCTGCAGGCCGAGCAGCTGGATGACACCGGCGGCGATCAACATGCCGGCCAGTGGTCGCAGCACGGCACTCCCCACCGCCAGCTTCCATTCGCCGAACGACACATCGGTCATCCGTACGCCGAGCGAAAAGAGGAGCAGCGGCACCGAAACGTCGCCGAGCATCTTGATGGCGATGACCAGCGGCGTCCAGACCGGGATTTTCAGGATCGCTACGGTCAACCCGAAAATTGCGGCCAAAAGCACGGGCACGCGCCACAAGGTCAGCAAGCGCGCCTTGGGGTCGAGCAGACGGGCGCCGAAGGAAAAGTGCAAGGTGTTCTCGACCATGAACAGGATCACCGCCGCCGGCAGCGCTGCCTCGCCCCAGGCCAGCACGGCAAGCGGCAGGCCGATGTTGCCGGAATTGTTGAACAGCATCGGCGGCACCAGCGTCTTGGGCTGGATGCCGATCATCCGGGCTATTGGCCAGGCGAGCAGGCCGCAGGTCGCAAGGACGAGAAAGCCGCCGAGCGCGAGCGGGGCATAGGCCGCGAGATCGAAGGACTTGCCGGCCATCGCGGCAAAAACCAGCGCCGGCACGAAGACATCCATGTTCAGCCGGTTGGCGACCGCCATTTCCGGCTTGTGCTTGCGGGCGTAGAAATAGCCGGCCGCGACGATCCCGAAAATCGGAAAAAGGATGGCCAGCAGGCGAAAGCTCAGGCTTTGCTCGTCCAAATGGAAGGCCTCAAATGTAGGGTGGCAACAGCGTGGATTGTGCGGACGCGCGCGGCGCCCGCACAGCCGGGATTTCCCGCAGTCTTACAGCACGTAGCGTGACAGATCCTCGTCGGCGGCGACTTCGCCGAGTTTCTCGTCGACATACGCAGCATTGACCAGAACCTTGTCCAGTCCCGCCTTGCCGGCGACGAACGAGACCTCTTCGAGCAGCTTTTCCATAACCGTATGCAGGCGACGAGCGCCAATGTTCTCCGTCCGCTCATTCACCTGGAAAGCAATTTCCGCCATGCGCCGGATACCATCATCGGCAAACTCAACGTGGACCCCTTCGGTTTCTAGCAGCGCCTGGTACTGCTTGGTCAGGCAGGCGTCGGTCTGGGTCAGGATGCACTCGAAATCGGCCACCGACAGGGAGTCGAGTTCGACGCGGATCGGAAAGCGGCCTTGCAACTCGGGAATCAGGTCGGACGGCTTGGACAGATGGAAAGCGCCGGACGCGATGAACAGGATGTGGTCGGTCTTGATCATGCCGTACTTGGTCGACACCGTCGTGCCTTCGACCAGCGGCAACAGGTCACGCTGGACACCCTGACGCGACACGTCGGCGCCCTGCATTTCGGAACGGCTGGCGATCTTGTCGAGTTCGTCGAGGAAAACGATGCCGTTCTGCTCGACGGCCTTCACGGCCTCCAGCTTCACATCCTCATCATTGACCAGCTTGCCGGCCTCTTCGTCCGTCAGCAGCTTCAGCGCTTCCTTGATCGGCAGCTTGCGCGACTTCTTCTTGCCGCCGCCGATGTTCTGGAACATCCCCTGAATCTGCTGGGTCAGCTCTTCCATGCCGGGCGGCGCGAAAATTTCGGCCTGCATGCCCGGCGCGGCGACTTCGATGTCGATTTCCTTGTCGTCCAGCTCGCCTTCGCGCAGTTTTTTGCGGAATTTCTGGCGCGTCGTGTTCTCTGTTGCGGTCGACTCGGAATTTTCGGCAAAAAAGTTGGGGCCGCGCGCTGTCGGCAGCAAAACATCGAGAACGCGCTCCTCGGCGGCATCCTCGGCGCGGGCACGCTTGGACTTCATGGCCCGCTCGCGGTGCGACTTGATGGCCATTTCGACCAGATCGCGGATGATCGTCTCGACATCCCGGCCGACGTAGCCGACTTCGGTAAACTTCGTCGCCTCGATCTTGATGAAAGGCGCATTGGCCAGCCGGGCCAGCCGACGGGCTATTTCGGTCTTGCCGACGCCGGTCGGGCCAATCATCAGGATGTTCTTCGGCGTGATTTCCTGGCGCAGGGGCTCGGCCACCTGCGAACGGCGCCAACGGTTGCGCAAGGCAATGGCCACCGCCTTCTTGGCGTTTTTCTGGCCGACGATATGTTTATCGAGTTCGGAAACGATTTCCTGCGGGGTCATCGCGGTCATTCAAGGGCCTCGATCGTGAAATTGCGGTTGGTGTAGATGCAGATGTCGCCAGCAATCTCCAGCGATTTGGTGACGATCTCGCGTGGCGACAACTCGGTGTTCTCCAGCAAGGCACGTGCCGCGCTCTGCGCGTAGGAACCGCCGGAACCGATGGCGACGATGCCCTGCTCCGGCTCCAGCACATCACCGTTGCCGGTGATGATCAGCGAAACATCGCGGTCGGCCACTGAAAGCATGGCTTCCAGCCGGCGCAAGGCGCGGTCGGAACGCCAATCCTTGGCCAACTCGACGGCCGAACGCAGCAAATTGCCCTGATGTTTTTCCAGCTTGGCCTCGAAGCGCTCGAACAGCGTGAAAGCATCGGCCGTGCCGCCGGCAAAGCCGGCCAGGATGCGGCCCTGATACAGCCGGCGAACCTTCTTGGCAGTCGCCTTGATGACGATATTGCCCAACGTGACCTGCCCGTCGCCACCCATGGCAACGACGTTGCCCCGGCGCACCGACAGGATCGTGGTGCCGTGATATTGCTCCATGTTTTTACCTTAAGACTTGGGAACGAGAATGCGCGCCTGCTTGTTGAGGCCAACCACGGCCATCAACTCGGCGACCAGATGATTCGGGCTGCGGATGATGATCTCGCGGCCCGCTGCCTTGTACGGCGCAAGACGATTGACCAGTTGCCCGGCCGAAACGAAATCGAGGCGACGAACACCGGAAAAATCGAGGACGGGCTGCTCACGTGATTCGATGACTGCGTTCAGTTCGTCGAAACGACAACCCTTCAATTCGCCGGACAAATAGTACGCATCGTCGGCCGGACGACTGCCTGACGCCGCCACCGCCTGCATTGCCGCAGCCGGCCGCGGCTCCCATGAGGGCGGCGAAAGCTCGAAAGTCACGGCGAAATCGACCGCGCGTTCCTCGAACTGCTCCTGCGTACCATGACGTTGCAACAGTTCGAGCAGGAGGCGCCAGGCGGGTTCGTGGGCCACTTCACCCGAAACCAGGCGTGCATTCAGGCGATCGATGAAGCCATCGGCACCACCGAGCGCCACCAGCAGACGCGACTTTCGGGCAGCGCTGAGCAAATCGGCCAGTTGTCTGGCAACCTCGTCGTCGCAACCGATCAGCTTGCTGCAATCGACGCTGACCTGCACCTTCTGGTTGATCAGTTTGGCCAGTTCCCTGACCGGCAAATCTCCTTCCGAGGTCAGTACGCCCTGAAAGAAAATCTTGCTTGGCCCCGGAGTGCCGGAGGCCGGCTGCATCGCGGAGACGCCCTGAGACCAAGTAGGCGGGGACATTTCGCAGGCTTCGGCAAAATCGACACTCAATTTCTCGAAGCCGACCCGGTCACCGGTCACCTGCAACAGATCGAACAAAAGCACCCAGAAACGCCTGCCTTCGCTACCGCGGTAGGAACGAACAAAAGTTTCCAACAACGAGCGGGCAGCGCCGTCCTGACCGTTGGCATAGAGCACGACAACTTGCTCGACACAGGCCTGGAGTGGATCGATGTCCTGTTCGACGTCAATGCCCATGACGCTCGACTCGGTGAAATCATCGCGGTCAAAATCGTCGATACTGAAACCTGCGTTCGCCGCGGCCAAGGGTTTGGCCTTGAGTGGCGGATGAATCATGGCTTGGGAGGTCGGCGATGCATTGTCCGACGCGGGATCAGTCACCGCTTTCGCCCAGACACTGGCGGAAAATTCAAGATCGGGCAGCGCTTCAGGCAGCGGCTTGGGCTGCACCTCGGCAGCCGGCTTGGGTGTCTTTGCCTCTGGCAGCAGATCTGGCGAGCGCGGGCGAGCGGCCGGCCGCTCGGGCATCTTCTTGTCCTGCTTCTTGAAAAAGGAAAAAACCATGACTACTCCGCATGCGGGATAGTAGTTTTAGCACGCGCTTCAACTTCACGCAACGAGCAAGCCACCAAGTACCAGCAGGATCGCCAGCACCGGCCCGAATGGCTGATCCAGGCCAAGCGCCAGCGCGAATGCAGCAACATAGGCGGCGACGCCGATGCCCAGCGCCCAGCACAATCCGGCACGCCAGTTGGCGGCCCGCCGGAAGGCGAGCCACGGCGGGATGAAGACCAGCGCGAAGGCGCCCATGACGCCAAGGCTCATGGTGGCCAAAGCCAGGCAGAGCGCCGCCATCAGGTCGAAGCCCATTTGCGTCGGCCAGGCCGACAGGCCGCGCAAACGGAAAATATCCGGATAGACTCGCGCCAGCAGCAAGTTGGGCGACAGCAGGCGCAAAAAGAAGAGGGCGACCAGTCCGCCAACCCCAACCAGCCACAATTGTTCGCTGCCGGCAAAATAGAGCTGGCCGTCGAACAGAGCGTGGCCAAGGCGCTCGGCCATGGGCTCGTTCGCCGTAATCAGCACGGCTCCCGACCAGCCGCCCAGCAGCAACAAGGCGTCGCCGGCCCCGCCGGACAGGCGGCGGGCAAACAGACGTCGGCATGCGCCGGCCAGGCCAGCCATCGCCAGCCCCCCGATGACCGGAGCGAGGCCGGCGAGCATGGCCAGCAAGGCACCGGCTGCGGCGAGGTGGGAATAGGCCAGCGCGGCCAGCCACTCGTCACGCAGACGCAGGTAACAGCCGAGGATCGGCAACAAAATGGCGAAGGCCAGCCCGGTCAGAAAAGGGATCTGAAACAGTTCAACTGACATGCCGGCCTTCCAGTGCGATCACGCGGCCGCAAACGGTGTCGACGAAGGCCGTGTCGTGACTGACGACGAGCAGGCCGGCGCCAGCGGCGGCCCGATCACGCAGGTGTTCGGTCAGGTGAGCGACGCCGGCGACGTCGAGATTGTTGGTCGGTTCGTCGAGCAGCACCAGATCAGCCGGGGCCTGCAGAATCGCCCACAGCGTCAGGTAGTGGCGCTGGCCGCCGGAAAGACGGTCGAGCCGACTGTCGAGGTGGTCGGCCAGCCAGGCGGGCAAGCCGGCCGGGCTGGCGCCAGTGAGCGCCAGCAGTTCACGACCGGAGAGCGGCATGCCGACGACCGGCGGCACGTCCTGCGTCTGCAAGGCCAGGTGAGTGCCCGGCCGCTGCTCGATGCGCCCGGAAAATACCCTGGCCCGGCCGGCTATCGCGGCGAGCAGCGTGCTTTTGCCAACGCCGTTGGGGCCGGTCAGGCCAACGATTTCACCTGCCGCGACAGACAAATCGAGCGGCTGCGTCGCCGGCTGCTGCCAGCCGACGACCAACTGCTCAGTGCGGAGAAGACCGCTCACCGCGCTCCTTTCAATAGCCGTTGCACGGTATCGTCGAACAGCCCGAACAGGTCTTTCGCCTCCGGTGTCCCGCCGACAGTGTAGGGCAGCAGGACAGCCGGCAGGCCGGTCTTGCCGGCGATCCACTGGCTTGGCCCCTCCTGCTGGTAGGCGGCGCGCAGCACCATTCTGGCCGGCAGCGTTTGCTGGCGGGCGAGCAGGTTGCTCAAATGACCGCTGGTCGGCTCAATGCCGGGCCTCGGTTCGAGCGCACCCACCTCCGTCATGCCCAGCCATTTGAGCAGGTAGGCGAACGAGGCATGATGAACGAGTACCGGCACGCCCTTGAGCGGCGCGGCCTCCTTCTGCCAGCGCGCCATCGCCGCCTGCCATTTGCCGGCGAAGGACTGGTAGCCGGCCTGATAGGCGGCGGCGTTGGGCGCATCCAGCTCGGCCATGCGGGCAGCGAGGGCTTCGCCCACTTTCAGCACATTGCGCGGATCGAGATGGATGTGCGGATTGCCCGCCGCGTGGACGTCACCGTTAGCGCGATCGAGCGTGGTCGGCACCTCCAGCCGATTGACCAAGCCGGCCGCCTCCAAATAGCCCGGCCGACCGGGCTGGATGGTGGCATTGCCCGAATCGCGCAGAACCAGCGGCAGCCATCCGATTTCGAGATCGGCCCCGGCCGCGATGAGCAGGTTGGCCTGCCGGGCTTGAGCCAGCAGGGACGGCTTGGCCTCGATGCGGTGCGGATCCTGGAAGGCGTTGGTCGCGTTGTAGACCTTGACCTTGCTGCCCCCGATTTCCTGGGCCAGCGCGCCCCATTCCGGCACTGTGGCAAAGACCTTGAGGTCGGCCTGAGCGAATGTTGCGGTCAACCCGAAAAAAAACCCAAAAATAAGATGTTTCATCGCCGGCCCCTAGAATTTGTGCGCGCCGTGGGCGCCCAGGCTCATGACGTACTGCAGCGTCAGCTGGTTGTCGGTGATGCCCTGCATCGACTTGTCCTGGGCGACCTGCAAGCGAACGCGGGAGAATTCGCTCCAGCTGTAATCGACCATGACCGAGGCCTTCTTCGGCCGGTAGCTGTCGACCACCAGATTGGCCGCGTTGACGCCGAAATCACGCGTCCCGCTGTCGAGTTGCTCGTAACGCAGGCCGGCGCGCCATTGCGGCGTGAACTGGAAAACACCCTGGGCGTACCAGCCCGACTGGCGGGTTTTGTAGTGACTGCTCACACTGCTGCCATCGGCCAGCGGGTCGCAGGCATTACCGAGTGCTTCGTCATCGGAGCAAGTCAGGTCACCCTTTTCCCGGCGGCTGAAATACTCGGTCTGGAACTTGAAGTTCCGGTATTTCGGGTTGCCGTTCGGCGACCACTTCCAGACAAAATCGGCCAGCCAGGTCGCCGAATCACCCGTAAACGAACCGAGCGCCTCGGCACCGTTGATGTCCTCAAAATGCGCTCCCCGCGCGCTGGCCTTCGTTTTCAAATACGACAACCCGGCTCGCCATTCGTTGGATACGCCCACATCGCCGCCAATGTGGGCAAACACGGCCGCCGCACCCGCGCCGTTCCGGTTGCGATCCGTACCCGGAAAGCTGGCGCCACGGCCAACTTCAGCCCCGAACTCGAGGAAAACCGGCGTCGGCGCCAGCCATTTGAGCTGCAGGCCATCCTGCGCATAGCTGGCGTGCTCGCCGAACATGGCCCGGTACATCAGCGGCGCATCGGCAAAATCCCACTTGTGCGGGTGCTGCTCGTTCAGATAGCCGATGCCCGAGCGCATTCGACCGCCCTTGAGGCCGACGCCGTGGCCGATGGCGAGCGACTGGAACCAGGCTTCCTCGACCTCAACCTCACCGTCGGCCAGCGCCAGGATTGCTTGGCCGCGCCAGTAGGGATCGACGTTGGCGGCCAGCACCAGCTCGGTGTGTTCGACCGAGAAGCCGCGCTTGCTGATGCCTTCGATGGCGCCAGCCGCGTGATCGTGCCCGCCCGCCGACACGAAGCCGGTGATGCCACGCTCGGCGACATCCTTCATGTTCTTGTACTGGCCCTGAAGGATCAGCGATACCTCGGGGTTGAAGCCGCTGGCGCCCGTCGCGGCGGCAGCGACCGGACGACTGTCGGCGGTCGGTGCCGCCGGTGCCGCCGGTGCCGCCGGTGCCGCCGGTGCCGCCGGTGCCGGCGCAGTCTTGGCTTGCGTTTCGGCCTGCACCAGCTTCTGTTCGAGCGTGGCGATACGCTGCTCGTAGGTCTTTTTCATGTCGTCAATCTGGGCGCGAATGGCGGCGAGATCGGCATCGGAAGCGGCGTTGGCGCCGCACGAGGCGGCCAGCAAGGCCGCCATGGCAAATGATTTTTGCATGGAATACTCCTGAAAATGCGGGAAAACCGGCAGCCCGCAGGGAATCCCACGGTCAACCGGAAAAAACGGGCAATTTCAGAAGCGGGGCGGGCCGCGCTGGGTGGCAACCGGCGCCGGGAAGGCGCAACGGTCGTGTGCCGAAAAGGATTCGGGAACCACTTGAACGGCCAGCACGGGCGGCAAGGCCGCCAGCGATGGCAGCGCCGCACCGAGATCATGCGCCGCCAGACAGAGCTGGCAGGCGTGGGTCGGCAGGCCATCCTCGTTGCCCGCCGCATGCTCGACCGCGTGCGCCCCCACCGCCAGCTGGGCGAAGAAGAGCACGATGACGAGAAGGAGATGGCGCAACATCAGATCAGTGTATCAGTACAGCAGTACGTTGGGATGGCGGGACTCAATCGGCCTGGAGCAGCAAGCCCTTGAGGTACTCGCCCTCCGGGAAATTGAGCGCCACCGGATGATCCGCCGCCCCCGACAAGCGGCGCACGATGCGCGCCTGGCGCCCGGCATCCAGCGCCGAGTCGGCAATGATTTTCTGGAACAACTCCAGCCCGACCCCGCCGGAACAAGAATACGTCATCAAAAAACCGCCCGGCTTGAGCAGCCGGAAGCCGAGAATGTTGATGTCCCGGTACGCCTTTGCCGCCCGCTCGGCATGCGCCGCCGAGGGTGCGAACTTGGGCGGATCAAGCACGATCACGTCGAACATCTTCCCGGCCTTGCGGAAATCGCGCAGCGCCTGGAAGACGTCAGCTTCCTGCCATTGCGCCCGATCGACCGGCAATTGCGGGTTCAGTGCCAGATTGGCCTGCGCCTGCGCCAGCGCCGGGCCGGAAGAGTCGATGGACAACACGCTCGTTGCACCGCCCGCTAGCGCCTGCAACGAAAAGCCGCCGGTGTAGCAGAAACAGTTCAGTACGTCCTTGCCGGCCGACAACTGGCCGAGCAGAGCACGGTTCTCGCGCTGGTCGAGATAAAAACCGGTCTTGTGGCCGCCAGCGATGTCGATGGCCAGCCGGACACCGTTTTCGTCAATGCTCAGGGGCGTCGTCGGCGGCTCGCCATGCAGCCAGCCGGTCGTCGGGCCCAGCCCTTCGAGGCCGCGCACATCGGAATCGGAACGTTCATAAACCCGGGCGCAGCCAGTCGCCTTGACCAGCCCGGCGACGATGGCGTTACGCCACTTGTCGGCCCCGGCCGAGGTCAGCTGGACAACCACCGTATCGCCATACTGGTCGGCAATGACGCCGGGCAGACCGTCGGATTCGGCATGAATCAGGCGCAGGCCCTGCTGGCCGCGCAGTTCCGGCAGCGCCTGACGCAGCGCCACGGCGGCAGCGATGCGGCGCTTGAAGAAGGCGTCATCGACCGACTCTTCGGCATCGAAGGTCCAGAAACGCGCACGAATCTGCGACTTCGGGCTGTAGGCCGCCCGTCCGAGCGGACGCAGGTTGTCGGCCAGCACCTCGACCGTGTCGCCCGGCCGCGCTCGACCCTCAAGACGGCCAACCGAACCGGCGAACAACCACGGATGATGCTTGAAGGCAGAACGTTCCTTGCCCGGCAGCAGAATCAGCTGAGCCATGTTTTTCCGATCACGTAAAGATCAAACGCAGAACCCAAAAAGCAAGAAGCCCCGGTCACCTTGCGGCAACCGGGGCTCACGAATTCCGTAAAACTTATGCGCCCAGCGCCTTGCGGTTGCGCTTGTGGCACTCGGCGCCGTACATGACCTTGAACATGGTCTTGCCCATGCCCTTGAACAGGCGCTTGGTAGACTTGGAAACGCAGCGGCGCTCCAGGGAGGAACGACGGGTACGGTTGATGGTGGCGGCCATGAAAACTCCTTGAATCCAGCGAATTTGCGAAACCGCAGAGGATAGCGCCCCGACAGTGAATCGTCAACGAAGCCTTGATTTTTAGCCGATTTTTCCGGTTGACCGCACCAGGATGGAATGCACCGCTGGACGCCAGCAATTTGGCGCTATTTCTGAGCAGATGCCTCATCAACAAGCCCGGTGGCGGGAAGCTGCTGCTATTTCGCCTTGGCTCGTGGATGCGCCGAATCGTAAACCTTGGCCAGGTGCTGAAAGTCCAGGTGCGTGTAGACCTGCGTCGAGGCAATGCTGGCGTGGCCGAGCATTTCCTGCACGGCGCGCAGGTCGCCCGAAGACTGCAGGAGGTGCGAGGCAAACGAGTGACGCAGCATGTGCGGGTGCACGTGGGTCGGCAAGCCGAGCAACACGGCGCGCCGGGCCAGGCGCGACTCGACCATGCGCGGACTGATGCGCGCGCCGCGCTGGCCAACGAACAAAGCCGTCTCGTCCGCCTTCGCCAGCCCGTCCCGCACCGCAGCCCAGGCGGCAATGGCCTCCCGCGCCTTGCTGCCGACCGGAACCAGGCGCGCCTTGCTCCGTTTGCCAAGTACGCGCAGCTCCCCCTCGTTGGCGATGCTGTCGAGCGCTTCGCAATCGAGCGCGACCAGTTCGGCCAAGCGCAGCCCAGAGGAGTAGAAAAGCTCGAACATGGCCAAATCACGGGCGGCCTGAATCGCATCATCTTCACTGAGCGGCAGCAGCAAACGCGCGGTTTCATCGACCGACAAAGCCTTGGGTAGCAAACGTGGCGATTTTGGCGCCTTGATACCATCGCATGGATTGGCTTTGAGCAGGCCGCGTTCGCCCAGCCAGCCAAAGAAGCCGCGCCAGGCAGACAACAGGCGCGCCAGCGAGCGGCCGGAGAGTCCCTGGCCGTGCATGTTGGCGACAAAGCGACGAATGTGATGCACCTGCAAGCCGGCGAGCGGGATATCCCCCGCTGCCTTCAGCAACTTTTCCAGATCACGCCGGTAATTTGAGACGGTGTGCGGGGAAACCCGACGCAGATCAGACAGCTCGGCCAAATAGGCGAGCAGTTGGGCGGACAAACTCGCGTTGACCACCGCCACCGTGGTCACAGTACGCTCTTGGTCACTCTCGCCAGCGCCGCAGAGACCATTTCGCCGAGTCGCTCGAGGTAGAGCGTGCCCATGTCGGCGTAAAAACGCTGCGCGTCTTCGCTGCCCAGCGCGATCATGCCGACGGTGCCGCCGCCGTTGCGCAGGGCGATCAGCGCCTGCGAGCGGATGTGCGAGGCCGCCTCGCCGAACCACGAATTGGTGCCGAAACCAGCGGTCGACCCGCAATATGGCCGGGCCAGCGTTTCGGCGAAAACCTGTAGCTCTTCGCTGACCGCAGCGAATTCCGGCAAATCCTCGACCCCCTCCGGTTTGTCCCAGAGGCGAAATGTGACGTGCGGGACGGAAAAATCATCGCGCAGATGAAAATTAAGCAGATGGATGACCGCCTGGAAGGTCTCGGCGGCGATCAGCGCGACTGACAAACGATGCACCTTCTCACTGATCTGGTCGTTTTCCTCGCCGAAGGCAATCAACTCGGCGAGTTTGCTCTCGGTCGCCCGGTTCTTGTCGCGCAGCGTCAGCATCTGGCGCTCGGCCAGTGACACCGTGTGGCCACCATGCGGATGCGGCACGAAAATCTGGGCCATCAAGTCGGCGTATTGCTCAAAAAAACCTGGATTATTCTTCAGGTAGTCCGCGATTTCGTCGGGGAACATGGCGCTCATAATTCAATTTCTCCAGTAAATACCGTTACTGCCGGGCCGGTCATCAAAACCGGCCGGCCTGCCCCGCCCCAGGCAATGTTGAGGTCGCCGCCGCGCGTCGTCACGCGCACCGGTGAATCAAGCAGGCCGCGGCGAATGCCGGCGATCACTGCGGCGCAGGCGCCGGTACCACACGCCATCGTCTCGCCGGCGCCGCGCTCGTAGACACGCAGCTTGATGGCATGCCGATCAACGATCTGCATGAACCCGGCATTGACCCGCTGCGGAAAGCGCGGATGCTTTTCGATCAAGGGGCCGCGTTCGCCAACCGGCGCCGTATCGACGCTATCAACCACTTGCACGGCATGCGGATTACCCATCGAAACAACTGTCGTTTCCAGCGTTTCGTCGGCGACGTCGAGCATATGGACGATCACATCGTCGTCAGCGAGAAACGGGATTTCGGCTGGCAAAAACCGGGGCATTCCCATGTCGACCGTGATATTGCCGTCGCCTTCCAGACGCGGCGAAATCAGCCCCTTCATCGTCTCGACACGAATCTCGCGCTTGTCAGTCAGGCCTTGATCATGAACAAAGCGCACAAAACAGCGCGCACCATTGCCGCACTGCTCCACCTCGCCGCCATCCGCATTGAAAATACGATAGCGAAAATCGACGCCCGATTCGCTTGCCTTTTCGACCAGCAAAATCTGGTCGCAACCTACGCCAAAGTGGCGATCGGCCAGATAACACAACTGTTCCGGCGTCAGCGCGACCTGTTGGCGAATGCCGTCTAGGACCACAAAATCGTTGCCCAGCCCGTGCATTTTGGAGAATTTTAGTTTCACGCACCGCCCCACTGAATAATTATGAAAAGCATAGCAGAGACATAGGGTTGCATCAAAATCTTAAAGTTTTTTCTCCATGACGAAATCGTCCATCACGTAACCATGGCCGATATCGTCAACAATGGCTTCACGAACCGTAAAACCGTATTTTTTGTACGATCCGATCGCTTTGTCGTTGCGCTTATTCACCGCCAGAATGACGCAAGCGTAACCCTCGCGCTTTGCCCGCGCGGCAACGTGGGCGATCAACTGGCCGCCGACGCCCTGACGCTGCACATCAGGATGAATATAGAGCTTGTCCAGCTTGAATTCGCCCTTGTAGATTTCACTGAAGGCAAAGCCAACCCGCCGGTCGCCCAAAAATGCCTGATCAAGCCACTTGTGCAAATCTTCAAGATCGTCATACAGACGCTCGTGGCCGTAGCGCTGCTCAAGCATGAAATCAATTTGATCCTGGGTGATGATACCGGGATATGACGCCTGCCAGATTTCACGGGCCAGGCTTGAGATAGCCGGCACATCGGGCGGCGTCACGGGACGAATTTCAACATTCAGGCTGTTCATTTGTAAAACCTCTGTTCTCCGGGTGGCCGGGTTTTGAAGCGCTTGTGCAACCAGAAATACTGCTCCGGCATCTGCAGCACCTGGTTTTCAATAAATTTATTCATGAATTCGGTATCGGCCTCGACGCTAGCGCCAGGGAAATTTTCCCAAGGCGGCATCACTTCGACATCATAACCGTCCGCTACCTGCCGAGTAATGCAGGGCACGACCCGAGCGCCCGTCAGGCGAGCCAGCCGCGACAGCGCGGGTATCGTTGCCGCCTGAACGCCAAAAAATGGTGAAAATATCGACTCCTTGGGGCCGAAATCCATATCTGGCAGGTAGTAAAACGGGTATCCGTCTTTCAAGGCCTTGACGATTTTCCGCATGCCATCCTGACGCGAAAGCATTAGTGGCGGATTAAACCGTCGCCGCCCTTCGTAGAGCACCTTGTTGAGCACCGGATTTTTCTGGTTAGAGAAAACAGTGCAGCCTGCAACGCACATCGAGATTCGCGACGCCCCCGCATCCAGTCCGACAAAATGCGGCGAAAGCAGGATTGTCGCTCGCCCCTGAGGATCGCTCAGGTGCTCTTCACCGGTGATGCGAATGATTCGCTGCAAACGTTCCTTCGAGGCCCACCAGCCGAGGGTGCGATCAAGCACTGAGCGCGAAAATGCAACGAAATGTCGGCGCGCCAAATCCACCCGCTCGGCCTCGCTCTTCTCCGGAAAGCACAGGCGCAGATTGGTCAACGCCACATTCCGCCGCTCTCGCCCCAGACTGAAAAGCAAACACCCCAACCCCCAGCCCAGCGCCCGTAGTGCGGGCAGCGGCAGCCAGTGCAACAGCCACAAAATACCCACGAGAACGTAAGTCAACAGTCGCTTCATCCGTAACTCATTCGGCCGGCGGCGGCTCGGCTCCAGCAGGTCGCTTGTATCGGTTATAGCCCCACAGGTACTGGGTTGGACATTGGCGAATCAGCGCTTCGATTTCGGAATTTATCTGCTGCGCCCGGTCGACCGTGGAACCTTCCAGAGGACGCTGTGGCGGCTGAAAATGCACACGATAGCCCCGCCCGTCAGGCAGGCGCTCCCCCCAGGTCAGCAGGGATGCCGCGCCGGTTTCGGTCAGCCGCGCCGCCAACGTCATGGTGTAGGCATAGCGCCCGAAAAACTTGAGCCAGGCACCTTCGCCGGTCTTTGGTGCCTGATCCGGCAACATGCCGACCATTTGCCCCTTTTTCAACGCCTTGATCAGTGCCCGCACACCGGACAAATCGGCCGGCGCCAGATGCAATTGCGCCCGCTTGCGGCCAGTCAGGATCAACTCCTGCGCCACTTCGGACTTGGGGGCTCGATACAGCACAGTGATATCGCCGAAAGATGAGAGGTACTGTGCCGTAATTTCGAAACAGCCAAGATGCGGCGTCAAAAAAACGATACCCTTACCAGCGCGTTGTGCGGCCTCGACATGCGCCCAGCCAACCACTTCAGCCACCAGCGGAACCGCCTCTTCCAGCGGGCGCATCCAGATCCTTGCCAGCTCCAGCATCTGTTTGCCGGTTTCAGCCGCAACGCGGCCACGCAACTCAGGCGCCAAGCCAGCTTGGGCAAGATTTTCCTGCAGATGACGACGATAAGTCGGCGACAGCCAATAGGTCAGGCGACCAAGTCCGGCACCCAAGTGGTGCAGAATGCTCAATGGGAATAGCGAAAGGATGCGAAATATAAAAACCATGAGGCCTTGGGGGTTGAATCCCCCTGAGAAAAGTTTAATATTATCCGTTCGCCGAGTTAAACAGACAACTTGCGGGGCGACTAATAAATTCTGCTAAAGCGTCACCGCTCGTGGTCCGAAGCCGGTTACGCCGGATCAAAGGACCATTGGAGCTTCACATGAGCGAATATTTCTTCACCTCCGAATCCGTTGGCGAAGGCCACCCGGACAAGGTTGCCGACCAGATTTCCGACGCCATCCTCGACGCCATCCTGGCCCAGGACAAGCATTCGCGCGTTGCCGCAGAAACTTTGTGCAACACTGGCTTGGTAGTGCTGGCCGGTGAAATCACCACCAATGCCAACGTCGATTACATTCAGGTTGCCCGCGACACCATCAAGCGCATCGGCTACGACAACACCGACTACGGCATCGACTACAAGGGTTGCGCCGTGCTCGTCGCTTACGACAAGCAGAGCCCGGACATCGCCCAGGGCGTCAATGCCGCCTACGACGACAACCTCGGTCAGGGCGCTGGTGACCAGGGCTTGATGTTCGGCTACGCCTGCGATGAAACGCCGTCGCTGATGCCGCTGCCGATCTACCTGTCACACCGCCTCGTTGAGCGCCAGGCCATGCTGCGCAAGGATGGCCGCCTGCCGTGGGCGCGCCCGGATGCCAAGTCGCAGGTCACCATCCGCTACGTCGATGGCAAACCCCACTCGATCGACACGGTCGTGCTGTCCACTCAGCATTCGCCGGACATCAGCTTGGAAGACCTGCGCGAAGCGACCATCGAGCAGATCATCAAGCCAGTGCTGCCGAAGGAATTGATCAAGGGCGACATCAAGTATCTGGTCAATCCGACCGGCCGCTTCGTCGTCGGCGGCCCGCAGGGTGACTGTGGCCTGACCGGCCGCAAGATCATCGTCGACACCTACGGCGGTGCCGCCCCGCATGGCGGCGGCGCCTTTTCGGGCAAGGATCCTTCCAAGGTCGACCGTTCGGCTGCCTACGCCACCCGCTACGTGGCCAAGAACATCGTCGCCGCCGGTCTGGCGTCGCGCTGCCTGGTGCAGGTCTCTTACGCTATCGGCGTCGCCGAACCGACCTCGATCATGGTCGAGACCTATGGCACCGGCAAGGTCAACAACGAAACCCTGACCGCGCTGGTTCGCAAGCATTTCGACCTGCGCCCGAAGGGCATCGTCAATATGCTCGACCTGCTTCGCCCGATCTATCAGAAGACCGCTGCCTACGGCCACTTCGGCCGCGACGAGCCGGAATTCAGCTGGGAAGCCACCGACCGCGCCAATCTTTTGAAGTCCGACGCTGGCCTGTAAATTTCGGACGAAGCCATAAAAAGGGAGCCACCTGGTTCCCTTTTTTGTTATTATTGCCAAATATGCTCAAAAAAATTCCTGTCGCGCAGCTCTGCATCGGGATGCATCTGGAAAGCTTCTGCGGAGCCTGGCTCGATCACCCCTTCTGGCGAACGAAATTTATTCTGTCCGACGAGAAGGACATCTCGGCGATTCTGGAAAGCCCGATCAAGGAAGTCTGGATCGACATCTCCAAGGGACTGGACAGTCAAACCGCCGACCCTGCAGGCGACGCCAAAGTCGTTACCACTATCGATATCCCGGTAACGCCACCAGTCGCCCAGGAAAAAACGAGCTTCAACGACGAAGTCAAGCGCGCCGCCAAAATTTGCGCCAAGGGTAAAGAAGCTGTCGTTTCGATGTTCCAGGAAGCGCGCATGGGCAAGGCCATTGAAGCCGAAGCTGCGGCGCCGCTGGTCGAGGAAATCTCCAATTCGGTGATGCGCAATCCCGGCGCGCTAATCAGTCTGGCCCGGCTAAAGATCGCCGACGATTACACCTACATGCACTCGGTCGCGGTCTGCGCCCTGATGATCGCGCTGGCCCGCCAGCTCGCACTCGATGAGCAGCAGGTCCGCGACGCCGGAATGGCTGGCCTCTTGCACGACCTGGGCAAGGCCATGATTCCGCTTGAAATCCTGAACAATCCGGGCAAGTTGACCGAGGAGGAATTCGCCCTGGTCAAGACCCACCCGGAAGAAGGGTACAAACTGCTGCTGGCAGGCAAGGGCATCAGCGACATGACCAAGGATGTCTGCCTGCACCACCACGAAAAGTCGGATGGAAGCGGCTACCCGAAGGGCCTGAACGGGGAGACGATGAGCCTGTTTGCCAAGATGGGTGCGGTTTGCGATGTCTACGACGCCGTGACCTCCAACCGCCCGTACAAGGCCGGCTGGGATCCGGCCGAGTCGATCAAGCGCATGGCCGAATGGAAGGGGCACTTCGATCCGGCGGTATTCCAGGCGTTCGTCAAGAGCCTCGGGATCTACCCGATCGGTTCGCTCGTCCGGCTGGAGTCGGGGAAGCTCGGCGTCGTGATCGAGCAGGGCGAGCAATCGCTGCTCAAGCCGAAAATCAGGGTATTTTTCTCGACTAAATCGCAGGCTTACATCAAACCGGAAACCATCGACATTGCCCGCAGCCCGGAGAAAATCGCCGGCCGCGAGGATGCAGCCAAATGGGGCATCAAGGATGTCGACCGCTACTGGGCTGGCGACAAGGTTTGAAAACGCATTTATAATCCGCAACCTACCGAGGGGCGCTGCAGGGGACCATCCCCCAGGCTCGGTTTAAAACGGCGCTCACTGATCAACCCTGCCGGGCGCAGGGGGCCGCCGGTGAGCAACAACGCCGTTATTCCCCTCCCCGTCACAGTTTATTTGGAGCTTACTGTGGCTGAATTCAAAGATTACGTCATCGCTGACATCAACCTTGCCGACTGGGGTCGCAAGGAAATCCTCATTGCCGAAGGCGAAATGCCCGGCCTGATGGCCATTCGCGAAGAATTCGCGAAGACCCAGCCGCTCAAGGGCGCGCGCATCACCGGTTCGCTGCACATGACCATCCAGACTGCCGTGCTGATCGAAACGCTGACTGCACTCGGCGCCGAAGTCCGTTGGGCCTCGTGCAACATCTTCTCGACCCAGGATCACGCTGCCGCTGCCATCGCAGCGCAGAACATCCCGGTCTTCGCCGTCAAAGGCGAAACCCTGGTCGATTACTGGGATTACACCCACCGCATCTTCGAATGGGCCGACGGTGGTTACTCGAACATGATCCTCGACGACGGCGGCGATGCCACCCTGCTGCTGCACCTCGGCGCCCGTGCCGAAAAGGATATTTCCCTGCTGGCCAAGCCGGGCTCCGAAGAAGAAACCATCCTCTTCGCCGCCATCAAGGCCAAGCTGGCCGTCGATCCGACCTGGTACTCCGTGCGTCTCGCCGCCGTCAAGGGCGTTACCGAAGAAACCACCACCGGCGTCCATCGCCTGTACCAGATGCACCAGCGCGGCGAACTGAAGTTCCCGGGCATCAACGTCAATGACTCCGTCACCAAGTCCAAGTTCGACAACCTCTACGGCTGCCGCGAATCGCTGGTTGACGGCATCAAGCGCGCCACCGACGTGATGATCGCCGGCAAGATTGCCGTCATCGCCGGTTATGGCGACGTGGGCAAGGGCTCAGCTCAGGCCATGCGCGCCCTGTCGGCCCAGGTCTGGGTTACCGAAATCGACCCGATCTGCGCCCTGCAGGCCGCCATGGAAGGCTACCGCGTGGTCACCATGGAATACGCCGCCGACAAGGCCGACATCTTCGTCACGACGACCGGCAATTTCCACGTCATCACGCATGACCACATGGTCGCGATGAAGAACAACGCCATCGTCTGCAACATCGGTCACTTCGACAACGAAATCGACGTCGCTTCCATCGAAAAGTACCAGTGGGAAGAGATCAAGCCGCAGGTCGACCACGTCATTTTCCCGGACGGCAAGCGCATCATCCTGCTCGCCAAGGGTCGCCTGGTTAACCTCGGCTGTGGCACGGGCCATCCGTCCTACGTCATGTCCTCGTCCTTCGCCAACCAGACGATCGCCCAGATCGAACTGTGGAGCGAAGCCGTCAAGGGTTCCAACAAGTACCCGGTCGGCGTCTATACCCTGCCCAAGCACCTGGATGAAAAGGTTGCCCGCCTGCAGCTGAAGACGCTGAACGCCCAGTTGTCTGAACTGACCGACCAGCAGGCCGCCTACATCAGCGTGCCGAAGGAAGGCCCGTACAAGGCCGACCACTACCGCTACTAAGCGCTCACTACCATGCTGAAACTCGTCGCTGCCTGGATCGTCAACGCGCTGGCCCTGCTGGCGCTGCCCTATGTCGTTTCGTCGATTCAGGTGGCCGGGTTTGGCACGGCGCTACTTGTCGCCGTCGTCCTCGGCCTGTTCAACACGCTGCTGCGGCCGCTGTTGATCCTGCTGACGCTGCCGGTGACATTGCTGACGCTGGGGCTGTTCATCTTCGTCATCAACGCCCTGTTCTTCCAGCTGGCGGGATATCTGGTGGATGGCTTCAACGTCGGCGGCTTCTGGCCGGCCGTGCTCGGCTCGCTGGCCTACAGCCTGATTTCCTGGCTGCTCAGCGCGATTTTCCTGCGCAAATAGCTCTCGATGAGCATGAACTCCTTCCACGCGCGGCAGAAAAAGCCACGCCCTCCTCGAGAATCGTCGTACGAACGACCAGCCGGGGTGACACGGGCAGATGCCCTCCTCGTCATCCAAAAGCTGGCCCCCTCACGCACGGCTGCCCAGTGGCTGATCAAGGAAGGCCGGGTCAGCTGGGCCGGCGGCACGATTACCAAGCCGGCGATGGATTTGCCCGACGATACGCCGTTGACCGTGGCCGCCGACCCGGATGGCCATTACGTATCGCGTGGCGGCTTGAAGCTGGCTGGCGCGCTGGCCCAGACCGGGCTGAAGGTAGCCGGCAAGCTTTGCCTCGATGTCGGCCAGTCCACCGGCGGCTTTACCGACTGCCTGCTGCAGAACGGTGCCCGCCACGTTGTCGGCGTCGATGTCGGCCATGGCCAGTTGCACGCCCAACTACGCCATGATCCTGCCGTCACCGCCATCGAAGGCGTCAATTGCCGGGCGCTGACGGCCGCCGATCTCGGCGCGGCTTTTCCCGAAGGTGGCTTCGATTTGATCGTCGGCGACGTTTCCTTCATCTCGCTGACGCTGATCCTGCCGCAACTGCCGCCGCTGCTGGCTGCGCACGGCGAACTGCTGTTGCTGGTTAAACCGCAATTCGAAGTCGGCCCCGACAACATCGGCAAGGGCGGCATCGTTCGCGATCCGGCCCTGTATCGCGAAGTGGAAAAGAAGCTTTGCGATTTTGGCCAAATTTTCGGGTTGACCGTAAGAGCATGGCTCGACAGCCCCATTTCCGGCGGTGATGGCAACCGCGAATTCTTCATCTGGTTGAACAAATGAACACTGAAATCTCCATCGAATTTTTCCCGCCGCAAACGCCCGAGGGCGTCGAAAAACTGCGTACCGTGCGCGCCAAACTGGCGGAACTCAAGCCCAGCTTTTTCTCAGTCACCTTCGGTGCCGGCGGCTCAACCCGCGAGCGCACCTTCGCGGTGGTCAAGGAAATCGCCGCCGAAGGCTACGACGCCGCCCCGCACCTGTCGTGCATCGGCTCCACCCGCGACAACATCCGCGAAATACTCAACGAATACAAAGCCGCCGGGATCAAGCGCACGGTCGCCCTGCGCGGCGACCTGCCTTCCGGCATGGCCGAAACCGGCGAATTCCGCTACGCCAACGAACTGGTCGAATTCATCCGCGCCGAAACCGGCGATCATTTCAGCATCGAGGTTGCAGCCTATCCGGAATGGCACCCGCAGGCGCGCAGCCCGAAGGACGATCTGGAAGCCTTCGCCCGCAAGGTCAAGGCCGGGGCCAACTCGGCCATCACGCAATACTTCTACAACGCCGACGCCTATTTCCATTTTGTCGACGAAGCAAAGGCGCTTGGCGTCGATGTTCCCATCGTCCCCGGCATCATGCCCATCGTCGGCTTCACCAAACTGGCCCGCTTCTCGGACGCCTGCGGCGCGGAACTGCCCCGCTGGATGCGCAAGAAGTTCGAGAGCTACGGCGACGACGCCGATTCCATCCGCGCCTTCGGCCTCGATGTGGTCACTGAACTGTGCGAACGCCTGCTCAAGGGCGGCGCGCCAGGGCTTCACTTTTACGCGATGAACCAGGCTGCACTGACCACCGAAATCTGCCGCCGGCTTGGTTGACAGGCACCCCCCCGGCTTTCTACGGTCAACCGGGAAAAAGGCCCAAAATTGAAAAGCCCGCCGAAGCGGGCTTTTTGCCATTCAAGTCAGGCCCGGCTCAGGCAGCCTGGGTGACGATCACATTCTGTGCCGGCATCGGTGCCGGGAAACCGGCTTCGGCCAGCGCCTCGCGAATCACCCGGTTGCTATCGAAATAGACCTGCCAGTAGCTGTCGTTGTGGCAATACGGCCGAACGGCCAGCACCGGGCCAACCAGGTTGAAATCGAGAATCTCGACATCGACCTTCGGTTCAGGCAACACGTTGGGAATCGCTGCGATCTTCTCGCGCAACAAGGCCATCGCCGCTTGATGGTCAGCCGCCCCGGCCAACTGGCACTTCAGATCGACGCGGCGAAACGGGTTGACCGTGAAGTTCTGGATCGTCTCGCTGAACACCTTGTTGTTGCCGAGAATGGTCTGCACATTGTCCGGCGTATTGATTGTTGTCGTGAACAAACCCAGCTCGACCACTGTACCGGTCACGCCAGCCACCGACACGAAATCACCAACCTTCATCGGCCGCAGCACAACCATGAAGGCACCGGCTGCGAAGTGAGCCAGCAACCCCGACCAGGCCATGCCTATGGCCACGCCACCCGCTGCAATCAACGCCGCAAAGGTCGTCGTCTGGATGCCGAAATAACCAAGAATCCCGATCACCAACAAAACATTCAGGGTGACCGTAACAATCGATCCCACATACCGCAGCAAAGTAGGGTCAACCTTTTGCTTCTCAAGCGCAGCGCGCACCATACGCAAAGCCATGCCGATCAGCCAGCGACCGATGACCCAAAAAGCGATCGCCGCCAGCAGCTTCAAGCCGACCTCAGTCGCTGTGCTGACAAGAATGTCCTGATAACGCGAAAAATCCTGTTCGTTCATGATTTTCTCCTAAAAATAACCAAGCAGCCTCAGGCATGCCAGATGCGAGCAATGACGAATGATTCTAATCCCATTCTCGGCTGATAACATTTAAATGACGTTACCGGCTACAACTCTTAACAGCAACGCTTTTCGTTGACGGTCAGCGACTCCATCTATATAATCCTTGCTTCCCGAAAGTTGGGTCGGTAGCTCAGTCGGTAGAGCAGCGGACTTTTAATCCGTTGGTCCCGAGTTCGAATCTCGGCCGACCCACCAGTAAATTTCCGGAATGTGGGGCGCTAGCTCAGTTGGTAGAGCAGCGGACTCTTAATCCGTAGGTCGACAGTTCGAATCTGTCGCGCCCCACCAAACTACTCAAGCATTGACCTAAATTGCCTCAGGTTTTTTGCTGGCGATGTTTGATGCAGGCCCTACGTAATTTCGCTGGTATCAATCCGGCTTAGCTGATTTAGCAAAGTTTAAAAGCCCGAAAAGGCTACGGACGCGGGATGGAGCAGTTGGCAGCTCGTCGGGCTCATAACCCGAAGGTCGCAGGTTCAAGTCCTGCTCCCGCAACCAAATATCCAAAGAAAATGGCCAGTCAAACGACTGGCCATTTTCTTTGGTTGGTATCCGCTTATTTTGTCGCTTACTTGCGGCCGAATTTTTCAGTGAGCTGGCTCAGCTTTTCAGCCCGAATTTGCTCGGCGCGCGCGGCCGCTTCAGCTGCCTTGGCCACCTCTGCCGCGGCTTTGCGTGCATCGGCCTGCTTCTTGAAGCGTTCGCGTAGCTGCTCGGTGGCATGCTGACGATTCTCGTCGGTTACGGGATCAGCCGGCGTTCCGTCAAGATTCAGACGCACCGTACCTTTTTCCATTTCCTTCAGGTAGCGCGTCGAAATGGTGTGGCTGCGCATGGCAAGGCGCAAGGATTTCTTGCTGAGTTCAGGCAGAACGGCGAACACCTGCTTGTCGATGCCGATCGCCAGCGGACTGAAATTACGGAATGCCTCAAATCGCTCCTGCAAGTCCTTGAGCAGGGCGCGGGTGTCGGTCGGCTTGTCGGAAGGGGCTTCGGTAGTCGTCATAATGGGGCAGGATTTTGTCGAGGCGGGAAGGTTAGCACGAAGACACGCCCTTGCAGCCTCGAATCGGGGTTTCAGACGCCGTTTTTGCGGAACCAGGCGAGCATTTTCTGCCAGCCGTCCTCGGCCTCATCCTTGCGATAGCTCGGCCGATAATCGGCATGGAAGGCGTGCGGTGCGTTGTCGTACACGTGGATTTCGGACGCCTTGGCCGCCGGGCTGCCTTGTTGCATGGCCTTTTCCATCGCCTCGACGGTATCCAGCGGGATGCCCGTATCGAGGCCGCCGTAGAGACCGAGGACCGGCGCCTTGAGTTCGCCGACGAGTTCAGTCGGATGTTTCGGCGTAATCGGGCTGGTCATGCCGACCAGACGACCATACCAGGCGACGCTGGCCTTGAGCGCCGGATTGTGGGCGCTGTACAGCCAGGTAATACGGCCGCCCCAGCAGAAGCCGGTGATGGCCAGGCGGGTCGTATCGGCGCCTTTGGCGGCCGCCCACGCCACGCAGGCGTCAAGATCGCTGAGCACTTGCGCATCGGGCGTCTTGTAAGTAATTTTTTCGAGAATTTCAGGAATGGCGCTGATCTGGCGCGGATCGCCCTGACGGGCGAACAGTTCGGGAGCAATGGAGCAGTAGCCCAGCTTGGCCAGCCGACGACAGACGTCGCGGATGTATTCATGGGCACCGAAAATTTCGGACACCACGAGCACGACCGGCGGCTTGGCCAGCCCGCCGGGCACGGCGCGGTAAGCGACCATGTCGCCATCCGTGACCGGCACCTTGATCTCACCGGCCACAATGCCGGTTTCGTCGGTCTTGATGGCGGTCTGCGCCATCACGGGTTGGGTAGCCAGGGCAAAACCGGCGCCGAGCGTGGTCACGATGAAACTCCTGCGATCAAAAGATTGGGCGGGTACAAGGCTGTCGAACTCCGGTTCTGTTTTCATGGTTTGTCTCCTCGGTTGGCGTCACATCAAAACAATGTCGTACTGCTCGGGCGAATAACTCGGTTCGGACTGTAATGAAACGGATTTCCCGATAAAGTCGGAGAGCATGGCCAGTGCTTGCGATTCTTCGTCGAGGAAAAGGTTCACCACCGCCGGCCCGGCCAGGATTCGGTATTCGCGGGCGTTGAACTGACGGGCTTCGCGCAGCAGTTCGCGCAGAATTTCGTAGGCAACCGTGCGCGCCGTCTTGACCTCGCCACGCCCACCGCAGGTCGGGCATGATTCGCAAAGGACGTGCGCCAGCGATTCGCGAGTCCGCTTGCGGGTCATTTCAACCAGGCCGAGCTGAGTGAACCCATTGACGGTCAGCCGGGTGTGGTCGCTGGAAAGCGCCTTGTTGAACTCATCGAGTACGGCCTTCTTGTGCTCTTCGTTCTCCATGTCGATGAAGTCGACGATGATGATGCCGCCGAGGTTGCGCAGGCGCAGCTGGCGGGCGATGGTGACGGCCGCCTCGAGGTTGGTCTTGAAAATGGTGTCGTCGAAGTTGCGCACGCCGACGAAACCGCCGGTGTTGACGTCGATAGTCGTCATTGCCTCGGTCTGATCCATGATCAGGTAGCCGCCGGATTTGAGATCGACGCGGCGGGCCAGGGCTTTCTGGATTTCGTCCTCGACGCCGTGCAGATCGAAGAGCGGGCGCTGGCCAAGGTAATGATCGAGCAAGGGAATCACTGCCGGCGTGTATTCCTGCGCGAAGGTGGTCAGTTTCTGAAAGTTCTCGCGCGAGTCCACGAATATCCGTGTCGTTTCAGGATTGACGAAGTCGCGCAGAACACGCTGGCCAAGCGACAGCTCCTGGTACAGCAGACTCGGTGGCGCCGACGTTCTGGCTTTGTCGCGGATATCGGCCCAGGTTTTGCGGAGGTAGGCGATGTCGGTGGCGAACTCTTCGTCACTGGCATTTTCGGCCATGGTGCGGACGATAAAGCCCCCCGGCTCGTCGGCCGGTACCAAGCGGGTAATCTTGTCCCTGAGGATTTCGCGTTCGGCCTCGGACTCAATGCGCTGCGAAATACCGATATGTTTTTCCTGCGGCAGGTAGACCAGCATGCGGCCGGCGATGGAAACCTGTGTCGACAGACGCGCCCCCTTGGTGCCGATCGGATCCTTGACGACCTGGACGAGGATGCTTTGGCCGTCGTGCAGAATCTTCTCGATCGGCCTTTCGGTGGCCGTCTCGCGAGGTTGCCAGATATCGGCAACGTGCAGGAATGCGGTGCGTTCCAGCCCGACCTCGATGAAGGCCGACTGCATGCCGGGCAGGATGCGGCAAACACGCCCGACATAGACGTTGCCGACCAGGCCGCGACTCGCCGTGCGCTCGATATGGAGCTCCTGGACGACCCCCTGTTGCATGACCGCAACGCGGGTTTCCTGCGGTGTGAAATTGATCAGGATTTCTTCGGACATAGTCTCTACAATGCGCGGTTTCGCGCCATTCTACTATGACCAAAGCCCCCGAACTCCTCGCCCCCGCCGGCTCGCTCGACATGATGCGCACCGCCTTCGATTTCGGCGCCGACGCCATCTACGCCGGCCAGCCGCGCTACAGCCTGCGCGTGCGCAACAACGAGTTTGGCAGCATCGAAAAACTGGGCGAAGGCATCAACGAGGCCCACGCCCGCGGCAAGCAGTTTTTTGTCGTCAGCAACATCATTCCGCACAACGCCAAGCTGCCAACCTATCTGTCCGACATGGCCCCGGTCATCGCGCTCAAGCCGGACGCGCTGATCATGTCCGACCCCGGCCTCATCGACATGGTGCGCGAAACCTGGCCGGAACAGGTCATCCACCTGTCGGTACAGGCCAACACGGTCAACTGGGCCTCGGTTCGTTTTTGGCAAAAAATGGGCGTCGACCGCATCATTCTGTCGCGCGAGTTGTCGCTCGACGAAGTGGCTGAAATCCGCCAGAAATGCCCGGACATCGAGCTCGAAGTCTTCGTACACGGCGCGCTGTGCATCGCCTACTCCGGCCGTTGCCTGCTCTCCGGCTACTTCAATCACCGCGACCCGAACCAGGGCACCTGCACCAATTCCTGCCGCTGGGACTACAAGGTGACGACTTCCGACGGTCAACCGGCAAAATTGCTCAAAAACGAACAGGAAATCCTGCTCGAAGAAAAGATGCGTCCGGGCGAACTGATGCCAATCGAGGAAGACGAGCACGGCACCTACATCCTGAATTCCAAGGACTTGCGTGCCATCGAGCACGTCCATCGCCTGGTCGAAATCGGCGTCGATTCGCTGAAAATCGAAGGCCGAACCAAGAGCCCGTACTACGTCGCCCGCACCAGCCAGGTTTATCGCCAGACCATCGATGACGCCGTCGCCGGCAAGCCGCTCGACCCGGCGCTCTTGCGTGAGCTTGAGGGCCTGGCCAATCGCGGCTACACCGACGGCTTCCTGCAGCGGCACCACGATGCGGATCACCAGAACTATCTGCGCGGCAATTCGGAATCGGATCGCAGCCTGTATGTTGGCGACGCCGTTCAGTTCGACGAGGCGCGCGGCCTGATGGAAATCGAGGTCAAGAACCGCTTTTCCGTCGGCGACCAGCTGGAATGCGTGCATCCCTCCGGCAACCACACCATCACGCTGAATCGCATGGAAAACCGGAAGGGCGAACCGGTCGAAGTGGCGCCGGGCAGCGGCCATCGGGTGTGGATTGATTTGCCGGCCATGTACACCAAATCCTTCGTCGCGCGTTTTGTTTAACAATTCCTAACAAAACAAGCCCGAATCCCGTTTTGTGCACTGCAACAAAACGGGTAGTATCCCAACCATGAGCTCAACTGTAAATCGTATGCCACTGATCGACGCCCTCAAGGCGATCGCGGCATTGCTCGTTCTGCTCAACCATTTTTCGTCCTACGGCCCGCTCGCCGCCGCCGCGCGCGAAGCCTTTCCGGGACTTTTCGGCTGGTTCTTCGAATACGGGCGCATGGCAGTTCAAGTCTTTCTCGTCATCGCCGGCTTCCTCGCTGCCCGAGGGCTGTCGGGTAAAGGACAGGCGCTGACCGTGTCGCCGCTGCCGCTGATCTGGAAACGCTACCTGCGACTCGCCGTACCCTACCTGGCCGCCATCGGCCTGGCCATCATCGCAGCCGCCATCGCCGACCACTGGATGGACGACGAGGCCATTCCCGCCCGCGCCACGCTGGCGCAATGGCTGGCCCACGCCTTCCTGCTGCACGGCCTGCTCGGCTTTGACGCACTGTCGGCGGGGGTCTGGTACATCGCCATCGATTTCCAGCTTTTCGCGCTGATGGCCATACTGCTCTGGGCCGGTCGCCGCGCCATCGTCGCGCCGGCGCTGGTGCTTGGCGTCACCGCTGCCTCGCTGTTCTGGTTCAACCTCGATGCCAGCTGGGACAACTGGGCCATCTACTTCTTCGGCTCCTACGGTCTCGGCGCCGCCGCCTGGTGGGCCTCTGACCGCCGGCAACTGGCCGCCTGGCTCGGCGTTATCGCCACCATCACCATCGCCGCGCTGATCATCGATTTCCGTCTGCGTATCGCGCTGGCTCTGGCTGTCGCGCTGTTGCTCGGCTTCGGGCGCCGCACCGGCCTGCTCGAACAGTGGCCGAACGCCCGACCGCTGGCCTTCCTCGGCCAGATTTCGTATTCGATCTTCCTCGTGCATTTCCCCGTTTTGCTGCTGGCCAACGGGCTCTACGCCAAACTTGGCCTGGACTCGACCGCGTCGGCGATGGTCGGCCTGCTCCTGGCCTGGGCTGCCAGCATCGCTGCGGCAACGCTGTTCTACCGCTGGATCGAAAGTCCGGCCGCCAGCCAACGCATTACCGCCGCTTTGGGCTGGCTATCGGTCAGCCTGTGGTCGCTGGCTCAGCGCGTCGGACGCCTGGCCCGCCGCGCCGTGCTCGGTCGCGCCTAACCGGCCAGCTCCGGCCTGCCGCGAAAGAACTCCAGCGCCTCCGGGTTGGCCAGCGCTTCGACATTTTTCACCGGCTGTTCATGCACGACATTGCGCACGGCCAGTTCGACGATCTTGCCTGACTTGGTACGCGGAATATCCAGCACCTGAACGACTTGCGCCGGCACGTGGCGCGGTGTCGTGTTGTCGCGAATCTGTTTCTTGATGCGCTCGATGAGCGCCGCGTCGAGTTGCTTTCCCTCCTGCAGTTTGACGAAGAGTACGACGCGCACGTCGTCATCGCGGCCCGGCGGCCAGTTCTGGCCGATGACGAGGGCTTCGAGGATTTCCGGTAGCTGTTCGACCTGGCGGTAGATTTCAGCCGTGCCGATGCGCACGCCACCCGGGTTGAGCGTGGCGTCCGAGCGGCCGTAGATGATCATGCCGTCGTGCGCGGTGAGTTCGGAAAAATCGCCGTGGCACCAGATGTTGGGGAAGCGTTCGAAGTATGCGGCATGGTATTTCGCGCCATCCGGGTCATTCCAGAAGCCGACCGGCATGACCGGGAAGGAGCCGGTGCACACCAGCTCGCCTTTTTGCCCACGCACCGGCTGGCCGATGTCGTCGACCACATCGACCGCCATGCCCAGGCCGCGACACTGGATTTCGCCGCGATAGACGGGCAGCACGGGATTGCCGAGGACGAAGCAGGAAACGATGTCGGTGCCGCCGGAAATGGAGGCGAGCAGGATGTCCTGCTTGATTTCGCGATAGACCCAGTCGAAGCCTTCCGGCGAGAGCGGACTACCCGTCGAGAACATGGCGCGCAGGGCAGTCAGATCGTGCGTCTTGCCGGGAGTAAGTCCTAACTTGGCGGCGGCGTCGATGAACTTGGCCGAGGTGCCGAAATGGGTCATTTTCTCGGCTGCGGCGTAGTCGAAGAGCACCGTGCCGCCGCCGGCGAACGGCGAGCCGTCGTAAAGCAGCAGGGTGGCGCCGCAGGCCAGGCCGGTGACCAGCCAGTTCCACATCATCCAGCCGCAGGTCGTGAAATAGAACAGCCGGTCGCCGGGGCGCACGTCGCTGTGCAGCTGGTGCTCCTTCAGATGCTGGAGCAGGACGCCGCCGTGGCAATGGACGATACACTTCGGGACGCCGGTCGTGCCGCTGGAGAACATGATGTAGAGCGGGTGAGCGAAGCCGACTCGTTTGAAAATTGGCTCTTTTTTCGGGTTGACCGTGGCAATGTCGTTCCAGACCACGGCGTTGGCTATGTGGCTCACATCCGGCGCGGCGTTGAGGTAGGGGACGACGACGACCTTGAGCAGCGACGGCATTTTGCTGACGACCTCGGCATTCTTGGCGAGGCAATCGACCGGCTTGCCGTTATACCAGTAGCCGTCGACGCAGATCAGCACCTTGGGCTCGATCTGGCCGAAACGGTCGAGCACGCCTTGCACGCCAAAATCCGGCGAGGCGGACGACCAGATGGCGCCGAGCGCCGTGGTGGCGAGCATGGCGACCAGCGTTTCCGGCAAGTTGGGCAGGTAGCCGGCAACGCGGTCGCCCTCGCCAACCCCGGCGTCAATGAGGAATTGCTGGAAGCGGGTGACTTCGGCGACCAGTTCGGCCCGCGTCATGTGGCGCTTAACCTTGGTCTCGCCCCAGAAGACGAGTGCCTCGCTGTCATCGCGCTGCTTCAACAGGTTCTCGGCGTAATTCAGTTTGGCTTCGGGAAACCACCTCGCGCCGGGCATCCTGCTGCGGTCGACGACGATTTTCGTGCCTTTTTCACCGACCGCACCGCAGAAATCCCAGAGCTCGGACCAGAATGCCTCGGGTTCATCGACCGACCATTGCCAGAGCTCAGCGAAATTCGCCTTGCCCTTCGCCGCGATCAGTTGTGCCATGCGCGTCTGGCCTACGGTGTCCGGGTTAGGCGTCCACAAGGGATTCGGGTCGAGCGCGTAGGTCATTTTGTCTCCTGAGTCTTGTTTTTTGTTGATCGGCAAAGATAGCAGGATTTGCCGGCGCAACTGTCATCGATCAGACACTTCCCGCCTGGCGATTGACGCCGCGCCATGACGCAGACAAACTCGATGCCTTATGCCAACCGCACCCATCTGAAGCATGTCACTCGCCTGGGCCCTGAAAATCCTGTTCAGCACCTTCCTATTGCCGCCCGGCAACGGCCTGCTGCTGCTTTGCCTGGCCGGCGTATTCCGGCGTCGACGCTGGGCTTTCGGGCTGGCCGCGTTCGCCACCGTGCTACTCATCGCGCAATGCATTTCACCCGTCGCCGAGCTGCTGATCGCTTCGCTGGAAAGCCAGACCACGGCACTCAGCAGCACCAAGCCAGAGGCCGGCGCCATTGTCATTCTCGGTAGCGGCCTGGTCACCGATGCGGCGGAATACGGCGGCGATACGGCCAGCGAACGCACCCTGCTCCGCACCCGTTACGGCGCCGTGCTGGCCCGGCAAACCGGGCTGCCCGTGCTGGTCACCGGCGGCCGCCCGCTCAAGGCCAGCCGCTCTGAGGCAGAGGTTATGGCCGGCATCCTGCAGGACGAATTCGGCGTTGCCGTGCGCTGGCAGGAAGCGGTCTCGATGGATACTGCCGAAAATGCCGCGTTCTCGGCCGCCATGCTCAAGGCCGCCGGCGTCCAGCGCATTGTTCTCGTCACCCAGGCTTTTCACATGCCGCGCGCCAGAAGGCTTTTTGAACAGGCCGGGCTGCAGGTGACTGAAGCGCCGACCGGCTTCATCAGCCATCAGAAATTTGACTGGCAAACCATCGAGTTTCTGCCGCAAGCCTATGCCCTGCGCACCAGCTACTACGCGCTGCACGAGTGGCTGGGAATAGCCTGGATTTCACTGAAACACTGATCAATTTTCCGGAGACAAAACATGACCCCAGTAGTCCTCACCGAAATCATCGGCAAAGTCGGCCTGATCCGCATCAACCGCCCGGAAGCGATGAATGCGCTGAACAACGACGTCGTCGACGGCATCGGCGCCGCCATTGACGCCTACGAAGCAGACGAAAACATCGGCTGCATCGTCATCACCGGCAATGAAAAAGCCTTCGCCGCCGGAGCCGACATCGGCTTCATGAAGGATTTCGACTACATGCACGCCTACAAGACGGATTTCATCACCCGCAACTGGGAACGCATCAAGACCACCCGCAAGCCGGTCATTGCGGCAGTCGCCGGCTTCGCACTCGGTGGCGGCTGTGAAATGGCGATGATGTGCGACATGATCTACGCTGCCGACACCGCCAAATTCGGCCAGCCGGAAATCAAGCTCGGCACCCTGCCCGGGGCCGGTGGCACGCAAAGACTGCCGCGCGCCGTCGGCAAGGCCAAGGCCATGGACCTGTGCCTGACCGGACGGATGATGGATGCCGTCGAAGCCGAGAAATCCGGCCTCGTCGCCCGCATCATCCCGGCCGATCAACTGCTTGAAGAAACCCTGAAAGCGGCGCAAACCATTGCCGGCTACTCGCTGCCGGTGGTCATGATGATCAAGGAATCGGTCAATCGAGCTTTCGAGTCGTCGTTGAACGAAGGCTTGTTGTTCGAGCGCCGCGTCTTCCACGCCAGTTTCGCACTGGAAGACCAGAAGGAAGGCATGGCGGCCTTTGTCGAGAAACGCAAACCGGCTTTCAAGAATCGCTGAGCCAAGGCATTTCGCCGAATCCGGGCGTTGCGCAAAAGCGTCCGGACAAATCAGTTTCGGCCAAATTTTCCGGTTGACCGCAGCGTTGCCCGGCAACCAATTCAAGCAGCCCCCATGCACCTGTTTGTCGACATCTCCAGCCACGGCTTCGGGCACCTCGCCATCACCGCGCCGGTGCTCAACGCGCTTTCGGAAATTGCGCCGAATTTCCGGTTGACCGTCAGAAGTGCCCTCCCCGTCGCCAAGCTGCAACAGCGAATCAAACCGCCCTTCGCGTTGATTCCAGCCGCCAGCGATTTCGGCTACGTGATGATCGACGCCACCCGCGTCGATCTGGCCGCCAGTGCAGTCGCCTACCGGCAAGCCCACAGCGCCTGGTCTGCCCGCGTCGCCGATGAAGCACGTTTTCTCGCCGACCTGAAACCCGATCTCGTCCTCACCAACGTCAGCTACCTGCCGCTTGCCGGCGCGGCCAGGGCCGGCATACCGGCGCTCAGCCTGTGTTCGCTGAACTGGGCTGACCTGTTCGCTCATTTCTTCGGCGACCAGCCCTGGGCTGCCCCCATCCAGGCCGAGATGCTCGCCGCCTACCGCTCGGCACAGGCCTTTCTTCGGGTCACGCCGGGCATGACGATGGATGCGCTGGCCAACCTCCTGCCCGTTGGCCCGATCGCTACCCTCGGCCGGCGCCACGACCTCGGCCTGAACGGCGACAAAGCCATCCTCATCGCCATGGGCGGCATCGCTCATCGCCTGCCGGTCGAGCACTGGCCACGCCTGCCCGGCGTGCGCTGGCTGCTGCCCGCCGCCTGGAACTGTCGGCACCCTGACGCCATGGCCAGCGAATCCTTCGGCCTCGGCTTCACCGACCTGCTGTGCTCGGTCGACGCCGTCATCACCAAACCCGGTTACGGCACCTTCACCGAAGCCGCTTGCAACGGCACGCCGGTCATCTACCAGCGGCGCGACGACTGGCCGGAGCAGGACTGCCTGATCGAGTGGCTGAACGACAACGGCCGCTGCGTTGAAATTGATGCAGACGAACTAGGCTGCGGCCGGATTTCAGCCGCCCTCGACAAACTCGGCCTGGAAGCGCCCGGGCCCAGACCCCCGGTCGATGGCATATCGCAGGCAGCCGAGGCTATTTTTCATCATGCCAGCGCACAAATTTTTACCTGACCAAGCACCTTAAACACCCCGTTTTGTGGGGGATTTGGCACAATTCGGCATGTCTGAAATGAGCTCCCTGCCGCGCCTGACCAGCCGCCTGTTCGGCCCGGAAATCCCGGCACTGATCCGCACTGAAATCCTGGCCGACCTCTTCGAAGCCACCGCAGCTCGAGTCCCTGACAGCATCGCGCTGATTTTTGCCGAGCGCGAACTCAGCTACAGCCAACTGAACACCGCGGCCGACCGCGTCGCCTCGCGCCTGATCGCCGATGGCGTGCGCCCCGGGCAGATCGTCGGCCTCTGGCTGCCCCGCGGTATCGACCTGCTCGTCATGCAACTGGGCATCGCCAAGACCGGCGCCGCCTGGCTGCCTTTTGACGCCGACACGCCGGTCGACCGCATCAAGGTCTGCCTCGACGACGCAGACAGCGCCGGCCTCGTCACCACCGCCGACATCGCCGATCTCGGCCGCCGCTGCTGGCTGGCCGACGACCTGCAAGGCGCTCACCCCGGCCCGCTCAATCACCGTCGCGACGCCCACCCGGGCGAACCGGCCTACGTCATCTACACCTCCGGCTCGACCGGCAAGCCCAAAGGCATCCTGATCAACCAGGGCGCCATCTGCCACTTCCTGCGCAGCGAAAACGCCATCCTCGGCATCGTCGAACACGACCGCGTTTACCAAGGCTTCTCGGTCGCCTTCGACATGTCCTTCGAGGAAATCTGGATCAGCTACCTGGTCGGCGCCACGCTGTGGATCGCCCCCAAGGATGTTGCCACCGACCCCGAAGCATTGCCGATCGCCCTGATCGACAACCGGGTTACCGTCCTCCACGCCGTACCGACGCTGCTTGCCCTGTTCACCTGCGACGTCCCCGGCCTGCGCCTGATCAACCTCGGCGGCGAAGCCTGCCCGCAGGCCATCGTCGAACGTTGGGCCCGCCCCGGCCGGCAGGTGTTCAACACCTACGGCCCGACCGAAGCCACCGTTTCCGCCAGCCTGGCCGAACTGCACCCCGGCCAGCCGGTCACCATCGGCCGCCCGCTGCCCAACTACGGCCTGCTCGTCATCGACGCCGCCGTCGAAAATGGCCTGCGCCTGCTGCCCCAAGGCGAAACTGGCGAACTGTGCATCACCGGCCCGGGCGTCGCTGCCGGCTACCTCGGTCGACCGGATTTAACGGCCGAAAAATTCCTCGACAACCCGTGGGCCGCCAACACCCACGAAAGCCGCCTGTACCGCACCGGCGACCTCGCCCGCATTGACGAAAGCGGCCAGATTCACTGCCTCGGCCGCACCGACGATCAGGTGAAAATCCGCGGCTTCCGCGTCGAACTGGGCGAAATTGAAGCCGCCCTGACCCGCCAGCCCGGCGTCGGCACTGCGGCCGTCATCCTGCGCCAGGACGAAGGCATCGAACGCCTGGTCGCCTACCTCATCGTCGACGATGCCGAAACGACCACCGGCGCTGCCCTGCGTGCCGCTCTGGCGACCAACCTGCCACCCTACATGGTGCCGTCGCAGGTCGAGATGCTGGCCGAAATGCCGCGCCTGACTTCAGGCAAGATCGACCGCAAAGCCCTGCGCGCCCGCCCGCTGGAACTGCCGGCCGGCAACCCCGGCGATTCGGATACGCCGGAAACCCCCGCCGAGGAAATTCTCTTCGCCGCCCTGGCCAAGCTCTTCCCCGGTCAGGCCATTCGGCGCGACGCCGATTTTTTCGCCGATCTGGGCGGCCACTCGCTGTTCGCCGCCCGCCTCGCCTCCACCCTGCGCCAGGAAACCCGCTTTGCCGGCTTTTCAGTGCGCGACATTTACGTCCACCGCCGTGTTGGCCTGATCGCCGACGCCCTGACCGCCACCGTCGAAGTCGCCATCGATGCCAGCGCCACCGAATGGACACCGCCCCCAGCCAGTCGGCGCTGGCTGTGCGGCATTGCGCAAGCCTGCGTCCTGCCGCCGCTGGTCGGCATGCGCATGGGGCAATGGCTGGCGCCATTTTTTACCTACCACTATTTCACCGGCGAAGCTGACGACTCAATCACCGTTGCCGTGGCCATTTCCGTCGCCGTCTTTCTCTTCGCCACCGTCCTCAGCTTCGTCTTCGCCATCATCGGCAAATGGCTGATCGCCGGTCGCCTCAAAGCCGGCAGCTACCCGTTGTGGGGCCTGACCTATTTTCGCTGGTGGTGCGCCAACCGGCTGATCGAAGGTGCCCCCGTCTATATGCTGAGCAGCTCGCCGCTCAATATCTGGTGGCTGCGGGCGCTTGGCGCGCGGATTGGCAGCGAGACGATCATCGGTAACGTCAGCTTGCGCGCCCACGATCTGCTCACGGTCGGCGACGGCGTCAGCGTCGGCAATGCGGTCAACCTCGAAAATGCACGGGTTGAACGCGGCCAGCTGCACCTCGGCCCGATCACGCTGGAAGACAACGTCTGCATCGGCTCCTATGCGGTGCTCGAAGGCAACACGAACATTGGCCGCTTCGGCCATCTGGAAGCGCAGTCGGCCCTCAGCGAAGGGCAGACCATCCCGCCCAGGCGGATCTGGCTCGGCTCCCCGGCGCGTGACATTGGCGAGTTCGACCCGGCCTCCCTGCCGCCCCGGCCGGTCGTTTCGGAAACCCGGCTCGCCCGCGAAGGCTTGTTCTACGTGCTGGGCATGCTGGCCACCGCGGCGCTGTTCTTCATGCCGGTGTTCCCCAGTTTCATGCTGGTGGACTGGCTGGATGCCGACCCGACCCCGGCTCAGCGCGACATTCCGATTGCCTTGCAGCTACTCAAGTACTTTGCGCTGGCCTTCCCCGGCACGGCTGTCCTGATTGTCGGCACCATCCTCAGCTCGGCCATCCTGCGCTGGACGCTGATGCCGCGCCTGCAAGCCGGGCGCTGGCAAATCCACAGCCGCGTCTATTGCAGCCGCTGGCTGGTCAACCAGATCCAGGAATCCAGCCTGAACATCCTGCACGGCATCTATGCCACGGTTTACGCCCCGTTCTGGTACCGCCTGCTCGGTGCCAAGGTCGGCCGCGACGCTGAAATCTCGACCGCCCAGGGCCTGGTTCCCGACCTGCTGACGCTGGGCGACGAAACCTTCATTGCCGACGCCGTCATGCTCGGTGACGAAGAGGTCGACGGCGGCTGGATGACCCTGAAGCCGACGGTCATCTCGCGGCGCAGTTTCGTCGGTAATGGCGCCTACATTCCCGATGGCACGACCCTGCCGGAAAACGTGCTGATCGGCGTCCAGTCGCGCGCCCCGGCCAATGAACGGATGCAGCCCGGCGACACCTGGCTCGGCTCGCCACCGATCAACCTGCCGGCCCGCGAGCAGACGGCCGGCTACCCGGAAGCACTCACTTTCCGCCCGTCGAGCCTGCGCCGCGTGGGCCGTGCGCTGGTCGAAGCCTTCCGCATCATTTCACCGCACGCGCTGGTGATCGCCGTCGGCTACACCGTCGTCCTCAACGTCATGCCACTCGCCGAAGCCGGCCGCTGGCGCGATGCCTTTGTCGCACTGACTATCGCCGGGGTATTTTTCGGCATCAGCACCATTCTTTTCGTCGCCATCCTTAAATGGCTGAGCATCTGGCGCTACAAAAAGCACTCCGTGCCGATGTGGACACCCTTCGTCTGGACATCCGAAGCCATCACCAGCCTCTATGTCGGCATGGCCGTGCCCAATTTGATGAACTATTTGCGCGGCACGCCATGGCTGCCCCTTGCCCTCAACATGCTGGGCTGTCGGATCGGGCGCGGCGTCTATCTCGACACCACCGACGTCACCGAATTCGATTGTGTCCGGATCGGCGACTACAGCGAACTGAACGGCCTGGCCTGTCCGCAAACCCATCTTTTTGAAGACCGCGTCATGAAAATCGACGTCGTCAACATCGGCCGGCGGGTCTACGTCGGGCCGCGCACCACCGTCCTTTATGGCGCCGTGGTCGGCGACAACGTCCGCCTCGGCCCGCTGTCGCTGGTCATGAAGGGCGAAAGCCTGCCCGCCGGATCACGCTGGCAGGGCTGCCCGGCGGCGCCAGCCAGTCGCTGAAACGATGCTCAGACCGCCGACTGTCCTGCACTGGCCGGCAGCGTTCGATACGGCGCAAAATTTGCTGATTGTTGCGGTCAACACGAAAAATACGCCAATTCGCGAATCGGCCCGCCTGGAGGTTCGTCGCATCTTGCGCGACATACTGGGCGACGTCGAACTGATCTCCGTCCCCGGCCAGCCGCTCCGGCTGGCCGGGCAGGACAATCCGTCCGGCCTTTCAATCAGCCATGAAAACGGGCTTTCGCTGCTGGCGATTCACCGCGCCGGCCCGGTCGGCATCGACCTGCTGCGCCTGCCTGACGATCCTGATTGGCCGACTGAAATTCCAGCCCTGGCCAACGATTATCTCGGCCCGAAACGCGCCGGACAAATCGCCGCCCTGCCGCCGAATGAACAACTCACGCACTTCGCCCAAGCCTGGACGGAGCACGAAGCCCGCCTCAAATGCCGTGGTTTAGGTCTGGAAGAATGGAGTGCGGCACTGGAAGCGCATTTAGCGCCCTGTCGCGTTCAGCCGCTAGCCTTGCCGGACGGCTATCTCGGCGCGGTGGCGACGCTTATAGCGGCCGAAAACCCAGCCGCTTGAGCAACTCGCCCGTTTCGCACACGGGCAGGCCCATGACGCCCGTGTAGCTACCGGACAGGTGCTCGACAAACATCCCGGCCCGACCCTGGATGCCATAAGCACCGGCCTTGTCCATCGGCTCGCCACTCATCACATAGTGACGGATTTCCTCGTCATCAATGTGGCGGAAACGCACTTCGCTGGTCGATAACAGATATTCGCTGCGCCCCTGATGATCGATCGCGACCCCGGTCAGCACCCGATGCGTCCGCCCGGACAAGCGCCGCAGAATGGCCGCGGCGTCGGCCATATCGACCGGCTTGCCGATGATTTCGCCTTCAAACTCCAGCGTCGTATCGGCCGAGAGCACCGGGCGCATCGGCAAGCGACGCTCCTCGACGATCTTCAGACCATGGATTGCCTTGGCGCGGGCGACACGCTCGACATAACTGACAGGATTTTCACCCGGCATCGGCGTTTCGTCGGTCTCGCTATCGGCCCGCAGGCCATCACGAAAAACGACGGTATCGAAATCGATGCCGATCTGGTGCAGCAATTCACGACGGCGCGGGCTACGCGAAGCAAGGTAGAGGCGCATCATCCCTCCCGGTGGTATGGATGGTTTTTCAGGACGCTGACAGCGCGATACAACTGCTCGCACAATATCAGGCGAGCCATGCCATGCGGAAGCGTCAGGCTGGACAGGCGCAACTTGTCGTCCGCCTGTTGCTTGAATTCCTCATCCAGTCCGTCGGCGCCGCCGATCAGCAGTGCCACGTCACGACCGTCCTGCATCCAGACCTCAAGCCGTTTGGCCAGTTTGAGGGTGGTCAGGTCGTCGCCCTTTTCGTCGAGCACGACGATACGGCAACTGCCCGGCAAGGCATCACGGATACGGCCTTTTTCTGCGGACAGCAATTGCTCGCGGGTCTTGGAACCGCGCGGCTCGGGCTTGATTTCGGTAACGCTGGCCGGCAGTTCGCGCGGCATGCGCTTCAGGTACTCGGCACAGCCATCGTTCACCCAACCGGGCTGCCGATGGCCGACGGCGAGTACGGCCAACTTCATGCGTCCCGAGCCTGCTCCACGGCCTTGCGACGCTGGGCCGGCGTCGCCGACCAGAGTTCTTCAAGATTGTAGTACTGGCGAACGCTGGCTTGCATGACGTGAACAACGATGTCGCCAAGGTCGACCAGCACCCATTCGCCACCGTCTTCGCCTTCGGTCGAGATAACCTCGCCACCGGCTTCCTTGACCTTCTCGACGACATTCTGAGCCAGCGACTTGACCTGTCGGTTGGAATCACCGGTAGCGATGACGATTCGATCGAACATCGAGGTCAGCTTGCTGGTGTTGATGACTTCGATGTCCTTGCCCTTGATTTCTTCAAGGGCGGCAACGATGATTTTTTGTAGCTTGCGGGTGTCCATCAGGTGCTTTTATAGAGTTGGTGAAGGTGAATATAGTCGAGAACAGCATCGGGCAGCAAATAGCGCGCCGACAGGCCGTTGGCCAATAGTTTGCGGATCTGGGTGGCCGAAATAGCCAGCTGGGTCATGGCAAAAGTGACGATTCCGCCGGCTGGTGAGGATTTCAGGCCGGCGACATCGGCGAGGAAACGGTCGTTAAACTCGGTCGCCAGTTCGTGCGGCAGACTGCTGGTTTCGACCGGAAAACCGGGGCGGTGCGATACCGCCACGTGGGCCAGCGAAAAAATGTCGCGCCAGCGGTGCCAGGTCGATAGTCCGGCAAAGGCGTCGGCGCCGACCAGCAGAACCAGCGACTGTTGCTCGCCGAGTTCGCGCCGCAGGCGCTCCAGCGTATGCACCGTGTAGCTAGGCGCGGCGGCCTCAACCTCGCTGGCATCAATTGAAAATTTGGCGTTTTTTGCCGTTGACCGCAGCACCATCTCCAGACGCTGCTGGGCGGTCACTTGCGGCGTCCCGCGATGCGGCGGCTGGCCAGCCGGAATCCAGCGCACGCCGCCGAGGCCCAAGTGGGCAATCGACTCTTCCGCCAGCCGCAGGTGGCCGAAATGAACAGGGTCGAAGGTGCCGCCGAAGAGGCCGAGCGGTTCACTCAAAATCTCAGACAATTTCGGAAATGCCGAAGATGTCGCGGTAGCAAGCGTAGAAGCTGGCAAAAATGCTCGGCGCAATTATCAGCACCATCGGAATAGTCACGACGGCTGTAATGAAGCTTGCGGCGCCAGGCATGATCAGCAGAAGTATCCCGAGCAGCACGCCCGGAACAATACCGGCAATCAATAAAAGGCCGAAACCATAGATCAGAAATGCACGCCAGTTGATCCAGCAGGCAATGAAGCTGAAGAACAGCGCCTTGCCGAGTGGCAAACGATGCCAGGCAGCAAGTACCGGCGCGAACCAGTAGGCCATCATGACCGGCAGCATCGCCAGCATGACGAATAGTGCCGGCAAAACAAAATCAGCATCCTCGACAGCCGCCCGCTCGGCGCGGTTGCCTGCCATCATGAAACGGAACATGTCACCGCCATCGAGCAACGTAGACAGGCCCAGGATGCCCAGCGTGCAACACAGATAGAGCGCCCCCAGCGCGAGCAGGGTTCGACTGTTTTCCTTCATGCTGCCAAACAGGGTTTGGATGCCGACAGGCTGGCCACGTTCGACCTGCCGGGCAGCCTGCATCAGGCCGACGGATAACCCGGGGATAACCAGCGACGCCGCCAGCGCGCCAATGATCGGCAGCACGTTGAGGAATACGATGGTGATCCAGTAGGTCATGACCAGCATGCCGAGCAGCAGCGGGTTGCGTCGAAAAATGGCAAAACCGGTCAGAATCCAGCCCCAGCCAGCAGCCGGTTGCAGAGTTTGCGCCCGCATGCTCAGCTCCCCACGAAAATATCGCGGTACGACGCGTAAACCGCGCCAGAAAAGACCGGCAGCAGCAGCAGCAGGCCCATTCCGACTGGCAGCATGGCAAAAAACAGCGCAACAACCAAAAATATGCCAAAAATCGCCATCGGCAAGAAATTCTTGGCGCCGGCGGCAAAACTGGCCTTCATGGCATCCAGCGGCGACATGTCGTGGATGAACACGAGCGCCGGCGCAAACCAGGTGGCCATGATGATCGGTATCGACAGCACCAGGACGAGCAAACCAGCCAGCATGACGCCGCCGAGCGCAACACCAAAGCCTGCTACCTTGCCAGTGACGACGCCCCCCAGCACGCCGCCGCTCACCAGCAAAAATGCAATGAAGGCAATGCCGAAAATGCCGAGCGCAAAGAAAACGCCGACCATGACCAGCGGCCCGGCGTTGTGGCGGAATCCGGAGAACAAATCGGCGATCTCCGGCTCATTGCCCTCCCCAAAACGCCGGCAAAGCTTGATCATGCCCGCGCCAAAAAGCGGCACCAGCAGGTGGGCGGCAATCTGCCCGAACAGGGGCACAATGGAAATCGCCATCAGGATGACCAGCAGCAAGACGGTACTACCAATCCAGACCCCCGGATTGACCAGAAACATCGCCCAGCCCTGGCGCAACCAATCGAAACAGGCGCCGGGATCGACTTCTCGGCTTTCGCCGGTAAACCGGGTCGGCGCCATCGGAAATAGGGGAGTTTCACTCATGCGCGGATGCTAACGGGGCAGCGCTTGCGGAGCAAGGCGAAAACGCGTCAACATGGCTCGGAAATGATCCGGATTCTTGATTGTTACCACTTCGCCAGCGCGCGGCTGATGCCGAACCTCCAGCCGAAGCAACCAGAAACGCAAGGCTGCCGCGCGGCGCATGGCTGGCCACGCATCAATTTCGGCCTCGGTCAGCGCGCGCTGCCCTGCGTAGCCGGCAAGCAACGCGGCCAAAGCGGCTGCATCGGCGCACCAGTCGTTGGCGACCACCGCAAGATCGAACAGCAAGGCGTCTTCGCCGGCAAAGTAGAAATCGAGCACCCCGGACAGTTGACCGTGGGTATCCCACAGCACGTTGTCGCGGAACAGATCGGCGTGAATGATGCCGCGCGGCAGGCGGGAATAGTCTTGCTTCGCCTGGAAAGCCAGTTCGTCGGCCAGCAATTCGCGCTCGTCGCTCAAAACCAGTGGCAGCAAGGCCTTTCCCACCGCCTGCCGCCACGAGGCGCCGCAGGGATTGGGCAAAGACTGGGGCATGTCGACTGCTGCCAGATGCAGGCGGGCCAAGGTTTCGCCCACCAACTGACAGTGCCGGGCGGCGGGAAAATCGACAGTGGCGCCCGGCAAACAAGTTAGCAATGCAGCCGGCTTACCCGCCAGCAGTCGCCAGCGACGTCCATCGCCATCGGCCAGAGGCTGGGGACTGGGAATGCCACGCGACGCAACCCTGTCCTGCAACGCCAAATAGAAATCGAGCGCCAAGGTCTCGACGCGCTCAAAAATGGTCAGGACAAAACGGCCGCGCGTTGTCGTAACGAAATAATTGGAGTTCTGCATGCCGGCTGCAATCCCGGCATGATCGATCAACTCGCCCAGCCCGAGCGGCTGGAGCCAGGCGGCGAGTTCATCCCGCCCGACCGTGGTATAGACGGACAAGGCTTACCAGCTGTGGATAACCCACATCGGCGGCTTGATGGGCTTCTGGTTGATGTCGGCCTCAATGAAATTGCCATCGCCCTGACGATCGACCAGATAGTAGGCAGGGCCGACCACCGGCGTCACCTTGACCATGTAGAGCTTGCCCTTGACGCGAAATTCCTCGCGAGTTTCGCTTTCGCGTTTGACGATGGTGACCTGCGGCTCAAGCGCTTCGTCGAAAGCTTCCATGCCCGGCGGCGGTGGCGGCACGGCCGGCAGCGGCTGGAGATCGCCTTTTTGCGCCCAGACAGGCAGAGCGGCAAGGAGCATTAGGGGAAGAAGGCGGCGCATGATCGGATCCTCGGTGTTGATGCCCTGATTTTACAGGTTGAGCAGCATCTCGTGTTCGTTCGGCAAGGGGCCGAAAGGACGTGCTTCGTAGTGTTTGAAAATGGCTTCGACCACCTTTTCCGGCTCGTCGATCAACTGGATCAAATTCATGTCCTCCGGATCGATCATGCCTTCGGCCATCAGGCGCTCCCGGAACCAGTCGAGCATGCCGCCCCAGAACGCCGAACCGACCAGAATCAGTGGAATCTTCCGGCCCTTGCCAGTCTGGATCAGCGTCAATGCTTCCATCAGTTCGTCCAGCGTACCAAAGCCGCCCGGCATCACGACGTAGGCGCTGGCAAAGCGGACGAACATGTATTTTCGAGCGAAAAAGTGGCGGAAAGTTTGCGAAATATCCTGATACGGGTTGTTCTTTTGCTCGTGCGGCAGCTGGATATTCAGGCCGACCGACGGCGACTTACCGAAGAATGCACCCTTGTTGGCTGCTTCCATGATGCCCGGCCCGCCGCCGGAAATGACGGAGAAGCCGGAGTCGGACAACAAGCGCGCAATCTGCTCGGTCAGCATGTAATACGGCGAATCCGGGCGGACGCGGGCGCTGCCGAACATCGTCACCGCCGGCTTGATCGCGGCCAGACGTTCCGTGGCCTCGACGAACTCTGACATAATGCCGAAAATCCGCCACGACTCGCGGGCCGTCGTGCTTTTCAGGATGGCCTCGGTTTCGACCCCAGTCACCAATTTATCGCTTTCCGTCACTTCTCATGCCTCTCTTGTTGTTGGTGGACGGTTCGTCCTATCTCTATCGCGCTTTCCACGCCCTGCCCGACCTGCGCAACAAGGCCGGCGAGCCGACGGGCGCCATCTACGGCGTTCTGAACATGCTACGTCGTCTGGAGAGCGACTACAAGGCAGACTACAAGGCGGTCGTCTTCGATGCCAAGGGCAAGACTTTCCGCGACGACTGGTATCCCGAATACAAGGCGCACCGGCCGCCGATGCCGCCCGAAATGGTCGGCCAGATCGAGCCGCTGCATGCCGCGATCAGGGCCGCCGGCTGGCCGCTGCTGATGGTCGATGGCGTCGAAGCCGACGACGTAATCGGCACGCTGGCGACGAATGCTGCGGTCGACGGCATAAATACACTGATTTCGACCGGCGACAAGGATCTGACCCAACTGGTCAATCCGCTCGTCCGCTGGTACAACACGATGAGCAACGAACTGCTCGACGAGGCCGGCGTCGAGGCCAAGTTCGGCGTGCCACCGGACAAGATCGTCGATTATCTGGCGCTGGTTGGGGACACCGTCGACGGCGTACCGGGCGTCGCCAAATGCGGGCCGAAAACCGCGCTCAAATGGCTGGCGCAATACGGCTCGCTCGACGAAATCGTCGCCCATGCCGACGAAATCGGCGGCGTCGTTGGCCAGAATCTGCGTGATCACCTTGGCTTTTTGCCGCTTGGCAAGAAACTGGTCACCGTCGCCTGTGATCTCTCCAACCTGCCGACACCAGCCACGCTGAACGCAACACCACCCGATATCGCCACGCTGCGAGAGCTCTACACCCGCTACCAGTTCCGCTCATGGCTGGCCGATATCGATGGGCCCGAAGCGGCCGCCGACATCCCGGCCCGCACGGTTTCCGATGCCGCGGCGCCCACGCTCCAAGGCAAAATCGACGTTACCTACGAAACCGTCCTGAGCTGGCCGCAATTCGATACCTGGCTGGCCAAAATCGAAGCGGCAGAACTGACCGCGCTCGACACCGAAACGACCAGCCTCGACTCCTTCGAAGCCCGCATCGTCGGCATTTCGCTCTCGGTCAAACCGGGTGAAGCCTGCTACATTCCACTCGCCCACACCGCCCCCGGCGTCGCCGATCAGCTGCCGCGTGACGAGGTGCTGGCCAAGCTCAAGCCCTGGCTTTCCGCGACCACAGAATCAACGGCTGGCCCTAGGGTCAACCGGAAAAAAGTGCTGCAAAACGCCAAGTACGACCAGCACGTTTTCGCCAACCACGGCATCACGCTGGCCGGCATCGAACACGACACCATGCTGCAAAGCTACGTCATCGAGTCCGACAAGGGCCACGACCTCGGCCAGCTCTGCACCCGCCACCTCGGCCTCGACACCATCGCCTACGAAGACCTCTGCGGCAAGGGCGCCAAGCAGATCACCTTCGATCAGGTCGATATAGAACGCGCCGCCACCTACGCAGCGGAAGATTCCGACGTCACCCTGCGCATCCATAACGTGCTGCACCCGCAATTCACCGACGAACCCGGCCTGTCGCGCATCTACCACGACATAGAAATGCCGGCCCGCCAGGTCATTTGGCAGATCGAGCGCAACGGCATCCTGATTGACGCCGATGTGCTGACGCGCCAGAGCCACGAAATGGGCCAGAAGATCATGGCCCTCGAAGCGCAGGCCTACGAACTGGCCGGCCAGCCCTTCAACCTCGCCTCGCCCAAGCAGCTCGCCGACATCCTGTTCGAAAAACTCGGCTTGCCGGTCAAGAAAAAAACGCCATCCGGTGGCCCATCCACCGACGAAGAGGTGCTCTCTGAACTGGCTCTCGACTACCCGCTGCCCAAGCTGCTGCTCGAACACCGCAGCCTGTCCAAACTCAAGGGCACCTACACCGACAAGCTTCCGCGCATGATCAATCCGCAGACTGGGAGAGTGCATACTCACTTCTCGCAGGCCTCCGTTGTAACGGGGCGTCTTGCCTCGACCGATCCCAACCTGCAGAACATCCCGGTGCGCAGCGAGGAAGGCCGAAAGATCCGCACCGCCTTCATCGCGCCCGAAGGTTCCAGCATCGTCTCGGCCGACTATTCGCAGATCGAGCTGCGCATCATGGCCCACCTCTCGGGCGACGACGGCCTGCTCCACGCTTTCTCGCATGGCGAGGACGTGCACCGCGCGACGGCCGGCGAAATCTTCGGCGTCACACCGCTCGAAGTCGGCCCCGACCAGCGCCGCGTCGCCAAGAGCATCAACTTCGGCCTGATCTACGGCATGAGCGCCTTCGGGCTGGCCCGCCAGCTCGGGCTGGAGCGCAGTGCGGCGCAAACCTACATCGACCGCTACTTTGCGCGTTATCCCGGCGTCGCCCGCTACATGGAAGAGGCCCGGGAAATGGCCCGGCAAAAAGGCTACGTCGAAACCGCCTTCGGCCGCCGCCTGTGGTTCCCGGAAATCCGTTCGAGCAACGGCAACCGCCGCCAGGGCGCCGAGCGCGCCGCGATCAACGCACCGATGCAAGGCACGGCCGCCGACTTGATCAAGCTGGCGATGATCGCCGTGCAGAACTGGTTGGAAAAATCGGGACTGAAATCAAAGCTGGTGCTGCAAGTACATGACGAACTGCTGCTCGAAGTGCCGGACGACGAACTGATGAAAATCCGCACCCACCTGCCGCGCCTGATGAGCCAAGTGGCCGAGCTAAAGGTGCCGCTGGTCGTTGAAGTCGGCGTCGGACCGAACTGGGAAGCGGCGCACTAGAATTTGCCTCTGCACAGTCGCCGTACCGACCGAACCGCAGCCAAAACTATCAATCTCGTTTCAGCGGCAGACTCTCTGGCATTTTCCAGTTCTGATCCATCTCGAAACCTTTAGCATAGCGATAAAACGTCTGCTCGAAGTAGGCGAATGCAATGACAAAACCCGGCCAGCCATCCAGCGCCCCGAGCTTGAAGACATAGTGTTTGATGAAGGCCCACACCCCATGAGTAAAGGCACGCCCCATGCTGCCCTTTCGCCCACGCGAGGCCAGCTTTTCTGCGCCCAGTCTGGAGTAGCGGTTGACCTTGTGCACCACCTCATCCAAGTTCTTGAACGGCAACTGCCAGATCGGCTGCGTCAGGTGGCCCTCAGGCCGGTCGCTATGCGAGACATAGCCCTCATGGACCGGCTCCAGCGTATAGCTCATCGTACCCCGCCGGAAAAGCTGCGGCTGCCGGTAGTTTGGGTACCAGCCGGAATGCTTGATCCAGCGTCCCATGAAAAAATTGCGGCGCGGCATGAAGTAAATGTCGACGCCGGCAGGGTCGGCGACCACCCTAAGTATCTCGTCACGAGCTTCCGGTGTGCAACGCTCATCGGCATCCAGGCTGAAAACCCAGTCATTGGTGCACGCCGCGATAGCCTGATTCCTCAAATCACCAAACCCTTTGAACGAAATCTGGATAACGCGAGCGCCAAGACCTTCGGCAATCTCCACCATGCCATCGGTGCTACCCGAGTCAGCGACGATGATTTCATCAGCCCACAGCACACTATTCACCGCGGCAGCAATCTTGTCCGCTTCGTTGAAGGCGATGATATAGGCGGTGACTTTAGGCGTAACGGTCATTCTTTTGCACTTTCTTGTCTATGAATTGACGGTCATTTTTTACAAAGCAAGCAGCGCAAAGTACTAGCGTTGTCTGGCGTAGTCGATCAATGCATCAATGTTGCCGCTGCACAATACCGGCGCGATTCGCGCCATTTCCTCAGCCGGCCAGTTCCACCATGCTATTTCAAGCAGCTTGGTACGCGTTGATTCGTCAAAGCGCCAGCGTATATGCCGGGCCGGATTGCCTGCGACGATCGAATACGGCTCGACATTCCTGGTCACGACGGCCCCGGCCGAAACAATCGCCCCATCCCCTATTTTCACCCCTGAAAGCACGATGCTGTTTGAACAAAGCCAAACGTCATTGCCGATCACCACATCGCCTCGACTGAAACTGGAATGCGGAATATCCCCTGGCAACATTGCAGAAAATGGATAGGTCGTTAGCCATTCGGAGTGATGATGACCCCCAAGCAATATTTGGACGTTTAATGCGATTGAGCAATATGCGCCAACACTGAGCGTCGCACCTTCATCCCAATCATGAACTTTGGGTAATCCGTAGCTACCGATCCCGAATGAGTACTTTCCCGGATAGTGCAAATTGAATCTGGCCTGCCCTCGATAGAGGGCCGGGATTTTTTTGAGTCGCCTTTCCGCTTGGCGAAAAAGAAACTTCTTTAGCACTCTCATAGCGTACTTTGCTGATTCTGCTCGGCAGCCGAATAAAGCGCCCAGCTTGCCATCAGCAGACTCAAACCCATTTTGTTGGTGAAAAAGATCTCGCTAACGCTAAAGACCAAGGCAAACCCGAGAAATGCCAAGCAAAAGATATTTCGGCGCGCAGAAACGCCCATCCAGATACAAGTTGTCAGTAACGCCAGCAGCAACATGCCGCCACCAATCCCAACGGCCTGCGCCCAGTCGTTGTGGAACCCCGGAATACCCAGCATTTCCGGAAGCGGTACGCCGAACACCGGGTGGGTCTCATACAACTGCTTCAACGAGGTATAACCCGGCCCTAGTACAGGATGATCAAGCAAAGTCAGGAAAGCGATGCGGAACAGTTCGATCCGGACACCAATAGAAGTAGGCGAAAACTCGGGTTCAGTGAAGTAATTTCGCGCCTCCTGATAAACCAGAGCTACTCGCTCATACATCGGGTTATATAGCAGGCAGAAGGCAACCAGAGCTGACATCATGGCTATCGCGGCAAGCCCGCCCTGCCTCCAGTCTCTGGACTTGAAGGCGAACAGGGCAATTATCACCAGCAATGCCCCCAAAGCCCCCCGCGACCCGCTCAGCAATGTTGCCACAACCCCAATGACAGCTGCGGTCAAAAGAAAGGCATTCTGGAAACGGGATTGATCTCTGGGGCCACCCAGGAAAACATGAAGGCAGCACAAGGCCGCCACCCATATTGAATATTGACCAAAACGATTTTCGTAGGTCCCCCCCCAGGCTCGCTCCCTGCCCAGTCCATAGACTTCGATCATTGCGACGGCGCAATAAGTCATGGCGGCAATGCCTGCAGCAATGGACAAATGGCGGTAGCTGACCCCCACTTGGCGCGCTCCGACAAACAACAGGACGCACCAGAGCAGGCGGGTCAGGGGATTAAAATCCGGCTCAGGGTAAGCATGCCAGATTTGGGCGAATATCCAGACCAAAACTAGCGGCATGAACGGCAGCGAAAAATGCCACGCCGAGAGAAGTAGGCCCCTCAACTCATTGCGTGGCGCCTGCAGCAGCAGGACCAGGCCAATAGGTGCGGCAAGAATGCTCAGATAACGGGCGCCGCCCCCGAAAGGAAGCCACTTGATGGCCATGATCGGATAGCACAACAAGATACAAAGCGCGAAGAGGCGCCACAATCCGCGTGCGGAACGATCAGGCAGCAACATTGATCCCACCCATCTGATCGCCAAAGCGATCCAACTGACGCCATACAGCCTCCAGCACAGGTTGAACCGGAATATTCGCCAAATAGCGTTCAGGCGTCGAGGTATCAACATCATTCGGCGCAATCAAGGGGCCGTAATCGGCGGCATGAATGACCTCGGCCCGATCACTCCAGGGACGCCAGATGTGAACGTGCGTCGGCCCAAAAAGTGCGACGATCGGTACGCCAAGCGCCGCCGCCATGTGCATGGGCACGGAGTCCACACCGATGAACAGCGTCGATCCGGCAATTGTCGCCGCAAGTGCTGGCAGGGAAAGTTGACCGGCCAGCGAGATCACCTTGGGATGATTTACCCGGCGAAGCAGGCCATCGACAAGATCCATCTCACGCTGGTCAGGTGCCGCCGTCAAGACAACCTGCCAACCTGCGTTGGCCAGTGCTGAAATCACCTCGGCAAAGCGCTCATCCTCCCAGCACTTGAAAAACCAACGTGAGGTTGGATGAATCAGCACATATTTGCCGACCACCCCCGCCGCATCCAGTTTTTGTCGAACCAGCGCCGCATCCTGCCGCGAAAAAGCCATCGTACATGGCGCGTTCCTTGGATCAACTGACAGACCCAGGGCCTTCAGCACATCCAGATTTTTCTCGACCATATGCCCAGCGAAGGTCGGGGCAATTCGTTGCGGAAATATCTTTCTCCACAACCAGTATTCGCGCTTCGCAACCTCATAGCCAAAGCGTACCGAAGCGCCACTAATGGCTGCGGCGACAGCGCCAGACCATTGATCATTGAGATGCAGAACCCAATCGTATCTGCGCCGACGAATGCCCAGCATCAGCTTGATGAAAGCGACAACCCGACGCAGACCCCGGCCGGCTTGCCGACCGCGCGGCAGCGGCCATACGCAGGTCAACTCGGGGTTGGCAACAAGCATGGGCAGCGTTTCAGCAAACACCAGGGCATCGACCTCCACACCGGGAAAATTCTGTTTCAAAACCGTAAAAATCGGCGTTGTCAGCAGGACATCGCCGTGATTTTGCAGGCGGATAACCAATACTCGCTTGGGCGGGGGAAATGCGGACGCAATCATAAACTCGTGGGCTACCGGGCGGCTTTCAGGGTTGGGCGGATGATACACTTTCCGCGCCATTTCGCCGATGCGAGCCCCCAAGACTGGTAGCCGCAGGCCGTACAAACCACATAACCGACATGACCTCCTTGCCAGGCTTCAATCTGATTTTTCACTCCATTCGTCCGGGCGGCGGCATGGAGCGTCATGTTCTTGATCTAATTTCTTACGCAGCAGCTCATAACATCCCGATTCGCGTTATCACCCGGAAGCTGGAATGGCCCGGAACGCTTCCGCCGGGTGTTGAATTCGTCATCGTCCGCGACCGCACACCGTTTTCTCGCGTAAACACCTATTTCTTCGAAAACCGTGCTTTGGCCAAATGCCGAGCGGACTGGCCATGCATCGCCATTTCACGGGTTCCGGGCGCCCAGTTGACCATCGTTGGCGGAACGCATCTCGGCCACCTGCTGGATCGCGGCAAGAAACACATCGGTTTTTTCGATCGTGCCACCATTGCTCGCGAAAGAGCGCTGTACGACCAAGCGCGGCGAATAGTCTCTCACTCCGCCAAAGTGTCCGGAGAAATCGTCCGGCTCTACGGGATCGAGCCCAGCAAAATCACCACCCTCTACCCGCCGGTCGATACCGAAAAGTTTTCACTCTCGGCTCGTACAAACCGTGAGCAGACGCGGCTGGCGATTGGCGTTGCTCCCGACGATCTGATGCTGCTCTTCCCCTCCAACAACCACGCCCTCAAGGGAGCGGATCTGATTCTGGAGGCGCTTGAAGATTTCGACCCGCGGGTTCGTCTGGTCGTTGCCGGAAAAACACCGCTGAACGCCCCCAATGCCATCAATCTAGGCTTCCGGGGAGATATGCCTGCACTCTACGCGGCAGCCGATGCAGTCATTCTGGCTTCACATTATGAAGCCTTTGGCCTGGTCGGCCCCGAAGCCATTCTTTGCGGAACACCGGCCATTTTCGCCAATACCGTCGGGGCTGCCGAAGTGCTATCGGAGCACGCCTGCCTGCGCTTCGAGCGCAACGTCCCTGCCCTTCGCGCCGCACTGCACCAAGCTCTGGAGCGTTTTGCCAACGGCACCCTCCAGCTTCTCGACAACCCGGGGCAACATATCAAATATCCATTCTCCCTCGCCCAGCACTTCGAGGTTCTGTTCGAACTGTTGGCGACCGATCATTCAAAATGAGCAATTCCTCCCTCCCCCCCGTCACCCTTCTTCTCCTCAGCTATAACCAGGAAGACACTATCGGCGAGGCAATCGTCGGCGCACTGGAACAGGACTATCCCAATCTTGAGATCGTGGTCTCGGATGACGCCTCAAAAGATGCCACGTTTGAACGAATTGAAGCCTGTTTCCGCGATTACACCGGGCCGCACCGGATCAAGATATTGCGCAACGCGGAGAATCAGGGGATCGGCGGCAATATTGATCAGGCCGTCAGGCGATCGACCGGAGAACTGATTTTCATTGCCGGCGGAGACGACGTTTCTCTACCTACGCGCGTCAGCACCGTCGTGAGGTTCTGGGTCGAACACGAATGCAAGCCGGATCTTATCGGAGCCTACCTGTTCGACATGGACCAATCCGGAAAAATGCTGGGAACCATCGAGATCAGCAAACTGGAGAACTACCGGTCTCTTGACGACTGGAGCCGCTCGCCGCCTCATGTGATTGGTGCCGCCCAAGCCTGGACACGTCGCCTGTTCGACCGTTTTGGCGGCACGCCCAAAGGTATCGTCGGCGAAGACATGGTGATGGCTTTTCGTGCTATCGGCACCGCTTCGGCCATCACACTGCCGATTCCACTGGTCAATTACCGGCGCGGCGGTCTTTCGAGTCCGCGAAAATCGCTCACTGCCGCGGCCGTCATCCATGGGCTAACAAAGAAACTAAAAAGTTCGCAAACCGAACTGCAGTGCATGCTGGATGATGCCCGGAAACTGGGCGCCAGCCCGATGACATTGGCCGCGCTGACGCAAAGACTGGACAAGGAAAAATTCATCGAAGGCATGTTCGCAGCAAAGACTGTTGGCCAAAAAATTCGTCTTTGCCGGCAATTCGCTACGCTTCCCGGTGATTTTCGCGTCCGCGTCCTGAGCTACGCAGCGGCACCGTGGATGCTGGCGCCGTTCTTCTTCCTCAAACGCCTGCGCTACCGACTGGCTGGTCGCTCGTAACTGAATCGCGTTGCAAACGCTGCAATCGCGCATAAACACCATCTAGCGCCAGCAGTTCAGCATGGTGACCGCGTTCGACGATGCGGCCCTGATCGAGCACCACGATCAGGTCGGCGCGTTCGATGGTTGATAGTCGGTGGGCGATGACGAGGGTGGTGCGGCCGACGATCAGGGTGTCGAGGGCGGCCTGGATCAGGCGTTCGGATTCGGTGTCGAGCGCCGAGGTCGCTTCGTCAAGGATGAGGATCGGGGCATTTTTCAGGAAGGCGCGGGCAATGGCCAGACGTTGCCGCTGGCCGCCGGAGAGTTTGACGCCGTTTTCGCCAACCTCGGTTAGCAAGCCGTTTTCCATCTGCGAAATGAATTCCCAGGCATTAGCGGCCTTGGCGGCGGCCTCAATCTGCGCGTCGGTGGCCTTTTGCGCGTGGCCGTAGGCGATGTTGGCGCGCACGGTGTCGTTGAACAGCACGACATCCTGGCTGACCATGGCGATATTGTCGCGCAGGCTTTCCAGCGTCAGTTCTTCGAGCGGATGACCGTCGAGGCGCAGCGTGCCCTGCGTGAGGTGGTAAAAACGCGGCACCAGCGCTGCCAGCGAGCTCTTGCCGCTGCCTGAGTGGCCGACCAGGGCGACGGTCTGGCCGGGCTGGATGTCGAGATCGATGTCGATCAGGGCCGGACGCGGGGCGTTCGGGTAGGTGAAATTGGCCTGCTCGAATTGCAGGTGGCCGCGAGCGCGCTCGATGCGCTTCGTGCCGCGATCGTCCTCGGCAACTTCGTCGAGCACCTGGAAGACGCTCTCGGCGGCAGCCAGGCCGCGCTGCAGGGGGGCGGAAACGTCCGTCAAGCGCTTGACCGGCGCCAACAGCATGACCAGCGCCGTGATGAAGGAGAGGAATTCGCCGACCGTGGTGCCGGAATCGCTGTTGGACTGGCGCAGCGCCATGTAGGTGATGATGGCGACCGAGATGGAGACAGCCACCTGAGTCAGCGGCACCGTGGCGGCAGCCGCAGCAGCCTCGCGCATCGTAGCGCGGCGGAAGGTGTTGAGCACCTGGTCGAAGCGGCCCTTTTCGTACTGCTGGCCACCGAAGATCTTGACCACCTTGTGGGCGCCGACCGCTTCTTCAAGAATGTGCGTGATGACGCCCATGGCCGAATAGCCGCTGCGCGCGGCGGCCCGCAGACGCTTGCTGAAGATGCGGATGAGGCCGGTGACGACGGGGCCGACGGTCAGTGCGATCAGCGTCAGCTTCCAGTCGAGATACAGCAGGTAGGCAAGCAGGCCGAGGATGGTCAGTGAGTCGCGCACCACGGTGGTCAATACACCGGTGGCGGCCTGCGTCACGTTGGTGACATCGTAAGCCACCTTGGAAATGAGCACGCCGGTTGACTGGTCGTCGTAAAAGCGGGTCGGCAGGGTCATCAGGCGGCCGAACATGGCCTGGCGCAGGTCGAACACCACGCGCGCCGCGATCCAGGCCATCGAAAAACCGGAGGTAAAGGTCGCAATGCCGCGCAGGACGAAGATACCAACAATGGCCAGCGGCAACAGGATGATTTCGCGCTCACTCGCCGCCTTGAAGCCATTATCGATCAGCGTTTTCAGCAGCCACGGCGCCACCGGCTCGGTCGCCGCCGTCGCCACCATGCCCAGAATGGCAATGCCGAAGACGCGCCAGTACGGCTTGACCCAGGTGAGCAGCCGGAGATAGATCTGGCGGCTGGACATCGTTGGTTCGGGGACTTGGGTCACGGGCGGCGGACGTAAATGGAAAACCGAATTTTACCGGTTCGTGACACGCAGCACCCGTCCGTTTGCATCCAGTTCGACCGTCGTGATCGAGAGAAAGTCGGTTGAAATGCTCAGCCAGGCGTCGTCAGCCAGCGCCAGCCAGTGCGCCAGCAAGGCGCGGATGACCCCGGCGTGCGTCACGGCCACGGCCTCCGGCGTGTCGATGCGCGCAACTGCCTGCAGCGCCCGCGCCTGCAACTGGCGCGGCGACTCGCCGCCGGGCGGCGCATAGCCGACGACATCGGCCGCCCAGGCATCGAGCTCATGCCGAGGAATCTCGTCCCAAGGCCGGCCCTCCCAGTCGCCAAAATTCAGTTCAGCCAGGCGCGGGTCGATGATCGGCTGCGCATGCAGCTGCTCGGCCAGATGTCGGCAACGCAGCAGCGGACTGCTCCACACCGGCAGGCCGGGCGGCAGTTCGGTGCGCAGACGCGCCAGATCGGCCATTTCAATTTTGGCCAAAATTTCCCGTTGACCGTAGCAAATGCCCGGTTCTACCTGCGGTTTGGGGTGGCGGATCAGGTGAAGGCGCATGCCATCCGCAAGATCAGGCAGCAGTTGTTCGACGGCATTTCACGCTGCTCCAGCAAAACGAGCCCAGCCTGCCGGGCCAGGGCGTCGACGGCACCGACATCGCGCAAACCTTGGTGCGGCGCCTTTTCCTTCAGCGACAGGTCGAAAGCGGCGTTGCTGTCGCTGGTGTGACGGCCGTCGACCATGAAGGGGCCGTAGATGAAAAGCAGGCCGCCCGGCACCAGCACCGGCCGCAAGCCGGCGAACAGCGCTTCGACCGCTGCCCACGGCATGATGTGCAGGGTGTTTGCGGTGTAAACGGCGTCGTAGGTGCCGGTCGGCCACGGGCCGAGGACGTCGAACTCGAACGGTGGCAGGACATTGGGCAAGGCGGCCTCGGCTAGCCAAATGCGGATGCCGGGCAGGAAATCCGGGCGGTCGGAGGTTTGCCAACTCAGGTTCGGCAATTCGGGGCAGAAATGGACGGCATGCTGGCCGGTGCCGCTGCCGATCTCCAGAACCTGCCGGCGGTCGGCGAAAACCTCACGGAGCACGGTAAGAATCGGCTCGCGGTTCTTTTCGGTGGAAGGGGCGTTGGGCTTTTCCATGGAGGGAACGGTATCGGCGATGCCTGAAGCTTAACGGCAAATCCATCCGCGAAGGCCGCCCAAGCACTCGAACAGGATTTCGATTTTGGGCATTTTTTCCGGTTGACCGTGGAAATGCCGATTTTGCTCTTGGTGGCCTAGAACCGCGCGGCCAGGCCGAGATAGAAGGCTATTTCGGCGAGCTGCTGCACCGCCCCCAGGCAGTCGCCGGTATAGCCGCCCAGCCAGCGGCGGCATTTAGCGGCAAGCCAGAAGGTGACCAGCGCGGCCAGGGTGACGGCGGGCACGACTTGTTGTGGGGCCAGCAACAGCAATGGCAGACCAGCGAAAAGCAGTGCGATCAGCAGCGGCCCGCCGGCGAGCCGGGTGGCGACAGGGCGAGCCTTGCTGGCCTCGTCGTCGCGGGCGTAATCCATCGTCGCCATCAGGCTGACAGCGCAGAAGCGCGACACGGCGTGGCCGGCGATCAGGGCCAAGACCACCTCGCCGGCCGGCAGGCTGGCGAGCAGCGCGAACTTGCCGAGCAAGGCGAGGACGACAGCGATCACGCCATAACTGCCAACCCGGGAATCCTTCATGATCGCCAGGATTTTTGCCTTGTCCCAACCGCCACCGAGACCATCGGCGGTGTCGCCAAGGCCGTCCTCGTGGAAGGCGCCCGTCAGGGCGATAGTGGCGACCATGGCCAGCACGACAGCCACCGGCTGCGGCCAAAGGTGTAGGGCGAGCCAGAAAACCAGCGCCCCCAAACCGCCGACCAGCAGGCCGATGGCCGGCAGATAGCGCGCTGCCCGGACCAGCCCGTCCGGCGAATAGCCGACCCAGGCCGGCACCGGCAGCCGGGTGAAATAGCCGAGGGCAGCGAAGAAGGCGCCCAGTTCGCGGCGGATCATGCTTTGTCTGAAACGCCGGCCGACTCGAAACTGGCCATTTCGTTGAGGAAATTGAGCGATGCCTGAACCAGCGGAAAAGCCAGCGCGGCGCCGGTGCCTTCGCCCAGACGCAGGCCGAGGTCGAGCAGCGGCTCGGCACCTAGCGCGCGTAACTGGGCCGCGTGACCGGCTTCGGCTGAACGGTGGCAAAACACGCAGTATTCGGCGAGTGCCGGGGCCAAGCGCGTAGCCGTCAGCGCTGCCGAGCCCACAATAAAGCCGTCGATGAGCAGGGTCATCTTCGCCTCCGCCGCACCGAGCATGGCGCCGACCATCATGGCGATTTCGAAGCCGCCGAATTCGGCCAGCACGGCCAGCGGGTCATTGCTGCCACCGGCAGCGCGATAACGCTTGAGCGCTGTTTCCAGCAGCGCCTGCTTGCGCGCCAGGCCGGCATCGTCGAGACCGGTGCCGCGGCCGATGCACTCGGCCAGCGGCAGGCCGGTCAGGCAATGGGTGATCAGCGAGGCGGCGGCCGTGTTGCCGATGCCCATTTCACCGAAGCCGACGACGTTGCAGCCATTGGCCGACAGGTTGCGGCTGATTTCGGCGCCGCGGGCGATGGCCTGGGTGCATTGCTCGGCGGTCATCGCCGGCTCTTCGATGTAATTGGCCGTGCCGGACGCGATCTTGGCATCGATCAGCCCGGCGCGCTTGCCGAAATCGTGGGCCACGCCGGCGTCGATGATGGCCAGATGCAGGCCGTTCTGCCGGGCAAACACGTTGATCGCGGCGCCGCCAGCCAGAAAGTTCTCGACCATCTGCCAGGTCACATCCTGCGGGTAGGCAGAGACGCCGGCCTTGGCCGCGCCGTGGTCGCCGGCAAAAACCAGCAAATGCGGCTGGCCGAACTCCGGGTCCAGCCGCTGCTGGATCAGGCCGATCTTGATGGCCGTGCGTTCGAGCAAACCGAGCGCGCCGAGCGGCTTGGTCTTGCGGTCGACCTTGTTTTTGAGCGAATTTTCAATTCCCCGATCCGGGGCGGTGATCTGAAACGAATGCATCCGATTCTCCAAAAGAAAAAGGGCCTCGCGACGACATCTGGCGAATTCGCCAAAACGCAGCCGCGAAACCCTGTCCACAGGTTTCCCAAGAGGATTCAACACGTCTTCTGGCTTTCGGATCAGCCGGCTTGCTGCGCCTTCCCGGCCGGGTTTTCCCCTTTGCCAGTGGCCTGTTGCAGCAGCCGTCCCCGATTACAGCGGCGGGCCCGCCCCGGAATTGAGGATTAACTCGCACCGGGTTCCGTTTCGTCGAATCGGGGTGGATTATCCGGCTTGCCGGAGGGGTGCGCAATCACCTAAAGTGCCAGCCATGAAAGAACTGATCCTCGGCGGCGCCCGTTCAGGCAAGAGCCTGCTGGCCGAACAACGTGCCCGCGACTCTGGCCTCAAGGTCGTCTACCTCGCCACCGCCCAGGCGCTTGACGGTGAAATGACCCGCCGCGTCGCCCACCATCGCGCCCGCCGCCCAGCTGACTGGGGCTGCACAGAAGAAACCCTGCACCTCGCCGCCCGCCTGCGCGAACTGGCGGCGGCGGACACCTGCGTGCTGGTCGACTGCCTGACCCTGTGGCTGTCCAACCTGCTCTTTGCCGGCCAAGCCGCCGCCCAGGCCGAAGCCGGCGAAGCCATAGCCTGCCCGCTGTTCCGCGACGAAACCACCGCGCTGATCGAGCTACTGCCGCAACTCCCCGGCCACATCATTCTGGTCTCCAACGAAGTCGGCTGGGGCATCGTCCCGATGCATCCCGTCTCGCGGCTATTCGCCGACGAACAGGGTCGCCTCAACCAGCGCGTTGCGGCAGTCTGCGATCAGGTCACGCTGGTCGCTGCCGGTTTGCCGCTCAGCCTGAAATCTGCGGCAGGCTAGCCTCCCGCTCGAGCCGGCCGCGTCACCAACAAGCTGCACTCCGACGCCCGAAGGGCTATGCTTGCCATATCGAAGCACAACCGACGAGACAATCATGCACAGATTGCTGGATATCCTGGCATCCGGCGTCCACGACGCAAAAAACCAGCTGTTCATTGCTGAATCGATGATTGCCACCAGCGAAGCCGAACACGGCATCGTCATGAGCGAGGCGCGCTACGCCATCGAAGCCGCCGCCAGCCGCCTGTCGCGAACGCTGACCGCCTACCACCTGCTGCGCCACGATGCAGCCGCCGCCGTCTCGCCGGCGATTGTTGCCGACCTCTGCGACGAAGTCATGCTGGCGCAAAAGAAGCACCTTGCCTTCCGCAGCATCAGCCTCACCGTCGATTGCAGCGTGCTCGACGAATGGCCGCTCGACCGCGACCTGATCACCGACATGCTCAACAACGCCGTCCAGAATGCCGGCCGCTACGCCCGCCAGTCGGTTCGCCTGAGCGCCGCAACCGACGACGGCTGGCTCTGCCTGTGCGTCGAAGACGACGGGCCCGGCTTTGCCACGCTGCCGCCTGAACAGGGCACCGGCCTGATGGTGGCCGAACGGCTGGCGCGGCTGCACACCCGCCGCGACCGGCAGGGCAGCTTGCGCCTGAGCAACGACAGCGCCCTGGGCGGCGCCCGCTTCGAACTCCGTTTGCCCTGATGACCGACTACAGCAAAAAGCGTTTCCTCGTCATCGACGACCAGCCGCAGGCGCGCGATGCCCTGCGCACCATCGCCCAGCAACTGGGCGCCTTTGCGGTCGAATTCGCCACCAATTACCAGGACGCGATCTTCCGCATCCGCAACAACACGCCGGACATCATCCTCTGCGACTACATGCTGGGCGAAGGCCGTTCCGGGCAGCAAATGCTCGAAGAGCTGCGCCGTTTCAACCTGCTGCCCGACGAAACCATTTTCATGATGGTGACCGGCGAACAGTCTTACGAACAGGTTGTTTCCGCCGTTGAACTGATCCCCGACGACTACATCATCAAGCCGTTTTCGCCGGACAAGCTGCTGCTCCGCCTCGACCGCATCGTCGCCAAAAAGCGCTTCTTTGCCAGCTATTACAAAGAAAAACGCAAGCAGGAATACGCCAACGCGCTGGCCATTCTCGAAGCGTCGCGCGAGAGCGAGGCCGGACGCCCATACCGTTTTGAAATCCTGCGTCAGCGGGCCGAGGTTTTTCTTGCCAGCGGCGACGTGAAATCAGCCGAAGACGCCTACCGTGGCATTCTGGAAAACTACGAATTCCCTTGGGCACGGGCCGGCGTCGCTCGTTCGCTGCAAAAGCAGAATCGGCTGCAGGAGGCCCGCGTCGAAATTGACCGGGTCGTCGCCAGCACCCCGCACTTTTTCGACGCCGGCGACCTCAAGGCGAGCATCTGCATGGCCCAGGGCGAGCACGCCGAAGCCCAGCAAATTCTCGACGACATGGCCAAAAAGACGCCGCGCAACTATCTGCGCAAGCGCCTGCTGGCCGAGGCTGCGACGCTGAACGGCGACACCGAAGCGGCGCTGGCCGCAATGTCCGACGTCATAGCCAACGACACCATGCCCGGCGCGATCTCCGTCGAAGACCGCCTCGCCAATGCGCGCAATCATGTCAATGCCGGCGACAAGATCACGGCGGAAAAAGTGCTGCTCGGCATCCGCGACGCTGAAGTGCAAAAAATGGATTTGGCCGAGCAGGCCAGTTTCGCCGCGCTGCTCGCCATCAGCTCCGTGGAAAAGGGCAAGCCGCGATTCGCCGGCCTGCGCCCCGCCATGCTCAGCACCGAATTCAACGCCACCCACCGCGTCGACATCATGCGCGCCGCCCTGAGCATCAACGACAATGAACTGGCCGACCTGCAAGCCGAGGAATTGATGGCCGGCCCTGACGCCAAAAAAGTGTTCAGCACGCTGCGCGCCCAATATGCGCTCTACGGCCGGGAAAAGGATCTGCGCGAAATCCAGCGCCAGGTGGCATTCAAGCGCATCAAGCACGAGGAAACACCGGCCGAAACGGCGCCGGCGATTACCGCCAGCCCGCCCGCCACGCCGTCAGCTGCGGCGTAGACAGCGGGGCAACAAGGCTTTCAGCGGGAGGTGTGATCGCAGCGGTGAGCGTGGTGGCCAAAGCGCTCCTGGCGCGGGCCGAAAGAGCGGGCGGCGAATAGCCGGGCCTGAGTCGGCCCGGCCAAGGACTTTACGTCGCCGGATGCCGCGGTAACAAAGCGTCCATTTTTTGCCAGTCGAGCGCGGCCTCGACGGAATCGGCCAGGCGATCCAGATCGGCTTCGCGACGGGCAGCGAAATCGACCTGAACGCTCTCCGTCATCCCGGCCCAGGCAAGCAAGGCAGTCAAGGCTTCCGGGTGGTCGAACACACCGTGGCAGTAGGTGGCGAAAATTTGGCCATCGGCCGAAATGGCGCCATCGCGGCGACCATCGGCCAGTTCGACGGCTGTCTGCGCCAGGCCATCACCACGCGTCACACCGAGGTGAATTTCATAGCCGGTCATCGCCGGGCGGCCCGGTAGCGCCAAGTGGCCACTCACATTGCGCAGCTGCTTTTCCGCTTCCAGCGTCGTTTCCACCGCCAGCACAGCCAGCCCTGGCGTGCTGCCCGGCTGGCCTTCCAGCCCCTGCGGGTCGTGAATCAAATTGCCCAGCATCTGGTAGCCGCCGCACAGGCCGACCACCTTGCCGCCGTAGCGCAAGTGCTTGTGGATAGCTGTCGCCCAACCCTTTTCGCGCAGCCAGTCGATGTCGGCACGCACCGCCTTGGAGCCGGGCAGCACGATCAAATCCGCCGCCGGCGGCGTCTCACCCGGCCCGATCCAGCGGAAATCGACTTCCGGATGCAGGCGCAGCGGATCAAGGTCGTTATGGTTGGAAACACGCGGAAAGGCCGGCGCGATCACTTTCAATTTTGCCGCTTTTTTCCCGTCGACCGCAGCAGTCGCGATGGCGTCCTCGGCGTCGAGCATCAGGCCATGCAGGTAGGGCAAAACGCCGAGAACCGGCTTGCCCGTGCGTTCTTCCAGCCAGGTCAAGCCGGATTCCAGCAGCGCGATGTCGCCGCGAAAACGGTTGATGACGAAGCCCTTGACCCGCGCCTGCTCGGTCGGCGACAGCAGTTCCAACGTGCCGACCAAATGGGCAAAAACCCCGCCCCGGTCGATGTCGGCGACGATGATCACCGGGCAATCAACTTCCTCGGCAAAACCCATGTTGGCGATGTCGCGGTCGCGCAGATTGATCTCCGCCGGCGACCCCGCCCCCTCGACCACCACGCACTCGTACTGCGCCGTCAGCCGCGCCCAGGATTCCAGCACCGCCCCCATCGCCCGCGGCTTGTACTCGTGATAAGCCTTGGCATCGAGGTCAAAGGCCACCTTGCCGTGGATGACAACCTGCGCCTTCCTGTCCGTCGTCGGCTTGAGCAGCACCGGATTGAAATCGGTATGCGGCTCAAGACCGCAAGCCAGCGCCTGCAAAGCCTGCGCTCGCCCAATCTCGCCACCATCCACCGTCACGGCAGAATTCAACGCCATGTTCTGCGGCTTGAACGGAGCAACGCGTACACCACGACGATGCAAGATGCGGCAAAGGGCGGCAACCAATGTCGTTTTACCGGCGTCGGAGGTGGTCCCTTGGATCATTAGGGTGGAAGATGTCATAGCGTCGAGCAGCTACATATGAAAAGCAGAATTATCATGGATAAACATGGAATACTGGTGTAGCGCCTTGTTGCTGGATAAAAATACAAGCTGGAACAGCAAACTCTCCACTACAATCCATGCCAAACGACTAATCCAGAAATAAATAGCCACTGCCTACCTCGGCAATACTTCATGATCTGTCATAGATAACATTTTGCTGACAAAATCTTTTTAACGGGGAATCGAAGCATGAACGATAAAAAGCCCAAGTTATTCATCGGATCATCTTCCGAAAGCAAGGAAATTGCCTACAGTGTTCAATATGTACTCCGTGACATAGCTGAAGTAGTAGTATGGGATCAAGGGGTATTCGAGCTAAATGAAAATTATCTATCGACACTTATCGAAGCCCTTGACGAATATGATTTTGCGATATTCATTTTTACAGGTGATGACGAATACATCAGCAAAAATCGTACATTGCCAGCCCCTCGGGACAACGTAATTTTTGAACTTGGCCTATTTATGGGGAAGCTTGGAAGGAAAAGATGTTTTTTTCTAAAGAATTCGTCAACACCCATAAAAATCCCCACCGACTTGGATGGAATATCCATGGCTCAACTTTCGATGCATGGAGGACATAGCAACGAAAACGAAATTCATATTGCCTGCAATCCAATAAGAAAGAAAATTTCCGAGCACGGAAAAATAACAAGGAGTCGGAAAAAATATTTTAGATCTGACCTATTGCCCGCAGTTTTAGGGAAATGGGCTGGAAATGCAAACCAAGAATTCACCACAATGGGTTTTCCAATAAACGCCGAGGTATTCGTTGAGTTTTCGTCACAGGACTCTCGAATCACGGGAAATGGAGTTTATTTATTCAATTTACCAGGCGGACGATCCGTCGAGGAAAACTATTTGTTTATGGGTGGTTTTTTCAATGACCGATATTTGCGCCTAGAGTACGAAAGCCACGACCCCTTCAGACTGCAGTTTGGCTCAGTCATGCTAGAACTCGCACCTAACGGCAATGAACTGATCGGGAGATTTCAGGGGTTCGGTGTCGAATCTCGGACAATAATTTCCGGGACTGTCTTATTAAAACGAATTTAATTTGGACAGGTAGATCGAACCAACAAATTCGCCTCAAAAAATCGCGCTCCTGTTTTGCTTACCTCACCCAATCCACCACCCTGAGCCCCGCCACTCGTTCAAACTCACGCACGTTGTGCGTCACCAGCGTAGCCCCCTCGGCAAGGGCGTGGCAGGCGATCCATAGGTCGTTGGCGCCAATGGGAGTGCCGGCGTCCTTGAGGCGGGTGAATTGTTCGGCGTAGTGGCGGCAGATGGCCGGGCCAGCGGGATAGATGACCGGTACTTGCCGGGCCAGCACATCAAGGCGGCGGAGCACGTCGGCCTTGCGGCTGCTGCGTTCGGCACCCTTGAGCAGTTCCGCCCAGGTGACGAACGACATACTTAGTGTGTCGTCTTCGAGCAGGGCATCGACCCGCTCGGCAATTTCCGGCGGATGATGCTTGATCAGGTAGATCAGGATGTTGGTATCGAGCAGGTAGTTCACAGGGCTTCCCTGTCCTGCATCGGTTCAGGTGATAGCGCCTCGGCTTCCAGCGCTGCGACGAAATCGTCATCGAAGCCTTGCAGTGCCCGCAATAGTTCAGCGCCTCGCCCAGCACGCAGCGGGTGCAAGATGAGGTCACCCTGCTCGTTGCGACAAATCCGCACGCGATCTGTATCAAGCCGGAACTCGGCCGGAATACGTACCGCCTGACTGTTGCCGTTCATGAAAACGCGGGTGGTGAGATCGTTCATGGGCGCCTCGATGTATGTACATTGATGTACATATACTAGCAAAACAACTGGCAATCGCAAGCTTTCTGCACTTACCCCCACCTGCTATCCTTCGCCCTTTAAATCTCTCGGTGCCATCCGCTCAAGCCGGATGGAGAATCGGGAAGGCGGTGCAATTCCGCCACGTGCCCAACGCTGTAAGGATGACGGGCGATGCTTTTGCCACTGGTGGCGGGGAAACCCGGCCGGGAAGGCGCATCGCTCGGGTGATTCCAAGTCAGAAGACCGGCCGGGAGATCGTTGCAGGCTGCATGGACCGCAGCTGTCGTTTTTCCAGAAGGGGAATCCATGGAAAACCTGTTGGTGCCACAAAATAACGCATTTTCCGACGCTGACCGGGCGGCGGTTTATCAGGCCATTTTTAGCCGGCGCGATGTGCGCGGCCAGTTTTTGCCGACGTCTGTGCCCGACGATCTGCTGGCTCGCGTCTTGATGGCGGCGCATCATGCTCCGTCGGTCGGTTTCATGCAGCCGTGGAATTTTTTGCTGGTGAAGTCGGGCAAGGTGAAGCAGCGCGTTCATGACGCCTTCAAGACGGCCAACGACGAAGCGGCGCTGATGTTCCCGGACGAGAAGCGCGAGATTTACAGCCAGCTCAAGTTGCAGGGCATTCTCGAAGCGCCGATCAATCTGTGCATCACCTGCGACCGTTCGCGCAGCGGGCCGGTGGTGCTGGGCCGTACGCACATGCCGACGATGGATTTGTACTCGAGCGTGTGCGCGGTGCAAAACCTGTGGCTGGCGGCGCGGGCTGAGGGGCTGGGCGTGGGCTGGGTGAGCATCTTTCACGAAAAGGCGCTGCAGGACGCGCTCGGTATCCCGCATCACATCGTGCCCATCGCTTATTTGTGCCTCGGTTTTGTCAGCCATTTCAACGACAAGCCGGAGCTGGAAAAAGCGGGCTGGCTGCCGCGCCTGCCGATCAATGATCTGGTCTATTTCGAGCAGTGGGGCGATTCGGATTTTGGGCAAAATTTCCGGTTGACCGCAGCATTGGCTGAAATGCAGGCGGACATTCAGGAGAAGGGCGTTTTCCCGAAATGAGCGAGGTTTTTTCGGCCGATGAGAGGGCGCAAATGCTGGCAATCAAAGGCGTTGGCGCGACGGTGATCGGCCGCCTGGAGCAGATCGGTTTTTCAAGCCTGACGCAGCTGGCCGGAGAAGACCCGGCCGTGATCACGCTGCGCATTGCCCGCATGATGGGCTCGACCTGCTGGCACAACAGCCCGCAGGCCCGTGCGGCGATCAGCGCCATCATCGCGCTGGCTGGCGAGCAAGGCGCATGAACTTGACCGGCAACCTGGCCGACTTGGTGGCCGGCGTACTGGTTGGCCCTTTGGCCATGCCGCTGGCCGCGTTGAGTGCCATTTTGCTCGACCGCCTGCTCGGCGAAGTCTCGCGCTTTCACCCGCTGGTTGGCTTCGGCAATCTGGCGTCGGCCATCGAAAAGCGGCTGAACCGCCGTTCAATCTCCGGTGGCGTGCTGGCCTGGCTGCTGGCCGTCGGGCCGTGGGTGGCACTGGCTTTCTGGCTACGGCCACTGGCGCCGTTTGCCGTTGATGTCGTTTTGCTCTACTTCGCGCTCGGCGCGCAGAGCCTGTGCGAGCACGCCGCGGCTATCGCCAAGCCCTTGCAGGAGGGCCGTCTCGACGAGGCGCGCCAGCGTGTCGGCTGGATTGTTTCCCGTGAAACATCGGCGCTTGACGAATCCGGCGTCGCCAAGGCCGGCGTCGAGTCAGTGCTGGAAAACGGCAACGATGCCATCTTCGGCACGCTGTTCTGGTTCGCCCTGCTCGGCGGCCCCGGCGCCGTGCTGTTTCGGCTGGCCAACACGCTGGACGCGATGTGGGGCTACCGCACCGAGCGCTTCAACCTGTTCGGCCGCTTTGCCGCGCGCTTTGACGACGCGCTGAATTTCATCCCCGCACGCTTGACGGCCCTGACCTACGCCCTGCTCGGCCACACGCGCAACGCGCTGGCCTGCTGGCGCGCGCAAGCGCCGGGTTGGGACAGCCCGAACGCCGGGCCGGTGATGTCCGCCGGGGCCGGCAGCCTCGGCGTGTTGCTCGGCGGGGCGGCGATTTATCATGGCCAGGAAGAAATCCGCCCGCCGCTTGGTGCCGGCCCGGCCCCAGTGGCGGCCGACCTTGGCCGGGCGATTGCCTTGATCCGGCGCAGCCTGTGGCTGTGGCTGGCTGTCTTTTTCGTGATTGGATTTGCCCATGCTTGAACACGGCGGCGGCCTGCGCAAAGCAGCCGCGCACTACAACATTCCGCTGGAAAACTGGCTCGACCTTTCCACCGGCATCAACCCGGACGGCTGGCCGGTGCCGGCCTTGTCGGCCAATGCCTGGCATCGCCTGCCGGAAAACGATGACGGCCTCGAAGCAGCCGCCGCAGCCTATTACGGCAACGCCAACCTGCTGCCGGTGGCCGGGTCGCAAGCCGCCATCCAGTTGTTGCCGACGCTGCTGCCGCGCGCCGTAGTGGCCTGCATTTCGCCGATCTACAGCGAGCACCCGCAAGCCTGGCAACGGGCCGGGCACAAGATGCGCTTTTTGCAGAACGCCATGCTGCCGCGCGCGCTGGCCGTGGCGACGCCCTACGTGCTGCTGTGCAACCCGAACAACCCGACCGGCGACCGTCACCCGCACGATGTTGCGGTCGACGCGGCAAAACAGCTGAAAAAACGTGGCGGCTGGCTGATCATCGACGAGGCCTTCATGGACCCGACGCCGGAGGACAGTCTGACACCGCTGGCCGGCACCGATGAGGCGCCCAACCTGATCGTGCTGCGCTCGCTCGGCAAGTTCTTCGGGCTGGCCGGGGCGCGCGTCGGCTTTGTCTTCGCCGCGCCGGACATCCTTGCCCGCATGAACGAGGCGATGGGGCCGTGGGCGGTCAGCGGCCCGGCCCGCGAAGTCGCCCGGCTGGCCTTGCAGGACAGCGACTGGCAAGGCGCCGCTCGCCCCCGTTTGCAAGCTGCCGGCGAACGCCTGCACCAACTGCTGGCGCCGCTCGGCGAGGTCAAATCGACAGCCTTGTTCGCCACGCTGAGCAGCGCCCAGTCGGCCGAGTTGCACGCAGCCCTCGCCCGCCAGGGCATCCTGACCCGCCATTTCGACCAGCAACCGTTGCTGCGCTTTGGCCTGCCGGGCGACGAAGCCGGCTGGCAGCGCCTGTCAAATGCGCTTTCTGCATGGAATCACTCATGAAATTTGGTCATTTTTTCCGGTTGACCGTGGGATTTGCCGTCGGCGCCACTACGCAGCTCGCCTACGCCGACCTCGTGTTCAAGGACGATACCGGTCAGGAAATCCGCCTCAAGGCGCCGGCCAAACGCATCATCACCCTCGCCCCGCACGCTGCCGAAAGCCTGTTTGCGGCAGGCGCCGGCGATCATCTGGTCGGCACCGTCGATTACAGCGATTACCCGCCGGCGGCCAGGAAGGTGCCGCGCGTCGGCGGCTATTCACGCATCGACCTCGAAGCCGTCGCCGCCCTCAAGCCCGACCTTGTGCTGGCCTGGGAAAGCGGCAACAACATGACACAGGTCGACAAGCTGCGGGCGCTCGGGCTGACGGTATATGTCTCGCAGCCGAACACCATCGAACACGTTGCCGATCAGCTCGAACGGATGGGCCAGCTGGCTGGCACCGAGGCCGCCGCCAACGCCGCGGCCGACCGTTTCCGCAAACGTCTTGCAGCCATTCGCGCCGCCAACGCCAGCAAGCCGAAGGTGCGCGTTTTTTATCAGATCTGGAAAACGCCGCTGATGACCGTCGGCGGCCCGCAGATCATCAGCGACGCCATCAAGCTGTGCAGCGGCGACAATGTTTTCGGCCATCTCGGCAAAATGGCGCCGACGGTCAGCGTCGAAGCCGTGCTCGAAGCCGATCCCGAGGCCATCGTCGCCACCGGCATGGGCGACGCCAAGCCGGAATGGCTGCACGACTGGGACAAATGGACGCGGATGACCGCCGTCAAACGCGACAACCTGTTCCACATCAACCCGGACATCATGCAACGCCACACGCCGCGCATCCTCGACGGCACAGAGAAACTTTGCGCCCACCTCGATGTCGCAAGAAGCCACCGTCCCGCCAAGTAAAACCATGCCCCGCCTGCCTCAACGCATCGTCTGCCTGACCACCGAAACCGTCGAGGTGCTTTACGCCCTCGGCGAGCAGGACCGCATCGTCGGCATTTCCGGCTACACCGTGCGCCCGCCCGAGGCGCGCAAGGAAAAGCCCAAGGTTTTCGCCTTCACCAGCGGCGACATTGACAAAATTCTGGCCACCCAGCCCGATCTGGTGCTCACCTTCTCCGACCTGCAAAGCGAGATCTCGCGCGACCTGATCAAGGCCGGCGTGCCGGTTTATGCCTTCAACACGCGCAGCGTCGAGGACATTCTCGGCATGGTCGAAACGGTCGGCCGGCTGGTCGGCGCCGAAGCAAAGGCACTGGCCATCGTCGCCGGGCTGGAAGCGCAGATCGCCCAGGCCCGCGCCATCGCCGCCGAACGCTACGCCAAAACCGGCAAGAAGCCGCGCGTCTATTTCGAGGAATGGGACGACCCGCTGATCAGCGGCCTGCGCTGGGCCTCGGAACTGATCGAAATTGCCGGCGGCATCGATGTCTTTGCCGAACGTTCGCACTCGCCGCTGGCCAAAGGCCGCATGCCGACCTCGGAAGAAGTCATCGCCGCGGCGCCGGACATCATCATCGGCTCATGGTGCGGCAAGCACTTCCGCCCCGAACGCGTCGCCGCCCGACCGGGCTGGGAAGTCATTCCCGCGGTCAACACGAAAAACATGCACGAAATCAAATCGGCCATCATCCTGACGCCCGGCCCGGTCGCCATCAGCGAAGGCCTGCCGCTATTGCTCCAGATTTTTGATCTGTGAAAAGGTAGCGCGCGACGCAGTCCCTATAATCCCCACTCAACTCCGAGGATGCCGACCATGAAAATCATCGCCCCGCTGCTCGCCCTGAGCCTCTGTGCCATCGCCAACCCCGGCCTCGCCATCGATGAAAGCAGCGCCGCCGTTCAGGCAATGGGCCGCCTCAACGGCATCGCCCTCGCCTGCCAGCAACCGGCGCTGGTCAGCCGCGCCCGCAACGCCGTCGTCACCACGGCCCCCAAGACCCGTGGCTACGGCGAACTATTTGAAACCGCCACCAACGCGTCCTATCTGGAACACGGCAAAGGCGGCGCCTGCCCGGATGCCGCCACGCTGGCCAGCAATCTGGCTGCTGCCGAAAAGCGAATGCAGGCGAGTTTTGCCACCCCGAAATGATTCGGCTCATCACCTTTTTTCTTACCCTGCTCTGCGTCGGTCCGGCATTCGCCCAGGCCACCCACTCTCTTGAGCTGCTGAATCAGGCCAATGCAGAAATCATTCCGCGCTACCTGCTGCAGGCCCCTAACGGGCGCTCGATTTCCAATGAAGATTTCCGCGGCCGCTTCCAGCTTATTTCGTTTGGCTACACCTATTGCCCCGACATCTGCCCGACCACCCTGGTCGAAATGGCTGAAATCCTCAAGCAACTCGGCGACAAAGCCGCGCGCATCCAGCCCATTTTCATTTCCGTCGATCCGGAACGCGATACCGGCAAAATTTTAAAAACCTACACGGAGTTCTTCGACCCCCGAATTCTCGGCCTAACCGCCTCGCCAGCGCTGGTTCGCCGGGCAGCCGACAACTTCAAAATCCGTTACGCCAAGGTGCGAGAACCCGGCACCGACCCTGATCGTTACGCGGTCGACCATTCAGCCGGCATGATCCTGCTCGGCCCGGATGGGGCCTTCATCAAGAAGTTCGCATTTGCCACGCCAGCAGTCGAAATTTCAGCGCAAATTGAAGCTTTTATTGATAGTCGCTAAATTCTTCTCATAGCACATGCGTTCAACATTGCTTTGGCATACTCGCTAAGGCAATATGCGGACAATGTTACAGCTTTCCCGCTTCGCGCTTGCTTTCCTGCTCTGCCTAGCCTTGCCGGCATGGGGCGGCTCGATTGCGGTTGTCATCAGCGAGGCGGGCGGCGCCTATTCCGAATTTTCCAGCACGCTTGAAGAGGCTTTGGCCGGCACCAACTGGGCCGTTTCAACGACGGCCCAGGCCGAAGCACTTGCGCACGGTTCCGGGCATACCGACCTGGTTGTGACCGTCGGCAGCGAGGCTCTGCGGAAAACCCTGAGTAAAGGCGAAAGTACGCCCGTCATAGCCACCCTGCTTCCCCGACAGAGCTATGAAAAAATCGTTGCTGAATTTCGCCGCCATCCAGGCCGTCACACGGCCGTATACCTTGATCAGCCCGCGGCTCGCCAAGCCGCGTTCCTGAGTCATCTGCTGCCCGCACAAAAAAAGGTCGGCATGCTGCTCAGCAGCGAAACAAAAGCCGCTGCCAGCCACTATCGCCTCGCCTTTGGCAACGCCGGCGTGAAACTCGACAGCGAAGAGGTCGATGCCGAGGCCGCGCTGCTCCCAGCCCTCAATGCGCTGCTCGGCCGGGTCAACGTCCTGATCGCCATTCCCGACAGCACCATTTATCGCCGCAACAACATCAAGGCCATCCTGATCACCGCCTTCCGTTATCAGCGACCGGTCATCGGTTACTCACCATCCTTCGTCAATGCTGGCGCGCTTGCCGCGCTGCATACGACCCCAGCCCAGATCGCCCGCCAGACAGCCGACATGATTCTCAGCCACGGCACAAGCCTGCCCGCCCCGACGGGCCCAAACCAGTTTGCCATCGCCATCAACAGCAACGTGGCCGAGTCCCTCAATCTGAGCGTTCCTGACGAAGCAACCCTGAGGCGCGCCATGCTTGCCAACAAGGAAGCGCGATGAATCATCTCACCCTGCGCCATCGCTTGCTGATGCTGACGCTGCTGCCCAGCACGCTGATTGCCATTGCACTGGTTGCCTACTTCACCTTCACCGGCATCCGCACGCTGGAAGGCGAACTCCGCGCCAAGGGGATGGCCACCGTCCGTTACCTGGCGCCGATCAGCGAATACGGCATCATCGCCGGCCAGTTTGAAAGCCTGCATGGACTGGCTCACGCCACGGTCCAGGAATCCGGCGTCAAGGCTGCTGTGGTCGTCAATCAGAAGGGGCGCACCATCGCGGTGAGCGGCCGCGTCTCGCTTTCCGCTGAAGAGCTTCGGCGAACCTTGAGCGAACCCGCGCCGGTTGGCGAAACCGATCAATGGGTCGCTTTCGGCGCCCCGGTCAAACGCTCGATCAACGAGACCGACACGCTGTTCGAGGGAGGGCGAAACGAGAAGGCCATGGCACCGGAAGTGATCGGCCATGTTTTTGTCGAATTCGACAAAACCGAACTGGCCGGCAAGCAACGTCAGTTGTTGCAGCGAGGCCTGGTCATTGTTTTATTCGGCCTGCTGCTACTTGCCGCGCTTGCCATCGCCATGGCGGACAACCTGGCCCGCCCGGTCATGCGCCTGGTCAAGGCCATTGACGGCATGTCCTCCGGTCGACTCGATGTGCGCGTGCCGGCCACCTCAAGCGGCGAGCTGGGCATCCTTGAAAGCGGCTTCAACGAAATGGCCACGCACATCGAAGAAGTTCACCTTTCGATGCAGTCGCGAATCGAGGAAGCCACAGCCCAACTCGCCTTCCAGGCCCGCCATGATGCGCTGACCGGCTTGCTCAACCGGCGTGAATTCGAGCATCGGCTGGAAAAGGCGCTGGCTGGCGTGCAGGCAGGCGGCGATGAGTTTGTTGTTCTTTTCATCGACCTCGACCGTTTCAAGCAGGTCAACGACAACTGCGGTTACCTCGCTGGCGACGAATTGCTGCGCCAGATGGCCCTGCTTTTCCAGGGCCGTCTGCGCGATGAAGATACGCTGGCCCGCCTGGGCGGCGATGAATTCAGCATCATGCTTGCCAGCTGCAGCGGCCCACGCGCCAATCAGGTCGCCGAAGACATCTGCGGCCTCGCCGCCGCCTATCGGTTTATCTGGCAAGACAAAGTCTTCGCGATCGGCGCCAGCATCGGGATTGCCACGGTCAACCGGAAAATTCGCAACATTAACGAAATCCTGGCCGCCGGCGATGCCGCCTGCCACCGCGCCAAAGAGAGCGGTCGCAACCGCGTCTGCGAGCACGCGGTTGTACACAACCCGGAGCGCCGCCAGGAAACCAGCAACTGGGCCAGCCGGATTGCCAACGCCCTGGCCGAAGACAGGCTGCTCATTGAAGCCCTGCCGCTACGCGCCCTGCAACACGCGAACGGCCACCATGTGGTCGAATTGACCGCCCGGCTCAATGAACCCGGCCAACCGCCAGTCACGCTCGCCGCGCTGACAGACGCCGCCGAACGATACGACCTCGCACCAGCGATTGATCAGCGTCTGATCGACACCGCCATCGCCGCCCAGATACGCGCGAAAAATCACCAGAAGACGCTGCTTTGCCTGATTCCCATCTCGCGCGCCTCAGTGGGCAATCGCGAAACGATTGATTTCATCACACACCGCCTGTCAAGCAGAAACCCCGCCGGTCACCCCCTGTGCTTCGTATTTTCCGAAGATACCCTGACCCAACTTACCAGTCAGGCCATGGAGTTTTCTCGTCAGATGCGCTCCCTCGGCTGCCAAATCGGGCTGGAGGATTTTGGTGGCGGGCTGTCATCATTCACACACTTGCGCAGCATTTCTCCCAGCTACGTCAAGCTCAGTCGCAGCCTGACCCGGGATCTCGGTGGCAATCGCGCATCGACCGCGCTGCTGCGTGCAGTTCAGGAAATTACGGCGGATCAGAACATCCATACGATCGCCGACGGAATCGACGACCTCAATACCCTGGAACAACTCCGTGGCCTGGGGATCGATTTTGCCGAAGGCAAGGCCGTCGCCCCCAGCGAACCTTTCGAGGTTTGGCTCGAAGGCGCAGTCATTCGATCAGCGTAACTCCACCACCGCAGAGGCCTCAGAAATCGAGGCGCAGGCTGACCCACTGGCGGCGCTCGACCACCCGGTCGTCGTGCTTGTCGACGGTACCGGTGTAATCCGACCATTTGTATTCGTTGTGCGCGCCATTGAGCGACTGAACATTGAACGCGACCTCGCCGCTCAGTCCAGCGGCATAAAATGGGTAACCCAGACGCGCATCGAAACGATGGTATTTCGGTGACCAGGTCGTTGTAGACCACTTCATTTTGTCCTGCCAATAACCCGCCAGTGAAAAATCGAGTCCGAACGGCAGTTTCTGGATCAACAACACGGTCGTAGCGCGGCGCGGCATCGAATACTCGGTGAAGTCGGAGATGTCCTGACGCCGCCTTGGGTCGAGCAAGTCAGGGCTGGAAAGCGCTAGCGCAGACGCAAGGTATTCGCTACCAATCTTCGCAAACGTTTGATTGACAACCACGCGTGTCGCCTCGAAAGGTTGCCACTTGAACTGGTACTCGAGACCTTGAATACGTACGTTTTGAATCGGCCGAGTGGAATGGCCTAAAGCGGCAACTCCAGTATCAATCTTGAAGGTTCGATCATGAATTCTTTCATTGAACAAACGAACATCAAGACTCGCGCGCCGCTCACGCCAATCGCCAAGATAGCCAAGCTCAAGGCTATCCAGCCTTTCCGATGATGCGTTCGACACACCGGTGAACACAACCTCGGCCGGAGTGATCAATTTCCCCAAGAAATCTACCGTGCTCCCCGTCCGATACGCTCGCGAATAGCCCAGGCGCAAGGTATTCTGCGATGTCAGATGAAAGTTGGCACTGGCCCGTGGTGAAGCATGAAAGCCGGCTAGCGCGTCATCCTCTCCCGCCAAACCCAGATTGCCGGTAAACCAGTTGACGGGTTTTAATTCGAGATTTCCAAACACCCGGCTGACTTGACGATGCACCGCCCCCTGACCTGGTAACGCCCACGCCGAGCGCATCGTATCCTCACGCCAGCTCGCGCCCCAAACCAGTCGAGCCATCTCAACCAGCTTCAGGCTGTGCTGCAACTCAAGCTCATGCCGCATTCCCTCGTCGCCGGACTGGTTGACGTAAAAAACCTGGTTTCCGCCAAGCGGAACCGTAAACGCGTCGTTCGATTTATCTGCCACATAGGAATAGCGCAACTGAATGTCAGAAGTCGGCGACAGCACGCGGCGCCACAGAAGCTGGACGTAGGTATCGGTTTGGCGCAGACCACGAATCGGGTTGTACGGGTTCGATTGCGTTGTACCTGGAATTAGCCGGCCAAGCTGGGTTACGCCCTCGACCTGGCCTGCGCTGAACTGCAGACTATCCTTTTCGCTGAGCACGAAATCGGCGCGAACATCGAACAATCGGGAAAAATACGAATCGATCCAATCGTAGCGGTTAGCTAAACCGTCATCGTTTTGCTGTTTATAGGTAAAGCGAAAATCGCCTGCATCGCCGAGCTTGCTGCCCGCTCTTAGTGCGTAGTCGCGGACATTCTGATTGCCATAGCTAGTCGACACCGAAAATCCTCGCGTTAAGGCGGGGTCGACCGTGATGATATTGATGACGCCGAGAAAGGCATTGCTGCCGTACGAGACCGCATTGCTGCCACGTACCACCTCGATCCGCTCGATATCTTCAAGAGCCACCGGCATGGTCGCCCAGTTGACGCCACCGCCAAACAGAGGCGAATACATGGAGCGCCCGTCAATCAGAACCTGAACGCGTGGCGCATAGTCGCCGTCATTCATGCCGTGATAACTCACCCTAGCCGCCTCGGTATTGTTCGGATAAGTCTGAAAACCAGGAACCAGGCGAAAAATATCGTTCAAGTCGCGCGCGCCGGACGCTTTGATCATGTCGCGATCAACGACGGTGACTGCCGTGGGTGCATCCGCCAAGCTTTGCGGCAAGCGGCTTACTGAGGCAACCAGCGGAAACTCACTGAAATACGCATCTTCATCTGCCGCCCATGCAGCGCAATTCGCGCCGGCAGCAGCGAACGCCACAATCCACAGCGCTCCGCCCGGCAATTGAAAGCTACGATTACCCACAATCCGGCATTTCCGCTTTTTCAAGTTCGCCCGGCACAAGCATCGCCTGCCGCCAAGCTTCGGCAAAGCACGGTGACTGCGCGCCAATGCTCACACCGTGCCGGCCATTTGCCACCAGACACAAGGCCAAGCCTGCCTGATCAACCAACGTCACCCCTTCGAGATTGATCTCGTCGACCCCCATTCGGGTCAATGCATGCATGAAGTCGTTGCGCAAAGGATTCCCCAGGCCGCCGGAAATTCGCATGATTTTCTTCCCGCCCAGTTCGTGCACAGAAAGAATAGACGCGTTCCCTGACGCCAGCGCGGCACTGATCGCATCGTCGATAAGAATCTGATTGATCGGCCCGGTCTGGAAGCGGACGCCGAACAAATTACCCACCCGGCTAACAACCTTAGCGGGCACATCAATCAGCGGTGACTGGAAAACACGAAACTCACAACCAATGTTTCGCGACATCTCGAGCGGCATATCTGTTCGCACCATCAGGCCCGACAACGAAAGGTTCTCGATCGAGCCCTCGCCGATCGCCCCTCCGTATCCGATTTTGACCGTAGGCAGAATACCGAAGCGAATTCGCTGATGCCGCCGCTGATCCAGCATAGTGGCCAATACCTTCTAGAAATTTGTTTTCGTTGGATTTTAACAAATCTTCACGACGCTACCACTAATTGCATAAGCAGATCGTTACATTGACTTTTAGCGCCCCGCTCGGTATTGTCCGCAGACGCTGGAAAGACATCAGCCGCGCCGATTTGAGCTCTGATTGCGGGCGCTTCAAAAATACAGCTAAAGCGGGAACCACCCAGTTCGCCCGACGAGTTCACGTTTAAGGCAAACTGGGTTTTTTGTTTTCAGGAACAGCATGCCAGGACATTCCGTCGGCGTAGTCCAGTCACAGCGCGCCCACTTTGATCAACCGCTGCATTTGCGCAGCGGCGGCGTTCTGCCGGCCTACGATCTGGTTTACGAGACATACGGTACGCTCAACGCGGCAAAATCCAACGCCATCCTCGTATGCCATGCGCTCTCCGGCCATCATCACCTCGCCGGACACTATGCTGACCAGCCCGACAATGTCGGCTGGTGGGACAACATCATCGGTCCCGGTCGACCGCTCGATACTGACAAATTCTTCATTGTCGGCCTGAACAACCTGGGCGGCTGCCACGGCTCGACCGGCCCGTCATCGTTGAACCCGGCTACCGGCAAGCCGTGGGGCGCCGACTTTCCTATCGTGGCGGTCAATGACTGGGTTCATGCCCAGGCCAGACTGGCCGACCTGCTTGGTATCGACAGCTGGGCTGCGGTCATGGGCGGCAGCCTTGGCGGCATGCAGGCCTTGCGCTGGAGCATCACTTTCCCGGAGCGGGTGCGCAACGCCATCGTGATTGCGGCGGCGCCGAAGCTGTCTGCACAAAATATTGCCTTTAACGATGTGGCTCGCCAGGCTATCCTGACCGACCCCGACTTTCACGGCGGGCATTATTACGAGCACAACACGCGCCCTGCCCGCGGCCTGCGCCTCGCCCGCATGCTCGGCCACATTACCTATCTGTCCGACGACCAGATGGGTGAAAAATTCGGCCGCGAACTGCGCAACAGTGCATTTTCGTTCGGATTCGACGTTGAATTCGAGGTGGAATCGTATTTGCGCTACCAAGGTGACAAGTTTGCTGGCTATTTCGATGCCAACACCTATCTCTTGATGACCAAGGCACTCGACTATTTCGACCCGTCACGCGAGGACAACGGTGACCTGAAGGCAACCATGGCGCGCAGCAAAGCCAATTTCCTGATCGCCTCCTTCTCCACCGACTGGCGCTTTACGCCAGCGCGCTCGAAGGAAATCGTCGCAGCCCTGCTCGCCAACGGTCGCAACGTTTCCTACGCAGAAATCAACCTGAATTTCGGCCATGACTCTTTTCTGATGGAAGACGCGCATTACCACGGCGTGGTCGATGCCTATCTGCGGAACATCAAGCTATGACGCACACACTTGGCCGCCCTGACTTCGAGGTCATTTCCAGCTGGATTGAGCCGGGCCACCGCGTACTGGATCTTGGCTGCGGCGATGGCACATTGCTGAAACACCTGATCGATACCCGCGGCGTGAAAGGCTGGGGCGTTGAGATCGAGGACGCCAATGTGCTGGCGGCAATCAAGAACGGCATCAACGTCATCCAGGGTAATCTGGAAAACGGTCTTGATGAATTTGCCGATCAGGCTGTCGACCATGTCGTTCTGTCGCGCACGCTGCAAACCGTGCGGCACACCGAAGGCATCCTGCGCGAAATGCTGCGCGTTGGCCGCGAGGCGGTGGTTTCCTTCCCGAACTTCGCCTACTGGAAGAATCTGCGCTCGGTACTCAATGGCCGCATGCCAGTCTCTGAAGACCTGCCTTACCAGTGGTATGACTCACCCAACGTCCGCTTCTTCACCCTGCTCGATTTCGAAGACCTGTGCGCCAAAATGGGCCTGATCATCCGCGAACGCAGCGTTCTTGACGAAGAAGGCAACCCAGTCACCAACGAGGTTAATTTCCTTGGCAGCCTGGCGGTCTATCGCCTGACGAAAAACCGCTGATGCCGGCGTGGCTTGCTGCACTGACGACGCGGAAGATGCTGATTTGCATCTTCACCGGGTTTTCCTCGGGCCTGCCCCTCTATTTGCTGCTGAACCTGCTGCCTGCATGGCTGCGAAGCGAAGGCGTTGACCTCAAGACCATCGGCTTTTTCGCCCTGATCCAGTTTCCCTACACCTGGAAATTCCTCTGGTCGCCATTGCTCGACCGCTTCAGCATCCCGGGCTTTGGTCGCCGTCGCGGCTGGATGTTGCTGACCCAAATCGGCTTGCTGTTTGCCATCGGCTCCCTTGGCGGTTTTGATCCCAAGGAAAGCATCTGGCCCATTCTTTGGCTCGCCGCATTGCTCGCGCTTCTTTCAGGAACGCAGGATATTGCGGTCGACGCGTTTAGGCGCGAAATTTTGAGCGACAACGAACTGGGCCTTGGCAACGCCGTACACGTCAACGCCTACCGTATCGCTGGCCTGATTCCGGGGTCGTTGTCGCTGATCCTGGCCGACCGCCTGCCGTGGAACGAAGTTTTCTGGATCACCGGCGCCTTCATGATCCCCGGCATGGTCATGGCTTGGCTGGTCAGCGAACCGAAGATAAAGGGCGCTCCGAAAACCCTGCGTCAGGCAGTGACCGAACCTTTCCACGAATTCATCGGCCGACAAGGCTGGCGGGGTGCGGTTACGGTACTCGGCTTCATATTTCTCTACAAACTGGGCGACAGCCTGTGCACGGCGCTGGCAACACCGTTTTATCTGGACATGGGCTTCACCAAGACCGATATCGGCCTCATCGCCAAGCACGCCGGGCTGTGGCCGGCGGTGATTGGCGCCCTGCTGGGTGGTCTGTGGATGGTCAAGCTGGGCATCAACCGGGCACTTTGGCTGTTTGGCGTGGTGCAATTGGTATCAATTTTCGGCTTTGCCTGGCTCTCCACCCAAGGCCACTACACCAGCATAGGGGCGGAGGAACGCATTGCGCTGGCCTTTGTCATCGGACTGGAAGCGCTTGGCGTAGGCTTGGGCACAGCCGCCTTCGTTGCCTTCATTGCCCGCTCGACGCATCCCGCTTACACCGCCACCCAAATGGCGCTATTCACCAGCCTGGCGGCGGTACCGCGCACCTTCATCAACGCCTCGGCCGGCTGGCTGGTTGAAAACCTGGGGTGGACCAACTTCTACTGGCTATGCGTCATGCTCGCTGTGCCAGGCATGATCCTGCTGCTAAAAGTAGCTCCGTGGAACATGACCGATGCTGCCGCCAGCCTTGACGCCGGCAATCAACGAAACGCTAGCTGACTGCTACGGTCAACGGGAATTAAGCAAGGATTTTCGAAGCGCTTTCCAGCCCCGCCACAGGAAAAACCCGCGCTGAAACCAGCGCAACGCGCGCCGGGGACGAACAATCACGGCAGTTGCGACAGCTACACCGACCGCAAGCGGGTGATGCTTCAACCAATCCACGCCCTTGAGTACATCATCGCCTCTGGCAAAGGCAGCCTCCAGCGGAACAGCATGCCGGGCCAAAACGCGGCGCTGCTCATCGATGCGCGCCCTCAGCGCTCCATGTCTGGTGGCCAATTCCAGCAGTTTTGGATTCATTCCGGCTTATCGCGACGACGCAACTGGGCCATGTCGGCTTCCAGTTCAGTCAGGCTGGCGCGGAACATCTTGCTTGGCTCGGCGGCCTGACGTTTTAGCGAGCCAATCAGAACCAAGCCGCCAGCGATGAATGCCACCGCAAAGACGCCGAAAACGACCACCCGATACTCCCAGAAAGCCATTGCCAGACAAAAAATCGCCAGGACAACGCCAACCGCCAGCATGAACGCTGCGCCGATTGCCTTTGACCAAAGCGACATGAGGCGGAATTTCTCCTCCTCGAGTTCGGTGACAAGGAGCTCAGCACGTGTCTTGCCGATCGCGATCAGCGTCGCGACACTGTTTTTCAGTGCGGCGAAGAGGCCTTCGCGACCAGCCTCACCGCCTGTCGATTGAGTCATTCGCTTAGCGACGGCCGATCAGGACGCCAAGGGCAAGGCCCAGCGCAGCAGCAACGCCAACGGCTTTCCAAGGCTCCTCGTGCACGAAATCATCCGTGGCGCGAGCGGCGGCCTTGGTCTTGTCGATCAAAGCAGCTTCAAGATCCAGAACGCGCTCTTTAGTGTCGCGTAAACGAACGCCAAGGCGCTCACGCAACTCGGTGACTTTTTCGCCTGCCGCGCCAGCGGTAGCACGCAGCAATTCTTCCGTGTCGGAAATGACGACCTTCAGATCGGAGACCAGTTTTTCCTTGTTGGCGACAGACATTTCTTCGGACATTTTCAACCTCGTTTGACAGTTAAGCAGGATTACAGAGTATCCCTATGGCGCAGCGAAATCAATTCAGATTGGATGGTAATTTGAAGTCGTAATCAATGATCAGCGGCGCATGATCGGAAAATCGCTCTGCCTTGTAAACCTCAGTTTCCAAAGCGGTTGCGGCGATCCCCGGCGTTGCTATCTGATAGTCGATTCGCCATCCCACGTTTTTCGCCCATGCCTGGCCGCGATTGCTCCACCATGTGTAGCAGGCATCCGTGGTTTCCGGATGCAGACGGCGATAGACATCAACCCAGCCCAGTTCGTCAAAAACCCGGCTCAACCAGGCACGCTCCTCAGGCAGGAAGCCGGAATTTTTCTGGTTGGATTTCCAGTTTTTCAAATCGATCGCCTGATGGGCAATATTCCAGTCGCCACACAAGACAATCTCCCGTCCTTCAGCACGCAGTGCCAGCATCTGCGGGAAAAACAGATCGAGAAAACGGAATTTGGCTTCCTGACGCTCTGGCGACGACGACCCAGACGGCAAGTAGAGCGAAATCACCGAAAGATTGCCGAAATCGGCGCGAATGTAGCGCCCTTCCGCATCAAATTCGCCACCATCGAAGCCCTCGATCACTCGGTCGGGTGGCCGGCGGCTCCAGATGCCAACCCCGCTGTAGCCTTTCTTTTCGGCACAGTGATAGAAAGCCTGCATACCATCCGGCCTGAGCATTTCCGGCGACAGGTCAGGCAATTGCGCTTTCAGCTCCTGCAGACAAACAATGTCGGGTTTTTGCGAGACCATCCAGGGCAAGACATTTTTGCTCCAGGCGGAGCGGATACCATTGAGGTTCAGGGAGATGATGCGTAACATTGGGTCATGATCGGCCCGGTTTTCCCGGCCGAGGAGAATGGAAAAATATGGATTTTCGTCAGGATTTCATCGAGTTCGCGCTGGGCTGCAAAGTGCTGCGCTTTGGCGAATTCAAGACCAAGGCTGGACGGCTCTCGCCCTATTTCTTCAATGCCGGGCTATTCAACGACGGCAATTCGCTAGGGCGTCTGGCGGAATTCTACGCCAAAGCCGCCGAAGCTGGCGGCGTCCAGTTCGATATGCTGTTTGGCCCCGCCTACAAAGGCATTCCGCTGGTGGCTGCAATCACCATGGCGCTGGCGCAACGCGGGCAAAACTACCCCTTTGCCTTCAATCGCAAAGAAGCGAAAGATCACGGCGAGGGCGGAAACATCGTTGGTGCTCCGCTAACCGGCCGCGTGCTAATTGTTGACGACGTTATTTCTGCCGGCACCTCGGTACGTGAATCCGTTGAATTGATTCGCGCCGCGGGCGCCACGCCGGCTGGCGTCCTGATTGCGCTGGATCGCCAGGAGCGCGGCCAGGGAGCGCTCTCTGCCGTGCAGGAAGTGCAGCGCGACTATGGCATCCCGGTAATCGCGGTAGCCGGATTAAATGATCTGATGTCTTTTCTCGCCCACCACCCGGAATCCGCTGCTCATCGCGACGCAGTGGCCCGCTACCGTGAGCAGTACGGCATCAATGCGTAAGCAATTCCTTGCCTCACTCTTTTTGATGTTGCTTGGCGCTAGCGCTCAGGCGGCTGGCGAGTTTTATTGCTGCCAGGACCCGAGCACCGGTCGCCGCGTCTGTGGCGATATGCTGCCAGAACAGTGCCGGGGGCGGGCCTACCGGGTACTCGACAGCGCCGGCAATATTGCCAAGGAGGTTGGCGCGCCGCTGACAGCTGAACAAAAGGCCGACCAGGTCGTTGAAAACCGCCGCCGCAAGCAGCTTGAAGACAGCACGCGCGAGCAACGGCGCCGAGACCAGGCCTTGCTTGATACCTACGCAACGCCGGAAGACATTGATTTCGCGCAGCAAAAAGCTGAGGCAGACGTAAATTTTGCCATTTTGGCGACGATTTCAAGAATCGACGCGGCACGAACCAAGCGTAAGAAATTCGAGGACGAAGCCGAGTTTTACAAGAAAAAGACGCTGCCAGTCGAGTTATTACAAGATTTACGGGCGCTTGACCACGAGATAAAGCTCCAGCAAGACCTGCTTGCGATAAAAAAACGCGATTTTGAAGCAATCAAGGCAAAATATGACGCTGACCGCCGCCGCTACTTCGAGCTGACGCGCAAGGCCTCAACCACACCGGTTGGCGGCCCGCCTCCGATACGCTGATCAGCCTTCCAGCTTCTGCTTCAGCAGGTCGTTGACCTGCTGTGGATTGGCCTTGCCTTTGGCTGCCTTCATGACTTGGCCGACCAAGGCATTAAACGCTTTTTCCTTACCGGCCTTGAACTCGGCGACGTTGGCAGGATTCGCCGCTAGCACCTCATCGACCAGCGATTCAATAGCCCCTGTATCGGATATTTGCTTCAAACCACGAGACTCGATAAGTTCGTCTATTTTTTCTGGGTATCCGCCGTGAGACGCATAGTTATTGGCTCGTGCCTCTTCCCAAAACTCTGCGAATAGCTCCTTTGCAGTCTTCGCACCGATTACCCCTTCGCGCAAGCGACGCAAAAGACATCCCAAGGTTTCCGCCGATACACCAAACTTCCATGTTGGATGCCCTTCGCCTTCTTGGTTCATCTTTGCCAAAACTTCATTGATAACCCAATTGGCAGCAAACTTTGCAGGCTCGGGTTCGATCCTTTCCCCATTTGCGAGAGCTGCTAATACGGCACCTTCAAAATAATTGCCAATATCAAAGTTGATGTTAAGCAAGGACGCATCATATGACGAGAGCCCAAAGTCACTCTGAAAACGGAGTTTACGATCGTTAGGTAACTCCCACATGTCCTCCCTAACTTCATCAATCCATTCCCTCGAAATAATCAGCGGCAACAAATCCGGATCGGGGAAATAGCGGTAATCGTGTGCATCTTCCTTGCTGCGCATCATGCGCGTCTCGCCGTTTTCCGGATCGAACAGCACGGTCGCCTGCTGGATTCTGCGGCCTTCTTCGATTTCGTTGATCTGCCACTGGACTTCGAAGTCGATGGCCTCTTTGAGAAAGCGGAAGGAATTCAGGTTCTTGATTTCACGGCGGGTACCGTATTCGGCTTGCCCTTTCGGGCGAACCGAGACGTTGGCATCACAGCGGAAGGAACCTTCCTGCATGTTGCCATCGCAAATTCCGATCCAGCGCACCAGGGCATGCAGTGACTTGGCGTAGGCCACAGCTTCGTCGGACGAGCGCATGTCCGGCTCGGAAACGATTTCCAGCAGCGGCGTGCCGGCGCGATTTAGATCGATGCCGGATTTACCATGAAAATCCTCGTGCAGCGATTTCCCGGCGTCCTCTTCAAGGTGGGCACGCGTCAGGCGCACCACTTTTTCATAAGCCTTGTCGCCTTGGCCGACTTGCAGCGTGATGTCGCCACCGACGACGACCGGTAGATCCATCTGGCTGATCTGGTAGCCCTTGGGCAAATCAGGGTAAAAATAGTTTTTACGGGCAAAAACCGACTTTTGCGCGACTTCGGCGCCGATGGCCAAACCGAAGCGAATGGCGCATTCGACAGCCTTCTTGTTGAGTACCGGTAAAACACCGGGCAGCGCCAGGTCAACCGCGGATGCCTGCGTATTGGGCTCAGCTCCAAACGCGGTGGAGGCACCGGAGAAAATTTTTGACACCGTCGCCAGTTGCGCGTGCGTCTCGATACCAATCACTACTTCCCACTGATTCATCATCTCATCCGTTTAAGAACACCGCCCGGAATCAGCATCGACCAAGATTGGCCAAAGATAGCTGAATGCATTTCCATCGCAGGATTTGGGGCAACTATTGAAAGCAATTGTGACCTTGGGGCCCTCTTCCCACATGCGGACGAGGCAACCCGAGTGTTTTTTGTGGCGAAGCAAGGCTTGCGGCATCTTCTCCACCTGATCAAACTCATTCAGACTGAAGCGGCAGATGCCGTGCCCCTTCATGCTGACCTGCGCGTCAAAGGTCCGGATCTCAGCCTCTTTGACCAACAGGTTCAGACTGGTTTGTGTGCCGATCTCATCCTTGTGCGAACAGCGCGAACTCACATTGAGCGGACGCGTCGGCTGCGGCTTCATGTTGCGACTAGCCAAGAGCCTGAGGGTCGAGTCCTTCATTTTCGGCGCCCCCGTTGCAGTCGAGGGCTTTGGAGCAGAAGCCTCTCTCGCCGGCTCCGAACCAAGCTGCCTCTCGACCTCGGCACAACCGGCCACTGCCAAGAAAACGACGAGCAGCAGGCTCCGCCACATGCTTATTCGATGGCCGCCCGGCGCTGATGCCAGTCGGTCGCCTGCTGATAGCGATGGGCCACGTTGAGCAACTGCCCTTCTGCGAAATAATTGCCGATCAGCTGCAAGCCCACCGGCAAGCCACCGACAAAACCACAAGGAATCGACATACCCGGCAGGCCGGCCAGGTTCACCGCAATAGTGTAGATGTCCGAGAGGTACATCTGTACCGGATCAGCTGCCTTTTCGCCCAGCTTGAAAGCGGTCGACGGCGAGGTCGGCCCCATGATCACATCGCATTGCTTGAAGGCTTCGACAAAGTCGTTGGCGATCAAGCGGCGAATGCGCTGCGCCTGCAGGTAATAGGCATCGTAGTAACCGTGCGAAAGCACATAGGCGCCGATCAGGATGCGGCGCTTGACCTCGGCACCGAAGCCCTGCGCCCTGCTCTTCATGTACATGTCGTCAAGATTGCCGTAATCCGGAGCACGATAACCGTATCGAACGCCATCGAAGCGGCTCAGGTTCGAGCTGGCTTCGGCCGGGGCAATCACGTAGTAGGCTGGGACGGACAGGTGCGAATTGGGCAACGAGACTTCGACGCAGGTAGCGCCTAACTTTTCGTATTCCGCAATTGCTGCGCGCACGGCAGCCATCACGTCCGCGTCACAGCCTTCGCCGAAGAACTCCTTGGGCAGGCCAATGCGCAGGCCATTCAGCGGCTTTTCCAGATCGCGGGTGTAGTCCTCGACCGGACGCTCCAGCGAGGTCGAGTCGCGTTCATCAAAGCCAACCATGGTGTTGAGCAGTAGCGCGCAATCCTCGGCACTGGCCGCCATCGGCCCGCCCTGGTCGAGCGACGACGCGAAGGCGATCATGCCGTAGCGGGAAACGACGCCGTAAGTCGGCTTGAGGCCAGTCAGGTTGCACAGCGCAGCCGGCTGGCGAATCGAACCGCCGGTGTCGGTGCCGGTCGCTGCCGGGGCCAGACGCGCCGCCACTGCAGCGGCCGAACCACCGGAGGAACCACCAGGCACGCGCTCGGTATCCCACGGGTTACGCACCGGGCCGAAGAACGACGTCTCGTTCGACGAACCCATGGCGAATTCGTCCATGTTGGTCTTGCCAAGCGAAACCAGCCCCGCTTCGGCGTGCATTTTGCGAATCACCGTCGCATCATAGGGCGAGATGAAATTGGCCAGCATTTTCGAGCCACAGGTCGTCCGCCAGCCGTCGGCGCAAAAAATATCCTTCTGCGCGATCGGGACGCCGGTTAGCGGGCCCGCCGTGCCGGCAGCAATTCGGGCATCGGCTGCAACGGCCATTTTCAGGCTTTTTTCCCGGTCGACCGTGACAAAGGCGTTCAGCGTCGGATTCAGGCGTTCGATACGGTCGAGAAACAGAGTCGAGAGTTCTACGCTGGAAATTTTCTTCGCAGCCAGTGCCTGCGAAAGCTCCCTCAGGCTGGCGTTGATCATTCGATCACCTTGGGCACGAGATAAAGACCGACTTCCACTTCCGGCGCCACAGCCTGATATGCAGCGCGACGATCGCTTTCCGTCACCGCGTCTTCACGCAGGCGCTGGCTGACGTCCTGAGCGTGCGCCATTGGCTCAACGCCGCTGGTATCAACGGCCTGCATTTGTTCGATCAACTGGAAAATGCCATTGAGATGACCTTGGGTGGTCAATGCTTCGGCATCGCTGGTCTCGATTCGGGCGAGATGGGCGATGCGCTTAACCTGTTCTAATGTGAGCGACATAGTAGCCAAAGACCTTATTGCAGCGCACAAAGTCTTAAAATGGAAAGCGTTATAAGGTATCATAAAAGTTTTCCTTACCGCACCCTCCAAGCGGAGCATACATGTTTGGTTTCCTCAGTAAATATTTCTCAAACGACCTCGCCATTGACCTTGGTACCGCCAACACGCTGATCTACGTGCGTGCCCGCGGCATCGTCCTTGACGAGCCATCAGTCGTCGCAATCCGTCTTGAAGGCGGCCCCAACGCCAAAAAAACCATCCAGGCCGTCGGCAAGGAAGCCAAGGACATGCTTGGCAAGGCACCGGGCACGATTACCGTCATTCGCCCGATGAAGGACGGCGTCATTGCCGACTTCACCGTCACCGAGCAGATGCTCAAGCAGTTCATCAAGAAGGTGCACGACTCCAAGCTGTTCAGCCCGAGCCCGCGCATCATCATCTGCGTCCCCTCCGGGTCGACGCAGGTTGAACGTCGCGCCATTCGCGAATCCGCTCTCGGCGCGGGCGCCAGCCAGGTTTACCTGATCGAGGAGCCAATGGCTGCCGCGATTGGTGCCGGCCTGCCGGTTTCCGAAGCAACCGGCTCAATGGTCGTCGACATTGGCGGCGGCACCACCGAAGTCGGCGTCATCTCGCTCGGCGGCATGGTCTATGCCGGCTCCGTGCGCGTCGGTGGCGACAAGCTGGACGAAGCGATCATCAATTACATCAGCCGCAACTACGGCATGATGATTGGCGAAAACACCGCCGAAAATATCAAGAAAACGATCGGTTCTGCCTTCCCGGGCGCCGAGGTCAAGGAAATGGAAGTTTCCGGTATCAACAAGGCCGAAGGCATTCCGCGCAAGTTCACGATTTCCTCCAACGAAATCCTTGAAGCACTGACCGACCCGCTGAACCAGGTTGTTTCTGCCGTCAAGTCTGCATTGGAAAAGACCCCACCGGAACTGGGTGCTGACATTGCCGAAAAGGGCATGGTTCTTACCGGTGGTGGTGCGCTTCTGCGCGATCTTGACCGTCTCCTGATGGAAGAAACCGGCCTGCCGGTAATCGTTGCCGATGAACCGCTGACCTGTGTAGCCCGAGGCTGCGGCCTTGCACTGGAAAAGATGGACAAGCTGGGCAGCATTTTTGCCTCGGACTGACCGTTGACCGCAGCACATCAGGGTTGAGCGATGGCTGGTCTCAATCACGCGCCTCCACCGTTCTTCAAGCGAGGGCCAGCACCGCTGGCCCTTCTGACTTTCTATATCGCCATTTCACTGGCGATATTTGTCGTCGACCTGCGCCTTAAAAGCCTTGAGCTATTGCGCCAGAGCATCGCACTGGTTGTCGACCCGGTTCAACGGGTTGCTCAGACACCAGGCAGCCTGGTGGATTACGCCGCCAGCTACATTCATGGCATGCGCGGCCTGCAGCAGGAAAACATGGAGCTGAAACACAGTCAGCTCACCACAGCCCCCAATCTGCAGCGGCTGGCGCAGCTGGAATCGGAGAATGAGCGACTGCGCAAGTTGCTGGCGGTCAAGGAAAGGGAAAAAGCAAACGGCCAGGTGACCCAGATCATGTACACCGCTCGCGACCCTTTCTCGCGCAAGATCATCGTCGATAAAGGCCAGCAAGCGGGCATCATTGCTGGCCAGCCGGCCATCGATGAAGCGGGCGTGGTTGGCCAGGTAACCCGCGTTTTCCCGTTTTCAGCCGAAATTACGCTGATTACCGACAAGGACCAGGTGGTCCCAGTCCAGGTGGTGCGTAGCGGCCAGCGCTCGGTCGTCTTCGGGCTGGGTAACGGTCAGCTCGAACTGCGCTACATGCCGGCCAATGCAGACATTCAGGTGGGCGATGTTCTGGTTACTTCGGGACTCGATGGCATCTATTTGCCAGGTTTCCCGGTTGCCAAGATCGTCAATATCGAGCGCGACAGCGCCTATTCGTTCGCCCGCATTTTCTGTACGCCGATCGCCGGCGTCGAAAACTTTGGCGAAGTCATGATTCTTGATCCCCGACTCGCCTTGCCGCCCGCACCGCCCGTATCGTCGGGTCGCCCGGGGAGTAGTGACAAGCCCGCTTTGCGCAACAAGAAAAAGAAGCTCGCGAGCAAGGAAAACTGATGCAACCCACCTTTTCCTCTTCCCGCATCCTGTTGCCGGTTCGACCGTGGTTCATTTTCTTCAGCCTGATTGCTGCCGCTCTGCTTAATTTCCTGCCGACGGCCCACTGGCCAGGCGTTCCAGACTGGGTCGCCCTGGTGCTCTGCTTCTGGTGCGTTCGCGAGTTTCGCCGTGTCGGCATGGGCTGGGCCTTTGTCCTCGGCCTGCTGATGGACGTCGCTGACGGCGCCGTCCTAGGCCAGCATTGCTTTGCCTATGTGCTGCTGGCGTACACCGCTACTGCGCTTTCCCGACGCATTCTTTGGTTTCCGCTGATTCAACAGGCGCTGCAGATCATGCCCTTGTTGCTTGGTGCGCAAATTTTTCAGGCCTTGATGCGACTGGCTGTTGGCGCCGACTTTCCAGGCTGGGGCTATTTCATTGGCCCGTTCGTCGCAACGCTGCTGTGGATTCCCGCGACCTTTATCCTGCTCCTGCCACAATACCGGCCAGTCGAGCAGGACCCCAACCGCCCGATTTAGGGCTGAGGCACGCTGTTCGTGGGTAATTTCACCAATCCGGAAGCCGATCTCGACCGTTTTCGCTTCCGCCTGGGCTTCGCAGCGATCTGCGTCCTGATCGCTTTTTGCCTGTTGCTGGGCCGCTTTGTCTGGCTACAAGTCATCCATCACAATTTTTACCAGACACGCGCCGAAGACAACCGGATCGCGCTGATTCCCATCGTGCCCAACCGCGGCGTCATCACCGACCGCAACGGCGTTGTCATGGCTCACAATTACTCGGCTTTCACGCTGGAGATTACGCCGGCACAGGCTGGTGATCTTGAAGCCAGCATCGATGCCCTGGCCGAAGTCATCGACATTCAGCCCAAGGACCGCAAGCGCTTCAAGCGCTTGCTGGACGAGGCCAAGAATTTCGAATCTATTCCCATTCGGACGCGCCTGACCGATAGCGAAGTCGCCAAGTTTGCGGCGCACCGCTATCGTTTCCCCGGAATCGAGGTCAAAGCCCGGCTTTTCCGCCAATATCCGCTAGCCAGCATTGGCTCGCACGCCGTCGGGTACATTGGTCGAATTACCGACCGTGACCTGAAATGGATCGAGGATTCCGAAAAGCAGGCCAACTACAAAGGCACCGACCATGTCGGCAAAACCGGCCTGGAACAGCATTACGAATTTGAATTGCATGGAGAGACAGGCTACGAAGAAGTAGAAATCGACGCCGGCGGACGTGCCTTGCGCAGCCTGAAACGCATTCCTCCCGTTTCTGGCAATAATCTGGCGTTGACCCTGGATGCCAAGTTGCAGGAAATCACCGAGCAAGCTTTTGGTGATCGCAAGGGCTCACTGGTCGCTATCGACCCGAAGACCGGCGGCATCCTGGCGCTGGTATCAACGCCGACTTACGATCCCAACCTTTTTGTTGATGGCATCACGCCGGACAACTGGAAGGAATTGAACGAGCACCCGAACAAGCCCATGGTCAACCGGGCCATCAACGGTGCGTATCCACCGGGCTCGACGTTCAAGCCGTTCATGGCGCTGGCTGCGCTTGAAATGGGTAAACGCACGCCACAGCAAGCCATCAGCGATCCCGGCTATTTCAATTTCGGCAATCATCAGTTCCGTGACGACAAGAAAGGTGGCCACGGTTACGTGGACATGTACAAATCGATCGTCCATTCGTGTGACACCTACTACTACATGCTGGCCAACGACATGGGGATCGACAACATCTCCAAATTCATGGGCTCACTCGGCCTCGGTCAGCGCACTGGCATCGATCTTGGCAAAGACGACTCCGGTGAATCAAAGGGCGTGCTCCCATCGCAGGATTGGAAAAAGCAGCGTTTCAAAAAGCCTGAGCAGCAAAAGTGGTATGCCGGCGAAACGATTTCGATCGGCATCGGTCAAGGCTACAACGCGTATACGCCTATCCAGCTGGCCCAGGCCACCGCCACTCTTGCCAACAACGGTGTGATGTTCCGGCCACATTTGGTGCGCTACCTGATTGATACAAAAACGGGTGAAAAACGTCCGGTCGAGCCAAAGCCGATACGCGACCTGCAATGGAAGCAAAGCAACGTCGATGTCATCCGCCGCGCCATGGTTGGGGTAAACAAGGAGGGTACTGGCACCCGCGCCTTTGCTGGCGCGCCCTACGAAGCGGCGGGCAAGACCGGGACGGCGCAGGTTTTTTCGCTGAAAGGCGCGCAGTACAAGGAAAGCAGCACGAAGAGGGAATTGCGTGACCACGCCCTGTTCATCGCCTACGCTCCTGCCCAGGATCCCAAAATTGCCCTTGCCGTACTCGTCGAAAATGGTGGTTTCGGCGCCCAGTCGGCTGCGCCGATCGCCCGCATGGTTATCGACTATTACCTGCTCGGCAAGTTGCCCGCCGGCGCTGCCAAAGAAGACAGTTCGGCCATTGAGGGAGAGGCCGAAGAATGATTGATATCGTCGGCAGCCTGCGCAGCTTTTGGCGGCAACTCGTCGCCAACATCGATTTCCCGCTGTTTTTCATCACGCTGGCGATCATGGGTGTTGGCCTGGCCACCGTCTATTCGGCAACGTTCGACGGCAATCAGCGCGTACTCTCCCAGCTCGGCAACATGGGCATCGCCTTGATCGTCATGTGGTTTGTTTCCCGACTGCCGCCGCAAAAGCTGATGAATTTCGCCATCCCGATCTACATCGTGGGGATCATTTTGCTCGTCGCAGTTTTCCTTTTCGGTATCAAGGTAAACGGAGCCAAGCGCTGGTTGTCTCTGGGATTTACGCGCATTCAGCCTTCGGAGATCATGAAGATCGCCATGCCGCTGATGCTGGCCTGGTATTTCCAGAAGTACGAAGCGTCGTTGAAACTCAAACATTATTTTGTCGCCGCGCTGCTCCTGCTCATCCCTTTCGCGCTGATCGCCAAACAACCTGACCTCGGCACTGCCCTGCTCGTTGGCTCGGCTGGCTTCTACGTCATTTTCTTTGCCGGCCTGCCCTGGAAAGTCATCGCCGGTTTGCTCATCGCCACCGGCTCGGCTGCCCCGATACTCTGGGGCATGATGCACGACTACCAGCGCAAGCGCATCCTGACCCTGATCGACCCCAGCACCGACCCGCTTGGTGCCGGCTATCACATCATCCAGGCCACGATCGCCATCGGCTCAGGCGGGGCCATCGGCAAGGGCTACCTGAACGGCACCCAGACCCACCTCGAATTCATCCCGGAAAAGCATACCGACTTCATTTTTGCGGTCTATTCCGAAGAGTGGGGCCTGCTCGGCAACGCCGTGCTGGTCGTGCTTTACACCTTGCTCATCGGCCGTGGCCTGATGATCGCCTCTGCCGCGCCAACAACGTTCTCGCGGCTCCTGGCCGGCGCCATCACGCTCGGCTTCTTTACCTACGCCTTCATCAACATGGGCATGGTCAGCGGCATCCTGCCCGTCGTCGGCGTACCGTTGCCCTTCATGAGCTACGGCGGCACTGCGCTGGTCACGCTGTTTCTCGGCATCGGCATGCTGATGTCGATCCAGACCCACCGGATGCTGGTCAAAAAATGATCCGGCGCCTTGCTTCGCTGACCATCGCACTGATGCTGGCTGCTTGCGGCAGCGCGCCGCAGGCCCCGATCCAGACTTCCACGGTCGACCGGGAAAAACAGCCAATTTTGAAGTCGCCGACCCCGACCAAAAAGCCTACCGCCGTCCTCAAACGCGGCGGGGGTTTCTACAAGGATGACGGCCCGGCGGACGACATTCCTGATGGCCTTGAGGACATCCCGGACGCCGAGCCAAAATGGGAGCCGCTACACAAGCCGGCGACCAAGCCTTACGTCGTTCTCGGCAAGGAATACATCCCGAACAATACGCTGAAGCCCTACAAGGCCCGAGGCATTGCCAGCTGGTATGGCAAGAAATTCCATGGCCAAAAGACTTCAATTGGCGAGCCTTACAACATGTTCGCCATGACCGCGGCGCACACCACGCTGGCCCTGCCCTCATACGCGCGCGTCACCAGCGTGCAAACCGGCAAATCGGTAATCGTCCGCGTGACCGACCGCGGCCCCTTCCACGCCGACCGCGTCATCGACCTCTCCTACACGGCCGCCTACAAGCTGGGACTGATCAACGGGGGTAGCGGCCAGGTCGAGGTTGAGGCCATCATCCCGGGCGACTCAACCGGGACGGCATATGCTCAGGTAACGCCGCCACCTCGCCCGACCCCGGCCGAAAAGGACGAGATCGAGCAGCTATCCAAACGCATGTCGCTCGAAGAACGTCCTGCGCAAGCGTCCGCCATGACCGGGATGAGTTCTGATGCCGGGTTAGGCAAAGGTATCTACCTGCAGCTCGGCGCCTTCGCCAACGCCGAAAATGCCGACAACCTGAAAAATCATCTCCTGCGGGAACTGGACTGGCTGACCGAGCCGATGCGCATTTCGCCGGCAGGCGGCATTCACCGGGTTCAGTTAGGCCCCTATAGCAACCGTGGCGATGCCGAGCGGGTGGCTGAGAAAATTCGCGCCGCACTGGGCTACCAGCCCAGCATCATTACCCGCTGAGCGTCGCCCCTACAGGTCGATGCTGGCAACCACAACGTTGCCTTTCCCGTGGTACTCCAGGGTCGAAAAACTCATCATCTTCGCCATTGCGATGCCGCGACCATTCGGATCAAACGCGCGATCGGGGTCAAAGCTCAGAAACTTGTCCCACTCGAAACCATTGCCCTGATCGGAAATCGTAAAGACGACGGAATCGGATTTTCGCTCCAGCCTGATCGTCGCCACCCTGTCAGCGAACTGCGGCAAGACCAGCCGACGGGCGATTTCCGCCTCCCAGTCACCTTCCCACTTAAGCCGGGATTTCTCCTGATAGGTCACACCCAGATTGCCGTGTTCGACAGCATTGACCATCAGATCCGAAAGCCCCGGTGCCGCCACGTCCGGAACCGGGCACATCCCGGCCAGAACCGGGACCAGACTGCTGATGTCTTCCATCGTGACAAACCGATATTCAACGCTGGCAATCAGCTTTTGCGCCTCTTCAAGACGCGCCGCCCGGGACCGCAACTGACTGCGCGCCCGCCGATCATCCATCGCCACCCTGACGATTGAAATCAGGGCCTCTGGTTCATACGGCTTGGTCAGGTAATAGTAAGCCCCCGCCTCCAGGCCTTCGCGCACCTGATCCGGCGATGCGGCGGCGGTCTGCATGATGACCGGGATATCGGAAAAGCGTGTTTCCTGCTTCATCCGGCGCAACAGTTCAATACCGTCCAGCTCAGGCATCATGCGGTCGAGCACGACCAGGGAAAAATTGCTGTCTGTCGCAACCAGGCTGGCCCACGCCGCTAGCGGGTCGCTGTGCATCTCCAGTTCGACGTCTTCCTGTTCGAGGAATCCTTCAATGATGAGCAGATTCAACTGCTCATCATCGACAACCAGAACTCGCTCCTTGCTCATTGCTTTGCCCTTTTCTCATGCCGATAGAAAACCGCGAAAATACATGGCGGGTACACGAATGCCTTCCGCATACCCTGTCAGGCACGACGTATGCGCTTCGCAATCCTAGCATGAGCCGGTGATTTGACCAGGATCAATGGGCTCCGAGCGGGGCTAGATATACTCCAGCGCTTGATATTCAGGAAGTCTCCATGGCCTCCCTTCCCGACCTCGTTTGTCCAGCCGGCAGCCTGCCGGCGCTAAAGGCTGCCGTAGACAACGGTGCCGACGCCGTATATCTCGGCTTCAAAAATGACACCAACGCCCGCAATTTCGCTGGGCTTAACTTCGATGCAAAAGCCATGGCCGAAGGCATCCGCTATGCCCATGCCAAAGGGCGGGAGATTCTGTTGGCGATCAACACATTCCCGCAGGCGGGTCGCGTTGCCGATTGGCAGAACGCCGTCGATGCCGCGGTCGACCACGGTGTAGACGCTATTATCCTCGCCGACATCGGCCTGCTCGACTACGCCCGTGAGCGCCACCCGCAACAACGCCTGCATCTGTCCGTGCAGGGTTCGGCGACAAGCTACGAGGCGATCAACTTCTGCCAGCGCGAATTCGGCATCCGCCGCGCCGTGCTACCGCGCGTGCTGACATTGGCCCAGGTCGAAAACGTCATCAAGAACACCACAGTCGAAATTGAAGTCTTCGGTTTCGGCAGCTTGTGCGTCATGAATGAAGGTCGTTGCTGGCTGTCTTCGTATGCCTGCGGCGAATCACCGAACACCGTCGGCGCCTGCTCGCCGGCCAAATACGTTAAGTGGGACAAAAAACCCGGCGCCATGGAAACCCGGCTCAACGGCATCCTTATCGACCGCTTCAGCGATAGCGAGCCAGCCGGCTACCCGACGCTGTGCAAGGGGAGATTCGACGTCCAGGGCGAAACGTATTACGCCCTGGAAGAACCGACCAGCCTCAACGTGCTGGAAATCCTGCCCGAGATCATCAAGATCGGTGTCCGCGCCATCAAGGTCGAAGGCCGCCAGCGCAGCCCGATCTACGTTGCACAAGTCACCCGCACGCTGCGCGCCGCCCTCGATTCAATGCACGAAGGCAACGAGCGGTTCCACGTGAAACCAGCCTGGCAAGCCGAACTGGCGAAGGTCTCCGAAGGCAGCCAGGCAACGTTGGGCGCCTACAACCGGCCATGGCGCTGAAGGACAAGGCAGCATGAAACTTTCGCTTGGCCCCCTCCTCTATTTCTGGCCCAAGGCCGAGGTCATGGCGTTCTATGCCGAAATGGCCGAAAACCCGGCCCTCGACATCATTTACGTTGGCGAAGTCGTCTGCTCGCGCCGCCAGCAGTTGCGCACCACCGACTGGATCGGACTGGCCCGCGACCTGACCGATGCCGGCAAGCAGGTCGTTGTCTCAGCCCAGGCCCTGCTCGAATCCGAGAGCGACCTCAAGGCGCTGCGTCGCCTGATCGACGATTCCGGCTGCATGCTTGAAGCCAATGATCTGGGTGCGGTCAACCTCGTGCACGGCCAGAATTTCGTCGCCGGCCCGCACCTGAACATCTACAACGAAGCGACGCTGGCCAGCTTCGCGCGCTTCGGGCTAAAACGCTGGTTGCCGCCGCTTGAAGGCACGCGGGCGATGATCGAAACCCTGCACCGAAGCAGACCGGACGGGATCGAAACCGAAGTATTCGCTTTCGGCAAGCTGCCTCTCGCCTTTTCAGCCCGCTGTTTCACCGCCCGCCACTACGGCCTGAACAAGGATGACTGCCAGTTCAAGTGCCTCGACCACAGCGAGGGGTTGACCCTGAAGACCCGCGAAGGCCAGGATTTTCTCTGTATCAACGGCATCCAGACCATGTCGGCGCAAAGCTACAATCTGCTGCACGAAATTCCGGACATGCTGGAAATGGGTATCGACATCGTCCGCATCAGCCCGCAGAAGGATCACATCAACGCCATCATCGCCGCCTTCGATACCGCCCGACGGGGTGAGCCGGTTCAGCCCGACAGCCAGAGCTGGAGTAGCAGCGGTCTGGTGGACGGCTACTGGTTTGGCAATGCCGGCATCTGCCAGCACCACACTCAGAACCTCGCCCGGCTGGGTGCATGAAACAAGGAGCACGACCATGAATGGCAGCTTTACCATCCCGAAATTCCGCCTGCCCCCCTTCGTCACCCGCCTTGGGCAAAAATTGCCGCAATGGCCGCATGCGCTGGCCTTGGTCGGGGCATTGAACGCTGCGTTAAAAATGAATTTGCTGCCGGAAAGCGAACTGGCCCTGCTTGAAGACAAGACATTCCGCGTTCGTGTGCTGGATACCGGCGGCGAGGCTTCCTACACCTATCGCGACGGACTGTTCCGCCCGATTTTCCGTCCTGAGCGGGATCCTGACCTGGCCTTCGAAGCGAATTTGTCGGCCTACCTGCAGCTACTGGCCCGCCAGGAAGACCCAGACACACTTTTCTTCAATCGCGAGCTGGAAATCACCGGCAATACCGAACTCGGCCTGGTCGTCAAAAACATGCTCGACGCGGTAGAGTGGCCAGCCCTGCCGGCGAGCTTGCTGCGTATTCGCCACTCGGCCAGCTGACTGCTCAAAAGACAGGGACGCCAGTCTGCCGCCGTTGGCTAAATGCTGCGGTCAACCTGAAAATTCGGGCAAAAACAAAGCCCGCTCAGAGAACCCCTATCGGCACGATGCTGAGCACCTCCTCCAGCTCGATCGGCGTCGCCAAGCCCTGCAATTCCCTGACACTCCGCGGTCCAAGAAAGACGGCCACAGCGGGCTGCAACTCTCCGGCAGCCGAAATCAGGTAAGAACGAATGGCCGGGTACTCGTGGCCAAGGGCGTCAATCACCTCGCCAACGGTATCGCCGCTGGCCGTAATTTCATCGTGACCACCGGCATAACCGCGCAGCACTTGAGGAATATGAACCGAGACAACGGGGGAGTCGAACATGGCAAACCTCCTTTTAGTCTGTTTTCATCAGACAGGCCAAAAGGGGCATGGTTCTGAAAATAAAAACGGGAGGCCGCAGCCTCCCGTCATCGTCAGGCGAAAACGCCCTTAACTTTTCTTTTGCGCATCCAGGCGGAATTTAACGTAGCTGCCCGGTGCGTCTTCGATCACCGCCAGCGTACCGTCTTCCGGCTTGCGGGCCTTGACCTTGGCGTCACCACCCGGCAGGCTGGTCACCCACTGATTCCAATGCGTCCACCACGAACCGGCGTTCTGCGTCGCGCCAGCCAGGAAATCTTCCGGACTTTCCGGCAGGTTGCCGTCGGTCGCGTCATTGGTCCAGAAGCCGTACTTGTTGGCAACCGGCGGATTGACGATGCCAGCGATGTGGCCGGAGCCACCGAGGACGAACTTGGTATTGCCGGAAGGCAGACGGGCACCCATGTAAGTGCTCTTCCACGGTGCAATGTGATCTTCGATGGTCGAGATGAAATAGCACGGGGTCTTGACCTTGCTGATGTCGATCTTGACGCCGCCCAGCGTGATGCCGCCCGGTTCCTTGAGCAGGTTGCCGAGGTACATGTTGCGCAGGTAGAAACTGTGCATCGCGGCCGGCATGCGTGTCGAATCGGAGTTCCAGTAGAGCAGGTCGAACGGGAACGGATCCTTGCCCATCAGGTAGTTGTTGACCACGAAGGACCAGATCAGGTCGTTGGCGCGCAACATGTTGAAGGTGCCGGCCATTTCCGAACCTTCGAGGAAGCCCTTTTCGGCCATGCGTTTTTCGAGACCTTCAACCGCACCTTCGTCAAGGAAGATGCCCAGTTCGCCCGGCTCGGAGAAGTCGAGCATGGTTGTGAAGAAGGTGGCCGAGTTGGCGCGCTTGTCTTTCTTGGCGGCCATGTAGGCCAGCGTGGTCATGGTCAGCGTGCCGCCCAGGCAGTAGCCGGCCAGATTGACGCTGTTCTCGCCGGTGTGGGCGCAAACCTGGTTGATGGCTTCGATGGAGCCTTCGAGCAGGTAGTTTTCAAACGACTTGGCGGCCAGCTTCTCGTCCGGGTTGATCCACGACATGATGAAGGTGGTGTGGCCCTGGTCGGTCGCCCACTTGACCATGGAGTTCTTCTCGCGCAGGTCGAGAATGTAGTACTTGTTGATCCACGGCGGCACGATCAGGAACGGCTTCTTGTTCTGATCCGGTGTCGTCGGGTTGTACTGGACGAGCTGGAACAGTTCGTTCTGGAAAATCACCTTGCCCTGCGTCGTGGCAACGTTCTTGCCCATTTCGAAGGCCGAGGTATCGGTCATGCGAATGCGTAGCTGGCCATCGCCGGATTCGACGTCGTGCAACAGGTTATTCAAACCCTTGATCAGGTTCTGACCGTGGCTCTTGACGGTTTCACGGAAGACTTCCGGATTGGTCAACGCGAAGTTTGAAGGCGAAAGGGCATCGATGTACTGACGGGTAAAGAAGTTAACCTTTTGCTGCGTGTTCTCGTCGAGGCCTTCGGTCTCGGCGACCGTGTCGTGCAGGTGACGGGCCGTGATCAGATAGGATTGCTTGACGAAATCGAAGAGGAAATGCTGCTCCCAATCTTCGTCCTTGAAACGGTTGTCACCCTTCTTCGGCGCAGCAACCGGATTGGTGGTCGGCATGCCCATCATCTTCATACTGGTGTTCTGCCACAGCGAGAAGTAGTCCCACATCATGTTCATCTGGGTCTGGGCCATCTTGTACGGATTGGCCAGCAGACGGGAAGACAAATCCATGAACGCCTTGGCGACGCCAAGTTCATCAGCCGGAGCTTCGACGCCGTCCTTGGCCTTCTTTTCCATGAACTGGGTGATCAGACGCGAGGCGCGCTGGGCGACTTCAGCGTAGGTCTTGGCCATTTCGGCCGGGTTGGGCAGGTTCATACCCTGGTTTTCGGTTTGCTGCGACATCTTGAAACTCCCTCTGTCAGTGCGTGGCGGGTCAATGCTGCGACCGCGAATAGCGAATCACTCCGTCGGCGCCAATACTGCATGACAACCGACCAGCTTGCTCAAGGTAGTTCAGATGGGCAATCGCTTCACCCATCGCGAACATGGTTTGGTGCGTATCAAGCGCCCGATTGAACAACACATCGAGCAACCCGGCTGCGCTCTGCGGCGCTTGTTCACAGCTGTTTTCCAAAGCCTGCAATCGTTCTTCATGGTGCGAATGCAATGCTGCAACCCGCGCCTGAATGCCTTTGAAGGGCAATCCGTGCGAAGGCAATACCAGTGTTTCCTCCGGAACGTCCCGGACCATGTCGTCCAGTGAATCGAGGAACCAGCGCAAGGCATCAGCCGTCGGGGTTGCCGCAAAAACGCTGATATTGGTCGAAATTCTCGGCAAAAGCATGTCGCCGGAAATTAACACGCCGAGTTCGGCGCAGTAAAGCGCCATATGCTCCGGGGCGTGCCCGTGGCCTATTAAAATTTGCCATTTTTTCCCGTTGACCGTGGCAATGTCGCCAAGCTTCACGCGGTCATAATATTCAGGCAGAGACGGAACAGCCTTGCGGTAACCCGAACCGCGCTTCTCGAACTTGGCCAGATGCTCGCCATCGAGGCCATGCTGACGGAACTGTTCAACCATGAAACGGGCACCGTGACCGCCCACTTCGTGCCAGACAACATGCGCCGTCAGGAACTCGCCGGTCGTCATCGACAAGGGCGCGCCGGTCTTTTCCATCAGCCAGGTAGCCAGCCCGAGATGATCGGGATGAAAATGGGTGACGATCAGCCGCGTCACCGGGCCATCGAGCTTGTCGAGAATCTGCGTCCACATCCCGCGCACGGCATCGTCCGGAAAGCCGGTGTCAACGATGACCCAACCAGCACCATCGCGCAGTAACCACAGGTTGATGTGGTCGAGCTGGAAAGGCAGCGGCATGCGCAGCCAAAAAACGCCGGGCGCCACTTCGGTCAATTCGCCGGCCGCCGGCGGATGAGCATGGGGAAAATGCAGGGACATGAGCCAACCTTGATAGCAAGGTGAGCAACTTACCATACGGTAGCGGATTGAAAAAACCCCCCGCATCTGTTTTACTCTGCTGCACCATCAGGAGACAAAATGAGCCAAACGGCCGCCACCTTTGCCATCTCCGACCTCGCCCGCGAGTTCGGCATCACGCCACGCACCATCCGCTTCTGGGAGGATCAGGGCATCCTGGCTCCTGAACGCGAAGGCAGCAAGCGCGTCTTTACCCGGCGTGACCGGGCGCGTCTGAAGATGGCGCTGCGCGGCAAGCGCCTCGGCTTGTCGCTGGCCGAAATCAAAGATCTGATCGGCATGTACGAATCCACCGAAGATGAAACGCCGCAATTACTCGAATGCCTGCGCGTCATGGAAAAACGGCGTGCCGCGCTGGAACAGCAACGCGAAGACATCGAGGCGATGCTGGCGGAAATCACACAATTCGAGCGCCAATGCGAACAGGAGCTGACCCGCCGCAACGCATCGAAATAAATATTTCTCAACTAGTTGACGTTAACGTCAACGTAAATACAATCACGGCCTATGACCAAAATCGTTGATCCCCACTTTGCCGAGCGCGTCAGCACCAGTTTTGCGCGTCAGAACGCCATGGCGCTCATCCAGGCGACGATACCGGTCATCGAACATGGCCGGACGGAAATCCACCTGCCGCACTGGGCGGGTGTCGAGCAGCAACACGGTTTCGTCCATGGTGGCGTTGTCGGGATGATTGCCGACTCGGCGGCCGGCTATGCGGCAATGACCATGATTTTTGCAACAGATTCGGTGTTGACCGTGGAATTCAAGATGAATCTGGTCGCCCCGGCCGACGGCGAAAAGCTCATCGCCCGCGGCAAAGTGGTGCGCCCTGGCAAGACATTGATCATCACCCAGGCCGAAGTCTTCGCCGTGAAAGATGGCCGGGAAACGCTTTGTGCGCTGATGCAGCAGACCATCATGGTCATGCACGGCAAAACTGAAAAATAAATCGATAGCGGAGACAAACCATGAACATACCCAGCCTCGACTTCGGCCTCGGCGAAGACATCAACATGCTGCGTGACGCGGTAAAGGCCTTTGCCGACGCCGAAATCGCGCCGCGCGCCGCGGAAGTGGATCGTAACAACGAATTCCCGGCCGATTTGTGGAAGAAATTCGGCGACATGGGCCTGCTCGGCATGACCGCCGGCGAGGAATACGGCGGCACCAACATGGGCTACCTGGCCCACATCGTCGCGCTGGAGGAAATCTCGCGCGCCTCGGCGTCCATCGGCCTCTCCTACGGCGCCCACTCGAATCTGTGCGTGAACCAGATTCGCCGCAACGGCACTGAAGCCCAGCGCCAGAAATACCTGCCCAAGCTGATCTCCGGCGACCATGTTGGCGCACTGGCCATGTCCGAGCCGAATGCTGGTTCCGATGTCGTCTCAATGAAACTGAAGGCCGAGAAGAAGGGCGACCGTTATGTCCTCAACGGTTCGAAAATGTGGATCACCAATGGCGGCGATGCCGACACCTTGGTTGTCTATGCCAAGACCGACCTCAACGCCGGGGCCAAGGGCATGACTGCCTTCATCGTCGAAAAGGGCATGAAGGGCTTCACCCACGGCACCCACCTCGACAAGCTCGGCATGCGCGGCTCCAACACATTCCCGCTCTTCTTCGACGATTGCGAAGTGCCTGAAGAAAACGTCCTCGGTGGCGTCGGCCAGGGCACCAAGGTGCTGATGTCCGGTCTCGACTACGAACGCGCCGTTCTTTGCGGCGGCCCGCTCGGCATCATGGCGGCGTGCATGGACGTAGTCGTGCCCTTCCTGCACGAGCGCAAGCAGTTCGGCCAGGCCATCGGCGAATTCCAGCTCATGCAGGGCAAGGTTGCCGACATGTATTCGACCTGGATGGCCAACCGCGCCTACGTCTACGCGCTGGGCAAGGCCTGCGACAACACCGACCACGCCCGAACGCTGCGCAAGGACGCCGCCGGCGCCATTCTCTATTCCGCCGAAAAGGCCACCTGGATGGCCGGGGAAGCCATTCAAACCCTGGGTGGCGTCGGCTACACCAACGAGTATCCGGTCGGTCGTCTATGGAGAGATGCCAAGCTCTATGAGATCGGGGCAGGCACCTCGGAAATCCGTAGAATGCTGATTGGTCGCGAACTTTTCGCCGAAACTGCCTAACAAGCTCCCGCCGGTGTTCCCGAGCAGGGAGCGCCGCAACATGGAGCCCAACAGCATGACCGTTACCCTACGCACCCTCACCGCCGACGATACCGAAGCCCTCGAACAGGTTCGCCAGTATTTCCGCAACTACGCGGCCTGGCTCGGCGTCGATCTGTCGTACCAGAATTTCGACCAGGAGATGGCCTCCCTGCCTGGTGCCTATAGTGCGCCGCAGGGCCGCTTGTTCTTTGCCGAAGTCGACGGCCGGCCAGCCGGCTGCGTCGGCGTTCGCCCACTGACCGACAGCGACGGCGTTTGCGAAATGAAGCGCCTCTACGTCGAACCGGAAGAACGCGGTCACGGTGTCGGTGCCGCTCTGGCATTGGCGGCGATCAAGGCCGCCAAGGAAATCGGCTACCGCAAACTGATGATCGACACCCTGCCCAACATGCGTATGGCCGTGAAGCTCTATCGCGAACTGGGCTTCACCGAAGCGCCGAATTACTACCAGACGCCGGTGGAAGGCACGATGTTCCTCGCCCTCGACCTCGAAAACTGGTCGGAAGAGGAAATCCGCAGCGAAAACCTGTCGCACCTCTTCGACTTCAATCGCGCCTGGGCCAGCCAGATGCGTGAAGTCGACCCGACTTATTTCGACAAGCTGGCCAAAATCCAGACCCCCGAATTTTTGTGGATCGGTTGCTCCGACTCGCGCGTGCCGGCCAACCAGATCGTCGGCCTGCTACCGGGCGAAGTCTTCGTCCATCGCAACGTCGCCAACCTCGTGCTGCACACCGACCTGAACTGCCTGTCGGTCATCCAGTACGCCGTCGACGTGCTGAAAGTGAAGCACATCATGGTCGTCGGCCACTATGGCTGCGGCGGCGTGCAGGCCGCGCTGCACAAGACCCGCGTTGGCATCGTCGACTTCTGGCTGCACAACGTGCAGGAGGTCCATGCCAAGCACGTCGCCATGGTCGACAAGCTGCCGGAAAGCCAGCGCCACGACCGTCTGTGCGAGCTGAATGTGCTCGAACAGGTAACCAATCTCTGTCACACCCCGGTCGTCAAGGACGCCTGGAGTCGTGGCCAGAAGCTGACAATTCACGGCTGGGTGTACGGCCTGAAGGACGGTCTGGTGCACGACCTCGGCATCACCGTCGACTGTCCCGAAGATTTAACCACCCGCTACGATGCGGCGCTCAAGGCGCTGGAGGCGTAGCAGTACTCATGGAGTCATCAGCATGTCCGATCCTATCGTTATCGTTTCCGCCGCCCGTACCGCCATGGGCTCGTTTCAGGGCGGCTTTGCCGGCCTGACTGCAGCCAATCTCGGCGCCGTGGCCATCAAGGCCGCCGTCGAGCGCGCCGGCATCGATGCCAAGCTGATCGAGGAAGTGCTGATGGGCTGCGTGCTGCAAGCCGGCCAGGGCCAGGCCCCGGCCCGCCAGGCGGCCTTGCAGGCCGGCCTGCCGCTCACCGCCGGCTGCGCCACCATCCACAAGGTTTGCGGCTCGGCCATGAAGGCGACCATGCTCGGCCACGACGGCATCCTCGCCGGCTCCTACGGCGCCGCTGTCGTCGGTGGCATGGAGTCGATGACCAACGCCCCCTACCTGCTCCCCAAGGCGCGCGGCGGCTACCGCCTCGGTCATGGCCAGATCATCGACCACATGTTCATGGACGGCCTGGAAGATGCCTACGCCAAGGAAACCCGTGGTCGCCTGATGGGCACGTTTGCCGAAGAATGCGCTGCCAGCTATGGCTTCACCCGCGAAGCGCAGGATGAATTCGCCATCCGCTCGACGACCCGTGCCATCGAAGCCAGCAACAACGGCTCCTTCGCCTGGGAAATCGCCCCGACCACCGTCGCCGGCCGCAAGGGCGATGTGATCATCGACAAGGACGAAGGGCCTTTCGCGGTCAACGTGGAAAAAGTGCCAACTTTGAAGCCGGCCTTTAAAAAGGACGGCACGGTCACCCCGGCCAACTCCTCGTCGATTTCCGACGGCGCTGCCGCCATGGTCCTCATGCGCGCCTCGCAAGCCACCAAGCTCGGCCTCGCCCCGATTGCCCGCATCGTCGGCCACACCACGCATGCCGGCGTGCCAGCCCTCTTCCCGTCAGCCCCGGTCGGCGCCATGCAGAAATTGTTCGCAAAAACCGGGTGGACCGCAGAATCGGTCGATCTCTATGAAATCAACGAAGCCTTTGCCGTCGTCACCATGGCTTCGCTGCACGACCTCAAGCTTGACCCGGCCAAGGTCAACATCCACGGCGGCGCCTGTGCGCTGGGTCACCCAATCGGCGCATCCGGCGCCCGCATCGTCGTCACCCTGCTCGGCGCACTGAAGAAATACGGCAAAAAGCGCGGCGTTGCCAGCCTGTGCATCGGCGGCGGCGAAGCGACCGCCCTCGCGGTGGAAATGCTGTAATTGCCGCAACAGGCCAGGGTTTCCGTTGACTCGATTACCTATCTCAAGCTGATCGGCGCCATGTTCATGTGGGGTGGAACCTGGATAGCGGGACGCATCGTGGCGCAGGAGCTTCCTGCGCCGCTGGCGGCGCCCGCCATCCGCTTTCTGCTCGCCGGACTGGTGCTGGCCGGCTATGCGCTGGTGACCGAGGGGCGCATCCCGCGCCCGCAGACCGGCAGCGAGTGGGGCGTCGTCACCGGCCTGGCAATGACCGGGATATTCATCTACGCCCTGTTCTTTTTTTACGGCCTCAAACACATCACGGCCGGACGTGGCGCGCTGGTTGTCGCGCTGACGCCGGTTCTGGCGGCGCTGGGTGCGTGGTTTTTCGGTCAGGAACGGATGACGCCGCTCAAGCTGCTCGGCATCGGCATCGCCATGCTCGGCTGCCTGACCGTGATCGGCAACGGCAACCCGGTGGCGCTGCTGCAAGGTGAGGTCGGCGTCGGCGAATGGCTGATCCTCGGCTGCGCGCTGTGCTGGACGGCCTACACATTCATCGGCCGCCGGGCGACCAAAACACTGAGCCCGCTCGCCGCAACGCTGTGGGCCAGCCTGCTCGGTGCCCTGTTCATCGGCCTGACGGCGTTTCTGCAAGGCGGCATCGAGCTCGCCGACTGGTCATGGCGAGTCTGGGTGAGCGTAATCTTCCTTGCCATCGGCGGCACTGCCCTCGGTTTTACCTGGTTCGCCGATGGCGTCAAACGCATCGGTGCAGCCAGGGCTTCGGTTTTCGTCAATCTCGTCCCGGTTTTTGCCGTCCTGCAGGCTGCCGTCCTGCTCGACGAACGACTGGGCCTGGCCGTCCTCGGCGGCGGCCTGCTGGTGATCGCCGGCGTCTGGCTCACCACCCATTTTTCGGAGAAATCAGCATGATCCTGACTCAGGAACAAGAAATGATCCGCGACTCGATGCGCGCCTTCGCCCAGGAGCGCCTCGCCCCCTTTGCCGCCGACTGGGACAAGCACCACACCTTCCCGGCCGAAGCGCTGAAGGAACTCGGTGCGCTGGGCGCCATGGGCATGTGCGTGCCCGAGGAATGGGACGGCGCCGGCATGGATTACATGTCACTGGTGCTGACGCTGGAAGAAATCGCCGCCGGCGATGGCGCCACCTCGACCATCGTCTCGGTGCAGAACTCGCTGGCCTGCGGCATCACACAGAAATACGGCACCGACGCGCAAAAGGAAGAATGGCTGAAGCCGCTGGCCCGCGGCGAAAAGTGGGGCTGCTTCTGCCTGACCGAGCCGCACACCGGCTCCGATGCCGCTGCCATTACCACGCGCGCCGAACGCGATGGTGACAGTTTCGTGCTGAACGGCGTGAAGCAGTTCATCACCACCGGCAAGCACGCCCACATGGCCATCGTCTTCGCCGTAACCGACAAGGCCGCCGGCAAGAAGGGCATTTCCTGCTTCCTGATCCCGACCGCCACGCCGGGCTTCATCGTCGGCCGCACCGAGGACAAGATGGGCCAGCACGCTTCCGACACCGTGCAGATCATTCTTGAAAACTGCCGCGTGCCGGCTTCGGCGCTGCTCGGCAAGGAAGGCGAAGGCTACAAGATCGCCCTCTCCAACCTCGAAGCCGGCCGCATCGGCATCGCCGCCCAGAGCATCGGCATGGCCCGCGCCGCGTTCGAGGCCGCCGTCCGTTACGCCAAGGAGCGCGTGACTTTCGGCCAGCCGATCATCGAGCACCAGGCGGTCAATTTCCGCCTGGCCGACATGAACACCCTGCTCGACGCCGCCCGCCTGATGGTCTGGCGCGCCGCCCAGCTCAAGGACGCCGGCAAGCCGTGTTTGAAGGAAGCCTCGATGGCCAAGATGTTCGCCTCGGAAGCTGCCGAGAAGATTGCGTCGGATGCTATCCAGATCCACGGCGGCGTCGGCTACACCAGCGACTTCCCGGTCGAGCGCATCTACCGCGACGTGCGCATTTCGCAGATTTACGAGGGCGCCAACGACATCCAGCGGCTGGTGATCGGGCGCAGCATCGCCAACGAGTAAAGCCGAATGTCCCTATCAGAATATAGATTGGCATTCGATGGAGCCATCCTTGCTCGGGGTTTCTGGATATATGTGTGGAAAATTCAACATGCCGGAGAAATCGCTGTTTACGTTGGGCGAACAGGAGACAGCTCCTCGCCAAACGCGTCTTCTCCATTCCGTCGCGCGGGGCAACACCTTGATTTGAAAATCGGCGCAAAGGGTAACTCTCTGTTACGAGCCATTGAAGGCTTAGGTTGGAAAGCCCAATGCTGCCGATTTGAGCAAATTTCTTTAGGCCCATTTTTTTCAGAACAAAATTCAATGGAGTCCCATACCCCATATCGTGATCGAGTCGCCGCAATTGAGTTTGCGGTTAGCCAAGTAGTGGGGAGCGAATTCTGCTTGATCGGCACTCATGGCTCCTCGCATGCAGTTCATCCGGACGATAAGGACAAACTCGAATTCGCGACTAATCAGATTCTTAAATTCTTGAGGCCTACGGAATGAAGCCCCCAATCGATTTCTACTTCGATTTTTCCAGCCCCTACGGCTACCTACTCAGCGAGAAGATCGACGCCCTTGCGGCCCAATACGGCCGCAAGGTGCGCTGGCATCCGATCCTGCTCGGCATCATTTTCAAGGCCACGGGCAGCGCTCCGCTGACTTTGCAGAATGCCGCCAAGGCCAGCTACTCGCTGCACGATTTTTCGCGCTCAGCCCGCTTCATGGGCCTGCCTTACCGCCATCCGGACAACTTCCCGCTCCCCACGCAGAATGCCGCCCGCGCCTATTACTGGCTGCACGGCCAGGATTGCGCGCTGGCCCGGCAGTTCGCCCACGCCGCCTATCGCGCGCTGTTCGTCGACAACATCGACATCTCCGCCCCGGAAGCCGTTTTGGAAATTGCGGCCAAAATCGGCGTTGACCGTAGGAATCTCGAAACGGCGCTGCAAAGCCCGGAAATCAAGGAGCGGCTCAAGGATGAAGTCGATAACGCCCTGAAGATTGGCGTCTTCGGCTCGCCGCACGTGATCATCGACGGCGAAGCCTTCTTTGGCGCCGACCGTCTGCCGCAGATTGAACACTGGCTGAAATCTGGCGGTTTTTGAGAACACGATGAAACGATCCCGCCTGATCGTCTGGGGAACGCTGCTCGCCATAGCCGCCTGGGGCTTCGGCTTCGAGCCGGGCTGGTTGCAGCAGCGGCAACTCGCGCTCAACTCGGCAGACTGGCAAGGGCCGGCAATCACCATCGCCGTAGCCAGCGACCTGCATGTCGGTGCCCCGCATGTCAGCATGTCCATGCTGCGCCGGGTCGTTGCCGACCTCAACTCGGCGAAACCGGACCTCATCCTGCTCCCCGGCGATTTCGTGCATCACGGCCTGATCAATGGCGAGTCGATCAGCCCGGAAGCCATCGCCGCCGAACTGGGCGCGCTCAAGGCACCGCTCGGCGTTTACGCCACGCTGGGCAACCACGACTGGTGGTTCGATGGCGAACGCATGAGCAAGGCGCTCGAAGCCGTCGGTATTCGCGTTCTCGAAAACAGCGCGTTGCCGCTTGACGGCCTGACGCAAAAGATCTGGCTCGTCGGCATCGGCGACGACATGACTGGCCACGCCAACGCGCCAAAGGCCTTGGCCAACATTCCAGACGATGCGCGCCTGATCGTCATGCTGCACGACCCGGCCAACGCTCCAGAACTCCCCAGGCAAAGCATAGTCGCACTCGCCGGCCACACGCATGGCGGGCAGGTCCGCCTGCCTTTGATTGGCGCCCTGATCACGCCGGGGCGTTCGCCGCTGCGTCACTCCCTCGGTTGGTTGCCGGACGTACCGGTTCCCACCTATGTCAGCGCAGGCATCGGCACCAGCATCCTGCCCGTGCGCTTCAACTGTCCGCCGGAAACGCTCGTTTTGCGTTTGCGCGGCAAGGATATTTCATGAAACGAATCTGCGTCTTCTGCGGCTCGAACGCCGGCAGCAATCCGATCTACCGCGCCGAAGCGGAAAAGCTCGGTCGCCTGCTCGCCGAGCGCGGCATTGAATTGGTCTATGGCGCCGGCAACATCGGCCTGATGGGCGCCGTCGCCGATGCCTGCCTGGACGCTGGCGGCGCGGTCATCGGCGTCATCCCGGAGGCGCTGATGGGCAAAGAGGTCGCCGGTCGCGCCGTCGATCACCGGGCGCTGACGCGCATTGAGGTCGTCGATTCGATGCACACGCGCAAGGCGCGCATGGCCGAGCTGTCCGACGGTTTCATTGCCCTGCCCGGCGGCTTCGGCACCTTCGAGGAATTCTGCGAAATCCTGACCTGGGGGCAGCTCGGGTTCCACGTGAAACCGATGGGCCTGCTCAACGTAAATGGCTTTTACGACCCGCTGCTGGCGATGTTCGACAAGGCAGTCGATGAAGGCTTTTTGCGCGCCCAGAACCGGGCCATGGCCCTGGCCGACACCGACATCAAAACACTGCTGGCGACCATGACTGCCTACCGGCCGGAGCCGGTGAGCAAATGGTTGAAAGAGGAAAAACAGTTGTAAGGCTTTCGCAATTCAAATTCAGGTAACGCACACATAAAAGAAGCGAGGAGACATGACCATCCTGAAATCCCAACTCAACCCGCGCTCGGCCGACTTCCAGGCCAACGCGGCCGCCATGGCGACCGTCGTCGCCGACCTCAATGAAAAGGTCGAGAAGATCGCCCTCGGCGGCCCCGAGGCAGCGCGCCAGAAGCATCTGGCCCGCGGCAAGCTGCTGCCGCGCGAGCGGGTCAACGGCCTGCTCGACCCCGGCACGCCCTTCCTCGAAATCGGCCAGTTCGCCGCCTACGGGATGTACGGCGGTGACGTGCCGGCGGCTTCCGTGATCGCCGGCATCGGTCGGGTCAATGGCGTCGAATGCATGGTCGTCGCCAACGACGCGACCGTGAAGGGCGGCACCTACTACCCGCTGACCGTCAAAAAGCACCTGCGCGCCCAGGAAATCGCCTTCGAAAACCGGCTGCCCTGCGTCTATCTGGTCGATTCCGGCGGCGCCTTTTTGCCCATGCAGGACGAGGTCTTCCCGGACAAGGAACATTTCGGCCGCATCTTCTTCAACCAGGCCAACCTGTCAGCCGCCGGCATTCCCCAGATCGCCGCCGTCATGGGCTCATGCACGGCCGGCGGCGCCTACGTGCCGGCGATGTGCGACGAGTCGATCATCGTCAAAAATCAGGGCACGATCTTTCTCGGTGGCCCGCCGCTGGTGAAAGCCGCTACCGGTGAAGTCGTTTCGGCCGAAGACCTCGGCGGCGCCGACGTGCATACGCGCATTTCCGGCGTCGTCGATCATCTCGCAGAGAACGACGCGCACGCGCTGGCCATCGCCCGACGCATCGTCAAGGATCTGAACTGGCAGAAGCAGCCACCGGTGTCGCTAGCCGCGCCATGCGAGCCAGCCTACGCCACGGAAGAACTCTACGGCGTCATCCCGACCGATTCGAAAAAGCCTTTCGACGTGCGCGAAATCATCGCCCGCATCGTCGACGGCTCCGATTTCGACGAATTCAAGGCGCGTTACGGCACGACGCTGGTCTGCGGCTTTGCGCGCATCTACGGCTACCCGGTCGGCATCGTCGCCAACAACGGCATTCTGTTCAGCGAATCAGCCCTCAAGGGCGCGCATTTCATCGAACTCTGCGCCCAGCGCGGCATTCCGCTCGTTTTCCTGCAGAACATCACCGGCTTTATGGTCGGCCGCAAGTACGAAAACGGCGGCATCGCCCGCGATGGCGCCAAGATGGTCACCGCCGTCGCCACGGCCAAGGTGCCGAAATTCACCGTCGTCATCGGTGGCTCGTTCGGCGCCGGCAACTACGGTATGTGCGGCCGCGCCTACTCGCCGCGCTTCCTGTGGATGTGGCCGAACGCCCGCATTTCGGTGATGGGCGGCGAACAGGCTGCCGGCGTGCTGGCCTCCGTCAAGCGCGATGGCATCGAGGCGGCCGGCAAGACCTGGAGCGCCGAGGAAGAAGCCGCCTTCAAGGACCCGATCCGCGAGCAGTACGAGACGCAGGGCCATCCGTATTACGCCTCGGCGCGGCTGTGGGACGACGGCATCATCGACCCGGCCGATACCCGCCGCGTGCTCGGCCTCGGTCTCTCGGCGTCGATGAACGCGCCGGCCGAAGAGACGAAGTTCGGCATTTTCCGGATGTAAGCCCATGTACCTGCCCAAGCATTTTGCGGAAACCGACGTCGGCGTCATGCACGACCTGATGCGTGCCCATCCGCTCGCCACCCTCGTCACACACAGCCCGGACGGCCTCGACGCCAACCACATCCCGCTGCATCTGGATGCCAGCGCCGGCCCCAACGGCACCCTGCGCGGCCACATCGCCCGCGCCAACCCGCTGGCGGCCAATCCCACGGTGAACCGGAAAATTCTTGCAATTTTCAAAGGCCCGGACAGCTACATCAGCCCCTCGCACCACGCCACCAAGGCCGAGCACGGCAAGGTGGTGCCGACCTGGAATTACGTGGCGGTGCACGTCCACGGCGAGCTGCGCCTGATCGACGACCGCGACTGGCTGCTGGCCCAGTTGCATGGGCTGACGGCAGAACACGAGGGCGGACTGCCGCGCCCGTGGGCGGTTGATGATGCGCCGGCTGATTACATCGGGAAGATGCTGGGGGCGATTGTCGGGATCGAGATTTGCATCGACCGTCTGGTCGGGAAATGGAAGGTCAGCCAGAATCAACCGGCGGTTAATCAGGAGAGTTTGATTGCGGCGCTGGATGGGCAGCCGATGGCTGGGTTGATTCGGGAGAGGGGTTTGAAATGAGGTTTTGCTTATTTCAGCTTAGGGTTCCATTGAATGAGCTTGGGGTTCCGCCTTGTTGGCGGGCGTACTTTCTTTTGCTTCGCCAAAAGAAAGTAGCCAAAGAAAAGGCGACCCCGGGGGCGGCGCCCTTCGGGTTCCTTCCGCGGGGACCCCAAAGGCGTCCGGGTTCGACGGATGTAGCGCAAAAAATTGATTCCCACGGTCAACCGGAAAAAACGGCCAAAAATGAAATCTGTTGTTCGGGCACCCAAGCTAAATCACGGGTCGTTTCACCGGGCCCCTTGAGAGGTGCCGAGCAACGCAGGAAGGCCGGGGGCTTTCGGCGAGGACTGTTTGAGGGGCGTAGCCCCGAGTTCCGCAGCCGCCCGGCGTTCCGAGTAGCGCAGGGAACCGGCGCAGCCGGCACCGACCCAGGGGTGGCCTTTTCTTTGGCTACTTTCTTTTGGCCACACAAAAGAAAGTACGCCCGCCAGCAAGGCGGAAACCCAAGCAAATTCAGCAAAACCAAATAACAAAACCGAGACAAACAAAATGCCCTTCCAAGCCCTGGAAATACAACTCACCGGCCCGGTCGCCACCCTCTGGATGAACCGCCCCGACCTCCACAATGCATTCGACGAAACCCTAATCGCCGAACTAACCGCCGCCTGCATCGCCCTCGATGAAGACACCGACATCCGCGTCGTCATCCTGGCCGGAAGGGGCAAGAGCTTCTCCGCCGGCGCCGACCTCAACTGGATGAAACGCGCTGCCAACAACGGCCTCGACGACAACCTCAACGACGCCCGCGCCCTCGCCCACATGCTGCGCACCCTGGCCGAAATGAAGAAGCCGACCATCGCCCGCATCCAGGGCGCCGCGCTCGGTGGCGGCATGGGTCTGGCTGCCGCCTGCGACATCGCCGTCGCCTCGACCAAGGCCGTCTTCGCCACCTCCGAGGTCAAGTTCGGCATCATCCCCTCGGCCATTTCGCCCTACGTCCTGCGCGCCATCGGCGCTCGGCAGGCCACCCGCTACTTCCAGTCGGCCGAACGCATCGATGCCGCCCGCGCCCGCGATATCGGCCTCGTCCATGAAACCGTCGAGCCGGAACAGCTCGACGCCAAGGTCCAGGAAATCGCCACCGCCCTGCTGCAAGGCGGCCCGCACGCCCAGGCCGCCGCCAAGGATCTGATCCGCGCTGTCAGTGGCCGGCCGATCAATGACACGCTGGTCGACGATACCGCCCACCGCATCGCCCACCTGCGTGCCACGCCGGAAGCCCGCGAAGGCATCGCCGCCTTCCTCGACAAACGTTCACCTGCATGGATGGGGGAATAAGCATGTTCAATAAAATCCTGATCGCAAACAGAGGCGAGATTGCCTGCCGCGTCATCAAGACCGCCCGCCGCATGGGCATCCGAACCGTCGCCGTCTATTCGGAAGCTGACGCCAACGCCCGCCACGTCCGCCTCGCCGACGAGGCTGTGCTGCTCGGCCCGGCAGCCGCCCGCGAGTCCTACCTCGTCGCCGACAAGATCGTCGACGCCTGCAAGCGGACAGGCGCCCAAGCGGTGCATCCCGGCTACGGTTTCCTTTCCGAAAATGCCGACTTTGCCGATGCGCTGGCCGCCAACGGCATCGCTTTCATCGGCCCGCCGGCCTCGGCCATCCGCGCCATGGGCTCCAAATCCGAAGCCAAGAAACTGATGGGCAAGGCCGCCGTGCCGCTAACCCCGGGCTACCACGGCGATGACCAGACCCCGGAACTCCTGCACAAGGAAGCCGACGCCATCGGCTACCCGGTGCTGATCAAGGCCGCCGCTGGCGGCGGCGGCAAGGGCATGCGCCTGGTCGAACGCACCGAGGATTTCCCCGACGCCCTCGCTTCGTGCAAACGCGAAGCCGCCTCTAGTTTCGGCAACGAGCACGTCCTCATCGAGAAATACATCACCAAGCCGCGCCACATCGAAATCCAGGTCTTCGCCGACACCTTGGGCAACTGTGTTTACCTCTTCGAGCGCGACTGCTCGGTGCAACGCCGCCACCAGAAGGTACTCGAAGAAGCCCCGGCCCCCGGCATGACGCTCGAACGCCGCCGGCAGATGGGCGAAGCCGCAGTCGCCGCAGCCAAGGCCGTCGGCTATGTCGGCGCCGGCACCGTCGAGTTCATCGCCAATCAGGATGGCTCGTTCTATTTCATGGAAATGAACACCCGCCTGCAGGTCGAACACCCGGTCACCGAAATGATCTCTGGCCAGGATCTCGTCGAATGGCAACTGCGCGTCGCCGCCGGCCAGCCGCTACCGCTTGCCCAGGAACAGTTGCAACTGCGCGGCCACGCCCTCGAAGCGCGCATCTACGCCGAAGACGCCAACAAGGGCTTCCTGCCCTCGACCGGCCGCCTCGTCCGCCTCTCGCCGCCGGCCGAAAGCCTCAATGTGCGCGTCGATACCGGCGTCGAGGAAGGCGACGAAATCACGCCCTTCTACGACCCGATGATCGCCAAGCTCATCGTCTGGGACGAGCACCGCGACGCAGCGCTCGCTCGCATGCGCAAGGCGCTGGCCGACTACCAGGTGGCAGGCGTCACCACCAACATCGATTTCCTGTCCCGCCTCGTCGCCTGCCCGGCCTTTGCCGGCGCCGACCTCGACACCGGCCTCATCGAACGGCAAAAGGATTTCCTTTTCCCCGGCACTCAGGCCGTACCGCGCGACCCGCTGCTCGTCGCCACCGTCGGCGAGCTGCTTTGGGAACAGCACGAAGCCAAGGCTGCAGCAAAAACCGGCGGCGATCCATTTTCCCCGTGGCACGCCCGCGACGGCTGGCGGATGAACCTGTCTTCAGCCCGCACCATCAGCTTCCGCGACGGCGAAGCACTGGTCGATGCCTACGTCAGCTACCAGCGCGACCAGTGGCAGATCACGCTGAACGGCGAAACGACGCTGGCCCGCGGCAAGAAACTGGACGGCGACCGCTTTGCCGTCGAACTCGACGACCGCCGCCTGATTGCCTCGGTGGTTGCGGTCGACGAGAAAAGAAGCGTGTTTTTGCAAGGCACCACCTACACACTGCTCCGCGACGACCCGCTACACCGCGTCGACGCCGGCGACAGCCACGGCGGCGGCCTCACTGCGCCGATGCCCGGCAAGGTCGTCGCCCTGCTCGCCCAAGCCGGCCAGAAGGTCGACAAAGGCACGCCGCTGCTCATTCTCGAAGCCATGAAAATGGAACACACCATCACCGCGCCCACTGCCGGCATCGTCAAGGCCTTCTGCTATGCGGCCGGCGAACAGGTGAGCGACGGGGCGGCGCTGGTGGAGTTTGAGGGGCAAGGGTAAGCTTGAACTTGCCGCGGCAGTCAATGATCAAGAGATAAACTGGCGTATGCTAATCGGGCAATATGTTGATTCAGTACCGAAAAAATATCTTATCGATCAGTAGCATCAAGCGAAACGGACTCCATTTGATTCGTATGACTGCCCCTGTCCAGTGACCCGAAAACCATGCCGCCATCCCTCCTGAAATTCCTCGACATCGCACGACTGCTCGGTGCCGGTATTAAATGCCCGGCCTGCAAGGGCACGCTCTGCCGGCCATCAAAATGGATTTCAAAGCACGAAAGGATGGGCGCAGAAAACTTTCGGCCCTATCGCTGCGACGACTGCGCGACTCGCTTTCTGGCTGCAAAAAATGCGGCCATGGAAAGGGCTCTGATTAACGGCGCCGCCGGCATACTGCTCGGCCTTGCCTTGCTGATGGCCGGCGACTTTTGGCTTGAAAGCCTGGACGACCCAAAGACGTTGCGTGAGGCGCAAGCCTCGACGGCTGACTCGGCTGCCAGCACCACCGGCAACGAGATCCAACTTCGGTCGGGAGAGGCGGCAGCTGATACCCGGAAGGATTCGGAAACACCGGCAGAAAAGCTTGAAAAATCTGCCGAACGTGGCGACTCCAATGCAATGCTTCAGCTTGGACGAGACCTGGCAGTCGGGAACAATCTGACGAAAAATGTCGAGCAGGCCGCAAAATGGATTCAATTGGCGGCAGCCACGGGCAACCCGGAAGGCATGTTCGAACTCGGGCGTTTTTATCGTGACGGGGTAGGCTTGGCCCAGGACTCCGTCCGCGCTTACGTTTGGTTCAGTCGAGCTGCCGCCGCCCATCACCTCACCGCCACGCAGGCGCGTGATGAACTGGTCAGAACCATGAGCGACGATAAACTGAGGGAAGCCCAGGCACTGACCTTGCCCGTGGAGGCAGCTGCCTCCACGGTACTTCGAAAGCAATGAGAAAATTGGCCATGTCCCTTCCCGCCCAAGTAAAAATTGTCGAAGTCGGCCCGCGTGACGGGCTGCAAAATGAAGCGCAGGTTGTGCCGACGGAGATCAAGATCGAATTGATCGAACGCCTGGCCGAAGCTGGCGTGCGCGTCATCGAGGCAACCTCGTTCGTGTCGTCGAAATGGGTGCCGCAGATGGGCGACAACGCGGCGGTGATGCAGGGCATCAAACGGAAGGCTTCCACGGTCTACCCGGTTTTAACGCCAAATTTGCAAGGCTTTGACGCAGCGATTGAAGCGGGAGCGACCGAAGTCGCCATTTTCGGCGCAGCCTCCGAAAGCTTCTCCCGGAAAAACATCAACTGCTCGATTGCCGAAAGCCTGAAGCGCTTCGAACCCATCGTTTCAGCCGCTTCGGCGCTGGAAATCCCGGTGCGCGGCTATGTTTCCTGCGTGGTCGGCTGCCCTTACGAAGGCGCCATCGCCCCCGCGCAGGCCGCCGGCGTCGCCAAGACGCTGTTCGACATGGGCTGCTACGAAGTGTCGCTCGGCGACACCATCGGTGTCGGCAATCCGGCCAGCATCCAGCGCCTGCTGGAAGCTTGTACCCGCGAAATCCCCATCGCCAAGCTGGCTGGTCATTATCACGACACCTACGGCATGGCCATCGCCAACATCTACGCCTCATTACAGATGGGCATGGCCGTTTTCGACAGCTCGATTGCCGGGCTGGGCGGCTGCCCCTACGCCAAAGGCGCATCGGGCAACGTGGCAACCGAGGATGTGATTTATTTGCTGGATGGCTTGGGCATTGAAACCGGCATCAATCTGGCTAAACTGGCCGTTATCGGCGACTGGATCACCAGTGCCATCAACCGCCCGAACGGCGCCAAGGCTGGCCGGGCACTCTGTGCCAAAACTGTTGCGTGAGCCTTCTTTCCGCTGTCGCTGATTTCCTGAAGCCTGCCCCGCTGCTCGATCCCTCGCTGCGGAAGGCGCTGGACCGGGTGGCCGAACTGGTTGACCCGATGCTCAAGGCCGCCCCCGGCTTCGAAAAACACCTGAGCGGCCCGGTTCAGCACGCCATCGGCTATTGCGACGGCCTGGTTGCCGCCCTGCCCGGCCCAATCGACATCAACCGCAAGGCTTTTGCCAGTGATCCGCTGATCCATGCGCTTTTCGCCACGGCCGACGACGTCAACCAGATGCTCGGCCGCAGCCAGGCTGTACGTGACTTTCTCGAAGAACCGTGCAGTTGGGACAGCCCCTATTTCTACGCCATGTTCGCCGCTCGCCGGCAACAAAAGCGGCAGCTCGGCATCGCCCAGCAAGGCGACGTCATCCGCAGCGATGTGCCGCAACTGGTGCTGTACTTTTCCGGTCAGACACTGATCGAACCCAGTTGCCAGCTTGATACCACGCTGCACGGCTTGCGCTGCAAGGCGCTGGAGAGCCTGCTCCACACCTTCCGCGCGCATGTTCAGACCTTGCGCCACGAGCGTGATGATTTGCGTGGCAATGTCTCGGCCGAACGTGCGCATCTGGCCGTGCTGCGCGGCAGCGCCAGCGGCACTGAGCGCGAAGTCGGCACCCGCCATCTGACTGAACTCGATGCAAAATTGCGGAAAACCGCCGCATCGCTGACACCTGAACACCTCGTCGACGCCCTCGCCGAGTATCTCCAGTCACCGGAACCCGCCTTGCATCTTTCGTCGGTCAGTGTCACGGTCGATCGCCTTGGCGTACTCAGGGATGAAGCCACTCAAGACGCCCACACCCTGAATTTCCCGGAACTAAGCGCCCGTGATCGGCGTCTTCATCTGGCCATGCTGGCCAGAATCAACCGCGACGAAGCCCTCGAAGCCGTTGAAATGGTTCGCGACCAACAACACCGCTTCATGTTGATATAAATGATCCCCTCACCCTGCCGCCATATTTGCCAGATGGACCCGGTCAGCCAACTCTGCCAGGGTTGCCTGCGGACGATTGATGAAATCGCCGCGTGGTCGCAACTCGGCGACGCTGCACGCAGCAAAATTCTGGGTAACATAGCCAAACGGCGGCTTGAATTCACGCCGCTAACAACTGAAACAGAGCACGACACACCACAAAATGGATAACCAGGAAGAGCTGTACCAATGCGTCGGCGTCTGCATGGCCGACCCCGATTCCGGCTACTGCCTCGGCTGCGGCCGACCGCCGATGAGCGCGCCCGACATCGTTGCCGAACTGGTCGTGCCAACGGCAGCTCAGCCGGCACATAAAGACGGACGCCCGGAAACACCGGAATGAGCACCAAGCTCCCCGCCAGCCTGCTCGTCCTCGAACGCGGCTGGCTGTCGGCCAACAATATCCTGCTTTTCGATGGTGACCGGGCGACGCTGGTCGACAGCGGCTACGTGACCCATGCCGAACAAACGGTTGATCTGGTCTATCACGCGCTCGATGGCCGGCAACTGAGCCGGCTGATCAACACCCACTCGCACTCCGACCACATCGGCGGCAACGCCGCGCTTAAGGCAGCGTTCGACTGCGAGATCATCGTACCCGCCGGCCTCCACGCTGCCATCGCCGACTGGGACAAGGACGCTCTGCTCCTCTCGCCGCTCGGCCAGCAAAGCGCCCGTTTCCAGCACGACCGCCTGATAGACGCCGGCAAGGAAATCGAAATGGGCGGCCTCAACTGGCAGGCGCTGGCCGTACCCGGCCACGACATGGAGGCGCTGGCTTACTACAACCCGGAAAAACGCATCCTTATTTCCGGCGATGCTCTGTGGGAAAACGGCTTCGGCGTCATTTTCCCCGAACTGCTCGGTGAAGCCGATGGTCTGGCCAGCACGCAGGAAACACTGGAAATGCTTTCCCGCCTGCCGATCGATGTCGTCATACCCGGCCACGGCGCGCCCTTCGTCACGGTGGATGCCGCTTTCGAGCGCGCTTTCCGGCGCCTTGGCAATTTCCGGAACAATATCGAGCAACTGGCCTGGCACGCCATCAAGGTCATCGTCTCGTTCGCCATGATGGAAAAGCGGCAGCTCCCCAAGGAAGACTTTCCGGCCTTCGTACTCAGCCTCCCCTTTGCCGTTGACGTCAACGCCCGATTCCTCAACCTTTCCGGCGAAGCCCTAGTCGCCGGGGTTGAGCGTCAACTGCTGCTGGTCAATGCGCTCCAGCGCAAAGACGGGATGATTACTGCCGGATAAGCCTGCCAGCATCACATACCAACTAGTCGTATAATCAAACTCTTATTCAGATAGGGGTTTTGACATGAGTTTCCGTAACCGGCTGCTGCTCGGCTTCGCCCTGATCATGGCAGCTTTCATTGCCGCCATCGTGGTGGCGAATAGTGGACTGCGCAGCACATCGGCACGGTTCGGTAGCTTTCTGGACGGGATCGGCAGCGTACAGCAGGGCTACCAGGAAATGTACAGCCAGGGTTTGCAAATGGGCCAGGCACTGCGCAACAGCGTGCTCGACCCGAACAACCCCAAAGCCTACGAAAACCTGGAAAAAGCCAGCAAGGATTTTTCTGCAGCCCGCGACCGCACTACGCAAGCCGCGATCAAGGTCGAAGGCTTTACCGAAGCGGTTAGCCGACTCGGACCACTGGCCCTGAGACAGTCACAGGCGCAAAGCGAAGTTCTGGCCGCGCTGAAAGCCGGTCACCTCGACGATGCCAAGGCGTTGATCAACGCGCAGGAAACACCGGCCTGGCGGGCCCTGAAAAAAGCGCTGCTCGACGACCTCGAGCTAATTCGGAAGGCGACGGACACTCAGCGTCAGGACGTAGAGAGCAAAGCCGAACAACTGCGAAACATCATTCTTGGTTTATCGCTGCTGGCCGTGCTGGTCGGCATCATCAGCGCGGTAACCATGCTTTCATACGTCCGCCAAGAACTCGGCGGCGAGCCGGGCTATGCGCGCAACGTCGCCAATGCCGTAGCCACGGGCGACCTGACCCAGCCGATCAGTCTTGCCGACGGTGACAGGGACAGTCTTCTCGCTGCGCTGGCGGCCATGCAATCACAGCTGCGCCAACTGGTCAGTGCCCTGGCCGGTCACGCCCGGGATGTCGCCCAGACGGCAACCCAGATGGCAAGCACGACCAACCAGGTCGCCGTCGGTGGCGACCGCCAGCTGGAAGTTGCCCGTGCCATGGTCGACAATGCCCACAATGTGGCAGCTAGCTTGCAGGAAGTTTTAGGCGCGGTCAGTGAGGCCGAGCATATCGTTCAGGGGGCCAGCCAGATTTCCGATAGCGGCGTCGCGCTCGCCGGTCAGGCGGCTGAAGAAACCCGCTCGATGGCAGGCTCGGTAGAGGCAACGGCGGCACATATCAGGGAACTGGGCACACAGTCGGCCCAGATCAGTTCCATTCTTGGCGTCATTTCGGACATTGCCAGCCAGACCAATCTTCTCGCGCTCAACGCAGCCATCGAGGCGGCCCGGGCCGGTGAGCAGGGCCGCGGCTTTGCCGTGGTTGCCGACGAAGTTCGCAAGCTGGCTGAGCGCACGGCACAATCGACAGCCGAAATTGCCGCCATGGTCGAACGCATCCAGAGCGGGACGGCTCGGGCCGTCGAAGGCATGGAATCCGGCATGCAGCAGGTCGATTCGAGCGTCAAACTCTCCAACCAGGCCCGCGAAGCGTTCGCCAGAATGAACGCCAGTTCGCTGGAGGTCAGGCAGGTCGTGTCACGAATCACGGAAGCCATCGACGTCGAATCGAAAAACGAAGGCGAAATGCTGCACCACATAGAGCAGGTGCGGAACCTGATCGAGGAGAGCAGTCAGGGCATGAAAGAGGTGGTGGCCTCGGCCGAGCGGCTGAAAACCATGTCGGCCACCCTGACACAGCAGGTAGCCCGCTTCAAGTTATAGCTTCCCAGCCGGCAGGTAACGCCGAACCAGCCGCACCCAATAGCTGGCGCCCAGCGTCAGCAACTCGTCGTTGAAATCGTAGTGCGGATTGTGCAGCGTACAGCCGCCGGTACCCGGCCCGTTGCCCAGCCAGACGTAGCAGCCCGGTTTCTCGTTGAGCATGTAGGCGAAGTCCTCGGCGCCCATCGACGGCAAAATATCGGTGAGCACTCGCTCACCGCCAAACACTTCAGAGGCAACGGCTTCGCAGAATTTTGCCTCGTTTACGCTGTTGACCGTAGGCGGGTAGCGGTGATCGAACTGAACGCTGATTTGGGCTCCGTTGGCCGCGGCGATACCACTGCACAGACGCTCGACGGCCCGCTCGATGCTTTCCTGTACCTCCGGCTTGAAGCTGCGGATCGTGCCGCGCAGGACGACTTCTTCGGGAATGATGTTCCACGCTTCGCCGGCATGGAACTGGGTGACGCTGACCACGGCGGATTCGCACGGATGCAGCGTTCGGCTGACCACGGTTTGCAGGGCCTGCACGAGTTGCGCCCCGGCAACGATGGAATCGATGCCCTGATGCGGCATGGCGGCATGGCAGCCGTGGCCGCGCACGAAAATCTCGAAGGCACAGGTGCCGGCCATCACCGGCCCGGGCATGACGGCCATTTCGCCGACCGGGATGCCCGGCCAGTTGTGCAGGCCGAAGACGGCTTCAACTGGAAAGCGTTCGAACAGGCCGTCCTCGATCATCACTGCGGCGCCGCCTTCGGACTCCTCAGCAGGCTGGAAGATGAAAACGGCGATACCGTCGAAATCCGGATTTTCGGCCAGATAACGGGCGGCACCAAGCAGCATGGCGGTATGGCCGTCGTGGCCGCAGGCGTGCATTTTTCCCTGGTGCCGGGAGTGATGCGGGAATTCGTTCATCTCAGCCAGCGGCAGCGCATCCATGTCGGCGCGCAGGCCGATCATTCTCTGCGAGCTGCCGGCGCGCAGCACGCCAACAACGCCGGTTTTGGCGATGCCGCGATGAACCTCCAGGCCGTAGCGCTCCAGTTCGCGGGCGACAATATCGGCCGTCCGGTTCTCATCGAAAGCCAGTTCGGGGTGGGCGTGGATGTCGCGGCGCAGCGCGGTCAGTTCGGCCAAAAAGGGCAGGTCGAGCAAAGGAAGTGCCGGGGGCATGATCATCTCCAGTTTTTTATATTATGCCGCGGGTTGAAACGGGACGCCGCCTTGATTATGCTCTGGCACCATGAAACTCATTCTGATCAGCGGCATGTCCGGCTCCGGCAAGTCCGTCGCCCTGAACCTTCTGGAAGACGCCGGCTATTACTGCGTGGACAATCTGCCGGTGATCATGCTGACGGTACTCGCGGGCATGCTCAAGACGGAAGAGGTCGACAAGGTGGCCGTGGCCATCGATGCCCGCTCCGGGCAAGGCATTGATCTGCTGCCGGCCAAGCTGGAAAAACTGAGGGAAATCGGCACCGAGGTCACTTTCCTCTTTCTTTTCTCCCACGAGGAAACGCTGCTTAAACGTTATTCGGAATCCCGTCGCCGGCATCCGCTGGCCACCACCGGACAGACGCTGGTCGAGGCTATCCGCGCTGAAAGCAAGCTGCTGGAGCCGATTTCAACCTTGGGGCACCGTATCGACACCAGCGGCATGAGCGCCGCCGGCCTGCGCGACTGGGTTCGCCAGTTCATCGAGGCCGAGCCGGGCCAGGGGCTGACCTTGATGTTCGAGTCCTTCGGCTTCAAGCATGGCATTCCGCTCGATGCCGACTTTGTTTTCGATGTGCGCTGCCTGCCCAATCCGCACTATGACCCCGATCTGCGCACACTGACCGGGAAGGATCAGCCGGTCATCAATTTCCTCGAAGCCCAAGGCGAAGTCACCCTGATGCGCGAGGACATCCACCGTTTTATCGCCACCTGGCTACCCAGCTTCATCCGCGACAACCGCAATTACCTGACAGTCGCCATCGGCTGCACCGGCGGCCAGCACCGCTCGGTGTTCATTGCCGAGTGGCTGGCCCGACAGTTCTCCGACCGGGTTCGCGTCCTCGTCCGCCACCGTACGCTAGCCGGCAGCTGAGGATGGCCCCGGGCGATCCCGGGCGCCACCTCAAGTGCACGGTCAACCGGAAATAATGGCCAAAATCGACAACCTCCCTCGCCCGGCAAAAACATGAACTGGCTGGCGCTGATCCGCCCCGGCGACTGGCTGGTCATGCTGCTCAGCGCCGTCGCCGTCGGGGCCAGCATCCCGGTGTTCTGGCAGGGCGGGCTGGCCGACCGTGCCATCATCCGCCAGGAAGGCAAGGTTTTCGCCGAAGTCGATTTGAAAGCCCGCAAGCAATACGAAGTCGCCGGGCCGCTCGGCACCACGCTGATTTCCGTCGAACCCGGCCGCGCCCGCGTCGTCTCCGACCCCAGCCCGCGCCAGTATTGCGTCAAGCAAGGCTGGCTGATGCGCCCCGGCGAAATTGCTATTTGCGCCCCGAATCGCGTCAGCGTTCAGATCGCCGGGCGGACCAAGGTCTATGACTCGATCAGTTATTGACCACGCGTCTGGCGCAGCCGCTGCCATTCATGGCGAGGCGAGCGAGACAGGCAAGGCTTGCGCCGAAGGCGCACCAAACGCGTGGCGAGGAGACGCCGGGCCTCGGCCTGAGGTAACTCAGCTCACCGTCACCGCCGAAGACCGCCGCGTCGCCTGGCTGGCCACGGCGGCGGTCGGTCTGTCGCTGGTCGACGCCGCCATCCCGTCGCCGCTGCCCGGCGTCAAGCCGGGGCTGGCCAACATCGTCACCCTCGTCGTGCTGGCTCGCTACGGCTGGGGCACGGCGGTCTGGGTCAGCGCCCTGCGGGTTTTGGCCGGCAGCCTGCTGCTCGGCTTCTTCCTCGCCCCCGGCTTCTTCCTGTCGCTCACCGGCACGACGCTCAGCCTGCTCACTCTCGGGCTTGCCCGCCATCTGCCGGCGCGCTGGTTCGGCCCGGTCAGCCTGTCCATCCTCGCTGCCTTCGCCCACATCGGCGGCCAATTGTTGCTCGCCCGCGTCTGGCTCATTCCGCACGACGGCGTCTTTTTGCTCATCCCGGTTTTCGCCGCCGCGGCGCTGGTTTTCGGCACCATCAACGGCCTGATCGCAGCTAAACTGCTGGCTGAACCTGCGCCTTCGGATACGCCCAATGTCTAAAACGATTTGCCTCGCGCTGACCGGTGCCTCCGGCATGCCCTACGGCCTGCGCCTGCTCGAATGCCTGCTCGTCGCCGGCTGCAAGGTACAACTACTCTACTCGCAAGCCTCGCAAGTCGTCGCCAAACAGGAACTCGATTTCGAACTTCCATCGCGGCCGAGCGATGCTAAAGCCGCCCTGCTCACCCGCTATCCTGCGGTCAACCCGGAAAAACTGACTGTTTTCGGCCGCGAAGAATGGTTCGCCCCGGTCGCCTCCGGCTCCAACCCGCCCGACGCCATGGTCGTCTGCCCGTGCAGCATGGGCACGCTGGCCGCCATCGCCCAGGGCCTCGCCGACAACCTCATCGAGCGCGCCGCAGACGTCGTCCTCAAGGAAGGCCGCAAGCTCGTGCTCGTTCCACGTGAAACGCCGTTCTCGGCCATCCACCTCGAAAACATGCTGCGCCTCTCGCGCGCCGGCGCCGTCATCCTGCCGCCCAGCCCCGGCTTCTACCACCACCCGCAGAGCGTCAAGGACATCGTCGATTTCGTCGTCGCCCGCGTCATGGACCAAATCGGCGTGCCGCACACGCTCATGCAGCGCTGGGGCGAGGATCGCTGAGATGGGCTGGTTCGACTTCACCCGCTCGCCCGCCGGCAACGCCGTCGAAACCTTGCGCGTCCCGCTCTTTCCGCTTAACACCGTGCTTTTTCCCGGCAGCGTCCTGCCGCTCAAGATCTTCGAGCAACGCTACCTCGACATGGCCGCCGCCTGCATGAAATCCGGCTCGCCCTTCGGCATTTGCCTCATCGACAAGGGCAGCGAAGTCGGTGCCGCCGCCGAACCTCACGCCGTCGGCACACTGGCCACCATCGCCAACTGGGAGATGGAGCAGCTCGGCATCCTGATGATCACCGCCCATGGCAGCCGCCGTTTCCGCATCATCGAAACCAGCCTCGGCGCCAACAACCAGCTCGAAGCCAGCGTCGAACTCCTGGCCGAAACCGGCCCGACGCCGCTACCGTCCGAACGCCAGCGCCTGCTCCCCCTGCTTCGCCGCGTCGCCAACGACCTCGGCAACGAACGCCTGCCGGAACCGCACCGCTACGACGAAGCCGAATGGGTCGGCTACCGGATTACCGAAGTCCTGCCCATCCAGAACCTCGCCAAGCAAAAGCTGCTGGAGCTAGACGACCCGCTGGCTCGCCTGGAAATCCTCGAAAAATACCTCGACCAGCGGAAACTGTTGGGCTGAAAGCGGATTGCTACGGTCAACCGGAAAAAGCGCCCAAAATGCAAAAGGCCAACCCGAAACGGTTGGCCTTTTTAACAATTCGTGGAGCGGGCGATGAGAATCGAACTCACGGCTCTAGCTTGGGAAGCTAGGGTATTACCATTATACGACGCCCGCTCTGGGCTGAAGGCCGCATTCTAAGCGCAGAACGCGGCCAGTTCAATCATTCCTGCTCTGTCGTCAGGACTGCGTAGCCACCGGCGTGGAAGAGCAGCGGAGCAAGGTCAACGCGTTCGCCGAAGCGTTCGACGCGGCCGACGAAGATGGTGTGGTCGCCGCCGGCATGGGCGGTTTCGTTGGCGACTTCGAAAGTGGCGCAACAGCCGGGAAAGAGCGGGGCGCCGCCAGCGCCGGCGTGCCAGGGCAGGCCGGCGAAGCGGTCGGCCGGCCAGGTGGCGAAGCGATTGGAGAGTTCCTGCTGGTCGGCGGCGAGGATATTGATGGCGTGATGACTGGCGCGGCGGAAGGCTTCGAGGTTGTGCGAGTTGTTGTCCAGGCACCAGAGCACGAGCGCCGGGTCGAGCGAGACGGCCGAAAAGGAATTGACGGTCAGGCCAATCGGATGGCCGTCCGGGTCGATGGCCGTGACGACGGCGACGCCGGTGGCGTAGCGTCCGAGGGCATTGCGCAGGGCGCGACTGTCGTGTTGCGGCTGGGTCATCGGGGTGGAGTTAGGCCGGGGGAAAAAGAGGCCGTATTATCCGTGCTCCCGCAGCTTGCGTCGAGGCAGAATTTGGCCGTCCAAAACCGTTTTTCCGATGAACTGATCGCCTGGCAAAAAGCCGCCGGCCGCCATGACCTGCCCTGGCAGAAAACGCGTGACCCATACCGGGTCTGGCTTTCGGAGATCATGCTGCAGCAAACGCAGGTCAGCACGGTGATCCCGTATTACGCCCGCTTTCTCGACACTTTTCCTGATGTGCTGACGCTGGCGGCGGCGCCGATTGAACGGGTGATCGAGCACTGGGCCGGTCTGGGCTATTACGCCCGGGCGCGCAACCTGCATCGTTGCGCACAGCAGATTGCTACGGTCAACGGCGGAATTTTCCCGAATTCAGCAGAAAAGCTGGCGGAATTGCCGGGTATCGGCCGCTCGACCGCCGCGGCCATTGCCGCATTTTCCTTCGGACGCAAGGCGGCGATTCTCGACGGCAACGTCAAACGTGTGCTGTGCCGGCAATTTGGCATCGCGGGCTTTCCCGGCGCCAAGGCTGTCCACGACAGGCTGTGGGCGCTGGCCGATAGCCTGCTGCCGGACAGCGACATTGAGGTTTACACGCAGGGATTGATGGATCTCGGCGCAACGCTGTGCACGCGCAGCCGGCCACGCTGTGGTGATTGCCCGCTGGCGACAGAATGCGTGGCGCGGCGTGATGGCCGGCAGGGCGAGCTGCCCGAAGCCAAGCCCCGTGCCGCGGTGCCGGAACGGACGTCAGGCTTCGTGCTGCTCACTGACGGCCAACGCCTGCTGCTCGAACGCCGCCCGCCAGTTGGCTTGTGGGGTGGCCTGCTGGTGCCGCCTGAGGGCGAACCGGCCGAAGTGGCCGCACGTTTCGGGCTGCAACTGGGTGAAACGACCCCCTTGCCGCCGCTCAAACATGCCTTCACGCACTTTAGACTGACCTTGAAACCGGTGCTATGCCGGGTCGCCCCCGGTTTTCAGGCGACGGAAGCGGTGCTTGAATGGGTGGACATCAGCCGGGCAGCCGATGCCGGTGTGCCAGCACCGATCAAGAAACTGATCAGGCAGGTTGCCAGCGCAGGGGGCTAATGCCCCAGGTTTCGTAGTTTTCGGCCCGCACGATCTGTCCGTAATGGTTGCCGATCTTGCGGCCGAGATCGATCTCGGCCGGCACAGTAAGGTACTGGCGGCGCCCGGTGTGATAGATGACGCGGACGAGTGGCGTCAGCATGTTTTCAGGGTGCATTTGCTCAACCACGGCGAGGTGGCCGCTTTCGAGCAAAACCAGCGTACCGACCGGGTAGATGCCCACCGTCTTGACGAAGGCGGCGACCAGATCCGGGTCGTACTGCGTACCGCCCTCCTCGAAAAGCTGGCGCAGTGTGTGCGATGGCGACATGGCGGCGCGATAGGGGCGATCCGAAGTCATCGCGTCGTAGGTGTCGACGATAGCGGCCATGCGACCGGCCATGGAAATTTCGTCACCGGCCATGCGGTACGGGTAGCCGCAGCCGTTGTAGCGTTCGTGGTGTTCGAGCACGACGGCAACCGAGGTTTCGGATAGTTTCGAGGTCGCTTCCAGCACGGCCAGGCCTTCCTCGACGTGGCTCTGGACGATGGAATATTCGTCCTTGGACAGCACGCCGCGCTTGGCGACCAGGCGGGCGTCGAGTGCGGCGTGGCCGATGTCCTTGACCATGGTGCCGAGCGCCAGTTTTTCAATTTCCGCCGCCGGCATGCCCTGCTGGCGGCCAAAGGCGATGATCAGCCCGGCTGTCGCCACGGCGTGTTCGGTGGCGTAGGCATCCATCCGCTTCAGGCGGGCCAGCGGCACCAGCGCGTCCGGGTTGCGGATCACGGATTCGATCATTTTGCTGACAATGGGTTCAAGCTGGGCGGCATCGACGTTCTGGCCGGCTTTGGCAGACAGCATCAGCCAGTTCACAGTCGTGCCCGCCTCGGTCAGCAAGCGCGTCGCCCGCCGACGCTCTTCGCCCAGCGAAACGGTACGGGGGATGGCCGCCTTGATCTCGGCCATCGACTGCAGCCTGCGATCGATGCGATTGAGGGTGGCCATCGGCGAAGGCGGCAGGTCGATGCCCTTGACCGTATCAACGCTGAGCTGGCTGATCCCTTCTTCCCGCAGCATCCAGATATGCGCCTCGTCGCGTACCTTGAAGCGTGGCTGCCAGATGGAATGGTCAAGCCAGCGCTTGTGCAGATCCACGACATACATGCCGGGCAACAACTGGTCGATGGAAATCTGGCGGATCATCGGGCTGGGCGGATTACTTCGTCACCTTGGCGTCAGCCTTGGCTTTTGCCTGGGCGGCACGCTGCTCGGCTTCCCGCATTTTTTTGGCAACGCGGGCGTCGTGATCGGCCTGCCTTTTTTGATACTTCGCCGCGTCAGCAGCTTTGCGCTGCTCGCCTTGAGCTGCTTTCGCAGCTTTGCCGGCACGGCTGGCGGCAATTTTTTCGTCCGTCGCCTGGCGTGCCTTGACCGTTTCAGCCTGACGCAACTGCAAGTTGGCGCCCCGCTGCGGCGCCGCCTCAGCCCGCTGCTGTTCCCGCACACGGAGCTGCTCTTTCTTGACCGCGCGCTCCATTGTCTTCGCCTCATTTTCCTGACGACGGGTCTCGTGCGTGGTTTTCAGATACGCCTTGTAGGCTGAATTCCGACAGTCATTGACCAGGAATTTGCCGGTGCAAAGGGCATTCTGCTCGGTCAGCAACTTCTCGGCTTCAGCCTGGCGTGCCGCGCTATCCGCCTGCAGGGCGGCCGATTTATCGAGACGCTCCTGCCAGGCCGCCTGCAGCGCGGGATCGACCACCGTTTCGGCGGCCAGCGCGGCAAACGGCAGCGCCAGCAGGGCGATCAGGCCGGCAACCACTGATAGGGATCGATTTTCCATTTGTCGTAATTTTCAAAACTGGCGATTTTGTCCTGCACCTTGGAGAGATCAACGATCTCGGGCGGAATATAGTACTGCTGGGTGGCATGGTAGAAGATGCGGACGACGGGTTCGAGCAGGTTGCCTTCGTTCTGCTCGATGACGACGCCCATGCGGTTGCTCTCCAGGCGAACCAGGGTGCCGGTCGGGTAAATACCGATGGCGCGGATGAAGCCCTGCACCAGTTGCGGGTCAAAGTGGTGCTTGCTCCATTCGAGTAATTTTTTCAGTGCCTGTGTCGGTGGCATGCCGCGAGAATAAACCTTGTCCGACGTGATCGCATCGTAAACATCGACGATGGCGGCCATCTGGCCATAGAGGGAAATCTCCTTGCCCACCAGCTTGTTCGGGTAGCCGGTGCCGTCGAAGCGTTCGTGATGCTCGCCGACCATCTGCACGACAATATCGCTGATTCCCGGCACTTGCTTGAGCAGGCGCAGCCCCTCGGTGACGTGCGACTGCATGCGGGCAAACTCGTCATCGGTCAGCTTGGCGGGCTTGTTCAGAATCGCTTCGGGAATATTTGCCTTGCCGATGTCGAGCAGCAAGCCGCCGAGGGCAATTTCCTTGATGATCTCTTTCGACAGCTTCATTGAGCGGCCAAAGGCGATGAGCAGCGCCGAGACGCCGACCGAGTGCTCGAACGTGTAGTCGTCCAGGCTCTTCAAGCGGGCCAGTGGCAGCAAGGCATCCTGGTTGCGGAAGACGGACTCGACCATGTTCTCGGCCAGCGGTTCGATGCGGTCAACCTGAATTTTTTGCCCAAAACGCACATCGTCGAGCACCAGACGGGCGATTTTCTGGGCCTCGCCGTGCAGGCGCCGGGCCCTTGCCGTTTCGTCCTTGAGCGCAACGACGACCGGCTTTTCGGCACGCTTCTGGGCGATTTCCGCCAGACGCCGTTCAAGATCGGCATTGACCTCGGTTTGCGGCCGCGCCTCCCAGACATCGGCGCCTTTCAGCGTGTCGATGTACAACTCGCGGATGCCGAGATTGACGATCTTGGAGACCGTATCCTGATCGCGCACCTGGAAAGCATTCGAAACGAACGGATGATCCAGCCAGCCACAGTTGAGGTCGTGGATGAACATGCCTGGCTTGAGCTGGTCGGCGCGAATCTGCTTGATCATGCGGGAGATTCTAGCAGGCTGTTGAAATACATAGCCAATTTGGCTGAAGGCAGCGCTTTTTTCTGCGGAAAATTACGATTTTTGGCGTTTTTCCCGGTTGACCGCAAAACCCGGCTGCGATGCCCGCAATACCGCATCCGGCTCCGCCCCACCCTATCGCTCGCTATAATCCCTCCCCTCATGATCGCACTCCGCCAAGTCACCTTCGCCCGCGCCGGCCGCCCGCTCGTCATCGACGCATCCGTTCAGCTCCACCCCGGCTGGAAAGTCGGTGTCGTTGGCGCCAACGGCTGCGGCAAATCCAGCCTCTTCGCGCTGCTCGCCAACGAGCTGCACGCCGAATCCGGCAACGTCGAAATCCCGGCCAGCTGGCACATTGCCCGTGTTGCTCAGGAAACGCCCGCCCTGCCCGATGCCGCCATCGATTTCGTCCTCGACGGCGATGTTGAACTGCGCCGCATCGAGCGCGAACTGGTCGACGCCGAAGCCAGCGGCGACGGCGTCGCCATCGGCCACCTGCACGCCCGCTACGCCGACATTGGCGGCTACTCGGCCAAGGCCAGAGTCGCCGAAGTACTGCACGGCCTCGGCTTCACCGATGCCGATTTCTCGCGTTCGGTTTCGGAGTTCTCCGGTGGCTGGCGCGTCCGCCTCAACCTCGCCCGCGCCCTCTCGTGCCGCGCCGACCTGCTGCTGCTCGACGAGCCGACCAACCACCTCGATCTCGACGCCGTCTTCTGGCTGGAAAACTGGCTGAAGAACACGCCGGCGACGCTGCTTTTGATCTCCCACGACCGCGATTTCCTCGACGCTGTCGTCGGCCAGATCATTGCCATCGACCTTCAGCGCCTGACGCTGACCAGCGGCGGTTATTCAGATTACGAACGCGCCCGCGCCGCCCGCCTCGCCACCCAACAGTCGTCCTACGAAGCCCAGCAGCGCGAAATCGCCCACCTGTCCAGCTTCATCGAACGGTTCAAGGCCAAGGCCACCAAGGCTAGGCAGGCGCAAAGCCGGATCAAGACGCTCGAACGCATGGAAATGGTCGCCGCCGCCCACGTCGACTCGCCCTTCCATTTCAGCTTCCGCCAGCCGGCCGCCCTGCCCGACCCGCTGCTGACCATCGAAAAAGCCTCGGCCGGTTACGCCGACCACAAGATCATCGACCACGTCACGCTGACCCTGCGTCCCGGCTGCCGCATCGGCCTGCTCGGCCGCAACGGCGCCGGCAAATCGACGCTGATCAAACTGCTCGCCAATTCAATTCCCCAGCAAGGCGGCGAGCGCAAGGAAGCCAAGGCGCTCAACATCGGCTACTTCGCCCAGCACCAGCTCGAACAACTGCGTCCCGACGAATCGCCGCTGCAACACCTCGTGCGCCTCGACCCGACCGCCACCGAGCAGGAACTGCGCGACTACATCGGCGGCTTCGACTTTCGCGGCGACATGGCCACCCGCGCCATCGAACCCTTCTCCGGCGGCGAAAAATCCCGCCTGGCGCTGGCCCTGATGATCCGCCTGCGACCCAACCTGCTGCTGCTCGACGAACCGACCAACCACCTCGACCTCGAAATGCGCGAAGCCCTGACCTTCGCCATGCAGGACTTCGAAGGCGGCGTCGTCTTCGTCTCGCACGACCGCCATTTGCTGCGTACCTGTGCCGACGAACTGCTGCTGGTGGCGGATGGCAAGGTCACCGAATTCGACGGTGACCTGGACGACTACGCCGCCTGGCTGGCCGCCCAGCGTAATGCCGAAAAGGCGCCGGAACCGGATGTTGCTGCCGAGAAATCGGAACGCCTGGCGTTACGCGCCGACGCCAAGGCTAACCGGCAGGCTCTGCTGGCCCAACGCCGGCCGTTGGTGAAGGAAATCGAGCAGCTTGAGCGGAAGCTGGCCAAGTGGAATGAGGAAAAGGCGGCTTTGGATGCCCAGTTCGCCGATCCGTCGTTCTATGCTGCGGTCGACCGGGTAAAAAGCGAAGAAATGCATAAACAGGCCGGGATGCTTGGCGAGCAGATTGATGAGGCGGAAATGCGGTGGCTGGAGGTTCACGAGGCCTTGGAGGCGTTGCCGTCCGCCGACTAAACGGGGCCTCGCTTTTTGTCGTTGCTCTCCTCGCCCACCCCCGTTCGTCCTGAGTAGCCCACATCGCGGGCGTATCGAAGGACTACTGATCAAGCACAACCCTGAATCAACCTTGGGGTTCCGCCCTGCAGGCGGGCGTACTTTCTTTTGCTTCGCCAAAAGAAAGTAGCCAAAGAAAAGGCGACCCCGGGTTACGCGGTTGGCTACGCCAACTTCCCTGCGCTACTCGAAACCGGCGGGGGCTGCGGAACTCGGGCTACGCCCTCAGACAGTCCTCGCCCTTTTTCCGCCGCTTTCTCCGCTGCTCGGCGCTTCACACGGGGATCCTCAAAACGTCTCGGTTTTACGCAGCGAAGCCGCTATCCAGAGGGGGTGCGCGTATCGTTTAAATACCTTGGTAGCCTTCATTCACTAACATTTTTTGAAGGGAACCCCGTGAAAACCGAAATCGACCTCAATGTCATCTATTTGCTGCTTGAAGCGCTCAAGGTGCCACACATAGCGCTCCTGTTCGGGATGCTTGGTATAGGCATAATTTTCGTTGCGTACGCCACCGCTACAAAAAACAAATAACCGCGATTCTCGAAGTCTCCATCAAGATCGGTAACGGACGCCTTTCCGGGCCCCTTGAGAGTCGCCGAGCAACGCAGGTTTGAGCGGATCAGGGCGAGGACTGTTTGAGGGCGTAGCCCGAGTTCCGCAGCCCCCGATCGAACCGAGTAGCGCAGGGGACCGGGCGCAGCCCGGCGACGACCCAGGGTCGCCTTTTCTTTGCTTACTTTCTTTTGGCGAAGCAAAAGAAAGTAATGCCGCCAGCAAGGCGGAACCCCAAGCCCAATCACACAGCCAAGCCAGAGAGAAAACGAACCGAAATCCCACGGTCAACCGGAAAAACCGCCCAAAAACAAAACCTGCATCGGGTAAAATCGCGGTTTTCCGAACTTGCTGCTGGAGCCAAACCGTGCAAATCGTCTGCCTAGACCTCGAAGGGGTCCTCGTCCCTGAAATCTGGATCGAATTCTCCAAGCGCACGGGTATTCCCGAGCTGATGCGGACGACGCGCGAAGAGCCGGATTACGACAAGCTGATGACTTTCCGCCTGAACATCCTTCGCGAGCACAAGCTCGGCCTGCCGGACATCCAGAAGGTGATCGCCGAAATGGGCCCGATGGCCGGCGCTCGCGCTTTCCTCGACAAGCTGCGCGAGGATTATCAGGTCGTCATCCTGTCCGACACCTTCTACGAATTCGCCCACCCGCTCATGCGCCAACTGGGCTGGCCGACGCTGTTCTGCCACTCGCTGGAAGCCGATGCGTCGGGCATGCTGGTGAATTACCACCTGCGCATGCCGGACCAGAAGCGCGAGGCGGTTCAGCGTTTCAAGGAACTGAAGTTCAAAATCGTCGCCGCTGGCGATTCTTACAACGACACGGCCATGCTCGGCGAAGCCCACGGCGGCATCCTGTTCCATCCGCCCGAGAACGTCATCCGCGAATTCCCGCAGTATCCGGTCGTTTATAACTACGACGATCTGCGCACACAAATCGACCTCGCCTTCGCCAAGGCTGCCTAAGCAAAGAATCATGCACAGCGACCGTTTCTACACGCTCTCCGCCTCCTGTCCCGATCAGGTTGGCATCATTGCCAAGGTTTCCGGCTTCATCGCCGGCAACGGCGGCTGGATTCTCGAATCGAGTTTCCATTCGGACGTGCTGACCAGTCGCTATTTCATGCGTATCGAAATCAAGGCGGATTCGCTGCCTTTCCTGCTCGCCGAGTTCCGCGAACGCTTCCGCACGGAAGTCGCCGAGCCGCTGGCGATGACCTGGCAGATCAACGACAGCGCGGTCAAGAAACGCGTCGTGGTCATGGTTTCGAAGCAGGAGCACTGTCTCTATGACCTGCTGGCGCGCTGGCAGGCCAAGGAACTCGACATCGAGATTCCCTGCGTCATTTCCAACCACGATACTTTCCGTGGTTTCGTCGAATGGCACGGTATTCCGTTCCATCACGTGCCGGTGACGCCGGATAACAAGGCCGCCGCCTACGCCGAAATCCAGCGCATTTTCGACGACGTGCGCGGTGATTCGATGGTGCTTGCCCGCTACATGCAGGTGCTATCGCCGGCCCTGTGCGACGCGCTGGCCGGCAAGATCATCAACATCCACCACAGCTTCCTGCCCAGCTTCGCCGGCGCCAAGCCTTACCATCAGGCTTACACGCGCGGCGTCAAGCTGATCGGCGCGACCTGCCACTACGTGACGAGCGAGCTCGACGCCGGCCCGATCATCGAGCAGGACGTCATCCGCATCGACCACTCCGATTCGCCGGAAGACATGGTGCGCTACGGCAAGGACATCGAAAAAACCGTCCTCGCCCGTGGCCTGCGCTACCACCTGGAAGACCGGGTGCTGGTGCATGGCAACAAGACCGTGGTGTTCAGATAAATGCTGATCCGGCGCGACGCTTCACTGCTGCTCGTCGTCGACCTTCAGGAGAAGCTGGCGCCGGCCATTTTTGAGGGCGAAGGCGTGATCGGCAACAGCGTTCGCCTGCTGACGGGTGCCGGCCAGCTTGGCGTGCCGGCTTTCATCTCCGAGCAATATGTGCGCGGCCTCGGCCATAGTGTCGAAGCAATCCGCGTTGCGGCGGCTCTCAATGACCAGCCGGATTCCACGACCATAGAGACAAAGGCTGGCCCCACGGTCAACGCCAAATTCTTCGAAAAAACGCATTTCTCCTGCGCTGCCGAACCGGGCGTCGTCGACCTGTTGCGCGCCGCCAAGCGGCCACAGGTCATCCTGACCGGCACCGAGGCGCATGTCTGCGTCTTGCAAACCGCCTTCGGGCTGCACGCGGCCGGCTTCGAGGTCTTTCTGGTGGCCGATGCAACGTCGTCGCGCACCCCGGAAAGCCGGAACGCCGCCATTGAGCGCATGCGGGCCGGCGACATTCATGTCGTGACCACCGAAATGGTGCTCTTCGAGTGGCTGCATCAGGCCGCTACCGACGATTTTCGCGCCCTGCTGCCGCTGATCAAGTAAGTCTGCGGCCGGCACACTTGCCGACGCCTTGTTGCGCATCCCACCCACGCAAAACGGCTGGCCCTGCGGTCAACCGGAAAAATCGGCCAAAATACAAAAACAACCGCCCATAAAAAACGGGCACCCGAAGGTGCCCGAAGGGAGAGATCAAGGGATCTTTGCTTAGTGGTGGTAAGCGGTTTCGCCGTGCGAGGTGAGGTCAAGACCTTCACGCTCTTCATCTTCCGGCACACGCAGACCGATCACGATATCGACCAGCTTGTAGGCGACAACGGAAACCACGCCCGACCAGACGATAACCGTACCGACACCCCAAGCCTGCGAGATGACCTGAGCAGTCATGTCGTAAGTACCGACGGCGTTGGCAACGTAGTCATAGACGCCCGTGCCACCCAGGGCCGGATCAGCAAAGACACCGGTCAGCAGGGCACCGAGGATGCCGCCGAGGCCATGAACGCCGAAGACATCGAGGGAGTCGTCCGCACCGAGCATCTTCTTCAGGCCATTAACGCCCCACAGGCAAACCACACCCGCCAGCAGACCCATGATGATGGCGCCCATGACACCGACGAAGCCGGCGGCCGGGGTGATCGCCACCAGGCCGGCAACGGCACCGGAAGCAGCACCCAGCATGGAAGGCTTGCCCTTCAGAATCCATTCAGCAAACATCCAGGACAGCGCAGCGCAGGAGGTAGCGACCCAGGTGTTGACCATGGCCAGCGCAGCGCCACCGGAGGCTTCGAGGGCGGAGCCGGCGTTGAAGCCGAACCAGCCAAACCACAGCAGGGAAGCACCGATCATCGTGAAGGTCAGGGAGTGCGGGGCCATGGCCACGTTGCCCAGACCGGTACGCTTGCCAACCATATAGGCACCGACCAGACCGGCAACAGCGGCGTTGATATGCACCACGGTACCGCCGGCGAAGTCGAGCGCGCCCTTCTGGAACAGGAAGCCAGCCGTCTTGCCGGCAGCTTCGCCCGCAGCAGCGTCGATGTAGGCATCCGGGCCCGCCCAGTACCAGACCATGTGCGCCATCGGGATGTAGGACAGCGTGAACCAGATAACCATGAAGACCAGGATGGCAGCGAACTTGGCACGCTCGGCGAAGGCGCCGACGATCAGGCCACATGTAATCGCGGCGAATGCGCCCTGGAAGATCACGAAAGCCAGCTCGGAGATGACGACGCCCTTGGTGAAGGTGGCGCCGACCGATTCAACGGTCACGCCCTTCAGGAAGAGCTTGTCGAGCACGCCAAAGAACTGGTTGCCCTCGGTGAACGCTGCGGAGTAGCCATAAACCACCCACAAAACGGAGATCAGCGAGAAGGTCACAAAGACCTGCATGAGCACCGACAGCATGTTCTTGGTGCGGACAAGACCGCCGTAGAACAGCGCCAGACCGGGGATAGACATCAGGATGACCAGCGCAGCGCTGACCATGACCCAGGCGTTGTCGCCCTTGTTGGCGACGAGAGCCGGGGCCGCTGCCGGCGCGGCAGCAACCGCCGCCGCAGCCGGAGCAGCAACTGCCTCGGTCGCGACGGCTGCCGGCGCGGCAGCCTTTTCATCGGCCCAAGACGGCGCGCTGAATGCAACCGCGCCGACCAGAGCAAGCAATGCAAAAATACGTTTCATGGTCAGCTCCTTAGAGGGCGTCGGTACCGGTTTCGCCGGTCCGGATGCGGATAACCTGTTCGACGTCGAAGACGAAAATCTTGCCGTCACCGATCTTGCCGGTGCTGGCCGATTTCTCGATGGCTTCGATGATCTGATCCAGCTGCTCGGCCTTGACGGCAGCTTCGATCTTGACCTTGGGCAGGAAATCGACGACATATTCAGCGCCGCGATACAACTCCGTATGCCCCTTCTGCCGGCCGAAACCTTTTACTTCAGTGACCGTGATGCCCTGCACGCCAATGGCGGAAAGCGCTTCACGCACTTCGTCAAGCTTGAACGGCTTGATGATGGCGGTAACGAATTTCATGATAGGTAGTTCCCCATTTAGGTTGAGATTTTTGTTCCCCCGCCAGCGCCGGCCGGTGCAATGGCGAGGGAGTTTTTAGGCTTGCTTAGAAAGACTTGGTAACGGAGAGGACAGCAGTAGCCCGACCAGCGTTCTTCCAGGTCGAAACGGGATCTGCCGAGCCGCCTTTGGTAATCGAACCCGGGAAGCAGTAAAACTCGGTGCTGGAACAGTTGCCCTTGGCGTTCGTGTCCACGTATGCCAGGCCGATGACCCAGCCGCTGATATCCTTGGTGACCCCAAGCTTCCAGTCGGTGTAGCTGATGCTCGTGTTACCGCTGGTGAATGCGTAGTCGTAACCCTTAGAGAAAAGATGTCCGACGTGGCCATTGACGCCCCAGCCATTGCCCAGATCGTAAACGCCATTCAATTCCAGGTAGCTGGTGCCCTGGGATTTCGGCAGCTTGAAATAGTCTTTGACCGAATAGGAGTACTTCATGGTCAGGAATTTCCAGCTACCGGCAACGTACAGTTCGAGGTTATCAACAGCACCAGAGGCGGTTTTGCCAAGGTCATTGCTGTTTGAGTTCGACAACCAAGGATTGGCACCAGAGCCCGGGTAGTAGTAGTACAAAGCGCCGACATCAACGCCGAAGTCACCGAAAGCACCCTTCCAGCCGCCGTAGAAGTCCATTTCCAGATTGCCGCCGGGGAAGCCGGCGCCACTGCTGACATTGGAGTTCCAGTTACCGAGATACAGGCCACTCGAATGCGAGTAGTCGATGCCACCTTGCAAAGCCGGCTGATTGTTTGTCTGGTCAATACCGCGGAAACGATAGCTGGAAGCCAGCGTCATGTTGCCGGTCAGGGTATGTTCCGGCGTCGGGGCGGCTTCTTCAGCGAAAGCCGGGGCGGCAAATGCGCTTACGAGAGCCAGGGTGATTAGTGACTTATTCATATCATCTCTCCTACAGATTGATTAAAGTGAAAAAATAATCTTGTGCAGTACAGCGGTAGCAGAAGGCGTGCCAGATCAATTTTTTTATTTTAATCATGGCATTACCATCTATACCGAAAGGCATGCACCATCATTGCGCACCAAGTTTGTGCGGTCACATATTGTTACGCACCATCGGCGAGCGACCATCTAAAAGTCGACAAAATTCCGCTGTGATAAACTGAAACGTTACGGAGGACATCATGCTCGACCCCAAGATACTTGAAGAATTTGGCGCCAAGATCAGCGCCCTGTTGGCCAATTCACCGGCAAAAGACATCGAAAAGAACGCCAAAATGGTCATGAGCGGCTTTTTTTCCAAGCTTGATCTGGTGACCCGCGAGGAATTCGACGTTCAGGCCCAGGTACTCAGCCGCACCCGCGAAAAACTCAAGGATCTCGAAGCGCGCGTCAACGCGCTGGAAAAATCCCGCTCGGGCCAGTAGCCCGGCTACCGGCATGGCACTGGCCATCGCGCACAGTCGAGGACTGGATGGCCTGAATGCGCCACCGGTAACGGTCGAGGCCCATCTGGCCAGTGGCCTGCCCAGTTTCACGCTGGTTGGGCTGCCGGACACCGAAGTAAAGGAGGCGCGCGACCGCGTTCGCGCCGCCATCGTCAATTCCGGCTTCGAGTTTCCCAGCAAACGCATCACCGTCAATCTGGCACCCGCCGACCTGCCCAAGGAATCGGGCCGTTTCGACCTGCCCATCGCGCTTGGCATCCTGGCCGCCAGCGGGCAGATTCCTGGCAAACATTTAGCCGACTATGAATTTGCCGGCGAACTATCGCTGTCCGGCGAACTGCGCCCGATTCGCGGCGCCCTGGCCATGGCCTTGCAGACTGCCGGCCACGGCAAGCATTTCATCCTGCCCGAGGCCAGCGCCCGCGAAGCTGCGCTGATCGGCAGCAACGAAATACTCGCCGCCCGCTCCCTGCTTGATGTCTGCGCCCATCTCGCCGAACGCGAAATATTGCCGCAGGCCATTGCTGCGGTCGACACGGAAAAACAGCCAATTTTCCCCGATTTGTCCGAGGTTCGCGGGCAGGCCCAGGCCAAACGGGCGCTGGAAATTGCGGCAGCGGGCTCACACAGCCTGCTCATGCTCGGCCCGCCTGGTTCCGGCAAATCGATGCTCGCCGCCCGTCTGCCCGGCCTGATGCCGGCGTTGCAGGGCGAAGCAGCCAAATCCTCGGCCGCCGTGCTGTCGCTGGTCGGCCAGTTTCGCCCGGAGGCCTTCGGCGTTCGTCCATACCGCCAGCCCCACCACACAGCATCGGCCGTTGCGCTGGTTGGCGGCGGCAATCCGCCACGGCCCGGTGAAATCAGCCTGGCCCATCAGGGAATTTTGTTTTTGGACGAGTTGCCGGAATTCGACCGAAAAGTGCTGGAAACCCTGCGCGAACCGCTTGAGTCCGGCCGCGTTCATATCGCCCGCGCCGCCCGCCAGGCCGAATTTCCCGCCGAGTTCCAGCTGGTCGCGGCAATGAACCCCTGCCCTTGCGGCTACCATGGCGCGTCAAGCGGAAAATGCCGGTGCACGCTGGATCAGATTGCCCGTTACCGCGGCAAGCTCTCCGGCCCGTTCATCGACCGCATCGACCTGATCATCGAGGTGCCGGCCTTGCTCGCCGAAAACCTCGCTGGCAAGACCGATGGCGAATCATCCGCCACCGTTCGGAGACGCGTCGAGCAGGCGCACAACCGGCAGCATGCCCGGCAACAGAAGCCAAACGCCCGCCTCAGCACGAAGGAAGTGGACACTTGCTGCCAACCCGATGCGATCGGCAGCAAACTGCTGCAACAGGCCACCGCCCAGCTCGACCTCTCTGCCCGCGCCTGGCACCGCATCCTGAAAGTGGCGCGAACCATCGCCGACCTGGCTGCCAGTGACGACATCCACGCCACGCATGTCGCCGAGGCCATCCAGTACCGCCGCTTTGCCCGTGGGTGATGTCCAGAAGTCCCGGAAAGAGACACGCGGCATTGCAATTCTGCTTGCCTCGCTGTCAGCGCTCGGGCCGTTTTCCATCGACACCTACCTGCCATCCTTTCACGAGATCGCCGAAAGACTGAGCGCAACGCCGCTGGAGGTTCAGCAAACGCTGTCCGTCTACCTGCTCGCCTTCGCGGTGATGACCTTGTGGCACGGCGCCATTTCCGACCGTTTCGGCCGACGCAAGGTCATTCTCGTCGCGCTCGGCCTGTTCGCCGGCGCCTCGGCCGGCTGCACGCTGGCCACGAGCATCGAGCAGCTGTGGTTCTGGCGCGCCATGCAGGGCGTCACCGCCGGGGCCGGCATGGTCGTCAGCCGGGCCATCGTCCGCGACCTCTACGACGGCGCCGCAGCCCAGCGTCTGATGTCGCAGATCACCATGATGTTTGCGCTGGCCCCGGCCATTGCGCCGGTGATCGGCGGTTGGCTCCAAACCCTATTTGGCTGGCGTTCCGTTTTTGCCTTTTTAGTCGTGTCGACCGCAGCATTGTGGCTGGCCTGCTGGAAACTGCTGCCCGAAACGCTGCCACCGGAAAAACGCCAGTCGCTGCGCCCCGCCTACCTCGGGACGACGTACTGGAAGGTGATGAGCTCGCCTGCCTTCCTGCTCGCCTGCGCTGCAATATCGCTGAACTTTGCCGGGTTCTTTCTCTACGTCCTGTCGGCCCCCCGTTTTCCTGATGAAACACCTCGGCGTGGCGGAAACCGGGTTTCTTTGGCTGTTCGGGCCGGCCATGGGCGGCATGGTGATCGGTGCCGGGCTGTCTGGCCGGCTGGCGGGAAAAATCTCATTGAGCCGCACGATAGCGCTCGGCTACGCCATCATGGGCACCGCAGCAGCAGCCAACCTGGCCCTCAACCTGAGCCTGCCCCCCAGCTTGCCGTGGAGCGTCATGCCGCTATTCATCTACACCCTGGGCATGTCGATGGCCATGCCTTGTCTGAGCATTTTCGCTCTCGACCCTTTTCCGGCGCAGCGCGGACTGGCCGCTTCCTGCCAGACCTTCTTCCAGTCAGGTTTCAACAGCATCACGGCCGCCCTGATTGCCCCGGCGCTCTGGGGCTCGACGCTGAACATGTCGTACGGCATGGCCGGCTTGCTGCTCACAGGCGGCCTGGCCGCCCTGCTCCACAACAAACTACGATTGCTGCCACGGTAAGCCGCGAAAGCGCCAGCCTCCCAGATTGCCACGGTGGTAGTTTTCATCGAGCGCCCCCTCGAAGCCCTCGACGATATTGGTCACGTCCGTAAATCCGGCAGCCTCAAGCGCCACACCCGCATCGGCAGAACGCTGCCCGCTGCGGCAGATGAGCAGCACCGGGCGACTCAGCTCATTGCGCACCAGCCGCTTCACTTTCTCGGCGAATTTCGGGTCGATATCCCAATCCGGGCCCTCCTGCCATGCCACATGCTCGGCGCCAACCGGGTGGCCGACATACATGTGTTCAATTTCTGTCCGGCAATCAACCAGCACCGCGTCAGAGTTTTCCTGAAGCAGGGCATAAGCTGCACTGGGATCGAGGGATCGCATCGGCACATCCGAAAATTAGGAGACTCGGATATTATGAAAGCAAGCTGCTCCAAGCGTAAACTCAATTACCTCACGACATATTGGAATCTCCATGAAACTCCCGAGCTGGATAACCACTGCAGCCACGGCGATCGTCGCCAGCGCACTCCCCGCCTGCGACTACGTCAATATGCAGGAAATCAAGCCGGGGATCACGACACAGGCAGAAATCCGCAACCGCATGGGAGAGCCGGGTTTTGTCCATTGGAACGATGACGGCACGGCAACGTGGGAATACGCCCGGCAGCCGAGCGGCTCGAATTGCTACATGATCACTTTCAACAACGATCTGGTCGTCAGCAAGCTGGAACAGGTACTCAACGATGCCAACTACGCCAAGGTGCGCGAAGGCATGAGCAAGGACGATATCCGGCGCCTGCTCGGCGCCCCTGGCTCAAAGGTCATGTTCAATAACCTGCGCGAGGAAATCTGGGAATGGCGCATCGAAGGCATGCCGCCAATGGACGAAACCTACTTCATGGTGCATTTCGACACTGGCCACGGCGGTGTCAAGAAAACGTCGAAACGTGTTCAGCAACGCGGCTGATCTGGCTCAGTAGGTCAACGTTCGCCACTCGGGGTCAAGTGCGCGGACAACAAAAGCCGTTGCCCCGGCATGTCGGCAGCCTGGTAGCAAGGATTCACCAGCGGCAACCCATTGCGCCTGCGCCATGCTGCAAGCGTAGAGGCTGACGCCTTCCTGCTGGAGTTCGTGCAAAAAATAACCGATCGATTTTTCGCGTGCAGGTGTCGCATATTTTTGATTGGCTACACCGTCAACCAGCCAGCGAATGGCCGGGCCGGCAAAATGGATTTCAACCTCGGCGTCCAGCGCCCGTGCAGCCAGCGCGTGGATCAAGGGCGTAACCACAAGGTCGGGATGATCAGGCGTCGCGGCCCAGATCAGCAAAGCCAGTTTGTCAGCCAAAAGTGGCCTCCGGTTCGATTTTGAGGATCTGCTGTCGATAGGTGGCAGCATCAACCAGCGTCAGCTTTTCCTCGTTCCAGCAAGTAGGCTGGGCACGTGCCATCCAGCCCTTGCCGTACGGATCAAGATTGACCAGTTTCGGTCGCTCCTCTGCCTCGTCATTGCCTTCGAGCAATACGAAGGAAACAGGCGCATGAACTGCCAGCACCGTCTTGCGACATTCAACGGTGCCCATCCCCCGCCCGATATCAACCTCCGCCCCCTTCGGCTTGCTGGTAAAAGCGATGATCTCGCCAGCCAGAAAAACGCCGAAACTGGTCGCGCCAATCAGAATCTCGCCGTTCGCCCCTTCCTGTATCCACATGTCGTAGCGCGGGCAATAGAGACGGTCGTCGGGGATAGGGCCGGAGAAAGGTTGATGAGCCATATTTTTGGGAGAGGAAAAATAAAATTCCGGCGAGGAAATCACCCACGCCGGCCTGAGAGACCTGGCCGAAGGGGAAAAGTCTTCCGTGCCAACAGAAGCCTTCCGTCCATTGTGTCACAAGGCTTTGCGAGATTGTGAGAGTGCGGCCCCGCTTTCCTTGGCGTAGCGGTTTCCCGAACAGTCAGCGCACCTGGATTTCGACCCGCCGATTGAGCGCTTCCGCGACGTCATCCGGAGTCTTGACCTTCAGCTCCCGCTCACCCCGGCCACTTGCCTTGATCGATTCGGGGTCGATGCCGAGGCGTTCCAGTTCGGCCTTCATGTTCCTGGCCCGCGACTCAGCCAGTCGATCGTTCGACTCCTGAGAACCAACGGCATCAGTATGGCCAACGACAAGGACATCCGGCACCTTTCGGTTCTTGATTTCGGCAAAAACACCGTCCAGCTCCTTCTTCGATTCGGGCGTCAGTTCGTTAGTCCCCTCAAGAAAATACAGAGTGAATTTCACCGGTGGGGTCGGCCTCGCCTCCATGGAACCGCGCCAGACTTCCTTGACCTCGTCGGCCTCGGCACGACGCTTGCCGATGCCCCAGAAACCGGAGGTCGACAAGGCGTTCGGGGTATCGAGCGTGATCGGCGCCTTTTGCCGAGGTTTGACCACAAGGCTGCCGCTTTGTCCGGACTCATCCGGCAACAAAACATAACGTTCCTGGGCGCAACCCGCGATGAGCATGAGGCTCAGAATCAGTGAGAGATTTTTCATGCTTATTTCCCCTCGACGCTGATGGCAAATGAACCGGACTTGCCGGGCTGCAGCTCGGCATCGGGCGTCATCAGGCGCATGGCTTCAGCAGACTGAGCGACGATGTTGCCAGTCGTGACGGAAGCTGTTCCGCGTTTGAGTAGCGCGTCAAAAGCCCCCAGGTAGGTGGTTGGGTCGTAGGAATAGCGCTGGAGGATGACTTCGCTATTGGCGCCGAGCGAGAGCATGGAGTTGTCTTCAAAGGTCATGCCCACCGCACTGTTGTCGCTCGTCACTATGGTGTCGTTCTCCTTGAGGCGCTTGCCGAGGTCACCTGGAAGGCTGCGGTTATCGCGCTGAATGGTGACACTCCCACGGGAAACCTTGATCTGGGCAACCCAGTCATCAGCAGCAGCCGCTGCAAATCTGGCCGGCACGACGAGTGCGGCGCATAGCAGCAAACTTAAGGAAATATTCTGCATATCTGCTCCTCAGGCAAAGGTTGAAATGGTGCGTGGCGGATCATTCAGTCGCATCCGGCAGATTCGGACACTGCTTGATGTAGGCAATTTCCGGTGATACCAGCCGCTGCCAATCGGCCTTGGTCAGATTGCGAGAAAGCTTGGCGCACAGTGCGTCAGCCCAGGATTCAAGGACCGGCCAGCGGCGTACCGTCGTATCCGCTGCAGCCGACGCGACGTGCTTGCCGTCCGGACTGAAGACCACGCTGAAGATGGAATCCGTATGGCCTTCAAGCGGAGCACCAACCGGCGCGCCGGTGCTCGCATCCCACAGGCGAACGGTTCGATCCTTGCTGCCGGAAACGATGTGCCGGCCATCCGGGCTGAACGCGACACTGTTCACGAAATGCGTATGGCCACTGAGCGGCTTGCCAATAGACGCGCCACTGGCGGCGTCCCACAAACGCAGGGTCATGTCATCGCTGCCCGAGACGATGCGTTGAGTGTTTTGAACAACCCGGCTGACGGCGACGCTATTGACGGTCTTGCCGTGTCCCTCAAGGGGCTGGCCGATGGCAGCGCCGGTGATGCCATCCCAGCGTCGCAAAGTCCTGTCGCCGCTAGCCGATACAAAGACCCGTCCATCCGGCGGAAAGAAGGCGACCCCATAGACAATGTCCTGATGTCCGGCGAGCGGCGGGCCAATGGCGGCACCGCTGGCAACATCCCATAGCCGCAGGACGCTGTCTTCACCGGCCGACAAAAGACGCGTGCCATCCGGGCTGAAGGCAACGCCGTATATGGTTCCGCCGTGGCCCACCAGTGGTGAGCCGATTGGCGCGCCGGAATCAGCGTCCCACTGGCGCAGTGCCATATCCTCGCCTGCCGAAGCAATCCTCTTTCCATCCGGACTGAAAGCCATGCTGTAGATCGCTCCGGCGTGGCCCGCCAGAGGCTTGCCAATAGCCGCGCCAGTGTTGGCATCCCAGCGGTGAACAAGCTCATCCCTGCCACCGGAAGCGATCATCTTTCCATCGGGGGCCGGGCTGAAGGCCACACTCTGCAGCGATGCGCTCGCCCCCTTGAAAGCCCTGCCTCCAGAAATCTCGTCGAAGGCGATCCAACGGCGCAAGGTCATGTCGAAACTGCTGGAATAGATCTGCGTTCCATCTCGGCTGAAGGTGACGCCAGTAACCTCGTCGGTATGCCCTTTTAGACTCTCGCCAATCTGTTTCCTCGTATCAACATCCCACAGGCGCACGGCATGGTCACCGCTACCAGAAACAACCAGCTTTCCATCGGGACTGAAAGCGACGCTGTGCACCGCTTGCCTGTGCCGCCTGAGCGGGTCACCAATCGGTTTGCCGGTCGCCACGTCCCACAAGCGCAGGGTTGCATCAGCGCTGCCCGAGACGACCAGGCGACCATCAGGACTGAAGGCAACGCTGCCCACCACATCCTCATGCCCCGTCAGAGGCTCGCCCATTGCTTGACCGGTGAGCGCATTCCAAAGGCGCAGCGAGTTATCGTAGCTGCCGGAGACGATCAGTTTTCCATCAGGGCTGAAAGCTACGCTGGCGACACCGTCCGAATGGCCTGCGAGCGGCTCACCAATGGCCTGGCCGGTGGCCGCATCCCAGCGCCGCAAGGTTTGGTCCAGACTAGCCGAAACAATCATCTTGCCGTCCGGACTGAAGGCAACGCCACGCGGCGGTTTTTTGTGTCCCTTTAGAATTTCACCGACGGCGCTGCCGGATTCGACATTCCACAGACGCAGACTAATGTCGTCCTTGCCAGCCGACACGATGGTCTTGCCATCAGGACTGAAGGCCAGGCTCTGGATGTGGCCGACATGTCCTTTCATCGGCTTGCCCAGCGGCTTACCTTCGGCATCCCAGAATCTGAGGCTACCGCTTCTGCCGCCGGTGACGACACGCGATTCGTCCGGGCTGACGGCCAGCGCCGTAATGGCTTCATCGCTATCCATGATCCGAACCAACCTGGCGGTGCGTAGAAACTCCGCCTGCAAGGCACCCAAGGCGTTGGCTGAAGCCTGCGGAAAACCGTTGGCCGCCAAGCGATGGGCCGCCAACATCTGCAGCATGCCGTTAATGGAACCGCCGCTCTGCCTGCCGCTCGCCATCGCCTGACCTTCCGCGATCAGACGCCGAATTGTGGCTTCTTCGGCCGACTGTCGGGCCTTTTCTGCGTTGAAACGTGCCAGTTCGCCTTGCTGGCGTGCAATCCAAACAGATCCACCAGCCAGGGCAAGCAGAAGGATCAACGCTACGACCACGTATTTCAGCTTCTGCTGCAGGCGCCTTTGCGCAGTCGCGTCCAATTCTGCCCGCTGCCGAGCGCGACTTTCGACCTCGCGGGCCTTGCTTTCAAGATCCGCCCGAACATTGGCCTCCTTGGCCTCCGCTTCGCGGTGCGCCTCGTCCAGCAGGCGTTGCTGCGCCGTCACGCTTTCGCGGTTCTTGCGGCGCTGGCGGGCAACAGCGGCCAGACGGTCGTGAACAACTTCGATGCGTTCGCCCTCGACGAAGGGCTGCCGACGCAGTAGCCGACGCTCGATCAGCGTGTCGATATCGCTCTTGCTGATGCCGGTATTCTGCAGAATGGATTTGAGCGGATAGAACAGGCGCACGCCATCCGGGGTGATCAACTCGTCTTCAACGAAGGCGACGGCGGTCGGAGCTACCCCTTTGGTGGCGTCATCATAAAACCGTTCCATGATGCGTCCACCGCGCTGTTCCAGATCGGCGGCATCAAGCCGGGGCGCCCCGGTAGCCTGGCGCTCAAGGTTGAGTCCGGAACAGAGCAAACTGAGCAGCGCCGGTTCGATGCTGACCTCGGCACACTCGCCGCTGGCCACGCCGCTGCTTGGGCCTTCCTGCTGGCTGGCAACGAAGTGGACGATGCGTTGTGCGTCCTCCGCTGTCACCAAATCGCCACCCGTCAGCCGGATGGCGTCGAGGGCCTGGGCTTCTTGCATCGGCAACAGGCGATAGCGGTTGGGGCCGAGGCGGGGAATGCGGTCGCACCAGCGCTCAAGATTCGGCAGGTAATCCTCGCGCAGACTCAGGATGACGCGGTAGGCCTGGGCGTCGAGGAGCAGGACATCAAGCAGGTCCTCGTCATCACTGATGGCCCCTTCCACCGCGTTCGGAATGCGGTTTTCGATCAGGTCGCCAAGGATGCCGAAGTCGCGCTGCTGACGCACCGCATCCTGGCCGCCCAGCGTAAATATTTCTTCAAACTGATCCAGGACAAACACCGGCTGCCAACTACCGCCGTGCTCATCACGCAAGCCAACCGGGCTGGTATGCAGATCGAGCCAAAGACGATCTTCAGGCGCTTCGAGTGACGGCGCCAGTAGCGAATTGCCCGGGATCGCCAGGCCGTGAGCCGTACTTTCCTGGTGCAGCCGAGCCCGGATCTGGGCTGCTGCCGGTGGGGAGTCGCCACCATGGATGAGGCGCACCAGCACCGGCAACAGCCCGCCCTTGCGCAGCCGGGGGAAGAGCCCGGCTTGCAGCAGCGACGTCTTGCCCAAGCCTGACTTGCCGAACAGAACCGTGGCCGTACCCGACACCACGCAACGCTCCAGCGCGGCGCTGTCGTCTTCGCGCCCGTTGAAAAAGGCTTCAGCCTTTTCCGTAAATGGATCCAGCCACGGCCAGGGGTTGTTCTTGTCGATGACAGGCGTAGCCATGATCAAGTTTTCCTGAATCCGCCGAAGTATTCGGCCAGATCGGCGCTAGCCTTGTCGTCTAGTACGCCGCCGGGAGCATTCAGCAGATGACGATCCCAGAAACGCTCGGTACCGAGTTGCTTGCCGATCCGCTGGTATTTGTTGCGGCTTTCCGGCGTCGGGTCGATCAGCGTAGGCAGCAGGAAGGTGTCGGCAACGCGCTTGGCTCGCTCAAGGGCGGTGACCCACTCCTCCCAGAAAACGCCTTCTCGCCGCTCGTCCGCTTCGCTGGAGAGCAATGGCAGGAAGTAGTCGCAACTACCGATTGCTTCGTCCAGCTTGTTCGACCAATCCTCACCACCGCGCAGTTTTTTCTTGTCGAGCCAGACATCGCCGGCCCCCAGCGCGAGAAGCCGGTCCGCAATAGCCCGCGCGGCATCGGTATTCTGGCTGGCGTAGCTGATGAAAATCATGGGGCCTTCGGTGGGCGAAGCAGGTTTTGCGGTAATGCGCTGCTCACCAATGCGCGGATGGGCGAGCCGCCAGGCGCCCCAGCGTTTGGCCAGCTCGTCGACAAATTCATTCGGGGAGCCGGGAAAGACCAGGCTGTTTGGGCTGAAGCGCGAGACAAAGGTGGACAGCGACGGGTCGCTCTCGAAATCCGTCATGAATTCCTGTTTTGCTTTGGAGAGCAGCGGATCTTCGTTAACAACCCTGAGCAAGGATCGGCCTACCCAGTCCGGGAGGTGGCAGCCAATGAACAGCAAGTTGCTGCTGCGCAATCGCCCAAGCAGATTCTTGATGGCACGGGTCTGTTCTGACTGGAGACGGTACATGTATTCAAGCACGTCGCCTTCGTGAATGGCGAAATCGAGCAGATTCTCGGCTGAGCCAAATAACTGGTAGCAAATTTTTCCCCGCGACTTGGCGGGGATATCAAGCGGATGGGAGTTGGTGTCGGAACGAATACCGAAGGCCACGCTCTCCGCAGCCGGGTCTTTCTCTTGCAGGCTGCGGAACAGCAGCGGGTCACAGGTCAGGCTGACATAGAGATCGAAGGCGTCAATGCCGGCGAGAACTTGCAAGGCCTTTGGCAGCGGACAAGTGGCCGTGAGGGTGTCTATGGTCTTGGCTGCGGCGCGCCGCACCTTGTCAACATTCATCTGGCCGCCGGACAGCAGGGTCGCTACGCAGTTGTGCAGACTCCAGGTGCCGGCAATTTTCTCCCCGGCGGGGAGGTTGTAGCGCACCGCGAGTTCGCGTGCCACCAGGTCATAGAGCAAAGCAACAGCACCGTCCGTGCCGTCTGGAATATCGAGTAGCTCCGGGCCGACGATAGGAATGACATTGCCCTTTTCCAGCTCTTCGATCAGGCAATACCAGTTGTCTTCAAGGTCTGTGATCATGGGAAGAGTTCGGCTCACTTTTACCCGGATAGTTGCCTCATAATAGTTCAACTTATGCCACGCGCGAAAATTCGCTGCGCATCTTGGCAAACGTTCTGGATTGGTCGTTGGGCCGGCTCGCCTGCTGGCGCTACTGTAACCGTCAGGCCGAGGGATTCACCGGCTGAAAATTGGCGGAAGAGAGCAGGAGTCGAACCTACCCAAACCTGTTTGACAGGTCCTGCCGGTTTTGAAGACCGGCCGTCCCACCGGGGAACGATCTCTTCCGTTGTTCATTTCAATTTCGTGTCCAGGCCGACCGTGACGCGAAGGCGAGCTGCAGTCGACAAAATCACGGGCGACCCGGGCAGGCAATTATCCGAATTGCTCCGGCGTTCCACGTGAAACGTGGGTATCGCGCACGCGGCGAGTGTAGCCGATGCGGTCGAAGAATTCGAGGATGTGGATGGCCACCTTGCGGCCACCGCCGATCTCGTCGCGCAGACTGGCAGCGCGGGCGCAGCCGTCGCGTTGGTTCAGCGCGGCAACCTTGCGGGCCAAATCGGCGATGGCTTCGGCCGTGAAGTAGTGGTCGTGCGCCACGGGCCAGGCGTCGCCGTGGCGGGCGATGCGTTTGAACAGGGCGCGCACGGTGTCTTCGCCGATGCCGGTGGCCTTGGCGACGTCGCGCACGCGCGGCGGAGCATACGGCTCGACGGCGAGCAGCGGCTTGAGCGTCTGCCAAAGGTCGCGGTCGGTCGCTGCAAGCTGCACGCGGTGCTCCGGCAGGTGCAGCCAGGCGTTGGTCTGGGCGATACGGCCGTCGGCCAGCGGCGTGGCGAGCAGCGCATCGAAGGCTGGGCGGGAGAGCGTCGGCAGGGTCAGGCGGCGCAGGCGGTCGCGTTCGACGCCGGTGAGGTCCGGGGCGCGCTCGTGTTCGGCGGCGATGGCGGCGAGCAGGCGGGCTTCGAGTTCCAGCCAGCGGCTCGGGGCGAAGGCGGTGGCGCCGACGACTTTGAGCTTCAGTTGCTGGCACAGTGCGTTGAGGGTGCTGGCGTCGAGATTGCGATTCAGGGCGTGGGTCGCCAGGTCGAAACCGGCCGGCTGCTGTTCGGCGGCCCGTTGCAGCGCCGTGGCCGGGTTGGCGTCGGCCAGCGAGGCGAGCATGGCCAGGCGTTCCGGGCTACTTTTGCGGCGGCTGGGCGGGAAGATGTCAAGCACGATGCCGCCGCCGATGGTGTGGCGGGCTGCGGCGTCGCGCAGGATGAAGCGGTCGCCGGCCAGCGCGCCGATCTCACGACCATAGAAACTACGGCTGGCCCCAGGGTCAACGGCAATTTGTGCCCAATTTTCACATCCCGGGGCGATCTCGTCGGCGCCGAGCAGGGCGATTCGGGCCGGGACATCTTCGGCGCCGAGGTGGAGGTGCACCTGCGTCCAGTGCTTGAGCGCAGGCTGGCCGGAGAGGACGCGAATCTTCGCATCGAAGCGGCGGACCGGGGCGTGCAGACCGGGCGCGACGATCCACTGGCCGCGGTCGACCTCGGACTTTTCGATGCCGCTCAGGGCGAGCGCGATGCGCTGCCCGGCGTGGCCGGATTCGGCCGGGGCATCCTGGACGCGCAGGCTGCGCACGCGGACAGGTTTGTTGGGTGGCGTGAGCAGCAACTGGTCGCCGACCTTGACCGAACCGGCGAAGGCCGTGCCGGTGACGACGGTGCCGGCACCAGAGAGCGTGAAGCAGCGGTCAATGGCGAGGCGAAAGCCGCCGGCTGCCATGCGCTCGCCCTGCTCCGCCGCGGCGGCTTCGAGGTGGGCGCGCAACTCGGCGATGCCTTCGCCGCTGACGGCAGCGACCGGAAAAATTGGAGCATCGGCCAGCGCGGTGCCGGCGAGCAGTTCGGCAATTTCCGTTTTTACCTCATTTTTCCGGTTGACCGCGCCCCGCAGGAAGTCCCCTTGGGGGATGGCAACGTCGATTTTGGTCAGTGCCACCGCGCCGCGCTTGATTCCGAGCAGTTCGATGATTTCCAGATGTTCGCGGGTCTGCGGCATCGGGCCGTCGTCGGCGGCGATGACGAGCAGCGCGAAATCGATGCCGGTGGCGCCGGCCAGCATGTTGTGGATGAGCTTTTCATGGCCGGGCACATCGATGAAGCCAAGCTTTTCGGTGTAGGCGTAGCCAAGGTCGACGGTGATGCCGCGCGCCTTCTCTTCCTTCAGGCGGTCGCAGTCGACACCGGTCAGGGCTTTGACCAGCGTCGTCTTGCCGTGGTCGATGTGGCCGGCGGTGCCGATGATCATGCGGCGCCTTCCCCGGGTAAGGTCAGGGTCAGCGCATCGCCGCAGGCCACATTGCCGGAAATGAGCACATTGGCGCGCAACCCGCCGCGGCCGACCCAGTATTTGACGACCTCGGGCGCCGACAGGGTTTCGTTGGCCAGCCGCTGGCCCAGCGTGCGGCATGGTTCGCAGAGTTCGATGCCGACCAGCAGACTACCGCCGAGGCGGAACTGGCGCCCGACGAGTTTGTTCAGACGGATGCCACGCGTCACGACATTGCGGCGGGTCAGCGACAGGTCGGTGGCACGCCCGGCATGGGCGCAGAAACGCTCGATTTCCTCGGCCTCGACCAGCGTCAATTGCTGGCCGGCCCAGTTGGCCTGGGCGAAATGGCGGTCGCCAACGACGCCCTGCCCGGCCAGTAACTCAAGCTGCCGGCATTCCCACTGCGCTGCCCCGCGGGTGGGACTGAGGAAAAGACGTTCGATGGGCATTTAGGCAGACTGGCCCGAAAAATAGCCGGCCGCCGCAGCCATCGCCTCGCCGTCGGCGAGCACGGTATCCGGCGCGCCGCCCTTGCCCCAGAGCGGCTCCTGCCATTGCATGCCGAGGAATTCGGCGCACAGGCGGTAGCTGTCAAGCATCGGCTGGGCCTTTTCGCGGTTGCCGCTGGTGGCGATGACCCACAGTCGCTTGCCGGCCATCGCTTCCTTGAATTCGAGGCCGGGAACGCGCAGCCAGGCGCTCCAGTGGTCAAGATAGGTTTTGAGCGGCGACGGGATCGAGAACCAATAGACCGGTGAGACGAAGACCAGGTCAGTCGCCGCCAGCGTGGCGTCGAGCAGGGACTTGGCGTCGGCCATCGGCATCGGATAGGTGCCGGCGGTATGGCGCAGATCGACGAAGGGCGGCAGTTCCAGATCGGCCAGCTTGACCCAGGTTTGCTTGGTATCAGCCGACAGAGGGGCGGCGGCGCGACGGGCCAGGGTTTCGCTGTTGCCGATGTGGCCCGGCTCGCGGGTGCTGGCGTTGAGGAAGAGGAATTTGCGCATGAAAGCTTCGGCTTTTAGGGATGTCAGAATTTAAGTTGAGTCAGTTGCGCCACGAAACGCGCTTCGTCCTTCGCTTCCAGGCAGCGCAGGTCGAGATGATAGGCGTCGTCGCGGACGTAGCCGATGACCGGCGTCGGCAGGCCACGGAAAGCGGCTTCCACGGTCAACAGGAATTTTCCGGCTTTTTTGAAATTGGGCCGGACGACCAGCGCTGCCGACGGCAGGCGTTCGACCGGCAAGGCGCCGCTGCCGATCTGGCTGCTGCAGGCTTCGACGCTGACTGTCGCCTGCTCGCCGACAGCGGCTTGCACGGCGGGCAGCACGCGCTCGGCCAGCGCGGTGATTTCCGCAACGGGACGGGTCAGGAGGCGCAAGGTCGGCAGGCGTTCGGCCAGCCGATCCGGATCGCGATAGAGGCGCAGCGTCGCTTCGAGTGCCGCCAGCGTCGTCTTGCCGACGCGCAGGGCGCGCTTCAGCGGGTTCTTCTTGATCTTTGCGATCAAGTCCTTGCGGCCGACGATCAGTCCGGCTTGCGGGCCGCCGAGCAACTTGTCGCCTGAGAAGGTGACGATGTCCGCCCCCGCTGCCAGCGCCTGTTGCGGCGTCGGCTCGGCCGGCAGGCCGTGGGCAGCGAAGTTGCACAGCGTTCCGCTGCCGAGGTCGATGACGAAGGGCAGGCCGGCGGCGTGAGCAATGGAGGCGATTTCCTTTTCATCGACCGCCTTGGTGAAGCCGGTGACTGCATAGTTGCTGGTGTGGATTTTCATCAGCAGCGCCGTTTTCGGATTGATCGCCTCCTGAAAATCCTTGGCATGCGTGCGATTGGTCGTGCCGATTTCGTGCAGCTTGACCTGCGCCCGGCGCATCACGTCGGGGATGCGGAAAGCGCCGCCGATCTCGACCAGCTCGCCGCGCGAGACCACTGCCTCCTTGCCCTGCGCCAGCGCGTTGAGCGTGAGCAACACGGCGGCGGCGTTGTTGTTGACGATGGTCGCCGCGACATTCGGGTCACCGCCGGCAATCAGTTCGGCGAGCAGGCCGGAGACCAGATCGTCGCGATCGCCACGGCCACCGGAGGCCAGGTCGTATTCCAGCGCGCAGGGCGAGCGAGCGGCATCGACCATGGCGCCGATAGCTTCCTCGGCCAGTTGCGCGCGACCGAGGTTGGTGTGGAGCACGGTGCCGGTCAGGTTGAAGACGGCGCGCAGATTGGCCCGGCCAGCATCTTCGGCGCGGCGGCGGATGGCGGCGATCAGTGCACCGTCTTCCGGCAGCGGCAGGCCATGCTTTAGGCCCTCGCGGGCCGCAGCCAGCTCAGCCCGGACGCAGCCGGTAACGAGCTGGCGGCCGAGCGCCTCGATCAGTTCGGGAAGTTGCTGCAGGACGCGGTCGACCGCGGGAAGACGTTTATTGTCGTTCATGGCTCTCACCCGAACCGGGCAGAAAGGGTTTGGGGAAGGGACTTGGCTTGTGCTTTTCCCAATGCGAGCTTACAGTAAGGATGTAATGCGAGCCGACGAAAGGAGTCATCATGACAGTCATCGCCAAGATCACCAGCAAGGGGCAAACCACGATTCCGCAAGATGTTCGCGCTGCGCTCAAGGTCGGCGCGGGCGATCTGATTGCCTGGGAAATCGGCAGCGACGGTAGCGCCACCGTTCGTCGAATTCAGCCAATGGACATCGAATACCTGAAAGCCGTGCAAGGCACGCTGAGCGAGTGGGCCTGCGCCGAGGACGAGGCGGCATACCGTGACCTTTGAACGCTTTGCCGTCGTCCGCGTTCCCTTCCCATTCACCGACCGGGATGCTGCAAAGAACCGACCGGCACTGGTGCTCTCATCCTCTGCAGCCTTCAACGCGCCGGCATGGCATTCGGTCATGGCGATGATCACCTCGGAAGGCAATGCCCCGTGGCCGCTCGATTGCCCGATTGCCGACCTCAAGGCAGCCGGCCTGCCCGCCCCCTCCAAGGTGCGCTTCAAGCTTTTCACGCTCGACCACCGGCTGGTCCGCGGGCAACTTGGCAAGCTGGCGCCTTCCGATCGGGAGTGCGTACAAATTGGCTTGGCGGCATTGTTGGGCGAGGCTGAGTGATTCAGTCGGCAGCTTAATGCTATGACCTTACGCTGATCCCGGTAGCCACTATGTTCAATCGCTACATCTGGTCCCTTTACCGCCAGTCGCCGCGAGGCAGGGAGGCTATACGCCAGACTTTCCCGCGCCACGCACGCTTCGCCGGTAGTACAGGTAACGGGAACTGGAGACAACAACTCAATGCCGATATTCCGGTACTCGTCGGCAACCTCGAAGTACCCGAACAGCTCTGGGCGCCGACAGATCCGATCAAGCTGCGCGAACTGCTGTGGTTCTGGTTTGAAGACAGCACTGATCTGCCCGGGGATTTCCATCGCTTGCTGGAAGGGGAGGGGCTTTACTACGAATGGTTGGAAGACGAAACGCCGGGAAACATCTTCTGTGCCGGCTTCGGCGGCGAAGAATACGCGCTCGATGTTGCCTCTAACATCGGTTCGATTACGACGGTCATGCACAGCCTGCAGCCCGAAGCTTACCTGCCCTATTACTTTCAGGGCCGCTTCAAACTGCTGGCAGACATTTGCCAGCGCTTCCGGATTCCCCTGCCGGCGATTCCGGGCAAGTTGCAGAAGCGGGAACGGGCCCTGTTCTATCTCGACATCAACCGCAGTTTTCAGGAATTCCGCCTGCTTCATAATTTGAGTCCGGCAGAACTTAACGCCTTTCTTTACGATTTCGCACCAGCCTGTCTGGCGGAGGATGCTGACGCCGAACTGCCCGCTCCGAAACGTGCCTGGTTTTTGATGGCCGGGGTCGGCACCCAAGCGGATTTTTCCCTTCTCGATGAAGCAGACCGGCAGACAGAAAGCCTCTGGCGGGGGCATCGCGATGCCCGATGCGGCGACATGGCTGTCTTGTGGTGTGCCAGCCCACGCGCTCATCTGCACTCGATTTGGCGCATCATCGAGGACGGATACGACGATCCGTTCGCACACTGGTATTCGCTGGTCCGAATTGGGCAGCCACAAACAGTACCCCATCTCAAAATTAAGGATTTGAAGGCCAATCCAATCCTCGCCCAAAGCCCCTTGGTACGCGCCCATTTTCAGGGCAGTGCCGGAAAATATTTTCGTCCCGACGACTACCTTGCCTTGCTGGATGAGTGTGCCCGCCACGGTGCCGAAACCGATGCGCTGCCCCGCATTCCCCCATCGCCGCACTCCCTGTTGCCCGACGGCCAGGAAATTCTGAATGAACGAGCAGTTGAAACCAATTTGATCGAACCCCTGTTGGAGCAACTTGGATTTACGGAGCAACGCGATTGGCAGCGCCAAGTCGTGGTTCGCATGGGGCGTGGCGAAAAAGTCTACCCCGACTATGTTCTTGGCCTGAGCAGCACGCTCGATCAGGAAAGCGCGCAGATCATCATCGAATCGAAATACCGCATCGCCACCCGGAAAGACTTGCTTGAAGCCTTTCGCCAGGGGCGCTCCTATGCCTTGCGTTTGCAAGCCACACAACTTGTGCTGGCAGCGCTGGAGGGGCTGTGGCTGCTTGATGGCAAAAATGGCTTTTCCATGGAAAAGGCGCGCCATTGGTCTTGGCAACAGTTGGCCAGCGACGAGACGAGGCGGCAACTGGCACAACAACTGGGTTATCGACCGCTGCGCTAACTTCGATTCTCGGCAAAAAAGCCGGTCGACCGCAGGAAGGTGTCTTTTTTCGTTCATGGCTTTCACCCGGACCGGGCAGAAAGGTTAATCAAAGGCGTTTAGCCGCTGTAGGCGCCGATCAACAGCAGATTCGGGCCGGAACGCTGGTAGCCGGCTTCGTCGACCAGCATGTCGAGGGCCAGCGTGGCGAGGTCGTCGGCTACCGGGTCGACGTGCGGGTCTTTCTCCTGATAGACGATTTTCAGGTAGCTCTGGCAGGCGTCGCAGGTTTCGGCGCGGACGGCACCCTTTGAACCATCGACTTCATGCAGGGCGACTTCCTTGTCGGTGTCGCAGGCCGTGCAGGTGGCGCGCGGTACGTTCCATTCGGTGTTGCACAGGCTGCAATGCAGGTAACGCAGGTTGTTGATGGCAGCGCCGAGGCGCACGACGCTGGCCACAGCCGGGCTGCCGCAGCAGGGGCAGACGTTGTGGGCATCGAGCTTTTGCAGCTGGCTGGCGCCGAGCTGGCTGGCCAGCTGGGTGTAGACGACCTGCAGCGCAGCGGCAACGAAGGGCAGATCGGCGGCATTGGCGGCGTCGAGGTCACCGTCGAGCAGCACCTCGGCGAGTTGCTCAAGGTCGTCGTCGGCGGCCGTTTGCAGCGTGGAGAGGGCCGACGCGGCGCCTTCCGGGGCGTCGGCGGCGAGTTCGCGGGCGATGTGGCGCAGGGCGTCGCGCCAGGCAGCCGGGCGCCTGGCCAGGTCGAGCGGCGGCATGCCATGGGTGCGTGCGTTGGCCAGGGCTTCGGCGGGCGGTAGTTCAAGCGCCGGCAGCGCTTTCTGGGCACTTTGCTGGGCGGCGCTCAGGCGGCCAAGAAAGGCCAGCCAGTCGCCAAGGCTGTGGCCGTCGGCCAGCGCGGCGAAACGCGCGGCACGGTCGGCAAACAGGCTGGCCGCCACCGGCAGCAGGAAAGGCTGCGCATCTTCGGCCGGGGGCTGGAAATTGATCGGTTGAGATTGCATGCGGGGTGTCTCGTCTGTTGTTCTCTAGCCGGCTGGGCTGGCAGTCATGCTGCTGCGGTCAACCGGAAATTTTGCCCAAAATCGACATTAAAAAAACGGGGGTTGCGGAATGTTCCCCGCAGAGCCCCCTAAACGCAAGGTAAAGCTAAATCGTTACGACAAGTGTCCGGGCGCCGCAGGATCAAGGCGCGCCCGCGCAGACAGTACACTTGGTACGGCCAGCGGGCGCAACGCCGAGCCTGCAAGCCCGGTCGTTTGCCCCTTACTTGCCCGTCACCTGGCGGTACCAGCCACGGTGATGCTGCTTGGCCCAGCCCCGGGTGACCGTGCCGTACCACATGGCGCGGATGGTGCCCTTGACCCAGATGGCGGCATAGACGTGGACCATGATCAGGCCGATCATGAAGGCGCCGGCCGCGGCATGCACCACGGCGCCCATGCGGACGAGCGTGATGTCGAAGCCGAACCAGGCACGCCAGATGAACAGGCCGGAAACGGTCATCAGCAGCATGCAGATGGCCAGGGCCCAGAACATGACTTTCTGACCGCCGTTGTACTTGCCCTGTTCCGGCATGTCGTGGTCGTTGCCGTCCACCATGTTCTTCGCCTTGGCCAGCCATTCCTTGTCCGCCGGCGTCATCTTGTTCAGATGCTTGAAGCGGACGTAGAGGCCGAGGAAGGACAGCGCCATCAGCACCCCGAGGTAGGGGTGGATGATGCGCGCCCAGGTCGGGCCGCCGAACAGTTGCGTCAGCGGGTAGAACGCCGGGTGGAAGAAGGCCAGACCGGAGAGGGCGAGCAGGATGAAGCTGATGCCCACCACCCAGTGATTGGCCCTTTCCCTGGGCTCGTAACGCTTGAGGTCTTTCGGATCGCGGATCATTTTGCGTCCTCCTTTTCGATCTCGTCCTCGATCTCTTTCGAGACCTCGTTCGGACCCTTGGTCACGTAATGGAACAGGCTGCCCAGTGCAACGCCAGCCAAAGCCAGCGTGGCGAGCGGCTTGGCGAAGCCCTTCCACAACGAGACCAGCGGGCTGATCGACGGATTGGCCGGCAGGCCGGCGTACAGGTCAGGCTTGTCCGCGTGGTGCAACACGTACATGACGTGCGTACCGCCCACCCCTTGCGGGTCGTACAAGCCAGCCTGGTCGTAACCGCGCTCTTTCAAGTCGGTGACGCGCTTGGCGGCGTAGTCCTTCATGTCCTCCTTCGATCCGAACTGGATTGCACCAGTCGGGCAAGCCTTGACGCAGGCTGGTGCCTGGTTGACCGCTACCCGGTCGGAACACAGCGAGCACTTGTAGGCCTTGCTATCTTCCTTCGAGATGCGCGGGACGTCGAACGGACAGCCAGTGACGCAGTAGCCGCAGCCGATGCAGTTTTCCTGATGGAAATCCACGATGCCGTTGCTGTACTGGATGATCGCGCCCGGGGCCGGGCAGGCCTTCAGGCAGCCGGGGTCGGCGCAGTGCATGCAGCCGTCCTTGCGGATCAGCCATTCGAGCTTGTTGTTCTGCTCGACCTCGGTGAAGCGCATCACCGTCCACGACTTCGCCGTCAGGTCCATCGGGTTGTCGTAGACGCCGTGGCAGTTGCCCACTTCGTCGCGGATGTCATTCCACTCCGAGCAGGCCACCTGACACGCCTTGCAGCCGATACAGGCGGATACGTCGATAAGCTTGGCGATTTCGATCGTTTCCCGCACTTGCGTGGAGGGCGTCGTCGTCGCGGAGCGCTGTTTGATGTCTAGCGATTGCAGTGCCATATCAGCTCTCCTTTACGCTTTCTCGATGTTGACCAGGAACGCCTTGTACTCCGGCGTCTGCGTATTGGCGTCACCGACGAACGGGGTCAGGGTGTTGGTGATGAAGCCAGGCTTCGTCGCCCCCTTGAAACCGTAGTGGATCGGGATGCCGATGGTGTGCACCTTCTTGCCATCGACATCAAGCGCCTTGATCCGCTTGGTGACGACCGCGACAGCCTTGATGAAGCCGCGGTTGGAGCGGATCTTTACCTTGTCGCCAACGGCAATGCCCTTTTCCTTGGCCAGTTCCTCGCCGATCTCGACAAACTGTTCCGGCTGCATGATCGCGTTGATCTTGCTCTGCTTGGTCCAGTAGTGGAAATGCTCGGTCAGGCGATAGGTCGTCGCCACGTACGGGAAGTCCTTGGCCTTGCCGAACGCTTCCATGTCGCCCTTGTACACGCGGGCGGCCGGGTTGCTGGTCGCCTTCGGGTTCTTCGGGTGCATGGGGTTGGCGTCGAGCGGGGTTTCGAATGGCTCGTAGTGCTCGGGGAACGGGCCTTCGTTCATCAGGCCAAGACTGAACAGGCGGCCAACGCCTTCACCGGTCATGATGAAAGGCATGACGTTCTGGTCGGGCGCGGCATCCGGACGCATGTCGGGCACGTCGTTGCCGCCCCACTTGTCGCCCAGCCACTTGAGCACGGTACGTTTCGGATCCCACGGCTTGCCGGAGAGATCGCAGGAAGCACGGTTGTACAAGATGCGCCGGTTGACCGGCCAGGCGAAGCCCCAGTTCAGCGTCTGGCCGAGGCCGGACGGATCGCTGTTGTCGCGCCGCGCCGAGTTGTTGCCGGCCTGCGACCAGACACCGCAGTAGATCCAGTTGCCGCAGGTCGTCGAACCGTCGTCGCGCAGCATGGCAAAGCTCGGCAACTGCTCGCCGGCCTTGACCAGCACCTTGGTCGGATCCTTCGGATCGAGCACGTCGGCCAACGCCTTGCCGTTGAACTCCATCATCAGCTCTTCCGGCGACGGCTTGGTCGGCTGGCGATAAGCCCAGGTCAGCTTCTGGATCGGCTCCGAGTAGGCACCGCCATCCTTGGCGTACATTTCCTTGAGCTTCAGGAAAAGCGTCGCCATGATCTCGGTGTCGTCCTTGGCGTCGCCCGGACCGTCGGCGGCTTTCCAGCGCCACTGGATGACGCGGCCGGAATTGGTGAAGCTGCCGCTGGTTTCGGCAAACAGCGTGGTCGGCAGACGGAAGACTTCCGTCGGGATCTTGCCGGGATCGACGTCGTTGAACTCGCCATGCGGCTTCCAGAACTCCGACGTGTCGGTCGCCAGCGGGTCCATGACCACCATGTACTTCAGCTTGGCCAGACCATCGCCCACCTTCTTCTTGTTGGCAACTGAAGCCAGCGGGTTGAAGCCCTGGCACAGGAAGCCATTGACCTTGCCTTCGTACATGGCATTGAAGATCGACAGCACATCGGAGGCGCCAGCCAGCTTGGGCATGAAGTCGTAGGCGAAACCGTTGTCCTTGTGGGCGGCATCGCCCCACCAGGCCTTGTGCAGGCTGACGTACCACTTCGGCAGGTTCTGGCCGAAATTCATCTGGCCAGGACGCAGCATCTTCGGCGTCTTTTTCTCCAGGAAGGTCTTCAGGTCCGGTTCGGCATCGGTCGGCGGCGCCAGGTAACCCGGCAGATTCTGGGCGTAGAGCGCAAAGTCGGTGATGCCCTGGACGTTAGCGTGGCCGCGCAGCGCGTTGATACCGCCACCGGCCATGCCCATGTTGCCGAGCAGCAGCTGGATGATCGCCATGCAGCGGATGTTCTGGGAACCGACCGAATGCTCGGTCCAGCCCAGCGCGTACAGGTTGGTCATCGTCTTGTTCGGCGCGGCCGTTTCGGCGATGTATTCACAGACTTTCAGGAACGCTTCCTTCGGCGTGCCGCAGACCTTGGCCACGACATCCGGCGTATAGCGGCTGTAATGGGCCTTGAGCATCTGGAAGGCGCAACGCGGGTTCTGCAGGGTGTCGTCGACCTTGGCGAAACCGTCCTCGCCCATCTGGTATTTCCAGGTGGCCTTGTCGTAGCTGCGCTTCTCGTCGTTGTAGCCGGTGAAGATGCCGTCGTCGAAGCCGAAGCCATCGTCGATCAGGAAGGACGCGTTGGTGTACGCCTTCACGTAGTCGTGATGGATCTTGTCGTTCGCCAGCAGGTAATTGATGACGCCGCCGAGGAAAGCGATGTCGGAGCCCGGACGGATCGGCGCATAGTAATCGGCCACCGAAGCCGTACGGTTGAAGCGCGGGTCGACGACCACGAGCTTGGCCTTGCGGTTCTTCTTGGCTTCGATTGCCCACTTGAAGCCGCAGGGGTGCGCTTCAGCAGGGTTGCCGCCCATCACAAAAATCAAGTCAGCGTTCTTGATGTCAACCCAGTGGTTGGTCATCGAACCACGCCCAAAACTCGGAGCCAGACTGGCCACCGTGGGAGCGTGTCAAATACGTGCCTGGGTATCGATCGAGGTCATGCCCATCGCGCGAATCGTCTTCACGGTCAGGTAGCCGGCCTCATTCGGTGCTGCCGATGATGCGAGAAATGCGGTGCTGGTCCAGCGATTGACGGTCACGCCGTCCTTGTTCTGCGCCATGAAGTTCGCGTCGCGGTCAGCCTTCATGTGCTTGGCGATGCGCTCGATGGCTTCCTGCCAGGAAATCTTCTTCCATTCGTTCGTGCCAGCCTCACGCACTTCCGGCCACTTCAGGCGATTGGCGCTCTGCACCATGTCGCGCAGGCCGGCGCCCTTCGGGCACAAGGTGCCGCGATTGACCGGATTATCCGGGTCGCCTTCGATGTGGATGATCTCGGCCTGCGAATTCTTGGATTTATCGCCGGTCGAGTAGATCAGCACGCCGCACGAAACCGAGCAGTACGGACAAATATTCCGTGTCTCGGTGGCGCGGGCGAGCTTGAAGGTGCGTACTTCCGCCAGGGCTGCGGTCGGCGAGAAACCCATCAACGCGATGGATGACCCACTGAGCCCGGCGGAGCAGACCTTGAAGAACTGCCGCCTGTTCATGTTCATTGTGTTTTTCCTCCTCATGCGACCCCATGTCGCAAGGAGGAAACACTGCAATGACTGTGCCATCGGCGTAAGTGATTGAACGATGGGGAATTGGCAGTTTCGAGGATGAAAAAATGCGGGACATTTTGTCCACCAGCCGCCGGAATGGGACATTTTGTCCCACCCGAACCGCCTGAGCCACGCTAGCCGACAGGCTGGCGGGCCGCTACAAAATATCGCCCAATCCTACGGTCAACCGGAAAAAACGGCCAAAAATGAAATCCGGCCCGGTGCAGCTTAGAAGGTGATGACCTTGTCCGCCCCCAGCGTCGCCTCGGCCAGCTCGACCAGAGTGCCGATACTGACGCCCGGAATCAGCGGCAACTCGGCAATCCCCCGCGCCAGCGCGCAGGTGCGGCAGGAACGAATCTGCACACCGTGGTTCACCAGCGTTTCCACCATGCCCTGCAGGCCGTTGGTCGCCCCGTCCACCTGATTCGGCAGGCCGAGCACAGTGGCGTCGGACATCAGGAAAACCTTGACCGCCGGCTTGCCATCGTTGCCAACCAGCGCCGTGGCCAGACGCAGGCCGGAAAGGCAACGCTCGCTGCCATACGGCCCGGCGTGGATGATGATCAGGATGTTTTGCATAAAAGCTCCTTACTGCAAGGCGTTGGCAACGAGGCGAAAGCTGTTCAGCCCCGCCTCCAGGTTTTCGATGATCTCGTCGGCCAGCTCGTCCGGCTCGGGCAGGTTGTCCAGATCGGCCAGGCTCTTGTCCTTGAGCCAGAAAATATCCAGGCTGGTCTTGTCGCGGGCAACGATTTGCTCGTAGCTGAACTTGCGCCAGCGGCCTTCCGGGTTTTCAATTTCGTGCCAAATTTCCTGTCGACCGTGGCGATTGTGCGGCTGGTAGCAGGCGACGAAATCGGCCAGATCGTCGTAGCGCAGCGGCTTCTTTTTCAGCGTGTGGTGGATGTTGGTGCGGTAGTCGTAGACCCAGACTTCCCGCGTCCACGCCTCCTTGCGTGCCGGCTGGTTGTCGAAGAACAGCGCGTTGGCCTTGACGCCGTTGGCGTAGAAAATCCCCGTCGGCAGGCGCAGGATGGTGTGCAGATCGGTCGTTTCCAGCAACTTGCGGCGCACCGTCTCGCCCGCCCCGCCTTCGAACAGCACGTTGTCCGGCACCACCACGGCGGCGCGGCCGGTGCTCTTCAGCAAGCTCTTGATGTGCTGCACGAAATTGAGCTGCTTGTTCGAGGTCGTCGCCCAGAAATCCTGACGGTTGTAGGTCAGCGCATCGGTTTCCTGCTCACCTTCCTCGTTGGTGAAACTCATGCTGCTCTTCTTGCCGAAGGGCGGATTGGCCAGCACGTAGTCGAACGTCTGGGCCGGCGCGGCAACCAGCGCGTCGTTCGGCGAAATCGGGCTGTCGCCATCAATCTCGCCGATGTTGTGCAGGAACATGTTCATCAAGGCCAGCCGGCGCGTGCCGGCGACGATCTCGTTGCCGAAAAAAGTGTCGTGCTTGAGAAAAGCCCGCTGCTCGCTATCCATACCCGGATAGGCATCGACCAGGAAATCGTAGGCAGCGAGGAAAAAGCCGCCTGTGCCGCAGGCCGGATCGGCAATCGTCTTGTTCGGCAGCGGCCGCATGCACTCGACCATCGCCCGGATCAGCGGTCGTGGCGTGAAATACTGCCCCGCCCCCGACTTCGTATCCTCGGCATTGCGCTCCAGCAGCCCCTCGTAAATATCACCTTTGACGTCCGCCCCCAGCGTCACCCAACTGGTTTCATCGACCATGTCGATCAGCCGCGACAACTTGGCCGGGTCCTGGATCTTGTTCTGCGCCTTGGTGAAAATCTGCCCGAGCAGCCCCGGCTTGTTGCCCAGCTCGCGCAGCACCGTCACGTAATGCACCTCCAGCGCTGCCCCGCGTGCGCCCTTCAGGCTGCTCCAGCCGAGACCTTCGGGAATGCCGATCTTGCGGCCATACGGCGGCCGGCTGTACTCGTCGGCCATCTTCAGGAAAATCAGGTAAGTCAGCTGCTCAAGGTAGTCGCCGTAGCCGACCCCGTCGTCGCGCAGCGTGGTACAGAAGCTCCAGACACGGGAGACGATGGATGCAGTTGCGTTCATGGCTTGCCTTGGGTCTTGCGTGGATTGTGCACACAGCGTGTGCCGAATTGATGGACGCTCATCCGCGGATCAAATTCATGATCAGATGAATCATCAGTTGTTTTTGCGCCGGATCGCTCTGCGCCACCAGCAGCGCAATCGCCGCCAGCGCGTTGTCGTTGATCTTCAACTCACCATCCGACTTCAAATGATGCTGGTTGCGTTGCAAAAACCAGATGAACAGAAAAGCACCGATGCGCTTGTTGCCATCCGAGAACGGATGGTTCTTGATCACGAAATACAGCAAATGCGCCGCCTGCTCCTCGATGCTCGGGTACAGGTATTCACCGCCGAAGGATAGCAGAATATTGCCGAGAATCCCGGCAAAGCTGTCGTCCTTCTGGTTGCCGAACAGCTCGGAAGCCTCGCCACGCCCCAGCATGTCAGCCTTCAAGGTGGCAATGCCAGCCAGTGCCTCATCCTCGCGGATTTCGTAATGGATCGTCGTTGCGAAGTTGTCGAGCGGCAGGCGCTCGCTGTCGAACTGGTTGAGCAGCACGAAGGTGCGGGCGTACCCGGCAATCACATTGACCAGCCCACGCGCCTCCGGCAGGCTGGCCTGCTCGATCAGGTTCTGCTGAAACAGGCTCAACGTGCGTTCCAGTTGGCGGATGTTTTCCTGCTGTTGCGTCAGTCGCTGCTGGTTCAGCGCATAGCCCTGCACCAGATAATCCTTGAGAATACGGTTGGCCCAGATGCGGAAGCGGGTGCCTTCGGGTGACTTGACGCGGTAGCCGACAGAAATGATGACGTCGAGGCTGTAGGTAGTGACCGGTTTGTCGGAAAAAGCATTATGCAGTTTTTGCATATTGCTTTTTTCCGGCAACTCCCCGTCCGAAAAAACACTGCGGATGTGTCGGGAAATCACCGACTGATCCCGCTGGAACAACTCGACCATCTGAGACTGGGTCAGCCAGACAGTTTCACCTTCAAGACGAACCTCAGTGGCAATCGAGCCATCGGCAGACTGGTAGATCGCAATCGGAGTTTGGGGGCTGGTCTGAGTTTGCATGATTGGCCTCAGCTAATGGCTGTATATAAAAACAGTATATTAACCGGCGTTCCGCTGTTTGGCTGGTTTTTTCATGCCATTCGATTTCTCGGCGCGGATGCCTTCGAGCAGGGCGGTGGCGGGTTCTTCGTTTTTGGCCTGTTTTACCAGTTGACCGTGGAAAGCCTTTTTCAGGATGGACTGGCGTAGCGCGTCGGCCTGTTGCAGCGCGGTGGCGAGGGTTTGGTCGAGTTGGTCGGCTTCGGAGAGTTTGGCGTCAAGAACAGACAGTATTTCTCGCTGCTCATCCAGAGAACACAACGGATACGGCAAGCCCTGAATCATTCCCAAATTCAAAATATCCATAGTTGTTCCCTGCGACTCAGTCGCGTACAAGGAACGCAAGAAACCACTCTCAAAGTACGCTTTGAAGAAAGCAGGTTCATAGGCAGCAAGGTTCAAGCTGATTTTGACTAAACGAGGATTAATGATTCCGGGACGTGCAAGTTCAGGCAATACCAAGACTTTTCCGATTGTTCCAACCAAACTGATCAGCACATCAAATGGCCGAACTGCACAGGAAGAGAGATCGGCATATTTCGACTCAGAAATGAAGTAGTCACCATATGCGTGGTCGCCACGAATTACCTGTTCCTGCCCGTAAATTTTGAAGCCGTCGGACACATAAAACTCTTTCTTCAAGGCTGAACCGAAAGGCCCAGCCTTAACTGCGTGCTTCCCAAAGGCTTGAATCGTTTCCAATCTAACCCATCCCCACCCCTCCGGAAGTTCAGGCAACTCGGCGAGCTTTTCGGCGGTGAGCGGTGGCAGGGGCTTGGGGGGTTTGGGTTTGGGGGCTGGTTGGCCGGCGGCTTGCCAGTCGGCGAGTTGTTGCTGGTAGCGGGCTTCGCGTTCGTGGGCGATGCGTTGTTGCAGGGCGGCGGCGGTTTCGAGCTGGTCGCGGTGGGCGGCGCGCCATGCTGCGGTCAACTTGCCTTCGAAGGCATTTTTGAGCAGCGACTGGCGATAGACCTTGAGCTGTTCGCGGGCAGTTTTCAGGCTGGCCACGCCCTGATCGAGTTCGGAAAACAGTTCCTCGATCTTGGCAACGATGCGGTGTTGTTCGGCGGTTGGCGGAAGCGGAAGCGGCATTTTGCTGAATGCGGAACCGGAAATTTCCTTGAACGTAGTGCCAGTCGCTACTGATTCGGCCAGTTGTTTGGCGCTTTTAAAGTAGTAATAGATGTATTCGTTAAATACGCCGTCGGCCGGGACCAAGCTTTTGAAACCTTGGTTAGTCGTCATGCCCCGACTGCTGATAACCGTATAGCCAATCGGGGCGCGGGAAGAGAAATGAACGCTACCAGCGGGCATGGCAGTCGCCGAACTGCTCTGCAAACCGGAGGCGGTTATGGATTTGGCGCCACGAGCTATGAATTTGTCCGTGTAGCCCGTCAGGTCAGAAGGAGAAATCCAGGCAATGTCACCGCCCCAATAACTTGCTTCTTTGGTGGATGGCGTTCCACCGGAAACAACTTTCCCAAGCTCGGCTACCGTTGTCCACGCCCAACCTTCCGGCAACTCCCCAAGCTCCGTCACGCCAGTGCCACCATGCGCCGATGGGCGAAGTTCCTGCGGTCAACGGCCGTTTTCATTCAAATTTCCCAGTCTTCCAGGCGCAGGCCCGGTACGCGGCTGAATTCGGCGGTGTTGTGGGTGACCAGCGTTGCGTCGTGGGCGCGGGCAATGGCGGCGATCAAAAAATCATTGGCACCGATTGGCAGGCCTTGGGAAACGAGGTCGGCACGAATTTGGCCGTAATGTTCGGCGGCAGCATCGTCAAAAGTCAGGCTGGCGAGTGGTGCGAAGAAAGTGCGCAGCGTTTGCAGGTTGGCCTCGCGCCGCTGGCTGCGCTGGGCGCCGTAGAGCAGTTCGGCCTTGACGACGCTGCATAGCACAATGTCCGCCGGATTGTGCTGCCGGAATCGTTGAACGATGGGGGCGTGCCGTTGGTTGAGTAGATGAATGCAGACGTTGGTATCGAGCAGGTAGATCATTCGAGCGACAGCCTTTCCTCGGCTTTGCCTTGCGGGGCGCGTTCGAGCGGCTCGCCCTGCCAACTGCCGAAGACGTCAAAATAGCCTTCCGGCCAGCCCGCGTTATTGGCGGCTTCGCGTTTAATCAGTTCGGCGAGATAGCGCGAGACGCTCAACCCGGCTTGCTTGGCGAGTTGCTCGGCTTGCCGAGCAACTTCTTCCGGGACGTAACAATGGAGTTGAGACATGCAAACCTCCGTGTATATGTGGTGTATGTGGATTGTACTGGATCAGGCAACGAGCGCGTCGTTTAGTTCGTCCAGCAACGGGTCCATGCCCTCGCCGAACAATTGCCACATTTTCCCCAGTCCGCCCTGGGCGTCGAAGGGGCTGTAATCAAGATCGTTACGGTCAACGTGGAAAGAGTGGCAAATATGGTCGCGGAGCATGCGTAGCCAGTTCATTTGTTCTTCGTTGAATTTGTCGGCGCCGCCGGCGTGGTGCTGCATGATCCAGGTCTGGAAGTTCTTGCGCACGGTGTCGGCAAACGGGGTGATCTGGGCGTCCAAGCCGCAAACGCGGCGGATCAGGGCGACCAGCGCGGTCAGTTCCTGTTCGGGCGGGGCGCCATTCGAGTTTGCGTTGATGGCGTCGAGCTGGCCGTAGGCTTGCCAGATGCGCAGCGGGGCGAGTTTCGGTTTGTCGGCTTTGAGCTTGTCGAGCACCTGCCGCACGAGTTTCAGCGTGACTTCGCGCCGCCGCCAGGGTTGGGCGAAGAAGATGGTGAGGGCTTCGATTTCGTCACGATTCGCCGCCAGCCAGTCGGCGAATTCGTGGGTCAGTGCTTCGGCGTTGGCGGCGCTGTCCTTGCTCCAGCCGGCGTAGGTGACGTTATCCAGATTGTCGTGGTCGATGGTCTGTTCTTTTTCACGGCGGATGGTGTCGATCAGCTCGATGAATTCGCCGTTCATCAGCGCGGCGGCTTCGCCGACCAATTGTTGCTGGGCTTGGTCGCGCAGCGTGTCGCCGGGGTCGTTGCCGATGGGTAGCCCGGCGATTTCAAGAGCGCGGGCTTCGATCAGGTCGCCGTCGATGGCGTTAAACAGTTTGCTGACAAGGTGGCTGAGTTCGACGCCGCCGGCGGCGTCACGCAGGCGGCGCTGGTCGTCGGCGTCGAGCTGTTTGTTGAGCCGGGCGAGACGGCCGGCCAGCGAGGAGACGCTGTCGGTATCGCTGGCGCCCATCAGAATGCCCATGGCCAGGTCTTTGAGCGGCACGCCGGGCTTGGTGATCAGCGGCTGGCTGGCGGTCTTCAGCGACTTGGTGACGCCGATGGCGTCGACGATGACGTAGTGGGTCTTGGCGGCTCTGGCGCTGGGCGTGACTTTCTTGAGGTCGTCCATGTCCAGCGTGCGGGTGCCGCGGCCTTTCATCTGCTCGAAGTAGTTGCGGCTTTTGACGTCGCGCATGAAGAGCAGGCATTCGAGCGGCTTGACGTCGGTGCCGGTGGCGATCATGTCGACGGTGACGGCGATGCGCGGGTGGTATTCGTTGCGGAACTGGGCAAGGATGGATTTTGGGTCTTCGCCACGGTCGACCGTGCCATCCGGCCATTTTTTGTCCTGCGCGGCGCGGTAGGTGACTTTCTTGCAGAAGGCGTTGCCCTCGCCAAATTCTTCGCGCACGGTCTGGATGATGTCGTCGGCGTGGCTGTCGGTCTTGGCGAAGATCAGCGTTTTGGGGACTTCGGCGCGGCCGGGGAAGATGGCCGGCAGGTTGTCGCGGAAGGCGCGGATGACGGTGCGGATCTGGTCCGGGTTGACGATGTCGCGATCGAGTTGGGTGACGGTGTAGGCGGCGTCTTCGTCCTGCTGTTCCCAGCGCTTTTTGCGGGTCAGGCGCTCGCGTTTTTCGACCTGCTGCTCGGCGGCGATGACGCCGCCTTGCTGGGTGATGCGGGTGTCGATCAGGTAAATCTCGTTGCCGACATTGACGCCGTCGGCGACGGCTTTTTCGTGGCTGTAGTCGCTGACGACGTTCTTCTTGAAGAAGCCGTAGGTGCGGTTGTCGGGCGTCGCGGTGAGGCCGATCAGGCTGGCGTCGAAGTAGTCGAGCACCTGCTGCCAGAGGTTGTAGATGCTGCGGTGGCATTCGTCGATGAAGATGAAATCGAAGAATTCGGGCGGGATCTTGGCGTTGTAGGCAACCGGCGCCGGGGCTTTGGGCTGGGTCAGCTCGGCCGGGTTGATTTCTTCGGCGGCTTCGTCGAGTTCCTTGTCCTGCAGCAACGAGTAGAGGCGCTGGATGGTCGAGATGCAGACGTCGGCGCCCTTGTCGACGAAGCTGCTTTTGAGCCGCTGCACCGTGTAAAGCTCGGTGAATTTGCGGTTATCGTCGATGGGCACGTAGGCCATCATTTCCTGCTCGGCCTGTTCGCCGAGGTTTTTGGTGTCGACCAGGAAGAGGACGCGTTTGGCGTCGGCGTGCTTGAGCAGGCGGTAGATGCTAGTGATGGCTGTGTAGGTCTTGCCGGCGCCGGTAGCCATTTGAATGAGGGCGCGCGGGCGGGCTTCGCGGAAGGATTGTTCGAGGTTGGTGATCGCCGTTTCCTGGCAGTCGCGCAGGCGGAGTTCTTTCGCCGGCAGGTGCACGGGGTTGAGCGGCGGCAATTCGGCGAGGCGGGCACGCAGGCTGTCGCCCTCGACCAGCCAGTCGCGCAGGGTTTCCGGGCGGTGGAAGCTGAAGATTTCGCGCGAACGCGGCTTGGGGTCGCGGGCATCGGTAAAGCGGGTGACGATGCCGGTGGCTTCGTAGAGGAAGGGCAGCGGCTCCTTGTTATTGACCCATTTGAGCTTGGCGGCGGCGTAGCCTTCGGTCTGGGTTTCGTGCACCGTCAGGTGCTGGCCTTCTTCTTCGCGCTTGGCTTCGATGACCCCGACCGCCTGCTTGTCGATGAACAGCACGTAGTCGGCCGGGCCGGCGTCGGTCTGCCATTCGCGCACGGCGACACCGATTGCGGCGCCGAAATTGACCTTGTTCTTGGCCTGCACCACCCAGCCCGCAGCACGCAATTGGGCGTCGATGCGGTCGCGGGCTTGTTGCTCGGGGTTCTGGTTTTCGCTCATGGGCGGCGGGGCGCTATTCGGCAATCAGGGGATGATAGCGGATGGCATGGCCAGCCGGGATGCCGAATGAATGGCTTGCTACGGTCAACCGGAAAATTTGGCCAAAAATGAAATCTGTTGAGCGGTTCAGCGCATGGCCCGACGCAGCCACGCACTGGCCTGATCGACGGCAATCGACAGCAACAGCATGGCGATGATCACCGTCGACGCCTGCGCGTGGTGGAACAACGAAAGTTCGAAATAGAGCAGTTGGCCGAGCCCGCCGGCACCGACGAAGCCGAGGATGGCGGCCATGCGGATGTTCATTTCCCAGCGGTAGAGCGTGTAGGCGATGAGTTGCGGGGCGGCGCCGGGCAAGGTGCCGTAGAGGAAGGCGAAGCCGCCGGGAGCGCCGGCCAGACGCAGGGCCTGACCGGGGGCCGGCGGCGCGTTGTCGAGGGCTTCGGCGTAGAGGCGGCCGAGGACGCCAGCCGTGTGCAGGGCCAAGGCCAGGGCACCGGCAAAGGGGCCGAGGCCGACGGCCAGCGCGGTGATGGTGGCCCAGACCAGTTCCGGCACTGAGCGCAGGGTGTTGAGCAGGAAGCTGAAAGGCGCCCGCCATTTGGGCAAGGCGAGCAGCAGGCCGGCGACGGCGGCAAGCAGGGTGCCGACGACCGAGATGGCCAGCGTTTCCCAGATGCCTTTGCCGACTTTGGCCAGCCACTCGGCCGACAGGTCAGGCGGGAAGAAGCCGGCGACGAATTCGCCGATGCTGCGGGCGGCTTCCACGACCACAGAATCAAAGGCTGGCCCTAGGGTCAACAGGGATTTCAGGCCAATTTCCAGATAGCTGAAACTGGCGACGATGCTGACCACCAGCGCCAGCCCGAGCCCGCCGCTGCGCCAGCCGAAGGGCGAAGCGCGGTTGGCCGGCGGCGTGTCGAGCGCCCGGCGCAGCCAGCCCGAGAAGCCGTCGGCGGCAAAAACGAGGACCATGAAGGCGAGCAGGATGGTCGCCGCCTCGCCGCCGTTGAGCATTTTCATGGCCTGATCCATGAGCTGGCCGAGCCCGCCTGCGCCGACGAAGCCCATGACCACCGAGGCGCGGATGGCGCATTCCCAGCGATAGACCGTGTACGAGGCCAGCTCCTTCGAGGCCTGCGGGATCAGCCCGTAGAGGATGGCCAGCGGCCGGTCGGCGCCGTTGTGGCGGAGCGCCCGGGCCGGCGCGGCATCGACCGATTCGAGGATTTCGGCATAAACCTTGGCCAGCATGCCGCCGTAAGTCAGGCCCAGCGCCAGCACGCCGGCGGCCGGGCCGAGACCGAAGACGCGAACGAAAATCAGAGCCCAGACCAGTTCCGGAATACCGCGCAGAATGGTCAGCAGGCTGCGTGTGACGGGGTTGAGCGTCGCCTTTTCGCGCCCTGCCCCGCTCGCCAGATAGCCCATCGGCACGGCGATCAGGAAGGCCAGCGCCATGCCGGCGGTGGCGATAGCCAGGGTTTCGAGCGTCGCCTTGGCCAGATAGCCGAGAAATTCGTTCCCGGTTTCCGGCGGCAGGAAGCCGGCCAGGAAGTTGCCAATGACCTTGAGGTTACCCGGATCGAACAACACGCCGGGCTTGACCTCGGCGGCCTGGAACAGCGGCCAGAGGATGACCAGCATCGCCAGCGCGCCGATCAGGCGGCTGCGGGCGGCGGGGTCGCGGTCGATCCGGCTCACTTCAATCCACCCGTCGTCCCCGTGAAAACGGGGACCCAGAGACTTTCTGGATTCCCGTTTTCACGGGAATGACGGAAAGCCGTCAGCAGCATGCAGCGCGGGTGGCCGCCTCGTTGGCGGCGGCCTGCGACAGAAAATGCGGTTCATGCGCTTGCACCGGCAGCTCGTCGCCTTCGCTGGCGTAGAGGTCATGCAACAGTGGGACGGTGACTTCGCTGGCCGGCAGGTCGAAGGCGATGTGCCCGGCCTTGACGCCGACGATGCGCGAGAAATTGCCGATAGCCAGATCGACCGCATGGAGGCTGGCGACCAGCGTCGCGCCGCGCGCTTCGGCCTCGGCGATGAGCAGGCGGATGGTGGCCAGGGCCAGGGTCGGGTCGAGGGCCGAGACCGGCTCGTCGGCGAGGATCAGTTCAGGCTGCTGGTAGAGCACGCGGGCGATGCCGACGCGCTGCAACTGGCCGCCGGAAAGCTGGTCGCAGCGGGCGAACAGTTTGTCGGCCAGATCGACGCGTTCAAGCGCGGCGCGGGCACCGGCGATGTCGAGCGGATAAACCAGCGAAGCCAGCGACTTCCAGGCCGGCCATTGCCCTAGCTTGCCGGCTAGAACGGCCGTCACCACCCGTTGCCGGCCGGGAATCGGCGGCGACTGGTGGATGCTGCCAATATGGGTGCGCAGTTTTTTGACTTCTGCGGTCAACCAGAAATTTTGGTCAAAATCCAAAACCTCGGCCAGCCCCTCAGTCGGCGCCAGCGCGGTGCCCAGCACCGAAAGCAGCGAGGTCTTGCCGGCACCAGAGGGGCCGATCAGGGCGATACGTTCGCCCTTTTCCGCCTGCAGCATGACGCCCTTCAAGGCGACGAAGCCGTTGGCGTGGGTCAGCCCCACGCCGTTTAGTCTGAAACTCACTTCAGCAGGCCAGCCGCGTGCGCTGCCTTTTCGATGCCGTCGTAGTTCTCCTTTTTGGTCGGGATGAACCTGGCGGCGCGTTGCAGGGCGAGGATTTCCTTGTGTTCCGGGTTGGCCGGGTCGAGCTTGAGGAAGGCGTCGGTCAGTTTCTTGACCAGCGCCGGGTCGAGGTCACCGCGCACCGTCCAGTTGTAGTCAAAATAAGTGGGCGTGGTGGCGAAGACACGGACCTTGTCGGTATCGACCTTCTTGGCTTCGACCAGTTTGTCCCAGACCGAGGCGTTCAACACGCCGGCTTCGGCCTTGCCGGCGGCGACGAAAGCCACCGTGGCGTCATGGGCGCCGGAGAAGGCGACGTTCTTGAAATCCTTTTCCGGATTCAGCCCGGCTTGCTGCAGGAAGAAACGCGGCATCAGGCTGCCCGAGGTCGACGACGGCGCGCCGAAGGCGAAGGTCTTGCCCTTGAGGTCGGCCAGAACCTTGATGCTCGGGTCGGCGGTGATGAATTTGGAGGTGAACTTGGAATCCTCCTCGCGCTGGGCGATGGGGATAGCCGTGCCCGCAGTTGTCCCCTGCGTGCGGATCTTGGCCTGCACGAAGGTGAAGCCGCCGAGCCAGGCGAGGTCAATTTTCCTGGTGGCCAGCGATTCGACAACGGCGGCGTAATCGGTCACCGGGGTGAACACGACCTTCATGCCGGTCTGCGCTTCGAGGTATTTGCCAAGTGGCGCGAACTTGCGTTGCAGTTCAGTCGGCGCTTCGTCGGGAATGGCCGAGACGCGCAGGACGACGTCGTTGGCAAAGGCCGGTGCCATGGGAGAAAGCGCGGCAACGGCGGCGCAAGCAAGCGCGCCCGTGAGCGCCAGGCGGCGCAGGGTGGAAAAGTTCATGTTGTACTCCGATTTCTACAGCAACCACCACCGTGCGGATGTCACAGCGGCTTACACGACGCCAGGGCGCCCCAAAAAAAGCCAAAGCGGTACGCAGACCGCAGCCCGGATTATATCCGGCTCGCCAACGAGCAATTTCGGTGCCTGCTACGGTGAACCGGAAAAAAGGGCCAAAATTGAAATGTTCAAGCGAACGCGTGGGTCATTTCGACCCGCCGGGCAGACAAAATGTCCCGCCCGGCAGTCGTTCAGGCTGTGCGAGAATCGGGCGAACGAAATCAAGAACAGAACAATTTCCATGGACGAGACTCCCACCGCCGACCCGGCCGCCCCCTGGCGCGAGTTTTCCGTGCTCATCGTCGATGACGAGCCGGGCATGCTCAGCTTTCTCCTGCGCGCCCTCCGCAGCCGCTGCGGCGCGGTCGATGGCGCCGGCAGCGTCGAGGAGGCCCGGCCGCTGCTGCAGCGCAGCCACTACGACCTGATCATCCTCGACATCGCCCTGCCCGGCCTGTCCGGCATCGACTGGCTGCACGAATTGCGCAACGAAGGCTATGCCGGCGACGTCGTGCTGATGACCGCCTACGCCGACCTCGACACCGCCATCGACGCCCTGCGCGCCGGCGCCGCCGATTTCCTGCTCAAGCCTTTCTCGCTGGCGGTCGTCCTCAACGCCATCCAGCGCTGCTTCGAACGTTCACGACTGGCCCGCGAAAACTTTGTGCTTCGCCGCGAAGTGAGCACCCGCTCAGCCGATGTCGAAGGCGTTATCGGCCAGTCCGAAGCTATGCTCAAAGTCTGCGACCGCCTGAAGCGCATCGCCCCGACGCCGGCCACCGTCTTGCTCACCGGCGAATCGGGCACCGGCAAGGAAGTCGCGGCGCGCGCCCTGCATCGCATGAGCCCGCGCGCCGACGGTCCGTTCGTGCCAGTCAACTGCGCCGCCATTGCCGCCGAACTCATCGAGTCCGAACTGTTCGGCCACGTCAAGGGCGCCTACACCGGCGCCGCGCAAAGCCGCGAGGGCCTCTTTTACTACGCGCGCGGCGGCACCCTTTTCCTCGATGAAATTTCCGAACTGCCGCCCGCCGCCCAGGCCAAGCTGCTGCGCGTGCTCGAAGAGCGGCGCATCCGGCCGGTGGGCAGCGAGCAGGAAGTCGCCGTCGATGTGCGCGTCATTGCCGCCAGCAACCGCGACCTCAAGGCCGAAGTCGCCGCCCAGCGCTTCCGGCAAGATCTCTACTACCGCCTGCAGGTGCTGGAAGTCACGCTGCCGCCCCTGCGCGACCGGCCGGAGGACATTCCGCCGCTGGTCGCCCATTTCATGTCCCTGCTGACACCGACGCTGGGCGTCCCGCCGCTGCCCCTCGACCCGCGCACGCTGGCCAGGATGACCGACTATGACTGGCCGGGCAATGTGCGCGAACTGCGCAACCTGGTTGAACGCTCGCTGATCCTCGGCTGGTTCGACATCGGGCCGGAACCGGACATCGGCATCCGCGCCACAGTCGGCAACGATGAAACGCTGGAAGCCGTGGAAAAACGCCACATCCTCGCCGTACTCGCCGCCTGCGACGGCAACAAGTCGGAAACGGCGCGCCGCCTCGGCATTTCGCGCAAGACCATGGACCGCAAGTGCCAGGCCTGGGGCATCTGAGCCCGCCGCAAGGTTCGCCCGGCACGCCGGTGCCGGCCACCTCCCCGACCAACTCGCCGGCCGTCTTTCCGCCGGTTCCACCGCCGCCCCCGGCCCGCCGCTCGATCCGCATCCGCCTGCTGGCGCTGGCCCTCATCCCGCTCGGCATCGTCCTGCCGCTGATGCTCGGCGCGCTGGCCTACTGGGGCGGCGACTACCTCGACCGCCTGCTGGTCACCAAGGTGCGCAGCGACCTCACCGTTGCCCAGGGCTATTTCGAGCGGGTCAGCGACGGCGTCGGCCGTTCGGTCTCCAGCCTGGCCGACTCGGAACGTCTGGCGCATGTGCTGCGGACCGGCGCGGCGCGGCGCGAGGTCGCCGTGGCCGATCTGCTGGCAGGCATGCAGGGCGATTTCGGACTCGATTTTTTGCAGTTTTTTCCGGTTCACCGTAACACTGCGGAAACCAGCGGCTGGCCGGTCGTCCAGTCCGCGCTGGCCGGCAGCGCCAGCGTCCACCCCGCCATCTTCACCGGGCCGCAACTGTTTACCCTCAGTCCGGCGCTCGCCAACCAGGCGCGCACGCCGCTCATCCCCACCCCCAACGCCAGGCCGGACAGCCGCGAGGTCGAAACGCGCGGTCTCGTCATCCACGCCGCCGCCCCGGTGCGCGACGTGAGCGGGCGGCTGCTCGGCGTGCTGACCGGCGGCATCCTGCTCAACAAGAACCTCGATTTCATCGACCGCCTCAACGCCATCGTCTACCCCGAAGGCGCCCTGCCCTTCGGCAGCGCCGGCACCGCCACGCTGTTCCTCGACGACGTGCGGGTGGCCACCAACGTCCGCCTGTTCGAGGGCGAGCGCGCCATCGGGACGCGCGTCTCGGCGAGCGTTTTCGACACCGTGCTCGGCCAGGGCCAGACCTGGCTGGACCGAGCTTTCGTCGTCAAGGACTGGTACGTTTCCGGCTACGCGCCGCTGCTCGACGGGCAGAAAAAGCGGATCGGCATGCTCTACGTCGGCTTCCTCGAAGGGCCGTTTTCCGATGCCCGGCGCCAGGCGCTGGCCGTCGTCGTCGGGCTGTTCGGCGCCGCCATGCTGGTCGCCGGCATCTTCGCGGCCTTCTGGGCGCGCCGCGTCTTCCGGCCCATCGAGCGCATGCATGCCACCATGCACGCCATCGAACACGGCAACGCCGACGCCCGCGTCGGCCCCATCGCCAGCCGCGACGAACTCGGCGTCGTCGCCGGCCACTTCGACCGCCTGCTCGACCGCCTGCAGGCCCAGGCCGATTCGCTCAAGCGCTGGGGCGAAGCGCTCGATGTCAAGGTAGCCGCCCGCACCGCCGAGCTGGAACAGGCCGTGGCCGACCTCAAGGCCGCCCAGTCGCAACTGGTCAACAACGAAAAACTCGCCGCCATCGGCCAGCTGACGGCCGGCGTGGCGCACGAGATCAACAATCCGATCGCCGTCATCCAGGGCAACCTCGACGTGCTGCGCGACCTGCTCGGCGACGCCGCCAAGCCGGTCGAACCGGAAACCCGGCTGATCCAGGAGCAGGTGCACCGCATCCGCCTGATCGTCGCCAAGCTGCTGCAATTCGCCCGCCCGCAGGATTACGTCGGCTACCTGGAGCCGGTCGAAGCGCCGCCGCTGGTGCAGGACTGCCTGGTGCTCGTCCGCCACCTGCTCAAGAAAGGCAACATCGCCATCGAGCAGCATGTCGACTCGACCCGCCCGGTGATCTGCAACAAGAACGAGTTGCAGCAGGTTGTCATCAACCTCCTGGTCAATGCCATCCAGGCCATGCCCGACGGCGGCGTACTGAGCATCGCCGCCGAGGACTGGGACGAAGCCGACATGCCGGTCGGCATCCGCCTTACCGTCGCCGACACCGGCCCCGGCATCGGCCCGGCCGACCTCGACCGCCTGTTCAAACCCTTCTTCACGGCCAAGAAACCGGGCGGCAACGGCCTCGGCCTGTGGGTCAGCCAGACCCTGATCGAACGCTACGGCGGCCGCCTGACCGCCGCCAGCGAGCCCGGCAAGGGCGCGCAATTCACCATCTGGCTGCGCTGCGAACCGCTGGTCTAGACGCCAGCCTTCCAGAGGCTTGTCTGCTCGGGCGTGGCGGCAACGACGCTGCTATCTCTTTGGTTGTATTTACATCACGCCAGCATGGTGGGATATTTGCCGAGAATAAGGATTCTCTCAAATGCCCCGTTTCAGGCTTCGCCCTACCCTGCTCGCGCTTCTGGCTGCCTGGCTCTCCGCCATTACCCTGGTCGTGAGCATGCTGGTTTCGGCAGAAATCAGCCGCTGGGAGAGCCATTTTGACGACGACATCCGACAGATGGTCAGCGAAGTCAAACACAAGCTGGATACCAACGAAGCCGTACTCGCCGGCTTTTCAGCCTTCCTTCAGGCGGTGGATCGCAGCGATACCGAGTCGACGATCAAATACGCAGCGGCGGCAATCGCCGCCTATCCGCACATTTACATGATCGAGATCGCCCGGAAGGTAGACAAGGTGGAGGAAGTCAGGCTGGAGCAGGCGTTGCGCGCTCGCTTCAACGCCAACATCAGCTTCAAGGATTTTTCCGAGGTGACCGGGCGCCCGATCCAGAACGAGGTGCGCCAGGGTGCATCTTGGCCCATATTGTTCCTCTATCCATCTCTACCTTCAGCGCAGGCCATTCTGGGCGTTCGCCTCGAAACGGTGGACTATTTGTCGCACACCATGGCTCTGGCTGCACGCAACGTCAGGCCGGTGGCCTCCCCCGCATTCCAGATGTACGAAGGCGATAAAGCATTCATCCTGCTCCAGGAAATACGCCGGCCACCGACTGCCACCGAGTCGGCCATGGATATTTTTGGCGACACGATGATGACCTTGCTGCTGATCAAGGCTCAGGATCTGATTCCGGCAAAAACCCAGGATTACGGCAAGGAAATGATCGGCTACTCTGCCAGCCTGCTGTCACCCGGCAATCCGGAAACGATTCTGTTCGAGAAAATGGCCCAGGCGGCCGAAGGACTGGAGCAATTCGTACTGCCACGCTTCACCCGGCAACTGAAAGTCGACAACACTTCGCAGCCAATGCTGATTACTTTTGATCGACAGCTGCTCTGGCGCGACCTTCTTCAGACGCAGTGGCTGGTGATCGCGATATTTTTGATTGGCGCCATATTCGTCGTACCCTGGATGACTATTCGCCATTACGCCAGCCTCGACCGGGCTGAAACGGAGTACGAGCGCTCCGCCTACCTGGCAACCCACGATCTGCTGACCGGCCTGCCCAATCGCTTTCTTTTTGCCGACCGTTTCGAACACGCCCTCCGTGGCTGGCAGAGAAACGGCCAGGCGTTTGCCCTGATGCTGGCCGACCTCGACCACTTCAAGAATATCAACGACCTTCACGGCCATGACGTCGGCGATCAGGTACTGACAAGCTGTGCCAAGCGCATGGCCGGTGAACTCCGCGCCTGCGACACGGTGGCTCGCCATGGCGGCGACGAGTTTGTCATTCTGCTGGCCAACATCCTGAACGCCGAAGATGGCGAGAATGTCGGACGAAAGATACTCGCCGCCATTTCAGCGCCGATTGAAACCAGCGCCGGGCCGCTTACTGTGTCATGCAGCATCGGCATCGCCATTTGCCCGACCCACGGCGCCACGCTAGACATCTTGCGCAAGAACGCGGACCGGGCCATGTACTGCGCCAAAGACCTGGGGCGCAACGCCGTTTCTGTCTTTTCGGGCGAAAAAACCTGAAGCGAAGGCGGGATGGACTGCGCCTTTTCCACAAAATCAGTCGCTTAACTTGGCAGCAAGCGTTGTGATCGGTAAACTAGCGATTCTGCCGAGGAGCGCTGCGACCCTTTTCATGTTTTGACGTGAATCCGGGGCCAGGCTCGGCAATGATCAACGGCGCTCGCAAACCCAGCCGGTTTGTGGCGCCGTTCGTTTTTGCGGCGTGCCCGGCGTAATTTTGCTTTGCCGAGGTGATCATGCAGCAACCCGACCGTACCGCCGAACTTTCCGCCCTGCTTGCCAAGAAGATGCTCGTCCTCGACGGCGCCATGGGCACGATGATCCAGCGTCACGGATTGCAGGAGGCCGATTACCGCGGCACACGTTTTGCCGATCACGCGCACGATCTCAAGGGCAATAACGACCTGCTGGTGCTGACCCGGCCCGATGTCATCGGCGGCATTCACCGCGAATACCTCGCCGCCGGCGCCGACATTCTCGAGACCTGCACCTTCAATTCGACCGCCGTGTCGCAGGCCGACTACAAGCTCGAAGCCATCGTCTACGAGCTGAACAAGGAAGGCGCCGCGCTGGCCCGCCGGCTGTGCGACGAATTCACCGCCGCCAACCCGGCCAAGCCGCGTTTTGTCGCCGGCGTGCTTGGCCCGACGAGCCGCACGGCGTCGATCTCGCCCGACGTCAACGACCCCGGTTACCGCAACGTCACTTTCGACGCGCTGGTCACTGATTATCTTGAAGCGATCCGCGGCCTGACCGACGGCGGTGCCGACATCCTGCTCGTCGAAACCATTTTCGACACGCTGAACGCCAAGGCGGCGCTGTTCGCCATCGAAAAGTACTTCGACGCCGCCGGCCGGCGCTGGCCGGTGATGATCTCCGGCACGATTACCGACGCCTCGGGCCGCACGCTGTCCGGCCAGACCGCCGAGGCTTTCTGGAATTCGCTGTCGCACATCAAGCCGGTGTCCTTCGGCCTGAACTGCGCGCTCGGCGCCAAGGAATTGCGCCAGTACGTCGAGGAACTCTCCCGCGTCTGCGACTGCTACGTATCGGCCCACCCCAACGCCGGCCTGCCCAATGCCTTCGGCGGTTATGACGAGACGGCCGACATGCTGGCCGATGAAATCGAGAGCTGGGCCAAGGCCGGCATCGTCAACATCGTCGGCGGCTGCTGCGGCACTTCGCCCGAGCACATCAAGGCCATCGCCGAGCGGGTTGCTACGGTCAACCCGAGAAAAGTGCCAAAAATTGAGAAGAAGCTGCGCCTCTCCGGACTGGAGCCGTTCAATGTCGGCGCCGATTCGCTCTACGTTAACGTCGGCGAGCGGACCAACGTCACCGGTTCAAAAGCCTTCGCCCGCATGATTCTCGAAGGCCGCTTCGACGACGCGCTGGCCGTCGCCCGCCAGCAGGTCGAAAACGGCGCGCAGGTCATCGACATCAACATGGACGAGGCGATGCTCGACTCGATCGCCGCGATGGACCGCTTCCTCAAGCTCATCGCCTCCGAGCCGGACATTTCGCGTGTGCCGATCATGATCGACTCGTCGAAATGGGAAGTCATCGAGGCCGGCCTCAAGTGCATCCAGGGCAAGGGCATCGTCAATTCGATCTCGATGAAGGAAGGCGAGGCCAAGTTCATTGAGCAGGCGAAACTCGCCCGCCGCTATGGAGCAGCGGTCATCGTCATGGCCTTCGACGAGAAAGGCCAGGCCGACACCTTCGCCCGCAAGACGGAAATCTGCAAGCGCGCCTATGACCTGCTGCTGAGCATTGGCTTCCCGGCCGAAGACATCATCTTCGACCCGAACATTTTCGCCATCGCCACCGGCATCCCGGAACACGACAACTACGCGGTCGATTTCATCAATTCCGTCCGCTGGATCAAGGAAAACCTGCCGCACGCGCACATTTCCGGCGGCGTTTCCAACGTGTCGTTTTCTTTCCGTGGCAACGATGCCGTGCGCGAGGCGATCCATACCGTCTTCCTGTACCATGCCATCAAGAACGGCATGACCATGGGCATCGTCAATGCCGGCATGCTCGGCATCTACGACGATCTCGACCCGGTGCTGCGCCAGAAGGTCGAGGATGTGGTGTTGAACCGCAACCCGGAAGCCGGCGAGGCGCTGGTCGATTTTGCCCAGACCGTCAAGGAAGGCAAGGCCAAGGACGCTGGCCCGGATTTGAGCTGGCGCGAGCAGTCCGTGGAAAAGCGTCTGGAACACGCGCTAATCAAGGGCATCACCGATTTCGTCGTGGCCGATACTGAAGAAGTCCGCGCCCAACTGGAAGGCGAAGGAAAACCACCGCTCGCCGTCATCGAAGGCCCGCTGATGAGCGGCATGAACGTCGTCGGCGACCTCTTCGGCGCCGGCAAGATGTTCCTGCCACAGGTGGTCAAATCAGCCCGCGTGATGAAACAGGCTGTGGCCCATCTGCTGCCTTACATCGAGGCGGAAAAGGCCCGCACCGGGTTGGGCAGCAAGGGCAAGATCCTGATGGCGACTGTAAAAGGCGACGTGCACGACATCGGCAAGAACATCGTCGGCGTGGTGCTCGGCTGCAACGGTTACGACGTGGTCGACCTCGGCGTCATGGTCAGCTGCGACAACATCCTGAAGGCGGCGCTGGAGCATCGCGTCGACATCATCGGCCTGTCCGGCCTGATCACCCCGTCGCTCGAGGAAATGGCCCACGTCGCCAGCGAAATGCAGCGCCTGAACATGAAGCAGCCGCTGTTGATCGGCGGCGCGACGACCAGCCGCGCCCACACGGCGATCAAGATCGCCCCCAACACCGAAGGCGCCGTGGTCTACGTGCCGGATGCCTCGCGTGCGGTCGGCGTCGCCACCAAGCTGCTGTCGGCAGACCAGCGCGACGGCTACATGGCCGAAATCGTCACCGAATACGAAGCCGTGCGCGCCGAACACGCCGGCCGCAAGGGCCCGACGATGGTTTCCCTCGAAGAAGCCCGCGCCAACCGTTTCACGTGGAACCAGCCGTTCTCGCCAACCATCCCGAACCAGATCGGCCTGCAGACCCTCAACCCCAGTTTGAGCGATCTCGCGCTACTCATCGACTGGACGCCATTTTTCCAGACCTGGGATCTGGCCGGCCGCTACCCAGCCATCCTCGAAAATGAAACGGTCGGCGAAACGGCCCGCCAGTTGTTCGCCGACGCCAAGAAAATGCTGACCAGCATCATCAATGAAAACTGGCTATCGGCCAGAGTGGTCTTCGGTCTTTACCCGGCCAGCACCGAGAATGAAGACATCATCCTCTACGCCGACGAATCGAGAACCACCGAACTCGCCCGCTGGGTCGGCCTGCGTCAGCAGCACAAACAGCCGAAGGGCCGCTTCAACATGGCACTCGCCGATTTTGTCGGCCAGCGCGATTATGTCGGCGCCTTTGCCGTTACCGCCGGACATCGCATCGAGAGCAAACTCGCCGAGTTCGACGCTGCCAACGATGATTACTCTTCCATCATGCTCAAGGCACTGGCCGACCGCCTGGCCGAAGCCGCTGCTGAATGGCTGCACCTGCAGGTACGTACGAAATACTGGGGCTATTCAGACAAGGAAACCTTCACCAACAATGAGCTGATCGCCGAAGCCTACACCGGTATCCGCCCCGCACCCGGCTATCCCGCCTGCCCGGATCACACCGCCAAGCGCGAACTGTTTGCGTTGCTCGATGCGCCGGCCAATGCCGGCATGCATTTGACCGAATCCTGCGCCATGACGCCCGCTGCAGCCGTTTCCGGTTTCTACATCGGGCATCCGGGCGCGAGCTATTTTGCCATCCCGAAGATTGGCCGGGATCAACTGGAAGACTGGGCTGCACGCAAAAACATGACCCTGAAGGACGCAGAATATTGGCTGGCCCCCTTGCTCTGATCAAGCATTGCCGCCGTCACACCGCCCCTTGATGGAGGCTGGTGTGACGGCGATTTTTTCCGCCAGACGGCTGGAAAACCCTTTCAGTTAACGCCAGAGCGCTTGATCAAGGCCTGAAGTTCGCCAACGATGCCCCGGCGGAAACTGAGCACACAGATCACAAAAATCACGCCCATGATCACCGTCACCCACGAGCCAACCGAGTCGGGCATCTGGGTTTGCAAGGTGACGATGGTGGCTGCGCCGACGACGGGGCCCAGTATCGTGCCAAGGCCACCGAGCAGCGTCATCAGCACGACCTCGCCGGAGGCATGCCAATGCACGTCACTCAGCGAGGCTAGCTGGAACACCAGCGTTTTGGTCGCACCGGCCATACCGGCCAATGCTGCGGAAATAATGAAGGCAATCAGCTTGAACTTGGCGACGTCGTAGCCAAGCGAAATGGCCCGCGGCTCATTCTCGCGAATAGCCTTGAGAATCTGGCCAAAGGGCGAATGGATGGTGCGATAGATGACGAAAAAGCCGAAGCAGAAAATGGCGAACACCAGGTAATACATGGCGATGTTGTCGGAAAGATCGAGCAGGCCGAACAGATGGCCGCGCGGCACGCCCTGCAGGCCGTCCTCGCCGCCGGTTTCCTTGATCTGGATGGCGAGAAAGAAAACCATCTGGGCCAGGGCCAGGGTGATCATCGCGAAGTAGATGCCGGTGCGCTTGATGGCCAGCCAGCCGAACAGCCAGCCGAGCAGTCCGGCCGCCACCGTGCCGGCCAGGATGCCAACTTCCGGCGTGACACCGACATCGCGCACCATCATGCCGCAGACGTAGCCTGCCGTGCCAAGAAAAGCAGCGTGGCCAAACGAGAGCAGGCCGGCAAAGCCGAGCAGCAGGTTGAAGGCGCAGGCGAACAGCGCGTAGCAGAGGATTTTCATCAAGAAAGTCGGGTAGACCGCAAAAGGGGCGATCAGACCGATGACGAACAGCGCACCAAGGAGCAGGGGCAGTTTCGACTCGGCAAACGAGACAGGTGCATTCATGTTGTTTTCCTTTGTCGCGTTTCAGGACTTGCCGAACAGGCCGGCCGGACGAACCAGCAGGACGATGACCATGATCACGAAAACGACGACGCTGGACGCTTCCGGATAGATCACCCGGGTCAGGCCTTCGATCAGGCCGAGGCCAAGCCCGGTCAGGATCGAGCCCATGATCGAACCCATGCCGCCGATGACGACCACGGCAAAGACGACGATGATCAGGTTGGACCCCATCAGCGGATTGACCTGGAAGATGGGCGCCGCCAGCACACCGGCAAAGGCGGCCAGCGCCACGCCGTAGCCGTAGGTGAAAGTGATCAGCAGCGGCACGTTGATGCCAAGCGCCTGAACCATGGCGGAGTTTTCAGTACCCGCACGCAGGTAGGCGCCGAGCTTGGTGCGCTCGATCATGTACCAGGTACCGAAGCAGACGGTTAGCGAGGCAACGATGACCCAGGCGCGATAGATGGGCAGGAACATGAAGCCGAGATTGACACCGCCGGAGAGCAGCTCCGGAACTTCGTAGCTTTCTCCTGAAATGCCGAACTGGTCGCGGAAGATGCCTTCGAAAATCAGCGCCAGGCCGAAGGTCAGCAGCAGGCCGTAGAGGTGATCCAGCTTGTACAGGCGGCGCAGCATCAGGCGCTCGATCAGTACGCCGACGAAGCCGACAATGAGCGGCGCGACAATCAGCGCCGCCCAGTAATTGATGCCGAAGCGGGTCAGCGCGATCCAGGCGACGAAGGCCCCCATCATGTACTGAGCGCCATGGGCGAAATTGATGATGTTGAGCAGGCCGAAGATGATCGCCAACCCGAGGCTGAGAATCGCGTAAAACGACCCGTTAATCAGCCCGACCAGCAACTGGCTACCGAGCAGGGCGGTCGAGATTCCGAAAATTTCCATGGAAGGCTCCAGACCCGGCGCGAACAACAGCTCACGCCGGGGATTGCGATGACGCTACTTACTTCTTGATCAGCGGGCAGCGCGACAAGGCCAGCGGCTGGAAGGCCTCGGCTGCCGGGATGGTCGCCTTGATCGTGTAGTAGTCCCACGGATACTTCGAGTCAGCCGGCTTCTTCACCTGCATCAGGTACATGTCATGCACCATGCGGCCGTCGTCGCGAATCTGGCCGTTCTTGGCGAAAAAGTCGTTGATCGGGGTCTTCTTCATCATCGCCATGACCTTGCTGGTATCGTCGGTGCCGGCCGCCTTGACCGCCCGCAGGTAATGATAGATCGACGAATACTGCCCAGCCTGAACCATGGTCGGCATTTTCTTCTGCTTGTCGAAGAAGCGCTTCGACCAGGCCCGGGTTTCATCCGTGCGATCCCAGTAGAAACCCTCGGTCAGGTACATGCCCTGGGTCGACTTCAGGCCAAGGGCGTGAATGTCAGTGATGAACATCAGCAGGCCGGCCAGCGACTGCTTGGGCGTGATGCCGAACTCGGCGGCCTGCTTGATGGCGTTGGTCGTATCGGCGCCAGCGTTGGCCAGACCGATCACCTGGGCGCCGGAGGCCTGGGCCTTGAGCAGGAAGGATGAGAAATCGGAACCCGGGAAGGGGTGGCGAACCGAACCGACGACCTTGCCGCCATTGGCGAGCACGACGGTCGAGGAATCTTTTTCCAGGGCATGGCCGAAGGCATAGTCAGCGGTCAGGAAGAACCAGGATTTTCCGCCCTGCGTGGTCACCGCCTTGGCCGTGCCGTTCGCCACAGCGTAAGTGTCGTAGGTGTAGTGAACCGACACGTCATTGCACTGCTCGTTGGTAATCGGCGTCGAGGCCGGGCCGTTCATGATGACGAGACGATCCTTTTCCTTGGCAACCTTCATTACGGCCAGGGCGGTGGAGGTGGTAACCAACTCGGTCACCGTATCCACGTTCTCCCGCTCGATCCATTCCCGCGCCTTGTTGGAGGCAATGTCAGCCTTGTTCTGGTGATCCGCCGTCACCACTTCAATCTTGAAATTCGGCTTCTCGTTGGCGATGAAGTCGTCGATGGCCATCCGGGTGGCCAGCACGGCTCCGGAACCGGCCAGATCGGAATAGGTACCGGACAGGTCAGTCAGCACGCCGATTTTTACGGAGCCGCCCGAAACCTGCGCCTGGGCACCGAGAGAAAGTGCCGCGAGAGCGGCGGCACAGGCAGTTTTTGCATATTTCCTGGACAACATGGGTGATTCCTCCTTAGGGCGTGGGCAAGCTCGGCAAGCACTAAACGCCGAGCGTGTGATGCAGCCAGTCCATCTTCCCCGGTAGCTCTTCCTGGGTGATGGTGGCAATTATTTCTCCGTGTTCGAGCACGTAATGGCGGTCGGCCAGCGGCGCTGCGAAGCGGAAATTCTGTTCAACCAGAATGATGGTGAAGCCGCGTTTCTTCAGTTCAGTAATAACTTCGCCGAGCTTCTTGACGATCACCGGGGCAAGGCCTTCGGTGATTTCGTCGAGCAGCAGCAACTTGGCGCCGGTACGCAGGATGCGCGCCATGGCCAGCATTTGCTGCTCGCCACCGGAAAGTTTGCCGCCCGGGCTGTTTCGGCGCTCGCTCAAGTTCGGAAACATCTGGTAAAGCTCGTCGACCGACATGCCACCGCTTGAAACAATCGGCGCCAGCGTCAGGTTTTCCTCAGCACTGAGCGATGTAAAGATCGCCCGCTCCTCGGGGCAGTAGCCGACGCCGTGGTGGGCAATCTTGTGGGTCGGCACGTGAATCACCTCGTTGCCGTTGAGCATGATCGAGCCGGTTCGCCGACCAACCAGGCCCATGATTGATTTCAGCGTCGTTGTCCGGCCGGAGCCATTGCGACCGAGCAAGGTGACACATTCGCCCTTGGCAACGCTGAGATCGAGCCCGTGCAGGATGTGCGACTCGCCATAAAATGCGTGCAGATCTATCAGGCGGAGATATTCGGGTTTGGGTTTAAAGGCACTGGTCATGGTTTTTTCGCTCAGTGGTGCGCGTCATTCATGTTGTCGGAACCGACGTAAGCTTCGAGCACCTGCGGATTCTTCGAGACTTCGGCGTAAGTCCCTTCGGCCAGAACGCTGCCACGGGTGAGCACGGTAATCCTGTCGCAGAGGTTGGCGACCACTGACAGGTTGTGCTCGACCATCAGGATGGTTCGATTGGCCGAGACTTTGCGGATCAACTCCACGACGCGTTCGATGTCCTCGTGCCCCATCCCCTGCGTCGGTTCGTCGAGCAGCATCATGTCCGGTTCTAACGCCAGGGTTGTGGCGATTTCCAGCGCCCGCTTGCGGCCGTAAGGCATTTCCGCCGTGACGGTCTCGGCGAAGCTGCCGAGGTCGACCGCTTCGAGCAGCGCCATCGCCTCGTCGTTGAGCTTGTTGAGGCTTTTTTCCGATTTCCAGAAATGGAACTCGGTGCCCAGCTTGCGTTGCAGGCCGATGCGCACATTTTCCATGACCGTCAGGTGCGGGAAGGTAGCGGAAATCTGGAAGGAGCGGACAAAGCCCCGGCGCGCTGTAACCGCCGGCGCCTCGTGTGTGATGTCCTCGCCCTTGAAATGAATCGTGCCGGCAGTCGGCGGCAAAAACTTGGTGACCAAGTTGAAAACCGTCGTCTTTCCCGCGCCGTTCGGGCCGATCAGCGCGTGAATAGTGCCACGCTCAACCTTGAGATTGACATCGGAAACGGCAGTGAAACCTTTGAATTCCTTGGTCAAACCGCGGGTTTCCAGAATGAAATCGGTCATTGCTTCTCCTGAATCCCTTGTCCTTGTCCGTATCCTGCTCCTGGCCCGATGCCTGGTTTGCCTCGGTTTCCAGATTACTTATAACGCAATCGATTTATCTAAGGGGAATTATTGAATGCTTTCGAAGGCGCCGCCAGCAGGGGTTTACCCGAAGATCAGGGTAGCGTTTCTGCCCTTGCGGTTCGCCGATGGCAAGCCAACTCAAGCAGACAAAGACAAAATCAACGAAAATCTGCCCCATGCACCCGCAAAACCCTGTAGACCTAAGCCCTTTCAACACCCTCGCCCTGCCCGGCAAGGCAGCTGCGTATCAAAAAATCACCTCTCCCGAACAGCTGGCTGCACCTGATTTGGCCAAAAAAAATCGCTTCATCCTCGGCGGTGGCAGCAATCTGGTTCTGACCGGCGATTTTGACGGCCTCGTCCTGCACATGGCGATTCCCGGCAAGCGCCTGGTGAAGGAAGACGCTGAAGCCGTTTACATCGAATCCGGCGCTGGCGAGAACTGGCATGACTTCGTGCAATGGACGCTGCAGCAAGGTTGGCCAGGGCTGGAGAACCTGAGTCTGATTCCCGGCACGGTGGGCGCCGCGCCAATCCAGAACATCGGCGCGTACGGGCTGGAGGTTGGTGAATGTTTCCATTCGCTGACCGCCTGGGACTTTGAAAAACAAGCGTTTTTTCCGGTTGACCGCAGCGATTGCCGTTTCGCCTACCGGGACAGTATTTTCAAGCAGGAAGGCTGGCATTTGAACGGGCGGATGGCGATCACGTCGGTCATTTTTCGCTTGCCGAAAATCTGGACACCGAACAGCCGTTACGCCGAGCTGAGCAACGAACTGGCGGCCCGCGATATCGCCGCGCCCACGCCGCAGGATATAGCCAGCGCCATCATCGCCATACGCCAGCGAAAACTGCCCGATCCGGCCATCATTCCGAATACCGGCAGTTTTTTCCACAACCCGCTCGTTGATCAGGCACAGGCTGATGCGCTGCTGGCAAAATTCCCCGCCCTGCCGCGCTACCCGCAGCCGGATGGCCGGGTCAAGCTGGCGGCGGGCTGGCTCATTGAACAGGCAGGCTGGAAAGGAAAATACCTCGGCCCGGTCGGCATGTATGAAAAGCAGGCGCTGGTTCTGGTCAATCGCGGCGGCGCGACCGGCGCCGACGTGCAGCGCACTATGGCCGCCGTTCAGGCCGATGTGAAGGCCAAATTCGCGGTCGACCTCACTCCTGAGCCGATTTTCCTGTAACAAACAGGCAGGCGGCCATGCCGGTCGTCAGCGCATCGGCCATCCGGGCCTGTCGGGCCGGATCGGCCAGCTCGATTTCTTCATCGCGATGCTTGATGACCCCGGCCTCGAAGAGCACCGCCGGCAAGGTTGTTTTGCAGAGCACGACGAGGTTGTCGAAATACCAGACACCATTTTCAGCGTCCGCCGCCAAATGCTTGCGACCGTGCCAGGCCGATGGCTCAAACCCGGCGCGGCGCAGCATGGCACCCATGCTGGAAGCGCAGCGCAAACTGGTTTCCTGATCGGGGTTCTGCGCCGAAACAAATATCCCGTAGCCGCGTTTGACGTCCGTATACGTTTGCTCTAGACCCTCCCAGATCCAAGGTTTCAGCCAGGCCTCGCCAATCGAGTCATGGTGAACGGCTATGAAAAAATCGCTGCCCGCTGCCTGAACCGGCCGGGCTGCCAGACTACCGATATCGCCGGCAAAATTCACTTCACGCACGCCAAGGCCACGGTCCCGCATCGTCCCCGCCAGTACACCGGCAAATTCGCGGTTGAAACTGAACTCCGAACGACCACGGGCGCTGGTCGCCCCGCCATCCGCCCCGCCATGCCCGACATCAATCGCCACCAAGGGCGGCGACGCCAGTGCTGCGGTCGACGCGAAAATAAGGCCAAAAATTAAATGTTTCCGAATGTGCATCCCAGGATTATCTCGCCAAATGGAAAATCCGCCACCGAAGCACATTCGGCGATGGAATGCCCGGCACGATATGCGCTATAGTTTCTGGCCAGAGAGGGAGAACAAGAATATGAGTGACGAGACGAATGAACCGCGCGGCACCAGCGCCCACATGCCAGACCTGAACTGGAGTCAGGTGCGCGAAACGGTGCTGATGCTCGAGTTGTCCGCCGTGCAGATCGAAGCGGCCATGAAGGACAGCAATTCATCCGTTGAAGTGCTGACCGACTCCTTCACGACCATGGCCGGATACATGCGGCTGATTTCCGATACGGTGCAAACCCTGCCAGACCAGGGCGAGGTCGGCGTCGCCAAGCAAAATCTGACGGGTGTTTCCGAGCACGTTTCGGGCATGGTGCATCAGGCCATCATTGCCTTCCAGTTCTATGACAAGCTGGTACAGCGCCTCGCCCATGTCGGCATCAGCCTTGGCGAACTGAGCGATCTCGTCGCCGACAGCCGCCGGCTGTTCAACCCCGGTGAATGGGTTTCGCTGCAAGACAAGATCAAAGCCAAATATTCCACGCGCGAAGAAATCGCCATGTTTGAAGCCGTCATGCAAGGCATGCCGGTACAAGAGGCCGTTGAGAAATTCATGGCCGAAATGAAGGAAAAGAGCGACGACATCGAGCTCTTCTAATCCAGATCTGACACCTGATCATGTCCCTTCCCGGCGGGATTTCGCCAGAAATACTGGAAGAGGCGCTAGCAACCGCTGGCGTCGCCTACTGGCTTTGGCACCCGACAACGCAACGGCTGCAAGTTTCGGAAAATTTCCAGAAACTGCTCGGGTTCACCCTCGGCCAGCAGCCTGAAACGCCCGAGGCCTGGCTAGCCCTGGCCCATGCCGACGATCGCCCACGCCTGGGCAAACTCTTCGATCACCTGACAGCCAATGCGCCGCATGAACAAGCCAGCTTCAACCTGCGCCTGAGGCACTCCACCAGCCTTTGGCACTGGTTCGATGTACGCCTGTCAGCCACTCATCAAGATACGCCGACGGCCCCGATCGTTATCACCTTTAACGACATCACCCAGCAAAAGCAGGCTGAATCGGCGCTCGTAGACAGCCAGCTCCGCTTCAGGGCGCTCTACAACACGGCGCCTCTCGCCTTCATCCTGTGGAACCGCGAAGGCAGCATAACCGAATGGAACCGCCGGGCAGAACAGATGTTTGGCTGGCGTTCCGAAGAGGTTATCGGCAAGCGCGTACACCGCCTGTTGCTGCCCATCGAACAACATGCCCCATTCACTGAAGTCGTCCGCGCCGCCATGCGCGGCAGTGGCGATGGCGTTTTCAGCGGGCCTGCGCTCGACAAGAACGGACTATTTCTCGAATGTAAGTGGTACAACGTCGCCCTCCGCGCCACCAACGGAAAACTGATCGGCGTCCTGTCACTTGTCCTCGATATTACTGACGAGCGCCTCGCCCATCAGCAACTCGAAAAGAGCGAAAAAGTTTATCGCACACTGGTCGAAACTTCGCCCGATGCCATCCTGCTCCTCGGCCTAGACGGTCGGCTGCAGATGGCCAACCAGCAGGCGCATCGCCTGTTCGGGCTGGACGAAATGGACGATCTAGGCACCCACCGGATCAACAATCTGCTGCCCGCACCAACCGGAAATGGCGGTGACGCTGGCAATTTTCTCGACAACCCAGAAGAATTCAACGGTTTCATTGCCAGCCGGCAACTGCCCATGCAACGCCTCGACGGTGAGAGTTTCGACGCCGCCACTGCATTCACGACCATCATGGATTCCAGCGGCCGGTCGACCGGTATCGTGCTTTTCGTCCGCGATGTTACCGCGACGCTGCAGGCCGAACGAGAATTGGAAGCCCATCGAGAAAACCTCGAGCGTCTGGTTCACGAACGCACTACCGAACTCGAAACCACCCGCGATTCCCTCGCCAAAATTATCGAGGGTAGCCCGGTACCGACGCTGGTACTCGACAAAATGCACACCATCACCCACTGGAACAAGGCCTGCGAACAGATTATCGGCGTTCCGGCCAGTGAAATGATCGGCACCCGCGATGCCTGGAAAGCCTTTTACACCAGCCAGCGCCCGATCATGGCCGACCTGGTGATGTCTGGAGACACCGAACATATTCAATCGCTGTATGCCAGCAAATATCGGCAGTCCGAGCTCATCCAGGGCGCCTTTGAAGGCGAGGACTACTTTTCAAAATTCAATCGCTGGATGTTTTTCACCGCCGCGCCGCTAAAAAGCAAGGCAGGCCAGATTGTTGGCTCAATCGAAACGCTGCAGGACATTACTGAGCGAAAACAGGCCGAAATCGCACTGATCGAGGCCAAGCAATTCGCCGAAGCAGCAGCCAATACCAAGGCCGAATTCCTGGCCAACATGAGCCACGAAATCCGCACCCCGATGAACGCCGTCATCGGCCTGGCCCATCTGCTATTGAAGGGTGAGTTATCCGGAAAGCAACGCGACTTCGTTGCACGCATCCACAACGCTGGCCAGATGCTGCTCGGCCTGATCAACGACATCCTCGATTTCTCGAAGATTGAAGCCGGGCAAATGCAGCTTGAGGCCACCGAATTCGTGCTTGACGAGGTACTCAACAACATTGCCAGCGTACTCATCAATCGCGCCCAGGAAAAAGGGCTGGAGTTGCAGTACGTCGTCGAGCCCGATGTCCCGCCAAGACTGGTTGGCGACCCGCTGCGCCTCTCCCAGATACTGATCAACCTGATCGGCAATGCCCTGAAATTCACCGCCAACGGATCGGTCACGGTTTTCGTCCGCCGCTTGCCTAGCGATGACGGCCCGGTGCTGCTGGAACTGGATGTAAAAGATACAGGCATTGGACTGTCGCCAGAACAACAGCAAAAACTCTTCCAGGCATTCAGCCAGGCTGACACCTCAATCACCCGGAAATATGGCGGCACCGGCCTCGGCCTGACCATCTGCCGGCGCCTCGCCCAGTTGATGGGTGGCGACGTCAGTGTTAGCAGCCAGCCCGGCGTTGGCAGCATCTTCACCTTTACGGTCAAACTGGGCTTGGGCAACGACGATCCGGCAATACCCCGAGCAAAAATGACACGCGCACTGGTGGTCGACGACAGCCCGCTCTCCCGCGCCATCCTCATCCGCCTGCTGGAAAAAAATGGCTATACCGCCGTCCCGGCCGAATCAGGCGAGCAAGCACTGGAACTGCTTGCCGAAGCGCATGCAATCCCCTTTGAATTCGTCACCATCGATCTCAACATGCCAGGCATGGATGGCCTGGAACTGGCGGAAACCATCCGCAACCAGACATCCACTCCGCCCAAGCTGGTCATGGTTACTGCTACCGATACAACCATGCTCGAAGGTGATAGCCGGCTGAACTGCTTCGACGCCATGCTTAACAAGCCCGTCACCGCCATGCAAATCCGCAAGCTGCTTGCCGACGGCAAGTCAAAACGGGTTGCCGCCGTTCCGGGTCACGCCGCCCCCCTGGCCGGACTACGCATCCTTCTCGTTGAAGACATCCCAACCAACCAGTTGATCGCGTGCGAAATTCTGGAATCCTTTGGCGCGACGGTCGACACAGCGGACAACGGCGCACGAGCATTGAAAAAATTACTCGAAGACGCTATTATTTATGACATAGTCTTAATGGACATTCAGATGCCGGAAATGGATGGACTCGAAGCCACGCGCCGTTTCCGCGCCAGCAAGCTTCGGCCCGGCCTGCCGGTCATCGCGATGACCGCTCACGCGCTGGATAGCGAGCGTCAGCGTTGCCTGGCCGCTGGTATGAACGACTTTTTGACGAAGCCAATCGATCCTGAACTACTGCAGCAAATGTTAATCCGCTGGCAACCCAAACAGGCAACACCCGCGCCCGCCCAAAAACAAGAGACTGCACCCATGATTTCAACGAGTGAATTCCCTGACCTGCCAGGTATAGACAAAGCCGATGGCCTGAAACGGATGATGAACAAGGAGGCCCTTTTCGAAAGGGTCTTGCGCGACTTTCACGCCCGGTTCTATGACGAGCCCGCGCAAATCCGGGCAGCGCTGGCAGCCGGCGATTTCCCGACAGCCGTAAGACGGGCCCACAGCACGAAAGGCCTGGCCGGAACGATTGGCGCCCTGCCTTTGCAGAGCGCCGCCAAAGCGCTTGAAAACACGCTCCACGGCGGAGAAATGCCTTCTGAAATTATATTTTCCCAGTTTGAAAGCGAACTGGGCATTGTGATCGCCGGCATTGCTGGCGCCTTTGGCATCGAACAGCCGGGATAGCTGGCCGACTCAGAAGTCAGCAGCGGCTTCCCAGACAATATTTGCCTTCGCGCCCCCTTTGCTGCTGCGCTCCAGCATATCGATCAAGGGCCAGGCTCGCTGGCTGATCGCAACAACCGGCTCTTTCTTCTTCCCTGTTTTTTCATCGATTTCATCGTCCACAGGCGGCGGCGCATCGGCCCGCTTCACCGCCTCACTCAAGCGCCGGGCTGCGTCGGCCATTTCGGCCTGAATGAACGTTCCGCGCGCCGTAGTCGCTTTGCCGATTGCCTGCAACAAGGGGCGGGCAGCTTCGGCAAACATCAGTATTTCCCCTGTTTCGCTTGATAAGAAGCGGACTAGCATTCTTTTTCCTTTCACTGCATCAATACCGGGTTGTCACACCCCCCGGCCTTGTGCACAATGAACCGGAGGGAGACAACAACATGAAAACAAATATTACCGCCAATCCACTGGAGACAGGGACCGATGAACTTGAGCGCTTCGCGCTGGAAGAATGCGTCAAACGCCAACGCTTTGACCGCCGCATTTCCGTCCTGATCCTGCCTGACAAGCGTGGCGAGATGGCAATCAAGTTTGCCCGGCTCGGCGCCCAGGTGACCATCGCCGATACGCCTGAGCATCGACAGGGCGTTGAAGGGCGCATCCTGGCCGCGGGGCTACGCGATGAAATCTCATTTACCGCCTGCGCCCTTCCCGCTGTTCCCGAAACGCCCGAGGATGCACCGTTCGACATCATAGTCATCCGGCGTGGCTTGTGTGTCATGCCTTACGACGAGGCTCGGCGGGTAATTCGGCAGTTACTGCTCAAGCTGAAAATTGGCGGCAAGCTCTACATTTCGGTCCTCGGGCTGCATTCCGAACTGGGCGATGGCTACAGTGCAGGCGATCTAACGATAGATCAGCGCTTTGCGACACTCTCTCCAGCGCTGGCCGGAAAATACGACATTCAACAACCGGTCTGCCTGTACACCGAACGCAACCTCTTCATGCTGCTGCTCGAAGCCGGTGCCAGCGTCCTGCGCACGCTGACGACCACTTACGGCAACGTCAAGGGTATCGCTGTTCGCGTCTAATGCGGCTCGGCATCGACCTAGGCGGCACCAAAACCGAGATCATCGCACTGGCCGATGACGGCCGAGAATTGCTCCGCCAGCGTATTCCGACGCCGCAGGGCAACTACATGGCTACCGTCATGACTATCGCCGGGCTGGTCGAAAGTGCCGAAAGCGAGCTCGGGCAGAGGGGCAGCGTCGGCATCGGCATTCCGGGTGCCGAATCCCTGGCCACGGGCCTGATCAAGAATGCGAATTCCACTTGCCTTAACGGCCAACCGCTCAAGCGTGACCTGCAAGCCCTCCTCCAGCGCGAAATCCGCTTGGCCAACGATGCCAATTGCTTTGCACTCTCCGAAGCGGTCGACGGCAGCGGGCATGATGCGGATGTGGTTTTCGGCATTATTCTCGGAACCGGTGTTGGTGGTGGCATCGTCGTCAACCGGCGGATACTGGCCGGCGCCAATGCCATTGCCGGTGAATGGGGCCACAATCCGCTGCCCCAGCCCAGCGGTGACGACCTGCCGTTACCCCCCTGCTACTGCGGACGCACCGGTTGCAACGAAGCCTATCTTTCCGGCCCCGCACTGGCTGCCGACCATCACCGCCACACTGGCCAAACACTGACGGCCAGGGAAATCGATCGCCTCGCCGCCAGCGGCGATCCTGCCAGCGAAGCCTCGCTGCGTCGCTACGAAAACCGCCTAGGCCGTGCCCTGGCCAGCGTCATCAACCTTCTCGATCCGCCAATCATCGTCATCGGTGGTGGGCTGTCCAAGATGCAGCGGCTCTATCAAAATTTGCCGGAATGCTGCGGTCAACACGTTTTTTCGGACGTTTTTAACACAAGGTTTCTGCCGCCGACGCATGGGGATTCCTCGGGGGTGCGCGGCGCAGCATGGTTGTGGGATTAATGGCAAAATCCGGCGACCATGACACACGTTTCGCTCTTCATCGGCGGTATCCGCCCGCTCCCTGAGTCCGGCCGCCCGACCGGCATGTACAAGCAGCCTGCCGTTGGCCCCCTCGAACTCGGCCCTGACGGCTTCATCGGCGACCAACAGGCCGACCGGCGCGTGCACGGCGGTCCGGAAAAAGCCGTTCACCTCTACCCGGCACGCCACTACGCCAGGCTGGCCGAGCGCTTTCCGGAGGCTGCGCCACTACTGATTATCGGCAGCCTCGGTGAAAATCTATCAACGGCTGAGCTCGACGAAAGCGATGTCCGGATCGGCGACATCTGGCGCCTTGGCAGCGCTGAGCTACAGGTTTGCCAGCCGCGCAACCCGTGCTGGAAAATCGATGAGCGCTTCGCCAGCGACGGCATGGCCGCCTTCATCGCCGAACAGCGCCTGACCGGCTGGTACTGGCGGGTCGTCAAACCTGGCCGCGTTGTCCCGGGCGATCCGCTGGCGCTATGCCATGCTGCCGACACCTTCACGCTGGCCGAGGCGATGCTGTGCTGGCAGGCCCACCGCCCAGTCCTCGCTGAGCTCGAAAAACTCGCCGCCAGCCCCGGCATTGCCCAAAATTGGCAACAAAAGATCAGCGCACGCCTGGAATGGCTACGCAAAAATCCGGAAAAACCACTGCCCACACCGGCACCGTTCCACGTGAAACCGGAGAACCCGTGAGTTACCCCGACACCAACCGCTTGTGGATCAGGCTGTTCCTGCCCTTTGCCGCCGGCTATTTCCTCTCCTACCTTTACCGCACGGCCAATGCCGTCATCGGGCCGGTTCTCGCCCGCGAACTGCATCTCGGCGATAACGCCCTCGGCCTGCTCACCAGCACCTATTTTCTCGCCTTCGGGGCAGCGCAGTTGCCGCTGGGCATGCTACTCGACCGCTTCGGCCCGCGTCGCGTCGAAGCGGGTTTGTTGCTGATTGCTGCCGCCGGTGCCACCGTTTTCGCCTTGTCCGATACGCTCGGTGGCCTGGCAACGGGGCGCGCCCTGATTGGCCTGGGGGTTTCAGCCTGCCTGATGGCCTCGTTCAAGGCCTTTGCCCAGTGGTTTCCGCTCGAACGTCAAGCCTCACTGACCGGTTGGATCATGGCCTCGGGCGGCCTCGGCGCACTGGCCGCGTCGAAGCCGCTTGAAATCGCGCTCGGCTTTGCCTCCTGGCAGGAAATCGCCTTCGGACTGGCTGCCGCCACACTGTCCGTTGCCGCCGCGCTTTGGCTCGTGGCGCCCGACAAACCCGGCGAAGACGTTAGCACCGGCTTCGCTGCCCAGATTGCCGGGGTAAAAACCATTTATTCCAGCCCGCACTTTTGGCGCTACGCACCAATGGGTTTCTGGTTCACCGGCGGCTTCATGGCCGTGCAAGGTTTGTGGGTAGCCCGCTGGATGAGCGTGCTGGAAGGCCTGGACGGGGCGGCTATCGCCGCTCGCCTGACCTGGATGAGCGGTGCGATGCTCGGCGGCTTCCTGTTCATGGGCTTTTTCGCAACCCGACTGGTGCGGCGCGGCATCAAGCTGGACACCGTCTATCGTAGTGCGATGGTGCTCGCCATCAGCCTGCTTACCCTGATCATCAGCTTGCCCACCTTCGCCGGCAACCTGCTGTGGCCTATCCTCGGCGCCTGCTTCTCGCTCTCCAACGTTTCGTATTCGCTGGTCGCCCAGGCCTTTCCATCGGCGCTCTCCGGGCGGGCAAATACCGCCCTCAACCTGCTCGTTTTTGCCGGTGCCTTCGGCCTGCAGTGGGGCATCGGCATATTCGTCGACGCCCTGCAGGCCGGCGGCTGGGCCAGCGACGCCGCTTTCCGCGCCGCATTCTTCACCCTGCTGGGCGGTCAGCTACTCGCGCTGCTCTGGATGATCAGACCCGGCCAGAATAGTTGATGCAACGAACCCGCCTAAGCTGCCCACGATTTGATCAGTCCCGGCTATTCGCTGAATTTCGTTTTTTGGCGAAAATTTCCCGTTGACCGCAGACGTGAATCTAGCCCCGCCCCGGTTGCTTGCGTCAGTCTCTAGCCCAAGCCTTGATATAGAAAACCTGGTCGAGATTTTCATGGATTGAATCCAGCTGATGATGGATGCTGTTTGGAAGCCTTTTTTCGACCGTTTGGCGAACGAGCCAGCACGTTATTCCGCCAAAAGCAGCAGAATCAAAATTCGAGCGGATCGACCTCGATGTGCCAGCGCAGCTTCGACGGCGCCTTGATGCTGTCGATGGCTTCCCGCCAGCAGGGCAGGAAATACTGCAAGGCCGGGCGTGAATACGACTCGGCCAGCAGCTGGCCCCGTTCCAGATTGGCCAGCCGGGCCAGTTTCATCGGGATCGGGTCGTAAATCATCACGTTTTCGTGCTCGCCGATCAGCGGCAAGGAGGCGGCAGTCTTCAGGAAGGCGATGGCATCGGCCATGTTCGGCGCTTCGGCCCGCAGCACGGCCTGGAAGGCGTAAGGCGGGAAGCCGGCCTGCTCACGCTCCTTGAGCTGTTTGGCGGCAAATCCAGGATAGTCGTGATCGGCCAGTGCGGCGAATAAAGCGTGATCCGGATACTCTGTCTGGATCAGCACTTCGCCCTTCAGTTCAGCCCGCCCGGCACGGCCGGCGACCTGCATCAACTGGGCGAACAGGCGTTCCGGCGCCCGCCAGTCGGCAGCGTAGAGCGCAGCGTCGGCACCCAGCGCGCCAACCAGCGTCAGCTTGGGGAAGTCGTGGCCCTTGGCCAGCATCTGCGTGCCGACCAGAATGTCGGCCTGACCGCCATGGATCAGTTCAAGCATGGCCTCCCACTGCTTGCGGCTTTTCACGGAGTCACGGTCAACCCGCAAAACGCGCGCATCCGGGAATTGCTCCTGCAGCCATACCTCGAGACGCTGCGTGCCGCGCCCGAAGGGATGAATATCCTGATTGCCGCAGGTCGGACAGGCCTTCGGGACCCGATGCTCGCAACCGCAGTGATGGCAACGCAGGCGGCGATCGGCCAGATGCAGCACCATGTTCGCCGCGCAGCGCGTGCAGCGGGAAATCCAGCCGCAGGCCGGACAAGCCAGCACCGGCGCGTAACCGCGGCGGTTGAGGAAGACCAGACTCTGTTCGCCGCGGGCCAAACGCTCCTTGATGGCGGCAATCAACGGCTCGCTGACGCCCTCCTTCAAGACCATTTTTCGCGTATCCAGGATGTGGACCGCAGGCAGCGTCGCCTCCGGATTGGCCCGCTGGTTCAGTGTGAGCAGGCCATAACGCCCGCCCTGCGCGTTGGCCCAGGACTCCAGCGAAGGCGTCGCAGAGCCGAGCAGGATGGGAATGCCGAGCTGATGGGCGCGGAAAACGCCGACATCGCGCGCCGAGTAGCGCATGCCGTCCTGCTGCTTGAAGGACGGATCGTGCTCTTCATCGATGACGATCAGACCGAGCCGGGGCAGCGGCGTGAAAATCGACAGCCGGGTGCCGAGAATGATGCTCGCCTTGCCGGCAAACGCCGCCCGCCAGTTGCGCTCGCGGGACGCTTCAGCCAGTTCGCTGTGCAGGGAAACCACGCCGGCCTCAGGAAATCGGGCGCGGACCCGGCCCTCAAGCTGCGGCGTCAGATTGATTTCCGGCACCAGCAGCAAGGCCTGTCGCCCCGCAGCCAGCGCTTGCTCGACCAGACGCAGATAAACCTCGGTCTTGCCGCTACCAGTTACACCATGCAGCAAATTGACGGAAAAGCCGGCGGCCGGATCGATGGCGGCCAACGCGGTCGTCTGCTCTTCGGTCAGTGCCGGGGGCTGGATCGGCTCCGGCTTTTTGCTAGCCCTGGCCTGCCGACGATCCGGCGGATCAAGGCGCTTGAGACCGACCGGCAAGGCTTGCAGCACGACCTCGCCGAGCGCAGCCTGATAGTAAGTGCTGGCAAACTCGCAGAGTTTGAAGAAGTCAGCCGGTAGCGGCGGCAAGTCGCGAAGGATTTCACCGGCCGGCTTCAGTTGATCCAATGGCCAGTCGCTCTCACCGACCACATCGACGATGACGCCAAGTTTTTCGCTCCGCCCGAATGGGACGCGAACCCGCAGGCCAATATCCGCGGTCGACGCCGTTTCAGCCACATAATCAAAAAGGCGGTGCAAGGGCAAATCGAGGGCAACGCGCAAAATGGGCATGGAATCACCGGCCAAAGCCGTCATTTCTCCAAAAATTTGGATTTATTGCGACCCAAAACCGGGGTTTTTGAGTTATCCACAAAAACTGTGGATAACTTTGTGGATTTCTTTCTGACTTTGCCGCCGGGTAAGGCTTTGGTAAGGATACTGTCACTCTGCCGAAATATTAAGCAACAGATGAATTCCTTTAAATTCAAGGTTTTAAATAAACGCCTTTGCGTCAAGGGTTTTCCTGAATTTATTTTTGGTGAGCGGCAAAACTCTGTGCATAAGTCAAGCTTTGCCGCTCACTTATGAGTCTTACTTACGTAATAGACGGCTATGCGAATGGACAGCTTCAACCAACGCGGTGACACTGTCCGGCGGCGTAAATTGCGAAATGCCGTGGCCGAGGTTGAAAACGTGACCGGTATTGCCCGAACCAAAGCTGTCGAGCACCTTCTTCGCTTCGGCGGCAACGATTTCCGGCTGCGCAAACAGGACATTCGGGTCAAGATTGCCCTGCAAGGCAACCTTGTCGCCAACGCGACGACGGGCTTCACCGATGTCGATGGTCCAGTCGAGGCCGACGGCATCGCAGCCGATGTCGGCGATCTTTTCCAGCCACAGACCGCCATTTTTGGTGAACACAATGCTCGGAATGCGCTGGCCGTCTTTTTCCTTCTTCAGGCCAGCCACGATGCGCCACATGTATTGCAGCGAGAACTCCTCGTAGGCGGCGTTGGACAGCGAACCGCCCCAGGTGTCGAAGATCATCACGGCCTGGGCGCCACAGTCGATCTGGGCGTTCAGGTAGGCGATCACGGAATCCGCCGTCACCGACAGGATGCGGTGCAGCAGGTCCGGGCGGTTGTAGAGCATGCCCTTGATGTTGCGGAAATCGCTCGAGCCCTCGCCTTCAACCATGTAGCAGGCCAGCGTGTAGGGGCTGCCGGAGAAGCCGATCAGTGGCACCGAGTTGTCCAGCGCGCGGCGGATTTCCGACACGGCATCCATCACGTAACCGAGGTGTTCGTAGGGATCGGTCACCGTCAGGTTGTTGATCGCCCATTCCTCGCGCAGCGGGCGCTCGAATTTCGGGCCCTCGCCTTCGGCGAAGTAGAGGCCGAGACCCATGGCATCCGGCACCGTCAGAATGTCGGAGAACAGGATGGCGGCGTCGAGGTTGTAGCGGGCCAGCGGCTGCAGCGTGACCTCGCAGGCCATGCTCGGCGATTTGCACAGGTTCAGGAAGTTGCCGGCCCGTTTGCGGGTTTCGCAGTATTCGGGCAGGTAACGTCCGGCCTGGCGCATCAGCCACAGCGGGGTGTATTCGGTCGGCTCTTTGAGAAGGGCACGCAGGAAAGTATCGTTCTTGGGTCGGCTCACGTCGGACTCCGCCAGAAAATCGGAAAGGCGGAATTATCCGCCTTTCCGGGGCTCAGGTCACTTACGCCAGAAAGCGGGGGTCAGAACAACCAGCAGCGTGAAGATTTCGAGGCGGCCGAGCAACATCGCAAAGATGCAGATCCAGGTCTGGAAGTCTTCGAGAATGGCATAGGTTGTTGACGGACCAACCACGCCCAGCCCCGGCCCGGTGTTGTTGACGCTGGCGACGATAGCGGTAAATGCCGAAACGATGTCGAGGCCGGTAAACGCGAGAATCAAGGTCAGCGAAACAATGCTGACCATGTACATGAACGCAAAGGAAAGCACCGCGAAAAGAATCGGCTGAGGCGCTGTCTGACCGCCGATACGGATGTTGTAAACGGCACTCGGGTGCATCGCTCGCACCAGTTCCCGATAAACCTGCTTGTAAAGCAGCAGCGCCCGCATCATTTTGATGCCACCCCCGGTCGACCCAGCGCTGGTAGCGAAACTGGACAGAAAAAGCATCCACAAAGGCGCGAAAATGGGCCACAGCGCATAGTCTACGCTGGCAAAACCGGTGGTCGTCGCAATTGAAATCAGATTGAAAGCCACATGACGCATCGCCGTGTCCAGATCCGGATAGACACCGTCCTTCCAGATATACATGGCAACCACCAGGATGCTCAACAAGGTAACGCCGAGAAACCATCCGGCCTCCGGATCATGGCGGTACGGCTTCAGCGAACGCCCGCTGACGGCAAGAAAAAGGGTACCGAAATTCATGCCGGCGATCAGCATGAAGAAAATAGCGACGCCTTCAATGGCAGGCGAATTGAAATAGCCGAAACTCGCATCGTGGGTGGAAAATCCGCCCAGACCCATAGTTGAGAAGGTGTGACAAACGGCGTCGAACCAGCCCATGCCCGCCCAGCGATAGGCCACAACACAGGCAACCGTAACGCCCAGGTAAACCAGCCACAGCCCCTTGGCCGTCTCGGCGATTCGCGGCGTCATTTTGGCGTCCTTCATCGGCCCCGGCGTTTCAGCCTTGAACATCTGCCGGCCACCAATGCCGAGCAGCGGCAGGATGGCGATGGCCAGCACGATCAGCCCCATGCCGCCAACCCAGACCAGCTGGTGGCGCCACAGGTTGATCGACATGGGCAGCGTATCCATATTGGACAGCACAGTTGAGCCTGTCGTGGTCAACCCGGAAACTGTCTCAAAATATGCATCGGTATGGCTGATACCGAGTTGCAACATCAGCGGAATGGCGGCAAATGCCGGCAGAACGGTCCACACCAGAACGACCATCAGGAAGCCGTCGCGGATATTCAGTTCGCGCTTGCAGCGGCGGTAGCGATACCAGAGGAAGGCGCCGCACAGCATGGTCAGGGCGAAGGCTTCGTCGTAAGCAGTCTGAGCGCCATCGTTACTGACGTAGGAGACGATCAGCGGCGCCAGCATGGTCAGGCCGAAGAGCATGATGATCATGCCCAGGACGCGATAAACAGGGGCAAAGCGTGTCACGGTCTCCCCCTTAAAAGAAGTGAAAACTGACCTGGAAGAGCTTTTCAACCTTCTTGACCAGCTTCTTGCGCGTGCAGAAGACGATGACGTGGTCCTCCGGCTCGATCACCGTGTCGTGGTGGGCGATATGCACCTCGCCGTGCCGCGTGATCGAGGTCCAGTCATCGGTCTGGCCGACGACCACCGCCTGGTCGAAATTGCGCACCAGCGCGGCGACCGTGACGCCATGCGGCCAGTCGATCTGGTCGATACGCTTGCCGATGATCTGCGACGTCTTGGCATCGCCATGGGCAACCAGTTCCAGCGCCTCTGCCGCACCGCGCCGCAGTGAGTGCACTTCCGCCACATCGCCCTGCCGAACGTGGGCCAGCAAGGCACCGATCGACACCTGGGCCGGCGAAATGCCGATATCGATCGGCCCGCCCTCGATCATCTCGGCGTAAGCACGACGGTTGATCAGGGCGACAACGCGCTGCGAACCAAGCCGCTTGGCCAGACTGCCGGCCATGATGTTGTCTTCATCGTCGTTGGTCACGGCGAGGAAGAGATCCATCTCGGCGATATTTTCCTGCTCAAGCAGTTCCTCATCGGTCGCATCGCCGAGCAGGACCAGCGTGTTGTCCAACTCGTTGGCAATGAATTCTGCCCGCTCCTTGCGCCCTTCGATCAGCTTGATTTCATAGCGTTTTTCAAGCGCCTTGGCCAGGCGCAGGCCAATATTGCCTCCGCCGGCGATCATGATCCGCTCTACCGGTTTCATCATCCGCCGCAACTGGCGCAGGACTGGCCTGATGTGCTCGGCCGCCGCCAGCAGGAAGACTTCGTCGCCCGCCTCAACCACCGTATCGCCCTCCGGAAACACCGGCTGATCACGGCGGAAGATGGCAGCGATCCGGGCATCCATGTCGGCCGGCAGCAGTTCGCGCATTTCCTTGATCTGCTTGCCGACCAAAAGCCCGCCTTCGTAGGCACGCACCGCCACCAAGCTGACCCGATGGTTGGCGAAGTTGAGCACCTGCAAGGCTTCGGGAAATTCGATCAGGCGACGGATGTAATCGGTAATCACCTGTTCCGGACAGAGCGCGAAATCGACCGCAAAATTTTCCGGCGAAAGCAGGCTGTCGTCCTCGAGAAAGTCACGCGAACGCAGCCGGGCAATCCGCGTCGGCACGTTGAAGACGCTATGCGCCAACTTACAGGCAACCAGATTGGACTGGTCGCTTTGGGTTACCGCGATGATCATGTCGGCATCGTCGGCGCCGGCATTGCGTAGCGCCGACGGCGTCGCTGCATCGCCGACCACCGTGCGCAGATCGAGCCTGTCCTGCAACTGCGCAAGCCGCGCTGCGTCGTAGTCAACGACCGTGATGTCGTTTTCTTCCGAAACAAGGCCTTCGGCAACACTGGCGCCGACCTGACCGGCACCGAGAATGATGACTTTCATGACTCCCCCTTGCGTACTGGGCAATTATTCTTCGTTGCGCTTGCCTAGCTTGACGTCCAGCTGCTTCAGCTTTCGATAGAGATGGGTGCGCTCCAGCCCGGAGCGCTCGGCCAGCTTGGTCATGTTGCCACCTTCAAGACGAAGGTGGTGCTCGAAATACATTTTTTCGAAGGCGTCACGAGCCTCACGCAATGGCTGATCAAACAAGGGCAGCAGCGACAAGGTTTCCGGACTCTCGCCCGTGTCCTTCGGCATGACGCGGGCGACATCTTCGGCGCTGATTTCCTCGTCAAGCGATGTCACCGCGAGATTGCGCACCAGTGAGTAGAAATCGCTCCAGCTTGATTCTGGATTGCGCCGCCAGGGCAGTGTCCGCAGCACATTCAGTGCGGCAGTCGACAAACGACGCGGTGGCACTTCGCCGCGTTCAACAAAGTTGCTCAACAGCAGACTGGCGATTTCCGGCAAGTCGTCGCCATGTCCGACTAGTGAGGGCATGGCGACCCAGATTTCGCCAAGGCGAGCCAGCAGCTTGCTGTCCCAGCCGGCCTCACCATGGGTGGCCAAGGGGGTCACGGTAGCGACAATTATTTGCAGATTTAGCTTTTCCAGGCGGTCGACCGCAAAAGCCAGGTTCATTTGCTGCATTTTTCCCAGACCGGACATGTCGGGCACAAAAAGTATGCCGCCAGTCACTTTTTCCAGCATTTCCTGAGTCAGCGCGCTACTCACCCCGGATAGATCCAGCCAGGGCGCGCGCGGTGGCTGCAAGGTGCGGGCGCAGATTTCAGCCATCCCGCCGCTCGCTCCCTTGAGAAGGAGGATCGGCGACTTGGCCAGCGTCTGCTCCAGGCGGCGCTTGAACTCCTTGACGAAGGCCAGGCGACTGAACGCTTCCAGCGTCAAAGCCGGGCGCGCCGGGGGCTTGTCGTGCTTGAGCGCCTTCTGGACGGTAGATAGCAGTTTTTGCAGAGCAATGGGTTTTTCAAGAAAATCAAATGCCCCGAAACGGGTCGCCTCGACCGCCGTATCGATCGTGCCGTGCCCGGACATCATGACGACCGGCATGTTGAGATGCCCGGCAGCGTGCCATTCCTTAAGCAGCGTGATGCCGTCGGTATCGGGCATCCAGATGTCGAGCAGAACAAGATCGGGGCGCAGTTCGTTGCGAATCTGACGGGCTGCCCTCGCATTTTCTGCGACGCGCACATCGTAGCCCTCGTCGATCAAAATTTCAGATAACAGTTCGCGTATGCCGACTTCGTCGTCAACGACCAGAATGATTGCCATTTTTGGCTTCCTCCGCTTTCACCAGAGGCAGGCGGATGTCGATCCGTGCGCCACCTTCCGGTGCATTGCTGATTTCAATGGTGCCCTGGTGTTCTTCGACAATTTTCTTGACGATGGGCAGCCCCAGGCCGGTACCGCGGGCCTTGGTGGTGACATAGGGTTCGAAAATACGTGGCAACAGCTCGACCGGAAATCCGGGGCCATTGTCTGCGATGGTCAGTCTGGCCTGACGGCCAAGCGTTTCCGTCTGGATCACGATGCAGGTGCCGTCAAGTCCTTCCAGGGCATCTTCGGCATTGCGCAAGAGGTTATGAATGATCTGGCGCAATTGCGTCGCATCACCCAAAACAGTCGGTAAATCGGCAGCCAGTCGGGTCTCGATGCGGGCCGATGAACTTTCATATAGGCCGAGCACCTCGCAAATCAGTTCGTTCAAGTCCAGCTCATCGACCTCCGGCGCCGGCATTCGGGCGTAGTCGCGGAAATCGTCGACCATCCGCTTCATGGCCTGAACCTGATTGATTATGGTCTGCGTACCGCGCGCCAGCATATCGGCATCGCCATTGGCGAGCTTGTCGGCCAGCTTGAACTGCAGACGTTCGGCGGATAGCTGAATCGGTGTCAAAGGGTTTTTGATTTCGTGGGCCAGACGGCGCGCCACCTCGCCCCAGGCAGCACTGCGCTGAGCGGCTATCAGGCGGGTTACATCGTCGAACACCACTACGTCGCCGCCACCACTCGCCTCCGGCAAGCGCGAACCGCGCAGCAGCAAGACCTGCGGCATACCGTTCGGCCGCTCCATTTCGAGCTGGGCCTGCCATTCAGCCTCTTCGGTGGCTGAAAACTGCTCACGGATGAAGGCACCCAACGCCGGCTGACGCGGCCAGTTTTCAGCCGCCGCGCCAACAAGGCCGATGAAATCGTCGTTCAAAATGGTCAGCGCCCCTTCGTTTACGGTGCGCAGCACGAAATGGCGGTCGAAAACGAGTACGCCGGTCGACAAATTGGCCAGGATCGACTCCAAATAACCGCGTGCCGATTCAAGTTCGGCCCGGTGACGCTCGGTTTCCCGTCGAGCATCGTCGAGCTGGCGGGTCATCCGGTTAAAGGATTGGGTGAGCACGCCCAGTTCGTCACCGCTGTATATCGCCTGACGTGGCGAAAAGTCGCCCTGGGCCACCGCTTGCGTGCCTTCGGCCAGAATATGGAGCGGCGCTGCCAGCCGCCGGGCCATCACGTAGGCCAGGGCAAATGCGCCAAAAAGGGCGACGAGCACGGTCAACGTCAAGGTCAGGGCATAAATGCGGGTCAGGCCGTCGCGCGCCAGTTGCAGCTCCTGGTAATCGCGATAGACACCCTGCACGGCATCAGCATCATGGGCCAGGCCTGACGGCACCGGTTGCGTGAGCTGCAGGATGCGCGGCTCTTCGAACATGCCCCGGGCGCTGACCGGCACCAGCACGCGCAGGTAGAGCTTGCCGCCATCGCCTTCGACAGTGCTGACCATCTGCGTACTGCGCGCCTGCTTCAACTGGGACTGGCTGGGCAAATCGGGGAGCAGGCTGGATAGCTCGGTGGTTGCGCTGGACATGAGCTGGCCGCCAACCGAGAAAAGCGCCGCTGACTGAACGCCTTTTTCCTCGCGCAAGCGGAGCAAAGCGGACCGCCGCGAGGACTCCTGAATGTCGGTTAGTTCAGTTGCCATGCTGCGCGCCTTGTCGCCAAGATCGAGCAGCAGCGAATCCAGTGCTGAGCGACCAAGATGAAGGCCGGATTCAAGTGCTTTTTCGACGCGAACATCGAACCAGCTTTCGATAGAGCGGGTGACGAATTGCACCGAAACACCATAAACCAAAGCGCCCGGCAATACCGCGATAACGCCGAACATCAGCATCAGGCGCAGCTTGAGTCGAGCACCGAACACCTGCGCCTGATAGTCGCGCCACAGCGTGCGCAATTGCCAGCCAACCAGCCCGAGCATGCCAACCGCGAGCACCACATTGAGCGCGATGAGCAGCGGGTAATTGCGGGAAAACAGCACCGTGTCAGCTGCCGTGGACATGAGCAGCAGAAACCACAGGATGACGCCAATGGCTGCAGCGAACGCGCCGCTGGCGGCGACGATACGTTTCACTTGGCCTCCGCCGGCGACACGGCTTGAGGCAGGTTGATCCGCCAGGTCTTCCGGTCGGAACTCAGACTCCATTCCTTGTTGCCAAGGGCAGTGATCTGGAAAGGACGCGGCAATTGAGTCACGTCAAGACGCAGGCGCAAAGAGGCATCAACCAGCTCACCGGGACGTATCGATTTTTCGTTCTTGTCGGCGACCAGCCAGTTGCGCAAGCGCGAGAGCACCTGCACTGCCTCCTGCAGCGTGGCAAAAGACTGATGCAGTCCGCCGGTGGACAGGCGGTATTGACGGGTCAGTGCGTGGTACGACAAGCGATAGGTCTGACTCCGGCTGACCAGTGTTTCATCCAGCCAGTACCAACGCGCCCTGGCCAGTTCAAAATCGGCGACGAAGTAGAGAACGACGCCTTTGGTGACCGCTTCTTCGAGGCGTGGATTCAGTTCAAACTTGAAATCCGCCGACAGGGCATAACCGTCGTCTCCGGCCGAGATCTGAGGATTGGCAATGTCAATTTCTGCGGTCCACGCCAAAAAAGGCACGAAAACCAGTAGCAGCAGCCAAAGGCGCAGTCGTTCAAGCACGCTTTTCGAGCAGACAGTAGAAAAAGCCATCGTGTTCGGCCGTCGGTAGTAGCTGTTCCTCGTGGCAACGGCTGGCATCCGGCTGACGCTGAAGGAAGCGCGCGATCTGCTCACCGTTCTCGGCGGGAAAAACCGAGCAGGTTACGTAAAGCAGTTTACCGCCCGACCGCACAACCTGCCACAAGGCGTCGACGATGCGCGCCTGGGCGGCGGCAAAGCTGGCGATATCGTCTTCACGGCGCAACCACTTGGCGTCCGGGTTGCGGCGCACAACGCCGCTGGCGGTACAAGGCACATCCGCCAATACTGAATCGAAGGGGCGACCATCCCACCAAGTCGTCAACTTGGCGCAGTCGGCTGCCTCTATCCTCGCGGTCAGCCCCAGGCGCGACAAGCCGTCGGCAATGCGCCGACAGCGTGCCGGCTTGAGATCCAGCGCCAGCAGATCGAGGTCACCGCGTTCCAGCAAATGTGCCGTCTTGCCACCCGGCGCCGCACAGGCGTCGAGAACGCGACTGCCCGGCGCCGGATTGAGCAGGTTCGCCGCCATTTGCGCCCCCGGATCCTGCACCGACACCAACCCGTCATCGAATCCGGGCAGGGCTTCGACCGGTACGGCCTTGGCCAGCGCCAGTCCGCACTCATCGACCGCATGAGCTGCGATGCCGGCAGCAGTCAATTTCACCAGATACTCGTCGCGGGAAATACGGCGGGAATTGACTCGCAGACCCATCGGGGGAGGCAGATTGCCGGACGCAACGATACTTGGCCAGTCAGCCGGGTAGGCCGCCTGCAAGCGGGCCAGCCACCAGTCGGGGTGCATGGATGCGGCCACGGTGTCCGCAGCAAAAGCAGCCGTCAGCGCGGCCTGCTGACGCAGAAAATTGCGCAACACCGCGTTAACAAGCCCGCGAAAATGACCGCCGGCAACCTCGCCGGCCGCCGAAACAGCCTGATCAACCACGGTATGCGTCGCATCCGGCCGAGTCTCCAGGCGATAAATCGCGACCAGGAGCAAGGCGCGCACCTCATCGGAGGCGAGCGGTCTTTCGAGCAGGCGGGAAAGGAAAAAGTCACCGCGACCATAGGCGCGCAGGGAGCCGTAGACAAGATCCTGCACAGCCGGCCGGGCCGCCGGGTCGACACGGCCAAGCAGCCCCTCGGCCAGACTCTGCCCGCCAAACACGGCGGTATCGATACGGGCGGCCTGCAAAAGGGCAAAAGCGAGTGAATTGAGCGGCAAACTGGACATAGTCGCTGATTATCGCACGCGGCATAATGGCCGAATGTGGCAAATCATTTCCATCCTGTTTTTCTTTGCATTGAGCGCCCCGGCACAGGCCTGGAACGCGGCCGGCCACCGGCTGACAGCCTTCATAGCCTGGCAGCAACTATCACCACCGGCCCAAGCTGCCATCCGTGAGATTCTTTCGAGACACCCGGATTACGAGCAGTGGGTCAAACGCGCCAAATCAGAAAACGGCGTCGACGTGTTTGCCGAAGCCTCCACCTGGCCGGATGCCATCCGGAACGACCCACGCTTTTACGACGAGGACAAGGAATCGCCCACACCCGCGCTGCCCGGCCTGCCCGACACCGCCCGGCACAAGCGCTGGCACTACATCGATCTGAATGGCAGCGGAAAAGTCATGACGGGCGAACTGGATCAGCAAATCGAACGCCTGAGCCAACTTCTGCGCCCATCGAAACAAGCACCGGCCCTCGGGCCACAGCCGCGAAGGCTGGCCGCACGGTCAACCGGAAATACAGCCGAAATTTCAATTGCCCTTCCCTGGCTGGCTCACCTCGTCGCCGACATCCACCAGCCCCTGCACGTCGGCCGGCATGGCGACGAAGGCGGCAACAAGGTGGACATCGAAAATCCCTTCAACCAACGCCTGCCCTTCAGCAACCTCCACGTCTACTGGGACGACCTGCCCGGCCCACCCTGGCTGCGCGGCAGACGCCTGGAAAAATTAGCCACCCACCTGACAGAGACTTACCCGCCGCCGACCCAGGGGACGGTGGTGCTTTGGCGCGACGAAAGCCACCAACTGCTGACCCAGGTCTACCCGGACACCAACGGCCGACCGCTACCGACCATCAACGAGGCATTTCAACAGCGCGCCCGCGACATCGCCAACCGGCGCATCGTCGACGCCGGCTACCGGCTGGGTCGCCTGCTCGACGGAATGTTCGGTGAGCGGGTTTCACGTGAAACCCACTAGAATTTACTCATGAACGGCCTGCACCTGATCGCTGACCTCCACGATTGCCGATGCCCGGCAAGCTTTCTGCTCGACGCCGCGGCACTCGAATCATTCAGCGTCGACGCCTGCCAGCGCCACGGCCTGACCGTCGTCGGCCGCCTGTTCCATGCCTTTCACGACGCGAACGGTCAGCCAGCCGGCGTCACCGGGGCTGTCGTCCTTGCTGAATCGCACCTCGCCCTGCATACCTGGCCGGAAATCGCCAGCGCCACGCTCGACGTTTACGTCTGCAACTACAGCGGCGACAACAGTGCGCAGGCCAATGCCCTGTTCGCTGAAATCATCGCCACCTTCGCACCGGCCCGGCTGGAAAAAAAAGAGGTGGCACGCGGCCACCTCGGCGACTAACGAATCACGGCTCGATCAAACCGGAACATCGAAGCGATCACCCACTTTCAGCGGATGCCCCGCGAGGAACTGCTGCACAGGCAAACGCTTGCCACCTGCCTTTTGCAACTCGCTCACCGCCAGCGCGCCGTCGCCGCAAGCCACCACGATGCTGCTACGGTCAACCGTCAAAATGGCGCCAAATTCGCCATTTCCAGCCACCGGCAGAGCCTGCCACAGCTTGACAGTCTGCCCGCCAAACAAGGCCTGAGCGCCAGGAAACGGGTTGAAGGCGCGAATGTGGCGATCCAGTTCGGCGGCGCTCTTCGTCCAGTCGATCAATGCCTCGGACTTCTCGATCTTGTGCGCGTAGGTGACGCCTTCGCTCGGTTGCGGTTCAGCCGGCAAAGGCAGCTTGCCAAGCGCTTCGACCACCAGCCGGGCGCCCAGATCGGCCAGCCGGTCATGCAAGCTAGCCGTGGTGTCTGTCGCCTCAATCGGGAAAGCGCCACGCAACAACACCGGCCCGGTATCCAGCCCGGACTCCATCTGCATGATGCAAACGCCGGTTTCGCCATCGCCAGCCAGCAAAGCCCGTTGAATCGGCGCAGCACCGCGCCAGCGCGGCAGCAGCGAGCCATGAATATTGATACAGCCAAAGCGCGGCATATCGAGCACCACCTGCGGCAAGATCAGGCCATAGGCGGCAACAACCATCACCTCGGCGCCAATGGCCGCCACCCTTGCCTGAGCCTCGGCATCCCTCAGCGTCTGCGGCTGAAAAACCGCGATACCGTGTTCGAGCGCCACCTTCTTCACCGCCGATGGCTGCAGCACCATGCCGCGCCCAGCCGGACGATCCGGTTGCGTCAAAACCAGCGCCACCTCATGACCAGCGGCAACTATCGCTTGCAGCGCCGTGGCTGCGAACTCCGGAGTTCCGGCGAATATCATCTTCATGCGGTGACGCGCGCCTGCTTGGCCATCTTGTTCTTGATCCGCGTCTGTTTCAGCAGGGACAGGTGATCCACGAAAACAGTCCCGTTCAAATGGTCAATTTCGTGCTGGATGCACACTGCCAGCAAGCCCTCAGCCTCCAGCTTCTGTTGCTTGCCATCCAGATCCAGATAACTCACCGTCACCCGTTCCGAGCGCTCAACCTTGTCGTAGATGCCAGGGACCGACAAACAACCCTCCTCACCCACTTGCGAGCCCTCGCACTGACCGAGCGTCGGATTGATGAAAACCTGCAGGTCGCTCTTGTCTTCAGAAACATCAATGACAACAATGCGCTGATGAACGTCGACCTGCGTTGCAGCAAGACCGATCCCCGGCGCCTCGTACATGGTTTCAGCCATGTCGGCGACCAGTTTTCGAGTGCCCTCATCAATCCGGGTAACGAGTGTCGCAACCTTCTTCAGGCGCGGGTCAGGGAAACGCAAAATGGGTAGAAGTGCCATATTGAAATAGGAATAAAAGCTTGCTCAATTAGGTTATTACGTGCAGAATCTAAAGCAATTTCCGCGATTTTGGACGCAAATTGATTGTCGCTATTGAGACCGCGATGACGGAATTGCGTTCCACCGGCATGTGAGGCTACGACTATGGTTCGCATTATATCCGCGCTCATCCTGGCCGTGACGGCCGCCTGCGCATTCGCCGCCGAGCCGCTCTCGCTCGTCGACAACCCGCCTGACCGCCATATCGTGGTCAAGGGCGATACCTTGTGGGGCATTTCCGGCAAATTCCTCAAGCAGCCTTGGCGCTGGCCGGAAATCTGGAGGATGAACAAGGAAGAGATCAAGAACCCGCACTGGATCTATCCTGGCGACATCATTCTGCTCGACATGTCGAGTGGTTCGCCGCGTCTGAAAATGGCCAAGCGCGTCACCGGACAACGAGGCACTACCCAGCCGATGGTGCACAGCGCCCCGGTGCAGCAGGTCATCCCGAGCATTCCGCCCGATGTCATCGAACCGTTTATTTCCCAGCCGTTGATTGTCGAAGCGGGTGACGACGAGAAGGCAGGCATCCGCATCGTTGCCGCCCAGGAAGATCGCATGCTGCTCGGCAGTGGCGACTCCTTCTACGCCAGCGGAATCCCCGACGCTTCTACGGTCAGATGGCATGTGTTCCGCAAGGGAAAGGCACTCAAAGACCCGGAAACAGGCGAAGTCAGAGCCTATGAAGCCTTCTTCCTCGGCAACGCCCGCCTGGTCAAGCCGGGCGAACCCGCCACCTTGCGCGTCACTTTGTCGAAGGAAGAAATGGCCCGCGGCGACCGCCTGCTACCCGCTCCGCCGCCGGAAATCATCTCCTACGTCCCGCACCGCCCGGATCGGGAAGTCGCCGCAAGGATCATGTCGATCTACGGCGGAGTTCAGGAAGGCGGCAGCGGTTCCGTTGTTTCCCTGACCCAAGGCAAAAATGACGGGCTTGAGATCGGCCACGTCGTCGCCCTGTATCGCAAGCGCGTCTCTCGCAACGTCGATTCAGACGGCCGTCGAACCGAGACCCCAGTTCCCGAAGAGCGTTATGGACTGGCTTTCGTTTTCCGCGTATTCGACAACGTGGCCTATGCCCTGGTCGTAGACTCCTCCAAAGCCGTGATCATCGGGGACTCGGCCCGCAACCCGTGATTAACACTGAAAGCCTGGCCGCCTGGTTGCGGCTGACGCTTATTTCCGGCATCGGCGGCGAGTCGCAAAGAAAGCTACTCGCCGCTTTCGGTTTACCCGAAGCCATATTTGCAGCCGGGCGATTGGCGACCCGTGCCGTCATTGGTGACCGTGCCGATCTGCTTTTTGACTTTGACCCCGCCGAGGCGGTTGACCGCAGCATCGAATGGGCCAGTCAGCCGGGCCAAACCATTCTGACCCTGGCTGACGAAACCTATCCGCAAGCCCTGCTGGAAATCGCCGATCCGCCTAGCTTGCTCTACGTGCGCGGCAACGCCGAGTTGCTGCAGAAACGTGGGCTGGCAATGGTTGGCAGCCGAAATGCGACACCCCAAGGGCTTCAAACTGCAGAAAACTTCGCCAAAGCGCTGGCTGCCAAAGGTCTCTGCATCATCAGCGGACTCGCGCTCGGCATCGATGCAGCAGCGCATCGCGGCGCACTGGCCGGTGACGGTGACACCGTAGCCATCATTGGCACCGGCGCCGACCGGATTTATCCTGCGCGCAACAAGGAGTTAGCGCTGGCCATCGTTGACCGTGGTGCCGTCATTTCAGAGTTCCCACTCGGCACGCCCGCTATCGCGGCCAATTTCCCGCGCCGCAACCGCATCATCTCCGGCCTGTCGCGTGGCGTTCTGGTTGTTGAAGCAGCGCCAGAAAGTGGTTCATTGATCACGGCACGCCTTGCCGGCGAACAAGGCCGGGAGGTTTTCGCCATCCCCGGCTCCATTCATTCGCCGGTAGCTCGCGGTTGCCACAAGCTGATCAAGCAGGGCGCAAAGCTGGTTGAAACCGCCAGTGACGTGCTGGAAGAACTCGGCAATTTCGAGGTGCCGGCAAAACAGGCTGAGCCATCGCCACGAATCAACGAAGATCCGCTACTAGCCGCCCTCGGCCACGATCCGTGCAGCCTGGACGATCTGGTGGAATACACCGGCAAGAGCGCTGACCAACTTTTGCCAGAACTGCTGATACTGGAACTTTCCGGCCGAATTGCCACGCTTCCCGGCAACCGATACCAGCGCCTGAATTAGGCGCCCCCTACCTATAGACGGCTTGCCAAGCCGCGCACGGGGCCCTTATTATGCCCCGGACTCCACAGGCCCCAACATGACCAAAAAGCTGATAATTGCCGAGAAACCTTCCGTCGCTGCCGACATCGCCAAGGCGCTGGGGGGTTTCACCAAGCACGACGACTATTTCGAAAATGACACCCACGTCATTTCGTCGGCCGTCGGTCACCTGCTCGAACTGGCCTGCCCCGAAGAATTCGAGGTCAAGCGTGGCAAATGGTCGTTTGCCCACCTTCCGGTCATCCCGCCGCACTTCGCGCTGAAGCCGATCGAAAAGACGGAGTCACGCCTCAAGGTGCTGGCCAAGCTGATCAAGCGCAAGGACGTCAGCGCCCTGATCAACGCCTGTGACGCGGGGCGCGAAGGCGAATTGATCTTCAATTACATCGCTCAGCACACCAAGTCGGGCAAGCCGGTGCAGCGTCTGTGGCTGCAGTCGATGACGCAAGGCGCCATCCGCGACGGTTTCTCTCGTCTGCGCCACGGCAACGAAATGCAGGGCCTCGGTGATGCTGCCGTCTGCCGCTCCGAATCCGACTGGCTGGTCGGCATCAACGGCACGCGGGCGATGACGGCTTTCAATTCGAAGACCGGCGGCTTCCACCTGACCACGGTAGGCCGCGTGCAAACGCCGACGCTGGCCATCGTCGTCGAGCGTGAAAAGAAAATCCGCGAATTCAAGCCGCGGGATTACTGGGAAGTTGAAGCTGACTTCACCGCCAAGGCCGGCAGCTACAAAGGCAAGTGGTTCGACGAAGGCTTCAAGGGCAAGAACGAAGACGAACATGCCCGCGCCGACCGCCTGTGGGAGCAGAACAAGGCCGACGCCATCCGCGCCGCCACCCTCGGCAAGCCGGGAGAAGTGACCGAAGAAGCCAAGCCGGAAACCCGTCTGTCGCCGGCCCTCTTCGATCTGACGACGCTGCAGCGCGAAGCCAACAGCCGTTTCGGCTTCTCGGCCAAGACCACGCTGTCGCTGGCCCAGGCGCTGTACGAAAAGCACAAGGTCCTGACCTACCCGCGTACCGATTCGCGCTGCCTGCCGGAAGACTACCTGCCTACAGTCAAGGAAACGCTGACGGTGCTGACCGGCGAAGGCGCCGGCAAGGGCCACGACGAGGTACTGCTTGCACGTTATTCGCCGTTTGCCCACCAGATTCTGGCCCGCAACTGGGTGCTGCCCAACAAGCGCATCTTCAACAACGCCAAGATCAGCGACCACTTCGCCATCATCCCGACGCCACAGGCCCCGAAAAGCCTCAACGAACTGGAACAGAAACTGTACGACTTCGTTGTACGTCGCTTCCTGTCTGTCTTCTTCCCGGCCGCCGAGTACATGGTGACCACCCGCATCACCCGCGTCGAAGGCCACCCTTTCAAGACCGAGGGCAAGGTGCTGGTCAATCCAGGCTGGCTGGCCGTGCATGGCAAGGAAGCCCAGGATGGCGACGAGGGCAACCTGGTTGCGGTCGACGCGAAAGAAAAGGTAAAAACTGAAGAGGTCACCGTCAAGGCCAACGCCACCAAACCGCCGCCGCGCTACTCTGAAGCCACCCTGCTCTCGGCCATGGAAGGCGCCGGCAAGATGGTCGATGACGAGGAACTGAAGGCGGCCATGGCCGGCCGCGGCCTTGGCACCCCAGCGACGCGCGCCCAGATCATCGAAAACCTGATCGGCGAGCAATACATGCACCGCGAAGGTCGCGAGCTGATCCCGACCGCCAAGGCCTTCTCGCTGATGACGCTGCTCAACGGCCTCGGTATCAAGGAACTGACCCAGCCGGAACTGACCGGCGACTGGGAATGGAAGCTGGGTCGTATCGAGAAAGGCGAATTCACGCGTGAAGAATTCATGCGCGAAATTGCCGAAATGACCCGCCATATGGTCGAACGCGCCAAGCACTACGAAGCCGACACCATCCCCGGCGATTTCGGCGTGCTGACCACGCCCTGCCCGAAATGCGGCGGCCAGATTCGCGAGACCTACAAGAAATTCCAGTGCGGCGGCTGCGACTACGCGCTGTGGAAGATCGTCGCCGGGCGCCAGTACGAACCGTCCGAAATCGAGACACTGCTCACCGAAAGATACGTCGGCCCGCTGATCGGTTTCCGCAACAAGATGGGCCGCAGCTTCTCCGCCGCGATCAAACTCAATGACAATCTGGAGCCGGAGTTCGATTTTGGCCAGGACAAGGCGGACGCCGCCGACGCCGAACCAGTCGACTTCTCCGCCCAGGAAAGTCTTGGCCAGTGCCCGAAGTGCGCGGCCAATGTCTTCGAGCACGGCACTTCCTACGTCTGTGAAAAATCGGTCGGCCCCGAAAAGACCTGCGATTTCCGATCCGGGAAAATCATTCTGCAACAACCGATTGATCCGGCACAGATGAAGAAACTGCTGACCGAAGGCAAGACCGATTTGCTCAAGGAATTCGTTTCGAACCGCACCCGCCGCAAGTTCTCGGCTTATCTAGTGGCTCAGGCCGGCAAGGTCAGCTTCGAGTTCGAGAAGAAGGTGGCCAAACCCAAGGCGCCGGCCAAGAAGAAAGCCGACGCGGCGAGCTGAGTCGCCGGCAGCCAGTCAGCACGAAGCCCTCGGGAAGTATTCCGGGGGCTTTTTAACGACAACCAGGCACACATCCCCCTATGCCAGCCAGCCCCGACAACCCATGCACCGCCTGCGGCGCCTGTTGCGCCTACTACCGTGTTTCCTTCTATTGCGGCGAACTGAGCGGCGGCTCCGGCGGCCGGGTTCCGGTCGAACTGACCAGCAGGGTCAGCGCAGTCATCGCTTGCATGAAGGGAACCGAGACCGGGAACGGCCGGTGCATTGCGCTGACCGGCGAACTGGGGAAGGAAGGAATAAGCTGCAGCATCTACGCAAACCGTCCGACGCCTTGCCGGGAGTTTTCAAATTGGCTTGCAGATGGAACGCCCGACCCCGACTGCCAGAAAATGCGAGCCAGGATCGGCTTGCCGCCGCTTTCACCGGTTAAAACCGGTTCCACGTGAAACTTCAGCGGATGGCACAGGCGCCGGGTAGCTGACAGGAGAGCAGTGCAGCGCGGACAGCATCAATCGCCTGCGGGCGCGGGAAAGTGACGCGCCAGACGAGTCCGACGGTGCGCTTGGGCTGAACGCCCGCGAAGGGCAGAACCTTGACCATCGGTTCCTTGCCGACTAGCGGGTCGGCTGCCGTGCTCGGCATGACGGCCACGCCGGCACCGCTGGCCACCATGTAGCGGATGGTTTCGAGCGAGCTGCCTTCGAGGGAATGTTCGAGGGCATCCGGCGCGTTCAAACGCGGGCAAGATTCGAGCACCTGATCACGGAAACAGTTGCCCTGCCCAAGCAGCAGCAGGTTCTGGCCATCAAGTTCGTCGCCGTTGACGTCGCTGCGCGCAGCCCAAGGGTGGTCGGCCGGGACGACGACGCGGAAGGGTTCGTCATAGACCGACTGGGCGACCAGACCGGGTTCGGCAAACGGCAGCGCGATGACGATGACGTCGAGTTCGCCGGCCTTGAGCGCCGGAATCAGATTGGCCGTGAAATCTTCCTTCAGGAAGAGCGGCATTTTCGATGCCTGCTTGCTCAACGCGGGAATCAGCTGGGGCAGCAGGTAGGGCGCGATGGTGTAGATGATGCCGACGCGGAGCTGCCCGGTCAGCGGATCGCCACTTGCCTCGGCGATTTCTTCGAGTTTGACTGATTCTTCCAGAACGCGCCGGGCCTGCGCGACGATACGCTCGCCGAGTGGCGTGATGCGGATATCGTTGCTGCCACGCTCAAAAAGCGGTGCGCCGATCTGGCCTTCGACCTTTTTCAGCGCCACGGACAGGGTCGGCTGGCTGACATGGCACGCATCCGCCGCCTTGCCGAAATGTCGCTCCCGGGCCAGGGCCACGATGTAGCGCATTTCGGTCAGGGTCATTGCGAATATCCAAGTTTTTTCAGGTCGACCGTGGAAAGCCAGCGCCACTCACCCGGCTTGAGGTCGGGCGGCAAGGTCAGTTCGCCGACGGCTTCGCGATGCAGCGCTTCGACGCGGTTGCTCACGGCAGCCACCATGCGTTTGACCTGATGGTATTTGCCTTCGGTCAGCGTCAGGCGAAGTTGGTACTCGCTGACGATCTCGGCCGCGGCTGCGGAAATCGGTTCGTACTCGTCGGCGAGCAGCACACCGGCCAGCAACTGGTCGATCTGTGCCTGGTCGAGCGGGTGCTTGGTGGTTGCCAGATAAACCTTGGGCACCTTGCGCTTGGCCGAGGAGAGCTGGTGATTCAACTGGCCGTCGTCGGTGATGAGCAGCAGCCCGGTAGTGTCTTCATCAAGACGACCGATTGGCTGGACATCGCGTTCGCGCAGCGGCACCGGCAGCAGTTCAAGGACGCTGGCGTGGTGTTTAGGCTTGCGCGAGCACTCGTAGCCGGCCGGCTTGTGCAGCATCAGCGTGGCGAATTCGGCGTAGGGCCAATCGACGCCATCGACGGTGAAAACCAGCCCTTCGATGTCGAGTTCGACGAATGGATCGTCGCAAACATGGCCATTGAGCGCCACACGTCCGCGACGGACGAGGCCCCGGCATTCCCTGCGGGAGCCGAAACCGTGTTTTTGGAGGATACGTTCTAGTTGCATGGCAGGAATGTTAACATCCGCCCCATGAAATTCGAACACCTTATCCAGATCAACGACCCGGAAAATCCGCTGGTCGAGACCATGACCCGCGATCAGCTGTGGCAAGGACTGCTTCACCGCGTCGAAGATGCTGTACCTTTCCTGCCCGGACTGGAGTCCTGCACCATTCTTGAGCGGCAGGCCGACACCCTGCTCCGCCAACTGGATTTCGGCCCGGCCGTGATTCACGACCGCGTAACGCTGGTGCACATGCTGTCGGTACGCTTCGACATCCAGCCCTCCGAAGTCCATCCCGGCGGCAGCCTGAGCATCAGCATCGAAGAGCCGGAACCCGGCTTCCTGTTCCTGCGCTTCGCTTACCAGACGACGCTGGCGACCGATCCGAACTCCGAGGAACGGGCCTACATCGAGTACGTCAAATCGGCCTACCACCAGTCCGACGTCGATTGCGTGCGCATCATTCGTACACTGGCGGCCGGCGGCAAGGTGCAATAAGGCCGAAAACGCACTTCTGCGGTCAACCGGAAAAACGGGCCAAAAATGAAATTGGCCCGGCTGGCCGCAAACGTCTTATTCGCTGCTGCCCCAGACCCGGTTGATGGTCGCTTTGATCTTGGCCTCGAAACGGGCGATCAGTTGCTTGTTGGCATTGACCAGCACTTGCTCGGCTTTAATTTCGGCGACGATGGCGCGCTGGGTTTCGAGGGGGGGAAGCGATATTTTGAGCTGCTTGATTTGAGAGTAATTAAGTGCCTCACGCGATGCCCCTGCCTGGAATGATTGAATCTGTTGCTGTCCAGTATCGGAATTCAGAAACAGCGAGAGAAAGACACCGTCGAGTTCCGGCCCCACACGAAGAATTGCTACGTGCTGATTCACGTTGGCTGATATATCCAGATCCATCCAAGCACTCCGTCCGATTGAGGCGCCTGTGATGTTTAAGAACACATCTCCTTGCTTCACTTGGCTTCGTGACATCTCTCTATGGGTAGGCTCCGAAATGAAAGCTGCGTCGCTAAAATCATAGGAGCCGCTGAGAATGTTTTGGCTACGGATGAAGAGCACCCCCTCGTTAAGATATGTTTCTTTGCCACCTTTTGGGGTCGCGCCGCTCGTAACAAAGGAAAGCTTCTCACCTAATTCAACCACTGGCCAAGCGGGCTGCACGAGGATTCTGGGCCGGTAGTTCTCAACCACCTGCCGGGCGCCGTCGATGATCTTCTGGTAGCCATCAATTTCCGCGACGATTTCTCGCTGGATGGCGAGGGGCGGCAGAGGAATTTTGAATAATTCCAGCGTTGACCGTGGCACACGTTGCAGGCCTCCCGTTCCGGTCATCGCAGGCGTCGCGTATTCCTTGAAGCGTGGCGACGAGAGAAAGTAATAGAGCAGTTCAGGAAGAATCGCCTCCGAAGGACGAAGCACGTAATACTCGCTCGAACCGAAGCCGATGGAATTCGTCAGATTTCGCGCAATGCCAGCCTTCCCGTTTTCAAAGCAGGGCGTGACTTTGGCGATCAGTACATCGCCATCCCGGAAATAGGTATAGGCGCCACTCAGCACGTCAGCGAGAGTACGTTGCTCCTGCGACTGGAAACCAATGCTGTTCTCGGCCAAATCTTTCATCGGCACGAATGACACAACCGTGTCGGCAGGGTAGCCGGACAACTCGGATTTTTTTGGGTTGATTGCGCAAACATCGCCGATTGAGCGAACAGGGAACTTGGCATGCTCGAAGCTGGCCTCGATATACCGCTCGCCGCTCAAATTCCATTCGCCGTTTTCCCCAATCTTTTCCCGCGTGACTTTGTGCGCCATTGGGTCATTTTCAAACGCTGCCCCATCGCTAAAGAATGCCCGCAACAGCCGCCCGGCTTCCGGCAAATCATCGCCAGTCACCGCCCGCCGCTGCGCGCCAAGGTTAAAGCCGTCGTTCTCCACCTTCACGAACAGCACCGAATCGCAGCTTTTCGCCAGCCGCTTGTCGAGAATCAGGATCGAGGTCTTGACGCCCGAATACGGGTTGAAGACGCCGGCCGGCAGCGACACGACCGCGACCAGCGAGGTCTTGACCAGCATTTCGCGCAGCTTCTTGTAGGCCGTGCCGCTCTGGAAAATGATGCCTTCGGGCACGACGATGGCGGCGCGGCCTTGCGGACTGAGGTGTTCGGCCATGTAGTCGACGAACAGGACTTCCGAGCGCGTCGCCTGCACGCTGAATCGCTTGTGCGGCTTGATGCCGCCTTTGGGCGACATGAAGGGCGGGTTGGCGAGGATGACGTCGGCCGTCTCGTTCCAGCGTTCTTCGCTGGTCAGGCTGTCGTATTCGACGATGTGCGGGTCGGTGAAGCCGTGCAGGTAGAGGTTGACCAGCGACAGGCGCACCATGTCGGGCGAGATGTCGTAGCCGTGGATGTTGGCGACGAGGTTGGCGCGTTCGGTGGGGCTGAGCTGGTCGCCAGCCCTCGTTCCCTGCCCTGCTCCCGAGGTGTTTTGTTTGAGGATGTGTTTCCAGGCCGAGATAAGGAAGCCGGCGGTGCCGCAGGCGGGGTCGAGGATGCTTTCGTTTTTTTGCGGATTTATCACGTCGACCATGAAGTCGATGATGTGGCGCGGGGTGCGGAACTGGCCGGCGTCACCCTGGCTGCCGAGCACTGAGAGCAGGTATTCGAAGGCATCGCCGAGGCGTTCGGAATGGTCGTAGGTGAAGCCGTCGATTTCCTTAAGGAAGGCGCGCAGGGTTTCCGGGTCACGGTAGGGCAGATAGGCGTTCTTGAAGATGTCGCGGAAGAGCGCCGGGATGCCGGGGTTCTCGTTCATCTTGCCGATGGCTTCGGAATAGAGCGCCAGTACCTCGAAGCCGCCCTGGTTGGGGGCCATCAGCCTGGCCCAGCCGTATTTGCCGTATTCGCCGGCAAAGAAGCTGCGCTGGCCGCCCAGTTCTTCGGCTTCGGCGTCCATGTCGTCCATGAACTTGTAGATCAGGGCGATGGTGATCTGTTCAACTTGCGATTTGGGGTCGGGCACTTTGCCGACGAGGATGTCGCGGCAGGTGTCGATACGGCGTTTGGTGGTGCTGTCGAGCATGTTTTTTTAGTTTTCAGTGAGCAGGTCGGGGCGATGGGCTTGCAGCCATTGCCGGGCGTGGGCGAGGAGCGCTTCGGCCTGGGTCAGGCATTCACGCACGGCGGCGTCGGTAACGGGGTCGCCTTCGTAGTCGTTGAGGTTGCGTTGTTTGCGCAGGGCGTCGAGGACGATGACGGTGTCGGCAGCCGTGCCCAAGGTTTTGGGCAGGGCTTGCAGTGCGGTTTGATGGTGGCCGGGCTGGCTGGTGGCGGTGCGAAAGCCCCTGGCCCACAGGCCGATCATGGCGCATTGCATGATGGTCTTGTAGGCGGCGTCGAAGCGGTTGTCGTTGCTGAGTTCGCTTAGGCGGGCGTCGGCCAGATTGCGCTCGGCCGAGGCGAGCAGGCGCAGCACGCCGCCCGGCGTCGCTTCAAACGCTTGCAGGCGATGAATCGCCAGTAAATTTTCCAAGGTCATTGGCGGTTCCGATCACGAAGAGTTTGGGGTTGGCGAGGATGTTCAGTGCGAAACCATCCTTTGCCTCGATGCGCCGGGTGAACTCTGCGGCGGTGTAGAGCACCGGGTTGATTTCGCGTTGCAGGATGGCCTGGGCGGGGTGCAGCGCCTTGATGGCGTCGCCAAACCCGCAGTCAGCGATCAGTAGCAGATCAACGTCGCTACGGGCGTTTTCGTCGCCGCGTGCCAGCGACCCGAAAACCAGCGCCAGTTCGGGCGCCGGTTGCAGCGGGCTTAGCGCTTCGGCGAGCACGCCGACTACGCCGCTGGTTTTGCGGAACAGGCCGGCCAGCTCGGCGAACACCGGGCATTCGCGGTTAGCCTGGTAACGCACTTGGTTGCCCTGCTTTTCGCGTTGCAACAGGCCGACTTCGGCCAGCCGGGATAATTCCTTGTGCAGCGTGCCGGGCGTGGTACCGGTCAGGCGCGCCAGTTCGCGGACGTGGTAACTGCTCTCGGGGTGCAGGAGCAGTTGCGCCAGCGCCCGCTGCCGGTAGGTGCCAAAAAGTAGGTCAAGAAGCACGGGAATATTAATGTAGCTATTAATGCTTCGATTGTAGCCTATATTGCTTCATTTTGACGACCTACATGAACTGGTTGAGCGAGACGTAATCCTTTACGTATTCGGGGATACGTTCGCGCCATTCCCTGGGCACGGCCTTGAAGTCGGCCATGCTGAAGGCGGGATTGACGTTGAGATCAGTCAATCGTTTCTTTTCGATGATGTCGCGCAGGTGGCCGTCGGTTGCGTAGGCCTTGAAGAAATACTTCATGGCGACGACGGCGTCGGCGTGTTGGCTCAGGGCGTCGGGCGGCTGGTCGAGCAGGAATTTCTGGAATTCGTCTTCGAGCAATTCGTCCTGGCCCTTGAAGTAGGGAATGAGGCCGAAAATCTTTTCCAGAATCTCGCGCAGGGTGAGGCGCCGATCCACGCCGGCGGCACGGCGCAGCTTGTCGAGGGTGTAGAACTCGGCCGGCTTGTCGAGCAGATGGGTGGTGACGTAGTCGATGGCCTGGTCCCATTGTTCGTTATCCACCTGGCGCTGGAGAACCGGATCGGCCTTGACGACGTTTTCGAAGCCTTCGAAGAACATGCGGTCGATTTTCATGCCCTGCGGGCCGATGGCCTGCTCGGCCAGCAGTTTGAGGGCGTCGTCGCCGCGATGTTCGTATTCGCCGAAGGGTGGCGGTGGTGGGGTTTCCGGTCCTTCGCCGTCGCCGGTTTCACGTGAAACCGGCCGGGGCAGCTTGAGCACTTCGTCGTAATCGAATTTTTCTTCGAAATACTCGCAGTTGGCGAAGAAGTCGAAGAACTTGAATTGGTTCTTGTCCTGCTTGCCGATCTGCTCCTTGAGCTGCTTGTCGAAAAGCTGTTCGGGAAAGCTGTGCTTGCGCGTGCCACGGCCCTTGATCTGGACGAAGTCCGACGGCGAGAACACCGGCCGCATCAGCGCGAGATTGAGGATGTCCGGGCAGTCGTAGCCGGTGGTCATCATGCCGACGGTGACGCAGATGCGCGCTTTGCTGGATTTGTAGGCGTCGAGAAAATTGGCCGAGCCGAGCAGGTTGTTGTTGGTGAAATTGATCGTGTATTGCTGTGCGTCAGGAATCAGCGAAGTGACCTGCACCGCGAAATCGGATTGGTACTTGCCTGGCCAGATAGCGCCGGCCAGTTCGTTGAGGAGCTGGGTCAGCTTGGCGGCGTGATTCTGGCTGACGGCGAAGACGATTGATTTGCCGAATTCGTGGCTGATCGGGTCGCGCAGGCCATTGTTGAGGAAGGTCTGGCAGAAAATGCGGTTGGTAGCGTCGGAAAAGAATTTTTTCTCGAAATCCTTCTGGAAAAAACTGTCTTCGCCGCTTCTTTCACCGTTTTCGCCAACATTGGCGACGGCAAAACCTTTGTCCGACAGCAATTGCGTGGTGATGTCGGTGCGCGCATCGACGACTACCGGGTTGATCAGGAAGCCTTCGCGCACGCCGTCGAGTAGCGAATAACGGAAAGTCGGCTGGCCGGACTCACAACCGAAGGTGCGATAGGTATCGAGCAGAAGCCGACGTTCGGCTTCGCGCGGGTCGCGAGTGGAAGGCTTGGCGGCGTCGAATTTTTTCAGGTAGTCGCGCGGCGTCGCGGACAGGCCGAGCTTGTAGCCGACGAAATACTCGAAGACGGCGCGTGCGTTGCCGCCGATGGAGCGGTGCGCTTCGTCGGAAATCACCAGATCGAAGTCGGTCGGCGAGAACAGCCGACGGTATTTGTCGTTGAATAGCAGTGATTGCACGGTGGTGACGACGATCTCGGCCTTGCGCCATTCGTCGCGGCGCTCCTTGTAGATCACCGAGCTGTAATCGTTTTTCAGGTAGGCGACGAAAGCCTTGTTGGCTTGGTCTTCGAGTTCCAGCCGATCGACGAGGAAGAGTACACGGCGGGCGTTGCCGGTACGCAGGAAGAGCTTGATGACGGCGGCAGCGGTCAGGGTCTTGCCGGTGCCGGTGGCCATCTCGAACAGGAAGCGGCTGTGACCTTCGGCGACGGCGTCTTGAATCGCCTGCACGGCGCGTTTCTGGTAATCGCGCATGAAGCGCAGACAATTCTTCTGGATGAAGGCATCGCGCTCACCGACATTGTTCCAGCCGCCTTCGACGGTGTAGCCCGGCATTTGCGTCAGGGCGATGTAGTCCTTGCCGACGGGCTCGGTGATCAGCCGCTGCGGATTGGGCTGGAAGCGGTGATAGCCCTTGATCGAATCGGGCGACGGGAACCGCGTGATGATGTGCGGATTGCCCTGCTCCAGATCCCAGAGATAGTGCAGGTTGCCATTGGAAAGGATGACAAAGCGGCAGTTTTGCGACTTGGCGTATTTGCGCGCCTGCTCCTTGCCGACCAGCGGGTTCTTGTCCTCCGACTTGGCTTCGAGCACGACGAGGGGAAAACCGGCTTCATCAAGCAACAGAAAGTCGAGAAAGCCGTTGGTGGAGTGATCGAAGTTGTCGCCGAGCGCATCGACGATAACCTTGGTCAGCTTGACCTTGGGTTCAAGAACGATATTGGCCTTGCCCGTGGCGTCATCAAAGAAGCGCCAGCCGGACTCTTCCAGGAGCTTGTTGATCTTGATGCGGGCCTTGGCTTCCTTTGCCGCCATTGGGCGCTCCCTGTATTTTTCTTGAGCCGTCAGTGGGCGTTAGTCTATATCAAGGTTGCGCCATCGTGATTCCAATCGAATATCCGTGCCGCAGCGACAGAATGCAGGCTGTGCGGTGCAATACACCACCCCAAAAGCAAAAAACCGAAGGCCGGGCCTTCGGTTTTTGTCTTCCACGGTCAACCGTAAAAAACGGCGAAAAATGAAATTCCGTTGAAAGCCTGAACGGCTCCCAACGGAGGTTTTACTCGACGCCCTGGCTGGCCAAGTAATCCTCGTAACCGCCGAGATAATCGACGATCCGGCCGTCGTTCTTCACTTCCAGCACGCGGGTGGATAGCGAGGACACGAACTCGCGGTCATGCGATACGAAGACCAGCGTGCCGGGGAATTTTTCCAGCCCTGAGTTCAGCGACTCGATCGATTCCATGTCGAGGTGGTTGGTCGGCTCGTCCATGAGCAGGACATTGTGTTTCGACAGCATCAGCTTGCCGAACAGCATGCGGCCCTGCTCGCCGCCGGAAATGACGTTGACCGACTTCTTCACTTCGTCGCCGGAGAACAGCAAACGGCCCAGGGTGCCGCGAATCAGCGTTTCGAGATCGCCGCCGTCTTCGATGGTGGCGCGCGCGTAGCCGGCGATCCATTCGGTCAGGCTCTGCTCACCGGCGAAGGTGGCGCTGTGGTCCTGCGCGTAGTAGCCCGGGTAGGCTTTTTCGGCCCACTTGATGGTGCCGAATTGCGGTGTCACTTCGCCCATCAGCAGCTTGAGGAAGGTCGTCTTGCCGACGCCGTTTTCGCCGATGACGGCAATGCGCTCGCCGGCGTTGATGGTCAGCGTCAGGTTGTTGAAAATCTTGCGCTCGCCGCCTTCGTAGGTGAAAGCAAGGTTTTCGATCTCGACGGCCTGGCGGTGCAGCTTCTGCTTCTCGTCGTAATCGAAGCGGATCCACGGGTACTGGCGCGAGGACGGCTTGACGTCTTCCGGCTTCAGCTTTTCGATCAACTTGACGCGGCTGGTCGCCTGCTTGGCCTTGGAAGCGTTGGCCGAGAAGCGGCGGACGAAGGTCTGCAATTCGGCGATCCGTTCCTTGGCCTTGGCGTTGGCATTGGACAGACGTTCGCGGGCGGCTTGGGCGGCTTCCATGAAATCGTCGTAGTTGCCGGCGTAGGTGGTGATCTTGCCGTAGTCGAGGTCGGCCATGTGGGTACAGACCTGGTTCAGGAAGTGACGGTCGTGGGAGATGATGATCATCGTCGAGTCACGGCCATTCAACACGTCTTCCAGCCAGCGGATGGTGTTGATGTCGAGGTTGTTGGTCGGTTCGTCGAGCAACAAAATATCCGGGTTGGCGAACAGCGCCTGGCAGAGCAGCACGCGCAGCTTCCAGCCGGGGGCCACCTCGCTCATCGGGCCGTTGTGCTGTTCGGTCGGGATGCCAACGCCGAGCAGCAGTTCGCCGGCGCGGGATTCAGCCGTATAGCCGTCCAGCTCGCCGAACTGATGCTCGAGATCGGCCGCCTTCATGTAGTCGTCTTCGGTCGCTTCCGGATTGGCGTAGATGGCGTCGCGCTCGCTCATGCAGGCCCACATTTCCTCGTGGCCCATGAGCACGACATCGAGGACGCGCATGTCTTCGTAGGCGAACTGGTCCTGCTTCAGGTAGGCCATGCGCTCGTGCTTGTCTTTCGAGACGTTGCCGGCAGAAGGTTCGAGCGCGCCGCACAAAATCTTCATAAACGTCGATTTTCCGGCCCCGTTGGCGCCGATCAGGCCGTAGCGGTAGCCCTCGCCGAATTTGACATTGACGTTCTCGAACAGGGGTTTGACCCCGAATTGCATGGTGATATTGGCGGCGACGAGCACAGCGATTCCGATCTGAAAAAAGCGGTAAAACGAAGGGGCGAATTTTACCTGTTTTCAGGGGGTTAACCCCAGCAAGGGCGCACTTTTGCTGCACTGCGGTGTAAGATTTGCCAGCAAAATAAAAACCCTTGAATCGAGACACAGCACATGGTTCCACACCTCACCACCGCCCTCACCGGGCCCCTGCTCGAACTCGAGCGCCGCTTCCTCGCCGCCAGCCCGCAGATCGAACACTGGCTGCGCGGCCAATGGCTGGAGCACACGCCGCCGTTTTATTCGTCGTGCGACCTGCGCAATTCCGGCTTCAAGCTGGCGCCGGTCGACACCAATCTGTTCCCCGGTGGCTTCAACAACCTGAACCCGGCTTTCCTGCCCCTCTGCGTGCAGGCTGCGATGAGCGCCATCGAAAAATTCTGCCCGGAAGCGCGCAGCCTGCTGCTCATTCCCGAGAACCACACGCGCAACCAGTTTTACCTGCAGAACGTCGCGCAGATCGCCGCCATCCTCAAGCAGACCGGGCTGAATGTGCGCCTCGGCTCGCTGAACCCGGAAGTCACTCAGCCGACGACCGTCGAATTGCCCAACGGCCAGAGCCTGCTGCTCGAACCGCTGGTCCGCACGCCGCACCGCCTCGGCCTGGACGGCTTCGACCCCTGCGCCATCCTGCTCAACAACGACCTGTCAGCCGGCATTCCAGCCATCCTGCAAGGGCTGAACGAACAGGTCGTGCTGCCGCCGGTGCATGCCGGCTGGGCCGTGCGCCGCAAGTCCAACCACTTCGCCGCCTACGACCAGGTCGCCAACGATTTCGCCAAGGCCATCGGCATCGACCCGTGGCGCATCAATCCGGCTTTTTCAGTCTGCCGCAGCATCAATTTCCATGAGCGTCAGGGCGAGGAATGCCTGGCCGCCAATGTCTCGGCCGTGCTCGACCTGGTCAAGGAAAAGTACCGCGAATACGACATCGACGAGACGCCCTACGTCGTCGTCAAGGCCGATGCCGGCACCTACGGCATGGGCGTGATGACCGTACGCAATGTCGATGAAGTCATCGCCCTGAACCGCAAGCAGCGCAACAAGATGAGCGTCGTCAAGGAAGGGCTGGAAGTCTCCGAAGTGCTGATCCAGGAAGGCGTGCATTCGTTTGAAACGCTGAACGAGGCGGTGGCCGAGCCGGTCATTTACATGGTCGACCGCTACGTCGTCGGCGGCTTCTACCGCGTGCATACCGGGCGCGGCAAGGACGAGAACCTCAACGCGCCGGGCATGCATTTCGAGCCGCTGGCTTTCGAGACCGGTTGCAACTTGCCCGACTACGGCTGCGGCAATCCGGATGCAGCCCCCAATCGTTTCTACGCCTACGGCGTGGTCGGCCGGCTGGCCTGCCTCGCTGCCGCTATCGAACTCGAGCGCACGGCACCGGAAAACGGCTGAGCGACGTGGCGCAGCAACTGCATTTCGAAAAACACCTGCTCGGCGGCAGTGCCCGCTCGCTGAAGCTGGCCTTTGTTCTTGATCCGCTCGATCAACTAAAGGCCTGGAAGGATTCATCGGTGGCCATGATGCGCGCCGCCGAAAACCACGGACATGAGGTTTTCGCCATCGACGCCGCGACGCTCGGCTGGCGCAAGCCGGACGATACGCATGTCGGCGGCGTTTCGGGCGAGGCGCTGCACCTCCACCTGCGCCCGGACGATCACGACTGGTACCGCGAAACCGGCCGCCAGTGGATGCCGCTGACCGCCTTCGACGCGGTGATCATGCGCAAGGACCCACCCTTCGATTTCGAGTACCTGACCGCCACCTGGCTGCTCGAACGGGCCGAGGAAGATGGCGTCAAGGTCTTCAACCGGCCACGAGCGCTGCGCGATCACTCCGAAAAGCTGGCGATTATGGAATTTGCCCATTTTTCGCCGTCGACCGCAATCAGCCGCGACATGGCGCAGATTCACCATTTCATCGACGAGCAGCGCGACGTTATCCTCAAGCCGCTCGACGGCATGGGCGGCAGCCAGATTTTCCGCGTCCATCGCAACGACCCGAACCGAAATGTCATTGTCGAAACGCTGACCCACGAGGGCGCGCGGACGATCATGGCGCAGCGCTACGTTCCCGAAATCAGTGCCGGCGACAAGCGCATCCTGCTCATCGCCGGCAAACCGGTGCCCTTTTGCCTGGCGCGCATTCCCAAGGCCGGCGAAACGCGCGGCAACCTGGCTGTCGGCGGTACCGGCGTCGCCCAGGAATTGTCGGCGCGCGACCGCGAAATCGCCGAAGCCATCGGCCCCATCCTCTTCAAACGCGGGCTGATGCTGATCGGCATCGACGTCATCGGCGACTACCTGACGGAAATCAACGTCACCAGCCCGACCTGCATGGTCGAGATCCGCCAGCAGTCGGGGTTCGATGCGGCCGGCGCGTTCATCTCCGCCGTTGAACGTGCATGCGGCCTCACTTGACCGGTTTTCTGAAGCTTTTCCTGACGGCCCTGACCGTCGTCTTCGCCGCCCTGCTCCTCACCGCCTGCGGGCGCACGCCGCTGCAGGAACAGCAGGCCTATGTCTTCGGCACTCGCGTCGAAGTGCTGGTCGTCAGCGAAGACCCAGAACAGGGCCGCAAAGCCATCGCCGCCGTGCTACGCGAATTCGACCGTCTGCACCGGGCCTATCACGCCTGGCAGGACTCCGAACTGACGACGCTGAATTCGGCCATTTTTTCCGGTCGACCGCAGGAAGTGACCGCGGAACTGGCTGAATTCGTCCGCGAAGCCCAATCGCTGTCGAAACAGGGTGACTACCTGTTCGACCCCGGCATCGGCCAGCTCATCAAGCTGTGGGGCTTCCAGGCCGACGAATTCAAGAGCGAACTGCCACCGGCCGCCGACATCAAGGCCTGGCTTGCCATCCAGCCGTCGATCGCCGAAATCGCCATCGACGGCACCATGATCCGCAGCCGCAACCGCAACGTCGCCCTTGATTTCGGCGGCTACCTGAAAGGCGTCGCCCTCGACCGCGCCGCCGCCATCCTGCGCGCCCAGGGCATCCACAATGCCCTGATCAACATCGGCGGCAACGTCATGGCGCTCGGCAGCAAGGAAGGCAAGCCGTGGCGCGTCGGCATCCAGCACCCGCGCCAGCCCGGCCCGCTGGCCACGGTCACGCTGGCCGACGGCGAAGCGATCGGCACCTCCGGCGACTACCAGCGTTTCTTCGAAGTCGATGGCAAACGCTACGCCCACCTGCTCGATCCGCGCACCGGCTACCCGGCCGATCACACCCAGGCCGTCACCGTGCTGATTCCCGCCGGCCCCAAGGCCGGCACCCTGTCCGACGCCGCCTCCAAGCCGATCTTCATCGCCGGCCCCGACGGCTGGCGGGAGATGGCGCGAAAAATGGAAATTGGCCTCGTTTTTCGGGTTGACCGCAGCAACCGGATTTTTGTCACCGAAGGCCTCCGCCAACGCCTGGCGTTTATCGGTTCCGCTCCGGAAATGACCGTTGTCCCCTGAAATTGCACGCAAGCTGAAGCTCGCCGCAGCCGCGCTGGCCGACGCAGATGGCCTGCTGATCACGGCCGGGGCCGGCATGGGCATTGACTCCGGCCTACCGGATTTTCGCGGGCCGGGCGGCTTCTGGTCGGTGTATCCGGCGCTGGGACAGGCAAAAATCGCCTTCGAATCCATCGCCAACCCCGCCGCCTTTGACCAAGATCCAAGGCAAGCCTGGGGCTTCTACGGCCATCGTCTCGAACGCTATCGCCGAACCACGCCGCACGCCGGATTCGGCCTGCTCCTCGACATGGCCAGGCAGTTGCCGCGCGGCGCCAGGGTCTTTACCAGCAACGTCGACGGCCAGTTCCAGAAGGCCGGATTCGCCAGCGAGCACGTCTGCGAAATCCACGGCTCCATCCATCACCTGCAATGCGCGGCCGGTTGCAGCGAGCGCATCTGGAGCGCCGAAAACTTCCACCCCGACGTCGATCACGAAAACTGCCGGCTGATCGGCGAAATGCCGCATTGCCCGCACTGCGGAGCACTGGCCCGGCCCAACATCCTGATGTTCGGCGACTGGGGCTGGATTGATCGTCGCACTGCCCTCCAATATCAGCGCCTGCAGCAATGGCTGCCGACGGTCGATCGCCTGGTCTGCATTGAAATCGGCGCCGGGACGAACATCCCCACCGTTCGCCGATTCTCGGAAACCTGCAGCGGCACCCTCATCCGCATCAATCCGGGCGAGCCGGAAATTCCCGACCCAAGCAACGGAATCGAACTGCCCATGGGCGGTCTCGACGGCATCAGCCGCCTCGGTCAAGCCATCACCCAAGGCTAAAAAGCCCCTACTCTGGCGCCTTCGAATCAATCGTCAGCGTCACCGGCCCGTCATTGACCAAACTGACTTGCATGTCCGCACCAAAAACGCCGGTCGCCACCGGTTTGCCCAGCGCAGCCGACAGTTTTTCCACAAAGTGCGCAAACAACGGCTGCGAAAGATCGCCCCGCGCCGCCCGGCTCCACGACGGCCGATTACCCTTCTTCACCGAGGCGTACAGCGTGAATTGCGAGACGGCCAGAATGCCCCCGCCAGCCGCCACGACATCGCGGTTCATGACCCCGGCCTCATCTGAAAAAATCCGCGTACGCACAATTTTCCCGGCCATCCATTCCAGATCAGCCTCGCCATCGGTCTCCTCAAAGCCAGCCAGCACGAGCAAACCAGATTCAATTTTTCCGCAAATTTTCCCGTTGACCGCAACCGATGCCGGTCCAACACGTTGAATGACAACCCGCACGAAACACCACCTCTAAAAACAAGAAAAGGCTCCGTTTGGAGCCTTTTCTGCCTGGATTTCCGGAAAGATCGATCTCAAATATCGACGCGCGCGCTCAAGGCATTCGTTTCGATAAACGCCCGACGCGGCTCAACATCTTCGCCCATCAGGGTCGTGAAGATTTCGTCAGCCGCGATGGCGTCGTCAATCTGCACCCGCAGCAGGCGACGGACCTTCGGATCCATGGTCGTTTCCCACAGCTGATCGGGGTTCATTTCACCCAGACCTTTGTAGCGCTGCTTGGCGATGCCGCGTTCGACTTCGTTGAGCAGCCACTTCATGGCGTCGCCGAAGTTGGTGACAACCTGCTTTTTCTCTCCACGCGCCATGAATCCACCGGCGCCGAACATGTCAGCCAGCGTTTCAGCCGTCCGGCGCAGCTGCATGAAGTCACCTGACAGCAGCAGATCTTCGTCGATCAGGCCAACCTTGAGATTGCCGTGGTGCATGCGCTCGACGCGCAGCGTCCAGCGTTCCTGGATATCGTCGTATTTCGGCACCATACGAGTTCCAGCCGGGATGAAGGCGGCGATTTGCTCGGCGCTGGCGCGTGCTTTTTCCTCGTTCGACAAATCGATGGCAATGTTGTGGCGAACGATGGACTGCAGTACTTCCGGATTGACCAGGTGGGACAAGCGATCAATGACGGCTTCGGTGGCCAGCCAGGAACGGGCCAGACCTTCGAGGGCCGGGCCGGAAATGGCGTCGGCACCAGCGCGCGGCATCAGGATGGCCTCGTCGAGCGCCATGTTGAGCAGGAACTGGTTGTATTCCAGATCGTCCTTCAGGTAGCGCTCGGTCTTGCCGAGCTTGACCTTGTAGAGCGGCGGCTGGGCGATATAGACGTAGCCGCGGTCGATCAGCTCGGGCATCTGGCGATAGAGCAGCGTCAGCAGCAGGGTGCGGATGTGCGCACCGTCGACGTCGGCGTCGGTCATGATGATGATGCGGTGGTAACGCAGCTTGTCGACGTTGAAATCGTCCTTGCCGATCCCTGTGCCAAGGGCAGTGATCAGCGTGACGATCTGTTCGGACGAGATCAGCTTGTCGAAACGGGCCTTTTCGACGTTGAGCACCTTGCCGCGCAGCGGCAGGATAGCCTGGAACTTCCGGTCACGGCCCTGCTTTGCAGAGCCGCCGGCGGAGTCGCCCTCGACGATGTAGATTTCGCACAGCGCCGGGTCTTTTTCCTGACAATCCGCCAGTTTGCCGGGCAGGCCGATGCCGTCCAGCACGCCCTTGCGGCGCGTCATTTCCCGGGCACGGCGGGCGGCTTCGCGGGCCCGCGAGGCTTCGACGATCTTGCCGCAAATCATCTTGGCATCGACCGGACGCTCAAGCAGGAAATCGGCGAGCTTCTGGGCAACGACTTCTTCGACCGCGGCGCGGGCTTCCGACGAGACCAGCTTCATCTTGGTCTGCGAGGCAAACTTCGGGTCGGGCATCTTGACCGACAGCACGCAGGCCAGGCCTTCGCGCATGTCGTCGCCGGCGATATCGACCTTGGCTTTCTTGGCGATCTCGTTTTCGTCGATGTATTTGTTGATGACGCGGGTCATCGCGGCGCGCAGACCGGTCAGGTGGGTGCCACCGTCGGACTGCGGAATGTTGTTGGTAAAGCAGAGCACCTGTTCCTGATAGGAATCGTTCCATTGCATCGCCACTTCGACGCCGATGGTGATGGCAGAATCCGCCGCGCCCTGACCCACCTTGGAGTCACCCGCCGAGTAGAAGATGTTCGGATGGAGAACCGACTTGGTGCGGTTGATGTATTCGACGAAGCTTTGGACGCCACCGGCAAAGGCAAACAGTTCTTCCTTGCCGACGCGCTGGTCGACCAGCTTGATGGAAACGCCGTTGTTCAGGAAGGACAGTTCGCGCAGGCGCTTGGCGAGGATTTCGTAGTGAAATTCAATATGGCCGAAAATTTCGTCATCGGCCATAAAGTGCACTTCGGTACCGCGCTTTTCGGTATCGCCGAGTATTTTCAGCGGCGAGACTTCGAAGCCGTCACGGACCTCAATGCTGCGGTCAACCGGAACTCCGCGGCAAAATTCCATGAAATGCTTCTTGCCGTCGCGACGAATGGTCAGACGCAGCGACTTGGATAGCGCATTGACGCAGGAAACGCCAACGCCGTGCAGACCACCGGACACCTTGTATGAGTTCTGGTTGAACTTGCCGCCGGCGTGCAGTTCGGTCAGCGCGATTTCAGCTGCCGAGCGCTTTGGCTCGTGCTTGTCGTCCATCTTGACGCCGGTCGGGATACCCCGGCCGTTGTCGATAACACTGATCGAGTTGTCGGTGTGGATGGTGACGATGATGTCGTTGCAATGCCCGGCCAGCGCTTCGTCGATCGAATTGTCGACAACTTCGAAGACAAGGTGGTGCAGACCGGAGCCATCGGAAGTGTCGCCGATGTACATGCCGGGACGCTTGCGGACAGCCTCCAGGCCCTCAAGGATCTGGATGCTCGATTCGCCGTAGGCTGGCGAATTGGCTTGCGGGACGTTCTCTTCACTCATTGTTTTGGTTCCACGTGAAACTGCAAAAGGCCTGCCCGGCTGGACAGGCCTTCTTGAATTGTTGCCTGATCAATCAAATACGCATCGGCATCACGACGTACTTGAAGCGGTCGTTGCCGGGGACGGAAATCAGCGCACTGGAGTTTGCGTCGTTGAAACTCCACTGGATTTCTTCGGTGTGGATGTTGTTCAGCACGTCGAGGAGATAACCAACATTGAAGCCGACGTCGATGATATCGCCGGCGTAGTCCACTTCGATTTCTTCGACAGCCTCTTCCTGCTCGGCATTGGCGGCAATCAGCTTCAGGCTGTTTTCGCCCAGAACAACGCGGACGCCACGGAATTTCTCGTTGGTCAGAATGGCAGCACGCTGCATCGCCTGCATTAGCGTCTGGCGGCCAACCTTCATATGATTTTTAAGGGTCGCCGGGACGACGCGTTCGTAATCCGGGAACTTGCCGTCGATCAGCTTGGAAACAAGTACCACGGAACCGAAGGAGAAACGCACCTGGTTCGGGGTCAAGGTGATGTTCAGCGCGTCTTCGTTGTCGAGCAGCAGACGATTCAGTTCGAGCACTGTCTTGCGCGGCAGGATCATTTCCTGACGCGGCAGATCGGTATCGATCTCGACGCTGGCGTAGGCCAAGCGGTGGCCGTCTGTGGCCACAGCACGCAGCTCCTTGCCTTCGACCAGCAACAACAGGCCGTTCAGGTAGTAGCGCACATCCTGCGCCGCCATCGAATACTGGGTCTTGCTGATCAGCTGGCGGAAAGCCTTTTGCGACATTGAAAACTGCTTGGTTTCGCCTTCATTGACCGTCATGCGCGGGAAATCGTCGGCCGGCAGTGTCTGCAGGCTGAACCGGCTCTTGCCACCGCGAACAAGCAGACGCTTGTCTTCGAGAACCAGGCTGACTTCGGTGGTATCCGGCAGCGAACGCAAGATTTCCTGCAGCTTGCGGGCACCCACTGTCACGGCACCATCGCCGTCACCGCCGGCACCTTCGGTACTCGTCGTGATCTGGATTTCGATGTCAGTGGCCAGCAAGGTCAGTCGATCACCCTTTTTTTCCAGCAAGACGTTGGACAGGATAGGCAGCGTATGACGACGCTCGACAATTCCCGATACCGACTGCAGCGGGGCCAGAAGCGTGTCTCTTTGGGTTTTGATAAGAACCATAAATTAAATTCCTAAGTAGACTATATCGGGAACAATTCTGTGAATAACTGAAAAATGTTATTTAATTTCAGATGTTTGAATCAATTTTTACGGTCTGCAAAAACGTCTGAATTGCCTGTGGGTGAAATCCGGACAATTTTCCCACAAAGTTGGTAATTCCATATGACCCACAATTGATACACAGCTTTTCCACAGACTTATCGACAGACTTATCCCTTCAATACCTGCAGCAACACATGCAGGTCGTGGTTGAGTTCGTTTTCCTTGATGCGCAAGGCATCGATGGTCTTGACGGCATGAATGACAGTCGTGTGATCGCGGCCGCCAAAGGCATCGCCAATTTCGGGAAAACTGTGCGAAGTCACTTCCCGACAGAGCCACATGGCGACCTGGCGCGGCCGGGCAATGGCGCGGGTGCGCTTTTTCGAGAACAGTTCCGCGACCTTCATCTTGTAGTAGTCGGCGACGGTCTTCTGAATATTGTCGATGCCGACATTTCTGGCCGAACCGATAACATCCTTCAACGCTTCTTTGGTCAGATCCAGCGCGATGGCGCGACCGTGAAAAGACGAATAAGCAAGAACTTTCTTCAGGGCACCTTCGAGTTCACGCACGTTTGAGCGCAAATGCTTGGCAATGAAGAACGGCACTTCATCATCGAGATGAATACCCTCCGCCTCTGCCTTTTTTTTCAGAATGGCGACACGCATTTCCAGTTCCGGCGGCTCGATCTGGACCGTCAAGCCCCAATCGAAGCGGGTCACCAGCCGGTCGTCAAGACCATTGATATCTTTCGGATAGGTATCGCAGGTAATGATGATCTGCTTGCGCGCCTCGATCAGCGCATTGAACAGGAAGAAAAACTCCTCCTGCGAGCGGTTCTTGCCGTTGAAGAACTGGACGTCGTCCAGAAGCAAGACATCGAGCGAGCGATAGGTCCGCTTGAAACTATCAAAAGATTTTTGCTGATAGGCACGAACAACGTCCGAGTAGTAATCCTCGGCATGAACATAGCGGACAATTTTTTCCGGATTTTCAGTAACGATCGCGTTACCGATGGCGTGAATCAGGTGGGTCTTGCCGAGACCGGCGCCGCCGTAGATGAACAGCGGGTTGTAGGCGCCGCCTGGATTGTTGGCTACCTGAACGGCCGCGGCGCGAGCCAGGTCATTGGCCTTGCCAACCACCAGATTGTCGAAAGTAAAAGATGAAAAGAGGCGCGATTTTTCATAGTTGGCACCTTTGCCGCGCGACTTCCCTGGCGCGGGCATTTTCTTTTCGCCAGAAGCGTCCGCCTTGGGTTTGGCCGGAACTTGCTCTCCGAGTTCGTCATTTCCTTCAATTCGATTGGCTGCGACTTTGCCGCTACCAATTACCAGGACAATAGTGACCGGTCCGGAGAAAAAATTGCGGCTGTATTCTTCAATGCGGGCCAGGTAGCGGTCACGCACCCATTTCAATATGAACGTGTTCGGCGCGATAAGACGCAATCCATCGTCCTTGGCCGTGGCTTCACCTTCCAGACGCAACGGCCTGATCCAGGTATTGAATTGCTGCGCGGGCAATTCCTGCTCAAAGCGTTGCAAACAGGATTCCCAAAAACCGGCCATGAACGAAAACGCTCCTCCCCGCACATTCGAGGCAAATTTCGATGGCGGTTATTAGATATTTGATTTAGTGAAGTTTTTTGATTATTTCGGTGGCACGTGGGTGGCAGCGAAAAGCGAGATTCTACCCCCCATCCGAAAAGTTATCCACAGCTTTGGGAAATAATTGAACTTGACAGAACACCATCAAACAGGGTGTAATCACGCGTTTTTCTAAGCACATCAAGGGATTACAACATGAAACGCACGTATCAACCGTCGGTCGTGCGCCGCAAGCGCACCCATGGCTTCCTGGTCCGTATGCGCACCAAGGGTGGCCGTGCAGTTATTGCTGCTCGCCGCGCCAAGGGTCGCACGCGTCTGGCCGTATAAACCGGACGTTTGGCGAGGTGGAACAAACCTTCGCCCGACGCTATCGCCTGACAAAAACGGATGAGTTCTCATCCGTTTTTGGTTTCAGGAGGGCAATTCGTGGCAAGTTGCTGATGTTGCACTATCAGCCTCGCCCTGAAGGAAATATCGAGGCGCGACTTGGCGTGGTTGTTGCCAAAAAACTGCTCAAACGCGCCGTTGACCGCAATCGGGTAAAACGGGTCGTTCGCGAGCAATTTAGGCTACACCGATCCGATTTGTTCGGGATTGATCTGGTCGTTCGACTGGCAGTAAAACCGGCGCCGCTTGATAGCGCTCAACTTGCCGTCGATTTCCGCGCCTTGCTGGAGAAACTGCAACGGCCACGGCCGAAGCGGGGAGATTGATGAAACGTCTGTTGATTGGTCTGATACGCATATATCAGTATGCAATCAGTCCTTTTCTCGGGCGGAGCTGCCGATATACGCCGAGTTGCTCGGCATATATGGTGGAAGCAGTACAGAAATATGGCGCCTTCCGGGGTGGCCGGCTGGGCTTGAAACGAGTCTGCCGTTGTCACCCGTGGCATCCTGGTGGGTACGATCCCGTACCCTGAATCAAGAATTTTTTTGTAGGCTGTTCATGGATACTCGACGCCTGATACTGGTTTTGATCTTCACGTTTTCCAGCTTCATGTTGTGGGAAAACTGGCAAAAGTACAACCAGCCAAAGCCGGCGGCTGATGCCGTGGCGACAACCCCGAGCGGCGCGGCAGTGCCGACCCCGTCAGCTTCATTGCAGCCTAAGGGATCTCCCGTTGCGCCTGTTGTCTCTGTGCCGGTTTCTACCGCCGAGACTTTCACGGTAACGACTGATCTGCTCAAAGCGACCGTTTCCGCCCAAGGCGGCGATGTGGTCTCCCTTGAATTGCTCAAGTACAAGGAACACGACAACAAGGACAAAACGTTTGTCCTGTTTGATAGCAAGCACAAATATCAGGCTCAGGCCGGGCTGATTGGCGAAGGTTTGCCAACGCATCGTTCCGTTTTCAAGCGTGTAGAAGGCGCCACGACGCTGGCTGACGGCGCAAATGAACTGAAACTGCGCCTGGAATCGACCGATCAGAGTGGTTTCAAGGTTGCCAAGACACTTACTTTCAAGCGTGGCTCCTATCAGATTGATATCGCCTGGGAAATTGCCAACGGTAGTGACAAGGCCATTTCACCGTATGCCTACTTCCAGTTGCAGCGCGACGATGTGGCACCAGCCGGTGAAACAGCCATGGTTTCGACCTTTACCGGCCCAGCCGTGTTTACCGATGCCGAAAAGTATCAGAAGGTCGATTTCAGTGCGATTGCCGACAACAAGGCCAAGTTTGCCAAGACCGCCGACAACGGTTGGCTGGCCATGGTTCAGCACTACTTCGTGGCCGCCTGGGTACCGAAGGAAAAGAGCCAGCGCGAGTTCTACATGCGCAAAGTCGAAGGCGGCAACGTGTTCCAGACGGGCGTGATCGTACCGGTTGCCGAAATTGCACCGGGCGCCAAGGGTGAAACAGCTGTCAGCCTATATGCCGGCCCGCAGGAACAGTCAGCACTCAAGCAGGTCGCTGAAGGCCTCGATCTGGTTGTCGACTACGGTTGGTTGACCGTGGTTGCTGCACCCATTTTCTGGGCGCTGGAAGCCATCCACAAGCTAGTGGGTAACTGGGGTTGGGCAATTGTCATTCTGACCATCATCATCAAGGCCATATTCTTCCCGCTGTCTGCCGCTTCCTATCGGTCGATGGCCAAGATGAAGATTCTGACGCCGCGCCTTACGCAGTTGAAGGAGCGTTTTGGCGATGACAAGCAGCGCATGAATCAGGAAATGATGAAGATGTACCAGACCGAAAAGGTAAATCCGCTCGGCGGTTGCCTGCCAATTCTGGTTCAGATTCCGGTCTTCATTGCACTCTACTGGGTGCTGCTCGGTGCTGTGGAAATGCGTGATGCGCCGTGGATTCTGTGGATTAAAGACCTGGCGTCGCCTGATCCCTATTTCATCCTGCCGATCATCATGATGGCTTCGATGTTTGTTCAGACCAAATTGAACCCGACTCCGCCTGATCCAATCCAGGCAAAAGTGATGATGGCCATGCCGCTGATCTTCGGTTTCATGTTCTTCTGGTTCCCGGCCGGTCTGGTGCTCTACTGGGTAGTCAACAACGTGCTTTCCATCGCCCAGCAGTGGCAGATCACCCGGCTCATCGACGCTGGCGGCAAGGCTGCCAATGACGCCAAAGCCTAAGGTGTGGGCGGTGTGATACCTGCGGACACTATCGCCGCCATCGCTACGGCCCCTGGCCGTGGTGGTGTCGGCGTGATTCGCGTATCGGGCAGCAATTTGCTGCCCTTTGCTTTTACGCTGACCGGAAAGACGCCGAAACCGCGTTACGCAACGCTAGCTGATTTCTTTGCAGCTGACGGTGCTACGGTCGACAGCGGAATATTGCTATTTTTCCCGAATCCAAATTCATTTACCGGCGAAGACGTCCTTGAACTACAAGGGCATGGCGGCCCTGTTGTCATGCAGATGCTGCTTGCGCGCTGCCTGGATCTCGGCGCTCGACTGGCCGAACCTGGAGAATTCAGCCAACGTGCTTTCCTGAATGGGAAAATGGATCTGGCCCAGGCCGAGGCAGTTGCCGATCTGATCGATGCAGCCACAACCAGTGCTGCCCGTTCTGCTGTTCGTTCCCTGCAAGGTGAGTTCTCACGGGCCATTGGCGAATTGAACGAAGAACTTATCAATCTGCGCATGCTGGTTGAAGCAACGCTGGATTTCCCGGAAGAAGACATCGATTTTCTCAAGGCAGCCAACGCCTTTGTTCGTCTGGAACGCCTGCAACTGAAGCTGGCTGAAATTTTTGACCGGGCGAATCAGGGGAAACTGCTGCAATCGGGCCTGCACGTCGTTCTGGCCGGCCAGCCTAACGTTGGTAAGTCCTCGCTGCTCAATCGACTGGCTGGCGACGATCTGGCTATCGTTACGCCGATTGCCGGCACCACCCGCGATGCACTGCGGTCAACCATACAAATCGAAGGAATTCCGCTTCACATCATCGATACGGCCGGTTTGCGCGAGACAGACGACGAAGTCGAAAAAATTGGCATTGAACGCAGCTGGAAGGAAATTGAGCGTTCCGACGCCGTTCTGTTGTTAGTTGATGCACGAGCCGGCGTTACGCCGGCTGACCGGGAGATACTTACCCGCCTGCCGGAACGCCTGCAGCGCATTACCATCTACAACAAGATCGATCTCTGCGGAGCCCAGCCAGAACGGCATGAAGAGTCGGATAGCACAGCCATTTCCCTCTCGGCACGTTCCGGTGAAGGCATCAACCTGTTACGACAAGAGTTGTTGAGGATTGCAGGCTGGCACCAGGCTGAGGATGTATTCATTGCTCGCGAGCGCCATTTGCGCGCTTTGTCTGACGCTCAGGAACATGTTGCAGAAGCCCGCAATGTAGTTGAAGGCACTTTTCCAGCACTTGAACTGTTCGCTGAAGAGCTCCGTCTGGCTCAGCAATCTCTCGGCCAAATAACTGGCGAATTTACTGCAGATGATCTTCTGGGCGTCATTTTCAGCCGTTTTTGCATCGGAAAATAAAGCTGTCAGTAAGTCTGTGTACAAGCTGTCCAGCAATTGTGGGCAACTCTGGCAATTCTGAAAACCTGAAAACTATCCAGAATTCATCCACAGGTAAGCCAGTACGTTACCAACCAGAATATTTAACAAATAACATATTGAATAAATTGAATTTTTTATACTTATCCACAGAATTGTTGCTGAGTTATTCTCAGTAGTAGGTTTACATATAGTTATTACCAAAAACAGAAGGCAACACCACACTGAACTGCTTGTTGAATTTTTGGTTGGACCCTCAGGACTTCAAACGTTTTCAAGAAGACTGCACTTATTAACGACGCGCAGCTTCAAGTCTGTTTCTACGAACAATGGCATCCGCAATTTCCCGGCTGATTGCTTCAGCGTCAGGAAGACTGTTCGGTCTGAACACAATCAGGGGTATTCCCAAAGTTTGAAGGGCCTGTCGTTTTTCGTTCTCCGAAACATTCTTTTCGTTGCTGGTTTTTGGCCAGGCTAGTTCTATTGCGGCAATGATTGCGAAATCATTGCCGCAGACAACGAAATCAACACCTCGACCAGCCATCTGGATCAGCGATCGGGCTTCTCTTCTACCTCTGAGTTGAGCCAACTGGGCTACACCAACCTGAGCGAAGATCACCATGTTTGGCATCGCTTCCTGAAGGCGACGATAGAGTTCCTGTTCAGCATCGTTAAGTAGCCGGTATTGCTTGCGTTTTGGATTCTCAACAAAACGTGTTTGCTGATCCAGATCCAGATGCATTTGCTGATTGACAGCTTTTTCGCCCTTTCTGGGCGGAATTTTCAAGTCCACGTCATCCCGAAGAGACGGACGATTGTTTCTGGTGAGCAGCAATACGCCGGTCAGAAGTGCGGCCAATGCCAAAAGACCTATGGCTAAGGTATCCATGAATTTTGGGAAATTATCTGAATTCATCATATTGGCATAAAACGGGACGACTGAAACATGTCGTATGACTTCTTGCGAATAACGTCTGCTTGCGCTGACACTTATTCTTTTTAAGAAACTGAAGTCGTAACAGTTTTTCTAATAAAATTCAGTCACTTCGTTAGAGGAAGACCCCATGCGAATCACGCTTGTTCATCCCGCCGGTTTTAACTTTGTGCCTGGTCAGCCTGATTTTTCGGTGCTGGCGAACCGTATGCCGCCCATAGGCATCATGCAGTTGGCCAGTTGGCTAGAAAAATTTGATCACAGTGTTCAATTGCATGACTGTCTTGGGCCATATGCCCCGCCGACGATTGCTGAAAATGCAGAGATCGTGCTGGCAACTGATCCGGAAATGGTGGGGTTCTCGGCGACGACTTCCGGTTTCATGGATGCTTTTGAAATAGCCGCCTACATCCGCGCCAGACGGCCGGAAATCAAGATTGTTTTCGGCAACGTTCATGTTTCGTCGCTCGGCGCACCCATCCTCGAACATTTTCCGGAAATCGATTTCCTGGTCATCGGCGAAGGCGAAGGTTCCTTCCTCGATCTGGCTGACGGCAAACCGCTGAAAGACATCGGCAACCTGATTTACCGCGACGAGAGCGGCAAAATCCGTATCAATCCGCGTCGCGACCGCATTCTCGATCTCGACGAACTGCCCTTCCCCGCTTACGAAAAGCTGGCTGGTTTCCCGCATGCCTACCATCTGCCGCTGTTCGCCTACGAAAAGCGTTATGGCGCTACGATGATCACTTCGCGTGGTTGCCCCTACACCTGTTCGTTCTGTGACCGCACGGTATTCGAGCGCCTGTACAAGACCAATTCGGCGCAATACACCTACGATCACATGAAGTACCTGCGCGACAAGTTCGGTGTTTATCACATCAACATGTACGACGACTTGTTCACCGCCAAGAAGCAGCGGGTTTTCGACCTCTGCCAACTGTTGATCGACAAGCCGCTGGGCATCCAGTGGAACTGCGCCATCCGCACCGGCCATACCTCGGATGAAATGCTGGCCAAGCTCAAGCAGGCGGGCGTGTTGATGGTGTCGATGGGCATCGAATCGGCCGATCCGATGATGATGGAGCGCCACAAGGCGGGCGTGACGCTGGAGGCAGTACGCGATACGGTGCGCCAGATTCACAACGCCGGGATGCGGGCCAAGGGCCTGTTCATTTTTGGCATGCCGGGCGAAACGCCGGAAACGGTCAAGGTGACCAGTGATTTCATCCTGTCGCTTGAACTCGACGAAATGAACATGACCAAATTCAGCCCGCTGCACGGCGCGCCGATCTGGGATGAGTGCGCCAACAGCAATGTGTCGGGCGAGATGATTGAAGACTGGCGGTTGATGAACTGCCTGAATTTCGTCTTTTTGCCGCACGGCTTTCAGTCGCGCGAGGAAATGGACGCGCTGTACAACTGGCACGTCAAACGCTTCTACGACAGCAAGGGCTATCGCCGGCGCTTTGCCAAGCGGCTATGGGCGCATCGCTGGAGTCTGTGGCACGTCATCAAGCATCTGCCGGAGACCATCGCCGCCGCCCGTTATTTCAGTTCGAACAAGGAGCAGCTGGAAAAGGCCAAGCGCGAATTTGCCTTGCATCCACGCCAGCCGGTCGGGCTGAAACCGTATCTGAGCCCTGATCTGCAAGTCGACAACATCGTCGCCATGTCGCCGGTAAAAATTTCCCGGCGCGATGCCATGAAGGCGATCATTCCGCTTGTCGAGGAAGGTGGCTCGTGCTGCACGCCGCCAGCCTTGCAGGCGGCGGTATAATGTTGCTCTTTCGTCATGGGCATCGGAAGGGAAACGGACATGAAGGAAAATATCGTTTTTAGGCAATTTTTCCGGTTGACCGTACGGCCGGCCTTAGCTTCTGTGGTCCTGAGGCCAGCTCCTGTTTCTATGGTCGCAGCAGTCTGCCTTGTTGCCGCGCTGAGCGCCTGCAAAGGCAATGAAACCCGCCCGGAAGACGGCAAGCCGGCAGCTGAAGCCAAAGCATCTGTTCGCAGCGGTTTCGCCTGCTGCAACCTGCATTATTCAGGCGACTGGATCAGTGACTCCAATCTCGCGCAACTGCCTTTCATTGCTGCCGGAACGCCGATCAAGGTTTTGAAGATAGACGGGAATCGCGCCTACATTGAAGCAGATGGCAAGCCGATGCGTCTGGGCCACGATTATGGCCGGGCCGAAGAAACGACCGAACAATGGGTTAACAAGCTGGTTGTTCTGGATGATCCCAAGGTCAAGATGACCAAATTTTCGCCGGCCGTGCGCAGCGCCATTGCCAAGGGCCAGTTGATGAAGGGAATGACCAGGGAGCAGGTCATCATGTCCGTCGGTCATCCGCAGACCAACGAAAATCCGAAACTTGACGGCCCTTATTGGCGGTACTGGTGGTCCAGTTTTGGCCCGTATTACGTTTATTGGGCCAAAGGTGGTGCGGTCAGCAAGATCGACGGGCACTCTGAAACCGTGGGCTATATGACCTACAAAGCTAAATAAAAACTGTTCGCCGCCAAAGAGCGCGATAAAGGGTAGCAACCATGGAACAGCAGGCACCGGGAGTAGAGCGTCGGCAGTGTGATGTGCTTGTCATTGGCGGCGGGCCGGCCGGTTGTACCGTGGCGCCGATGCTGGCCGAAAAGGGTTACAAGGTGGTGATGCTGGAAAAGGCACACCATCCGCGCTTCCACATCGGCGAATCGCTGCTCCCGGCCAATCTGCCGCTGTTCGAGCGCATGGGCATCGCCGAGGAAGTGAAGGCCATCGGCATGCACAAGCCGGGTGCCGAGTTCGTTTCACCGCACCATGAGATGTCTTCAGTCTTCACTTTTGCCGAAGCATGGGACAAGTCCATGCCCCACGCCTACCAGGTCAAACGCGACCAGTTCGACACCATCCTCATCCGCAACGCCGAGAAAAAGGGCGTCGAGGTGCACGAAGGCTGCAAGGCCAAGGCAGTCGATTTTCTGCCGGACAACAGCGCTGCCATCCGCGCCGTGCATGACGATGGCCGTGAAACCGAATGGCAGGCCCGTTTCGTCGTCGATGCCTCCGGCCGCGACACCTTTCTGGCCAACCGCTTCCAGATCAAGCATCGCAATCCCAAACACAACAGCTCGGCGATCTACGGCCACTTCACCGGCTGCAAGCGCCATGAGGGCATTGCCGAAGGGAACATCACCATCTTCTGGTTCGAGCACGGCTGGTTCTGGTTCATCCCGATGCAGAACGACGTTACCAGCATCGGCATGGTGACCTGGCCGTACTACATGAAAACCAAGGGCGAACGCAGCCTCGAGCAGTTCCTGCGCGACGGCTTTGCCCAGTGCCCGAAGCTCACCGAGCGTCTGATGGACGCCAAGCTGATCAACGAAGTCGAGGCTACCGGCAACTTTTCCTATGTTTCCGAGCGCAACCACGGCAACAACTACGTCATGCTCGGCGATGCCTATGCCTTCATCGACCCGGTCTTCTCGTCCGGCGTGCTTCTCGCCATGAATAGCGGGCTGATCGCCGTCGAAGCCATCGACACCTGCCTGAAGACACCGGCCAAGGCGCCGGCTGCGCTGAAGAAATTCGATGCCTTGATTAAGCACGGCCCGAAGGAATTCTCGTGGTTCATCTACCGCGTGACCAACCCGATCATGCGCGAATTCTTCATGGGCCCGCGCAACCTGTTCCGGACCAAGGAAGCCGTGCTTTCCATGCTGGCTGGTGACATCTTCGGCAAAACGCCAATCTGGTCGTCGATCTTCGCCTTCAAGATGCTTTATTACATCGCCAACATCATGCAGCCGAGAAAAGCCTACATGGGCTGGAAGCGTCGTCGATTCAACATTCGCAAGGTCGACGACACCGTCGTTTACAACGCATAGTGGCGCTCCGCTTCATATCCTCTCCGGCTACGGTTTCACGTGAAACCGGCGGCGAATTGGGTGGTGCCATTTTGGGTGAACCGGGCAGCGTCGCGCCAAGCTGGCCGCAGCAACGCATTTTTGCCGCTTTATTCGGGTCGACCGCAAGCGTGCTTCATGAAGCCTGGCTGGTTGACCTACCGATCACTTCCGGCCAGAGCCAAGGCATCGCCTGGCGCCGGGCCGGTGACCTGCTTTTCGGCGTGATCGAGCTGGACGAGACTGATTTTCCCTCTACGGAAAACTGCTCGTCCTTGCAGGCCGCCAGCGCGGAAGCGTACCGCCGAATCTTCCATCTGCTCGACGCCCAGCAACTGCCGCACCTGTGGCGGCTGTGGAACTATCTGGCGGCAATTAACCTGGAAACCCAGGGTCTGGAACGCTATCGGCAGTTCAATATCGGCCGTCAGGATGCATTCCTCGAATGCCATCGCGGTGCTACCGGCAACGTCCCGGCCGCCTGCGCGCTTGGCCTGGCCGGTGGCCCGCTGAGCATTGCCTTCATGGCTGGTGCGACGCCCGCCGTGCCGCTCGAAAATCCGCGGCAGGTCAGCGCCTACAACTATCCGGCCGACTACGGCCCGCGCAGCCCGACGTTCTCGCGTGGCGCGCTGGCCTATCTGCCTGAACAAGAGATCCTTTTTATTTCCGGTACAGCCAGCATCGTTGGTCATCAGACTGTGCATCCGGGCGACGTCGCTGGGCAGTGTCGTGAGAGCCTGGCCAATATCGAAGCCGTGCTCGGCGAGGCAAACCGTTTGCGTCGCTCGCCACCGTACGCACTGGGCGAACTTTCATACCGCGTTTACGTGCGTAACGCCGGTGACTTCCAGTTGATCCGTCAAACCCTCGCTGCGCTGATCGGGGTAGCTGAGGTTATTTTTATGCAAGCCGATGTTTGTCGGCAAGACCTGTTGCTTGAAATCGAGGCCCATGCCTTGCACGCGCTGGAGAACTGAAATGGCCATCACAAAGCGAACCCTGAAATCCTGCCTGGCCGCCTTGGCCTTGCTGAGCGCGGCAAACGGCCTTCTTGCAGCAGAAGATCAGCCCTTGTGGGAACTCGGTGCTGGCGTCGCCGCCTTCAGTTTTCCCGCCTATCGCGGTTCGGATCAGACCAACAATTTCCTGCTACCGGTGCCGCACTTCACCTATCACGGTGATTTCCTGAAAGCTGACCGCCAGGGTATCCGCGGCAGCCTTTTCGATTCCGACTGGCTTGACCTCAGCGTCAGCCTGGCGCTGTCGCCGCCGGTCAGTAGTGATGACCTCAAGGCGCGGGCCGGCATGCCGGATCTCGAAGGAACTTTCGAAATCGGCCCGCAAATGGACATCACTTTCTGGCGTTCCGAAAATCGTGCCCGTTTCGTCAAGCTGCTGCTGCCGCTACGCGCCGCCATCACCCTCGAAGGCGCACCGAAGGATATCGGCCTGGTCTTCCATCCCAAGCTGAACATGGACATCACCGACATTCCGGGAATGCCCGGCTGGAACCTCGGCACGCTGGCCGGCCCGCTGTTCGGTGACAAGCGCCAGCACGCCTACTACTACGCCGTCGGGCCGCAGCACGCGACAGCCGATCGCCCGGCCTACGAGGCCAAGGCCGGTTACGCCGGCATGCAGTACCTGGTCGCGCTATCGAAGCGCTTTCCGAAATACTGGGTCGGCGGCTTTGTGCGCTACGACAACCTGAGCGGAGCCACCTTCGAAAACAGCCCGCTGGTTCGCCAGAAAGACTACTTCGCCGCCGGTATCGCGATCACCTGGGTGCTCGGCGAATCGTCGACCCGCGTCAAGGTCAATGACTGATCGCAGCAGCGCGGGCAATCCGCTGTGGATCGCCTACGAATATGTCGCCATGGTCATCGGTCTCGGCTCGCTGGCCGTGCTTTGCCTGCTCTGGCTGCCTTGTGCGCTGATCCTCAACCCCTTGTTGCCCCGGCGCATGGGTCAGCCCCTTGGCCGCGCCATGATTTCATTCGGCTTCCGGTTTTATCTGCGCGTCCTCAGCCTGTTCTGCGCCTGCCGCTTCGAACTTGGTGAGATCGACCAGCTCCGCGACCAAGGGCCGCTGATCGTTGCCGCCAACCACCCTTCCCTGCTCGACGCGGTGATGATCGTCTCCCGCCTGCCCAACGCCGTCTGCGTGATGAAAGCGGCCTTGATGGACAACCTCCTGTTCGGCGCTGCCGCCCGGCTGGCGCGCTACATCCGCAACGACGCTGCGCTGGAGATGGTCCTCGGTGCCCGCGATGAGCTGGCACAGGGAGCGCACCTGGTCATTTTTCCCGAAGGATCGCGCACTCGGAATTTTCCCTTTGATGCCAGTTCGCCGAGTGTCGGTCTGATCGCCAGCCGAAGCAAGGCGCCAATTCAGGCGCTGCTGATCGAATTCTCGACGCCCTATCTCGGCAAGGCCTGGCCGCTGTTCCGCCGCCCCGTCCTGCCGCTGACTTGCCGTATTCGCCTCGGTCGCCGCTTCCCGCCACCGACCAATATCCAGGCTTTCGCGGCCGAACTCGACACTTATTTTTCTGCCGAATTTGGCCAGAATTTCCGGTCGACCGCAGCATTCGCCGTTTGAACTGATTTCCCCATGCCTGCCGCTTCAACCACCCATCTCGTCCTGATCCCCAGCTACAACCCCGGCCCCAAGGTGCTCGCCACCGTCCAGGCCGCCCGCGCGCAATGGACGCCGGTGTGGGTGGTGGTCGATGGCAGCACGGATGGTAGCGCCGAGCAGTTGCAGGCCCTGGCGGCCAGCGATGACGGCCTGAAAGTCATCGTCCTGCCGGAAAACCGTGGCAAGGGCTCGGCCGTACTCGAAGGCATCACCCAGGCCGCCGCCGCCGGTTTCACCCACGCCCTGACCATGGATTCCGACGGCCAGCACCCGGCCGACCTGATTCCGGCCTTCATGGCCGCCTCGCAGGCGCAGCCGGCAACGATGGTGCTCGGCAAGCCGGTGTTCGCCTCCGATGCGCCAGCGTTGCGGGTCAATGGCCGCAAGGTTTCCAACGCCTGGGCCAATCTGGAAACGCTGTGGATGGGCATCGGCGATTCGCTCTACGGCTTCCGCGTCTATCCGATCCAGCCGCTAATGAAAATCATGCGTGCCAACCGCTTCATGCGTCGCTTCGATTTCGACCCTGAAGCGGTAGTGCGGTTGTGCTGGGCTGGCGTCAGGCCGCTTAACATTGACGCGCCGGTTCGTTATTTCCGGGCCGACGAAGGCGGTGTCTCGCATTTCAAGTACCTGCGCGACAACACGCTGCTGACCTGGATGCATACCCGCCTCTTCCTCAGCTTCGTCATCCGTTTTCCCTTGTTGCTGCTCCGCCGATTGTTCGGCTGAGTCTGAGCCATGAAAACCTTGCGCCAGTTTGCCCAGCGTTACCTGATCGCCGATGCGGCGCCGCTATCGCCGCGCGAGCGCTGGCTCAGCGCGCTGGCCGGGCTGGTCGGCATCCTGCTCATGCAGGGCATCCTCGCCGTCTTGCCGGCCGGGCCGGGCATCAGCTACCTGCTGGCGCCGCTCGGGGCCAGTGCGGTCATTCTCTTCACCTTGCCGCACAGCCCGCTCGCCCAGCCCTGGTCGCTGGCCGGCGGCCTGTTCATTTCGGCGCTGGTCGGCCATTTCTGCGGCCTGTGGATCACGCCGGCCTTTCTCGCCGTAGGCGTCGCGCTCGGTGTCGCCATCTGGCTGACCGCCTGGCTGCGCTGCATTCACCCGCCGGGCGGCGCCATGGCCGTGGTTTTCGCGCTCAGTGCCCAGCAGCACCCAACTTCCTTGCTGACCGCGCTGCTCAACGTCGGCGCGGCGCTGATGGCGGTGCTGGTGGTCAACAACCTGATTCCCGGTCGCCGCTATCCGCAATGCCTGCCGGCCACCCAGGTCGCCAAAAAGGACCGCCCGGTGCGCCGCAGCATTCGCCACGAGGATATTCAGCACGCCCTGGAACAGCTCGACACCTACCTCGACATCAGCGAGGAGGATCTGGTCCGCATCTACGACCTGGCCACGACCCACGCCCACCAGCGGCATGAGCGGCGCGCCTGCGGCGAGGTCATGTCGGCCCCGGCGCTCAGCGTCGAGTTCGCCACCGAACTGAACGAAGCGTGGGGACTGATGCAAGCCCACCATTTACCCGGCCTGCCGGTGGTCGACCGCAGCCAGCGGGTGATCGGCGTGCTGACGCTGGAGAATTTTCTGCGCCATGTCGAGCCGGATGGCGCCCAGGGTATCGGCGACAACATCCGCCGCCTGCTGCGGACGACGCCGTCGGACTACTCGGACAAGCCGGAAGTGGTTGGCCAGATCATGAGCAACCATTTTGCCCGGGCGCTGACCACGACGCCGCTCAGCGAAATTGCCGCCGTGCTGGCTGCGGCCGACCACCCGGCGATCATCCCGGTGCTCGACGAAAGCCAGCGCCTGGTCGGCGTCCTGACCCAGACCGAACTGCTCGCCGCCATTTATCAACGCCAGGCCGCTGCCGCCGCCCGCCACTAAATAAATCATGAACACCACCGAAATTTTCCTGATCGCCATGGCGATCATCTTCACGGTGCCCTACCTGATCTGGCGCCTGGGCCGGACCGACTATTTCGCACCGCTGGTCGTCGTCCAGATCATTACCGGCATCCTGCTCGGGCCTGGCATTCTCGGCCGGGCCTTCCCGGAGTACTACCAGTTCGTCTTCAACCCGGCCGTCGTCCAGTCGCTGAACGGCATCGCCTGGTGGGCCGTGATGCTGTTCGTGATGATTGCCGGCGTTGAGCTTGACCTCAAAAAAGCCTGGGAACATCGGCGGGAAAGTGGCATCACCGCCGGTCTGGCGCTCGGCACACCGCTCCTTTTCGGCTGCGCGGCGGCGGCGTTGATGCTCGGTTTCGACGGCTGGATGGGGCCGAAGGCGCTGACCTGGCAATTCGTCGTCGGCGTCGGCATGGCCTGCGCGGTGACTGCGCTACCCATTCTCATTTTGCTGATGGAAAAGCTCGAAGTCCTGCGCCAACCGATCGGCCAGCGCATCCTGCGCTACGCCAGCCTCGACGACATCGCGATCTGGGGCGTGCTGGCGCTGATCCTGATGGACTGGGAGCGGATTGGCCGGCAAGGCGCTTTCCTGGTCAGCTTCGCCATCGCCGCCTGGCTGTTCCACCAACTGATGGAACGCCTGGCCGAAAGTGACCGCTGGTATGCCGCGCTGATCTGGCTGGCCGTGGTGTCCTTCGGTGCCGACTGGGCCGGGCTACATTTCATGGTCGGCGCTTTCCTGGCCGGGGCGAGCATGGAGGCCAAGTGGTTCGACCAGGAAAAAATGGACTTGCTGCGCCATCACGTGCTGCTCGTCATCATGCCGGTCTTCTTCCTGTCCACCGGCCTGCGCACCAACTGGAACGTCGGCGGGGCCGCGGTCTTCATCGCCGCCGCCCTGCTCCTATTCGTTTCGGTGGCCGGCAAGCTGATCGGCGTTCAGATCGCCGGCAAAATCCTCAAATGGACGCCGGGCGAGGCCAGCATCATCGGCTGGCTGCTCCAGACCAAGGCGCTGATCATGATCATTTTCGCCAACATCCTGCTCGACAAACAGATCATCACCAGCGAAACCTTCACCGCCCTGCTGCTGATGGCGGTGGCCAGCACGATGTTGACGGTGCCGGTCGTCGCGCCGAAACTGGCGCGGTTAAAAGCGCTGATCCAGCGTTCCGCCTGAGGAAAAAAGCATGGCCTACATCGCGAACTACGCCGAAAAAGCCCCGGACAGGGCTGAAATCGACGCCCTGCCCGGCCCCATGCTGGTCGAATTCGGCGCCAATTGGTGCGGCCATTGTCAGGGCGCGCAGCCCTTGATCAAGGCTGCGCTGGGTGATTTCCCCGAACTGCGCACGCTGAAAATCGAAGACGGCCCCGGCCGCCGGCTCGGCCGCAGTTTCCGCGTCAAGCTTTGGCCGACGCTGGTCTTCATGAAAGACGGGGTGGAACGCGAACGTCTGGTACGCCCAGGCGCCGCAGCGGACATCAGCGCCGCGCTGGCCCGGCTGACCGGCGCCTGAAACGCTCAGGCCGCTGGGCGGCGTTGTTGCCAGGCGCTCAGTTCGCTGCGTTCGATGTAGGTTTCCAGCCGGTTGATATTGCCCGGCAACTGCAGGCCTTCCCACTGCTCTGTTGCCCAGCGCTTGACGTTGGCGTGCAGCTCGCCATGCTCGATGGCGTGGGCGAGCATGACTTCGACCTCGTGCAGGTCATCCGGCCGGGCGCTCAGGGTTCGCGCCGCTTCATGCAGGCTCAACGTGGATTTTTCGCTCATTTTCCGCTCCGATACGCGCTTTGAAATTCCAATGTAGCAGATCGGCAGAAGGCTGGTGCAATGTGATTTTCAGCGTTTTTTCCGGTTGACCGTGCGGCCAGCCCTTGTTGCTATGGTCCTGGGGCCAGCCGTTGTTTCTATGGTCGGAGAAGCTCAGATCATCCCGCCGTTGATTGAAATTACCTGCCCGGAAATGTAGGCAGCCTGCCCGGATGCCAGAAAAGCGACGAGGTCGGCGACTTCTTCCGGTTTGCCGGCACGTTTCATCGGCACCAAGTTCTTGATCATCTCGGCATCGAAGGCGCCTTCGATCATGTCGGTGGCGATGATGCCCGGCGCCACGGCATTGACCGTGATGCCGCGGCTGGCCAGTTCCAGCGCCAGCGATTTGCTGGCGGCGTGCAGGGCACCTTTGGCAGCCGAGTAATTGACCTGGCCGCGGTTGCCGGTGATGCCGGCAATCGACGAAATAGTGACGATGCGCCCCCAGCGCGTGCGGATCATCGGCATGGTCAGCGGCTGGGTGACGTTGAAAAAGCCGTTCAGCGAGACGTCGAGCACGGAATGCCACTGTTCGGCGCTCATGCCGGGGAAAACCGCATCGGCGTGGATGCCGGCGTTGTTGACCAGAATCTGGATCGGCCCCGGTTCCAGCAGTTTTTCCAGCGCAGCGGCCGTTGCCGCCCGATCCGTGACATCGAAAGCGACGGCTTCGGCGCTGCCGCCAGCGGCGACAATTTCGGCGACCACGGCTTCGGCCTTCTCTTTGCTCCGACTGGCATGGACGATGACGTGATGGCCGTCGGCAGCGAGGCGCTTGCAGATCGCTGCGCCGATGCCGCCGCTACCGCCAGTGACGAGAGCGCGTTTCATGGGTTTTCCTTTTTTGGCTTGTTTTTCCGGTTGACCGTAGCACTGGGCAATTACCGGGCGCGCAGCGTTTCAGCCCAGCGCCGACGCATCGAGCACCACGGCGGCACGGCCTTCGAGCAGGCAGCGGCCGGCGTGGCTGAGCGAGAACTGGTAGAGGATGTTGTTGGCGTCGCCCGACAGGCGCTCGGCGCACACATCGATTTCGCCCGGCAGGTCGTCGAGACGGGCGACATGCAGGCTGACGCTGCGCACGCTGGTCAGGTAGCCCTGGCGCGGAGCGGCACCTTCGTCGGCGTCGCCGGTGATCAGCGCGCCGTGGATGGCCATGGCCTGCGCCGCGTATTCAATGCCGTTGGCGGCACCCAGTCGGCCTTCGGCGCGCAGCGGATTGGCCGGGTCGGTGTGGCTGCTGGCGCGGCAGGTGATCGCCGAGTCGGACCACTCCTTGACCGCATCGAGCAGGCACATGCTGCCATGATGCGGGATGTGGGCGGCGATCCAGCTTTGGTCTAGCACAGCCTGATGTCGACCTTCAGCTGCATCGGTGGCAGGTAGTCGAGACAGACCTCGCCGGCTTCGCCGCGCGCCAGTTTTTGTAGCAGCGGCAAGGCGCGCAGGGCCGGAATGGAGATGCGCAGGGCTTCGAGTGCGGCGTCGGCCAGCGATTCGGCGGAGACGCTGGAGGGCGTCACGGTAATCGACGCGAGCGAGCGCTCACTGCGTTCCGGTGTAAGCAACAGCGAGACCCCGGCGACATCCGGCACTGGACGTTTGGCAAACAGCGGCTCGGGATATTCGCTGTCGTAGGCAATCAAAAGGGTAGTCTGGTGGTCGAGTACGACCTGCCCGAGCGCATCGATCAGCCCGGCGCCAAAGCTGCCATCGTAAGCGCAGATGACTTGGCACGGTGCCATGGCGCCGGTGGCGATGCCCCAGTAACCGGCCGCGGCGTTGTGCACCGAATTGTGGAAACGGGTCGGCGAAATCTGGCGGTCGTCGGTGGCCAGTTGCTCGCAGATAGAATGGCAGTTATGGCCGTCGGCGCCGGAGGCGGAAAAGACCGTGGCCAGCTTTGCAGTATCGGCCCCGGCGTGGGCGGCGGCTTCAAGGCCGATGGCCAGCGTCAGCTTGACGACGCGGCTGGCCCGGCGGCGTTCGGCCGGCGGCAGGAGGCTAGGCGCGGGCAAAACGGAAGGTGTTGCGGTCAACGGCATTTCACCACGTAAAACGGCGCGGGCGGTCGGCCAGTCCGGCAGGCCGGGAGCGAGGAAACCGATGCCTTCGATCCAGGCGGTCAGCGGGCGGCTCATGGCGCGACTCCCAGAATCAGGCTGCAATTGCTACCGCCGAAGCCGAAGGAATTGGTCAGGGCGCGGCTCACTTTTCCGTCACGGGATTTCAACAGGTAATCGACCGGAATGGCCGGATCGACGTTTTCGGTGCCCGGACTGCCGGGCAGAAACCCATGTCTCAGCGCCAGCGCGCAAATCACCGCTTCAACGGCACCAGCTGCACCCAGCGTGTGGCCGGTGGCCCCCTTGGTTGAACTGCACGGTACGCGCTTGTCGAAAAGAGCGGCGACGGCCTTGCCTTCGGCCGCATCGTTGGCCGGCGTCGAGGTGCCGTGCAGGTTGATGTAGTCAATGTCGCCTGCCGTCAGGCCGGCCGAGCGCAGTGCCGCTGCCATGGCCATCTTCGCGCCCAGGCCTTCCGGGTGCGGCGAGGACATGTGATAGGCGTCGCTCGATTCGCCGGTGCCGAGCAGCAACACCGAGCCGGGAGCCGGCTGGTCGCAGCGTTCGAGCAGGGCAAACGCCGCGCCCTCGCCGACCGAAATGCCGTTGCGCGCCGCATCGTACGGGCGGCAGGGCTTGGCCGAGGTCAGTTGCAGCGAGGCAAAACCGTAGAGCGTGGTCAGGCACAGCGTATCGACGCCGCCGACAATGGCCGCGTCGATAGTGCCGAGTTCAAGCTGGCGGGCGGCGGCAGCGAAGACCTTGGCGCTCGACGAACAAGCCGTCGAAATCGCCATCGCCATGCCTTCCAGCCCGAAATAGTCGCGCGTGAATTCGACCAGCGAGAAGGAGTTGTGTGACGTGCGGTAGTGAAAATCTTCAGGCAGCGCACCGGTTTCCGGATCGCGTCGGCGATAGGCCAGCTCGGTCTGCAGGATGCCGGCTGTACTGGTGCCGAGGAAGACGCCGACCCGCGTTTTGCCATAACGGGCGATTGCCTCGCGCACGCGGTCGGCAAATCCGTCGGTTTCAAGCCCCATCTGCGTCAGCCGGTTGTTTCGGCAATCGTACTTGGCCAGCGATTCCGGCAGTTTTTCCGCGTCGACCGCGCCCCGAAGGACGTCCCCTTGGGAGGCAGCCACCTCGCCGATCCAGGTATCGAGCTGGACGCTCTCGAACGCGCACGGCGCCAGCCCGCTCCGCCCGCTGCGCAATGCCTCGCGCGTGGCATCAAGCCCACGGCCGAGGCAGGTAGTGACGGTGTAGGCGGACAGCAGCAGCGGATTCACGATGGCGCTCGAAATGGGTATTTGCGAATTTTACGCGGAAACGTTCAGAAGCCCTGAAACAACAAATCCAGCGCTGCAGTGATTTCCTGGCGCTGATTTTCCAGCGTCAGCAGCGGGTGCTTCAGTATCTGAGCCGGAACCGCGGCCATAAATTGAGTCACCATGATGACAGGCCGGCCTTCGATTTCAAAAACCGGGTTCAATGTTGCTGCCGCTTTCGGGGCCACTGAGGCGGGAAGCAAGGGGACAACCATTCGGGTGTTGAGGTGACTGAGCAGATCGGCTTGCACATCGATCAGGTAAGCGTCGCTTTCCGGATTTTTATAGACGCTGAAGCGGGCCATCAGAAACCTCGGTAGCCGGCCAGTGGCAGGCCGTTTTGTTCGATGTAGGCATTCGAACTGTCGAGTGCCGCGCGGTTGGCGGCCAGCCAGAGCTCAGCCCGTTTCTCGGCCACGGCCCGGCTGACGCCAGCCTCGGCAGCCTGCGAAATGTTGATTCGCAGGGATTTGGCCTCAATGATCAGTGCCTCAGCAAGTGAGACATTGGTTGCCTTGCGGAGCGTAGCTTGTGGTGTTGCTGAGTGATTGTTCATATAGGATCCCAATTTTAATGGGTATAAATACATTGATCGATGCGCATATCGTACAACATTATTATGTGCATAGATTCATGTAGCGACGATAGTTGTGTGCAATTCGTACGGTAGTTCGAGCCAGGCCCCTTCAATTGAGTTTCGGATGGATGCTGCGGCTGGTGCGGGCATGGTAGTTGCTATGCGGCTCGGCTAGACTGCCAGAGTGCTGAAAACTAATTATCTACGACCCCTTTGATTCCTGGTCGGGCAGATCGCTGGCTGGATGTTGGACCGCTGAAAGGGGATTACGGTTTTGACCTGAATTTCCGGTTGATCGTGCCAAGGATGTAAGGGGCGGGTTTATGCATTCATGATAATCTCGGCCCTTTCATTAAATGTTATTGATCTTGCCGTGAAATCCATTCTTGGTCGTGCCTTGTTATGCTTGTGTCTTGTCCTTCAACTGGGGAGCGCGCTGGCCGACCCGGCGTCCGATAAAGCGACGCAGGAAGCGCAGATCAGCGTCCTCATGAAGGAATCTGAAAACCGCTTCGTCTACGGTCCGGCCACCGTCGACCTCGGAGCGCAGGGGAGCATGCGTCTGCAGCGCGGCCAGGCCTTCATGCCGCCCGATGTCGCGCTCAAAATATTTGCCGCGACCGGAATCAAGACGGTGCCGGATCTCATCGGGGTCGTCATTCCCGGCTTGCCGGGCGATGAGGTTCCGACCGACGATTGGGGGATGGTAGCCGTGTTCTTCCGGCCCCTCGGCTTCGTCCGCGATGATGATGCCAATGGTTGGGATCACGGCAAAATGCTCGACGCTCAGCGTAAGGGAATCGAGGAGCGCAACGCCGAAGCGCGGGAAAAGGGGCTACCGGAGAAGGAGCTGAATGGCTGGGTGGAGGCGCCGCGCTATGAGTATGCCGGCCACCGTCTACTGTGGGCGACGTCGAGCCAGGAAAAGGGCAAGCCGGAAACGGCTCTTGCCCTGTACGGCGCCGCCGCGCTCGGTCGCGAAGGCATCATGATTTTCGCCTTCGGCACCGAGGCGGCGAAACTGAGCGAGCGAAAGGGGCTGGCCAATGATCTGCTGAGCGGCATTCAGTTCAAGGAAGGCAAGCGCTATCAGGACTATGCGGAAGGCACCGACAAGGTGGCCGAAATCGGCCTGGCTGCACTGGTCGGCGGCGTCGCGGCCAAGAAACTCGGCATCTTTGCCATGCTGGCTGTCTTGCTCGCCAAGTGGGGGAAGCTCATCGCCCTGGGCGTCGGCGGGCTGGCAATTTTCAAGTTGAGGAAGAAGAAGGCCGATTCGGCGAACAGCTGATGAAGTCGCTGCTTGTCCTGCTTACGCTGCTCAAATCGGGCAAGTTGCTGACGACCGGTTGGACGATGATCGTTTCGCTGGGCGCCTATGCGCTGGCCTACGGCTGGAAATTTGCGCTCGGCTTCATCATTCTGCTCTTCGCTCATGAAATGGGCCATTTTGTGGCGGCTCGCCAGCGTGGCCTGAATGTCGGGGCGCCTACCTTCATCCCTTTCGTCGGCGCCTGGATCGAGATGAAGGACATGCCGCACGATGCGGAAACCGAGGCCTACGTCGGCTTTGGCGGTCCCTTCGTCGGGACGCTGGCCGCCCTGCTCTGCTATTTCCTCGGCCGCTACATGGATAGCCCGCTCCTGCTGGCCATTGCCTACGTCGGGTTTTTCCTCAATCTGTTCAACCTGATCCCGATCTCACCGCTCGACGGCGGGCGGATCACCGCCGTCCTCTCGCCGCGTATCTGGCTGGCCGGTGTCCCGGTGCTGCTCGCCTGGTTTTACTGGCGGCCGAGTCCGATGCTGATCCTGATCGTCATCTTGGCGTTGCCGCAGGTCGTCAAGGCCTGGCGCTACAGCGCCGCTGCGGACGATGCGGCGTACTACGCCGTTGGGGCCGAGCACAAGCTGACCTACAGCATCTATTACCTGGGCTTGACCGGTTTCGTGGCGATGATGACTTTCGAACTGCACAACCTGCTCGGGCGGGCCTGAGCCGGCATTTCATTTTTGGCCAATTTTTCCGGTTGACCGTAGCAATTGCCTACTTGCCGCTGCTCCGGGCCAGACAGGTCTTGTAGCGCCCTTCCACGCGTTTTGCGAACCATTCCGTCGTCAGCTTGCGGCTGATTTTCGGGCTTTTCAGGTCGATCTGCGGCAGGGTCTGGCGGGCCAGCGGCCGGCCGCCCTTTTCGGCAAGTTCGAAGACGCGGTTGTAGAGCGGGCTGCGACCGAAGGTCATGGATTTTTCCTGCAGCAGGTCGCGGCGGATTTGCGGGCGGCTCATGTCGAGTTTGGCGGCGATGCCGATGGCCGCCTCCTCGACGCTGCTCGGTACGGAGGCGGGCTGACCATTTTCGTAGCGCATCAGGTCGCCGTCCGGCGCCAGCGGCTTGCCGGTCAGCTTGCCGAGGGCCAGTTGAAAGGCGGCATTGCGGCTGCTGTAGCGGCCGGCGTTGAAGTCGGCAAAACGGTAAACGATGGCGTCGTACGGCACTTCGTAGTCGAGCAGGATGGCGCTGCCAAAATAGACGCCGCCGCGCCGGGTGAAAACTTCGTTGCGCAGCTTTTTCTCGACCGGGTACGGGTAGCTGCGTTCCTTGACGTGCTGGGTCGCAAAATCGATGCTGACCTGCATCGGGCCGCCGGTGCGGACCGGGTTGTGGTCGGCGAAGAGCTGGCGGCCGAAGGGTAGTTCGCCGGTCATGTCTTCGAACAGCATGTTGAGCTGTTTTTCCGTTTTCAGCGCGTCGATACGGTCGTTGTAGCTCTTGCCATCCGGCGAACTTTTGCTCAGGGCGGCGGTGACGATCAGCGAGGGTATGCCGTAGCGCCCGGCCCGATTTTCCAGTTCCTTGCGCACGATGGCGGGCAGGCCGGGTACGGCCGGATCGGCCTGGAAGCTGGATTCCTGCTCGATGATGGCGATGGTGGCGCAATAGGTCTGCGTGGCGTGCGGTACTTCCAGCGTCTTGAAGGCGGTGTGCAGGTCGTCGGCCCAGCCCTGGCGGTCTTTGGCGTAGCCGGGAATGAGGCGGACGATGCGTTTTTTCACCTCGGCTTCAGGCAGCGAGGTCGGCCAGGCGGTCGCCGTCTTGCCATCAGCGCGGCGCGACATGTCGGACGGCAGGGTGCCGCCCTCCTCTTCGCCCTCGTCGAACAACGAGCAGCCGGCCAGCGTGGCGAGCAGCGCGGTGGTCAGCAGAGCGAGGCGGATCGGTGGGCGCATTCGGCTATTTTGGCAGGTGACAGACGAGCATGACGTTGGCGAAGGGCTTGCCTTCGTTCATCGAGTCGGTCTCGACGATGAAGTCGAGGTCTTCGAGCATGGCGATCCATTCATCGAGCGGCCGGCAATAAAGCCGTGGCAGGCGGTGGCCGCGAATGAAGGTGACGGCGTGGTCGACCCAGTTGCAGATGTGATAGGGCAGCCCGGCCGAGGCGTCGCCGACGCGGGTAAGGAACAGGCCGCCCGGCGGCAGCGCGGCACGGATGCGCTTGAGCACGTCGCGCTGGCTGGCATGGTCGAAATAGTGAAGCGCGTCGAGGATGGTGATGACGTCGGCACGGCCGAATGTGGCCTGGGTCATGTCGCCTTGTTCGATGTGGACGACCGGGTGGTCGATGCCAAAGGCGCGAGTGGCGCGGTCGACGTCCTTTTGCATCAGTTCGATGCCACGCAACTCCTGCGGTTTGGGCGGCACCGGCCAGTCCACCGGCCAGTTTCCGGCTTCATACAGCTTGCGGGCGGCGAGCAGCCAGGCAAACAGGCTGCCCTGGCCGCAGCCGAGGTCAAGGTAACGGGCGTTGGTCGGGAACAGGCCGCGTTTGAGAATTTCGCGGAAGATGCTATCGGACGACAACTTGCCGCGCGAGTAGCGGTAGGCGAAATGGCCGCCGCCGGCGAAGGGGCGGCTGGCTTCGTTGATCAGGGCGCGGAGGAAACGCTGAGTCATTGTGTGGCGTCGGGGAGCGTGACGGGGTTGAGTTGATGTTCGCGCAGCGTGGCGAGCAGGCGCGGCAGAACTGCAAGGATAACAGGCTGGCCGTCTGTCATGCGAGCGGCATGGCCATCGTGCATGAGCAGGATGTCCCCGGGGCCGAGGTTGTGGGTGAGTCTTTGCAAAACGGTTTCCGGGTCAGCACAGCGTGTGTCGTAGGGGCGGCGCGTCCAACTGGCCAGTTTTAGGCCGAGGCCATGCAGAACGGCATCCAGAAAGGGATTGCGCAGGCCGGCCGTGGCGCGGAAGTAGCGCGGTGCCTGGCCGGTGATTTCGGTGAAGGTGGCCTGGGCGGCGGCGATGTCGGCCTTCATGCGGCCGGGGCCGAAGAAGGCGAAGGCCTTGGAGTGCGAATCGCCATGGTTTTCGACACGATGGCCGCGGGCGACGATTTCGCGGCACAGGGCCGGGTTTTCGCGGGCCCGCCAGCCGATGCAGAAAAAAGTGGCCTTGGTGCTGCCGGCGTCGAGCAGGTCGAGAACGCGCGGGGTAATTTCCGGATCCGGGCCGTCGTCGATGGTGATGGCGATTTCGCGGCGGGCGACGGAATCCGGGGGCAGGCGGTTGAGGTTGGGGCCGAGCAGCGTTGTGCGCGGCAGCAGGCCGGCGGTGGTGATGACGGCATGATTGATGACCAGCGCACCCAGCGCCCACGGCCAGATGGTGGGCGCGATAAGGCAGCCGACGACGGCCGCGGCGTGCGCGGCGAGCGTTATCTTGATGGCAGGGGTAGGTTTCCAGGGCGTCGGCATGTCAGGCGGTAAAGAGGCCGGAATCGAGGAAATGTTCCCACAAAATCTGCCAGGCCGGCCAGTCGTGGCCGCCGGGAACGATATGGCGGGCGGTGGCGGGGAAACGTGCGGCGATGCCGTTCATGCCTTCGGCAAAGCGATCTTCGGCGCCGTGGCCTACGAAAGCCGGGAAATCGGCCGGTGGCGCCTTGAGCCAGCGATAGGCGCGGTATTCCGCATCGCTCAATTCCTCGGCTGTCGGCTGCCAGACATCAAGGCCGCCAGCGCGGTTGATGGCGTTGGTGGTCAGGCGGCTGCCCGGATAGGGTGCCAGCAGGCAGAGGCCATCGACGACGCCGGGATGGTCGGCATTCAGGCACAGCGAAAGCAGGCCGCCGAGCGAAATGCCGCCGAGCCAGACGCGCGCGTAATCGGCCCTTGCCGGGCGGATGATCTGGTCGACGATGGCCGGGATGGCGTCGCCGCTGGAGATGGCATCGAGGCCGAGGTCGACGGCCAGCAGGTCGAGTTTCAGGTCGCGCTGATCAACGGCCGTGAAAAAGCCGTTTTCCGCATAGTGCTCGGGCATCATGTAGGCGCCGGGAAGCAGGACGAGCAGGCTGTCGGCGCCGCGTTGATGGCGCAGGGTGCGCAGCGCGGCGCTCATGCGGCGGTTCCACGTGAAACGTGAAATTGCGATTTTGGCCGGTTTTTCCGGTTGACCGTGGGGCCCTTCATGGTCGCGAGAAGCCCCTTTTCTCCGGCCCTGTCCCCGTTAAGTTCGGCCCGCAGCCTAGGCACGTTCACGCCCGACGAAACAGGCCGACAACAGCAGCGCGAGGATGGCGCCCGGCCCGACGGTGATGCCGACGGCGTGCAGCACCGGTACGTTGGACAGGGCCAGCGTGCCGAAGCCGATGGCGGTGGTCAGGTTGGCGACGGCCATCGAGACCAGCGTCTGACTGTCCAGGCCTTCGCCGTTATCGGCGCGGTCGAAGAACAGGGCGTAGTTGGAGCCGACGGCGACGATCAGCAGCATGCCGATCAGGTGCAGCAGGTGCAGTTGTTCGCCGGCCAGATGCAGCCCGGTGATGACCAGAACGACGGCGATCAGTAGTGGCAGCAGCACGGTTGCCAGCCGCCTTGGCGAGCGCAGCGTGACGGCGAGCAGCGCGACGATGGCGGCGAAACCGGCCAGCGAGAGCAGTGTCGCTTCGTGCAGGTAGTCGTTGTACAGCGTGTCGAATTCGTTCTTCATGTCGACGAACAAGGCGCCGCTGCCGGCCAGTGCGGCGCGCACCGGTTCGATGGCGATGTCGATTCCCTTGTCGCCGCCGGCCGGGCGCAGCGGCAGCAGCACGCTCCAGCCGTTCGGACGTTGCAGCAGCAGCGAATCGACGGCCAGCGCCAGGCTGGTGCCGTTCAGCGCTTCACGGCTGACATTGCACTGCTCCCGCACCTTGGCGATGTCTTCGAGAAAACCGCCGAGCTTGCTGGCGGCCAGCGGCGAATCGGTCAGGGCGGCTTGCAGGCGGGACTGCAACGCATCGGCGGTCGGCAGGCTGGCGCGGCGGCTGGCCTGCATGGCCAGGCTGGGCAGGAAACGGGCCGGGCTGTCGTAGCCGCCGATGACGCCCGTGGCAATCAGGCCGTCGAGTTGCTGCCCGGCGCGTTCAGCCGCCTGCAGCGCGGCTTCGCGATCCGGCGCGGTGATCACGGCCATGTAGCGGGCATCGGGCGCCGCGATGTCGGCGCGCAGCGCCATGTCGATGGCCGAATCTTCGGCGCTGACAGTGCTCAGGGCCGACAGGTTGGGGTGCCACAGGTGCTCGCGATTGACGGCGAGAACGCCGGTCGCGATCAGCGTCAGGACGATGATCGGCCAGCGCAGACCTTGCAGCACGGCGATGCCGCGCTTGAGGACGGGGCCGAGATGGCTCAGGTCGCGCATGGCGAAATTGCTGCCGGCCAGCGGCGGCAGGATGAAACGGGTGACCAGCGCGGCGACCACCACCCCGCTCAACGAATAGAGACCAAGCTGGGCGAGGCCGGGGAAGCCGGAAAAAAGCAGCGCCGCGAAGCCGCAGGCGGAGGTCAACACGCCGAGGCGGACGGTCGGCCAGAAGCGTTCCCGCCATTGATCGACGCCAAGGCGGCTGGACTGCACGAAATAGTAAATCGAGTAATCGACCGCCTCGCCGATCAGGGCCGACCCGAAGCCGACGGTGATGCCAAAGACCGTGCCGTAAGCGAGGCTGACCGCGACGATGCCGGCCAGCGCGCCGCTGACCACCGGCAACAGGCCGAGGGTCATCAGCCGGGCCGAGCGGTAAACAAAGAAGAGCACGGCGATGATGGCCAGCGTGCTGATGGTGGACAGCCGACTGACCTCGTTCTTGATCGTCTCGCGCGATTTGACGGCAAACAGGCCGGGGCCGGAGAGCTGCACGGTGAGTTCGCTGCCCGGTGTGCCAGCCGCAAACTGGCTACGGACCAGGTTGATCGCCTTCTCCTGCCCGTCGGTATCGGAGCCGAGGGCGGCGGTCTGGATCAGCAGAATGGCCCGCTCGCCATCGCGCGAAGCCCAGACACCGGCGCTGGCATTGGGCTGGGCGCCGGCATTGAGGCCGCCCAGCATCTCGATCATCTCGCCGGTCGGGTCGCGTGGCAGTAGCGGCTTGATCATCATGCCGGCCGGCGAGGCGAGCAGGTCGACGCTGTTGGCGATGCTCTCGCGCAGGCCATCGACCGTGAAGCGCTCCGGCTTGATGGCAGGGCTGAGCAGGTAGCGGTGGCTGAACAGGAAATCGCGGTCGGCATCCAGGCTGCCAGCTTCGCCATTCTGGACGCTGACAAATTCGGGCATTTTTTCCAGTTGACCGCGGAGATCACGCGAAGCTCTGGCCCGTTGCTCCGCATCGCCACCGCCGATGGCGACCATCAGCAGGCGCGAGACGACGCCCTCTTTCAACTGGTCGACCAGTACCTGTTGTTCGGCGCTCGGCCGGGCCGGCAGGAAAAACGACATGTCGGCCGAAAAATGGCTGTTCCAGACGACGACCGCCCCGGCCAGCATGGCGAGCAGCCAGATCAGGAAAGCGCGAACGGCCGGGCGGGTCATTTGGCCTCGATCGGCTCCATGTTCAGCACCGAACGGTCGCCGTCGGCCTGCAGGTACTCGATGCTGCGGATCAGGCTTTTGCTGCCGCTGACCGTAATGCGCAGCACCAGCGCGGCGATTTTCTGGTCGCTGGGTAGCAGTGTGAGCACCCACTTATCCGAATTGCCTGATAAATGAAGGGCATAGTTTTTCTCCAGCGCCGCCCGGTTGCCCGAGAGCGTGCCGCGGATGCTGTCAACGAAGGCCAGCGCTTCCGGCTGGTTGGCCAGATTGATGCTCAGTTTTTGCTTCTCACGCTCGATCGACAGAATGTCCTTGTCGAGCGTCATCGTTTCGATCTTAGGCGTCAGCGTCCGCTTTTCCAGCTTGTCGGGCGCGCTGTAGGTCATTTCGCCGGTCGAAATGACGGGTTTGTCGAGCAGTGAAATATATTTTTTCTCGACGAATTTCGCCTTGCCGCCCTTGTGTTTGGCCAGGTCGTTCATCAACTGGCCGAGGTCGAAGGCGGCGCTGGCTGGCAGGGCCAAAACGAGCAGGAAAACGCAGCCAATGAGTCGTTTGATCATTTTTTCTGCCAGAAATCGAAGAAATTGAACCAGTTGTAGGGTGCCAGATGGCAAAAATGCGTCAAACGGTCGGCGTAGTGCTGCATGGCGACCCGGATGGCGGTATCGCGCTCTTCTCGCGGCGTCTGCGAAAAGTCGGCCAGCGGCTCGAAGTGCAGTTGGTAGCGGTTGCCGCCAAGATACAGCCCGGTCATGAAAAATACCGGCCGGCGCAGCATGGCCGCGACGCGAAAAGGGCCGAGCGGGAAAGGTGCCGGTTTACCGAGAAATTCGCAGTCGACCGTGGCATCGTCGCTCAGGCTGCGGTCGGCCAGCATGCCGACGACGTAGCCGGCATCGAGCTTGTCGCGGGCCTGCAGCATCGAGTCCATGCGGCCGAGCGGGATGATGTCCTGGCTCGCCGCCGGGTTGATCGCCTCAAGGGTCGCGTTGATCTTGCGGGCATTTTCCTCGTACATCAGCATGGCCACTTTGAGCCCTTCCCTGCCCCGGCCAACTGCGCGAAGCACCTCGAAACTGCCGAGGTGGGCGCCAATCAACAAGGCGCCGGGATGGCTGCGGGCGGCTGCATTGACTGCTCCGGCGCCGATGATCTCGATGTCGAAGAGGTCGAAACGGTCGTTGAGCAAGTAGATGCGGTCGTGGATGGTGCTGGCGAAGCTGAAGACATGACGGAAACCGTCTGACCATTGTGCCCAGCGATTGAGCGCCCGGTGCAGATAGTCGCGGCTGAAGCGGCGGGCGCGCGGCGAGAAGAGGACGAAATAGGCGGCGATGCCGTAAAGCACGACGCGGCCGATGGCCCGGCCGAAGGTCAGCGAAATCCACACCATCAATTTGAGGATGGCGAGGTTGCTGCGTTCCTGCTGACGCCGCCAGTCGGCTTCGCTTTTCTCGCTCATGGCGCGGGCGGTTTCAGGCTGCCCGACGCCACGTCGCGTTCAGCTGCCCGAACGGTGAAGGAAATAGAGCCGCTTGCTTTGGTTTCCAGCGCGAAAGTGAGCGCTTCCTCAGGCCGAACCGGGCTGAAGAACTTGGCGTTGCCGACCTGCCAGCTCAGGCCGCTTTTGCCGAGCATTTTTTCGGCGAACAAAATGGCTTGATCGAGCAAAACCACGCCCGGGACGACGGGGTTGCCGGGGAAATGTCCGGCAAAGGCCGGGTGGTCGGCCGGCACGACCCAGTGAAATTCAGCCATGGCGAACCTTTGCGGCATAGAGCGCTTGCAGGTCGCCGCGGGGCAATTTTCCGGTGCTGTTGCGCGGCAGTTTATCCAGCAGTACCAGCGGTCGCGGCAGGAAAATGGCGTCGATCCGCTCGCGCAGAGCGACGGTGACTTGCCGGGCAGTCAGGCCGGGGGCGACGACGAAGGCGGTCAGGCGGGTAATGCCGTCCGGGCCTGCCTCGTCGGGCAGGAAGAAGGCGCCATCGACGACACCGGGCACGGCGCCGAGCTGGTGGTTGAGGTAGGCCAGCGAGGTGCGCTTGCCGGCGATATTGATCAGGTCGGCGTGGCGGCCGTGCAGCAGGAATCGCTGGTCGGGCAGCAGTTCGATTTGGTCGGAGAGCGCGACGCGGCCTTCGACGTGGCCGTCGCAGGCGATGGTTTCATCGCCGGTTTGTTCGAGGCGAACGCCGGGCAGCAGCGTCCAGGCGGCGCCGTCGGTGGTCCGCCGGCTGGCCAGTTGGCCGGATTCAGTCGAGCCGTAGATTTCCAGCATCGGTGCGCCGGTGCGGGCTTCGGCTTCGGACGCCAGCGTGGTCGACAGCGGTGCGGTGGCGGAAAGCAGCAGGTCGACCGGCGGCAATTCGATCTCGGCCGAAAGCAGCGCCGACAAATGAAAGGGCGTGGTGACCAGCAGGCGCGGCTGCGGCACGGCTTCCAGCGCACTGGCGATGTCCTGCGGAAAGAAGGGTTTGCCGGCCCAGAAGGCGCAACCGCCGTGCAGGGCGAGCAGGAAGGTCGATTCGAAGCCGTAGCTGTGCTGAACCGGGACGGTGCCGACGATGGCGTGCGGTTGACCATCAAGGCCTAGGGCGATGGCTTCGGCCCGGCCGTTCTGCACCAGTTTGCCCCAGGTTTTGCGCTGGGCTTGCGGCTGGCCGGTGGAGCCGGAGGTGAACAGGATGGCGGCGAGGTGGTCGGTCGGGATTTGTGGGACGGTGAACGGTTCGCCCCTCTCCCCCGGCCCCTCTCCCCGCAGGGGCGAGGGGAGGAAATCTTGCGAATTTGGCTGATTTTTCCGGTTGACCGCAGGTTCTTGCGTTGTTGCTGTGATCCCGGCGCCGGCCGTTGCTTCCAGGGTCGTGGAAGTCTCGGGGAAATCCAGTCGCGGCAAATCCAGCGTGTCGCTGGCCCCGTCGCACAGGCAAATCAGGTTCGGGTACTCGGTTTGCAGGCGGCGAAAGGTTTCGGCCGATTGCGAAGAGGGTTGCAGGCTGGTCATGCCGCGTAGTAGTCCCGCTGCGAAGCCGACGGCAAAACGGTAGCGGTCGTGGCAGAGGTTGAGCAGGTAGCTGGTGGCCGGCAGCTTCTCGGCCAGCATCGTCGCATCGGCCAGGTAATCAGCGACGCTGACCGGGCCATTCGGGCGCCAGGCAAAGGTCGCCCGGGGATCTCCGTGGGCGAGCAGCGCTGCGGTTTTCATGACGGATTGGCCGGCGGCTTCTGCTTGCCATGCATTTGATAGGCACAGGCGACTTGCGCGATGCTTGGCCGTTCTTCCGGCGGCAGGGCATGCAGGCGCCAAAAATGTTCAGCGATGAACATCGCGATCAGCATGGGCATCGACAACAGGTTGGCAAAAATAGACCAAACCGCCTGTGAGGCGAATGCCCAGAGAAAGGCTGAAATCAGAGCATTGGTCAGGAAAAAAAGCGTCCATGCCAGCGTAGCCTGCCGCGTGTACTGCCGTTTTCGCTCGGAAATTTCACCGTGGTGCACGGCGCGGGCAAGTTGGGTGATCAGCGCTTCGCCGTCGCCGACCAGACTGCGTCCGAAAAGCGTGGCAAGGGCCAGGTTGGTGCCGACGTGCTGGACGAAGAAGAGCAGCGGAATATTCTGGCGCAGCGTGGGCCATAGCCAGGCCAGGCCGCCGAGCATCAGCACGATGCCGCTGCCGGTCAGCAGCGGGTGACGGTTGCGCCAAAGCAGCAGGCCAAGGGCGGCGATGATCGGCGCGACGCCGAGCAGCACGGAGAGATCGGGATGGCTTTCGCCTGCGGTGCCAAAATGCGCCAGTACGGCCCAGGCGACGAGAAAGACGACCACAGCCAGGAAGCGAAGCAGCTGGGCCGGGCTGATGGTCATTTGCTGCGCTGGCTGGCGATGTGCGTGCTCAGCGCGCGCAGCGAGGAGAAGATGCGAATGTTGTCCTCGTTGTCCGACTTGAGCTGGAAGCCGTACTGCTTGGAAATGACCAGCGCGATTTCAAGCACATCGATCGAGTCCAGGCCCAGGCCATCGCCGAACAGCGCGGCATCGGCTTCGATTTCACCCGGTGCGACATCGAGATTGAGGGCCGAGACGATGAGTTGGGCGACCTCGGGCAACAGGGCTTCGATGGTTTCCGGGGAAATGGCTTGAGACATGGCGATGCTTCCGTGGATTTACTGGCTGACAGCGCGGAACGCGAGAACCGCGTTGCTGCCGCCAAAGGCGAATGAGTTGGAGAGGGCGGCGCGCAAGGGCTGGCCGGTACGGGCGGCGGTGACGTGGTCGACCCCGATGCACGCCGGGTCGAGCTGGTCAAGATGGGCCGTTGGCGGGATGGCCTTGTCGCGTAGCGCGAGGACGGTGACGATGGCTTCGATGGCAGCAGAGGCGCCGAGCATGTGGCCGTGCATCGACTTGGTACCACTGACCGCGAGGCGTTCGGCGCCATCGCCGAAAACGGCCTTCAGGGCAGCGATTTCAACCGGGTCGCCTTCGGCCGTCGCGGTGCCGTGGGCATTGACGTAGTCAATGTCGGCCGGCGTCAGACCGGCATCGGCAAGCGTCAGCCGGATGGCGCGAATCTGGCCTTCTGCTTCCGGCCGCACCAGATGGCTGTGATCGCAGGTCGTGCCGTAGCCGACGATTTCGCCGTGGATGCGCGCGCCGCGGGCAACGGCATGATCCCAGTCTTCCAGCACCAGGGCGGCGCCACCCTCGCCCAGCACCAGGCCACGGCGGTCGGCCGAAAACGGCCGGCAGGCGAACGGGGAGGTCTCGGCATCGCCGGGCGCCATGACGCGCAAGGCTTCCCAGGCGCGGGCAACGCCGTAGGCCTGCGGCACGTCGGAGCCGCCGGTCAGCATCACCGTTGCCTCGCCGCTACGGACGCGGCGGAAAGCTTCGCCAATGGCGATGGCTGACGAGGCGCAAGCCACGGTGTGGCTCATGCTGACGCCGCCCAGCCCGAACTGGATGGACATGTGGGCGTTGGCCCCGTTGTTCATGCCGAGCACGACGGTGAGTGGCGACAGCCGTTCGCGGCCACGCTGCCACAGCTCGCGGTAGCCGTGCTCGTAAGCCATCGTGCCGCCCAGCGCCGTGCCCCAGGCAACCCCCCAGTCGTTGCGGCATTCATGCCCGGTCTGGCGCGGAAAACCGGCATCATCCCAGGCGCTGAAGGCGGCGGCCATACCGAATTGCGCGTAGCGGTCCATCATGCCGGCGAGCGGTTTGCCGAGCGCAACAGCGGGATCAAAACCGGGGCTGGTCACGAAGGGCATGGACAGTGGCCGGGGCACATCTTCGGTCAACAGGTGGCCAACGGCTGATTGGCCGGCGCACAGGCGTGTGAAGAAATCAGCGAGGTCGCCGCCATAGGGGCTGACCAGCCCCAGGCCAGTAATCGCCACCCGTCGCTGATTCATGGCTCAGCGCTTCGACTGGGCAATCAGCCCATCCATCAGCGAAACCATCTCGCCAACTGTCCGGGGGCTTTTGAGGTCGCGCGACAGTTTGACGCTGTAGCGATCCTCAAACTCGAACATCAGTTCGAGCATCATCAGGGAGTCCACGCCAAGTGCCGCCAATGCCGCGTCGGGAACGACGTTTTCCGGCTCGACGCCGAGGCGGTCCTTGAGAAAATCGCGAATCAGGCCAATGGATTCCATAAGCCGGCAATTTTAGCCGAAACGCCATATTTTCCAAAGATTTGGCCCATATTCGCTGGGCCGGCGCGCACTTTTCGGCCGCAAATTATGTGGTTTGTTACCATGCCGACGTATTTCCCCGTTTATGAGCCGCAGAGCGAACCATGCACCTTTTCTCCAAACCCCACTGGTTTCGGCAGATTGCCTCCCGGATAGCCATCCTGTGGCCGTTCAAGGCGGTGGGTACGATGCTGTTCATGGGCCTCTTTTTCTGGGGCTATTTTGGCGTGCTGCGTCATCCGCTGTTTCCGCCCACGGTGATGCCGCTGATCGGGCCGGACGCCTGGTTTCCGTTTACGCCGCTCGCTTTGCCAGCCTACGTTTCGTTGTGGGTGTACGCCTCGCTGGCACCGGCGCTACTTGCCAACTTTCGTACGCTGGCTGTTTTCAGCGTGTGGATGGGAGGGCTGTGCGTGCTTTCGCTGGGCATATTCTGGTTGTTTCCGACGGCGGTTCCGCCCGCCGATATCGACTGGAGCCGCTACCCGCAGATGGCGATCATCAAGGACGCCGACTCCGGCGGCAACGCCTGCCCTTCGCTGCATGTCGCGGCGGCGGTTTTTTCGGCGCTATGGCTGGATCGGGCGTTTCGGAGCGTTGGCGCGCCGCTTGTTCTGCGCAGCCTGAGTGCGCTGGTGTGTCTGGCCATCCTGTGGTCGACCGTCGCAACGCGCCAACACGTGGTGCTCGATGTGCTCGCCGGCACATTGGTCGGTACCGCATTCGCCGTCTTATCTCTGCGGCACGCGCGGGCTTTCGGGGGTAGTCAGGAAATCTAGCTGGCGACGCCAAGTTGCTGCAGGCTTTTCTGGAAGAGCGCGGTATCCTGAAAGCCGACGATGCGCACTGATTTGATTTCCTGCCCTTTCGCATCGTAAAAAATGATGCCCGGCGGGCCAAAGAGCTTGAATTTAGCCAGCAAAGCCTTGTCGTCGTCTGAATTGGCCGTTACATCGGCCTGCAAAAGCGTAAATCCGGCGAGTTTGGCCTGAACGGCGGGGTCGGAGAAGGTGAAACGCTCCATTTCCTTGCACGACACACACCAGTCGGCGTAGAAGTCGAGCATGACCGGGCGGCCGGCTGCCTTGATTCTGGCTTCCAGTTCGGCCACCGATTTGACGCGTTCGAATGGCAGGCGTTTCTCCTCGGCGGCGACGGCATTTCCGCGCAGGCCGGCCAGCGGTTGCAACGGATCGCGGCCTCCGGCCAGGGCGCCTATCAGCAGCGCCGCGCCAGTCAGCAGCATGACGATGCCGATCCCCTTCCAGAAGCGTTGCCAGCCCTTGGCGTGCGGTGGCAGCGGGTCGAGGGCATGCAAATAGATGGCCGGGATGATGAGCAGCGCCGCCCAGGCGAGCATGGCGGCGACCGGCGGGATGACCGGCGAAACGAGCCAGACGGCGGTGGCCAGCAGGAGCACGCCGAAGGCTTTCTTGACACCTTCCATCCATGGCCCGGTCTTCGGCAGCAGGGAGCCGCCAGCCACGCCGACGGCGATCAGCGGCGCACCCATGCCGAGCGCCATGACGAACAGCGCGACGCCGCCGAACACGGCATCACCGGTCTGGCCGATGTAAAGCAGCGCACCGGCTAGCGGCGCAGCGACACAGGGGCCGACGATGAGTGCCGACAGTGCGCCCATCAGGAAAACGCCAATGCCGCGCCCGCCCTGCAGGTGGCCGGATTCTTCGGACAACTTGCTTTGCAGGGAGGTCGGCAGTTGCAATTCGTAGAAGCCGAACATCGAGAACGAGAGCACGACGAAAACCAGCGCGAAGCTGCCGAGTACCCACGGATTCTGTAGCGCGGCGGAAATCAGCGTGCCGCTGAGGCCGGCCGCGACCCCGGCAGCGGCGTAGGTGACGGCCATGCCCAGTACGTAGGCGACCGATAACGCGAAGCCGCGGGCGTGGGAATTCTTGTGGCCCTGCCCGGCGATGATTCCGGACAAAATGGGGATCATCGGGAAAACGCAGGGCGTCAAAGACAGGCCGAGGCCGGCGATGAAGAAGAAAGCTAGGCTGGTCCAGAAGCCGGCGTTTTTGAGCGTGGCGGCAATTTTTCCGCTTTCATCGCCGTCGACCGCAGAAGCCGGTGGTGCGCTGGCCGGGTCAGGCAGTTCTACGCTGACCGGCTGGGTTTGCGGAGGGTAGCAGACGCCGGCATCGGCGCAGCCCTGCGAAGTGACATTGAGTTTCAGCGGCAACGGGCCGGAGGACATCCGCTCGACCGGGATGCGGATGGCGACGCTCTTGTAATAGACCTCGACCTTGCCAAAATTCTCGTCGTTGTGTTCCTTGCCTTTCGGGAAGCTGGGCGTGCCCAGGGTCGCCGTTTCGCCGTCTACGGTGAAGCGGAACTTGTTGCGGTAGAGGTAGTAACCCTTGGCGATTTCGTAGCTGACTTCGAGCGTCTGGCCGTCGAGCGCCTTGACCGAAGGCTTGAAGGCGACGGCCGGGTCGAGGAATTCCTCGGCGTGGGCGATCGAGAGGAAAAAGGCAAAGACGAGGAAAAGGAGGCGCATGGTCATTCAATCGTTTGCCTGAGCAAGTTTTGCAATTCGCAGGATTGCACGGGCCAAGCTTGGGGAGTTATCGGCTGCACGTTGTGCTGACCAATACATTTTTACAAAGTGGCAAAGGTGTGGGTTATAACCGGTTCCTTGCTTGCTGATATCCGTTTGAGAAACCATTTCAAGACGAAGTTCGCGATTTGTAGATTTTCGCGCCAAATTCAGCACATGCCTCTTTGGGTCCACGTCGTTGTCAGGGGTTTTCGAAACATGTTTTTCCGGGATACCAAAAAAATCGGCGATGGATTTTCGGTCGGCAATCAGCCAGCTTTCGGCTTCCGCTACGGCGAGCCTGAGGCAAAAATTGGGGGGCAAGGGTTTGGGCAACCATTTGTCGAGCAATTCCTTGACACATTTTCCATCGTTGTCGGCGATGCACAAAACGGGCTGGAACTTTGCCTGCTTAACGAACCGTGGAAATTCGGGAATTAGTTTGGTAATGCCCTTCTTGTTGATCGGTGCCGTCGGCATGATCCAGTTGGGTAGCAGTTCCTTAACCAGTTGTTCGCCTAGCGCACAGGTTAAGGAGTCTTCGCCGACAACCAGAATTTGACTCATCCAAACAGACCCATCTGATCTATTTGTTCGGGGCGGGTTTTTGGAAGCAAGACTTCTGCCGGATTGAGGCCATGTTGCATCGCCTCTGTTTCTGCCTTGTCTGGGGTACGAACAATCGAGCCGTTGCCGCTCGGCTCTAAGAGAAGAACTGCCTGGGGGTCGCCTACTTCGGCAATCAGGTTATCGCTGTGAGTACTTATCAGCACTTGACGCGACGATTTTCGTTTGCGTAGCACGCGATCAATGATGAGCGGGATGTGTTCGGTAATCGCATCGTTGAGGGAGAGCTCCGGTTCCTCAAGAAGTAGCAGCCCGTCGCCTTCCTGCAAAGCCCATAGCAACCCAAGTAGACGCAAAGTACCATCGGAAAACTGATCTTCTCTTTGCCAGGAGCCATGAACTCGCCAATGCTTGAAATTGGCCTTCAGGTGGGGGCTGCCAGTAATTGGATCTTGCTCAAATTCCAGTTCGGAAAACTGAGGAACAGCAATTTCCAGCGCCTTCTGAATGCGGTCCAAGCGGGCTTTTCGGGTTCTTGGCTGCGTTTTGGCAATTCTCTGCAACAAGCCTTGGCCGAACGGGTCGCTTTCGACTATCCGTCCGCTGATCTCATCACTGTGCTTGAGCAACTGAGGTACCAAGTGCAGGTAGGTAGTGGCGGCAAAATAATCGCCTAGTTCACGAAAGCCGGCGTTGTTGTTGATCTGCTCAAGGTGGGTTTGAGTCAGTCGGGCAGGATCGGAGCAATCTTCAGGACGTGGCCGTACCAACACCTCTTCGTTGCCGTGATAAACCGACTCCTCGGTAATCAGCACACGTTGCAGTCCTTTACCCTCACTCTTGAAGGCAAGCGTGTAACTCCACGTTGGCGAACTGTCCACCAACGATTCCGAGAGTTCGATTTCGACGCGAACCTCGGGATCCTTGCGTGCGTGAAGACTGCGGAGCTTGGTCAAACCTCCACGGTCTTTCAAGGCTTTCTGCAAGCCACCACCTTCGCTCTGGGCAATTGTCCGCAAAAAGCGAAAAACATCCAGGAAGTTGGATTTGCCAGAGGCATTTGCGCCGATCAAATAACCGCGAGGTCCTAACTTGACGTCAACGTCACGGAAGTTTCTCCAGTTTTTGAGCTTAAGTCGGGTAATCAACATCCCGTGCCTCCTGTTTGTGCCGTTTGCATGTCGGGCAGATTATCGAACGGTGAAGGCTGATTGTCATTTCTCTGTTTCCGCCGCCACCCAGTTCAGGTAGGCGGGCAGGCCGTGGCTGATTGGCAGGGCGATGATTTCGGGTACATCGTAGGGATGCAACTCGCGGATTCTGGTTTCGAGCGCCGGGTAGCTTGCTGCGGTCGACTTGAAAAAAAGCAGAATTTCGGAAGCCGACTCGACTTTGCCCTGCCAGCGATAGACCGACTGGACGCGCGGCAGGATGTTCACGCAGGCGGCCAGTTTTGCCTCGACGACGGCCAGCGCGATGGCGTTGGCGCTTTGTTCGTCCGGGCAGTTGGTGATGACGAGCAGGTTTTCCATGGGCGAAGTTTACTTGAGCAGGCGGCGGCGGGTCAGGTGCAGGGCGATGGTGAAGGCTACGGCCGTGGTCACCAGCAGCGCCATGATGTGGATCAGGGCGTCAGCTGGCACCTGTCCGGCGAGCAATGGTCGAACCAGCGCGACGCCCTGGGCCAGCGGCAGCCAGCCGCCGATCAGGGCGAGCCAGCCGGGGAGCTGGTCGGTCGGGAAGAAGACGCCGGAGATCAGCGTCATCGGCGTGATGAACAGCGTGAAGTAGTACATGAAAAAATCGTAGGACGGGGCCAGCGCGTTCCAGATCAGGCCGAGGGCGGCGAAGGCCAGCCCGGTGAGGACGATGGCGGGCAGCGCCCAGAGCGCCAGCGGGCCGTTGGTCAGGCCCATGCCGGTGATGACGACGAGGATGGCGGCGCCGGAGAACAGCGATTTGGTGGCGGCCCAGAACAGTTCGCCGGCCACCACATCGGCCAGCCCGAGCGGCGTGTTGAGGATGGCCTCCCAGGTTTTCTGGACGTGCATGCGGGAAAAGGCCGAGTACAGGGCCTCGAAGGTCGCGGCGTTCATGGTCGAGGCGCAGACCGTGCCGGCGGCGAGGAAGGCGACGTAGGGCTGGCCTTCGATGCTGGGCAGCATGGTGCCCAGGCCGTAGCCGAGGCCGAGCATGTAGATCAGCGGGTCGGCCAGGTTGCCGAGAATGGACGGCAGCGCGAGCTTTTTCCAGACCAGGAAATTACGCCGCCAGACCGGCAGGAAGCCAAATCTTCTTGGGGGGGCAGCGGGAAGCGTAGAAGGCATTGGCGTGGCTGGGGCGAGAAATCAGGCCCCTATTCTAGCGCCCTGCCGGCTGTGGCCGGAATTTAGCCGCTGATGCTGCTGACGCAGTACTCGCTCAGTTCGGGCAAGTCGTCGGCGCTCAGGTTCAGGCAGGCAAGGCAGTCGTCGCCCAGCTTGCGCCATTCGTTGGTTTGCGACTGCGCCGAGTTCAGCTGTATCAGGTATTCGGCCAGTTGGGCCACCGCGATCAGGTGGCGCGAACGCGGGGGAATCTCAATCGACCCGCTGAGTGCCTCGCGATCATGGTGATGGCGAATCGCCAGGCAGGTTTCTTCCGGCAGCAGCCAGTCCTCGGCCAGTTGTGCGCCAAGAACCGCGTGATTGAGCCCGATGCACTGCTCTTCGACCGCTGTGAAGGGCAGCGTTGCTTCGTTATTGGCGCGGGACAGCACCTCACGGTATTCCGGAAAGGGATTCATCAACATCGGAATTCCGCAATCGCGGAACAGGGCAAACGTATATGCGTCTTCCGGTCGGATGCCGATGGTGCGGCCCAGCTTCTTGGCTACGCAGGCGGCTACATCGGCCGTCATGGCCGACGCATCCCAGAAACGCTCCATGTTCGGCACGTGTTTGAAAACTTGCTGCAAGGCCAAACCGGAAACGGTCTTGGTGATCACTTTCAGTCCAAGTACGAGCAGCGCTTCCTGCACCGTCGGGACTTTTTTGCCGAAAGAAAAATACGGTGAATTCGCCACCTTGATCATGCCAGCAGCCAAGGCCACGTCCCGGCTGAGCAGCCTGGCGAGAAAGATGAAATCCGGTTCGTCCTTGTCGGTCTCTTGCTCGATCTGAACCAGAATGGTCGGTCGCGGCGGAATACCGATCTCCCGCATCTCGATCTTCATCTTGGCCTCGAAGGCGTCGACGTCGGAGGTCGGCTTTTCCAAGGGGGCCTCGCCTGCGCTGTTGTGATCCATCGGGGATTATATTTTTGTCGAAAACGATGAGTATATTGCCAAAGATATATGGGCTGACACAAATTGCGACGAGCAACGAAGAATCCAATTAACCCCAGTTGCCATGAGCCGAAAGCATGAAATCGGCCAACTACGGTTTTTTGAGTGATATGCGGTGTGGATCCTGAGCGTGTTTGGGTGTTGGTCGTGGCGCAATAGCTCGGATATCGGCCATTTTTCCGGTTGACCGTGGAACCCGGTAAAGCAGCCCTGCGCCGGGCGCCGACAAGGCCCGGAAACTGTCAAAATGACGCCATGCCGCCCGCCATCATCCTCAGCACCCTCAACGCCAAATACATCCACGCCTCGCTCGGCCTGCGCTACCTGCTGGCCAACATGGCGCGGCACGGCGGGGCTGATCTGCGCGAACGTAGTATCCTGCGCGAATTCACCATCGCCCGGCCGGTGCCGGAAATCGTCGATTCGCTGTTGGCCGAACTGGGCGAGCCGGTCGATGGCGTGCCGCAGATCATCGGCTTCGGCGTCTACATCTGGAACGTGGTGCCGACCACTGAAGTCGTCCGCCGCCTCAAACAGGCCCGCCCCACCCTCAAAATCATCCTCGGCGGGCCGGAAGTCAGCTACGAGTGGGAAGATCAGGAGATCGTCCGCCTGGCCGACCACCTGATCACCGGCTGGGGCGACGTCAGCCTGCCCAAACTATGCCGTGCCCTGCTCCAAGGCCCGCAGCCGCTGATGAAAGTGATCCCCGGCGAACAGTCGCCACTGGCTGAAATCGAGCTGCCCTACGCCGAGTTCAGCGCCGACGATCTGGCTCATCGCCTGCTCTACGTCGAAGCCTCGCGCGGCTGCCCGTTCAAATGCGAGTTCTGCCTCAGTTCGCTCGACAAGACCGCCTGGGCCTTCGATCAGGAACGCTTTCTCGCCGCGCTGGAAACGCTCTACCAGCGCGGGGCGCGCAACTTCAAGTTCGTCGATCGCACCTTCAACCTGAAAATCGACAGCTCGCTGACCATCCTGCAATTCTTCCTCGACCGCCTGACGCCCGACCTCTTCCTGCATTTCGAAGTGATTCCGGATCATCTGCCGGAACGCCTGAAGGAAATGATCGCCCGCTTCCCGCCCGGTGTGCTGCAGTTCGAAGTCGGCATCCAGACCTTCAACCCGGACGTCCAGCAGACGATTTCGCGTCGCCAGGACAATGCCAAGACCTGCGAAAACCTGGCCTGGCTGGTCAATCACAGCCACGCCCACCTGCACACCGACCTTATCTTCGGCCTGCCCGGTGAAACGCTGGCCAGCTTCGCCGAAGGCTTTGACCGCCTGTACGCCTTGCGCCCGCACGAAATCCAGCTCGGCGTGCTCAAGCGTCTGCGCGGCACGCCCATCGCCCGCCACAGCGCCGCCTACGGCATGATCTACGACGCCGAGCCGCCCTACACCATCGAGCAAACCGCCGCCGTCGATGCGCTCACCATGCAGCGCTTCACCCGCCTCGCCCGCTACTGGGATCTGCTCGCCAATTCTGGCCGTTTCCCTAAAACGCTACCCATGCTGCTCGCCGGCCCATCCCCGTTTGCTGCCTTCCTCGCCTTTGCCGACTGGCTGTGGCAAAGCACCGGCCAGACCAATCGCCTGACGCCGGAAAGTCTGGTCGATGCGCTCTTTCAATATTTGACCGAAATTTCCGGTCGACCGCAGGAAAGCATCCGCCAAACCCTGCTCGCCGACTACCAATCCAGCGGCGCCCGCGCCAACCCCGTCTGCCTGCAAGGGCTGCTGAAAGACCGCGAGAAACCGATGCCTCGTGCTGCAAGGGCGCTGGCCCAGCGCCAGGATCGTCACGCCAGCGGCGGTCAGTGACAAGATTTGCCATGAAATTCTCCCGCATCGTCCTCAACCGCCTGCAAAGCCAGCCGACCGCCACCGATACCGTCGTCGTCATCGACGTCCTGCGCTCATTCACCACGGCAGCAGTGGCGCTCGCCAAAGGCGCGCGGGCGATCTATCCGGTTGAGGCACTATCGACGGCAATCGCGCTGCAGGGCGAACTGCCAAACGCAGTGTCGATCGGTGCCATCGGCGGCGGCGACCCCGCTCCCGGCTTCGATTTCGGCAATTCGCCCTCCCAACTGATGCTCGCCGACCTGGCCGGAAAGAATGTCGTGATGAGCACCGCCGCTGGCGTGCGCGGCCTGCAGCGCTTTCGCCACGCGCGGCAACTCTACGCAGCCAGCTTCGTCTGCGCCCGGGCAACCGCCGAGGCGATCCGCGCAGCGGGGGCCGAGGAAGTCTGTTTCATCATCACTGGTGAATGGGTTGATCGTGACGGCGACGAAGACATCGCCTGTGCGGATTACATCGAATCGTTGCTACGCCGGGAAGTGGTGGCGCCTGATGATTTTGCTCGACGCATACGCGAATCCGATTTCGGGCGGCGTTTTACGGCCGGAACCTGGCCAAACCTACCCCGCGCCGACCTCGATCTGGCTGCCCATGCCGATCTTTACGACTTTGCCATGCCGGTGCGGTGCGAGGGGGAGCATCTGGTGATTCGCTGAGCGAGTTTGGGCGGACGTTGCCGGAGCGAATTGGATGTTCAGAAAGCAGAACTCAAAGCCAAAATATTTCTGATCAGGTGAGTATGCATTGACGAATAAGCCGGCAACTACAAATCAAAAATAATGCGGTATGACTTAAGATTGACCATGGCTAGCGTGCCCACTTCTCTCTCGGAAGTGGTATTCACGTAAGTTTTCAAAATACCAAAGTCACCTGCGCTACTACCAGTCGTTCCTATTTAAGTGAGTTGTTATGCCATCAGTTCCAGCTTTCTGTAACACTTGCGGTACTGTTTTTAGTTCCGGGATAGTGGTTGAAAATTCGACCAATATAACGTTCTCCGGAAATTTAGCTGGTCCTTGTCCCAGTTGTGGAGGGTTTGGTCACGTTCCTGATGGAGTATTTAACTTTATAGGAAATACCATCGAGATACTTTCTGCACCTGAGAGAACAATCGCGGAGTTGATGGGGCTGGCCAATATTTTGCGGCAAGCAAAGGCTAAATCCGAGACTCGAGAACAGGTTGCAACTCGAATAGAGAAAGAATTGCCGAGGTTGTCGAAATTGGCGAAATTACTGCCAGAGAATCGTTCAGAGCTTTATGGTTTTCTTGCGGTGCTTCTGGCAGCGGTACAACTAATGGCACAGCCATCTCAAACTCCTACAACAGTAAATATTTCTCAAGTAATACAACACGTAATCGTTTCTCCTTCACGGCAAGAGTCAGAAGCAGTTTCGTCCGAAAATCCTATTGTCGTACGACGCAATGATCCGTGTACATGTGGTAGTGGATTGAGGTTTAAGAAATGCTGCGGGATACTGATGTGATGCCAGATTGCCTAATCCCGCAATTCCCGCCCAGTCAGCTTGATAAACACGTCTTCCAGATTGGAAGCGCGGTGGACGTAGCGCAGGCCTTCGGTGTCGGCCAGTTTGGCTAGTAGTTCGCGTGGGTCGCGGCAGTAGAAGAAGGCGGTTTCGCCACTGGTTTCGACGCGCTCGGCCAGATGTTTTTCGTTTTTGACGAAAATTTCCAGTTGACCCTGGGGCCAGCTGTTGCCTTTGTGGTCGTGGGATTCGTCATAAACCTCGATGACTTGCGGTTCGATCTGCTCGGCGATGAGTTGGCGCGGGCTTCCTTCGGCGATTTTGCGGCCGTGGTCGATGACGATCAGCGTGTCGCACAGGCGCTCGGCTTCGTCCATGAAGTGTGTCGTCAGGATCAGCGTTTTTCCGGCCGATTTGAGCTGTTTCAGGCGGTCCCAGATCAGGTGGCGGGCTTGCGGGTCGAGGCCGGTGGTCGGTTCGTCGAGGAAGATGATGTCCGGGTTGTTGACCAGTGCGCGGGCCAGGGTCAGTCGACGTTTCATGCCGCCTGACAACGTTGAAATCCGGGCATCACCCTTGCCGGTCAGGCTGGCGAATTCGAGTAGTTGCGGGATGCGGGCCTTGATGTCGGCGTCCGGGATGCCGAAGTAGCGGCCGAAGACGAGCAGGTTTTCGGCGCAGGTGAAATCTGGGTCGAGGTTGTCGAACTGCGGCACGACGCCGATGCGTGCTCTCGCCTGCTGCGCGTCTTTCGGAATGACGTGGCCGTTGAGCGTGATGGCGCCGCTATCCGGCCCGGTGAGGCCAAGGCAGAGGCGCAGCGTTGTCGTCTTGCCGGCGCCGTTCGGGCCGAGCAGCCCGAAGCAGGTGCCGGTTTCGACAGCGAACGACAGGCCGGCAACGACTTCGTTGCCGGCGTAGGTCTTGCGCAGTTCGCTGGCGGTTAGTGCCATGGAAACACAGGCTGGTACTAGTGCCGCCATGCGCGCGTGACGATGTCGCGGATCTGGTGCAGGCGACGGTGGAAAAAATGATCGGCCCCCGGCACGACGACGACTGGCAGGTCGAGCGGCAGCGCCCAGGCGAAGACGTTGTCAAGCGGCACGGTTTCGTCCGACGAGCCGTGGATGACGATGGTGTCGTGCGGCACGGCTTCGGTGTCGTACTGGCGGCTGCCTTCGACGTGGCCGGCGGCGGTGCCGACCAGCACCAGGCGCTGGGCCGGGTGGCCGGCGTCAACAAGGCGCTTGGCGACGCGGGTCTGGCAAAAGGCGCCGAACGAGAAGCCGGCCAGCGCGACGGGCAGGTTGCCGCAGCGGCACTTGGCGTCTTCGAGCACGGCGAGCAGGTCGTCGGTTTCGCCCCGGCCTTCGTCATGCAGGCCCTCGGTGCCGCCGACGCCGCGGAAGTTTGGCCGGAAAGCGGCGTAGCCGAGGTTGGTGAAGGTCTTGGCCAGCGTGTAGGCAACCTTGTTGGTGTTGGCGCCGCCACCGATCGGGTGCGGGTGGGCGATCAGCGCGATGCCTTTGGGAGCATCCGGGCGCTCCATGATGACCTCGATCTTGCCGACCGGGCCATCGACGAAAATTCTTTCTTCGACGACTTTCATATTTTCAGACGCTCCACGACGCGACCATGGATCAGGTGTTCCTGGATGATCTCCTCGACATCTTCCTTGTCCACGTAGGTGTACCAGACGGCTTCCGGGTACACGACCATGACCGGCCCCTGATCGCAGCGGTCGAGGCAGCCGGCCTTGTTGATGCGGACCTTGCCCTCGCCCTTCATCTTGAGCTGGGCGATGCGGTCCTTGGCGTAGGTTTGCATTTCGGTCGCGCCGAGGGCATTGCAGCAGGTTTCGCCCGGCTCGCGCTGGTTGCAACAGAAAAAGACGTGGTGTTTGAAGTGGCTCATGCGGACTCTCCAGTGAGGTCAGCCATTATAGGCGAGGCGGTTTCACGTGGAACGCTGCGGGGGCGATCCGTCGCTGCGATACTGCACGGCCAGTGCTTTGGCGACGCGGGCGATGAGTTCGTAGGGCATCGGCTGATCGAGCCGAAAGCTCAGGTTGCCTTTTGGCCCACGGAACGGCGCCAGGCTTGCGATGAGCGCTTGGTCGGCGGTGACCGGCGGGTAGATGCCGATGTGTTTCTTGAACGCGGCAAAGTAAAAAAATATCTTGCCGCGTCGAAAGGCCGGCATGTTGTAGCCGATGCAGCGGACGGCGTCGGGCAACTGCGTTTCGACCCGGCGCTGGATTTCCGCGAGGATGGCCTGAACGGCCGGCGTCTGCGCGGCAAAATATTGGTCGTGCGAGGCGAAGCGGATCTTATCGGGGCTGGGCATGGCGGGACAGTCCTTGTTCGAGCGCAACGATGGCAAATGACAACACGGCAAAACCGACGATGCTCGCCCATTCTTCCAGCCCGATCGGTGCCGTCTGGAACAGGCGGTTCATCACCGGCAGGTAGGTCAGCGCCATTTGCAGTGCGGCCATGCTGCCGATGCCGGCCCAGATCCACGGGTTGGAAAACAGACCCAGTTTCCAGAAGCCCTGGGTCAGCGAGCGGCAGTTGAAGAGGTAGGCCATTTGGACCATGACGAAGACGTTGACGGCGACGGTGCGGGCTTCGGCCAAGGTGTGGCCCTGTTCCAGTTCGTGCAGGAAGAGGCCGAAGGCACCGGCCAACAGGAGGAATGAAACGAGGACGATGCGGCGGATCAGGGCGGCGTCGAGGACCGGCATGTCCAGCCGGCGCGGCGGGCGGTGCATGATGCCGCGCTCGATCGGCTCGAAGGCGAGCGGCAGGCCGAGCAGCACCGCGGTGGTCATGTTGATCCACAAAATCTGCAGCGGGGTGATGGGCAGCGTGGCGCCGAAGAGGATGGCGGCGACGATCACCAGCCCTTCGCCGAAATTGGTCGGCAGCGTCCAGGTGATGAATTTGACAAGGTTGTCCCAGACGCCGCGGCCCTCTTCCACCGCCGCCTCGATGCTGGCGAAGTTGTCGTCGGTGAGCACCATCGCCGCGGCTTCCTTGGCGACTTCAGTGCCGGCCAGGCCCATGGCGATGCCGATGTCGGCCTGCTTGAGGGCGGGCGCATCGTTGACGCCGTCGCCGGTCATGGCGACGACTTCTCCGCGGCTTTGCAGGGCGTGGACGAGGCGCAGCTTCTGTTCCGGTTCGACGCGGGCGAAGACGTCGACGCTGTGCGCTGCCTCGGCCAGCGCGCTGTCGTCGAGCAATGCCAGTTCGCGGCCGGTCAGGGCGCGTGTGGCGTCGAGGCCGATCTGGCGGGCGATGGCGAGCGCCGTGACGGCGTGGTCGCCGGTGATCATCTTGACCCGGACGCCGGCCGAGTGGCAGTTGCGGATGGCGCCGATGGCCGCCTTGCGCGGCGGGTCGATCATGCCGACGAGGCCGATCAGGGTGAGTTTTTCGATGCTGCTTGCTTCGCCCGTCGCTTCCACGGTCAACCGGAAATTTTGCCCAAAATTGAAATGCCGCTTGGCCAGCAGCAGCACGCGCATGCCTTGCCCGGCGTAGGCGTGGGCGATTTTTTCGATGGTGGCGTGGTCGATTTCGACCCGCTGGCCGTCGCTGCCAAGTTGATCGACGCACAGCGGCAGCAGGCGTTCGAGCGCCCCTTTGACGTACACGACCGTGTCCCCGTCGTCGCCATGCACCGTGGCCATGTATTGCCGGCAGGCGTCGAAAGGCAGCACGTCGCGGCGCGGAAACACGGTGCGCAGCGTGTGCTCGTCCAGTCCGCCCTTGCGCGCGGCGACGATCAGCGCGGCTTCGGTCGGGTCACCGGTGATTTTCCATTGCCCGTGCTCGTGGCGCAGCGAGGCGTCGTTGCACAGCGCCCCGGCGATCAGGCATTCGCGGGCAGCGCCGTCGATGCTGGCCGGCATTTCGTCGTGGCTGATCGTGCCTTCCGGGTTGTAGCCGTGGCCGCTGATGGCATAGCCCTCGCCGCTGCACCACAGGACGCGCACGGTCATCGCGTTTTCGGTCAGCGTGCCGGTCTTGTCGGAGCAGATGACCGTCGTGCTGCCCAGCGTTTCAACCGCCGGCAGGTGGCGGATGATGGCGCGCCGCTTGGCCATGCGGGCGACGCCGATGGCCAGCGTGACGGTGACGGCGGCCGGCAGGCCTTCGGGAATGGCGCCGACGGCGAGCGCGACGGCGGCGATGAACATGTCGAAAGCCGTTTCGCCGCGCGCCAGCCCGACGGCCACGGTGAGCAGGGCTAGGCCACCGATGGCCCACAGCAGCCAGTTGGAAAAGGTCGCCATCTTGCGCGTCAGTGGCGTGACGAGACTGGGGGCGGCGGCAATGAGGCCGGCAATGCGCCCGGTTTCCGTGGCGTCGCCGGTGGCAATGACCAGACCGTGGCCCTGCCCGGCCACCACGGTGGTGCCGGCGTAGGCCATGTTCAGGCGGTCGGCGAGCAGGGTGTCGGGATGCAACGGGTCGGCGTGCTTGCCGACCGGCTGCGATTCGCCGGTGAGCATCGACTCGTCGGTGTGCAGCTGGTGCTGCTGAATCAGCCGCAAGTCGGCCGGGATGCGGTCGCCGGCGCTGAGCAGGACGACGTCGCCGGGCACCAGCTGGCTCGCGTCGAGTTGCTGGCGATGGCCGCCACGGCGGACGGTGACGGGTGTGGCGACACTCCGCGCCAGGGCGGCCAGCGCGCCTTCGGCCTTGGCTTCCTGCCAGTAGCCGATGAAGGCATTGACGATGACGACGCCGAAAATGACGCAGGCGTCGACCACTTCGCCCAGGGCGCTGGTGATCAATCCGGCGGCGATCAGCACGAGAACGAGCGGCTCCGTCAGCTGGGCGGCAAAACGGCGCCAGGCCGGAATACCCGGTTTTTCGGTCAGGCGATTCAGACCGTGGCGGGCCAATCGGGTGGCAGCTTCGTCTTCCGTCAGGCCGCTGCCGCTATCGACGGCGAGCCGCTGGGCGGCCGCATCGGCCGAGTCGGCATGCCAGGCTAGATCCGGCGTGTCGTCAGCAGGAGAAATGGCAGAGTCAGGAAGGGCCATAGGGTGGCAACCAGCCGGGTCAAGCCGTTGAAATTGAGGAAGTGCCCCTGCCGCCAGGCAGCAAGCGCCGCTTCCGAATAGGGATTGGGCGGCGCCATGTTGACCAGCACGGTGCCGGCCATCAGCGCCAGCGCGGCGATCATCAGGCGCGGCGTGGCGGGCAAGGCAATGGCCACGCCCAGCAGGACGATGCCGACGAGCAGCCCGAGTTTGGCGCCGGGCGTCAGCCAGGCCAGCGCATCGGCCGGACTGACCAGGACGGCGGCGGCCACGGTGCTGATGAGCAGGCCGAGCAACAGGAAGAGCGGCACGATCAGGTAGGCGGCGAGCAGTCTGGCGCACAGCATGCGGACGATGAGACCGACCGCTACGGCGTTGAAAGCGGTGATGCTGGCTTCGATCATGACGAAGCTTTCGGCGGCAAAGGGCACTGCCCCGGTCAACCCGAAAATCTGCCGTAAATCTCCCGCCCCGAAGAGCAGGGTTTCCGGCGAGAGCGGCACGAGCAGCCACAAGCCAAGCAGCGTCAGGCCGAGTTCAGCGTGCGGGATGGGTGCGATCAGCTGGTGTTCCAGCGCGGCGAGCCGGGCAAAGATGCGCGGCCCGACATGTTGCGCCCACAGCGCGCCGAGCAGCCCGCCCAGCGTATTGCAGGCCAGATCGAGGTTGGACGGCACGCGCGAGGGCAGCCAGGTCTGCGCGGTTTCCAGGCCAAAACTGACGCACCCCGCCAGCAGAAAAGCCACAATCAGTCCGCTGAAACGGCCGGTCAGGTTGCTCAGGGCCAGCGTCAGAAAGAAGCCGAGCGGCAGGTAGACCGCGACGTTGGCGGCCAGATCAAAGAACGTCCAGTAGCGCGGCCAGCCACCTTCGAGGAAGGCGATGGGCGATACGCCGGTGTCACGCCAGCCTGAAAACGGGTGCAGGCTGCCGTAGACAACCAGCCCGAACCAGGCGAACGCGAGGTAACGGGAAAGCAGGATGGGGCCACGACCATGATGAGACATGACTGGATTTTAGGGGCGATTGAGCGGCTCGTCAGCCCTTATGATTTGTAACAATGATTGTGACACAAGGAATATCGCGTCAAATCGCGTCACATTGTTAGATGGTTTTAGGGGTTTTCCGACTCAATGATGATGCGAGTGTTCGGTCGCATGATGAGTTTCCGCCGCCGCCCGATGATGCAGGACTTCATGGATGTCTCCGTGCGGCAGCGGATGGCCGACCCATTGTGGCAGCAGCGAACCGGCGACCATGCCGAGGATGCTGACGGCCAGTCCGATCAACTGCGGCGGCACGGCCTGGCCGATGCCGACGAGCGCATAGGCGTACTCCGGGGCGCCGGACGGCTGGCCGCTGACACTGACCAGAACTTCGATCAGGATCCATGCCGACAGCCCGCCAAAGATGGCGGCCAGCGCACCCTGCGTCGTCGCCCGTTTCCAGAAGGCGCCGAAGAAGAGCGGCACGAAGGCGCCGGCCAGCGTGATCTTGTAGGCGTTTTCCACCATCTTGAAAATGCTGGCGTTGGAATACAACGCGAAGCCAAGGACGATGCCGGCGAAAACCACGATGGAGCCGCGCATCACCTTGAGAAACTGGTGGTCGCCCATGTGCGGGTAGAAGCCACGCACGATGTTTTCCGAGAAGGCGACCGACGGCGCCAGCAGCGTTGCCGACGAGCAGCTCATGATGGCCGAGAGCACAGCGCCGAAGAAAATGGCCTGGGCGAAGACCGGGGTGTGGTTGAGGACCAGGGTGGGCAGGACGAGTTGCGAGTCGGTCTGCAGCAGGCCGTTGAAGAGCTCGGGATCGATCAGCGTTGCCGAGTAGGCGATGAACATCGGCACGAAGGTGAAACAGAAATAGATCGAAGCGCCGAGGATCGATCCCCACAGCGCAATGCGCTGGCTCTTGGCCGAGGTGATGCGCTGAAAGACGTCCTGTTGCGGGATCGAGCCGAGCATCATGGTGATCCAGGCGCCGAGGAAGGTCAGCCATAGCCACGGGTCGGGCGGCGGGAAGAAATCGAGTTTGCCGGCTGCCGATGCGTGGTTGATGACCAGTTCGACGCCGCCGGTCAGCCCGGAGACAACGTAGCCGATGTACAGCATGCCGCCCATGATGACGCCCATCTGGACGAAATCGAGGATGGCCACCGAGAGCATGCCGCCGAATGTGGTGTAAGTCAGCACAATGGCTGCGCCGAGGATCATGCCCGCCGTCTGGCTGACGTAACCGGCGGTGACGACGTTGAAGACCAGCCCGAGCGCCTTGATCTGGGCCGACACCCAGCCGAGGTAGGAGGCGACGATGCACAGCGTGGTCAGCACCTCGACCGTGCGGTTGTAGCGCAGGCGGAAATAGTCGCCGAGGGTCAGGATGTTGAGCTTGTAGAGCTTCCGCGAGAAGAAGACGCCGGCGATGATCAGGCACATCGACGAGCCGAAGGGGTCGGCGACGACGCCGCGCAGGCCGTCCTTGACGAAAGTAGCCGAGACGCCGAACACGGCTTCCGCCCCGAACCAGGTGGCGAACACGGTGGCGGTGACCACCGGCAGCGGCAGATGGCGGCCGGCGACGGCGAAATCCTTGGCGCTATGGACGCGGGTCGCGGCGAAGAGGCCGATGCCGATGGAAACGAGCAAATAGAGAACGACGAACCAGATCAGCATGATCCTACGGTCAACCGGGAAAAAGGTTCAAAACGCGAAAATTATACGGTCGTTGCGCGGTTTCTCAGCGTCAAAACGGGGCGTCGGAATGAAATTGGATGGCTGCTGCGGTCAACGGGTGAAACAGGGCCAAATCCATGGCGTGCAGGAGCAGTCGATCAGCCAGCGCCGTCGCCTCGCCGCCATAAAGATCGTCGCCAAGAATCGGGTGGCCGAGCGAGGCCATGTGGACGCGTAGCTGGTGTGAGCGGCCGGTCACCGGTTCGAGTTCGACGCGCGTCGTGTTGGCGTCCGGATCGCGGCTGACGACGCGAAAGCGGGTCAGCGAAGCCTTGCCGATTTCGAAATCCACTTTCTGCCGCGGCCGATTCGGCCAGTCGCAGATGAGCGGCAACTCAACCTCGCCGCTATCGTCAGCCATCAGCCCGTAGACGACGGCGACGTAACGCTTGTCGATCTGGCGTTCGCGGAAAAATCGCGAAAGCTGCCGGTGCATTTCCGCACCACGCGCCAGGACCAGCAGGCCGGAAGTCGACATGTCGAGGCGATGAGCAATCAGCGCATCGGGATAACGGGCCTGTACGCGCGACGCCAGGCAATCGTCCATGCCCTCGCCGCGCCCCGGGACGGAAAGAAGCCCTGCCGGTTTATCGACGACGATAATTTCGTTATCGACATGGATGACGGTCAGGCCGTTGTCGGGAGGGGGGAAATAGGCCGTCAAAAAGCCTGCACCCGAATACTGCAACCACTGTCCCTGAACGCTATGGGCTCGCGAAACCAGCCGTTACCGGGTGATGTCTGCGCGCAGACCCGGTGGTCAGTCGTCTTGCTGGCCCACCAGTACCACGCTGCAGGCTTGGCGAAGCCCTGTGGCGCAATGATAGCCAGCCCGAGGCCGAGCACCAGCTTACCGAGCGTTGATTTCAATGCAGAATTTTCTTGCCAAGCGGCCATGGTAAATGTACTGTATTTATACACAGTATTTAAGTAAAGGCGGAGCGGGCTGGGAATATACCTCGTCTGCTCCGTGCAATCAGTGAAATTGACGGCTGCCGATGGCATATCCCGAACAATCAGCCTGTCGATCAAACGCAGCAATTTCTATTCCATCTTTGGCCCCTGTGCCATAATCCGCTCAAATTTCCGAGGTAACTCCATGGACGACAACAAGGCAAAGGCGCTCGCCGCAGCGCTGCAACAGATCGAAAAGCAATTCGGCAAAGGCTCCATCATGAAGATGGGCGATGCCGAGATTGACGAAGGCATTCAGGTCGTGTCTACCGGCTCGCTCGGTCTGGACATTGCCCTAGGCGTCGGCGGCTTGCCGCGCGGTCGCGTCGTTGAAATCTACGGCCCGGAATCTTCCGGCAAGACCACGCTCTGTTTACAAGTCGTTGCCGAAATGCAGAAGCTCGGCGGCGTGGCCGCCTTCATCGACGCAGAACACGCGCTCGACCCGCAATACGCGCAGAAACTGGGCGTCAATGTCGGCGACCTGCTGATCTCGCAGCCGGATACCGGCGAACAAGCCCTCGAAATCGCCGACATGCTGGTTCGCTCGGGCTCGGTCGACATCATCGTTGTCGACTCGGTTGCTGCCCTCACCCCGCGCGCCGAAATCGAAGGCGAGATGGGCGACCAGATGGTCGGCCTGCATGCCCGCCTGATGAGCCAGGCCCTGCGCAAGCTGACGGCCAACATCAAGAAGACCAACACGCTGGTCATTTTCATCAACCAGATCCGCATGAAAATCGGCGTCATGTTCGGTTCGCCGGAAACGACGACCGGCGGCAATGCCCTCAAGTTCTACGCTTCGGTTCGCCTCGACATCCGCCGCATCGGTGCGATCAAGAAGGGTGACGAAGTCATCGGCAGCGAAACCAAGGTCAAGGTCGTCAAGAACAAGGTCGCCCCGCCCTTCCGCGAAGCCATCTTCGACATCCTCTACGGCGAAGGCATTTCCCGTCAGGGCGAAGTCGTCGAAATGGGCGTCGCCCACAAGCTGGTCGAGAAGTCCGGTGCCTGGTATGCCTACAAGGGCGAAAAGATCGGCCAGGGCAAGGACAACGCCCGCGAATTCCTGAAGGCACACCCGGAAATCTCGCAGGAAATCGAAGCCGGTATCCGCGAGGCTGCCAGCACGACCGTCATCAAACCGGTCAAGGCAGCGAAGGCCGATGCCTGACCTGCGCGTCCGCGCCCTGCAATTGCTGACTCGGCGTGATTACAGCCGGGCCGGCTTGCAGGCCAAGCTCGCACCGCACGCACAATCCGTGGAAGAGCTGTCGGCAGTACTCGATACCCTGCAGGCCGAGCGATTGCTCTCGGACTGTCGCTACGCGACGCAAAGGGTCGTCGTCAGGGCACGTCGCTACGGCAATGCACGGCTTCGCCAGGAATTACGCCAGCAAGGCGTCAGCGATGACGACATCGCAACGGCCTTGCCGGAAGCCGGCGACGAGATCGAGCGCTGTCGGGCAATTTGGGCCAGAAAATTCGGTCGACCGCCGGAAACAGCCGAAGAGCGTGGCAAACAAATGCGTTTCCTGCAGTATCGTGGATTTTCCGGCGATGCCATTCGCCGCGCGATGTGCGGAGCAGACGAATGAACATGCCGGTATCCAAACTCACGGCCAACAATCTCAAAAAGCGCTACAAGGCGCGAACGGTTGTCGAAGATGTTTCCTTCGAGGTCAAATCAGGTGAAGTGGTTGGCTTGCTAGGCCCGAATGGTGCCGGCAAGACCACCTGTTTTTACATGATTGTGGGACTGGTCGCTGCTGATGGTGGCGAGGTATTCATCGACGACAACAAGCTCACCCACCTGCCGATGCACAGCCGGGCTCGTCTGGGCTTGTCGTATCTGCCGCAGGAGGCGTCGGTTTTTCGCAAGCTCAATGTCGAAGAAAATATTCGCGCCATTCTGGAATTGCTCGATTTGCCGGCCGCGGAATTGAACGACCGCCTGGAGGGGCTGCTCAGCGAATTACATGTCAGTCATGTTCGCCACGTCAATGCGGCTGCCCTGTCTGGCGGCGAGCGTCGGCGCGTCGAAATCGCCCGCGCCCTGGCTACCAATCCTCGCTTCATCCTGCTCGACGAGCCGTTTGCAGGGGTTGACCCGATTGCCGTTCTGGAAATCCAGAAAATCATCCGCTTCCTGAAAGACCGCGGCATTGGAGTCCTGATCACCGACCACAACGTCCGTGAAACTCTGGGGATCTGCGACCACGCCTACATTATCAACGCAGGCAACGTACTCGCGGCTGGACGGCCCGATGAAATCGTTGATAATGAAAGCGTACGAAAGGTTTATCTCGGCGAGCACTTCAAGCTCTGACCGGAAGACAAGAACCGACCCTCACCGATGAAGCCGGCACTCCAGCTAAAACTCTCCCAACACCTTGCGCTGACTCCTCAGCTGCAGCAGTCAATCAAACTGCTCCAGTTGTCGACGATCGAGATGCAGCAGGAAATCGAGCGCTATTTGCTCGAAAATCCCATGCTGGAGCGCGAAGATGAACAGGGCGGCGAAAACTTTTCCAGTGCCCAGCAGTTTGATTCGCCCCAAACGACCGAAGGCGAGCGCGAGCAGCGCGTAGAGCGCGAAGAGCGGGATGCGCGCGATGATCGCGAGCAGGAGGTTCCGACCGCCCCTTCTGATGTCGATGATGACCGCTGGGCCGCAGATGCGGGCACCTTCACCGGTGCCGGCCGCGACGAAGACGACGACAGCGATTCGCAGGACATTCACGGCACGACCATCAGTCTGCGCGACCATCTAGGCTGGCAACTGGGCATGACCCAGGTTTCGGAGCGTGACCGCAGTCTGGTTCGCTTTCTGATAGAGGCGCTCGATGAAGATGGTTATCTGTCTGCACCCCTGCTTGAGTTGTGGGAAACACTGCCGCCAGAATATGAAATTGAAATTGAAGAACTGGAAATTGCGCTACGACTAATCCAGAACTTCGATCCGGTCGGCATCGGCGCTCGCAATTTGCAGGAGTGCCTGGCATTGCAGCTGAAAGCGCTATCGGCAGGTGATGCGGACCGAAATCTCGCCTTGACCATCGTCGAGAAACACCTTGAACTACTGGCTGCTCGCGATTTTGCCAAGATTCGACGCTTAACCGGTTGCGATGATGAGTTGCTCAAGGCGGCGAGTGCGGTAATTACCAGCCTTGATCCTCGCCCGGCGGCACGTTTTTCACAAATCGAAGCGCGTTACATCACCCCCGACGTGATCGTGAAAAAGCTGAAGGGCAAGTGGACTGCTTATATAAATCCCGACGCCTACCCGCGGTTGCGAATCAATCGCTTGTATGCAGAAATTCTGGCCAAGCAGCGCCGTGGAAATGGCAATTTGTCGACGCAGCTGCAGGAAGCGCGCTGGTTGATCAAGAACGTCCAGCAGCGGTTTGAAACCATTCACCGCGTCACGCAAGCCATCGTCGACCGCCAGCGCCAGTTTTTTGAACATGGCGAAGTTGCGATGAGACCCCTGGTTCTGCGTGAAATTGCCGATATTCTCGGCCTGCATGAGTCGACGGTGTCACGCGTCACCAGTCAGAAATATATGGCTACACCGCGCGGCATCTTTGAACTGAAATATTTCTTTGGCAGCCATGTGGCCACCGATACCGGTGGCGCGTGTTCCGCCACAGCTATCCGCGCCCTGATCAAACAGCTGATTGCGGCAGAAGATGGCAAGAAGCCCTTGTCGGATAGTCAATTATCCGAAATACTAGGCCAGCAGGGAATCGTAGTTGCCCGACGGACGGTTGCAAAATACCGCGAGTCGCTCAACATCCCCCCGGTCAATTTACGCAAGACCCTGTAGCGAGAGGAGAAAACAGTGAATCTGCAGATTAGTGGTCACCACATTGAAGTTACCCCGGCACTTCGCGAATACGTTGAAAGCAAATTGGATCCCGTGATCCGCCATTTCGATAAGGTAACTGGTGTTAGCGTCGTTCTATCCGTTGAAAAACTGAAGCAGAAGTCGGAAGTGACTGTCCACGTTCCGGGCAAAGACATGCACGTCGAAGAGTCCGGTGATGATCTTTATGCCGCCATCGATGCCATGTTCGACAAACTGGATCGCCAGGTTCAGAAATACAAGCAGAAGGTCCAGGATCACCATCGTGGTGACAAGCCCGGGCTACACGCCGTCGCCGAATAAGCGATGAACAGGCCGCGGCAGAGTATGCTGCGGCCTTCGTTTTTATCCCCACGCTATGACCCCCCTGAGCAATCTACTTACCACCCAACAGGTTCTGCTCGATCTCGACGCCAGTAGCAAAAAGCGTGTTTTCGAACAGGCCGGTATTCTTTTCGAGAATTATCTCGGCCTTGCCCGATCGACTATTTTCGATAGTCTGTTCGCCCGTGAAAAACTGGGCTCTACTGGCCTGGGGCAAGGTGTGGCCATTCCTCATGGTCGGATAAAGGGATTGAAACAGGCTGTCGGCGCATTCATGCGTCTGGCAACCCCTGTCCCTTTTGATTCGCCGGATGGTCGCCCGGTAGATCTGCTGTTTGTCCTGTTGGTCCCCGAGCAAGCGACAGAACTGCATTTACAGATACTTTCAGAACTGGCGCAGCATTTTTCTGACCGCATATTCCGGGAAAAACTGCAGACTGCTGCTGATCCTTCAGCTGTCGTCGCGCTTTTTCAGAGATAAGCTGCCAACGTGCGCCACGTCAGTCTGGTTCAGCTTTACGAGGATAATCGCGAAAAGCTGCTACTTAACTGGAATACCGCACCGCAGGTGGATCGGCGGGTCGAAATCAAAGGCTCCAACAACTATGGCGCCGATCTTGTTGGTCACATCAATATTATTCATCCGGAGCGCCTTCAAGTTCTCGGCCTTGCCGAATACGAGTGGGCCATGCGTATCGGCGAGCGTCGCTTCGGACAAATGTTCAGCGATTTGCTCAGTGCTTTTCCGCCGGCTGTCATCGTCGCTGACGGTCTGAAGCCACCGCCTGCGGTTGTCGAGATCTGCACCGAATCCGGCACGCCGCTTATTTTTTCTCCCAAGCCTTGCTCGGCAATCATTGATTTGTTGCGTATCTATCTTTCGGCACGCCTCGCCGATACTCTCAGTCTCCATGGTGTCTTCATGGATGTATTGGGCATGGGCGTTCTGATCACTGGCGATTCCGGGGTGGGAAAGTCCGAATTAGCGCTTGAGCTTATTTCCCGCGGACACGGTTTGGTCGCCGACGACGTTGTCGAAATGGCGAGAATTGCACCAACCACCATTGAGGGACGCTGCCCCGGAATGCTGCGCGATTTTCTCGAAGTTCGCGGACTGGGCTTGCTCAACATACGAACGATTTTCGGTGAGACCGCGTCGCGCCGAAAGATGAAACTCAAGCTAATGGTTCATTTGCAGAGGACATCGACTGCAGTCGATGCCCCGCGTTTGCCGCTTGATGCGCAAACCCATGAAGTGCTCGGTGTACCTATACGCAAGGTAGTCATTCCGGTGGCGGCCGGGCGGAATTTGGCCGTTCTGCTTGAAGCGGCAGTACGCAACACCATTTTGCAGTTGCGAGGAATCGATAGCATGCAGGACTTCATGGAGCGCCAGCAACGGACGATGCTTGACGATGACGCATGAATGATCGATAGTAGCCTGGCGTTTTTAACCTAAAGGGGACATCCAATGAAGAAACTGATCGGCCTGTTGCTTGTTGCATTTACTGCTACCACCGCCTACGCTGCCGATGACTGTGCTGCCAAGGCTACCGAGAAGAAGCTGGCTGGCGCTGCCAAGAACAGCTTCATGAAAAAATGCACCCGCGACGCAGGTGCGTCTCCAGAAAATGCTGCCTGCGCTGCCACGGCCAAGGAGAAAAAGCTGGCTGGCGCTGCCAAAAACAGTTTCATGAAGAAATGTTCTGCGGACGCAGCTGCAAAATAATTCGTCTGTCAGGGAGCGATCGGCCATCTGCGGGTGGCCGATTTCCGTTTACAGATGTTCGAATTCAGCGGTATCCGCCAACGGGTCGTTGGCGGAGTTGCCAAAGCTGACTTGGCCGCGATTTTCGAGCTGAATTTCCTGGCGGCGAACCATGACTTCCTGGCGGCCTGAAGGGGTGACAAAGCAGCCGTTTGTGCTGGTATCGATCAGAAAGAAGCCGTCCGCCCTTCTTTCTATACGTGCGTGCAGGCGTGAAGCCTTGCGGTCTAACACGAGTAATTTGCAGGAAAGATCACGTCCGATGGTCAATACCGGCGTCTTGTCGTCAAGCAGAAATGCTTTTCCACGATAACGAACACATAAACGGTCAACGGGCGTTGCGCTGTTTGTACCAAAAGTCGACACCATGGACGGCGAAGGTGCATTGCCTTGGTAACTGGGCCAACTGATCTGAAACAGCGAAAGCGCGGCGCCGTCTTCGTTTATCGTTCCGAGGTTGGGCATGGGGTCGGCACTGATAATGCCCGGCTTTGGCAGCTCTTCGAACAGAAGTGAGCTGCACAATATCTGGTCGCGGCGTGCGATCCCTGCGATGCGGGCGGCGCTGGTGACTGGCGGTCCGGACAGTTTGTCACCATCATCAGAAAGCAGGCCGCAATGCAGCCCGATGCGAATGGTCAGTTTGAGCCCGGAAACCGGTGGCAGATCGGCAATGCGCTGTTGCATGTCGATGGCTGCCTGACAGGCATCTTCAGCCGATTCGAAAGAGGCCAGCAACTCATCGCCAACGACCTGAATAGTTCGCCCTTTATACCCGTCAATAGAGCGTTTCATGCGCTTCAGGCAACGTTCGACAGCGTGCATTGCCTCTTTGTCCCCGAGCCGCTCGAATAGAGCGGAGCTGCCGGAGACATCGGCAAACATCACAATCAATTTACGTTGCGTGCCGCTCATGGGTTGGCGCTTGTCCAAAATTTATCAACCACGAATTATATGACGAAGACCCGGGATAAATGTTATGCCGTCAGGTTTATCGGAATTGTGCTACTGATAGGCAATTCGATAGTGTCAAACACAATATCGCCCTCTTCGACTGGCGTGTCCAGCGTCAGCCGCGGAAAATCGAACAGTTCAATATCGGCGAGGTGAGAAGGAACAACATTTTGCATGGCAGTGAACACCGATTCGGTTCGTCCGGGAAAGCGTCTATCCCAATCCTGCATCATCTCCTTGATTTTCTGGCGTTGCAGGTTGTCCTGCGAGCCGCAGAGGTTGCAGGGAATGATCGGGAACTCCATGCCGCGGGCGAATTTGGCGATATCCGATTCGGCGCAGTAGGCCAGCGGGCGAATAACTACGTGGGCCTTGTCGTCTGTCACGAGCTTGGGCGGCATGGCTTTCAGTTTGCCGCCGAAGAGCAGGTTCAGGAACAGGGTATGCACCATGTCGTCGCGGTGATGCCCGAGTGCGATCTTGTTGGCGCCCAGTTCCTTTGCGGTGCGATAGATGATGCCGCGACGCAGGCGTGAGCATAGCGAGCAAGTGGTCTTGCCTTCCGGGATCTTTTCTTTGACGACTGAATACGTGTCGGCTTCGACGATCCGGTATTCGATTCCGATCGACTCAAAATAGCGGGGCAGGATATCGGCCGGAAAGCCGGGCTGCTTCTGGTCGAGATTCATCGCGATCAGGCGGAACTTGACTGGCGCACGCTGCTGAAGTGCCATCAGCATCGCTAGCAGGGTGTAGGAGTCCTTGCCGCCGGAGAGGCAGACGAGAACGGTGTCGCCATCTTCGATCATGTTGTAGTCCATGATCGCTTTGCCGGTCCGGCCTTCAAGATACTTGCGGAGCTTTTGCAGATTGTTCGAGGTGGTCATGGTGCCGCGGAGGTTGAATTTTCCGGGGTATTGCCCAATCAGCAGCATGCTGCGGTCAACCGGAAAAAGCGGCAAGTTTACATGGTGTGGCCCGGAAATTGATGGATTTCCATCAATAAATCAGTGGCTTCGGGCAAGCGCCAGTAGCATTTCCTGGAGTTCCTTGACCTTGATCGGCTTGGATAGATAATTATCCATTCCGGCCGCCATGCAGGCGTCCCGATCGTCCTGCATGGCGGCGGCAGTCATCGCGATGATCGGCGTGCGAGGTAGTTGATGCTCGGCTTCGCGGGATCGTATGTGCTTGGTGGCGTCGATGCCGCCCATGATGGGCATCTGCATGTCCATCAGGATCACATCGAAGGACTGCGTCGCCAGCATGTCGATGGCTTCTTGGCCATTTTGAGCCAGTGCAGACGTGTGCCCCCATTTTTCGAGGAGCCTGAGGGCCAGTTTCTGGTTGGTCAGATTGTCTTCAACGAGTAGAACCTTGAGTGAAGCCTGGGCCTCGCGCAGTGTGTGTCTGGTCAGCAGCTGATTTTCGCCGGGTGTCTGGACGGCGGGGGTATGGTCAAAGACACGTTGCAGCGCGGCGTACAGTTCGTCAGATGAAATCGGTTTGGAGAAAAAGCCGGCGATCCCGGCTTCTTGGCACCGTTGCGCATCGCCTCGCAGCGCGCCGGACGAGAGCATCAGCATTGGCGGCAAATCAGGATGGTCTGCGTGCAGGCGATGGGCCAGTTCGTAGCCATCCATCTCCGGCATTTGCGCATCCAGCAGAATGCAATCGAAATGACTACTGGCCGTCTGCATCAAGGCCAAGGCGGCTGGGCCGGAGGCGACATCGTGCGGATCAAGTTGTTGTGATCTCAGCATGCTGCACAGAATGCGGCGATTGGTTGCGTTATCGTCGACGATGAGGACGCGGCGCCCGGCCAGATCAACCGCGCCGCCTGGTACAGGCGTGGGTTGCTCGGCGAGAATCAATTGGACTGAAAAATGGAAGGTGCTGCCCTGCCCGATCTGGCTGTGCAGCCACATCCTGCCGCCCATCAGCTCAACCAGGCGACGACAGATCGATAAGCCAAGGCCGGTGCCACCGTATTTTCGGGTGGTCGATGTGTCCTCTTGCGAGAACGACTCGAAAATGATTTCCTGCTTGTCCGGAGCGATTCCGATGCCGGTGTCGCGTACCGAAAAGTGGATGATGGCATGTCCATCCTGCTGCTGCATTGATTCGGTGTGCAGGGAGATTTCACCATCGCTGGTAAATTTGATGGCATTTCCGACAAGATTGACCAGTACTTGCCGTATGCGACCGGGGTCTCCCCGGACGTAGCGGGGAACGTCGTGCAGCACTTCACTGAGCAGCTCGACACCCTTCTCGTGGGCCTTGATGGCCAAGGGCTTGAGCGCTTCGGCGATGAGGCGATGCAGGTCAAATGAAATCTGCTCGACCAGCAGCTTACCGGCCTCGATTTTCGAGAAGTCGAGGATGTCGTTGATAATGGTCAGCAATGACTCTGCCGACGACTTGGCGATGCTCAGGTATTCGCGTTGTTCTGCGGTCAACGAGGTTTCCAGGGCCAAATCGGTCATTCCGATGACGCCGTTCATTGGCGTGCGAATCTCGTGGCTCATATTGGCAAGGAAGTCGCTCTTGGCCCGGCTGGCCGCTTCCGCCGCTTCCTTGGCCCGCAGCACTTCAGCCTCAGCCCGCTTGCGCTCGGTAATATCGACGATGATCCCGAGCAGCCCTGAAACACTGCCATCGCGGCGGGTAAGTATCGCCTTGCGGTAAAGGGTGTCGTGGAGGGTGCCGTCCTTGCTATGAACCGAGGCTTCGAAAGACTGCATTTCCTTGCTGGCAAAGAGTTCGGCATCCTTTTGGGCGTGCATCCGAGCCTCTTCCGGGGGAAGGAGGTCGTGGAGCGAACGGCCAAGGAGCGATTCCCGGCTAACCTGGAAGAACTGCTCGAACGCGCGATTCAGCCGGATATAGCGTCCGCCGACATCCTTCAGATAAACCGGGATCGGGATTGCTTCGATCAACTCTTCAACCAGATGCAGCTGTTCCGATAGCTGTGCCTCCATAAACTTGCGATCGGTGATGTCCGTGCGGATTGCGATGTATCGCTCTGGTACGCCGATAGCATTGAGCAGCGGAACAACGGTAGCGTTGACCCAGTACAAATGCCCGTCACAAGCCCGGTTGCAGATTTCACCATGCCAGACCTGGCCGAGCGAGATGGTGTGCCACAGGTCGCGAAAAAGTTCGGTCGGGTGAATCCCCGAATTGACGATGCGGTGATTGACGCCAATCAGCTGATCACGCCGGTAACCGCTGATTTCACAAAAACGGTCGTTGGCATAGAGAATTGTCCCTGCCGTATCCGTAATGCTGACGATCGCGTGCTGATCCAGCGCAAATTTCTGGTTTTCAAGCTCGCGATGACCGTGCTCGCTTTCGAGGACAATCAGGGCGATTCGTTTGGAGAGTGCAGTGATGTCCTCTTCTGCGAGAGAGTCCGCCTGAACGCTCAATTCGCCCTCCGGCATGATATTGCGGATGGTTGTGCGCAGCGAGCGCAGGGCATTGTCCCGACCGGCCAGTGAAATCCGCAGCTGCTCGTTACTGTCGGATAGCTCGGCTGACGATAGCTCCAGGCTTCGGGTCCGCAATTCGAGGTCGCGCTCGTATTGCTCGTAACTGGCGTCAACTCTCGTCAGCAACTCACCCAGACCATTTAGCAAGCCCTGCAAAGCAGGATCCGCCGTCTTCGCCAAGCGAGCTGTTTGGGCCAGCAAATCAGCAAGCTCGGTCTCGCTGCCGATACCGATGCTGCGTTTGAGCTGGCGCAAGAGCGTTTTTTGCATGACCGACTGCTCAGCCCTCACTCAGGCAGGTGATGGTCATTGTCTGGTTATGCAGCTTGCACGAAGCGCCGGGCGTGAATGGGCTGATTTCGCCATAGGAATAGAAGCCGGTGAGTACGGCATTGTGACCAAGAACGTCGCCAACTGCCTCAACCTCCTCGTCAACGCGACCACCCATGACCAGTTTTCGACCCACGCAGCTGACCAAAATCGCCAAACTCTCGCCGGGCGTCCTCATCATGCTGGCCGCCGCCTCAGCGGCAGCTTCGGCACCATTGACCAGTTTGTCCGTACTGGCATGCATCAGGCGCAAGTAGCCGTCTGGAACGATCTCGCCTGCCAGAATCAGGCTCCCGTTTGCCTCGTCAATGCCCAGAATGGTGCGGATCAAGCCGACTGCGCTGTGATCTTCGCCGAGCATCGAAAACGGAAAGAGCAGGCCGGAGGCTGGCAAGTCCTTGGCGTGGTCGCCCAGGTAGCGTCGATAAATGTCCAGTGCCGGCTCGCCGTCCAGTTCATACAAAATGTTGCCGGCGCAACGTGTCACCTTGCGGGTTGGCCCGAAAGGTTCCCAGCCGCCAAATGATCCATGCGCAAAATTCAGTCCCGAACCACTCAGCCCAACGGCAACTACCCTGTCGGCGCATGCGCCATCCATACCCAGCGTAAAGGTCTCCTTGAAGGCGCCGCCATCGCCAGCCAGGCCGCCGGTAATCGGAATGCTGCTACCAATCACGCTGGCCATGCCATTGACCAGCGCGCTACCATTCACCTGTACGCCGGGGCCAAAAAGTAGAACCGCTTTCAGGCCGTCGACCGAAATCTTCTGCCCTAGGCGCTCTCCGGCGGCAAAGGAGTCGTCCATGCCATTCAGTGGGGTGCTGCCTTGGGTTATGCAGGTATCGTTGAAGTTTATTGCGGTGAAGCAGCAAGTCCCGTCATCAACACCATCGCCCGTAATTTCTCCGGCGGTGGAGCAGCCGAGGAGAACGGCACCTGGAAAAGCCTTGCTGAGTGTTTCGCTCAGACCGGGCGTTGCAAAATGGTCAAGGCTACCGAAAACCAGCAGCAGGTCAGTAGCGTCGGACTGTATTGCGGCCAGTGCAGTCGCCAGATCGGCCGGCTTGCGGTTGATTATTTGTTTGACGTACAAGGGGCTGCCTCCTCGTTTTAGCGCAGAATAGGAAAATAACATAGGCGGTCATGAATTTGTCGCCTTTTCATTAAAATTGATATTTTTTGAACTTGCAATGAGCAATCTGCCGATTCCTTCCCCGGAGGCTCTGGTTCACAGCCAGCGTTTGCAACAATCCCTTGTCGACGAGATATCGGTAGCTGGAGGTTGGCTCTCCTTTGCTCGATTCATGGAGCAGTTGCTCTATGCCCCCGGCCAGGGCTACTACACCGCGGGGGCGCGAAAGTTTGGCGCGGCGGGTGATTTCGTTACCGCACCGGAGATGACGGCTTTGTTTGGTCAGGCCCTGGCGCGTCAAGTAGCGCAGGTCATGACTGCTTCGGCACCGCTAGTGCTCGAAGTGGGCGCAGGTTCCGGGCGACTGGCAGCAGATCTTCTACTGACGCTTGAGCAGGCCAACTCCCTCCCAGAGCGCTATTTCATCCTGGATCTCTCTGCCGATCTAAGGCAACGTCAGCAGGAAACCCTTGCTGCGGCAGTTCCACATTTGCTGGCGCGAGTCGAGTGGCTGGATTGTTTGCCGGAAAATTTTTCCGGTGCGGTGGTGGCCAATGAACTGCTGGATGCCATGCCGGCCCACATCGTCGTCTGGCGGGAAGATGGCATAGTCGAACGAGGCGTATCGGTTGATGACACCGGCCGTTTCACGTGGAACGACCGCCCGGCAAGCGGTGCTTTACTGGCGGCAGCAGAGGAAATCGGTGAGCAGTGCAGTCTGCCGCCAGGGTTTGAGAGCGAAATCAGCCTTGCTGCACGAGCTTGGGCTGCCGAATGGGGGCATCGCCTGATCAAGGGTGCGCTGCTGTTGATCGACTATGGTTTCCCGCGTCGCGAGTTCTACCATCAGCAAAGAGGGAGAGGCACCTTGATGTGCCACTACAGGCACCACGCGCATCCCGATCCGTTTTACCTGCCGGGCTTGCAGGATGTTACGGTCCACGTGGATTTCACAGCAATTGTCGCGGCGGCTCACCCGGCCGGGCTGGAATTACTCGGTTACGCGAGCCAGGGGCAATTCTTGTTGAATTGCGGCATTCTGGAGCGTCTCGAAGAAATTCCCAACGGCACGCCGGAATATATTCGTGCCGCGGGAGCCGTTGGCAAGCTGCTGATGCCTCACGAAATGGGGGAGTTGTTCAAAGTCATAGCGATCGGGCGCGGCGTGAACGACGCACTCTGCGGTTTCGCCAACGGCGACCAGAGCCGCCGCTTGTAATTACTGGCGCTTGGCCAACTCGCGGAAGTGGTTGGGCTGGCCCATCACCAAGCGCCCGAAATCATCGAGCAGGGCCTGATCCACGGATTGGGGCTGGATCGTGTAGATCGCGCTGCCCAGTCTTTCCAGGTTGCGCGTTTCGAGCGTAATGATTCCCTTACTGAAGTCCGCCCGCCAGCGCGCGCTGACACTGAGTTCACTGCGAATTTCAAACTCCGCACGCTCAACGTATTGGCGCTCGTTCTTGAATTCTTTGCAGGTGAACGGCAGGCCATAGTTGAAAAGCATGGCTCTGAAGCGTTCAACCGACGGACCATCACGCTCGACATGCAGCGCATTGGCGCCGCTCAGGTGGTAGGAAAAACTGACCAGCTCGACCAAAGCACCGGCGCTCTGGGTTTGTGTCCTGTAGTCGGCGAATCCTTCTTGCCAGAGAAGCTGCTTCAGCTCGAATTTCTCGACCAGCGGGTAGTCTCGCGGAACGTCCGGTTTGATGATGTTCAGCTGCTGTACCAGCTCGTGCAGGTAAAAGAACAGATGTTTCAGCGACTGATCGATTGCTTCGTTGAGCGAAGTGCGTTCGGCCAGTGCGCTGTGAATCTCGCGCTGGCGCACATCGGCGCGATGGCGCAATTGGTCAAGGAGTCCGCTGCTGACTTTCAGGCTGGCATCGCCTTTGACCGGTGGAGAATCCGATTTGGCACTAGCCGGCTTGCCTTCAATCGGTTTGGCCGGTGGCTGAGTTGGCACGATTTCCGGAAAAACCAGGGTCGGGTCGGTCATTCCGGCGCCGGAATTTGCCAGATATTCTCGACGGGCACGGCGTTCGGCGGCATCCAGGTCAAAGGCATCGATATCGGCGAGTAAGGAGGCTTCCAGCTCTGCAATATCTTTGCCCGATCCCGTCTTGCGGTCACGCTTGGCGCGGATCGCTTCAAGAATGGTGGACAGTGGCCCCGGTTTTTCAGAATTACTCATTGAATTGCTAAATATGTCGACTAGACTAGACTAATGATGTGTCCGAATTGAAGGGAACGCAAGATGGATATTTCTTCCGTAGGCAGTTTGAGTACTGCCCTGTCGCAGGCCCAGACCGGCGATGCCGTCAGCACGCTGGTACTGAGGAAGGCGATGGACATTCAGGCACAGAGCGCCATGCAGTTGCTGCAGGCCTTGCCGCAACTGCCGAGTAATCCGCCCAATCTGGGTAATTCGATCGACATCAAAGTCTGAGTTCTTTCAGCCAGTCGCGCAAGGTGGCCGCTACAAGCGGCCATTCTTTTTCATGGGAGACCGCGTGGCCCATGTTTCGGAAAATGTGGGCCTGCTGGTGGTAGGTGTTGGCGGTGGTCTGCACCAGGAAAGCCGGGACCAGAACGTCATCTTCAGCGCCGAGGATCAGCATCGGCGGCTTGTGCATGGCGTAGAGGTTAGGCAGGTTGAACATCGACATGTCCCAAAGCGCACGGTGCGATTCCGGCTGCATCCGGCTTAGCCAGGCGGCGAGCATCGATTCATCGACCTCCCCGGCGAACAAGGCCTCGCGCAACGTACCCGTGTCGGTGTACTTGCCGTCCATGATCTGATTGATCTCCTGGAACAGCTGCGGTTTGTTGAACATCAGGTGAAACTGGGAAGCAATCAGCCCCTGCGGCGGTACCGAGCAGATCAGGGCGACAGCCGGTGCTTCGCGATGTTCGAGGTATTTCTGGACGACGAAGCCGCCCATCGAATGGCCGAGCAGGATCGGTGCTTCACCCAGCCAGTCGACGACGGTTTTCACATCGTCGACGTAGTCGGCGATCGAGTGCCAGTTGATTTGGTCGCCGCCAGCGCTGCCGCCGTGGCCGCGCAGTGACAGGGCGTAGCAGGGGTAGCCGGCCTTTGCCAGGAAAGGCATGAAGGTTTCGGTCCACATCCAGCCACCGGCGAAAGCGCCATGCACGAACAGCAATGCGGGCTTGGCGGACTTGCGGGCGGGAAGGCATGAGAAGACTTCGAGGCCTTCGACAATCTGGGTTTTTAGCATGGGGCTCTGTTCAGGCTGAAGCGTGATTTAATGCGGTTTTCACCCTGCAGTGCAAGGCAAAATGCTGAAGTGGATGTTGACGCTGGTGGTGGCGATTTTCTTGCTGGGTTTGGTCGGCCCGCATCTGGCGCGTTTTATTCGATTCGGCAAATTGCCGGGGGATTTTGCATTTCGACTTCGTGGTCGAGACTACACATTTCCGGTAGTTAGCACGATCATTTTTTCATTGCTGCTCTGGCTGGTCTCCCGCATCCTTTAACTGCACCTTGACGGCGCGAACGCGCGCCATGTGGATGCGTTCGGGAATGCTCGACTTGTCGGCACAGGCCGCTGCGATTTTTCCGGCCTCCACGGCGTTGACCGCAGCAAGCGCTGCAAGCAGACGTTGCGGTGTTTCGTAAAGCCGGTTTTCCCATCCCAGACGGCCGGTGTAGTCGCAGACGCAGGCATCGAGCAACTGCTGGAAGCGCTCCGGCCGGCGCAGGGCGTCGGTTTTTTCGAGCAGTGTGACGATGGTGCTGGCCTTGAGGTCGGCGGCGCGGTGGATGTTGCCGTGATAGCGCGCCATCAGCAGCGCCAGTTCGCGGCAGTCATTCGGCACACGCAGGCGGGCGGACAGCTTCTCGGTCAGATCAACGCTGCGTTCTTCGTGGCCGATGTGGCGCGGCAGGATGTCGGCCGGCGTGGTGCCTTTGCCGAGGTCATGCGTCAGCGCGGCGAAGCGCACAGGCAGGCTGAAACGACGAAGCGCCGACTGATCGATCACCATCATCGTGTGAATGCCGGTATCGATTTCCGGGTGGTAATCGGCCCGCTGCGGCACGCCGAACAGCTTGTCGAGTTCGGGCAGCAGCCGAGCCAGCGCGCCGCAGTCGCGCAGCACCTCGATCATCCGTGACGGTCTGTCTTCCATCAGCCCCTTTGCCAACTCTTGCCAGACGCGTTCGGCGACCAGATGATCGACCTCGCCGGCGACCACCATCTGGCGCATCAAGACCAAGGTTTCCGGGGCAATGGAAAAATCGCTGAAACGTGCGGCAAAGCGGGCGATGCGCAAAATGCGCACCGGGTCTTCGGCAAAGGCCGGGCCAACATGCCTGAGGATTTTGGCCGATAAATCCCGTTGACCGCGGAAAGGGTCGATCACCGTGCCATCGGCGGCCCTGGCCATCGCGTTGATGGTCAGATCGCGGCGGGCGAGGTCTTCTTCGAGCGTAACGTCGGGAGCGGCGTGAAAAGTGAAGCCGTGGTAGCCATGACCACTCTTGCGCTCGGTGCGGGCCAGCGCATATTCCTCGTGGGTCTGCGGGTGCAGGAAAACCGGGAAATCCTTGCCCACCGGCCGGAAACCCTGTTTCAGCAAGGCCTCCGGGGTGGCGCCGACGACGACGTAGTCGCGGTCGGCACTGGGCCGGCCGAGCAGTTCATCGCGGACGGCGCCGCCAACGATGAAGATCTGCACGACCAGACCGTAGACCGCGTCAGCGGCCGGCGCGGAAGCGGAAGCTGTCGAGCTTGCCCTTCGGCGTGTTGAGCGCAATGTAGCTCGGCGCAATGGCTTCCAGCGCCGTCGGGCGCCAGTTGGCCGGCTGCTGGCTACCGGCTTCGGCCACGCTGTCCTTTTCCATCGAGCGCAGGTTGTCCGGCGACAACATCGGGTTCGGGGCCAGCCACATCAGGCCGGCTTGCAGATAGGCCCAACCTTCGGACAAGGGAACGATGGTGGCCGTGCTGCCGCTCAGTTCCTTGGCGTAATCGACCAGTTCACGCAACGTATAGGTTTTCGGGCCGACCAGCTCGTAGGCCTGGCCGTGGGTGCGTACATCGGTCAGGCTATCGACGAAAGCGTCGGCGACATCGGCGGCCCAGACTGGCTGAAAGCGGGCCTGGCCGAAGCCGAGCGGGAAGAACGGCACTTTTTTCAGAATGGACGCGAACATCGACAAAAACGAGTCGCCCAGGCCGAAAATGACTGACGGACGGAACACGGTGACATCCAGATCGCCCTGCGCGGCCATCACGATGGCTTCGCCGTCGCCCTTGGAGCGCAGGTACTCGGACGGGCCCTTGGGGTCGGCATTCAGTGCGCTCATGTGCACCAGGCGGCGGACACCGGCTGCCTTGCAGGCGGCGACGATTTTCTTCGGCATCTCGACGTGCGCTGCAGCGAAATCGCGGCTATAGGGCAGAACGACGTCGCGGCTGTGCAGGATACCAACCAGGTTGATCACGGCATCGTGGCCGCGCATCAGTTCGGTCAGCGTCTTCTCGCAGTGGATGTCGGCTTCCGGCATTTCAATGCCCGGCTGAATGATCAGCGCCTTGGTGCGCTCGCGGCGACGCGTCGGGATGGTGACCTCGATACCGCGCTGCGACAGGCGGTTGGCGATATAGGTACCGATGAAACCGCTACCCCCCAGCAGCAAGACCTTCTTGATGTCCATTTGGAACCCCGGAAACTATGTTCGAAAAACTTGAATTTTAAGGCAAATCGCTATCTTTAGGCGCATCGGCAGAACGGGCACCGACCACACCGAGACGTGTTTTTAGCGAATCAGCCTTGCCGTTGAAAATCGCTGAGTAATAGACCGCGTTGCTCATGACCTTTTTGACGTAATCACGCGTTTCGCTGAACGGGATCGTTTCGGCGTAAATCGCCCCTTCCAGTGGCCGGTCGGCGCGCCATTTCTTCGCCCGGCCGGGACCGGCGTTGTAGGCGGCGGAGGCCAGCACGGGATGGTTGTCGAGGTTTTCCATGACCAGGCGCATGTAGCTGGTGCCGAGCAGCACGTTGGTCTGCGCATCGTGCACCTGGCTCTGGGTGAAGCCGCGCAGGCCGATCTTGTTGGCCACCCACTTGGCTGTCGCCGGCATCAGCTGCATCAGGCCGGCGGCGCCGACATTCGATTTGGCGGCGGTGATAAAGCGGCTTTCCTGGCGCATCAGGCCATAAACCCAGGCATCGTCAAGCGACTGATTCTGTGCGGCCGGGCGGACGTTGTCGCCGTACGGGGCGAGGAAGCGCAGCGTGTAGTCGTGTTCGTTCTTGGTGCGGTCGGCCGTGTTAATGGCGCGATCCCAGATCTGGTTGCGCTTGGCGAGATTGGCGGCGGCGAGCAGTTCGCGGTCGTCCATGCCGCGCAGCGACCAGTTCCACTCCTTCACCGCTTCGGTACGCAGATCGAGGCGGAAGAAGGCCAGCGCGCGGCGGATGGACGGGTTGTCGCGGGCGGCCCGTTCTTCGTCGGTCGTGGTGGCCTTGGCTTTTGGCGGCGGCAATACTTTGCGGTCGAGTTCTTCGTCGGCCAGATTGCCGTAGAAATTCGGCTGGCCGGCGATTTTCTCGAACAGCGCGTCGGCGTCGGTGGTGCGGCCGCCGGCCTTCAGGGCACGACCCAGCCAGTAAGTCCATTCCGGTAGCGCTGCCAGCGCTGGCGGCATGGCCTGCACGGTATCGCGAACGACGCCCCATTCCTGAGCGCGCAAGGCGGCGCGAACCTTCCATTGATAGCCGTCATCCGACAGCGGCGCCTTGCCGGCATTGGCATACCAGCCGACGGTTTCACTCAAATGCTTCTTGGCGCCCTGCAGCGCGATCTGGCTCCACGCCCACTGGCGTTCACTGTCGTGCAGGCTGCGTTTGATCTTTTCCAGCTCGTCGGCTGCCTGCCGCGGGTCATTGGCGGCAATGCGCTGGATGGCGATGGCGGCCAGTTCGCGCCCGGCCCGGTTGCTGTTCCAGTTGGCCGGCTGGCGAACCAGATAGCTCATGGCGCTGCTGATCGCGCTATCCAGCGCGCGGCTGTCCGGCATTTGACTGAGTGGCAGGTAATTCAGCGTCGTCTTGGCGGCGCCGGGGCGATTCATTTCAAGCTGGCGCCGGGCGCGCGCCCATACTTCTTCGGCATCCACGCGCTGATTGCTGACCAGTGCCTCGATGATCGGGCGGCAGGCTTCCGGCGGCTCCAGCATCGTCTGCCAGTGCTTGTCCGCCTCGGCGAGCACATTCTGGTCGCCTCGGGCGAGGCGGGCCTGCAGGCTGTAGCAGGTGACATCCGGTTCTGGCGCGAGCAGTTTGGGGAATTCGGCGTCCACCTCGTTCCACGTGGAACGCTTGCCCAGCCAGCGAATCCAGTCGGCGCGCAGCTTTTCGGCGACGTAGCTGCCGTCGTTGCGCTGCAAAAAGTCGCGCAGGCCGCTGGGGTCGCCCTTGTCCATCCACATCCGTAGCCGATAGTTCTCGGCATACGGTGTCAGCTCATGGTTGCCGAGCTGGCTGGTGGCGCGTTCCAGCTTGTTGAAATCACCGGCCCGGAAGGCGTCGCGGGCGCTCAGAAAGGCGCTGTCGCTGCCTTGGGCGAACAGGGACGTGGAGAAGGCAAGGCTGAGGAGGGAGAGGCGAAACTTCATGCTAGATTTACGGGATGATTGAACCGAACGAGGATAACACGGCATGGCGGCGGGCATTGCGGCGCGAGATGGTGGCGCGCCGGGCGGTGCTCGACGGGGCGGCGCATGGCGCCCTCTCGGCGTGCATCGTCGGGCATTTGCAGGCCGCGTTGCCGGTGCCGCGGGTCTTCGCTTTTTGTTGGCCGATCAAGCACGAGCCGGATGTCCGCGCCGTCGTTGAGGTTTGGCTGGGGCAAGGCGCGCAGGCTGCCTTGCCGGTGGTGATCGCCGCCGATTCGCCCTTGGCCTTTCGCCGCTGGACGCCTGAAACGCCGCTGGAAAACGACCGCTACGGGATTCCGACGCCCACGGCCGGCGAATTTGTTCAGCCCGACCTGATCTTGCTGCCGCTCAACGGCTTTGATGCGGCGGGCTATCGGCTGGGTTACGGCGGCGGGTATTTCGACCGCACGCTGGCGGCACTCTCCCCGCGGCCGCTGGCGGTGGGCGTTGGCTTTGAGATTAACCGGCTGCCAACGATCCGTCCGGAGCGCCACGATCAGCGACTGGACTGGATCGTGACCGAGGCCGGCAGTTTCAGGGCTGACGCCTGAGCTGGATGATGGCGAACAGGCTGAGCAGCCCGCTCAGCATGGCCAGCGTCGCCTGGCGGAAATCGTAGAGGCCGGTTTGCGCCGCGAGGCTGAGCGTGTAGCCGTGGTGCAGCGCGAGCAAGGTGGCGCCGAGGCTGAAGGCCAGCCACATGTGGCGGCGGGCGCTGCTTTGCTCGGGGGCCAGCCAGGATTTGAGGGCCAGCGCGCCGGTCAGCGACTGACAGGCCGCGGCGGCAAACAAAAAATAGATGCTTAAAAGATAGGCGTTCATGTGGCCCGACAGGCATTGCTGAAGCGTTTCAGCGCGGCTTCCAGCGTGCTGCGCGGGCAGCCGAAATTGAGGCGCAGCCAGCCCGGCGCACCGAAGTCGGCGCCATCGGAAAGGCCGAGGCCGTGCGCTTCAAAATGCTCGGCCGGCTTGGCCAGGCCAAGTTCGCGCACATCAATCCAGGCCAGGTAAGTGGCCTCGACCGGCTTCATTTTTACCCCTTTTTCCCGGTTGACCGCAGCCAAGACAAGATCGCGGTTGGCGCGCAGGTAGGCGATCAATTCGTGGTGCCAGTCGCCGCTGTCGCGGTAGGCCGCTTCGCAGGCGGCCAGCCCGAGCACATTCACGTGCGGCACGATGCCAGCCATGGCGCGCTCGAAGCGATGGCGCAGTTTGGCGTCGGGAATGACCGCGAAGGCGCAGCCGAGGCCGGGAATGTTGAAGGTTTTTGACGGCGCCATCAGCGTAATGCTGCGCTTGGCCGCTTCTGGCGACAGGCTGGCGAACGGGATGTGCCGCTTGTCGGCGTCGAGGATCAGGCCGCAGTGGATTTCGTCGGAGCAGACGATGAGGTCGTTGGCTTCGGCGAAGGCGGCGAGGTCAAGCAGCTCGGCCCGGCTCCAGCAGCGGCCGACCGGGTTGTGCGGGTGGCAGAGCAGGAAAAGTTTGGTTTCTGCGGTCAACGCCGAATTCAGCGTATTTTGGTCGAAGCGCCAGCCGTTGTCGGCGCACGCCAACTCGGCGCGGTTCAGCTTGCGGCCGGAAAAATGCGGCGCGGAGAGGAAGGGTGGGTAGATCGGCGTGGCCGTCAGAACCTCGCCGTCAACCGCCCGGCAGGCGACGTTCAGGCCGGTGACCAGCCCCGGCAGCCAGACGATCCATTCCGGCTCGATCTTCCAGCTGTATTCGCCTTCAAGGTGAGCGAGTACTGACTCCGTGAGCGACGGCCACGGCCCGCCGTAGCCGAAAACGCCGTGCTCGATACGCCGGTGAAGGGTATCGATCACAGCCGGCGGCGCGGCGAAATCCATGTCCGCTACCCACAGCGGCAGCACATCGCGCCCGGCGTACTTGCCCCATTTGATCGAATCGGTGCCGCGCCGGTCGATGGGCGTGTCGAAGGCGCTCAAGCGTCGAGATGCTCAAAAAGTACCGTCGACAAGTAGCGTTCGCCGCAGGACGGGATGATGACGACAATCTGCTTGCCGGCGTTTTCCGGGCGTTTGGCAACCTGCAGCGCGGCCCAGACGGCGGCGCCGGAGGAAATACCGACGAGCAGGCCCTCCTCCGTCGCCATGCGGCGCGCCAGGGTCAGCGCATCACCGTTCGCGACGCGAACCACCTCGTCGTAGACGCCCGTGTTGAGCACAGCCGGGACAAAACCGGCGCCGATGCCCTGGATCGGGTGCGGCCCCTTCTGGCCGCCGGAGAGCACCGGCGAAGCATCGGGTTCAACGGCAATCACCTGCACCTTCGGGTTCTTCGCCTTGAGCGCCTCGCCCACGCCGGTCACCGTGCCGCCGGTACCCACGCCGGCAATGAAAATATCGACCTGGCCATCGGTATCGCGCCAGATTTCCTCCGCCGTCGTGCTGCGGTGAACCGCCGGATTGGCCGGGTTCTCGAACTGCTGTGGAATGAAATAGCGCGCATCGGCGGCGGCCAGCGATTCCGCTTTCTTGATAGCCCCGCCCATGCCCTCCGATCCCGGCGTCAGGATCAGCGTGGCGCCGTAGGCCTTGAGCAGCAACTTGCGCTCGCGGCTCATCGTCTCCGGCATCGTGAACGCGCATTTGATACCGCGTGCCGCGCACACCATGGCCAGGCCGATACCGGTGTTACCCGAAGTCGGTTCCAGCACCACGGTATCCGGGCCGATCTTGCCGGCGGCGATGGCGGCATCGATCATCGCGACGGCGATGCGATCCTTCACGCTGCTGCCCGGATTGAAAAATTCCAGCTTGGCGACGACGGTGGCGGCGCAACCGGCAGTAACGCGGTTGAGTTTGACGAGCGGCGTGTTGCCGACCAGTTCGGTGATGTTTTGTGCGATCTTCATGGGGGTGGCCAAGGCGAGTCGAAAAGTGCATTGTGCCGCAAACGGCGCGATCATCGGTGACCGGCAAGGCCGGTCCTGCGGTCGACGGCAAAAAAAGGCAAAAAATCGACACCAAGCGATCCACGGAGGGGACATGAACGACATCCACAACCAGCCCATCGGCCAGCGCATCGACTGGCTGTTCGACCTCGCCCGGCGCCACGGCGAGACCTTCCGCAGCCCGGAAGCCTGGCTGGCCCGCCAGCGCTACCTGGCCGAGCACCCCACCGCCATCGCCGTGCTCAAATGCATGGACGGCCGCATCAACATCCCCGTCGCCACCAACACCCCGGCCGGCATCCTGATGCCCTTTCGCAACCTCGGCGGCATGTTCGACCTCGGCTGGCCGCACCTCGGCGAAGTTGTCGCCCACCACGTCCAGCGCATGGTCGGGGCCGGCCGGCGCGTGCTCTTTCTCATCACCTACCACTGGTCGCGCGGCGACGCCAAGCGCGGCTGCGCCGGCTTCGGCTACGACACCGCCGCCGCCCTCGCCCACACCCAACAAATTCGTCGGCAGATGGAACACATCTTCGGCCAAGGCCACGGCACCGTTTACCCCCTCGTCTGCGGCTTTGAAACCGACGAAGAAGCGCTCACTCTCCACGGCAGCGACGGCACGGTGCTCGACCTCGCCAGCCTGGCCGCCGACGACCTCGCCACCCTCGAACCCCGCCTCGCCGCCACCCTGCCCGACATGCCGGCGCAAATGCGGGCCGACCTCCTCCCGCTGCTCCGTGGCAACCTCGACCACATCGCCGAAATCCGCGACCAAACCGCCCGCCGCGAACGCCGGCTCGACATCGAGCACCGCGAATGGGTCATCTGCATCGGGCGCGGCTTCGACTTCCTGCACACCCCCAACCTCGCCCTCATCATCGGCCCCTACAGCCCCGACCTCGCTGACCCCGTGCGCAAGGCCGCTGGCATCATCGAGAGCAACATGAAAGCCGGGCGCATTCCCGACGACGGCTTCCTGCTGCTCGCCTCCGTGCCCTACGACGAAATCGGCGTCGACCGCGCCCGCGCCGAACTCAAGGCCCGCTTCATGTCCGGCTTCGCCGCCAACGTCGTGGCACAGGAATTCCCCGAACTCGCCGCCCGGATGACCACCCGCACCGCAGTGCTCGACTGGAACGCGCGGCAGATGGAGATGCTGGGCTAGCCTCAAGCTGAACGCGTTTCTGTTTTTGGTCCCGGCTATTTTGTAAATAGCGTTCCCTGCTCGTTGTTGTTAATTGCCCGTGAGATTTTGGGAAAGTCGAATAAATACAAGGCGATGCCAACGGCTTATGTATTGGCATGGCCGCTGATTTTGTAACTAGCTGCCTCAAAACATCGATTTGGATTTAATCCCGCCGCAACCAGCCTCTACCGTGCTCCGGATTCTCTGCAAGTAGTTTTAAAACCCGCGTTTTATGCGCAAACAAGAAAGGCAAGCCGAGCGATCAGGCCGCCTGTTTCAGCGGCGCGTTATCGTGCTTGCTGGCGCTCGGGACTTCGACGCCGACGACGTTTCCTGCCTCGTCGTAGTCGAGCACGATACCGGGCTTGATCTGCTCGGATTCAATGATGGGTTGGTCGTTCAGGCGAACGTAAAGCGCATCGGCCGCCGGATCGTATTCGAGTTTCATAGCTTTCCTTTCAATCCTCGGTCGAAAAATGCTGTCACGACATGCGGAGCTTGCTTGGTTCGATTGTAGATCACGCGCAACACACGCTCCCCAAATTCGGGAATGATGCGCAGCGCGTGGGTAAGTGTTGGATCATCCGGGTCAGGTTCGGTTGCTGCCGGATCGGACAAGGTCGCAGCAATCCATTCAGAGCGAATATCTCGCTATCGGACGGTCGTTGTGGCGTGAGCGCTGAGGGTGTAATCCATGCGGAGATTTAAGAGGTTTAGCGTGTCGGTGTGATGTGCGTTCCTGATGCGAGGCGGGAGGGCGATCAATTTTTCCAGTCAAAGATGGCGCGGCCAGCGGAAGTAATACCAGAAGGCCGTTGGGTCGTAGTCCTGTGCGCTTTTGACGAAGTCGCATGCCGCCGTTAAATCCCTGAAACGATCGTCAGCCTCGGCGATGCGCAGGGCCAGCGCTTCAGGCACCGGCTGTTTCAGGCGCTCGAAGCTGGCCAACAGGGCGTGCACACACTCCCGTTTGAACAGATCGTAGTCGTACTCATCGAAATCCAGGCGGTAGTTGTAACCGGAAGCGATGCAATCTACCGCACCCTCCCAATTAGCCAGCGCCTCGACCAGTGCAGCCTCCGACAGTTCGTCTTCTTCCCAGTCTGGCGCCAGAAGCGGGCCGGGGCGCGGGTGGTAGAAGAGGGCAACTGGGGCTGACAGCGGCCAGGTGGGGGCAGGCAGCCCGGCCTTTTCGCTGGCCGGGCGGAGGCTGGCTGGGCCAAGCGTGAGCTGCTTGCCGGCTGCATAAGCCACTGAAACCGTACAGACTGAGGGGCAGGTTCGCAGGACGTTGATAGCTGTCACCACGGCCTCCGGCTGATCCGGGCCAAGCCACTGCAGAACGACCTTGTCGCCGACCTTGAAAGCGCAGGGGGCGTCGTTCATGGCTGGCTGGCCCGTTCCAGATTCAGCGCCAGCAGGCGGCGGAGGATTTCTTCGTCGGGTTTCGGGGGTGTAGTCGGGCCAGTTGTAGGCGGTGGCGACGGCTTGGTCGAGTTGTTTGTGGGCGAGGTCGAGCCAGGCGGGGCGGGCGTTGTAGAGGTTGGTCAGGGTGCGTTTTTTCAGGTCGGCCTCAAAGCCGGGTTTGGCGACCGGGCGTTTGGGGAAGCCGGCTTTTTCTTCTTCCGGGGTGATGACCCAATCGACCCACTCGGCCGGGTTTAGCCAGTTCTCGCGCAGTTCGTTCAGGCGGCGGGCGGCGGCGGCGATGTTGGCGGCGACGATTTCGCCGGCCATGCAGGGCGGCGAGGCTAGTCCGGCGACGGGGGCGGTGTCGCGCGGGGTGAGGCCGGGCGGGAAGGGGAAGGTTTCGAAGCAGGATTTGGCGTTGTAGGTTGGGTCGTTGCCGACTCCGTGCATCGAGGCGTTGGCGAGTGCCCAAAGCAGGTGTGGGCGCGACGAAAGAAGCCCCAGCGTCAGGTCGTCCTGGCGTGCGATTACCGTGAGGCGGCAGTCGGGCAAGACTTGGCTGGGCAGCCAGACGAAGTAGCGATGCTTGGCGACGCGCGGTGTAGCAAGGTAGCGCCCCAACGGTTCAATCGCGGCGCGCAAGGCTGGCATCGGCTCGCCGAGCCGCCACCAATTTCGTTTCCGCGATTCGCGGTTGCCTGCTTCGCGCATCGGGCGAACGTCGCGGGAGATTTGCGCAAACGGCAATTCGTAGAGCGAAGCCTCCGCTTCGGACAATTGGATTCCAAAGTCGATGATCCAAGTGTGCGTCGGGCGCTTGGCGAGGTCTTGCCCGTTGGCCCACGGTTTGAGTACATCGAGATTTGGACGGCCATTCGGGTTCGGTTGTCGTAGCCATTCGGCGGCCTCTTCGAACGTAAGGTTGAATGGGCCGTTTTGCTGTGTGCCAATAAAGGCGGCGGGTGTGTTTTCGGGGAGGCATTTTGCTTTTGTGAGATCCAGTCCTGCGCCTGCCGTCAAATCGGCGTGGATCGACGCCGCTTCTGCGCCATCCAGCCGATTCCCACGGTGAACCGGAAAAATCGGCCCAAATCCCAATAGCGAAACGCGTACGGCAGCGCCGTCGTTGACCCATTCTTCGTCGCTCCAGGCTTCGAAAATGCGGGTGGTGTCGACGATGCGTTCGAGCACCTTGCGGTTGGCGCCGGCACGAATGGATTGTGTTGCGACGAGGCCGGCGGCTTGCAGTTTTCCGGCGGCGATCTGGGCGCGGGCTTTTTCGAACCAGTAGGTGACGAGGTCGGCGCCGCCGGGGACGCGGCCGTCGTAGGTTTTGCGCAGGGTTTCAACGTAGGCGGCGCCGAGTTCGCTGCGCATGACTTTGTCGCCGAGGAAGGGCGGATTGCCGACGATGACGTCGGCGGTGGGCCAGGTGGCTTCGGTGGCGGCTAACCCATCCCCACCCCTGCCCTCCCCTTGAAAGGGAGGGTGGAAAGTCAGCAGGGCGTCGCGGTGTTCGATGCCGTCGAGCGGTTTGAGGATGGGGTTGATGGCGTGCGGGTAGCCGTTGCGGCGGCACCATTGGATGTCGCCGATCCAGACGGTGACGCGGGCGAGTTCGGCGGCGAATTCGTTGATTTCGAGGCCGAGGATGTTGTGCGGGCCGGTTTGCATGGAGAGTTCGGGTTGCAGGCCGAGTTCCTGGGCGTCGACGTGGGCGCGTTTTTCGATGTCGCGCAGGGCTTTGAGGGCGAGATACAGGAAGTTGCCGGAGCCGCAGGCGGGGTCGAGGACGCGGTAGGCGTTGAGGCGGAGCAGGAAGCTTTGGTAGGCGGCGCGGGCGGCTTTGCCTTCTTTGCTTTTGGGGCCGTGGCCGTGGCCGGCGGCGAGTTGGGGGCGGATTTTGGCCCATTCAGCGGCGAGCGGTTCGCTGACCAGCGGCTCGATGAGTTTGGCGATGGTGCCGGTGTCGGTGTAGTGGGCGCCGAGCGGGGCGCGGGCGGCGGGGTCGAGGCCGCGCTCAAACAGTGTGCCGAAGATGGTGGGGTCGATGGCGCGCCAGTCCATGTCGGCGGCGGCGCGGTGCAGGGCTTGGAGGTCGGTGGCGGTGAGCGGCGGGACGTCGATGTGTTTGAAGAGGCCGCCGTTGAACCAGGCGATGTCGTGGTCGCCGTAGTCGCCGCCTTTTTTCTGCATGGCGGTGAAGAGTTTTTCGATGCGGCGGGCGGCTTTGTCGGCGTCGCTGCCGGCGTTTTTGAGGAGGTCGGTGAAGATGCCGGCGGGGAGGAGTTGTTCGTCTTCGGCGAACATGCAGAACAGGCACTGGACGAGGAAGTGGGCGACTTTTTGGCCTTCTTCACCGCGTGTCCGCATGGCGGCGGCGAGCTGGGCGAACTGGCCGGCGGCTTGGGCCGTGATGGCGGCGGTGGATTTTTCGGGGCGGAGTTTTTCGGGGTCGGTGAAGACCCATTTGAGGAGCTGGCGGGCTTCCGGCTCGATCAGTTGTTCGATGCGGATTTCGCGCGGTTCGTCCGGGTAGCCGGTGAAGGCGGTGTGGATGATGATGTTTTCGCGGTCGCAGACGACGAGTAGCGGCGGGTTGTCGAGCTGCAGGGCGTAGTCGGTGAGTTGCTTGAGGGCGGCGTTGAGGTCGCGGCCGGGTTTCTTGTTTTCCCAACCGAAGTGGCCGCGCTTCCAGACGTCGGCCCAGCCGTTGCCGCCGCTGGATTTGCCGGCGCCGCGCTCGAAGCAGTAATTCTCGGGATCGCGCGGTTTTTCGACGCCGAGCAGGTCGCAGAGATCACTGAAATGCTGCTGCGCCCCGGCCCGTTCGGTGGTGGCGTTGTTTTTCCAGTGGGCGATGAAGGCTTCGGGGGTCATGGGGCGGCGTTTGGGAGGGAAAAGCGCAGTTTAGCGATGACGACGGGATTGGGGAATGATTGCTGCGGTCAACTGGATATTTTGGCCAAAATTGAAATGTGGGCGGCGTGGGGCAGGCATCTTTTGGCTGGCTCTTTGATGCGCGGGCGGGCCCGCGACTCAGGGCGAACGGTGAGGACTGGCCCCGCCGGGTTCGGCTAACATGGGGTTTTCGTCCTGGCTTGGCCGATGCCTGAATTGAAGACCTTGTTGCTGTACCTCGTCACGGCGGTGGCCGAGATTGTCGGCTGTTACCTGCCTTATCTGTGGCTGCGCGAGGGGCGCAGCGTCTGGTTGCTGCTGCCGGCGGCGCTCAGTCTGGCCTTGTTCGCGTGGTTGCTGTCGCTGCATCCGGCGGCGGCCGGGCGGGTTTATGCGGCTTATGGCGGCGTTTATATCGGCGTGGCGATTGTCTGGCTGTGGCTGGTCGATGGCATCCGGCCGACGACGTGGGATGTGCTGGGCTCGGCGGTGGCGCTGGCCGGCATGGCGATCATCATGTTTGCGCCGCGCGGGGCTTGAGTCGGTGGCATCGGTGGCGTCAGCCTGGGCGGGGTTTTGAATTTTGGGCGGTTTTTCGGGTTGACCGTGGCAGTGAGTCTTTGGGTTTACGGCGCCCTTTTGTCCAGCTGCTGACACAGCCATTCGCGGGCGAGTTGCGTTTGTTCCGCTGACCGCCGGATTTGCGCCAGTGCATTGGGATAGCTCGATGCTGTGAGTGCGCCGAGAGCGTCCTCGATTTCATGCGCCAGCCCGACCTCAATCATTCCCGCGAGCAGTTCGTCGGCTTGCCGAATATCTTTTTGCCGTTTGGCATCGCCCTCGCCGCTTCTCAGCTGGGCGATGATGAGCTTGTGGAGGGCGAAGCGGGCGGGGTCAGGCAGGTTGATCGGGAAGGCGTAGGTGCCGATGACCAGCCCGCGACGGTTGAGGCCGCCGAGCAGGTAGTCCATGTAGCGCAAGGGCGTCGCGGCGATACCGAGGTCGGCAAAGTAGTGCGGCGTGTCGGCTTCCGAGGCCGCGTGGGTGGTCAGGAAGTCGAGCTTGATGCGGGTCTTGCGGCTGATGATGGCGGTCGACGGCTGGCGGTGATCAAGCTGGCGTACGGCAAAAAACGTGGGGTCGAGTTCCCTGGCGGTCGCGAGCACATCAATCGGCTCGGCGTTTCCCGGCAGCGCGAGGCTGATGCCTTGGGCACGGGCGAAATCCATGTCGCTGGTTTTGAGCTGACTGCCCCAGCGCAGGCCGAGCAGATTGCCAAGGGCGGTAAAGGCGTGCGAGCCGACCAGCACAAGAGCTTTGCGAAAGAGACCGGCCTGGGCGAGGTGTTCCATGACCCTGAAGTGGGCCGACTCCATGTTCATGCCGCCGCTGGCGACAAAGGCGCGGGTCGTGGCGCGCAGGGCGGCGATGGCTTCGCTGGCTTCGGCCTTGCGCGTCTTGAGGCGTTCGACGAGTGCTTGGGTTTCCGGGGTGTCCCGGCCAAGGGAAAGACGCTTGAGCTTGCCGTCGGGGGCGGCCACCTGCCAGTACCAGTAGGCGTAGCCGTTGGCGTGGTTGAGGTAGGGGCTGCCGGCGATACCTTGCTCGAAGATGGTGGCGTTGAAAACCGAGGCTTCTTCGAGCAATTGCGCGTAGAGCGTTTGGCTTACCGGGGTTTGAGGAGACATCGCCAATCTCGATTTGTAGTAGACGGAAAAAGTCTACTACAAATCCATTGGATCAGGTATTTACCCCAGAAACAGCTTGTAAGCCGGATTCTGGCTCTCGTCCCAATGCGCGTAGCCGAGCTTGGTCAGGAATTCGGCGAATTTCCCCATGTCGCCCGGCGGCACCTGCATGCCGACCAGCACGCGGCCGTAGTCGGCGCCGTGGTTGCGGTAGTGAAATAGGCTGATGTTCCAGCCGGCACTCATCTGGGTCAGGAAATTCATCAGGGCGCCCGGCTTTTCGGGGAATTCGAAGCGATAAAGCAGCTCGTGCAGGCCTTTTTCGCAGACCGCCGGGGCGTGGCCGCCGACCATGTGACGGATATGGTTCTTGGCCATTTCGTCATCGGTCAGGTCGAGCGTCGGGTAGCCGTGTTTGACCAGTTGATCGACGAGTTTGCCGGATTCGTTACGGTCAACGACCTGAATGCCGACAAAAACATGGGCTTCAGTAGCCGTGTGGTAGCGGTAATTGAATTCGGTGACGTTGCGCTTGCCGATCAGGCCGAGGAATTTTTTGTAAGCGCCGGGTTTTTCCGGCAGCGTGACGGCCAGCACGGCTTCGCGGCGCTCACCAACTTCGGCACGCTCGGCGACGAAGCGCAGGCGGTCGAAATTCATGTTGGCGCCGGATGAGATGGCGATCAGGTTCTTGTCCTTGAGCTTGTGCTGGCGGGCGTATTCCTTGGCACCAGCGACGGCGAGCGCCCCGGCCGGTTCGAGAATCGAGCGGGTATCCTCGAAAACGTCCTTGATCGCGGCGCAGATGGCGTCGGTGTCGACCAGCACCATTTCATCGACGTATTCCTTGCACAGACGGAAGGTTTCTTCGCCAACGAACTTGACCGCCGCACCGTCGGCGAACAAGCCGACCTGCTGCAAGCGCACGCGATGACCCTTGGCCAGCGATTGGGTCATGGCATCGGCGTCCTTGGCTTCGACACCGATGACCTTGATTTCCGGGCGCAGACGCTTGATGTAGGCGGCAACACCGGCCAGCAGGCCGCCACCGCCGACGCAGCAGAAGATGGCGTGGATCGGGCCGTTGTGCCGCGAATGCTGACGGAGGATTTCCATGGCGATGGTGCCTTGGCCGGCGATCACTTCCGGGTCGTCAAACGGATGAACGAAGGTCAGTTTTTCGGCTTTTTCCAGCTCCAGCGCATGCGCGTAGGCCTCGTCGTAAGAGTCGCCAAACAACACGACCTCACCGCCCCGGTTGCGCACGGCATCGACCTTGATGCCCGGTGTTGAGGTAGGCATCACGATGACCGCCCGACACCCGACCTTGGCGGCCGACATCGCCACGCCCTGGGCGTGATTGCCGGCCGAGGCGCAAATTACGCCGCGCTTGAGTTTCTCGGCGGAAAGGCTGGCGATCTTGTTGTACGCGCCGCGAATCTTGAAAGAAAACACTGGCTGCAGATCTTCGCGCTTCAAAAAAATCTTGTTGCCGACCCGGGCGGAAAGGTTGCTGGCGAGTTCGAGCGGCGTTTCGACGGCCACGTCATAAACCTGTGCGTTGAGAACTTTTTCGAGATAATCCGGGTGCATTTTGGGCAATTCGATATGGCAAAAGGGAGATTCTACGGGTGGAGTGGCTAAACGTCACGGCGGAAAGCGGGCTTTGGGGCTTGCTGGCGACCAGTTTTCTCTCAGCAACGGTGTTGCCCGGCGGTTCCGAGGCGTTGCTCTGGGGTTTTCTGCGCCAGCATCCGGCTGAATTCGGCCCGGCGCTGGCCGTGGCCACGCTTGGCAACACCGGGGGCGGCATGGTGTCGTGGTGGTGCGGCCGCTTCCTGCCGCGCTGGCAAAAACTGGAAAACCTGCCGCAGCGCGACAAGCTGGAACGCTGGGGCAGCCCCGCCCTGCTGCTGGCCTGGGCGCCTTTGATCGGCGACGCGCTGTGCATTGCCGCCGGCTGGCTTCGTTTACACTGGCTGCCCTGTTGTCTGTTCATGGCCATCGGCAAGTTCGCGCGCTACTGGCTGGTCGCCCAAACTGCCTTGAGTTCCTGATGTCCGATTCCTCGCCACCCGCCCCTGTCACTTTCTGGGAAGCCTTCCGCTTCTGGCTCAAACTCGGTTTCATCAGTTTTGGCGGCCCGGCCGGACAGATCGCGATGATGCACCAGGAGCTCGTCGAGAAACGCCGCTGGCTGTCGGAAGGCCGTTTCCTCCACGCGCTCAATTACTGCATGGTGCTGCCCGGGCCGGAGGCGCAACAACTGGCGACCTACATCGGCTGGCTGATGCACAGGACCTGGGGCGGCATCGTTGCCGGCGTGCTGTTCGTGCTGCCTTCGTTGTTCATCCTGATCGCCCTGTCGTGGATTTACATTGCCTACGGCAACACGACGCTGGTCGCCGGGTTGTTTTTTGGCATCAAGCCGGCGGTCACCGCCATCGTGCTGCAGGCGGCTTGGCGCATCGGCTTGCGGGCACTGAAGAACAAGCTGCTGTGGGCGATTGCAGCGGCAGCCTTCGTTGCGATTTTCGTTTTTGCCACGCCATTTCCGGCGATTGTCGTTGTTGCCGCGCTGATTGGTTACCTTGGCGGGCGCTTGTGGCCGAATTTCTTCAAATCCCACGGTCAACACGGAAAAAGCGCCAAATCCGCAGGGCCGGCGCTGATCGACGATGGAACCCCAACGCCGGAGCACGCCGTGTTCCGCTGGTCACGCCTGCTCACCGTGGCCGTCATCGGCGCCCTGCTCTGGGCGCTACCGATGGGCCTGCTTGCCGCCACGCTCGGCTGGAGTCACACGCTGACCCAGATGGGCTGGTTCTTCACCAAGGCGGCGTTGCTCACTTTCGGCGGCGCCTACGCCGTGCTGCCCTACGTTTATCAGGGCGCCGTGACGCATTTCGGCTGGCTGACGCCAACCCAGATGATCGACGGCCTGGCGCTGGGCGAAACGACGCCGGGGCCGCTGATCATGGTCGTTGCTTTCGTCGGCTTCGTTGGTGGCACCCAGGCGCCGCAAATGCAGGCCATGTTCGGGCCGGATGGCCTGTTCCTGGCGGGGGCAATCGCGGCCAGCGTCGTGGCGTGGTTCACGTTCCTGCCCTCGTTTATTTTCATACTGCTCGGCGGACCGCTGGTCGAGACGACGCACGGCAATCTCAATTTCACCGCGCCGCTGACGGCGATTACGGCGGCAGTGGTCGGCGTCATCCTCAATCTGGCCTTGTTTTTCGCTTACCACGTGCTGTGGCCGCAGGGTTTTGCCGGCAATTTTGACTTCGTTTCAGCCGCCATCGCACTGGCTGCCGCGCTGGCACTTTTCCGTTTCAAGCAAAGCGTCATGCGGGTAATTGCTGCCAGTGCGCTTCTCGGGCTCTTGCTCAAGATCGTTGGTGCTTAAGGAAGCTGAACCTTTGAGCGTTCCAGTGCGTCTACCTGTGCCCGCGTCTTGTCCCGCAATACGCTAAAATCCCCTTTTTGACGGAACACCGGCTGCTCCAATGAACGCCCGCCTGCGCGAAATACCCTACAACTACACCTCGTTTTCCGATCGCGAGATCGTCATCCGCCTGCTTGGCGCCGACAACTGGGCGGTGCTCGACGAGCTCCGTTCCGAGCGCGTCACCGGGCGCTCGGCCCGCATGCTTTACGAGGTGCTGGGCGACATCTGGGTTGTCCAGCGCAACCCCTATTTGGAAGACGACCTGCTCGACAATCGCGAGCGGCGCGATGCGCTGGTCAACGCCTTGCACCACCGGCTTTCCGAGGTGGAAAAGCGCCGTACCGCAACGGAAGGTGACGACCTGGAGCGGGCTGCCAAGGTCAAGCGCCTAGTCGATGCGGCACGCGACGCGGTCAATCGTTTCGCCGAACGTTTCGCCGAAACCTACGATCTGCGGCGCAAGGTAACGCGCATCCTGAGCAAGCACACGCGCAAGGACAACATTGCTTTCGACGGCCTGGCCCGTGTTTCGCACGTTACCGATGCCACTGACTGGCGTGTCGAATACCCCTTCGTCGTCCTCAATCCGGATACCGAAGAGGAAATCGGCCATCTCGTGCGCGGTTGTATCGAAGCCGGCCTGACCATCATCGCCCGTGGTGGCGGCACTGGCTACACCGGCGGCGCTGTGCCGCTGACCCGCAATGCGGCAGTGATCAACACCGAAAAACTGATCGACATCGGCCCGGTTGAAGAACTGGTGCTGGCTGGCCATGAAACGCCCTACGCCACCATTCGCACCGGCGCGGGCGTGGTGACCGACCGCGTTTCCGAAGCTGCCTCGCTGGCTGGCCGCGTCTTTGCGGTCGACCCGACTTCGGCCTCTGCTTCGTGCATCGGCGGCAACATCGCCATGAACGCCGGCGGCAAGAAGGCTGTGCTGTGGGGTACCGCGCTCGACAACCTGGCCTGGTGGAAGATGGTCGATCCGGACGGCAACTGGCTGGAAGTCGAACGGGTCAATCACAATTACGGCAAGATTCACGAGCAGGAAAACGTCGAGTTCCGCTTGAAGCGTTTCGATGCTAGCGGCAAGAAATTCCTTGGCGAAGAAATCCTGGTCATGCCGGGCGCTGCCTGTCGCAAGATCGGACTGGGCAAGGATGTGACCGACAAATTCCTCGGCGGCATTCCGGGAGTGCAGAAGGAAGGCACCGACGGCATCATCGTTGCCGCCCGCTGGGTGCTGCACAAGATGCCGCCGGTGGCGCGCACGGTTTGTCTGGAGTTCTTCGGCCAGGTGCGCGAAGCCGTGCCGGCCATCGTCGAGATCACCGATTACTTCAAGCCGGGCGGTGCCGGGCATGCCGCCGGCGTCCAGCTAGCTGGTCTGGAGCACCTCGACGAGCGCTATGTGAAGGCCGTCGGCTATGCGACCAAGGCCAAGCGTCATGGTCGGCCGAAGATGGTGCTCATCGGCGATCTTGTCGGCCACGACGAAAACGCCGTGATGGCCGCTGCTTCCGAAGTCGTCCGCATGTGCAACCTGCGCGCGGCTGAGGGCTTTATTGCGGTCAACCCGGAAACGCGCAAGAAATTCTGGCTCGATCGTTCGCGCACTGCCGCCATTTCGCGCCACACCAACGCCTTCAAGCTGAACGAAGACGTGGTCATCCCGTTGCCGCGCATGGGCGATTACTGCGACGGTATCGAGCGCATCAACATCGAGCTGTCGACGCAGAACAAGCTGGCCCTGTGCGATGCTGTGAGCGCCTTCCTCAAAGGCGACCTGCCGCTGCATCGCGGTGACACGACGCTTGATACCGACGTGCTGATTGGCGACCGCCGGCAGGCCGCGCTCGACTACGTCGAAGCCGTCCGTTTGCGCTGGGCATGGCTGCTTGAAAACCTCGATCTGCCGCTGGCTGAGGCTGAATCGCGCTTCGCGTCGTATGGCTTGGTGGCCGGTGAACTGACCAACCGGGCCGATAACCCGACCTTGTTCCACCGCCTGCAGGATTACTCGGTGCGCACGTCGTGGAAGCAGGAGCTGCATGCCCGGCTGGCCAAGATTTTCGACGGCGGCGTCTATCGCCCGATCATCGAGCGCATCGAAGCCATCCACAAGGAAGTGCTGCGCGGCCGCGTCTTCGTCGCCTTGCACATGCACGCCGGCGACGGCAACGTGCATACCAACCTGCCGGTCAATTCCGACAATTACGAGATGCTGCAATCGGCTAACAAGGCCGTCGAGCGCATCATGCACATCGCCCGCGGGCTGGATGGCGTCATTTCCGGCGAGCACGGCATCGGCATCACCAAGCTGGAATTCCTGACCGAAGCCGAACTCGGCCCCTTCCGCGCCTACAAGCAGAAGGTCGACCCGGAAGGCCGCTTCAACAAGGGCAAGCTGATGCCCGGCGGCGACCTTGGCAACGCCTACACGCCGTCGTTCAGCCTGCTCGGCACCGAGTCACTGATCATGGAACAGTCCGAAATCGGCAAGATTTCCGACATGGTCAAGGACTGCCTACGCTGCGGAAAGTGCAAGCCGGTGTGTTCGACGCATGTACCGCGCGCCAACCTGCTTTACTCGCCGCGCAACAAGATTCTGGCCACCTCTCTGCTGGTCGAAGCCTTCCTCTACGAAGAGCAGACCCGGCGCGGCATTTCGCTCAAGCATTTCGACGAATTCAACGACGTCGCCGACCACTGCACGGTCTGCCATCGCTGCGTGAAACCTTGCCCGGTCGACATCGATTTCGGCGACGTTTCGGTGGCCATGCGCAACTTCCTGCGCAAGCAGGAAAAAAAGCGCTTCAGCCCCGGCACCTGGGCAGCGATCACCTATCTCAACCTGAAAGACCCGGCCACCATCAAGCTCATGCGTTTCGGCATGATGGACTTCGGCTTCAAGGCTCAGCGCCTCGCCCACAAAGCGGCCAAAGCGCTCGGACTGGTTCAGGACACCCGCGCGCATCCGCCGGTGTCGCTTGGTGCGCCGACAGTCAAGACGCAGATCATCCACTTCCTCAACCGACCGATGCCGGGCAATCTGCCCAAGCGCACTTCACGCGGCCTGCTTGATATCGAGGACGACAAGGTCATTCCGGTCATCCGCAACCCCAAGAAGACCACAGAGGATTCGGATGCCGTCTTCTACTTCCCCGGCTGCGGCTCCGAACGCCTGTTTTCGCAAGTAGGCCTGGCAACGCAGGCAATGCTCTACGAAGTCGGCGCGACCACCGTTCTGCCACCCGGCTACCTGTGCTGCGGCTATCCGCAGACGGCATCTGGCGACGAAGACAAGGGCCAAAAGATCACGACGGACAACCGCGTGCTCTTCCATCGCGTCGCCAACACGCTGAACTATCTCGACATCAAGACGGTGATCGTTTCCTGCGGCACTTGCATGGATCAGCTGCAGAAATATCAGTTCGAGAAGATCTTCCCAGGCTGCCGCCTGCTCGATATCCACGAGTATCTGATGGAAAAAGGTGTCAAGCTGGACGGTGTCAGCGGCACGCGCTACATGTACCACGACCCTTGCCACACGCCGATGAAGGCCTACGCCCCGCTCGCCGTGACCAAGGCGCTGATGGGCCAGGACGTACCGCTCACCGACCGTTGCTGCGGCGACTCAGGCTCCTTCGCCTACTCCCGGCCGGATATCGCCACACAGGTGAAATTCCGCAAGCAGGAAGAAATCGAAAGTGGCGCCGCCAAGTTGCGCGCCGATGGTTTCACCGGCGATGTCAAGATTCTGACTTCCTGCCCGGCCTGTCTGCAGGGCCTCTCCCGTTACGATGAAGATGCCGGCACCAAGGCCGATTACATCGTGGTCGAGCTGGCCAAGCATCTGCTCGGCGATAACTGGATGGCGGATTACGTCGGCAAGGCCAACACCGGCGGGATCGAACGCGTATTGCTATAAATTTTGGCAGTTTTTTCCGGTTGACCGTGAAATAGTGCCTTTGTTTGAGCCGGTGGCTTGTGCGAATTGATTTCTAATGTAATTCTGTCCGGATTACTGGAGAGATGAGCGTGGGTATCGGCAGCCAGACGTGTGAGTTGTGTGTAAACGCCGGAGGTGTCGTCCTTTGGCGCTCGGATATTTGCCGCGTCATTCGGGTGGATGATGCGCATTATCCGGGTTTCTGCCGCGTGATCTGGAACGCTCATGTGCGCGAAATGACGGATCTCGATTCAGCCCGGCAAGTGCAGTTGATGCGTATCGTCTTCGCCGTCGAAGCGATGATTCGCCGTCTTTTTTCCCCCGACAAGATCAATCTGGCCAGTTTTGGCAACATGGTGCCGCACGTGCATTGGCACATCATTCCCCGTTGGCAGGATGATCGGCATTTTCCGGAACCTATTTGGGGCAAGGTGCAGCGGGAGCTTGTTGGGCCGCGCCCAACGGTGAGTGACGATGCAATGGCGCAGGCGCTGATCGTGGCGTTGGCAGATATCGAACGAGGCTGAATTGAGTACGAAAATGACTGCTACCGAAGCGCCTGATATCTCCGATCTACGAAGCGGGATGGACTATCTCGCCCAATTGTCTCTGGCCAATCCCGTTGTCGCCGAGCGGCAGCTGATGCGCTTCCTTGATGCGCTCCTGGCTGCGCCGCCTCAGCCAGGGATATTGCTGGCCTTGCTGGAACAGGCCAGGGCGCCGCTGTGTTTTGTCGAAGAAGAGATGGCCCGGCGCTACCATAACAAAGCGCTGCCGCTGGTCGGTGAAGAGGAATCCTCCTTCCAGCAAGTGGTGTCGGCCTGGCGAAAAATGGGCAAAGCCTACGCGCTGTGTGCGCGACTGGAAGAGCCTGAGGCCGATAACGCGCAGTATGTGTCGTTGATGGCGACAATTCTGCATCGCTGCCTCTACTACACCGGAATGATTATTCTGGAGCACTATCGCGCACGCCGCGACCTGCCGCCAGGGATATGGCTCGACCTTCATGGTTATTACGAAAGCGCAGAAGAATGGGGAATTGCTTACACGCCGGTTGAGGATGCTCTCGAAAATAACCTGCAAGCTTCGCACTGTGCTGCCGCTTATACGACGCTGCTGCTAATTGATATTGCCAGTCCGTACAGCAATAGCGTGCGCAACCTGAATCTGATCCGCCGCTGGGCCGGAATTTGGGCGCCGCTGGTCTCCATTCATCGCCTGGATGACGATCTGGAGGTGCCCGCCTACGTGATTGAGCTGATGAGGGATCTCCCCTTGCATCCGGCTGCCGTTGCCGAGGAAATGCCGGTCGATGCGAGGCGGCTCGACACGACCCGTCTGGGTTTGCAGATCAATCACATGCTCAGCCAGCTCCGGCAACGCATAACGCCATCCCAGCTTGGGCTAGGCGAGGAAACCAGCAACCACGTGATCAACCTGCTCGATCATCTTGCCCGTCCCTGGACTCAATCAGCCTCGCCTCGCCGCTTTCGACGATTCGCGACCGAAGGTGTTGCGCGGGTGGCAGTGGGTTTCGAGGCAATGCATTTTTGCGTGACCGGCAAGGCCTTTGAACAGCCTGATTCGGCCGCAGCGTTCACCCGCGGAGAGTTTGACCAGCTATTTACCTTTGGGGACTGCGTAGAGCCCGACCGGGAAATGGCCATCAAGCCGCATATCAGTTTCCCGGTCGATGAATGGTCTGTCATCAACCACTCGGCCAACGGATTTCGCCTGGGTCGCAGCAGCGCTGGGCAGCGTATTTCTCATGGGCAACTGATGGTGGTTTGTCCACATGATGGCGATCATTTTCTATTGGTCCAGGCGACCTGGCTGATGCAGGATGAGATGGGTGGCCTGATCGTTGGTGTGGCAACCCTGCCGGGTATGCCGACCGGCGTTGCGGTGCGGGTCGCGGCGTCGAAGGCAGGAAACAACGAGCGCTATGTGCGAGCATTTTTACTGCCGCCCGTGCCGGCGATCAAGGAAGAGGGCTCAATCGTCTTGCCACCGGGCATGTTTCAGGCAAGTCGCATCGTTGAGCTATCTACCGGCGACGACACCGTTGGACAGATCCGCCTGAACCATGTTCTTCAGCGCGGTACCGATTACGATCGCATCAGCTATCAGGTGCTTTGACCTATCTTGGCACGGTGTTGGGGCGAGTGCGCTAAACTAGCGGCCTCATCCTGGAGGAAATTATGGCTGGTATTGAACGTGATACCCCGATACCGAGCGAGATTAAGCTGCACCAGAAATCCCGGCGCTTGGAACTGATTTACGAGAATGGCGAATGCTACTCGCTGGATTTCGAATATCTGCGTGTCTATACGCCATCGGCCGAGGCGCGTGGTCATGGCCCTGGTCAGGAAACGCTGCAGACAGGCAAGCGCAATGTCGATGTTGAACGGATCGAACCCGTTGGAACGTACGCGTTGCGTCTGATCTATTCCGACGGCCATGACAGCGGCCTCTATTCTTGGGATCTGCTTTACAACCTCGGCAAGCATCATGACGAGTTGTGGCAGGAATACCTGAAGCAAATTGAAACCCAGGGATTGTCGCGCGATATCGACACCTCCTCACGCCCTGCAGCAGCATCGAGTTGCGGTCATCACCATTAAAGCCATGAAAAACGATAAGACGCATTTCGGCTACGAATCCGTTGCCGAACAGGAAAAAGCCCGCCGCGTTGCGGACGTATTTGATTCCGTAGCCAGCCGGTACGATCTGATGAATGATGTGATGTCCGGCGGTATGCATCGTCTCTGGAAGGCATTCACTATTCAGCGTAGCGGTGTCCGTGAGGGCTCCCGGGTACTGGATGTCGCTGGTGGGACAGGTGATTTGTCGCTGGCTTTTGCCAAGCGTGTTGGCAAGAGTGGCCAGGTTTGGCTGACCGACATCAACAATGCCATGTTGGCTCGCGGCAGAGACCGCCTGCTCGATAAAGGCTATATGGTGCCGGTTGCTCAGTGCGATGCCGAAAAACTTCCTTTCCCTGACGACTGGTTCGATTGCGTGACCGTCGCGTTCGGCTTGCGAAACATGACGCACAAAGATGCTGCGCTGGCTGAAATGCGTCGCGTCCTGCGTCCCGGTGGCCGACTGCTTGTATTGGAGTTTTCTCAGGTCTGGAAACCATTGGCGCCGCTGTATGATTTCTACTCCTTCCAAGTCATACCTCGCGTCGGAAAATTGATAACCAATGATTCCGATAGCTATCGCTATCTTTCCGAATCGATTCGCGTTCATCCCGGACAGGAAGAGTTGAAGACGATGATGGAGGAGGTTGGCTTCGAAAAGGTTGAGTACTTCAATTTGGCAATGGGCGTTGTCGCCTTGCATCGTGGATTCAAGTTCTAGGTTCCAGGTTTTGATGGATCCGGTTTCAAACTTGACCATTCGCGCCTTGAATCATTTGATTCAAGGTGAATATTGGGCGCAAGATCGTTTGCGTGCGCATTCAGGCGCGCAAGTTCTGATTGATGCAGGCGGACTTTTCAAATTGAGGCTTGGTATCGACGAACAGGGCCTCTTTACAGCAGGAAATTCGGAGAGTGATCCGAATGTCGCTATCACTCTGCCAACGGATACGCCAGTTCGCCTGCTCTTCGATCGTGATAGATTTTTTTCGGCAGTCAAGCTTGGCGGCTCAGCCGAAATTGCAGAGAGCTTAGCCTTTGTATTGCGCAATCTGGCGTGGGATTCGGAATCTGACTTGGCTGGCCTGATCGGCGACATACCGGCCCACCGCTTGTTGAAAATGGCTAGAGCCCTCTCTTCCGCGATATCGGATAGCATCGATAGGGCCGCCAAAAATGCTGTTGAATATGCGACAAATGAGTCCGCCTTGCTCGCCACTCCGCATCGAATTGCCGAATTTGGCAATGCGGTGAATACGCTCCGTGACGATCTTTCAAGACTCGAAAAGCGAATTTTCAAGCTTTAATTTGCGCGGTTGAAATATAAAAAAGGCAGCCCAAGGCTGCCTTTTTTTGACCCGGAATTCCGGAATTAATGCGTGTGTTTGCGCAGACGCTGAATCGCTTGCAACTGGGCAACGGCTTGCGCCAACTCTGCTTCGGCAGCAGCGTAGTCCATTTCAGCATTCCGATTGGCGAGGGCTTCTTCGGCGCGCTTCTTGGCTTCCAGTGCCTTGGCTTCGTCCAGATCGTGCGCACGAATCGCAGTATCAGCCAACACGGTAATCATGTCGGGCTGAACTTCCAGCATGCCACCGGAAACATACACCAATTCAAACTCGCTCTTGTTCGGCACCTTTAAACGAATGGTGCCGGGTTTGATGCGAGTCAGAAGCGGTGTGTGACGCGGAAGAATGCCGAGTTCCCCGGCTTCACCGGGGAATACTGCGATTTCAACCAGGCCGGAGAAGATCGACTCCTCAGCACTGACGACATCACAATGAACAGTCATAGCCATTAACTAGCTCCTATACGGCGTAGCGCTATTACAGCGTCTTGGCCTTCTCGAGGACTTCCTCAATACCGCCAACCATGTAAAACGCTTGTTCCGGCAAGTGGTCGTATTCGCCGGCACAGATGCCTTTGAAGCCTTTGATCGTTTCCTTGAGAGAAACGAACTTGCCCGGCGAGCCGGTGAAGACTTCAGCAACGTGGAACGGCTGGGACAGGAAGCGCTGAATCTTGCGAGCGCGGGACACGGCCAGCTTGTCTTCCGGAGACAGCTCGTCCATACCCAGAATCGCGATGATGTCACGCAGTTCCTTGTAGCGCTGCAGGTTCATCTGCACTGCACGGGCAACGGCGTAATGCTCTTCGCCCACGACTTGCGGATCGAGCTGGCGCGAAGTGGAGTCGAGCGGATCAACAGCCGGGTAGATACCCAGCGAGGCGATATCACGCGACAGCACGACCGTGGAGTCGAGGTGCAGGAAGGTGGTAGCAGGAGAAGGGTCGGTCAAGTCATCGGCAGGCACGTAAACGGCCTGGATGGAGGTGATCGAGCCAACCTTGGTGGAGGTGATACGCTCTTGCAGACGGCCCATTTCTTCAGCCAGCGTCGGCTGATAGCCCACGGCGGAAGGCATACGGCCGAGCAGTGCGGAAACTTCCGTACCAGCCAGCGTGTAGCGATAGATGTTGTCGACGAAGAACAGAATGTCACGACCATCATCACGGAAACGCTCAGCCATGGTCAGGCCGGTGAGCGCGACGCGCAGACGGTTGCCCGGCGGCTCGTTCATCTGACCGAACACCATCGCGACCTTGTCGAGAACGTTGGAGTCCTTCATTTCGTGGTAAAAGTCGTTACCTTCACGGGTGCGCTCACCCACGCCAGCAAACACGGACAGACCGGAGTGCTGTTTGGCGATGTTGTTGATCAGTTCCATCATGTTAACGGTCTTACCGACGCCGGCGCCACCGAACAGACCGACCTTGCCGCCCTTGGCGAACGGGCAGATCAAGTCGATAACCTTGATGCCGGTTTCCAGCAGATCGACGGAAGACGACAGTTCGTCGAACTTCGGCGCCGCGGCGTGAATCTCGCGCAGCTCGTTGGAGTCGATCGGGCCTGCTTCGTCGATCGGGCGACCGAGAACGTCCATGATGCGACCAAGAGTGCCCATACCGACAGGGACTGAGATACCGGCGCCGGTGTTGTTCACTTTCATGCCGCGACGCAGACCGTCGGATGAACCCATGGCGATGGTGCGAACGACACCGTCACCGAGTTGTTGTTGCACTTCGAAGGTCAGGCCGTCTTCAGCCATGCCGTTTGCTTCAGAAGCATCCAGCTTAAGGGCGTCGTAGACCTTCGGCATCTGATCGCGCTGGAAGTGGATGTCCACAACGGCGCCGATGCACTGAACGATTGAACCTTGACTCATATTCAAATCCCCAAAAATAAAAATCTACGCGTCACACCGCGGCGGCGCCGCTGACGATTTCCGATAGTTCCTTGGTAATCGCAGCCTGACGGGCCTTGTTGTAAACCAGCTTCAAATCGCCGATAACGGTCTTGGCGTTATCCGAAGCAGACTTCATGGCAACCATCCGGGCAGACTGCTCGGATGCCATGTTTTCTGCAACGGCCTGATAAATCAGCGCTTCTACATAACGGATCAGCAAGTCGTCGATCACGGCTTTTGCATCGGGTTCGTAGACGTAATCCCAATTGGTTTTTGCAGACCCGACAGCATCGCCTGAAAGCGGAAGCAGCTGTTCAAACACCGGTTCCTGCTTCATCGTGTTGATGAAGCGGGTATATCCGATATACAGCGCATCTATCTCGCCATTCATGTAAGAGTCGAGTTGAACCTTGACCGGCCCGATCAACTTTTCGAGATGAGGCGTATCGCCCAAACCGGTGACGTGCGATACAACTTTTGCACCAGCACGCTGCATAAAGCCGAGACCTTTGTTGCCGATGCAGGTGGCCTGAATTTTGTTGCCCTTGGACTCAAACTCCTTCATCTTGGTCACCGCCAGACGAAGAAGATTTGAGTTCAGACCTCCGCACAGCCCTTTGTCCGAGGTGATCAGGATCAAGCCGACAGCGGCTTGGTCACGATTCACCAAAAAAGGGTGACGGTATTCGGTCAGTGCATGAGACAGGTTACCTGCTACTCGCCGGATCTTCTCGCCGTAAGGACGAGCAGCACGCATCCGATCCTGCGCTTTGCGCATTTTGGATGCGGCCACCATCTCCATGGCCTTGGTGATCTTGCGCGTATTTTCGACGCTCTTGATCTTGTTGCGAATTTCCTTGCCGCTAGGCATGGCGTTCTCCTAGATCAGACCCAGCTGCTCTTGAAAGCGACAATGCCAGCGGCAAGTTGCTTCTCGGAATCGGCGCTCAGGTCAGCCGTCGTCTCCATGGTATTCATGAGGGCGGCGCAATTGGACTTGAGGTAACCGATCATGGCCTTTTCACATTCCAGAGCCCGCTTGACTTCAACATCATCGAAGTAGCCCTTGTCGGCTGCGTACAGCGTGACGGCCATTTCAGAGATGCTCATCGGCGAGTACTGGGCTTGCTTCATCAGCTCAGTAACCAGACGACCACGCTCCAGCTGCTTGCGGGTTGCTTCGTCGAGGTCAGAAGCAAACTGGGCAAAAGCGGCAAGCTCGCGGTACTGGGCAAGCGCCAGACGGACACCACCGCCGAGTTTCTTGATCAGCTTGGTCTGGGCAGCACCACCAACGCGGGAGACGGAGATACCAGCGTTGATAGCTGGACGGATACCGGCGTTGAAGAGGTCGGTTTCCAGGAAGATTTGACCGTCGGTAATGGAAATCACATTGGTAGGAACGAAGGCGGACACGTCGCCAGCTTGCGTTTCGATGACTGGAAGTGCGGTCAGAGAACCGGTCTTACCCTTGATCTCGCCATTGCTGACCTTCTCAACCCAGGCTTCAGAGACGCGAGCAGCGCGTTCGAGCAGGCGTGAGTGGAGATAAAACACGTCACCCGGATAGGCTTCACGGCCAGGGGGACGGCGCAGCAGCAGGGAAACCTGACGGTAGCCCCAAGCCTGCTTGGTCAAATCGTCATAAACGATCAGAGCATCTTCACCGATGTCACGGAAGTATTCGCCCATCGTACAGCCTGCATATGGTGCGAGATACTGGAGCGCAGCCGATTCGGAAGCCGGGGCGGCAACGACGATGGTATTAGCCATCGCGCCGTGCTCTTCGAGCTTGCGAACAACGTTGGCAATGGTGGAGGCTTTCTGGCCAATAGCAACATAAACGCAGAACAGACCTTTGTCTTTCTGGTTGATGATGGCGTCGACCGCGACTGCTGTCTTGCCTGTCTGGCGGTCACCAATGATCAGCTCGCGCTGGCCACGGCCAACTGGAACCATGGAGTCCACGCACTTGAGACCAGTTTGCACCGGCTGGGAAACAGATTTACGCCAAATAACCCCTGGCGCGACCTTTTCCAGCTTGTCGGTTAGCTTTGCATTGATCGGGCCCTTGCCATCGATCGGCTGACCGAGGGAGTTGACCACACGACCTAGCAGTTCGCGACCCACTGGGACTTCCAGAATGCGACCCGTGGTCTTGACCACGTCGCCTTCGGAAATGTGTTCGTATGAACCAAGAACCACGGCGCCAACGGAATCGCGCTCTAGATTGAGCGCCATACCAAAGGTGTTGCCGGGGAATTCCAGCATCTCGCCCTGCATTACATCCTGCAGGCCGTGCACGCGACAGATACCGTCAGTGACGGATACGACGGTGCCCTGCGTGCGCACTTCCGATGCGCTTTGCAGGTTCTGGATCTTGCTCTTGATCAGTTCAGAAATTTCGGAAGGATTCAACTGCATGAAATTCTCCTAGTTGTTCAGCGCCGTGGCCATGGCGTCGAGCTTGCCGCGAACCGAAGCATCCAGCATCTGGTCGCCAACGATTACCTTGACACCACCAATCAATGTCGAATCAACCGACACTGACGTTTCGAGCTTGGTCTTGAAGACGGCTTCGAGTTGGGGCAGCAGGGCTTTCACCTGGTTGTCATCGATCGGAAAGGCCGAGATGATCTCGGCTTGCTTGCTGCCTTCCTCGGCGCGCTTGTAACTTTCGTACAAGCCCTCGATCTCCGGCAGCAATCCCAGACGGTCGTTGTTGGACAGCAGCTGGATGAAATTCGCCAGCTCCGCATCTACCGCCGTACCGCAGGCAGACCGGAAGAGGTCGACCAGTTGCGGGGCCGCCACATTGGGATCACCGATAGCCGCGCGGACTTCGGGACTGGCGGCCACCTGAGCGAGCGTTGAAACTTGCTCTGCCCACTTGGCCAGATTGCCACTTTCCTTCGCTGCCCGGAACAGGGCTTCCGCGTAGGGACGGGCGATAGTTACGGATTCAGCCATCGCTTACAGGTCCTGTTTCAGGGCGACCAGCATGTCGGAATGCGCGGACGCGTTGATTTCCTTGCGCAGAATCTTTTCCGCACCGGCAACCGCCAGTTCGGCGACACGCTCACGCAAAGATTGCTTGGCGCGTTCGACTTCCTGATCGATTTCTGCCTTGGCGCCAGCGACGACCTTGTCGGCCTCAACCTTGGCGGTACCCTTGGCATCTTCGACGATCTGCTGCGCACGCTTTTCGGCTTGAGCGATGAGATCCGCAGATTTCTCCTTGGCATCACGCAACGCATCGGCGGAACGCTTGGCAGCAAGTTCTTGCTCGTGCTTGCCGCGTTCTGCTGCAGCCAGGCCATCAGCGATCTGTGCTTGACGGTCCGCCATCGCTTTTTGCAGCGGCGGCCAGACGAACTTCATCGTGATCCAGATGAAGAGAGCAAACCAGATTGCCTGGCCAATCAGTGTAGCGTTGATATTCACGCTAACCTCCTGGTAATAAGGGTTACAGGGGCGCGGTTAATTACTTCAGCAGAGCCAGGAACGGGTTTGCGAAGAGCAGGAACAGAGCGATACCGACACCGATCATGGTCACGGCGTCGAGCAGACCGGCGACGATGAACATCTTGACCTGCAGCGTGGGGATCATTTCCGGCTGGCGAGCAGCGCCTTCCAGGAAGCGGCCACCCAGGATACCAAAGCCAATAGCGGTACCCAGAGCGCCGGCGCCGATCAGGATGGCTACAGCGATAGCGGTGTTGGAGAGGACGGTTGCGAGTTCCATGTTTACTCCTCAGTAAGGTAGGTTTGTTGCGGGGTTAAAGTAAAAAACTAAAAAAATAAACTACAGAAAAACGGTACGAACTTAGTGCGACTCTGCTGCCATGGACATGTAAACGATGGTCAGCATCATGAACACAAAGGCTTGCAGGGTGATGATCAAAATGTGGAACAGCTCCCAAGGCAAAGCCAGAGGCAACTGATACAGGCCGAGCAGGGCGATCAGGATGAAGACCATTTCACCGGCGTACATGTTGCCGAAGAGTCGCAGGGACAGCGAGATCGGCCGGGCGATTTCTTCGACGATACGGAAAAGGAGGTTGATCGGGGCGAGCTTCAGGCCAAACGGGACCGCGAAGACTTCATGCATGAAGTGACCGAAGCCTTTTGTCTTCAGACCCAAGACGATCGAGATGGCGAAAACGGTCAGCGACATCGCAAAGGTCAGGTTGGGGTCCGTGGTCGGTACGAACTTGAAGGGCAGATGGTGATTGCCGGTGGCAGCTTGAAGCGCTGTGGGCAGGAAGTCGACCGGAATCAAATCCATGGCGTTCATGACGAACACCCAGACAAAAATGGTAATGGCCAGCGGGGTAACCAGGGCGCTCTTGCCGTGGAAGGTATCGCGAACTTGCTGATCGACCAAGCCGACAACCATTTCGACGAAATTCTGGCCACCAGAAGGAACGCCAGCAGTGGCTCTGCTGGCCATTAGGGCCATGAAGCCGAAAACAACCAAACCCAGAATGCCGGAAACCAGCAGGGTGTCGAGGTGGAAAGTCCAGAAACCGGTACAGACGCCATCTACCTTGGCGCTGTCTGCACAGACAGCCAAATTGGTAAGGTGGTGTTCAATATAACCTGTGGTGGTCAGTGTGCCGCCGTCTGCGCTCATGTTTTCTCCAGTCTGTCTAGCGTTGCTTCAGCAATGCCATCCAGTAGATGACGAAGGTTGATGCGTATCCAAGAAAGAGCGGCAGAACCGCCACCTCCTTGTACCCTAAAAACACTAGCGCAAATCCAATGAGGGTGAGCAGAAACTTGAATCTCTCCCCCGCGGACTGCGCCCGATATGCCTTGACCGGGTCGGTATTCGAACTCATCCGAAGTGCTCTCAGGGCATACCCGAGATTGGCGATGATTCCGATTGATCCCCCGATCAGAACAGAGACAGCTGCATTAACGCTGACTAATGCTGCGGCCAAAACCGCCAATGCCATTGTCAACGCCGCCTGACGACTGAGTATCCAGCTTACATGCGGGTGCAAAACATGCCTCGTTCAATAACCGTGTGAGTGTAACGGAGTCTTATAGATGAGTCAATTTGAACGACGCGAAAAATGAGGGTTTTCCCGTAGCCTTGATCGATATTATTTAGGGACATTGATTACGGGTTAAGTCGGGAAATAAGGCCGTCGAGTTGATCGAGGCTGGAGAACTCGATGGTCACCTTGCCTGCGCCCTTCTTGTTGGAGCGGATGGCAACATTGGCGCCCAGTCCGTCGGAAAGTTGCTCCTGCAGCCGAAGGAGGTCGCGGTCGACTGGCTTTTCCGGCGCGTTTTTGGGCGGATTCAAGATCTGCTGTACGAGGCGCTCTGTTTCTCTGACTGACAAGTCTTTCTGGATGATGCGCTGGGCGAGGCCGACTTGCTGTCCGCTGGATATTGGCAACAGGGCGCGGGCATGGCCCATGTCGAGCTGGCCAGTCATTAGCATTTCCTGGACGGGTGCGGTCAACTGCAATAAACGCAATAAATTGGACGCGGCCGGGCGGGAGCGGCCAACGGCGTCGGCGGCCTGCTGGTGGGTCAGGCCGAATTCGTCGATCAGGCGTTGCAGGCCTTGGGCTTCTTCGAGCGGGTTGAGATTTTCGCGCTGGATGTTTTCGATCAACGCCATGGCCAGCGCCTGTTCGTCCGGGATGCTGCGGACGAGGACAGGAACCTCGCTCAGGCCGGCCAGTTGCGAGGCGCGCCAGCGGCGTTCGCCGGCGACGATTTCGTAACGCTCGGCGCCGGGTGTGCTGTCGACGGCGCGAACCAGGATCGGCTGCATGACGCCTTGCGCCTTGATCGAGGCGGCCAGCTCAGCCAGTGAGTCCTTATCCATGTGGGTGCGCGGCTGGTACTTGCCGGGACGCAGGCGTTCGACCGGCAGGTTGCGCTGTTCGTCGCCCTGCGGTTTGTCGCTGCCGGAAAGCAGCGCGTCGAGGCCGCGGCCGAGTCCTTTCATCTTGATCATGGGGCGACCCTTTCGAGAATTTCTTTGGCAAGCGCGCTGTAGGCCTGCGCGCCTCGGGAGTTTTTGTCGAAGGCGATGACCGGCTTGCCGTAGGACGGGGCTTCGGCCAGGCGGACGTTGCGCGGCACGATGGTCTTGTAGACCTTGTCGCCGAAGTGGCTTTCGAGTTCGGCGGAGACTTGCTGGGTCAGCGTGCTCTGGCCGTTGTACATGGTTCGCAGCAGGCCCTCGATTTCGAGGCGCGAATTGAGGTGGTGGCGCACCTTGCGCAGCGTTTCGACCAGGTCGGAAAGTCCTTCGAGCGCGTAGTACTCGCACTGCATCGGGATCAGCACGGAATCGGCGGCGACCAGCGCATTGACGGTCAGCATGTTGAGGGCCGGCGGGCAGTCGATCAGGACGAAGTCGTATTCCGCGTGGTTTTGCGCCAGGGCATTTTTCAGGCGGTATTCGCGTTGGTCGAGTTCGATCATTTCGACTTCGGCGCCGGCCAGTTCGCGGTTGGCGGGCAGGATGTCGAAGTCAAATGGCGTCTTGATGCAGACTTCGAGCAGCGTTGCGGCGCCGATCAGCAATTGATAGACGGTCGGCAGCGCTTCTTTCTTGGTGATGCCGGAACCGGTGGTGGCGTTGCCCTGCGGATCCATGTCGATGAGCAGGACGCGCTTGCCTTCTACGGCGAGTGAGGCGGCGAGATTGACTGCTGTCGTCGTCTTTCCGACGCCGCCTTTCTGGTTGGTAATGGCGAGTACTTTCATGCCCCGGCTTTCAAAATGATCAAATGTCGTTCGGCATCCAGGCCCGGCACGCTGAGCGGAATGATCGCTTCAACCGTGATGTCGGCCGGCAAGGCCTTGAGTTCGTTGTCCGGCCGAGTGCCCTTCATCGCCAACCAGCGGCCGCCCGGTGCCAGCAGGTGGCGGGTGAGGCTGATGAACAGGCTGATTTCGGCAAAGGCGCGCGAGCTGATCTGGGCGTATTGGCCATGCATTTCTTCTACCCGAGCGTGGTGCACCGTAACATTCTTGAGCGCCAGTTCGATGACAGCCTGCTGCAGGAAGGTGGTTTTTTTCTGTACGGTATCGACCATGCTGACTGAAAGATCGGGCCGGGCTATGGCTAGCGGCATGCCGGGCAGGCCGCCGCCGCTGCCGACGTCGAGCAAGTTGCCGGCGCCGATGTGGGGCAGGATGGCCAGCGAATCGAGCAGGTGATGGGAAATTGCCTGAGCCGGATCGCGCAGGGCGGTCAGGTTGTAGGTCTTGTTCCACTTGAGCAGCAGGTCGCGGAAGGCGAGCAGCTGGTGCGGCGCGTCTTCGGGCAGATTCAGTCCGAGGCCGGTCAGGCCGGTGGCGAGTGCGTTCTGACTCATGCCGCGTGCGACAGCTTGTGGCGTTTCAGGTGGATCAGCAGCAACGAAACCGCTGCCGGCGTGATGCCTTGAAGACGCGAGGCCTGGCCGATGGTCTGTGGCTTGTGCAGGGCCAGTTTTTGCCTGACTTCGTTGGATAGGCCGGCGACGGTGCTGTAATCGAGATCAGCGGGCAGCACGGCATTTTCGTAGCTGGCGGATTTGGCGACTTCGTCGGCCTGACGGTCGATGTAGCCCTGGTATTTGGCAGAAATTTCTACTTGCTCGACGACCGCCGGGTCGATTTCGATTTTGGTCGAATTTTCGGGTTGACCGCAGGACTGCCCCTCGCGGTTAGCCTCGACGACGGGCAGGGTGATCAGCGCGGTGTAGGAAACCTCCGGCCGGCGCAGCAGTTCAAACAGGCTGTATTCGTGCTCGATGGTCTTGCCGAGGACGCGCAAGCAGTCTTCGGCTGGCGTGATTTTCGGATTGACCCAGGTCGATTTCAGTCGCTCCTGTTCGGCGGCAATGGCGTCGCGCTTCTGGCAGAAGGCGGCCCAGCGAATGTCATCAACCAGGCCGAGTTCGCGACCCTGCTCGGTCAAGCGCAGGTCGGCGTTGTCTTCGCGCAGGCTCAGGCGGTATTCGGCGCGGCTGGTGAACATCCGGTAGGGGTCGGAAACGCCGCGCGTGATCAGGTCGTCGACCAGCACGCCGAGGTAGGCTTCGTTGCGCTTCGGGCACCAGCCGGATTCGCCGCGCACGTAGCGCACGGCGTTGACGCCAGCCAGCAGGCCTTGGGCTGCGGCCTCTTCGTAGCCGGTCGTGCCGTTGATCTGGCCGGCGAAGAACAGGCCGTTGATCGCCTTGGTTTCCAGCGTGTCCTTGAGGCCGCGCGGGTCGTAGAAGTCGTATTCGATGGCGTAGCCGGGGCGCAGAATGTGCACGTTTTCCATGCCGCGGATCGAGCGGACCAGCGCCAGTTGGATGTCGAAAGGCAGACTGGTGGATACGCCGTTCGGGTAGATCTCGTGCGTCGTCAGGCCTTCCGGCTCGAGAAAGACGTTGTGCTTGTCCTTGTCGGCAAAGCGGTGGATCTTGTCTTCGATCGACGGGCAGTAACGCGGGCCGACGCCTTCGATGACGCCGGTGTACATCGGCGAGCGGTCGAGGCCGCTACGGATGATGTCGTGCGTGCGCTCGTTGGTTTCTGTGATCCAGCATGGCAGTTGGCGCGGGTGCTGGGCGGCCTTGCCGAGGAAGGAAAAGACCGGCATCGGGTTGTCCGAATGCTGTTCTTCCATCACCGAGAAATCGATGGTCTTGCCATCGAGGCGCGGCGGCGTGCCGGTCTTCAGGCGGCCTTGCGGCAGCTTCAGTTCCTTGAGTCGGGCGGCCAGCGAAACCGACGGCGGATCGCCCATGCGGCCGCCGGTGTAGTTTTCGAGACCGACGTGAATCTTCCCGTTGAGGAAGGTGCCGGCGGTCAGCACGACCGCATTGGCTTCAAAGCGGATGCCAAGCTGCGTGACGGCGCCGCACACCTTGTCGCCCTCGACGATCAGGTCGTCGCAGGCCTCGGCAAAAATCGTCAAATTGGGCTGATTTTCCAGTCGACCGCGGATCGCCTGCTTGTACAGCACGCGGTCGGCCTGAGCGCGGGTGGCGCGCACCGCCGGGCCTTTCGACGCATTCAGGATGCGAAACTGGATGCCGGCTTCGTCGGTCGCTGCCGCCATGGCACCGCCCAGCGCATCGACTTCGCGCACCAGATGGCCTTTGCCGATGCCGCCGATCGACGGGTTGCAGCTCATCGCCCCCAGCGTGTCGAGATTGTGCGTCAGCAACATCGTGTTCGCTCCCGCCCGGGCTGCGGCGAGCGCAGCTTCGGTGCCGGCGTGACCGCCGCCGACGACGATGACATCGAAACGGGTGGGATAGAGCATGAGTTTGGGCTTGTTGCAGGGCAAGGGCGAACCGCGGATTTTACTTCAGGGCGCTGAAATATCACAGGTTTTTGCCGCCTCCTTGCCCTGTCTGGCGAACTCAAGTAAGTTGCCGAGATGAGCACAAGCCAGGCCAAAGGGCCCAACCCACTCGATAACGAAGAGATGCTGCTGGTTTTGCAGCAGTCGCTGACCAAAAAAAGAGTGCTGATTGTCGACCGCCATGCCCCGGCGCGCGATTCGCTGCGCCTGATGCTCGGCGCGCTCGGTGTCATATTGGTGCACGGGGCGGGCAATTCGGCCGAGGTTCTGCGCCAGGTCAAGGGCAACCGCTTCGACATCATCCTTTCCGATTTCGTGCTTGATGACGGGCGGGATGGCCAGCAGTTGCTGGAAGAACTGCGCCACGCCCACCTTATTCCGCTGTCCACGGTTTACATGATCATCACCAGCGAGCGCGGCCATACCAACGTTGTCGCGCTGGCCGAGCTGGCGCCGGATGACTACCTGATCAAGCCGTTCACCGCCGATCAGTTGCAGCTGCGGCTGGTCAAGGCCATCTACAAAAAGCATGTGCTGCGTCACATTTACGAACAGGTCGAGCGCGGCGCGCTGCAGGAAGCCATCGTCGCCTGCGACCGGGTGATTCAGCAGCAACCGCAATTCATGTACGACGCCCTGCGTTTCAAGGGTGAATTGCTGCACACGCTGGGCAAGACGCATGAGGCCGAGGAGGTCTTCCGTCGGGTACTGGAGGGCCGCGTCGTGCCCTGGGCCAAGATGGGGCTGGCCATGGCCCTGCGTGATCGTGGCGCGCTGGACGAAGCGGAGCACTTGGCCGAACAGGTCGTTCTTGATGCGCCGGATTACCTGTCGGCCTACGATTTCCTGGCCTCGGTGCATGAAGCGCAAGGGCGCCTGCTCGATGCCCAGCACTCGTTGCAACGGGCAGCCGACGCCTCGCCACACAACACCGTGCGACAACGGCTGGTCGGCGATGTCGCGGCCCGCAACAAGGATCTGCTGGCGGCTGAAAAGGCTTACGGCAAGGTGATCGAGCGCAGCAAGGGGTCGAGCCTGCGCACGGTGGACGATTTCGCCAACCTGTCGCGTGTCCTGGTCGAGCGTGGCGATGTCGCTGCTTCGCGCAAGATCGCTGCCGAAATGAAGCGCGAATGGCGTGGCGACAAGCAGGCCGAACTGGCCGCGCTGGTCACCGAAAGCCTCTGCCTGCACAACGAAGGCGCGGCCGACAAGGCGCAGCATCTGGTCGATCAGGCGCTGGCTTTGCAGAAAACCATTGAGGCCGAGGCGGCGGCCAAGGGTAAACATGTTTCGCAGCGCCTGGCCGTCGATCTGGCCCACGCCTGCTTTGCCACCGGCAAGGAAGGTGACGCCGGGCGGATCATGCGGCAAGTGGCGGCAGAAAATCACGAAGACACCCACCTCATCGACCACATAACCAGCGTCTTCGCGCAAACGGGCCAGCCGGATGCCGGCAAGGCGCTGCTTGATCAGGTCGGCAAGGAAATCGTTGCCCTCAACAACAAGGGCGTCATGGCCGCGCGCAGCGGCGACCTGGTTGGGGCCGTGCAACTGCTCATTCAGGCCGCTGAACAGGTGCCCAACCTGCAATTTCTGGTCAATGCCGCCAAGGCCATTTTTGCGTTGATGGACAAGAATGGCTGGGACGATGAACTGGCCGCCCGTGCACAGGATTACCTGCAGCGCGCCCAGCGCAAGGATCGCAAGAGCGCCAAGCTGGCCTCGGCCCGTGAGCAGTATGTGACCGTGGCCAAAAAATACGGCATTACCACCAGCAACGCCTGACCCCATGCGGGTCGCAACATTTTGAAACCATTTTTCCGGGCTGCAGGTTCATCCATTCCCACGCTGACGCGTTGATTACTTGTTCCCCCGCTTTTTCGAGCGGGCGCAGCCTTGCCCTCAAGGAGCAAAAGATGTTGCAATTTCTCCACCGTATTTTTGTCGCTGTCACCGTCGCGCTAGCCTTGCCAGCCTTGGCGCAGAGCGATCCGCCGGCCCGCGTTGGCCGGCTCGCGTTTGTTGAAAATCAGGTCTTTTTTCGGGTTGACCGCAGCGATCAGGGCGGCCCGGCGACCGTGAACTGGCCGGTCAGCAGCGGCGCCATTCTGGAAACCGGCCAGCGCGGCCGGGCCGAAATCTGGATCGGCTCCACCGCCTACCGCCTGGCCGACAACAGCCAGGCCGAATTTTCAGCCGTCGACGATGCCCGGGTCGATCTCCGCCTGAACGGCGGCAGCCTGGCCGTCAGCATTCTCGACCGCGATCAGGTCGACGATCTCATCGTGAATACACCGGACGGCGATGTCCGTTTCCTGACGCCGGGGCGCTATCGCATCGACGTCTTTGACGACCATAGCGAACTGAGCGTTCAGGCTGGTCGGGCCGTTTTCGACGACCGCGGGCGCGCCACGCCGGTTACCGCCGGCCAGAAGGCCAGCCGCTGGGGAAATGGCAGCGAGCGTCTGGACGCCGACTGGGATCAGGATGCCTTCGATCAATGGGTGGCCAATCGTGAAAACGCAACACTGGCCAGCGCCTCGCGTCGCTACGTTTCGCCGCACATGACCGGCTACCAGGATCTTGACGCCTATGGCGACTGGCAGACGGCACCCGACTACGGCGCCGTCTGGTACCCGCGTTCGGTGGCCGATGACTGGGCGCCCTACCGCAACGGCCGCTGGGCCTGGGTTGCACCCTGGGGCTGGACGTGGATCGACCAGGCACCGTGGGGCTTTGCGCCATTCCACTATGGCCGTTGGGCGATGATCCGCGGGCGCTGGGGCTGGATCCCCGGTGGCCATCAGGCGCGCCCGGTCTACGCCCCGGCGCTGGTCGGCTGGATTGGTAACCCGGGCTGGAGCGTCAGCTTCCGTTCGGGCGCCGCACCGGCCGTCGGCTGGTTCCCGCTGGCGCCGCGCGAAGTCTATGTGCCTGGCCATCGCTACAGCCACAACTATGTTCGCCAGATCAATAGTGGCCACGTCCATGAGACGCACCTGATCGACCGTGCCGAGCGGGGCGGGCCGCGTGAGCCATTCCGCCACAACGCTTCGCCGCGTGCGGTGACCGTTGTTCCGGCCAATTTGATGCGTGAAGGTCGGCCGATCACGGCAGGTGAAATTCGCCACCACGACCGCTCGGAACTGGGACGTTCGCCGTTGGCTCGCCACGCACCGAATGCTGACTGGCTGGCACCGACCCCCGGCGCAGCCCGCTCGCATGGTGAAGGTCGCCGCGAACAGTTCGACCGCCCGCCCCGTCGTGACTTCGAGGCGCCGCGCCAGAATCCGATGGAACGCGGTGCGCCGCGCACCGAGTCGCTGCCGGGCAACCCGAATCAGCCGACATTCCGCCAGCCGGCACCGGAAGCTGGATATGGCCGTGGCGCCGACCCGCGCCGCGAGGGATGGCGCGGCTCACCCGACCCGCGTCAGGGGGCTGACTATCGTGGTCGCCCGGTCGAGATCGTGCCGGCTGCGCCAACCGTCGTTCAGCCGCGCCGCGACGCCCCGCCGCAGGAAATTCGCCAACCAGCGCCGGAAGCCGCCCAGTATCAGCCAAATGACGGCCGCCGTGGATTTTTCCGTCGCTCGGGCGAGGCGCCAGCGGCTGTCCCGCCGACAAATTCGCCTGCCGATACGGCTCAGGCACCGATGCCGCATCGCGACTTTAACCGTCGCCAAGGCGATCCGCGGTTTGACGGCGGCGCACCATCCCGCCCGCCGGAAGCAGCTCCGGCACCCGCCCCCATGCGGCGCGAGATGCCGGTGCCGGATGTCCGCAGCGAAGAGCGTCAGGCCCGGCCGATGATTCAGCCGCAGCCGGTGCCCCAACCGCAGGCCCAGCCGCCCGCACCGATCCGTCGCGAGGTAGCGGCGCCGGAGGTTCGCGCCGAAGAGCGTCAGACTCGGCCGCAGGACAGGGAGCCACGTCGGGAAATGCAGGATATGCAGCGCATGGAACGCCCAATGCCATCGCCCAGCGAACGCGAAATGCCACAAATCATCCGTCAGCCGGAAGCGCCAAGACCCGCGCCGGAAGTCAGGATGCCGAGCCCGCCACCGGTGCGTGAAATGCCGCAGCAGCGGATCGAACAGCCCCGCCCGCCCGCACAGGAGTTCCGGGCGCCGGCACCAGCACCGGCGCCGATGCCGCAGCAACGGGTTGAACCGCCGCGTCCACCGGTGCAAGAATTCCGGGCGCCTCCGCCGGCTCCCGCCCCCATGCCGCAGCCGCAACAGCGGATTGAGCCGCAGCGCCAGGTGGCTCCGCAAGGGGGCGCGGCGAATGATCCGCGTCGCCGCCACGACGACGAGCGTGGCGGGCGTTAAAGCCTAAGTTTTGTGACCGAGGCCGAGGTAGGCCTCGATCACGCGCGGGTCGGCGGCCAGTTCGGCGCTCGGCCCGGCCAGCGACACCTCGCCGGTTTCCAGCACGTAGCCGTAGTCGGAAACCTGCAGCGCGGCGCGGGCGTTCTGCTCGACGAGCAGGATGGCAACGCCAGTCTGCTTGAGCGCGGCAATGATCCGGAAAATTTCCTTGATGATCAGCGGCGCCAACCCGAGGCTGGGCTCGTCGAGCATGAGCAGCTTGGGCCGGGCCATCAGGGCGCGGCCCATGGCCAGCATCTGCCGTTCGCCGCCGGACAGTGTGCCGGCCAGCTGGGCGCGACGTTCCTCAAGACGCGGGAAGAGCTCGAAAACTTCATCCATCGTTTCCATCTGGTCGCGATGGCCGGTGCGGTAGCGGTCGAAAGCGCCGAGCAGCAGGTTGTCTTCGACGCTCATTTCAGCGAACAGCTCACGCTTTTCCGGGACCAGCGTCATGCCGTGGCGGACGAGGTGCTCGACCGAGCGTTCCGGCCATTGGGCCTGGCCCATGTAGATGATGTCGCCGCGCGAGGGCAGCAAGCCCATCAGGGCGGAGAGCAGCGTCGTCTTGCCGGCGCCGTTGGGGCCGATGACGGTGACGATCTCGCCGCGCCGGATGGTCAGGCTGACCTCGTGCAATGCCTCGACCTTGCCGTAGGCGACGCGCAGGTTCTTGACGTCGAGAATGACCTCGTGGTCGTGCAGGTGGGCGTGTTTGGTCATCATTCGACTCCGCCGAGATAGGCTTCGAGCACCTTCGGGTCCTGCTGGACTTGTTCCGGCAAGCCTTCGGCAATCTTCTCGCCGAACTCCATGACCACCACGCGATCAGCCAGTCCCATGACGAAATCCATATCGTGTTCGACGAGCAGGATGCCCATGCCTTCGGCGCGCAGCTTGCGGAGCAGTTCGGCCAGCGCCTGTTTTTCCTTGTAACGCAGGCCGGCGGCCGGTTCGTCGAGGAGCAGCAGGCAGGGGTCGGAAGCCAGGGCACGGGCGATTTCGACGATGCGCTGCTGGCCAAGCGCCAGGCTGCCGGCCGGGTCGAACATGTGTTCGGCGAGGCCGACGCGTTCGATCTGGCGAGCCGCTTCAGCGAGCAGGCGGTTTTCCTCGGTGCGGTCGAGACGCAGGGCGGCGGCGATGACGCCCTTGCTGCCGCGCAGGTGAGCGCCGATGGCGACGTTTTCGATGACCGACATCTGGCCGAGCAGGCGGACGTGCTGGAAGGTGCGGCTCATGCCGCGTCGGGCGATGTCGCGGGAACTCTGGTCAACGGTCGAGTCACCCAGAAAGGCAATTTTCCCTTCGCTGGCCGGGGCGACGCCCGAGATGCAGTTGAACATCGTGCTCTTGCCGGCGCCGTTCGGGCCGATCAATGCCATGACTTCGCCGGCACGTACGCTCAAATCCATATTGTTGTTGGCGACCAGTCCGCCAAAACGCTTGGTGACTTCGCTGGCTTCAAGCAAAACCCTGCCTGCTACGGTCGACGGCCGTTTTGGCAGAATTTCTGCATTGGGAACGGTGCGTTGCTGCGGGCGGATAGGCAGTATTTTGACAATGACCGGCCACAATCCAACGCGGGCTTTTTGCAGCACGATGACCATGGCGATGCCGAAGACAATGATCTCGAAATTGCCGCTCTGGCCAAGAATCTGCGGCAACCAGTCCTGCAGCCACTGCTTGAGGACGGTAATCAGTCCGGCGCCGAGGACGGCACCCCAGACGTGGCCCATGCCGCCGACGACGACCATGAACAGGTATTCGATTCCTTGTGTCAGGGCAAACGGTGTTGGATTGACGAAGCGCTGCAGGTGGGCATAGAGCCAGCCGGAAGTGCTGGCCAGCAGGGCAGCGATCAGGAAAATCACGATCTTGGTGCGCTGGGTATTGACGCCCATCGCCTCGGCCATCACGACACCGCCACGCAGCGCGCGAATCGCCCGGCCCTGGCGCGAATCGAGCAGATTGCGGATGGCGACGATGGCGAGCAGTACGACGAACCAGATCAGGTAGTAAAACTGGCTGCCGGATTTCAGTTCCCAGCCGAACAGCGACACTGGCGGAATGCTCGTGATCCCGGTGTGGCCGCCGAGAAATTCGACGTTGCCGAACAGGAAATAGAGGCTGATGCCCCAGGCGATGGTGCCCAGCGGCAGGTAGTGACCGCCCATGCGCAGCGTGATGAAGCCGAGGAAGAGTGCGACGGCGGCGGTGATGGCGAGGCCGATGAACAGTGTGAGCCAGGGTGACAGCCCGTAGGTGGTGGTCAGGAAGGCCGTCGTGTAGGCGCCGAGACCGACGAAGGCGGCCTGCCCGAACGAGGTCAGTCCGCCGACGCCGGTGAGCAGAACGAGCCCGACGGCAACGATGGCGTAAAGGCCGATGTAATTGAGCAGGGTGATCGAAAACTCGGGCAGCAGGCGCGGTGCGACCAGCAGCAGACCGATGAAGGCGGCGAATGGCAGGTGGCGCAGCCAGCGCCGGTTGGCTCGCTCCGGTCGGGAATCGGGGTTGACCTCGTCGGTGTGTTCGTCATCGTCCTCGACATGGCGCGTGGTCAGTGAACGCCAGAGCAGGACCGGGATGATCAGCGTAAAGACGATGACCTCCTTGAAGGCACTGGCGTAGAACGACGAGTACGATTCGAGCAAACCGACCAGGATGGCACCGAGCGCAGCCAGCGGGTAGGAAGCGAGGCCGCCGATGATGGCGCCGACAAAGCCCTTGAGGCCGATCAGGAAGCCGGAGTCGTAATAAATGGTGGTGATCGGCGCGATCAGGATGCCCGAGAAGGCGCCGATGGCGGCGGCCAGCGTGAAACAGAGTTTACCGGCGAGAACCGGCGGAATGCCCATCAGGCGTGCACCCGTGCGGTTCATCGCGGTGGCGCGCAGGGCCTTGCCGTAGATAGTGCGCTCGAAGAAGAAATACAGCCCGATGATGAGCAGCGCCGAGGCGACGACGACGAGAATGGTCTGGCCCTGCAGCGGCGCGCCGGCCAGCTCGAAGCTGAGGTCGGTAAAAGCCGGCGTGCGCCAGCCTTCGGCGCCGAAAAAGAGCAGGCCGAGGCCGATCAGGGCCAGATGGACGGCGACCGAAACGATCAGCAGAACGAGCACCGGGGCGCTGGCCAGCGGCTGGAAGGCGACGCGGTAGATCATCGGCCCGAGCGGGACGACGAGCATCATCGAAACAACGACCTGCGCCCACAGCGGCAACTGCGTCGGCGGCATGGCGAACAGCGCGCCGGCGAAAAGCAGCGGAATGCCGACATTGAGAATCAGCAAGGGCGGCAACCTGGCGTAGCGTTTGTCACGGATCAGATGGCTGCCTTCGAGGACGGCCACGGTGACGCCCAGCCCGAGCAGCAGCCAGACCGTGCCGGGGATTTGCCCGGCCTGCAGCGAGGCGAGGGTCAGCGCGCCGAAAGCGACGAACTCGCCCTGCGGAATGAAAATGACGCGGGTGACGGCAAAGACCAGCACCAGCGCGAGGGCGAGCAGGGCGTAGATGGCACCGTTGGTGATGCCATCCTGGCCGAGGAGAAGGAGAATCTGGAGATCCATCAGCGCCTAATAAAAAGAGAAAAGTTGCGTTGTACGCGCTGGATAAACGTTCGCTAGGGCCGCAGGTCAGGCGAAGCGACCGCTAGGCGCCGCCCCCGCAGATGATCGCAGTGAATCCCCGTGGGACTGTGCGAATCGCACGGCAAGGGGGTGGCAACGCCGCGGTCGCGAGCCCTGTTATTTAAGCAGTTTCCAGGTATTGTTTTCGATGGTCACCATGACGCGGGCACGCTGGTCGAAACCCTGGTGATCGTTGGGCGTCAAGTTGAAGATGCCGTGCGCACCGGCCAGGTTCTTGGTGCCTTCCAGTGCATCGCGCAGGGCGCGGCGGAACTCGACGCTACCTGGCTGAGCCTTCTTCAGTGCCTGCGGCACGGCGTTCTGCAGCAACAGGCCGGCATCCCAGGCATGGCCGCCGAAGGAGCTGACGCTGCCCTTGCCATGGGTTGCTTCGTATTTGGCGACATATTCCAGGGCCGATTTCTTTACCGGATTGTCATTGGGCAATTGAGCTGCCACGACCATCGGGCCAACCGGCAGGAAAGCACCCTCGACATCCTTGCCGCCGACGCGCAGAAAATCGTTGTTGGCAACGCCGTGCGTCTGGTAGATCAGGCCCTTGTAGCCCTTTTCCTTCAGCGTTTTCTGGGGCAGGGCGGCCGGCGTGCCGGCGCCGCCAACCAGCACGGCATCGGGCTTGGCGGCCATGATCTTGAGAACCTGGCCGGTGACCGACGTATCGTTGCGCTGAAAACGCTCACTGGCGACAATTTTCAATTTGCGCGCTTCGGCAATCTTGGCGAACTCCTTGTACCAGCCCTCGCCGTAAGCGTCAGCGAAGCCGACGAAGGCAACCGTCTGAATGTTGCGGTCGGTCATGTGCTGGACCAGCGCCGTCGCCATATGGGCATCGTTCTGGGCGGTTTTAAACACCCATTTCCGCTTGGCGTCCATCGGCTCAACCACGATGGCCGAGCCAGCCATGGAAATCATCGGCGTTTCGTTGTCGACCGCAGCATCGATCATCGCCAGCGAATTGGGCGCAGTGGTCGAGCCAATCACCACATCCACCTTGCTTTCGCTGATCAGCTTTTTGATATTTTTGGCTGCCGCTGTCGGGTCGGTCGCATCGTCGAGAACGATGTAATTGACCTTCTGACCGCCCATGGTGGTCGGCAATAGCGCGATGGTGTTCTTTTCCGGGATGCCGAGCGAAGCGGCGGGGCCGGTGGCCGAAACGGAAACGCCGACATTGATGTCGGCCAGCGCAGCGGTGGTCAGGGTGGCGAGCACGGCCAAGGTCAATTTCTTGAACATTTTTGATCCCGGAAACGAAAGAAGAAGTTTACCACGCAGCCCCCGGCCACAGCCGGCCGGGAGGCCCCATCAGCCTTATTTGGCGAGCTGCCAGCCGCCGTTCTGAATGGTGACCATGACGCGGGCGCGTTGGTCGAAACCGAGGTGGTCGTTGGCGCTCATGTTGAAGACGCCGTGCGAGCCGGCGAGGTTCCTGGTTGCTTCCAGTGCATCGCGCAGCGCAGCGCGGAATTCCCGGGTGCCCGGCTGGGCTTTTTTCAGAGCGACGGGGGCGGCGTTGGCGAGCAGGATGCCGGCGTCCCAGGCATAGCCGCCAAAGGCGTTGACGCTGCCTTTGCCGTGCACGGCTTCATACTTGCTAACGTATTCGGCGGCCGATTTCTTGACCGGATTGTCGGCCGGCAACTGGGCGGCAACGAGCACCGGGCCGGTGGGCAGCACGGTGCCTTCGCAATCCTTGCCGCAAACGCGCAGGAAGTCATTGTTGGCGACGCCGTGCGTCTGGTAAATGATGCCCTTGTAGCCTTTTTCCTTGAGTGACTTCTGCGGCAGGGCGGCCGGGGTGCCGGCGCCGCCGATCAAAATGGCGTCAGGCTTGGCCGACATCACCTTGAGCACCTGGCCGGTCACCGAGGTGTCGGTGCGGTTGAAGCGCTCGTTGCCGACCAGCTTGATCTTGCGCACATCGGCCAGCTTCGAGAACTCGTTCCACCAGCCTTCGCCGTAGGCGTCGGAGAAGCCGATGTAGGCGACGGTTTTGACGTTGTTGTTGGTCATGTGCTCGACGATGGCGGTCGACATCTGAGCGTCGTTCTGCGGCGTCTTGAAAACCCATTTGCGCTTGGCATCCATCGGTTCGACGATGCGCGCCGAGGCGGCCAGGGCAATCATCGGCGTTTCGCCTTCGGCCGCGACATCGACCATGGCCAGCGAATTCGGTGTGGTGGTCGAGCCGATGATGAGGTCGACACTGCTTTCGCTGATCAGCTTCTTGGCGTTCTTGACGGCGGTGGTGGTGTCGGAAGCGTCGTCGAGCACGATGTAATTGACCTTCTGCCCGGCGATGGTCTTCGGTAGCAGGTCGATGGTGTTCTTTTCCGGAATGCCGAGCGAGGCGGCCGGGCCGGTGGCGGACAGCGTGACGCCGACGTTGATGTCGGCAATGGCCGCCGCGGCAAGCGTTGAAAGCAGCGTGGCAAGCAGTGTTTTTTTCATCTTTTGTCTCCCCCAAGTGAATCAATTACGCAAAGGTAAAAACCCTATTCTCAAGAGGCATTTCCCGCAAGCCGCCAGGTCAACCGGCCGTGATAAAGTCGAATTTTTGTGCACGGCAGGATTTTTCATGTTCTCAGGAATCGTCGCGGCTGTCGGCCGTATAACCCAACTCACGCCGCGCGAAGTCGGCTTTCGCCTGCATGTCGATGCCGGTTTGCTTGGCCTCGATGGCGTTGCCCTCGGCGACTCGATCGCCCACAACGGCGTCTGCCTGACTGTGGTGGACAAGGCGGGGAACACTTTTGCAGTTGATGTCTCTCCGGAAACCCTGTCCTGCACCGTCGGCCTCGATGCACCTGGCCCGGTCAACCTGGAAAAGGCGCTGCGCCTCAATGACGTGATCGGCGGTCACCTCGTTTCCGGGCACGTCGATGGCGTCGGCGAAGTCCTGCGCTTCGATCCGGTCGGCGACAACCGCCTGCTTGAAATCCGCGCCCCAAAGGGCATCGCCAAATTCATCGCGCGCAAGGGCTCGATTGTGGTCGACGGCACCAGCCTGACGACCAACGACGTCAAGGGCACCGATTTCACTATCAACCTGATCCCGCACACGCTGGAAAACACCACGCTGAATCGTCTGCAGCCGGGTAGCAAGGTCAATCTGGAAGTGGACTTGATCGCCAGGTATTGCGAACGCCTGCTCACGGCTGAAAAGGAGCTGTCGGCGTAAAGCTGCGCTGCTGCGGTCAACCGGAAAAAATGGCCAAAATCGCGATTTTCCGATTGGCCCCGCCCTTGTAAAACCCCCACCCCGCCCCCATAATTCAAAGCATGGTTGTAATTCCGGCAATCTGGAGGCGTTCTGGACAGGGGTTCGATTCCCCTCACCTCCACCCAAGGGCATTCCGCTGAGTGTCTTTGGATGGGGGTGTACTGGTTTCGACAGGGCGGGCAAAGGTGCGCAGGCAACTCGTCAGGCGATCGACGTTAATGAAGCAAATCCATAATTGCCAATGATGAGCAATTCGCTATTGCCGCCTAAAAACGGTTAGCCGGGGCTGCTAGAGCCTTGTTACCAAAGATAGCCGGCGGGGACTTCGGTCCCCGTCGTCACGTCCACTGTTCGGAAAATCAGTTTTCCAGCCGGAAGACGATGGGCACGATGACCGTGGCCTCGATGGCCTCATCACCGCGCTTGGCCGGCACGAAACGCCATTGCGCCACGCTTTGCCGCGCCGCCTCGTCCAGCCTTTCAAAATTACTGCTTTTTTCGACGTTGACCGCAGCAGCCCGACCGTCCGGCGTGACGCGAACCCTGAGCAGCACCTTGCCTTCCTCACCCATGCGACGGGAAACCGGCGGGTAGGCCGGGTGCGGGTTGTGCAGATAAGCCGCGTCGAAGCGGGCGGCGCTGATGGTGGCGGCGGGTGGCGCCGGCGGGGCTGAGTTGCTCGTGGGAGCAGGTGGCGCGAGTGGCATCACAACCGGCGCCGGCACCGTGAAGGCGGCCGGTGGACTGGTTTTCTCCGGCGCCATGGCAATGATCGGGCGCGGCGCCGGGGCCGGCTTCTTGCGCTGCTGAATGGCCTGCTTCGGCACCTTCTCCGGCATGGCAGGCGGGATCACCTGCGGGGGCGCAAGCTTTTCCTGCAAGGTGACAGTTACCGGTTTGGGCGGGGTGACTTCGAGTTTGTCGACATCCAGAGGCAGCGGATAGAGCACAAACACGAGGTGCAAAACCAGGGCGAGCAGAAAGTAAGGGCCGCTGTGCAGCCATTCAGGTCGTTTCGGCTGGGGAAGGCGGAGGCCGGCGGTCATCTTTCAATTATATCTGCCGGGCCTGTGACAATTTGCCACATCGGCAAGCTGCAGCTGAATGCTTAGAATCCGTCCCTTGGTAAGTTTATGTTTTTCAACGTTTTTTAACATGGATCAAGAGCGTTTCATGACCGCGGCTGTGTTGCCTCCACTCGATTGCCGGGAAAGACCGTTGACCCCCGGCGAGCGCTTGGTGAACGCGGCGCTCGTCATCCTGCTTCACGTCATGCTGGCCTACGCCATGTTGTACGTTTCAGTCAGGAACGAGTTGATCGAATTGCCGCCCAGCATCACGGCGCGCCTGTTGCCGATGATCGAAGAAAAAGTCGAGCCGGCCAAGCCGCTGCCGCCACCTCCCAAGCCGGTGCCGCAGGTGCGCAAGCCGCCGGTCATTCGGCCGCAACCCGTTCTTGCCGTAGCGAGCCCGGCCGCGACGAGCAGTTTTACTGTTGCACCCCAGCCGCCGGCCCCGCCGCCGCAGCCTGTCGTAGCTGCGCCGCCCGCCCCTCCGGCACCGGTAGCCGTGGTAGCCGCCCGTTTCGATGCCGATTACCTGCACAACCCGAAACCGGTCTATCCGGCGCTTTCACGGCGCATGAGCGAGGAAGGCAAGGTTTTGCTGAAAGTTCGCGTCAGTGCCCAAGGCACGGCGCTGGATGTCGCTGTATCAAAATCGAGCGGCTTTCCCCGGCTCGATGCGGCGGCCGTCGAAGCAGTCACCCGCTGGCGCTTTGTGCCGGCCAAGCGGGGTGATGAGGCAGTTGATTCGTCGGTGATCGTGCCGATCACCTTTGCGCTTGAGTAGGAAAGGAAAAGCATGCATTCCCAAATGGGCCTCGCCCACTTCTGGAGCCAGGGCGACCTGGTTACCCACACCACCGCCATCATCCTCGCCGCATTGTCGCTGGCCTCGTGGTCGGTCATTCTCTCGAAGATGTTGTCGACCTGGCGCGCCTCGCGCTCGCAGGAGAAAGCGCTGAACGGATTCTGGGCGGCCAACTCCCTGCCCGAGGCGCTGGAAACCCTGCGCCGCGACGATCCCTCCGGCATCTTCGCCGGCCTGGCACTAACCGGCGCCCACGCCGCCCAGGCGCACCAGCAGAACGCCGCGCGCGGCATCGGTGCCGGGGTCAATGCCAGCGAATTCGTCACCCGCTCGATGCGCTCGCAGATCGTGAATACGCAGGCGCGGATCGAACGCGGCCTGACTTTTCTTGCTTCCGTCGGCTCGACCGCACCCTTCATCGGCCTCTTCGGCACGGTCTGGGGTATCTACCACGCGCTGGTCGGGCTCTCCGGCGCGACGCAGGTGGTGCTCGACAAGGTGGCCGGCCCGGTGGGTGAGGCGCTGATCATGACGGCGGCCGGCCTCTTCGTCGCCATTCCCGCCGTGCTCGCCTACAACGCCTTTACCCGCGCCAACCGGCTGGTTGCCGTGCAACTCGACGGCTTCGCCCATGACCTGCATGCCTACCTGACGACCGGCGTCCGTGTCGGCGGCAACGTCAACCTGGTCGACATCGGCGCCGCCCGCGCCAGCCGGCAAGCCTGATCATGGCTTTCGGAAGCTTCGACGAGGCTGGCGTCACCCAGCCCATGGCCGAAATCAACACCACGCCGCTGGTCGACGTGATGCTCGTGCTGCTGGTCATTTTCATCATCACCGCCCCGCTCTTTCACCAAGCCGTGCCGATCGACCTGCCGCAGGTCAACGCCACCAAGCTCGACGACAAGCCGGAAGTGATCCAGCTCGCCATCGACATCGACGGCAAGATTTTCTGGAACGGCGAGGCGCTCGACCGGGCGTCGCTCGACACCCGCTTCGCCGCCGCCAGCGCCCGCCAGCCCGAGCTGCACCTGCGCGCCGACCGCAAGGTGGCCTACGAAAAGGTGGCCGACGTGATGGCCGCCGCGCAGCGGGCGAGCATTGTGAAAATCGCTTTTCTAACCGAATCGGCGCGCTAGACGCCGCAGCTTTTCCTCGCCCCGCAGTGGGCGATCAATTTGGGGGTTCAACGTGGGTCACCGTAATTTCAGATTCAACGCGCTTTTTCTCGCTGTCGTCGCCGCCTTTGCGCCGGCTTCTGCGGCTTTTGCTGCCGACCAGGGTGAAGACAAACAACTCGGCGAAATGGTCATCAAGAGCGACAAATCAGCGCTGCCGGCCAATGTGCCGGCCAGTACCGAAAGCGTAACGGCCAAGCAGATCGCCGAAAGCGTCAATTCGGTCTCCTCGGCCGGCGCCTTGCTGTACGTGCCGAGCGTCCATGTCCGCGAGCGCTTCATCGGTGACGTCAATGGCGGCCTCGCCATGCGCATGTACGGCGTCAATTCCAGCGCGCAGACGATTGTCTACGCTGACGGCCTGCTCCTCTCCAACTTCCTGACCAACAGTTGTTGCCCCGGCCCGCGCTGGGGCATGGTTCCGCAGCATTCGATCGACCGCGTCGATGTGATCTACGGTCCGTTCTCCGCTTTGTATCCAGGAAATTCGGTGGGCGGCGTGGTGCTGATGAGCACCCACATGCCGAACAAGCTGGAAGCTCACGCCCAGGTCGATGTCTTCAGCGAGAACTTCAAGCTCTACGGGACCGACGATAGCTTTACCGGCTCCCATCTGGCTGCCTCCGTCGGCAACAAGGTCGGCGACTGGTCTTTCCTGCTGACGGCTGACCATCTGGACAACCACAGCCACCCGACCGATTTCACCACCGCCGCTGCCAAGTCAGGGGCGGCAGCTGCTGCCGGGCAATATACGACGGTTACCGGCGCCGTGTATGACCTCGATACCGCCAACAAGCAGCGGGTGATTGTCGCCGGCACGAGCCTCGACCATACCGTCAAGGACGATGTTACCGTCAAGGTCGCCTACGACTTCTCGCCATCGACCCGGGCGACTTACACCTTCAATGTCTGGCAAAACACGTCGGACAAAATGATCGAGAGCTACATCAAGGATGCGGCGGGCAACCCGGTTTACGCGACCTCAGCGGCCGGCCCCTATAGTTTCGTGCGCATCGATGGCAAGGATTACACCATTCGCACAGCACCGAGCGTCAGCAATACCGAGAGCGAGTACCACATGCACGGCCTGTCGCTGAAGTCGGATAACGGTGGGGCCTGGGCCTGGGACATGGTGGCCAGCTATTTCAACCAGAACAAGGACATTCTCCGCGCTTCTTCCGGCAACACCGGTACGACGCCCTCGACCGCAGCGACTAGTGGATCGATTACCTACGGCGACGGAACCGGCTGGTACAACGTCGACCTGCGCGGTATCTGGCGTCCGGATGGCAATGTCAGCAGCGCCCATCAGGTCAGTTTTGGCTTCCATACCGATACCTACACGACGAAATCGGACAAATTCGATCTGGTTTCCGGCAGCAACTGGCAATCCAGCAATGCCGGCGCGCTGAACACCAATTCCCGTGGCGAAACGACGACCAGCGCCCTCTACGTGCAGGATGCCTGGCAGATCACGCCGCAATGGAAGCTCGTTGTCGGCGGCCGCGAAGAGCACTGGGAAGCCACGGACGGCAGCAATTATTCAATCTCGACCGGCGCCGTGCGCTATGCGGACAGGAGCGTCCGGGCGTTTTCGCCCAAGGCTTCGCTGTCCTGGCTGGTCAACGACAACTGGGCGCTGCGTGGCTCGTATGGCCGGGGGACGCGTTTCCCGACGGTCAATGAGTTGTTCAAGAGTGCCGCCATCACGAGTGGCGGTACTGCGGCAACGCCAGCCCAGATCGCCCTGTTCCCGGCGCCCTACAACGTGGCCTTCACCAACAATCCCAACCTCAAGCCGGAGAGCGCCGATTCATGGGAATTTACCGTCGAGCGCTTCCTGGCCAACGGGCTGTGGCGGACCTCGCTGTTCGGTGAAGAAAAACGCAATGCCCTGATTTCGCAAAACGACCTGACGACTATCCCCGGCTTCAGCATCAACAGCGTCCAGAACGTCGACAAGGTACGCAGCTACGGGCTGGAAACCTCGGTGCAGGCCAATGACGTCATGGTGCGCGGCCTCGATTTGATGGGCAGCGTGGCTTACATTCACTCGCGGATTGTCGAGAACGCTTCCAATCCTGGGCTGGAAGGCACCGAGCAGACGCTGATTCCGGCTTGGCGTGCCTCAGCCCTTGCTGTCTACCATCAGTCGGATGCCTTGTCGTACAGCCTTGGCTGGCGCTACAGTGCCCGCCAGCACGCGGCACTCTACGTCCCGGCGAGCGGGCAGTATCCTGATCCGAATGCCGATACCTACCTGGGGCGCGGCAGTTTCAGTGTTTTCGATGCCAAGGTGGTTTATAGAATCGCCAAGCAGTGGTCTGCCTCGCTGGGCGTCGACAACATTGGCAATAGCCGAAACTTCACCTACTACCCCTACGCGCAGCGAACCATTTTTGCCGGGGTCAAGTTCGATCTCTGATCCATGCGAGGTGAGATGAAACGTATTGAAGCCTTCCTTCGGCCCGTGTTCGGGAGCCTGGCTCTCGGGCTCGGGCTGCTCGCCACGGTGGCCGTTGCGGCGGATGCCATGCCCGCCATGGCCAAGAAGCCCCGCCCGGAGCTTGGCGCGTCGGCAGCCTTTGCCCCGGACGGCAGCCTGCTCGTGGCGGCCAAGCAGGGCGAGCACGTGATGATTTACCGCAGCGCCGACGAGGGCAAGACCTGGTCGGCGCCTGCTGCGGTCAACGCGCAACCGGAGGCCATTTCGGCCGATGGCGAGAACCGTCCGAAGGTCGCCTTCGCGGCCGATGGCGGCCTGCTCGTTTCATGGACACATCCGTTTCCCAAGCCGAACACCGGTTCGGTTCGTCTGGCGCGCGCCGACGATGGCCAGCGTTTTTCGCCACCGATCACGGTGCATCAGGACGCAGCGATCATCACCCATCGTTTCGAATCGATGCTGACCTTGCCGGACAACCGCGTGATCCTGGCCTGGATCGACAAGCGCGACCTGGAAGCAGCCAAGGCGAGCAAGACGCCCTATCGGGGCGCAGCCATCTACGCGGCGATGTCGACCGACGGCGGGCGCAGTTTCAAGCCCGAATACAAACTGGCTGACAATTCCTGCGAATGCTGCCGGGTGACCAGCGCCGTCGACCGCGACGGTGCGCCACTCTTCATGTGGCGCCACGTTTTCGCGCCAAACGAGCGTGACCACGCTATCACTCGCTTGAAGCCGGACGGTACGGCGGAGAGCGTGCAGCGCGCTACCTTTGACCGCTGGAAGGTAGATGGCTGCCCGCACCATGGCCCATCGCTGGTCGTCGATGAAAAGGGCGTGCGGCACGCCGTGTGGTTCAACCAGAAGGACGGCGAAGGCCGCGTCTTCTACGGTCGACCGGAAAATTTGGCCAAAAATGAAATCGACGGCCAGCGCACGATCGGCGGTCCGCGCGCTGCGCATGCCGACATGGCGGCGGCCGGCGGCAAGCTGGCGATTGCCTGGAAGGAATTCGACGGCGAACGCACGCAGTTGCGCGCCATGGTTTCCAGTGACGGCGGCCAGAATTTTTCCGACATCGCCCTGGCCGCCAGTGATGGCGCCTCGGATCAGGCCCGCGTCATCCGTCGCCGGAACCAGCTTTTTGTTTTCTGGCGCACCGAAAATGAAGGCTTCCGGGTGTTTCCGATCCAATGATTCGCCGATATTTCGCCCTGCTGATCCTGGTCGCCGCCGGCCCGCTGGTCGCTGCCGATTTCACGCCGCTCGACCGAGTGGCGGCGAAGAATCTGCTCAATCCGAGCAGTCACCAGCAAGCGACCATCATTGCCCTGTGGTCGTCTGACTGCAATTACTGCAAAAAGAACCTGAAACTGGTGTCCCGTCTGGCCAAAAGCAACAAGAAGCTGCGCGTGATTACGGTTGCGGCTGAGCCGGAATCCGCCCAACTCTGGCCGATGCTGAATGCTTACGCCCTGGCCGGGCCTCGCTACGCCTACGGCACCGACAATCCCGACGCGATTGCCTATGCCATCGACCCGAACTGGCACGGCGAATTGCCACGGACTTTCCTGTTCGATGGACGTGGCGGCAAGGAAGTCGTCGCCGGCGTCATCTCGACCGCAACGGTCGAAAAAGCGACCGGCCTGCGCTTCTAAGCCGGCGGCGGGTCAGCTGGCGAATGCCGGATCGACCCGATAACTGCGCGTGGCGTGCACGCCCTCGACCTTGATCGGCAGCAACACCTTGCTGCGTTCCAGCATCTTGATGATGCGCGAGATGGTTTCGAAGCGCAGGTCGGTGATGTCGGCAATGTCCTGCCGGGTTGGCAGCACGACTTGCCCGGCGTTGTCGGTGAATAGCCGGATTAGCCCAAGGACGCGATCCGCCGCCTGCCCACCGCGCAGCGCGACGATTTCGGCGGCTCGCTGTTGGGCCTGGGCGAGCGAGGCGAGCAGGGAGTCGCCAGCCATGGCGCCGGCGCCTTCCGGCCAGGGGGATAGCTCGCACTGGGTCAGCGCCGTGGCCGAGAAGGTGTAGCAGCCGAACAGCATGGTCTCGCAGCCGAGGATGTCGCCGGGGATGGCGAGGCTGGCAAACGATATCTCGCCCGAAGAACCCGCGTTGTCGAGCCGGATCACCCCGCTGTTGAGCCGCCAGGCCAGACCATCGGCGCCAGCCTGATAGACGCCTTGGCCAGCCGCCAGCTGTCGGGCGGTTCGTACGGGGCTATTGCTACGGTGAACCGGAAAAATCGGGCGAATTTGAAATCTCCTGGCTTGAATGACAACCGCCCCGACAGAGGGCGGGGCGGTTGGCAAGACTCTGAGGCGGAGTCGATCAGAACTTCACGTTGAGGCCGGCGTAGAACGAGCGGCCCATGCCGGGAACGGCGGTTCCCCACGGCGCAGAGCTGGTGCCGCTGGTGGTCATCGTCGTGCCCTGGCCGTTATAGGCGCCGCCCAGCGGGAGGGAGTAGAACTTGTCGAACAGATTCTCGACACCGAAATCGACGCGAACCTGCTTCCAGGAATAGCTGGCGCGCAGATTGAACAGGCTGTAGCCCGGCGTCTGTATCTCGTTGCGGACGTCGGAAACCTTGTCCTTGGCCAGCGCCGTGACAAACTCGACAGCGTTGTTCCAGCCGCCCAGTTTTTGCGTCAGAACCAGCTTGGCGTTGAGCGGCATGATGTTGTAAAGATCGTCGCCGGTGTCGCGGTTCTCGCCGTTCGTGTAATTCAGCAAGCCTTTCAGTCCAAACTCGCCGAAGCCGGTGCTGGCCAGCGGCATGTATCCGGACAGATCGAGGCCATAGAGGCGGGCCGACTGGTTGGCCAGCTGGAGGTAGACGAACTTGTTGCCACCACTCAGGTTGGCAGCAGAGCAAGCGCCGCCCAGACTGGTCGGGCAGCGCACGGCGTCGATGTAATCGGTCACGTGGGTGTAGAACGGCGTTGCCTTGATTTCCCAGCTGCGGTCGGCGGCATGCCAGTCGAAGGTGGCAGACAGCGTGTGCGCCTTTTCCGGCTTGAGGTCGACGTTGCCGATGTAGCCGTTGCCGTCGCCAACCCAGTTGATCATCAGCATTTCCATGCCGCGGCTGAACCAGCTGTAGCGCTCGTAGAGGCTGGGCGAGCGTACCTTGCGGGCAAAGCCGAATTCGATGTCGCTGGTGTTGCTCGCGGTGTAGCGGGCCAGCGCGGTGAAGTCGAGGTTGTTGTCGGCGCGTTGGCGATCCTTGTTGTTGAAGGCGGGAACCAATGTGGTCGCGGGGGCAATGGTGTTGTCGTAGGCGCTGACCGGGCCGGTATCGGTTTCAACCCGCTCGTAGCGGGCGCCGAGCAAGGTCGTCAGCTGCGGTGTCAGGCGGGATTCCCATTCGGCAAAGACGCCAGCCCGGTTGCGCTGGCCATCGTTGACGTTCACGAAAGTGTTCGGCCACATCATGGCGCCGGAGGGTGTCCACCAGTCGTTCAGCGTGTAGCTTTGGTAGAGGGCGCCGACACGCAGCAGGTCGTTGATGCTGAGGTCGATGTCGGCCTTGAGATTGACACCGGTTGTCTTGCTGGTCGTGTACATCGGCATGCCGGCGGCGCAGGTGGCGCTGATCGGGGAACAGGGGGAGCCATTGACAGCAGTTGGACCACCTGAGCCGGTCGGGGGAGCGCCATTCCCGTACCAGAAACGCTTGTCGGCACCGAAGTCCATGAAGTGATCGACTTCTTCGTAGTAGGCGCGGGCTTCGAGCATGCCCCAGTCGTATTGGCCGAGGTAGCGCAGGTTCACGCGCTTCTGCTCGTTGCCCAGCATGTCCATGCGCTGGTTCGGGTAGAGCTGCTCGGGGACGTCCTGGTAGCCGAACTTGGCTTCGAACAAGTGGTTGCCGCCGCGCAGGGCGAAGCCGAGGGTGTGCGTTTGCGATTCGTAGGCGGTCGAGCCGACTTCGTCGAGGGCCAGCGTGTGGCCGACGCGGCCGGTTGCGGTGCTCGTCTTGAAATTGCCGCCGGCAACGTAGTTGTCGGCCTTGGAGTAGGCGCCGGTGTAGCTGACGCTGAAGTTTTCGGTGGCTGCTGTGGCGCCGATATTGCCGCCCAGCGCGTTGTTGTTGCTGCGGAAGAAGGTGCCGACCTCACCCTTGGTGAGCAGGCCCTGGCCGGGGGCGGCGAATTCCGGCGCCCTGGTTTCGGCAACGATGGTGCCGCCGATGCTGTCGCCACCGACGCTGACCGGGGTGATGCCGGCGTAAACCTTGATCTTGCTGACTGCGTTCGGGTCCAGGTAAGCGAGCGGCGGGTTCATGTGGTTGGGGCAGGTGGCGATGAAGTCCATGCCATCGACGGTGATGCGCAGGCGGTCATCGGCCAGGCCGTGGATGGAGGGCAGGCTGGAGACGCCACCGGCACCGTACAGGCTGACGCCCGGGACATCCTGCAGCAGGGCTGCGGTATCGCGCGTCACAGCGTGCTTGGCGGCGATCTCGGCTTGCCCGACCTGGCGCGGCTTGCTGGCTTCGGGAATCCGGCCGGCGTTGACGACAACCTCGTTCAGCGTGCTCTGTGCGAAGGCGGCAGGCGATGAAAAGACGACAGCCAGCGCGGCGGCCAGCGGGCGGATGCGGTACCCCATGAAACTCTCCCTGAATTATTAGCTTATTAGCGCGCGCTAATTATCCGGGGTTTGCCGGGCAGCATAAATGCGACAAATTGTCGCATGGCAATTCGTCCAGTTTTAAGTGAGAGGGCAGAATTCAACGATTCATTTTTTGCTCAGCCGATTGCCTGTCTCCGCTTCGTTGATTCGCCGCAGATTTTGGTGATTTTTTCCGGTTGACCCTGGGGCCAGCATTTGTTTTTGTGGTCGCGGGTTTCTACGGTCAACTGGGAAAAGTGGCAAATTTTGAAAGGCGGCCAGCGCTACGCCTGAGAAATTTGTCTGGGCAAAGAAAAGGCATCTGCCCGTTCGGGGAGATGCCTCCGGACTGTCTCAAAGCCTGATTCAGGCGCTCAGCTTCTTGCATTCCTTGAGGCAGGCGGCGCAGGAATCGGCGCAAGCCTTGCACTCGGCGTGCTTCTTCTCGTGCTTGCGGCACTCCTTTTCGCAATCGGCGCAAACCTCTGCCGCAACTTTGGCGAATGCCGCGGTGCGCTTGGCATTCTGCCCGGCGAGGCGGCCCAGGGCGCCGCATACGGCGAGCAACTCATTGACCGACTGGGCGCAGGCCGCCATTTCCTTGTCGCCCTTTCCGAGCAGGACAAGGCAGTGGGCCAGACAGGCTTCACCGGTTTTCAGGCAGTCACCGCTTGAGGCGATGAGCGCGGCGTAGGGATTGCCCATCGCGCCGTGATCATGATGGTGATCGTGCTCGCCGGCCAGCGCAGTGCCGGAAATCGCCGCAGCCATTGCTGCGCCAAATGTCTTCAATGCATCACGTCGTTCCATGAATTCTCTCCGGGTTGTGAATGTTGATCAGGTGTTCAGTTTTTCCAGCGCCTCGCGCAACTTGGCAGGCTCGTCAAGACGCAGCATTTTGCGGACATTGGGCGCGAGTTCGCTGACATCGGACTTCAGGACGCGATTCTTGACCTTAAGAATCTGCGACGGGTGCATCGAAAAAATGCGCAGGCCCATGCCGAGCAGCAGCCGGGTCAGTTCGGGGTCACCGGCCATTTCGCCGCACACGGAAACCGGAATTTCGGCCTTTTCCGCCATCGACAGGGTGTGGGCGAGCAGCATCAGCACGGCCGGGTGAAGCGGGTCGTAGAGCGCTGCAACCTGCTCGTCGGAGCGGTCGATGGCCAGCGTGTATTGAATAAGGTCGTTGGTGCCGATCGACAGGAAGTCGAGGCGGCGCAGGAAGATGCCGATGGCCAGGGCAGCAGCCGGGATCTCGATCATGCCGCCGATCTGGATGTTCTCGTCAAAAGCCACCTTCTCGCCGCGCAGGCTCGATTTGGCCTGCTCCAGCGCGGCCAGCGTCTGGTCGATCTCGTGGGCGTGCGCCAGCATCGGGATGAGCAGCTTGATCGGGCCATGTTTCGAGGCGCGCAGGATGGCGCGGAGCTGAATCTGGAACATGCGCGGCTCGGCCAGCGAGAGGCGGATGGCGCGGCGGCCCAGCGCCGGGTTGGTCTGCACGCGGTCGCCGGCGCTGTTGTTGGGGCGCAGGTCCTTGTCGTTGCCGAGGTCGAAGGTGCGGATGGTGACCGGCCGGCCGCCCATGCCCTTGACCACCTTCTTGTAGGCTTCGTACTGCTCGCGCTCGTCGGGCATGTCGCCACGGTCGAGAAACAGGAATTCGGTACGGAACAGGCCGACACCCTCGGCACCGGCATCGAGCGCCACCGGCACGTCGTTGGGCAGTTCGATGTTGGCGAACAATTGCACCGGCACGCCGTCGATGGTTTCCGACTTGGCCGTCTTCAGGCGCTTGAGCTTGGATTTTTCCAGCTCTATCTGTTCCTTGCGCAGCTGATATTCGTCCAGAATGCGTTGGTCTGGATTGACGATGATGACGCCACGCAGGCCGTCGACGATCAGTTGTTCGCCATCGCGGATCAGGCCGCGGGCGTTTTCCAGACCCAGAACTGCCGGAATCGCCATGCTGCGGGCGAGAATGGCGGTGTGCGAAGTGGCGCCGCCGACGTCGGTGATGAAGGCGGCGAAACGATGTTCCTTGAAAGCAATGGTGTCGGCCGGCGAGAGATCGTGGGCGACGACGATAAGGATCTCTTCCTTCGACCGCTTGGTCGTTTTCAGCGCGGCGCGGCCGGGATGCCCAAGCAGCTCCTTGACGACGCGCTCGACGACCTGCACGACGTCGAATTTTCGCTCGCGCAGGTAAAGATCGTCGAACTGTTCGAACTGGTCGACCAGATGTTCCATCTGCTGAACCAGAGCCCATTCGGCGTTGCACCGGCGCTCGCGGATAATCTCGCGCGGCTTGACTGCCAGTTCAGGGTCTTCCAGGAACATGGTGTGAATGTCGATGAAGGCGTTGAGCTCGGCAGGGGCGTGCTCGGTACTTTCCTTCATCAGGATCAACTCTTCCTTCACCGCCTTGACGGCAGCATCAAAGCGGTCGATTTCCTTGTCGATCAGGCGCGGCGCCAGCGTCAGGTGCGCAACCTCCAGCGTCGCGTGCGACATGAGCATGGCCCGCCCGATGGCGATGCCGCCAGAAACGCCGAGGCCGTGCAGGGTAAAACTCATGGGCCTACCTTTTGCCGGACTATCCCAAAAAAGGTCGACACCCCCGCGAAGGGCAGCGCGCCAGCCGAGCGTGGGGGGCGATTCATTTACTCACCTTCGCCAAAATAATCGGCGATCAACGCCAGCAAGGCCTCCATCGCTTCCGCCTCATCGACGCCGTCGGTCTCCAGCGTCACTTTCGACCCCTTGCCAGCAGCCAGCATCATCACGCCCATGATGCTCTTGGCGTTGATGCGGCGCGTGCCCTTGCTCATCCAGACCTCACACTTGTGCTTGCCAGCCAGTTGCGTCAGCTTGGCGGAAGCGCGGGCATGGAGGCCGAGCTTGTTGATGATTTCAGTTTCGGTCGTGATCATGATTTCAGTGATCCAGCATGTTGAGAATGCCGTCGCGGCCACCATCGCGGGCTCGGGCAAGCAAGGTTTCCATGCCCTTGTCGCGATACGTCAGCGCGCGCAGGAGCATGGGCATATTGACACCGGTCAGAGCTTCGACGCGGCCACGTTCGAGCAACTTTAGCGCAAGGTTGGCCGGAGAGGCACCGAAAATATCGGTCAGCACCAGCGCCCCCTTACCTTTATCGACCAAAGCCAGCATTTCTCGCGCCATCGGCAACATATCCAGCGGGTCGTCCTGAGCCGTCATGCCGAGCTGGATCAATTGCGGCGGGCGCTTATTCAGCACATGACAGACGTTCTGGACGAGTGCCTCGCCAAGGCTGCCGTGAGTGATGAGAAAGATGCCGATCATGCTCGGGATTCTAACCTGAAGCGCATTTATCGACGGCTGACGATCAGTATGCCCATGACCACCAGCGCGGCGCCACCCATTTGCGCTACGGAAATTGACTCACTGAGCAGCCACCAGCCGAAGCCGATGGTCAGGATCGGCCCGACCATGCCGAACAACGATGCCTGTCCGGCGCCGATCCGGCGAATTGCTGCCGATTGCGCGAAGACCGGTACGATGGTGGCAAACAATGCCATCGCCAAGCCCCAGCCGTAGACCGGCAGCGGCTGGACGAATGCGGTGAGCGGATGGGATGCCAAGAAATGTCCGAGTGTCACCGCCGACGAAACCAGCATGGCCAGAGCGGAGAAACGCATGGCGCCCAGCCGGGCGATCATCGTCGCGCTGCCTGCCAGGTAAAGTGCGTACGAAATGCTGGAGCCGAAGACCAGTGCGCCGCCAATAAGCACGGAGCGCGTATCACCCAGGCCGAGGTCGTGTACAAAAGCGAAGCCGATTCCGAGATAACACAGCACGATGGCGATGCCTTCGCGTCGGGTGAAAGGCTTGCCCTGAAAAAATACGCCGATCAAGATAGTCAGTGTGGGGTAGGTGAACAAGATCAGCCGCTCTAGACCGGCCGAGATGTATTCCAGCCCCCAGAAATCGAGAATGCTGGCGCCGTAATAACCCAGGCAGCCGAGGACAAACAGCTTGAGCCAGTCTTCCCGCGTCAGGCTGGTGCCCGCTCGTTGTCCGGCCAGCCCGACCCACAGGAAAACCGGCAGCGCAAAGCCCATGCGCAAGGCCAGCAAGGTGATGGCATCGACGCCATAGGGATACGCCAGCTTGACGAAAATCGCCTTCAGCGAAAAGCCGAGCGCCGCCAAAAGGGCCAGGCCAGCACCGACAGCGTTCGATTTTTCCAAAGTCATTTTCGCGGATCGTTTAGTTGTGCCTTCGAACCAATCCCGTTTCGACAAGGCAAATTCATTTTGGGAAAGACATATCACCACGAAGGATAAACCAACAGGTGATGCTGATTTTATTGATATCGAAAGCGTTTTTCTCAAAATAACCTGTCTGAAGTGCCACTTTCATTGCGTAGATATTTTTTGGCAAATTAAGTATCGATTGATGTACCAATATTCATATTGGGCAAGGGCTCTATGGGCCTATACGCCATGTTTGTAAAAAAACTTAGATCTTTGTATATAAAAGTATTTCAATAAAAGACCGGTGTTTGTGTCAACCTCATGCAACTCGACTGTCGGAATTATTTACACGACATCGGGTGTTCCATATTTGCTATTTTTTCAACTAACTGTTTCGTAAGAAAAATAATTTATTGGCATGGCATTTGCTCGCTACAAACATCGAGTTTTCATGAACAATGAAAATATCACTATCCATACACAATGTTTCCAAAAGGACTACCATGAAAAAAACAGTATTTGCAGTTGCAGCAGCCATGCTCTCCCTCGGTGCTCAGGCCGGCATGTACGTCATCGACGACTTTAACAGTGGTGATCAGTTGATCAACCTGAACGGCACTGATACCAACGCCCAGCGCACGTTGACCACTACGTTGCTGGCTTCTCAAGGTGCCGTTTCTAGCGTTGCCCAAGTGAGCTTTGGTACTCTGGATATCGCAAATGCCTCCGGCGAAGACTCCAAGGTCAATGTTTCTTGGGCTCTGCCGTCTTTGTCCAATATCATTCCGGCAAATGCTACAAACCTGTCTTTCTTGTTTTCCGTGATCCTCTCGGATGGCAACCCGACTTCCTTGGCTTTCACGCTGAACAACAGCCCGTTGGCTGCCTTCACCATCGATCCGAACACTGCAAACTCTGATGTCTCCTTTGCTGTTGGTGCTGCTGCCCTGGCTGCCGGTGGTACGCTGGGTCTGGAAATTAACGGTGCCACGGGTTGGGACTTGACCCTTGACGCCTTCGGCCTTCAGTGGACCGACCCGGTCACCACCCAAGTTCCGGAACCGGCTTCCCTGGCTCTGGTTGGTCTGGGTCTGGCTGCCCTCGGCGCCCGTCGCCGCAGCGCTGCCCGCAAAGCTGCCTGATCCTTCGTGATCTGAATGAAGAAATGGCCACCTTCGGGTGGCCATTTTTTTGAATGCGTGTCTGCTTGGTTGTGCTTACAGTGGTCTCTTGACCGTCAGTGCACCACGAATCTGCCCCTTGGCGTAGCCCGTCGCCAGATCGTGCGGGTAGCTTTCGGCCAGCTTGGCTTTCAGGCCGGCATCCAGCGTATCGACCGGGCCATGACATTTCAGGCAGACGTCGCCTACCGGCAGCGCCTTCATGTAGCGAAAGACCTGCTTGCCGTCGATGTTGACGATCTCGCTTTTTTCCATGGTGTCGATTTTTTCGCCATTGGCGGCGCGAAAATTGAAATCGGCCAGCTGGCGTGCTTCCCAGACATCCGGCGTACCACGTTCGGCATTGCGCGCCTTCAGGCTGACGCGCCGAATGTCCCAGCCCGTTTCCATCCGCTTGTCCTTGATCAGGGCGGGCGCTTTTTCCTTGCAGACCGGAATGGCTCCGGAGACGCCTTTTTCGGCAACCGCTTCTTGCATTGCGGCAACCACTTTGGGCACTACCGGCAATACTGTCTTCTTGGTGTCGGCAGTCAGGGCGCCGACATCCTGAGCCAGAGCGGGAAATGCAGCGAACAACAGGGCGATCGGGAGAGATGTTTTCATGGCCGGCTCCAATATTGAATAAGCAAATGCTTATTATGCGCTAGCGCCGGAATATTCTCCAGATTTATGCCGCCGGGTGACTCATGTGCTTGTTTCCACGACCCTAGAAACTACGGCTGGCCCCAGGGTCAACCGGAAAAAACGGCAAAAACTGACAACGCCGGATTGCCCGGCGTTTTCATCAGCGAAGGATCAGGCGCCAACTTTGATGACGATCTTGCCGAAATGTCCGCCGCTTCGCATGTGTTCCAGCGCGGCCGGGGCTTGGTCGAACGGAAATTCGCGGTCGATGACCGGGTGAATGCCATGCGTCTCGATAGCCTTCAGCATGTTGGCAAACATGGCGCGGCTGCCGACGAAAATGCCGTTGATGCTGGCCATCGTCGGGATCAGCGCCACCGGGTTGGCTTGCCCGGCCAGGCCGGTCAGCACGCCGATGTAGGCGATCCGGCCGCCGGTGCACACGCTGGCCAATGAACGCTCCAGCGTGCCCGGGCCGCCGACTTCGATGACCACATCAACGCCGCGCCCATTGGTGACGCGACGGACTTCGTTCTGCCATTCCGGGTGCGTGCGGTAATTGATGCCGTGGTCGGCGCCGAGTTGCTTGGCGTGCGCCAGTTTGCCGCCGTCGCTGGAAGTGATGATCACGGTCGCGCCAGCCGCCTTGGCGAATTGCAGGGCATAGATCGAAACGCCGCCGGTGCCGAGCAACAGCACAGTCTGGCCCGGCTTCAGATCGCCAGCTTCAAACAGTGAATTCCACGCCGTCAGCGCCGCGCACGAAAGCGTCGCCCCTTCGCTGTAGCTGATCGAATCGGGCAGCTTGATCAGGCCGCTTTCTTCAGCGACAAAGCGCTCGGTCAGCACACCGCCACCTTCGGCGCCGAGCGCCCCGGCGATGCTCTCACCATCGGCCCGGCCGCCTTGCCAGTTGGGGAAAAACAGCGTGGCGACGCGGTCGCCGACCTTCAGGCCACGCACATCCTTGCCCACGGCAACGACTTCGCCGGCGCCATCGGAACACGGCACCAAACCGTCGGAAATGGGAGAGAAATAGGTGTTCTGGCCGACCAGAATATCGCGGTAATTCAGTGAAACGGCCTTGATGGCGACCGAAACCTGGCGGTCGCCGAGCGGTGCCGGTTCGAATTCGGCCATTTGCAGCGGGGAACCGGCGCGGCCGGGAAAGACTTCGTAGCGTTTCATGCAGGTTTCCTTGGAATATTGGGGGTGAAGAACTGCCGTATCGACCTCGTACTTGTTGTTGCGATGGCTGTTTGCATCTGAATTTGAAGCCAATAGCATGCCAGCCGTTGGCTGTTGATGGGCTTGGCAGCGCAAGCCAGCACGGGCGTGATTCTGTGCACCGAAGCGAACAACAGGATGGGGTGAATTGATTTTCAACGTCTCATATTGGCTCAGCACGGTTGATCCAAAATGGGACAGTCCACGCTAGTGGCTTTGCTTTGAACACTATTGACGCAGCGCACAATATGCCGTCAAAATGAGCCGATGAGCTTTGCAATTTCCCTGCTGTCCCTGAAGGCACCGTGCCGCCGCATTCTGCGTGCGTGGCGCGTTGCCGTTCGTCCGGGGCCGGGGTGAAGTAGTCGATTTCTCCCAGATTTCAGCAAAGGCCGCGGATTCGAAACCCGCGGCCTTTTTGTTTGCCCTCAGTTTTTCACCTCATCGAAAGGAAGTGCCATGACCCGTATTGCCCAATGTGCCTCGCTGACTGAAGTTCGCCACCATATCGATCTGCTGGATCGCCAACTGGTCAGCCTGATCGCCGAACGTGGTGCCTACGTCCGGCAAGCAGCCGGCTTCAAGAAAACCGCCGATGAAGTCCCGGCCCCGCAGCGTGTCGCGCAAGTGCTGGCCAGGGTCAATACGCTGGCGGTCGAAACCGGCGCCGAGCCGGCCGTGGTCGATGCCACCTGGCGCGCCATGATCGCCGCCTTTATCGACACTGAGCGCCTTGCCCAGGCCGCCATGCATCCACCCTCGCCGCAACCGAATTGAACTGGAGAAACCTGTGTCCATCCCCGTCGCTTATCTTGGCATCATCCTCATCTGGTCCACCACGCCACTGGCCATCCAGTGGAGCACCCAGGGCACCAGTTTTGCCCTCGCCGTTTTCGCCCGCATGCTGATCGGCGCCGTCGTCGCTGCCTTGATCGTCATCGCCTGGCGCATCCGTTTTCCGCTGCACGACCGGGCGCGCCGCGCCTATCTGGTCGGCGGCCTGGGCCTGTTCATCGCCATGGCGCTCACTTATTGGGCGGCCCGCTATGTCCATTCCGGCCTGATTTCCGTCCTCTTCGGCCTGTCGCCGCTGGCCGCCGGCATCCTCGCCGCGCTCTTCCTGGGCGAGCGCTCACTGACGCGCTTGAAGCTGGCCGGCATGCTGCTCGGCGCCGGCGGGCTGGCTACCATTTTCATCCACGGCGACAGTCTGGGCCATGAAAATGCGCTGGCCGGCCTGATTGCGTTGCTCGTTGCCGTCTTCATCTATTCCGGCTGCCTGGTCTGGCTCAAGCACATCGGCGACGACAGCCCGCCACTGGCGACCACCGTCGGCACGCTGACTGTTTCGCTGCCCTTTTTCGGGCTGGTCTGGTACCTGACCGACGGTCAGTTGCCGGCCATGATTCCACCCCGCTCCGGCGCAGCCATTGCGTATCTTGGCGTCTTCGGTTCGGTGATCGGCTTCGCGCTGTATTACTACGTGATCAAGCACCTCGAAACCTCGAAGGTGGCGTTGATTACGCTGATCACGCCGGTCATCGCGCTGTTGCTTGGCCACTGGCTGAATGGCGAAAGCATCGGCCTGCGTTTGTGGGTGGGAACCGGCTTGATTCTGCTTGGGCTCAGCGTGCACCAGTGGGAAATGCTGGCTGGCCTGCTGCGTCCGGCCGAAAGCGTTGCCGAGTGACTCGTCGGGAAGCTTCCTGCGGTCAACCGGAAAAATGGCTGAAAATGAAAGCGGCGCAGAAATGTCTGCGCCGCTTTTCTTTGATCAGGGCTGAAGCGCCCTGGCAATTCGCCTGATTACTTGTTCAGCCGGCGATGGGCAATTGCGCCAATCAGCCCGAGGCCAGCGAGCAGCATGGCGTAGCTTCCCGGTTCCGGCACCGCAGCCAGCGGGGTAAGCGTACCGAAATCCTGCGTCCAGTAGTGGGTGTAATCGGAGCCGGCCAGCGCGTAGTAGCCGACGCCAATGCCCTGGTAGCTGGCGTTCAGGATGTTGGCCTTGTGGCCGGGGCTGTTCATCCAGCCGTCAACCACGCTGGCAGCCGTGGTGTAGCCGGCAGCAACGTTTTCGCCTATCCCGGCCGACGGGTAGTAGCTGAAAACCCGCGTTGCCCAGTCGCCACCGTTGCAACTGTTGTGCTGGAAGCAGTCGTTGGTTGCCATGTCGATCGAGTGGGCCTCGGCTGCGGCAGCCAGGCGGGTGTCCATGCCCAGTGCGGCAAGACCGACGGCAGCGCGCTGAATGTTGACCAGAAAGACGACTTCGTCCTCAAAAGAGGCAAAGCTGATGGTGACAGCCTGAGCGGCGGCCGGCGCCAAGGCTGCCGCCGCGACCAGTGCGGCTGATCCGAAAAAGCGACGTGTCTTCATGGGAGTCCAATATTTTATAAATGACGGGCAGATTGTAACATGCTGTCGAGATAAGGATGTTCGACGATGATCAGCCCGGAAATAGGTTAACCCACAAGGTGATTTCAGCGACCAAAGCAAGCCTCAAGCTGGCAATCACTTGGCCGGAATAGTTGGGGCTGCGCCTGGTGCCGTGCTTGGCGTGACAGCCTGTGCCGGGGCCGGTGGGGTCAGGGGCGGTGCGACAGCGGGTGCCAGCGATTGTGGCTGTTCGCCCACGGCCCGGACGTCGCTGACGAAATATTCCGTTTCGCCAAAGCAGTTGGTCGGCACAAATTTATGCTGTTCATAAATCAGAATGACCCGCTGCCCAGCCATCGCGTTGATTTTCGTGGCAACGGCTTCATCGCGTACCGAAAACTCGAAACGATCCGGAATCGCGCCCGGCATGGTCACCATCGCGATCTCGCCTTCCCAGGTCTTGCACAACCAGCCCTTGCGCGACAACTTTTGAACATACCCGGCACGCTCGCCTTCAGAATAGCTCCAGGTCAACGTTGCCCACACCCAGGCCACTGCAGCCAGAATCACCAAGCCAAAAAAAACAAAAACTGCGCGTAGCATCGACATCCCCAAAATTCAATCAGGCCACCATTATGACAAAGAATGGGTGTTGATTTTGTGTCATGGTCGGTCAGAGCTTTCGGGGTCGTCAAAGTTCAGACACAACGACAAGCGGTGCAAATGCTGCGGTCAACTGGAAAAAAGCTCGGAAAATGAAAGTTTGTGCGGCAATCAAACTCGTTCAAAAAAGACGTGCATTCCCGTGGCAGATCAAATGTGGCTACTAAGTTCATTCTGTGATTGGCCGGTTGGGCACGCCTGCTCGCCGCCATGAGCCTCTCCGGATTCAGCGCAGCCGTCGCCGATGAAAGTCCGTACAAGGTTGCATCGATCAACCAGAACAAAGCCAGTCTCGCCGGCAAGACCAACAAAGCAGCGGGCAGGGTCGGAGACCCGATCAGCATTTCCGGCGTAGCGGTTCTGAGTCGGGATTTCGGAAGTGCTACACGTATCCGTTGCTGATTGAAGACGCCGCATTTGCTGATAAATTAGGGGTTCCGAAAAAACATAGTCAGTTTTGCCAGAGGAGGCCGAGTGACGATTCTTGAAAAATTACTGACGATCCTTGATAACGAATTGCATCTCAAAGGCGAGGCGCTGAATTTCACGGAAGATACGAAACTGCGCGGCAGCCTGCTCCAGCTGGACTCCATGGCAATCGTGTCCGTTATCACGGCGTTGGAAGAACAACTGGGTTTTGAGTTTCCGGAAGATCAGCTCGACGGTGCCATATTCGAATCAGTTGGATCCCTTGTTAGTTGTGTCACAAGATTGCTTTCAACGGACAACGCCGCGGGCGCATCTGTTTGATTGATTGCAGGAAATAGGAAGACGCCGCCTCAGCGCCGTCCCATAATCGACCCCAGCACCCCACGCAAAATCTGCTTGCCGATCTCCCGGCCAACCGTGCCGGCGACGCCGCGCGCGGCGCTCTTGGCGGCGCTTTCGAGCACGCCTTCGCGGCGGCCGCCGCGTGGACCGGTGGTGCCGCCAAGCATGTCACCAATGCTGCTGAAGATGCCGCCGGATTCCTGCGGGGCGGCTTCGGGCTGGCGGGCTTGCGGCGCTTGTTCGTAGCGCGGTTGCGGTTGCTGGTTGGCGCTGTTGCCCCAGTCGGTGTCGTTGAGGTTGCCGCCGGCCGGTGGCGCAGGAATGGCGCCGGGGGCGGCCTGGGTGGCGGCGGGCTTGCCGCGCAGGATTTCGTAGGCGGATTCACGGTCGACCGTGGTGCCGTAGGCGGCAAGCATGGGCGAGGCGTTGATGATGGCCTTGCGTTCTTCCGGCGTCAGCGGGCCGAGGCGGGAGGCGGGCGGGAAGATGAAGGCGCGTTCGACGATGGTCGGCCGGCCTTTTTCGTCGAGGAAGGACACCAGCGCTTCGCCGACGCCAAGTTCGGTGATTGCCGCAGCAGCATCGAATTTCGGGTTGGCGCGCATGGTTTCGGCGGCGGCCTGCACGGCTTTCTGGTCGCGCGGGGTGAAGGCGCGCAGGGCATGCTGGACGCGGTTGCCGAGCTGGCCGAGGATTTTTTCCGGGACATCGAGCGGGTTTTGCGTGACGAAAAAGACGCCGACGCCCTTGGAGCGGATCAGGCGGACAACCTGCTCGACCTTGTCGGTCAGCGCCTGGGGCGCATCGCTGAACAGCAGGTGGGCTTCATCGAAGAAGAAAACCAGTTTCGGCTTGTCGAGGTCGCCGGCTTCGGGCAGTTGCTCGAAGAGTTCGGAGAGCATCCAGAGCAGGAAGGTGGAATACAGGGTCGGCGAGTTGATGAGCTTGTCGGCCGAGAAGATGTTGATGACGCCACGGCCGTTTTCGTCGACTTTCATCAGGTCATTGATGTCGAGCATGGGCTCGCCGAAGAAGACGTCGCCGCCTTGCTCTTCGAGCGTCAGCAGGCCGCGCTGGATGGCGCCGATGGAGGCCGAGGCGACGTTGCCGTATTCGGTGGTGAAGTCCTTGGCGTTGTCGCCGACGTGCTGGACCATGGCGCGCAGGTCCTTGAGGTCGAGCAGCATGAGGCCCTGGTCGTCGGCGATCTTGAAGACCAGTTGCAGGACGCCGCCTTGCGTGTCGTTGAGGTTGAGCAGGCGCGAGAGAAGCAGCGGGCCCATGTCGGAAACGGTGGCGCGAACCGGTACACCGCCTTGGCCGAAAACGTCCCAGAAGGCGACGGAGTTGGCATAGGGGGCAAAGCCGTCAAGGCCGAGCTCGGCGATGCGCTTCAACAATTTTTCCGAAGGCGTGCCAGCGGCGCCGGCGCCCGAGAGGTCGCCCTTCACGTCGGCCATGAAGACTGGCACGCCAGCAAAGGAGAGCCGTTCGGCCATCGATTGCAGGGTCACCGTCTTGCCGGTGCCGGTGGCGCCGGTGATCAGGCCGTGTCGGTTGGCCATCTGCGGCAGCATGGCCGGGTAACCGTCTTCGGATTTGGCGAGGTACATGGGTTCGGACATGGCGGCAGTCTCCAGCGGAATTTGTGTTCCGGCATTCTAGCAACGGTGCGATAGCACTTTGTGAAATAGCGTAATGTTTCAACGCTACGCCGGCCTGACGAGAAGGCGCCGGGCGGGTAAAATCTCGCCTTCTTCGTTATTTGTATTCAGGGAAACAGCATGGCTGGTCATTCCAAGTGGGCCAATATCCAGCACCGTAAAGGTCGCCAGGACGAGAAGCGCGGTGCCGCCTTCTCCAAGATTGCCAAGGAAATCACCGTTGCCGCCAAGATGGGCGGCGGCGACATCAACTTCAACCCGCGCCTGCGTGTCGCGGTCGACAAGGCAAAGGGCGTCAATATGCCCAAGGACAAGATCGACACCGCGATCAAGAAGGGCACGGGCGAACTCGAAGGCGTCGAGTACATCGAGATCCGCTACGAAGGCTACGGCATCGGCGGCGCGGCGATCATGGTCGATTGCCTGACCGACAACAAGGTGCGCACGGTGGCCGAAGTTCGCCATGCTTTTTCCAAGTACGGCGGCAACATGGGCTCCGACGGCTGTGTGGCTTTCCAGTTCAAGCACTGTGGCCAGATGATTTTCGCGCCGGGCACCGACGAAAGCGCGCTGATGGATGCCGCCATCGAAGCCGGTGCCGACGACGTGACGACCAACGATGACGGCTCGATCGAAGTCCTGACTCCGCCGAATGACTACATGGCCGTCAAGGATGCACTGGAAGCCGCTGGCTTCAAGCCGGAATTCGGCGAAGTGACGATGAAGCCGGAAGGCGAAAACGTCTTCGCCGGCGAGGAGGGCGTGAAGATGCAGAAGCTGCTCGACGCGCTGGAAAACCTCGATGACGTGCAGGAAATCTACAGCACTGCAGTCATTGAAGACTGACGCCGCAGTGCTCCCCGCCGGGGAGCACTGATTGATTCAAGCCGCATCGTTCGCCACAAAGGAATCACCGTGAAATTCAGTCCGCTTGCCTCGATCCTGTTTGCCGCTACCCTTAGTCTGTCCGCCACGGCGGCCACGTTTTCCTGCCCTGATCTGGCCGGGGTTGTTCAGGTGAACGCCTGTCCGACCGAGGACGAACTGAAGCACACGTATAACGGTTTTTGCAGCGATAGCGCCAAGGCTTACGCCAATCAAACCGATTCCTGCATTCGCTACGAGGACTACCGCCAGATGAAAAACCTGGCGCGCTGGGAATCGAAGGATGGCGAGTTTGACGCTTATATTTCATGTGATTTGCCGGCTGGCAAGTTCAAGGCCTTGAAGCCGATGAGCATGAAGCTGGTCACACAAGGCAAACTGAGCAAGCTGGTTTGCAGCTATTCCGATGGCATCAATTTTACCTATCGGACGAAAGCTGCCTGCGCCATCGAAAATGAAAAGGCCTGTGCCACCAACGCGGCAAACTGCAAGGCCACTTGCAACTGACGTCCAGGGCGTCTTGTTTCCGTGCGGTTTGATGCCCCGGTACCCTTGAGCGGCGATGAGCGGCGCGAGCTTCCGCTGCCTGTCATCATCGATATTGAAGCCTCCGGTTTTGGCAAGGGCAGCTATCCCATAGAGATTGGCTTCTACATGCCGGACGGACAGTCGTTCTGTGCGTTGATCCGCCCGGAGGCGAACTGGACGCACTGGGACAGTTCGGCCGAAAAGGTGCATGGCATTCCCCGTGCGTTGCTCGACGCCAAGGGCAAACCGGCCGTTGAAATCTGTCTGGAATTGAATCGCCGGCTGCGCGGCCAGCGCGTCTATTGCGATGCGTGGGCCTACGATTTCGTCTGGCTGAGCCGGATGTACGATGCGGTCGATCTTGTGCAGACATTTGTGCTCAAGGATCTGCGGGATTTGCTGAAAGAGTGTGAGCAGAGCTTGTGGCACGCGACCCGCACAGCGGTAGAGGCTCGCCTGCAACTGCCTCGCCACCGAGCCAGCGGTGACGCTCGAACCTTGTTCGAAACCCTGATAGAAGTTCGCAAGTCCTGTCGGCCAGAGTGGGCAAGCTGAGCCGATGCAACGTTTCTACCCGCTTCTCTTCGTGTTTTTGTGGAGCACCGGTTTTATCGGCGCCAAGTTTGGCCTGCCCTACGCCGAGCCGCTGTCGTTTTTGCTGACGCGCTACGGGCTGGTCATTTCCTTGATGACTGCGATTGCCTTGGCCACCCGTGCCCCGTGGCCGGAGAGGGGGCGTGACTGGCTGCACATCGGTGTTTCCGGCGTCCTCGTCCATGCCGTCTATCTCGGTGGCGTCTTTGTGGCCATCAAGCACGGCCTGCCGGCCGGGGTGACGGCGCTGGTCGTCGGCATGCAGCCGCTGCTGACCGGGTTTGGCGCTGGCTGGCTGCTTGGCGAGAAAGTGAGCGCTCGCCAGTGGGGTGGGCTGGGGCTGGGTTTTGTCGGTGTCAGCATGGTCGTTTCCGGCAAGCTGGGTGATGGTGCGCTGGGGCCGATGCTGATCCCGGCGGTCGTCGCGCTGCTCGGCATCACGGCCGGCACGCTGTATCAAAAACGGTTTTGCCCGAAGTTCGACCTGCGCACCGGTTCGGTCATTCAGTTTGTGCCGACGGCGGTCGTGACAGCGATTGCCGTGGTTATTTTCGAGGACTACCAAATCGAGTGGAACGGCCAGTTCATCTTCGCGCTCGGTTGGTTGGTTCTTGTCCTCTCGCTCGGCGCCATCAGCCTGCTCAATCTGCTGATTCGCAGCGGCAGCGCGGTCAATGTCGCCGCCCTGTTTTACCTGACGCCACCGACGACGGCGCTGATTGCCTATTTCATTTTTGGCGAAAATTTGTCGTTGACCGCAGCAATCGGCATGCTGGTCGCCGTCAGTGGCGTTTATCTGGTGGCGAAGCCGAAATGAGCCTTGAAATCCCCCGCATTCTCGGTATCGACCCCGGCCTGCGCGTGACTGGCTTTGGCGTCATCGAACTGCACGGCAAACAACTGGTTTACGTCGCCAGCGGCTGCATCAAGTCGAACGACAAGGAGTCTTTGCCTGAGCGCATCAAGACGCTGTTTGCCGGCATCAGCGAGGTCATCGCCACCTACCAGCCGAATCAGGCGGCAGTGGAAAAAGTATTCGTCAACGTCAATCCGCAATCGACGCTATTGCTCGGCCAGGCGCGCGGCGCGGCGATCAGCGCGCTGGTTCATGCCGGCCTGCCGGTGGCTGAATACACCGCGCTGCAGACCAAGCAGGCCGTGGTTGGCCACGGCAAGGCGGCCAAGGATCAGGTGCAGGCCATGGTCATTCGCCTGTTGAACCTGCCCGGCGCGCCGACTGCCGACGCCGCCGACGCCATCGCCTGCGCCATTGCACACGCCCACGGCGGGCAAGGTTTGGGGGCGATGGCGACGGCTGGCTATCGTGTTAAGGGCGGACGCCTGATCGGCTGAAAAGCTGTGTAGAATTACAGTACTTTTTCTGGAAAGAGATTGCCCCGAAATGATCGGAAGACTGACCGGCACCCTGGCCGAAAAGAATCCCCCGCAGATCGTCCTCGACGTGAACGGCGTCGGCTACGAGCTGGACGTGCCGATGAGCACCTTCTACAACCTGCCGGCCGCGGGCGAAAAAGCCAAGTTGCTCACCCATTTCGCGGTGCGCGAGGATGGCCATTATCTGTACGGCTTCCTGACCGAAGCCGAGCGTTTCGCCTTCCGCCAGTTGTTGAAAGTGTCCGGCATCGGCGCACGCACGGCCTTGTCGGTGCTCTCCGGTCTGTCGGTCAATGACCTGTCGGCCGCCATCGCGCAGCAGGAACTGGGCCGGCTGATCAAGATTCCCGGCATCGGCAAGAAAACGGCCGAACGCCTTTTGCTTGAGTTGAAAGGCAAGCTGGCCGACGCTACCGGCGTTTCGCTGCATGCTGCGGTCGACGACGCAAAACAGGATATTTCCAACGCCCTGCTCGCCCTCGGCTACAACGAGAAGGAAGCGGCCTCGGCGATGAAGCAGCTGCCGGCCGATATCGGTACCTCGGATGGCATCCGGGCGGCGCTCAAACTGCTGTCGAAGGTCTGATGATCAGCGAAGAGAACCCCAAACGACTGGCGCAGATTGCGCTGGTGGTGCTGCTCATCATCGGCTGCGTCACCGTGCTGCTGCCCTTCGTCGGCGCGGTTCTCTTTGCCTTTGTCGTCTGGATGTGCACGTGGCGCCTCTATGCCGAAAAGCTGCTGCCCTTGCTCGGCGGGCGCGACACGCTGGGCGCCTCGCTGATGACGCTGGGGCTGGTTCTCGTCCTGCTCCTGCCGACACTGTTCCTCGCCGGTTCGCTGGCCAATGGCGCTGACAACCTGATCGATTTTCTCAAGCCCTACGTCGAGCAAGGCCTGCCGGCTGACCCACCGGGCTGGCTGGTCGGCCTGCCGTTTTTCGGCAGCGAAATGGATGCGACCTGGCATCGTCTCGCCGGCAACCGCGAAGAACTCAACGGGCTGGTCAAGCAACTGATCGCGCCGGCCCGTCAACTGGCGCTGGCGCTCGGCGGCATCGCGGCGAACGGCCTGCTGCAACTGGCGCTGGTGCTATTCGTCACCTTCTTTTTGTACCGTGACGGCGCGGCGATCAGCAGTGCGCTCTACGTAGGCGCCCGCAAGCTGGGCGGCGAACTCGGTGAAAACATGCTCGACAAGGCGCGCGGCACGGTCGTCGGCGTCATGCTCGGCATCGTCGGCACGGCTGTGGCGCAGGGCACGGTGGCCATGATCGGCCTGCTGATTGCCGGCGTACCGGCGGCCATGCTGCTCGGCTTCGCCACCTTCTTCCTGTCGATGATCCCGGTCGGCCCGCCGCTCATCTGGGGCGGCGCCGCGGCGTGGCTGTACAGCGAAGGGCAGACCGGCTGGGCAATTTTTCTGGTGCTCTACGGCCTGTTCGTCATCAGCAGCATCGACAATTTCGTCAAGCCGGTCCTGATCGCCCGCGGCGCCGGCCTGTCCATCCTGCTCATCGCCCTCGGCGTGCTGGGTGGCGTGCTCGTCTTCGGCTTCATCGGCATCTTTCTCGGCCCGGTGCTGCTGGCGCTCGGCGACATGCTGCTCAAGCGCTGGATTCGTGAGGAACCACTGGCATGATTGAAACCGACAAGCTGAGTCCGGCCGCCATTCCCACGACCACAGAAACAAAGGCTGGCCCTAGGGTCGACCGGATAATTGCCCCAAATTCGAAATCCGCGCAGGAAGAGGCGCTCGAACGCGCCCTGCGCCCCAAGCGGCTGGCCGACTACACCGGGCAGGTGAAAATCCGCGAACAGCTGGAAATCTTCATCCAGGCCGCCAAAAACCGCAGCGAATCGCTCGACCACGTGCTGCTCTTCGGCCCGCCGGGTCTGGGCAAGACCACCCTGGCCCACATCGTCGCCGCAGAAATGGGCGTCAACATGCGGCAGACCTCCGGCCCGGTGCTCGAACGCGCCGGCGACCTCGCCGCCATCCTGACCAATCTCGAACCGCACGACGTCCTGTTCATCGACGAAATTCACCGTCTCAGCCCGGTCGTCGAAGAAATTCTTTACCCGGCGCTGGAAGACTTCCAGATCGACATCATGATCGGCGAAGGCCCGGCCGCCCGTTCGGTCAAGCTCGACCTGCCGCCGTTTACGCTGGTCGGCGCAACCACCCGCGCCGGTATGTTGACCAACCCGCTGCGCGACCGCTTCGGCATCGTCGCCCGCCTTGAGTTTTACACCGCGGAGGAGTTGAAAAGCATTGTCACTCGCTCGGCCTCGTTGCTCAACGCACCGATCGACCCGGAAGGTGCATTCGAAATCGCCAAGCGCTCGCGCGGTACGCCGCGCATTGCCAACCGCCTGCTGCGCCGCGTCCGCGACTACGCCGAGGTCAAGGCCGACGGCAACATCACGCGCCAAGTCGCCGACGCCGCGCTGCACATGCTAGACGTCGACCCCGCCGGGCTGGACATCATGGACCGCAAACTGCTCTCCGCCATCATCGACAAATTCGGCGGTGGCCCGGTCGGCGTGGACAACATTGCGGCGGCCATCGGTGAAGCACGCGACACCATCGAAGACGTGCTGGAGCCTTACCTGATCCAGCAGGGCTACCTGCAACGGACGCTGCGTGGTCGCATCGCGACGCCGGCTGTCTATCGTCACCTAGGGCTGTCCGAGCCAAACAGCGCCATCGTCCGCGACCTGCTGGCCGACGAATAAAGGCCACCTCGGCGGTCCACCATCCCGGGCTATGATGCGTTAATAGAGCTTCATTCCCGGGAGGAATCCATGAAGAATCTGTTCGTTGTCGGCGCTTTGGCCGCCGTAGTTGGCTCGGCGCACGCCTTTTGCGGCTTTTACGTCGGCAAGGCCGATGCCAATCTGTTCAACGAAGCCTCGCAGGTCATCGTCGTCCGCGACGGCGACAAGACCGTGGTCAGCATGCTCAACGACTACAAGGGCGAGTTGAAGGAATTCGCCATCGTCGTGCCGGTGCCGGCCGTGCTGCAAAAAGGCCAGATCAACGTCGGCGACAAGAAAACCTTTGACCGCCTCGACGCCTACTCGGCACCGCGCCTCGCCGAGTACTACGATCCCAACCCCTGCGATCGCCGCCAATACGAAATGATGCGCAAGGATATGGCTGGCTCGGCCGTTCCTGCCGCCGCCTCGGCACCCATGGCGGCCAAGGCCCTTGGCGTTACCGTCGAGGCTAGCTACACGGTAGGTGAATACGACATCGTGATCCTCTCGGCTACGCAGTCGGATGGCCTCGAAACCTGGCTCAAGCAGAGCGGCTACCGCATCCCGGCCAATTCGGCCAAGGCGCTGGCGCCCTACATTCGCCAGAACATGAAGTTCTTCGTCGCCAGGGTCAATCTGGCGGAGCAAGCCAAGACTGGCTTCCAGATGCTGCGCCCGCTCCAGTTTGCCTACGAGTCCGAGAAATTCATGCTGCCGATCCGCCTCGGCATGGTCAACGCCAACGGCCCGCAGGATTTGATCGCCTACATGCTGACCAAGAACGGCCGCGTCGAGACCAGCAACTACCGCACGGTGAAATTGCCAGCCAACATGGATCTGCCGGTTTTCTTGAAGCAAGGCGACGAATTCCGCAATTTCTACAAGTCCATGTTCGGCGAACAGGCGAAAAAAGAAGGCTATCGTGCCGTCTTCACCGAGTATTTCTGGGATATGGGCTGGTGTGACCCCTGTGCCGCCGATCCCTTGTCGCCAGACGAGTTGCGCAAGGCTGGCGTGTTCTGGGTCGGAGCGCCGAATGGCGACGCCCAACCGATGCCGCAGCCCGGCCAGCCGCGCATCATGCCGCGCCCGCCCATGCCCGGTGGCGCTCAGCCGGTCATGCTGACTCGCCTCCACGTCCGCTACACCCCGGAAACTTTTCCGGAAGACCTGATGTTCCAGGAAACCAAGGATCGTCAGAATTTCCAGACCCGCTACGTGCTACGTCACCCGGCCAAGGTCGAGCCAAACGCCTGCCCCGAAGCCAAGCCGTATCTCGATGGCGTGGTCAAACGCCAGGAAAGCGAAGCCCAGCAACTCGCCACGCTGACCGGCGGCGACATCAACGTCATCCGCAAAAAACTGACCCTGCCGCCAATGCCTCCGCAAAAGCCGTGGTGGGACGGTTTGTGGAAGTGACTCAACTCCCCTCTCCCGCCAGCGGTAGAAGAGAGTGAAGGGGCTCGACGCCCGGTTATTCCAGATCGCCTTTCAGGCAGTTTTGCTGACGGCCGGCGTGCTGCTGCGCGATTTCAGCCTGTTGCCGTTGCAGATGGCCTTGGCGCTTGCTTCAGCGGCGGCCACGCAGGCCCTCTGGCTGCGGGTTTTCGGGCTGATCGGCGTTGGCTACCTCAGCCCGCTGATCACCGGCTTCGGCCTGTCCTTGTTGCTGCGGGCCGATAGCCTGTGGCTGCATCCGCTGGTCGCCTGTCTGGCGATCAGTAGCAAGTTTCTGATCCGCTTTCGCGGCAAGCATGTTTTTAACCCGGCCAATTTCGGCGTCGGGCTTGCCTTGCTGGGGCTGCCCGGCGCCTGGGTGTCACCCGGGCAGTGGGGCAACGATCTGGGCATTGCCGTCTGGCTGATCGGCTTTGGTGCGCTGGTCGCGCAGCGGGCCCGGCGGGATGACGCGGCTTTCCTGTTTTTGGGCACATTTCTCGGGTTGACCGCAGCAAGGCTGTTTTACCTCGGTCATACCTTTGAAAGAGGCTGGGACATCTGGTGCCATCAGGCCCTCAACGGTGCGCTGCTGCTGTTCGCCTTCTTCATGATCTCCGACCCGATGACACTGCCCGATCGCCCGCTGGCGCGACGTTTGCACGTTGCTCTCGTCGCCTGCGCCGCCTTCTGCTGGCAGTTTTTGTACTATCGGCCGAACGGTGCCTTGTGGGCGCTGCTATGCCTCGCGCCGATGGTGCCGGTGTGGGATGCGATCTTGCCGGGAAAACGCCACAATTGGCGTGGAAACAGATTGTTACAGAACATTGTTGCAGCGCAAGGTAAAATGTGGCGATGAAATTCGAGCCGAATCCCAACGCCTTCTCCATCCCCGTTCGCGTCTATTACGAGGACACCGATGCCGGCGGCGTTGTCTACTACGCCAACTACCTGAAATTCTTCGAGCGCTGCCGCACCGAATGGATGCGCTTTGCCGGTCATGATCAGTCGGCTTTGGCAGAAGAAGCCGGCATCGGCTTCGTCGCCCGCAAGGCGAGCTGCGAATATTTGAAGCCGGCGCGGCTCGATGATGAGCTCACGGTGGGCCTTGAAGTTGAAAAACTGACCCGGGTCCGCGTTATTTTTCGCCAGCACGTCCGCCGTGGCGACCTTGAGCTGGTCACCGGTACTGTCGAAATCGCCTGCGTCAACATGGCGACCATGACCCCTGCCGCCATCCCTGATTTTCTGCATAAAAAACTGGAAGCGCTGAAATGAACGTCACCCAGGATATGTCCATCCTCCATCTGATTCTCCAGGCCAGCGCGGTCGTTCAGGCCGTGATGGCGCTGCTTGCCGGCGTTTCCTTCATGTCCTGGTACTACATTTTCATGAAGCTGTTCACCGTCAAGCAGGCCCGCGCCAAGACCGAAACTTTCGAGCGCGACTTCTGGTCTGGTGGCGACCTGAACAACCTGTTCAACAGCGCGGTCAATGACCGTCACCACGCCGGCTCCATGGAGCGCATCTTTGAAGCCGGCTTCCGCGAATTTGCCAAGCTCAAGGGCCAGAAGAACCTCGATCCGAAAGACATCGTCGACGGCTCGCGGCGCGCCATGCGCGCGACCTATCAGCGCGAGATGGACGGCCTCGAATCGCACCTCGCCTTCCTTGCGTCGGTCGGTTCGGTCAGTCCCTACATCGGTCTCTTCGGCACCGTCTGGGGCATCATGCATGCCTTCCGTGGCCTGTCGAACGTCGGTCAGGCCACGCTGGCGTCCGTGGCGCCGGGTATTGCCGAAGCGCTGGTCGCCACCGCCATCGGCCTCTTCGCCGCCATACCCGCCGTGCTCGCCTACAACCGTTTCTCGCATGACATCGACCGTTTAGCCACGCGTTACGAGTCGTTCATGGAAGAGTTTTCGAATATTCTTCAGCGGCAGATGAGATAAGGCCATGCGCCAGCGTCGTCTAAAAAGCGAAATCAACGTCGTTCCCTACATCGACGTCATGCTCGTGCTGCTCGTCATCTTCATGGTGGCGACGCCGATGATGACGACCGGCTCGGTTGATTTGCCCGCTTCCGGCACGGCGCCACAAAAGCCGGACAAATACATCAAGGTGCAGATCAAGGACGATGGTCGTCTCTCGATGTTCAGCATCAAGGGCGATGAAAAGCAGCTCAGGGGAATCAAGGAGCTGAAGGCCGAGCTGGCGGCGCTGAAGGAAGCCGACAAGAACACCCCGATCCTGATCGCCGGCGCCAAGGAAACCCAATACAAAAATGTCATCGAAGTGCTTGATGAGGCCAAGCGGGCCGGGTTTCAGCGCGTTGGTCTGGAAACTGCCAGCGCCAGCAAGTAAGCGGACATGATCCTCGACAAGCCCGAAGAACCCGGCAAGAAATATGCGGTGGCGTTCACCGTTCTGGTGCACGTCGCGCTGGTTGCCGCGCTGTTTCTCGGGGTGCAATGGAAGCGCAGCCAACCAGAGGTGATGGAAGTCGAGCTGTGGTCAGCGCAGCCGGCGCCTGCCACCTATGTGCCGCCACCGCCTCCGCCGCCGCCCGAGGTGAAACCGGAGCCTAAGCCCGTCCCCAGGGTTGAGCCGAAGCCCGAGCCGGTGTTGAAGAAGCCGGAGATCGTCGTCAAGGAAGAAAAGAAGAAGCCCGAGCCGAAGAAGCCGGAGCCGCCCAAGCCAGAACCGAAGCCGGAGCCCAAAAAGGCCGAGCCAAAACCGGAACCGAAGCCCAAGCTGCCCGATTTCAGCAAGGAATTGTCACGGGAGACAGCTGAGTTGAAGCCACGGGCCAACCCGAGCACCCAGCAAATGGCCAACGCGGCAGCCGCCGAGTCCGAGCAGCGAGCCTCGTCGAACAAGCGCGGACTGGCCGATTACGCCAACAAGATTCGCGGCAAGGTGCGCGGCAACATCGTTTTACCACCCTCCATCCAGGGCAACCCGGAGGCCGTTTTTGTGGTCAATCAATTGCCGTCCGGTGAAGTGCTGGACGTAACGCTGAAGCGTTCCAGCGGCAACCCGGCGCTGGATACGGCCATCGAGCGGGCCATCCGCAAATCCTCTCCATTGCCGAAACCGGATGACCCGTCGCAGTTCAAGCGGGAACTGGAAATCAAATACAAGCCGTTAGAAGAGTAAAATCGCGCGAACCTTTTTGAAAATGAACGAAATGTCCCGAATTTCCCGCCGCATTTTTCTGGTTTTTTCCCTGTTGACCGCAGGATTGGCCTCCGCCCAGTTGTCCATCGAGATTACCGGCGCCGGTGCCAACCGGATTCCGGTGAGCATTGTCGATTTTCCCGGTGATCCGAGCGCTTCCCGCGTCATCACTGCAACGGTACGGGCCGACCTGGAGCGCAGCGGCCTGTTCAAGCTGATTGACAACGCCGGGCTGGCCATCGACGAAAACGCCGCCGTCAATTACGGTGACTGGAAGAGCAGGGGTGCCGATGCACTGGCTTCCGGCAGCATTGCGCGTAGCACCGATGGCCGCATGGAAGCCCGCTTCCGCCTCTACGACACGCAGAAGGCCGTGTCGCTGGGCGGCGCTGCCTATGTGACGAACAACGCCCAATTGCGTGCCGCTGGCCACCGTATCGCCGATTTCATCTACGAAAAGCTGACCGGCGAAAAAGGTGTCTTCTCGACACGCATCGCCTACGTCGTCAAGTCGCGTGGCCAGTTCCTGCTGCAGATTGCCGATTCCGATGGCCAGAATGCCGCCACCGCGCTGACCTCGAGCGAGCCGATCATTTCTCCAGTGTGGTCGCCGGATGGCGGCCGCCTCGCCTACGTCTCCTTCGAGAAGAAAAAGCCGGTCGTTTACGTCCATTCGCTGGCTTCCGGGCAGCGCCATATAGTGGCCAACTTCAAGGGTTCCAATTCTGCCCCGGGTTGGTCGCCGGACGGTCGCAAGCTGGCCGTCGTCTTGTCAAAGGACGGCTTCTCCCAGCTTTACTCGGTTCAGGCCGATGGCAGCGGCCTGCAGCGCATCACCCAATCATCCGGCATCGACACCGAGCCGCGTTATTCGGCCGATGGCGGCACGATTTTCTTCACCTCCGACCGCGGTGGCAGCCCACAGGTTTATCAGGTTGGCGCCAATGGCGGCGAAGCCAGGCGCGTTACCTTCGAGGGCAGCTACAACGTTTCGCCGCGCCCGTCGCCGGATGGCAAGAGTCTGGCTTTCATCAGCCGCCGCGAAGGCCGCTTCCAGCTCGCCGTCATGGATCTGGCCAGCCGCCAGGTTCAGGTGCTGAGCGACTCGCACAAGGATGAATCCCCCAGTTTCGCACCCAACAGCCGCATGATCCTGATCGCCACTGAAGTCGGCGGGCGCGGCGTACTATCGGCTGTCTCCAGCGATGGCAGGATCAAACAACGCCTCACCGTGGCCGCCGGCGATGTCCGCGAACCGGCCTGGGGCCCGTACTTTCAATAATCCATATCCTCACCGGAGAACCTTGTGAAAAAACTGCTTATCCCCGCCCTGCTGTCTGCCCTCCTCGTCGGCTGTTCGACCACCCCGCTGCCAGAAGACAACGCCGGCGCACCGGTAGAGTCGCGTAGCGGCTCGTCCAGCGGTGTCGCTCCGGTCACCGCCGGCGGCCTCGATGCCAGCGGCCTGCCGCGTGAACTGACCGACCCGAAGAGCAAGCTTTCGCAGCGCAGCATCTACTTCGATCTCGATAAGTACGAAGTCAAGGACGAGTATAAGGATCTGGTCGCCGCCCACGCCAAGTACCTGAACGCCAACAAGGGCTTCAAGGTGCTGCTCCAGGGCAACACCGACGAGCGCGGCAGCCGCGAATACAACCTGTCGCTCGGCCAGAAGCGTGCCGAAGCCGTCAAGCGTTCCCTGAGCCTGCTCGGCGTTTCCGAAGGCCAGATCGAATCCGTCAGCCTCGGCGAGGAAAAGCCGAAGAACGCCGGTCACGACGATTCCGCCTGGGCCGAAAACCGTCGCGCCGACATCCTCTACAAGGCTGCTGACGGCCGCGGCGAGTTCTAAGCCATGCAGCCGGTTCGAATCGCTCTTCTGATCGCCGCGCTGGGGGCCGTGCCGGCCCACGCCGGTGTTTTTGACGACGACGAAGCGCGTCGCCAGGTCACCGATCTCAGGATCAAGACGGAGGCGCGATTCGACCAACAGGCCAAGGGGCAGCTGGATCTGGCCGGTCAGATCCAGCGTCAGGCCGACGAGATTTCCCGCCTGCGCGGCCAGATCGAAACGCTCGGGTACGAGCTGGAGACGGCCAAGAAGCGCCAGCAGGACTTCTACCTTGACCTCGACACCCGTCTGCGCAAGTTTGAAGCGGGCGGTACGCCGGCTGCTGCGGTCAACCCGGAAAATCCGCCAAATTTGAAAGCGGCCAACGATCCGGCCAAGGAAAGCCAGGATTACGAAGCCGCGCTGAACCAGTTCAAGGCCGGCAAGTACAAGGAAGCCGCCGCCGGTTTTGGCGCTTTCGTCCAGAAATACCCGGACAGTTCGCTGGCGCCGAATGCCCAGTACTGGCTCGGCAACGCCTGGTACGCCCAGCGCGACTGCAAGCGCGCCATCGAGGCGCAGAGCATCGTTACCACCAAATACGCCGATAGTCCCAAGGCACCGGATGCCTGGCTGGCGATTGCTACCTGCCAGCAGGAAATGGGTAACCCGACTGGCGCCAAGCGTTCGCTTGAGTCCGTTCTGGCCAAATACCCTAGTGCGCCGGCTGCGGAAACCGCCCGCGAGCGTTTGAAGAAGAAATAATTGGCCCTGCGTCTCACTGAAATTTTTTACTCCCTGCAGGGCGAGGCCTCACGCGCCGGTTTGCCGACCGTGTTCGTCCGCCTCACCGGCTGTCCGCTGCGTTGCACCTGGTGTGACACGACCTACAGCTTTAGCGGTGGTGAGCCTGCCAGCATCGAATCGGTGCTGGCCGAGGTTGGCAAATATCCGGCTCGACAGGTTTGTGTCACCGGTGGCGAACCGTTGTCGCAGAAGGAATGCCTGCCATTGCTGACGGCCTTGTGCGATGCCGGCTACGAGGTTTCGCTGGAAACCTCAGGCGCGCTGGACGTGACCAACGTCGATGCTCGTGTGGCGCGAATCATGGATCTGAAAGCACCGGATTCCGGCGAGTCGGCGAAAAACCGCTGGGAGAACTTGGCGGTGCTGAATCGGTGCGATGAAATCAAGATTGTCATCGCCTCGCGCAGCGATTACGAATGGGCCCGGGATGTGCTGCGCGAACGGCAGCTTGCGCAAATCTGCCCGATCCTGTTTTCTCCAGCCCAAGGCTTGATCGAGCCACAATCACTGGCTGAATGGATTCTCCAGGACGGCCTTGAGGTTCGCCTCCAGCTGCAACTGCACAAGTTGCTTTGGGGTAACATGCAGGGAAAATAGAGGACGGAGACAAGCATGGAGCGCAATCGTCGACAGTTTTCCCGTATTCCTTTCCAGTGCGAAGCCAGCCTCTTCCTGCCCGATGGCGAGTATGGAGTCGACGTGCTGGATCTCTCGCTGCAGGGCGCCTTGATCCACCCGAACGCCAACATGTTCGTCAACGTTGGCACCAATGGCACGCTGAAAATCCGCTTGGACAATCTTGGCACCATCATCCGGATGGAAGCCACCATCGTGCATCACCTGGCCAATTACTACGGTCTGGCCTGTCGCGAAATTGATCTCGACAGCGTCACCCACCTGCGGCGCCTGGTTGAACTCAATCTGGGCGACGAGGCGCTGGCCGAGCGGGAGTTTTCGCTGTTGACCGACAACTGATTACTCCCTCGACTCTACTGCTACCTCTTTCCCCTCAAGTTTCGCGCCTCATGATTAGAAAAGCTGTTGTTCTCCTTTCTGGTGGACTCGATTCCGCCACCTGCCTTGCCATCGCGCGCAGCCAGGGTTTCGAAACCTATTGCCTGTCTTTCAACTATGGCCAACGGCACAGTGCCGAGCTGGTTGCCGCTGATCGTGTCGTCAAGGCGCTGGGCGCTGCCGAGCATCGGGTTCTGAATTTTGGCTTGGCGCAATTTGGCGGTTCGGCGCTGACGGATACCAACATTGCCGTGCCGACTGAGGGCGTGCAACCGGGCATCCCGGTAACTTACGTGCCGGCCCGCAATACCATCATGCTCTCGCTTGCCATGGCCTGGGCCGAAGTGCTAGGCAGCCGCGATATCTTTGTCGGCGTAAATGCCGTCGATTACTCGGGTTATCCGGATTGCCGGCCCGAATACATCAGCGCCTTCGAAACCATGGCCAATCTGGCGACCAAGGCGGGTGTGGAAGGGCACAAACTGTCCATCCACGCGCCGTTGATTGACCTTTCCAAGGCCGAGATCATCCGCACCGGCGCCGCGCTGGGGGTCGATTACAGTCTGACCGTATCCTGCTACCAGGCCGATGAAGATGGCCGGGCCTGCGGCGTGTGTGACTCCTGTCGTTTGCGGGCTGAAGGTTTTGCTGCGGCCGGGCTGGCCGATCCCACCGAGTATCGGGGCTGAATATGGAAACGGCAGTGTCCGCCAGCACCGTACTCTGGCTAGCGTTTGCCATTGGTTTCATCTTTGGCGGCATTGGCCAGAAGACCCATTTCTGCACGATGGGGGCGGTCTCCGACATCGTGAACATGAGCGACTGGAATCGCATGCGGATGTGGCTGCTGGCCATCGGCGTCGCCATTCTTGGCGCCGCCGCGCTGCATGTGGCGGGCCTGATCGACCTCGGCAAATCGATCTACCGGACGCCGAATTTCACCTGGCTTTCCTATGTGGTTGGCGGACTGACATTCGGCGCTGGCATGGTGCTCGCCTCCGGTTGCGGTTCAAAGACGCTGATCCGGATCGGGGCTGGCAATCTGAAATCGCTGGTGGTCTTCGCGGTGCTTGGCCTGGTCGCCTACATGACCATGCGCGGCGTTTTCGGCGTATTTCGCGTCAACGTGCTGGAAAAGGCGGCGCTGATCTTTCCCGGCGGGCAGGATATTCCGGCTTTGCTGGCAGCGACGGGCGTGGAGCCGAGGACGGCTTTCCTGCTCTCCGTTTTTGCCATCGGTGGCGGGTTGACCGCAGCATGCCTGCTCAAGCGCGATTTCTGGACGCTTGATAATCTCCTGGGCGGCCTGGGCACGGGCTTGGCGGTTGTCGCAGCCTGGTATGTCAGTGGCCACCTCGGCTACCTTGCCGAGCATCCCGAAACGCTGGAAGAAGCATTCCTGACCACCAACAGCGGGCGCATGGAAGCATTGAGTTTCGTGGCGCCGCAGGCCTACACGCTGGAACTGCTGATGTTGTGGTCGGATTCCAGCCGAGTCATGAGTTTTGGCATTGCCACGGCACTCGGCGTGATCGCCGGCTCATTCGCGTGGTCGATCCTGACCCGCAGTTTTCGCTGGGAAGGCTTTTCCAGCATCGAAGACACCGCCAGTCACCTGATCGGTGCGGCGCTGATGGGTTTTGGCGGCGTCGTAGCGATGGGGTGCACGGTCGGCCAGGGTATTACCGGTTTTTCGACCCTGGCACTGGGGTCGATGGTGACGTTTCTGGCCATCGTGCTGGGCGCCGCAGCGACGCTCAAATTTCAGTATTGGCGGTTGATGCGCGAGGCTTAAACACCCTCGTTTGCTTTCAACTTGGCGATTACCAGCGGGAAGGCCCCCGAGCCGATCAGCGCAATCGCTGAAACGATGAAGGCCAGCCCGGCCATCGGGTCTTCCAGCATCGGGTGAAGGCTGGCTCCGAAGCCGGCCAGGCTGACAATGCCGGGAATGAGGCAGAGAATGCCGAGCGTGGTCAGGGCAATGAAAGAAAATGGGTAGCGGCGCATGGTGAGGTAGTTTGGTGGCCGAAAGTGGCGCAACGAGTTTCATTTTACCGCTGCACCGGGGGCGGATGATCGGTATTGGCTGCCTCAGATGCGAACCATCCGCGGTTTTCGTGTTCTGATCGAAGGCCTGGCCGGCGCACCGTTTGCCGCTGGCAGCCGTAGCCCGTTTTTTTGCCAGAAACCCGACACAATGAACGCCCCGGAAAATTTCCTGACTGACCTGCCCGCCTTTGACAACAGCTTCGCCGCACTGCCCGAAGCCTTCTATACCCGCCTGAATCCGCAGCCACTGAGCAAGCCGCATGTGGTTGCCGTGAGTGACGAGGTCGCTGACACGCTTGGCCTGCCTGCCGCTCTTCTGGATAGCCCTTTGTTTGCCGAAATATTCGCCGGGAATCGCCTGATGCCTGGCAGCGAGCCGCTCGCCGCTGTTTACTCCGGCCACCAGTTTGGCGTCTGGGCGGGGCAGTTGGGCGATGGCCGGGCGCATTTACTGGGCGGCCTGCGCAATGAGTTGGGTCACTGGGAAATCCAGCTCAAAGGGGCGGGTCGAACGCCCTATTCGCGTGGCGCCGACGGGCGTGCCGTGCTGCGCTCCTCGATCCGGGAATTTCTCTGTTCGGAAGCGATGGCCGGCTTGGGCGTGCCGACCACCCGCGCCCTGTGCATTATCGGCGCCGAGCAGGCGGTGCGTCGCGAAGAGATCGAGACAGCCGCGGTGGTGGCGCGCGTGGCGCCTGGTTTTGTCCGCTTTGGCTCCTTCGAGCACTGGGCGTCGCGCAACCGGCCGCTGGAACTGCAACAACTGGCTGACTACGTGATCGACACGTTCCGGCCGGAATGCCGGGCTGAAGCGAATCCCTACGATGCCCTGCTGCGCGACGTTTCCCGCCGTACCGGCGAATTGATGGCGCACTGGATGGCGGTCGGTTTCATGCATGGCGTGATGAACACCGACAACATGTCGATTCTCGGTTTGACGCTGGATTATGGCCCGTTCGGGTTTATGGAGGCGTTCGACGCTGGCCATATCTGCAACCATTCCGACCACCAGGGGCGTTACACCTATCGCAATCAGCCGCATGTCGGGCAATGGAATCTTTACCGTCTGGCCGACGCTTTCCTGCCGTTACTGGTGGATCCGGCTGCCGCCCGGGCGGCGGTTGATGAAACCTATGGCGATGCCTTCGCCCTGACCTTCGAACGCCTGATGTGCGCCAAACTCGGCTTGCGGGAAGCTTTGCCCGATGACGAGACGTTCATCGGCGAAACCTTTGGTTTCCTGCAGGAGCATCGGCCGGATTTCACCCTGTTCTTCCGCGCCCTGTCCAAGCTGTCTTGCTCCACCGCAGAGTCCAAGGCGGGTGCTACGGTCAACCCGGAAAATCGGCCAAAAACCGAAAATGCCTTGCGTGACCTGTTTGTCGACCGTGCCGCCTGTGATGTCTGGCTTGACGGCTGGCGGGCGCGCCAGGCTCAGACGCCATGGCCCGATGCCGAACGGCAGGCGTCCATGCTGGCGGCCAACCCCAAATACGTGCTGCGCAACTGGCTGGCTGAAGCGGCTATCCGCAAGGCAAAGCACGGAGATTTTTCCGAGGTTCGGCGCTTGCTTGCCTGCCTGCGACGGCCTTACGACGAGCAGCCCGAATTTGAAAACTACGCAGCGCTACCACCCGATTGGGCGAACGGCCTGGAGGTCAGCTGTTCAAGCTGACCGCGGCAGCTTCGCGTAGCCGCAGCCACTTCAGCATGATGGCGAACAGATTGTCCGGGTTGACCGGCTTGGCGATATAGTCGTTCATGCCCGCGTCGAGGCAGCGCGCGCGGTCTTCGGCAAAGGCGTTGGCCGTCATGGCGATGATCGGCACTTCATCGTACCCGGAAATTTCACGAATCGCCTGAGTCGCGCCGATGCCATCAAGCTCAGGCATTTGTACGTCCATCAGGATCAGATCGTAGCGCTGGCCCAGCGCCATATCGAATGCCTGCAGGCCGTCCGGGGCGATGTCGACGGTAAAGCCGAGTGTTTCTCGCAGTAGTTCGAGCGCTACTTCCTGGTTAACCCAGTCGTCTTCGGCGACGAGGATGCGACAGCTCGGAAATTCAGCCCGCAAGACGTGCTCGGCGTCTGCCGTGGGCTGGCTCGCTTCAAGCCGACGGGCCGAGGGCGCAGCATCCGCTTGCTGAAGCGGAATGGTGAAAGTGAACGCACTGCCCGCGCCGGGTGTACTGACCACCTGGATTTCGCCGCCCATCAGGCGCACAAGGCGCTGACAGATGGGCAGGCCAAGACCGGTGCCACCGTATTTGCGCGTGGTCGAGCCATCGGCCTGCTCGAACGGGTTGAAGATGCGATCCATCGCCTCCGGCGCAATACCGATGCCGGTATCCCAGACCGATAGCTCAAGCAGAACAGCGTCGCCCGCATTCTCGGCAATGCGCGCCACGACTCGAACCTCGCCGCGCTCGGTGAATTTGATCGCGTTGCCGGCCAGGTTGAGCAAGACTTGTTGCAACCGTAGCGGGTCGCCGAGCAGGCGCATGCGCTTGAGACGAGGATCGATATTGAGCACGAAATGCAGCTGGGCCGATTCGGCTCGGGGTGCCAGCAGGCTTGCCAGATCCTGGGTCAGGGTGTCGACCGAGAAAGCCGTATGTTCAAGCGTCATCCTTTCAGCGTCGATCTTAGAGAGATCGAGGATGTCGTTGAGCAATTGCAGAAGATGATTGGCCGCGCTGTCGATCTTGCCCAGTTTGTCGACCTGTCCGCCATCGGTGTTATTTCGCTTGAGCATGTAAGTCATGCCAATGATGGCGCTCATCGGCGTCCGCAGTTCATGGCTCATGTTGGAGAGGAAGGTGCTCTTGGCCCGGCTGGCCGCTTCGGCCGCTTCCTTGGCCAGCGACAGCGCCTGGGTTCGTTCCTGCACGGTGTCTTCGAGGTGGTCGCGCTGATCGGCCAGTTGACCGTCGCGCTCGGCAATTTCGGTCAGCATGGCGTTGAAAGCCTCGCCAAGGCGGCCGATTTCGTCGTCCGAATAGATTTTTGCGTGCCGCGAATAATCTTTCGATTCCGCGACGTATTGCACTGTATTGGTCAGAGAAGCAAGTGCAGCCAGAATCGAAGCCAGCATCTGGCGGCCGATGGCAAAGGCGATCACGAACGACAGGGTCAGTGCCAATAGCGAGAGCATCAGATTCCAGACAATCGCCCGCCAGACTTCGTCCAGGCTGGAGGTGATGGCGACGGTACCGACGACGCCATCTTCTGAACGGATAGGCACGGCAACGGTGACGTTGGACCAGTCGGCATAGACGGCGCGCTCGCGATGCGGCTGGTCGCCCAGCGCGACCTGGGCGGGAAGGTCGCGGTTGGGCGCGTCGAAGCGGTAACGGAAATCGGAGTCGATGCCGAGCAGGCGAACGGTCAGCACATCCGGATGTTCGCCAAACGAACTGAGCAGTTGCTTGGCACCCTTGGCATCGTTGAACTCAATGACGGCCGAGGCATTGAATGCAACTACGTCGGCCATCGAAAACAGTTCAGTGGTTTTTGCCTGGCGCCGCTGGTCGACCTCGCGAACCGCGAAGGTCAGGAAAGACAGCAAGAGGCCGATGCCGAGCGAGGCGGCAATCGCCAGCGCGATTTTCTTGCGGATACTGTGCTGCGTTCTCAACGTTCTACCACGATCACTTTTTGGGCGAGACGCAACATCTGCGAGCTGGGGGTCAGGCCATTTCGCGACAGGGCTTCAGCATTGACAATAAATTGGACGCGGCCCGTACCGCGCACCAGCTCAATGCCGCCACCGGCACGGGCAAAGCCATCGACGTTACTGGCGGCAAGGACGGGTGTGTTTTGAAGCCAGCGCAGAACGACGCCGACCCGTGCCTCTTCAACGTCAGGTATGTACACCAGCTGGCAGTTTGAAATATCGTCAGGGCTGTTGGCCCGGCGAATCCGCAACTCTCTGCCGCCGACAGAGCGCCCCTCATAGCCGGCCAGGAATGAGCCCAGCGTATCGCGGCCAAACAGACAAATTGTTGTTGTCGTGCGGTTGTTGGTCGGCCACTCGATATATTTCATGAAATTGACCAGATACGCTGCTTCCACTTGCGGTTCGGAGTCAGGCGCCGAAAATGCGGTGGATGCGAAGCCCAGTAGCATTACTGTCAGCCAATGACGCAGAGAAAATTGCGAGAGAGCGCAGGCAAGGTGCAACATGATCAGAATTTCCAGCGCGCGGAAAGCAGCAGCGAAGGTTCGATGATCACCGGCGTCGCTGGTACGTAATCCGTCACGTACTCAATGCGCCGCGGGCCGACCAGATTGCGTCCGCTCACCGCCAGTTCGAGATCTTTTGTTGCTTTGAAGGCGTAACGCAAATCCAGCGTCAAATAGCCAGGAACTCGGATTTCCGTGGTGTACGGCGTGAGCGTTCGGTAAATGCCGGAAGAGCCGCGAATCCAGGCATCAAATTGCTGGCTGGACGAAATATTCCATTGCGAGCGCAAGGAGCCGTAGTGGCGGGGGGTTGCGCGCTCCTCCTTCGTGCCTTGGGCGTTGGCAATCGGGTTGGTCGAGTTGTCCATGTCGACATGCGTGTAGGCATACGACAACTGCATTCGCCAGCTTGGTGTGAGCAGCCAGTCTACGTTCAATTCAGCGCCACTCAGCCAGCCATTGCCATCGTTGTTGCGATCAAGGTTCTGATAGGCAAACGGAATTCCATAGAGAACGTCGGGTTGAAAACCGGCGTAGGTACTGGATACGATGTCGGAGTAGCGATAGCGGAATAGCGAAAGGTCGACACCGATTTGCGGAGCAAATTGTCGACGGTAGCCCAGCTCGAATCCTTCCATCGTTTCTTGGCGCAAGGGCTGGTTGCCTGGTCGGGCTCGAATTGCAATGGGTGGTGTTAGTAGCGTGGGCGCGACAAATCCTGTCAGCATGGTGACGTCGTATTCGGCACGCGCAGGCATGCGCGGCGCTTTTGAATACTTCGTCCACAGCGTATCGTCGCGCGTTGGCGTCCACATCAAGGTGGCATTCGGCGAGAAAGACCTGCCACCCAGATTGGTGTGGTCCCAGCGGGCTCCGAGGCCAAGTTGGAGGGTGTCCGCGATCAGCGACCAGTTGTCGTGAACGAAGATGCCCGTCGTCCTTTGTGTAAATTCCGGCTTGGCAATGCTGACCACGTATCTTGACCACACTTCATCCGAGACTGTTCGATGACTGGCTCCCCACAACAAATCGTGGGCGGCAAAAGTGTAGCGTCCCTGATAGTCGATATCGAACTGGTTGTGGTCTACGCCGAGCGCGCCCTTGATTTCTATGGACGAACTCGCGATTGAAGCTTGTAGTGAGGATTCGATTCCCTGAGCAGTCAGCCAGCGGTAGCGGCTACCCAGGGTCTGGTTGGTGATTTTTTGGGTGACAGGTACGGAAATCAGCGTACCCGGATTGAGTGGGTTGGGTGTGAGCGGGTAGAGGTCGCCAAGGGAGGAGCTTCCGGCGTTGGCCCAGATGCTGATATCGCTTCCTGCTGCAAGCGCCCGATCAAAACGAAAATCGACCACGCCATTGCTTAGGCTATCTTCGCTGTATTTGTCGTTCGAGCTTTGTTTTGAAGGCTCGGCATGGCGACCTTGGGCGGACAGCTTCCATGAAGTGTCAGCATCAATGCTGCCGCCGCCCCGGGTATATAGCTGCCCCTGACCATTTGAGCCAATGCTTGCCGCAACCAAGCCGCCGGATTGCGCGCGGGAGTGGCGGCTGATGATGTTGATGACGCCATTGACCGCATTGACGCCCCACATGGCGGCCCCGGCGCCCCGGATGACTTCGATGCGCTCAATATCTTCAAGGGGGATCGGGTCATATTCCCAGACAGTGCCTGAGAAAAACGGGTGATAAACGCTACGGCCGTCGATCAGAACCTGCAACTTGTTGGCAAAGCGACCGTTGAAGCCGCGCGCCGTGACTGCATATCGCCCGCTGTCGATTTGGGCAACCTGAATGCCTGGCACCATGCGCAGGATATCGGGTAGTGCCTGTGCCCCTGAGCGGCGGATGTCTTCGGCTGTGATCACGAAGGCCGCGGCGGGTACATTGGTCAGACTCTGGTTGCGTCTGGAAACTGATGAAATCTCGGTTTTAGTCAGCTCTTCCAAGCTGAGATCTTCATCCTGCGCAGCACACGCTAGCGACGAAAGCGTCGCAAGGCCAATGTGCGTGATAGCCAGGAGAGTTTTCATGTATGGCTTGGCGAAGATTAACGGTGACGTGGATGATCAGGTTTGTAAGGGAGCCTTTACAAATGTGGGCGGGACTATGCCATTGATGCCCGTGTTTCTCAATGAAGTATTTCACAAAAATGGCAACTTGGTATTTTCTATCCGGAGAAAGCAAAAAGGCTGGCGAGGTCTCCCGCCAGCCTTTTTGGGACAAATCCGTATTTACTGGACTTGCTGGATTCCGGCCAATACCCAGCCGCGACTGTTGTCGGTTGGTTTGGTCATGTGCCAGATTTCGTCGAACGGAGCCGGTGCGGCGCCCTTCTCTTCACTGATCAGACCCGTGAAGCGGATGCTGACGACGTAACGGCTGGCTTCTTCGGCGACATCAATCACGTCACCGTTGAGTTGGGCGACATCAGTTTCCTGCTTGGCGGCGCCACGCTCGCCCATGCCCAGCTTGATCTCGGCAAACATTTCCGGCGAAGTGAATTCGCGGATGTCGTCTAGGTTGCCGGCGTCGTTGGCAGCTTGCAGGCGAATGAAGTTAACCTTCGCGTTGCGCACAAAGCTTTCGACATCGAAACTGGCCGGGATGTTGCCGGTGCCGGTGGTGGCGACAACCGGAGCGGCTGCAGAAGAGCCGCCGGCAGGAATGAAGTCAGGCTCGCGCGGGGCGTTGCTACCGTAGTTCGGGTTGGCGCCGGCGTACTGCAAGCCACCTTGTTGAGTAGCTCCAGCCTTCTTGCGCATGAAGAAGCCGATGGCCATAACTACGGCCATGATCACCAGGCCGATCATCATCATGTTGGCCAAGCCTTCGCCGAAGCCGAAGTGCGAAGCCAGTGCAGCCAGGCCAAGGCCGGCGGCGAGGCCAGCCAGCGGGCCCATCCACGAGCGCTTGGGCTGGGCGGCGGGGGCGGCAGCCGGGGCTGCGGCGGGAGCCTGCTTGGCAGCAGACGGCGGAGCGCTAGGCGTCACCGACTGGCGTTGCATGCCAGCCGAACTGCCGCCACCGAGGCGCTTGGCTTCAGCGTCGCCGATTTGTAGTGTGAAGCCGAGCACGACTGCTGCGGCCATGAGTACGAAATTCTTCATGCTTGTCTCCGTGTGGAAAAGTTACGTAGTCTAGTGTACCTGCTTCTGACTGCAGAAAAACCACCAATTTTTTGCATTATTGTTCGAATAAATCGAACTATTGCGACCGCTTGAACAGGTTGGCCGTGGCGGCGGGGTTGCTTGGAAAATAGAAATGGACGTAGGAGGCGGTCAGGCGGTCGTCGCGGTAGATTGCTTCACCGTCGCGACCGTCGGCCGTTTGGGCACGGGTGAGCGGCACAAGTGTGGTTTCGCTTTTTGAATAATGGAAGGTGTGGCCGGACAGCCGGCCTTCCGGCAAATCGCTGAATTGTGTGCCGAGTGCGGCCAGCCTTTTTTGCATCACTGATCGCCCGGGCAGCAGACCGCCGAAGCGATGGCTGACGCCGACCTTGTCGACCACTTCCTCGAACAGGCTCATCATGCCGCCGCATTCGGCGAGCAGGGGGTTTCCGGCGCTGACATGGTTTTTGAGCGCTTGCCAGAGCGCGAGGTTTTGGCTGAGCGCCTCAGCATGGAGTTCCGGGTAGCCGCCGGGTAGCCAGACGGCGTCGCATTCGGGCAAGGCGTCGTGGGCGATCGGCGAGAAGAAGCGCAGTTCGGCGCCCAGGGCGGCGAGCGTTTCCAGGTTGGCCGGGTAGATGAAGCCGTAGGCGGCGTCGCGGGCGATGGCGATGCGCTGGCCGGCGAGCAGCGGTACGATGGCGGGGGCGGCAGACGCTTCGAAATTTATGGGTTTTGGCAGGTTGACCGCGGAACTTGCCGCCAGGGCATTGGCCAAGGCATCTAGGCGGGGTTCGAGGTCGGAAATTTCGGCCGCCTGCAGTAGGCCGAGGTGGCGCTCGGGCAGGCTGTCGCTGCTTTTGGGCAGCGCACCGAACCAGCCCATGCCGGCCGGCAGGCTGTTGCGCAGCATTTCGGTGTGGCGCTCGCTGGCACTGCGGTTGGCCAGTACGCCGGCAAAAGGTAGTTCGGGCCGGTAGGTGGCGAGGCCGTGGGCGACGGCACCGAAGGTCTGGGCCATGGCCCCAGCGTCGATCAGGGCCATGACCGGGATGCCGAAGCGGATGGCAATGTCGGCGGCGGACGGCGCGCCGTCGAAGAGGCCCATGACGCCTTCGATCAGGATCAGGTCGGAATCGGCAGCCGCGCGAGCCAGCCGCCAGCGTGCGTCGTCCTCGCCGCACATGCCGAGGTCGAGATTCTGACAGGGCCGGCCGCTGGCGACGGCGTGGATCTGCGGGTCGAGAAAGTCCGGGCCGCATTTGAAGACGGTGACACGTCGCCCTTGCCGCGCGTGCAGTCGGGCTAGCGCAGCGGTGACGGTGGTCTTGCCCTGGCCGGAGGCGGGGGCGGCGATGAGGAGGGCGGGGCAGGCGGGCATTCTTGTTCCTTAACGGGTGGGTTGGCTGAAGCCCTGTCGGCGATCCCAGTCGACGTAAAACACGCGGCTCTGGCTGGTGCTGAACGAGAACAGTCGCTCACCGCCGGCCGCGACAACGCTTTCGCCCAGCGAGAAATCAAGCTCCGGCTCGCGGCCGGTACGGTTGTTGACGATCAGTGGCAGGCCGGTTTCTCCGCTGCGTCGCTCCCACAGATCGTCCGGCCCCATGCCGTCGACCGGCGGCCAGTTGGCCGGGGCGAGCAGGATGGCTGCGCCTTGCTGGAGGTAGCTGGCGGCCGGTTCAGGTTTGTAGGTGTCGGCACAGATCAGTACGCCGACGGAGATGCCGTCGACGATAAAGGGGGCGCCGCCGGTGCCCGGTGTCGACCAGCTCTCGGCGCCGCCATGCACGCGTTGCTTGCGGTAGGCGCCCTGGATCACGCCCGCGCGGTCGATCACCGCGACGCTGTTGTAGAGCTGGCCGCTTTGCGCGTCACGCTCGGCGAAACCGATGAAGAGCGCCACGCGGTTGTCGCGGGCGATGGCGGCCAATGTGCTGATCCAGGCACTGGGAAAGGGGGCGATCCAGCCAGTACCGATGCGGCTGGCGAAGTTGTAGCCGGTTTCGGCCAGTTCTGGCGTCATCACCCAGTCGGCGCCCTGGCCGACGGCTGCCTGAATGCTGGCCTCGATGCGGGCGCGGTTGCCGGCAATGTCGCCGGGCACGGCGTCGAGATGGAGCAGGGCGAGGCGCAGTGCTTCCGGCGGCTTGGGCGGCACGTTTGCGCCGGCTCCGAAACGCTTGGCGCCGGGCAGGAAGAAGCCATTTTGCTTGCCGAGCGCGTCGACCACCGCCTGGTAGCTGGCCTTGCCGATCAATTCGCCAATCCGGCTGTGGCCGCCGGTGTAGCTGGCCTGCGGGCCCTGCGTGCCGGACACCACGATAATGCTGTCGGTGCCCGTTCCCGTTGCCTGCACGGTTTTGGTGTAGGTGCTTGGCACGTTGAGATCCTGCAGCGCCGCAGTCTTGCCTTCGGTAACGGTGATCAGGGCGCGCGCAAGTGCCGCGTCGGTCAGGCGAATATTGGTCAGCACCATGATGTTGATCGTGCCGGCCGGCGTCTGGCCTTCGATGTAGGTGCCGGCATCAACGCCGGTGCGGATGGCGTTGCTCCGGGCGCCGGCGGTGGCCAGTACGGTGACCGTCAGCGAACCGTAGCTTTGAGTGACGACCGCCAGATTGTCGAGGTCGGCGGCTGTGGCCATGCCGGCGAGCGCCGACGGGTCGAGATGCAGTTGGCGGGCAGCTTTTTCGTGTACATGTTCGGCGTAGGCCTTGCCGCCCCGGCCGTCCTGGCCCATGAACCGAACGCCGAGCTGGTTCCAGAGCTGCGGGTGGCCGGCGTGATTGAGCGCAGCGCGGGCGTCGAGCAGGCCGTCCGAGGTGGACAGCGTGCGTCGTGCTTCGGGGAAGCTGACGAGCAGCAGCTTTTCCCAATAGCCGTCGCGCTCGCCGCGGACAATCCGCGCCTCGGCCTGAATGTTGGCCGGGATGTCGATTTCCGTCGCCCAGCCAGCAGCGGAAAAGAACAGCAGGCAGGCGAAATGGCAGAGGCGTTTCATCGACTTGAACTCAGAATTCCAGGCCGGGCATGGCCTTGATGCCGGCTTGAAAGGCGTGTTTTTCCATGCCGATGTCGCTGACCGTGTCGGCCGCATCGCGTAAGGCCTGCGGCGCGGCGCGGCCGGTGATGATGACGTGCTGCATGGCCGGGCGTGACTGCAGCTTGGCGATCACGGCGTCGAGGTCGAGCCAGCCGTATTTGAAGGCATAGGTCATTTCGTCGAGGACGACGAGGCCGATGGCCGGGTCGCCGAGGTGGTCGCAGGCAACTTCCCACGCGGCTTGCGCGGCCTTGGCGTCGCGTTCCTTGTCCTGGGTTTCCCAGGTGAAGCCTTCGCCGCCGACGTGCCAGGCGACGTTCGGCTGCTGGCGGAAGAAGGCTTCTTCGCCAGTGTCGGAGCGGCCCTTGACGAACTGGACGACGCCGACTTTCAGGCCGTGGCCGAGAGCGCGGGCGACGACGCCGAAGGCGGCGCTCGACTTGCCCTTGCCATTGCCGGTGTTGATTACCAGCACGCCGCGTTCTTCCTGGGCGGCGTCAATCTTGCCGTCGATGACGGCCTTTTTCTTTTGCATGCGTTGTTCGTGGGTGACGGTCATGGTTCGCTCGGAAAGATTCGATTTTTGAGGTGGAAGGCCATTCCACGGTCAACCGGAAAAAATGGCCAAAATTGAAATGCTTTATTCGGGGATGAAGCAACGATGGCCGCGGTCATCGATTTGCCGCAGGCCGTAGCCGTACAGTTCGGACAGCGTTTTTGCCGTCAAAATGGCGTCGACCGCAGCAATCTCGGTGCGGCCATCGCCGAAGACCAGCAGCGCCCGGTCGCAGAAGCGGTGGGCCAGCGCCGGGTCGTGCAGCACCAAGACGACGCCGGCACCGCTGTTACGGGCGGGGCCAGCAAAGAGTTCGAGGACGGCCATCTGGTGGTTGAGATCGAGGTGCGACAGCGGTTCGTCAAGCAGGTAGAGCGGCGCCGCTTGAGTGAGCAGCGTGGCGATGGCCAGCCGCTGGCGCTCGCCGCCCGAAAGCGTATGGATCTGGCGGGCTTCCATGCCGTCCAGCCCGACCGCCTTGAGCGCGCTGCGCGCCAGTTCGGCGTCTTGCTTCGATTCCCAGTCCCAACGCCCGAGGTGCGGGTGACGGCCGGTTAGCGCCGTTTCGAGCACGGTCGAACCGAACGGGTCGGACTGAAATTGGCCGAGCCAGGCCCGGCGCAGGGCTGCTTCGCGGGCGGGCAACATCGCCGCATCCTCGCCATCGAGCAGCAGAGCCCCACCGGCCGGGGGGCGCAGGCCGGCCAGGGTCGACAGCAAGGTCGATTTGCCGGCGCCGTTGCGGCCGAGGATGGCGATGCGCTCGCCGCTGGCGACACGCAAGTCGACGCGGTCGACCACCGTTTTGCCGCCAATTTCGACGACCAGTTGTTTGGCTTCGAGCAAGGGCCGGGTCATTTCGGCTGCCTTGAGAGCAGAAAAAGAAAGACCGGCACGCCGATCAGCGCCGTCAGCACGCCAACCGGTAGTTGCTGCGGCGCAATCAGCGTGCGGGCCAGCGTATCGGCCAGCACGAGCAGCGAACCGCCCGCCAGCACCGAGGCCGGTAGCAGCAGTCGCTGGTCGTTGCCGGTGGCCAGCCGAACCAGATGCGGCACGATCAGCCCGACAAAACCAATCGAGCCGGCCGTCGTCACCGAGGCGGCAGTGGCCAGCGAGGCCAGCAGGTAGATGGCGTAGCGTAGCCGGCCAACCGCAACGCCCAAAGCCTGCGCCTGCATCAGGCCGCGCGACAGCAGGTTCAGTTCGCGGGCAAAAGGCATGGCCAGCACCAGGGCGACCGCCAGTGCCGCGAAGGCAGGCCACCACTGCGCGCTCTGCCCGAGGTCGCCCATCAGCCAGAACAACATGCCGCGCAGCTTGTGCTCGTCGGCGATGCTCAACATCAGCGCAACGAGTGCGCCACAACCGGCAGCGACGATGACGCCGGTCAGCAACAAGCGCGTCTGCGTCCAGCTCCCGTCGCCATGCGCCAGCCCAAAGACCAGCAACATCGCGGCGAAAGCTCCGACAAAGGCCAGGCCGTCGATACCGAGCACCGGCAAGCCGAGCAGCATGGCGAACATGGCCCCGACCCCGGCACCGCCGGAAATGCCCAGCACGTAAGGATCGGCCAGCGGATTGCGCAACAGCACCTGCATCAGCGCGCCAGCCAGCGCCAGCAGCCCGCCGCAGGCAAAACCAGCCAGCGCGCGCGGCAGGCGAAGCTGCAGGACAACATCGCCGGCCCCGCCTTCCTGTCCCAGCAAGGCGGCCAGTACTTCACTGTAGGAAACCTGGAAACTACCCACCGTCAGTGCCAGCCCAAGACTCGCCACAGCCAGCAGGCCGAGGCTGGCGAGAATCAGGAAGGCGCGCTGGCGGGTGGGCATCTTTCAGGCGTCAGAAGTCGTAACGCAGGTCGGCGAAAAAGGCCCGCCCATCGGCTGGATAGTAGGATCCGTAGTAGCCGACAGGCGCGTATTTCTTGTCTGCCAGGTTGACCACACGACCACGCACTGTCCAGCTTGACTCGTGCCAGCTAAGCGCGAAATCTGCTGTCGTGTAGGCGGCCAGCTTGTCATAGGACGCGTTGTTGCTGTCGCCACCCATGTAGCGCTCGCCAACATGGTTGGCGAAAAGTGAGAGATTCCAGGCGTTGGTTGGCTTGAAGCTGAGGCCAGCCGTTGCTTTCAATGTCGGCACCAGCGGAATCTCCTTGCCATTGTTGGCACCGTCACGGAATTCAGCTTTCTGAAGGTTTAGGCCGGCGTTGATCTGCCAGTGCGGGCTGATTTCATAAGTGGCGGTGGTGTCGATACCTTGGTGGCGGGTTTTGGCCAAGTTCTCGTTTGCTCCGTTCGGAAAAGGAAGACCGTTCCAGGCAATTTCGTCGGTCATTTTCAGCGTGTAGGCCGTGACCTTGAGCGAATAAGAGGAGCCAGACCATTGGCCACCGAAATCGACAAAGGTGCCGCGTTCAGGACGAACCGGTTTGCTGGCGAAGCCGACAAAGGTCGTCAGTTCGTCGAGATTGGCAAAGCGGAAGGTTGTGCCGGTACGAGCAAACAGGCGGAAACCGGGGGCAAGCTTGTAGCTCAGGCCGATTTCACCAATGCTCTTGCTATGGTCATTGCTGATGCTCAGGCCGCTGGTGTCCGAGGCTGATTGCTCGATTTTCTGGTGGCGGGCACCGGCTGTCAGTGTCAGGTCGGTGGTCAGGCGCGTCTGGTTCTGGAGGTAAACCGCCTGGCTGGTTTGATTGATCGTTACCGTCTTGGCGATCGGCCCGTTCTTGCTGAAGCTGTTGTCCGAAGTTAGTTTGCCGTCGTAATAGTCGAAACCGACAATGGTTTTGCTACCCAGCCCGAGTAAGCCATGATCCCATTGCAGGCGAGGGGTAAACGACAGAGTGTCGGTCTTTCGCTTGGAAAAGGAAGACCAGTTCGAAATCCACGACGTGTTTTCTACTTCTGAATAGCCAATTTCTCCAGCGAAACTGAGGTTGTCGGCAAGCCTCCAGTTGATGCTTGGCCGGACATAGGCGGTCCGACGTTCGGCAAAACTGTCCGTCGTTTCGGCTTGGCGCGGATTGCTGTCAAACTGCGCCTTGGTCAATGAGCCGGGCAGGCCGACGTCAAGTGACGACCAACCGAGGTCAATAAAAGCCTCGCCGCGGTCAAAGCGGACGCCAAGCCGGCTGGACAGGGTGTTACGCTCCTGCTCGTTGTTCTTCCGCCAGCCATCGGTTGCCTGATGGTTGACCGCAAGCGCCAAGTCAAACTTGCCCAGTTGCTTGGCGATACTGGCCGAAAGCGATTTGCCGTTGTTGTTGCCAAGTCCAGCCTGAATGCTGGCACCCTCGCGCTGCGTGCGAGTGATGATATTGATTACCCCACCGACCGCATTGTCGCCGTAGAGGATCGCTGCACTGCCGCTGACAATTTCGACGCGGTCTACGCTATCAAGTGGCACCAAACCCCAGTCGATATTTGACATATCAAGCGAGTTCAGGCGCTGGCCGTTGAGCAGCACCAGGGTTCGCTGAGCAGCGCCCTCGCCAAAGCCGCGCATGTCGATAGAGGTGTCTGCGCCGATAGAGCCATAAAGCGGCGAAACTTGTAGTCCGGAGGTGTACCGCAGTACATCGGGTAGCGTCTGGGCGCCAGAGTCTCGAATTTCTTCGTGTGTGATGGTCGTGACGTTTGCGGCAGTGGCGACAGAGGACTCACTGAAGCGGGTGGCCGTAACAACGACGGAGTCGAGGAGCGCCAACTGCTGAGCATTGGCGGGCATTGCGAACAGGGCCGGCAGCAACGCGGCCAGCGGTTTCAAACGTGGATACATGATTTCCCCTTTTCCAGCAGGCGTCCCCGCGCGCCGGAACAGCATTGACAAGGAAATGCGAGGGAGGGGAGGTTGCTACAACCGGCACCACACCCCCGTGGCACTTCCGCTTTTTGTCCCAGGCCGGTATCCGGGCTCACAAGTCTTGACGTATCGCCTTCCCAGGTTGTCACCCAGTGGCCTTGTGATACGCCCGCACTTGCTTACCGTTGCGGGGGCAGCAGCGGAGTGGTCTCGAAGGAGACGCACCGCTTTCCCGTTTAACTGCGTTTGGAGAATCCGTACGCAGCACCTGACACGCCGCGGATTTTACATTCAACGGGGTTGCGTTGCATCAGGAAAGTTACCGCCGGTTGCTATAAACCACTTTTAGAATAATGGCTTAGTCCTTGACCACGCGGCATTTTTGCCTCTATAGTTCGGCGCATGAATGTGGAACTCGAAACGCTAGAAGCCAAAATCGAACAAGTCGTCGCGCTGGTTCACCAGTTGCGCGCCGAGAATGAGGTTTTGAAGAACCAGATGACCGCGGCAGAGGCCGAACGGCTGCATTTGCGCCAGACCATGACGGCCGCTCGCGAGCGTCTGGAGGGGCTGATGGACAAGATTCCCGAGGATGCCTGAGATGAGCGCCGAGCCGAATTTCCTCGACATCAAGATCATGGGCCGCGAATACCGCGTTGCCTGCACGCCGGAAGAGCGCGATGCGCTGCTCTTGGCCGTGGATCTTGTCGATAACAAGATGCGCGACATCGCGCAGCGCACCAAGAACACCATTGCCGAACGCGTCGCTGTCATGGCCGCGCTGAACATCGCTCACGAGCACCTTTCCGGCGCGGCCGGCGGTGCCCAAAAAGAGTTTTCGGAAGCAGTTGATACTTCCGAAACGAAGCGTAGAATCGGTGACATGGGAGCACGACTTGATGCCGTGCTTGCGCCCCAGCAGCAACTGGATCTCTAGTTTCTGCTGACCCCGGCGCCGCCCGCCGAGCGTCCCCTGCGGTGTTTGTTAAGGCCATATATTCCTTGAACCAATGCTAATTGGCATCGGTTGCGGACCAAAAATCCGCTGTTGTGCGCGCTCCCAGCGAGTGTGCCTGATGCGGCAGGAATGCGACCACTCTGGACCCCGGTTCAGGATGCCGGCCTGACGACATTCGCGGGGGCCTTTTTTGCCCTCGAAATTACCCGAACGCATGCAATATTGGCTGATGAAATCGGAGCCGGACGAGGTTTCCATCGACGACCTTGAGGCCGCTCCGGCAGGGCATTTCCCATGGTTTGGCGTACGCAATTATCAGGCGCGAAATTTCATGCGCGATGCGATGCAGGTGGGCGATCTGGCCTTTTTTTACCATTCCAGTTGCGCCGAGCCGGGCATTGCCGGTATTTGCGAGATTTGTTCCGAGCCGTATCCGGACGCAACCCAGTTTTCTGCGACGCTATCGACAAAGGCTGATCCTGCGGTCAACCCGTATTTTGACCCAAAATCGACATCGGAAAATCCGCGCTGGTGGCTGCGCGATGTCCGTTTTGTCGCCAAGTCGCGCCTGATTCCGTTGACCGACCTGCGGCGCTTTCCGGAACTTGCTAATATGCGGCTCCTTGCCCGCGGCAACCGACTGTCGATCATGCCGGTCAGTGAGACCGAGTGGGCTTTCATCACCAAGGAATTGATGGGGCGGCAATGACGGTCTGGTGGCTGGGATATATCGCGCTGGGCGCATTTGCCGGGTTTTTCGCCGGCTTACTGGGTATCGGCGGCGGTTCTGTCATGGTGCCGATTCTGGTGATGCTGTTTGCGGCGCAAGGATTCCCCTCCGGCGAAGTAATGCATCTGGCGCTTGGTACCTCAATGGCGGCCATTTTCTTTACGTCCATTTCCAGCGTCCGTACCCATCACGCCCATGGCGCAGTGCTCTGGCCGATCGTCGCCCGCATCACGCCGGGCATCATTCTCGGCACCTTGCTCGGCACGCACATCGCCAGTCAGGTACCAACCAAGGCGCTGGGGCTGATTTTCACCATTTTCATTTGCTACACCTCGGTTCAGATGATCCTCAACGTCAAACCCAAGCCGCATCGCGAAATGCCTGGCACGTTTGGCACCTCTCTGGTCGGAGCGTTCATCGGCGGGATTTCCTGCCTGGTGGCCATCGGCGGCGGCGTCCTGTCGGTACCGTTTATGACCTGGTGCAATGTCAAGGTTCAGAATGCGATCGGCACCTCGGCAGCCATTGGTTTTCCCATCGCCATGGGTGGGGCGCTGGGTTATATCTGGAACGGCTGGTCAGTGGCCGGACTGCCGCAGGGCAGCCTCGGTTTCGTGTATTTGCCCGCCGTGGTCGGCGTGGCGGCGGTTAGCATACTGACGGCGCCGATCGGTGCCCGCAAGACGCATCAGTTGCCGGTGGCTACGCTGAAGCGCATTTTTGCCGGCATCTTGCTGCTACTTGCTGGCAAGATGCTGTGGAGCTTGTTCAGCGCGCCTTGAATTCCGGTTTGCGCTTTTCCAGAAAGGCGGCGAGTCCTTCGCGGTAATCCTCGGTGTCGAGGAAGGCAAACGACGCGGCTTTTTCTTCGTCAGTCAGTGCCCCTCCTTCCAGCAATCGGCTGATCCACTGCTTGTGCCAACCGGCGACCAGTGGCGCTCCGGCGCAAATCCGGCGGGCTGTGGCATAGGCTTCGTCGACGGTTTGCTCATCAGCTACGACTCGGGTGACCAGCCCTTTGGCGTAAGCCTCGGCCGACGTCAGGATCCGCCCTTCGAGCAGGATTTCCTTCATCACGGCCGGGCCGGCCAGGCGCAGCAAGCCTTCCATTTCGCCGGGGTACATCGAAAAACCCAGTCGATTGATTGGCGCCCCAAGACGAGCTGACGCACCACAGATGCGGAAATCGCAAACGCCAGCAATTTCCAGCCCGCCACCAATGCAGGCGCCCTGGATCAGTGCCACGGTTGGGTGCGGGCAGGTGTCGATGGCCTGCAGGGCGAGGGCGACCTGCCCGTGGTAATGCAGCGCCTGTTCGAGCGTTGCGCGCCCGGTAACGAATTCCTCCAGATCGCCCCCGGCGGCGAAGGCTTCGCTGCCAGCGCCGCGCAGCACGACGCAGCGAATGCTGCGGTCAACGCTGATTTCGGCCATTTTCTGAGCCAGCGCGTTCCACATCCCGAGGTTGATGGCATTGAGTTTGCCGGGGTTGTTCAGGGTTAGCGTGGCGATTTCGCCGTCACGAAAAAAATCAATGGTGCTCATGGGTTATCTCAAATGACCATAAAAATAATATGGGAATAGGCGATCCAGATCAAAGGAAAGCAGTCTTATATAAGATAGAATACTGCGGTTATTTTGTCGGTAATTATTAATTAATAGTTAGGAGATCAACCCATGAGCAGCGCGATGTATGAGCGGATGCGGGCCAATCCGAAGTTTCAGGAGCTTGTCGCAAGACGGGGACGTTTCGCCTGGACCCTGGCCATTGTCGTATTGACCATGTTTTACGGCTTCGTGATGGTCGTTGCCTTCAATCCGACGGCCCTCGGCCAGCCGGTATCCGAGGGCTCCATGCTGACGGTGGGGGTTGCCGTTGAGCTGTTCATGTTCATTTTCTTCTGGTCGCTGACGGCAGTCTATGTCAAACGTGCCAATTCCGAATTTGACGCCCTGACGCAAGAGATCGTCAAGGAAGCCTGGAAGGAGAACAAATAATGCGACGTTTGACTCAACTCGGCAGTGCACTTTGCCTCTTCGCCGTTGCCGCCCTGGCTTTTGCCGGCGGCCCGCTCGAAGGCGTCACTGAAAAGCAGGCGACCAACTGGCATGCTATCATCATGTTTTGCCTCTTCGTCTGCATGACGATGGGCATCACCTACTGGGCCTCCAGTCGCACCAAGTCGACCGCTGACTTCTACACGGCAGGCGGCGGCATCACCGGCTTCCAGAACGGTCTGGCGATCGCCGGCGATTACATGTCGGCTGCTACGCTGCTCGGTCTGACCGCCATGGTCTACGGCCAGGGCTACGACGGCTACATCTACATGCTGGCCTTCTTTGCCGGCTGGCCGATCATCCTGTTCCTGATGGCCGAACGCCTGCGCAACCTCGGCAAGTTCACTTTTTCCGATATCACTGCCTATCGCCTCGACCAGGGCAAGGTGCGAACCATGGCCGCGATTTCCTCGTTGACCGTGGTCTGCTTCTACCTGATCGCCCAGATGGTTGGTGCCGGCCAGCTGATCAAGCTGCTCTTCGGTCTGGAATACAACGTCGCCATCTTCGCCGTCGGTATCCTGATGATGGTCTATGTGACCTTCGGCGGCATGGTTGCCACGACTTGGGTGCAGATCATCAAGGCCTGCATGTTGTTGGCCGGGGGAACGCTGGTTATGTTCCTGGCCTTCAGCCAGTTCGGATTCTCGTTCCAGACGCTGCTTGAGAAGGCGACGGCCGTGCATAAGCTCGGTCCCAAGCTGATGTATCCGGGCAGCCTGCTGGCCGATCCGGTTACTGCCATTTCGCTGGGTCTTGGCCTGATGTTCGGTACGGCTGGCTTGCCGCACATCCTGATGCGCTTCTTCACCGTGACCGACGCCAAGGAAGCCCGCAAGTCGGTGCTTTACGCCTCCGGCTTCGTTGCCTACTTCTTCAACGTCATCTTCATTATGGGCCTGTGCGGCATCATCATCGTTGGCCAGAACCCAGAGTTCTTTGAAGGTGGAACGCTTGGCGGCAAGATGATCGGCGGAGGCAACATGGTTGCCATGCACTTGTCCAAGGCGGTTGGCGGCGACATGCTGCTTGGTTTCCTGGCAGCGGTGGCTTTCGCAACCATTCTGGCTGTGGTTTCTGGTTTGGCGCTGGCGGGTGCTTCGGCCATCTCGCATGACCTCTATGCCCGCGTGATCAAGAAGGGCACGGCATCGGAAGCCTCCGAAATTCGTGTCTCGAAGATTGCGACCATCTGCCTCGGTTTCGTTGCCATCATCCTCGGCATCCTGTTCGAGAAGCAGAATATCGCCTTCATGGTCGGCCTGGCATTCGGCGTGGCAGCAGCAGCCAACTTCCCGGTTCTTATCCTCTCGATGTACTGGAAGGGGCTGACCACGCGTGGCGCGCTCTTTGGCGGCTACGGTGGCCTGGTTTCTGCCGTACTCTTCGTGCTCTTCTCAAAGTCGGTATGGGTCGATGTGCTCGGCAACAAGGCAGCCTTGTTCCCCTATACCCAACCGGCACTTTTCGCCATGCCGATTGCCTTCCTGCTTGCCTACATCATGTCAAAGACGGATTCCAGTGTACGTGCCGGCAAGGAAATTGAGGCTTTTGAAGACCAGTATGTCCGTGCCCAGACAGGGTATGGCGCAGCTTCTGCCAGTAGTCACTAATCGACCCAAGGCATAAAAAATCCCTGACAGCGTGCGCTGTCAGGGATTTTTATTTGGTGGGATACCAATCGGCAATCGGGCGGCTTACGCAGCCTTACCAACCGCGCTATCCTGCATCTTGGCTAGTGCCTCCCTGCCTGATAGCAGGTGGTCGTGCATCAGCTTTTCAGCCCGGACGGCATCGCCTGCGACCAGCGCAGCAAGGATGACGCGGTGTTCGTCCAGAGACTGTTGCAGGCGCCCTTCCAGCGAAAGAGAATGCATGCGCGAGAGCTTCAACACCTTGCGCAAATCCTGGATGACCGAAAGCAACCAACGGTTGCCTGACAGTTCCTGAATTTTTTTGTGGAATTCCTGGTTGGATTCAAAGAAGGCATCGATACGGCCATCGCGGGCAGCCGATTCGAGTTGTTCGTGAATGGATTTTAGAGCAGCGATATCCGCAGGCTTTGCACGGGTGACGGCTTCAGCCGCGCAACGTCCTTCCAACATCGCCATTAGCGGGAAAATGTCATCCAGGTCTTGTCGGGAGATTTCCGTGACATAGCAGCCGCGACGTGGCCGTAACTCGACCAGTCCCTCAGAGGCCAGAACCTTGAGTGCTTCTCGTAATGGTGTACGGGAAATGCCGTACTGTTCAGCGAGTTTTTGCTCGTCGATCCAGGTGCCGGGAGTCAGTTCGTGAGCGAAGATGCGTTGGCGCAGTCGTTCTGCCACTTCCTGATAAAGTGCGGTTGGTGCAATACGTGTCATTGGTTTTCGGTGTGGTGTGAAAGAGCAAATCGGTACATTGCCGCACTTGCTTCCATAATTATGAATAAAGTATTATGCGCCTCTTGGTATGTCAAGCTGGGCCCAAAAGCGTAGAATTTTGAATTCTGCATCATAAGCCCAAAAAAATCGAATCAGCGAGGGGTGTGTCATGTCTGAAAAGTTCTTTGATTCCAATAACCTGGATGCCTGGGAAAAGGCGGCCGCCAAACAGTCGCCCGGCGGCGACGTCGGCAACCTGGTCTGGAACACCCCCGAAGGCCTTGCCGTCAAGGCGCTATATACGAAGGCAGATGTCGCAAATCTCGAATTTGCCGACACCCTGCCCGGCTTTGCCCCCTACCTGCGCGGCCCGCAACCGACCATGTACGCGGTAAAGCCGTGGACCATCCGCCAGTACGCTGGTTTCTCCACTGCCGAAGCTTCCAACGCTTTTTACCGCAAGGCGCTGGCTGCTGGTGGGCAAGGCGTTTCCGTCGCCTTCGACCTGGCAACGCACCGTGGCTACGACTCCGATAACGCCCGCGTGACGGGTGACGTCGGCAAGGCCGGCGTGGCGATCGATTCCGTCGAAGACATGAAGATCCTTTTCGACAGCATCCCGCTCGACAAGATTTCCGTCTCGATGACCATGAACGGCGCCGTGCTGCCGATTCTTGCCGGCTACATCGTCGCCGCCGAAGAGCAGGGTGTTAGCCAGGACAAGCTGTCCGGCACCATCCAGAACGACATCCTCAAAGAGTTCATGGTGCGGAACACCTATATCTATCCGCCCAAGCCGTCGATGAAGATCATTGCCGACATTTTCGGCTACACGGCGCAGCACATGCCGAAGTTCAACTCGATCTCGATTTCCGGCTATCACATCCAGGAGGCTGGGGCCAACCAGGCCATCGAACTGGCCTTCACGCTGGCCGATGGCATGGAATACGTGCGCACCGGCGTCGCTTCCGGCATGGACGTCGATACTTTCGCCGGCCGCTTGTCCTTCTTCTGGGCTGTCGGCATGAACTTCTATCTTGAAATCGCCAAGATGCGCGCCGGCCGCCTGTTGTGGGACCGCATCATGACCGGTTTCAACGCAAAGAGCGCCAAGTCGAAGATGCTGCGCACGCACAGCCAGACTTCCGGCTGGTCGCTGACCGAGCAGGACCCGTACAACAACGTCGTGCGCACGACCATCGAGGCGATGGCGGCCGTTTTCGGCGGTACCCAGTCGCTGCACACCAACGCGCTCGATGAAGCCATCGCGTTGCCGACCGAATTCTCGTCACGTATCGCCCGCAACACGCAGCTGATCATTCAGGAAGAAACTCACATCACCAATGTCGTCGATCCGTGGGCCGGTTCCTACATGATGGAGAAGCTGACCCAGGATATGGCCGACAAAGCCTGGGGCATCATTCAGGAAATCGAGGCGATGGGTGGCATGACCAAGGCCGTCGAGTCCGGCTGGGCCAAGATGCAGATCGAAACCTGCGCCGCCGACAAGCAGGCGCGCATCGATTCCGGCAAGGACGTCATCGTCGGCGTCAACAAGTACAAGCTGGCCAAGGAAGACGCGATCGACATTCTCGATATCGACAACCATGCTGTGCGGGACTCCCAGGTTGCTCGTCTCAAGCAGATTCGCGCCACGCGCGACAGCGCTGCGGTTTTGGCCGCTTTGGAGGCGTTGACCGCAGCAGCCGAGTCCGGCAACGGTAATCTGCTTGATCTGGCCGTCAAGGCCATGCGTCTGCGGGCCACGGTCGGCGAAGTTTCTGATGCGCTGGAAAAGATTTTTGGTCGTTTCCGCGCCAATAATCAGACCATTTCGGGTGTGTACGGAGGCGTTGTGGAAGGTCAGGAAAGCTGGGAAAAGATCAAGGCCGATGTGGCCAAGTTCGCCGAAGAAGAAGGCCGTCGCCCGCGTATCATGATTGCCAAGCTCGGTCAGGATGGTCATGACCGTGGCGCCAAGGTGGTGGCAACCGCTTACGCCGACCTCGGCTTCGACATCGACATGGGGCCGCTCTTCCAGACCCCGGAAGAGGCGGCGCGGCAGGCCATCGAAAACGATGTCCACGCCGTCGGCGTTTCCTCGCTGGCCGCTGGTCACAAGACCCTGCTGCCGCAACTGGTCAAGGCACTGAAGGATCAAGGCGGTGACGACATCATCGTTTTCGCCGGTGGTGTGATTCCGGCCCAGGATTACGATTACCTCTACAGCGCCGGCGCCAAGGCCATTTTCGGGCCGGGAACGCGCATCGAGGATTCGGCCAACAAGGTCATCGAAGAAATCCGCAAGGCACGCGGCTAAATCACGGATGAATCTGGGCGAAGCTCCCGTGCGTGCAAATAATCTGTCCGCTGCCGACCAGTTATTGGTCGACGGCGTGCTGGCCGGTCAGCGCCGTGCGCTGGCCAAGTCCATCACGCTGATCGAGTCGACGCGTCCCGATCACCAGCAACGCGCCCAGCAGGTGCTCAACGCCTTGTTGCCGAGTACCGGCAAGGCGATTCGCATCGGCATTTCCGGCGTGCCGGGGGCGGGCAAGTCCACGTTCATTGAAGCACTCGGTGTCTGGCTTATCGAACATGGCAAGAAGCTGGCTGTATTGGCAGTTGATCCCTCGTCATCGGTGTCGGGCGGCTCCATCCTCGGTGACAAGACCCGGATGGAACTGCTCAGCCAGCGCGAGGAAGCCTTCATTCGACCCAGCCCATCGTCCGGCTCACTGGGTGGCGTGGCCGAGAAGTCGCGCGAGGCGATGCTGCTCTGCGAGGCCTCCGGCTACGATGTGATCATCATCGAGACCGTCGGTGTCGGTCAGTCGGAAACGACGGTGGCCGGCATGGTCGACATGTTCTGCCTGCTGCAGCTGCCCAATGCCGGTGACGACTTGCAGGCGATCAAGAAAGGCATTGTCGAGATCGCCGACATGGTGGTCATCAACAAGGCTGACATCGACCGTCAAGCTACTGCCGTGGTTCGAGCCCAGTGGCGCAACGCGCTTCATATGTTGCGACCGGCCTCGCCCAATTGGGCGCCGCCGGTCATCACACTCTCGGCGCTGCACAAGGAAGGCATCGTGGATTTTTGGGAGCAGGTTGAAAAATACCAGGCAGCCCTGAAGCCGACCGGCGAATTCGACGCCAAGCGCCAGCATCAGGCCCTGAGCTGGATGTGGCAAATGATCGACTCCGGTCTGCGCCAGTATTTTCGTCATCACCCGCGTGTGCAGGAGAACCTTCCTGCACTCACCCGTTCCGTCGAAAACGGCCATACGACGCCGGCTGCTGCCGCGTATGCCCTGCTCGACTATCTGAAACACTGATTTTCAAATTACCCGATCCATTTAGGGAGTTTTCTATGCACGACATCATCCGCCAGCTGGAAAAAAAGCGCGAAATGGCCTACCTCGGCGGTGGCCAGAAGCGTATCGACAGCCAGCACAAGAAGGGCAAGCTGACTGCTCGCGAACGTATCGAGCTGCTGCTCGATCCTGATTCTTTCGAGGAATGGGATCTGTTCAAGGAACACCGCTGCGTTGATTTCGGCATGAACGAAGCCGAAAAGACGCCGGGTGACGGTGTCGTGGTTGGCTATGGCACGATCAATGGTCGTCTGGTGTTTGTTTTCTCGCAGGATTTCACCGTGTTCGGTGGCTCGCTGTCCGAAACCCATGCTGAAAAGATCTGCAAGGTGATGGACCACGCCATGAAGGTTGGTGCTCCGGTGATTGGCCTCAACGACTCGGGCGGTGCGCGGATTCAGGAAGGCGTTGCCTCTCTGGGTGGTTACGCCGACGTCTTCCAGCGCAACGTGATGGCCTCCGGCGTCGTGCCGCAGATCTCCATGATCATGGGCCCCTGTGCCGGTGGTGCGGTGTATTCGCCGTCGATGACCGACTTCATCTTCATGGTCAAGGACTCGTCCTACATGTTTGTGACCGGTCCGGAAGTCGTCAAGACCGTGACCCACGAAGACGTGACCGCCGAAGAACTCGGTGGTGCCGTGACCCACACGAGCAAGTCCGGTGTGGCCGATCTGGCTTTCGAGAATGACGTCGAAGCCCTCTCGATGCTGCGTCGTTTCATGAATTTCCTGCCGGCCAACAACCGTGAAAAGCCGCCGGTCACGCCGACCAACGATCCGGTCGACCGTATGGATTATTCGCTCGACACCCTGGTGCCGGACAACGCCAATAAGGCGTACGACATGAAGGAACTGCTCGTCAAAGTGGTCGACGACAATGACTTTTTCGAGCTGCAGGCTGATTACGCCAAGAACATCATTATCGGTTTTGGCCGCATCGATGGTCATCCGGTCGGTATCGTCGCCAACCAGCCGCTGGTGCTGGCTGGTTGTCTTGACATCAAGTCGTCGATCAAGGCGGCTCGTTTCGTTCGCTTCTGCGATGCCTTCAACATCCCGGTCGTAACCTTCGTCGATGTCCCGGGCTTCATGCCGGGCACCACGCAGGAATACGGCGGCATTATCAAGCACGGCGCCAAGCTGCTTTACGCCTACGCCGAATGTACCGTGCCGAAGGTTACCGTCATTACCCGCAAGGCCTACGGCGGCGCTTACGACGTGATGTCCTCCAAGCACCTGCGTGGCGATGTCAATATTGCCTGGCCGTCAGCTGAAATCGCGGTGATGGGCCCGAAGGGCGCCGTGGAAATCATCTTCCGCGAGGAAAAGAACGATCCGGCCAAGCTGGCCGAGCGCGAAGCCGAGTACAAGGCCAAGTTCGCCAACCCGTTCGTGGCTGGCGCCCGTGGCTTTATCGACGACGTCATCATGCCGCATGCAACGCGTAAGCGCATCGCTCGCTCGCTGGCTATGCTGCGCGACAAGAAACTTGAAAACCCGTGGCGCAAGCACGGCAACATTCCGCTGTAAGCGTCAGGGAGAAAAAGACTATGTTCAAGAAAATTCTGATTGCAAACCGCGGCGAAATTGCCTGCCGCGTCATTAAAACAGCCCGCAAAATGGGCATCCTGACGGTTGCTGTCTATTCCGAAGCCGACAAAGATGCGCTGCACGTCGATCTGGCTGACGAAGCCGTTTGTATCGGGCCGGCTGCCTCCAAGGAATCCTATCTGGTCGCCGACAAGATTATCGCGGCCTGCAAGCAGACCGGCGCTGAAGCCGTGCACCCCGGCTACGGCTTCCTGTCGGAAAACTCCGAGTTCTCCCGCCGTCTGGAAGAAGAGGGCGTCAAGTTCATTGGCCCGAAGCACTATTCCAGCAGCAAGATGGGCGACAAGATCGAGTCCAAGAAGCTGGCGTTGGAAGCCAAGGTCAATACCATCCCGGGCTACAACGAAGCCATTTCCGGTCCGGATGAAGCCGTCAAGATCGCTCAGGGCATCGGTTATCCGGTCATGATCAAGGCCTCGGCCGGCGGTGGTGGCAAGGGTCTGCGCGTTGCCTTCAATGACAAGGAAGCCCACGAGGGCTTTTCGTCCTGCGTCAATGAAGCCAAGAACGCTTTCGGCGATGACCGCGTCTTCATCGAAAAGTATGTGCTGGAACCGCGCCACATCGAAATTCAGCTGATTGGCGACTCCTTTGGCAACTACGTTTACCTGAACGAGCGTGATTGCTCGATCCAGCGCCGTCACCAGAAGGTTATTGAAGAGGCGCCGTCGCCCTTCGTCGATCCGGCCATGCGCAAGGCCATGGGCGAGCAGGCTGTAGCGCTGGCCCGTGCCGTGAACTATGAGTCAGCCGGTACGGTTGAGTTTGTGGTTGGTTCCGACAAGAGCTTCTACTTCCTGGAAATGAACACCCGTTTGCAGGTGGAGCATCCGGTCACCGAACTGATCACCGGCGTTGACCTTGTCGAGCTGATGATCCGCGTTGCCTACGGTGAAAAGCTGCCGATTACGCAGGATCAGGTTCAGCTCAACGGCTGGTCCATGGAATGCCGGATCAATGCTGAAGACCCGTTCCGTGGCTTCCTTCCCTCCACCGGTCGTCTGGTCAAGTTCCAGCCGCCCAAGGAAGCGACTGACGCCGGTGGTACGACTCGCGTCGACACAGGTGTTTACGACGGTGGCGAAATTTCGATGTTCTACGACTCGATGATTGCCAAGCTGATCGTGCACGCCAAGGATCGCGACAGCGCCATTGAGCGCATGCGTGACGCGCTCAATGGCTTCGTCATTCGTGGTATTTCCTCGAACATTCCGTTCCAGGCCGCGCTGATGCAGCACAAGCGTTTCCAGTCCGGCAACTTCAACACCGGTTTCATCGCCGAGGAGTACCCGAAGGGCTTCGATGCGTCGATGGTGCCGCACGACGATCCGGCCCTGCTGGTCTCCGTCGCCGCCTATGTTTACCGTGCTTTTACCGACCGCTCAGCGTCGATTTCCGGCCAGTTGCAGGGTCACGAGCGGCTGGTCAGCGACAATTGGATGGTGGTTCGCCTCGATGCGGCGGGCAATCAGTACCATCCGGTCACCGCCCGTCTGGTCGACGGCGGCTACGACATCGAGTACAAGGGCAAGCCTTATGCCCTGCGTTCGAGCTGGAAACTCGGCGAATCGCTGTTTTTGGGTACCTGTAACGGTCAGGAATTCACGCTGCAGGTTGAACGGCACAAGACGAAATACTCGCTGTTCCACTGGGGCACGCGTGCCGACTTCATGGTGATGAGTGCCCGTGCTGCTGAGTTGCTGGCGCTGATGCCGGAGAAGCAGGCGCCCGACTTGTCGAAGTTCCTGATCTCCCCGATGCCGGGCCTGCTGCGTGAAGTCGCGGTCAAGGTTGGTCAGGACGTCAAGGCCGGTGAAAAACTGGCGGTTATCGAAGCCATGAAGATGGAAAATATTCTCAAGGCAGACCAGGACTGCAAGGTGAAGAAAATTTCGGCATCGGCAGGTGAGAGCCTGACGGTAGATCAGATCATCATCGAATTCGAGTGATTTGAATTTTCGCCGTTTTTTCCGGTTGACCGTGGGAAGCCCGGTCAACTGCGACAGACAAGGCCCGCTGACCGGCGGGCCTTTTTTATTGCTTGGTCACGGCATAGCGGACGAAATCAACACCACGTTCGAGCACTTCGGTCGGCACGAGGTGGTTGACCGAGGTGCCTTGGAGCGTCACGCCGTTGTCGAGCCGGATACCGGCGATGCTTGGGACGATTAGCGAGCAGTCTTCGCCGTCATGCAACAGAAAGACCGGAATGATCGGCGTCGTCTGCCCCGGAGCCGCCGGGCGCACCAGGCGTCCAGCCTCGATGCGGTTTTCGTACCAGCGCAGATCTGCCGCCAGGGCGTCACCCGGCATGCTCTGCAGCCCGACCATAACGCCTAGACGTGGCGTACCGAGCGAGGTCGAGGCGATCAGACAGGGTGACTGGCGCCTTGCCCCGCGGCGGTCTGCCGGCCGGATGGCCTTGCCGTCAACGAGCAGCCAGTTTTCACCGGGTACATTCAATTTCTTGACGGCGGTGGGCATGGTCGACACGCGGTCGAAACCGAACATGGCTGTGCGTTGGTGGGCCAGCGATGCGCTTTGGAGATCAAGCGAGCCGCTCTGCACGATCATCTCCCCGGTGAAGGCGGCGTAGGCAAACTCGGCCCCGAAAGCGAGCTCGATTTCGCCGATTTCAGTGCCTTGTTGCTGCGCATGGACATCCAGGCTGACCTCGATGTCGCGGAGCAGACGGATGCAGGCGGTTGGAGAGAGCTCGCGGCCCAGTTTGAGGGACTCGGGGGATTCGCCCTGGCGCAGGGCATCTATTCGTTGTTCTATCTTGTGCGACACCTTGCGCACTTCCATCCAGCGAGGAATGCCGTCCGGCAAGGCATCGCCAAACAATGGCGCAAGATCGACCGAGTGTGAGGCCGGGTCGTCGTCCGGGATTGTTTGAAAGCTGGCCAGCTCGCGCCAACGACTGATCGCGCGGTTTGCCACAGCCAGCTGGGCCGCCGAAAGGCGGTAGGGGTCGACCAGCCTGAGCAAGAAAGCCCAGGCTAGATGCCCGCCAATATTGGCTTCGCCAAAATGAGGAAAATCCGGGTCGGGCAGCGCCTGTCGCAGCTGACCGCTGTTTTCGGCCTGGGTTAGTACGGCAAATAGGAGCTGATCGAGCAAGCGGGGACACTCCCGGGCAGCCAGGAAATGGCAATATTGAGCCATCCGGAAGGCGCAAGCCGCGCGGTGCAGCGGCAAACATTTTTCAGCCGGCGCGAAATGTGGCGCCAGCCGAAGGTAGGCGGTGCCCAGTCGCAGCCAGATTCGCTGGGCGACCTCGAAACTACGCTGATCGTCATCGAGCATGGGCAGCGCTTTTCGGATGTATCGAGACTCGATCGCCTCTTGGGCTGGCACGGCAGCCGTTCGCAACAGGCTAAGCAGTTCGATGCCCAACTGCGGCGGCAGCGCTGTCGCCTCAATTGCTTCGATCTGGAGGCTGATGGCGGCAAGCATGTGCATGGGCTGGGCCTGTGGCTGTGTCGCCAGCCAGGCCTTTGCAGTCGCCAGGTCGGCAAAGGCCAGGGTGATGTTTTTGCGCGGTTCAGGTAGCGTTAGCCAGTCCATGTGCGCTCCTTGCGTAGTATTCTTGATCCATGAGTGGATTCGAACATTATGATCGCGAATTGATGGATCTTGATAGAGAGATCCATCACTACGCTGCCATCTGTGGCGTAAATTTGGGCAATCGCCATGAAGTCGAGGCCTGCTTGCACAATCATCGCGATAACTGGGTCAGTGACAAGGCGCGCGAGTCGCTGCAGGGCCTGCTGATCCTGCGCATCAAGCTGGAGACGGAGATGATCGAGCTTGGATTCTCGCCGCCATCGTTGGTGCCACCGCGTGCCACGGTGCTTGACGACTAGCGGATGCTGATGGCGCTCACCGGGCAGGGCGCCACGCAGCCACCACAACCGTTGCATCGTTCAGCGTCGATCTCTGGCAGCGGGCTGCCGCCCAGTCGAGGCGGAAAGCGGATGGCGCGGGTATCGCAGAAGTCGCCGCAGACGCGGCACTCGACGCCCTGACTGGGCAGGCAGTCTTCGCCTATTGATGCCTTGTAGGGCCAGGCAGCCTGTTCGGGATCGCGGCGCAAGGCTTTGGGCTGGCAAGCACTGATGCAGTCACCGCAAAACGTGCATTCGCCAAGGCTGAAATCGACAGTCGGATAGCCGCCATCTCCGACGACGAGAATTTGTGTGGGGCAGGCTTTCAGGCAGTCGTTGCAGCGCGTGCAACGATCGATGAAGTCAGCTTCCAGCTGCGCCCAGGGTGGCCGTTTTTCGGCCCGGGGACGCGGTCGACCGCGGAAGAAGCCACGACGGGCGAGGTCTACCATGCGCCGTCTACTTCTTGCCGGCTTTCATCTTGTCGATGCCGCTACGCAACATCTGGTCGATTTCCGAACCTGGTTCGACTTGCGGCAGCAGTGCTTCCCAGTAGGCAATCCCTTTTTTGGCGTCGCCGGCTTCCATGGCGGCAGCGCCGGCCAGGAAGAGGCTGTGGCCGTGCTTGGGATCGATCTTGAGGGCGCGTTCGATTAGCTGGACAGCCTTGCCGGTAATGCCCTTGCCGTTGGCCATGGCGATGGTTTCAGCGTAGCTGGCGAGCTGGTCCGGATCGTCGCCGATGGCTTTCTCGGCTTTGGCGTAGGCCTCGACGGCTTCGCTGTAACGCCCCATCGATTTGTACGAGCGGGCGAGCATCAGCCAGCCCGGCATGTTGTCCGGGTTGGCTTTGAGCTTTGCGGCCAGGCTGCTGACCATTTCATTGATCTTTTCCGGCGTCATTTGCTGCGGGGCGGCGGTTTGCGTCGGGTCCAGCGCCTTCGGGTTGCCGAGGAGGGCGTAGCCGAGCAGGCCGAGAATGGGCAGCAGGAGCAGGATGGCGACTGCCATCTTGCGGCTTGGACCATGGGTCGCCGCAACACCATCAGCGGCGGACGGCTCGACTTCTTCGAGCAGGCGGCGTTGCAGTTCGCGTTTGGCTTGCTCGAAATCGGCAGCAGCCAGCGAACCTTCGCTCGCTTCGCGTTCAAGTTCGCCGAGTTGGTCGCGGAAGATGGCGAGATTGGCTTCCTTGCGGTCGGCCTTCAGCTTGGGGGCGCGCAGGCCCAGCCACAGCGGCGGCAAAATGAAGGCAGAAACCACCACAATCAACAGGGTGGCAAAAATGGCGAACTGGTTCATTTCTGGTCGATTTCCTTGAGCATCGCGTCGGCGCGGCTGGTCTCGTCAGCCGACAGCGGCTGGTCTTCGGCATTGATGCGGGTTGCACGGCGGCGCAGGTAGCGCACGAGGATGAACAGGCCGAGCAACATGAGCGCTACCGGGCCGCCCCAGAGGAGCAGCGTGATGCCCTTGACCGGTGGGCGATAGAGCACGAAATCGCCGTAGCGGACAACCATGAAGTCGACAATTTCCTGGTCGGTTTTGCCGTCCTTGATCATGGTGCGGACTTCGCGCCGTAGATCCTGCGCCAGCTCGGCATTGGAGTCGGCGATGGTCTGGTTCTGGCAAACCAGGCAGCGCAGCTCTTCGGAGAGCTTTTGCAGACGCTTTTCGGCCACCGGATCAACGGCGGTTGCCGCTTCGGTCGCGGCGTCGGCCATTGCTGCGGTCGACCCGAAAAAAGAGCCAAAAATGAATAGTGCGATCAGTGCGTGACGCTTCATTTATTCAGCTCGGCGAGCAGCGGCATGATCTTCTGGGCCAGCACGTCCGGCGAAATTGGCCCGGTGTGCTTCATGCGGATGATCCCGGCCTTGTCGATGACGTAGGTTTCCGGCACGCCATAGACGCCGTAGTCGATGCCGACGCGGCCGTCGAGGTCCATGACCGTCAGTTTGTACGGGTCGCCGTGGTCGGACAGCCATTTGTTGGCACGCTGGAAAGCCAGTTTCTTCTCTTCATCGGCCGGCATCTTGCTCATGTCGAACCCGCCGTCGCCGCGCACTTCCTTGTAATTGAGGCCGATCAGCGGCACGTCGACTTTCTTCGAGAACTCGACCAGCACCGGGTGTTCGGCCCGGCAGGAAACGCACCACGAGGACCAGACGTTGAGCAGCCAGACCTTGCCCTGCATGTCCTTGGGTGCCAACGCCTTGTCCGGCGTGGCCAGAATAGTCAGATTGAAGGCCGGAGCAGGCTTGCCGACCAGTGGCGACGGAACGTCACGCGGGTTGAGGTTGAGGCCGATGGCGAGCAGGGCGACAAGCGCAGCAAAGGCGCCGAGTATCCAGAAATAACGATTCATGCGTGTTGGCTTCCTGCCGGGGTAGTGATGGTCGCCGAAGTACGGGACTTGGCGCGGTAACGGCGATCGAGCATGGCGAGCAGGCCGCCCAGTGCCATCAGCACGCAGCCGCCCCAGATCCAGTCGACGAAGGGTTTGTAATAGACGCGCACGGCCCATTCGGCCTCCGGCTTGTCGCGTTCGATCGGTTCGCCGAGCGAGACATAGACGTCGCGCAGGAAGCCGGCGTCGATGGCGGCTTCGGTCATCGGCATGCCGGATGAGGCGTAGTTGCGTTTTTCGGGGTTCATTTTCAGGCGAAATTTCCCGTCGACCGTGAGATCGAAGTCGCCCTGCGCCGCCACGTAGTTCGGCCCTTGAACTTCCCTGACACCATTGAACTTGAAGCTGTAGCCGGCAACATCGACCGACTCGCCGGGTGCCATCTTGATGTCTTTTTCGTCCTGGAAGCTGTTGACCATGGTCACGCCAACGACAAAAACGGCAATGCCGAAGTGGGCGATGCACATGCCGACAAAGCTGCGCGGCTGCTTCAATGCGGCAGTCAGGAAAGACTGGCCGGCGCGGGTGTGCTGGACGCGCTCGACGAAAGCGGTCAGCGTCGTGAACGTCACCCAGGCGGCCAGCAGAATGCCGAGTGCAGTCAGCGCGCTCCACTGGCCGTAAACCAGCGGCAGCGCGATGGCGACAACGGCGGCGGCAACCATCGCCCAGCGCACGGTGCGGGTGATTTCCGGGATCGACGCCTCCTTCCAGCGGGCGAAGGGAGCGACGCCCATCAGGAACAGTACCGGCGCCATGACCGGTACAAAAACGGCATTGAAATACGGCGGTCCGACCGAAATCTTGCCGACACCGAGTGCGTCGATAAGCAGCGGGTAGAGCGTGCCGAGCAGCACGGTGGCGCAGGCAACGACAAGCAGCACGTTATTGGTGAGCAGGAACGATTCGCGCGAGACCAGCGCAAAACGGCCGCCCAGACCGACCTTCGGGGCACGCCAGGCGAACAGCGCGAGCGAGGTGCCGATGACGGCGACGAGGAAGATCAGGATGAAAATGCCGCGGCGCGGATCGGTGGCGAAGGCATGCACCGAAGTCAGCACGCCGGAACGGACGAGGAAGGTGCCGAGCAGCGACAGCGAGAAGGCAGAGATCGCCAGCAGCACCGTCCAGTTCTTGAAGCTGCCGCGTTTTTCGGTGACGGCCAGCGAATGAATCAGCGCCGTACCGACCAGCCAGGGCATGAACGAAGCGTTCTCGACCGGGTCCCAGAACCACCAGCCACCCCAGCCCAGCTCGTAATAGGCCCACCACGAACCCATGGCGATACCCAGGGTCAGGAAGCACCAGGCGGCCATCGTCCATGGTCGCGACCAGCGCGCCCAGGCGGCGTCCAACTGACCGGAGAGCAGCGCAGCGATGGCGAAGGCGAAAGCGACCGAGAAACCGACGTAGCCCATGTAAAGCAGTGGCGGGTGGATGACCAGCCCGAAGTCCTGCAGGAGTGGGTTGAGGTCGCGCCCTTCGGCGGCACCTGGCAGCAGGCGCTCGAACGGGCTCGACGTGATCAGGATGAAAAGCAGAAAGCCGAAGGCGACCAGGCCTAGCGTGCCGAGGACGCGGGCGACCATTGTTTCCGGCAACTGCTTCGACAGCATGGCGACGCCAAACGCCCACCAGGTCAACATCAGCATCCACAGCAGCAGTGAGCCTTCATGGCCGCCCCAGACAGCGGCGACGCGATATTGCAGCGGCAGCAGCGAGTTGGAATGCTGGGCGACGTAGACCACCGAAAAATCGTTGGTCACGAAAGCCTGCGTCAGGCAGGCGAACGAGAAAGTAACGAGCAGTGCCAAGGCCGAAGCCGCCGGACGGGCTACGGCGACCCAGGCCAGACGGTTGTTGTGGGCGCCGATCAACGGCAGGGTGCCGAGGATCAGGGCAACCAGCGCAGCGAGGATCAGGGCGAAATGGCCGAGTTCAGGAATCATGCTCAGTAGCTCGCTTTCGGCGTGTCGCCAGAGGAAGGCGGTGAAACAGGCTTGCCGGCAGCGCGGGCCTGGGCGTCGTCGACAGCCTTGGCGGCTTCCGGCGGCATGTAGTTTTCATCGTGCTTGGCCAGCACTTCGGTCGCCAAGAAATTGCCGTCAGCCACCAGTTTGCCTTGAGCGACCGCGCCTTTTCCTTCCTTGAAGAGGTCAGGCAGGATGCCTTTGTAGTGTACCGGAATCTCTTTCTCGGTATCGGTCATCACGAACTGGATGGTTACCCCGTCGGCCTGGCGCTGGATGCTGCCCTCCTTGACCAGTCCACCGATGCGGAACAGCTTGTCCTTCGGCGCCTTGCCGGCGGCCACTTCGGTGGGGGTGATGTAGAGCGCAATATTGCTGTTCAGGGCATTCAGAACCAGTGCAGCGATGATGCCGATGATGGCCAGCGCGCCACCGATCAGGGCGAGTTTCTTGTGACGGGATTTCATTCAGCGGCGTTCCTGTTTTCTGCCCGCCCATCGGCGCGAAGTTGGCGTTTCAAAAGAGCAATTGTGCTCTTTCGATTGCGGATGACGACGATCGGTTCAATGGCCATGATCAAGGCGGTGACCCCGAAGGAGCCCCAGACGTAAAAACCGTAGCCGCCCATGGCCAGGAAGTCGGAAAAACTGTTCCAGTAAATCACTTGGCAGCTCCTTCCGAATTTTCCGCCAACACGGCCTTGACCCAGTCGGTATTGCGCTCACGCTCGAGCATGATGGTGCGGGCGCGCATCAGCGCCACGGCGATGGAATACATCCAGAAGCACATGGCCATCAGCAGCATGCCCCAGAGCATGGTCTGCGCCATTGACGACTTGGTGAGATTGACGCTGGAGCCCTGGTGCAGGGTGTTCCACCACTTCACCGAAAAATAGATGATCGGCACATTGACCACGCCAACCAGCAGCAACAGGCCACCCGCCTTGTCGGCGCGCTTGGTGTCGTCAATGGCTGCGGTCAAGGCCATGTAGCCGATGTACAGGAAAAGCAGGATCAGCTCGGAAGTCAGGCGCGCATCCCAAACCCACCAGGCGCCCCACATCGGCTTGCCCCACAGGGCGCCGGTCCATAGCGACAGGAAAGCCATCAGCGCGCCAGTGGGTGCGAGGGCATGCGCCATCATGCCCGACAGGCGGGTGTTGAAAGCCAGCCCGATGGCAGCCCAGCCAGCCATGACCAGATAGATGAACATCGACATCCAGGAGGCCGGGACGTGGATGAAAATGATCCGGTAGCCCTCGCCCTGCTGAAAGTCGGTTGGCGCGACGAGCATGCCTAGATACAGGCCGGCCAGTCCGAAGACGACGGAGAGAGCGACGAACCAGGGAATCAGTGCGCCGGCCAGCGGGTAGAAGGTGACTGGCGAGGCGAAACGGTAGAGATTGAAGCGATCTTTCATTCGAGGGCGATCTTCAAGGCAGCGGCCGAAGCCCAGGGGGCGAAGCCGAGTGAGGCGAAAGTAATGGCAGCAAGCAGCGACAGGTGGCCTTCTCCCCCGAGTCCGGACACCGTCGCATCCACTGCGCCAGCGCCGAATATTAGCACCGGGATGTAAAGCGGCAGCACGAGCAGCGACAGCAGCACACCACCACCGCGCAAACCAAGCGTGAGTGCCGCGCCGATGGCCCCGATGCCGGACAGGGCCGGGGTGCCGAGCAGGATGGCGCCGGTCAGCACGATCAACGCATCGGTGGAGAGATCAAACTGGATGCCGAGTACCGGGGCGATCAGCGCCAGCGGCAGGCCGGAAACCAGCCAGTGAGCGATCACTTTGCCAGTAACGACCAGCCCGAGAGGGTGTGGGGCCAGCGCCAGTTGCTCCAGCGTGCCGTCGCGATGGTCGTCGGCGAACAGGCGGGGCAACGACAGCATGGTGGCGAGCAATGCGGCAACCCACAGCACGCCGGGAGCCAGCTTGCGCAGCAAATCCGGTTCCGGCCCGATGCCGAGCGGAAACAGGCTGACGACGATGACGAAGAAAAAGACGGCCGAAACAATGTCGGCCTGGCGGCGCATGGCCAGCTTGAGGTCGCGGCCGATCACCGAGGTGATGATTTTCAGCATGCTTGCCTCACCCTCAACCGAGCCGCAATTCGCGCACGGTGCCGGCCGGGATGTTGACCAGCTGGTGCGTCGTCATCACGGCCAGGCCGCCGCGCTGCAGATGGCCGGAAATGATGCCGGCCAGCCAGTCGACCGCAGCCACGTCGAGGGCGACGAAAGGTTCGTCGAGTATCCACAGCGGCCGCTTTTCCTTGACCAGACGGGCCAGCGCGACGCGACGCTTCTGGCCTTGCGACAGGTACTTGCAGGCCAGGTCTTCACGGCCAGCCAGACCAACCTGCTCCAGCGCATCGAGTGCATCGTCTTCAGAGAGTTCCTCGTCGGCCAGGCATGCTGAGGCGAGCAGGTTTTCCAGCGGCGTCAATTCTTCCTTGATGGCGTTCAGGTGGCCGAGATAGCAAAGGTCGGCGCGGAAGTCGTCGGATTTGATCGGCTGGCCCTTCCAGCGAATTTCGCCGGCTTCTGGTGGCAACAGGCCAATCAGCATGCGTAGCAGGCTGGTCTTGCCGGCCCCGTTCCGGCCTTGCAGATACAGCAGTTCCCCGGCTTCCAACTTGAAGTTGAGGCCTGCGAACAGGCGGCGCTCGCCGCGCACGCATTCCAGATTGTCAGCTTCAAGCATCTGTAAAAAAAACCGAAAGAAATCAGGCGCAAATTATGAACGCGCAAGTGTACCGGCAGATTGATGATGATCAAACAAAAAAACAGCCAGGAGAAACCGCTTGGTGGGTGCCAGTCGGCAGCCCCGTTGCTTCGATTTTGAGGCGGCGAACAGGGCGCCATCCCGTGGAAATTTTGATCTAGACGATGGGCTATTTCGGTGCGCCGCAAGCTGTCCGGACAACTCGCTGCCGAGTGTGCAGCACCTTCGGTTGAACGTGGCGCAGGAATGCCTCGACATGATCTGTGAGCCGGCCTAATCTTTGTGCATGCGTTTCTACGCTTGATTGCCCACGGTGATGCCGTAAATCCGACCGGGGGATGGCGCAAACGCGGATGGTTGCTTGTGGCAGATTCCTGTTTGTTTTGCAGGCTGGAGCTTCAGAATGCATGAAATGTCGCTCGCGGAAGGCGTGCTCCAATTGGTTGAAGACACGGCGAGGCGCGAGAAGGCCAGCCGGGTGAGGCTAGTCGTACTGGAAATCGGCCAATTGTCGGCGGTCGAGCCGGCGGCGCTGAAGTTCTGCTTCGACGCGGTTACCGAGGGCAGCATCGCGCAGGGGGCGGCACTGGAGATTGTGGTCGTACCGGGGGCGGGTTGGTGCATGGCGTGTGCCGAAACGGTGCCGATGCAGGAACGCTACAGCGTCTGCCCGAGATGCGGCAGCCATCAGATCGAGGCCACTGGCGGAATGGAAATGCGGGTGAAGGAAATCGAGATCGAGTGATTTGACCAGGATCGAAAAGGAGACAGGGCAATGTGCACAGTTTGTGGCTGCGGCGAAGGGGAAACCAGGATCGAAGGTGGGCACGAACACACCCACGTTCATGCAGATGGAACGGTGCACACGCATGCGCATGGCCACGGGTACAAGCCCGCCCACCGCCATGACCACGAACCCGCCGTTTCCGGCGACCTCGACTACGGCACCGGCCCGGCGCGCGCGCATGTGCCGGGCATGAGCCAGTCGCGCATGGTGCAGATCGAGCAGGACATTTTGTCCAAAAACAACGCCTACGCCACGGCCAATCGGCGGGCCTTCGACGAGCGCGGCATTTTTGCGCTTAATCTGGTGTCCAGCCCCGGTTCGGGCAAAACCACGCTGCTGGTGAAAACCATCGAGCTGCTCAAGGACAAGCTGACGATCAGCGTTGTCGAGGGTGATCAGCAGACCTCCAACGACGCCGAGCGCATCCGCGCCACCGGTGTGCCGGCGCTGCAGATCAACACCGGCAAGGGCTGTCATCTTGACGGCCACATGGTCGGCCACGCCATGGCCCGCCTGCAGCCGGCCGACGAATCGCTGTTCCTGATCGAGAACGTCGGCAATCTGGTCTGTCCGGCTGCTTTCGACCTCGGCGAACACCACAAGGTGGCCATCCTGTCGGTGACCGAAGGCGAGGATAAGCCGCTCAAATACCCGGACATGTTCGCGGCGGCCGATGTCATGCTGCTGAACAAATGCGACCTGCTGCCCTATCTTGAATACGATGCCGATGAAGCTGAAGCCAATGCCCGTCGCGTGAATCCGAACCTGACCATCTTCCGCGTTTCGGCGAGTAGCGGTGACGGCTTGAGTGCCTGGGTGAGCTGGATTCAATCCGGTCTGGAAGCCCAACGCGCCAAGCGTTCGGAAACCGTTGCTGCCCTGAAACGTCGAGTGACCGAGCTGGAGCGCCAGTTGGCGGTCAAATAAGGCGGTGAACGGCCGGCTGTTCCGCATTCGAGGGCAGGTGCAAGGCGTCGGTTTTCGCCCTTACGTCTGGCGGCTGGCCAACGAACTCGGGCTAAGCGGCTGGGTGCGCAACGATGGTGCCGGGGTGATTGCTGCGGTCAACGGGAAAAACTGGCCAAAATTCAAAAGCCGTTTGCATCTGGAAGCGCCGCGGCTGGCGCGTATTGATGCCATCGAGGACGAAGCGGCCGACGTGACGGGCGACGGGTTCGCCATCCTCGACAGCGCGGCCGGCGAGATCAAAACCACCATTGGCCCCGATGCTGCCATCTGCCCGGCGTGCATCGCCGACATGCTCGACCCGGCCAACCGCCGCTGGCGTTACGCCTTCACCACTTGCACCCATTGCGGCCCGCGCTACACGGTCAGTCGGCGCATTCCTTACGACCGGGCGCAGACCAGCCTTGCCAGGTTTTCGCTGTGCGCGCCCTGTGCTGCTGAATACCAGGCGCCATCTGACCGCCGATTTCACGCCGAAACGACCTGCTGTCCGGATTGCGGCCCGCAACTCAGCCTGCTCGCCGCTGATGGCCAGCTGTTGCCCGGCGACCCGGTCGCCGAAGCCCTGCGCCTGCTGTGTTCTGGCAATATCGTCGCGATCAAAGGCCTCGGCGGCTTCCACCTCGCCTGCGATGCGCGGCATGCAGGCGCCGTCGCCGAGCTGCGCGAGCGCAAGCAACGCGAGGAAAAGCCCTTTGCCGTGATGGGTCTGAATGCTGCTTCACTGGCCGCCCATGCGCAAATTGGTGAGCCCGAACTGGCTTTGCTGCAAAGCGTCGCCGCACCCATCGTCCTCTGCCCCAAGGTCGGCGTCGAACTCAAAGGCATCGCGCCCGGCCTCGCCTGGCTTGGCGTCATGCTGCCGTCCACGCCGCTGCATCTGTTGCTTTGGCACGAAGCGGCCGGCCGGCCGGGCGGTACTGACTGGATGAATGCGGCTAGCGACCTGCTGCTGGTCATGACCAGCGCCAACCCAAATGGCGAACCGCTGGTCATCGGCAACGACGAGGCACTTGAGCGTCTGGCTGGCATCGCCGATGCCATCCTGTGCCACGACCGCGACATTGTCATCCGTTGCGACGATTCAGTCGTGCGGGCCACGCCGCAAGGCCCGGCCTTCATCCGCCGCGCCCGCGGCTACGTGCCGGTGCCGATCCAGCTGGCTGACGACGGCCCGACGGTTCTGGCGCTGGGCGGCTACCTGAAGAACACCGTTTGCGTGATGAAAGGCCGCGAAGCCTTTTTGTCGCAGCACATCGGCAGCCTCGACAACGTTGCCGCCATTGGATTTCTTGAAGAAACGGTCGAGCACCTGCTGGCCATTCTGGACGTCAAGCCCGACCTGATCGCCCACGACCTGCACGCGGATTTTCCATCGACCCATCTGGCCCTGCGGCTGGCCGAAAAGCTGGGGATTCCAGCCGTCGCTGTTGGCCATCATCACGCCCATATTGCAGCCATCTGCGCAGAACAGGGTGTCAACGAGCCAATTATCGGCTTGGCGCTGGACGGCGTCGGTCTTGGCCCCGATGGTGGCGCCTGGGGTGGCGAGCTGTTGCGTCTCGATGGCGCCAACTGCGAGCGCCTTGGTCACCTCAGTCCGCTGGCCATGCCCGGCGGCGACCGTGCCGCCAGGGAGCCGTGGCGGATGGCTGTCTCCGCCCTGTACGGCGCCGGCCTCGGCTACCGTGTCGGCGGCTGGATCAAGCAGTATTACCCGACGCGCGACCCCGGCCCGCTGCTTACCATGCTCGCCCGCAAGCTGCGCTGTCCGCCGACGACCAGCCTCGGTCGCTGGTTCGATGCCGCAGCCGGCCTGCTCGGCGTGCGCGACCTGATGCATTTTGAAGGGCAGGCTGCGATGGAGCTGGAAGGTCTGGCCGCCAAATTCGGCCCGGTCGAGCCGTTGCCCGGCGGCTACGCCTTGCTGGAAGGCGGCGCCATCCTCGATTTTTCGCCGATGTTGCCGGCACTGATGGCTTGCAAGGACGACGCCGGCCACGGTGCCGCCCTCTTTCACGCCACCGTGGCCGCCGGGCTGGCTGACTGGGTGGCTTCCGCAACCATGGAAACAAGGGCTGGCCCCGCGGTCAACCGGGAAAAAGACGCAAAAATCATCATCGGCGGTGGTTGCGCGATGAACGCCGTCCTGATGACGGCCCTGCGCGCCCATTTTCAATCCGCAGGCATTGAATTGCTCGAAGCCCGTCAGGCACCCCCCAACGATGGCGGCCTGGCGCTCGGTCAGGCCTGGGTTGCGCGCCAACGCTGGCTTGCCGCACGGTCGGCGAGCGGCGAAAATCACCCGGGAGTGCTTTCAGAAAAGGAAACGTGTTGAGCGAAATAACGGCACCTGTCACGTGGCAGACCGACCCCGCGCCGCTGCTCGCCCAGCGCTGTGTGATCCTGGGCGAAGGCTTGGCAGCCAATCCGGCCCTGTCGGCCGAAGTGTGCTGGTGTGTGCGCGAGCGGGGCGACTGGCTTGTCGCCGTAATCGCGCCGGGCTTTGTGCGGATTTTCTTGCTGCCCGGTGGCGGGGAATTGTGGGGGCATATTCCCGTGGGGCAGCTGCGCTATCTGGCGCTGGGGAGGATGGATTGGCGTTTTTTCGCTGGCCATGACCCGGTGCTGGGCGACTATCAGTTCGTCGATCTGGTGCAGCCCGTCAGCGCCGTGCTGGGCATGGCTGCGGCGCGTCTTTTGGCCAGCGACGCCCTTCTCGCGCTGGGGCTGGTGGCCCACCTGCCGGCGCCGAGCGAAGAGCCGAGCAAACCCGTCAGCCGGCGCGGCTTTTTGCGCGCCTTTACCGGCCGGCGATGAACGGTGTTTTGAAAGTCTGAGGAGCGGTCATGTGTCTCGCAATTCCCGCGCAAGTCGTTGAACTGCGCGATAACGACAACGCGCTGGTCGATCTGGCCGGGGTCAAAAAGGAAATCTCGCTGGCGCTGGTCGAGGGTGTGGCGGTGGGCGATTATGTGATCGTTCATGTCGGCTATGCGCTCAACAAGCTTGACCCGGAAGAAGCCGAGAAGACGCTCAAGTTATTTGCTGAAATGGGCGAACTGCCGGGTGAAGACCCGACCATTCACTGATGAAATACATCGATGAATTCCGCGACGGCGAGGTCGCCAAGGGCTTGGCCGAAGCCATCCGGCGCGAGGCCGATCCAGGGCGCACCTACCATTTCATGGAGTTCTGCGGCGGCCACACCCACGCCATCTCGCGCTATGGCGTTTCCGACCTGCTGCCGGCCAACGTCAAGATGATCCACGGCCCGGGCTGCCCGGTTTGCGTGCTACCTATCGGTCGCATCGATCAGGCGATCAGGCTGGCGCTGGAGCAGAGGGTCACGTTGTGCACCTACGGCGATTGCCTGCGGGTGCCGGCTTCCGATGGCTTGTCGTTGATGAAGGCCAAGGCACGCGGAGGCGACATCCACATGGTTTATTCGAGCGCCGATGCGGTCACGCTGGCGCAGAAAAACCCGGACAAACAGGTCGTCTTCTTCGCCATCGGCTTTGAGACAACGACGCCACCAACCGCCGTCGCCATCAAGCAGGCTGCTGCGCTCGGCCTGAAAAATTTCTCCGTGTTGTGCTGCCACGTGCTGACCCCGTCGGCCATTTCCAGCATTCTCGAATCGCCGGATGTGCGCGACGGGGGCACCGTGCGACTCGACGGTTTCATCGGCCCGGCGCACGTTTCGACCATTATTGGCAGTCGACCGTACGAATTCGTAGCCGAGGAATACCGCATGCCGGTGGTCATCGCCGGCTTCGAGCCACTGGATGTGATGCAGGCGATCAAGATGCTGATCCGCCAGGTCAATGAGGGTCGTGCCGAGGTCGAAAACGAGTTTTCCCGCGCCGTCGACCGCAATGGCAACCAAAAGGCGCAGCAACTGGTGGCTGACGTGTTCGAGGTGCGTGAGCATTTCGAATGGCGCGGCTTGGGCGTGCTTCCCTGCTCCGCGTTGCGCATTCGCAGCCAATTTGCCGAATTTGACGCCGAAAAGCGTTTTTCGCTTGATTATCAGTCGGTACCCGATCACACAGCTTGCGAGTGCGGGGCGATCCTGCGCGGGGTCAAGCGGCCGCAGGACTGCAAGATTTTCGGGACGGTGTGCACGCCGGAGAACCCCATTGGCTCGTGCATGGTTTCCTCGGAGGGTGCCTGCGCCGCACACTACAGCTACGGACGCTACAAGGATGTCTGAAGCACGGAAAAACTACGTCCGCCCGCTCGATATCCGGCATGGCCGCATCGACATGGCGCATGGCGCCGGTGGGCGGGCGATGGCGCAGCTGATCGAAGAGCTGTTTGCGAAATACCTTGGCAACGAATACCTGGCGCAAGGCGACGATGGTGCGCTGCTGCCGGCTGCGGGCGACGGGCGCCTGGTCATGGCGACCGATTCTCACGTGGTTTCACCGCTGTTCTTTCCGGGTGGCGATATCGGCTGCCTGTCAGTGCACGGCACGATCAACGACGTAGCCGTGATGGGGGCCAAGCCGCTTTACCTGTCTGCCGGCTTCATTCTTGAAGAAGGGTTCAAGCTCTCCGATCTTGCGCTGATCGTGCAGAGTATGGCGTCTGCAGCCAGAGAGGCGGGCGTGCCGATCGTGACTGGCGACACCAAAGTGGTCGAACGCGGCAAGGGCGATGGCGTATTTATCACCACGACCGGTATCGGCGTTGTTGCGCCGGGCCGGGAATTGTCCGGTCGGTATGCCAGGCCGGGCGATTCGATTCTGGTCTCTGGCACGCTGGGCGATCACGGCATGGCGATCATGGCGGCGCGTGAGAGCCTTGGTTTTGAGTCGCCCATTGTCTCCGACACGGCGGCGCTGCATGGCTTGATCGAGGCGATGCGGCTCAGTGGCGCCGATATTCATGTCCTGCGCGACCCGACGCGGGGCGGGTTGGCGACGACATTGAACGAGATTGCCCGGCAATCCGGCGTCGGCATGATGCTGCAGGAGGAGGATCTACCTGTGAAGCCGGCGGTTAACGCAGCTTGCGAGTTTCTGGGATTGGACCCGCTTTATGTGGCCAATGAAGGCAAACTAGTGGCGATCTGCGCCGAACAGGATGCCGGAAAACTATTAGCTGCGATGCGCGCCCACCCGTTGGGGGCAGAGGCTGCCATTGTCGGCCGGGTGCATGAAGATGCCCATCATTTTGTCCAGATGACGACCGCCTTCGGCGGCAAGCGCATCGTGGACTGGTTGAGTGGTGAGCAACTGCCGCGGATTTGCTGAAGCGATCAGTGGCGTAGCGCGATCATCACCGAAAGCACGTCGCCGACTTCGGAGATGACCAGCTCGCGAGCATCAGCGAAATTGTCCGCGTTGCGGATGTGGAACATGTCGCGGCGGCCGTCCGGGTAACGGATGGCGGCGACGTATTCCGGACGCGGCGCGCGATGAAGCTGAATGTTGCTCGATTTGGCTGCTTTTCTCTGTGCTTGCATTGCAATCCCCTAATTCGGCTTTTTGTTGCACTGCATCGTAGTGAAATGCAAGCTTCTGAAAAATATAGCGAAAGGCATAGATTTATGCAGCATGGAAAGCGATAGCCCGCAATCCCGCGCTCTGCCGTGGGTCACCGCGTTGGCATGAATTGTAAAAATCTGTAGATCGAGTGACTTCTTATGGTCACATTTGAGAGCGCCTGGTTCACTGGCTGGACAGTCCCCTTGAATTTGAATCCCCGCGCATCGCATTTTTGGTATGTCACGCGAATGAAATATTGGGTCGGTATTTTCAGTTTTCACGGTGTTTGAAGGCATCGGGGGCGTTTGGCTGCTCGCAAAAGTTGCGATGAGAGTTCGCGCTTTCGTCCTAATGGTCTTAGAATTGCGCTCCTTCAAGGGTGTTCGGAACTCTTCCCACCCTGAGCACGTTTTTTACAACTCAAGGAACACACATGAACAAGTCCGAACTGATTGATGCTATCGCCGCTGAAGCGGATCTCACCAAGGTTGATGCAGCCAAGGCGCTGGACGCCGTTCTCGGCGCTATCGTTGGTGCCGTTGCCAGCGGCGACGCTGTCTCCCTGATCGGTTTCGGCAGCTTCAAGGCTTCGGCCCGCGCCGCTCGCGAAGGCAAAAACCCGAAGACCGGCGAAAAGCTGTCGATCGCTGCAACCATCGTGCCGAAATTCACGGCTGGTGCCAACTTCAAGGCTGCTGTCGCCAAGAAGTAATTCATCGCGCCACGCACAGCCCCGGAGGGATTCCTGCCGGGGCTTTTTTCGTCTGAAATTTCAATCCTGCTCAGTGGCCAATGGGCTTCGCTGTCGGCGTTATTGAATCCTAGGTAATTTCGGACGAAATTTAAGCCGTGAAGGCTCGTTGATTCTGCGTGATGACTACCTGTCGCTGTTTGGGGAAATTGCCCTCGAATAGTCGAGTTTGCTATGCTTTGCGGCTGGTTTCGGCAGAAATATATTTTTCATGAAGCAGGGCGCGACTTACTACGATTTGCTGGGCGTTTCGCAGCATGCCGATCTGGCAGAGATAAGCGCGGCTTTTACGCAAATTTCGCGCGACCAGGCTATCGGCGAAAGTCCTGAACAAAAGGCTGAGGCCGAGTTCCAGAAAAAATTGCTCAAGCAAGCCTACGAGGTGCTTTCCAGCCCGTCGCGCCGCTCTGATTACGATGCGGGGCTGGCCATGCGCGGCGAGCGCCCAAGCCAGCTGGATACCATGCTCCATGCTGAAGCGGCACTGGCGGCGGAGAAATGGAGCCCAATCCGACGATTGCTGACGATCATTGCCGGACTGATGATTTTCGGCATGGTCATGCAGCTGAGCGTCATGTTCATGGCCTATCAGCGATCCAAGGCCATGGTTGGTGCCGATGTGACTGCGCCGATGGCCGAGAAGGCCTATCTTCAGGAGTTTTACCAGACCCACGGTATTCGGGCAGCGAGTCGGGCCGAGGCTGAATTGTTGCTGGCTGACATGCGGAACAAGGAGCAGGCAACGCGCGACGAGGCTCAGAAGCTTCGTCTTCAGGAAGAGGAAGAGCGCCGCCTGAAGCGTTTCGAGGAGGAGTCGCGACGCCTTGGGGCTGAGGTTACAGCCAACAACCAGCGCGCCGAGCGGGAGCTCGAGTTGGCCAAGGCGGAGGCCGTTCGCCAGAAGGAAGAAAAGGAACGGGCCGAGAAGGAATCCGAACGCTGGCGCCGGGAACAGGAAATCAACCGCTTTCGCTCACGGCCCAGCATGTCGGGCGAGTAATGGCTGCAAGCTTTCGCGATCTTTCTTGTCCACGGTTTATTCCCGAGCAGCACCGACGGGTGTTTTTCACGGCCTTGTTCATCGGCCTGCTTTTCCAGGGTTTGGTGGCGTGCAAAAAGGCAGTCAGCGAGCGGGATTTTGTCGGCAAATGGCAGTCCTCCCGTGCCGTCACCCCCATTTATCTGGCTGACAACGGCGAGTGGGAAATCCGCAAAGACGACGGCACCGTTCTCCAGTACGGCCTTTGGCGATACGAAGACAAGAAAATTATCTGGAGCGTCAAGCAGGACGGCAGGCTCATGGATGACCCCAACCCGGTGCTTGCGGTGACGCCCGAGGCGTTTAGCCTGAAGGAGCTGGACGGGAGCACCACGGATTTCCGAAAAGTCCGGTAAGTTCAGGTGGCTCTCAGGTCTTCGATGAAAATGACTTTGTAATTCTGCAGCTTGCTTTATAGACTGGACAGATGCGTGTGGTTTCGCCAAGCCACATTGAATTGTTGCGGTTGGCCGGGGGCCGTGTTTTTCGTGACCAACCGTCAGAGCTGTTTTCTTTCTCCACGGAGCCTGCCCACATGTCTTATCACGTCGCGTTCTGGAATCTCGAAAACCTTTTTGCACCCGAAGGCTACGCCGGTCGGGAGCCCTGGGTGGCCAAGGCCATGCAAAAGGAACTGGGGGGCTGGAGCGATGCCTTGTTCCGGCGGAAAGTGTCGCAACTGGTGTCGATTATCCGGCAGATGAAGGCTGGTGCCGGCCCGGACATTCTTGGCGTGTGCGAGGTCGAAAACCAGTTTGCCTTGCAGGCCTTGGCTGATGGGCTGAATCAGGCGCTACCCGGGCGTCGGTACGAGTTGGTGCATGTCGATGCGGCGCAGGAGCAGCGGGGGATCGATACCGCTTTCCTGTTCGATGCCAATCAGCTGACGGCCAATCGCAGCGAGTTGTTTTCCCACTGGGTGATGCGACGGACGGGAACGCGCGACATCACGCAAATTACCTTCGTGACGGCTGCCGGCAAGCAGATCGTGGCGCTGGCGAATCATTGGCCGTCACGTTCCTCGTCAACTGGCGATGGCCCTGAGTATTCAGCCGGATTCCGGGCCACTGCGGGTGAAACGCTGGCTTACTGGCATGACCGCATTCGCGAAAAGAAGGGCGACGATGTGGCGGTGGTGGTGCTGGGTGATTTCAATGATGATCCGTATGACAAGTCGATCACCATTCACGCCCAAGGCGGCCGTGACAAGGGCGACGTGCAGCGCGCGAAGAGTGCCAAGTTCTATAATTTTGCCTGGGAATACATGACGCAGACGGTTGCAGATCGTAACGGCAAGAAGCGCCTGTTGAATGGCACGCTTTATTTTGGCAGCGATGCCAGCGTGTTCGACCAGATCATGGTTTCAAGAGGTTTGCTGACCGGCAAAAGTGGGTTACGGGTGGTCGATGGCAGCGCGCGCATTGAGGCTTACCCGAAGGCGGTCAGCCACCGGGTGGGCGAGGGGCCGATCCGTTTTGGCCTGCCGTATGGGGATGCGGCAAAAAACGTCAATCTGGACGGCTACAGCGACCATTTTCCCGTGTCGGTATTGATTGAGGCGGTGTGAGCCGATAGTTTCCTGCTGTTATTGGCGGGCTGTAGCGGTGGTTCGGCGGCCTCGGGCGGCTGGGCATGCGGAATTTGCCGATATTTTCGCGTTGACCGCAGGAGTGCGAAGTTTCCTGCTGTTGCCCTGCGCGTTCAAGCTTCCGGGTAGAGCAGCGCTTGCGCCGTTTCGAACAGTTCCCGTTCTTCAAAACGGACGTGCTCGCTGAGCAAGGTCGCGAAGCGGCTGAGGCTTGCGTGATCAGGTTCGGCCAGTCGACAGTTGAGTTCGCGCAGTTCAGCGTGTTCGGCCAGCGTCCGGCGAACCAGTTCGATTTCGCCGTGGGCGGCCATGGCCGGCAGCAAATCCTGCTCCTCGGTTTGAAAATGCGCTTCCAGTTCTATTGGAAACGATGCTCGAATCAACCGGGCGGCTTTGGCGATGCCGTCATCGTCACCGGCGTCGCAGGCAATTCGCGCCTGCCGGGCCAGTTTGAGCGCGGTGTGGTGCTCGCGAGACAACTGCAGCAGGGCGGCATGACGTTTCATTGGGCGTCTCGTGGGCGACTTTTTCGCACCAGTGTCACGATGGTTGCAATGAAGGCAACAAGCGCCAGGCCGTTCAACAGCGCAGCATTTTGGCGGAGTTCGACCTGCTCGGTCAGGCCGCCGAAAACCCGAAGCGCCAGCGTCAGATGGAGCAGCGCGAGCGGCAGGTAAAGTGCCGGGTGATAGGGAATCCTGATGCGGGTGACGGCCGGGAAAATAATCGGCGCATGGCCAAAAACCATGGCAAAAACGAAGCCTAGGCCAATCGCATGCAGTGCTGCATCCCGCCATTCGTGGCCGGGCGTGAAAGCCCCGGCCAGCCCGAGCAAACCGGCAGCCGCCAGCCAGGCATAGCCGGACAGCAGGCAGGCGGCAATAAAGCGGGTCAGCCCGGCGGTGGAGATGTTGCGGCGGGCGATGTCGTAGCGAAGCAGCCAGACGGCGAGGGTTAGCAATCCACCCGCAAAAACCCGTTCCAGCGCCAGTGCCGCGCTGATCAGCAGCAGGCTGACGATGGCAACAAACAGCTTTTGCGCCAGCGGCGGCGTTGGCAGAAAGCGCGTCAGTTCCAGGCGCTCGCCCGCGATGGTCAGGATGAGGAACAGGAGCCACCAAGCCACGGCGGCGCTGACATCACCGGTGGCGATCCAGAGCAGGTTGCCGACCAGCCAGCAAGCGGCAGCCAGCGTCAACACGATGGTGAAGGCGGCAACCTGGCGGCGGAGCGCCACCAAGCTGGCGGCAATGAGGCCGAGCGCAGCCAGGCTACCCAGCGCTTGCCCGAGGATGAGCGGCGCCCCGGACAGCAAGGCAATGCCGCCGGTGCCCGCAGCCAGGGGCGCCAGATAGGCCCAGTTGCGGCCTACGGCGACGGCGCGTTCGAGACTGATGACGGTGCCGAAAAAGGCGGTGATCATCAGCGGGCCATGCACGCCGGCCGCTTGCATGGCGGGGCCGGGAACGTCCCAGCCGAGCCGCGCAAGCCCGGCCATGACACCACCAAGTAGCGACAGCATGCCGAAAAAAAGGAGCGGCAAACGACCGCCTGGCTTCAACTCAGCCATTTACTGGCTGTCCGCCTCGTTCCAGCCCAGGCGCAGGCGGCACTTCTCACTCATCATCGACGGCGCCCAAGGTGGCTCCCAGACGATGCGGATATCCGGCTGCCAGTCTGCCGGCAAAATGCGCTCAAGTTCGGCGTAAGCGTCGTCGATGATCATCTCCCCCATCGGGCAGGCCGGCGACGTCATGGTCATTTCGATCAACACCTGGCTGCCAGCGATTTCAATCCGGTAAACCAGCCCGAGATCAACGATATTGGCACCCACTTCAGGATCAGCCACGTTACGCAGGGCATTGCGAATTTGCTCGGTATCGGGGACAGCGGTCATTGGGGCGAGAGCTCAGAAAATGGTGACGGCCATCCTAGCATCGCGCGTGCGGGGCCGTATTTAGCAGGGAGCAAAAAATGGCGTTTGCCCATTTTTCAAGAAGCTTTGGAAAATTCGACTGCATGGATAGTGGTGCAACAAAAGGAGATCTCGCGGTCAACCCGAAATTTGCGCCAAATTTGGAAGGCTCGGGTTGGCGGTCCGTTGTCAGCAGCCGGAATCAGTCGAGTCGAAAATGCCAGAGACGGCGTCATGACAGGTATTGGCAGCAAGCTCGTGGCTGTTTTCAGCCGTAGAGCACCGGGGCTGACGTTTCGCCATGGATTTTGACCGCGTAATTCATAATTACGCTACCCCTCAGAGAACCTTTGGAGTACCCTAACAGGTTTTCCCTAATACCTAAACCCTCAGGAGAATCCGTGGAAAAGGATCTGCGCGAAGCCGCTCTCGAATACCATCGCTGGCCCACGCCGGGCAAGATTTCCGTCCGCCCGACCAAGGGCCTGACCAATCAGCGCGACCTGGCGCTGGCCTACTCTCCGGGTGTTGCGGCCGCCTGCGATGCGATCGTCGAAGACCCGGCGACTGCCGCCTGGTACACCTCACGCGCCAATCTGGTCGGTGTCGTAACCAACGGTACAGCCGTGCTCGGTCTCGGCAATATCGGCCCGCTGGCTTCCAAGCCAGTCATGGAAGGTAAGGGTTGCCTGTTCAAGAAGTTTGCCGGCATCGACGTTTTCGACATTGAACTGGCCGAGAACGACCCGGACAAGCTGATCGACATGATTGCCGCTCTTGAGCCAACGCTAGGCGGCATCAACCTCGAAGACATCAAGGCTCCCGAGTGCTTTTATATTGAAGAAAAGCTCAAGGAACGGATGAGCATCCCGGTTTTCCACGATGACCAGCACGGTACCGCCATCATTTCCGGCGCCGCAATGCTCAACGGACTGAAAGTCGTCGGCAAGAAAATCGACAAGGTCAAGGTCGTCGTCTCCGGTGCCGGCGCAGCCGCCATCTCTTGCGTGAATCTATGGTGCGATCTCGGCGTCAAGCGCGAGAACATTACCCTGTGCGACTCCAAGGGCGTCATCTACGTTGGCCGTCCCGGTGGCATGGACGAAACCAAGGCGCGCTATGCTCAGAACACGGAGAAGCGCACGCTGGGTGAAGCGCTGGTCGGTGCCGACATCTTCCTCGGCCTCTCCGCTGCAGGCGTGGTCAAGCAGGAAATGGTCGCCAGCATGGCTGAGCGGCCGATGGTTTTCGCGCTAGCCAACCCGACCCCGGAAATCATGCCGGAGCTGGTCAAGGAAGTCCGTCCGGATGCGATTATTGCGACCGGCCGTTCCGACTACGTGAACCAGGTCAACAACGTCCTCTGCTTCCCGTTCATTTTCCGCGGTGCACTCGATGTGGGCGCGACGCGTATTACCGAAGAAATGAAAATGGCTTCCGTGCGCGCCATCGCTGAATTGGCCGAAGCCGAAGTGACTGACGAAGTGGCCATGGCCTATCCCGGCGCTGACCTCTCCTTCGGCCCGGAATACCTGATTCCCAAGCCCTTCGACCCGCGCCTGATCGTCAAGATCGCCCCGGCTGTTGCTCAGGCTGCGATGGATTCCGGCGTCGCCACCCGTCCGATCACCGACTGGGCCGCCTATCGCGCCAAGCTGTCTGAATTCGTCTATCACACCGGCGTTGGCATGCGTGCCATTTTCCAGGCCGCCCGTCAGGCCAAGGGCAAGCGCATCATCTTCTCCGAAGGCGAGGAGGAGCGCGTTCTGCGGGCTGTTCAGGTCGTGATCGAGGAAAAATTCGCCCGTCCGATTCTGGTCGGCCGCCCCGAAATCATTGAGCGCCGTCTGGAAAAGGCCAAACTGCGGATCAAGCCGGGCGTCGATTTCGATATCGTCAACCCCGAATCCGACGAGCGTTTCCGTGAGTGCTGGCAGGCCTACCACAAGCTGATGGTTCGCCGCGGCGTGACACCGGGTATTGCCAAGGATGCCTTGCATCGCAAGCCGACGGTGATCGGCGCCATGTTGCTCAAGCTTGGTTACGCCGATGGCCTGATTTGCGGCATGACAGGCCAGTTCAGCCACCATCTCGGGGTCATTCAGAACATCATCGGCAAGCGCAACGGCGTCAATACGCTGGCGGCGATGAACTACCTGATGCTGCCGGGCCGCTCGCTCTTCATTTGCGACACGCATGTGAACGAGAATCCGAACGCGCAGGAAATTGCCGAGATGACGCTGATGGCGGCCGAGCAGGTCAAGCGCTTCGGCATGAATCCGAAGGTGGCCCTGTTGTCGCACTCCAATTTTGGTTCTTCCAGCTCAGAATCGTCCCGCAAGATGGGGGCTGCTGCCGGGCTGATCGATGCGATGTCGGCTGGCGAACTGGAAGTCGATGGCGAGATGCACGGCGACTCGGCGCTCAATGAAGACATCCGTCGCGAAGCCAATCCGGATTCGCCGCTCAAGGGTGAGGCCAATCTGCTGGTCATGCCGAACATCGACGCGGCCAACATTTCCTACAACCTGATCAAGATGACCGGCGGCGAAGGCGTAACCATCGGCCCCATCCTGCTCGGTGCCGCCAAGCCGGTGCATGTAATGACCGCCACGGCAACCGTGCGGCGCCTGGTAAACATGACGGCGCTGGCGGTCGTGGAGTCGATGGAGCGCTGAGTTACATTCAATAAAAAGGCGCGGTGAGGTTTTCCTCCCGCGCCTTTTTTATTTTTGGCCGTTTTTTCGGGTTGACCGCAGCAGCGGCCTTACTCGCTCAACGCGGCCAGCAACTTGCCGTGTATGCCGCCGAAACCGCCGTTGCTCATGACCAGAATGTGGTCGCCGGCTTGCGCTGCGATGACAATCTGGTCAACCAGTCGGGCAAGATCATCCTCGACGATGGCGCGTTCGCCCATCGGCGCCAGCGCCTCGCGGGCATCCCAGCCGAGATTCCCGGCGTAGCAGAAAGCCAGGTCGACTTCACGCAGGCTCTCCGGCAACTGCGATTTCATCGTGCCCAGTTTCATCGTGTTTGAGCGCGGCTCCAGCACGGCAAGGATGCGGGCGCTGCCGACCTTGCGGCGAAGACCGGCAACAGTGGTCGCGATGGCAGTCGGGTGGTGGGCGAAATCGTCGTACACGGTGACGCCACGGACGTCGCCACAGACTTCCATGCGTCGTTTGACATTGACGAAGCGGGACAGCGCATCCAGCCCATGCGCCAGCGACACGCCGACGTGGCGAGCGGCGAGCAATGCGGCGCAGGCATTGGCGCGATTGTGTTCACCGGACAGTCGCCAGACGGTGCGGCCAATTCTTCCCTCGGGCCCATGCAGAGCCAGCTCGCCCCGGGCGTCGTCGCCGGTGACGCGATAGCCGGCGGGGTCGTTGAAACGCTCAACTGGCGTCCAGCAGCCACGCGCCAGTACGCGCTCCAGGGTGGCCTCCGCCGCATTCGAAACGATCAGCCCGGACTGCGGCAAGGTGCGCACGAGGTGGTGGAATTGAGTTTCGATCGCAGCCAGATCGCTGAAAATGTCGGCGTGATCGAATTCGAGATTGTTCAGAACAACCGTCCGCGGCCGGTAATGGATGAACTTGGAGCGCTTGTCACAGAAGGCTGTGTCGTATTCGTCGGCTTCGATGACGAAAAACGGCGTCTCGCCCAGGCGGGCCGAAACGGAAAAATTCAACGGCACGCCGCCAATCAGGAAACCCGGCTTCATTCCGGCATCTTCGAGAATCCAGGCCAGCATGGAAGCGGTTGTCGTCTTGCCATGCGTGCCGGCCACACCCAGGACCCAGCGGCCTTGCAGCACGTGTTCAGCCAGCCACTGCGGCCCGGAAACGTAGGCCAAGCCTTTGTCGATAATGGCTTCGAGCAGCGGATTGCCGCGCGAAACAGCATTGCCGATCACATACATGTCCGGGGCCAACGCCAACTGATCTGTGCCAAAGTCCTCGATGAGTTCAATGCCGGCACTGCGCAGTTGGTCACTCATCGGTGGATAAACATTGGCGTCGCAGCCGGTGACCTTGTGGCCTGAGTCGACCGCCAGTTGTGCAACGCCACCCATGAAGGTGCCGCAGATGCCGAGAATATGAATGTGCATTTCGAATCGAGCCGTTAGAATGGGGGCGATTTTACCTTGATCGAGTCCCCATGACCCGTCATGAAAAGCAACGCCCAAGCACTGGCGTCCGTGCCAGCATTGCCAGCACCGCCGCCCGTTTGATGGCTGAAGATGGCATAACTGACTATCACCATGCCAAAAAAAAGGCCGCCCGCCAGCTAGGGCTGCCCGAGCATACGGCTTTTCCGGATAACGCCGAGGTCGAGGCCGAACTCCGCACCTATCGCATCCTGTACCATGGCGAAGAGCATGAGGAATTGATTGCCGCCTTGCGCCACACGGCACTTGAATTACTCGATCTGCTGACCGACTTCAATCCATATCTGACGGGCTCGGTGCTGGATGGCACGGCGGGCGAATATTCGCACATCGACATCCTGCTTTTTGCCGACAGCGCCAAGGAGGTCGAGATTTTTCTGCTCAATCGCGGCATTGACGTATCACATGTTGAAGCCCGCAACGAGCGGGTCGAAGCGGTATTGCAGATGGAAACCGATACGGCCGATGCCAATCTGGTGATCTGTGGCCCGCATATGGAACGAGTCAGTCTGAAACACCATGATGGCCGCCCGCATGATCGAATCCGCGCCGAGGCCCTGCGCGCCTTACTAAAGGAATAGACTGGACAAGTTGCGGCGATTTGCGGCAAACTTGCAGCTATGACGAAGCGAAAAACTGCTTCCAAGCCGGTGGAGAAGCCCCTGATTCTTGTAATGCACGGGCCTAATCTGAACCTGCTTGGCACACGTGAACCTGAGCATTACGGCCGGGTAACCCTGTCGGATATCAACATGTCTCTGGCGCGCATGGCCGAAACCGCCGGCGTCGAGCTGGAGGCGTTTCAGAGCAACCATGAAGGTGCGCTTATCGAGCGAATTCATGCTGCTCGCGAACAGGGTGTCCGCGCCATCATTATCAATCCGGCGGCGTACACACATACCAGCGTCGCCCTGCGCGATGCGATTGCGGCTGTGGCAATACCGTTCGTAGAAGTGCATCTTTCCAATGTGCATGCGCGGGAACCGTTCCGCCATCACTCGTATTTTTCGGATCTGGCCATCGGCGTCATCTGCGGGCTGGGTCACGAGGGCTATCTGCTCGCCCTCGAATATCTGCTTAACAAGCTTAATATTGAATAGTCCGGCTTCGGTCGGACATTTGTGCCCATCGGGCGCAACACAGAAGGGAGTCTCCATGGATCTGCGTAAACTCAAGAAACTCATCGACCTCGTTCAGGAATCCGGTATTTCCGAACTCGAAGTCACCGAAGGCGAAGAAAAAGTCCGAATTGCCAAGCATTACGGCACAGTTGCCGCTGCTCCGCAGCAATACTATGCTGCTCCGGCACCGATGGCTGCTCCGGGTGCACCGTCGGCTTCCTCTGTTAATCTGGACGACGAAGACGAGTTGCCCGAAGGCCACATCGTCAAGTCGCCGATGGTCGGTACCTTCTACCGCTCGCCGTCGCCCGGCGCCGACGCGTTCGTGCAGATCGGCCAGACCGTGAAGCAGGGCGAAACCCTTTGCATCATCGAGGCCATGAAACTGCTCAACGAGATCGAGTCCGATGCATCGGGCGTGGTCAAGGCCATCCTGGTCGAGAATGGCGAGCCGGTGGAGTTCGGTGAGCCGCTTTATGTGATTGGCTGATATGGCCATGTTTGAAAAGATTCTTATCGCCAACCGCGGGGAGATCGCGCTGCGTATTCAGCGCGCCTGCCGCGAGCTTGGCATCAAGACGGTGGTCGTGCACTCCGAGGCCGATCGTGACGCGAAATACGTCAAGCTGGCGGATGAGTCGGTCTGTATCGGCCCGGCTTCTTCGTCTCTCAGCTACTTGAACGTCCCGGCGATCATTTCGGCTGCGGAAGTGACCGATGCCCAGGCGATTCACCCGGGTTACGGCTTCCTGTCGGAAAACGCTGACTTTGCCGAGCGTGTTGAGACCTCCGGTTTCGTATTCATCGGGCCGCGTGCCGAAACGATTCGCCTGATGGGCGACAAGGTCTCCGCCAAGAATGCGATGAAGGAGGCTCAGGTACCTTGCGTGCCGGGTTCAGACGGCGAATTGCCGGATGATCCGAAGGAAATCGTCAAGATTGCCCGCGCCGTAGGCTATCCGGTGATCATCAAGGCTGCAGGCGGCGGCGGTGGTCGTGGCATGCGTGTCGTGCACACCGAGGCGGCGCTGGTCAATGCCGTGGGGATGACCAAGCAGGAGGCCGGCAGCTTCTTCAATAATCCCGCGGTCTACATGGAAAAATACCTGGAAAACCCGCGTCACGTGGAAATCCAGGTCCTGGCCGACGAATACAAGAACGCGATTTACCTTGGCGAACGCGACTGCTCGATGCAGCGCCGCCACCAGAAGGTGATCGAAGAGGCGCCGGCACCGCACATTCCGGCCCGCCTGATTGCCCGTATCGGCGAACGTTGCGCAGAAGCCTGCCGCAAGATTGGTTACCGTGGTGCCGGTACTTTCGAATTCCTATACGAAAACGGCGAGTTTTATTTTATTGAAATGAACACACGTGTTCAGGTCGAGCATCCGGTGACCGAAATGATCACCGGCGTCGATATAGTCCAGGAGCAGATTCGTGTCGCTGCTGGCGAGAAGCTACGCTACAAGCAGAAAGACATCGTCTTCCGCGGCCATTCCATCGAATGCCGTGTCAATGCCGAAGATCCGTTCACGTTCGTACCCTGCCCCGGCAAAATCGAGTTTTATCATCCGCCCGGCGGCCCCGGTATCCGGGTCGATACGCACATTTATCAGGGTTACACGGTGCCGTCACATTACGACTCGATGGTCGCCAAGGTCATCGCCTATGGCGACACCCGTGATCAGGCCATTCGTCGCATGCGTATCGCCTTGTCCGAGATGAGCATTCAGGGCATCAAGACCAATATCCCGCTGCACCAGGAGCTGATGCAGGACGCCCGTTTCGTCGAAGGCGGGACGAGTATTCATTACCTCGAACAGAAACTCGCCGACAAGGGCGAAGTGAAGAAGTAAGCGATGGCTTGGCAAAGCGTCAGTTTCCTGACCGATGCATCGCATGCCGAGCCGATTTGCGATGCCCTGCTTGAAGCAGGCGCGCTGTCGGCCAGTATCGAGGATGCCGATGCCGGCACGCCGGACGAGCAACCGTTGTTCGGTGAGCCCGGTTCGGTGCCGAGTTCGGGCTGGACGCATTCGCGTATCGTCGCCCTGCTTGAGCCGGATGCCGAAATCGATGCTCTGCTCGCTGAGGCAAGTGCGGCCATTGGCCTGATTGCGGCGCCGGCCTACTCGGTCGAGACGGTGGAAGAACAGAACTGGGTGCAGCTGACACAGTCGCAGTTCGACCCGATCCGGGTTTCGGAGCGCCTGTGGATCGTGCCGTCGTGGCACGAAACGCCAGATCCGGCTGCGGTCAACCTGATTCTCGACCCGGGAATGGCCTTTGGCACCGGTTCGCATCCAACCACCCGGCTCTGCCTGGAATGGCTGGAGCGAAATGTTTCGGACGGCTGTACGGTGCTCGATTACGGTTGCGGCTCTGGAATTCTGGCGATTGCTGCGGCTCGTCTGGGCGCTGCTTCTGTCGCCGGCGTCGATATTGACCCCCTGGCTGTAGAGGCGGCGCGTTCCAATGCTGAGCGCAATGGCGTGACTGCGTTGTTCGCCGATTCGGCGACGCCGGTCGCTGGCGAGTACGATCTTGTCGTCGCCAACATTCTCTCCAATCCGCTTCGTGTGTTGGCACCCGCTATTTGCGCGCATGTCCGTCCGGGTGGCAGGCTCGCGTTGTCCGGGATTTTGCGTGAGCAGGCAGAAGAAATCATTGCCATATACGCCCAGTGGATGCCGATGCAAGTAGCAGATACACGCGAAGACTGGGTATGCCTGGCCGGAATCAAGCCCTGATGCGAACACGCTGCCCGGCATGCAACACGATTTTCCGTGTGACGTCCGCGCAGTTGCGTCTGAAAGCAGGGACAGTCAGGTGCGGAAGCTGCCAGGGCATATTCAATGCTTTCGACCAGTTGGTGCCGGACGCCGATTCCTCGGTGCTAGACGCACAGCCAACAGACATGGAGATTTCTCCGGTAGATGAATACCCGCATGAAATAGCGCATCATTCGGCGCTGCCGGAACCGGAACCGGAACCGGAACCGGAACCGGAACCGGAACCCGAAGCCGAAGCCGAAGCCGAAGCCGAAGCCGAAGCCGAAGCCGAAGCCGAAGCCGAAGCCGAAGCCGAAGCCGAAGCCGAAGCCGAAGCCGAAGCCGAAGCCGAAGCCGAAGCCGAAGCCGAAGCCGAAGCCGAAGCCGAAGCCGAAGCCGAAGCCGAAGCCGAAGCCGAAGCCGAAGCCGAAGCCGAAGCCGCGAAGGAGGCACTGGATTGCGCCGACGAAGTTTCGACCGAAATCAGTGGCCCTGAGGTCGTCGAGTCTTTGCTGCCAGGGGTGGCTGAGCCGCTGGTGTCGGCCCACGATGCGTTGCTGGAGTCTGAAGCGGAAATTGTTGAGCCTGCGGTACCTGCGGCAGCGACCCGCCAACCAGTATCCGTCGACATCCTGGCGGAGTCCCCGGAGGAGAGTACCCAAGCTGCGCGGCAGGCTGGGCTGGTGGCGGCACGCGAACTAAACGATGGCCCTTCCTATAATCGCTGGGCTGCCGGCACCTTGGCAGACAACGGTCTGGGAGGTTTTGCCGGGGATTCGCATCAGCGGGCAGTCTGGCCTTTTGTCCTCGTTTCGGTTCTGCTGGTGATGGGCCTCGTTGCCCAGTTGCTGTATCACTACCGTACTGAAGTTGCCTTGCGTCTGCCGGATAGTGCGGCTTTGTATGACCTGTTTGCGGTCGACATTCCTTTACCGAGAAATTCTTCGTTGGTTTCCATTGAAACCTCCGATTTGCAGTCTGACAACGTGCGCGGACTGTTCGTGTTGCAGGCTACGCTGAAAAATCGTGCTGGCTACGCCCAGGCCTGGCCAGCACTAGAGCTGAGCCTGACCGATACCAACGATACCGTTGTTTCGCGGCGCGTCATGGTTGCCGCTGATTACCTGCCGCCCGGAACGAAATCCGAAGCCTTTCCCGCAAACGGTGAAGTTGCCGTGAAGCTGTGGATCGAGGCCAAGGAAATCGGTGCCGCCGGTTACCGCCTTTACATCTTTTATCCCTGACCCCAAATGACGACACTAATCTGCGGTTCGCTCGCTTTCGACAACATCATGGTCTTTCCGGACCGTTTCAAGAACCACATCCTGCCCGAGCAGATACATATTCTGAATGTCGCTTTTCTGGTCCCTGAAATGCGCCGGGAGTTCGGCGGCTGTGCTGGCAATATTGCCTACAACCTGCTGCTGCTGGGGGGGGAGCCCATGATCATGGCTACCGTTGGCGATGACGCTGCGCCCTACCTTGCCCGCCTCGACAAACTCGGTCTGCCACGCACCCATGTTCGCCAGATTAGCGGCAGCTTCACTGCACAGGCCTTCATCACCACCGATCTCGACGACAACCAGATCACGGCGTTCCACCCCGGGGCGATGAGTTTTTCGCATCTGAACAAGGTTGAGAGCGCCAATGCCAAGCTCGGTATCGTTGCACCGGACGGTCGTGAGGGCATGATGCAGCACGCTCGCGATTTTGCCGAGGCGAAAGTTCCGTTCATTTTCGATCCGGGCCAGGGATTGCCGATGTTCAATGGCGACGAACTGCTTGATTTCATCCAGTTAGCCGACTACGCCTGCTTTAACGATTACGAAGCCAAGTTGTTGTGCGACCGCACTGGCCGTAGCCTGGAACAACTTGCTGGTAATTTGAAGGCGCTGGTCGTGACGCGTGGTGGCGAAGGCTCGGAGATCTACGCGGACGGCGTTCGCCACGATATTCCCTGCGTTGAAGCCGATGAGATTCTTGACCCGACGGGTTGTGGCGACGCCTACCGTTCCGGTTTGCTCTATGGCATCGCTAACGGTTTCGACTGGCTCAGCGCAGGGCGCCTGGCAGCGGTCATGGGGGCGATCAAGATTGCCCATCGCGGTGGCCAGAGTCATCAGCCTCGTCGCGAGGAGATCGCTGAGCGTTTCCGCAAGGCTTTTGGCGTGCTGCCTTGGTAAGCTTTTGAGCTGAAATATCGCTGTCATCTTTGGGCAAAGCGCATGTAACAACGGTCATCCAGACTTGTTCCCCACGAATACAAGGAGAACAAAGATGGAAAATATCCATAAGGCTGCGGGCCGCAGCCGTCCAGAAAAGAGAAGCCTGGCTGTAGGGTTTGCCCGCAGCCAGAGCGATATTCTCGAAGCACAGCGCCTGCGCTACCGTGTGTTTGCCGGTGAAATGGGCGCCAATCTGCCGAGCCGCACGCCGGGCGTCGACCACGACGTTTATGACCCGTACTGCCAGCACCTCGTCGTGCGCGATGCGCAGAGCAGCGAGATCGTCGGTACTTATCGCATCCTGACGCCGGAAAATGCCCGTCAGGTTGGCTACTACTCCGAAAACGAATTTGACCTGACCCGACTTCAGCATCTGCGCTCGCGGCTGGTCGAAATCGGCCGCTCCTGCGTCCATCCGGACTACCGTACCGGCGCAACGATCACCCTGCTGTGGTCGGGGCTGGCGCAGTTCATGATCGAAAACAGCTACGACTACCTGATGGGTTGCGCCTCGATCAGCATGGCGGATGGCGGTCACGCTGCGGCCAGCTTGTATAATCGACTCGCTGCCGATCACCTCGGGCCTCAGGAGTATCGCGTTTTCCCGCGTTGCCCGCTGCCACTGGCTGCCCTGCAGCAGGATCGCCCGGCCGAAACGCCGCCACTGATCAAGGGTTACCTGCGGGCCGGGGCCTGGATCTGCGGTGAACCGGCTTGGGATCCTGATTTTAATACGGCCGACCTGCCGATTTTGATGCCGATGGCCAAGGTTTCCAACCGTTATGCCAAGCATTACCTGGGACAAGAAGACTGAGCCAGACTAACGTAGCAATCCGCGCCTTCCGGATTTTTCGTATCGCCCTGCTGGTCATTAGCGGGGTGCTTTTTTCACTGTGCGTTTTTCCGCTGTGCAGCGAGCGGCTGCGTCTTGCCCTGAAAGCCAGTTGGTCGGCGGCCCTACTCGATGCGCTGGGTGTTGAGGTAGAGGCTGACCTGACGCATGCCGTTCCTGGCGCGCTGCTTGTCGCCAACCATATTTCGTGGATCGACATCTACGTCATCAACGCCGCCCTGCCAGCCGCTTTTGTTTCGAAGGAAGAAGTGCGGCACTGGCCGTTGATCGGCTGGCTGGCCGCAAAGAACGACACCGTGTTTCTGCGGCGGGGCAGTCGCGGGCATGCCAAGGTGATCAATCAGCAGATCGCGGAAATTCTCGACAAGGGCAAGCATGTGGCCGTTTTCCCGGAAGGAACGACGACCGACGGCCTCAGCCTGCTGCATTTTCATGCCGCCTTGATCCAACCGGCGCTGGCCGCCGGGCGCCCCGTGTTGCCGGTGGCGATTTCGTACTGGGAACTGGATGGACGGCGCAGCCTGGCACCGCGTTACGACGGTGATATTTCCATGGGCCAATGTACTGCGGCGATTCTTGGCCGCAAGCGCCTGATTGCCCGGCTGGTTACTACGCCCGTGCGGGGATTGAACGGTGAAGACCGCAAGCAGGTGGCGGCCGAAGCGCGCGAGGCTATCGCTTTGGCGGCAGGGCTTCCGTTGGTGAACAATCCACCTGAAACACTTGCCGGTCTTCCAGTCGAACAGCAGTCAAATGGCCTCCCCACAGGCAACCGGAGTCGAGTGCCAGCAGGTTTGGCGTAATTTTCAAGCCGAGCGCCGACCAGTGGCCGGTAACCAGCACCGAATCGGCACTTTTTCGATCGCCCAGGTCGAACCAGGGCAGGTGGCCTTTGGGGGCGTTGGTCAGTTTGCCTTTGACCTTGAAATCCATGATGCCCTTGGGGGTACAGAAGCGCATTCGGGTCATGGCATTGACGATGACGCGCAGCCGTGGCCAGCCTTTCAGATCATCCGACCAGCCCGCTGGTTCGCTGCCCCAGAGGTTTTGGATAAATTTTCGAAAGTCCTTGCCTTGCAAGGCTGCTTCGACTTCCCGAGCCAGTTCCCGAGCGCGGCTTGCTGTCCATTGCGGCAATAGTCCGGCGTGCACCAGGCAGTATTCGCCTTCGGTGTGGCAAAGCGGCTGATGCCGCAGCCAGTCGAGCAACTCAGCGCAGTCCGGGGCGTCGAGAATCTCCTGCAAGGTGTCGTCCTTGCCGCGAAATTTGGCGCCGCCTTCGGCGACCATCAAGAGGTAGAGGTCGTGATTACCAAGGACGGTGATCGCCGATGGCCCCAGCGACTTGATCAGGCGCAGTGTTTCCAGTGATTTTGGCCCGCGATTGACCAGATCGCCCACCAGCCAGAGACGGTCGACGTTCGGATCGAAGGCGCAGCGCTCCAGCAGCCGCTGCAGTGAGTCGTAGCAGCCCTGGATGTCGCCGATGGCATAGGTGGCCATTGCTGCGGTCAACCGGAAAAAACAGGCAAAATCAAAATATTCCCCGGAGCGCTTTACTCGACGGTGACCGACTTTGCCAGGTTGCGCGGTTTATCGACGTCCGTGCCCTTGACCAGTGCGGCGTGGTACGACAAAAGTTGCAGCGGAATGACGTGGAGGATCGGCGACAGTTCGCCGTAGTGTTCCGGCAGACGCAGGATATGGACGCCATCCGATTCCGGAATTTCCGAGTCGGCATCGGCAAAAACATACAGTTCGCCGCCGCGCGCCTGAACTTCCTTGAGATTGGATTTCAGTTTGTCGATCAACTGGTCGTTTGGAGCAATCGAAATGACCGGCATGTCGCTGTCCACCAGCGCCAGCGGGCCATGCTTGAGCTCACCAGCCGGGTAGGCTTCGGCGTGGATGTAGGAGATTTCCTTGAGCTTGAGCGCGCCTTCCATGGCGATCGGGTAGTGGCGACCGCGACCGAGGAAAAGGGCGTGATGCTTGTCGGCAAAGCGCTGAGCCCAGGCCTTGATCTCGTCTTCGAGCTCGAGCACCTTGTTGACTGCGACCGGCAGGTGGCGAAGCTGGTGAATGTAGGCGGCTTCCTGTTCGGCCGTCAGACGGTTCTTGACCTTGGCGGCGACCAGTACGAGCAGGAAGAGCGCGGCGAGCTGGGTGGTGAAAGCTTTGGTCGAGGCGACGCCGATTTCCGGGCCGGCGCGGGTAATGAAGCGCAGGGCGCATTCGCGGACGATGGCCGACTCCGGCACGTTGCAGATGGCCAGCGTCTTGGTCTGGCCAAGGCTCTTGGCATGGCGCAGGGCGGCCAGCGTGTCGGCGGTTTCACCGGACTGGGAGATGGCGACGATCAGCTGGCGCGGGTTGGCGACCGAGGTGCGGTAGCGGTATTCACTGGCGATTTCGACATTGCACGGCACGCCGGCAATGGCTTCGAGCCAGTAGCGGGCGGTGTAGCCGGAGTGGCTGCTGGTGCCGCAGGCAAGGATCAGGATGGAGTCGACATCGGCCAGCAAGTTGCCGGCTTCTGCGCCGAAAATGCCGGGCTGGATGGTCTTGCTGCCGCCGACGATTTCGAGCGTGTTGGCTAGCGCTTCCGGCTGCTCGAAGATTTCCTTCTGCATGTAGTGCTGGTAGTTGCCGAGTTCGACGGCAGCGGCCGAGAGCTGGGATTCATGCACCGGACGGCTGACCGGCGTGCCATCGAGGCGGGTGATTTTGACGTTTGCTGCGGTCAACTCGGCAATATCGCCGTTTTCCAGATAGACCATGTTGCGGGTGACTTGCAGCAGGGCAGAGGCATCGGAGGCGGCGTAGTTGCCGGTATCCGATACGCCGAGCAGCAAGGGCGAGCCTTCACGGGCGACGATCACTTTGCCGGGTTGGGTGTGGTCGATAACGGCAATGGCGTAGGCGCCAACCAGTCGCTGGCAGGCGGCCTGTACGGCTTTGAAGAGGTCGGGCTCGTTTTTGAGCGTGGCTTCGATCAGGTGGGCGATGCTTTCGGTATCGGTGTCCGAGGTGAACACGTAGCCCTGAGCGGTCAGCTCGGTGCGCAGGATTTCATAATTTTCGATGATGCCGTTGTGGACGACGGCGATACTGCCGGAAACGTGCGGGTGGGCGTTGCGCTCGCAGGGCACGCCATGGGTGGCCCAGCGGGTGTGGGCGATGCCGGTGACGGCTTGCGTGCTGGCCGATGCAGTTTCCAGTTCGGCCACGCGGCCAACCGAGCGGACGCGCTCGATGCTGTCACCTGCAATCACGGCCAGACCGGCCGAGTCATAGCCCCGATATTCCAGCTTCTTCAGGCCTTCAACGAGAACGGGAACGATGTTGTTGCCGGCTGCTGCTGCGACGATGCCACACATAGCTAATCCTTAAACCTTGTAATAGTCACGATACCAGGCGACAAAGCGGTTGATGCCTTCCTGGACGGGGGTGCCCGGGACGAAACCGACCCAGTCGTTGAGCAGATCGGTGTTGGCGTAAGTGGCCGGAACATCGCCATCCTGCAGCGGCAACAGACGCTTTTCGGCGGTCATGCTGAGTGCTTTTTCGATGGCGCCGATGAAATCGAGCAATTGCACCGGGTTGTTGTTGCCGATGTTGAAGACGCGGTACGGCGCGTTGCTGGTCGCCGGATCGGCCGAAATTGCGTCATATTCGGCGTTGACCGCAGCATTCTTGTCGAGCACGCGGATGACGCCTTCGATGATGTCGTCGACGTAGGTGAAGTCCCGCTGCATATTGCCGTAGTTGAAAACGTCGATCGGCCGGCCTTCGAGGATGGCCTTGGTGAACAGGAACAACGCCATGTCCGGACGGCCCCAAGGGCCATAAACGGTAAAGAAGCGCAGGCCGGTTGTCGGCAGGCCGAAGAGGTGGCTGTAGGTGTGCGCCATCAACTCGTTGGCCTTCTTGCTCGCGGCGTACAGGCTTACCGGGTGGTCGACGCTGTCGTGCTCGGAGAATGGCATCTTGGTGTTGCCACCATAAACGCTGGAGCTGGAGGCGTAGACCAGGTGTTGCACCTTGTTGTGGCGGCAGCCTTCGAGAATATTGGTGAAACCAACGATATTGCTCTCGATATAGGCGTGCGGGTTTTGCAGCGAATAGCGGACGCCGGCCTGGGCGGCAAGGTGGATGACCTTGTCGAATTTCTCTTCGGCGAATAGTTTTTCCATGCCGGCTTGATCGGCTACATCGAGCTTGACGAAGCGGAAGCCGGGCAAGGAAGTCAGGCGCTTGAGGCGGTTTTCCTTGAGCGAGACTTCGTAGTAATCGTTCATGTTGTCGAGGCCGACGACCTCGTCGCCGCGTGCCAAAAGGCGCAGCGAGGCAGTCGAGCCAATGAAGCCGGCGGCGCCGGTAACGAGAATTTTCACGGGAGTGCCTTGAAAGAAAGATGTGAGATTTTATCGCAGTGCAGCATTAGATTTATGACATTCGTGCGCGTTGTCGCGCTTCGTCCGCTATTCGGCAGTTTTCCGCATGGAGAGCGGCTGACGCGTAGCTGGCATTTATAATGAAGGCTTCGAAAGTTGTGATTTTATCTGCCGATGCGCATTCTGATCGTGAAAACTTCCTCGCTCGGCGATGTTATCCACAACCTGCCGGTGGTTAATGACATCCGGCATCATTGTCCGGATGCGGTGATCGACTGGTGTGCCGAAGAAAGCTTTGCCGCCATACCCCGCTTGCATTCGGGGGTTGGCGAGGTCATACCCGTTGCTGTCCGGCGCTGGCGCAAGCATTTGTTGCAGGGCGCGATGTGGCGGGAGTTGCTCGATTTCCGGCATCGCCTGCAAGCGCAGACCTACGACGCCGTGATCGATACCCAGGGCTTGCTGAAGAGTGCCCTGCTCGCCCGTCAGGCGCGTGGCCCGGTGCTTGGGTACGCCGCAAAATCGGCCCGCGAGCCGTTAGCGGCGCGCTTCTACGACAGGCATTTCAGTGTGTCGCGAGAGTTACACGCCGTCGTTCGTAACCGTCGCTTGGTGGCCGCTGCCCTTGGCTATTCGCTTGAGGGCGAACCTGATTACGGCATTGATGCTGCGCCGGCCAGTGCTGCTTGGCTGCCCCACCGGCCGTATGCCGTCTTTTTGACGGCGACCAGCCGCGACGACAAGCTGTGGCCTGACGCAAACTGGCTGGCACTGGGCGAGCAATTGAATTCCCTCGGCTACAGCGCGGTGTTGCCAGGCGGCAGCCCGATTGAGCGGGAAAGGGCCAGACGCATTGCCAGCGGCATTCCGGGCGCCGTCGCCGCGCCATCGATGAGCATTCCCGAGTTGGCTTCGTTGCTGGCGGGCGCGCAGGCGGCGATTGGCGTCGATACCGGGCTGACTCATCTGGCGGTGGCTTTGAAGGTGCCGACCGTTGCGCTCTACACAGCAACCGATCCCGGTCTGACTGGTGTTCTTGGTGCCGGCTTTTGTCGCAACCTTGGTGGCAAGGATCAGATTCCGGCCCCGGCGGCCGTGATGGCCGAGTTGCAGGGCGTGCTCGCCTGATGGCGCGGTTTTTCTATTCGCTTCTGCTTTATCTGATGACACCGCTGATCTGGTTGCGGCTGCTCTGGCGTGGCCGAAAGCAGCCGGAATACTTGCGGAATCTAGGCGAGCGCTATGGCTTCTATCGCCAGTCAGTACCGGAAAAGCTGATCTGGGTGCACGCTGTTTCGGTCGGCGAGACCCGCGCTGCCCAGCCCTTGATCGAAGGTTTGCAGGTGCGCTGGCCCGAGCATCGCATCCTGCTCACCGGTATGACGCCAACCGGTCGTGAGGCTGGTCTGCAGGTCTATGGTGACAAGGTCATTCAAGCCTATTTGCCCTACGACTATCCGGGTGCGGTCGACCGCTTTTTTCGTCACTTTTCCCCGGACTTCGGGGTGCTGATGGAAACCGAGATCTGGCCGAATCTGTTGGCTGGCGCCCGCCGCTACAAGGTGCCGACGGTCCTCGCCAATGGCCGTCTGTCGCTTCGCTCGGCACGCGGTTACGCTCGGTTTTCGGCGCTCGTCCGGCCGGCATTTGCCGCCTTGTCGGGCGTGGCTGCTCAGACGCCGGGGGATGCAGAACGCCTTTCTGCGTTAGGGGCAGGTCCCGTTGAGGTGTGCGGCAATCTGAAATTTGATGTCCCGCCGCCGGTCGACAAAATAACCCTTGGTAGCGAATGGAAAAAGCTTGTCGGCCAGCGCCCGATCTGGCTGGCCGCCAGTACGCGCGAAGGTGAAGAGGTACTGGTGCTCGAAGCCTGGCGTCAGGTGTGTGTTCCTGACGTGCTGCTCGTGGTGGTGCCGCGTCACCCGCAGCGCTTTGATGAAGTGGCTGGTTTGTTGCAGCGCCAGGGCTTGCGTTTGGCCCGGCGCAGCCTTGGCATGCCTGAATCTGATACCCAAGTCTGGCTCGGCGACAGCATGGGCGAAATGGCTGCTTACTACGCGCTGGCCGATCTGGCTTTTATTGGTGGCAGCCTGTTGCCGCTGGGTGGGCAAAACTTGATCGAAGCTGCGGCCTGTGGATGCCCCGTACTGATCGGGCCGCATACCTTCAATTTCAAGCAGGCAACCGAGGATGCGATTGCTGCCGGCGCCGCCCAGCGTGTGGATAGCCCGGAAATGCTGGCTGCCACGGTCAACCGGATTTTTAGCCAAAAAACGGAATTGTCTGAAATGCGCTCCGCCGCCGGATCATTTGCCCGCACCCATCAGGGCGCGGCACAACGCATTTTGACGCTTATTGAGCGGTGGACGAATCCAGCAGGGCGTTGATCTGGGCCACGTCATCTTCGCCCAGCGCGCCGGTTGAGGCTTTCAGGCGCAGTTGCGACATCAGCGTATCGAGCGTTGCCTTGGCCAGATCGCGACGGGTGACGTAGACCTGATTCTCTGCGTTCAGCACATCAATGTTGATGCGCACCCCGACTTCATAGCCGAGCTTGTTCGAGTCAAGGGCCGATTGTGACGAAACCAGCGCCGCCTTTAGTGCCTTGACCTGGGCCAGACCGTTGGAAACACCGAGATAATACTGGCGAGCCGACAGCGCGGCGCCGCGTCGTGCGGCATCAAGGCCAGATTGGGCGGCCATGCGGTTGGCGGCAGCTTCGCGTTCCCGAGAAACGGTCAGACCGCCCTGGAAAAGCGGGATGTTGAGCTGTACGCCGATATTCCGGTAGTCCGTGTCAATCAGCGCGGTGCTCGTTGCCGCAAAGGACTTCGCGTGCCCCTGATTGGCGACCAGATCGACGGTCGGATAGTGCCCGGCGCGCTGCTTGTCGACTTCGCGCGCGGCAATATCGGCGGCCGCCTGCTGGACTTGAACGGCAATGCTGTCTTTTTCGGCGGCCGCGACCCACTGATTCATGTCGCTCGGCTGAGGTGTCGTCAGCACGGCATCCTTGCGTGTCGTGGCAAGTGGGCCCGGCATCTTGCCGATAATCGCTTGCAAGGCATGTTGCCTGATCTCGACATCGCTTTCGGCGGCAATTTCCTGCGCCGCGGCGAGATCGTAGCGTGCTTGCGCTTCGTGCGTGTCAGTGATGGTCGCGGTGCCAACCTCAAAATTTTTCTTGGCGGATTCCAGTTGCTGGGCGATCGCAGTCTTGTTGGCTCGCACCGCCTTCAGGTTTTCGACGGCGTAGATTGCATCAAAGTAAGCCTGTGAAACGCGCAGGATCAAGTCCTGCCGGGCCTGGACGAAATTTGCTTCGGCTTGCGCCACCTGCAATTTGGACTGGCCGTAGGAAACCCAGTTTTGCCAGCGGAACAGCGGTTGGGAGAGTGTGAGCTGGTAACCGTTGGAATTGTAGTGCGGCTTGGTGATAGTCGGGCCACCGTGCTGGCTGATCTCGTTTTCGTTCCACACCGTGTTGCCCGAGAGCGTCAGGCTGGGTAGCAAACCGGCTCGGGCCTGCGGCATTTTTTCCTGGCCGGCATCGAGCGTCGCACGGGCAGCGGCAAATGTCGGGTCGTTGTCCTGTGCCTCGCGATAAGCCTGCATCAGGTCGGTCGCAAAAAGCGGCGAAGCGAGGAACGGAGAAACAATCAACCAAGCTAATTTTTTCATGCCAACCTCAGTAACGACGCATACCGGGATCAACCTCTCCGGCCCAGGACTCGACGCCCCCCATCAGGTTAAAAACGGAGGAAAAGCCGTTGTGCTCGAGGAACATGGCGACCTGCATACTCCGTCCGCCGTGGTGGCAAATCACCACGACATCGCGTGCCGGGTCAATTTCGCCGCAGCGCATCGGAATCAAATGCATCGGAATGTGCTGCGAACCATCGATTTTGCAGATTTCCAGTTCAGCCGATTCCCGGACGTCGAGCAAAAGGGGATCAGGCCGACTTTCGTCAGCCAGCCAATCCGCAAGTTGCTGAACCCTGAGCTGCTGCATCAGAAAGTGAAGCTAGCCTTGGCCTCGACGCCGTCGAGTGCGGGAATGACGGTTTCAAACAGGTTGACCGTGTTGTAAATACCGTCGGCCGTGCAGGTGATCAGTTGAGCTTCCATCACCGGCGCTTCGCCAACCACCACGGCCAGTTTGCCGCCGACACGAAGCTGCTTGAGCAATGCATCGGGAACGACCGGAACCGAGCCGGAGACCACAATGGCGTCGTAAGGGCCGCGCTGTGCCCAGCCTTTGGCACCATCGCCGAGCTCAACCGTGACGTTGGTAACGCCGGCGCGCTCAAGGTTCTGTTTGGCCATCTCGACCAGTTCCGGACGGGATTCGACCGTCACCACATGTTCGGAGCGGGCGGCCAGCAAAGCAGCCATGTAGCCACTGCCAGTGCCGATTTCGAGGACTTTGTCGGTCTTCTTCAGGCTCAGTTCCTGCAACGTCTTGGCTTCAATTTTTGGGGCAAGCATCAGTTGACCGCCACCAATCGGGATTTCCATGTCGGCAAAGGCGAGGTTGCGATAGGCCTGAGGTACGAAGTCTTCGCGTTTGACGACGAAAAGGAGGTCGAGAACCTGCGGATCCAGAACATCCCATGGACGGATCTGCTGTTCGATCATGTTGAAACGTGCTTGTTCGATGTTCATTTGTGTCTCCGCAGACTAAATATTAGCACGAGCTAATATATTGATTCCGACAAAACAAAATTATACCTGACTCTCTTTTTGCGTCTTGCGCAAACCCTGGCGCAAAAGGTCCATATGAATCCGTAAATAAAGCTGTGGATCGCTCTCGGTGTTCTGGCAACAACTCATCGAGTGGCGCCAGATCAACAACATCAGGATCGGCGCCAGCACTACGTCGATCGTCGTTTCCACCTCCATTGAACGGAATTCGCCGCTGGTCATGCCGCGCTGCAAGGCTCCGCCAACCAGCGCCCGGCCGCGGCTGATGACGTTTTCGTAATAGAAACGGGCGAGCTCCGGAAAATTCCGGGACTCGGAGACGATCAGTTTCGGGATGCCGGCAAAGGCGGTTCGGCCGATTTTTGCCCACCAGTTGTTGAGCAAAATTTCCAGAAGGTCGAAGCTGCTGCCAGTGTGATGGGCAGCGATAGCCTCGTTTTCAGCAATTACGGGAATGATCCCTTCCTGAACGACCGCCTTGAACAGCGCATCCTTGTTTTCGAAATACAGGTACAGCGTCCCTTTTGAGACGCCGGCACGGCTGGCGACGTCTTCAAGGCGGGTGGCGGCGAAGCCTTTTTCGACGAACAGTTCGAGTGCGGCTTCGAGTAGTTCGGAAGGACGGGCTTCCTTACGGCGCTTGCGGGGAACGGGGGTGGCTGACATGGTAACTTAATGACTCGTTGGTCATTAAGTTACCATCGCGCCAGCTTTCAGGTCAACGACCTTCCTTGATCAGACGGCCACCAACGGGCTGGATCGGGCGGGCGTTGTTCTTGTACAGCCGGCTGAAAATGTTGATCTGCTCTGGCGAAACCTGCACCGGCTGCTTCATGACCAGCCACAGGACACCCTCCGAACACGGAGGAGTCGTCAGCGAGCCCATGTAGGTGTAATAGTTGCGGGCCGCGGGCAGCAGGGTATTGATGTCAACCATGGCGGACGGCGGTGCGACGGCCTGATTTTTTTCCAGCGGCATGTTGTTCCACAGCGTCTGGATGAACGCGTTTTCGCTGCCGCGTTCGAGCAGCACGGCGACAACGGCAAGTTGGCCGTCGTCAGACTTGTGCACCAGATGAACGACCATGTCGAAGCGCTGGCCATTCACCTTTTCTTCTGACGGACGATGGAAGTGGAACTGGATCAGCTCATAGGTCTTGCCGGTCAGCGATATGGAGCTGTCGCCGACTTCAACCTGAATGGTGTGCCCGTTGTCGATGATTCGGAAGGTGGACGGACGGTAATTGAACTTGATCCCCTCCAGATCGACCTTGATGCCGTCCTTGATGTCGATGGGTGACTGACGCTCGCCGATGGCGCAGACCTTGTTTTTCTGATCGAGCTTGGCCCAGTTCTCCGGCCCGCCGGCGCCTTCGTAATCCCAGTGAATGTGGGCGTGCTGAACTGCCGGCTCTGAATGCGCCAGTTCCAGCATGTAGCCTTGAGATTTCGCAGTCTTTCGGGGTTTTGGCTGAGGGGCGTGGGCTGATGTAGTGTGGACAATGACCGTGGAAGGTTTGACCGCCGCCGGGGTGTCCTTGTGGGCTGCGGCAGGGGCTGGGGCGTGGGCAGCAGGAGCATGCTCTTTTGCCGCTTCTGCCGCCGCCTTGAGATTCGGGCGAATGGAGGGGACGGCTCCGTGCTCGGCATCCTTGGCGGGCGCGGCACTGTGTCCATTGGCTACCTTGATGGCATCCGGTTTTTCAGCCTTGGCCAATTCCTTCTTGAGCAGGGCGTCGTTAGCTGCTTTCAGTTCGCCAGCCGCCTCATTCGCCTTCTTGGCCAATTCGACTGCCCCGTCCTTGGGCGGGCGGCAAACTTCGCGCAGTACTTTATCGTCCAGCGTGCCGGTGCGAACCGGAAGATCGGCCCCTTTGACATCCTCTTCACGAACGATATCGTTTTCGTTCTTCTTGAAAGTTCGTTTGATCGTGTTGGCGCTACGCGTCGTGCAGTCGTAGCGGGTGATGGCTTCGATGACGCGGTAAGGCGCCCCGGATCTGCCGTCGACCAATTCCTTGTCGAGCACGACGCGTCCTTGGGCCTGAACGGTGTTTCCGTCGCGTTTCAGATTGGCGCGATCGATTTCAATACGCTTGCCGGGTTCCGAGGAGATAGTTTGCCAGGTAGGGGCGGCCGAAGCGGCCCAAGGCAAGGCGGCGAGCAGGCCGGCGATCATCAGTAGGCGCATCTTGATTCCCTCGTGTTCATTTTTGTTCTGCAGCTTGTCGACCTTATTTCGGCTGAAATCGTAAAACCTTTAGTGATTTCTGTCATTCCTTGCATTTTGCCTGTGTTTCCAGTAACTTGCAGCCTCTCGTTAGGGGTGTTGGCGGCAGGTTTTTGTGTTGCAGTTGACTGAGATATACCCTTCGAACCTGACCGGGTCATGCCGTCGTAGGGAAACGAACTCTGCCGTTGGAACCAGATCGCTCCCTGCCCGTCTTACCGGATGCAAATACGCACGGAGCCACAATGAACGCCAAAGAACAATTCGTCGCCGCCAACGCCCACGTTGACGAGGCCGCAGTCAAGCCGCTGCCCAATTCCCGCAAGGTTTATATCGAAGGCTCCCGTCCGGATATCCGCGTCCCGATGCGCGAAATCTCTCAGGACGACACGCCGACCGCCTTCGGTGGCGAAAAGAACCCGCCGATCTACGTTTATGACTGCTCCGGCCCGTACTCCGACCCGGCTGCCAAGATCGACATCCGCTCCGGCCTGCCGGCTTTGCGCGCCGGCTGGATTGCCGAACGCGGCGACGTCGAAGAGCTCCCCGGCCTGACCTCCGAATTCGGCCGCGTTCGCGCCGAAGACAAGGCGCTCGACGAGCTGCGCTTCCCCGGCCTGCACCGCAAGCCGCTGCGCGCCAAGGCCGGCAAGAACGTCAGCCAGATGCACTACGCCCGCCAGGGCATCATCACGCCGGAGATGGAATACGTCGCCATCCGTGAAAACAACAACCGCCGCGCCTACATCGAATCGCTGCGGTCAACCGGCAAAATGGGCGAAAAAATGGCTGCCCTGCTTGGCCGCCAGCACCCCGGCCAGAACTTCGGCGCCAGCATCCCGGAAGAAATTACTCCGGAATTCGTGCGCAGCGAAATCGCCCGCGGCCGCGCCATCATCCCGAACAACATCAACCACCCGGAAAGCGAGCCGATGATTATCGGCCGCAACTTCCTGACCAAGATCAACGCCAATATCGGCAACTCGGCGCTCGGCTCTTCGATTCAGGAAGAAGTCGAGAAAATGACCTGGTCGATCCGCTGGGGTGGCGACACCGTGATGGACCTGTCCACCGGCAAGAACATCCACGAAACGCGTGAATGGATCATCCGCAACAGCCCGGTCGCCATCGGCACCGTGCCGATCTATCAGGCGCTGGAAAAGGTGAACGGCAAGGCCGAAGACCTGACCTGGGAAATCTTCCGCGACACGCTGATCGAACAGGCTGAGCAGGGCGTCGACTACTTCACCATCCACGCCGGCGTGCTGTTGCGCTACGTGCCGCTGACCGCCAACCGGATGACCGGCATCGTCAGCCGCGGCGGCTCGATCATGGCCAAGTGGTGTCTGGCCCACCACAAGGAAAGCTTCCTCTACACCCACTTCGAGGAAATCTGCGAAATCATGAAGGCCTACGACGTCGCCTTCAGCCTCGGCGACGGCCTGCGTCCCGGCTCGATCTACGACGCCAACGACGAAGCTCAGCTCGGCGAACTCAAGACCCTCGGCGAGCTGACCCAGATCGCCTGGAAGCACGACGTGCAAGTCATGATCGAAGGCCCCGGCCATGTGCCCATGCACATGATCAAGGAGAACATGGACCTGCAACTCGAACAGTGCAGCGAAGCCCCGTTCTACACCCTTGGCCCCCTGACCACCGACATCGCCCCGGGCTACGACCACATCACCAGCGGCATCGGCGCCGCGATGATCGGCTGGTACGGCACCGCCATGCTCTGCTACGTGACGCCCAAGGAACACCTCGGCCTGCCGGACAAGGACGACGTCAAGGAAGGCATCATCACCTACAAGCTCGCCGCCCACGCCGCCGACCTCGCCAAGGGCCACCCCGGCGCGCAGATCCGCGACAACGCGCTGTCCAAGGCGCGCTTCGAATTCCGCTGGGACGACCAGTTCAACCTCGGCCTCGACCCGGACAAGGCGCGCGAATTCCACGACGAAACCCTGCCCAAGGAATCCGCCAAGGTCGCCCACTTCTGCTCCATGTGCGGCCCGCACTTCTGCTCGATGAAGATCACGCAGGAAGTTCGGGAGTTTGCGGCCCAGCAAGGCGTCGATGAACAGGCCGCGCTGGCGAAGGGGATGGAAGTTAAGTCTGTGGAGTTTGTGAAGGCTGGCGCTGAGGTTTATAGCAAGGTCTGATGCGGTCAACAGGAAAAAAGAGGCAAAAAGGCGGCTGAAATGGCCGCCTTTTTCTTTGTTGGTTTCAGGGGGTTCCGTATGATCCAGGCATCATGATCAATGCCTCCTATTTCAACGCGAGTATTGCGGAATTCCTGGTTGCCAATGATGACGAGATACTCGGTGCGCTGACCCGTCGCCACGGGTTCAGTCTTGAACATCAGCAAAAGCACGCTTGGCAGGCACAGATCAGCATCTTGAAAGAGGTGCTGCCTGCTGATCTGGAAGGGCAGATCTTTTTCGAGTTTTCTATTCCGCGAATGGGCAAGCGTGCGGACCTTGTTCTTATTGTCGGCGGCGTGATTTTTGTTATTGAGTTCAAGATCGGGGCCCACCACTTTGAGCGCTCAGGCATCGAACAGGTGCATGACTATGCGCTTGATCTGAAGAATTTTCATTTGGGTAGCCATCAGCAGCCTATCGTCCCTGTTTTGGTGTGCACAAACGTCAAGCCCCATGAACTACCATCGCTTGACTGGGCCAACGACGGTGTTGCCGTGCCGATTGGCGTGAGTCCAGCCAATTTGTTGTCGCTCATCCATGAAGGCGTGCTTGAGCAGGCCGAAGCAATGCCGATAGATTCGCCGGAGTGGGCTGTTTCAGGCTATCAGCCAACGCCGACCATCATTGAGGCAGCCTTGGCGCTTTATCGGAACCACGACGTGCTGGAGATCGCGCGTTCGGATGCCGGTGCGCAGAACCTTGGTCGAACGTCGGACTGCATAGCAGCCATCATCGAAGACGCCAAGCTGACTCGACGGAAGGCAATCTGTTTCGTGACCGGCGTTCCCGGGGCCGGCAAAACGCTGGCCGGGCTCAATATCGCGACGGCCCGGGCAGATGAGCATGCCGACGAACATGCCGTGTTTTTATCTGGCAATGGCCCTTTGGTTGATGTCTTGCGTGAGGCGCTTGCCCGCGATCAGGCTGCACGGGATGGGATTTCGAAGAAAGATGCGCATCGTAAGGTGGCGAGCTTCGTTCAGAATATCCATCATTTTCGCGACGATGCGTTGAGGGGGAGTGCTCCGCCTGTCGAGCGCGTTGTTGTTTTTGATGAAGCCCAGCGGGCATGGAGTCGCGAGCAGGCCAGCAAGTTCATGCAGCAGAAGCGCGGGCATTTGAATTTCGACATGTCCGAACCCGCATTCCTGATCAGCGTGATGGATCGCCATGAGGATTGGTGCGTCATCGTGTGTCTGGTCGGTGGCGGGCAGGAAATCAACACTGGCGAGGCTGGGCTTAGCGAGTGGCTGATTGTCCTGAACGAACAGTTTCCCGATTGGCAGGTGCATGTATCGCCGCGCGTCGAGGATACCGGTTACCTTTGGAGGGAAGAGGCTGGGCGAGTGCTTAAGGAGGCTCGCGTTCAAAGGAATGAGGCGCTCCATCTGGCTGTTTCGCTGCGCTCATTTCGGGCTGAGGCGCTGTCCGATTTTGTCGGGCATATTGTTGAAAATCAGCCTGAGCTTGCGCAAACGGCCTACGCAGCGATTGCTGAAAGATATCCGATTGTTCTCGTGCGCGATCTCGAGTTGGCTCGCGATTGGGTAAGGCGACAGGCGCGAGGCAGCGAACGATATGGGCTACTTGCCTCGTCTGGCGGGTATCGGCTTCGCCCTGAAAGTGTCTGGGTCAAGGCGAAAATTGATGCGCCAGTGTGGTTCCTGAATGAGCGCACTGACGTACGCTCATCTTTCTACCTCGAAGAAGTCGCAACCGAGTTCGACGTGCAAGGGCTTGAACTGGATTGGGCGGCCGTCTGCTGGGATGCCGATTTTCGCCACGACAACGGAGAGTGGCGGCACTTCAGTTTTCGCGGCACTGCCTGGATGCGTATGAACGCGGTTGAGCGCCAGACTTACTTGAAAAATGCTTATCGGGTGCTGCTTACTCGCGCACGGCAAGGCATGGCGATCTTTATTCCTCGCGGGGATGCTGCCGATCCGACTCGTCTGCCACCATTTTATGACCACACCTTCGAATATCTGCTCCGCTGTGGGCTGCGAGAGTTCGTCGGCTGAGGCTGCATTCGGCGTTGTGTTACCCCATTTACTTTCATTTACAGCCCGGTAACCCACCTTAACAAGGCTTCGGGGGAGTATTCGTCCTGTCGCTTGGCCCGCTTGGGTCGGCAAATTTGAACCAGAGGACGAAGAGATGAAAACTACCCCGAACAGCAATATCAAACGTTTCCTGATTGCCGCCAGCGTGGCTTTGGCCATTCCGCTTTCCGCGGCAGCTTTTGGTGGTCATGGCAGTCATGCCGGCTGCGGAATGGAAGCACATGGCGGCGCTGGCCACCCCATGATGGGTGGCAACATGATGCCGCCGCATCTGCGCGGCTTGAATCTGACCGAGGCGCAGCAGGACAAGGTGTTCGAAATCATGCATGCGCAGGCGCCGGTGATGCGCGACAAGGCCAAGGTGCTGCGCAAGGCTGAGAGCGATTTGCGGGCACTGACCTCGGCGGCCGATTACAGCGAAGCGAAGGCGCGCGCGCTGGCTGATTCTGCGGCCAAGGCCTTGTCGGAATTGACGCTGGCGCGGGCCAAGGCGGATCGTCAGGTATTCGAGGTGCTGACGCCGGAGCAGCGCAAGCAACTGGCTGAATTGAAGCCGGTTGAGCACGGGCGCCACGCCCGCGGCGATGGTCCGCGCGGGGTGGCGGTTGATGCTGCCAAACCGGCGGGCGTTTGATTTGTTGGATTGACGGATGGGGGCGGAAGGCCCCCATTTCATTTTTGGCCGATTTTTCCGGTTGACCGTGGAAGTCATCGGCACCGAACGGATAAGCCGAATCTGCGACAATCGGGCATGTCCGAAAAGCCTTACCCCGCCGTTTCGCAGCCGATGGCCTGCCGCCCCAATTGCGGCGCCTGCTGCATTGCGCCGTCGATCAGTTCGCTGAACAAGCCGGCCGGCGAGCCTTGCCGGCATCTCGATGGCGACTTTCGTTGCCGGATTTTCGCTAGTCCGGAGCGGCCGGATTGCTGCGGGGGCCTGCAACCGTCGGCTGAAATGTGCGGAGTATCCCGCGAGCATGCGCTCAATTGGCTGGCCGAACTCGAAGTTTTGACACATCCGGGATAGTAGAATGCGGCCTCCCCAACTTGGCAAAAGCGCAGGCTGCACCCCATGGATCCGATTCTTCTCCTCAAAGCCCTCATTCTTGGCATCGTCGAAGGTCTGACTGAATTCCTGCCGATCTCGTCGACCGGACACCTGATTTTGGCCGGCGATCTGCTGGATTTCAACGATGATCGCGGCAAGTTGTTCGAAATCGTCATCCAGTCCGGGGCCATTCTGGCCGTCGTCTGGGAGTATCGCGAGCGCCTGCTGGTCGTGGCGCGGGGGGCCTTCAGCGACAGGGCGGCGCAGAAATTCCTTCTCAACCTGTTCGTCGCCTTCCTGCCACTGGCCATTCTCGGGCTGGCTTTCGGCAAGGCGATCAAGGCCAACCTGTTCAACCCGATTGCCGTCGCCACCACCTTCATCCTCGGCGCCTTCGTCATTTTGTGGGCCGAGAAGCGCGAGCACACCATCCGCGTCCAGACGGTCGAGGAAATGACCCTGCTCGACGCTCTGAAAATGGGCTTCGCCCAAGCCGTGGCGCTGATTCCCGGCACCTCGCGTTCCGGCGCAACGATCATTGGCGGCCTGCTCTTCGGCCTGTCGCGCAAGGCGGCGACCGAGTTTTCCTTCTTCCTCGCCATCCCGACGCTCGGCGCGGCCACCGTCTATCAGCTCTACAAGGAACGCGCCCTGCTCAGCGCCGACGATATCGGCATGTGGGTGGTCGGCTTCATTTCCGCGTTTATTTCAGCTTTCCTGTGTGTGCGCTGGCTGCTGCGCTTCATTTCCAGCCACGATTTCACGCCCTTCGCGTGGTATCGCATCGTCTTCGGAATTGTCGTCCTGATGACCGCCCACTTCGGCTGGGTGCAATGGACCGCCCACTGATCGTTTACCTGCACGGCTTCTGTTCCTCGCCGGCCTCGTGGAAATCGCAGCTGCTGGCCGAGGAAATGGCACGGCGCGGCATGGCGGCGCAGTTCGTCTGCCCGCAACTGTCGTGGGTGCCCGATGAGGCGGTGGCCAGTGTCAGCCGCCTGATCGAACAGGCCGGCGGGCCGGTGACCTTGATCGGCAGTTCGCTGGGCGGGCATTACGCCAACCATTTGGCGGAAAAGCACGGAGTGAACGCCGTGCTGATCAACCCGGCTGCGGTCGACCGTCTGGATTTGGCCAAATTCGTCGGCGATCACGCCAACTTCCATAGCGGTGAGCGTTTCACCTTCACCGAAGCGCATGCCGCGCAGCTGCAAGCCCAGGTCAGGCAGCCAACGCCGGAGCGCTACTGGCTGCTCGCCGAAACCGGCGACGAGGTGCTGGATTACCGGCAGGCCGTGGATTTCTACGCCGGCTGCCGGCAAACAGTGTTGCCGGGCGGTGAACACGGCTTCACGCAATTTCCCTGCTTCCTGCCGCAAATCATTGAATACGCTGGGCTATAATCCGGCGATGAATGTATTGTTTGAAGAAGATGGCGGTTTTAAAGCCGGCAGCATCATGGCTGACAACGACAGTTCGTTGCAGGTCGAAATGCCGAGCGGCAAGCGCAGCAAGATCAAGGCCGCAACGGTGTTGCTGCGTTTCGAGAAACCGTCGGCGGCTGCCTTGCTCGATCAGGCCACACCGCTGGCTGAAGAAATCGAAGCAGAATTCCTCTGGGAGTGCGTGAACGATGGCGAATTTTCGTTTCTGGATTTTGCCCGTGATTACTACGGACACGAGCCCAGCCCGCTCGAAGCGACGGCGGTGCTGCTTGCCGTGCACGCCGCGCCCGTCTATTTCCACCGCAAAGGCAAGGGCCGCTTCCGCAAGGCGCCTGCCGACATTCTCGCAGCTGCTCTGGCCAGCCTTGAAAAAAAGCGTCAGCAAGCGCTCGCGATGGAAGGCTGGATTGGTGAGCTGAAGGAATTCCGCCTGCCGCCGGAAATCGGCGCGCTGACCGATGCCCTGCTTTACGCACCAGACCGCAACAAATCCGAAACCAAGGCCTTCGAGACGGCCTGCGCCGAAACCGGCCTGACGGCGGCGCAAATGCTCTTCAAGTGCGGTGCCATCAAGTCGCCCTACTTCCTGCATTACCGCCGTTTCCTGCACGAACAGTTTCCCAAGGGCGTCAATTTCCCGGCGCTTGAAGCGCCAAAATTGCCTAGCGATCTGCCTCGCGCTGACGTCCGCGCTTTCTCGATCGACGACGCCAACACCACCGAAATTGACGATGCGCTGTCGGTCGTCAAGCTGCCTGGCATCGGTTCGCGCATCGGCATCCACATCGCGGCACCGGGGCTGGCCATCGAACACGGCTCGCCGCTCGATGGCATAGCCCGCGCCCGCTTGTCGACGGTTTACATGCCCGGCAACAAGATCACCATGCTGCCCGATGCCGTGGTCCAGAACTACACGCTGGCCGGCGGCGTCGATTGTCCGGCCGTCTCGCTCTACCTGACGGTCAACGATTCGCTGGAAATACTGAGCCACGAATCGCGGCTGGAAATAGTGCACATCGCCGCCAACCTGCGTCATCACGAAATCGAGCCGTGGTTCAACGCCGAAACGATCAATGGCCCGCTGCCCGACCAGCCGTTCAAGGACGAGTTGGTCCATCTCTGGCACTTTGCCAACGCCTGCGAAGGCCGGCGTGGCAAGCCGTCGGCGATGCAGGGCATCAACGATTACAACTTTGAAATCGGCGGCGATCTGGCCGATCCGGACAACTGCACCGTCGAGATTTCCGAACGCAAGCGCGGCAGCCCGCTCGACAAGCTGGTCGCCGAGTTGATGATCGTCGCCAATTCGACCTGGGGCGGCCTGCTCGCCGAGAAGAACATTGCCTGCCTGTACCGCGCCCAGACGCAGGGCAAGGTGCGCATGACCACCTCGCCGCTGCCGCACGAAGGCCTTGGCGTGCCGCAATACGCCTGGATGACCTCGCCGCTGCGCCGTTACTGCGACATGGTCAACCAATGGCAGCTGATCGCCTGTTTGAGGGGCGAAACCCCGGCGTTTGCCCAGAAGTCGGCTGAATTGTTCGGCGCCATGCGCGATTTTGAGCAAACCTATGCCGCTTACGCCGATTTTCAGCGCCAGATGGAGCGTTACTGGTGTCTGCGCTGGATTCAGCAGCAGGGTTTGAGCGAAATCGATGCCACGGTGCGCCGTGAGCAGAGCGTCAAACTTGATCATCTGCCGTTGTTGCTGCGCGTGCCTTCCCTGCCGGCTGATCTGGTCACCGGGCAGCGCGTGCGGCTGTTATTTGAAAACCTCGATCTTCTGGCGCCGGAAGTGAGTTGTCGCTTCGTGAGTCTGCTGGGTGACAACGATCCGGCCGACGCCACGGAGGAAGTCGAGCAGTGAAAAAGAGGGGGGCTGCGCTGCATCTGTCATCGGTGGCGAAGCAGGACCGCCGCTTGTGGCTGGCAATCGGGCTCTCTGTTCTCTTTCACGCGCTACTGCTTAGCCTGCACTTTAAATTCCCTGAGGCCTCCAAAGCCATGCGGGAAAAGGCCATGGACATTGTTCTGGTCAACGCAAAATCAGCGCGCAAGCCGCACGATGCCCAAGCGCTGGCCCAGGCTAATCTGGATGGCGGCGGCAATACCGATGAAAACCGGCGGGCCAAGACGCCGTTGCCGCCGACGCCGACCAAGAACGATGGAGATGCCATCCAGCAGATGCAGCGCCGCGTGCAGGAACTGGAAACTGCCCAGCAGCGATTGCTGACACAGGCCAAGAGCCTGCGCAATATTGCTGCCGCGAATACGACGGCAGAACAGCCGGCGCCCGTCGTGCCCTCTGTCAGCGGCCTCGATCTTGCCGAGTCGGCACGGGCGATGGCCCGGCTGGAGGGCGAAATCAGCAAATCGGTTGATGAGTACAGTAAACGGCCGCGCAAGAAATTTGTGGGTGCGCGAACCGAGGAGTACTCGCTGGCTTCCTATCTGGACGCATGGAAGCAAAAAATCGAACGCATAGGCACCTTGAATTACCCGCCTGAGGCACGCGGCAAGCTCTATGGCGCGGTGGTTCTATTCGTAGAGCTGCGGGCCGAGGATGGCAGCCTGTACAACGCCGAAATTTCGAAATCTTCCGGGCACAAGGTGCTGGATCAGGCAGCGCTGCGCATTCTCCGGATGGCGGCGCCCTTTGGCCCCATTCCCCAGGATGGGCTGGGCGGCGCGACCGTCTTGTCCTTCGGGCGAACCTGGTATTTCACGCAGGGCGATTCTCTGAATACGGCGAGCAAATGAGCGACTTGTACTGCGTTTTTGGCAACCCGATTGCCCATTCGAAATCACCCGCCATTCATGCGGCCTTTGCCGCTGAAACCGGGCAGGACATGACCTACGAGGCACGGCTTGCAGCGGTCGAACGGCATTGTACTGACCAGCCGAGGGGGACCGCATCTCTCCTTCCCACCCGTTTGTCTCAGGGACTTAAACTTGACTGCACACTTTCACCGCCTCGCCGCCTCGCCCGCGAGCGCGGGCCTGCGCCGTGTTTCTCCACCAGCGCGACTGCGTCGCCGCACGGCTGGTGACTAGACGCACGCGCGCTCCTCGGCGCCGCCTGGTCTCGGAGGCGCACACCTGGACGCGCCCGGTCCGCCGCGACGACGCGATGACGTTTCTCCGCGATTCCCCTAGCATGTTGAGAGCGGAGCTCGCCCCGCCGCCCCCCTCATCAGCCCCTGCGCACACGCCCCTGCACGACGCTGGGTCTGTGTCTGAGCGTTCCCACACCTCGTCATATCCGAGCGAAGCGCCGCCTAGCCAATCAAGCGCTCGGTACGACGGCGGCGCAAAAGCCCAGTGAAGAACCGCACCCGCCGTAAAGGCATGATCGACCGCCTTTCGTCTGGGCGACGCGCCTCGGTCGGCCGCCCTTGGCAGGTGCGGTCAATAACTCTGGCTTTTCAACGTCGCCGAGATCTTTGGCACAACACCGACGGGCTGGCCTGGTGCGTGAACCTCACGTTTGATTTGGGATTTTCGTTAGCCGGCCAAGCGCATCTTCTGCTCGATTCCGGCGGCGCCTCCGCGGCGTGATCACCGCATGAGCCTTGTTGGCCGTTGGTTGAAATGGGCTGCGCTGGGCGTGATCGGACTGTTCCTGGTCTGGCAGCTTTGGCTGCTCGGTTGGGTTCTGCTGTGGGGCTGGGTCAATCCCGGCGAAACCCGCTTCATGGAAATTCGCCTGGCCGAATTGCGCCAGAAAAATCCGGAGGCACAGTTGAAGCAGCAGTGGGTTCCCTACGAACGCATTTCTGCCCACCTGAAGCGCGCCATTATCGCGGCTGAAGATGCCAAGTTCGTCGATCATGAAGGCTTCGACTGGGAAGGCATGCAGAAAGCGATGGAAAAGAACCAGAAAAAAGGGCGCTTTGTCGCCGGCGGTTCGACCATCAGCCAGCAACTGGCGAAAAATCTGTTCCTGACGCCGACCAAGTCGTATTTCCGCAAAGCCGAAGAAGCGATCATCACGCTGATGCTGGAAAATCTGTGGAGCAAGCGGCGGATTCTCGAGGTCTATCTCAACGTGATCGAGTGGGGCAACGGCGTTTTTGGCGCCGAGGCAGCGGCCCGCCACTATTACAACCTCAGTGCCGCCCAACTCGGGCCGGAGCAGGCGGCCCGGCTGGCCGGCATGGTGCCGAATCCGCGCTACTACGACCGCAGCCGGGGGGCGCCAGGCCTGGGCCGCAAGGCGGCCATTATCCTCGGCCGCATGCCCGGCGCCGAGGTGCCCTGAGGGATTGCCTCGATAAGGGTTTTCCGCAGAAATTTTGTCGAAACCCGGCGATTCGCCCGGTGCTAAAATGCCCCACCTTTTGCGGCGGCGCACCATGAGCGAAGAAGCCCAGCTTACCGATACCGAAGACTTGCAGGAGCGCCTCGCCGAGGTGCAGACCCTGCTCGCCCGGCACAAGCTGGTCGAGGAGCTGGTGCATCGGCAGGAAGGGCCGCGCCACGATATCGTCGAGGACATGGTGCACAAGCAGCACCTGAACGAGTTGCAGGCCCGCTTGGATCCGATGCATCCGGCTGACATCGCTTACATACTCGAGGCCTTGCCGCAGGATGAGCGACTGATCGTCTGGGGCTTGGTCAATCCGGAGCTGGAAGGTGAAATCCTTCTCGAAGTGTCGGATGCCGTTCGGGAAACGCTGATCGAGTCGATGGGCCGCACCGAACTGGTGGCGGCTGCCGAAACGCTGGATGCCGATGCGCTGGCCGACCTTGCGCCTGATTTGCCGCAAGGCGTTATTGATGATGTTTTTCGCAGCATGTCGGTGGACGAGCGCGAGCAACTGCGCGCCGCGATGTCCTATCCGGACGAGTCGGTGGGGTCGATCATGGATTTCGACATGGTCACCGTTCGCGAAGATATTTCGCTTGAAGTTGTGCTGCGCTATCTGCGCCGTTTCGACGAACTTCCCGACCATACCGACCAGCTTTTTGTCGTCGACCGCAATGAATGCCTGAAGGGCGTCCTGCCGCTCAACATTCTGCTGGTCAATGAGGTGGATGTCGAAGTCGGCACCTTGATGCAGACCGATTACGTCGAGCTCGAACCCGACGATTTGGCCGAAGAAGCCGCCAAGGCCTTCGAGCGCTACGACCTTGTTTCGGCCCCGGTGGTCGACCCGGATGGCCGACTGGTTGGCCGCGTCACCGTGAATGCAGTGGTGGACTTCATCCGCGAGGAAGCCGAGAGCGAGCAGTTGGCGCAGGCCGGTCTGCGCGAGGAAGAAGACATTTTCGCCTCGGTCTGGGATTCGGTGAAAAACCGTTGGGCCTGGCTGGCGGTCAATCTGGTCACGGCGTTCATCGCATCGCGGGTGATTGGCGCCTTTGAAGATTCAATCGAAAAGCTGGTGGCGCTTGCCGCGCTGATGCCCATCGTGGCCGGCATTGGCGGCAATTCCGGCAACCAGACGATCACCATGATCGTGCGCGCCATCGCCATGGGCCAAGTCCAGCCCGATGCCATGCGTCGCTTGCTGCGCAAGGAGCTCGGCGTGGCAGCCTTCAACGGTGTGATCTGGGGCAGCTTGCTCGGGCTGGCCGCCTGGTGGCTGTACGGCAGCGCTCAGCTGGGTTTCGTGATGACCTCGGCCATGACGCTCAATCTGTTGCTGGCGGCGTCGGCCGGCGTCGGCATTCCCCTGCTGCGCCAGAAATTCGGCGCCGACCCGGCCATGGGCGGGTCGGTGATGATCACCGCCCTGACCGATTCCGGCGGCTTCTTCATCTTCCTCGGGCTGGCGACCCTGTTCCTGATGTAGCTGCCCGCCCGGCCATTTCAGTTTTGGCCGTTTTTTCCGGTTGACCGTGGGATTCAGTGTGAGTCGGGTGTCAGCAGCTTCAAGCCGACAATGCCGGCCACGATCAGCCCGATGCTGACCAGCCGCGCCACTTCCTTCGATTCACCAAACAGGTAGATGCCGAGAATCGCCGTGCCGACGGCGCCAATGCCGGTCCACACGGCATAGGCCGTGCCCAGCGGCAGCACTTTCAGCGACCAGCCGAGCAGGACGACGCTGGCAATCATCGCCACCAGCGTTGCGACCGATGGCCAAAGTCGGCTGAACCCTTCGGTGTATTTCAGCCCGACCGCCCAGCCGATCTCGCAGAGACCGGCAACGAACAGGATCAGCCAGGCGGAACCCGAGCTCACTTCAGCGTGGCGAAGTAGGCGTCGGCGGCGGCGATGGTCGCCGCGATGTCGGCGTCCGAGTGAGCGGCCGAGACGAAGCCGGCTTCGAAGGCCGAGGGCGCGAAGTAATGACCGGCGTCGAGCATGGCGTGGAAGAAGCGGTTGAAGGCTTCCTTGTCGCAGGCCAACACTTCGTCGTAGGTGCCCGGGCATTTTTCGGCGAAATACAGGCCGAACATGCCGCCGATGTTCTGGGCGGCAAAGGCGACGCCGTGTTTCTTCGCAGCGGCGACGAGGCCATCGCACAGCGCCTTGGTTTTTGCGGTCAACGCCTCGTAGAAGCCTTTTTCCTGAACCAGCTTCAGGGTCGCCAAGCCGGCTGCCGTGGCAATCGGATTGCCAGACAGGGTACCGGCCTGATAGACCGGGCCGAGCGGGGCGATTTTTTCCATTATTTCCCGTCGACCGCCAAAGGCGCCGAGCGGCATGCCGCCGCCGACCACCTTGCCGAAAGTGGATAGATCGGGGGTGATGCCGAACAGGCCCTGGGCGCTTTTCAGGTCGACACGGAAACCGGTCATCACCTCGTCAAAAATCAGCACGGAACCGTTTTTCGTGCACAGCTCGCGCATGGCCTTGAGGAATTCGGCCGTAGGGGCAATCAGATTCATGTTGCCGACCACCGGCTCGACGATGATGGCGGCGATCTTGTCGCCATGTTTGGCGAAAGCCTCGGCCAGTTCCTGTGGATCGTTGTAGGTCAGCACCATCGTGTTCTCCGCCACGCCGGCCGGAACGCCGCTGGACGACGGGTTGCCGAAAGTCAGCAGGCCGGAGCCAGCCTTGACCAGCAGGCCGTCGGAATGACCGTGGTAGCAGCCTTCAAACTTGATCAGGATGTCGCGGCCGGTGTAGCCGCGAGCCAGACGGATGGCGCTCATCGTCGCTTCGGTGCCCGAGGAAACCAGACGCACCATCTCCATCGACGGCACCAGTTCGCACAGCAGGTCGGCGATGTCGACTTCCTTCTCGGTCGGCGCACCGAAGGACAGGCCATCGACCACGGCAGCCTGCACGGCGGCAATCACGTCCGGATGAGCGTGGCCGAGGATCATCGGGCCCCACGAGCCGACGTAGTCGGTGTACCACTTGCCGTCCGCATCCTGCACCTTGGGGCCGACGCCCTTCTGGAAGAAACAGGGCGTGCCGCCGACCGAGCGGAAGGCGCGGACGGGCGAATTGACGCCGCCGGGAATGTGGCGCTGGGCGCGTTCGAACAGTTGCTGGTTGCGGGAAGTCATGCAGAGTGCTCCTCGAAAAGACGTTGATAGGCGGTAGCGCGCGCCGCGATGTCGGGGGCGCTGAACAGGTCGGAAATAACGGCGAGCAGATCGGCGCCAGCGGCGATGAGCGGCGGGGCGTTGGCCAGCGTGATGCCGCCGATGGCGCAACTTCCTGCGGTCAACCCGATTTTTGCGTCAAAAAACAAATTGCTGGAAGCCAGCGGGGCGCCCGGCTTGGTCGGCGACGGATAGACTGCACCGAAGGCGACGTAATCGACCCCGGCTGCATCCGCAGCCCGCGCAGCAGCGAAATCGGCGTAACAGGAGGCGCCGAGAATCCGCTTGGGGCCGAGCAAGGCGCGGGCGGCGATCAGGTTGCCATCGTCCTTGCCAAGATGGACACCGTCGGCGTCGACCAGAATGGCCAGGGCAATGTCGTCGTTGATCAGCAGTCGGGCACCGTAACGGCGGGTCAGTTCGCGCAGGGTGCGGGCGCGGGTGACGCGCTCCGCCATGCTGCTCAATTTGTCGCGATACTGGACAACGCGGCAACCGCCCGTCAGCGCCGCTTCAAGGTCTGCCAGCAGGCGAGCACCGTCGGTGTATTCCGGCGTAATGGCGTAAAGCCCGCGCAATTTACTGGTCATCAGCTTTGCCGTCGCCCTTTTCTTGGGCCGCATTGTCGTCTCCGCCGCGTGCCCAGAAAAAGCGGTCGGGAATGAATTGACCCATGCCGGCGCGGAAACCGTTGGCCAGCGCTTGCCAGGTGTAGTCCTGGGCATCGCGCACCGCCTCTTCAAGACTGGCGCCGCCAGCGATGCAGCCGGCAATGGCTGAGGCCAGCGTGCAGCCCGAGCCGTGGTAACTGCCGGGCAGGCGTTCCCAGGTGTCGCTACGGATGACGCCTTCGGCGCCGTACAGGGTGTTGATGACCTGCGGCGTGTTTTCGTGAGTGCCTGTAATCAGCACGTATTGCGCGCCCATTTCGATCAGGCGCTGGGCGCAGATATCGATCGACGGCTCGCCGTCATCGTCGTCGCTTTCCGCCAGTCGCCGTGCTTCTGGCGCGTTGGGCGTGAGCAGCGTGGTTTGCGGCAGCAATATTTCGCGGATCGCCGAAATCACGTCTTCGCTCGATAGTTCATCGCCGCGCCCGGAAGCCAGCACCGGGTCGAAAATCAGCGGGATCTCCGGATAGTCGGCAATGATTTCGGCAACTGCCAGCACGTTTTCAACGCTACCCAACATGCCGATTTTGAAGGCCGCCACCGGCATGTCTTCGAGGATGGTACGCGCCTGTTGCTCCAGCAACTCGGCCGCAATCGGGTGCACGCTTTGCACGCCGACCGTATCCTGAACCGTCACGGCGGTCAGTGCGCTGAGCGGGTGGCAGCCCAGGCTGGCCAGGGTCAGGATGTCTGCCTGCATGCCGGCGCCGGCCGATGGGTCGCTGGCAGAAAAGACGAGTACCAGTGGCGGACTGGGCGGTACAGGGGCGGTGGTGGGCATTGGCGTTCACACCCTTGGCGGGCGCGAAGGGAATTGGGTAAGATGGCCGCGATTTTATCTGAATCTTGCGCTTGCCGAGGCCATCTTCTGTCGGTGTAAAGACGCTGCCAGGCCTTGCGGCAGGGCGTTACTTCCGTAGTAAGATGCAGCGATATCGATAGCGCCTCACAAGAGGCCTCAGGGGACCAGGATAGTGGCTGATTTATCCAGACTGCGCGGCGTCAGAGTCATGGTTATTGACGACAGCAATACGATACGGCGCAGTGCCGAGATTTTTCTCGTCCAGGCCGGGTGTCAGGTTGTTCTCGCCGAGGACGGCTTCGATGCATTGGCCAAGATTGCCGATCATCAGCCCAGTGTTATTTTTTGCGACATCATGATGCCGCGCCTCGATGGCTATCAAACCTGTTCTCTGATCAAGAAAAACCCCAAATTCAAAGCCACGCCGGTGATCATGCTGTCCTCCAAGGACGGGCTTTTCGACCGCGCACGTGGCCGTATGGTCGGTTCCGACCAATACCTGACCAAGCCATTTACCAAAGATAGCCTGCTCCAGACGGTTGCCAGTTTTGCATCGCCGGCCGAGACAGCGTCCGATTCGTAGTTCAGGGAGAACACATGCCCGTAAAAAACATCCTTGTCGTTGATGATTCGCCTACCGAACGGTTTTTTACCGTCGATGTGCTGACCAAGGCTGGCTATCAGGTCACGACGGCAGAAAATGGTGAAGAAGGTATCGCCAAGGCCAAAGCCGGCAAACCGGATCTGATCCTGATGGATGTCGTGATGCCCGGCCTGAACGGCTATCAGGCGACGCGCACGCTGACCCGTGATGAGGAAACCAAGGGTATTCCGATCATCGTATGTACCTCCAAGGGACAGGAAACGGACAAGATCTGGGGTTTGCGCCAAGGTGCAGTTGATTACCTCGTCAAGCCGCTCAATCCGGAAGAACTGCTTCAACGAGTTGCTGCACTCCCATAACCCAGATGGCCCGGAAAACCAGCCTTCGCGATTTTCAGGAATATCTGGCAATTCGCCTCAGTAACGCTGCGCGTGGCCAGGGGGCGTCTTCATGGCTAGGCGTTGAGGCTGGCGGCGGATTGTGGTTGGTTGATCTTTCCGATGGCGGTGAGATCGTCCAGGCTTCGTTGCTGGCGCCAGTGCCGCTGACCCAGCCGTGGTTTGTCGGGCTGGCAAACATTCGCGGCAATCTGCATGCTGTCAGCGATTTCTCGCAGTTTCGCGGCGGCCCGCCAATTATTCAGAACGCCAATGCCCGACTGCTGCTGATCGGCGCGAAGCATGGCGTCAATGCGGCGCTACTGGTGTCACGCATGCTTGGCTTGAAAAAACCGGAGGATTTCACTGCCGAGTCACCCGACCCAGGCATGCCCGCCTGGGGGGGGCAGCGTTTTGCCGATACGCAGGGAAGAATCTGGCACAAACTTTCGGTGCGCGAACTGCTCGCCGATCAGGATTTCATGAACATTGGGGTTTGACAGCGGGCTTTCGCCCCTGCCCCACGCGGAGAATTTCCATGGCTTTCAGCTTCAAGCTTCCGAAAACAAGTGATTCCGGGAAGTCAGGATCATCCTTCCCGATGACTGTTTCGGCCGACTCAACCGCCAGTCGCTTGCCCATGCCCGGCTTCCTGGCCGAGCAGTCCGTGCTTCAGCAGATGAAGACACTGGGCGGGATTTTCATCTTCCTGATGTTGTTGATCGCGGGTGTGGTTATTTACGGCAACAGGGAGTCCGCGCATAACACGGCCTACATCGCAGCAGCTGGCGAAATGCGCATGCTCTCGCAGCGCCTGGCCAAGGCTTCAACGCTCGCCCTGCAGGGCAATCCGGTTGCCTTTGCCCAGCTGAAGGAGTCGCGGAATACTTTTGCCAAACTATTCGAGCAGCTGTCGAATGGAGGTGAGTTCGGCGGGGTCGGAATCCCGGCTTCTCCTGAACGCGTTCGTCCGCAACTGGAGCTTCTCAGTCAGCGCTGGGCAACGACCGACAAGGACGCCGACACCGTGATCGGGCAAGAGAAAAACCTGATCGGACTGGGCAAGAGCGTTGCGACCATCGACAAAAAAAATGCGGCGATGCTTGAGCTTTCGGAGCAGGTAGCCGCGCTGAAATTGCAGGCGGGGGCAGCATCCCGCGAAATCGCCTCGTCCAGCCAACTGCTCATGTTGACGCAGCGCATCGCGAAAAATGCATCATCCCTGCTGGTTGGTGACGAGATCAATCCTGAAGTGGCTTTTCTCCTCGGCAAGGATACCAATGCCTTCCGCGACATTCTGTCCAGCCTGGGTAAAGGCGGCGGCGATGCCGAGAGCCGCGCCAAGCTGGGTGAGCTGGAAATAGCCTTCAAGGAGTATCAAGGGGCGGTGGCCAGCATTCTGGGCAATATGCAGCCCTTGGTGCTGTCCAAGCAGGCCGGTTCGCGCATTTTTCGCGAGAGTGAGGATCTGCTGAAGGCGACCGATGAGCTCGTGATGGGGTACCAGCAGGGTTTGGCTGAACGTGGCCTTTATATTGCGGCGCTCATTGTTCTGAGCCTACTGGCTTTGGCAACGCTGGCCCTGCTCGCCAAGATTTATCTCGACGATACCGGCCGCCGTGCCGAGGATGCCGAACTTCAGCGCCATGTTTCGGAGCAGACCAATCGTGAAAATCAGGAAGCCATTCTGCGCCTGATGAACGAACTGGGCGACCTGGCCGACGGTGACCTGACGGTCACGGCAACGGTGAGCGAAAACATCACCGGCGCCATCGCCGACTCAATCAACTACACGATTGAGGAGCTACGCGTGCTGGTCGGCCGTATCAACGACGCGGCAAACCGGGTGACAGCAGCGACCGAAATTGCCCGCTTGACTTCGGCCGAGTTGCTCGATGCAGCCGAGCGTCAATCGACGGAAATTCAGGAGGCTGGCCAGTCTGCGCTGACCATGGCGCGCTCGATGTCGGAGGTTTCCGGCAATGCAACGCAATCGGCAAAGGTGGCTCGGCAATCCCTGATGGCTGCCGAAAAGGGTACCCAGGCCGTGCAGGATTCGATCAAGGGCATGAACGAAATTCGCAACCAGATTCAGGAAACCTCGAAGCGCATCAAGCGCCTCGGTGAAAGCTCGCAGGAGATCGGTGAAATCGTTGAGCTGATCTCCGACATTACCGAGCAGACCAACGTGCTGGCCCTGAACGCCGCCATTCAGGCTGCTTCCGCCGGTGATGCCGGGCGCGGCTTCACGGTGGTTGCGGAAGAAGTGCAGCGACTGGCCGAGCGCTCCGGCGAGGCGACCAAGCAGATTGCCGCCATTGTGAAGACCATTCAGACCGACACGCAGGATGCCGTCTCCGCCATGGAGCAGTCGACGCGCGGCGTGGTTGAGGGTGCCAAGCTGTCCGACGCGGCGGGTCAGGCGCTGTCCGAAATTGGCGATGTGTCGCGCAATCTGGCCGACCTCATTCAGAGTATTTCCACATCAACCCAGAACCAGGCCAATTCGGCGACTCAAGTGGCGCGCCTGATGCAGGACATCCTGCAGGTTACCGAGCAGACGACCGCCGGTACGCAGCGCACGGCGCAGGCAGTGGATGAGCTGACGGCCCTGGCTTCCGAATTGAAAGGCTCGGTCGCCGGCTTCAAGGTGGACTGACGGACATCGCGAGAGATCATGAACGCGGCAACAGAATTTGATTTGGGCCCGCTGACGTGGGTCAAGGGCGAAATAGATCTGGCCTTGCAGCGGGCGGACGAGGCGCTCGGCCTGTTTGAAGCGAGTGCTGATCCGACACAGCTCAAGTTTAGCCGCACCCACGTGCATCAGGTGCATGGTGCATTGGCTATCGTTGGGCTCGACGGCGTCGCCCTGATAACCGAGTCGACCGAGGCCTTGCTCGCCGGCATGGAAGAAAATCGTCTGTCAGACGGAGATGCATCGGTTGCCGTCTTGCGCCAAGCCCTCAATGCCCTGCGCCAGTATCTCGACGACCTGATGACGGGTGAGCCGAATCAGCCACTCCGTTTGCTGCCAGCCCTTCAGTCGCTGGCGGCGGCGCGAGGCCTGCCTGATCCGCACCCTTCCGAGCTGTTTTATCCCGACCTTTCGCTGCGTCCACCCAAGCGAGCAGCCGATGCACCGATGCTCGACTCCGGGCAATTGCTGCACGCGCTCAAGTCCGAGCGCATGCATTTTCAGAAAGGTTTGCTCAGTTGGCTGAGAAAACCTGCGGAAGCTGAGGTCGGCCGTCAGATCATGTGCGAGGCCATCGCCGGCATCGAGGCGGTTCAGCCAACGCCGGTCGCGCGCTCGTTCTGGTGGATTTCGCTGGCTCTGCTGGAGTCGTTGGCCGACCCGAAACTTGCGGCTGATCCCTTGGCCCGCCAGCTTTGCTCCCGGATCGATGCGCAGATTCGTCGCCTGCTCGAAGGTTCGAGCAATGTTGCCGAGCGGGTTTTGCGCGAAGCGCTGTACTTCATCTCCCTGGCCCCGGCCGGACTGCGCCCGCTGGTCGATGACGTTCAGGCCACGTTTGGTCTTGCCGAGCTCTTGCCGAGCACCACGGCGCCAGCTGCAGCGCTGCCGCATCAGGCGACCTTGCGTAAGTTGCGCGAAACACTGAACGCCGTCGAAGAGCTTTGGAACAAGTTCTGTACCGGCAATGCCGCATCCCTGGCCAGCTTTGCCGACAACACGCGAACTTGCGTCCATTTGACCGAGGAAATCAGTCAGACCGATCTGAAGCGCCTTGCCCAGGGCCTTGGCGCCATTGCCAACTGGCTGGTTGAAGAGCCGTCGCGCTACAACGAGACGGTGGCAATGGAGGTGGCAACGACCATTCTCCTGCTGCAAAACGCGCAAGAAAATTTCCGCCGCTTGGGCACCGACTTTGCCCAGCAGGTCGATCTTATGGTCGCTCGTCTCTACGGCTGCATCGCCGGTCGTCCGGCGACGGATGAGGCGATTCCGCTGCTCGACGAAATGACGCGGAAAGCGCAGGAGAAGCTGCTCATCGGGCAGGTAGGGCGAGAAATCCAGAACAATCTGGCCCAGATCGAGCAATCACTCGACGGGTTCTTCCGTGACCCGACGAAGGTGCAGGATCTGCTCCAGCTCGATAGCCCAATGAAGCAAGTGGGTGGTGCTCTGGCCATGCTGGGGCATTTCGGTGCGGTCAATAGTCTCAAGGCGTGCGGCACCCGCATCCAGCAATTTGCCCAGCCGGACTACGTGCCGGCCAGTGATGATTTCGAGACGGTTGCCAACCAGCTGTCCTTGCTTGGCTTCTTCGTCGACGCTTTGCAAAGCGGTGAAACTGATTTCGACGCTTTCGTCCGTCGGATGAAAGGCGAGAAACCCGTAGCGAAGGAAGTGGTAACCGCCGCTGCGCCAACGGTCGAGGCACAACTCGTCCAGCAGGCGCGCGAAACGCAGGTGCTGGCGGACGCCCTGCGGCAAGCGCCGCAAGATGTGCGCTTGCAGGACGAACTCAAGCAGAACCTGCAATCCATTCAGAAAGACGCAGACCTGGTCGCCAATCGCGAACTGGGTGATACAGCCAAAGCGGCACTGGCAGCCTTGCAGGCCGGCGGCGGTGTCGACGAGGCATTGGCCGGACTCAGGCAGCAGGCGCCGGAGACACCCTCGGCCGAAACCCTGCAACTGGCAGAGTCTACGCACGAGGCTATCGATGCCGAACTGCTGGCCATCTTCCTCGAAGAAGCCAACGAAGTGCTGGCAACGATTGGTGACCAGCAGGCCTTGCTCGCCGTGGCGCCAAACAATGTTGACGCACTGACCACGGTTCGTCGCGCCATGCACACGCTAAAGGGTAGCGGCCGGATGGTCGGCCTCACGGATCTCGGCGAAGTGGCCTGGGAGCTGGAGCAGACCCTGAACCTCTGGCTGCGTCAGGACACGACGGTCACGCCGGAACTCCTGCGCATGACGGGAGACGCGCACGGGCTTTTCTCGATCTGGGTTCGTCATCTTGAATCGGGTGAAGCTGCCGCTCCCGAGGCGAGCGAACTGGTTGCGCTAGCCCGGCATCTGCGTGGTGTCGAGCCAGTTGTGGCGCCTGCTGAAACGCCTGCGCAGCGGGTTGAGCTTGAGCCGGTTGTCAGCGCCCTGGCTGAAACCGAAGCGCCAGCGGTCGAGCTTCCGCCGGAAGAAATCTCGATCGAAGCGCCGTTGGTTCCGGAAGAGGCGCTTCTGCAGTCTCACGAGCCAACGCCGATCCCGCGGTCAACGCCGGAAATCGGCGAAATTTCAATTGTTCCGTCGCCACTCGTCAATGCCTCGCCAACGCTCTACGACATCTTCCGTGAAGAGGCTCGCGATCACCTGCAAACGCTCGTCAGCAGCTACGCTGTGCTGGACGCCAACTCCTCGTTACCGACCACCTTCGAAATGACGCGTGCCGCCCACACCCTCGGCGGTATCGCGGCGACCGTCGGCTTGATGCCGCTCAACCACCTGGCCATAGCACTTGAGCATGCCCTGCTGCGGCGCGACGGTTCGGCCCATCCGGAAAGCATCGAAGGCCTCGAAACAGTTCGCCAGAGCATCATCACTCTTGAAGAAATGTTCGCCGGCCTGGCGCTGCAACGGGCTCCCGTCGAGCAGGTTCAACTGATCGTGGCGCTGGAAGATATTTTCCATCCGGCGCCGGTGGCCGAGGAGCCTTCGCCGCAGCCCACTGCTGAAATCATAGCCTTGCACGGTGCCGCGTTACCGCTGCCAGAGCCAGCTGCCGAGCCAGCCCCGGCGGCGCCTGCGCCGGTTTTGCCGCAGCTGAATGATGAGCTCGACGAACAGCTGTTGCCCATCTTCCTTGAAGAAGCGGTTGACCTGACCCGCGATCTGACGACTCAAGTCGGCGTCTGGCGTGGTGATCTGGCTGGCGCCGCGGCGCCGCAAGCCATCGCCCGCGTGCTGCATACCTTCAAGGGCAGCGCTCGCATGGCTGGTGCGATGAACCTGGGCGAAGCGACTCACCTGCTGGAAGCGCGGGTTGAGGAAGCCCTGCATGCCGGCCAGGTATCGCCCGCATTTATCGATGAAATTGAAGCAGGTTGTGACCTGCTCGCCCAGTCTGTCGAGCGTTTGCGTGCCGGGCCGGTGACTGACTCGGCGCCTGACACGGCGACCGATGCAGAGGCTGCCGAGCCGGCGCCGCTCACTGCCCAAAAGCCGCCGGAAATCGATGCCGAGTCCGAGCTTGGCGGTCAGCGCCCCACCCTGCGCGTTCGTGCCGACCTCGTTGACCGTCTGGTCAGCGAAGCGGGCGAGTTGTCCATCGCCCGTGCCCGGATTGAAGGCGAAATGCGCAGCCTGAAAGGCTCGCTGCTCGAACTGACGGAAAACGTCATTCGCTTGCGCCGTCAGTTGCGTGAAATCGAAATCCAGGCCGAATCGCAGATTCAAGCCCGCGTCGCCCAGGCACCGGACAGCGTGGCCGATTTCGACCCGCTCGAGCTTGACCGCTTCACGCGGTTCCAGGAGCTGACCCGTTTCATGGCCGAGTCGGTGAACGACGTGGCCACCGTGCAACAAAGCCTGCTGAAGAACCTTGATGACGCCAATGCGGCGATTCTTGCCCAGTCGCGCCTGAACCGCAGCCTGCAGCAGGAGCTGATGAGCGTGCGCATGCTGCCGTTCGCCAGCCAGACCGAGCGCCTCTACCGCATCGTTCGGCAGACTGCCAAGGAAACCGGCAAGCGGGCCAATCTGGAAATTATTGGCGGCCAGGTCGACATCGACCGCTCGGTGCTCGACAAGATGCTGGCGCCGATCGAGCACATGCTGCGCAACGCAGTGGCGCACGGCATCGAAAGTCGTGACGAACGGCTTGCGGCGGGCAAGCTCGAAGCCGGTGAAATAGCCGTCAAGTTGGCGCAGGAAGGCAATGAAATCATCCTGTCCATGTCCGACGATGGCAAGGGGCTGGATGTTGCCCGCATTCGCGCGCGCGCTGAAGCCATGGGACTCCTCCAGCCAGGGCAGGCGGCCGACGATGCAACATTGTTCGATTTCATTTTCCAGCCCGGTTTCTCAACGGCCGTCGAACTGACCCAGCTGGCCGGCCGCGGTGTCGGCATGGATGTGGTGAAAACTGCCGTCGCCGGGCTTGGCGGCCGCATCGAGGTGCTCTCGCAGCAAGGCAAGGGAACGACCTTCCGTCTCTACCTGCCGCTGACGCTGGCCGTCACGCAGACGCTGCTTGTTCGCGTCGGCAGCCAGCTCTATGCCGTGCCGTCGACCATGATCGAACAGGTCAAGGATATGAAGGAGAAAGGCCTGGCGGCTATTCGTGAGCAAGGCGAGGTGGTCTGGCAGGACAACCGCTATCCCTTCCATTTTCTGCCGCATCTGCTCGGTGATGCGATGGCTGTGCCGGAAGCGCACAGGCAATACTGGGTGCTGCTGCTGCGTTCCGGTTCGCAGCGCGTGGCCGTGCTGGTGGACGAGCTCAAGGGCAACCAGGAAGTTGTCGTCAAGAATATCGGCGCCCAGCTGGCCCGCGTGGTCGGTATCGCCGGGGCGACCGTGCTCGGTGACGGCAAGGTTGTGCTCATTCTGAACCCAGTCGCACTGGCCGTCCGGATGAGCGTTTCCACGGTGCATACGGCCGTGCCGACGATGTTGCCGCCCGTGCTGACGGAGGCAACCAGTCTGCCGACCGTCATGGTGGTCGACGATTCGCTGACCGTGCGCAAGATCACCAGCCGGCTGCTGATGCGCGAGGGCTATCAGGTTATCTTGGCCAAGGATGGCGTCGATGCGCTGGAGCAACTGGTCGATGTCATTCCGGATGTGATTCTCTCCGACATCGAAATGCCGCGCATGGACGGCTTTGATCTGGTGCGCAACATCCGCGCCGATACCCGCCTGCGCTCGCTGCCGATCGTGATGATTACTTCGCGGACGGCGGACAAGCATCGCAATTACGCGCTGGAAATCGGCGCCAATCATTACCTCGGCAAACCTTACGACGAAGTCGAGCTGCTCGGCCTCGTCGCGAAATATTGCAAAAAAGCCCATTAATTCCGGTTGACCGCAGGAAGCGTCTTTGACGGCGCTTCCTGCGTTTACGGTAACTTCAAACGGCCTTTTTCACTACCGCATAGCGCGCTAGCGTTTCCTCGCGCGCCTTGGCGTGATCGACGATCGGCCCCGGATAATCCCGGCCGATCACCACGCCAATCGCCTCCTGCTCGATTCGCCCCATCAGCCACGGCGCGTGGATGTATTTGTTCGGCACCTTGGCTAACTCGGGCACGTAGCGACGGATGAACTTGCCGTCCGGGTCGAATTTTTCCGACTGCGTGATCGGGTTGAAAATTCGGAAATACGGCTGGGCATCGCAGCCGCTGGATGACGCCCACTGCCAGCCGCCGTTGTTGGCCGAGAGATCGAAGTCGTTGAGCTGCTCGGCGAAATAACGCTCGCCCAGCCGCCAGTCGAGGCCGAGATCCTTGGTCAAAAATGAGGCGACGACCATGCGCAGGCGGTTGTGCATCCAGCCGCTGAAATTCAGCTGGCGCATTGCGGCATCCACCAGCGGGTAACCGGTGCGGCCCTCGCACCAGGCGGCAAAGCCTTCCGGCCAGTCGGCCCAGCGGATGGCGTCGTAATCCGGTTTGAAGGCGTGGCCGACGACGTGCGGAAAGCGGTCGAGGATCATGAAATAAAAGTCGCGCCAGATCAGCTCGCTGAGCCAGACATTGGCCTCGGCCGCCAGCGCAGCGCGGACCAGTTCGCGGATCGAAATGGTGCCGAAGCGCAGATGCACCGACAGGTAGGACACGCCTTTTACCGCCGGGAAATCGCGTAGCGCGCCGTAACGCGTGATGCGACCGTCGCGGAATTCATCCCACAAGGCGCGGGCGCCAGCCATGCCGGGCTGGATGCCGACCTCGGCCAGATCGGTCGTTTCGAAGCCGATCTCGGTCAGCGTCGGCACGCTGCTCAAATCGCTGCTGGCCAGTTGCCCGGTGCACGGCCAGACAGCGCTGTCTGCCACGGTCAACCGCTTTAACCAGGCATTTTTGTAAGGCGTGAAAACGGAAAACGGCTTGCCGGCCTGCGTCAGCACTTCATCGCCGTCAAAAATCGCCTGATCCTTGAACGTGTGGAATTCGATTCCATCGGCCTCCAAGGCTCTCGCCACGGCGACGTCGCGTTGCTTGGCCGCCGGCTCGTAATCGCGGTTGGAGAAAACGGCTGACACGCCCAACTCCCGCGCCAACGCCGGGATTTCCTCGCCCGCCTTGCCGTGGCGAACAATCAGTCCGCCGCCTTTTTTACGCAGCGCGGCATCCAGTTCGAGCAGCGATTCGCGGATGAAATGGACGCGGCGATCCCGCCGGCTGGGCAAGGCATCGAGAATTTCCGTATCGAAAACAAAGGCGCAATAAACCTGCTGCGCCCCGGCAAGTGCCGCGCTCAGGGCGGCGTGGTCGTGGTCGCGCAGGTCGCGGCGGAACCAGACGAGGGCTTTTTCTTTTTTCATGGTTGGTTTGTACCTCCCCGGCGATTAAAATTCCAGCATGGACAACGTCAACCTGACCGACAACTTCCTCATCGCCATGCCGGCGCTGGAAGACCCGTATTTTTCGAACGCCCTCGTCTACATCTGCGAACACAATGAAAACGGGGCGCTGGGGATTATCGTCAATCGGCCGATCGACATGGATCTGGCTGGTCTGTTCGACAAGATCGACATCAAATTATCGGCGGAAAACCTGGCCAAGCTGCCCGTCTATTTCGGTGGTCCGGTGCAACTGGATCGCGGCTTCGTCCTGCATCGCCCGGTGGGCAACTGGCAATCGACGCTGGCGGTGAATGGCGAAGTCGGCCTGACCAGCTCGCGCGATGTGCTGAATTCGGTGGGCAGCGAAGGCCTGCCGGCTGAAATCATCGTCACACTCGGCTATTCAGGCTGGGATGCCGGCCAGCTTGAAAGCGAATTAGCCCAAAATTCCTGGTTGACCGTACCGGCCATGACCGAAATCCTCTTCGATCTGCCGCCGGAAGAACGTCTGCCGGCTGCCATGCAAAAACTCGGCATCAGCTTCACGCAACTCTCCGACGTGGCCGGCCACGCATGAGCGGATTGCTGCGCTGATGGGCACTGTCCTCGCCTTCGATTTCGGTGAAAAACGTATCGGTGTCGCCACCGGCGAAACCCTGCTCGGCACCGCCCACCCGCTGACCACCATCCACGCCGAATCGAACGACGACCGTTTCGCCGCCATCGCCAAGCTGGTCGCCGAATGGCAGCCCGAGCAACTGGTCGTCGGCCTGCCCACCCACGCCGACGGTACGCCACACGAAATGACCCGCCTGGCGACCAAGTTCGCCGAACGCCTGAAACGCCGCTATAACCTGCCGGTCGGCTTTGCCGACGAACGCCTGACCTCCCTCGATGCCGAGGCCCGTCTGCGCGAAACCGGCCGCAACAGCCGATCCGCCAAGCCCCTGCTCGACGCCGTGGCAGCGCAACTTATTCTCCAAACCTGGTTTGAAAGCCCGCATGTCCAATCTGATCAATGAGGCGCTGCCTGACGCCGAGGCCCAGTGTCGTCAACTGGCCGACCTGATTCGCCCGCAACTCTCCAAGAACCCGGCGCTGGTCGGGATTTACAGCGGCGGCGCGTGGATCGCTGAGCGTTTGAAGGAGCTGCTCGGCTTGACGGAAGACATCGGCCTGATCGACGTCTCCTTCTACCGCGACGACTTCGCCGAAAAGGGCCTGCATCCGCAGTGTCGGCCGACGGTGATCCCGTTCGATGTCGAAGGCCGCCATCTGATCCTGGTCGATGACGTGCTCTACACCGGCCGCACCACCCGCGCTGCCATCAACGAGCTGTTCGACTACGGCCGTCCGGCTGCCGTCGAACTGGCCGTGCTGGCCGATCGCGGCGGACGTGAGTTGCCGGTGGCGCCGACCTACGGCGCCTGGGATGTGAAATTGACCGATGCACAGAATCTGGTTCTTGACCGCAACGACCACGGTCAACTCGCCTGGAGGCTGGAAAATGTATAACCCGCAGTTGAACAAGAACGGCGAACTCGCCCATCTGCTGTCCATCGAAGGACTGCCAAAAAGCATCCTGACGCAGATTCTCGATACCGCCGCATCCTTCATGGAAGTCTCGGCGCGCGACGTCAAGAAGGTGCCGCTGCTGCGCGGCAAGAGCGTCTTCAACCTGTTCTTCGAGAATTCGACGCGCACCCGTACCACCTTCGAGATCGCCGCCAAGCGCCTGAGCGCCGACGTCATCAATCTCGACATCAACAAGTCGTCGGCGAGCAAGGGCGAAACCCTGCTCGACACCATCGACAACCTCGTCGCCATGCACGCCAACCTGTTCGTCGTGCGTCACGCGTCCTCCGGCGCGCCCTACCTGATCGCCGAGCATCTGCAACGCATCGGCCGCGACGATGTGCATGTCGTCAATGCCGGCGACGGTCGTCACGCCCACCCGACGCAGGGCCTGCTCGACATGTACACGATCCGTCACTACAAGAAGGACTTCACGCAACTGCGCGTGGCCATCGTCGGCGATATCCTGCACTCACGCGTCGCCCGCTCGGACATCCACGCGCTGACCACATTGGGCGTGCCGGAGGTCCGCGCCATCGGCCCGGAAACCTTGCTGCCCAAGCATCTCGACAAACTCGGCGTGCATGTTTATCACGACATGAACGAAGGCCTGAAGGACGTCGACGTCATCATCATGCTGCGCCTGCAGAACGAACGGATGACTGGCGCGCTGCTGCCCTCGGCCGGCGAATATTTCCGCCACTACGGCCTGACGCCGCAAAAGCTGGCGCTGGCCAAGCCGGACGCCATCGTGATGCACCCGGGGCCGATGAACCGCGGCGTCGAAATTCACTCGGCGGTGGCCGACGGCTCGCAGGCCGTGATCCTGCCCCAAGTTACCTTTGGCATCGCGGTGCGCATGGCCGTCATGAGCATTGTTGCGGGGAATTGAGATGAACATCGTTATTGAAAATGGCCGTGTAATTGACCCGAAAAATGGCGTTGACCGCAGCACGTCGTTGTTCGTAGCCGATGGCAAGGTGGCCGGATTGGGCGAAGCGCCGGCCGGCTTCGTCGCCGACCAGAGCATCGACGCCACCGGTTGCGTCGTGTGCCCCGGCTTCATCGACCTCGGCGCCCGCCTGAATTCCATCGAGGCCGAACTCGCGGCTGCCGTCGCTGGTGGCGTCACTTCGGTCGTCGTGCCGCCCGATGCCGATCCCCCGCTCGACGAGCCGGAGCTGGCCGATCGCCTGGTCCATCGCGGCACCGAAATTGGCAAGGCCCGCGTGCTGCCGCTCGGCGCGCTGACGCTGGGCTTGCAGGGCGAACGGCTGGCCGAACTGGCCGGCCTGAAGAAAGCTGGCTGCGTTGCCTTCTCGCAGGCCAACAAGCCGGTAACTGACACCGAAGCCCTGCTCCGGGCCATGGAATACGCCGCCACCTTCGGCTTTTCGGTCTGGCTGCAGCCACAGGATTACTGGCTGTCGCGCAACGGCATTGCGCACGAAGGCGAGGTTTCCAGCCGCCTCGGTCTGGCCGGCATTCCGGTCGCCGCCGAAACCATCGCCATCGGCACCATCGTCCAGCTGGTGCGTGATACCGGTTGCCGGGTGCACCTGACCCGTCTTTCCTCGGGGGCGGGCGTTGCGCTGGCCAAACGGGCGATGGAAGAAGGACTGCCGCTGACTTTCGACGTTGGCGTGCATCACCTGCTGCTGACTGAAAACGACATCGGCTTCTTCAATCCGCACGCCCGTTTCTGCCCGCCATTGCGCGCCCAGAGCGACCGTCAGGCCTTGTCGGATGCCGCGGCCAGCGGCCTTGCCGCCATTTGTTCCGACCACACACCGGTCGGCGCCGACGACAAGCTGCTACCCTTCGGCGAAGCCAAGCCGGGCGCCACCGGCCTTGAAGTGCTGCTGCCGCTCACCTTGATGTGGGCGAACGCCGCCGGTGTCCGCCTGCCCGACGCGCTGGCCCGCATCACCTCGGCGCCAGCTGATGTGCTCGGCCTCGCCAACGGGCAGCTGGCTGTAGGCAGCGTCGCCGATATTTGTGTTTTCGACCCGGAAGCAAGCTGGCAGGTGACGCCGGATGCCCTGAAGAGCCGCGGCAAGAACTCGCCATGGCTGGGTTACATGCTGACTGGCAAGGTCAAGAACACACTGGTTGGTGGTCGGGTGGTTTTCTAGCTACTTGACGGACTCGTCGCTGGCTTCATGCCAGCGACGGTGGGGCATCCTCTGGCCAGATTGCGGGCTTTTCCAGGCTTGCTGCGACCATGGAGCCAACGGCTGACCCTACGGTCAACCGGAAAAAATGGCCAAAATCGAAAGTGTTGTCAGGCGTCGGCGATGCGCCCAACAGCTTCGCTGGTCGTGCCGACCACTTCCAGCACCTTGCGCCGTGAGGTCTGACCGCTTTTCAGGTTGACCGCGGACTTCGGCAGTTTCAGCGTTTCAGCCACGAATTTAACCAGCGCCTCGTTGGCTTTGCCATCGACCGGAGGGGCTGCGAGGCGGATTTTCAGCGCGTCGCCATGCAGCCCGGCAAACTCGGTTTTCTTGGCGCCGGGCTGGATGTGCAGGGTTAGCGTGATGCGGCCGTCCGCGGCCAGCCGAAACCACTCGTTCACAGGAACATCAGCACCGCTTGCAGCAGCAGGATGGCGACCAGCGGCGACAGGTCGATCCCGGAAATTGCCGGCACGATGCGACGGATCGGGTCGAGGATCGGCCGGGTCAGTTGCTGGGCCGGCGCCGACAGCGGCGAATAGGGGTTGATCCACGACAGCACGGCTTGCAGGATCAGCGCGCCGACCATGATGTGCACCGACAGGCGGAGCAGACCGCGCACGGCCAGCCAGAGGATCATCGGCACCATGCCGGCACCGTCGACCTCGCCAAAGCGCGTAGCTGCGCCAACGATGATGCCGTTGAACAGCAGTTGCAGGGCCAGCGCGGCGACCAGGCTGGCCCAGTCGAAACCCCCGGCACCGGGAATTACCCGGCGCAAGGGCTTGACTGCCCAGTTGGTCAATTTCACGACGAAATCACCAATCTGGCCGCCAAAAGAAACACGCAGGGCCTGCATCATGAAACGCAGCAGGAACAGGGCGCAGAAAAAGCTGGCGACGGCGTCGAGCAGGAAAACGATGGCTTGCATCAGTCGGCTCCGAGAATCTTGCCGAGTTCCTGCCCGCGGGCCGCGGCGGCCTTGCAGCCGGCGACGATGCCTTCCTTGACGCCACGTTCGGCCATGACTTGCAGGGCTGCGGCGGTGGTGCCGCCTTTCGAGGTGACGCGCTCGCGCAGCGTCGAGGCTGGTTCGCTCGATTGGGCAGCCAGTGCGGCGGCACCCTGCACGGTTTCGATGGCGAGCTGGCGGCCTTGTTCGGGCGTGAAACCCAGGTCGGCGGCGGCTTGCTGCAGCGCTTCGATGAAGAGGAAAACGTAGGCTGGGCCGCTGCCGGAAATGGCGGTGACGCCGTCGATTTTCGCTTCGTCCTCGATCCAGACGGTGGTGCCGACGGCGCGCAGCACCCGGTCGGCAGCAGCGCGCTGGTCGGCGCTGACTTCGGGCAGGGCGCACAGGCCAGTGATGCCGGCGCCGATCAGGGCGGGCGTATTCGGCATGCAGCGGACGATCTGGCGATGGTCGCCCAGCCAGCGCGACAACGCCGTCATGTCGAGGCCGGCAGCGATGCTGATGACCACCGCGTTGCCCAGCCTGCCGACGAGCGGCGCGACGGCTTCCTTCATCTGCTGCGGCTTGACGGCCAGTACGAGGATGTCCGGCGAGGCCGGTGCGGTTGCGGCGCTTTCATGGCAGGTGACGCCGTAGGAGGCGACCAGCTTGGCGCGAGCCTCGGCGCCGAGATCGATGACGTCAATGTCGCCGGCCGCGAAGCCCTGTTTCACCATGCCGCCGATCAATGCGTTGGCCATGTTGCCGCCGCCCAGGAAAACGATTTTCATGCGTAGTTTCTTTCACCAAAAATGGCCGTGCCGATGCGAACGATGGTCGCGCCTTCGGCCACGGCAGCTTCAATATCGTGGGACATGCCCATGGATAGGGTATCGAGCGGCAAACCGGCCGCCCGGATCATTTCAAAAATTTCCCGCAACTGGCGGAAGGGGGCGCGCTGGGCGGCCAGGTCGTCTGTCGGCTCGGGTATGGCCATCAAGCCGCGCAGTTGCAGGCCGGGCAGGGCAGCGACGGCGCGACAGAGTTCGAGGGCTTCCTCCGGCGAACAGCCGCTCTTGCTGACTTCGCCGGAAACATTGACCTGAACGCAGACTTGTAGCGGTTTCAGGTGGCTGGGGCGTTGCTCAGACAGGCGTTCGGCGATTTTCAGGCGCTCGATGGAGTGCACCCAATCGAAATGCTCAGACACCGGGCGCGTCTTGTTGCTTTGCAGCGGGCCAATAAAATGCCATTCGAGAGCCTGGCCGGCGGTGGCGGCGACTTTGTCGACGCCCTCCTGAACATAATTCTCACCAAAAGCGGGTTGACCGGCATCGGCCGCGGCCAAAACGCTGGAAAGCGGCCATGTTTTGCTCACGGCCAGCAGGCGAACGCTTTCCGGCGCGCGGCCGGCGAGCTTGGCTGCATCGCGGATACGGGCCTGGACTGCTTGCAGGTTGTCGGCGATTGCGCTCATAATCCATTGGGAATTAACAACAATCCAAGTATACACGCGCTCCGAGGACGATCCGCATGGACATCACTGAACTGCTGGCTTTCAGCGTCAAGAACAAGGCATCCGACCTTCACCTGTCAGCCGGCCTGCCCCCGATGATTCGGGTGCATGGCGATGTCCGGCGCATCAATTTGCCGGCCATGGAGCACAAAGATGTCCATGGCATGGTGTATGACATCATGAACGATGGCCAGCGCAAGGTTTATGAAGAAACGCTGGAATGTGACTTTTCATTCGAAATCCCCAATCTGGCGCGTTTCCGGGTCAATGCGTTCAATCAGCATCGCGGCGCCGGCGCTGTTTTCCGGACCATTCCGTCCAAGGTGCTGACGCTCGAAGAGTTGAATTGCCCGAAGATTTTCAAGGAAATTTCCGAGTATCCGCGCGGTATCGTGCTGTGCACCGGGCCGACCGGTTCGGGGAAGTCGACGACGCTGGCAGCGATGGTTAACCATGTTAACGAAAACGATTACGGCCACATCCTGACCGTCGAGGACCCGATCGAATTCGTCCACGAGGCCAAGAAATGCCTGATCAACCAGCGCGAAGTCGGGCCGCATACGCTGTCCTTTGCCAACGCGCTGCGTTCGGCGTTGCGGGAAGACCCGGACGTCATTCTGGTCGGCGAAATGCGCGACCTTGAAACCATCCGCCTGGCGCTGACCGCGGCCGAAACCGGCCACTTGGTGTTCGGTACGCTGCACACCTCGTCGGCGGCGAAAACCGTGGACCGTATCGTTGACGTTTTCCCGGCGGCTGAAAAGGAAATGGTTCGCTCCATGCTCTCCGAGTCGCTGCGCGCTGTCATTTCGCAGACGCTGATGAAGACGAAGGATGGTAGCGGCCGGGTCGCGGCACATGAAATCATGATCGGCACGCCGGCCATCCGCAATCTGATCCGCGAGAACAAGATCGCCCAGATGTATTCGGCCATCCAGACCGGCCAGAATTTCGGCATGCAGACGCTCGATCAGAATCTGGTTGATCTGGTGCGGCGCAATGTGATCTCGAGCGCCGAAGCGCGCTTCCGGGCGGCGAACAAGGATACCTTCCCGGCTTGATCCGGCGGTATTTAGCAGAATAAACAAGGGGAAAATATGGAACGCGATCAGGCAATGAAATTCATGCACGATCTTTTGCGCCTGATGTCGCAAAAGAAGGGCTCAGACCTGTTCATTACGGCCGGCTTTCCGCCGGCCATCAAGCTCGACGGCAAGATCACGCCGGTCTCGAATCAGGTTCTGACCGCGCAGCACACCGCCGAATTGGCGCGCTCGATCATGAACGACCGTCAGGCGTCGGAATTCGAATCGACCAAGGAATGCAATTTCGCCATTTCACCGGCTGGCATCGGTCGTTTCCGGGTCAATGCGCTGGTCCAGCAGGGCAAGGTCGGCGTTGTCTGCCGGACGATCAACATGAGCATCCCGACGCTCGACGAGCTGCAGTTGCCACCCGTGCTGAAGGATCTGGCGATGACCAAGCGCGGCCTGATCATCTTCGTCGGCGGCACCGGTACCGGCAAGACGACCTCGCTGGCAGCGCTGGTTGATTACCGCAACGAAAATTCGTACGGCCACATCATCACCATCGAAGACCCAATCGAATACGTGCACGAACACAAGAATTGCATCGTCACGCAGCGCGAAGTCGGGGTTGATACCGACGACTGGGGGCCGGCGCTGAAAAACACGTTGCGCCAGGCGCCGGATGTCATCCTGATGGGTGAAATCCGCGACCGCGACACCATGGACTACGCCATTGCCTTCGCCGAGACCGGCCACCTGTGTCTGGCTACGTTGCACGCCAACAGCGCCAACCAGGCCATTGATCGCATCATCAACTTCTTCCCGGAAGAGCGCCGTCATCAGCTGCTGATGGATCTCTCTCTGAATCTGCGCGCCTTGGTCTCTCAGCGCCTTATTCCGAAAAAGGACGGCCGGGGGCGGATGGCGGCGATCGAGGTGATGCTCAATTCGCCGCTGATTTCTGATCTGATCTTCAAGGGCGATGTCCATGAAATCAAGGAAATCATGAAGAAATCCCGCGAACTCGGCATGCAGACGTTCGACCAGGCGCTGTTCGATCTCTACGAGGCCGGCAAGGTTACCTACGAAGACGCTCTGCGCAACGCCGATTCGCTGAACGACCTGCGCCTGCAGATCAAGCTGCACGGCAAGGAATCCCAGGATCGGGATCTGACGACCGGCATCGGTCACCTCGACATCGTTTAACCCGCTAGGAGAACCCCATGCGCCGCCTGCTGAAACCCGTTTTTGCCCTGTTTTTCACGTTGACCGCAGCACTCGCCCAGGCCGGGGCGCTGGATGCCATTTCGACCGGTGATGCCAGTGCCGGCGTCAAGGAAGCGCTGGCCAAGGGCGCCGACTATGCCGTTGCATCGCTTGGCAAGGATGGCGGCTTTCTCGGCAACGACAAGGTGAAGATCAAGTTGCCCGGCTATCTGGAAAAAGCCGATTCGGCCCTGCGCATGTTCGGCATGGGCAAGCAGGCTGACCAGTTGATCGAAACCATGAACCGCGCCGCCGAAAATGCCGTGGCCGAAGCCAAGCCGATTCTCACTGCCTCGATCAAGAAAATGAGCATCAAGGACGCCAAGGACATTCTGACCGGCGGCGAGGACAGCGTGACGCAGTATTTCAAGCGTTCCTCCACCGACCAGCTCACCGCCAAGTTCATGCCCATCGTCAAGAAGGAAACCAAGAAGCTGAAACTGGCCGAGCAGTACAACACCTTCGCAGGCAAGGCCGCCAGCGCCGGCCTGGTCGACAAGAAAAGCGCCGATGTCGACAGCTACGTGACCCAGAAGGCGATGGATGGCCTGTTCCTGATGATCGCGGAAGAAGAGAAGAAGCTGCGCGCCAACCCGATGGAGGCTGGCAGCGCACTGTTGAAAAACGTTTTCGGCGCGCTCTGACCTAAAGCCAGGCGGCGTTCGTGTCGTTATCGAGGGCACAGGAGCCCTCGAATGAAACTTGACCGCCTTACCAGCCAGTCACCGCGTCACTCACAAGAGTCGATCGAGTGGGTGCGCCCTGCGCCAGGCGAACGTATTCGGCGAATCGATGCGCTGGAGGGGGCCGACGGCGACCGTCAGCGTAGCTTGCAGCAGGAAATGTCGGAAATCGAGGCGGGCGCTATCGGCACCTTTAATGGCGGTGCGCACGTCTTGCAGGATGCTCACGACCTGGCGTTGCAAGTAACTGCCTTGGGGGCTGCGGCAGATCAGTTGATCAAGCCGGGCTTGCTGCCGATGGCCGCCAAGGGCATAGACGACCTGGCTTGAGACTCCTTCGACTCTGGTAGTCAGGCCCGACCCCACGGTCAACCGGGAAAATGGCCAATTTTAAGTACTGAAGCACTGGGTTAAAATCAGGCAACCCATCCAACGCGCCCCGCTTTGCCGGGGCGCCGCTTTTTGGAAGCCCCATGTCCGGCCTCAACGCCCCGCAACGCGAAGCGATCCATTACCTCGACGGCCCCTTGCTGGTGCTGGCAGGCGCCGGCTCGGGCAAAACGCGGGTCATCACGCAGAAAATAGCCTATCTGGTGCAAAGCTGCGGGTTCAATCCGCGCAATATCGCCGCCATTACCTTCACCAACAAGGCGGCGAAGGAAATGCAGGAGCGCATCGGCAAGCTTCTCTCCAAGCCGCAGGCCGACGAGCTGCAGATTTCCACCTTCCACTCGCTCGGCGTGCGCATCCTGCGCGAAGAGGCCAAGGCGCTCGGCTACAAGCCGCGTTTTTCGATTTTTGATTCGGCCGATTGCGCCGGCATCATCAGCGAAACGGCCGGCACCGTTGACAAGGCGACGCTGCGCATCGTGCAGTCGACCATTTCGAACTGGAAGAACGGGCTGATCACGCCTGAAGCGGCGCGTCATCTGGCCACCGACGAGCATCAAAAGCTGGCCGCCCATGCCTACCTGTCCTACGAAGCGACGCTCAAGGCCTATCAGGCGGTTGATTTCGACGATCTGATCGGCCTGCCCGTGAAGCTCTTTACCGAGCATCCTGAAATCGCCAACAAATGGCAGAACCGCCTGCGTTATCTGCTGGTCGATGAATACCAAGACACCAATGCCTGCCAGTACCAGCTGCTCAAGCTGCTGACCGGCGTTCGCGCCCAATTTACGGCGGTGGGCGACGACGATCAGGCGATCTACGGCTGGCGTGGCGCCGACATTGAAAACCTGAAAAAGCTGCCAACCGAATTCCCTGCGCTCAAGGTCATCAAACTTGAGCAAAATTACCGGTCGACCGTAAGAATCCTCAAGGCCGCCAACAACGTCATCGCCAACAACGAAAAGCTGTTCGACAAGAAGTTGTGGTCCGACCTCGGTCATGGCGAACCGATCTACGTCAATGCATGCCGTGACAACGACGCCGAGGCCGAAGGCGTGGTCATGAAACTGCAGGCGCACAAGTTCGAGCATCGCGGCAAGTTCAAGGATTACGCCATCCTCTACCGCTCCAATCATCAGGCGCGGATTTTCGAGGAATACCTGCGCGATCACCGCATTCCCTACCTGCTCTCCGGCGGCAAATCCTTCTTCGACAAGGCCGAAATCAAGGACATCACCGCCTATCTTCGTCTGCTGACCAACGAAGACGACGACCCGGCCTTCATTCGCGCGGCGACCACACCCAAGCGCGGCATCGGCGCGGCGACGCTGCAAGTGCTTGGCATCTACGCCGGCGAGCGCCACATTTCGCTATTTCAGGCGGCGTTCGAGGAAGGCTTGGAGCACCGCATCCAGCCCCGCCAGCTCGAACCCCTGCTCGAATTCTGCAACTTCATCAACCGCACCCAGTCGCGGGCCAGCAAGGAGCCGGCGCATCAAGTCCTGCCTGATCTGCTCAAGGCCATCGACTACGAAACCTTCCTCTACGACCACGAAGAAGAGCGGACGGCGCAAACGCGCTGGACCAATGTCTGCGAATTTGCCAACTGGCTGAACAAGAAGGGCGAACTCGACGGCAAGACGCTGGTGGATCTGACCCAGAGCATCGCCCTGATCAACATGCTCGACAAGCAGAATGACGAGGATTACGACGCCGTTCAGTTGTCCACGCTGCACGCTGCCAAAGGTCTGGAATACAAGCACGTCTTTCTGGTCGGCGTCGAGGAAGGCATCCTGCCGCACCGGGAATCAGTCGATCCGGGCAAGATCGAGGAGGAGCGCCGCCTGATGTACGTCGGCATCACCCGCGCCCAGCACACGCTAAATGTTTCCTATTGCGAGCGCCGCAAGCAGGCGCGAGAGTTTGTTCCCTGCGAGCCGTCGCGCTTCATCGATGAAATGGGCAAGGAAGACGTCCGGTTCACCGGCGGCAAGCAGGATGCCCGGCCCGACAAGGCAACCGGCAACGCCCGGCTTGACGCCATGAAGGCCATGCTGGCGGGAAACAAGCGCTAACGAGTTGGTCACTCCGCGTTACAGGTGGTTACCTTCTCGATGACATCCGGGCAGCAAGCAGCCGCGTTATTCGGCACAAGGCAGCGCGATTTCGCAAAGCCGGATCAAAAACCGAATACACAACCTCTGGAGATACAAAAATGACCAAGCAACTCGTCGCCATCATCCTCGCTACCGCTTTTGGCGTCGCCCACGCGGCTGACATCAAGCCGGCCGTCGCCGAAGTGAAGGCCGCCGCAGCCCCGGTTGCCGCCGCCGTCAAAGCGGAAATGCCGAAGGCTGCTGAAGCCGTCAAAGCGCCGGAAGCCAAGCCGGCAGCGGCCCCGGAAATGAAGAAAGACGAAGCTGCACCAGCTGCCAAGCCGGCCGCAACGCCGGCCAAGGCGAAGGCCAAGAAAGCCAAGAAAGTGGTCAAAAAAGCTGCGCCGGCCGCCGCTCCAGAAGCAGCCAAGGCTGCTGCACCAGCCGCCAAGTAAGAATCCCTGCAGGACGTCAGCTGCGGCCCTCCAAAAGCCGCAGTCTGAGCAAGGCGCCCACGAGGCGCCTTTTTTACGTCAACAAAAAAGGGAGGCCGCGGCCTCCCTTTTCTCATGCGAGCCAGACTTACTTGGCCTTGCCCATCACGTATTCAACGACGCTCTTGATTTCCTCATCGGACAGCACGGCGCCGCCCTTTGCCGGCATTGCGCCCTTGCCGTTGGTCACGCTCTTGATCAATGCATCCTTGCCTTGGGCCAAACGCGGGGCCCATGCGCCCTTGTCATCAATCTTCGGGGCGCCCGCAGCGCCGCTGTTGTGGCAGGCGCCGCAAACCGTGTTGTAAATCGTTGCGCCATCGCGAGGGCCAGTGGCGACAGGCGCTTCGGCCTTGGCCAGTTCGAACTTGGCAACCGGCTGGATGCGAATGTCGGCATCATCGCTACCTGCGCCGGAGGTGGCGGCAGAATTGAACGACTTGTTGGTGAGCGGATAAATAATGGCAATCAGGACGACAGCGATGCCAATCGTCGCCCACATGATGCCCTTGGAAGAGTGTTTCTCAGCCATGCCGAAGACCCCAGTGCTATATATAGAAAACGAGATTATAACTATCTGGAGCGACTGCTGAGCAAAAAAAACCCCGCCAGTGGCGGGGTTGAAATTCTCGAAAGGGGGTTTCGAGAGGAGGGGTTCAATGCACAACTGCAGTGTAGGTTGCCGCCTCTCTGAAGTCTGTCGTTCTTTCGTAGCCTTCTGTAACAGAATGTCGTTGCCTGCCGGAGTGGGCAAATTGACGCGGCGCACAATGTCTTGACCCTGGACGCAAGAAATACGGGACACCCGTTACGGCGTTCCCGGCCAAACTGTCTGCCTTCTTGCTGGCGAAAAGCTCAGCTTTCGATTCGGCTGATGACGACGGCGCTTTGTGGAACCTGGTAGTCGGCGGCCAGTTGGTGCTTTGCCGTGTCTTCGATGGCCTCATTGTCGCGGACTACAAAGTGGCGGGCACCGGCGAAGTCCTGAGGGATGCCTGCGCGGTCCTGGGTGATGCGGTAATGGATTTTGACGGTCATGGCTGTTCTCTATTTATGGTCGAATTTTATTCCTGCCCGCCGAGTATAGATGACTTGTGTTGCGGTGCAATATCGGTTTTCCACAGGTACGTGATATCCCTAACGAATGCTTTTATCCAGATCGTCGAGTGTGTTGAAGTTTCCGAATGCTTCAAGCTGGTCGGAGAAGTCGACTTCCAGAGCCTGCATCTCTGAACACCACTGCGCTACTTTGCGGCCACCACCCCGCAGGTAGGTTTCCAGTGCAGGGCGCAGCGATGTTCGGCAGAGACAGAAAACCGGGTGCAAACGCCCGCCAGCCTTGGCGATGGCGAGTTTTGCATGGGCTGCTTCCAGCGCCTGGTGCAGACGGAAAACGAGATCAAGCGGAAGATAGGGCGAATCACAAGGCGCCGTGACCACCAGCGGTGTTTCAGCTGCACTGAGCGCCGCCTGAAGCCCGGCCAGTGGCCCGGCAAAGCCCGTGATGCGATCACTGATCAGCGGATAGCCGAGGGCAGCGTATTCATCTGCATTGCGGTTGGCATTGATCATCAGGTGGCCTACCTGCGGGGCAAGCCGGGTGGCGACATGACTGACAAGCGCTTGCTGTTTGAAGTGTTGCAAGCCTTTGTCCACGCCACCCATGCGAGTGCCCAATCCGCCGGCCAGGATCACCCCGGTAATAGAGTTCCCGGGCGGTGTTGCGGAAGGCATCGTGGTTTCGGGCATGGGTTTCGGAGGGGCGTGCTAGGATTGGCCATTATGAATGAACTGGAAAAGCTTGCCGAACGTCTCGGCGAATTGCTTATTGATCGCGGCGAATGGCTGGCGGCGGCAGAGTCGTGCACTGGCGGCTGGTTGGCGCAGTCGGTAACGGCAATTGCAGGGAGTTCAGCCTGGTTTGACCGCGGATTTGTGACCTATTCCAACGCTGCCAAGATCGAGATGTTGGGCGTTCCGGAAACGACGCTGGCGCGTCATGGCGCGGTTTCGGAGGCGGTGGCCAGGGCCATGGCGCAGGGGGCGCTGGCCAACAGCCGCGCTGACTGGGCGCTGGCGATAACGGGTATTGCCGGGCCTGGGGGCGGTTCGCCACAGAAGCCAGTGGGTACCGTCTGTTTTGCCTGGGCCAGTAAAGATGGTGGCTGCGAGGCCCTTACCTGCCAGTTCACTGGCGATCGTGCTGCTGTTCGTGAAAAATCCGTCGCGTTTGCGCTCGACGGCTTGCTGGATCGGCTTGGCTCGACTGCCTTCTTGGCTTGATTTAGCGGCCGCTTTTTTGCGCTGGCGGCAAACAGCGATGTCGGTCAGTTGAACCACCCTGCCGGTTTTTGCCAAACAGCCCTGCTGCTGCGGTCAACCGGAAAAATTGGCCAAAAACGAAATTTCCTACTCAGGCAGCGGCTCAAACAGGGCTGCGAGGTCGTCTGTCCCGAATTTGACTTCCACCTGCCGGTCTTCCGACAGAATGCCCGCTGCCAGTTCGGCCTTGCGCTCTTGCAGGGCGAGAATTTTTTCCTCGATGCTGCCGCTGACGATCAACTTGTAGACAAATACCGGCTTGTCCTGGCCGAGCCTGTGGGCGCGGTCGGTGGCCTGGTTTTCAACGGCAGGATTCCACCACGGGTCGTAGTGAATCACCGTGTCGGCCGCAGTCAGATTGAGGCCGACACCGCCCGCCTTCAGGCTGATGAGGAAAATTGGAACTTCGCAATCCTGAAAGCGGCGGATCGGCACTTCGCGGTCGACGGTATCACCGGTCAGCGTGACGTAGGTGATGCCGGCCTTGTCCAGCTCGTGCTCGATCAGCGCCAGCATGCTTGTGAATTGCGAGAAAACCAGCACGCGCCGGCCTTCGTCAACCAACTCCGGCAGCATGGCCATCAGCAGGTCTAGCTTGGCCCGCTCAGATACCTTGCGGGCGGCGTCAGCCTTGACCAAGCGTGGATCACAGCAGACCTGGCGGAGCTTGAGCAGGGCGTCGAGGATGACGATCTGGCTGCGTGCAAAGCCCCGGCTGGCGATTTCGTCGCGGACCTTGGCATCCATGGCGGCGCGCACGGTTTCGTAGAGGTCGCGCTGCGCGCCCTCAAGTTCGACACTGCGTACGATGATCGTTTTCGGCGGCAGCTCGCGCGCCACGTCTTCCTTCTTGCGACGCAGGATGAAGGGGCGGATGCGGCGGGCCAGCAGCGTGCGCCGGCGGAGGTCGCCCTGCTTTTCGATCGGTGTCCGCCAGTGGCGGGTGAACTGCTTGCTGGTGCCGAGAAAGCCGGGCAACAGGAAGTCAAATTGGCTCCACAATTCGCCGAGGTGGTTTTCCAGCGGCGTACCGGTCAGGCACAGGCGATGACGCGCATCGATCTTGCGCACGGCTTCGGCACTCTGGCTCTGGGCGTTCTTGACCGTTTGCGCCTCGTCGAGAATGAGCAGGTGGTAGCTGTGCTGCATCAACTCGTCGGCATCGCGCCAGAGCAGCGGATAGGTCGTCAGAATCACGTCGCTCTTGGTGATTTCCGGGAACAGAATCTTGCGTTCCGGGCCATGCAGCGACAGTACCTTGAGGCCGGGGGCGAAACGTGCCGCTTCGTTTTTCCAGTTGAAAATCAACGAGGTCGGCAGAATGATCAGCGAGGGCTTGTCGAGGCGTCCAGCCTCCTTTTCCAGCAACAGGTGGGCCAGTGTCTGGGCTGTTTTACCCAGACCCATGTCGTCGGCCAGGATGCCGGAAAGATTGTGTTCGCGCAGGAACTGCAGCCAGGCCAGTCCCTCTCTTTGATAGGGGCGCAAGTCCAGCTTGAAGCCGGCCGGTGGCGCGACATCGCCAATGGCCTGTGCCGATAGCAGGCGTTCGGCCAGGGCCATAACGTCGCTCTGGCCGCGAAACTGCCAGCGGCTAAGATCAGAGAGCTCGGAGAGTCGGGGCGCGTCGAATCTTGAAATGCGTAGTGTGTTGCCGCCGCTGAAGCCATCGAACAAGTCGATCAGCGTTGCGGCCAGCGGTTTCAGGCGGCCGGCCGGGACGCGAAGACGCTTGCCGCGCGGGGTATAGAGATCGATGCCTTCATCGTCGGGTATGCGTTCAAGTTCGACCGCTTCCAGCCAGCGCGGATCGCTGCGGAACAGGTTGGCAAGCAGCGGGGCGAGCGGCAGGCGCTCGCCTTCGACCACGACGCCCATGTCGAGATTGAACCAGCCGTTGTCCGCTTCGTGAAGTTCGGCTTCCCAGCCATCCACCTCAATGACGTGGTGGCGAAAGTCTTCCGGGAACTCGATCTGCCAGCCGGCTTCCTTCAGACGCTGGGTGCCGTCCTGCATGAAAGGCACCCAACTCGTTTCGGCAGCTAGACCGTAGATGCCTTCCGGCGGGCTACCGAAGGTGTGCAGCGTATGGCCGGGGATTTTCTGCAGGCCAGCACTTTCCAGCGCTAACAGCGACCTGCTTTCGTCATCCGGGCGGCGTCGCAAGCGGATGGTTTCCCCTTCCGGCAGGGTGATGAATTCGCTCTTTTCCTCCGGGCGTACCTCGGCGTCACCGTAGCGGAAAACCACCTTGGCAACGTCAAAAGGCCCGCCACCGAAGTTCTGCGGATAAGTGCGCCAGGCGCGATGGCCATGCGTGTGCAGGGTTTCGAGCTGAAGGATGGGAATCAGCGGCGCATCAACCAGGCGCAGGCGGGCACCTGCATCGGTGCCGGGAAGCGGCAGGTCGGGCGCGAGTTCGGAGAGCGCTTCGGCGACCAGCGCGGCTTCGGTGGCCGATAGCGGTGGCAGCGAGAATAGCCGGTTGATGACGTCCGGGTTGCCGGTAACCTCCAGTGGCCCGGCTTCGCCCTCGGCCAAATCGATGTACCACGGCGGGTCGACCGCAACAATCATTTCGGCCGATGGCTCCGGTTTTAGCTGCGGCTTTTGAAAGCCCATGCCATCGATCTGCCAGCCAATACTGGCCGGGCGGACCGGGCCAGCGTTGAGCGGCAAACCCAGATCATCCTCGGGGTAGAGTCGGTGACTGGCGGCCATGCGCTGCAGGATTTCGGCGCCGTGCTTGGTGCCGAGACCAAAGGCGCGCAAGCCTGTCTCATGCGTGCGGTCAGCCCAGATCAGGCGCAGGATGCCGAGGTCTTCCTCAGTAACGAACTGGGGTGGCGCAATCAGGGCGCGGTCGACCTTCCACCACTCCTCGGCGCTTTCCGGGTATTTGCCCTTGCGAATCTCAATCGCGAACTGACGGCGATCGGTTGTCCATTTCAGGACATAGAACAGCTGCTGCCGGGCGCTGGCAGGGCGGGCCTTTTTCTTGGCGACGGCGACTGACACTCGGCGCAAATCGTCAAGCCAGGACAGCGCGCTACCACTGACTTGTTCCTTCGGGTTGCGCTCTTCGATGGCCTTGAGCAGCATCGCGGCGACGTGTTTGCAATGCTTGCCGGCCGAGCAGGTGCAGCGGCTGATGACCGTCATTTCGCCGCTCTGCGCCTGACTCAGGTAGGCCTGGGCAGTGTACGGTTCGGCGGCTGTGCCGGGAATCTTTGCGCTGATCTGGCTGCCGTTGATTTCAATATTGGAAACCAGGTCGACGTAGGGCCGGGCCTTGGTGATGTCCCGGGTGGCAAACCAGTCGGTCAGGTTTTCTTCGGTGAAGGTGGTGAGGTTAACTACGGCCATTGGCGATCAAATAAACAGCGCGCCGACGAGCAGGGCGAGCAGCAGGGCAATAATGGCCAGCCAGCGATTTTGCTGCTGCTGGGCGGCGATCAGGCGATCGAGCTGCGGCTGCAGGTCGAGTCTGGCTGGTTGAGCCAGGGCTTGATGAACGAGGCGTGGCAATTGCGGCAGAGTGCGCGCCAGATACGGTGCCTCCTGCTTGAGGTTGCGGACCAGGCCACGCCAGCCGATCTGCTCGCTCATCCAGCGTTCGAGGAATGGCTTTGCAGTCGTCCACAAATCGAGTTCCGGGTCGAGCTGGCGACCAAGGCCTTCGATATTGAGTAGCGTCTTCTGCAGCATGACCAGTTGGGGCTGAATTTCGACGTTGAAGCGGCGTGAGGTCTGGAACAGACGGAGCAGAACCTTGCCGAAGGAAATATCCTTCAGCGGCCGGTCAAAGATGGGCTCGCAAACGGCGCGAATGGCTGCTTCGAACTCATCGACTCGCGTGTCTTTCGGCGCCCAGCCAGATTCGATATGGGCCTCGGCGACGCGCTTGTAGTCGCGTCGGAAGAAGGCAAGGAAGTTCTGGGCGAGATAATTCTTGTCCGAGTCGGTCAGCGTGCCGACGATACCGAAATCGAGCGCGATGTAGCGGCCGTCCGAGGCGACGAAGATATTGCCGGGGTGCATGTCGGCGTGGAAAAAGCCATCACGGAAAACCTGCGTGAAAAATATTTCGACGCCGGCGGACGACAGCTTGGACAGGTTGATGTCGTCGGCACGGAGCTTCTCGATCTGCGAGATCGGGGTGCCCTTCATGCGTTCCATGACCATCACGGTCGACGTGCAAAAATCCCAATGGACTTCGGGTACGATCAACAGCGTGGAGTCGGTGAAATTGCGGCGCAGTTGCGAGGCATTGGCGGCTTCGCGCATCAAGTCGAGTTCGTCGCGCAGATATTTGGCGAATTCGGCGACCACTTCCCTCGGTTTCAGGCGCTTGCCGTCGGCCCACAGCTTTTCAAGCAACATCGCCAGATTGTCCATCAGCGCCAGATCATGCTCGATGACCGACAGCATGTTGGGGCGCAGTATCTTGACGGCGACTTCGTGACCGCCATCTACTGCGTGCAGCTTGGCAAAATGAACCTGAGCGATTGAGGCCGACGCGATCGGCGTCGGGTCGAATTCGGCGAATACTTCACTGGCCGGTCGACCGTAAGCTTTTTCGATTTCAGCCAGGGCCAGTGCTGATTCAAAGGGCGGTACGCGATCCTGCAGCTTGGCCAGTTCGTCGGCTATATCTGTCGGCATCAGGTCGCGCCGGGTTGAGAGTACCTGGCCAAACTTGACGAAAATCGGGCCAAGCGATTCGAGTGCGAGGCGCAGGCGGACAGCCCGAGGCGTCGACAGGTCGCGCCAGAATTGCAAGGCGTTGGCGATTCGTACCAGGCGGCCACTTGGTTCGTGTTCGAGCACCATCTCGTCCAGGCCGAAACGGCTGGCGACAGAGGCGATCTTGAGCAAACGAAGGAGGCGCATGTTGACGGAAAACGCCGGCTGGGCCGGGCAAAATCGTTAAACGAGTATGTTAACACGCTGACGACGATTGGCGCCGCGTGATTTGCGCTTGTCCAATGCTCCCGATCGGCTGGCTGGCAATTGCTGCTTGCCGGTGGCACAATTTTGCAGGGGATGCAGTGCAATAGGATAGACTCGCACCACAAGCCTGTCGGTGCCATGATCAGCCATCTAAAGCCAATCAATGTTTTCATGAACGAACCGAAACAACCTTCCGAAATCGCCCGAGAGGCGCTCAAGTTCCTCGCAGTCAGGCAGCTGGCCCCGACGCCGGCCAACTATCAGGCCTGTTATAACGAAATTGCCGGCATCCCCAATCAGTCGGCATTTCCTGAGGCGCAGCTACGCGAGTTATCGTCAGCCTTGCAGGCCCGAAGCGAATCTCAGGAGGTGCAACTGGACAAGCTCTCGGCGGCAATTTCGCGCCGCAGTTGGGAGGGCGTCAGGATGGCCTTGGTTGCGTTTACTGCGGTCGACGAGGGGCGTGCACAGGACAACAAACACGTTGCGCCCGATGTCTTGCCACATGATTTCTCCATAAAACTGGCACGTTTTATTGAATGTGCGCTGCCTGCCCTTGGCGATAGCGATTCGAGAATTGCCCGGCTGACAAACGAATTGCTCCAGGTTTTGAAGCGGCCACTTGCCCCCTTCGAGGCTGTTCAGGGCTTTCTCGGCGGAATGGCGCATCAGGCAGTGTTTGCGGCCGAGGAACAGGCCGAGATCAAGGAATCGCTACTCAAACTTTTGCAGCTTATTGTCGAGAACATTCGTGATTTGAGCGTGGATGACAGTTGGCTGAAAGGGCAGGTGGACGGTCTTCTGGCCAGCATCACGCCACCTTTGACCCTGCGTCACCTGGACGAAATGGAGCGCCGGCTGCGCGATGTGATGGAAAAGCAGGGGCGTGCCAAGATGCTTTCCGTTCAGGCGCAGGAGGAAATGCACAAGATGCTGGCCGAATTTGTCGAGCAGTTGGGCGCCATGAACCGTTCGAGCACTGAATTCGAGGGGCGTATTGAGGCCAGCGCCCGCCAGATTGAAAGTGTTGCCACCGTCGAGGATTTGAAGCCGTTGCTGAACGACGTCCTTGTGGCAACGCACGCGATGGCCGAGGAAACCGCTCACTCACGCGAGCAATTGAAGAGCCTGCAGGAAAAAGTGGTGGTGACCGAGGCGGAGCTGATCCATTTGCATCAGGAGCTGGATAGCGCCAGTGCCCTGGCTCGACACGATCCCTTGACCGATGCCTTGAACCGAAAGGGCCTGGAAGAGGCGTTGGCGCGAGAAATCGCCAGCATGCAGCGAAAAGGAACCTCGTTGTCGATCAGCTTGCTCGACATTGATAATTTCAAGAAGCTGAACGACAGCCTGGGGCACGAGGCCGGCGATCGTGCCTTGGTTCATTTGGCCGAAGTCACTCGTGGCAACATGCGGCCGAGCGATACGCTCGCCCGGTATGGCGGCGAGGAGTTCGTCGTTCTGATGCCGGATACCCAGCTTGAGCAGGGGATAGAGGCAATGGCGCGCCTGCAGCGGGAGCTGACCAAATCCATTTACATGGCCGGCAAGGAAAAAATCCTGATTACCTTCAGTGCCGGGGTGGCTCAGCTGACGCCCGACGAAACGGGTGCAGATGCCATTCGCCGGGCCGATCAGGCCATGTATCTTGCCAAACGTGCCGGCAAAAACCGCGTGATGGGCGGCTGACCGCCAGCTTCTCATGACCCTGAGTCACGGGTTTCCGCCAGTTTCCGACGGGGCCGCTCGAGTACTTATCCTTGGTAGCTTGCCCGGCGAGGCTTCGCTGCGTGCCGGGCAGTACTACGCCAACGAACGAAATGCGTTTTGGCGAATCATGGGCGATCTGCTTGGCGCCGGGCCTGACTTGCCTTATTCGCAGCGACTGCAAAAACTGGGAGCGGCCGGGGTCGCTTTGTGGGACGTGATAGCGGCCTGCGAGCGTGTTGGCAGTCTGGACTCGGCGATCGTCAATAGCTCCGTTTCGGCTAACGATTTTTCGGCCTTTTTTGCTGTTCACCGCAGCATCCAGCGTGTTTTCTTCAATGGTGGTGCGGCCGAGGCCGGTTTTCGCCGTCTGGTGCTGCCTGGTTTGCCGGGAGCGAATCTGCAGTTGCTCCGCCTGCCGTCCACCAGCCCTGCGCATGCTGCGTGCAGTTATCCCGAGAAGCTGAGGGCTTGGTCGGCAATCGTCGCCCAATAAAAGGGCAGCGGCGTCGTATAATTGACGTTTTGCTTTTTTAAGCTGCAAATCAATGGCCAAAGACGTTAAAACCCAGCTGACCGAACTTCTGCAACAGGCGCTGGCCAGTGTTGCCCCGAGCGCGACCGATACCCCCATTCACCTTGAGCGCCCGCGTGACCCGACGCACGGTGATTTTGCGACTAATCTGGCCATGCAACTGGCCAAGGCGCTGAAGAAAAACCCGCGTGAAATCGCCCAGCAACTAGTTAACGAACTGCCCGTCTCGGCGCTGGTGACGAAGGCCGATGTGGCCGGCGCCGGTTTCATTAATTTCAGGCTCGACGCCGGTAGCAAGACCACAGTCGTCAAGGCTGTGCTGGCCGAGGGTGAAAATTTTGGTCGCTCGACGCAGGGTGCCTGGCAAAAGGTGCAGGTCGAGTTCGTGTCGGCCAACCCGACCGGGCCGCTGCACGTTGGCCATGGCCGCGGCGCGGCTTACGGCGCCTCACTGTCCAGCCTGCTGACCTTCGCTGGCTGGGATGTGACCCGCGAGTATTACGTCAATGACGCCGGCCGGCAGATGGATATTCTCGGCTTGTCTACCTGGCTGCGCTATCTGGATCAACACGGCGTGGATGTGCCTTTCCTGCCCAACGCCTATCAGGGCGACTACGTGCGCGATATGGCCAAGCAGATGACTGCAGCGCATGGCGCCAAGTTCATTCGGCCGGCCGCTGATGTGCTGGCTGGTACGCCCGGCCTGCCCGAGGCTGATCGGGCCGACGACGAAGCCAAGCGCCAGCGCGACCAGCATCTCGATGCCTTGATCGCCAACGCCAAGGCCTTGCTGGGTGCTGACTGGACTTATGTGCATCAGCATGCACTATCCGAGCAACTGGCCGATTGCCGCGACGATCTGGAGCAATTCGGCGTTCATTTCGACGTCTGGTTTTCCGAGCAGTCGCTGTTTGATACCGGCCTGGTTGCCCGTTGCGTCGATCTGCTGGAGAAAAAGGGCCACCTCTACGTTCAGAACGGCGCTCGCTGGTTCAAGTCGACTACCTTCGGCGATGAAAAGGACCGCGTCGTTCAACGTGAAAACGGTCTCTACACTTATTTCGCCTCCGACATCGCCTATCACCTGAACAAGTTCGAGCGTGGTTTCGACAAGGTGATCAACATCTGGGGCGCCGACCACCACGGCTACATTTCCCGCGTTAATGGCGCGATCACTGCGCTGGATCTCGATGCCAGCAAGCTGCACGTGGCGCTGGTCCAGTTTGCCGTGCTTTATCGCAACGGCCAGAAGGCTTCGATGTCGACGCGCTCCGGCGAGTTCGTCACCCTGCGCGAATTGCGTGGCGAAGTCGGCAACGATGCCTGCCGCTTCTTCTACGCGCTGCGCAAGTCCGACCAGCACCTCGACTTCGACCTTGATCTGGCCAAGAGCCAGACCAACGAAAACCCGGTTTATTACATCCAGTACGCCCATGCGCGCATCTGCTCGGTGGTCAATCAGTGGGCTGGCGATCTGGCCACGCTGGCCGATGCTGATCTGTCGCTGCTGAGCAATCCGCGTGAATTGACGATAGCCGCCAAACTGGCTGAGTTCCGTGAAGTCGTCGAGAATTCTGCCCGCGAACTGGCGCCCCACCTGATAGCCTTCTACCTGAAGGATCTGGCTGGCGAGTTCCACGGCTGGTACAACGCTGAACGCATGCTGGTTGACGATGCGGCTTTGCGCGATGCCCGCGTTGCGCTGGCGGCCGGGGTTCGACAGACCATCCGTAACGGCCTGGCCATCCTTGGCGTCAGTTGTCCGGAATCCATGTAAGGAAGTTCCATGAGTCGCGATGTGAAATCCCGCAGAAACCAGCCGGCAAAAAAGAAAGCTGCTGGCGGCACCCTGGTTGGCATGTTCATTGGCCTGGTTTTCGGCGTTGGCTTGGCCGCAGGCGTGGTCTGGTATCTCAACAAGTCCCCGTTGCCTTTCGTCGAGAAGGCGCAGCCACCCGCCAAGATGACCGGCAAGAATGGGGAGCCCCTGCAGCCGCTGGCGCTACCGGGCAAGCCGGGGGATCCGATTCCGGAAAAGCGCTTTCAGTTTTACGACATCCTTCCGGGTAAGGCTGATGCCGTACCGGACAAGGCACCGAAGCCCGAGGCCAAGAAAGAGGATGTAAAGAAGGACGAGGCGAAGAAGGAAGAGAAGAGGGACGAAAAGAAAGAAGAGTCCAAAGAATCAAAGACGCCGCTCTTCCTGCAGGCCGGTTCTTTCAGCACGGCGCAAGATGCTGACAACCAAAAAGCCAAGCTTGCGTTTATGGGTATGGAGGCCGTTGTCCAGCAGGTGATGATTCAGGACAAAACCTTCTATCGTGTTCGGGTCGGCCCCTACACGAAGATTGATGAGTTGAACAAAGTACGCGCCGAACTTGCCAAATCCGGCGTTGAAGCACAGCTTTCCAAATAGGAGTAACGAATGAAGCTTACCCGTCGCAGTTTCGCTGGTTTTGTTTTTGCCGGTTTTTTCGGGTTGACCGCAGCCATGCCGTCGTTTGCCCAGACCGCTGGCAAGGATTTCACGCCGATCTCGCCGGCTCAGCCGACTGAAGATGCTGCCAAGATCGAAGTGCTGGAATTTTTCAGCTACGGTTGCCCGCACTGCGCTGATTTCAACCCCCTGCTTACCGCCTGGGCGGCCAAGCAGTCTGGCGATGTGGTCGTCAAGAAGGTGCCGATTACCTTTGGCCGCGCCGCCTGGGCCAATATCGCCAAGCTCTATTACGCGCTGGAAATCACCGGCGACCTGCATCGTTTGGAAGCCGACGTCTTCAAGGCCATCCACGTTGAACGCGTCAATCTTTTCGAAGAAAAGACGCTGACCGAATGGGTCACCAAGAAGGGTGTCGATGCCAAGAAATTCGCCGAAACATTCAGTTCCTTTGGCGTCATGAGCAAGGTCAAACGTGCTGATCAGATGGCTCAGGCCTACAAGATCACCGGCGTACCGGCCATTGCCATTGAAGGCAAGTATCTGGTTGGCGGCAAGGACTTCAACGAGACACTGGGCATCGCCGACAAGCTGATCGCCAAGACGCGCAGCGAGAATGCAGGCAAAGGCGCCGGCAAGAAATAATTGACCCTGAAGGTCTTCATTACAGGCGCCTCGTCGGGAATCGGCGAGGCGCTTGCCGTTTACTACGCCGGGGAAGGCGCGAAGCTCGGTTTGATTGGGCGGCGCAGCGAGTTTTTGGCCGGACTGAACCAGCGTCTCGGTGGCCAGCACGCCTGCTATGCGCTGGATGTCTGCGATGCGCCGGCCTTGCATGCGGCCGCTGTTGATTTTCTTTCCCGCTTTGGCGCGCCGGACATTGTTATCGCCAATGCCGGCGTTTCGGCCGGTACGCTGACCGAGTACGAGGAAGACCTCGACGTCTTCCGTCGAATCATGGATACCAACGTGTTCGGCATGGCCGCGACCTTTGCCCCCTTCATCCCGGCGATGAAGAAAGCGGGTGGCGAGAGAAGGCTGGTCGGCATCGCCTCCGTCGCCGGTATTCGCGGCCTGCCGGGGGCGGAAGCCTACTCCGCGTCCAAAGCGGCGGCGATTTCCTACCTGGAGAGCCTGCGTCTTGAAATGCGGCCGTACGGCATCAAGGTGGTGACTATCGCACCGGGCTACATCGAAACGCCAATGACTGCGGTCAACGGGTACAAAATGCCATTTTTGCTGCCGGTCGAAAAGGCGGCACAGCGCTTTGCTGGTGCCATCGCGCGAGGCACGACCTACACGGTGATTCCCTGGCAGATGGGTGTCGTCGCCAAGTTGCTGCGCCTGTTGCCCAACTGGCTCTACGATCGCCTGTTTGCCAACGCGCCCCGCAAACCTCGCGGCTTGCCCGGGTAAGCTTGTTTTCTACGCTCGGCAGCGGTTTTCCCGCCAACTGTGTAGCGCTTCCCTGTTGCAAGTAATATTCTCTGAGCAATGCTGGATTTTCCAGTTCCTGTCGTCAAAAAGCCGGAGGAGGCGCCCATGAAAAACGTAAACACATCGTTTGTTGTTTTCAGCACCCTGCTTGCCCTGGGTACCGGCTTGGCTCATGCCGCGCCGGACTGGAGCAAGGTTCCCAAGCGTGATGTTCATGTCTTTTCCCCGGGTGTGACGCCGATCGAATGGCTGATGAATAAATCCGAGCATAGTGGCCGGGCTGGCCTTGGCAAAGGTGAAAGCTGCGTCGGTTGCCATGAAGAGAAAGGCGCACTCAGCCTGGATTTCAAGCGTCTGGCCAGCAAGGAGCTGGAGCCGGTCGGCGCACCAAAGACCATGAGTTTTCCGGTCGGCGTCCAGGCTTCTTACGACAAGGAAAACCTCTACATTCGCCTGACCTTCAAGGCTCCGGTCGATGCTTCCGCCAAGGCGGACAAGGAAGACAAGGCGCCACTGCATGAGGTCAAGGCGGCGATCATGCTGGCTGGCCCGAAAGTCGCCCAGGGCGCGCAGATTGGCTGCTGGGCAACCTGTCACAGCGATGTCCGCTCGATGCCCGGCGCCGATCCCAAAAAGAAAAAATACGTCGCCAATGCCAATGTGGCCGAAGGCAATTATTTCGATTATTTCCAGTGGAAGAGCGGCGAAGCTGGCGTAGGTTCGACCCAGCTTGACGGTCATGTCGCCGGCGAGCGCGTCAACAAGGGCGGTCAGGCGCTGGTCAAGGCTGAAGGTGAAAACAATAGCGGCGTCTACACCGTCACGTTCACGCGCAAACTGAGCGGTGGAGAAGCTGATCTGGCGCTGGCCGAAGGGCAGGTCATTCCGTTTGGTGTGGCCATTCATGCCGACAAGACGGTGCACCGCTTCCACCATGTTTCCCTCGGCTACACGTTGGGGCTAGGCGCCAGCGCAGATATCAAGGCTGTCAAGTAAGGTCGGGCCGGGTGGCGACCTTTGGGCGTCGCCACCTTCTATTGCCGCTCGTTCGCCATCCCGCAACGCCCCGCGTTAACCGTTAAAATGGTGGGATGTTGAATATCACCATCAATGGCGAAGCTCGCAGCTTTGCCGACGAACTGACCGTGGCCGGCCTGATCGAGCAACTCGGTTTTGCCGGCAAGCGCATCGCTGTCGAGCGCAACGGCGAAATCGTCCCCAAAAGTCAGCACGCGTCGACGCTGCTTGCGTCGGCTGACCGGCTGGAAATTGTCGTCGCTGTTGGCGGCGGTTAAGCAAAGAGAGACTCCATGCATCAACTGACTATCGCCGGCAAGGCGTACCGTTCCCGTTTGCTGGTCGGCACTGGCAAGTACAAGGATTTCGCCGAAACGCGTGCGGCCATCGACGCTTCAGGGGCAGAGATCGTCACCGTGGCGATCCGCCGCATGAATATCGGCCAGGATCCGAGCCAACCGAACCTGCTCGATGCGCTGCCGCCGTCCCAATTCACCATCCTGCCGAATACCGCCGGCTGCTACACCGCCGACGATGCCGTACGCACGCTGCGTCTGGCCCGCGAACTGCTCGACGGCCACCCGCTGTGCAAGCTGGAGGTTCTTGGCGATCCGACCAATCTCTTCCCGAATATGCCGGAAACGTTGAAAGCCGCTGAAACGCTGGTCAAGGACGGCTTCCACGTCATGGTTTACTGCGCCGACGACCCGATTCAGGCCAAAATGCTTGAAGAAATTGGTTGCGTGGCCGTCATGCCGCTGGCTTCGCTGATCGGCTCCGGCATGGGTATTGTCAATCCGTGGAATCTGCGTCTGATCATCGACAACGCCAAGGTGCCGATTATTGTCGACGCCGGCGTCGGCACCGCCTCCGATGCGACAATAGCGATGGAGCTGGGTTGCGATGGTGTTTTGATGAACACGGCCATCGCCCATGCAAAAAATCCTGTTCTCATGGCCAGTGCTATGAAAAAAGGGATCGAAGCTGGCCGCGAGGCCTATCGGGCCGGCCGCATGCCGCGCAAACTTTATTCGGCCGACCCCTCGTCGCCGACCTCCGGATTAATCGGCTCATGAGCGCTACCCCACTGATTCAACCCGCCGTTGTTGGCGAAGGCATCTATGAAGAGGGTCGTGAAGCATCGACTCAAAGTCATGGCCACATCAAGAGCTACGTTCGTCGCGCTGGCCGCATGTCGTCGGCGCAGGAAAACTACTACGCCGACATGATGCCGAAGATTGGTGTGGTCTATGCACCACAGCCAATCGATCTTGCTGCGGTCTACGGCAGAAAAGCGCCAAAAATCCTCGAAATCGGCACCGGCATGGGTGAAACCACGGCCAAAATCGCCGATGCCAATCGCGAAAACGACTATCTCGGCGTTGAGGTTCATGTGCCGGGTGTTGGCGCCTTGTGCAAACAGATCGCCGAACGCAGCCTGAGCAATTTGCGCATTTGTCAGCACGATGCGGTCGAAGTCGTCCGCGACATGTTGCCGGAAGCTTCGCTTGATGGCGTGCACGTTTTCTTCCCCGACCCTTGGCACAAGGCGCGCCACAATAAGCGCCGGCTGATCCAGTCGCCGTTCGTTGAGCTACTAGCCTCACGCCTGAAGCCGGGCGGCTATTTCCACTGTGCGACCGACTGGGAAGAGTACGCTCACCAGATGCTGGAAGTGCTCTCGGCCGAACCGACCCTGGTCAATTCGGCTGACGGTTTTTCCCCGCGCCCCGATTACCGCCCGCTGACCAAGTTCGAAAATCGCGGTCTGCGTTTGGGGCACGGGGTTTGGGACGTGATTTTCAATAAGCGTTAATGCCCGTGCGAACCGCCATGTTCAGTCATGGCGGTAGCGCCGGATTGCAGTACCGCAGGATCGAGCATGCCGAAGATCATCGCGATGTGGGCGACGACCAGAAAAACCGCAACCCAGAAGGCGTGCTGCTTCAGTTTTTGTTCATCGCTCAGGCCGCGCCCGGTGATGCCAAGATCAAGCAGGGCCAGTCCCAGCAGCGGCACGACGCCGAGCAGGTAGGCTCCGACGGCAATTACATCTGCCGGGCCGCGCCATTCGCCGTTCTGGGTGAGCGGAATCACCGCATTCAGCATCAAGTAACCGAAGACGCCGACGAAGTAGATGCCGCCGATGATGCTTGCTGTCCGGTTAACGTTGCGTAACGGGCCGTGAAACTGGCGCGAGAAGAGGATGAACAACTCGGTAATAGCGACGGTTTCGGCCAGGATGACCGGAACAGCCATGAATAAAATCAGGTTCCACGGTTGGTTGGTGGCGAGCAGTTCCATGTAATGAGTCATGGGCATGATGATTCTCCGATGCAATAGATGATGCCGCGCCGACATGTGTCGGGCGGGGTAGCTCAGGCAGGGGGAGAATCAGCGGATCGGGGGTGGGTGATCCGGCGGGGGGGCGTCGCTGATGGATAGCGATACTTGCGTTGGCGTCAGCACCGAAGGCGCCGATGAGTCGGAAAGGACAATACCAGCCGGCAAAGCAGGCGATGCGCCCAAGTCGCAGCTAATCTGGCAGGCCTTGTCACCGGGTAGATGGTGACCCTGAACAGGCGCCATGTCAGGTTTGGCATGCTCGGCACAATCGGCCATCAGTACCGGATCGACTGTCATGGCAGGCATCGCGAAGGCGCCGCCCACGAAGCCGCGGAGGGCGATCGACAAAATCAGCAGGAGGACAAGGCGGAGGCTGCAACGCATCCTTGCAGTGTAGTTGCTAGGTCGTCATGCGGCAATGTTGGCGGGCTGTTAAACTCTCGCGCCTCAATGACAGCAAACCGGGAATGATTCATGTGGTTCCGTAATCTCCAGCTTTACCGCCTGCCGACGCCGTGGAATGTCGATCTCGCCAAATTCGATGAACAACTGGCCCGTGGCCCCTTCGTGAAGTGCCCGAGCAACCAGCCGATGAGTCGGGGCTGGGTGTCGCCGCGCCGAGATGGCGCGCTGGTTTATTCGCTCGGCCAGCAGTGGATGATCGCCCTGAGTGTCGAGCAGCGTCTGCTGCCGTCATCGGTGGTCAATGACGAGGTCAAGGAGCGCGCCGAGCTGGTCGAAGCTCAGCAGGGTTATGCGCCGGGGCGCAAGCAGATGAAGGAGTTGCGCGAGCGCGTGACCGAAGAGCTGATGCCGCGCGCTTTCACCCGTCGCCGCACGACCTATGTCTGGATCGATCCGCAAAATGGCTGGTTCTGCGTCGATGCAGCCAGCCCGGCCAAGGCGGAGGAAGTGATCGAGCATCTGCGCCATTGTCTGGATGATTTTCCGCTCTCCATGCTGCACACGCAGGTTTCGCCGCAAGCGGCGATGGCTGACTGGCTGGCCGGTGGCGATGCCCCGGCCGGCTTCACCATCGACCGCGATTGCGAACTGAAGGCAGCGGGCGAGGAAAAGGCGGCGGTTCGCTACGTCCGTCACCCGCTCGACGGCGACGAGATCAGTGGCGAGATCAAGGCTCACCTGGCCAGCGGCAAGATGCCGACCAAGCTGGCATTGACCTGGGATGACCGCATTTCCTTTGTCCTCGGCGAAAAGATGGAAATCAAACGCTTGGCGTTCCTCGATCTTTTGAAAGAAGAAGCTGAGAAATCAGCTGAGCACGCCGACGAGCAATTCGATGCGGACTTCGCGCTGATGACCGGCGAATTTGCCCGTTTCCTGCCGCAACTGGTTGAAGCGCTTGGCGGCGAGGTCGTCGAAGGCCAATGAAAGCCAGCGACGCCTGCCCCTGTGGCAGCGGCAGGCGTTATGCCGATTGCTGCGGTCAACTGCATTTATCGGCCAAAAATGAAATGACGGCCGAGGCGCTGATGCGCTCGCGCTACAGCGCCTACGTGCTGAAACTGGCCGATTACCTGCTGGCCAGCTGGCATCCGTCCACCCGGCCGACCAGCCTCGATCTGGCCGAGGACGATGGCACCAAATGGCTCGGGCTGGAGATCAAACGCAGTCAGCAGCAGGATGAAAATCACGCCAGCGTCGAATTTGTCGCCCGTTACCGCATCGCCGGGCGCGGCCACCGCCTGCACGAAACAAGTCGCTTCGTCCGCGAAGACGGCCGCTGGTTCTATATCGATGGCGACATAAATCCAGGCACCACCACTGAAGAAAAGAACACCCCATGATCATCCTCAAGAACGTCACCCTGCGTCGCAGTTCGAAAGTGCTGCTCGACAAGACCTCGGTCACCATCAATCCCGGTGAGAAGGTCGGCCTGGTCGGTCGCAACGGTGCCGGCAAATCGACGCTGTTCGCCTTGCTCAACGGCACGCTGCATGAGGATGGCGGCGATTATTCGATTCCCAAGCAATGGCAGATGGGCCAGGTGGCGCAGGACATGCCGGAAACCGAGCAGTCGGCCACCGACTTCGTCATCGACGGCGACACCAAGCTGCTCGCCGCCCGCAACGAGGTGCATGACGCCGAAGCCAGCGATGATGGCATGCGCATGGCCGAAGCCTACATGGCGCTCAACGATGCCGGCGAACACGATGCCGAAGCGCGCGCCCAGTCGCTGATCCTCGGCCTCGGCTTCAAGGTCTCGGAACTGCACAACCCGGTCAACAGCTTCTCCGGCGGCTGGCGCATGCGTCTGCAACTGGCGCGCGCCCTGATGTGCCCGTCCGACATCCTTCTGCTTGATGAACCGACCAACCACCTGGACCTGGACGCTCTCGTCTGGCTCGAAGCCTGGCTCAAGCGCTATCAGGGCACGCTGGTCATGATCAGCCACGACCGCGAATTCCTCGACGCCATTACCGGTGTCACGCTGCATATCGACAACGCCAAGCTGGTCCGCTACGGCGGCAATTACAGCAAGTTCGAGGACATGCGCGCCGAGCAGATGCTGCTGCAGCAGGCCACCATGGCCAAGCAGGCCGAGAAGATTGCCCACCTGCAATCCTTCATCAACCGCTTCAAAGCCAAGGCCAGCAAGGCCAAGCAGGCGCAGAGCCGGGTCAAGGCGCTCGACCGCATGGAGAAGATCGCCCCGGTGCTGGCAGACGCCGAATTCAGCTTCGAGTTCCAGGAACCGCAGAACCTGCCCAACCCCATGCTGTCGATGATGGACGTCACCATCGGCTACCCGCCGGCCGAAGAAGCGCCGTCCGGCACGCCGTCGACGGTCATCGTGCGCGGCATCAACCGCTCGGTGATGGCCGGCCAGCGCATCGGCATCCTTGGCGCCAACGGTCAGGGCAAGTCCACGCTGGTCAAGACCATCGCCCGCGATCTCAAGGCGATCAGCGGTGACGTGACCGAAGGCAAGGGCCTCAACATCGGCTATTTCGCCCAGCAGGAACTCGACGTGCTACGTCCGCAGGACACGCCGCTCGAACACATGGTCCGCCTGGCGAAGGAAGCGATTGCCAGCGGTCGCAGCAATGTGCCGGGGCGCGAACAGGAACTGCGCAACTTCCTCGGCACCTTCAATTTCGGCGGCGAGATGGTCAAGCAGCCGGTCGGCACCATGAGCGGCGGCGAAAAGGCGCGCCTCGTGCTGTGCATGATCGTCTGGCAACGGCCCAACCTGCTGCTCCTTGACGAGCCGACCAACCACCTCGACCTCAATACCCGCGAAGCCCTGGCCGTCGCCCTCAACGAATTCGAAGGCACCGTCATGCTGGTCAGCCATGACCGCGCCCTCCTACGCTCGGTCTGCGACGAGTTCTGGCTGGTTTCCAAGGGCGGTGTCGCGCCGTTCGACGGTGATTTGGAAGACTACCAGCGCTACCTGCTCGACGAAGCCAAGCGGGTGCGGGAAGAGGCATCTGCCGCGCAGAAGAAGCTGGCGGCCTAGGGCGCCGATATTTCGCAAATATTCACAATTGCTGTCATACGGATCGACTAGGATTGAATTACCTATTTTCCAATGGAGAAACAAACATGGGTCTTCTCGATTCCGTAGTCGGCGCTCTTGCCGGCGGTCAGTCCGGTGGCAGCAATCCCCTGCTGAACATCGTTATGCAAATGATCAGCAATCCGCAGAGCGGCGGCCTGGGGGGACTGGTTCAGTCCTTTCAGCAAGGCGGCCTGGGGGATATCGTGAACTCATGGGTATCCAACGGCCAGAATCTGCCGATTTCTGCCGAGCAGATTCAGGCGGTTCTCGGTGGTGGCAAGTTGCAGGACATCGCTTCACAGCTGGGTGTTTCCACCGAGCAGGCTTCTGGCAGTCTGGCAGAATTGCTGCCCCAGATGGTCGACAAGCTGACCCCGAATGGCCAGATTCCTGAAGGTGGCGGCGATCTGCTGGCCCAGGGCCTGGATATGCTGAAAAAAGGCGGTCTGTTCAGCTAAAGAAAACATTCGAGCAGAACGTTCAGAAAGCGCCGACCCTTCGCGGTCGGCGCAATTTTTTCCGGGCCGACAATGAGTAGGTCTTCTGCTTCCGCCGCCTTCAGTTGCGACTGGATGGCGATCAAGGGCTGGGCCGTGCGCGCCTCGTAGAGCGAGGGGTGAAAGCCATCGGCCAGACGCAGCGCGTTCATCATGAACTCGAAGGGCAGGCTCTTGGCCTCGACCTGCGTTTCTTCCTGAATGGCATTGCCGCTACGGATGTTGTCGAGATAAGCCTTGGGATGTTTCCAGCGCATCTGGCGCAGCACGCGATCATGCAGCGTCAGCTTTGAATGCGCGCCGGCGCCAATGCCGAGGTAGTCGCCGAAATACCAATAATTCAGGTTGTGCTTGCACTGTTTGCCGCTCTGGGCAAAGGCTGAGGTTTCATAGTTTGTGAAACCCGCCGTGGCCAATCGGGCTTCGATGCTTTCCTGCATGTCGGCACAGATGTCGCCTTCCGGCAATTCCGGCGGGAAGGCGGCGAAACGCGTGTTCGGCTCCAGCGTCAGCTGGTAGCAGGAGAGATGCGACGGGGAAAAACTCAGCGCCGTTTCGACGTCAGCGAGCGCTTGCTCATGCGTCTGGCCCGGCAGGCCATACATCAGATCAAGGTTGAACGACTCGAAATGTTCGCCAGCCAGTTGTGCGGCGCGCTTCGCTTCAGCCGCTCCATGGATGCGGCCGAGGGCTTTTAGATGCTCGTCGTTGAAGCTCTGAATGCCGAGCGACAGACGATTGACGCCGGCCGAACGGAAGCCGGCGAATTTCTCTGCTTCGACCGTGCCTGGATTGGCTTCAAGCGTGATCTCTGCGTTCGGCGCCAGCATGGCCAGTGCGCGGAAGGCGGTGATCAGTTCGTCGATGGCGGCTGGCGAAAGCAGGCTGGGCGTGCCGCCACCAAAGAAAACGCTGACCACCGGCCGGCCCCAGATCAGCGGCAAGGCGGACTGCAGGTCGGCGATCAGCGCAGCGACGTATTCACGCTCGGGAATCGTGCCCTTGGCTTCGTGCGAGTTGAAATCGCAGTACGGGCACTTCTGCACGCACCACGGCACATGGACGTAGAGCGCCAGCGGCGGTGAGACGCGGAATTCGAGCGCTGCTGCGGTCGACCGGGAATTTTGGGCAAAAATGGGAATCGTGCGCGCCACGATTTACAGCGTCGGCAGTCGCGCGATCAGTTGTTGCATGGCCTGGCCGCGATGCGAGACGCGATTCTTGGTGTCGGAATCGAGTTCAGCCGCCGTCTTGCCGAATTCCGGCACGTTGAACAGGGGGTCGTAGCCGAAGCCGCCTGCGCCGCGCAGGGCTGGCAGGATTTCGCCATGCCACTCGCCTTCGGCGATCAGCGGTTGCGGGTCTTCGGCGTGGCGAACGAGGACGATGACCGACACAAAATGGGCGGCGCGATGGCTGTTGTCGCCAAGCTCAGCCAGCAGCTTTTCGTTATTGCGCGCATCCGATTTCGGCTCACCGGCATAGCGTGCCGAATAGACGCCGGGGGCGCCGCCGAGCGCTGCCACGCAGAGGCCGGAATCATCGGCCAGCGCCGGCAGGCCGGACTCCTTCGCTGCATGCCGGGCCTTGGCCAGGGCATTCTCAACGAAGGTGCAATGCGGCTCTTCGGCTTCCGGAATGCCCAACTGGCCTTGTGGAATGACCTCGAAGCCGAGCGGCGCGAGCAGCGCGTTCAGCTCCTTCATTTTTTTGGCGTTGTTCGAGGCGAGGACGAGTTTTTTCATGGGGATTCTGGAGTCGGGGCCAACGCTACGGTCAACCGGAAAAAAGGGCGAAAAATGAAAAACGCTGCCTTAGCCGGCGAGGGCGCTTTGCTGGGCTGCGGTCAGCTGGCGGATACCCATGGTGGCAAGATCAACCAGCACACTCATCTGCTCGCGGCTGAACGGCTCGCCTTCGGCCGTGCCCTGGATTTCAACGATGCCGCCGTTGCCGGTCATCACGACGTTCATGTCGGTATCGCAGTCGGAGTCTTCCGGGTAGTCGAGGTCGAGCACTGGCGCGCCCTTGTAGATGCCGACCGAGATGGCGGCGACGTGGTCGCGCACCGGGTTGGCCGGCAGCTTGCCGGCGGTGACCAGCTTTTCGCAAGCTTCGTAGAGGGCGACCCAGGCGCCGGTGATCGAGGCACAGCGGGTGCCGCCGTCGGCCTGCAGGACGTCGCAGTCGAGCGTGATCTGGCGTTCGCCGAGGGCCTTGAGGTTAGTCACGGCACGCAGGCTGCGGCCGATCAGACGCTGGATTTCCTGCGTCCGGCCGGTCTGCTTGCCCTTGGCTGCCTCGCGCGACGAGCGGGTATGCGTGGCGCGCGGCAGCATGCCGTACTCGGCCGTCACCCAGCCCTGGCCCTTGCCGCGCAGGAAGGGCGGCAGGCTTTCCTCGACGCTGGCCGTGCACAGCACGCGGGTGTCACCCATTTCGATGAGCACCGAGCCTTCGGCGTGGCGCGTGAAATTGCGGGTGATCTTGACGGTGCGGAGCTGATCCGGCTGGCGTTGGCTGGGGCGCATGGTGTTCCTTATTTTTTCGGGGTGTATTTGTCGATGGCGTTGCGAATTTCGTCAATTGCACGCTCAATCTCGTCGTCGCTGAGATCGCTCTTGTAGGCCGGGTTACGGCCGAATTCGTCGAGTCGGGTGGTGACTTCGTCCTGGGTCATGGTCTGGGTTGAAATGGCGCTGCTGGCATCCTCGATGTAGGTGTCTTCCCAACGTACTGCGACGACGGACAGGTTGTCGCCATGAGCGCCGCCCCTGGCCTCGGCCTGACTGAGCAGCGTTGGTACCGCTTGCAGGAGATTTGCTCCCTGCAGGGAGCTGGCCATCATTTCGCCCGAAACTTCGCCCCACAAGCCGTCGGTACTCAACAGCACGACATCGCCATGGTCGAGCGGCGTCTTGCGTGAAAATTCGATTTCCGGCGGCGTCGGGCTGCCCAGGCAACTGTAGATCTTGTTCCGATCCGGATGAAAATGCGCCTGCGCCTCGGTGATCATGCCTTCTTCGATCAGCAGGCGAATGCGTGAGTGATCCTTGGTCTGTGCAATGAGCCGACCATCGCGAATCAGGTACAGGCGAGAATCCCCGGCGTGTGCCCAGTAGGCGACATTGTCCTGGATGATGCAGGCGACACAGGTGGTGCGCGGCGTGTCTTTCAGCTTGTGACGGGCCGCATAGTCCAGGATGGCGTGGTGGGCATTGGAAATGCTCTTTTGCAAAAAGCGGAAAGGGTCAGTCAGCAGCGGCCGGGCCTCCCGCTGGAACGCGTCAGCCAGTGTCTGGACAGCAATCTGGGCAGCGATTTCTCCATAGTGATGACCACCCATGCCATCGGCGACGACCATCATCAACGCATCGCGCGAGTAGCAATAGGTTGTCCGGTCTTCGTTGTTGGCGCGGCCGCCCTGGCGGCTCTCCTGGTAAATGGTGAATCTCATCAGATCGGCTTTCTGAGTTTTTCGACGAAGCGGCCGACCCAGTTCGGATTAACCTTCGGGCGAGGCGGCGTAATCGTTTCGACCAGCGCTTTTTGCAGGGCAAAGACGCTTTGCGGACGGTAAAGGTGATTGAGGTTGAGGCACCAGTCGATGATTTCGAGCAGGCGATCCGAAAACTGGCCATCCCAACGCAGCATGGCGGGCGGCAAGGTGTCTTTCTTCATCCGCGAATCGGCTGCCTGTGGCGCGCAGCCGGCGAGGCAGGCATACATCGAGGCGCCAACGCTGTAAATGTCGCTCCAAGGCCCTAGATCCCTGCGGCTGCCATAGTGTTCAGGTGACGCGAAGCCCGGTGTGTACATCGGCTTGAGAACAGGTTGATCGGTGATCAGCGTCTGCCGGGCGGCCCCGAAATCAATCAGAACGGGTGTGTTGTCGCCGCGCAGATAAATATTGGACGGCTTCAGGTCGAGGTGCAGCAGCTTGTTCGAATGGACTTCGCGCAATCCGTTCAGCATGCGGGTAAAGACGCCGCGAATGAAACGCTCCGAAATGTGCCCCTGGTGCTTCTGGATGAATTCCTGCAAGGTTCGGCCGTGCTCGTACTCCATCACCATGTAGACGGTTTCGTTGGCCCGGAAAAAGTTCAGCACGCGGATCACATTCGGGTGCGAGAGGCGCGCCAATGCACGGCCTTCCTCGAAAAAGCATTTCATGCCGTAGCGGAATGCGCCCAGATGGTCTGCCGTAATCAGCGGCTTGGTTTCGCCGCGCGCGCGCAAGGCCAAGCTATTTGGAAGATATTCCTTGATCGCGACCTGTTTGCCGGACGGATCGGTCGCCAAGTACACAATGGAAAAGCCGCCGAGCGAAAGCTGGCGGTCTATTGTGTACTCTTCGAGCGGGAAGCCGTTGGGTAGAGGGTGATTGGCTTGTTGCGCCATGGATCTCGCGGTTATGATGCTGTGTCAGGCATTTTCGGGCGTGTTGTCCGGACTGTAAAGCAAGGGATTCCCGATAATGATTTGTAGTATGACCGGTTATGCCGTTAAAACGCGTGATCTAGAGCACGGAACATTGCAGCTTGAGTTGAAAAGCGTCAACTCCCGTTACCTCGATTTTCATTTTCGCGTTACCGAAGATTTGCGCTCGCTTGAGATGCCCCTGCGCGAACTGCTGGCGGCCAAACTGTCGCGTGGCAAGATCGAGTGCCGCCTTTCGTTCAATGCAGCGGCAGCCAAAGCCGATCAATTGCAGCTTAACAGTGACCTGCTGGCGACGCTGAAAACACTCAGCGAACGTGTTCGCGCTGAAATGCCCGAAGCGGCCCCGCTTTCCGTCAGCGAAACCCTGCGCTGGCCCGGTATGTTCGGCGACCAGAGTCTGGATTTTGCCGCCCTCGGCCCTGAAGTGATGGCTTTGGCGCGCACGGTGCTGGAGGATTTCACGGCGACCCGCGGTCGCGAAGGTGAAAAATTGGCCGAAATGATCGTTGACCGCGTGAACGCCATGCGCGACATCGTTCATCGTGTTGCTCCACGGATTCCGGAAGCGCAGGCGCTATTCACCGACAAGCTGCGTCAGCGCCTGATCGATGCGCTCGGCAATGCCAGCGATGATCGCATTCTGCAAGAAGTGGCGGTCTTCGCGACGCGTATCGATGTCGCCGAAGAACTCTCCCGTCTGGCCACCCACCTCGATGAAGTCGAGCGGGTACTCAAGCACGGAGGAGCCTGCGGCAAGCGGCTTGATTTCCTGATGCAGGAACTCAACCGTGAAGCCAATACGCTTGGCTCCAAGTCGGCGATCACCGAGGTCTCGCAGGCTGCGATGGATCTCAAGCTGCTCATCGAGCAGATGCGCGAACAGATTCAGAACCTGGAATAGGCCATGGCAGGCAATCTCTACGTCGTGGCCGCTCCCTCCGGGGCAGGCAAGACCACGCTGGTTCGTCTGCTGCTTGAGCACGAGTCGGGGGTCCAGCTCTCCATTTCCTATACGACGCGTGGTCCGCGGCCGGGTGAGGTGAACGGGCGTGAGTATCACTTTGTCGATGCCACTGAATTCCAGGCCATGATCGCGCGTCAGGAATTTCTCGAATGGGCCGAAGTTCACGGGAATTTCTATGGCACTTCAAAGAAATGGATTGCCGACCAGTTGGCGGTGGGCCGCGACGTGTTGCTCGAAATAGACTGGCAGGGCGCCCAGCAGGTGCGTGCCCTGTTTCCGCAGGCCATCGGTGTCTTCATCCTGCCGCCCTCGATGGAAGAACTGACCCGCCGCCTGACCGGTCGCGGCACCGACAGCGCCGACGTCATCGCACGTCGTTTGGCCGCTGCGCAGGCCGAAATGCGCCATGTTGGCGAATTTGACTATGTTATTATTAACGACCAGTTGGCTCAGGCGCTGGATGACCTTCGCGCCGTTGTGCGCGCCTCCCGGCTGAGCTTTGGGGCCCAGCGTGCCCGTCACGCCGCCCTGTTTCAAAGAATGATCTGATTTTTGAGGTTTACATGGCCCGCGTTACCGTTGATGACTGTCTGAAAAAAATCCCGAACCGTTTCCTGATGACTTTGGCTGCCGCTCACCGTGCCCGTCAATTGGCCAATGGCGCGACGCCGCTGGTTGAAGGCGAAAAGCACAAGCCGACGGTGGTTGCCCTGAAAGAAATGGGCGCCGGCAAGATCGGCCTGGAAGTACTTAACCGCGGCCAAGGCTGAAGGTTGGGGCGGTGAAGACTGATGGATTCCGCGCCGTCGCCTCTGCCGCCTGTTGATGAGGAACCCGCTTACCGGGTTTTCCTCGATAGTCTCGATTACCTATCCCCGGCTGAATTAGAGAAAATCAAGGCGGCGTATGCTTACGCAGCCAAAGCGCACGCTAGTCAGCGGCGCATGTCGGGCGAGGCGTACATCACCCACCCGCTGGCGGTTGCCGGTGCGGTGGTCGAGTGGCGGATGGATTCCGACGCCATTGCCGCGGCACTGCTCCACGACGTGCTGGAGGATACCGGGGCAACCAAACACGAACTGGCCGAAAAATTTGGCAAGGAAGTGGCTGAGCTGGTCGATGGCCTGTCCAAGCTCGACAAAATGGAATTTGCTTCCTATCAGGAAGCCCAGGCTGAAAATTTCCGCAAGATGCTGATGGCCATGGCGCGCGATTTGCGCGTCGTGCTGATCAAACTCGCCGACCGCCAGCACAACTTGGCGACGATGTCGGCGATGCGTGCCGACAAGCGCGCCCGCATCGCCCGCGAAACGCTGGAAATCTATGCGCCCATTGCGCTGCGGTTAGGCCTCAACAAGCTTTACCGCGAATTGCAGGACACCTCGTTCCGGCTGATCCATCCGCATCGCGCCGAGGTGCTGGCCAAGGCGCTGAGTGCCGCGCGTGGCAACCGCAAGGAATTGTTGACGCGAATTCTCGACAGCATTGAGGACAAGCTGGCGCATGCCGGGCTGAGGGCCGAGGTGTTTGGCCGCGAGAAGAGCCTGTATTCCATTTTTCGCAAGATGAAGGAAAAGCGCCTGTCGTTTTCACAGGTGCTGGATATCTACGGATTCCGCGTTGTTGTCGAAAACGTGCCGACCTGCTACCTGGCGATCGGGGCCTTGCACGGCTTGTTCAAGCCGGTTCCTGGCAAGTTCAAGGATTACATCGCCATTCCGAAGGCCAACGGCTACCAGTCACTGCACACAACGCTGATTGGCCCCTACGGTACGCCGGTCGAAGTCCAGATTCGTACGCGCGAGATGCATAACGTGGCGCAGGAAGGGGTCGCGGCTCACTGGCTGTACAAGGACATGGACGAGAGTAGCGCCGATCTGCAGATCAAGACGCACAAATGGCTGCAATCGCTGCTCGAAATGCAGACCAGTGACTCGGCGGAGTTCTTCGAGAACGTCAAGATCGACCTCTTTCCGGATGAGGTCTACGTCTTCACGCCCAAGGGCAAGATCATGGCCATGCCGCGCGGGGCGACGGTGGTCGATTTTGCCTACGCGGTTCACACCGACGTCGGCCATCACTGCTCGGCAGCCCGCGTCAATCATGAGCTTGCCCCGCTACGCACGGATTTGCGCAATGGCGATCTGGTCGAGATCATCACCTCGCCGCAGTCCAGTCCTAACCCGGTGTGGCTCAGCTATGTGAAAACCGGCAGGGCGCGCAGCAAAATCCGCCATTTCTTGCGCACCATGCAGAATGAAGAGTCGGCGCGGCTCGGCGAGCGCCTGCTGCGGCAGGAGCTATTGTCGCTGGGCGTCGTGCCGATATCGATCCCCAGTGGGGCGTGGGATCAGCTGGTCAAGAGCAGCGGCCAGAAATCCATGGAAGAGCTTTATACCGATATTGGTCTCGGCAAACGCCTGCCTTCGGTCGTCGCGCGTCGCCTGCTGGCACGTGAGGACATGTCGCACGATGTGCCAAGTGGCATGACGCTGGCGATTCACGGCACGGAAGGCATGGCCATTCAGTTGGCCAGCTGTTGCCAGCCTATTCCGGGCGACCCGATTATCGGCTCGATCCGCAAGGGCAGTGGCCTGGTCATTCATACGCACGATTGCCCGACGATCCGCAAATCGCGCTCTTCCGAGCCGCAGAAGTGGATCGACGTCGAATGGGAGCCGGAAGAGGGCAAGCTGTTCGACATTCGCATCAACGTCGAGGTCAAGAACTCGCGCGGTGTGCTGGCACAGGTGGCCGCTGCCATCGCCGAGGCTGGTTCGAATATCGAGCACGTGGCGATGGATGCTGATCCCGAGCGCCTGTTCACCACGCTGCGCTTCACCATCCAGGTCGCTCACCGCAATCACCTGGCTTCGGTCATGCGCGGCATGCGCCACATTCCAGAAGTCACCCGCATTACCCGTGAAAGGGGAGGCGAGACTTGAGAGTGCTCGTGCTGGGTGCCGGCGTTGTCGGCACGACAAGTGCGTGGTATCTCGCCCGTGCCGGTCATCAGGTAACCGTCATCGACCGGCAGCCGGTGGCGGGCAACGAAACGAGCTTTGCCAATGGCGGGCAGATTTCGGTTTCCCATGCCGAGCCGTGGGCCAATCCGCAGGTGCTGGGGCGCCTGATCAAATGGCTGGGCCGCGAAGATGCACCCTTGCTCTGGCGCTGGCGGGCCGATCCGGCGCAGCTGGCCTGGGGGTTGCGGTTTCTTGTTGAATGCCTGCCGGGCCGGACGCATCGCAACATCGAGGCCATTGTCGCCATGGCGCTCTACAGCCGCAGCCGCCTGCAGGCGTTGCGCGAAGAGCTGGGCCTGCAATACGACCAGCTCGGAAAAGGCATCCTGCACATTTACACCGACCGCCAGGAATTTTCGGCCGCCATCGCGGCGGCCGGGGCCATGCGCGCGTTGGGGCTGGATCGTGACACGGTCGACGTCGAAAAATGCCTGAAAATCGAACCGGCACTGGCGGCTGCCAAGGCGCTGCTGCTAGGCGGCGACTACACGCGGTCGGATGAGTCCGGCGATGCCCACAAATTTACCCGCGCGCTGGGCGAACGCGCCCGGATGGCGGGTGTCGATTTTTGCCATGAAATGACGGTTGACCGCATCGCCGCCGGCGGCGGCCAGATCGCCGGCGTTGTCGTCAGTGGCAAGGCCGGCGCCGAATTATTGACGGCGGATGCCTACGTCGTCGCCCTGGGCAGCTATTCTCCGCTGCTGCTCAAGCCGCTGGGCATACGCATCCCGGTCTACCCGGCCAAAGGTTATTCGGCCACCCTGACGCTGGCCGAGGACAGCGTGGCGCCGATGGTCAGCATCACGGATGATGAATGGCGGCTGGTCTTTTCCCGTCTCGGCAACCGGCTGCGTGTTGCCGGCACGGCGGAGTTCAACGGCTATAACCTCGATCTCAATCCGGTTCGCTGCCAGGCTTTGATCCGGCGCACCCGGCAGCTCTTCCCCGATCTGAAAACAGTTGGCGAACCGGCCTTCTGGTGCGGCCTGCGCCCGGCGACGCCGTCCAATGTGCCGCTCATTGGCCGGACACGCTACGGCAACCTGTGGCTCAATACCGGCCATGGCACGCTGGGCTGGACCATGGCCTGCGGCTCGGCGGCCTCGCTGGCCGAGATGATGAGCGGCAGCTATCCCGACCCGGATTTTCCCTTCCTGAAATGCTGATCGACACCCACTGCCATCTCGATGCGGCCGAATTCGATGCCGATCGTGATGCAGTGCATGCGGCAGCGCTGGCGGCGGGTGTGGCGCGCTGCGTGGTTCCGGCTGTTACGGTCAACGGGTTTTTTGGCACAAAATCAACGGTCGAGCGCTACCCGGGATGCGTCGCCGCCTACGGCATTCACCCGCTCTACGTGATGCAGGCCGGCGAATCCGACCTGGCAACGATGCGCGACTGGCTGGCGCGAGAAAAGCCCGTGGCGGTCGGTGAAATTGGCCTAGACCATTTCGTCAGCGACATCGATCCGGCCCGTCAGGAATATTTCTTCATCGAACAACTCAAGCTGGCCCGCGAGTTCGATTTGCCGGTACTGCTGCATGTTCGCCGTGCCGTCGATCCGGTGCTCAAACAATTGCGCCGCATCCGAGTCCGTGGCGGCATCGCCCATGCCTTCAACGGCAGCCGGCAGCAGGCCGATGAGTTCATCAAGCTCGGCTTCGCGCTCGGCTTTGGCGGCGCGATGACTTTCAGTGGTTCAACGCGTATCCGCGAACTGGCAAAAACGCTCCCTCTCGACGCCATCGTCCTCGAAACCGATGCCCCGGACATCCCGCCCGCCTGGCTCAACGGCGGGCGGAATTCACCGGCCGAACTGCCGCGCATCGCCGAGGTGCTGGCCGAACTGCGCGGCCTATCCAGCCATGAAGTGGCCGCCGCAACGGCAGCCAACGCCCGGCGCATCCTGCCCGGCATTTGATCGCCGTCAACATTCCACCAGAAAGTTTAGGGGTATTCCCCTGATTTGATCTGCGCTAAAGAAGCATTGGCTTATGGGCGTAGATTGCCCGGGCTGACCTCAAATCGACTGGGTGTGGTATGGACATGAAAGTTTCCTCAGGCATCAATATTTCCAGCGTCATCTTGGGCGTTCTGCCCGCTGATAGCGCGGCGGTCAGCACGAGCCTGCGCGAACTCGAGGGGGTCGAGATCCACGCGGTTGGCGAAGATGGCCGGATGATCGTGACGATCGAATCCGGCGACGAAGACAACACCAGCAATATCTTTGAGGCGATACGCCAGACGCCGGGGGTTATCTCGGCCTCGCTGGTCTATCACCAGTACGAATCTGATCCAGATGAGGAGGCCTGAGATGATCGAAGTGAAACTAACCCGGCGCGATTTCATCAAGAGCAACGCAGTCGCGGCGGCCGCTACCGTCGCCGGCATCAGCGTGCCGACCGCCGTCATGGCGCAGCAAGGCAAGGGCGACGGCGTGCGCTGGGACAAGGGTGTCTGTCGCTACTGTGGCACCGGTTGCGGCGTGCTGGTCGGCGTCAAGGAGGGCCGCGTCGTGGCCACCCAGGGCGACCCGGATGCGCCGGTCAACCGTGGCCTCAACTGCATCAAGGGCTATTTCCTCTCCAAGATCATGTACGGCAAGGACCGCCTGATGTCGCCGATGCTGCGCATGAAGGAGGGGAAGTACGACAAAAATGGCGACTTCAAGCCGATCACCTGGACCCAGGCGCTCGACATCATGGAAGAGAAGTGCAAGGCCGCGCTCATGGAAGGCGGGCCGCGCAATATCGCCATGTTCGGTTCGGGCCAGTGGACGGTGTGGGAAGGCTACGCCGCCGCCAAGCTAATGAAGGCCGGCTTCCGCACCAACAACCTCGATCCCAACGCCCGCCACTGCATGGCTTCGGCCGTTGCAGGCTTCATGCGCACTTTCGGCATCGACGAGCCGATGGGCTGCTATGACGACGCTGAGCACGCCGACGTCTTCGCGCTGTGGGGTTCGAACATGGCCGAGATGCACCCGATCCTCTGGTCGCGCATCACCGACCGGCGGCTCAGCGCCAAGCACGTCAAGGTGCATGTGCTGTCCACCTTCAGTCACCGCTCCTGCGAACTGTCCGACAACACGCTGATCTTCAAGCCGCAGTCCGATCTGGCCATCCTCAATTACATCTGCAACCACATCATCACGACGGGTGCGGTCAACAAGGAATTCGTGGCAAAACACGTCAAGTTTGCCAAGGGCGTGACCGACATCGGTTACGGCCTGCGCCCGAACCACCCGCTCGAAAAGGTGGCCATGAACAACGGCTATCCGGGCGAAGAAGGCAAGCCCAAGGGCAACCCGAATAACTCGACGCCGATGACTTTCGACGAGTTCGCCGCCTTCGTTTCCGAATACACGCTGGACAAGGCGCACGAAATTTCCGGCGTGCCAAAAGAGAATCTGGAAGCGCTGGCCAAGGCCTACGCTGACCCGAAGGTCAAGGTCGTTTCCTACTGGACCATGGGCTTCAACCAGCACACCCGTGGCACCTGGGTGAACAACATGATCTACAACGTGCACCTCCTGGTCGGCAAGATTTCCGAGCCGGGCAACGGGCCTTTCTCGCTGACCGGCCAGCCATCCGCCTGCGGTACGGCACGCGAAGTCGGCACCTTTGCCCATCGCTTGCCGGCCGACATGGTGGTGATGAATCCCAAGCACCGCGAGCTGTCGGAAAAGCTCTGGAAGCTGCCAGCCGGCACGATTCCCGACTGGATCGGCCTGCACGCCGTGGCCCAGAGCCGCGCCCTCAAGGACGGCAAGCTCGGTTTCTACTGGACGTCGACGACCAACAACATGCAGGCCGGGCCGAACGTCAATGACGAAATTTACCCGGGCTGGCGCAATCCCAAGGCCTTCGTGGTCGTTTCCGACGTCTATCCGACCGTCTCGGCCATGGCTTCCGACCTCATCCTGCCTTGCGCGATGTGGATGGAGAAGGAAGGCATGTACGGCAACGCCGAGCGGCGCGGCCAGATGTGGCGCCAACAGGTCAAGGCGCCGGGCGAGGGCAGGTCCGACCTTTGGCAATATCTCGAATTCTCCAAGCGTTTCAAGATCGAAGAAGTCTGGCCGGCCGAGTTGCTCGACAAGAATCCGGAGTACAAGGGCAAGACCATGTACGAGGTGCTGTTCGCCAACGGCCAGGTCAACAAGTTCGGGCTGGACGAGGTCGCCAAGGTTAACGCCCACGGCATCAAAGACTACATGAACGACGAGTCCAAGGCCTTCGGCTTCTACGTGCAGAAAGGCCTGTTCGAGGAATATGCCTCCTTCGGTCGCGGCAAGGCGCACGATCTGGCCAATTTCGACGTCTATCACAAGGCGCGCGGCCTGCGTTGGCCGGTGGTCGACGGCAAGGAAACGCTGTGGCGCTTCCGCGAAGGCTACGACACCTATGTGCCGAAGGGCGAGGGCGTGCGTTTCTACGGTTATCCGGACGGCAAGGCGATTGCCTTCGCGCTGCCTTACCAGCCGGCGGCCGAAATGCCCGATGCCGAGTACGACCTGTGGCTATGCACCGGCCGTGTGCTCGAACACTGGCACACCGGTTCGATGACGCGTCGCGTTCCTGAGCTCTACAAGGCCATGCCGGATGCCGTCATCTACATGCACCCGGAAGATGCCAAGAAGCGTAGTCTGGCGCGCAACGACATCGTTAAACTGTCGACCCGGCGTGGTGAGATCCAGCTTCGGGTTGAAACAAAAGGCCGTAACAAAACACCTCTCGGTCTGGTTTTTGTGCCGTTCTTCGACGAACATCGTCTGGTCAACAAATTAACGCTGGATGCGACTTGCCCGATCTCGAAAGAGACCGACTACAAGAAATGTGCGTGTAAGGTGGTCAAGGCTTGAGTTGGAATTGAGCCGATAAATCAATCAGGGAGTGCCGGTAGCGGGTGGGAAAAGGGGCCCACCCGCAACGGCTTGACCGATTAAATCGTAGAGAAAATGACAGCAAAACCCCCAAAAAGCGGCGCCGCGCGTCGCCAATTCATTTTTGATTCCGCCAAGATGGTTTGTGGCGTCGGCATGCTTGGCCTCGGTCTTGGCCTTTACGCCAAGCAATCGAAGGCGCTACCCGCCTTGGCACTGCGCCCGCCCGGCGCCCTGCCGGAGGATGATTTCCTCGGCGCCTGCATTCGCTGCGGCCTGTGCGTGCGTGACTGTCCGTACAACACGCTTGAGCTGGCCAAGCCGGAAACGCCGGTGGCGACCGGCACGCCGTTCTTCAATGCGCGCAATATCCCGTGCGAGATGTGCGACGACATTCCGTGCATCAAGGCCTGCCCGACCGGCGCGCTGGATCACAGCCTGACCGACATCAACAAGGCGAAGATGGGCGTCGCCGTGCTCATCGACCACGAAACCTGCCTCAATTTCCTCGGCCTGCGCTGCGACGTCTGCTACCGCGTCTGCCCGGTCATCGACAAGGCTATCACGCTCGACCTGCAGCCCAATACGCGCACTGGCCGCCATGCCATGTTCCTGCCGACGGTGCATTCCGAGCACTGCACTGGCTGCGGCAAGTGCGAGAAATCCTGCGTGCTGGAAGAAGCGGCCATTCGCATCCTGCCGCCCAAGCTGGCCAAGGGCGAGCTGGGCAAACACTACCGACTGGGCTGGGATGAAAAATCCAAAGCCGGCCAGTCGCTGATTGACGAATCCAAGATGCTTGACCTACCCGATCGTCTGCCCGAAGGTGCCGTCCTGCCCGGTCACTACGACCCGGCCAGCGGCCATACCGAGTCCTTGCGCGGCATGCCGGGCAGTGAGGCGGGCGCCATCCCGAGCCTGCCGCCCGGACTGGGAGGCAAGCCATGAGCGCTGTCCAAGGTAAACGTACCGGGGTCGAAGCCGTGGCAGCAAAAGGCTGGTTTCGGGCCCACAAATGGCTGATCTTGCGCCGCATTTCGCAGTTTTCCATTCTGGCCCTGTTCCTCGTCGGGCCGTGGTTTGGCCAGTGGATCGTCAAGGGCAATCTGGCCTACAGCTACACCCTTGGCGTCTTGCCGCTGACCGATCCCTATGTGGCTCTACAGTCGATGGCGGCCGGACATCTGCCTGAAACGCTGGGCCTGATCGGCATGGCCATTGTCGTGGTCTTTTATCTGCTGGTTGGTGGCCGCGTCTATTGCAGCTGGGTGTGCCCGGTCAATGTCGTGACCGATGCCGCAGGCTGGTTACGCGATCGGCTCGGGATCAAGGGCAGCGTTCACCTCGGGCGCAACACACGCTACTGGATTCTGGGCATGACCTTCATCGGTTCCGCCATCACCGGCGTGGTGCTGTGGGAGTTGATCAACCCGGTGTCCATGCTGCATCGCGGCCTGATTTTTGGCATGGGAATGGCGTGGACCGTGGTATTGGCCGTCTTCCTGTTCGATCTGTTCGTGATGAGTCGCGGCTGGTGCGGCCGACTCTGCCCGGTCGGCGCCTTTTACAGCCTGATCGGTCGCTGGAGCCCGGTTCGCGTCGCAGCACCGAAGCGTGCCGCCTGCAACGACTGCATGGATTGCTTTGAAGTCTGCCCGGAGCCGCAGGTAATTCGGCCTGCCCTCAAGGGTGAGGGAAAAGGCGTCGGCCCGGTCATTCTGGCGCCCAACTGCACCAATTGCGGCCGTTGTGTCGATGTTTGCGCGAAGGATGTCTTTGCCTTCGGGCTGCGGTTCAATAATCCGGTTTCCACTGCCCAGCCTGCGGTGGTGCAGACGGAAATCAAGTGATCATCGAGTTCTAGAGGAGGAGCGCCCACCATGAAAACAACGCTGAAGACGAAAATTGCCATTCTGGCCACCGCTGCCTGCTGGGCGCTGTCTGCTCCGCTCGCCCTGGCTCAGGATGCACCAAAACCCATGCGCGGTGCTGATGTCAGTGCTGCCGATCAGGCGCCGGACGCCAAGAAATATCTGGGTGGGAAGCCGGGCGGCCAGGAAAAAATAGCGCGCACCTACCGCGACCAGCCGCCGGTCATTCCGCACGCTGTTGAGAATTTCGATGAAATCACGCTCGAAGAAAACCAGTGCCTGACCTGCCACAGCGCGGATGCCTACAAGAAGAAAAAAGCCCCGAAGATCGGCGACAGTCATTTCCGTGACCGCGATGGCAAGCTCCTGCCGACCACCTCATCGCTGCGCCACAACTGCACGCAGTGCCACGTGCCGCAGGTCGATGCGCCGCCGCTCGTCGAAAACGACTTCAAGGGTGATCTGGCTGAAGAGAAATCCGTCAAGGCTGGCAAGAAAAAGAACTGAATCAGTCATCCATAACAAAAAAGGGAGCCGCGGCTCCCTTTTTGCTGCCTGGCCGGATTTTTCGGCTTCGTAGCGCATTGCCACGGTCAACCGGAAAAAACGGCCAAAAATGAAATACGCCAAGCCGTTGTTCAGGCCTCGGCCAGCACGCCACGCATTTTTTGCAGCGCCTTGACCTCGATCTGCCGGATGCGTTCGGCCGAAACGTCGAATTCGGCAGCCAGATCGTGCAGTGTGGCCGCTTCGCCTTCCGGTAACCAGCGAGCCTCGACGATACGGCGACTGCGTGGGTCGAGCATGCTCAGCGCTTCCTGCAGACCTTCGTCCTGCAGGCGGGCGACAGCCTTGTTTTCCAGCATGCGAGTCGGCTCGTAGCGCGAGTCGGCCAGATAGTCGATCGGTGCAAAGGCTTCGTCGCCATCTTCCGGGTTGCCTTCCAGCGCAATGTCGCGGCCGGACAGGCGGGTTTCCATCTCGACCACTTCTTCCGCCTTGACGCCCAGGCGTGCCGCGACTTCAGCCGCTTGCGGGCCATTCAGCGTGCCGACGCCTTCGTAGTCGCTCTTCATGCTGCGCAGGTTGAAGAACAGCTTGCGCTGCGCTTTGGTCGTAGCGAGCTTGACCAGGCGCCAGTTTTTCAGGATGTACTCGTGAATCTCGGCCTTGATCCAGTGCATGGCAAACGACACCAGTCGCACGCCGCGTGCCGGGTCGTAGCGTTTGACGGCCTTCATCAGGCCGATATTGCCTTCCTGGATCAGGTCGGCATGCGGCAGGCCGTAGCCGAGATAACCGCGGGCGATGGAGATGACGAGACGCATGTGCGAGAGAACGAGCTGACGCGCCGCTTCCACATCGCCTTCGTTGTGGAAACGCTCGGCCAGCCGGATTTCCTCGCTCTCGGACAGCATGGGGTAACGATTCGCTGCCGTGATGTAGGCATCGATGTTTCCAACTGCTGACGGGATGGGAAGCGCCAGGGCATGGGTCATAGCGTAAGTAGCTCCTTCAATTCACAATTTCATTTTAGCACTCGCTGCCTCGGAGTGCTAACCGATGAAAAAGTTTCCAATCAATTTTTTGGAATCGGAGGGCAAACCCTTACGCGATGGTTGCCAGAAGCTTTTCGGCCTCCGGGAAAAAGCTGGTCAGAAGTGCCTCGTCGAGGCCTAGCAGGTGCAGGCAGGAGGGGCCCATTTTTTTCCATTCTTCGGTACGGCTGCCACCGGTAATTTGCTGCACAAGATATTCCGCGGTCTGGGCCAAGGCGATCAACCGACGGCTGGGCAGTGAGAGCTGGATGGTCTGCTCGTCCAGCGTATTCAGTCTGTGGTGGTGGCGGATGGCCTGGCAGATGTCGTCGGGTAGCCACCAGTTTTGCGCCAGCAGGCAGCCGACCACGGTGTGATCGGTGGGCAGGGCGGCTTGCTCGCTGTCGGTGAAGGGATTGTCGGCGTCGTGGTTGGCTTTTTCGAGAATGCCCTGGTACTCGGGAAAGCGGCGAAGCAGAATGACAATGCCGCAGTCGCGGAACAGGCCGAAGGTGTAGGCGTCATCGGCGCGGATGCGTGGGCTGATGATTTGCTGCGACAGCCAGCCGGAGAGGGCGGCGATTTCGGCTGAGGCGTGCCAGAAGCGTTCGTAGTGAGCACTGTTCGGGAATGCCCCGCGCAGGCTGATGGCGGCTATGGCGCGGCTGGTGACGCCAAGGCCGAGCATGGCCAGGGCTTCATAGACTGATCGGGCGCGGGTCGCAAAACCGAAATAGGGCGAGTTGGCTGTCTTGATCAGGCCGGCGGCGAGGCTGACGTCGCGGCTGATCAATTGGGCGACGTTGCGGAGATCGGGCATCTCCCGGCGCATTTCGGCGCTGATCTGATCGATGACCAGGGGGCGGGGCGGGATGTCGATGTCGTGGATGCTTTTTTCGAGCACTCCGTCGACCGAGGTGGGAACGGTATCGCGGCGGGCGGTCATGCTTCTCTCCTTTGGTTTAGCCAGTCCAGCAAGGCTTCTTCCGACATTGGGCGGGCGATGAGGAAGCCCTGGATGGCCTCTATCCCGGCCGCTTCGACAGCGTCGTACTGGGCCTGGGTTTCGATGCCTTCGGCGACGACCACCATGCCCAGCTCCCGCCCTAGTTGAGCCACCGATCTGACGACAGCAAAGGCGCGCCGATCATCGGGCAACAGATGAAAAAATGAGCGGTCGAGCTTGAGCTTGGTGGCCGGCAGATCCTTGAGGCTGGACAGGCTGGAGTAGCCGGTGCCGAAGTCGTCGATGGACAGGCCGACGCCGGCTTCCCTGGCGCGGCGGAGGTTGTCCTGCACGACCTCGGCGACTTCCATGGCCAGCGATTCGGTGATTTCCAGCTCAAGCAGGGCCGGGTCGATGTTGGCGCAGATCAGTGCGCCGTGCAGGGCGGCAATGAAGCCGGGCGAGGTGAGCTGGGCGCGGGAAACATTGATCGCCACCTTGGTCGGATGCTGCGCGTCACGGAGGCGGGCGGCGAAACGCGCGCCCTGGAGCAGGCTCCATTCGCCAAGGCGGACGATCAGCCCGGTTTTTTCGGCGACGGGAATGAAGCGCCCGGGCATCAGCAGGCGGCCGTGGGCGTGACAGCGCATGAGGCCTTCGACGGCTTCGATGCGGCCATCCAGCGTGACAACCGGCTGGAAATCGAGAACCAGTCCGCCGTTTTCGAGCGCTGTGTGCAAATCGGCTTCGATTGCCAGCTCAGCCCGGGCCAAATGGAGGCCGTGGCGAGCCGGTGCACAGTCGCTGCCGGCGACGGATAGCCGCGCACCGCCCTGGCGCTTGGCCTCGATCATCGCCTGATCGGCGCGTTCGAGCAGCGATTGGGCGTCGTCGTGTGCTTGCAGCAGGGCGATGCCGATGCTGACCGAGGGGTGGATGAGCAATTCATCGATGCGCAGCGGCTGTTCAATGGCCAACAGCAAGGCGCGGCCGATGCGCTCGGCGGCGGCCCGGTCTGGAACCCGGAAGACGGCAACGAATTCATCGCTGCCGACACGGGCGAGAAGGCAGTCGTCACGGCAAATCGTCATGCGAATGCGCTCGGCCACGCGCGTGATGACCTCGTCACCGGCCTGGTGGCCAAAGGATTCGTTGATTTGAAGAAAACGGTCGACGTCCAGCCAAAGGGCGCACAGTAGCGGGTGCTTTGGCGCGCCGGCGGCCAGGCGTTCATTGACGGCACGCAGACAACTGCTCCGGTCGAGAAAGCCGGTAATTCGGTCAATGCTTGGTGGGTGGTCGCGCATGGTCTTGGCATCCCGGTGAGTGAATCTGGCAAATCGCCGGCGACAAACAGCAAGGGAGTTCGCCGGCAGCGGTTGTCATCAGAATAGGGATGGGGGTTCATGGAGACTTGACGGACTACGCCAATCGCATGACTATCTGCGCCAACTGAGTTCGTTATCTGGAGCGCGAAAATGGCACGGGAAACAACACTGGCGACGGTCTGGCTGATGATGCTCAAGATGCTTGAAACGCAGGGCATCGACGTCGATCGCCTGATGCGCGACATCGGCGTGCCGCCCGAAGCCTTGCGCCAGCCTGATGCGCGCCTGCCCAGCCGGCTTTCCGATAGCGCTTTCGAGCGCGCCATGACGGCCATTGACGACCCGGCCTTCGGACTGACGGCAGCGCGTTGCTGGCATCCATCCAATCTCGGGACGCTGGGGTTCGCCTGGCTGTCATGCGTCACGCTGCGCCGCGGTTTGCGGCGCATGGAGCGCTACGCGAAAATCCTCGGCAACCGCTTTACCTACACCGGCTTCGATGATCCCGACGGCTTTCGCTTCGTCTATGACCACGGTCGTGGCGATGCTGAAATCGGCTGGCCGATGGCTGATTTCACGCTCTCGATCATCATCGACATGTGCCGCACCAACGCTGGCGAGCGCCTGGTGCCGCGCCGAGTCTGCCTGCGCCGGCCGCAGCCAGCCGATGCTGCGCCCTATCTGGCGTTTTTTGGCGGGGAAGTCCTGTTCGGGCAGAAAGAGGACAGCTTTCTGCTTGACGAGGCGACGGCCGACGCCATTCTGCCCACCGCCAACCGGGTCATGGCGGCGACTTTCGACGAGATTCTCGCCGGGCAGTTGAGCGAACTGGTGGCTGACGACCTGGTCACGCGTTGCCGGTCCTATCTGCTCCATCACCTGACCTCCGGCGAGCCGTCGGAGGCAGAGCTGGCAGTGGCCATGGGCCTGAGCCGGCGGGGCATGCAGCGTCGCCTGAGCGAGCATGGCTGGTCGTACAAGCGGGTGGTCGATGACACGCGGACGGAGCTGGCCAAGCGCTACATCGCCGACCCGCGCAAGAGCCTGACCGAGATTGCCTTTCTGCTCGGCTTCTCGGAGCAAAGCGCCTTTTCCCGCGCTTTCCGGCGCTGGCTGGGGGTGTCGCCGAGCGAATACCGGCTGCAGCGGGCCTAGTGCGCCTGGCGGACGTAACAATGCCGTCGAAACCTGTTTTGCGGTCAACCGGAAAAACCGCCAAAATTGAAATTCCCGACGCGCACGGCTCAGCCTGGCGCCGTCTCCAGAAAACCCGCCCCAACGATTGCCTTGACGAGCCTTCCATGACCCTGCTGCCCCATTTTTCCCGCCTGCTCCTGTTGCTTGCTGTGGCCGCCAGCGGCTCCGTTCTGGCGACTGCTGACGGCCCGGACTTCTACCGCCTGAACGGAGCGACTCCGGCCACCGAGCGTGTCATGCGCGGCGAGCCTCGCCACGATGCGGCGCCCGTTCTTTCTCTGCCGGCCGACGCGCAATGCCTGCGCAGCATGGGTTGTCAGGGTGGCTTGAGTTTCCAGGAATTCAGCACGCTGTCCGACGCGGAGAAACAACAGCGACAGGCGGCGAATCCCCGCTGGTGCAAGCTTGCCTATCAGGGCAGCACCGGCTGGGTCGAGGCCCGGTTTCTGGCCGAGGCGCCGTGCAGCGATGCAACAGCGCCGGATCAGCGGGTGGTGGCGGTCAGCTTTTCCGGACCGGTCGGCAGCAAAGCGATCAAGGGGCGCCTCAAAGGGCGTGAATTTGTCGATTACCAGCTGGAAGGCCGCGCCGGGCAAACCCTCGATGTCGCGCTGAAGGCGTCCAACCGGCAGAACTATTTCAACGTCAATCCGCCGGGAACGGCGCTGGCGATGTTCGTCGGCAGCACGTCAGGCGATCGCTTCACCCGCCAGTTGCCGGTCGACGGCATCTATACGGTGCGCGTCTATCTGATGCGCGCGGCGGCCCGGCGCAACGAGGCCAGCCGCTACACGGTCAGCTTCAGGTTGTCCGGCCAGCCGCTGGCACCGCGCCCGGCACATCGCGATGCCGTGCTGCCTGGAACGCCGTATCACGCCTCGGCCACGGTGGCCTGCGCCTACGATGCGCCGGCGCTCAGCCAGCGGTGCGAGGCGTTGGTCATTCGTCGCGGCTTCGCTGGCGCAGCGACGCTGGAGGTGCGCTGGCCGGCTGGCGCGCTGATTCCGATGCGGCGCATCCTGTTCGTCAAGGGCGTGCCGGTTGCGTCGGATTCAGTCGATCCGCTCACACATTCGCGCCAGGGCGACATGACGACGATACGCATCGGCGATCAGGAGTCAGTCGAAGTTCCCGAGGCGCTGATTATTGGCGGCTGATGGCGCTCGACCGGGGAAGCGAAGCGCATCCTGCGGTCAACTGGAAATTTGGCCAAATTTGAAATAGTGGCCGACGCCAGGCGCACCGAAGCCCTCAATCGGGCTTTTTGGCGGGGGGCGCAAATCGTTCGTCGGGACTGACCACTTTGGCGGTTTCGGGGTCGCCGAGATAATGCGGCGACATGATCTGCACGCCGTATTCATTGAAGACATCCTGGATGTTGGCGTGCAGCGTGCTCAACACCTCGGCGCGCGAGCGTGGCTGGCTGGGAACGGCGTGGGCGACCAGTCGATACTCCGGATAAAAGTCCGACAGATTGGTCTGGAAGACAAGCGGCTGCGGGTTGTCGAGAATACCTGGCGTCCGTTTTGCCGCCTCGGTCAGCATGGCTTCCACCTGTCGCCAGGGCGTGTCGTAGCCAATGGTGACCGTCGTGTCGACGATATAGCCGGGGCCACGGACGGCGCGCGAGTAGTTCTTGGTGACGGTGCCGGTGATCATCGCGTTGGGTAGCGCCAGCTCTTCGCCGAGGCCGGTCTGGATGCAGGTGGTGAACATGCCGACGCGAATCACCGTGCCTTCGTGTTCGCCGATGCGGACGTATTCGCCGGGGCGGATGGTGCGCGTGTAGGTCAGGATCAGGCCGGCGGCGCCCTGCCCGACAATGCTGGACGCACCCAGCGATACCATCAGGCCGAGCAGCACCGAAAGTCCCTTGAACGCCTCGGTTTGCGCCCCCGGCAGGTAGGGGTAGGCCATGGCGATGGCGAACAGCCAGATGCCGATGCCGAACAGCCGGCGCGTCGTCGGCATGGTTTCCGGCGTCAGCCAGCTGATGGGCGCCGCAGTATTGGCCAGGCGCTCGAACAGGCGGCTGATAAAGCCGATGAAAACGCGGGCCAGCATGAAAATCGCGAGGGCAATGCCAAGGCCGGGAATGGCGCCGATGACGCTTTCCAGCAAGCCGCCGGCAACGTTCAGCAGATAGTCGTTGAGGCGCTCGCCCCAGGGGCGGGTGTAGGGAAAGCGGGAGAGCACGAAGCTCAGCCATTCGTAGCTGAGCAGCAGGATGAACAACCAGCGCAGGATGCTCAGCAGGCGGCCGAGAAAGGGCAGCAAGTGCTGCCTTTCGATGATCGGCGTGTTGCCGATTTTCAGATTCCTGACCTTTTGTTCGGCTTTGCGCATGACGATGGCGGCCAGCCAGAGGCGAAGGCGGGCCAGCGCCCAGAGGATGAACCCGAAGACGACGGTGGCGATGGCCGAGCTGCCGAGCGCCTTGAGCAGCGATTCGACGTTTCTCGACTCCCGCGTTTCGGCAATGATTTTTTCCAGGCTGAGAGCCGCCTGTTTGGCCGCGGCTTCCGGCGTTTCCAGCGCAAGCGAATCGACATCACCGGCGGTGATGATGAAAGCCAAGCGGCTGTCGAGGACGATGATCTGACCTTCCGGGTTGGCCTTGACTGAAACGCTCAGTTCCTGGCCCTGACGCAGGGCTTCCTCGATCACGCTGCGCGCGCGGGCGGCGCGAACGCTTGGTGCGGCACCGAGAAAACTGGCGCGGAATACCGTGACTGTGCGGTTGAAAACGACCAGGCTGGCCTCGTGATTCGGCGGCGCCTCGGCCGTCGGCTTGCTGTCCGCAATCGGATTGGCCCAGACCAACCCGCTCATCACGCTGGCGAGCAGGATTATTGCGATGGCACGTATGACAGCTTGCATTTGGAATCTCCGCCGGAGTCACGCTGAAGCGCAACACCCGCCAAAACGAACGCCGAAATCAGGCGCACAAGCCGGGTTGCTGGTGACATGTCAGCAGCCATTCTATGGGAGCCGGCGGCGATCCCAAAGGCCTCTGCCGGCATCAAAAAGCGACGGCCTTTTCGGTGGCATCGCCCCGACGATCGCTTTTCGGGATTCCGGCCGGGCAAATTACAATCGATCCTCCACCAAACCTCGCCGATGAATCCCCGTGCTTCCTACCCCGCCTGCCCCTGCCAGCGTCTACCGTGGCCGCTTCGCGCCTTCGCCGACCGGCCCGTTGCATCTTGGCTCGCTGGTCGCGGCCGTCGGCAGCTATCTCGATGCGCGCACGCAGGGCGGTGAATGGCTGTTGCGCATGGAGGACGTCGATACCCCGCGCAACGTGCCGGGGGCTGCCGATGACATTCTTAAAACGCTGGCCGCCTTTGGCTTTGAATGGGATGGCCCGGTGCTCTACCAGAGCGCGCGCTTCGACGCCTACGTCGAGGCGCTGGCGCAGTTGAAACGAAGCGGCAAGGCCTACGGGTGCGCCTGCTCGCGCAAGGAAATCGCCGATTCGGCGACGCGTCCGGCGGTCGATGGCGGGCTGGCCTATCCCGGCCTTTGCCGCGACGGGTTGCCGCCGGGGCGCGCGGCGCGGGCCTGGCGCTTGCGGGTGAATGACGATGAAATCGAATTCGATGATCGCGTCCAGGTGCGCATCGCCCAGCACCTGGAAACCGATGTCGGCGACTTTGTCCTGTTGCGCGCTGATGGCTTGTTCGCCTACCAGCTCGCGGTTACGGTCGACGACGAATTTCAGCGAATTTCGCAAGTCGTGCGCGGGGCCGATCTGCTCGCTTCAACGCCGCGCCAGATCTGGCTGCAGCATTGTCTGGGCTTCGCCACGCCGGCCTATGCCCACCTGCCGGTGGCGGCCAATGCGGCCGGCGAAAAGCTGTCCAAGCAAACGTTGGCACGGGCTTTGGCGGTCGATCAGGCAGCGGCAGAGCTGGTCTGGGCGCTGAATTTTCTCGGTCAGCCGGCGCCGGCCGAACTGGCGCGGGCAAGGCTTGCCGAGGTGTGGGCCTGGGCGCTGGAAAACTGGTCGTTCGCCGCCATTCCCCGCTGCCGGGCGATTACCGTTCTTCCGGCTTCGAATCCGTCGTAGACCAGTGGCGCTGGCTGTAGCCGGCGATGCCGACCATGGCGCGCACCAGTCCGTAGGCCAGCCAGCGCAGGAAGCGTGAATGCAGGGGCTGGCGCGATAGCTCGTCGGCCAGCAGTTCGCGGGCGCCGACGGTCATGGCGTTGCGCAGGCTGCGCTCCAGTTCGCCGGCAAACCCGGCGTCGCGCACCACCAGATTGGCCTCCTTGGCCATCAGCAGGCTGAAGGGGTCGATGTTGGACGAGCCGACGGTGGCCCATTCGCCATCGATGACCGCGACCTTGGCGTGCATGAAGCTCTTTTCGTACTCGAAGATGCGGATGCCGGCTTCGAGCGCGGTGGCGTACAAGGTCTGGGTGGCATAGCGCATCAGCTGATGGTCACTCTTGCCCTGCAGCAGCACGGTGATTTTGACCCCGCGCTGGGCGGCGGCATAGAGCGCGCGGCCGAAGCGGATGCCGGGCAGGAAGTAGGCGTTGGCGATCAGGATGTCGTGCTGTGCGCCATCGATGGCATCGAGGTAGGCGTGCAGGATGTCGTTGCGGTGGCGGATATTATCGCGGATCAGGAAGGCGGCAGTTTGCGTGCCGGCGGTGTCGCAGCACGGCTCGGCCACCGGAGCGAGGCGGAAGCGGCGCTTGAAGTTGACCCACGACACGGTTTCCCACATCCGCCGGACGGCGTGATGCACCTGCCGCAAAACCGGCCCTTCGACGCGCACGGCGTAGTCGTAATGCGGGCGCATCTCGATCGGCCCGCTGTTGTCGTCGATGACGTTGATGCCACCAACGAAGGCAATGCGGGCGTCGATGACGACCAGCTTGCGATGCAGGCGGCGCAGGCGGTGACGTTTGAAATGGTAGCGGCCGATTTCCGGCCGGTAGTACATCACGCGGACGCCTGCTGCGGTCAACCGGGAAAAGAAGTCAATTTTGAAATTTCGCGCCCCGAAGCCGTCGACCGTGACATTGACCTGAACGCCACGGTCGGCGGCCCGACACAGCGCGCTGGCGACTTCCTGGCCGACTTCATCTTTGGCGAAAATATAGCTTTCGAGGTAAATCTCGACCTCGGCCGCGTCGATGGCGGCGAGCAGCGCCGGAAAATAATCCTCGCCCGAATTGAGAAGGGTCAGCCGGTTGCCCGGCAGGAACTCAGCGGCCATGCCTTGTCAGGTGGGCCGACAGCGCAGCGTGATCGGAAATGGCCGACCACGGCTGGCCGTGGTGGACTTCGGTGCGCCTGACGTCAAAGCCGCGCACGTAAATACGGTCGAGTCGGAACATCGGCATCGCGGCAGGGAAGCTGCGTACCGGCGTGCCGTTGTGGCTGCTGAATACTTCCTGCAGGCCGAGGCGGCGGGTCAGGTCTTCGCCAACACGATTGCGCCAGTCGTTGAAATCTCCGGCGACGATGAGCGGGGCGTTCGGCTCGGCCAGACGGTCAAGGTAGTCGGCCAGCGCCGCCATCTGCTTGCGCCGCGAATAGCCGAACAGCGACAGGTGCACGCAGACGCAATGCGCCGCCGGGCCTTCCGGCAGCTCGATCCGGCAATGCAGCATGCCGCGCTTTTCGAACTGCAGGTGGGTGACGTCCTGGTTGTGGGCGTGCAGGATGGGAAAGCGCGACAGGATGGCGTTGCCGTGGTGGCCGTGGTCGTAGAGCATGTTGCGGCCATAGGCGGATGCTTCCCAGACGTCTTCGGCAAGGAACTCGTGCTGCGGCGAATCGGGCCAGTCGTCGTGGTTCTCGGCATGGCCCAGGTGCAGGCCCTGCACTTCCTGCAAAAATACGATGTCCGGGTTCAGGCCGCGCAGGCGTTCGCGCAGTTCGTGCACCATCATCCGCCGGTTGAATTGCGAAAAACCCTTGTGGATGTTGTAGGTGGTGATGTGAAGGCTGGGCGTGCTCACGGGGAAGGCTCCGGTGACGGGCGCTGGCCGCGCTGAGGGGCGGCCGCTGCCGACAAGGTTACCGCGCCTTGCGCCTTATTGCAGCATGAACGTCTCGTATTCCAGCCGGTTCAGGCGTTTGGACAGTTGCGTCAGGCCCGTAATCAGGGTGATGAGCACGGCCAGCGTAAAGCCGTAGCCGTAAAGCGCGGCGCCCCAGGCCAGCGTGAAGGCGGTGAACACGATGTTGAGGACGACGAATTCGGCGCACAGCCAGAGCACGATGCGCCGCTGGTCGAGGTAGAAAAAGACGTTGAGCACCGCCATCAGCCCGACCTGCAGGCCGGCGCCGATGACCTGAACGTAGAGCAGCGGCAGGTAGAGCTCGCTGATGCCCAGCGCGCGGAGCATTGCCGGGCCAGCGACGAAGGTGCCGAGGACGGCCAGCGCCTGGATCTTGCCGATTTCGCTGAGACCTTGCTGGATGGAATACACCATCTCGTCGCGCATGCCTTCGATGAATTCGAGCGAGCCACCGCTGCGCACGGCGTTGTAGAACTTGTCGTAATACTCGACGAAATCGGTTTCGATGCGGACGAGAAAGACCGCCATGCCGGGGATGATCGACAGGTAGGACAGGAAAACCGGCAGGTCGTAGATGACCGAGGCCTGCAGGTGGCCGATGACCGCATCTGACGTGTCCGGGAAATACCAGAACATGAATTTGTCCACCCAGATGCCCAGGTTGTAGAGCAGGCCAATTGCCATCAGGCTGGGGTAAAGCATGTCGCGGCGGGCGAAGTCGAAGCTGATCAGGCGGTCACGCGGCAGGAAATCGCGGGCGGTGAGCAGCCACATTCCGGCGACCAGCACCAGATGGCCGAGGACAAAGCCGGCGAGCAGACCCTCCAGTCCGTACGGTCGGAGGAGCAGGGCGAGGCCGATGATCAGACCGTAGGCGATGCCAAACAGGATGACGATGGCGTGATAACGCTTCATGCCGGAGAGGAATACGGTCATCACCCAGACCGCGCACATCAGCACGAAGCCGGCCAGCATCAGCAGCCGGTAAAGCAGGCTGAGGCCGGGGAAAACGAGGAACAGGCAGAGCGTGCCGAACAGGCTGGCGGCGAGCACGACGACCAGCAACAGGCCGTTCAGGTTGGGCATGATCCAGTCGTGGCGTTTTTCAAACAGACGATCCGAGACGAAGCGCGTGAAAGCGAGCTGAACCAGCCCGGTGAGTACCAGGCTGCTGGCGACCAGATAGGTCACCGAGGTCTGGAACTGCGTGATCATGAACGACGGCGTGGCAATGCTGGCGCTGATCAGGCCGACGAGCAGGATGCCGACGATGGAAAAAACCCACGGCCCGGAGCCGATGATGCCGGCGTAGGCGTAGGCCTCGACCAGGCCGAGCAGGGTGTTCTTGCGCAGCAGGCGGCGCAGTTCGAAGCCAATGCCGGCCATCAGCGCACCTTTCCGCCGGCGGTCAGCGCCGTTTCGTAAACGCTGCGATAGCGGCCGACCATCAGGTCGTCGGTGTAATAACGCTCGACACGGGCGATGCCGGACTGGCTGGCGGCTTGCCAGCGGCTTTCATCGCGCAGCAAATCGATGGCAGCTGCGGCCAGCGCCTGCGGGTCGGCGATGTTGACCACGGCACCCGAGGCGCCGAGCGCCTTGTCCTCGTCATCCAGCCCTTCGATCAACTGGCGGCAGGAGCCGACGTCGGTCGAGATGGTCGGCACGCCGGCGGCATAGCCTTCGAGGATGACCAGCGGCAGCGCCTCGCTGATCGAGGAGAGTACGGTCAACCCGATTTTTGGCATCAAATCGTCAATTTTCTGGAAGCCGAGGAAACGCACCTTGTCCTGCAGGCCGAGGCTTTGCACCAGACTGCGGCATTCCTGCGCGTAGGCCGGGTCTTCGTCCTCCGGCCCGGCGATCCAGCCTTCCGCCTCGGGCAATTGATTGACCACGCTGCGCATGGCGCGAATGAAAGTCTTGATGTCCTTGATCGGCACGACGCGGCCGATCAGGCAGAGCACCGGCGGCACCTTCTCCGGGCGGGCGGCACGCAGCGGCGTGAAGCGTTTCAGGCTGATGCCGTTCGGGATGTTGGCCGTGCGTTCGGGCAAGGCGCCATCGGCCACCTGACGCAGGCGGTTCTGCTCGTAGAGGGCGATGATCGGATCGGCTGCGTCGTAGCAGAAACGGCCCAGCCACTCGAAAAAGTGTATCCACATCTGGCGGAAGTACGAAAGCTCAGTCGGGTCGCGCTGGAAGACGTTGCGGTTGTCGCGGATCCATTCGCTCTTGAACAGGTCGATCTTGCGTTCCTTGGTGTAGATGCCGTGCTCGGAGAGGATCAGCGGCGTACCGCGGGTCTGATGGATGAGAGCGCCGAGGAAGCCGGCGTAGCCAGTCGAAATGGTGTGCAGCGTCTTGACCTTGAGCAGGCCGTCGGCGATTTTGGCCAGCTTCCACAACGGGGCGTGCATGATGCGCACGGTCCAGAAAAAATCGACGAAAGAGGGGTCGGTGCAGAAGTTGCGGTAGCGGTCGCAGACGATTTCCCAGGCGTGTTCGCTGTGCAGAAAATCGTCCAGCGTCAGCTTGCCGCCCGGCATCATGGCGCGAGCGACTTCCTTGAAGGCTTGCATGGCTTCGTCGAGCGGTACGCCCGGGGCGAATTTGTCATGCATGCAGGCGGCGGCCTTGAAGGCCTGTTCGTCACCTCGGCGAGCCCGTGGTTTTTCGTGCGTTGACAGGCCGTCGTAGAGGAAATGTTCTTCGAAGTGCACGACATTGGCCGGCAGTTCGTATTTGAATTGGCTGTAATCCTCGCGCCGGCTGCCGAGGAAGATCAGCGCGAAACGGTATTCCGGGTAGGCGCGGATGATCTGGTTGACCCAGCTTGATACGCCACCGCTGACGTAGGGAAAGGTGCCTTCGAGGAGCAGCGCGATGTCGGCTTCGGGTGCGGTCGGGAAGCTCATCGCGGGTTCCAGTATTCGATCGATGGTTGCAGGCGGGGCAGCGAAGCCCAACTGGCCAGATCGCCCATCAGGCGTTTGGCGTCGGCGTAGTCGCCTTGATCAAAGCGCAATTCGGCCAGATAGGGCAGGACGCGGGTGGACGGCAGGCCGAGGGCAAGCGCCTTGTAGTAGGCGGCGGCAGCGCCTTCCGGGTGGCCGAGATCGTGCAGCAGCCGGCCCTGACGCAGGGTAAGGGCGGCGTCGTCCGGGGCGTGGCGCAGCACCATCTGGCAGTAGCGCGACGATTCGGCCAGGGCGTGGGTGCGCAGGTCACCTTGAACCAGGCGCTGGTAAATCAGTTCCCAGTAGAGGTCGGACAGGCGGCGAGCCGCGGCCAGTGTCTGTGGTCCGCGTTCTTCCGGGCCTTCTTCGGTGCGACCGCTGGCCAGCTTTTTCAGTTCTTCGTCGATGGCCTGATTGATGCGTTTTTCCTGGTTGTCGAGCATGCCGTAGGCGAGCAGGCGGATGTCTTCGCTCGGGTCGGTCAGCACGTCGCGCAAGAGCGGCGAGGAGAGTCGGCCAGAAACGTATTGGAGGGCAACCAGCGCCCCCATGCGTGAGGCGATTGGCGCCTCGGCGTTGCCGAGAAAGGAACGCAGGCCGGATTGCCGGAAGCCGCCGGTGGTGTGCTGGTGCGGGTCGAACTCCGGCAATTTCAATGATTCGAATTCCGGTTCGATGACGCGGTGGCTGTAGGTGCGCAGCACGACAATGGCGGCAATGACGCCGATGAAACCGAGGACGGGAACGGCGTAGCTGCAGCCCGCCATGAGCAGCAGGACGGGGCGGCGCGGCCGGGTGAGGGCGGCGGGCAGGAGCAGGATGGCGCAGCCGGCGAGGAGCAGGCTGGCGGCACCGTGCAGGACGAGATACCAGAGCAAGAGGCCGTCGGCATGGTCACCGAGCAGCGCACCGCCGGACCAGGCGGCGACTTCGAGCAGCAGCGCGTAGAGGGCGAGTTTGATGCTAGGCATGGGCGATGTCGTCGATCTGCTGCAGCAGGGCGAGTGGAGGCTGGCTGTCCAGCGCCAGGACGTGACCGAAAATGCCGAGCTCGGCCAGCGATTTGCCGCTGCGTTGCTTGGCCCAGTATTCGAGCCGGGCGAGATAGCCTTCGGCGCCGCTTGCTCCAGAGAGTGGCATCAAGGTGGTGAGTGTCTCGCGGTCAACGCCGGAAATCAGCCAATTTTCATCGAGCGCCCGTTTCTGGCGCTGGATCTGCTGGGCGAGGTCTGGTCTGCCGGGGCGGTGGCGGATTTCAAGTACGACGACGGCGCTGACGACACGGCTGATCTGGCGGATGTGCCACAGGCGCTGCAGCTCAAAGGCGAATTCGGGCGGACAGTCCGGGAATCGACTGCAGATCGGGTCGGCCAGGGCTTGCACGGACAGGCTGTCGGCGTAGTAGCCGAGCAGCAGGTTGATGGTCTGCAGGGTTTCGTCCTGCAGCGAGAAGAAGGGCAGGCGCTCGACCACGAGCAGGCCGAAGCGTTCGCCGTTAAGGTTGGTGAGCGGGGCGGCGATCAGGTAGCGGCTGGGGTTGTCGTCCTCCGCCACCGACTGGCTGATGTGGCAGAGCTGGCCGGTTTCCAGCGCGTGAGCAATCAGCGGGTCTTTGGCGGTCAGCGGCGTGGTGTCGCCCAGCGTGCCGAGCGGCTCGAACTGGATGGTGCCGTTCTTGATCTGGTGCAGTGACGCCACTTCCAGCTGGCAGTATTGCGCCAGCAGGCGGAGCAGGGCGCTGGCACAGACGCTGTCGGACTCGTGATGATCGCCGGTGACGAGATTGCGCATGTGGCTCAGGGCGTCGCGCATGGCCATCGGGCGGCTGATCAGGTCTTGTTCCAGGCGGTCGTGCGAGAGGCGCAGCAGGTAGTGCTGGTGGGTGAGGAATTCGAGGCGCTGGTCGAGATAGCGCTGCACGGCCTCGGCGCGCCGGGTACGGGCCAGCCACAGGCTGGAGAATTCGCCGATGACCATGACGAGAATCAGTCCGCCCAGATAAACCAACTTGGGAAAGTAAGTTTGGCCGCCCGGATTGAGGATCAGCCAGGCGATGAGCAGGATGCCGGCGCCGCCAATGCCGGCTAGAGGACCGTAGCGCAGGGCGAGAACGACCGGGGCGAACCACGCCCACGGGAAATGCGCCTGCGTCCACAGCGGGTCTTGCGGGTTGAGCCAGATGCCGAGGACGACGGCAATGATGGGCAGCAGGATGGTTTCGCCAATGATCGCCCAGCGACTGGTGGTCGGCGAGGTGAGCTGGCCGAGGGCGCTCCATTGCGGCTCAGCCGCTTCGACCCGCGGATCGCGCGGCGTTTGGTCGGCAAGGGCGGCGGGTGGCCGGTTTGCCTTGAGATGGAGGAGGGACATGGTGGCTGCTTGGTGAGTGGCGACTTAGCGGGCGGCGGCGAGGCCGGCGCCGAGCAGGCTGCGGATCAGTTGCTGGGCAACGGCGGACAGGGCTTCGCGGCTCCAGCCGCTCTTGCCGCCGGCTCCGCTCCAAAGCGTGTCGCCGGTGCTTACGTCAATGATTTGCAAGGCGACGCCGGCGGCTGGTTCGCCATCGACGCCGACCTTGTAGCGCCATTCATCGACGGCGCCGGTCAGAGCGTAGCGGGCGCCTTGCTGGCGGGCCCAGGCGAGGGCTTCGTCCTTCTGTTTCCGGTCGCCGGCATCGAACAGGGCTTCCTGCTGCAGGTTGCCCGGGTAGCGCTTGATTTTGTTGATGCCGTTGGCGTGCAGGATGGTCTCCGCGATGGCTTCGGCGCGCTGGCCGGCGAGCGGCGTCTCGGTGTGGTTGGCGAAGGGGAGAACGACCCACTGGGCCTGGCGGTCGATGGCCGGGGCGGTGCTGCGGTCGAGGGTCGAACAGGCGCCGAGGAGCAGGGCCAGGGCGGCAAGGAGGAGGGTGCGAAGGTTCAGGGTCATGGTGAGCTTTCGGGCTAAGGTCAGTAATGCAGGCGATAGTTGAAATTGAGGTCGCGGGTCAGGCCGCCGGTCTGGATGCCGGCTTTGGCCTGGCCCCAGGTCAGGCTGAAATGGTCAGTGCCAAGGATGCTGCCGGCCAGGCCAAGGCGCAGGTCGTAGCCGGCGCCGACTTCGCTGTGCCAGGTGGCGGCGATGCTGCCGTAGGGGCGCAGGGCGCGGGTGTATTGGCGTTCGTAGCGCATGTCGGTGGACAGCCGGATGCCGTAGTAATCGAAGTTTTCAGGCAGGAAAAACGACGGTTGCAGGGCGCTGATGCTGGCGATGCCGCTCGGCAGCAGCGGGGCGAGCGCCGGGTCGCTGTAGCTGGCTTCGCGGCTGAATCGGTGGGTTGACCAGAAGGCGCTGATTTCGAGGTCGCGGCTTTCCTGACGCAGGGCGTGGGCGATGGTGACCGTGCTGTGCTGGCCGCTGCCGACTGGCGAGCCGGTTTGCAGTTCGTAGCGCTCGAACAGTTGCTCGAAACTGATGCGGTCGAGGCGGGTCGGCTGGTAGTTCAAGCTGATGGCAATCCGGTCTTTCATGCCGGCGACGCGCAGGGCAGTGCTTTCCTGGCTGACCAGATGCTGGCCGAGCCCGATGCGCAGCGACAGGCGGTTGTCGATGCGGTGCTCGTGTTCGAGTTGCAGCGGCGTGTAGTTGCTCAGACTGTGGCGTTTTTCGGCGAGCAGCGTGGTCTGGCCATCGTCGTGCTGCCAGTTGATGCGCAGGCTGGTGAAGCGTTCGTCGGGGACGTTGCCGATGACCACGGTGTCCTTGTTGCTGCGTTGCAGGCTGCCGAGCTGGAAGTCGAGCGAGAGTTTGGGGGTGATGGCGAGGTGCCCGTCGCCGGCGATCAGTTGCTCGTCGATGGCGCCGAGCTGGCGGCTGGCCAGCGACACGCCGGCATGGTCGCTGAAGGCGAGCAGCGATTCGGCCAGTTGCATGTGCAGCGGGTCGTCGTCGCTCTGGTCGTCCTGTGTTTCAAAGGCATCAGTCTGGGCGAGGCGGGTGTCGCCAAGGCGCTGGGCGGCGGTGATGCGGTCGTAGCGCGGCAGGCGTTCGCCGTATTGTTCGAGGATGGGGCGCAGCGCGGCGGGATCGTCGCTGGCCAGCGCCACGGAAATTTCGGCCCACAGCGGGCGATTGGCCGCCTTGCCCTGGCTGCGGGCGTAGCGCTCCCAAAGATGGCCGCGCACGGCGGAATATTCGCCGGCATCCTGCAGCCAGCCGATGGCGGTTTCCATCGCGGCGTTGGAGTATTTGCCTTCGGCATCGCGGTCGAGACGAAGCAATTCGCGCATGGCATCGAGCCCAGTGTCGCCGCTGCGCTGGGTCATCAGCAGGCGGGTGCGGGCGAGGCGGCGGGTCTGGTCGAGGTCGTCGGCGGCCAGCCAGGTTTGTCTTTTCAGATTTTGGCTATTTTTCCGGTTGACCGTGGAATTCAGCTGCGACCGCCATTCCTCGCTCAACAGGTGCCGGCGCAGGCGCCAGGCGCGGTCGGATTGCTGGTTCTGGTCGAGGGCGTCGGCATAGTTCATCAGCCACAGGAAATCGTTCTTGTGCTCGCCGAGGTGTGGCGTCAGGTAGCGATCGAGCGCGACCTTGGGGCGCGATAACGCAAGGTAGGCGGCGGCCAGGCCGTCGTGCATGCCGGCATCGCTGCGCCAGGCGGGTTCGTGGCTGGCCAGGAAGCGGCGCAGGCCGGGGGCGTCGTTGTTGTCGATGAGCAGCCAGAGCATGGTGCTTTGCAGATCGTTCGAGCCGGGAGCGAGGGCCAGCGCGGCATTGAGATCGCGGCGGGCTTCGGGTAGCCGGCCGGTGTTCTGATAGTAGGCACTGCTCAGGCGCAAAAAATCAGGCAGGCGGCGGAGCGCCGGCAGCGTGTTGTAGGGGGGCTTGGCGTCCGGCGAGAGGCGTCCGAGCAGGGCGCCGATGGCGTCCCAGCGTTGCTCGGCGGCGTACAGATTGAGCCCCTGGATGAGGTGCCGGGTCTGGCCAAATCGTTCCCAGGCTCGGCTGGCAACCCGCGCTGCTTCGTTCGGATGCGGCGCAGTTAGCAGTCGGATCAGGGCGTCAAAGTCGGCGACATCGGCTTGCTCGCTCTGGCTCAGTTTGGTGAAGGCGCGGATGGCCATATCGTCGCGCTGGTCGAGGATGGCCAGTTGCCCGGTCAGGCGCAGAATTTCCCGCGTGTCTTCGTCGTCCGGCGCATTTTTGTCCTGAGCCTGCGCCAGCCAGTGCAGGGCGAGGGCGTTGTCGCCCTGCAGCATGGCCAGCGTGGCGGCCTTGATCAGGCGCGGCGGGGTGGCTTCGGCCGCTTGGTCGAACAGCCGTTGCCAGGTTTGCAGCGCCAGTTTCGGTTCGGCGGCGCGGTCGGCCAGTTCGGCCAGCATGGCGAGGGTTTGGGGCCGGGCGTGACGCCGGTTGTGATTCGACAGGTAGTCGAGTGCGGCGCGTGGTTCGCCCTTGCGTTCCCAGGCGGCGATGAGTTCTTGCAACTGGCGCAGGTTGTCTGGCTGCTTTGTCAGCTGATGTTGCAGCGCGGCGATCAGTGCGCCGTCGTTGAGCAAACCGGGGGCGAGGCGGAGGACGGCTTGCCAGGCATCGTCGCGCTTCGTTTCGCGAGCCAGGTGCCACCACTGGTCCAATGCCATTTCGGGCCGGCCGGTCCATTCGGCTGCCTTGGCCAGCCGTTCGCGCCAGGCGAGGTCTTCCGGCGACTGGCGAACGGCCGAGGCGGCGACTTTCCAGGCATCGTCGAGTTTGCGGTTTTCGAGAAAGACATCGTAGCCGAGGGTGTAGGTCTTGTCGTCGAACGGCAGTTGCGGCCCCCTGATGCGCAGCGAGACTTTCTGCGGCACGGCGCCGCCATGGGCTGCGGCCAGGCGGACTTGTTCCAGTTGGCGAAGCAGGCTGAGGCGCAGCAGCTGGCGGACGTAGCGGTCGGCGGCATCTGGTCGGCCAGCGGCGCGGGCGAGCTGGGTGAGGAAGAATAGCGTTTCTCGGTCGGCGGCCAGGTCGCCGATACCTTGCTCCGCCATGCTCAGTGCTTCGGCCGGCAGGTTGCCGGATTGCAGGGTGCGGAGCGCGGTCAGCAAATATTGCCTGGCCTGGGCAGGGTCGTTTGTCTTCTGCCGGGCTTGCAGGTAGAGCTCGGCGCTGCTTCGGTACAGGCTGTAGCTGAGCGCGACGCTGCCGCCTTTGGCCAGCCAGGCGGCGGCTTCGTCGGGCTCCGTACTGCGCTCGGCGGCTTGTCGGTAGAGGGCGAGGCCGACGGAGGGCTCGCCGAATTCGAAGGCCTGGCCGGCAATTTCTATCAGGCGTTCGGTCGGCCAGTCTTCCTTGGCCAGATTGGTTAGCTGTTGCGCCAGTTGCAGGCGAATGGTTTCAAGCTGGGTACTGCTCGCTGCCGATAGTTTCTTGAATTCCTGCCGGCTGGCTTGCCACAGCAGCCAGACGGCTTCGCGATGCAGGGCCGGATCTTCCGCTTCGAGGGCGGGTGCAAGCACCTCGCGCAGGGTGGCGAAATTGCCGTGTTCAAGTGCTTGCGTGGCTTGCAGCAAGCGCAGCTTGGGGTTGTTGGGGTCGGTGCGCAGCAGGTTGGTGACGTAGGCGCTGCTCAGTTCGCTTTCCGGCGCTTTGACGACGCGCTGGATGAGGTTTTGTTCCGGGTAGATCAGAATCAGGGCGAAGACAATCAGCCCGCCCATGAGGAGCAGGAGCCAGGGCGCCGCCAGTGTCGGGCGATCAGTGCGCTGCGCAGCTAATTTCGATCGTTGCAGCAGCATCGTTGAGCTTGAAGCGGGTGGTTGCGTGGCCGGCGACGATGGCAGGGCGGCCCGGGTTGGTCAGCTTGCCGTTGATCCGGGTCTGGCAGCCGTCGAGATTGGCCAGGCGGAAGTCGAGCGCGGCGTGTGCGGTCAACCGGAAATTCAGGAGAAATTTGAAATCCTTTTCCTGGCGTTGCCAGTCGCTCAGGCGGCCGTTGGCATCAACCAGATAGGGCCGGCGATTGGCGGCGGGTGCATTGCCGGTGGCGAACCACGCTGCCTGGTTTGCCAGATGCAGGTACTCGCCTTCGCTGCCCTGGCTGAAACCGGCGACAGCCTGGGCCGAATCGATATTCGGGCGCATGGCCGCGGGCAGGCGCAGGGTGCGCAGATTGCCATCACCGCGAACGCGCCAGCCATCACCGTCGCGGGCGATGGCAAGGGTGTAGAAATCGTGAACCTTGTGGATGTAGTCAGAGGCGAAAACCGGGTGCAGGGACTGGGTTTCCGCCCAGGCGAAGGCTTTGTGCAGTGCGTTCAGGCCAGCTACCTTGCTGGCCGAATAGGTGTGGTAGTAAATGTCGACCGGCTTCAGGCGGCGCGGGCGATTGGTCATTTCGAAGGTTTCGATGACTTCCTCGTAGCCGTAGAACGGGCCGCGCCAGAGGTTGGTGTAGATGTTCTCGTTGGTGATCGGGGCGTAGACCTGGAGCAGGTCGCCGGTGCGGATGCCGAACGACCCGACGGCGGTCAGCGAGGGGTGGCGACGGGAAATGTAGGTGTCGCCACCGTTCATGTTGAGTAGTCCGGCCTTCTCGGCAATGCCCAACGCATCCGGGCCCGGACTGGTGTCGCCGGACCAGAGAAGAATATTGGCCGCCTTGCCGGGCGGGGTGAGGCGGCGGCGAATGTAGTCGATTGAGCCGACGATTTCACGATCAAGATTCATCGTGTAGCCGGGGATCTCGAGGTGGTAGTGCGCCTCGTCGGCATTGGCAAAAATGCCGTGCTTGACGCTGTGCCACTTGAATGGGTGTGAGTAGGAGTGACTGGCTATTTCTACGTGCGGCAGTGCGAACATTTGGCGGGCGACGCGCTCCATGCGCGGGCTCAGCGTTGGGTGAAGTCCATCCGGGGATACTTCGGATTCGATGACGGAGACCGTGGTCGGCACCCGGTGCCTCTGCAGCACCTCCCGGTAAAGTACTTCGGCGGCCAGCGGGCGTCCGGGCAGCTCGGCGAAAGACGGAAAGCCGTCACCGTCAATGTGCGAGAAGAAAAGCCTGCGGCCATTTTCGGTGGTGACATCGGGCGCCGGAATGGGTGCCAGGCGAAGGGCGGCGGTCAGGAAGGCAAAGGGATCGACCACCCAGCGCACGCGGTCGCTGCCGGGAATCTTGGCGATGGCGAATGGGTCAAGCACGAAGCCACCCCAGGCGGTGATGGCGGCGCCGGTGTAGATGTTGCCTTTGCTGTCGCGCAGACTGAGCAGCGGCTGGTCGGACGGGCCTGTGCTGCGAATCGCCAGCAAGTCGCTGCGCGCCGCTCTTGGCTGGGCTTCCAGGCCAATCATGGCATGCTGGTTTTCGATGCTGATTTTGCCGACCGCCGGCGCTACGGGCGTCAAGCCCAGGCTCCGGGTTGCTTCTCGTTCCAGTGAGTGGCCGAAGTCGCTGAAGATCGCAACCGGCATCCCCTCATCACGCTTCGTTCGGAGCCAGCCGGTTAGTTTCCTGGCGTGAATTTCCTGAACCCCACCAGAAAACCAGGTGACGATGCCGGCGTAGCGATCAGCGTGGATATCGGCGGGGATGTCGCTCTGGATATCGGCGTAGTCGACGACATAGCCCATGTGATTCAAGGGCATTTCAAGATAGCGATGGGGGGCGCTGAATTTGACGGAGGCTGCCTCGGCACCGTTGTGGAGAATGAGAATCCGGCGCGGCACCGATTCGATCGAGCCGATTCCCATGGTGCCCAGTGCCTGATCGGAGACCCACGGAATAAAACCGAGCTGGCGGATCTTGTCGGCCGTGGCGCGGGCAGTGGCTCGGTCGTGCGGGGGTAGGTAGTCAATGGCGAGAATGGGCAGTCCATCGCGCTGCTGAATAGTCTTCAACTGACCCAGCAGCCATTCGCGGTTTGCCGCAGGAACCTCCTCGTAGCGAGCTGAGCCGGCATTCCAGCCGCGATACAGTGATTCGGCCGCCACCATCTGGATCTTGTCGCGAACGCTGGGGACGATCTCGAAACCGCGGTTGAGGATGAGCTTGATGCCGGGGAATCGCCGGTGCAGCGTCTCAATGACGCGGATCAGGCCTTGTTGCTGCGCCTGTTCGTCGAATTTTGCGGCGAGTCGGTAGGAGTCGAGGGTGTCGAGAAAAAATCCGCGATAACCCTTGGCCCAGAGTGGGCCGATAACCTGGTCGGCAAAAAAAGCAGCCCAGTCAGGCGGGCTCTGGTCAATGACGACCGATCCCCAGTCGCTGTTTTTGGCGATTTTCCAGGCTTCAGGGATTTTCTGGAAATAGGCGCGGCCGGGGTGTGCTTCGGCGACGGCGGCGTAGGCGTAGAGCTGGCTGTAGGGGCGGCGGTAGCGTTCCGGATCATGGCTATGATCAGGGTCGACCACGACGATATCAAACGTCCTGAACTCTGTTAACGGTGTTGATTTTCCGTAATACAACGCAACGGCTGGTTCGGCAAAAACCAGGGGCGAGAGCGCAAGTCCGACAAGAAGGAAAAACAGGCGCTGCAATGCCACTTTGGGGTACGTGCTTTAAAAGCCCGAATTATAGACATTGTCATGCTATCAGCGTCAAAGTTGAGCGACCGGACTTGTCAGATAAATCACGTTCCTTTGTAATTGCTGCCAGTTTCCGCGCAATTTGTCGCCTTGGCGCTGTTATTTCATGAAATTGCCAACATGCGATCCAGCGCCAGTTTCGCCAGCTTGGCCTCGTGTTCCGGTACCGCGATCTGATTGACGACCTTGCCGTCCGCCAGGTTTTCCAGGGTCCAGGCGAGGTGCTGCGGGTCGATACGTTGCATGGTCGAGCACATACAGATGGTGGTCGCCATGAACTGGACGATCTTGTTCTGTGGGAGTACTTCTTTCGCCAGGCGGTCGACCAGGTTCAACTCGGTGCCGACCAGCCAGCGCGTACCTTCCGGCGCTTCCTTGATGGTTTTTACAATGTGTTCGGTCGAGCCGACGTAGTCGGAGGCGGCACAGACTTCGAAGTTGCACTCCGGGTGGGAGATCACCTTGCCATCCGGGTATTTGGCGCGAAAGGCATCGATGTTCGATTTCTGGAACATCTGGTGCACCGAGCAATGGCCCTTCCACAGCAGGATTTTTGCCTTCTTGATCTGAGCGGGCGTCAGGCCGCCGAGTTCGAGATCGGGGTCCCAGACGACCATTTCATCCATCGGGATGCCCATGTTGTGCCCGGTCCACCGACCAAGATGTTGGTCGGGGAAGAACAGCACTTTTGGACGGCGCTCGAAGGCCCACTTGGCGATTGTGCCGGCGTTGGACGATGTGCACACGATGCCGCCATGTTCGCCGCAGAAGGCCTTCAGATCGGCGGCTGAGTTAATGTAGGTGACCGGCGTTATTTCTTCTTCGGCATTCAAAACTTCGTTCAATTCGCGCCAGCAACGTTCGACTTTGGCCAGATTGGCCATGTCGGCCATCGAACAGCCGGCGGCCAGGTCAGGCAGCACCGCCTTCTGGTGCGGTGCCGTCATGATGTCGGCGACTTCTGCCATGAAATGTACGCCGCAAAAGATGACGTATTCGGAGTCGGTCTGTGAGGCCAGGCGGGATAGTTTCAGTGAGTCGCCGGTCAGGTCGGCGTATTGGTAAACGTCCGCCCGCTGGTAGTGGTGACACAGGATCACGGCCTTCTTGCCCAGCTTGGCGCGGGCAACGCGGATGCGTTCGTGGCAGGCCTCGTCGGATAGGCGGTTGAATGGGTCGAAGGCGATGGTGGCTGTTTGCATGCTGTTCTCTGAATTTGGCCGCTTTTTCCGGTTGACCGTGAGGCTCGCCGTGGTTTTGGCAAAGCGGGTTTAAGGCGAAATTATCCCTGAATCCATGGCAAGCCGGCCTTGCGCCAACCGCCGATGGTGTTGCGGTGCCCGTGGGCATCCTTGTCTCCCTCGAAACCTTCGAGGATGTTGTAGCAGTCGCCATAGCCGGCTTCGGTTGCCAGCGTGGCGGCGCCGACAGAGCGGGCACCGCTGCGGCAAAGAAACATGACCAGCGCCTCGGGATCGACTTGTCGCTTGAGTTCGGTCACGAAGTTCGGGTTGCGGACGCCGCCTGGGTATTGGTTCCACTCGATCTCGACGCTACCCTCAACCCGACCGACCCAGTCCCATTCGGCACGAGTGCGCACGTCAACGATTTTGGCGCCCGGCGCCAGTCGCAGCAAATCGTAGGCCTCCTGCGGCATCAGTTCGCCCTTGTAGGGGCGTCCTAATGCTTCGCCGCGCGCCTTTGCCAAATCGAGTATCCCCGTTAACTTTCCCATAATGCCCTGCTGCTAAGATCGAGTGTCAATAGTATAGGGTAGACAGCATGGGACAAGCGCAGCAGCACTTCACTGCATCGCCAGCCGAGCGCTCGGCTGCAGCGCAGAAAGCAACGTGGGTCAGCGTCGCGGTCAATCTTGTGATGACCATCGCTCAGCTGGTTGTCGGCTGGTTGGCGCATTCGCAGTCGCTGGTGGCGCATGGTCTGCATTCCTTTTCTGATCTGCTGTCTGATTTCCTGGTGATTTATGCCAGCCGGCAAAGTGCTCACCCGGCCGATCAGGCCCACCCCTACGGCCATGCGCGCATGGAAACCGCCGCTACGCTTTTGCTGGGAACGTCGCTGACCTTGATCGGAGGCGGCATTCTCTGGGAGTCGGGCATGCGCCTGCAGCATATAGACGCTCTGCCGAAGGTTGAATGGTCTGCCTTTTGGGTGGCAGTGGCGACGGTCGTTGCCAAGGAGGGGTTGTATCGCTACCTCATTCGGGTTGCCGCGCGCCTGCGCTCACAGCTGATGACTGCCAATGCGCTGCATACCCGGGCCGACGCAGCTTCGGCACTGGTCGTTGTGGTCGGTATCGGTGGCGCGCTGATGGGCTGGTCTTTCCTTGATTTGCTGGCCGCAGCCCTGATGGGTTTCATGATTCTGCACATGGGCGCCGGCCTTGCCTGGGGGGCGATCAAGGAGCTGATCGACACCGGGCTGGATGATGCTCAGGTCGAAGCAATACGCAAGACCCTGCTGGCGACACCCGGCGTCCGCGATTTGCATGAATTGCGAACCCGGCGCATGGCACATCAGGCGCTGGTCGATACCCATGTTCAGGTCGATTCCCGGATCAGCGTGTCAGAGGGGCACCGCATCGCCGAATCTGCCCGGGCCAGAGTTTTGCGCGAACATCCCGAGGTGCTCGACGTTCTTGTGCATATTGATCCCGAAGATGACATGGACCCGGATACCTACGCAACGCGCTTGCCGGCGCGGGATCGCTTGCTCAGTGATTTGCAGCCTCTGCTGGCAGGCCTGCCGGAACCGCAGAAGATTGTATTGCACTATCTTCAGGGCCAGGTTGAGGCGGAGGTCTTTTTCTGCCATTCCGTTTTTCAGAATGGAGAGGCGTTGCAAGCGGCCCAGGATGACTTGGCCGGGCGCCTCGCGCAGCACCCATCGATCAGCAGAGTCTCGCTGAACTGTCTGGTTGCACCGAAATAGTGCGGTAATTTCCGCGTTTGCACTTTTGTGGTGCGTCGTGTCCAGAGCGCATTCTTTGCTTAAACCCTGCATCTCATTGTGGCAAAATACAAAGATTGCTCGTTGGCCTTTGGCACGCTTTCTGCTAAAAGTTCCGGGTTACGATTTTTTGATTGTCGCCGGATCGCCCGGCAACTTGTTTTCTTAGGAGATTAAGGCATATGGCAACCCCGCAAGACGTGCTCAAGATGATCAAGGAAAACGACGCCAAGTTCGTCGATTTCCGTTTCACCGATACCCGTGGCAAAGAACAGCACGTCACCGTGCCGGTCTCCGCCTTCAGCGAAGACAAGTTCGAAAACGGTCACGCTTTCGACGGTTCCTCCATCGCTGGCTGGAAGGGTATTCAGGCTTCCGACATGCAATTGAATCCGGATCCCTCTACCGCCTACATCGATCCGTTCTTTGACGAAACCACCGTCGTCCTGACCTGTGACGTGATTGATCCGACCGATGGCCGTGGTTACGACCGCGACCCGCGTTCCATCGCCAAGCGCGCTGAAGCCTACCTCAAGTCCTCAGGTGTGGGCGATACCGCCTACTTCGGCCCGGAACCGGAATTCTTCATTTTTGACGGCGTCGAGTGGAATGTCGACATGTCCGGCTGCTCCCTGAAGATCCATTCTGCTGAAGCAGCTTGGGGTTCGGGCGAGAAGAACGACGGCTCCGGCGCCACCGGCCATCGTCCGACCGTCAAGGGCGGCTACTTCCCGGTTCCCCCGGTCGACAGCCTGCACGACATCCGTTCAGCCATGGTTCTGACCCTGGAAGCCCTCGGCTGCCCGGTTGAAGTTCACCACCACGAAGTCGCCACAGCCGGCCAGTGCGAAATCGGTACCGTGTTCAACACCCTGGTCAAGCGTGCCGACCAGACCCAGATCCTGAAGTACGTGGTGCACAACGTTGCACATCAGTACGGCAAAACCGCCACCTTCATGCCGAAGCCCATCGTTGGCGACAACGGTTCCGGCATGCACGTTCACCAGTCCATCTGGAAAGACGGCAAGAACCTGTTCGCTGGCGACGGCTATGCTGGTCTGTCTGAACTGGCCCTGTTCTACATCGGTGGCATCATCAAGCACGCCAAGGCCCTGAACGCCATCACCAACCCGGGTACCAACTCCTACAAGCGCCTGGTTCCGCACTACGAAGCACCGGTCAAGCTGGCTTACTCCGCCAAGAACCGTTCTGCTTCCATCCGCATTCCGTACGTTGCCTCGACCAAGGCTCGTCGTATCGAGACCCGCTTCCCGGATCCGATCGCCAACCCGTACCTGTGCTTCGCCGCCCTGCTGATGGCCGGCCTGGATGGTATCCAGAACAAGATTCACCCGGGCGATCCGGCTTCCAAGAACCTGTACGACCTGCCGCCGGAAGAAGATGCAGCCATCCCGACCGTCTGTGCTTCCCTCGAAGAAGCGCTGGCTGCCCTGGCCGCTGACCACGAGTTCCTGACCCGTGGCGGTGTCTTCTCCAATGACTGGATCGACTCCTACATCGAGCTGAAGATGGACGAAGTAAACAAGGTTCGCATGACGACCCACCCGGTCGAATTCGATCTGTACTATTCCTGCTAATTAGCCGGATGTGTGAAAAAAGGGCGGGTTTCCCGCCCTTTTTTTGTCCACTTTTTCGAGACTCGGTCGTTAAGTCCGGTACACTGAAAAAATTCCGAGGAATGATGACGATGACACGTAGTCCGCTTGCCCTGCTTGTTGCTTTATTGCCGCTCACGGCTTCGGCGCAGACTATTTACAAATGTATTGATGCCAGTGGCAGTACGACCTACGCCAGTTCTCGTCTCGACAAGAGCTGCAAGGTCATTTCCAGCGGCCCGGAAAATGCGGTGCCTGCACCGCCCAAGGCGAAGCCGGCCAGTGCTGCTTCGCATCCATCGCCTTCGAGCTTTCCGCGGGTTCAGGAAGATACCCAGAAGGCGCGCGATGGTGATCGGCGGCATATCCTTGAGCAGGAGCTGGCCGGCGAACAGCGGAGTCTTGAGCAGGCCAGAAAAGATCTGGCCGAACAGGAAGCCACACGCGGCGCATCAAGCGAACGTTCGGCGCCCTATCGTGACCGTGTCGGGCAGCACGAGCGCAACATTCAGGCCATTCAGAAAGAGCTCGGAAACCTGCGTTAGACGGTCGGCCGTTTGACTTTGTACCAGGCGGCGTAGAGCGCCGGCAGGAAGAGCAGGGTCAGTGCCGTGGCAACGATCAGGCCGCCCATGATGGCGACGGCCATCGGTCCGAAAAAGTCATTTCGCGATAACGGAATCATCGCCAGCACCGCTGCGGCTGCTGTCAGCACGATGGGTCGGAAGCGCCTGACCGTTGATTCCACGATGGCCTCCCAGCGCGGCTTGCCGGTCGCCATGTCCTGCTCGATCTGATCGACGAGAATCACCGAGTTGCGCATGATCATGCCGAACAGGGCGATGGTGCCGAGCAGGGCCATGAAGCCGAAAGGTTGCTGGAATATCAGCAGGAAAAGCGCGATGCCGATGATGCCGAGCGGCGCGGTCAATAGCACCATGATGACGCGGGAAACGCTCTGCAACTGGATCATGAGAATCGTCACCACGGCCAGTACAAAAAGCGGGATGCCGGCCATGACCGAGCCGGAGCCTTTGGATGATTCCTCGACTGCGCCGCCGGTGGCAATGAGATAGCCTTCGGGCTGGCTTGCCTGAATGGCGTCAATTTCGGGCTTGATGCGGTCGACGACCGTGGCGGGTTGAATCTTGCCGTACAGGTTGCCGCGTACCGTGATGGTGGGCAGACGGTCGCGCCGCCAGATCAGGCCGGGTTCGAAAGTGTGTTTGAGGCGGCCGATCTGGCTCAATGGAACGCTTTTGCCGGCACGGGTCGGTACCGAAAGATCGGCCAGGGACGACAGGTGGCTACGCTCCTCGCGGTCGCCGCGCAAGACCACGTCAATGCTCTTCTGGCCTTCACGATAGCTGGTGACTGTATAGCCGTTCAGGGACATGTTGAGTAGCGCGGCGATATCCTGACTGGAAATGCCGAGCAGCCGGGCCTTGTCCTGGTCGATTTCGATCTCGACCGATTTCGATAGCTCGCTCCAGTCGACATTGATGTTCGATAGCGCCGGGTCCTGGCGCATGACGGTGGCGATCTGGCCAGCTGCCTTGCGCAGCGTGCCGGGGTCTTCGCCGGAAATTCGGTATTGCACCGGGTAACCGACCGGCGGGCCGTTTTCAATGCGGGCGATGTTGGCGCGGGCGGCGAAGGTATCGTTTTCGAACAGTTTTATCAGTCGACCGCGCAAGGCTTCGCGTGCCTCAACGTTGCGCGTGACGATAACGAGCTGGCTGACGTTGCTTGAGCCCAGTTGCTGGTCGAGTCCGAGGTAGTAGCGCGGCGATCCGGAGCCGACGTAGGCGATGTAATGCTCGAACTGATCGAATTCGGCCTTGTCCTTGTCCAGCCAGACTTCCAGTCGTTGCGTCTCGGCATTGATGGCGGCAATCGACGCACCCTCCGGCAGGCGCAGTTCCACGTTGAGTTCGAGGCGGGTCGAGTTCGGGAAAAACTGTTTCTGGACTTTGGCCATGCCGACGATGGAGAGTGCGAAGAGGCCGACGGTTACGCCAATGACCAGCCAGCGCCGGCCAACACACCAACTGACCAGTTGCCGAAAGCGGCTGTAGAACGGGGTGCCGTAGACGTCGTGATCTTCGGCGTGGGCCGGGCCGTTCAGGCCAAGCTTGTCGGCTAACCGGGCGAGGCGCGGCAGCCGTTGCTCGAGGCGGCTGGTCTGGCGCGCGGCGCGCGGGTCGGGCAGCAGCTTGTAACCCAGCCAGGGAATGGCAACAACGGCGGCCAGCCAGGAGATGAGCAGGGCGACGGCATTGATCTGGAAGAAAGCGAAGGCGTATTCGCCGGTGGATGACTTGGCCAGCGCAATCGGAATGAAGCCGGCGACGGTCACCAAGGTTCCGGAGAGCATGGGGCCGGCCGTGCTGGTGTAGGCAAACGAGGCGGCGCGGGTGCGTTCCCAGCCTTGCTCCATCTTTACCCACATCATTTCAACGGCAATGATCGCGTCGTCGACCAGCAGGCCCAGCGCCAGAACCAGGGCGCCGAGCGACACCTTGTGCAGGCCGACGTTAAACAGGTTCATGGCCAGGAAAGTGGCGGCCAGAACGAGTGGAATGGAGATCGCGACGACCATGCCGGTGCGGATGCCGAGGCTGATGAAGGTGACCAGCAGAACGACCAGCACGGCCTCGGCCAGGGCGTGGGTGAAAGCCTGGACCGAGCGTTCGACGGCTTCCGGCTGGCTGGCCGCAACGCCGATGTTGACGCCAACCGGCAGGGCTGCCTGCAACTTGGCAACGCGGTTGGTCAGATCCTTGCCGAGCTGAATGATGTCGCCACCCTTGGTCATGCCAACGCCGATTGCCAGCGCCGGCTTTCCGCCAAAGCGGACTTGCGTGGCCGGCGGGTCGATGGTGCCGCGATGAACACGGGCGATATCGCCGAGCCGGAAGCTGCGATTCCCGGCGCGTATCAGGGTGTCGGCGACCGCCTGCGGATTATTGAAAGCCCCGCCGGGGCGGATCTGGATGCGCTCGCTTTGCGTCTCGAAAAAGCCGGTACCGGCTACCGCATTCTGCTGGTTCAGCGCCTGAACGATGCTTGTCTGGTCGATACCCAGCGTCGCCAGCTTGGCGTTTGATAGTTCGATGAAAATCTTCTCGTCCTGGATGCCGAAAATTTCCACCTTGCCCACATTCGGGATACGCAGCAGTTCGTCGCGAATACGCTCGGCCTGATCCTTCAGCTGCGGATAATCGAAGCCTTCTGCGGTCAACGCGAAAATATTGCCAAAAACGTCACCGTATTCGTCATTGAAAAAAGGGCCCTGGATGCCGGCTGGCAGGGTGTGCCGGATATCCCCGATTTTCTTGCGCACCTGGTAGAAAACGTCCGGTACCGCATTGGGCGGCGTACTGTCCTTGGCGAAGAACAAAACAGTCGATTCGCCGGCCCGCGAAAAACTGGAAACGCGGTCGATGTAAGAGGTTTCCTGCAGCTTCTTCTCGATCTTGTCAGTCAGCTGCTGCTCGACCTGGAGCGCGGTCGCGCCCGGCCAAAAGCTGCGGATGACCATGATCTTGAAGGTGAACGGCGGGTCTTCGGCCTGGCCCAGCTTGCCGAAGGCGATGATGCCCATCAGCGCGACAGCGAGCAGAAAATAGCCGACCAGCGTCCGGTGGTGCAGGGTCCAGTCGGAAAGATTGAAACGCTGGCTCACGGCTTAGCGCTGCCGATCCGGCGGTGTCACGGGCTTGGCCTGAACTGCCTGGCCGTCAACCAGCTTGCCGGCGCCGCTGACGATAACCAGCTCTCCGAGCGCCAAGCCGCCGGCCAGAGCAACGCCATCTTCACGGAATTGAGCGACCTGAACGGGGCGCGAAAGCACTTTGCCGTCTTTGGCGATGCGCACGATTGGCCCCTGCCCGAGGTCTATGACCGCGCTCAGCGGAACCAGCAGCCCGGCTTCGCTGGCCCCTTCCAGCGCCACGCGGGCTGTCATGCCAAGACGGACCTCCGGTGGCGGGTTGAGGATGCGAATGCGCGCGGCGTAAGTGCGCGTGGCCGGGTCGGCAGCCGGCGACAGTTCGCGCAACTCGCCGCGCAGGGCTAGTTTTGGGTCAGCCCACAGATTGACCAGCAGATTTTTCGCGGCCTTCAATTCGGCCAGTCGGCTCTCCGGAATCGCGATGGCGACCTCTTTTTCGTCCGGTCGTGCGATGCGCAGTACGGCTTGCCCCGCGCTGACAACCTGCCCCGTGTCCGCGATGATAGCGGTGACAACGGCCGGGAATTCGCTGGTCAATGTGCCGTAAGTGGCCTGGTTGCCGCTGATCCTGCTCTGCGAGCGAGCTTGTTCCAGGCGCGCCGTGGCGCTGTTGAAGGCATTGTTCTTGGCGTCGAAAGCAGCCTGGCTGACAAATTTCTGGGCGAGCAAGCCGGCATGGCGCTCGCGCTCGGTGCGGGCGGTTGCGTGATCACTTTCGGCTGCGCTCAACTGAGCGCGGGCAGCAGCCGAGGCAAGTTCCAGATCGCTCGGGTCAAGCCGGGCCAGCGGCTGTCCGGCCTTTATTTCTGCGCCGGTGTCGACCAGCCGTGCAGCGATCTTGCCGCCGACGCGGAACGATAGGTCGACTTCGTGTCGGGCGCGGATTTCGCCGGTATAGACGCCGCTGGCGCTGGGGGCGCTGGCTGCAGCCTGTACCAGAACGACGCGGGGGCTGGAAGATGGCGGGTCACTCGCCTGGCAGCCGGCCAAAAGTGCGCTCGCGCCGAGCAGCAAAGGGAGAAAGCGGGCAGTTGAGTTGAGCATTGTTCCGGGGTCCGGTGGCCAGAGCTGCATGATAATGAACGATTGGTCAGTAACGCAAGTTGTCGTCAGAACAGGGCGTCAAATCGCTACAATGACAGACATGAATGTCACCCATGCTTCCTTTGCCGGCCTCGATTTGCTGGCCTCCGCAGTGCTGTTGATCGATGAGCAGCAGGCTATTCGTTACATCAATGCGGCCGGCGAAAACCTGCTGGCGGTCAGCAGTCGTGCCGTGATCGGCCAGACGCTGGCGGCAGTCTGCACCTGCTCGGCGACCCTGCAGGGGGCGCTCGAGAATGGCTTGACCAACAACTGGGGCTACACCGGCCAGGATGTCGAGTTGAAGCGCACGGACGGTGAGGTGCTCAACATCAACTGTACCGTAACGCCGTTGCGCCCGGATATTGCCCCCGGTGTGCGCTTGTTGCTGGAGCTGCAGCCGATCCAGCACCATTTGTCGGCGACCCGCGAGGAGCGCCTGATCGAGCAGCAGCAGGTCAGCCGCGAGCTGATTCGCAATCTGGCGCATGAAATCAAGAACCCGCTCGGCGGCATTCGCGGTGCAGCCCAATTGCTCGAACACGAGCTGGCGCATTTGGCCAACGCACCATCGCTCAAGGAATACACGCAGGTCATCATCAAGGAAGCGGATCGCCTGCAGGATCTCATGCAACGCCTGCTGACGCCGCATCGGGCGATGTTGCCGACGACCGTGAATATTCACGAAATTCTGGAGCGGGTGCGTAGCCTCCTGACGGCCGAGTTCCCCGGTTCATTGCGTGTCCGGCGCGACTACGATACCAGCCTGCCGGAATTGGTCGGCGACCGCGAACAACTGATTCAGGCCGTCTTGAATATCGCCCGAAACGCCGCGCAGGCGATGGGTGGCGAGGGTGAAATCGTTCTGCGGACGCGTTCGCTGCGCCAAGTGACCTTGGCCAAGAAGCGCTATCGTCTGGCCATGGAAATCAAGGTTATCGACAACGGACCGGGGATTCCCGACGAAATCCGCGAGCGCATGTTCTACCCGTTGGTGTCCGGGCGTGAGGGCGGGAGCGGTCTGGGGCTGACCATCGCGCAGAACTTTATCCAGCATCATCACGGAACGATCGATTGTTTCAGTCGGCCGGGCAACACGATCTTCACGCTGAACCTGCCGGTGGAGCAGGCTTGAGTCTTGCTTTTAGTGAGGCCATTCTGACGACAAAATGAGCCACCAAAATATGAAACCGGTCTGGATCGTAGACGACGATCGCTCCATTCGCTGGGTGCTGGAAAAAACCCTGTCCCGCGAAGGCATCCCGTTCAAGAGTTACGCCTCGGCGAGCGAAGCAATTTCACAGCTTGAACAGGGCATCGAGCCGCCGCAGGTGCTGCTTTCCGACATCCGCATGCCCGGCCAGTCGGGGCTGGAGCTGCTGCAGGAAGTGAAAACCCGGTTCCCCTCAGTGCCGGTCATCATCATGACGGCCTACTCCGATCTGGAAAGCGCGGTCGCCGCTTTCCAGGGCGGTGCCTTTGAATACCTGCCCAAGCCCTTCGACGTTGACCAAGCGGTCGAGCTTATCCGGCGCGCTATCGATGAATCGATGCACCAAAGCGGTGCAGCGGAGGAGGAGGGGCTGGTTCCCGAGATTCTTGGCCAGGCGCCGGCCATGCAGGAGGTGTTTCGTGCCATCGGCCGGCTGGCCCTGTCGCATGCAACCGTCTTGATCACCGGCGAGTCCGGTTCGGGCAAGGAGCTGGTGGCGCGTGCGCTGCATCGCCACAGCCCGCGCGCCGACAAGCCGTTCATCGCCATCAACACGGCGGCGATCCCGAAGGATCTGCTCGAATCGGAACTCTTCGGCCATGAGCGCGGCTCTTTTACGGGCGCCCAGGCCCAGCGGCGCGGACGTTTCGAGCAGGCCGAGAGCGGCACGCTGTTCCTCGATGAAATCGGCGACATGCCGGCCGAGTTGCAGACCCGCCTGCTGCGAGTCCTGTCGGACGGCCATTTCTACCGCGTCGGCGGCCATTCGCCGATCAAGGCCAACGTGCGCGTCATCGCGGCGACGCACCAGAACCTGGATGCACGGGTCAAGGATGGCCTGTTCCGGGAGGATCTTTTCCATCGCCTGAACGTCATCCGTGTGCGCTTGCCGGCACTACGCGAACGGCGCGAGGACATTCCGCTGCTGGCTCGCCATTTCCTGCAAAAGAGCGCGCGTGAGCTGGGCGTCGAAACCAAGCGGCTGACCGAAGCCGCCTTGAAATACATGAGCGGCCTCGATTTTCAGGGCAACGTTCGCCAGCTGGAAAACCTCTGTCACTGGCTGACCGTCATGGCGCCCGGGCAGCAGGTCGATGTCAGCGACTTGCCCGGTGAGTTGCGCGAAGCGACGCCGGTCTCGCTGGCTACGGACTGGGAAGGTGCCCTGGAGGATGAGGCCGACCGCCTGCTGGCGCGTGGCGTGCCGGATATTCACGGCGTGCTGTCGCAGGTTTTCGAGCGCATCCTGATCTCCCGCGCGTTGGCGCATACCGGCGGGCGGCGCATCGAGGCGGCGCAAGCGCTGGGTATCGGCCGCAACACCATCACCCGCAAGATCGCCGAACTCGGCATCGACGGCAGCAAGGAGCACGCGGCAGAGTAAAATCTGCGGCATGTTGATCGATCCTGTCCTGCTGAAAGCGCGACTGGCCGTCCTGGCCGGTCGTTTTGACGTCGACGCGCTGGACGAATGCGATTCGACCAACAGCGAAGTGATGCGCCGGGCCGAACGCGGCGCGCCATCCGGCACGGTTATCGTCGCCGATCGGCAGAGCGCCGGGCGCGGGCGACGAGGGCGCAGCTGGCTGTCATCGCCCGAATCCAGCCTGACGTTCTCTCTGCTCTGGCGCTTTCCCGGCAACGCGGCGAGCCTGAGCGGGCTGTCGCTGGCGGTTGGCGTTGCGCTGGCCCAGGCCATGGAAAGTCTTGGCGCCAACGGCGTGTGCCTCAAATGGCCGAACGATGTGCTGCTGCGCACCGGCGACGATTTTGCCAAGCTGGCCGGCATCCTGATCGAGCTGTCATCCGACCGTCGCGGCACCCAGGCCATCATCGGCATCGGCCTCAACCTGTTGCCGCCGACCGGTGACCTGCCGCAGCCGGCGGCCGGTTTGAGGCAGGCAGGCGTCGGCCGGGCCGATCGCCACGATGTGCTGGCGGCCATTCTCGGCCAACTGGCCGAGGTTCTCGACACTTTCACGGTGAACCGGAAATTTGGCCTGAAATTGAAATGGCAGTCGTATCACGCCTGGCAGGATCAGGCCGTCCAGATCCTCGGCGAAGGTGATGCACCGAAATCCGGGCGTTGCCTTGGCATCGATGACGATGGCGCGCTGCTCCTCGAAACCGCTGCCGGGGTCGAACGCATTTTTTCCGGCGACGTCAGCCTGCGCCGAGTCGCCAGCGCGCCTGGGGGAAGCTCCGCATGATCGTCTGTCTCGACAGCGGCAATACCCGCATCAAATGGGGGGTTCACGATGGCCGGCAATGGCTTGCCCAGGGAGCCGTGACCCATGCTGAAGTGGCGCAGCTGGGGCAGTTGCTGGCCAACTGGCCTGCGCCGGACAAGGTCATGCTGGCCAATGTGGCCGGGGCCGAGGCCGGCGGCCGGATTCGCGAGCAGCTCGCAGCGTGGCTGCCGAAATTTTCCGAGGTGCGCGCCGAGCAACGGCGGTGCCGGGTCACCAGTTTCTACAACAATCCCGGCCAGCTTGGCGTCGACCGCTGGTGTGCGCTGATCGGCGCCCGTGGTCTGGGTTCGACGGCGGCCATCGTGGTCATGGCGGGAACGGCGACGACCATCGACACGCTCGACGCGGACGGCAATTTCCTCGGCGGGATGATTCTCCCCGGCGGCGACCTGATGCGCCGTGCCCTGGCCGCCGACACGGCCGCGCTACCGTTCGCCAACGGCCGCCATGCCGAGCATCCACGCTGTACCGACGACGCTATCGTGACGGGCACCATCGAGGCGCAGGTCGGGGCTATCGAGCGGGCCTGGCAACGGCTGGGGAATGTCGACAAGGTCTGCTTGCTGTCCGGCGGCAATGCGGCCAGTCTGGCCCCGCATCTGGGCATTCGCTGGCGGGCCGTGGCCAATCTGCCGCTGGAAGGTCTGGCCCGTTTGGCGCTCGACGCTTGAACAAACATCGGCGAGCGGTGACAATCCGCTGTCATTGCGCCACCTCCGGGAGATTCCATGTTCGATCCGGTCATTAGCAGCCTGCCGGCCTTTGCCGGTTACTTCGCAACAGCGGTCGGGCTGCTCGCCGTCTTTCTCGTGCTCTACGTCTTTGTCACGCCCTATAACGAACTGCGCCTGATTCGCGAAGGCAATGTCGCTGCGGCCATCAGCCTGGCCGGCGCCATCGTCGGCTATGCCCTGCCGATTGCCGTTTCCGTGGCGGCCAGCCATAACATTTACGTGATGATCGGCTGGGGCGTCGTTGCCTGTTTTGTTCAGCTCATGGCCTACATCGTCGCGCGCTTCGCGCTGCCGCAGATCAACCTCAACATCCCGCAGGGCAAGATCGCCTCGGGCATCTTCCTCGCGTCACTTTCCCTCGGCATCGGCATCCTCAACGCCGGCTGCATCGCCTGACCATTCAAGGAGAAAATTCATGGCTCTGATGGACTTCATCAAAAAGCAGTTTATCGACATCCTGCAATGGACCGAGGATGGCGACGGCACCTTGGCCTGGCGTTTCCCGATGGCCGAAATGGAAATCCAGAACGGCGCCAGCCTGACCGTGCGCGACTCGCAGATGGCGCTGTTCGTCAACGAAGGCACGGTTGCCGACGTCTTCGGCCCGGGCATGGTCAAGCTGACGACGCAGACCCTGCCGGTCCTGACCTATCTGAAGAACTGGGACAAGCTGTTCGAATCCCCGTTCAAGTCCGACGTCTACTTCTTCTCGACGCGCACCCAGCTCGACCAGAAGTGGGGCACGCCGAACCCGATCACCATCCGCGACAAGGAATTCGGCATCGTCCGCCTGCGCGCCTTCGGTATCTATTCGTACCACCTGACCGATCCGAAAACTTTCTACCAGAAAATTTCCGGCACCCGCGACGCCTACACCCGCGAGGAACTCGAAGGCCAGTTGCGCAACACCATGGTTGCAGGGCTGACCGACCTGTTCGGCGAGTCCGGCGTGCCGTTCATCGACATGGCGGCCAATCAGGACGAGTTCGGCAAAGCCATGTTCGCCAAGGCGGCGCCGATGTTTGCCGAATTCGGTCTGGCACTCGATTCGCTGGTCGTCCAGAACGTCTCACTGCCCGAAGAGTTGCAGAAGATTCTCGACCAGAAGATCGGCATGAACATGATCGGCGACATGCAGCGCTACACGCAGTACCAGGTCGCCAACAGCATTCCCGATGCAGCCAAAAACGAGGGCGGCATGGCGGCGATGGGCGTTGGCCTCGGCGCCGGTGTCGGCTTCGGGCAAGTCATGGGTCAGGCGATGGGCGCTGCCTTGCAGCCGGCGGCAGCGGCTCCCGCTGTGGCGCCGATGTCGGCCGACGATGTGGTAGCTACGCTGGAAAAGCTGCACGGGCTGGTCGAAAAAGGCATCCTGAGCCAGGCCGAATTCGACACCAAAAAAGCGGAATTGCTCAAAAAACTGAGTTGACCGTAGCAACGTGGCTGTAAGCGCCCACTGCCCTTCCTGCGGGGCGCCGGTTGTCTTCAAATCGGCGTCCTCGGTCTTTGCCGTCTGTGAATACTGCCAGAGCACGCTGGTTCGCCACGACCAGAATCTCGAAGACATCGGCAAGATGGCGGCGCTCGTCGAGGATCGTTCGCCGCTGCAGCTGGGTTCCGAGGGTAGCTACAAGGGCGTGCATTTCGCGCTGATTGGGCGCATCCAGATCAAGTACAGCCAGGGCATCTGGAACGAGTGGCACCTGCTGTTTGACGACATGCGAACCGGCTGGTTATCGGAGGCTGGAGGTGAGTATGTGCTCACATTCGCGCAGTTTGTTGGTGAGGCGCTGCCGCAGCTCGACGATCTGAAAATCGGCCAGCGTTTCGTGCTGGCCAGCCAGACGTGGACGGTCAGCAACATCGAAAAGGCCGAGTGCGTCGCCGGCCAGGGCGAGCTGCCATTCAAGGTCGGCGCCGGCTATCCGGTTGCTGCGGTCGACCTGCGAAATCAGGCCAATTTCGCCACGCTCGATTATTCGGAAACGCCGCCGCTGTTGTTCGTTGGCGAGGCTGTCGATTTCAGTTCGCTCAAAATGGCCAACCTGCGCGACGGCATGGCCATCCCGACCAAGGCGGTCGAGGCTCGCGTTTTCCGCTGCCCGAGCTGCGGGTCGCCAATGGCTGCGCGCTCCAAGGAAATTCTGGCGGTGGGCTGCGCTTCCTGTGGGGCGGTGGTCGATGCAGCCGACGAGAGCTACAGGATTCTGTCAAAGTCGCTCGGCATGCGCGATGAGAAGTATTCACCACGCCTGCCGCTGGGCAGCAAGGGCCGGCTTGATGGCAAGCCGGTCGAAGTCATCGGCTTTCTTGTCAAACGCTGTGTGGTCGACGCCATTGCCTACAACTGGAGCGAATATCTGCTGGCCGCCGAGCATGGCACCTATCGCTGGCTGACCGAATACAACGGTCACTGGAATGTCGTCGATGTGCTCTCCAAGCCGCCGGCTGGCGGCATCATCGAAGTCGATAGCGTTCGCCATGGCGGGCAGGTTTTCAAGCATTTCGCGACCACGCAGGCGGCAGAGGTTATTCAGGTGGCCGGCGAGTTCACGTGGCGGGTATGGCGCGGGGAAACCAATCGCGTCGTCGATTACGTGGCGCCGCCGCTCATGCTGTCGAGCGAATCGACGGGCAACGACCTGAGCTGGTCGCAGGGCAGCTATGTCGAGCCGCAGGTGATCGCCGAGGCTTTCGGGCTCAAAGCCGATTTGCCGAAGCCGACCGCGGTATTCGCCAACCAGCCGAATTCGTGGAACGAGACAAACCGGCGGATCTGGAGCCTTTTCTGGAAGCTGGCGCTGGCCGCCATTCTTTTGCAGGCTTTCTTTGCCCTCTTTTCGAGCGGCCGATTGTTGCTGCGCCAGGATTTCACCTTCGAGCCGCAACGTGGTGAGGAAGTCCAGACCCGTGAATTCGAGATCACTGGCCATCCGAGCAAAATTGCCGTCAGGAACCAGACTTCGTTGGACAACAACTGGATCGGCCTCGACATGATGCTGGTCAACAAGGCGACCGGAGCGGCCTGGCCCGCTGCTCGCGAACTGTCGTTTTACAGCGGTTACGACGGTGGCTCCTGGACCGAAGGCAGCCGCGAGGACGAGGTGGTTTTCCTGAATATCCCCGCCGGTACCTACTACCTGACGCTCGACCCTGACATGGCCCCGGACAAGCCGGTCGCCGTGCGTGATACCGTCGAAGTGCATACAGCCAGCGCCGGCTGGTCGAATTTCGTGCTGGTGATGATTTTCCTGATCATCTTTCCGATCTTCACCGCCATGCGCCATGCGGCTTTCGAGGCGCGGCGCTGGGCCGAAAGCGACCACGCGCCGGTGAGCAGCGACGATGCGGACGGAGACGACTGATGTTCGATAAATTCACGCTGGCCACTGGCGTCTTCGCCTTGCTGCTCTTTGCTTACGCCCAGCAACAGGGCTGGAACATGTTTGATAACGTGGCCAACCCGTCGCATGGTGGTTCCGGCAGCAGCCGGACCTATCACAAATAGCCGGCCGGCTAGTCCCCTCCGCAGCCACCCCCACAACCGCCGCCATCGCCGTCCGAACTGCCGGAGCTTCCCGAGCAGCCACCCCCGCAACCGATGTGGCTGGCGCAGTAGCCGGTGCCCGAGGCGCCACCGCTGGCGGCCAGGCAATCCAGTTGATAGATGAAACCGCCGGCGATGCCCAGTGCGGCGTCGATGGCGAACAGGCGGGGCAGGCGCTCGGGCTTTTTCGGGTCGATCTTTTCGTGCGCGCAGGCCAGGCGCCAGGCCCGCTTGAGGCCCTCGCTGGCCTGGGTGGGCGTGCTCATCGCCTCGGCTGGCGTGTGGTGCAGGAAGCGGCCGAAGGCGTGGCGACAGAACTTGTCGTACTGGCGGGTGAACAGGATGAACTCGTGCCAGGCGTCGTCGACTGCCTGCGACGGCATCGCCACCATGCGTCGGCCGGCCTTGCGGCAAAGCTGGAAGTAGTCGTCAAGCGCCGCAAAGACCTCGCCGCGCTGCTCCGGGCTCAGTTCCGGACGGCGGGCCGCCAGGCGTTGGTCGAGAAAGCGCTGGTAAGGGAACGCCGCGATGTACGCGCCGCGCCGCTGCCGGCTCCAGTTGCGCCAAAGCACCACGCTGGCGAGTGCCAGCAGCGAAATGATGATGATCTTGCCCATGATCAGCCGTTGACGTCGAAGCAGAGATACTTGATTTCGAGGTAGTCCTCGATGCCGTACTTCGAGCCTTCGCGGCCGAGGCCGGACTGCTTGATCCCGCCAAACGGCGCGACCTCATTCGAGATCATCCCGGTGTTGATGCCGACCATGCCGTATTCAAGCGCTTCGCCGACCCGCCAGCAGCGGCCCACATTGCGCGTGAAGAAATAGGCGGCGAGGCCAAACTCGGTGTCGTTGGCCATGGCGATGGCCTCGGCTTCGGTTTCGAATTTGAAGAGCGGGGCGACCGGGCCGAAGGTTTCTTCGCGGGCGACCTGCATGGCGGTGGTCACGTCGGCCAGCACGGTCGGCTGGAAGAAGTTGCCACCGCGTTCGTGCCGGGCACCGCCGCACAGCACGCGTGCCCCCTTGCCGAGGGCGTCGGCGACATGGGCCTCAACCTTGGCAAGGCCCGCAGCGTTGATCAGCGGGCCTTGGGCGACGCCGGCTTCGGTGCCGTCGCCAACTTTGAGGGTGCGGACTTTTTCGGCAAATTTCGCGGCGAATTCGTCGTAAATTCCGGACTGCACGAGAAAGCGGTTGGCGCACACGCAGGTCTGGCCGGTGTTGCGGTATTTTGCTGCGATGGCACCGTCGACCGCAGCATTGACATCGGCGTCGTCGAAGACGATGAAGGGCGCGTTGCCGCCGAGTTCGAGCGACAGCTTTTTGATGGTCGGCGCGCATTGCGCCATGAGCAGGCGGCCGACAGCCGTCGAGCCAGTGAATGACAGCTTGCGGACGATGGGATTGGCGCACAGTTCGCCACCAATCTCGGCCGGCTTGCCGGTGACCACATTCAACACGCCGGCCGGGAAACCGGCCTGCTCGGCCAGTACAGCCAGTGCCAGCGCCGTCAGCGGCGTCGCTTCGGCCGGCTTGATGACGACCGGGCAGCCGGCGGCCAGGGCGGGCGCGACCTTGCGGGTGATCATGGCGAGCGGGAAGTTCCACGGCGTGATCGCCGCGCAGACGCCAATCGGCTGCTTGATGACGATCAGGCGCGTGTTGGCGGCCGGGCTGGGAATGCTCTCGCCGTAGGTGCGCTTGCCTTCTTCGGCAAACCACTCGACGAAGGAGGCGCCGTAGATGACTTCGCCCTTGGCCTCGGCCAGCGGCTTGCCGCATTCGGCCGTGATGATCTGCGCCAGGTCGTCGGCATTGTCGAGGATCAGGCGGTTCCAGGCTTGCAGGATCTGGGCGCGGCGGCGGGCGGTGAGGGCGCGCCAGGCCGGCCAGGCGGCGTTGGCGGCTTCGATGGCGCGGCGGGTTTCGGCGGCGCCGCACAGCGGGACTTCGGCGATTGTGGCGCCATTGGCCGGGTTGATGACGGCGAAGGTCGCACCATCGTCGGCGGCATTCCAGTTTTGGCCATTTTTTCCGGTTGACCGTAGCAATGCGCTATTTTGAAGATTCATGGTCTTGAAAATTCCTGTAAAAACGGTAAGTTAGCGAGTGTTTCAAGAAAAAGCCCGAGCCTGATGCGCGTCCCGACCCTGTTGCTTTCCATTCTATCGGCCCTGCTGCTCGCAGCCTGCGGTAGTCCCGCGCCGCGATCCGGGTCATCGTCGGAGACTATAGCGCAAGCCTCGCGCCCGGTCAGCGAGAAGGGCAACGAAGTGGTTTTCTACGCCATGGGACTGATCGATACCGGCTACCGTTTTGGCGGCAAGAACCCGGAGGCGGGCCTCGATTGCAGCGGCATGGTCAGCTACATCTACGGTCGCGCCGCTGGGTTGAAGGTGCAAGGCAGCGCGGCCGACATTGCGCGCAATGGGCGTCCCATCCCGCGGGGAGAGCTGCGGCCGGGCGATCTGGTCTTCTTCAATACGCTTAACCGCTCGTACTCGCATGTCGGCATCTACATCGGCGAGACGCGCTTTATTCACGCGCCGTCAACCAACGGCAAGGTGCGCATCGACAAGCTAAGCGACGGCTATTACGCGCAGCGTTTTGAGGCGGCGCGCACTTTTTTCGACTGAGCGATCTCAGCTAGCAGCGTTCTCAACTGCCGTCGCCAGTTGCTGGCGCAGTTCATCCAGATCGTCGCCGGAAATCCCCAGAAAATCGACCGCACGCTGGAACAATTCGGCGCCGACTTCAATGTCGCCATCCATCGATTCTCCGAGCAGATGTTCTGCCACATGCGTCACCGCGATTAGGGAGAGCGCGCTTCCCGGCAAGGAACGATCCGGCAGATCGTAGGCATCTGGTTCATGGTGAAAGCGAATGGCCTGACCAAGAATTGGCGGCAGCCCCCAGTTGCGCACCAGCAGCGAACCGACGATCGGGTGGGTGCAGGGAAAATGCTTTTCCTCAGCCTCGCTCAGCAAGGTTCCATCCTCAAGGCATTTTTCCATGAGGCCTGCGTAATCCGGGAAACGACGCATTATCAGAGGGATAGCCGCGTCGTGAAAGAGCGCGTAGGTGTAGGCAGCATCCGCCGAAATGCCGTACTGGCGGCGGGCGATCAGGCTCGATAGCAGCGCCAGGAGCAGAGTTCGCTTCCAGAACTGATCGATCCACAGGCCCGGCAGGCCAGTAATGCTGGCGCGTAGTGCCGAGGCAACCACGACACAAACGACATTCCGGGTGCCGAGTCGCTCAACGGCCTTGCGGACGCTCGGCACCGGGCTGCTGGTGCCGAACAGTGGCGAATTGGCCAATTTCAAGGCGGCGGCTGACATGCCCGCATCGCTTGAAATGATATCGGCCAGGCGACCCAGATCCGGTTCGTCCTTTTGCGACTCCCGCATGGCTTTGGTGAGCATTTCGGGGCAAACCGGGATCTCGATGTTTCCCAAAACCTTTTGTACAAGGTCGTGCGGCAGCTCGCAGCTGATCTCGTTTGGCATGATGATTTTGGCGCTTTATGCAAAATTGTCAGGTTGCGAGAGCTTAGTCCGTTTTGCAGCATGGACGCAAGTAGCCGCTAGGGAGTAGAATGCATCCCTCCCAAGCGCCCGTAGCTCAGCTGGATAGAGTACTGCCCTCCGAAGGCAGGGGTCGGGGGTTCGAATCTCTCCGGGCGCACCAAGTTTGATCGAAAAGCCACCTTCGGGTGGCTTTTTTGTGGGCTGTCGGGGCATCCGCCGCGTAAGAGGTGAGATTCATTTTTGGTCGTTTTTCCGGTTGACCGCAGGGTCGTCAGAAATGCTGGCGATAATTGCTGCACCAAGACCCTGGCGGACTGATCTGCATCCCGGAGCCGCGCTGCCAAAGCTGAGCTGCCAAATTTCTGCTGGCGGGGCTCCGCCGATGAAGCGTCAGGTGTCTCCGGCTTCGTAGCTGGAGAGCGTGACGCCGGCGTGGCTGAGCATTTCGCGGATGGCCTTGATGTCCGTCTTGCTGCATGTGCTGCTGTTGTGCGGATGGTGCAGGAAGGCTTCGACCTTGTTCAGGGTGATCTTGAAGCGGGCGCCGTGCGAGGGTTCAACGTCGGCGCCGAGGTGGTGAAGAAGGGACTCGATTTCGCGCCAGTGAATGTTGGCTGGCAACGGATCCTGGAAGATGCTGCGCATCAGGTGGGCATGCTTGTGACTCATGATGAAGCTCCAAGCGTTAGGAACTTCAATATTCTATGCTTCTGCGGCCGTGTCGTCAGGCGAAAACGATCTTGAGCAGGGCGAGACAGAGCAAAGTGTACCCGGCCGCAACAAGGTCGTCGGCCATGACGCCGAAGCCGTTTTTGACGTGCTGGTCAAAATAGCGGGCCGGTTGCGGCTTGGTGATGTCGAAATAGCGGAAGAGGGCGAAGGCGGCCAGTTGCCAGAGGAAGGTCTCGGGCGTCATGAGCAGGATGAGCCAGAAGGGAACGATCTCGTCCCAGACGATGCTGCCGTGGTCGGGATCGCCGATGGCTTTGCCGGTGACGTCGATGAACCAGATGCCGGCGAGGTAGGCTGCGGTCAACAGGAATAAAAGGCCAAAATCCGAAAAATGCTGGTGGAAGAGCGCGAAGGTCAGCCACGCGAACAAGGTACCGAACGTGCCGGGCGCTTTCGGGGCCAGACCGCTGCCGCAACCCAGCGCGAAGAAGTGCGCGGGGTGAGCGAGCAGGAAGCGGACGCTAGGCGGTTTGGCCAAAGTGATCGTAGCCTTTGCGGTCGAATTCGACGGGCTTGCCGTCTGGATCGAAAACGGTGACCTTGCCTGTGGTGCCGGCGATCATCTCGCCAATATTCCACAGCGGCAGTTCCAGCGTTGCGGCGATTTGCGCGATAGCCAGGCTTTGCGTGCCGGGTGCGGTGAAGCAGAGTTCGTAGTCGTCGCCGCCGGTGAGCTGGCATTCGAGGGCGATGCGACGCAGGTCGGCGTCGTAGCTATCGCCCTTGGGCAGGTGTGGTAGCTGAACGAGTTTGACGGCGGCGGCACAGCCGGAGCGTTCGGCAATGTGGCCGAGATCGGCCAGCAGACCGTCGGAAACATCGATGGCTGCGCTGGCAATGCCGTTCAGTGCGAGGCCCAGCGCCACGCGCGGGCGGGGCTTTTCAAGGGCGCCGACGCAGAGGCGCGGCCACGGTTCGGGCAGCTTGACCTTGCCTTCTAGGTGAGCGAGGCCGAGGCTGGCCAGGCCGGGGCGGCCGGAAACCCAGATCTGGTCGCCGGGCTGGGCGCCGTCGCGGCGCAGGGCGCGGCCGGGTTCGATTTCGCCCATGGCGGTGATGCAGACGTTGAGCGGGCCTTTGGTCGTGTCGCCGCCGATGACGTCGACGCCGTATTCGGCGGCGCAGGCGAAGAAGCCTTCGGCGAAGGCGGCAATCCACGCTTCATCGACTGCCGGCAACGCGCCGGCCAGCGTCACCCAGCGCGGCTGGGCGCCCATTGCGGCGAGGTCGGAAATATTGACGGCCAGCGCCTTCCAGCCGAGGTTTTTCGGGTTGGTATCGGGCAGGAAATGGATGCCGGCAACCAGCATGTCGGTGGTGACCGCCAGTTGCTTGCCCGGTGTCGGCTGAATCAGCGCGCAGTCGTCGCCGGGGCCGAGGATGGCCGAGGGGGTGGGCCGGACGAAATACTTGTCGATCAAGTCAAATTCGCCGGCCATCGGCTTATTTGCCCTGCTTGCGAGCGGCGACTTCTTCCGCGCGAACGTTGCCCGCAACCTTGTCGAGCACGCCGTTCACGTATTTGTGGCCGTCGATGCCGCCGAAGGATTTGGTCAGTTCGATGGCCTCGTTGATGACGACGCGGTAGGGGGTTTCGACGTGGTGGATCAGCTCGAAGCTGCCGAGCATCAGGATGCAGGCTTCAACGGGTGACAGTTCGTTGAATTGACGGTCGATGTGGCGGGAAATCTGTTCAATCAGTTTTTCCTGCTGACCCATCACGCCGCGCAGGGTGCCGACGAAAAATTCACGGTCGGCCTTGGCGAAATCTTCCATTTCCGGGGCGTAGGCTTCGATGGATGCCTCGTCGGCACCGCCGACGCGCCATTGGTAGAGGCCTTGCAGGACGAGTTCACGGGCCCGGCGGCGGGCTGATTTGGGCTGCGCCTGAACGTCTTGGGGGTGTTCGCTGTCGCTGAGGAAGGTGGTCATTGGAGCAGTGCTTTCTGAAGGTTGGCCATTTCGACCGCAGCCTGGGCGCAATCGCTGCCCTTGGGCTGGGTGCGGATTTCGGCCTGTTCGTCGGTGTCGCAGGTCAGGATGCCGTTGGCGATGGGGACGCCGGTGTCGAGCTGGACTTCCATGATGGCGCGGCAGGCGTCGTTGGAAACGACTTCGAAGTGATAGGTGTCGCCGCGAATGACTGCGCCAAGGGCGACCAGAGCATCGAAGCTGCCGCTCTGCGCCATGGTTTGCAGCACCAGTGGCACTTCCAGCGCGCCGGGTACGTTGGCGATGGTCATGTCGGCATCGGCGACGCCGAGGCGCTTGAGTTCGGCCACGCAGGACGAGAGCAAGGCTTCGCAGATTGGCAGGTTGAAGCGGGCCATGACGATGCCGACTTTGAGGCCGGCGCCGTTCAGGTTGTTGTCGTATTCAAAAATGTTGTCGAAACGGGACATGGCTCAGAGCTCCGCGGGTGAGGTGACGAAACCGGTGACTTCGAGGCCAAAGCCGGTCATGGAGGGCATCTTGCGTGGGCTGGAGAGCAGGCGCATCTTGGAAACGCCGATATCGCGCAGGATCTGGGCGCCGATGCCGTAGGTGCGCGGGTCCCATTTGATCGGGGCGACTGGGGCCGTGCCGGTGAGGCGGGCGAGCAGGGCTTCGCCGTCTTCCGGGCGGTGCATGAGCACGATGACGCCGTGGCCGAACTTGGCCAGCGCAGCCTGCGCTTCGTCGATGGAGAAGGCCTGACGCTTGCTGGACGGGTCGATGAAATCGAGCACCGACAAGGGCTCATGGACGCGAACGACGGTTTCGCCATCGGCCGGAACCCTGCCCTTGACCATGGCCAGATGGGTCGCACCGCTGGCGCGGTCAACGTAGGCGTGCAGCGTGAATTCGCCGTGGGCGGTTTGCACCGGCTTGCTGGTGACGCGCTCGACCAGCGTTTCGGAGGAGGCGCGGTAGTGAATGAGGTCGGCGATGGTGCCGATCTTGAGGCCGTGTTCCTTGGCGAATTCCATCAGTTCCGGCAGGCGGGCCATGGTGCCGTCGTCGTTCATGATTTCGCAGATGACCGAGGATGGTTCCAGACCGGCCATGCCGGCCAGGTCGCAACCGGCTTCGGTGTGACCGGCGCGGACCAGCACGCCGCCTTCGCGGGCGGTGATCGGGAAGACGTGGCCGGGCTGGACGATGTCGTCGATGGTCGTGTTCTTGGCGACGGCGACCTGGATGGTGCGCGCCCGGTCGGCGGCCGAGATGCCGGTGGTGACGCCTTCGGCGGCTTCGATGGAAACGGTGAAGGCGGTGCCGTACTGGGTCTTGTTGTTCTTGGCCATCTGGGCGAGGCCGAGCTTCCTGCAGCGAGCTTCGGTGAGGGTCAGGCAGATCAGGCCGCGGCCATGCTTGGCCATGAAGTTGATGGCTTCGGGCGTGATGTGTTCGGCGGCCATGACGAGGTCGCCCTCGTTTTCACGGTCTTCTTCATCGACCAGGATGACCATGCGGCCTGCTTTGAGTTCGGTGACGATCTCGGCGGTGCTGGCGATGGCGGTATTGGTGGGCATTGGGGAATCCGGGAACAGCAAAATAGGGGTGCCATTTTCGCAGAAACAGGGGATTGGCACATGACTTTAGTTCAGTGGTGGGCGCCCCGGTGCACAGGCGATTCAGGGTAGATAGGCCTCGACCTGGATGCGCAGGCGAACTTCGTCGCCGATAAAAGGCAAGCCGTTGTTGAGACCGAATTCGGAGCGGCGCAGGATGCCCTGGGCGTCGGCGCCGCAGCCTTGCTTGCGGCTGGCAAGGTTGAGGCCGCATTTGAAGCGGGTGATTTCGAGACGCATCGGGCGGATTTCTCCGAGCAGGGTGAGCATGCCTTCGACGGCGCTTAGTTTGCCGTCAGTGAACACGAGTTTCTGGCTGCGAAAAAGTATGCTCGGGAAGGCTTTTACCTTGAACCAGTCCTCGCCACGCAGCACGTCGTCACGCAGGGCGAAGCCGGTGTCGAGCGAGGCGGCGTCGATGGTGATGTCGATACGCCCGGCTTTTCCTTCCGGGTCGAATTCGACGGTGCCGCTGCTCTGCTTGAACAGGCCGCGCTGGGTTGAAAACCCGAGGTGATCGATTTCGAAGCTGGCGTAGGTGTGCGTCGGGTCGATGGCGTATTCGGCGGCGTGTGCCGGCGTCAGGAGTGCGGCAAAAAGCAGGGCGATGATTCGGTTCACGGTGATTCCTGTCCCCCAAGGGGACTTTTTGCAGGGCTGCGGTCAACTGGAAAAAGCGGCCAAAATTGAAATGCTGTTGGCGTTGAGACCGTGGCGGTGCCGAGCCGTTCCCCCGATTTCGAGTTAGCATTCCTGCCCATGCGCCACGCCCTCCTTTTCTCCGTCTTCGTCATCGCCTCCTGCGGGCTGGCCTATGAGCTGATCGCCGGTGCGCTGTCGTCCTACTTGCTGGGCGATTCGGTGACCCAGTTTTCGACGGTGATAGGTACTTACCTGTTCGCCATGGGCGCTGGTTCATGGCTGTCGAAATACATCACCCGCGACCTGATCGGACGCTTCATCCAGATCGAGCTGATGGTCGGCCTGCTTGGCGGCTTTTCGGCGATCGGGCTGTTCCTTGTTTTTACCTGGCTGGCCGGGCCGTTCAAGCTGGTGCTCTACCTCGCGGTGTTTGGCGTCGGCGTCCTCGTCGGCCTCGAAATTCCGCTGGTCATGCGCATTCTGAAGGGCGAACTGGCCTTCAAGGACCTCGTGTCGCAAGTGCTCACCTTCGATTATCTTGGTGCGCTGGCGGTCTCCATCCTCTTTCCGCTCGTGCTGGCGCCGCAGATCGGCATGGTTCGCACCGGCTTGCTCTTTGGCCTGCTCAATGTCGCGGTGGCGCTCTGGGCTCTGCATCTGTTCCGGGAGCAGCTGCCGTCGCGGCGTTGGCTTGCTGTGCAGAGCTGGACGGTCTTCGGCCTGCTCGTCGCTGGCTTTGCCGGAGCCGGGCAACTGACGAGCTTGGCCGAGACTCATCTCTACGCCGACGACATCATCCACGCCGAAACGACGCCCTACCAGCGCCTCGTCGTGACGCGCTGGCGCGACGACCTTCGCCTGTTCATCAACAACAACCTGCAATTCTCGTCGCACGACGAATACCGTTACCACGAGGCGCTCGTTCATCCCGGACTGGCCAGCCTGCCGGGGGCGAAGCGGGTTCTCGTGCTGGGGGGCGGCGACGGCCTCGCCGTGCGCGAAATTCTCAAGTATCCGACAGTCGAATCGGTGACGCTGGTCGATCTCGACCCGGCGATGACCGACCTGTTCGCCACTGCGCCGGCGCTTGTCGCGCTCAACGAGGGCGCACTGAGTTCGCCCAGGGTCACGGTGGTCAACGCCGACGCCCTGCAGTGGCTGGAGGAAAGCCGCGAGTTTTTCGATTTTGTGGTTGTCGACTTCCCTGATCCAAGCAATTTCGCCCTCGGCAAGCTTTACACCTCGGCCTTCTACCGCCTGCTCGAAAAACGCCTGTCGGCGCGTGGCCTGATCGTTGTTCAGTCGACCTCGCCGCTCTACGCCCGGCAATCGTTCTGGTGCGTCGTGACGACGCTGGAAAGCGTCGGCTTCAAGACGGCGCCCTATCACGCGCTGGTACCGTCCTTCGGCGAATGGGGCTACATCATCGCCGGGCGGCAGGAATTTTCGATTTCCGCCGCCACAGAAGTCCTGGCCAGTGCCACGACCATAGAAGCAACGGCTGGCCCTACGGTCGACCGGAAAAAAACGCGATTTTTAACCGCAGAAATCCTGCCTGGCCTGTTCGAATTCCCGGCCGACATGGCGCGCCTGCCGGCCGAGGTCAATCAGTTGAACAATCAGGTGCTGGTGCGCTACTTCGAGGCCGAGTGGCGCAAGGTCATCCGCTAGCTGGCGCTCAGGGATGTGCCGCCTGGTAAGCCTTCAGGAAGGCCACCGTCTCATCGAACGGCATTGGCTTGCTGTACAGGTAGCCCTGCAAGATGTCGCATCCGAGTTTGGCCAAAAAGTCCCGCTGTGCCTCGGTTTCCACGCCTTCGGCGACCAGCTCAAGGCCCAGGCTGTGGCCAAGGGCAATGGTGGCCTTGCAGATGGCCGCATCATTCGGGTCGGATTCGATGTCTGTGACAAACGAACGATCAAGCTTCAGGCGTTGAATCGGCAGGTGCTTCAGATAAGCGAGTGACGAGTAGCCGGTGCCAAAGTCGTCGATAGCCAGCATGACGCCCATCGACGACAACTGGTCGAGAATCGACAGCGTCGTCTCCGGGTGCTGCATGGCTGTGCTCTCGGTAATTTCGAGTTCTATGTCGTCCGGCAACAGGTCGTAGCAGGCGAGTGCGCCGCGCACGAGTTGCAGCAGCGTGTCGTGACGCAACTGCTGGGCCGAAATGTTGATGGCCACACGGATGCCGGTGATTCCTTCCAGCTTCATGTTGCGAATGTGCCGGCAGGTTTCCCAGATCACCCAGTCGCCAAGCGGCTGGATCAGTCCGGTTTCCTCTGCAATGGCGATAAATCGCGCGGGCGAGATCGGGCCGAGTTTCGGATTGTTCCAGCGCAGCAGCGCTTCAAGGCCCAGTACGCGGCCAGTTTTGGTCTCGATCTGGGGCTGGAAGTTCAGCGTAAATTCGCAATTGCTGGGGGATATCGAGGAAATCGCCTGCCGGAGTTCGTTCTCCATCTGCAGCCGCTCGCCCGCCGCCTCGTTCATGCGCGCGGTGTAAAACTGATGATTGTTGCGACCGGCGCTTTTCGCGTGGTACATCGCCGTATCTGCGTTACGCAGCATGGTGCCGGGGTCGTTGCCATCAAACGGGAAAAGGCTGATGCCGATGCTGGGTGTGGCGTAGAGGGTGTGGTCGCCAAACTGGTAACTATCCGCCAGGTTGCTTTGAATCTTGCCGGCAACGCGTGCCGCCGTGAGTGGCGATTCGATTTCAGGCAGCACGACGACGAACTCGTCACCGCCGATTCGGGCGACCAGATCACTTGAGCGGACGCATTCGCGCAGGCGCAGCGCAACATTCTGCAGCAGCTGGTCACCGACCTGATGACCCAGCGTGTCGTTGATATTCTTGAAATTGTCGAGATCGATCAGCATCAATGCCAATTGACGGTTCTCTCGCTCGCAAGCATGCAGGGCTTGCTCCAGCTGCGACTCGAAGGCCAGCCGGTTCGGCAGGTTGGTCAGTGGGTCGTGGTAAGCGAGATAGGCCAGGCGATCAGCCGCTTCGTGGTTGGTGATGGCGGTGTTGAAGTTGGCGACATGGTTCTTTGCCCGGCCATCGGTATCGCGCAGAACAGCGATCCGCAATTGGCAGGGGTAGATCGACCCATCCTTGTGGGTGTTCCAGATATCGCCCGCCCAGTAGTCGCTGCTCGCCAGGGCCTGCCACATCGACGCATAGGTTTCCGGGGTGGCGCGGCTGGAGCCAAGAATGCGCGGGTCTTTCCCGATCAGTTCTTCCACCAGATAGCCGCTCATCCGAGAAAACGCATCGTTGGCGGCGATGATCAGGTTTTGCTCATCGGTGACCAATATGCCTTCAAAGCTCTGTTCAAAAGCACGCAACAACGCCACACCGGAAAGACTGCTTTTGTCCGGTTCTATAGTCAGCGTGTTGCGTGACGTGGCTTTGGTCATAAGGGCCAACTGAGCGGTAATGCTTTCATTCTAAACGCCAAATTAGACGTTAAACAGGAAATTCATCACGTCGCCATCTTTGACAACATACTCTTTTCCTTCGGCGCGCATTTTGCCGGCTTCCTTGGCGCCCGCTTCGCCCTTGTAGGCGATGAAATCGTCGAAGGCGATGGTCTGGGCGCGGATAAAGCCACGCTCGAAGTCTGTGTGAATGACACCAGCAGCCTGCGGCGCCGTATCCCCCAAATGAATGGTCCAGGCCCGAACTTCCTTTACGCCTGCCGTGAAATAGGTGGCCAGGCCGAGCAGCTTGTAGCCGGCGTGGATCAGGCGATCAAGACCTGGCTCCTCAAGGCCGAGGTCGGCCAGGAACATCTGCTTTTCCTCGTCGTCGAGGTCGGCAATTTCCGATTCGATAGCCGCGCAGACCGAGACGACTTCAGCCTTCTCAGTTGCGGCGTGGGCACGCACGGCGTCGAGCAAGGGATTGTTCTCGAAGCCGCTTTCGGAAACGTTGGCCACATACAGCACCGGTTTGCCGGTGATCATGCAGAACGGCTTGATCAAGGCCAGTTCTTCCTTCGACAAATCCAGCCCGCGAACGGCCTTGGCCTGATCGAGCTGGGCGAAACATTTCTCAAGGACGGCGACCAGAGCCTTGGCTTCCTTGTCACCGGAACTGGCCGGACGGCGGTAGCGGTTGAGCGCCTTTTCAACCGAGGCCATGTCGGCCAGTGCCAGTTCGGTATCGATCACTTCGATGTCGCGCAGCGGATCGACACCACCCGAAACGTGGATCACGTTGTCGTCGGCAAAGCAGCGCACAACATGCACGATGGCATCGGTTTCGCGGATATTGGCCAGGAACTGGTTGCCCAGACCTTCGCCCTTGGAGGCACCGGCGACCAGGCCCGCGATGTCAACGAATTCGACGATGGCCGGTTGCATCTTCTGCGGCTTGACGATGGCGGCCAGAGCGGCCATGCGCTTGTCCGGCACCTCGACGATTCCGACGTTCGGCTCGATGGTGCAGAAGGGGTAGTTTTCCGCCGCGATGCCCGACTTGGTCAGCGCGTTGAAGAGGGTGGATTTGCCGACGTTGGGCAGGCCGACGATGCCGCATTTCAAAGACATGGTTATTTCCTAAATGTTTGCCAACTAAACGGCTTTGCCGTGCAACTGTTGTTGAGCGCCGGCAAAGTCTCCGGCGGCGAGTTTGGGCCAGGCCAGCAGACAGCGGGCGAGGGCGTGTTCAATATCCGGCAGCTCTTCCTTGCGTGGCTGGTGCAGGACGAAATCAACCACCTCCTGCGACAAACCAAGGGTGCGCGGGTGGCCGATGCCGAGGCGCAGGCGCCAGAAATCGGGCGTGCCGAGTTTGGCCTGAATATCTTTCAGTCCGTTGTGGCCGCCGTTGCCGCCACCTTGCTTCAAGCGAATACCGCCGGGCGGCAGGTCTAGTTCATCGTGGATGACGAGAATCTCTTCCGGGTGGATCTTGTAAAAATTGGCTAGCGCGGCGACTGCCTGGCCGGACCGGTTCATGAAGGTGCTCGGCTGCAACAACCAGGTTTCGCCGATGCGTGCTGCCTTGCCGTAGAACTTGGCTTGAGGAGCGAGCGAAGATTTCAGCTTGTCGGCCAGATGGTCGACGAACCAGAAGCCGACGTTGTGTCGGGTAGCTTCGTATTCAGGGCCGGGGTTACCGAGGCCAACGATCAGGCGAGGTGGATTCATGAGGGGCTAAATGAAAAAGCCGCCGGCGGCAAAATGCCAGCGGCGGCTATCACAGCTTTGGGCCGAAAATTACTCGGCAGCAGCTTCGCCTTCAGCGGCTTCTTCGGTCGCGCCACCCTTGCCAACGATACCGACGACAACTTCGTCCGTGGTGTGGGCAACGAGCTTGACGCCGTTCGGCAGCTTGAGCTGGGAGAGGTGAATGCTGTCGCCGATCTTCAGGGCAGCCAGATCGACTTCGATGAACTCGGGCAGATCCTTGGCCAGGCAATGCACGTCAACTTCGGTGACGACGTGGTTGACCAGGCCGCCCTTGAGTTTGACGCCCGGTGCGATTTCTTCGTTGATGAAGTGCAGCGGCACCTTGATGTGCAGCTCGTGCGTCGCGTCAACGCGCTGGAAGTCGATGTGCAGAACCAGTGGACGGTAGGCGTGCATCTGGTAATCGCGCAGCAGGACTTGCTCTTTTTTGCCATCAACGACGAGGTTGACGATGGAAGAGTGGAAGGCTTCCTTCTTCAGCTTGAGCAGCAGGTCGTTATGGACGACTTCGATGGCTTGCGGGGCGGCTTCGCCACCGTAAACAATACCCGGGACGGTGCCAGCGCGACGCAGGCGGCGGCTCGCACCCGTTCCCTGCAGCGTACGCGCTTGGGCGATCAGTTCAAATTGCATGGTGATACTCCAATAGATTTCCCGAACCGCGACCAGTGCGGGAAGGTTTAAAAAAACTTAGTCGATGAACAGCGACGAAACGGAATCATCGTTGCTGATCCGGCGTATGGTTTCGGCCATGATTTCGGCCACGGAAAGCTGGCGGATGCGCGTCGAGGCGGCGGCTTCATCACGCAGCGGAATGGTGTCAGTGACGACCAGGGCATCGAGGTCGGAGGTATTGACCCGCTCGACAGCAGGGCCGGATAGAACCGGGTGGGTACAGTAGGCGACGACCTTCTTGGCGCCGTTGGCCTTCAGCGCGGTGGCGGCTTTGCACAGCGTGCCGGCGGTGTCGACCATGTCGTCCATGATGATGCAGGTGCGGCCGTCGACTTCACCGATGATGTTCATCACTTCTGAGACATTGGCTTTTGGACGGCGCTTGTCGATGATCGCCAGGTCGCATTCGAGGCGCTTTGCCAGCGAGCGGGCGCGGACGACGCCGCCGTGGTCGGGCGAAACGACCATCGGGTTTTCGTAATGCTGTTTCTGAATGTCTTCGAGCAGGATGGGCAGGGCGTAGATGTTGTCGACCGGAATGTCGAAGAAGCCCTGAATCTGTTCGGCGTGGAGATCCATGGTCAGCACGCGGTCGACGCCGGATGCGACGAGCATGTTGGCGACTAGTTTGGCGGCGATGGGCACGCGCGACGAACGCGAACGACGATCCTGACGGGCGTAGCCGAAATAGGGAATGGCGGCGGTGATACGGCCGGCCGAGGCGCGCTTCAGCGAGTCAACGATGACCAGCAGTTCCATCAGGTTGTCGTTGCAGGGAGCACAGGTGGATTGCAGAACGAAAATGTCGCGACCGCGAACGTGCTCCTGCAGTTCGACACTGACTTCGCCATCGGAGAAACGGCCGACATTGGCGCGACCAAGATCGACGTTGAGCTGTTCTGCGACATTGGCTGCCAGTTTTGGATTGGCATTGCCAGTGAAGACCATCAAGCTGTTGTAGGCCATTCCCACATTCCTCCGGACCTTCTGCATGCTTACGTGCATTTGCCCGCCACAATGAAAATCGGGCAGGCTTGTGACCTGCCCGAAGGAAACTTGGCTGGGGAAGAAGGATTCGAACCTTCGAATGCCGGAATCAAAATCCGGTGCCTTGACCAACTTGGCGACTCCCCAGCGGGTTGCTCGAACGGGTTCGCGTCCGAGCGAGGCGCGAATAATACAGGAGCTGGTTCCGGAAATCCAGCCCTTCAGCGAATTTTTGCGAGCTGGTGTTCAGGCAGGCCGTCGGCGACCCATCCCGCCATGTCGGGCGGAAGCGTTGCCAGCGCAGCTTCGGCTTCGCTGCGTCGGGGAAAGCCGGCGAACACGCAGGCCCCGGAGCCGGTCATCATGGCGTGGGGGCTGCGGCTTTTCAGCCAGGCCAGGTGCTCGGCGACCGCCGGGAATTTGGCGCAGGCGACGGTTTCGAGGTCGTTGTGACCTTCTCCGTGTCGCCAGTCGGCCGGATGCATGGGGGCGGTGTCACGCTTCAGTTCGGGGGCGCCGAAAATGGCCGCTGTTGGCACGTGGGCCGGTGGGTGCAGGACCAGATAGCTTTCGGCAGGCAGTTCGACATCGGTAAAGGCTTCGCCGACGCCTTCGGCGAAGGTATTGCGGCCATGGACGAAGACCGGGACGTCGGCGCCCAGGGAAATGGCCATTTTTTCCAGTTGACCGTGGGAAAGGCCGGTTTGCCACAAATGATTGAGGGCGAGCAGTACGGTGGCGGCGTCGGATGAGCCGCCACCCAGGCCGCCGCCCATCGGTAGTTGCTTGTCGAGTTGGATCGTTGCGCCCTGGCGGCAGCCGGTGGCCTGCTGGAGCAGGCGGGCGGCGCGTACGGTCAGGTCGGTGTCGGCGGGAACGCCGGGTATGGGCGTGGCGAGGACGATCCGGGCGTCGGTGCGCGGGGCGAAGCGCAGGGTGTCGGCACGGTCGATGAAGCGGAAGACGGTTTGCAGCAGGTGGTAGCCGTCGGCGCGGCGGCCGACGACATGCAGGAAAAGGTTGAGTTTGGCCGGGGCCGGCCAGGCGCTGTCCCAGTTCCAGTCGCTCACGGTGCGTCCTTCCATTCTTCGATGCGCAGGCGCAGTTCGATTTCGCCTTGGCGCGTCAGGGTCAGGCGGGAAGGCAGGGAGGATGAGTTTTCATCGTCAAAGCTGTAGTCGATTCGCCAATCGTCTTCGAAGAGCCGGGTCGGGCGGCCGTGAGCATCCGCTTCGATTCGTGCGCTGCCGCCGGATCGGCCGAGCAGCCAGGCCGGGAGGCGGCTGACCGGCAGGCGCTGGCCGGTGACGTCTTCCATCAAAACGTCGGGGTCGGTCGACTCGCGGGTTTTGCCATCGGCAGTTCGCAGTCGCGAAAGCTCGGGTGTTGTGTCGATTTCGGCCAGTCCATAGCCGAGCGGGCTGGACAGCAGGACTCGGTCACTGCGGTTTTGGTGGGTCCAGGTCAATCGTCCCCCCGAATTTTGCGGCGCTTGTCCGGGCATTGTCACGCGCAGGGCGAAACGGCCTTCCAGGGCAAAGTTGCGGATGTTGTCGCGGGGCGCCAACGTAGCCGGTGGCGTGCTCGCGCAGCCGGTGATCAGGCCGGCCGCGACGAGCAGGGCAAATCGAAATTTCAAGGCAGTAGTTTCTTGATGATGCCGTTGAGGACGTCATTTCCCGGGTTGGTTTTGGCGGCGTCCTTCAGGATACGGCGGGCATCGTCCTTGCGGTTGGTGGCCCACAGTACTTCGCCAAGATGGGCGGCTATTTCCGGGTCGGCTCTTATTTTGTAGGCGTTTTCAAGGGTTTGCAGGGCTTCCGGCAATTTGCCCTGGCGAAAGAGTACCCAGCCCATGCTGTCCATGATGAACGGGTCTTCCGGTGAAAGGCTGAGTGCCTTGGCAATCAGATCACGGGCTTCCGCCAATCGGATATTGCGTTCGGCCCATGAGTAACCCAGCGCATTGAGGGCGTGCGCATGTTCCGGCTTGATTTCCAGCAAGCGCTTGAGGTGCTTTTCGAGTAGCTCCGGTTTGCCGATGCGTTCTGCGGTGAGGGCTGTTTCGTAGAGTAGTTCCGGGTTGTCGGGGTCGGCGGTCAGTGCGGTTTCGAGGGTGATGTAGGCGTCGTTCTGCCGATTGGCTTCGCGCAGCAATTGGGCTTCGGTCAGCGTCAGCTGGGTACGTTCGGCTGGCGAACTGCTGCGTGTGTTGCGCAGCAGTTCGCGGGCTTCGTCGAACTTGCCCTGTTGCGCCAGAATTAGGGCAGCCCGCGCGCGGGCTGCCATGTACTGCTCGCCAGTGGTGACCTGACAATAGTGTTCGAGGGCACCATCCGGTTTTTTCTGTTCCTGGTCGAGTTGACCGAGGAAGAAGTGAATGGTGCTCTTGTCCGGAAAGTCGGTGTTCAGCAAGTGTTCCAGCTGATTGCGGCCGGTGGTAGTGTCGCCTTGCTGCAGGGCAAGCATGGCGACGGGGTAGATGACGTCAGGATTTTCCGGGTTTTCCTTGATCAGGTGGTCAAAGTGAGGGCGCGCTTCGTTGTAACGCTTTTCGCTGATAAGCAGTCGGGCCAGCGCCAGTCGGGCGTCGCGGGCGGTGGGGTAGCGGTCAACGAAACCGTGAAGGCTGTCGATTGCTGTCTGCGATGACTGCCGGGCTTGCAGTTGGGCGCGGGCGAGGGCTGCGGTTTCCCAGTCCGGGCGAAGTTGCAGCGCCTTTTCTGTTTCGTTGAGAGCGCGCAGATTGTCGTCGGCATTCGCTGCGGCTTGTGCCATCGCGAAATGGGCTTCGGGGAGGTTGTCGTAGGGCGAGGCCACGCGGTCGATCAATGACTGTATGGCTTTTTTGTCGCTGATTTTGCCCAGCATGCGGTTGAGGTGGAGCAGGTTATTGCCAATGTTGGGCTTGTCCTGCTCAAGCAGCGCGGTCATTTGCGGCGCAAGATCGTCGAGGCGATTGGTCTGGATCAGCAGCGTGGATTGGGCCTGTTTGGCCTTGACTGAGTCAGGTTCAAGCTCGAGCCAGAGCTTGGAAAGCTCCAGGGCGCGGTCGTATTGGCGGGCGAAGCCAGCAATTTCGGTGGCGCGGGCGACGACTTTCGGGTCGCGTGTGCGCTGGGCGAGATCGGTCCAGGCATCCGAGCCGAGCTTGGCGTCGCCGCGCTGGAGTGCAAGTTCACCAAGCAGTGCCTGGAAGACGGTGCGGGCCAGCAGGTCTTCGGAGGACGCCTGGGTGGTCGGGCGCTTGCCGGTGGGTTTTGCGGCAGCTTCACCAGCGGCCAGGCCATATCCGCCTTGGGTCAGACCAAGGGCGAGGGAGAGGGCGGCAGCGATTCGCTTGAGTTGCATGGACGGCTTTCAGTCGAGGTTGGTGCTGGGTTTGCGCATTGGAACGCATAAAATCCATTAAGTTTGCGATGTTATTTGGGTTTTGTCGGAGGAACAAGCAATGCCGGAATTGCCGGAGGTGGAAGTCTGCCGTCGTGGGTTGGCGCCGGAGCTGGAGGGGGCGGTCATCGAGGCGGTGAAAATCCGCGCACCGAAGTTGAGACAGGTGATTCCGCGCGAATTGATCGAGTTGCTGCCCGGCTGCCGCATCGTCGCGGTGCGGCGGCGCGCCAAGTATTTGTTGATTGATTGCCAGCGGGAGGGGGTTGAGGGCTGTCTGATCATTCACCTCGGCATGTCGGGCAATCTGCGGTTTGTGCCACATGACCAGCCGGTCGAGAAACATGATCACTTCGAGCTGGTGCTGGCCAGGCATATCCTGCGCTTTGCCGATCCGCGCCGGTTTGGCGTCGTGCTTTGGCAGCCCGGGCCGCCTGAGGTGGCTGAATTGCATCCCTTGCTCGCTACGCAGGGAATAGAGCCCCTGTCGGCGGCTTTCACGGTCGACTGGATTTTTCAGGCAATTTCAAGACGAAGCGGGCCGATCAAGCCGACCTTGATGGACAGCCATCTGGTCGTTGGCATCGGCAATATTTATGCGTCGGAGAGCTTGTTTCGGGCGGGCATTTCGCCGCTGAGGGCGGCCAACCGGATCAGCCGGGCGCGCTACGAAATCCTTGTGCCGGCCATTCGCGAAACCTTGTCGGATGCCATTGCGGCCGGTGGCAGCAGTATTCGCGATTATGTGCATAGCGACGGTGGCGCCGGCTGTTTCCAGATTCAGGCGGGCGTTTATGATCGCGCCGGGGAGCCGTGTCTGCGTTGCGGCGGTGTGGTTCGGCAGATTCGACAGGCGGGGCGCAGTACTTATTACTGCACTGGCTGTCAGCATTAAAAACTGCCTGCAAGCCTCTGTTTTTATGCTAAATTGGATTTTCTGACAGCCTCCGCGAATACCGTCATGTCGCTCGCCAATCAATTTGCCGCCTACACCGCCTGGCGCTCCCGTCTTGCCAGTAACATCGGCGAGCTGCAGGGCTGGCTGAACCACAATGAATTGTCCGACGCCCAGAGCGATCTGCGTCTGATGCAATTGCTTGAACGCTTGCGCGAGGACAGGCTCAACGTCGCCTTCGTCGCCGAATTCTCGCGTGGCAAGTCGGAACTGATCAACGCTATTTTCTTCGCTGACTACGGCAACCGGATGCTGCCGTCGTCGGCCGGCCGGACGACGATGTGTCCGACCGAATTGCTGTTCGATGGCAACAAGCTGCCGTGCATCGAATTGCTGCCGATTCAGACGCGTGCTTCGAATTCCAGCGTCAGCGAATACAAGCGTTTTGCCGATGAATGGACCAAGGTTGATCTCGATACCGAGTCGCCGGATGCCATGCAGGAAGCTCTGCGCCATGTTAGCGAAACGACCCGGGTGACGCCTGAAGAGGCGGGTCGTCTCGGTTTTGAGGTGGGTAGCGGCCAGGTTGAGCTGTATAGCGTCGGTGACGATGGCCTGGTCGAAGTGCCGCGCTGGCGCCACGCCATGATCAATTTTCCGCACCCGTTGCTCAAGCAAGGGCTGGTTATTCTCGATACGCCGGGCCTGAACGCCATTGGCGCCGAGCCCGAGTTGACGCTCTCGCTGTTGCCGAATGCCCACGCCGTGCTGTTCATTCTGGCGGCCGATACCGGGGTCACGCAGTCCGACATGGCAATCTGGCGCGAACATATTTGCGGCGGTGGCATGGCCAGGCGTGGCCGCATGGTTGTCCTCAACAAGATCGATGGTCAGTGGGACGAACTGAAGACGGAGGCTGAAGTCGACGCCGAAATCCAGCGTCAGGCCGATAGCAGTGCGGACATGCTCGATGTGCCCGCCAGCCAGGTTTTTCCGGTTTCGGCGCAAAAAGGCCTGGTTGCCAAGATCAACGGCGACGATGTGCTGCTCGCCAAGAGCCGTTTGCCCCTGCTCGAAGCTGCGCTGTCCGAGGAGCTGATCCCGGCCAAGCGCGATATCGTTTGCGACAGCACTGAAAGCGAATTTGGCGATGTCACTCGCCGCGTTCGTGGCCTGCTGGATTCCCGCCTGCTCGGCTTGCGCGAACAGTTGACTGAACTGACCGAGTTACGCGGCAAGAACAAGGGTGTCGTCGAATACATGATGGGCAAGGTACGCGCCGAAAAGGACGAGTTTGAGTCCGGGCTGCAGCGCTACTACGCCGTGCGCAGCGTTTTCTCGACTCTGACCAACAACCTGTTCAGCCACCTCGGCCTCGATGTGCTGCGTCAATTGACGCACCAAACCCGCGAGGCGATGCTCGATGCGGCGTTTTCAAAATCGCTTTCCGATGCCATGGCCGGCTTCTTCAGTGGGGCGCGCGACGCACTGGCCAAGTCAAATGGCGAGATCGGCGAAATCCTCTCAATGATGGAGGCGGTTTACAAGAAATTTGCCGTCGAGCACGGTCTCAAGCTGGGCTCGCCGACGACATTCTCGCTGCTTCGCTATGAAAAGGAACTCGATCGCCTGGAAGCATGGTGTGACGACCATCTGAACACGATGGTCAGCCTGCTGACGCACGACAAGAAGAACATTACACAGAAATTCTTCGAGGAAGTGGCCATCCAGGTGCGTCGATCCTTCGAGCACGCCAATCGCGATGCCGAGGTCTGGCTGCGCGCCATCATGGCGCCCATGGAAACCCAGGTTCGCGAACACCAGATCCAGCTCAAGCGCCGCCTCGAAAGCATCAAGCGCATTCATCAGGCGACCGATACGCTGGAAGACCGGATCGCCGAACTCGAAGGTGTTGAAAATAACCTGCAGCAGCAAATTGAAGCGCTGGAGGATATTGTCGGTCGGGTTCAGGACATGTTGATGCCGCCCAGTGCTCAGACCTTGCAGGCAGCCTGATGGCATCGATTTCATATGCATGGAAGCACATCGACACCCACAGCCCAAGGGTGCTGATGAAGCGCCTGCATAGCAAGAGGCAAAGCAGGCGCGTCGCTGTGGATTCTTGCGGGGTGCGGTCAACCGGAAAAACAGCCCAAAATAGAAAACAAAAAACCCGCGAATTTCGCGGGTTTTTCATGGGGCGCTGAAAAAACTCAGGCGCGCTTGTTGCCCGTCAGCTTTTCGTACTTGACCCACAGCATGTCTTCGTTTTCGACGTTGCTGGCATCCTTGGGGATGCAATCGACCGGGCAGACCTGAACGCATTGCGGCTCGTCGTAATGGCCGACGCACTCCGTGCACTTGCTGGGGTCGATAACGTAAATTTCCTCGCCCTGGGAGATCGCCTCGTTCGGGCACTCCGGTTCACAAACGTCGCAGTTGATGCACTCGTCGGTAATGATTAGAGACATGGCTGTTCTTCCTCTCGGTTAAGCTGTGGTTGTCGCCCGCAGGCGCTTTTCGACACAAGGTTGCACAAATTTGCTGACATCGCCACCGAGTCGCGCAATTTCACGCACCATGGTAGCGGAGATAAACATGTATTGCTCTCCCGGGGTCAGAAACACGGTTTCGACCTCCGGATAGACGCTGCGGTTCATTCCCGCCATCTGAAATTCGTATTCGAAGTCGGAGACGGCGCGCAGGCCGCGGACGACGACCTTGGCTTCCTTCTCGTGCACGAAGTTCATCAGCAGAGAGTTGAAGCCGACGATTTCGACATTCTTCAAGTCGCCGAGAATCTCTGTAGCCATCGCAACGCGATCAGCCAGCGGGAAGCGTGGCTGTTTTGACGGGCTTTCGGCGATGGCCAGGATCAGTTTGTCGAACAGCGTCGAGGCGCGCCGGACGAGATCTTCGTGGCCCCGGGTTATCGGGTCGAACGTGCCCGGGTAGATCGCAATGCGATGATTGAGTTTGTTCAAGCTGTTTTTCCGCCCGTGTCTCGCCGCAGCAGTTGATAGTGGACTTCCCCCGCTCTGCCGTGACGCACTGCGCGCCAATCGCCAAGCGTTTTGATTTCGTGTTCTGCTTCGACGTAGATCGCCGCATCTTCGTTCAATGCGCCGGGAAGGAGTGGCTCCAGGCGGGCAATCCAGCCTTTCTTGAAGGGCGGATCGAGGAAGATCAGGTCGAATTTTGTTTTCGTCGAGGCCAAATATTGTAGCGCATCCGCGCGAATGATCGACATTGTGGCCGGTTTTTGCAGCATTTCGTGGTTTTCGTGCAACGCAGCGAGAACCTTCGGGGCTTGTTCGACCAGCACGACACGCGCCGCGCCGCGCGATGCGGCTTCGAAGCCGAGCGCGCCGCTGCCCGCGAAGAGGTCGAGGCAGTGCAGGCCGTCCAGTTCCTGGCCGAGCCAGTTGAACAGTGTTTCGCGGACGCGATCCGGCGTCGGGCGCAAGCCTTCGCTGTCGGGAAATTTGAGCACGCGGCGGCGATAGTTGCCGCCGATGATACGAACCGAGTTCAATCAGCTGCCACCGTTACCGTGATCAGGTTTTCCGGACGCACGCGGCGCGAAAACGCCTGTTTTATGTCGTTGACCGTGACTGCCTCCACCTTGGCCTGATATTGGTCGAGATAATCGAGTGGCAGGCCGTAAAAGCCAATCGCGGCCGCGTTGTCGAGCAGCTTCTTGTTGCTGTCCAGGCGCAGCGGGAAGCTGCCCGTCAGGTTGGCCTTGGCGGCGCTTAGTTCGTCGTCGCTCGGGCCGTCCTTCAGGAAGCCGTCAAGAACTTCGCGGACAACCTTGATCGCATCCTTGGCTTGTGAGCGCTTGGTTTGCAGGCCAATCTGGAAGGGGCCGGCCTGCCGCATCGGGGAAAAATGGCTATAGACGCTGTAGGCGTAACCGCGTTTGTCACGAACTTCCTTCATCAGGCGCGAGACGAAGCCGCCGCCGCCCAGCGTGTAGTTACCGACGAGCAACGGGAAGAAGTCCGGATTGCCGCGTTCGATCGCTGGCAGGCCGACATAGACGTGGGCCTGGGTTGCCGGGTGGGTAAGCTGGGTCAGGCTCCACTTCGGTTTTTCCGGCGCGGCAGGCAAAGTTGCTGCTTCGCCTTTGGGCAGGCCGGCGGCGATGGACTCGGCGATTTTCTCGGCTTCCTGGCGCGAGAGGTCGCCGACCAGCGTGATGCTGGCGTTGGCAGCGTTGTAGTAGCGAGCGTGGAAGGCAATGAGGTCATCGCGGCCAAGGGCGGTGATGCTTTCCGGCGTCGCTTGCCGGCCGTACGGGTGGTTCGGATACATCGCCGACCAGAAGGCCTTGCCCGCAATGCTGTCGGGGCGGGTCAGTGCTTCCTTGAGGCCGGCAATGGTGCGGGCTTTTTCTCGCTCCAGAATGGCCGCATCAAAGCGCGGGGCGTGCAGCACGTTCCTCAGGATGTCGAGCGCCGGTTCGCGCTTGTCTTTGGCTGACAGGGTGCGCAGTGCAACGCTGGCGCGATCCGAGTCAGCGCCGCCGGCAAGATTGGCGCCCGTGTCGGCCATCTGTTCAGCGATTGCCGTTTCGTCGAGCTTGCCGGCGCCGAGATCCAGCGTGCTGCGGGTCATGCCGGCGAGGCCGGATTTTCCTTCCGGGTCGAATACCGAGCCGGCGGCGAAGTCGACCTGCACGTCAAGCATCGGCAAGACGCGGCTTTCGACAAAATAGACGCGTGCGCCAGAGGGCGAAACCCAGTGCTCGATCTTGACGCCCGCCAGCGCGGTTTGCGAAATCAGCAGAACGAATGCTGCGGTCAACAGTCTTTTCATGCGAAAAACTCCAATAGGTGTGGCTGCCAGACAAGCAGCAGCGCGAGGCTGGCGGCAAGCGCCGTTGCCGCGAGCACCCAAGCCTGGCGCTGGGTGCGGCGGCGAAGGGTTTCAATTTGTGCAACGAGCTGGGCGTTTTGTTGGCTCAGCGCCTGAATCAGTTCGCCGGAAGCGAGCATTTGCGTCTGCAACCGGCGGCTGGCCGTTTCCAGCGCCGCAAGGCGGGTTGGCAGGTCGGCGTCGGCGGCCAGGTGGGCTTCCGCCATCTCGCCGCCATCGGGGCGGCCGCCAGTCTTGCGACCCATGCTGCCCCACATTTTTTTCGCGCCGTCGGCGATCTTTGGCGCGTTGCCAAGCACGTCTTTCCACGGCACGTTGCTGAGGATCAGCTTCCACGGCAGAGCCATCACTCGGCGCCTTTAGTGACGGGTCGCAACGGCCGGACGGCGCGCCTTGCCGTCGAGCGGTTGCGGGTCGAGGAGGCCGATGGTCAGCGCGTCGTCGTTAAAATATTTTTTGGCCACGGCCTGGACTTCAGCAGCGGTGACTTTTTGCAGTTTTTCCAGCATCCGGTCAATTTTTTTGTACGGCAGGCCGACCGCTTCGATCTGGCCGATTTCCATGGCCTGGCCGAACATCGAATCGAGCTTGTAAACCTGACCGGCGACCAGCTGTGCCTTGGCCCGCTTGAGTTCCTGCGCGCTGACGCCATCCTTCTGGACTTGGGCAATTTCGGCGCGCAACGCGGCTTCAAGCTCGCCAGCCGTCTTGCCTTCCGATGGCGTGCCGTGCAGGTAAAGCATGCCCGGGCCGCGTGCCGTGTTGTCGTAGTCGATGCCAACGGAGAGGGCAACCTTGTCTTCCCGCACCAGCTTTTTGTTGAAGCGGGCGGCATCATGGCCATCAAGGATGGCGGCGAGCATTTCCAGCGCATAAGGCTCGCTGTCCTTCTCAATGTCGCGCAGGATGGGCGCCTTGTAGCCCATGATCAGCACCGGCAGTTCGGCCGGGGCCTTGACGGTAACCTTGCGCGTGCCTTCCTGCGCTGGTTCGATCTGCTGCTTGCGCAGCGGCAGGGCGCGGCCTTCGAGCGGCGCGTAGTACTTCTCGGCCAAGGCGAAGACTTCCTTGTGATCGACGTCGCCGGTAACCACGACGTAGGCGTTGTTCGGCACGTACCAGGTGTCGTACCAAGCCTTGGCGTCAGCTGCCGTCATCGTTTCCAGATCGTTCATCCAGCCGATGATCGGCCGGCGATAGGGGTGGGCCTGGAAGGCCACGGCGTTCATTTGCTCGAACAGCTTGGATTGCGGATTGTCGTCGGTCCGCATGCGGCGCTCTTCCATGACCACCTTGATTTCCTGCGCGAACTCCTTGGCATCAACGTTCAGGTGGCGCATGCGGTCGGCTTCGAGTTGCATCATCTCGGGCAGCTTTTCCTTCGGCACCTGCTGGAAATAGGCGGTGTAATCGCGGCTGGTGAAGGCGTTGTCACGGCCACCGGCGGCGGCAACGCGCTTGTTGAACTCGCCGGTCCCGACGCTCGGCGTGCCCTTGAACATCATGTGCTCAAGCACGTGGGCGACGCCTGAGGCGCCATCGACTTCGTCGGTACTGCCGATGCGGTACCAGACCATTTGCACGGCGGTCGGCGCCCGGCGGTCTTCCTTGACGATGACGCGCAGGCCGTTCTTCAGCGTGGTTTCATAGGGATTGGCGGAAGCTGCGGTCGACAACCCGGCAGCGAGCAAAACGGGGAGCAGGTATTTGAGGCGCATGGCGAGGGGCGTGAGCGGGGCTTTCTGCTAGAATTCGTGGTTGATTTTGCATCGATCCGGACGGCATCTTAACGGCTTGCCGGCCGCCTGTCAGCAAGGCTTCAGACCCCGCTTGAGACACCTATTCCCATGTTCAGTTTCCTGAAAAAATCCGGCTCCGACAAGAAGGCCGATGTTGCGGCCGAAACCGCTGCTGCGCCCAGCTGGCGCGAGCGCCTGTTCAAAGGGCTGGCCAAGACCCGCGCCCAGTGGGGCGGCAAGCTCAAGACCATTTTTTCGCGCGGCAAGGTCGACGACGAACTGCTCGAAGAGCTGGAAACGCTGCTGCTGACCAGCGATTGTGGCGTTGAAGCAACTCAGCATCTGCTCGACGAACTGAAAAAGGCCGCCAAGCGCGACAAGCTCGATACGCCGGAAGCGATTCAGAAGGCGCTGCACGATGCGCTGCTGGAAACCCTGCAGCCGCTTGAGAAACCGCTCGATGTGTCGACGCACAAGCCTTTCGTGATCATGATTGCCGGGGTCAACGGCGCTGGCAAGACAACCTCGATCGGCAAACTGGCCAAATATTTCCAGATGCAGGGCAAGAGCGTGTTGCTCGCCGCCGGCGACACCTTCCGTGCCGCTGCCCGCGAACAGCTGGAAACCTGGGGGGAACGCAACAACGTCACAGTCATCGCTCAGGATAACGGCGACCCCGCGGCTGTGGTGTTCGACGCCATTTCCGCTGCCAAGGCGCGCGGCATCGACATCGTGCTGGCCGACACCGCCGGCCGCCTGCCGACGCAACTGCACCTGATGGAAGAAATCGCCAAGGTGCGTCGCGTGATCCAGAAAATCGACCCGACCGGCCCGCACGAAACCTTGCTCGTGCTCGATGCCAACATCGGCCAGAACGCGCTGCAGCAGGTCAAGGCCTTCGATAAGGCGATCAACATCACCGGCCTGGTCCTGACCAAGCTCGACGGCACGGCCAAGGGCGGCGTCGTCACAGCGATTGCCCGGCAGTGTCCGAAGCCGATCCGTTTCATCGGCGTCGGCGAGCAGATCGACGATCTGCGCCCCTTCTCGGCGCGTGATTTTGTGGATGCGATGTTCGAGCAATGATTGTTGCCAGCAACCTGACCAAGCGTTATCCGGGTGGCTTCGAGGCCGTCAAGGACGTCAGTTTCGAGATCGTGGCCGGGCAGATGGTGCTCATTACCGGCCACTCCGGCGCCGGCAAGACGACGCTGGTCAAGCTGATCTCGACCATCGAGCGGCCAACCTCGGGCAGCCTGGTGGTCAATGGCCAGAACCTGTCAGCCATGCGGCGCAGCGCGATTCCGCATGTCCGCCGCCATTTCGGGCTGGTTTTTCAGGATCAAAAATTGCTGTTCGACCGCAGTGCGCTGGAGAACGTGCTGCTGCCGCTGCAAATCGCCGGCTTGCCACGGCGTGAGGCGATTCGTCGGGGGCAGGCGGCGCTCGACAAGGTTGGCTTGCTGCTACGCGAAAAGGCCAATCCGATCGCTCTTTCCGGGGGCGAACAACAGCGTCTGGCCATTGCCCGGGCCGTGGTCAATCGCCCGACGGTGCTGCTGGCCGATGAGCCGACGGGCAACCTCGATGCTGAATCCGGCGCGGCGATTCTGGATATTTTTGCGGATTTCCATCGTGTCGGCGTCACCGTCGTCGTCGCTACGCACGACCAAAGCTGGATCGAGCGCTATCACCCGAATGTGTTGCGCCTGGATCACGGGCGGCTGCTATGAATACCTGGCTTTCCCTCCATCGCGCCGCGTTCGCGTCGGCCTTCCGCCGCCTGTGGGCGACGCCGCTCAACACGCTGCTGTCGCTGCTGGTGATCGGCATTGCCCTGACCCTGCCGGCATTCGGCTACATTGCGCTCGACAATCTGCGGGCTCTCGGCAGCAATGCCTCGGGTGTGCAGCAGATCAGCCTGTTCATGAATCTCGACGCCAGCAAGAAGGACGTTGGCGAAATCGAAAACCGGTTGCGTCAGGCAGCGAACGGCAAGTGGCGTTTCGTGCCGAAGGAAGAGGCGCTGAAGCGCATGCAAGCTAGCGAAGGCATGGCGGAAATCGTCGCCAGTCTGCCGCGCAATCCGCTGCCCGATGCCTTCATCGTCGATCCGGCCAACACCGAGCCAGAAGCGCTGGAAATTCTGCGCAAGGAAATCGCCGGCTGGCCGAAGGTCGCGCACGTCCAGCTCGATTCGGCCTGGGTCAAACGTTTCGATGCTTTCCTCCGTCTCGGCAAGTTGGCGCTGTGGATGCTGGCCGGGCTGTTCGGGGCCGGGCTGGTTGCCGTGACCTTCAACACCATTCGCCTGCAGGTTATGGCGCAATCGGCTGAAATCGAAGTGGCACGGATGATCGGTGCCACCGATGCCTTCATCCGTCGGCCGTTCTACTACTTTGGCGCCTTGCAGGGTGCGTTCGGCGGTCTGTTGGCTGCGGCACTGGTGGTGGGGGCGTTGCGCATGCTGGCTGGGCCGGTCGGCGAACTGGCGGCGCTCTATGGCGGGACGTTCAGTCTGCGTTTGCCGGGTATCGTTGAAGTGGTTTTGCTGGCCGGTCTCGGTGCGCTGCTGGGTTGGGTTGGCGCCCAGCTTTCCGTCAGTTTGTCGCTGCGCAAATTTGACTGACCGGCGGGATTTTCTGCGCATCGTCGGGGCTGCCGCCCTGGCCGGATGCGCACCCGCCAAACATCCCCTGCCGCCCGGCGAATTGCTGGGCATGAATCACGCGCTCGGCCATCGCTTGCGGGACGGCGGCTTTCCGTCGCCCAGCGAAACGCGCAAGACAGGCGTGTTGATCGTTGGCGGTGGCATTTCCGGCCTGTCGGCCGCTTGGAAACTGGCGAGTGTTGCCCCACAAGGGGACTTGAGCCCAAGGCCCCGCCGCCTCCGGGGCGCGGTCGACGACTTTTTGTTGCTTGAAATGGAAAGCGAAGCCGGTGGCAACTCCCGTGCCGGGCAATCGTCGCTGGTTGCTTACCCTTGGGGCGCGCACTACCTGCCGCTGCCGACGCGGGAGTCGGTTCATGTGCGTGCGCTGCTGGCCGAACTGGGCGTCTTGCACGGCGATCCGGGCGCTGCCCGGCCGATCTATGACGAGCGCTATCTATGCGGCACGCCGCAGGAGCGGGTTTATCGCAACGGTCTTTGGGAGGAAGGTTTGCTGCCCCATCGCGGCGTCGATGCCGCCGAGCGCGAGCAGCAGCGGCTATTTCAGCTGCGGATGGACGAACTCAAGCAGGCCAAAGGCAGCGATGGCCGCCGCATCTTTGCTATCCCGATGGCGCTGTCCAGCGGCGACCGGGCGTGGCGCGAACTCGACCGGATTTCCTTCGCGCAGTGGTTGAACGACAACGGCTTCACGGCGCCAACGCTTCACTGGCTGGCCAACTACGCTTGTCGCGACGATTACGGCATGGCGCATGATCAGGTTTCGGCTTGGGCGGGGCTACACTATTTTGCCTGCCGCAACGGCGAGGCGGCCAATGCGGCGAGCGATACGGTGCTGACTGCACCCGAAGGCAATGCCTGGCTTGCCTGCGGTCTGGCTCGAAAGGCTGGTCAGAGAATCATTACCGGCGCCATGGTCTGGCGCATCGAGGAAGGGAGGGGCAGTGTTTCGGTCGATGCCCTCGTTGGTGAAAAGACGGTTCGATTTGAAGCCAGGCAGTTGATTTGGGCGGCCCCGGCTTTTGTCTTGCCGCGTGTCTGGCCCGCCATGCCCGGCGAATTGAAAGCGGCGGCACTGGCCGGCGATTACGCGCCGTGGCTGACGGCCAACCTGCATCTTTCCGACCTGCCGGAAGAGCGGCACGGCGCACCGGCGGCGTGGGACAACGTGTTCCATGACAGCCCCGGCCTTGGCTACGTAACAGCCACGCACCAATTGATTCGCCGCCGGCTGAGCGGTACGGTTTTCACCTATTATCGCGCGCTGCATGATGTCACCCCGGCCGAAGGGCGCCGATTATTGCTTGATATGCCGCGCGAAGCGTGGGCCGAAGGGATTCTTTCCGAACTGGAGCGAGCCCATCCAGACATCCGCAAGCTGACGACGCGCCTCGATATCTTCCGCAACGGTCACGCCATGCGCCGTCCGGTGCCGGGCAGCATCTTCCACGACCATAGAAACAACGGCTGGCCCCAGGGTCAACGGGAAAAATTGGCCAATTTTGAAAGCCCGCGCATCACCTTGGCGCATGCCGATTTGTCCGGGTTTTCCTTGTTCGAAGAAGCGCAATATCGTGGCGTCCTGGCCGCCGAGCGGGTAATTCGTCGCTACGACGCCAGGTAGTGCAGCAGCAGCATCTTGAGCTCTTCCGGATCGACCGGTTTGACGATGAAGTCGTTCATTCCGGCTTTCAGGCAGCGTTCGCGATCTTCCGCGAAGGCGTTTGCGGTCATCGCGATGATGGGCAGCAAGGTGTATTGCTGCTGGGCGCGGATGTGGCGGGTGGCTTCAAGACCATCCATTTCCGGCATCTGCATGTCCATCAGGACCAGATCGTAGGTTTTTGTTTTGAGCAGTTCGAGCGCCTGCCGCCCATTTTCTGCCGTGTCGGCAGTGATGTCGTATTCGCTGAGCAGTTCCAGCGAGATTTCGCGGTTGATTGGCTCGTCCTCAACGATCAGCACGTGGCGCCCGGCCAGCGTGTCATGCACGGCCTGCATTGTCATCCCGGCAAAGGTGGAGCTCAGTACATCCATGGCTTCGTCACCGGGTTTCAGGCGCGCCGTAAACCAGAAACGGCTGCCGGCACCGAGGCGACTGGTGACCCCAACGCGGCCGCCCATCAGTTCGGCCAGGCGGCGGGTGATGGCCAGGCCAAGGCCGGTTCCACCAAACTTCCGGCTGGTTGAGCTGTCGGCCTGCTCGAAAATGCCAAACAGGCGTGGGATGGATTCCTCGACAATGCCAATTCCGGTGTCTTCGACCTCGAAGCGGAGTTGCACGCCATTGATGTTCTCCGAAATGCTGCGCGCCCTGATGGTGACGCGGCCCTGATCGGTGAATTTGATCGCGTTGGCGGTGTAGTTGATCAGGCATTGTGTGATCCGCGTCGGGTCGCCGATCAGTGAGTGCTCGAACGGATCAGACTCGGTCAGGAGTTCCAGGCCTTTTTCGCGGGCACGCTCGCCGAGTACGGAAACGACGCGCTTGAGGATGATGTTGATGTCAACCTTGGTTTCATCAAGTTGCAGTTTGCCGGCTTCGATCTTGGAAATATCGAGAATGTCATTGATGACGGCGAGCAAATGCTGTGACGCGCTATCGATCTTGTCGAGGCGGTCGACTTGAACCATCGTCGGGTTGTCCCGGCGCAGCAGGTGGACCATGCCCAGAACGGCATTGAGCGGCGTGCGGATTTCGTGGCTCATGTTGGCCAGGAAGGCGCTCTTCGAGCGGCTTGCCGCCTCGGCTGCCTGACGGGCGATTTCGAGTTGCTCGGTGCGCTGTTCCACTTGCGCCTCAAGGTTCTGGCGGCTTTCTTCGAGCTCTTTGGCGTGGTGAAGGTTTTCGCTGATGTCGGAAAAAGCGACGACGACACCGATGACGACACCGTCGCGGCGATTGGGCGAAACGGTCAGGCGCACCGGGAAGGCCGTACCATTCTTGCGCCAGAACACCTCTTCCGTTCGGCGCAGCTTGCCATCCTGAGCCGTGAGGTTAAGCGGACATTCGGTGGCTTGATACGGCGAGCCGTCAGGGCGGTGATGATGGAACAGCGCGTGGGCGTATTTGCCCAGCACTTCGGCTTCTTCGTAGCCGAGCAGCGCCAGCCCGGCCGGGTTCATGAAGTTGCAGACACCGTAGGTGTCTGTGCCGAATATGCCCTCACCCAGCGTTTCAAATATCATGCGCTGGCGAGCTTCGCTCTCGATCAGCGCGCGTTCGGCGCTGGTCAGATCAGCCAGATCAATGTCCAGGCAGAACATCATCGGGCCGCGATCCGCCGTTTCCAGAATCGCGTGGCTGGAATAAACCTCGACCGGTTTTCCATTTTTGTGGCGCAGGGTCATACGACCGGCCGGGATACTGGTCTTGTGCTCGAACATCCATTGCACGGCGCTACGCACGCCGTCGTGCATGGCATGGGGGATGATCAGTTCAAGCAGTGATTTGCCGAGTGCTTCTTCCGGGGTGTAGCCGTAGAGCGTTTGCGAGGCATGATTCCAGTAGGCGACGGTGCCATCGGCCAGGTAGCCTTGAATGGACAGGGCATCGACGTTTTCGAAGATAGCCCGGAAACGGGCTTCGGTCGATGTCAGCTCAGCCATTGTAACCTTGGCACGAGCGCGCTCGGCCTCGAGGCTCCGATTGGCGCTCAGCAGGGTTCTGATGGCGTAAAGGATGCCACCGAAGACCAGCAGGCCGACAAGGGCGATCAGCCAGGCGTACTGCGCAAGTACTTCGCCAAAACTGATGCTGGGGACAGCGTCGAATGGCGGCAGACGCATCTGGCGCAACATGTCTTCGACCGGGCGGTAGTCGGCGGGGATGCTGAAACCGTAAATGTTGGCTGCCGTGGCGGTTTCGCCACCGTGCGGCAAGGTCAGTATCGCGGCGGCCAGCTGGCGGGCGAAGTGTTCGTTGGCCCAGGGCATCGCAGCCATGGGCCATTGCGGATAGAGTCGGGTCGAATGCAGTAGGGGAAAGCCGTCGTCTTTGGCGTTGATGATGCGCAGGCGCCGGACGTCCAGTTTCTTTTCCTTTTCCATGGCCTCGATGAGGCCGGTGCGCACAAAGGCAGCATCGACGTTGCCGGCCAGCAACTCGACAATCGCCTGATCCTGGCTAGGGCCTGTTTCGACGATTTTTGCCTCGTCCGGGAGGTGAACTCCCCGTTGTTTCAGTTCATAGGCCTGCACCATGTAGCCGCCAAGTTCGCCCTTGTTGCTGGTTGCGATGCGTTTGCCACGCAGGTCGGACAGATTCTGGATGTCTTTCTGTTCGGCCCGCGTGGCAATGACACCGCCCAGGCTGGACAAGGGCTTGTCGCCCTGTCTTTCGATCAGCGTGGCGAGGGGCGAGAGCAGATCTTCGCGTTGGGTCAGCAAAATATAGTGGGCCGGCTGGGTCAGCACGACATCCACCCGTTTTTCACGGATGGCGGCTTCCAGCTCTTTTTGATTCAGGGCTACGAGTTCAACCCGCTGGCCGATATTTTGATTGTTGAGGTAGTCGATCAGCGGTTGCCAGCGTGCGGCCGTTTCGGCCGGCGGGCGAAAGGCGAGAACGGCGAATTTGGCGACCTTTTTCCCGTTGACCGTACGGCCAGCCGTTGCTTCTGTGGTCCTAGGGCCAGCAGATGTTTCTGTGGCCGTACGACCCATCGTTGTTTCCGGGGCGGCGGGTTGCGATTCCGCCATGCTGGCCTGCGCAAGGCCAAGCAGCAGGCAGAACGTAGCCATGGCTCGACAGAGCCAGAGATCGACTGCCGTAGGGATGCAAGCGTGCACAAAAGCCTCGTTTGGCCATCTGGCCGTGTCGGTTGATACTAACAACAGGCGTCAATTATGGGTAGCAGTTTCCGTATGACGCGGTGTTGATTGGGGGGTCAGTAGCGTCGGAAATCCTGCGTCTGTTGCTGCCACGCAGCTTCGTCGGCTTTGGCCAATCGGTCGAGATCGTCTGTCACGGTGGCCGAATCATCGACCCATTCGCGCAACAACGGCGAGCCGTTGATCAGGTCGATAGCCAGTCGGTCGTGTTCGTACTCGTAGGCGAAGTTGCGCCACAATGGGTACTCGGGGTAAAGACGGCGGATGGCTTTGAAGGCGAGCGCCTGGATGCGCCAGGGTTTGAAGGCGGCATGATCGTAGTACGGCCCTTCGCAGTGGATCTGGATGCCGTGGTTCAGCTTGCCGGCGTGCTTGTGGAAGGTCGGCTCGAACCAGCATTCGCGCAGCTTGCAACCCTTGAGCCACTGCGGCGCAAAGCGTTCCATCTCGGCCAGCACAGCGCGGGCGTCGATGTCCGGTGCGCCGAACAGTTCGAGCGGTCGCGTTGTGCCGCGACCTTCGCTCAAGGTCGCGCCTTCGAGCATCACGGTGCCGGCGTAGGCGCGGGCCATCCACAGGTTGGGGGCATTCGGGCTGGGGTTGATCCAGGTGCGTTCGCCCAGCGGCCAGCCGTAGCCGGGCGCGGCGTCGGGCTGCCAGCCTTGCATGGTGATCACCTGGTAATCGACGTCCAGCTTGAGCGTGGCGATGAACCAGTGGCCGAGTTCGCCCATGGTCAGGCCGTGACGCATGGGCATGGCGCCGGCGCCGACGAAGCTCTCCCAGCCATCGCGCAGGGTCAGGCCCTCGACGGGCCGACCGGCCGGGTTTGGGCGGTCAAGCACCCAGACGCTCTTTCCATGTTTGGCGGCGGCTTCGAGCACGTAGCGCAGCGTGGTGATGAAGGTGTAGATGCGGCAACCGAGATCCTGCAGGTCGACGAGCAGGACGTCGAAGGTGTCCATCATGGCGTCGGTTGGCCGCCGCACTTCGCCGTACAGGCTGAAGACCGGGATGCCGAGTTGTGGGTCGAGGAAGTCGGGCGACTCGACCATATTGTCCTGCTTGTCGCCACGCAGGCCGTGCTGGGGGCCGAAGGCGGCGCTCAGCCTGATGTCGGGCAGCGCGGCCAGGGCGTCGAGCGAGTGGGTCAACTCGGCGGTGACAGAGGCGGGGTGGGCGAGCAGGGCGACGCGTTTGCCGGCCAGCGGGCGGCGCAGGGCGGGGTCGGCGATCAGGCGGTCGATGCCGAACAAGGTCGCGAACTGGGTGGTCTGGGTCATGGCGGGTTGCGGTTCAGGGTCAGGGTGAAGCTTGGGCGGAGATGAAAATCGGGTTGCGGCGCGCTGTGTTGTAGCGCCCAGTAGCTCTTGCGGCCATCGGCAGCTTCGATGACGGCGGTGATGCCGAGTTGTAGCGTCTGGTCAGCGGGCAATAGCGCAGGGGCAAGCCCGGCTTTGAGGAGGAAGCCGTTGGGCTGGAGCTCTAAGGCGACGATGGGGGCGCATGCAGGCGAAAAACTGGTGTCGCGTTCGCGGTAATCCGTGAAGCGATAAGCTGCCCACTGACCGGAGGGTGAAAAATTGAATTCCTGATAATTTTTCTGGTTGACCGTGGAAACAAAGGCTTCGCAGCAAGTGTGCTGCCACAACTGGTCAGCCGGGCCGGACGGTTGCGGCGACGGGAGAAGGATGGCCGCTGGTGCGCCGTGTACGCGAAAGCACAGTTCAAGGCCGCCTGCCGCGGTGCGTTCAACCGTGATGTCAATGGCCTCGACAGCGGTGCAGGGCGTCGCCGGATGGCAGATCAGGGGCGTGTGATTCAGGCGGTTCAAGGCGGGTTCTGAGAATGAAAATCGGGTGCAGGCCGTACTTTAACTGCTTGCTTCCCGGAATGCTGCGGTCAACCCGGAAAAACGCCCAAAATGAAGATGGACTCTTGGTTGGGCGGCCCATTTGGAGTAAGTTACCGCCTTTCAGCCAACGCTTTCCGGGAGAGAAAAGTGACGCCGCTGCGCATCAATCTAGAACAAGAAGATATTCCCACCCACTGGTACAACGTCGTCGCCGACATGCTCAATCCACCGGCGCCGCCGCTCGGGCCGGATGGCAATCCGGTGCCGCCGGAGGCGATGGGCGCGATTTTCCCCGGCCCGATCATCGAGCAGGAAATGTCGGCTGAACGCTGGATCGCCATCCCTGAAGAAGTCCGCCAGATCTACGCCCTGTGGCGCCCCGCCCCGCTCTGCCGCGCCTTGCGTCTGGAGCAGGCACTCGGTACGCCGGCCAAGATTTTCTACAAATACGAAGGCGTTTCGCCGGCTGGTTCGCACAAGCCGAATTCCGCCGTGCCGCAAGCCTATTTCAACAAGATCGCCGGTACCAAGCGGCTGACCACCGAAACCGGCGCCGGCCAGTGGGGCTCGTCGATCGCCTTCGCTGGCCAGATGTTCGGCCTGCCGGTGCGCGTTTTCATGGTCAAGGTCAGCTATGAACAGAAGCCTTTCCGCCGCTCGATGATGCAGACCTGGGGTGCCGAGGTTTTCGCCAGCCCCAGCAAGCTGACCAACGCCGGCCGCGCTGCACTGGCCGCCGATCCGGACAACCAGGGCTCGCTCGGCCTGGCCATTTCGGAAGCGGTCGAGGAGGCTGCAGCCGAAGCCGGCACCTGCTACACGCTGGGCTCCGTGCTCAATCACGTGTTGCTGCACCAGACCGTCATCGGCCTCGAAGCCAAGAAGCAGTTCGACAAGATCGGCCTCTACCCCGACGTGATTTTCGGGCCCTGTGGTGGTGGCTCCAGTTTCGGCGGCATCGCCTTCCCCTTCCTCGCCGACAAGGCAGCCGGCGACAAACGTGCCACCAACCTGCGCTGCGTCGCCGTCGAGCCGACTTCCTGCCCGACGCTGACCAAGGGCCACTACGCCTACGACTACGGCGACGTCTCCGGCTACACGCCGATCATGAAAATGTACACGCTCGGCCACGACTTCATGCCGCCCGGCATCCACGCCGGTGGCTTGCGTTACCACGGCGACTCGCCGCTCGTTTCGCAACTGCTGAACGAGGGCCGTATCGAGGCGCTGGCCGTGCCGCAGGTCGCTACTTTCGAGGCCGGTGTCCAGTTCGCCCGCGCCGAAGGCATCATCCCTGCGCCGGAGTCCTGCCACGCCATCCGCGCCGCCATCGACGAGGCGCTCAAGTGCAAGGTGACCGGCGAGGCCAAGACCATCCTGTTCAGCCTGACCGGCCACGGCCACTTCGACATGGCGTCCTACGACAAATTCTTCTCCGGCAAGCTCGAAGACTATGATTATCCGGAAGCCGCCATCGCCGAGTCGCTCAAGCACCTGCCGAAAGTAGGCTGATGCCGTGAAAGCCCTGGTCTTCCTGCTCGTTCTCGCCAACCTGCTGTTCTACGCCTTCGGCGCTGGCTATTTCGGCCATCCGGACAACCCGGATGCCGGACGTGTCGAGCATCAGGTCGCTCCTGAGCAGATGCGGATCGTCTCGCGGGGCGAGGCGCCGCTTGTGCCCGCCAAACCCGAACCGGCGGTTGAAGCTGCCGCGCCGGAAGCGGAGCCGGCACCCGTGGTCCTGGCCCAAGAAGAGCCTGAATTACCGATCAAGGAAGAAAAGCTCGAGAAGGCTCCCGTTTGTCTGGTCTGGCGACAACTGTCCGTGGCCGATGCTGACCGCCTCTCCGGCTTGCTGGCCGATCGATTCAAAACGTTCAAGCTGACGCGCACGACACTTGTGTCGGCTGGCAATGGCTGGTGGGTTTTCGTGCCGCCGCTGCCCAGCAAGGCGGATGCTGACAAGAAGGCCGCTGAATTGCGCGAGCTTGGCATCAAGGATTTCTTCGTCATTCAGGAAGGCCCGAATCGTTTCGCCATTTCGCTGGGCGTCTTTTCCACGGAAAAAGGTAGTCAGGATCGCCTGGCCGAATTGAAGGTCAATGGCGTCCGTTCTGCATCCGCAGGGCCGCGTCCTGGCAAGGACAGTGCGGTGACCTTGCAGGCGAGGGCGCGAAGCGGGGATAAGGCGGCGCTGCTCGCCGCAGTCGGCGTGGCCTTGCCCAAGGCTGAAGCGCAAGGCTGCAAGTGAGTCGTTTCATCGTTGGTTTGACTGGGGGCATAGGGAGCGGCAAAAGCACCGTTGCCGATCTGTTTGTCGAACTAGGCGCGGCGCTGGTCGATACCGATGCCATCGCCCATGAACTGACCGCCGCCGGTGGAGCGGCAATGCCGGCGCTGAGCGCAGAATTCGGCAATCAGATCCTCGGCAAGGACGGCGCCATGGATCGGTCTGCCGTGCGCCAGCGGGTGTTTGCCGACCCTTCGGCCAGAGTGCGGCTTGAAGGCATCCTGCATCCCCTTATCCGGCAGATATCAGCCGAGCGTTGCGCGGCAGCGGCAACGCCCTACGTCATTCTGGCTGTGCCGCTGTTGGTCGAGTCCGGAACATATCGCGAGCGCTGCGACCGGATTGTCGTCGTCGATTGCCCGGAAAGTCTGCAAATCGAACGTGTTGTGGCCCGCAATGGCCTTTCTGTCGACGCGGTAAAAGCGATCATGGCGGCGCAAGCGACACGCGAGCAACGGCTGTCCGTGGCAAACGATGTCGTCGTTAATGATGGCGCCAGAACAAAAATTTACGATCAGGTCAAAGCCTTGCATTTAGAGTATCTCGCACTCGCCGGCAAATTACTTAAAGCAAGCTGTTGAGATTTGCCTGCAAATAGCTCAGAATAAACAAAATTTTCCGTTTCTTCGGACCCACGCCGCGTGATTACTTACGAATACCCGTTCAACGAGCGCATCCGCACATTGCTGCGTCTCGAAGATCTGTTCGAAAAAACGGCGTATTTCGCGCAGGAAGACGGTGCCCTTGAGCACCATACCGCACTCGTTTCCATGTTCGAAATCCTTGAGGTGGCCGGTCGTGCCGACCTCAAGATGGATCTGATCCAGGAGCTCGAAAGGCAGCGGCAAACCCTGCTGGCCTTTCGCAACAACCCCGATATTTCCGAAGAGGCGCTGTCCGGCGCACTTTACGAAATCGAGCAGTCCTCGGCTGCGCTACTCGGCATGACCGGCAAGATCGGCCAGTACCTGCGTGAAAACGACTGGCTGATGGGCATCAAGAGCCGGGCGGCCATTCCTGGCGGCGTCTGCGAATTCGACCTGCCGTCCTACCACTGGTGGCTGCATCGTCCGGCGGATGTCCGACGTGCTGCCCTGGACGGCTGGACCAAGCCGATGCTGCCCCTGCGTGATGCGGCATCAATCGTCTTGCGCCTGTTGCGCTCCAGCGGCCGGCCAAAAAACTACACGGCAACCAACGGTCAGTTCCAGCTCAATCTGGGCGGTTCCGCCGCGCAGATGGTTCGCGTCACGCTCAGTGCCGACGAGCAGGCGATCCCTGAAGTCAGCGCCAACAAGTATTTCCTGAACATCCGATTCACCAAGCCGCCGGCGGGTGAAATCAAGGCGCGCGGCTGTGAGCGCGATGTCGACTTCGACCTGACCTTCTGCAATCTCTGATGACGGCGCGCAAGGTACGTTGTCCGCAATGCGGCGAAGATGCGCTGTGGGCACCGGAAAATCCGCATCGTCCGTTCTGTTCCGAACGTTGCAAACAAATTGACCTCGGTTGCTGGGCCAGTGACGCCTATCGCATTGGCGGCGCGGTCAGTGACGACGAGGCCGGTACGCCCGGCCTCGACTTTCCGGATCAGCCGCAACGCTGAATTCGGCCATCCGGTGGCCTTCGGTGACCACGGAAATAGCGCCCGGTGCTGCGGTCAACTGGAAAATCCGCCAAATTTCAAATTCGCCCGACAGCTTTTACCAGCCACGCATCATCGCGATGCCGTGCGCGCCGTGTTTCTGAGCGGTGCTCAGCGCGGCCGGGGTCATTCCGCCCAGCGCCAGCACAGGTAGGGTGTTTCCGGTCAGTTGCCCGGCGAATGCCGTCCAGCCGAGTCCCGTGGCGTCGGGGTGGGTTTGGGTTGGCAGCACCGGGCCGAGCAGGGCGTAGTCGAGGCCAAGTTCGCCGGCGCGCGTCACTTCGTCGGCGTTGTGGCAGGAGGCGCCGACCCACGTGAAGTCGGGGCGCTGCGTGCAGGCGGCCAGGCGGGCTGACGACAGGTGGATGCCATCGGCCCCGACCCGGCGGGCGATTTCTTCGTCGTCGTTGATGACGACCAGCGCCCCGTGGCTATGCGCCAGCCGGCAAACGCCTTCGGCAAACCACAGGCGCTGGGCGGCAGGCCAGTCTTTGTCGCGCACCTGAATCAATCGCAGCCCGGCCAGGAGTGCGTCCTCCAGTCGTTCAAGCTGGCGCTCGGTGCCTTCGGTTTCGGCGTTCGTGATGGCCATTGTCGTCGGTAGCGACAAGGCTTTCAGGATGGGATCGTTGGCCGGCAGGATGGGGGCGACGGTGGCCGATTTTCCGGTTTTTTGCCAGTCGACCGCAGAATGCTCAAGTGGCGCAGTTATGCCGATTTCGCCCTCCCAGGCGGTGACGCGCCAGAAATTCAGGCGAACGGTGGCGTGCGGGTAGGTGAATTGGCGGGTCAGCCACGGTGAGCATTCAGAGGCGGTGATGCCGAGTTCTTCCTGCAGTTCGCGGATCAACGCGTCGCGCACGCTTTCGCCAGGTTCGACCTTGCCGCCAGGGAACTCCCAGTAGCCGGCGTAAACCTTGCCTTCCGGGCGCTGGGCGAGCAGGAACTCGCGGCCGTCGGCGCGCATCATGACGGCGGCTGCGACTTCGACGATCTTGGTCACTTGGCTTTCTTTCGGCCCGGTTTCTGGCGGCCGGCCAGATCCTTGGCAAACTGCCACGCTACGCGGCCGGAACGTGAGCCGCGGCTGAGCGCCCAGTTCAGCGCCTCGCGCTCGCTGGCGGCGATGACTTCAGCGGGGACGCCCAGTTGGCGCGCCCAGTGATTGGCGATGGCCAGGTAGTCGTCCTGGCTGAACGGGTAGAAGGAAATCCACAGGCCGAAACGCTCGGACAGGGAAATTTTTTCCTCGGTCGTTTCGCCGGGGTGGATTTCGTCGTCGACGCGATGCGTTTCGAGGTTTTCGGAAAAATATTCCGGCATCAGGTGGCGGCGGTTCGACGTGGCGTAGATCAGCACGTTGTCGGGGGGCGCGGCGATCGAGCCGTCGAGCACCGATTTGAGCGCCTTGTAGGCCGTTTCGCCAGCCTCGAACGACAGGTCATCGCAAAAAATGATGAATTTTTCCGGTCGACCGTCGATCAGGTCAACGATGTCCGCCAGATCGATCAAGTCCTCCTTGTCCACCTCGATCAGGCGTAGCCCCTTGCCCGAAAACTGGTTGAGTACGGCTTTGACCAGCGAGGATTTGCCGGAGCCGCGCGAGCCGGTCAGCAGCACGTTGTTGGCCGTCTGCCCGGCGACGAACTGACGGGTGTTGGCGACGATGCGATCCTTCTGGTCGTCGATGTTTTCCAGGTCGCTCAGGCGAATCGGATGCGGGTGGCGAACCGCCTGCAGCCAGCCACGACCATTGCCTTTGCGCCAACGAAAAGCGACGGCAGCCTGCCAGTCGGGCTGTTGCGGGGCGGGCGGCAACACCGCTTCGAGGCGGCCGAGGACGGCCTCGGCGCGGGCAAGCAGGTGTTCCAATGACGTTGGATTGGGCATGGCGGCAGGTATACTTCGCGGCAAATTGCGAACTCTAGCGAAACCCATGCGAAAAATCCAAGCCGTTACGCTTTTATTTCTTACCCTGCTGGCCGGCTGTTCCACGGTGCCTCCCGTTGTCGCTCCGGCGACCTGCCCTTCGGTCGCCAGCAGTTGTCCGGCCTGCCCGGTTTGCCCGACGCTGGTTCCTCCAGCGCCCGCCCCGCAGCCCACTGCGCCAGCAGCGCCGGCACCCTTTGCCCGGTCGTTCCAGGCGGCTAGCTGGATCGATTTGCCCGGCTGGTCGGCCGATGATGTCGCCGCTGCCTGGCCTGCCTTCATGCTCTCCTGCCGCGGTGTCACCAGCAAGCCGAACGGCCCGGGCTGGAAACGCGTCTGTGATCTGGCGCGGGCGGCGGATGGCAAGCCCGGACACGATCCGCGGCGCTTCTTCGAGCAGCATCTGAAGCCTTATGGGGTAGTCGCCGGCGATGGTGCGGCCAACGGCATGGTCACCGGCTACTACGAACCTTTGCTGCGTGGCAGCCGGACGCGGGCCAAGGGCTACGAGCAGCCGGTGCGCGGAGTGCCGGATGACTTGCTAACGATTGACTTGTCATCCGTCTTCCCGGAGCTCAAGGACAAGCGCGTGCGTGGTCGCCTGGAAGGCAACAAGATCGTCCCCTACTGGTCGCGGGCTGACATCGTCGCGCATGGCGAAAAGCTGCCGGGCAAGACGCTGCTCTTCGTCGACGATGCGGTCGAGCTATTTTTTCTGCAGGTTCAGGGTTCAGGGCGCGTCAAGCTGACGGACGGCAGCACGGTTCGCCTGAATTATGCCGATCAAAACGGGCACCCCTACCAATCCATCGGGAAAGCATTGGTCAATCGCGGCGAGTTGAAGCTGGAAGAGGCTTCCATGCAGGGGATCCAGGCTTGGGCACGGGCCAATCCGACCCGTCTCGACAGCCTGTTGAACGCGAATCCCAGCTACGTTTTCTTCCGTGAGGTGCCCAACAGCCAGGACGGCCCGATTGGCGCGCTGGGTGTGCCCCTGACCGCAGAGCGCAGTATCGCCATCGACCCGCGGTCAATACCCCTCGGCTCGCCGGTGTTTCTGGCGACGACGCGGCCCAACACCGTGTTACCGCTGAATCGTCTGGTCATGGCGCAGGACACCGGTGGGGCGATCAAGGGCGCGGTGCGCGCTGATTTCTTTTGGGGCTTTGGCAAAGAGGCTGGCGAACAGGCCGGGCGGATGAAGCAGAGCGGCAGGCTATGGGTTTTGCTACCCTCCGAGTTGGCCCCCAAATAAAGGCGTTGACGCACCGAAGCGAAGCGTCGATGTTGTTTTTGCACCAAAAATGTGCGGATTTTTGTTTTATGGCTTTTGTAATACGCTGATTTGTAACAATATTCATGCACTGGAATGGTGCTTGCTTTCAAATTGGCCATTCTTTGTTGGGGGGTTTCATGGAGACGTATCAATCAAGCAGCAACGTGCTGTTCATATTGCTGGGTGCCATCATGGTGTTGGCCATGCACGCCGGCTTTGCCTTCCTTGAAGTCGGCACCGTTCGCAAAAAAAACCAGGTCAATGCGCTAGTCAAGATTTTGTCGGACTTTGGCGTGTCGACCGTGGCATATTTTTTCGTCGGCTACAGCGTTGCCTACGGGGTCAATTTCTTCACTGGCGTCGAAACGCTAATGGAGAAAAATGGCTACGAACTGACCAAATTTTTCTTCTTGCTGACTTTCGCCGCCGCCATTCCCGCCATCATCTCGGGTGGCATTGCCGAGCGCGCCAAGTTCAACCCGCAACTGATCGCCACCTTTCTGCTGGTTGGCTTCGTCTATCCTTTCTATGAAGGGATAGCCTGGAATCAGGCGTTCGGTATCCAGGCCTGGCTGAAGGCCACGTTTGGCGAAGAGTTCCATGATTTTGCCGGTTCGGTCGTCGTTCACGCGATGGGGGGCTGGATCGCGCTGCCTGCCGTGCTTCTTCTTGGCGCGCGCTACGGGCGCTACAGCAAGGATGGCCGCATTTCGGCCCACCCGCCGTCATCGATTCCCTTTCTGGCGCTCGGGGCATGGATACTGACCGTGGGCTGGTTTGGCTTCAATGTGATGAGCGCCCAGACGCTCGACAAAATTTCCGGACTGGTTGCGTTGAATTCCTTGATGGCCATGGTCGGTGGCACGCTGGTCGCGCTGGTGGCGGGCAAGAATGACCCCGGCTTTTTGCACAACGGGCCGCTGGCCGGTCTGGTCGCCGTTTGCGCAGGCTCCGACCTGATGCACCCAATGGGTGCGCTGGTGGTTGGTGGCGTGGCGGGCGGATTGTTCGTGGGCATGTTTACGCTGGTGCAGAACCGCTGGAAAATCGATGACGTGCTCGGCGTTTGGCCGTTGCACGGCATGTGTGGCGCCTGGGGCGGTATTGCTGCCGGCATCTTTGGTAGCAAGGCGCTGGGCGGTGCCGGCGGGATTGCCTTCATGCCGCAATTGATCATGACCGCGCTGGCGATCGTCGTTGCGCTGATCGGCGGAACTATTGTTTACGGCGCGCTCAAGGCGACGCTGGGTCTGCGCATGGATCAAGAGGACGAGTACCAGGGGGCCGACCTCAGTATTCACCGTATTACCGCCACGCCGGAGCGCGAACCTAACTGGTGATTTGTGATTTGCAACAGGTAAGTCTATCGGACAGGAATACAAAAAAGGGGCGAAAGCCCCTTTTTAACTTCACCTACCTTCAGGAGATGCTGTCGGTGTGAGGTGTCCAGCAAGGAGCCAGGTTGGTGCAGGGTGGCGATAGAGTCTTGCTGATAACGTAACGAGAACTATCCAAGTGTTCCATGCAGCTTGAATGCTGCTGGGGTGGTGGACTCTGAGCGGCGAGAATGGCTTGACGAATTCATGTCGATACAACTAAGATTGTCGATATGAAAAATGATTACTCCCGGGCAATTCCGTCGCAATGGCAGGCGATGTCCAAAATATTCGTGGCGCTCGGCGATGAGCATCGGCAGCGCATCCTGCTGCTTTTCGAGCCGGGCGAGCGGCTCAACGTCGGGCAGGTTGCCGAGGTGTCGACGCTGGCCCGGTCGACCGTCTCGCACCATCTGAAAATCCTGCACGAGTCCGGCGTTCTGGCTTCGGAGAAGATCGGCAAGGAAGTCTGGTTCTGGATCAGCCGCGATTCACTCGAAATCACCTTCACCAACGTCCTGGATTACCTGAAGGAAAATTCCTGATGCGCAAGTTGTTGCGGCCGCTGTTGCGCGGCCTGGCCCGGCTGTTGTTCCGCGTCGACATGTCGGCGCAGCAGGCCAATTTCAAGCATGACCGCCTGCTCGTCGTCGCCAATCACCAGTCCTTCCTTGACGGCCTGTTGCTCGGCTTGTTCCTTCCGATCGACCCAGTTTTCGTCGTGCATACGACCATCGCCGAGAGCTTTTTCTTCCGCATTTTGCTGTCGCAGGTCGACTATCTGGCGGTCGATCCGACCAGCCCTATGGCCATGAAAAAGGTCATTCGCCTGATCGAATCGGGCCGCCCGGTGGTCATCTTCCCCGAAGGGCGCATCACCCAGACCGGCTCGCTGATGAAGGTCTACGATGGCCCTGCCTTCGTCGCCGCAAAGACCGGCGCGACGGTAGTGCCGGTGCGCGTCGATGGCGCCTCGCGCAGCTATTTTTCGCGCCTCTCCGGTAAGCATCCGAAAACGCTGTTCCCGAAAATACGCTTGTCCATTCTGCCTGAGCGGCACTTCCCGATGCCGGAAGGCGCCACCGCCAAGCTTCGCCGCCGCAAATCCGGCGAGGCGATGCGCAAGCTGATGCAGGAAATGATTTTCGCCTCGCGCCCGCAGCAAACGCTGTTCGCCGCCCTGTGCGATGCGGGTGAAATCTACGGCTGGCGGCGGCGCACGCTGGAGGACATCAAGCAGGTCGAATATTCCTACAACGACCTGCTCAAAATGGCGCTGATCCTTGGCCGCCAGATCGAGCGCCTGTCGCAGCCCGGCGAAAAGGTCGGCCTGCTGCTGCCCAATCTGGTGCCGACAATTGGCCTGATTTTCGGGTTGACCGCAAGAAGGCGCATCCCGGCCATGCTCAACTATTCGGCCGGCACCGATGCCATGCAGGCCGCCGTCGATGCGGCTGAAATTCGCACCGTCGTCACTTCCCGCGCCTTTGTCGAACAGGCCAAGCTGAGCGACAAGCTGGCTGGCTTGAAGGGCGTGCAACTGGTTTATCTGGAAGAGGTTCGCGAAAAAATCGGCCTCGGCGACAAGCTGTGGCTGATGCTCTACGCGTTGCACTTCCCGCGCGCCTTCGAGCTGCCGGCCTCGCCGGAAGACGTCGCCGTCGTGCTCTTCACCTCGGGCTCCGAAGGCAAGCCGAAAGGCGTCGTCCTGCCGCACCGCGCCATCCTCGCCAACGTCGCGCAGATCTGCTCGGTCATCGACTTCTCGGTCCACGACAAGGTGCTCAATGCGCTGCCCATCTTCCATTCCTTCGGCCTGACAGCCGGCGCGCTGCTGCCGGTGCTGAGCGGCGCCAGCCTGTTCCTCTACCCGTCGCCGCTGCATTACCGGGTGATTCCCGAGCTGGCCTACGACCGCGGCTGTACGGTGCTCTTCGGCACCTCGACCTTCCTCGCCAACTACGCCAAGTTCGCCAATCCCTACGATTTCTACCGCCTGCGCTACGTCGTCGCCGGTGCCGAAAAGCTTTCGGAAGCCGTGCGCAGCCAGTGGTTCGAGAAATTCGGACTGCGTATTTTCGAAGGCTACGGGGCGACCGAAACGGCGCCGGTGCTGGCCGTCAACACGCCGATGGCCTACCGCACCGGCACCGTCGGCAACCTGCTGCCGGGCGTCGAACACAAGCTGGTGCCGGTTCCCGGCATTGCCGGCGGCGGCATCCTGCATGTGCGCGGTCCGAACGTCATGGCCGGCTATCTCAAGGCCGACCAGCCCGGCGTGCTGCAAGCGCCGGTTTCCGATGTCGGCGAGGGCTGGTACGAAACGGGCGACGTGGTCGAGCTGGACGAGGATGGCTTCGTGAAAATCGTCGGTCGCGTCAAACGCTTCGCCAAGATCGCCGGCGAAATGGTCAGCCTCGAAGTCGTCGAAAAACTGGCTACCGCCACCTCGCCGGCCTTGCCCCACGCCGCCTCCAGCCAGCCCGACGCGGCCAAGGGCGAAGCGCTGGTGCTGTTCACGACCGACGGCGAACTGACCCGCGAACTGCTTGCTGCCAAGGCGCGCGAAACCGGCGTGCCGGAACTGGCCGTGCCGCGCAAGATTCACAAGGTCGATTCGCTGCCACTGCTCGGCACCGGCAAAGTCGATTACGTGACGCTCAAGCGGCTGGCGGAGGCGGTATGAGTGCCTTCTGCGACCATAAAAGCAACGGCTGGCCCTAGGGTCAACCGGGAAAAATGCCCAATTTTGAAATTTTCTTTGCTGCGAGCCACGCATGAGCGGTCAATTCGGACTCCTGAAATCCCGGCGCTTCGCGCCTTTCTTCGTCACGCAGTTCCTCGGCGCCTTCAACGACAACCTGTTCAAGAACGCGCTGGTCGTTCTGCTGACTTTCCAGGCAGCGCAATGGACGACGCTGGCGCCGGGGCTGTTGGCCAACATGGCCGCCGGCATTTTCATCCTGCCATTTTTCCTGTTCTCGGCGACGGCCGGGCAGCTGGCCGACAAGTACGACAAGGCGATGCTGGCCCGCCTCGTCAAAGTGCTGGAAATGGTCATCATGGGCGTTGCCGCCACCGGCTTCTTCCTGCACAGCCTGCCCGTGCTGATGGGCGCGCTATTCCTGCTCGGCCTGCATTCGACGCTGTTCGGGCCGGTCAAGTACGCGATCATGCCGCAGCATTTGCACGCTGATGAACTGGTCGGCGGCAATGCGCTGATCGAGGCCGGTACTTTCGTTGCCATCCTGATCGGCACGCTGGCCGGTGGGTTGTTGGCCGGGTCGGTCGAGCATCCGGCGTGGATCGCGGTGGGCGGCTTCGTCGTCGCTTTCGCCGGCTACCTGAGCAGCCGCAGCATTCCCTCAGCGCCGGCTCCGGTGCCGGAACTGACGATCAACCTCAATCCGTTCAGCGAAACCTGGCGCAACATCGCTTTTGCCCGGCAGAACCGCACGGTTTTCCTGTCCATCCTCGGTATCTCGTGGTTCTGGCTCTACGGCGCGCTGTTTCTTGCCCAGTTCCCGGCCTACGCCAAGTTCGTTCTGGGCGGTGGCGAGTCGTCGGTGACCTTGCTGCTGGCGGTTTTTACGGTCGGCATCGGGATCGGCTCGATGCTTTGCGAGCGGATGTCAGGCAAGCATGTCGAAATCGGCCTGGTGCCTTTCGGCTCCATCGGCCTGACGCTGTTCGGGCTTGATCTCTACTTCGCCTCGCCGGTCGGGCTGGTCGGCACGACGCCGCACGAACTGCTCGCCCTGCTGAGTATTCCGGCCATCTGGCGCGTGCTGTTCGACCTGATGATGCTCGGCGTTTTCGGCGGCTTTTTCATCGTGCCGCTTTACGCGCTGGTGCAGGTGCGCAGCTCGGCCGAACACCGGGCGCGGATCATTGCCGGCAACAACATCCTCAACGCGCTGTTCATGGTCGTTGGCGCGCTGGGGGCGGCCAGTTTGCTGGGGGGCGGGTTGTCGATCCCGGCGCTGTTCGGGCTGGCGGCGCTGCTGAACGCGGCGGTGGCGGTGTACATCTATGGTCTGGTGCCGGAATTCCTGCTCCGTTTTGTCGCGTGGCTGATGGTCAAGGCCGCCTACCGCCTGCGCACCAGCGGCATCGAGCACATTCCCGAACAAGGCGCAGCGCTGCTTGTTGCCAACCATGTCAGCTTCGCCGACGCCGTGGTCATCATGGGCGCCTCGCCGCGGCCGATTCGTTTTGTCATGGATCACCGCATTTTCAAGACGCCGCTGCTCGGTTTCGTCTTCCGCCACTGCGGCGCCATCCCGATTGCGTCGGCCAAGGAAGATCCAGTCATGATGGAGGCGGCCTTTGTCGAAGTGAGCAAAGCGCTGGCGGCCGGCGATCTGGTCGGAATTTTTCCGGAAGGCAACATCACCCGCGACGGCGAGTTGCAGATCTTCAAACCCGGCGTCACGCGCATTCTCGCCGCCAACCCGGTGCCGGTGGTGCCGATGGCGCTGTCCGGGTTGTGGGGCAGCTTTTTCTCGCGCGTTGATGGCGCGGCGATGAAAACGCCGTTCCGGCGTGGTCTGTTTTCCGATGTCGCGTTGCGCGTGGGGGAGCAGATGACGGCCGAGGCTGCGACGCCGGATAATCTGCGTCGACGCGTTCTGGCCCTACGCGGCGATATTCGATGAGTGCTATGAATTTTGGTCATTTTTCCCGGTTGACCGCAGGGATTGCGGCAGTCATTGTGGTCGTGAAATCAGCATCGGGGGCCTGAAATGGTACGACGCACACGAAAATCGGCCTGGAGCCGATCGGTCAACAAAGTGTTGAAGACCATGACGCAGACCGCCATGCGCGTCGGCACCAAAGCGCTCAAGGAAAGCCTGCGCGCCGCGCCGCTGGCGGCCAAGCCGGTCACCGCCAAAAAGCCCCGCGCAAGCTCGACCGAATGGACGGCCGGCATCGCCATCGGCGCCGCCGGGCCGCGCCGTTACCGGCTCTACAAACCGCCCGGCGTGCGCAAAACCGAAAGCCTGCCGCTGCTCGTCATGCTCCACGGCTGCGGGCAGGATGCCGACGCCCTGGCCGCCAGCAGCCGGATGAACAGCATCGCCAAACGCGAACGCTTCTTCGTGCTCTACCCGGAACAGGATCGACTGTCCAACGTGCAAGGCTGCTGGAACTGGTACGACACCCGCAACGGCCGGGCGCAGGCCGAAGCCCATTCGATCAGCGCCGCCATCGAACAGATTTGCCTCACACAGGCCGTCGACCGCAAACGCATCGCCCTGGCCGGTATTTCCGCCGGCGCCGGCATGGCCGTGCTGCTCGCCACGCAGCATCCCGACCGCTTCCGCGCCGTCGCCATGCACTCCGGCATCGCCCCCGGCGTCGCCCATTCGTCGGCCAGCGCCATCAAAGCCATGTTCGGCAAAGGCGCCACCCCCTCGCCGCTGCCGCCAGTTCCGCCCGACGTCCAACTACCGGCGCTACTCGTCATCCACGGCACCGCCGACCGCGTCGTCGCCCCCGCCAACGGCCGCGAAGCTGCCGAGCGCTGGGCCGAACGGGTTTCTGCCAAAGCCAGCCAACCGCGAACCGTGCAGCGCGGCACCCGCTACGCCGCCACCATCACCGACTATCGCAAAAATGGCCGACTGGTCGCGACGCACTGCGAAATCGCCCAACTCGCCCACGCCTGGAGCGGCGGCGCGGCCGGGCAAGCCTTCAGCGACGCGAAGGGGCCGGATGCTTCGCGGATGATCTGGGCGTTTGCGGCCCGGCAATTCGCGTGGGCGGCGGACTGAGATTTCGGACGGAGAGGCTATTCGCGTTGATCATTCTGCGATCGCGCCATGCGGCCAGGGATGATTTCACTTCACGCAACAAGAGCAGGGCTGCCCCGGTTTGATGTCAATTTCGTTCTGCTAAAGTCGCGATTTGAACTGGCCGAAACAGTGCCGAAAACAATCAGGAAAGGAATTGATTCATGAGCAACAAGAGGCGCTCCTTCCGCTCGCAAATTCAGGCGGGCCTGATTTGTCTGTGCAGCCTGATCGGCATTTCGTTCTCTCTGAGCGGCTGCAACGAAGCGACGGACAGTGGTCAGTTCATTGCTGCAGCGTGGCACAAACAAGATCTGGATGCCCATATGGCTCGCTGGCTCGCCGTTGCACCAACACCCTCAGGTATGCTTTTAAGCAGATTCAGCCGTGAGTGGAAAGCTGTACCAACCGAAGGTGGTGATCTGACGACCCATAGCCGTCTGGTCTTTGTCATGCTGAAAGGCTACGAAGGCACTGGCGACAAGCGCTATCTGGAGGCGGCGACGCGAGGCGCCGAGTTTTTGCTCAATCGGTTTTCCGACCCTCAACATGGCGGATTTTTTTCCGCAGTCACGGTCGATGGCAAAGTGATCAACCCGGGCAAAAATACCTACGGTCACGCTTTTGCGCTTTTCGCCCTTTCTCATATTGCTCGTGTGACAAAGGATGGGAAATACCGCGCTGCCGCGCTGACGGCCTGGAACGATATCAATACTCACTTAAGGGATGCCGATGGCGGATTTCGTCCTGATGCCCCCCGTGACTTTGGGCCTTCGAGCAGCTTGCGTAACCAGAATCCGGTGATGCACATGTATGAGGCCTTGCTGGCGCTCATCGATGCAACCGGCGACCCAAAGGCCGTGGCAGGGGCGCAAAGTGTGGGCAATTTCGTGCTCTACAAACTGCTTCAGGGACAAGCCGATGGCGGCGCTTACATACCGGAGTGGTACGACGAGCACTGGAAGCCGCTTCCAACCAAAGAAAAGGGTGGTTACATCGACATTGGTCACCAATTTGAATGGAGCCATCTGCTGGCCAGTTCGGAGCAACGGGGGCTGCCGGTTTTGTATGGTGACGTCGCGGAACGATTGCTGAAATATGCCTTGAAGATTGGCTACGACGATATCGAAGGCGGGGTTTTGAATCGCGTCTACCCTGATGGCTCAATCGACCGTGACAAATACTGGTGGCAACAGGCCGAGGGGCTGCGCGCGCTGATGGTAGCTGCCTCGAAGAATAACCGTCGTGAACTCTGGCGGCGCTATGAGCAGACACAGGAGCTCGTCAAAGAGCAATTTGTTGACGGCGTTCATGGCGGCTGGAAATTCGCGGCCAAGCGAACCTGCGAGGCCGGTCGTTGTGGTACCGAACAACCGGAGCCCTACCACATGGTTGGAATGCACAGCGCAGCGCTGAGTCTGTTGAAGCCAGGCAATTAGCTGATACGTCCAAAGCTGCGCGGCCTTCAGGAATGGGCCGCTAGCGACTCCCGGTTTAGTGGCTTCGCGCCACCGCCTGGGTAAGGAAACTGCCTTTCGGATTTGGCCATTTTTTCCGGTTGACCGCAGCATTTGGGCGCGGCTGCATGGTGCCCCGTTAAAATCGCGCTTTTCCCTCCATTCGATTCGCCATGACGACAGCCGCCAAAATCCCCGCCGATCAACTTGCCAAGCTGGCCAACGCCGACACCCAGCGGCTGGCTGCGCGGATGGCGCAGGATGTTTTTGCCGGGGCATTCCGTCAGGCGGCGACGGTTGATGCTGCGCCGGATGTCGGGGTGCTCGGCGAGGTGGCGGGGCATTGTGCCGACTGGTGCCGGGCCGGGGTGGGCGATGAGGCGCGGGCCTTGCGCCTGGCCTTGCTGATCAGCGGCCTTGACCAGTGGGGGCTGGCCTACACGCAGGCCTTCAAGCTCGACGCCATTCATGCGCTGACGGCGCTGATCGGCGGCCTGCGCACCCGGCTGGATGCGCGTGAGGACACGCTGTTCCAGCAGTTTTTCGAACAGATTTCCGAGGTCGAGTCTGCTGCCATCGATTTCAAGGTGGATCTGCGGCGCGGTATTCACCTTGCTCTGTGGCACGCCATGGCGGCCTGCGAAACGATGGAGCAGGTCGAAGGCATCGTCCAGCCGCTGGGCAGCATGATGGTCGCACTTGACGAGCAGATGCCGGAACTGGGCTGGCGCCTGCTGGCCGATGCGCTGGCCAATATCCAGATCGCGCTACTCTCCGATCTGGCGCCGAAATCGCCGTTCGTCCACGAAGGCACGCAGCAACTGTTCGCCTCGCTGCGCCATGCCCTGCCGCAGGATCGTTATCAGGCGATCATGGCCCATGCCGGCCAGGCGGTGATCGCCTGGCAGCAGGCAAGTCGCCATGGCGCCGCCTGAGCGCACACGCCAAGGTAAAATCGCCCGATGAACTGGCCCGCCCTCAAGGAAAGACTCGATCTCTACGAAAAGCTGATGCGGCTCGACAAGCCGCATCATTCAATGTAATAGCATGGCATGCAAGTGTTCTGTGTGTTGAAATTAAACAATAAATAATACTTTCGATTACTTTGGATAGACAGTCATTTACGCTTGTTGTCACAGCGTCATGTGACATAGGTGTGACAAGACCGCTGGGGTGCTGGGCTATACAAGAAAATATTTGTCACGCAGGTATTGACAATTAAATTTGGCAGGTAGATTATGAGGGCTGATTTCAGGTGTGGCGGGGAATTAGTGATTACCCGCACCGGCCACCATACCGGCTGAAGGCGATCAAAAAATAAGCCCTTCCCGCTTCAAACACCCCGCTGATGGGGAAACGAGCTGCTAATTTGAAGCAGCAGAACTATCAGCCAGTGGGCACGATTTTCCTAAAAGGAAAAAGCCGTGCCCCACCATACCCTACCTGGTTATTCGCTTGATATCGGCGCAACGCAAAGCGCCTTTCCACCGGTCGTCGGCGCCGATGGCTTGTCTATTCTCATTGATAAATCGCCGGCCACAATTTTTGCCGACCGCAGTCGCGCCCCTCACAAAATCCCGCCGGCATGCACGCCGCCTGGCTGTAAGTCGCCGCGCTGGATTGTCGCCGATATTATTTCCTGGCTCCGCCAGCACCAAGAGGCTGCTACCCCTGCGCCTGTAAAAACTGAACCAGCTGCCCGTGTTGGCCGCCCCACCAAGGCGGAGCAACGTCGCCGCGCTGCACTCCAGCAGGAGCTGCAGCAATGATCGATCTACGCGATGAACAAACCATGGAGCTCATGGAGCTGGACCTTCACGAAGCGCCGGTCCGGCACTCGTCCGCCCGCGATTTCATGGGGCGGCTTCGGCTTTGCGCCAGCGTCCATGAAAACGGCCTGCGCAGCCTTGCGGTTGCAACTCCGGCATGGTCGGTAGTGGCCGCCGCAGCTGCCTTCTTCAGTGAAGACAATGCCATTGGTGAGACTTGCTACAACGCCATGAATCACTTGCGCCAGCTTGAAGGGGAAGAGGTGATCGGGGATGAGTGGCAAGTAATCTGCTGGCGCGTTCAGCGCCGCTGCAAGGAACTGATTGCCTCTGGCCGCGTTCGTGAACCAGGGCGGCGCCGTGACGTTGCTGGCGCACGTAGGGAGCGCGCAAGGCTGGCAGGTCAACTTTCCCTTGATCTGGGTCTGGCGGGGGTGCAGCTATGAGCCACGATCAATCCTGGGGCGAGCCGCTTACACTTGCCGCCGCCGGGCGGCAGCACTGGCCGAACCCTGATTTTATCTTTGGCCCCCTCCAGCCCGGCGATGTCGGACTCATTTCCGGGAGTGATGGCGTGGGGAAGAGTTTTCTTACGCTAACAATCGCTGCCACGGTCGGCCTCGGCATTTCAGCGGGCAAGATATTCACCCCTGGTCGGCACACAAGGAAGGTCTTGATAATCACGGGGGAAGATCGCAGAGATGACCACGGGAGAAGGCTCAAGGCTCTTTACAAACAGCTTGAAAAAGACGGGGTGGTAGTGAGAGATGATGACGACAGCGTCACTCTTCTTCCCCTGACGGGGAAGCGCAAACCACTGATTGAAAAAAGCGGGGAAGGCTATCGAACAACACCTCATGCAGAGATATTTAAACAGCAGCTTAAAGAGTACGGGCTGACCTTTGTTGATCCCCTTCGGATGTTCCACGACTTGCAGGAGAACGATGGGCCGGGCATGGACTTCCTCATTCGGTGGTTTGTGGAAACAGCCATGGAGATCGGTGTCACGATCATCTTGGTGCACCACGCCAGTCAGGGAGCAATTCTTGATGGCAGGGAGGACCACCATGCAGGGCGTGGCGCAACCGACCTTCCTGCGGGTTGCCGGGCCGTGTGGACCATTCGGCGGATGAGCAAGGAAGAAGCGAAGGTGTCGACCGCCAATGATAAAGACCGGCGAGATTGGCGAGTGCTGGCTAATGGGAAGGCAAATCACGGGGAAGAGGACGGCAAGATCTGGCTAAAACGAGGGGATGGAGGCGTCCTGTATTGCCCTGGGCACTCTCCCCTTGATAAGAAAAAAGAGGATTCACAGGATTACGCACAAGGCAAAAGCAAAAGAAATGGCGCGATCTAAACCAGGAAAAACGTCGGCTGCCGCTCGATTAAATATTGAGCGGCGGCAGGAGGTGGCCAGAAACGATATGGCCATTGGTCTCTCTGGACTGTTTCATGTCACAGGAAAGCAACGTGACAGAAAGGAAGTGACGCTTGAACAAGCCTGGAACGGAGGAAAAGTAATCATTCAAGGGGTGGAGTGTGACGAAGGGGACCTAGGGGTTCTTCTTGCCATTCTTTCTCTGGCAATGAAAAACGATGAATACGTTTTGCTGCCCGGCAATCAGGCACCCCCCGGCCTTATCACGGATCGGCGCCCGCAAAATTTGGCGCTAACCAACGACGTGCTTGTTCTCAAGACAACAAAAGCAGAGATCTGCCGGGCGGTAGGCGTCGAAGCTGCAGGCAACCAATGGGTGTCCGTTGACAAAAGTCTACGCAGGTTGATGACCATAGTAGTGGAAGGGAGGGCAGACAAGCAACACGTGAAAACCCACTTGATCCATGATGAATGGGGTGAAGACGGCGGCCTCAACATCCATATCTCAGCTCGTTTGACGAAGGCTGTAATGGGGGAAGGCAGCTATGCCGCTGTGTCGATGCGGACGTATAGAAAATTGCGCAGTGCGCCCGCAAAGATCCTCTACGGCTGGCTATCTGCCTGGTTTGGCGGTGTGAAAGCGGGGGAGCGATCAATCAGCTTTGAAAAAATTGAGCGGCACGTTTACGGCGGTCTTGCCAATGAGAAAAGCACTCGCAGTCGCAGAAAAAAAGCAATTTCTGAGGCGATTGCAGAAGTCAACGAATCCGGTGCTTTCTCGATCGCCCTGGCCGGCAACAGTGGTCACGCTACAATCAGCCGGACTGACGAACGTGCAACAAAAGACTGACGAACGTGCAACCGCTAGGTTTTGTAAACACCCTCCCTGCAATCGTCTTCGTCTGTTTTGGCGCTATGTATAACACCTTGTATTAAACAAGGGGCAAGCCGCCGCCTAGTGGCGCGGCCGCCTCGGAAAACCCCCAAGGCCACAGCCCCCTTGGGGGGAAGGTAAAACCAAAACCCAAATCAGAGACTAAAATGACTTTCCTGCAAAAACAATCCATTCAATTCCTCGATTTTTTCACCAGAAACGGCGTCGATCTAGTCAACCTCGCCGTTCTGGGACCACGAAAAAGCGGCAATGGCGAGTGCATGAAGGGCGATAGTCGCCCGCGTGGACGCGTCGAAGTCGAAAAGTCGCTCGCCTGGGCGATGGCCTGCAACATGAAGGGCTGTAATGTTTACTTTCGGCCGGCCCGTTACCTTCCTGCCGGCGAAACGGCTGACCATCCAATCGTTTTCCTTGATGATGTGGACGCCGTCACGGCCGAAAGAGTCTCGAAAAAGTACCGTTCGATCGTCGTTGAAACGAGCCTTGCCAACTTCCAAGCATGGATTATCACAAGGCAGCCGTTGAGCGAGTACGAACGCCACCAGGCGCAAGCGAGGCTTTCCTGCTTGGTTGGCGCCGATGCTGGGAGCACAAGCGGCGAACATTTCGGACGATATCCTGGTTTCAAAAATCAGAAGCCCGGCAGGAATGGGTTCTGGATCAAGGTTGCTGGGATTAACAACGAAGGTCCTCTGCTGGATGTTTCTCCCTATCTCTCCCCATCAGTCGACGTGCTGGCAGACCAGGGCAAGCCCCAAAACCTTCCCCAAAGGGGGAGTGTGCCTTCCTCCTTTGCCGCCTCACAGGGCAACGACGGCGATCAATCTGCCCACGAGTTCCGGTATGCCCTGAGCCGCCTTGCTGCCGGCCAGCCAGCAGAGTGGGTAATTGAAAATATCACTCAGCGCGCCCTAGAACGTGGAAAACGGCGAACCTCAGGTGAAGCCAGAAAATATGCCGAAGCGACAGTAAACAAAGCGGCAAGGGCGATATAAAACCACTGATTACCCACAATCGTCGTTCTGTTGATGCAGATTCCGGTGGGCGGGCGCGAATTTTGGTTAAGCTTTGTGCACTGCGGAATTCAAATGCCATGTACGATTTCGCAACTGGCTAGGTCCGAGTCCGGCCCAGAGTGTGTAAAAACGTGAACGAATTTTGCTTGGCCAGGTCAATGCAATAGGCATTGATGATGAGGTGGGCGAGATGAAGCGTTTCGTTCAAGGCGAGAGCAGGACTCAAAGCACATTGCTGCCGGAGCTGATTGACGACTACATAAGTGATTCGAATCCGGTCCGAGTGATCGATGTCTTCGTCGATGAACTATCTCTCGGCCAACTCGGGTTCGACGGTGTTGATCCGGCAGGAACTGGTCGGCCAGCCTACCATCCGGCAGTACTGCTAAAACTCTATATCTACGGCTATCTCAACCGCATCCAGTCGAGCCGCCGATTAGAGCGAGAAGCGCAACGTAATGTTGAACTGATGTGGCTGATGGGACGCTCACGCCTGACCACAAGACGATTGCCAACTTCCGCAAGGACAATGGCAAGTCCATCCGCAATGCTTGCCGTCAATTCGTCATCCTGTGTCAGCAATTGAATTTCTTCACCGAATCCTTGGTTGCCATCGACGGTAGCAAATTCAAGGCGGTGAATAACCGGGACCGGAATTTCACCCGGGCGAAATTACAGCGTCGAATGGAAGAGATTAAATCAAGCATCAATCGATATTTGACCGACTTGGATACGGCAGATCGGCAGGCGCCGGAAATCGCCCAAGCCAAGACAGAGCGCCTTACTGACAAGATTTCGGCACTGAAGGCGCAAATGCAAAAGCTCAAGGAGATCGAGGTCGAACTTGAGCAATCACCGGACAAGCAGATTTCCCTGACCGATCCGGATGCCCGCTCCATGAAGACACGCGGCACAGGTGTCGTGGGCTACAACGTGCAGACGGCGGTTGATGCACAGCATCATCTGATCGTGGCTCACGAGGTCACCAACATCGGTACTGACCGTGATCAGCTCTCGAACATGGCCAAGCAGGCGCGAGTAGCAATTGGTGCCAATGATCTGACAGTGATCGCTGATCGAGGATATTTCAAAGGTGAGGAAATATTGGCCTGCCAAGAAGCAGGCATTACCGCCATCGTCCCCAAAACGGGAACCTCTGGCGCCAAGGCAGACGGTCGTTTCGATAAGGCCGACTTCATCTATGATCCGGCCACCGATGAGTATCAGTGCCCGGCAGGGCAGCGTTTGATCTGGCGCTTCTCTTGTATCGAAAAGGGACTAAAGCTCCATCGCTACTGGAGTTCGCACTGCCCGCGTTGCGCCATCAAGGAACAATGCACGCCAAGCGATTATCGACGCGTCAGTCGCTGGGAGCATCAAACCGTCCTGGAGGACATGCAGATCCGACTGGATCGCGCGCCTGACAGCATGCGAATTCGCCGCCAGACGGTTGAGCATCCGTTCGGAACACTTAAATTATGGATGGGCAGCGCTCATTTCCTGACTCGGACACTGGATCGGGTTAGTACTGAAATGAGCCTGCAGGTACTTGCCTACAACTTGAAGCGGGTGATGAAAATCTTGGGAGTTGCGGCATTAATTGGAGCGATGCAGGCCCCGTAGGGCCTTTTTGCCATTCTCTTTGTTGTTCCCAATCAATGTTTCCGCCTTGCCACGGCCAAATTACTTGTGACAACTGCCCCCGGGCTGGCTCTTCACGGCGTTTTTACACACTCTGGGCCAGAAGCAGCCGGTCGGCATCTTTCCCTGTAGCCGTCATTCAGAAAAAGCAATTTCTATTACCACTGGCAGATTTACCTAACTTGCCGGATAACGTATGTTGAACTAAACCGCTGACGTGGTGGTTGGGGAAACCGGCCACCGCGTTTGGCATTCTGCGTTGGCCTAGTTGTTCGATCCTGTGATTCGGGAATGTTCCCGAATTGACGAGGAGAACGACATGACTGAACTCAGGCAACGGATGGATAACGCCATGCTCCTGCGGGGCTTTGCCGAGCGTAGGGCGCGACGAACTTGGGGGCCATCAGTTTGACGGTGTGACCGAAGCGGCTGAATTCCCGCGCCCAGTAGTGGGCGCCGGAGCAGGCTTCCATGCCGATCAGGCACGGCGGCAGGTGGGCGACCATTTCCAGCAATTGCCCGCGAACCACCTCGGGTTTGATAAAAACCGCCTTGCCGCTCTGGTCAATACCATGCAAAGCGAATACATTCGTAAGCTCCCGGTAATCCCATCTTGATGGAGATTGGGTTTTGCTTGCCAACTTTTGATCTAGTGATATTTAAGTTGGCAAATTGGCTTGGAAAGCCAAGGTTTTCGAGGGTTTGATCCCCGTCTAGTTGGCAGCGTGTTGATCCCTTTGTTGTTTGAGGGGGGGGCTCAGAATTGGCTTGCTTGCCAGTTATGGGGTAGCAATTCGCCGATGCGGCTATTGGGCTGGGTGGGCAGGCGGGAGAGGACGTCCTTCAGATAGAGGAAGGGGTCATGGCCATTGAGCTTGGCCGACTGGATCAAACTCATGATCGCCGCAGCCCGTTTGCCGGCGCGAAGGCTGCCGGCAAATAGCCAGTTCTTCCGGCCGGTGGCAATCGGTCTGATGCGGTTCTCAATCCAGTTGTTATCAATCGGTACCTGACCATCCTGGACGTAAAGGATGAGTGCCGTCCAGCGATTGAGACTGTAATCAATCGCTTTGGCGGTGGATGATCCATTGGGCACTTGTAGTCGGTATCGGCTCAGCCAGTCGTGAAATTCATCGAGAATGGGCTGCGCTTCTTCCTGCCGGATTCGTCGTCGCTCCTCGGGAGGAAGCTCCGCAAGCTCGCGCTCAATGGCGTAGAGCCGCTGGATGTATTTCAGCGCCTGCTCGGCGATTTGACTCTGATTATTGGCGTGCAGATCGAAGAATTTTCGGCGCGCATGCGCCATGCAGCCAGCCTCCGTCACCCCCTCGGCAATCAGCGCTTTGTAGCCTGAGTAATCGTCGCAAACGAGGGTACCTCGCCAGTTGCCCAGGAATTCCCGGGCATGTTTGCCAGCTCGACTCTCGGCAAAGTCATAGATGACCGCCTTGACTGGCTCAAAAGCCCCGATGCTGTACGACCACAGATAGGCCCGATGGGTCTTGCCAGCACCCGGGTCAAGCATCGCCACTGGCGTCTCATCGGCATGCAGCACTGGGTAGGTGAGCATCTCGACTTTCAAGGCATCGACCAGTGGTTGCAGGGCAACCCCCATCTGTCCAACCCACTGGGCCAGGGTCGATTGGGGAATCGGCAATCCGGCCCGACCGAAGATGCCTTCCTGCCGATACAACGGCAGGTGGTCCAGATATTTCGCGATGAGCACATGCGCCAGCAATCCCGTCGTCGGGATGCCCTTGTCGATCACATGCGCCGGCACCGGGGCCTGAACCAGCGTTTCGAATTGGGCACAGGCCCACTTCCCACGGATGTGACGCTCAACCGTAAAAGTGCCCGGCGTGTAGTCCAGCTTCTCGGCAACATCCTCGCCGATCCGCTTCATCTGACAGCCACAGGCACAAGTGCTCGATTCCGGTTCGTGATGAATCTCGGTGCGCGGTAATTCCGGCGGCAGGGGGCTACGTTTGGCCTGGCCCTTCGGCTTCGGTGCGGATAGCTGAGCCAGTTCTTCGGTCATCGCAGCCATGTCGGCGGCGAGGGTTTCTTCAAACAACTGGCCCTGCTCAACGGGCAGGCGCTCGGCCTTCACCCCAAAGTAGTGACGCTTGTAATACGCCACCTCATGCGTGAGCTTGTCGATCTTCGCCTGGCGCCAGTTGAGTTCGTGGTCGTTCCGGGTAATGACCTCGGCTTGCCGGCGCACGATTTCGCGCAGGGTTTCGGCATCAAGGTGGTCAAGGTCGGCAGGCAGCGTCATGAACAGCATGATGCCGGCCAAACCACGTCCCGGCTATCGTGGACTTCCCCAATAGTGGACAGTCAAAGAAGCCGAATCACCCCGCCATCGGCCAATCGCTCCCAGGGCAGCCCCAGAATCAGGGCATCAAACTGGGGCCGGGTCAGTGCGACGTGGCCCTCACCGATCCGCAGTTGAAACCGTCCCTGATTCAGACGACGACTCGCCAGCCAGACCCCGTAGCCGTCATGCACCAGCACCTTCAGGCGATTGCCGCGCCGGTTGGCAAACAGATAGGCCTGATGTGGCTTTGCTTCGCCAAACACCCTGACCACCTGTGACAGAATCGTCTCCGTTCCCGCGCGCATATCCAATGGTCTGGTCGATAGCCACAAGGCATCGACCCGGATCATTTCAGCCAGTCGCGCAACCAGGCCGCACAATCCCCTGCCGCCTGGGCTGGCCACTCAATCTTTACCGTCGTATGGCCACGTAAAACCTGAATTTGTATTGGCCGCTCCGGAACAGTCTGGGGCGGGATTGGAACCGGCACAAATTCCGGCAGGGCTGGCGGCTGACTGTCGCCTCCTTGCCTCGCCTTGCGATTCCCTCCCGTGACGCCATGCTCGACCACCCAACGTCTGAGCAGATTTGCATTCAGGCCATGATGCAAGGCCACTCGGGCAATCGATACATTCGGCTCACTGCAGGAGAGCGCAACCTCTTTCTTGAACTCCGCGCTGTACCGCCGCCGGGGAAGATTCACAATTCGCGTTTCCATCGTGTCCACCTATTCTGTTTGGTGGACGCGATCTTCCTCATTGCCAAGCTCGAATTACAGATGGGTTTGCCGGGGGCTTACATACATTCTTGGCGAGATCGATGCCTACGGTGACAATATTCATGGACTTCCCCTTTCGAGTGAATGATTCAGTGTGGAAACTCAATCATGGCAGCATCTGCTGCCAGCGGCTTCCGCCGCTAATTCGGGACGGGGAAGTCCCTTTCATTCGTTAGGCCTCACACACCATCCACCGTTGACGCGCCACCCTGCCAAACAGCCATCGCGCAGCTGACCGACCTAGTACTCGCGCACTAGTCAAAGATTGCTTCCAGGCCTTGTGCATTCATGACTAATCCTTCAACTATCTAGAGCGCCTCAGACATTCCGCGATCTACATGACGGCAGCACTCGACTTAGCCCCTCGCTATCCGTCACTGAAGGCGTTTGCACGGCCAATCGCCAAGGCGTATCTTTCCGCGTGCGCCGAATAGTTCGATGTAGCGAATCGCCTGTCCATGATCCCGGAATACCGCACAAGACTACGAATCGACCTCAAGGCCCGGGTTTCCAAGTCGAGCGACTCTCCAAGCTTTAGCATTGAAGGCCTATTTCTCTTGAGTCGCTTAATCATTGAATGACGAATGTCGATTGGGTCCAAGCCACGAGCGGAAAAGAGTTCATTGAGCCGGATGATTACAATTATCTCTCGCCAGAGGAAGCGCGCACCATAGCCCTTCTTTAAGCAGAGGGATCGATTTACGATCCTGCGCGCAGCCAACGCGTTACCGAGCAAGATCTCACCGGTTACAACAGTCATGAGCGATCGAGCATCGCTTCTGGCAAACATCGCACCGACGTAACCACGCAACCCCATCATCTCCTTCTCGACCGGATTCAATTGAAATCGGATAATTTGCTTATACATGCTCAGAACAGCGGAGATAGCGTTCCACTGTTCGTCTATCACCGCTTCGCGGATCGTAGACTGCTCGAATTCTTGAAACAGACTTCGTGCAGTCTCGGCACGGCCGGCTTCGGTAGTAAGGACAGCGGCCGCGAACAGAATACTCTCTCGACTCGTGTTCCATAAACCCGTCTCCGTAAGTGGCCTGGCGAACGGGACTGCATCCAGTAGAGCCGCAATCGCTGCGTTTTGATTCATTGAGTACTGCTCAAGCTGCGACCGTATGTTCGCGGCAGATACTGGATCAAATGCTTCGATGCGCTGCATCCAGTCTCGCGTTTCTGCGATGATGGACCAAACCTCATCCAATTTTTCGTTGAATGAACAGAACAGCGCGAGTAGAGAACTCCTCAATCTTGCTACTGCCGCCGTATGCGACTCCAGAGCGCTAAGCTCCTGGACAGCTTCAAGGTAAACAGCGTAGGCGTCAGAGAGCAATCGGCCGGCAAATGCGATCTCAGCCGCCTCGGCCATTAGGTGGAAGTATATCTCATTGCCAAACAGTTCGCGGCCAACTCGCGCGCGGCGAACTGTGGACACCAGAGCGCGGCGCCATTGCGCGTTGAGAACTGACGTGGCCGCGTCCTTGCCCAAATCTACGAATTCGGTAAACGGATCGTCAATGGTTTCCATTGTCTAGCAATCTCAGAACGGAATCTCGCATCAGACCAGCGAGATGGCCAAGATTTCTGGGTAGAAGGCCTCGAATGTCAGAGTCAGAGACGCGCCGCCATTGTTGTTCCGTTCGGAGAGACCGGACAAGCCCTTGCAGATCCAATTGCTGAGTATCAAAGCCAGAAGATTGTAGCGCGCGGCGAACCACATCGATCCCAACAACCCGAGGTCTGCTTACGTCCTTAAGCATCTCATCGACGCCACGGGTCTTTCTGATCTCTGAGTCGAGGAAGGAGACCAAACGCCCAACCGGGGCTGCGGAATAGTCCACCCGCAAGAGGCCTTCGAGATCCGCGGGCAATGATTCCGCTTCGACACCATTCTGAAGGAGCACAACAGGCCGCTCCTTTTTTGTAAACAGGGCTGCACCCAATTCAAAGAGAACATTAGGATTTAAGCCAGTTATGTCAGCAATGAAACCATCCGCCGCTTCTATCTGGAATCGAATATTGTCAAGCAGCAAGTCCTCCTCCCGCATGTCCGAGGAGATGACCAACTCACATCCCCAGCGGTCCTCGACGACGGACCTAACGGCATCTCGGATTTCATGAAACGTCGTCGAGTATGGTGTGATATAAAAGAATGAGATATGCTCTTCTCCTGGCGCACGAGCGGTGGGGGTGAGCGCACGCAGTTGTGCTTCGGCTTCCATTGCACGGCGCTCCAACTGCGTCGCAGAGTTTTTCAAACTTAGTAGCTGCGACAACATGCCCGTAAACTCATTTGCGATGTGCTCCCTTCCCGCCTGCGGCATCATTGATTGACTGTTCATAACAGCAATGTAATAGACAGGCAGCAGCATCTTGGCGAGAGACTCTACCTCTGCTTCCGTGGGAGTACGACCATTACCAGCAATGGCAACGTGCGCATGCGCTAGATTAACTATTAACTCGTTCTCTGCATTTAGGAGCAACTGAAGTTTCTCGTTTGCCTTTCGTCTCAGAAGCTCTCTTGCAACCGCTTTGACACTCGCGGACTCGTTAGGATCACTAATCAGCCGCCGGGCTTCCTCCGCTGTGCCTGCTAGCGCTGCGCTCGCCCTCACTACCGCGACCACCTCTGCGGGCAGAATTCGGACTGCTTCGATTCGTAGCCGTGAACCGAGTTCGAGAAACCGCGAGCGGTGGTCAAAGAATTCGGCGAGTACACAAACCGCATCGTCCCTCGGTCTAATAGGCGGCTTAAAGAGCGATCGTTCACCGGCAGTCTCAATCGGTGTAACCTTTAGGCCGCGACCTCGGAGTTGTGCAATCACCCCAAGGCTTTCTACTCGCCTCAGCAACTCTTCCGTAAATAGTCCGCTCGCGTCTATCGCCAGCGCACCCGCCGCATCTGCCATCCGAAAGAACTGGCGAACGGATAGGCCATCCACAACAATTCGTAGTTCGAGAACTTCACCGACAGCATCAGATTCAGCAATCGCATCAAGAATCTCATTCAGGGAATGAAAATTCTCTTCTTCCGAGTCACTTATAGACTGCCTAGACGAACTCGGAATGCGAAATGGTGCGGCATTAGTTCGAAACAGCAATAGATGGAAAAATCGGTCGAAGAAGTCACTATGGTAATAGCAGGCTGCCATCAACCCGAGATTGTGATATGTGACTATCTCTTGGAATCTTTCCGGGTCCGATTTTGAGAGTGTCGTGAAGTGCGTGACAATCAGGTCTCCGAGCGCTTCCGTGAGTGTCTCAGATGCAGCATTCCGTACGTAGTCGTCTCGAGCTGCGTTCGGAGATAGGTCGGGTGTATCAACCACTCCATTGGCAAATATTGCCCAGGTCGGCAGTAGTTCCTGCCCGCGGTCAGTTAAGAGCATTCTGTTCTGATAGACACGAACGTCTCTTGGATAATTGACACCAAGGACTCGCGTTCTGGTGAGGTAGATGGCACCCTGGGCTCTGGTGGGAGAAGTGAACGAGAAGGGAATTACCTCGAGCACTGAGTCTCGTTGGAGCTTCTCCAAAAAGATGCGGATGTCAAGTGTTCTGTTCTCAGTTGCAGTTCGCTCTGTGTCCCAAGGAAAGTGCATCAGATTGATTGGCTTTCCGGAGCCGTTAAGGAAGATCGGAATCGGAAGAAAGTCTGCGTACTTTCTTACGATGCTGCGGATCTCGCTTTCACTTACAACCTCCGCGGCCTGGTCCAGATCAACTGTTACGTTCACCGTAGTTCCAATGTCGGCTCGCGGTGAATCTTCTATCTCATACTCGATTCCTCCCGAATTTATCCACTTCAATCCATCTTGACTGCCAACCTTTCGAGTATGTACCTCAACGCTGCGAGCGACTACGAAGGCTGAGAGGAAGCCGATACCGTGCTGCCCTATGACTTCTTCCACGCTTTCCGTGCTACGCGCCCGCCGTGAGGCACTTGCCGCAATCGTGGACAGGTAACTAATCAGATCGTCACGACTCATGCCTAAGCCGTTGTCTCGAACCGACACACGGCCCTGCGATGGAACAGCCTCGATATCAATGCGACCTGCCAAATTGGAATCTGCATGTCTTCGGCGCACGATCGAGTCATGTGCGTTCTGTACTAGTTCCCGAATGAATACACGCTTATCTGAGTAGAGGTGCTCACCTAGCAGTCGTAGCAAGCCGTCAAATTCGATGTCCATCCGCATGTCGTGACTCCGCTTTGGCCGTTATTCATCGAAAACAGTGAAGCAAGTCGCAATCGTATAGCAAAATGAGTGTGGTCACCCGATATGATGTTCCAATGGTCACGCACGGCGATGGTCTTATCATGCCGCGCGTGCACTCATGCAATAGCGTACCAGGACGGTTGGCGGCAGATTCACCTTGCCCCGGTTTGTATGGCTAAGGCCACGGCATGCCGCGACCTTAGCCATACACCAGCTTGTCTCAATTCTGTCGCGTCAAGGGTTCGCTTCGCCGGGCGATGCCCGCCCTTGACCCGACACTCCCGCGCCACCGGCAAGCCAATACTGCTCATATCATCGGCGTCCGTGAACAAACCGTACGCGCCACGAATGCTATATGCATTTTAGCGGGTTGCTCAAATCGTTTATAGTCGAGCGAGCCCGCTCAGTTTTTATGACGTTTAGAATAAAGCGGTTAATGACGAATGCAACCCCGTCATTCTCTGCGGGTGAACCTAACCCCTCACCTTCGGTGAGGGCACACCCCCGTCAGCATCACTGTGCGTGAACAAAAACTCGCCTTTTGCAATCGCGATTACTGACCATGCTCAGCAAAAGCGCTCTCGGACCCTTCAGCAACTGTTGTAGCTGAGAATTCACTAGGTCAGTCCTATAACTATGGCGCCTCTGGCTTTCCGAAAGCCAAGCCTCCGGTTCGTGCGAGGGAGTGGCTTGGCCTTGGCGGCCTCTAACATCGCCCCTCTTATCATTCGACGGGGCTTACGCAAAAAGCCGCGCAGGTCCCTCAATTCAAACATTCCTGAGCGTCCGCTTTCCCAACTGGCCTATGTCCGCTAAGGGCATATTCTGTTGAAAAACCCAAAACTGGGTTCTTCCAAGGTATGTCGAAGCCTTCCCGGGGACTAGATCGTCGAATACAGCTCGATTGTGAACATCGAGCTCTTTTACCCAACCTCCCTATTCGCGAATAAGCGAGTTTTTCAACAGAATAGGCACCGAGCTGCCTGTGGGGATGCAAACCCGTTAGCCGGAACTGCCGGCGCATTTGCGCGGTGCACAATCAATTATCCATATTGCCCATGCAATTCGAGGTGGTTCGATCAAACCAGTCCGTCCACCGAAAAATCCGGATACCCGTAATAAGCAAAGCCGGCAATAGACGCCTTTTTGCTTGAATAGTCTTCAAAATAACCAATCGATACGTCAGATATAAAATATCAGTGTCTATAACCAAACTGAAGGACTTTAAAATATGACTGATATTTTTATCAAGCGAATCAAAGCAGCGCTGAGCGGCGCCGCACTGGGCGTGGCAACAATGGAAACAGCGAGAGGCGAAAACCTTACGCCGAACGTGGTAAATAAATGGTCGCGCAGATTAAATAGGTGGGCGCGTTGGCTAATTGCCATTTACTTTTTAAGTATTTTGGCCATGGGATTTACAGCATCATCGGCCGATAAAATGAAATCAGATGAATTTTATTCGCTGATGACTCCAGCTGAAAAAAACGATTTCAAGGAGCGATTCGAAACCGGGCGAATTGGCCCAATTTCATCCGAATCGAATTGCCAAAATTCGAAGCAGTTCAAGCAAAAATAATATTACAAAGTAAAAAATATTTTTGTCATTTCGTTGCACGGGGCAATGTTGGAGCCGGGTTCGCCTGGCTCCTTTTTCTTGCTGCTTCAGTTTCCGATTCAGTTTCGGTTCTGAATCCGATTCAGAATCAGAATCGGATTCAAATACAGGTTCCCCCAGCGCCTTGCCTCGCATGTCATCTCTGGTCGCCTCATAGTTGCCGCTTGTCAGCAGCTACGCCGCGGCGCTGCGCCGCATGGTCCGCCAAGCCTGCGACGCGGCAGCATGGCGCATCTCAACGGCGCACCTTCGGGCGCACCTGTGGTGCTTCCTGCGGCTGTTCAGTGACCACCGTCAAGGCGCGCTACGCGCGTCGGCTAGGGCCGATTCCCTTGACTGGCCTGGCTGGACGCCAGTCCTGCTCTCTGCTCCTTGCCTTCACGGCCTGCCTGCGGCAGACCTGCAGCGGCCGCACCCCTACGGGGTACGACCTCACGGGCTCCGGATCGCTTCGCGCCCGGGCAACCTCTTTTAACCCTCGGCGAATTCTCGCCTTCGGGTGGTATCGGCTACGCCTCTACTTTCTCGCCTGCGGCTCGAAACATCCCCTTGCGGGGATGCAATAAAAGAGGTTGCCCGGGCCCTTCGGTCCGGGAGCGGGGCGTTGCCCCCCAAAGACGACCGGGCGCTGGGGCGCCCTATTTTGGCTTGGGCCAAAATTCGCCTTCGGCTCCCCCCGTCCCTTCGCCGAGGGCTCGGGGGCTGCGGCTGGACGCCTCGCCCCGGCTGCGCCGGACCCTCTCCGTAAATATCCGCGTGAGCGCGGAAATTTACTGCGCATTATTCCTGGCGGAATAACTTTGCCACTGCGCGCCGATAAATCCGGCTTGCCTCCGACTGGACAATATCTTCGATATTAACCAGGCTGCGCGCCGGATAGCTCCGGCTTACCGGCCATCCTGCTTCGCTGGTGGCCCCAGCGTTTAGCCAAATTAGCCTATTCGATTCAGCGGTGATAATGAATCATCGTAAATAGAAAGCGAGGCTAATTATGTTTCATGCCGTAATCAGTTACTGGGGTATCGTGTGCCTTTGGGTTTTGTCTATCCCCCACATTTATTTAGCCGGGGCTTTATTGCCACTGGCAATCGTTGCTATCGATATAACGGGCGATGACCGCGAACCTGGTTTAATTGCTCGTGCCTTAAATCGGCTGGCTATTCTCGGCTTAGTCCCGATATTTGCTTTTGCCGGAAATTGGGCAGTTGCGGTCGTATTAACTCAGTCGCATCTCGCAGGCTTAGGCGTTGCTTGGAAATACACAGCATCGCTGGCAGCTTCACTGGCTCTTACGTTTGCTCTGCTCCGGTTTCTGCCGCAGCAAACGAACAAGCTGAGTGCGAAGCTCACGGCTCACACCTCCTTGGAGCGCAATAAAAAGACCGATATCAGAAATATCGAAAAGCTGCTTCCAAAAAGTATCGGTCAATACGATCCGGAAAAATTCTGGACGGGACCGACCGATCTGAAAAAGATCTTTGTTGGCAAGGATGAACACAAGCAGCCAATCTATTACGACTACGAGGCCTGGAAAATCAGCCACGTATTGTTGACTGGCCGTAGCCGCTCAGGGAAGGGTGTTGTTGTTCAGTCGCTGATGTCGCAAGCGATCATGAAAAGGGAATTCGGGGTAGTGCTGGACCCAAAGATTGACAATTACATGCCACATATCTTCAAAAAAGTATGTGATGAGCACAATTTGCCTTACCGGTTTATTAACATCAACCAAGGGCAGCCGCCACAAATCAACATTTTTGAGCATTGCTGTGAGCACACGGCCCAGACAATCGAATCTTTGCTGATCGGAGCCTTGGGACTGACGCCGAAAGGCACCGATGCAGACTTCTATCGCCTCGAAGATCGTGCAGCAGCAAGGCAGGTAGCCCGCTGGGTTGCTGCGAACCCCGGCAAAACGCCGCGTGACTGCGTTGCAGCCCTCGGCGATACCTGGGAAGAGTGCAAGAGCTTTGCCGCCAGCATGCGCGACCTGGCCGATGTGCCGGCGATCAACCGGCCGTGCGGAACCGGGGGCGTTTCCATCTACGCCGGCGAGCAGGAGGGCGGTCTACTCTACGTGTGTGGGGACATGATTAATACCACCTCGCTCATTATTCAGCGAATGATCATGCTGCATCTGCTATTCCGGGTCAAAAACCGGGATCAGCTCAAGCCTGGGCGGACGATCTGCGTCCTCGCCGACGAATTCCGCGTGCACATTTCGCCCGCGTTCATGGTTTCTTTGGGTGCGTCGGCTGGGTGGGGGCTCCACACCATCCTCGCTATGCAGTCGTTCTCGGATTTGGCAAACGTGCCCGGAGACCTCGACAAGGAGGCTGTCAAGGGATCAGTGTGCGAGAACACGACGCTAAAAATCTGTTATTCGATTAGCGACGGGGACACAGTAGACGAAGTGGCGAAAGCAACAGGTGTGGTGCAGGTTGACGATGAGTCCCGCCGGGTCTCCCGGGGTATGGCCTTGTCCGAGCGGGTCGAGGCCGACCGCACCATTCGCCAGAGCGAGCGCTTCCACTTCGACTCAAATATGTTGCGCCGCATGCCAAAAGGTTGCGCCGCTTTCATTCTTCCCGACGCGCTCACCCGGTTTTGCTTCACCGCGCCTGTAAACGCTGGGGAACGGACGAGAGCGGCGATTACGCCGACCGTAGCACCGATGCCGGAGTCGGCGGCTTCGGCCGCCACGGGCAGCGTGGCTGCCGCCATGCTCGCCCTGGACGATCTCCCGGCTACGCCGGAGGAGATCGTTAACGAAGAGCCCTATCCAGATTTCGAGCACGCCGAGCTAGCGAAGCCGGCCGGTGGTGCTCTGGATCTTGACTGATCGCCCACCGGGCGACGGCAGAAATAGCTTCCCGAGAAGTCGCCCGATACTGATCTTGTCGAAACAAGAAAGGACAGAAATTATGCAGCAATGCGACAAAACCCAAGACCTGCCCGGGCTTCCACCCGGCGGTCCCGCGCCAGAGCCAGCGCAGCCGGCAGGCGCAACCCGTACCGCGCTCCCAGCCATGACACATACTCAGCGTCTTGCGCGGGCAGCCGACAAGAGGTCATCGCTGCTCCGTTTCCTGGCAAGTAGCGAAGTCTGGACGACGTCGGAAATCGCCGCCGTCGTAATGGGCGTCTCCCGCCGCCGTGCGCTGGACGCACTGGCCGCAATGGAGCGCGACGCGCTCATTGCTTGCGAAGCAATCCCCTTCGCAGGCAGGCAGCTGAAGCTGTTTGGCATCACGCCCCACGGCTGCGCCGTGGCGGATGCCTTCGATTCCCCACACTTCGAGCGGGGGCGCACGAATCCGTCATGGGTTGAGCACAAGCTATGCGGCCAGCGCCTACGCCTGGCGGCCGAGGCCGCCGGATGGCGCTGGCAACCGGAGCGCGCTCTGCGCCTCCGGGCTGCGGCCGAAGGCTGGAAGAAGATCCCCGACGCAGTAGCCACGAGTCCTGCCGACGAGGTCGTGGCAATAGAGGTAGAGCGGCACTGTAAAACGCCGAAACGGTATGCAGAGTTATGGCTTGCCTACCTGCAAGATATGAAGGCAGGCCGGTTCCGCCGGGTCGATTTCGTCTGCCCACCAAACGTGGAGGTGCTGGTGGCCAGAGCGATGGCCCGTGTGACTCACGTCAAGCTCAACGGCGAAGCGGTGGCGATCACCGAGACGCACCGCGCCCGATTCGGCTATTTCAGCTTTCAAAATTGGCCCGGAGAAAACCATGGCCGATAAGCAGAAATCTATCTTCTCCGCGACCAGTGCACTCGTGTTCACGCTGGTTTTGTTCTCGCTGGTCGGCAGTTTTGCCGTTGATTACGCCATTTCCGGCTCGCCGGCATTCGCCAGCATGGCCGAAAAACTGGCTTACAAAGCGGCAAACCAATATTTGCAAGCAGTTCAGAAATTCGAGGCAACACAATGAAATTCATTTTCAAGATCATGTTGGTGTTCATCGCAATCTCAGCTGCGCTGAGCGTTGCACAACATCTTGTCCTCTTGCTAAAGCCCTTGTCCGCCGTCTTTGCCGCCGCCTGCGCCTTCGGCGCGGCTTGGGGCGCATTTCGACATCATGGCCACGGAAAGCCCCTCCTTTACGGTGCCATAGAAGGCGCCTCGTGGCTGCCGAAAAAGACATTCGAGCTGATCATGGTAATCAGCAAGTTTGTATTTCGCCTCGTCATGCCCGCCGGTTATCAGCTGAAAAACAGTGATCAATGGTTCGTTTCCAGCCAGCGGCAAGCCCTTGGTCCTCGCCATATCGGGGGCGGGCGCTACTACCAGGACATCGAAGACCTGGCGATCCACTGCAAAGCCTTTGCCGCCTTGCCGGCACTCATTCATATTCGACGGCCGAATCGTGGTGGAGCCACAACGGGGGTGGGGAAAAGGTCGTGCGTCTGGTCGGGGAATCGAAAGGACTGAGACTCAGTATCGGCCCCACCGAAATACGCCCGATTGCCTTCAAGGAGCGTGAACGCCTGCTGGCCTTCCTGGGCGAGCTGCGCGGCGTCGTCATCGATTACACGCCCGATCTGTTCGGTTTTCTGAATGGGGACGGTAGCGACCAAGTCATTAAAACCGTCCAGCCGTTCCCGGACGGCTGCGCTTGCGACTGAAATAGCCTCGCCGACAACCGAGATATCTTGAATCCAAGGAGGTAACACATGAAAGACAAAAAGCCGGAAAAGCCGACCGTTGCAGCGATTCGTAAGGAACTCGGGCAGCGGCTGTTGGCGACTTGTAAGCGCAATCCCAATAACAACATCTCGCAAAAGCCTGCGGAGCCGGTGATCCACGGAGGCGGCAAGCCATGAGCAACGTCTTCGATATGGACCACCCGCCAGTCAGCCAGCAGCTGCTGGCTGGTTCTGAACTGGGCCAGGCTCAAACAGTGGAGGAGGTGCTGGACAACGTCGCGGCGTTGCAAGGCCAGGTGGCTGACGGCGATCTCATCCTTGCCGCCCTGCGGCGGTGCATTGCGCTTGATTACCGTTTTTACAGCTTGTCATCGACCATCGATGGCATTGACCACATCATCAATTCTTAACCCCGGAGAACACAAAATGACACACGCAAAAATTACTGCAATGCTATTCCAGGCCTGCCCGGGCGAGAAGCGCGACCATCTGGCACGCCTTCTGGAAGGTTTTTCATTCGCCGTCGCTGATCTGGCCGGAATTCGAGCTGATGATGGCAGCAATGCGCTGGGGCTCTATGTTCCCAGCGAGCATCAGATTTACCTTTCCCCGGCAGCCGTTGCGCACGGTGATTGTGTTTGTTTGGCGCTGTATTTGCACGAGGCTTGCCATGCAGGGGCGTTCAGTGGAGGTCGACCTATCATCCGGCATTCGGACGAATTCATCATGCGGCTACAGGAGGCGATGGAGCGTTACGGCCTGGAAATGAGCGAGGAGGCTTTTGAATACAACATACGCGACATCCAGGAACGGGCAGCAGCCAGGCAGCCGGCAGGAGTGGCCTTGCTGGGCGTCCTGGCGTGCGCGGGTGCTGCTATCTATGCCAGTCTTCAAGGCTGGCAGGTGGCTGGGGTGGGCTGCTTGGTGGCTGCAATGGCTGTTGTGTTATCTCTGACCATCGGCGCAGGCGGGCGGCGTAGCGCGCTGGTGCTGCTTGCAGGGCGTGCTTGTCGTCAAGACACCGACCTGATCACGACTGTCGATTAATAAATTTAATTGGAGTATCTGCGTTAGCTTTGCTAACATCAAGTCGCTCACTTACCATTGCGTAAGAAGAGGTGGCCGTTTCGCCCGGCCTATAATAGGCGACCATCTTCCAAAAAACGCTGCCTTCTAGGCAGCGTTTTCATTTCAGAACCACTCGCAGCCTTTCAATTCGGGAGCCCCCCCTGACTGAAAACGGGCGAGACGTTTCTCGTAGACATCGCGTTTATCATCGTAAGTGATGAAAAAACTTGTCACTAAGATGGACGAACTGTTACGTCCAAGTTTTTGCAAAATGACCACAAAGTCATCTTGAAAAGCCCACAAATAAAGGCGTATCTGCTTGCTATCAGTTTCTTGATGGTAAAAATAACGTATGCGATCATGTGAATGGTTTTCGATGATCTGCTTGACCCATTCAATGCGCTCAGAACGAGGATAGTCAGTAAGTCGTTCTTTCAGTGTGACGTATCTTGCCCCCTGTCTAACTTGCCTTGAATTGTTCCGGGTTGTGAGATGCCAAAAACTTTTTTCCTTGCCAGCATCTTTTCGATGACATTCAGGGTCTATTACGATCTGTTTATTAAGTAGGGTCGTGCCTATTACAAAGTCTCTGTAAAAGAACCCATATAGGTAGTCAATCAGTTTTGTCGCGTCCACTTGGCCCAATTTAAGAGGTTGGCTCAGCATGCTCTGGCCCTCGGCGTGAACATGAACAGGTTGAACTTCTCTTCCCATGGCGGTGTACCACTCTGTAGGGAGCGGCAAAGCTTCTCCTCCAAGTAAGCGACGATCTGATTCTTAATTGTGCTTGTTTTTGGTATATCAGTACGGTTGGCGTATGAAATCGCGCCAATCAACAAGTCACAAAGTTGGATTATTTGCGATTCATGCGACCGAATTATGTGAACATTTAGCGCATCGGGAGTTGCCAAGAACTTATTCCTAAGTACATTGGCAAGAGTGGCCGCCTTAGTGCCTCCCATGGTATCCATATAGTCCAAATATATTCGCAGACTTTTTTGTGGCTCTACAAAGTCGCGAAGTGCGTAATACATCATCTTGTAATAAAACGTTCCATGAGAATTTTCATTGAATTGCTCATGGTCAAGCTGGCTCTTGTTCAGAACGACGGTTGCTTTAAAACGAAAAGCATCGTCATCCAGAAACAAGTCGATTAACTTTTTGTAAAAAGGCCACTGTTTCGCAAAAAGCTTTGTCCACTTGATTTCGGTTCGGTAGTTATGCTCTTCGCGTAACGATTTAATCGTACGGATTACGCGCTCAACTTCGGCGTTACGAGCACATAGCGCCCCTAGTACCATTACATCGCTACCGTCATGTTCTAGGTGGCAACTCTCATCACAATACACTTTCAGATCAACGGGATGTTCTAAGGCAGGCTGCTTCATCGTGTTAACTCCAGATTGATCAGTTTCATCGCGCAGCTTTCCTGCATCGTTTGGCCTGAGGGGCTACGGAGCGTAGCTCGGCTAAGCGCTTGAGTAATTCTGTCGCCGGCTCATCCGCAGGATCCTGCGACACCAACTCACCGCGAAATGCCTTGGCGAGCAACGCGGGCGTCAATTGGCCAATCTGCATACGGGCGGTGGCGAGACGTGCTTCAAGGCGGTCGCCAAATTCGAAAAGGATTTCCACTCGGCGGACAATTTCGGCTTGTTCGTCTATTGGGGGCAGCGGAACGGGAAAGGTCTTGAATAGTGACAGGTCGATCCGCAAGCGAGTGACCCCAAAGCAAACTGATTCGACAATTTTTTTAGAGGCCGATGAGTTGAAGTAATGCATCAGGTACTTGGGATGGCATACCACTTCATCAACGCACATCTTCATTACATCAGGGGTAACCATGGCAGTTCCTATTCCTATCGGATAGATGCATGAACTGCCTGGAGGATCGCCAAGTTTCGTGACCAGTAGTTCGCCGCCATAGACGGAGTATTCTTGATGCTGATTTTTCCAAACAGCCTCATCCATGAAGCCTGGCTTGCGAGTCAAATACATTCCAGCGCCAACGTGCCTCAAAAATAAAATCGGCACACCTTTTTCGCGGAAATCCTTTGCTTTGAAAATGGTTCCAAATGGGCCTGCGCAAATCGCGTTTGCTTTGTCATCGGCAAGGCGGTAGTTATCGATCCAGTCCCATGAAGAAGGGAGATCGTAGAGCAATTCCGGGGCTACGTTGATGGATAACCCCCGCACCTTGACCGCCGTTTTTCGTGCTTGCTCTCTTTGCTCAACGTCATGCCGTGCTTTCCTAATGGGGAGACCAGCCCTTTTCGCCCTCCAATCTTCCGTTATCGCGCCCGATGTGGCGGCGTTAAGGATCGATAGACGAAAGCGTTTGAGTAGGGCCGGGAGCCGGTTGAGGCGGTTGCGGCAGGCGTCCACCCGCGCTACTACGCTGTCGAGTTTGTCGGCGATGCGTTTTTGCTCAGGGAGCGGGGCAAGCGGAACCACTAATTCGCGAATGTCCTCAAGGCGAATACCTTTGACTGTTGTTCCTGTACCAAGACTGTTAATACGCTCCGATTGAGATCGCCAAAAATATTCGATGTAGGTTTTGTCAATCCCGTCCGCTAGGAATAGAGCCTTGAGGTCTTGGTTGATGGCCACACTTACAGTTGGGCGGACGATTTTTCCCAAAGACATTCGTGTTGCCACGATCAATGTATCTGACGGAACAACGGTGGTTGCGCTATTTGCAATCGCCGTTTCTGAAACATGGTCAATAGTGTCTGATGGAAAGCGCCCATAGAGGTCTTTCACGGTCATAAATGGAATGGCACCATCAAAAAAACTTGGATTTGCCTTCGATGGCGTACCGCCACCGACAATTTGGCTCAAGATGTTTTTGAATGGGGTTGAAGACCAACCTTGAGGCAGTCCAGTCATTCCTCCACCTCACCCAACTCTGCCAGAATCGCTTTCAATTCCGCCAGTGCCCCTTCCAACTCCCCCATGGCTTCCTGCGCCAGCACGGCCGGTTCCGGCAAGTCGGCAGCGTCTTCGGCGTTGTCGTCTTTTAGCCAGGCAATGTCGAGGCTGTCGGCACGGTCCCTGATCCAGTCACGACTGAAGCAGCGGAAGCGACCATCTTCCCCCTGGTCTATGCGTTGGCCAGTAAAAGCGGCCTCAAATTTGGCAAAGTGGTTGCGGGTCAGCGGTGTACGTTTGCCGAAGCGCGGCATGTTGGAGCGAAGGTCGTACACCCAAACTTCATTCGTGCCGCCGCTGGCGTGCTGGCTGACTTTATCGAAGAACAGCACATTGGTTTTGACGCCCTGGGCGTAGAAGATGCCGGTGGGCAGACGCAGGATGGTGTGCAGATTGCACTTGTCCATTAGGTCGCGCCGGATGTCGGCGCCGACGCCGGCTTCGAAGAGTACGTTGTCGGGCAGCACGACAGCGGCACGGCCGCCATCCTTCAAGTGCCGGTAAATGTGCTGGACGAAAGCGAGCTGCTTGTTGCTGGTGCTGTGCGTGAAGTCGTCGCGGGTCGGGCCGCCGCCGCCCTTGGCGGTACCGAAGGGCGGGTTGCTGAGGATGATGCCGCTCTTCGGCAGATTGCTACCGGCACTGCCGAGTGTGTTGCCGAGGTGAATAACGCCTTCGGCATCGCCTTCCATGCCGTGCAGCAGGCAGTTCATCAGCGCCAGCCGGCGGGTGCCGGGGACCAGTTCCATACCAATGAAAGCCTTGTTGCGCTGGAATTCGCGCTGTTTTTCATTGAGGTTGTAGAGGTTGTCCGTACGAGCCTTGATGTAGGCGTCGGCAGCGATCAAAAAGCCTGCTGTCCCCGCTGCAGGATCCTGCACTGTTTCACCGGGCTTTGGCGCAATCAGTTCCACAATGCAATCGATCAGCGGGCGTGGCGTGAAGTATTGCCCGGCACCGGACTTGGTTTCTGTGGCGTTCTTTTCAAGGAGACCTTCGTAGAGGTCCCCAAGGCCGTCACGCTGAGCGGAAAACCAGTCGATACCATCAATGCTTTTGATCAGTTGCTCAAGGTGGCGGGGTTCCTTGAGCCGGGTTTGGGCATCGGCATAGATGGCCGAGATCAGAGGGTCCGTACTCTGCGAAAGACTCAGCAGCGTGGCGCGGTAATGGTTAAGCAGATTCAGGCCGCTGAGCTTGGCAATGTCAGGCCAACGTGCGCCCTCAGGCAGCTTGTGTCCGGACATGACGCCGCTCTGGGCATTCTCATGTTCCATTTTGATGAAAAGCAGCAACACCAGCTCGGTTACGTAATCGGAGTAATTGATCCCATCGTCACGCAGAACGTCACAGAGATTCCAGAGCTTCTGGACGATATCGTTGTTGCTCATGTTTGGTTTTCTATATTCGTATTTAATAGTGCGCTGGCCGCATATTTTCTAATCGATATGGCGGGGCACAGAAGGCGGTCATTGTATACAACCGATAGTTGCGGCGCTGGCATCGCTTTACATCAGGTCGTCAGGCTACATCCAGAACCTCATGCCGCCTGTGGCCACAGCGCTTCAGCCAAGGTGATCAACACGTTGTCTAACTTGCCGCCAAGCAGCTTGTCGAGCTGTATAGCCCCACCATCGTTAGCAAAGGCACGATTGACGAACTGGCTATCGATAACAACCTCGTGATGTAGCTGTTTGGCGAGGCGATCCAACCACTTGCGCTGGACGGGACTCCAAGCGGTGAGGCCAAAAATGCGCTGCATGGCGTTGCCAACCCTCTGTTCAAAGGGTTGCAGCGCCTCGCCAAGGGCTGCTTGGCGGATGTAACCAATGATGCTGGCAGCGATCTCCTGATTGCTGCGATTACGCCAGGCGGTCTGTAGCCGTGCCTCGGAATAGCCATGTTGATCGAGGAGTAGGCGCACCTCGCGCAGTTGCTCGCGGGTCAGGTCTTTTGGTCGATTGACAACCACGGCGAGCGCCACCGATTGGTTGATTTGTTGATGAATGAAGCGGTTGAAGCTGTCGAGGTAATCTTCCGGCTTTTGGTATTCGCCATAGTTTTGTTCACGAGCGAGTAGTTCATCCTTGTGTTCGGAAATAATAGGCTTGTAGGGGCTGCCAATCAGCAGCTTTACCCCTTCGATCTGTTGCAGCAATGCAGCCTGCTGGCGAAGAAACTCTGCCGCACCCTGCGGCCCAAGTTCGCGCAGGTGCTTGTGAAGCACTGCCGGGGCGACGCCCCAATGTTGCTCCAATTCGGCCAGCCGGGTTTTTACCGCAGGTGCATTCTCCGCCTTGTGGGTGGCATCACGCAGAACGCGCATGAGCTTCTGGCTGATAGCATCAAGAACATCATGTGCATGACTTTCGCCCTGCTTCGTGCCTGGAGCGGTGAAGCTGACCGGGTTGGCCAGTTCGCTGACTAGCTGATCCAGCGTGACATTCGGATCTTTGACCAGGGGCTGCATGGTATTGACGGCTTGCAGCGCTCTGTAGATATCGACCGGGTCGTAAATCCTGAATACGGTCTTGCCTATGTCGTCACAACGACGCGTTGCACGACCAATCATCTGCTCGTAAAGGATGCGCGAACGAACCCTGCGCATGAAAACGATATGGGCGATAGCCGGAACGTCGATACCTGTAGTCAGCAGGTCAACGGTAATAGCGATGCTGGGGAAGCGTTCGTTTTTGTAGCGCGCGATCAGCTGTTTGATCTTGTCGGATTTGCCCGTGATCTTGCGGACGGCCGCTTCGTTGTATTGCTCACCATAGAGGGCTTTGAAAGCATCATCGAGCAGATGCTTGACCATGTCCGCGTGGAGATCGGTTGCGCAGAATATTAGCGTTTTTTCTTCACTGAAGGGGTCGAGCTCCTGCACCAGTTGCTCGCAAATGACTCGATTGAAGTCTTCACTGATCACGCGGCGATTGAAGCTTTCGACCTCGAAACTCAGTTCGTCTTCAAGTTCGGATTGTTCGATTTCGCCGGTACCTAAATCAATGGCGCTGACCTGTTCTCCCTTCGCGAACTTGATGCCGTGTTTGTTCAGCAATGTCTCGTAACGAATGGGCGGTTCGTGATCGATCAGCCAATCGTCGGCAACGGCCTCGCGATATGAGTAGGTATAGACCGGCCGACCGAAGATTTCGCTGGTGTGCTTGGCTGGTGTAGCGGTCAGTGCAATTTTGGTCGCATCGAAATAATCGAGGACGCGACGGTAGGTTGAGAGGTACTGATTCTGGTCACGAACGAGCAATTCGCCTTCGCTCATCTCCTGGTCGAGGGTGTAGCCGCGATGGGCTTCGTCGATAATGATGCAGTCGTACTCGTCAATATTGGGTGGCGTATCGCTCTGAAAAATGCGCTTGACCATTGCTTGGACCGTGGCGACCTGGACGCGGGTCTCGGCTTCCGGGGCCATGTCACCCATCTCGGCAACGTTGTAGAGCTTGGAGAGCGGCAGGTTCTGCTCCAGCGTCGCTTCGTCGAAGTTCTCCTGCGCCTGAGTGCCAAGGGCATTGCGATCCACCAGGAACAGAATACGGCGGAAGCGTTCTGCCTTGAGGAAGCGGTACATCAGGCCAATGATCGTACGTGTCTTGCCCGTGCCCGTCGCCATGGCAATCAAGCATTTGCTTTGACCACCAGCCAGCGCAGTTTCTACGGCCTGGATTGCACGTTCCTGGTAGTCACGTAGCCGCAGATAGGCAAAGCCTTCCGTTTGCAGCTTCATTTCTGCCTCGGCCTTACTGCGCGTCAGTTGGTCAAGGAGACCTTCTGGCGAGTGGAAATCCATCAATGCCCGTGCAAGATTGGATGGGCTGCGCACATCACGGAACCAGATGCCGCTCTGTTCGGCCAGTTGCTGGATGTAAGGCCGGCTGTTGCTGGAATAAACGAATGGCACCTCAAAGTATCCATTCTGACCATCTGGCCAGGCGGCTGCACATCCTTCAATTTGCCAGGCAGGTTGAGCGCCTGTCAGTTGGTAGTAACCACGGGAATATCGCTCAGCTTGTGGGATCTTGCCGGCGACGTTGGTGTTCTCGCGCTTGGCTTCGACGACGGCGATTGATGTAAGTCCAGCGAAAAGGACGTAATCGGCGGCTTCTTTCCCGACTGTCGGCCATTCGGCGATTGCCCGGTTTTTGCCTTTTTCAGGGCGAGCACCCTTGGCATAACTCAGTTCTTGAGTATCTGCTTCCCAACCGGCGGCGATCAGTTGCTGATCGATCAGGATGCGCGTCAGTTCTTCACTGAGCGTCAGTTGCTGGCTGGCATTTTGGGTACGCTGTGTGACCTGTTGGGCTGTCTGTTTATAGAGCTGTGTTTGCAGGGCTAGAAGTCGCTCCTCAAACTCCTGCCTAACTCGATCCAGTGTCGCCGCCTGTTCTTCTGCCAGGCCCTGATAAGTCCGTGCCTCGGCATCCATCTGCTCGGCCAGCACTGCGTACTGTTCTTTTTCTTGCTCAATCAGGCGGCTCAGTTGCTCTTTGCTATCGAGCGCACTGTCCTTGACCGAAAGCTCGGCACGCAACTGTTCGATCTCGCTCTGCAGCAGCCTCAATGTTTGACTGGGATCTGTTGGCGCTACAAACGGCCCTGGTTTGAATCCGGCGCCGGACTTGCCGAATGAACGATGAAACCAGACCGCCAGTTCGCGAGCCAGTTTCAAACCGTCCATTGCTTCCTTATGGACCGTACGGAACTGATGCGTTGCCTTGTTGCCTTCAATACGGAGCGTGTGAAACAGATTGCGGATCGTCGGATCTAGCCGGATTTCGCGGGACAAGCGTGAAAGCAGGTCGGCCTGGCTGGTGTCTGCATCGAATTCCACACCAGCATGCGCGGCAACATCCTGTGCCAGTGCCTCGCCAAGCTGCCGGAGCTTGATCAGAGTGGTGTTGGGGTCGGCGGCAAATACCTGCTCAGCAGTAGATGCCAGCTGCAGAAATACGGGATCATGTTCAGCAAGGAAGGCGAAGTTGCTCGAAATGTTCATGATCCTATTTTGTCGATATTGGTTGGGCAGTGAGCTATAACGCGTTTGCATACGGCATAAGTAGGAATTTAACGTATCTCAGATCTGGTACAGTTGTTTTTTTTGCACATAAAGCTGGGCGCGCCGAGAGTGGTGGCGCCCTTAAGCCTATTTGTTCCTATTGATTTAAGCGCAGATTTCTTGGCGAGATTGTTTGCCAAGCCCCTGCATCGAGCATGGAGATCAAACGTTTCTGTTTGACAGCATGTCATGGCCCACGTCCGAATGTGACTCAGTGCGGCTTGATGACAACTGTATGCCAATGTATTACCCTAACTTCCGAACCAGATCGGCATCATCTTGCTTGTAGTAGCGCATCACAGATCTGGGCGAACGATGCCCCACCATTTTCGCCAGCTCGTGCATGCTGAGCTTTTTCGCCAGAGCTGACACAGCACAGTGCCGCAGGTCATGAAAATGGAAGTCTTCAATTTCGGCGCGCAGCACGGCGCGCTGGAAGCCCTCTGTAACTGCTGTCATGCTTGTTGAGAAGACTTTGCCGCTGATGTTGCGGGGTAGGCCTTTCAGGATGGCCACGGCGCGACTGGACAGCGGCACAGTGCGGGAGTCACCGTTCTTCGTGTTGGGCAGAAAGGCGATCTGCTTATTCAGATCGATGTTGTCCCAGGTTAGGCCAAGGATCTCACCACGACGCATGGCCGTCTCTAATGCAAGCTGCACTATCGGCTTCAAATGCTGGCCGCGCGACTTATCCAGGGCTGCGTCCAAGCGCTTTGCTTCATTGGCATCGAGGATGCGATCACGCTCATTACGCACTGCCGGCATTCGCACGCTAGTTAATGGATTGCCGAGCGGCAGAGGAATGCCAAAATCGACCGTAGCGGCCTTGTACAGACGCCCAAGGGTGGCAGCATAGTGCTGCACCGTTTGGGGGCTGCGCGTCTTTCCTAGTTCCTTCATCCACTCTGTAACCATTGCCGGACTGACTGCCGAAAGATGGTATTTGCCAAACTTGTCTGAGATTGCGTTGACGCGTTGCTCCTCCTGGCGTCGGCCTTTCATTTCTGAGACGCGGTCCTCTATGAGGTAGCGTTCGGCCAGTTTGGCTATTGTCGTGCGCTCTGCTTCGCTGCGAGGAATGAATGTGCCAGTATCCATTTCGCGCTCAAGAGCGCGAACCCACTTCTCCGCGTCCTTACGTGCATCAAAGGTTTTCGATTGCGGCGGATATCCTGCTCGACGAACCTGAGCCTGGAACTGATAATCTCCTCTTTTTCGAATCGTGCCCATTTTGATACCTCCTGTTTTTTGCGTGCTGTGACATGGCTGTGACAAATATTACCAAAATCCGCCAAAAGCTTGATGTATACGAGCAATTGATGCGGCTCGACAAGCCGATCGGCATCCTGCTGCTGCTCTGGCCCACGCTGTGGGCGCTCTGGCTGTCGGCGCTGGGGCGGCCGACCTGGGTGGTCGTGTGGGTTTTTGTGCTCGGCACGGTGCTCATGCGCTCGGCCGGCTGCGTCATCAACGACTACGCTGACCGCGATTTCGACAAACACGTCGAGCGCACCAAGGAGCGCCCGCTGACGGCCGGCAAGGTAACGACGAAGGAGGCGCTGGCGCTTTTCGCCGGGCTGTCGCTGGTCGCCTTCGCGCTGGTCGTCATGCTGGGCAACCAGCTGGTGATCTGGCTGTCGGTGCCGGCCCTGTTCCTCGCCGCCAGCTACCCATTCACCAAGCGTTTTCTGGCCATTCCGCAGGCGTACCTCGGCATCGCCTTCGGCTTCGGCATCCCGATGGCCTACGCGGCACATCTCGGCGAAGTGCCGGCCGAGGCCTGGTGGCTGCTGCTCGCCAACGTGTTCTGGGCGGTCGCCTACGACACCGAATACGCCATGGTCGACCGCGACGACGACCTGAAAATCGGCATCAAAACCTCGGCCATCACCTTCGGCCGCTTCGACGTGGCGGCGGTCATGCTGTGCTACGTGGCCACGCTGGCCATCATCGGCTGGGTCGGTTACACGCTGAGCCTTGGTCTGGCTTTCTACACCGGGCTGGCGGTGGCGGCCGGCATCATGGGCGTGCATTTCACCTGGATACGCGGCCGCGAGCGGATGGCCTGCTTCAAGGCGTTTTTGCACAACAACTGGGTCGGTGCCGCGATTTTTGCCGGCATTGCGCTCGATTTCATCATTTCCGGACGGAGCTTCGGATGAAATATTTCATTTTTCCCCTGTTTTTCCTGTCGACCGCAGCAATGGCCGAAGACGCGCGTCAGCTCGTCACCCTGCCGCCTGCCGCGCAGGAATCGCTGCGTCAGGAAATGCTCGACAACCTGCTGGCGATCAACGAGGTGCTGGCGCTGATGGCCGAAGGCAAGGTCAAGGAAGCTGGCGCTGCGGCCGAGGCCAAGCTTGGCATGTCGGCCATGGGCAAGCATCGCAGCAAGCCCTTCGATGCCCGGCCCGGCCCGCACATGCCGCCGGCCATGCACGGCATCGGCATGGATGGCCACAAGGCGGTCAGCGAATTCGCCGCCGTGGCCAAAACCGGCGACCGCGACAAGGCGCTGGCCCTGCTGCCCAACCTGACTTCAGCCTGTGTCGGCTGTCACTTCTCGTATCGCACCCGATGAAATATCACGATCTGCGCGACTTCATGTCGCAACTGGAAAAGACCGGCGAACTCAAGCGCGTCGGCGTCGAGGTCGATACCCGCCTCGAAATGACCGAAATCTGCGACCGCGTGCTGCGCGCCGAAGGCCCGGCCATCCTGTTCGAGAAGCCCCGATCTGGCCCAACCCGGCACACCATGCCCGTCCTCGCCAACCTGTTCGGCACGCCGAAACGGGTGGCGCTGGGCATGGGCGAGGAGTCGGTGCAGGCCCTGCGCGAAGTCGGCAAGCTGCTGGCCTATTTGAAGGAACCGGAGCCGCCCAAGGGACTGAAGGATGCCTGGGACAAGCTGCCGATCCTGAAGCAGGTGATGAACATGGCGCCGAAGAAGGTGTCGAACGCGCCCTGTCAGGAAATCGTCTGGGAGGGCAAGGACGTCGATCTGGCGAAGTTGCCTATCCAGCATTGCTGGCCGGGCGACGTCGCGCCGCTGATCACCTGGGGTCTGGTCGTCACCAAGGGGCCGCACAAGAACCGGCAGAACCTCGGCATCTACCGCCAGCAGGTGCTGGGGCCAAACAAGGTCATCATGCGCTGGCTGGCCCATCGCGGCGGGGCGCTGGATTTTCGCGAGTTTCAACTGGCCAATCCGGGGCAGCCATTTCCGGTGGCGGTGGTGCTGGGCTGCGACCCGGCGACCATCCTTGGCGCCGTGACGCCGGTGCCCGATTCGCTCTCCGAATACCAGTTTGCCGGCCTGTTGCGCGGCGGCAAGACCGAGCTTACGCAATGTATCGGCTCTGGTTTGCAAGTGCCCGCTTCGGCTGAAATCGTTCTGGAAGGCGTCATTCACCCCGGCGAAATGGCCCTCGAAGGGCCGTACGGCGACCACACCGGCTACTACAACGAGCAGGCCGAATTCCCTGTCTTCACCATCGAGCGCATGACCATGCGCCGCGACCCGATCTACCACAGCACCTACACCGGCAAGCCGCCCGACGAGCCGGCGGTCTTGGGCGTCGCGCTGAACGAGGTGTTCGTGCCGCTGCTCCAGAAGCAGTACCCGGAAATTGTCGATTTCTACCTGCCGCCGGAAGGCTGCTCGTACCGCATGGCCATCGTCAGCATCAAGAAGGCTTACCCCGGCCACGCCAAGCGCATCATGTTCGGCATCTGGAGCTTCCTGCGTCAGTTCATGTACACCAAGACCATCATCGTCGTGGACGACGACATCGATATCCGCGACTGGAAGGAAGTGGTCTGGGCGATGACGACGCGCATGGACGCGACGCGCGACACGACGCTGGTCGACAACACGCCGATCGACTACCTCGACTTCGCCTCGCCGGTGGCCGGCCTCGGTTCCAAGATGGGGCTCGACGCGACCAACAAGTGGCCGGGCGAAACGAGCCGCGAATGGGGGCGGCCGATTGTCATGGATGATGGCGTGAAGAAGAAGGTCGACGCCATGTGGAGCGATCTCGGCCTGTGACCGTCACAGTCGTCCCGCTCGATCTGCACGATCTCGCGCAGGCTGGAATCTGGCTCGGCCTGCTCGACCACTACGCGCAGGACCCGATGGGCGGCGGCGAGGGGCTATCCCTCTACGCCAAGCTCAATCTCGTGCGCACCATCCGCGAGGTGCCCGGCTTCCACGGCGCTCTGGCCTGGCGCGATGGTGAAGCGGTGGGGCTGATCGACTGTTTCGCCGGGTTTTCGACCTTTGCCGCGCTGCCCTTGCTCAATGTTCACGACATCGTGGTGCGCGACGGCCTGCGCGGCCAGGGTATCGGTCAGGCCCTGCTCGCCTGGGCGGAGGAGCGCGCCCGACATCTCGGCTGCTGCAAGCTGACGCTGGAAGTTCTGTCCAACAACACGCGGGCGATGGCATCCTACCAACAGGCTGGCTACGTGCCGTACGTACTCGACCCGGCAGCCGGCCACGCGCTGCTGATGCAGAAATATCTCCCGGAGGAAACCGCATGAACGAACCCGTCCCAGTGCCCGACCTGCAAGGCGTACGCCCTTCGTTGGTCCAGCTCACGCATGTCATTTACGCCTTGCATGGCGTTGCCGTATTCGTCGGCGTCACCTCTGCCGTGGCGACGGTGGCCGGTGGTTTTGTTTTTGGCCTGCCGTCGCTGATCGCGGTCTTCCTCAATTATCTGAAACGCGGCGAGGTCGCCGGTACCTGGCTGGAAAGCCATTTCACCTGGCAGATCCGCACGTTCTGGTTCACGTTGCTCTGGCTGGTTATTTCCGGCCTGGTCATGCTGACCATTATCGGCATTCCGATCGCCGCCTGGCTGATGATTCCGATGCTGGGGGTGTGGGTCGGTTACCGTGTCGTGCGTGGCTGGCTGGCCTTGTCTGGCGCAAGGAAGGTGCCCTGAAATCGCTCAATTTCTTCCGGGGCCGGCGTATGATGGTTTTCTAGATCATCCTTTCTGGCCTTTCGTTCTGTCGTGACCGCTTATGTCCTTTGATTTTCGCGCGCTGACTGGTTTTGCCGATTCGGTGCGGCATTTGTCGTTTGATGCACGGGTGCGCCTGGTTCGGGTTGAGACCTTCTTCGGTCACGCCGAAGGCAACATGATCGGTATCGCGGTTTCTGCCCTGCTCTTTGATCGGGTACTCGATAGCGCCGGGGTTTTGCCCATGCTCAGGTTGAGCTGGATGGGGGCCGTTCTGCTGTTGACGGCGCTCATGGTTGGTTACGAGTGGCGTATCGCGCGGCAGGGTGTGAGGCCGGAGAATGTGGATCATTTGCTGCGCGTGCGTGCCGGGCTCGGTCTGCTCACGGGCTTGTGTTGCGGAGCCGGGGCTCTGCTCATGCCGGCTGATGCCGGTCACTTCGGTCAGAGCATGGCGCTTCTGCTGGTCGTCTCCATCACCACCGTGGCTACTTTGGCCTATGCGGTTATGCCTTGGTATTACCTGAGTCTGGGCCTCGGTGTTTCACTGCCGGTGATCGGGCGTTTGCTTTATCTCGCCAGCACGCAGGGTGATGTTGTCCTGGTCTGGATGGCAGTGGTTGGTGCTGCATTGACGGTGGCTCTGTTCGGTAAAGGCATCCGCAACTCGCGTTGGGCAACTCAGGCGATCGAAGCCAACATGCAGTTGATGGACGAAATGCACGAGCGCGGCAAGGCTGAGGCGGCCTTGCGCGAAAGTGAAGCCAGCGCCCGCGAGCTTTCCAATCTGCTGCGCATGATGTGCGACAACGTGCCGGATATGATCTGGGCGAAAGGCCTCGATGGGCGCTACCTGTTTGCCAACAAGGCAATGGCTGAAAATCTCCTGCAGGCGAGCGATACGGATGAGCCGGTTGGCCGGAACGACATGTACTTCGCTCAACGCGAGCGCGCGCGTCATGCAGAAACGCCACAGTGGCACACCTTCGGCGAGCTGTGTCAGGACACCGATGCGGTCATGCTGCAGCGCGGTGCCCCGTCCATCTTCGAGGAGTCCGGCAACGTCAAGGGAAGACAAATTGTCCTGGACGTGCACAAGGCGCCGTTCATCGATGAGCTCGGCCAGCTGATCGGGATCGTGGGCTCGGCCCGTGACGTGACCGAGCGCAAGCAGGTCGAGCGCGAATTGACCACTTACCGGGAAAATCTGGAGGGACTGGTTCGTGACCGCACGCGCGAACTGTTGGCTGCCAAGGAGGCAGCGGAGGTGGCCAATCGCGCGAAGAGCACCTTTCTGGCCAACATGAGCCACGAAATCCGGACGCCCCTCCACGCGGTGACCGGGATGACCCATCTGGTGCAAAGGGAGGGGGTAAGCGCGCGGCAAGGCGAGCGCCTAGAGATCATTCAGGGGGCGGTCAAGCATCTGCTTGAAATCATTCAGGACGTGCTGAGCCTCTCCCAGATCGAGGCCGATCGCTTGAAAATAGAATCGGTCGAGGTTGATCCCCGCGATATTTGTGCCTCGGTCAGGGATCTGGTGTCAGCGGATGCCAATCGCAAGGGGCTGCTGGTCGAACTCGATTGCGCTGATCTGCCGGAAGGTTTGCGCGGTGATCCCCCGCGTTTGCGCCAGGCACTGCTCAATTTTGCCGCCAATGCCGTCAAGTTTACGGCAGCAGGCGGCGTCACTTTGCGCTGCCTGCCGGACGAATCGAGCGCTAGGGCGGGGACAATCCGTTTCGAAGTCATCGATACCGGCCCGGGGCTTTCGCCCGATGTGATCGACCGTCTCTTCAAGCCGTTTGAACAAGCCGACAATTCGGTCACTCGCAGCCATGGTGGTACCGGACTCGGCCTCGTCATCAGCAAGCGGCTGGCGCAGCTGATGGGGGGCGATGCCGGGTGCACGAGCACGCCGGGCCGCGGCAGCACTTTCTGGTTTACCGCCTGTCTGGCACCTGTCGTGCAGGGGGATGCAGCGGTGCCGGTGCCCGCTCTGGCGTCGGATTGGGATGCCCTGCGCCAGAAGTTCGCAGGCTCTTCGGTGTTAATGGTCGAAGACAACCGGGTGAACCGCGAGGTTGTCCTCGCCTTGCTGGAATCGCAACTTCTTACGGTCACGCTGGCGGCAAACGGTCAAGAAGCGGTTGATTGCGTCAGCAAGGAAGCGTTCGACCTGATTCTGATGGATATCCAGATGCCCGTTCTCGATGGTCTGCAGGCGACCAGGCGGATTCGGCAATTGCCGCGCGGTCAGAATGTGCCGATCATCGCCATGACCGCCAATGCGTTTGCTGAAGACCGGCAGGAGTGTCTCGCCGCCGGGATGGACGATTTTCTCGCCAAGCCGGTGGGGCCGGATATTTTGTTCAGCCGATTGATGCACTGGCTGGAGACTGGTCGCCAGCTGCAAGCCGTGGCTGACTGACCGGTTCGGCAGCGCCGGCGGTGGCCTATCGCCGGGCTGTATAGACTTTGATCATGGCGAGCGAGTGGCTGTAGGAATGGCGAATCTGCTCGTCGTCATAGCGGTGTTCGGCGCCGACAGGGCAGGCGTTGCGGGCCAGGCAAGCGCTTGCGCAACGACTGCCTGTGCTCAGGCGGTATGCGCTGCACAAGTCGAAAGAGAAAGCGCCGCCGGTCAGCGCGCCGGCCGGGCAGGCGACGATGCAGGGCTGGCTTGGGCAGGTCTCGCAGGGACTTCTACGGTCAACCGGAAAAAAAGGCAAAAAATCAGAATCGGCCAGAATGGCCGCCCGATAGGCAAACCAGCTGCCCCATTTCGCGTCGATGCCGAGCATGAACGGCGAGGGTTGATGCCAGCCGGCCAACTTGCCCAGCTGCTGCAGACCGACGGTTTGTTCGCCGGGATAAACAATCCGGTAGTGGCGATCCGGCAAAAAGTCGGCGAACCAGCGCGCCACCGTCTGCACGCAATAATCGTCGATCGGGTGTTCGCCCGCGATGCCGCTGGCTTTGACGCATTCCCATAGCTGGCGCCCGCCGTGGCCGAGCAGGATCAACTGGCGGTAGCCGTCGGTAGCGCTCAGTGTTCGCCTGACTTCCGGTGGCAATTGCGCCAGATCGAAAACGTGCTGGCGGTTCAGTCCGGCAAGATTCAGGGGGTCAGCAGGGAAAGGTTGGGCGGCGGCGGCAGTGTCACTCATTTTCCAGTACCGGCGCTTTTTCGCCGACCCGTCGCTGGGCCACCCAGACCAGCAGGGCGTCGATAGCCGCGCTGCCAGCCTGGGCGCGCGGGTGGTTGATCAGGAAGGTGATGGCATGGCGACGGCCCTGCATATCGAGCGCGTAACCGGCAGCCGCCTTGACGTCAGCCAGCGTGCCGGTCTTGATGTGGGCTCGGCCGGTGGCGTCGGAGCCGTTCAGGCGCTTTTTCATCGTCCCGTCGATGCCGACGATGGGCAGGCTCGCCACGAATTCCGGCATCACCGGGTTTTTCCAGGCGTCGAGGAGCAGGCGATTGAGGCTGTCGGCGCTGATCCGTTCGACCCGCGACAGGCCTGAGCCGTTGTCGAGAACCAGTTCATTGAAGCGCAGGTTGCGTCCGGCCAGCCAGTCGGCGATACGTTGCTTGGCGCGCTCAGCCGTGGCGGGGGCGGTGTCATTCCCCAGTGTCAGGAAAACCTGCCGGGCCATCACGTTGTTGCTGAACTTGTTGATGTCGCGCACGGCGTCGGCCAGTGGCGGTGATTCATGCTGGGCGAGTAGTTTGGCGCCGATCGGCACCTTGCCACCACGCACCTGACCGCTGATGCTGCCGCCCAGTTCCTTCCACAAGGCGCGAATCAGGCCGCCTGCCTGAGCATCGGCCGGCAGCGGCGACAGGTTGAGTGATTTCTCCCCACACAGCGCGGCGTAGGTGCCGGTGAATTCCAGCCGGCTGCCATTGTTTTCCGGAATCAGCCGGACGCTGATCAGATCCTTCCAGTTGCTGCCGCAGTCGCCATTGCCGGCGCGCAGCTGATTGTCGACGCGCAGGCCGTCGCTCGGCGTTTCCATCAGCACGCGTGGCCGGCCGTTGTCCGGCTGCAGCGTGAAGCGCAGGGCGCGGAAGTTGAGGAGCAGGGCGTCCGGCCCGACGTTGTAGGGGCGCATCGGCTTGTCGTCGAAAGCGCCAGGGTCGATGGCCGGGATGTTGAAAGCGGTACGGTCGAGCACGATATCGCCGCTGATCTGCTGGATGCCACGCACGCGCAACTGGCGGAGCAGGGCGGACAGGTGCTCGATGGCAAAACGGGGATCGCCGCTGCCGCGAATGTACAAATTTCCGCTTAAATTCCCGTCGACCGCACGGCCTGCCGTTGCTTCTGTGGTCGCAGCATTTTCGGACCACACGCTGGTTTTCCAGGTGTAGGCCGGGCCGAGCAGGTCGAGCGCTGCGTAGGTGGTGACCAGCTTCATGACCGACGCCGGGTTCATCGACTGGACGGCGTTGTGGGCAACCAGCGGCGCCGGGGCGTCGACCGGCTGGACGGTAACCGCAACGCTACTGGCCGGAATCTGCGCCGCCTTGAGTGCCTTGAGCACGTTGGGCGGCAGGCCGTCTGCCATGGCCAGCAGGGGGAGACTGATCAGCGCCAGGGCGGCAAGCAGGTGTGATGACATGATGTAGCTTCGAAAAAACGACAAAGGGATCGTAGCCTAACACTCCCCTGAATGGCCGGGCTGAGTCGTCAGTCAGCCTGATTGCTCTGCATCAATATGAAATCTGGTGCTACTGCTATATTGAACAAGTTGAAGCTTGCATGGCTTTGCCGAATGCGTCACCTCGTCAGTAATCCTCCCGAAAACGATATCTTTTTGAGCCTCGGCTATCGTGCCTGGCTGGTCATCGCGTATGCGTTGGTCGCGGTGCTCTGCGCGCTGGGCATCTCGATGGAGTTTCGCCAGATCGATGAAAATGTCGAAGTCCTGGCGCGCGAGCGCGGGAGCGTCCTCTTTCGCCTGGTCGAGTTGACCCGTGACTGGAATGCCCAACTCGGCGGCGTCTACGCGCCTGTCACCGAAAGTACACAGCCGAATCCCTATCTGACCCACCCCAGGCGTGATCTGCTGACAACGGATGGTATGCATCTGACCATGGTCAACCCGGCTTTCATGACCCGCCAGATCGCGGAAATTGCCGAGAAGGCCGATGGCGTCAAATATCACATCACCAGCCTGAAGCCGATTCGCCCGGCGAATGCCGCCGATGCCTGGGAAGCGGAAAGTCTGCGGGCCTTCGAGAACGGCAGTCGGGATGAAACACTGTCGCTGCAGAAGGGCGAGAGCGGGCCGGTTCACCGCTACATGGCGCCGCTGTACATCAAGTCCGCCTGCCTGGGCTGTCACGCCGAACAGGGCTACAAGCTGGGAGAGGTTCGTGGTGGCATCAGTGTCTCGATGCCGGCAGAAAAAATACTAGACGTTCGCAGCACCCAGCGCACGCGTGTCCTGAGCATCTTTGGCGCGGCAGGCCTGCTCGTCGCGTTGTTGATGCATTACGTGATTCGCCGCTCGCACCGAAACTTTCTTCGGATGCAGGAGGCTTCCGCCGGGCAGGAACGCCTGATAGCCGATCGGACGCAGGCGCTTTCCCTGGCCAACGATCAACTGCTTGGTGAAGTGGCAGAACGCAAGTGCAAGGAAGCGCTGATCAGTGAAAGCGAGGCACGTTATCGCTCGGTGATCGAAACCAGTCAGAACGCCATCGTCATCATGCAGGCGCCGGATTTCATCATTACGTTTGCCAACGAGCAGGCCGCCACGATGATCGGAATGCAATCGGAGCAATTGCTCAACCGGGCGTTGATCGATTTCATCCATGCCCCGGATCGGGCGCTCGCCGCTGAACGCCTTGCCCGCCGGGCGCGTGGCGAACCCGTATCGGCCATGATTCGTTTGCACTTTGCCCGGCCGGACGGTACCCACATACGAACGGGTGATGTCCACGTCGCGCCTATCGAGAGCGCTTCGAGCCAGCAGCAATGGGTGATCAGTGTTCATGACGTCACCGAGCGGCTGGCCAACGAAAGGGCGCTGCAAATATCAGCGGCTGTGATGGAAAGCGCATCGGAGGGCATTGTGGTTACCGATGCCGGAAACAAAATTATCCAGGTCAATCCGGCCTTTACGGCGATTACCGGTTATCGCCCCCAGGAAGTGATGGGCAAGGATCCAGGAATCCTGAGTGCCGGGCGGCATGATTCCGCATTTTTCCGTGACATGTGGCAAGCCCTTGACAGGGAAGGCCACTGGGCCGGAGAGGTTTGGAACCGGCGTCCTGATGGCAAGGTGTACGTCGTCTGGCTGGCCATTTCGGCGATTCATGGCGAAGGTGCCGAGAGCGGCGGCCGGCATGTGGCCACCTTCATCGATATCACGCAGCGCAAGGAAGTCGAGGATCTGCTCCGTCATCGGGCACAGAGCGACCCCCTCACCGACTTGCCCAATCGGGCGCTATTCCACGACCGCCTGCAAATGGCCCTGACTCAGGCGCGGCGCTACGGCGAGGAGTTCGCCCTGTTCTACGTTGACCTCGATCACTTCAAGGATGTGAACGATACCTTCGGCCACGCAGCGGGAGACGAGTTGCTGGTAGAGGCCAGCCGTCGCTTGCTGCAAGCGGTTCGTCAGTCCGATACGGTGGCGCGTCTGGGTGGCGACGAATTCGCAGTCATCCTCCCCAAGATTGGTAGCCAGCTTGAGGTGGAAGAGATCGCGCAGCGCGTCGTCGCGGCATTGGCTCGTCCTTTCTTGCTGGATGCTGGCGAGGCGAGGCTATCAGCCAGTGTCGGGGTGGCCATATATCCGCAGCACGGGGAAGACCTCGAAACCATTCGGGTCAGCGCCGATGCCGCGCTATATGCCGTCAAACAAGCGGGGCGCAACGCCTATCGCTTTGCGCCACCCGGGGGGCGTTAAACGTAGTTAGGCGCCTTTGGTCGGGCTGCTTACTCGCAGGGCAATCGCTGGCGCAGGCGCACCGGGGGGGCATGGGCAAATACTATTTTGCAGCCCCGCCTCTTGAAATTCGCAGGCCTCGCCCCTATTATTAGCACTCACCGGAGAGGAGTGCTAATAACCCCTTCGCTCCGTTCCCGAATCCGCGTTTGCCGCGGTCGGCCAATTTTTGTTTGTTGCAACTTATTTTCAGGAGTCAGATTTATGAATATCCGTCCTTTGCACGACCGAGTGATCGTCAAGCGCGTTGAAGCCGAGCGCACCACTGCCTCCGGCATCGTCATCCCCGATTCCGCTGGCGAAAAGCCGGATCAGGGCGAAGTTCTGGCCATCGGCCCGGGCAAGCGTGATGACAACGGCAAGCAGATCGCTCTGGACGTCAAGGTTGGCGACCGCGTTCTGTTCGGCAAGTACGCCGGCCAGGCTGTCAAGGTCGATGGTCAGGAAGTCCTGGTCATGCGTGAAGAAGACATCATGGGCGTTCTGCAGGCTTAATTGCCGCAACCCTAGCAATTTCGGTTGATCCTGCGGTCAACCGGAAAAACAGATCAAAATTCAGGAGTTATAAATGGCAGCTAAAGAAGTCAAATTCGGTGATTCCGCCCGCGCCCGCATGGTCGAAGGCATCAACATCCTGGCTGACGCAGTCAAGGTCACCCTCGGCCCCAAGGGTCGCAATGTCGTGCTCGAGCGCTCCTACGGCGGCCCGACGGTCACCAAGGACGGCGTTTCCGTCGCCAAGGAAATCGAACTGAAAGACAAGTTTGCCAACATGGGCGCTCAGATGGTCAAGGAAGTTGCTTCCAAGACCTCCGACATCGCTGGTGACGGCACCACGACCGCCACCGTTCTGGCCCAGGCCATCGTCCGCGAAGGTATGAAGTACGTCGCCGCCGGCATGAACCCGATGGACCTCAAGCGCGGTATCGACAAGGCTGTCATCGCCACCATCGCCGAGCTGAAGGCTTTCTCCAAGCCTTGCACCACGACCAAGGAAATCGCTCAGGTTGGCTCCATTTCCGCCAACTCTGATGGCGACATCGGCGAAATCATCGCCAATGCCATGGAAAAGGTCGGCAAGGAAGGCGTCATCACTGTTGAAGATGGCAAGTCCCTGGCCAACGAACTCGACGTCGTCGAAGGCATGCAATTCGACCGCGGCTACCTGTCGCCGTACTTCATCAACAACGGCGACAAGCAGCAAGCCCTGATGGAAAACCCGTTTGTTCTGCTCTTCGACAAGAAGATCTCCAACATCCGTGACCTGCTGCCGATCCTGGAACAAGTTGCCAAGGCTGGCCGTCCGCTCCTGATCATCGCTGAAGATGTCGATGGCGAAGCGCTGGCTACCCTGGTTGTGAACAACATCCGTGGCATCCTGAAGACCGTTGCCGTCAAGGCCCCGGGCTTTGGCGACCGTCGCAAGGCCATGCTGGAAGATATCGCCATCCTGACTGGCGGTACCGTGATCGCCGAAGAAACCGGTCTGTCGCTGGAAAAGGCTGTCCTGAAGGATCTGGGCCAGGCCAAGCGGATCGAAGTTTCCAAGGAAAACACCATCATCATCGACGGTGCTGGCGAAGCCGCTTCCATCGAAGCCCGCGTCAAGCAGATCCGTATCCAGATCGACGAAGCGACTTCCGATTACGACAAGGAAAAGCTTCAGGAACGTGTTGCCAAGCTGGCTGGCGGCGTTGCCGTCATCAAGGTTGGTGCAGCCACAGAAGTCGAAATGAAGGAAAAGAAGGCCCGCGTTGAAGATGCCCTGCACGCTACCCGTGCTGCGGTTGAAGAAGGCGTTGTGGCTGGCGGCGGCGTTGCGCTGATCCGTGCTCGTGCTGCTGTTGGCAAGATCAAGGGCGACAACCACGATCAGGATGCTGGCATCAAGATCGTTCTGCGTGCCATGGAGCAGCCGCTCCGCGAAATCGTTGCCAACTCTGGTGACGAGCCTTCTGTCGTTGTCGACAAGGTTCAGCGCGGCAAGGGTAACTACGGTTACAACGCTGCCACCGGCGAATACGGCGACATGGTTGAAATGGGCGTGCTCGATCCAACCAAGGTAACCCGCACCGCACTGCAGAACGCCGCGTCCATCGCCGGCCTGATGCTGACCACCGAATGCATGGTTGCTGAACTGGCTGAAGACAAGCCGGCCGGCGGCATGCCCGACATGAGCGGCATGGGTGGTATGGGTGGCATGGGCGGCATGGGCATGTAATTCCCCGCCCAAGCTGTACCGCTTTGCAAAAAGCCCCGCTTTCGAGCGGGGCTTTTTTGCTTTAGGTCAAAGCATTGCTGAGGATTTTCGTGACGCTCTGTAAGTTGCCTGTAAGACGTTCGGCCTAAATTCACATCCGCAGCAATGCCTCTACAAACATAATCTGAGGAGCAAAATCAATGCAAAACGTACTGGATCGGATTACCGCTAATCCGAAATTCCACGAATTTATTGCCATGCGCAGTAGATACGGGATCATCATGACCATTATCAGTGCAGCCGCTTATTACGGCTTCATTCTGCTGGTCGCTTATAACAAGGAATTTCTGGCGGCCAAGGTCAGCACCGGCGCCGTCATGAGCGTCGGCGTTCCGCTTGGCGTTAGCGTCATCGTTTTCACCATCGTCCTGACATGGATCTACGTGCGTCGCGCCAACTCCGAGTTTGATGCGACCAACGAAGCCATCATTGCGGAGGCACAGAAGTAAGATGACTAAATTCACCCAAATTCTCGCCGGCCTTCTGGCACTGGCCGTTGCCGGTGGCGCTATCGCCGCTGGTGCCGACCTCGGCAACACCGCCAAGCAGGACACCAACTGGACCGCGATCGTCATGTTCGCCATCTTCGTTGGCGGCACGCTCTACATCACCAAGTGGGCCGCTTCCAAGACCAAATCTGCGGCTGACTTCTATACCGGCGGCGGCGGCATCACCGGCTTCCAGAACGGCCTGGCCATTGCTGGCGACTACATGTCTGCCGCATCCTTCCTGGGTATTTCCGGCCTCGTGTTCGCCAACGGCTTTGACGGCCTGATCTTCTCGATCGGCTGGCTGGTCGGCTGGCCGGTCATTACCTTCCTGATGGCCGAGCGTCTGCGTAACCTGGGCAAGTTCACGTTTGCTGACGTGGCTTCCTACCGTTTCTCCCAGACCCCGGTTCGCGTCTTCGCCGCTTCTGCCTCCCTGGTTATCGTCGCTTTCTACATGATTGCGCAGATGGTCGGTGCCGGTCAGCTGATCAAGGTGCTCTTCGGCATGGAATACATGTACGCAGAAATCCTCGTCGGCATCGTCATGATGATGTACGTGCTGTTCGGCGGTATGACTGCAACCACCTGGGTGCAGATCATCAAGGCCTGTATGCTCCTCGGCGGCGCCACCTTCATGGCTCTTTCCGTGCTGATGCAATTCGGCTTCTCGCCGGAAGCGCTGTTCACCAAGGCTGTTGAAGTGCACTCCAAGAAGGACGCCATCATGGGCCCGGGCGCACTGATCAAGGATCCGATCTCCGCCATCTCCGTTGGTATGGCTCTGATGTTCGGTACCGCTGGTCTGCCGCACATCCTGATGCGCTTCTTCACCGTGCCGAACGCCAAGGAAGCTCGTAAGTCGGTTGCCTGGGCAACCACCTGGATCGGTTACTTCTACATCCTGACCTTCATCATCGGTTTTGGCGCTATCACCAACCTGATCCAGAATCCGTCTGAGTTCTACGTCGGCGGCGAACTGGCCAAGGGTCTGAAGGGCGGCGGCAACATGGCTGCTGTGCATCTCTCCAAGGCTGTTGGTGGTGACCTGTTCCTCGGCTTCATCTCTGCCGTGGCCTTCGCAACGATTCTGGCTGTGGTTGCTGGTCTGACCCTGTCTGGCGCGTCTGCTGTGTCGCATGACCTGTACGCTTCCGTGTTCAAAAAGGGCTGCTCTTCCGAACAGGAACTGCGCGTCTCCAAGATCACGACCGTTGCTCTGGCTGTTCTGGCCATGGTTCTCGGTATTGCCTTCGAGAAAGAAAACGTTGCCTACATGGTGATGCTGGCCTTCGTTATCGCCTGTTCGTCCAACTTCCCGGTGCTCTTCATGTCCGTGTTGTGGAAGAACTGTACGACGCGCGGCGCCGTGGTCGGTGGCTTCGTCGGTCTGGCCATGGCCGTTGTCCTGACGATTGGTTCTGCCAGCGTCTGGGAAGCTGTTATGGGCAACCCGAAAGGCTCCGCCTGGTTCCCGTACAACTCTGCTGCCATCTTCTCGATGACTTCAGCGTTCTTCACGATCTGGCTGGTGTCCATTCTGGACAACTCTGCTCAGGCTCAGAAAGAACGTGCTCTGTACCCGGCGCAGCAGCTGCGTTCGGAAACCGGTCTAGGTGCTTCTGGCGCCAGCGGTCACTAATCAGGCAAGCAGTCGTTAGCAAAAAGCCCGGGGCAACCCGGGCTTTTTTTGTTTTGGATTTTGTGTGTTTTTTCCGGTTGACCGTGAGGTTGTCCTAGCTACCATGGGGCACCGCCCCAAAAACGGACGTGCTTGTGCGCTGCGGAAATCGCAGTGCAAAATATTTGATAGACTCTATGGGTTTAGCGGGAAAAAAACGGTAGGGGATTGTCTAGTGCAGGATCAGACAACCCCCTGAGTAGCGGCTGAGCCGCATACTCCGAAGACCATAAAAGGAGAACAGCCCATCCAGAATAATGCGGTAGGCTTACAGAATTCTTACGCCGGCGAGGGCTAAAACCAATACATGCGCATCCTTATTGCTGAAGACGACACCATCATTGCTGATGGGCTTTGCCGCTCCCTGCGCCAGGGCGGGTATGCCGTAGACTGGGCGCCCAATGGCATGGATGCAGACACTGCGCTGCTCACAGTTTCCTATGATTTGCTTATTCTCGACCTCGGTTTGCCGAAGCTCTCCGGGCTTGAACTGCTCAAACGCATCAGGGCAAGGAATTCGCATTTGCCCGTCTTGATCCTGACTGCGCTAGACGGGACTGGAGATCGCGTCAAAGGTCTCGATTTGGGTGCCGACGACTACATGGTCAAGCCCTTTGAACTAGCCGAACTTGAGGCTCGCGTCCGGGCGCTGACCCGCCGTTCTGCAGGCACTTCGCCGACTATTCTGTGCGGCGCCTTGAGCTATGACCAGATCGGTCGGGTGGCACAGATCCACGGCGAGACACTTGATCTATCCGCCCGGGAAATCGGGCTTCTTGAAGTGTTGCTCAGTCGCATGGGGCGACTTGTCAGCAAGGACCAGTTGGTCGATCACCTTTGTGGCTGGGGCGAAGAAGTTAGTCACAACGCTATCGAAGTCTATGTTCATCGGTTGCGCAAAAAGATCGAGACCGGCGGCGTAAAGATTGCCACTGTCCGCGGTCTTGGATACTGCCTTGAGCGACCCCAGGGCGAATAACCCACCTTCGCCAGTCTCCGAAATCGAGCGCTCGCTATTTGGCGAGATTCTCGACTGGATGCTGGCCCCCTTGTTGTTCGTCTGGCCGCTGAGTATCGCCTTCACGCATTACTTCGCCAACAATGTCGCCAACTATCCCTACGACCAGGCACTTCGCGAGCATGTCGCGGCCATCGCACGCCAGGTCAAGCTTGTAAACGGCAAGCCGATTCTGTCGTTGCCCGCTTCAGCCAGAGCCTTGCTCAGGGCGGACGAAACTGACAGCGTGTATTTTCACGTTGTTGGCGCTGATGGAAAATTGCTGGCAGGTGACCGGGATCTTCCCGTCTTCCAGTTGCCACGCGATGATTCGGTGGTGCCCGGAGAGATCTACATGCGAGACGGGGATTTCAAGGGGCAGGAATTGCGCCTGGCATATACCTATCTTGCCGAGCCACAGATGACCCCGGCGCAATGGATCATCGTCGAGGTTGGCGAAACCACCGACAAACGAAGCCAGTTGGCCAACAAGATTGTCGCCAGCGTTATCCTGCCGCAATTCATCATCATCCCGCTGGCCGTCATGCTCGTCTGGTTTGGATTGTCACGTGGTCTGCGACCGCTGACCCGCCTGCGCAAGACAATCGAAGCCCGTGAACCCGATGACCTCTCGCCAATCGCTACCCGGCGCGTACCCGAAGAACTGGAGCCTCTGGTTGAAGCTTTCAACGAGATGCTGGAAAGGGTCAAGCGCGGCGTCGCAGCACAGCAGCGTTTCGTTGCCGATGCCGCTCACCAGATGCGCACGCCGCTGACCGGGCTGAAAACTCAAGCACAGTTTGCCATTCGAGAAACCGACCCAGAAGCGCTGCGCCACGCCTTGCGCCAGATCGCAACCGGTGTCGATCGTGCCGGGAGGTTGATCAACCAGTTGCTAACCCTGGCACGAACCGAAAGTGGTGAAGCGGCCCAGCAAAAACACGAGCCGCTGGATCTGGCCACCTTGATCCGTGATGTGGTTGCAGACTGGGTAACAGTAGCGATTGAAAAGGATATCGATCTCGGATTCGAGTCCGATGGCGCTGCAATGGTTCTGGGGAATCCGTTTTTGCTCAGGGAGTTGGCCAAAAATCTGCTCGACAACGCCCTGCGCTATACCCTCGCAGGCGGACATGTGACCTGTCGGGTGCTAGTCAATCACGCCACCGTGCTGCTCGAAGTCGAAGACAATGGCGTCGGTATTAGCGAAGAGCAGTCCGAGCTGGTCTTCGAACGATTCTATCGGGCTGACGATGCCTCAACCGAAGGCAGCGGTCTCGGGCTTGCGATCGTTCAGGAAATAGCCATGCAGCACAATTCACGTGCCAGCTTGCGCCCGAATCCTCGCGGACGAGGGGCGGTAGCCCGCGTTGCTTTTGCAACCTGGCACCCCCCGCTACCGCCAATGCCACCCCCCGATGATTTCTCTGAGCTATACCGCCAATCGCCTCCTATCGGTACATGAGCCCTCGAAAGTGGCTAGATTCGGTTGCGAAGCAGCGGACTGATCGGTATAATGCGCCCTCGTTTGGCCAATTAGCTCAGTTGGTAGAGCAGCGGATTGAAAATCCGCGTGTCCGTGGTTCGATTCCGCGATTGGCCACCAAAATTCAGTAGTAAGCAGTCCGAAGAAGGCCAGAAACCCAAGCAAACACAAGGGTTCTGGCCTTTTTAACGTCCTGAGCAGTCCAAAGCCGTCTATTGCAATCTGACGGTAAGTGACGGTAGATTTGACGGTAACTCGCAGTTAACGTGAAGGTGTTACCGTCATGCCGCTCTCCGATACCTCTATTCGCAACGCAAAGCCGCCAGAAAAGCCGATCAAATTGGCCGATGGTGGTGGCTTGTATTTGCTTCTGAAACCCAATGGAGCAAAGTGGTGGCGGCTGGATTACCGCTTTGCCGGCAAGAGGAAAACCCTTTCCATGGGGGTTTATCCGGATGTTGGGTTGAAATCCGCTCGCGACAGGCGTGACGAGGCCAAGCGACTGCTGGCTGACGGAATTGATCCGGGTGAAAATCGGAAGATTCAGAAGGCAGCTCGTTCAGAGCGCGCGGAGAACAGTTTCGAGGTTGTTGCTCGTGAGTGGTTTGCCAAGTTTTCTCCAAACTGGGCTGAAAGTCACGCAGTCAAGATCATTCGCCGATTGGAGCGAGATGTCTTCCCCTGGCTTGGCGCACGACCGATTGCCGAGATAAAAGCTGCTGAGTTGCTGCGCGCAATCAAAAAAACAGAGAGTCGTGGTGTCCTGGAAACCGCTCACCGCGCATTGCAGAACTGCAGTCAGATTTTTCGGTATGCAGTGGCACACGGTTTGTGCGAAAGAGACCCGTCGACCGACTTGCGGGGAGCTCTGCCTCCCGTCAAAGGACGGCATTTCGCGGCCATTATTGATCCAGCAGGCGTAGCCAAGCTGTTGCGTTCCTTCGATGACTTTAAGGGAAGCTACGTTGTTCTTTGTGCCCTGAAGCTAGCGCCCTTGTTTTTTGTCCGCCCTGGTGAATTGCGCAAGGCGGAGTGGGAGCATATTGATCTTGATTCTGGGCAGTGGAGTTACACCGCAACAAAGACAGATACAGCGCACCTGGTTCCGCTTGCATCTCAGGCTGTAGCAATCCTCAGAGATTTGCACGTGCTTACAGGACATGGTCGCTATGTGTTTGCAGGAAGAGATCCGCAACGGCCTATGTCGGAAAACACCGTGAACGCGGCTTTGCGTCGACTTGGCTATGACACTCAAAAAGACATAACCGGTCATGGCTTTCGTGCAATGGCACGGACAATTCTGCATGAGGAGTTGCATTTCGATCCCGTCGTCATTGAGCACCAGCTCGCACATAGCGTTCCTGATGCCTTAGGTACGGCGTATAACCGCACCAAGTTTATAAAGGAGCGGAAGGCTATGATGCAAACGTGGGCGGATTTTCTTGAAAGGCTGAAGGCTACAGATAAACAGACTGCCCTTCTGACTCCTGTGCTCGCAGACCCTCGGTCATAGCAGAAGCAGGTCTTGTGTCTCCCTATCTAATATCAGAGTCCGTCATGAAATTTCCTCCCATTATTTTGAGCTACGAGAACAGCCTCCCAAAGTCGCTTGCTGCGCTTCTGAAAGAAATGCTTTATCCATCAGACCCTCCTGAAAATCATCAAGCATTTCTCGATGAGGTGATGGCAGCAAAAGCAAAGAATGACGCAGGCAAGGCGTACCCGGATGAGGGTATAAAACACAACGTCGAATACAGCAAAGCGCCTAGGGAAGAGGCCTATTATTATGCTTATATTCAATATCTCGGTATGGCGCTCCATTATCTTGAACAGTCCAATAGTGATGCAGCCTGGTATTACTACGCTCAATCACGGTACTACAGAGGACTATTAGATACGCGAGAATCCGTAATGCGACAGATTGAAGCAGAATTGCAAAGCATTGAGGCAAAACAAAAAGGCGGGAAAAACAAATCGGCCAGAGAAACAGGAGCAATGAAAGATGAACTCATAAAGATCATCGAGAATCCTCTTGGCGGTGGATGGAAAAACAGAAAGCAGATGCTTAATATTGCCATTCCACGCCTTGAAAAGTTTCATGAGGCAATTGGCCAATCTTTCCCTTTGTATGAAAACATTCTCCCCTGGGTCAAAGTATGCCTACGCCAAGATCAACGCATCATCAAGGCTTTCGTTGATAACTCGGCCGATCCGAATAACGCAATACATGACTTGTCTGAAAAAAGCAGCGACCCAAATAGTAATTTCGGATTATAAATACAGATCACTACTCTTGATTTTATTTTTTAATATCTCGATTGCTTTATTTGTTACCGAATTTAAGTTATTTATTTTTGTTTTGGTATGGCGCCCTTGCCAAAACTACGAAACCTAGTGTCCCAATCGAACTTCATGAAAAAATCCACCTTTGACATATAGGTTGCAACACCGTCTTTAAGCGTACGGATCATCTCAATATCCCCCCGGCCAAAAACTCCCACACACAACTCCTTGTAGTTTTCTTTTTTTCCATTGCAGTTGTAATACATCCCGAGCCCCTCTGTTGCGACGTTCGCCCAAGTATCACCAATAATTTTCCCGATCACGACGTCCTGCCGAAGCTTCGCCCCATCCAGAAAAATCAAAAAGTGATGGTGATAGCCTTTTTTCAGGCCATATTCGAGTTTCCAGGCGTAGGTTATCAACGAGTCGCTAAATTTTTTGTTAATTTGCTTCAGTAGCTTCTTCCGATGATCTCGAACCTGGGCCAGTGTCAATTCCTTCTCATAGCCATGCATTGAGCTGTGGTTCTCCTTGTATGCGACGTCAACACGGATCACCATAACCTTGGGATAGGCAGCAAAAACATTGTCAATGAGGCCTCGTAACTGCTTTTCATTTTTTCTTGATCGTCTCTGGTAGTTTTTCAGCACGACCTTAAAATCTTTTCCGTTGATCTCTTCTTGATAGGCATCAACAAATTCGTTCAGGCTATCTACAAAATCTTGTTCAGCAATAGGATTAATTCGCCAATTTGGCGATCTTGCTTTTTCAACCAGCTCACGCTCTTTGAGCATGAGGATCATCCGATCAAGCATGGGGTTGAAGACATGCTTCGGAAAATAGGCTCGCAACTCATCGAAGTCGAGATCTAGTAGGAAGGTAAGAAGCGTATCTCCTAGTTTATTATTAAAAATCTGCGTATTTTTTCTGTTTGGCGCTTTCGATTTGAACAATACTGATTTCGTTCTGGCCATATCTATGCAGAAAGACAGTAGTTTAATTACTGCTTTAGCAGCCGTTGCTTCGCTAGTAAAAACCAGCTCAACTTCATCTTGGCTATTTTTTCTGTAAGTCGCAGTTGACTTCAGGAACGCTATAGCAATCTGATCATAAATATCTTGTTTCATCTCCCTCACCTAATGCATAGCGAAGTAATAATTTACTGCGCTCAAATTGGTTATTCACTCGCTAATTCCATGGTTAGATAATAAGGCCATTACGTTTCGCCAACGAACTACCATAAACTCAACGTAAGTCGAATAACTTATCTATTTAAAACCACTCAATCCCTACTGCTTGTTTAATTAATTAAATTCAATAACATATACTCCAAGAGCTTTTAGACGTCGGCCAAGGAAATATCAACCCAAATCCTTGGCGGTTTTGTTCTATAGCTTGATTATTCTGGTGGAAAGTTAGTGACCTGTTCCAACAATACCGTTCTCCTTCCGTTCAGCAATCCAACGCTCGATTTCCGCAGAGTCCCAGCCAACCGAATGGACACCGAGCTTGAAGCGCTTCGGAAAGTCTGGCTGGTAGTACTTGGACCCCGGGTTCAGGCGATCGTAGATTCCGCTCCGTGAAAGTCCGGTACGTTCGCAAACTTCCTTGATGCGCAACACCCTCCGAGTACCCTGGTTTTGGTTTGACATGTCTTCTCTCCGATTGCAGCAATGATGTGATGGAGGGCACTTTAAAGATTCGATTCGGGCATTGCGATCACCGTGCTGCCATTAAAAAAATATGCGGTTCCCGAACTGAATCCTCTGAAGCGAAGGCCAACCTCCTTGGCAACCGAAAGCAGTCTGACCGTGATGCTGTGTCAGTTATCGCCTGCTAGAAAGCACCTTCCCCACCGAAGCAATGCGATGGAGGGGGTTGTTGGGTGGAAAGTTAGTAGGAAAAAGCCTGAAAAGTTAGTTCCCCCGAGTTTTTGGCCTGAGACTCATCGATTCTGCCTAACCACCCGACACGATTTGTGCCTGACACCCCATTCCGTTTGGGGTGTCAGGTCGTGGGATTGTTTCTGTACTGCTGATTCAAAACCACAAGTAACCTGCACCAGGTAGAGTCTTTGTCAGGTCGTGTGACATTTGGGATTAAAGCTCGCCATTCCAAATGCCTGCTCGGCCAGTTCAGACCGAATCTTCAGGAAATAATCTGTCCTGGCCATTGAGCTTACGACCTGCTCAGTAAAGTGGGATAGGGCTTCAGTGTCGGAGCAGGAAATCACACCTAGGCCATACGTTTCGGAGACTTTGTCGTTCGCGTTGTAGCAAAGGTGGATACCTGCATCCTTGGTCACCCTGACATCCCAGACATCACTGATCAATCTTGCGTTTGCAAGATCATCCGATTCCTTGCGTCCATCGAAAATGAACAGCATATGGAAGCCATAGCCTTTCTCCCGGCAGTGCTCGAGCTTCCAGGCACACGACAGGAGGGATTCCCCGAAGTACTCTCTGGCAATCATTAGCAACTCGTCTCGATGTGAGTTCGCCTCGTCGAGATCCAAGGACTCCGGGCCATCGGGCAGCGATGCCAGGGGCTTGTAGGCGAGATCCATACGAATTGCCATGATGTGCGGAGTACGCTCAACGGCGTCGCTGATCAGGCTCCGCAGCCCCTGCTCAATCTGGGTCGAACGTGCCAGATAGTTTTTCATGCGCGCCTCAAGTTCTTCTTGGTGAAACTCCTCCCGGAAGTCAATAACGAAGCGGTTCAGTTCGGCCATCAGCGAGCGCTTTGCATCGTTACTGATTTGCCACCCAGGGGATCTCACCTTGTCGATCAACTGACGCTCATCAATCATCTCCAATAGGCGCCTGGAGACAGGGTTGAACTCGTGAAGCGGAAACGATTCGGAAAACTCTTCGCGATCCAGGAAAGTCAGCAATCCAAACACCCAATCCCCTAGGGTGTCCTTGAAAATTGCTCCTTCACCATTCTTCAGCACGCGCCACTCAAATGGCGGGGCGATTGAATTGATCATCGCTAACCCAATCCGCTGAATGCCGATGAGATGCCTTACCACCTCAGTGTCACGTGTGGCGATCAGCGTGTAATGCGTATCGCCCTTTTCCGAAAACGCCGTAGATTTCATGCACTCATGGCCCAGTGCCGCGAATGTAGCCATATCGATCTTGTTCATCACAATTCCTCGGGAAAAATTAAAGTCCGGGGAAATCGCGACTATCTCGAATGTGCTGCTGTGCAGCCTCCGGCTTGGTTGCCTATCGATTCCCGTTGGACTGGGTTTCAATGACCTTCTCGACAGAGTTGCGCCTTTCCCTCATAAGAGGCTTCGAAAAATATTTTTTCAATGGTGCGCTGGAGGCTTTAGGCAAGAATGGATTGGGCAATAGCCAGACAGCCATTGGCGGGCAACGCAGTGGAAGAACGAGACGGCGCTTGGGAGTCCCTGCGCATCTGTGTATTGAGCAAAAGACGTGGCCTCACCACTGAGGCCACGTCTACGGAGCTGAAATACCAAGCATTGGGTCTGGCCCCACAGACGACAGCGTGAGTAACCGCGCGGTGCTCGGCCTGAACGGTCATTGGCGTCTTGGCTAGACAATGGCCGGTAAGTGGTGGCCACCAGTTATTTGATGGCTCACGCCGCGGGTCAGAGCGCCATTGACAGCTACATGCTGAGGCAGATAATCTAACCAGACTCGCATCACGGTCCGCTATGGGCCAAGGTGGCATTTATGCAGGAAGTGGGTGTCCGCCCGAACTGCAAGGCTGGCAGCCTTTGCTACTCTTCTACTGACTATCGCAGTGCGGTGATGCTTATCGGGAGGTCGGTGTGATACCGCCTCGGTCCGTATACAGGAAGCCACCACTCCGGCTGTCGTACGGCATAACCTGAAAAGGTAATGTCATGCCTGTAAAAAATGCAGTCCTCAAGCAAACCACGTTGGCCGCTCACAAACAGTTGTCGTACGAGCAACTTTTATCTGCTTGGCTACTAAGCGATGGTTGGGAAGTTCTGATCCCAGTGATTGATCACGGCAAAAAAACTGATCTTGTTGTGGCCGACGATGACAGCTTCTACCGCATACAGGTCAAGAGTGTTCAGACCAAAGACGAATCGATCCGAGTTGAGAACAAGTGGCAGGGGGCAAAAATTGACTATGTTGTCTATTTCTCAACCCTTGGGGATTGGGGTTACATAACTCCTGCATTCACTGAAACGAATCGCCCGCTAAATTCGCCGGACCACATTCGGTTCTGCAAGCATCCGACAAACTTTCTCAAAGCGTTCAAGCGGATATGAGGCCGGACTTCGGCCAAAGGAGCCCTTGAAGAACTCCTGGTGCAACGTCAGTAATCTGCCAGGTTGCTGGCGTTCAAGGCTCGATGTCCAAGACGAGTCGCGAAGAGTGTTCAGGCGACCGAGTAGGTCCTGTTCAGGTACTGGGACAGCCCGCCGAGGTCGGGGAACAAGGTGTGGCTTGCGACACCGTGGCCCACCAGTGCGTGAAGAAGGTCAGCTCTCGCGCTCGCTGGGATTTGCACTTCTTCCAGATAGGGTTTGGTGTCCAGATTCTTCTCCAACGGGACGAAGCCTTCGGACTTATCCGAGAAGCGGTGGAGGGTGAACCAGCCGTGCTGCGCAATAATCCGTGGGTTGTTCATTGGGGGCTGAAAGATCCGGGTTCGCGGTGGTGAAAACGGGTCTTTCTCATAGGCATCTCTTGCGACGAGCGTCTCAGAAGCGAGTGCATAGACATATGAATTCGCCCCAGCACTCTCGTTACAGGCGAAATACAGCGCGACCAACGGGTTGCTCGTCCAGTCGAGCAGCCGCGTTTTGAGGCCAAAGTGCTGAGCAACAACGAGCAGTTCAAGCTGATTCGTGCCTACGTTCGGCAGCATCGACACGCCGCGAAGTCTGAACTGATCCAGCATGGTGCGCTCGAGCTGAGTTGAGTCGTACTTCGGGTTTTGCCGGGCGATGCTCGGCAGCAAGTTCCCTTTGACCGGCTGGCCACGAAAAAGGGTTAGCTTGGATCGGGCGTGGCAGTCTTGTGTCCAGCTGATGAACTGGCCGAAGGTGGTGATTTCCATCTGGTTACTCCCCTGAGCGATGACGTCTCGCGTTCAGGACCTTGGCGAGCTCATCCACGGACATCCTTCGCTCGAGCAAGGTGCGACGGATAGGTTCGAATGTCTCGTACATCCGGCGGTAGCCAGCGACGGAGGGCATGTGGCTGTTCAAGTCGCGGTCCTTGAACTCGACGAATCGTTCTAGCTGTCGGATCAGGAATCCCGCAATACCCAAGTATTCACACTCGTTGTTGCCGTCGAAGCCAGTAAAGCGAGGGTTCTTCCCGAATGGAGTCGCCTTTTGCTCTAAATCAGCTTTCTCCGGCGTGCCGAGCGCTTCGTACGCCTCCTCGATGAAGGACCACATGTCCAAGAAATTGACGACCTCATTCACCTCTGGGGGTGCCGGCTCGGAGCTGTCAAAGATGCCCGAGTACTTCCATTCGAAGGCCCAGGTATTGTCGGTGTAGATGGCCTGCTGAACGAACTTCGGGTCTATCCCTGAGTTGCCTGAAATGCCAACCTTCTCGTAAAGCTCGGTGAGCATGATGAGGATGAGCTTTTCGGGGTTGGTCAGTTTCATGTTGGCCTCCTTTGCGAGAAGATTGGATGATATCCGGATATTCGCTACCGAAGGGACGAAGCTATTCCGTCTTAAGACTCAACCAACGTCGGCAATCTGCATAAGACGAGTCAATCAAGTGAGTTAGCCACAACGGCCGGAATTCCGACTTTCAGGTATTAATCGTCAATTTATCTCTCCGAAATTTGCATGCAACCCTTCTATTCCTGATGGCGGCAGCAAGAGTTAGTTAGATTTTTGCTATGCCTCTAGCGCTTTTCTGCATCTGAAGCCTTTTTGGTTACATATATAAAACCTAAGGGCTAACTCAACTCAGCCCTTCAGTTCCCTTTTTCCATCCATTCAAGAGCCCGTTACCTGTGCAGGTAGCGGGCTCTTTTCATTTCCAGGAGAAAAAACATGCGTAACAAATGTCCCGTCTGCCATTCAACCAACATCCATCGTCTGCACACCGCCCGAAGGATCGGCTGCACGGTCGGTGCCGTCGGCGGTGCCGCTACTGGTGCTGGCGGCGCGCTATCCGGTGCTCAGACTGGCGCAGCCGTCGGTGCAGTCGGAGGTCCCGCCGGCATGCTGCTCGGTGGTCTAGCCGGAGCGATCCTCGGTGGTCTGCTCGGTGGTGCTGCGGGTTCCATGGCTGGCGCCAAAGTCGGAGATGTCGTCGATGAGAAAGTTCTCGGCAATTTCCAGTGTGGTGACTGCGGCCACGAGTTCAGTGACCGCTGACCTGCTGTTATCTCTATTCATTTTCAGGAGCATCAAATGGCACACCAAGTCCAACAAATGGCATATGTCGGTGAGACACCCTGGCATGGCCTGGGTAACGAACTCACTCCGCAGCAGCCAATCGAAGTCTGGGCGGAACAGTCTGGAATGTCATTCCAGATTCTGGAAACCCCGGTTCGCTTCATGGCCGAATCAGCTGGCCCACTCGGCTCGATTAAAACCTTCGCCGATCAGAAAGTTCTGTATCGCTCAGACACGCAGGATGCCCTGTCTGTTGTCTCCAATCGTTACCAGGTCGTCCAGCCTAGCGAGGTCCTCGAGTTCTACCGTGACCTCACGCAAGTGGCAGGCTATGAATTGGAGACGGCCGGGGTGCTGAAGGGCGGCAAGAAATTTTGGGCACTGGCACGAACCGGTCAGTCCTCTGCACTCAAGGGGAACGATCTTGTCCAAGGCTACTTGCTGCTCGCCACGTCCTGTGACGGCACACTGGCTACCACGGCGACACCCACCACGGTTCGGGTAGTCTGCAACAATACGCTGACCATCGCAGTGAATGGCGCTGTTTCGGCCATCAAGGTGCCGCACAACACCCGATTCGATGCACAGGCCGTCAAGCAGCAACTTGGGATTGCCGTCTCGCAATGGGATGGGTTTCTGTACCGGATGCGGACACTCGCCGAACGCAAGGTAAAAAGCCATGAAGCGATGGCTTATTTCCTCCGGGTGCTTTGTGAAGTCGATCCCAACAGCTCGGACCTCTCGAATTTGTCCAACGAACGCGCGCTGTTGAAGGTGCAATCGCTCTACGACGGTCATGGTCGTGGTTCTGAATTGGAAGCTGCCAAGGGAACAGCATGGGGATTACTCAATGCCGTGACCGAGTACGTCGACCACGAGCGTCGTGCGCGCAGTCCTGAGTACCGACTCGATTCCGCCTGGTTCGGCCAAGGCGCCGTCATCAAGCAGCGCGCACTCGATACGGCATTGAAGCTTGTCGCGTAGTTCGCTTCTCGCTTCCTCAGCATTTCCCCCTCGATTGCCCGGTTCGGTATTTTCCGACCGGGCTTTTTGTTGTCTGGCGGTCGCGAGTGGATTCACGTTCTGGCATTCCTGTCCAAACTCTGGAGAACATCATGGCACTACCTTCAATCCCTTTATCACCCTCACAATCGACACGACCGGCATTGCGGCTGATCAGCACCAAGGCCTTGCCTCGGGAGGATTGGCTTAACGTCCGCCGGCAAGGCATAGGCAGTTCGGATGCTGCGGCCGCTGTGGGTCTCAACCCATACAAATCTCAGCTTGAACTCTGGCTGGAAAAAACTGGCCGTGATGGCCTATTGCCCAAGACTGATCCGCTCGATGAGGAGAGTCCTGCTTACTGGGGGAATATTCTCGAACCCATCGTGGCAGCCCACTACACCCGGCGTTCCGGAAATCGAGTGCGACGTATCAATGCGGTGCTACAGCATCCCGATCCACTGCTGCACTGGATGCTGGCCAATATCGACCGGGAAGTCATCGGTGCACCGGACGTTCATATCCTCGAATGCAAAACCGCCGGCATCAACGGTAGCCGACTCTGGAAAGAAGGGGTGCCGGAATATGTTCAGTTGCAGGTTCAGCATCAGCTCGTCGTGACCGGCAAGGCTGCTGCCGATGTGGCTGTCCTGCTCGGTGGTCAGCACTTGGAGGTTCATCGCATTCACCGGGATGAAGCACTGATTGCACGGCTGATCCAGTTGGAAGCTGCCTTCTGGCGTTATGTCGAGACGGATACACCACCGCCGGCAGATGGTTCAGAATCAGCAGAGCTGGCATTGCGTTGTCTCTATCCGCAGGACAAGGGAATCGCAGTCGACTTCAGCACCGACCGTAACCTGTCTGCGACCTTTGCCGACTGGCTCAGTGTCCGTCAGACCTTGGCTGAAACCGAAAAGCTGGAAGCGAAGTTGAAGCAAGCCCTGCAACAGGCCATGGGCGAAGCATCACGCGCCATCTTCGAGACGGGCGAGGTGACCTGGAAGAAAGCCAAAGACAGCGTGGTGCTCGATACCGTGCGACTGCTGGCCGATCAGCCGGATTTACTCAAGACCTACGGAATGCAGCGCCAGGGATCGCGACGTTTTGTGCTCGCTTGATTCATCCCCGAAAACCCAACGTAGCAGTACCCAACCCACCAACTCCTCATAGGCAACCGGACATACATCCAGTGCCGGTGGGGAGTTTTTTTATTTGAGAGGAAACATCATGTTGAAAGGTCTGGTTATTACCCCGCCGGTACTCGGGCGGATTTCCATTGGCAAGGTCGTCGAGAAAGCCGGAAAACGTTTGCCGGAGAAAGACGACCAGTTCACGATCACCAGCCAGGTACAGGGTGCAGACGGTTGGCTACCGCATCCCTTTGATGAGGGATTCCGTAAAGCACAGGGCGGGAAAATTCGTGTGATTCCGATCCGGCTGCTGTTCAATGATCCTGATCTGAACTTCCGGGCTGAATATGCCTTGTTTGACCGCAGGACGGGGCGGCCTGTTTGTGTCGGTAACGGTGAGACCTGCAAGCGACGGACGGAATCGGGTGTCCAGTCATTGCCGTGTCCGTCGCCGGAGGGTTGTACGCTGGCGCAGAACGGAGCATGCAAGCCTTATGGCCGGTTGAATGTACTGATTGGCGACGATGATCCGCTGGGAAGCTTTGTATTTCGGACAACAGGCTTCAATAGCATCCGGACCTTGTCAGCGCGGCTGGCATATTTTCAGGCGATCTCAGGCAATCGGTTGGCCTACTTGCCGCTGGAACTGCGGCTGCGAGGAAAGTCGACTCGGCAAAGCATGGGCACCCCGATCTATTACGTCGACCTGACGGTGCGTAGCGGTGTTTCTGTTGAAGATGCGCTGACTGAGGCGAAACGGCTGGAAGCGGATCGGCAGGAAGCCGGGTTTGATCAGTTTGCGCTGGAAACGGCTGCTCGGCAGGGCTTCTCTAATGGTGCATTTGAGGAGAGCGAGGAGGAGGGGGATTCGGTGGTTGAGGAGTTTTATACCGAGGGGGAGGATACCCAGGGGGGAGCTGCTTCTGTCAGAGCAGCTGATACATCGGTTGCTCCGAGTCTAGTCGATAAGCTGGAGGGGAAAGCGGCGAGACTGAGCGGGAGTGTAGGGTAATAACGCACAACTCCTGCTCGGGAAGAACTAGATAAACAGGGCTACAGAATGCGGAGGATGGCACCCGAGGCGCAAATGCGTCTCTGGGTGTCTGTCTGGTATTTTTTTTCGGTTGTAATTGTTCAGCCGCTTTCCCCGGCACCTGATCCACGCATGGGTTCGACGTGCATTAAGGTCTCCGTCGCCGAAACGGATGTCCTGTTTCTGCCGGTGATCAGGGTGATAACCGACAGGCTTGCCGCTGGCCAGCTCGTTCGCCAATGGTGGGAAAGGATGGGGGAACAGCGGCACCCATCACGTTAGAAAGCATCGGAGGCAGGTCACTCAGTCACCCGCTCATATGCTTGACGAACCACGTTGATCGCTGCTGGCACGTCACCTTCAGAGTCCAGGTTATAAAGAACACCACCGGCCTCGGTTGCACCGATGATGAACGCGAACTCCGTTGCATCTCGGGCATTACCAGACGGATCTTCACAGTCGGCAAAATCGAGGTTCAGTAGGAGAGTAAGTCGCTGCTTGCGCGGAATGATTTCGACAAAGAAATCGAACACGCGGTAGGTGATGCTGCGGTCGTTGGGCAACTCCACTACTTCATTGCCCAACGCTTGGATCTGCGGCCGAAGAGCCTCCAGCAGCTTCTTCGCGGTGTTGTCCAGTTCCAGGTTCTCGATTTTGTAGTTCGCTGCCAGCGCTTTGTGGTCTTCCAGCTCGCGCTGCTTCACGGCCAATGGATCAACTACTAGTGGCCGCCAGACGTCGATTGCCTTCTCAGCCAATAGTTTGCCGCGCTGTTCGATAGCAGTGGCATTCCACGCAGATTGCTCGCGAATGAACTTGTTCAAGCGTAGCGGGCTATCATTGAAACCGCCGGCAATGGCTTTCTTTTCCCCAAACGGTCTATCGCTGTATGTCGAGTTATAACCGGTCAACGTCAGATTGCCGAGGCGGTGGAGCCACGTTTCCTGCACTGCCTGCCAAGTGCTGCCGAGCATCGCTCGCCATTCCGAGCGCAAGTCCTCGTTCTGCGGCATGACGTGTTCGATAGAGAAATTCGAGGTGTCGATGCGCTCTTTGCTGAAGTTCTCCAGTCGATCCAGCAGGTAGAAGCAGGTGCGCATGTCGTAGACGTCGCGGGTCTCTAATGCCTCGCGGAACTCGGCATCGGTTGGAAATCGTCGCTTCTTTCCTTGCCGGTACAACGCCACCTTAAGACTCAGTAGTGGTTGGCTTTCAGTGATGCGATAGGCGAGACTGGCAAAAATCTGCCCCAGGCTTCGTGTCTGCATATCGCACACCGAACGTCTGAAAATGAAGCTTTCCAGGAGTTCGACGGCCTCTACAAACTCTTCGACATCCAAGGTCTTGGCCCGCTCGTGGTAATCGTAGAGTGTCAGAACGACTGGCGAAGCCACCTCGACGAGGGAACGCAGGCGAGCAAACGCCTCCTTCAGTGCAGGCTGCTTCTCCTGCCCAAGACTGAATGCCGTGTAGTAGGTGCCGAAACGACGTAGATCGCTGAGGATGCCTTCGACGCCACGCTTTTCGACGGTGCGCGAGAAGAAGCTGCGAAACTCGTGATAAATCTCGGCTGCCTTCAGTGGCGTACCGGGACGCATTTGCAGCGTCAGGAAGTCCTTCACGAATTTGTCGAACTCGGTACGGTAACGCCGCCCGAAGGCCTGCTCAATGGGCTGCCAATGCTCCTCATAGAGCAGTGTCTGCGAGGACTCGTCCATGCGCATCAGCACAAAGTTGCGAATCAGATCGGCCTGGGTCAGATCGACGCCCGTGGAATTCAGGCTCTCGAAGATCATCTGCGGGTCGTCCTGGCCACGCGTCAGACTCACATCGACGACCACCAGCTTCTTGATGCCGGCGTACACCGTCTGCACATCGGCCTGAGCCACCAGATCGCGTAGGAACAGAAAATTCTCCTTCACCCGCTCTGAGGCCGCATCGGGAATGTCTTTGCCGTCCAACAAGGCGGTTAGCGTTTCGTGGTCGGCCCGGCGCAAGTGCAGCTTGTGACGTCTGTCGCCCTTGCCATGCCGGTTGCGCAGAAAATAGTCATCCAGCTCTTCCGGCGTAGACACCTCGTCACCGCCATCACCATTTCCCTGCACCTGATTCATTTGATCCCGTAGTGCGATCAACAGCAGCGTCAGTGTCGTCATCCGTTGCTGGCCATCGATCAGCAACCAGCGCGTAATCGTCGCTGTGTTGTCCTCGGCTGCCACATAAACGACTGACCCGAGGAAGTGCCCCTTGACCTTAGGGTCGCTGCCGACGCGAATCACATCCCTCCACAACTGCTGGCAATGCTTGGTGCCCCAGCTGTAGTCACGCTGGAAAATCGGAACAATGAACTGCTTCGCTCCCTCAAGCAGATTTGTTACATGGGTATCCTCAGCCTTCATCGTTCAAGTCCAGTTTTCCATCAGGCAAGATCATTTCAAGGTTATTCGGGGATTGCCGTTTTTGTTCCACCGCCGTGCCGAGTAATACGCGGGCGGCACTTGATCTTTACAGCACCGCGCGAGAACAAATCATCGGATGCCTTGCTCGACCAAACATAAGCCTCTCCAGTGCCAAGGTGACTCATCTTGTCGGAGGTAAGCTCGCCGAGCGCAGCATTCGCCTTCTGAATATGTTTCAGCCACGCTGGTGAATTGAACTTGTGCATGATGATCTGCGAGGATAGTTCGATCAGAGATACCGGGACCGATGGCGGGTCTTGAGAGGCAACCATGATGCTGGTTCCTTTATGTCGCATCTCACGCACGACTTCCACCAACCCGGAAACGAGATCATCGTTTTCGATGTATTTATGCGCCTCGTCAAATACCACTAGCTTGTTGAAGGCGCTTCCCTGGTAGGTTGCTTCCGAGAAAATCTGCAGCATCACTACGAACAGACCGAGGGCCTCGTCCTTTTCGATGTATTCATCTCGCAGATCCACGATGATCAACCGGCCTGGACGAATCAGATCCTGGAGCCGCTGGCTATCATCTATATATTCGCTGGCGAATAGTAGACGTATCTGGGCCAGCTCTTTCAGGTGATCGGACAGACCAGAGTTATCGATGCCTGCTCGCAGGGCATCCAAGGTCAGGTTGTCCCGCAGCCCCCTCATGATGAGATTGATTTGCCGCATATACATGCTCTGGCTGCCAATCGCTCCCATCAGGAATTTCCAGTGCGCCGCCTTGAGTTCGGAGGCAGAAAAAGCAATCGGCTTAACCTCGATATCCGGGTACTCGGCCCGGCGATCATCCACCTTGTTTGCCGGGGTAAGAATCAGGACATCCTGCAGGGCTTCGGGGTTGGCCTTGTAACGCTCACGAAGGATGCGGACCTCCTCATCCACCGAGTTGGCATTGATCATCGAGGTAAACTCCGGCGCATAATCCTGCGTCGGGCTGTAATGGAAAATGACCGTGGCGAGCGGGCTTGGCAGCACATTGATGTGCTGAAGCGGCATAGAGGCCATCTCAATGACTGTTCCAAGTGTATAGCTCTTGCCGCCGCCTTGAACCCCAAAGAGACTGATCGTGTGGGTGTGGTTGAGGTCCAGAGCGATCTTTCTGCCGGAGACCTCTCCGAGCAAACCGTACTGCGGCGATTCACCATTAACACCCAGCATGATGTCATAGCTGACTTCGGTTTGACGCGCAGGCTCGGGTGTCGGATGCTCCTGCGCTTCATGCTCGGGTTGAACAGGTGCTTCCGGTTCAACAGCAACGGCAGCGGGCTGTTCGGCTTCTTTTCCTTCTGTAGGCGCGATGGTGGAAGGTCGAGGCGCTTGCTCGACGGGTTCCGCCTGTTCTTCCATTTGCTCTTGGGCAGGTGCGGATGTTTCCTTTACCGCAGGATCTGTTGGCTGGGTAATTGGAGCCTTCGGCTCTTCGCCCCAGAATTCATCCATCGTCCAGGATGTTGACCTGGCTCTCTTGGGCGCAATAAAAGCAGCTGTCTCGAGCTTCGGTACGTTCGCTATGAATTGTTCGCTCAGGGGGTGCGCGATCGGTTCCTCTTCAGTCTCAACGGAAACAGGCTTGCGGCAGTTCTCTAACAAGGCGTGAATGAGATCCTTGCCGATGCGGTGAAATTCGATGCCGACCTCTTTGTCAGGTGCATCTGTCCCATTCTTATCGAAGTCGAAGATCAGTGCGGAACGTCGGAACTGAAGCGAATATCCCTGCTCAATTGACTCGAGCAGGCCTCGTGATTCTTGTGCGGCAACTATGTCAAAAATTCCGTACCGCAGGGAGCGCTCAAGATAGAACCGAAGAATCTGTGCCAACTCCCGGCTTTTGAGAAGTCGGTCTGGCCGATCCGGTTTTTTTAGCGCCGGATCAAAGTGGCGTTGCAGAATGCGCTCACTCTGATTGATTTGAGCGGAAACCCGCTCCTTCAACTGGTTATAGGCCGCAAAGTCACCGACCTGCGAGTAGCATTTCACCTCGACCAAGTTGCAGGTGATCGTCCTGGTGTTCAAATCCAAGTCGAACAGTCCCAAGTCGGTGCGTTGCAGGCTAATGGCATCGTTGACATCGTCCGCTTCACCGTTTGAGCGGTAAAGGTCCGTATGCGCATCCAAAGGCACAATGACTTGGTTGCTCAAGGCACCCTGATATTCGAGATACAGTCGAGCCAAAGCCAGGCCTAGCGCTTCCGCCTGCTGCGTCGGCGCAGATATCAGCTTCAATGCGAGCTGCCCAGAGAGCGAACGTAGGTTTGCCAGAATCTGAACCGATTGCTCGCCATCAGCCGAGAGTCCGTGTCCGAGCAGGACCGGCTTCAACATCGCCTCGAGCTCATCGCTTGAGCGCGAGGAAATAATTAGGTTGTGGGTAGCCTGAGAACTGGCTCCAGGAACGTAGTCGATAAGGTAATCAGGCCTGTTTTTCCGGCCGCCATGGTCGAAAAACTCAATCCCCATGTTGCGATCAATGGTGAATACCCAATCGCTGATTTGATGGACTTCATAGATTAGTTCTCGTTGAGCAACATCTAAACCTAAGGTCACGACAGGCACTGACTTGAAGCTGGCCCCTGAGGCTGCAACAGCTGCGGTGGCGAAGCAGATGTGGCGGCTCAAGTTTGAAAGCAAGTCAAAGCAAGCCGCCTGGCTATCGGAATTGAGCGAGCGACCGACAACCGGTCGTTTGTTCCAGTAGGTTCCCGAGTTATCGTCAACAAACTCAGTGTTGAAGTCCTGAATCAGTCCATGAAGTGGTGTGACTCCCATCGGCTTCTCTGCGATAGAGAGTTCCTCAGCAGGAAATACATCCAGCAGCACACTAATATGGGCAGGGAACGCCTTGGCATTCGCATGAAATTCCGAAAGGGCATGCTTAGCCAGATTCAGTTTCGAGAACAGGTGACTGCCGGTCGAGGTTGCAAAGGCGTCTGCCACCTCGTTGACAGTAGATCCTGGACGAACCATCGATTCAATGGACTCCCCCAGTACTGGAGAATCCGGGTCGGACGTAAATAGTCGAACGTCGTAGCGCAAATCCGCGTGTTCGCGTTTCTGTTGCAGCGACAGCAATGCATCTGCGATGACGGATCCGGCGCCAGCATTGAACACGTTCAGCGATAACTCACGAACATATGGATGTTGGGAAAGATATCGCTCAATCTTGTCTGCAATCACTTTCCCAGAGATGTCCGCTCCCGCTGCTGACGGTTCTGCCAGGCCTAGCGCGGAGCAAATCTCAGCCATTAGGCCTCGAGAGTTTTCCTCAGTAGTGGGAGCGTACAGAGCCCAGAAAGCATTCAGATTGTCGACGGGCGTGAAAATGCGGCCATCTTCTACAGGAATCCCGACCGGATATGCCGATGGAACGAGGCTGTCCAACAATGCGGATCTGACATGCGGGATGTGATCTTTTCCGCCGGCCTTGATCTTTTCAATCCAATCTTTACCCAGGGTCACCCAGCTGTTTAGCCACAAGGTACGAAGTGGATGTGTGGGGGAGACCAGAACTGCTTCACGGTGTCTGCCACGAAAATCCGTCAGGATCACGTGTAACGAATCCACCGCAAGGACATTGCGCAGCGCCTGGAGATGCTGTTGACGCTCAGCGCCCGATGAAATTTCAGCCTGTCGAATGAGATTCCGTACAAGGTCAAGATAGGCTTCAGCGTAAGCAAGGCACTCCTTCTCAGTATCTCGGAAGGCGAGCCCCTGCATAATCAATTCCGCCTCATCTTTACGTATGGCAGCGAATAGTTCTTCCCTAGCAGCCAAGAACGATGCCATGGCGGCAGAAGTAGGCAGCGTCAACCCCACTTCTGAAGGCAGTTCAGCCGCATCGAGATTAATCTGCATGCGCCAGCCAGACGGATGCTTTGGTTCTGCCAATATCCGCTGCTCGATTGTCTTGAGCATGCGCGACATAGGAATTTGCACCGCACCCTCATGGCCAAACTTTGCTAGTAGCAATTCTTGGCGTGATGCTTTTTTGGAACGACCGCCTTCTGCCCAATTAACACTACTTAGCGTTATTTCATCGGGATTGCGCTCGTCACCCAGGGCGATAAGCTGTAATCGGAACCGCGCGTGCTCGAGGCTTTGCTCAATTGGTATCGCCCGCTGAGGCGGCTCTTCCTCAATGCTTCCACCTGGAAGGACATAGAATGGCTCACTCTCGTACGAACGCTTGGCAGCTTTAGAGCCCGAATCCGCCTCTAGCGGAATCGGATCACCGTCAACCGTCCAAGGAAGAACCCGAATAAAGTGCCAACCTTCCTCAAACTCAATCTTGTTGAGCTTGTCCAGAGTAACGGTGCATTGCAGCCGGTTTGGTGTCCAGGCTTTGACCTTCTTTGATTTTCCGACCGGGCCATCGTTCTGGGAAACGATCTGAACCGTAAAGTGATCCAGCCCACTGACTTTAGCTGGGTGAGGGGTGACCTCAAAAACCAGATTCATCTTGCGGCGATCGTTAGGAACTAATATTTGCTGTCCGATGAGGCCAGATAGCTGGTCGCTGGTTTCATTCTCCTGAACGATCGGCAAATCGGTTTCCAAGACTGTCAGCAAAACTTTATCGAGAGAGAGCTCTTCTTGGAAAGTCCATTTATCAAATGAAATACCCCACCAGTTTTTGTCCGTTGCGATGGGCGCAGTCCAAGATTCCGGTTCTTGGATGTCGTATTTTTCAAAGTAGCTAGACAGTGATGCTTCCAGTGCCTTATCACTGAGCCCCAAATCCGCGATGCGTCCACGCACGGATTTGTGAGAGGCCATCAGATTTCGAACGCTGCCCAGGTTCCGTCGGATCTTGCTGTTGACCATGCCAAGGTCAGCAAAAAGCTTGAAGTCGGGAATCAACGTCAATTCATACAAGCTGGCTCCGAGCGTTTCTCCGTCAATTCCATTTTCTAGCGCCGTGAGCAGATATCTAACGCGGGAAACGTCATCAGCAAAAAGCCACGCTTCTTCTGCAATGAATCCAAAGAGGTCACGCACGTGGCCAAGCAGGGTTGCAGGTAGTCGATTAAGCAGCAGATTGGTCAGATCTTCGTAAATCGCCGTAAAGGTCAGGTCTTCGAATGTGGCCACGCCGAAGGAGTCCTCGGCGCTGGTGCGCAAAGATGTTGGAATGAAAACCAGGAGAGGCTGGCGCAGCTCACCATTCGCATCTGGATTTCGCAGCTCCACCAGCTTGGTGGATGTCACCCGAAAAGGCATACCTTCCTGGTCGTGGCCACCAAGGATGAAGATATTCCCATCAGGGCGAGTTCGGCGCAGCTCTTTACAAACCGACTCCATCACATCGTCGTCAAGGTCGGTAACTCGCATGCAGTGGCCTGGGCCACGATCGCTCAGTATTGACTCGATACGAGGGCACAACAGGCCTGCTACCGCCGCGTTCAGCTTTCCCTGTGCCAGTCTAGTGAACGCGTCGCTCATGCGCGCTTCCCTTTCTTTTCCGTTCCATTGCTTCTCTCAATTGCATAGCGTGGAGACACCTTCTGGGTCACGTAGGCATCCGACAGATCCTCATAGAAACCGATTTCGCGCAGCCGACGCTTGAAGGCTTCTAGATTCAAGCGCAAAGCTCGCCGGTCCAGAATGCTGCTATTGCTCTGGCCGCTTTCTGGTAGTCGGTCAATATGGAGGCCATAACGGTTTCTCAGGAATCCCAACAGTTCCTCGATACGCACTTCCCGAGTGACAAATCGCCCACCATCCTGAGTCAGCACGGCAATCTGGAGGAGTACCTCAAGCAGCTTGCTGCCCAACACGAATCGGCGAGCACTGCCCTTGGTACGGGACTGGGCCAAAAGCCCCGTCTCTTTGTTTTTCAACAACAGGGAGTCCAGGCATTCGGTGATGTACTGACGATGGTATTTGCCACGATAGGCCATCAAGATTTCGATGAAGGATTCAAATTCCCCAAGGCCCATCGCAGTCACTGCGCGGATTTCTGGATCAACATCCTCGCTCCCGGAAGAGGACTCTTCGATCAGGCTGGCCAGGCGGAATTTGAAGTATGCTTGTCGTTCAATATCGTGTTCGGGTTTTAACAGGGCAACGAGATCACCGACAGAGAATGTCCCGTTGGCTGGCGAGGCCAGCTTGCCGGTTTTCTTGCTCAGGTATTCCGCCATTTCATCGAGTTTTTTGACGACGAAATTGGCCTGCACAAAGGCGGGGATCTGGCGATACAGACGGTCAGTAGACTTGCGAGCCAGCTCAGCCATGTCTGGGTTGTTCAAATCACCCATGTCCACTACCAACGCGACGCGGTAGGGACAGCCTTCCATGGCATTGTCCATGCCGGGGTTGATCGGGCACTCCTTCGTTGCGCAGAGATCATTACCGGCACGTTGCTTTACCAGCTTGGGAAGCATCTGCAACAGTTTGAGGTGGTAAAGCGCCAGGTGGAATGCCATCAGTGTCTTGAGGTAGTCCACCAGCACGGAGCGAGGGATGTATGGCTCGTAAGCAAGCAGCCGCAGAATGTCATCCGCCATAATGTCAGCCTGGCCGATGCATAGTGGCTGGAATCGCGAGGGCTCTTTGGAGTCTTTCATGTCCTGGGTAACTTGGTGATCCAGACGCAGGATTGCCTGCGTCTCCACATCAACTGAAGCACTAGGATCGTAGCGGTCTGTTACCAGGTCGACTCCAGGGAAAAAGAATCTCCTCAGAGCGTCGCGAGCCGCCTGTCCCTTTCCCTTGCGGGCATAAAAAAGCATCCAGTACGTTTGTTCCGCAGCTCCGTAGTCGCGGGTGTGCTTCGCGTTACGAAACTTATAGGTATTCCCGTGTAGTGGCCTCGGCGCAGCCAAGGCTTGATTGCTCTTGCCTCGATTCACCAAGTCCATCAGATCGGTTTCTATCCAGCTTCGGACAACATCAGGATGTTGATCAAACCCAGAAAACCACTCGGGATGTTCCAGAAAATCCGCCAGAAACTCATCTACCGATAGATCGCCTCCGCGTGGGGGTCTGCGGCTTGCATAGCCGTCATATTTCAGCCGAGGAAACAGCATCGTCAGCACACGATCCATCTCAATGTGCTTGAAGTCCAGGTAGGAAACCTTGGGAATTCTGAATTCTTTGTCTCTGCCCTTAATTGACATGATATTCAGCTCCCTTCTCCGAGACCTTCATGGTCAGAACACCGTTATCTTCTCGACTGATCTCGTAAAACTTGTGGCCCGCCTTTGTTAGCAGGACCTCTTTGTATGGCACCGAGGCGAGCAAATTCTTGAAAACCGCTAAGCTCAGGTAAAAGCCCTCTTGTTCCTCGATACTTGGCCGATAGCCTTTATTGAGCCGCATTAGCATCTCGTAAATGTCCAGATTGATGCGTAGATTGGCTTTGTGTCCATCCCCTGATGCATAGTGAAGCACTAGGGCCTGCGACAAACATTCCAAGAAGGGATGTGCCGCAGTTTCCTGATCGGTGCGGAGCGTGAAGTGCGTGCCGTCAAACAAGCGATAGCTGCGGATAGTGCCCTGTTCGACCTGGCGTACCCGGAGCGCTAGCTGGTTACCCAACCGTGCAGGATCGCTTAGTCCTTCTCCCCGATTAATGGCCCGAAGAATAACGGTCACCTCTTCAGCGCTTTTCGCGCCAGGCCGCTCAATAGCTGCAAGGAAGGGATCGATACTCCCGTAGGGCAGCATCTCTTTCCATCCAGCATCTCTACGCTCAAAGAAGTGCCGGCGACGCATGTGGGAGAGATAATTCCTGTGCTTGACGATTAGCCGTGCGCGATTCTTCGACGAATAATCACGGGGTAAATTGCGGAACAGCGCCTCAACCAATTCATCGTCGTACGCATCTCGATCGGCAAACGAAAAGCGGCTCATCGCCTTAGTTTTTGGATTGAGGAAGCCCAATTCCCGATCCAGATCGGGGTTGCTGACCTCGGCGATATCAATCTCCCGCAGCAGTGAGATCAAACGGTCATTTGATCCTTCCCCACCGCCTAGCCAGGAGTTGAAATAAAAGCCATCCAGAATGCGGTTTTGATTGTCTTCACCGCCGCTTTGGTAAAGCTGATGGATTCCGTCACAATCCCGGGTACCCACCAGCATGAAAGCCAAAGCCGAACGCAGGTCTCGCATCGTGATATGCAAGCGGCCGCGCAGATGAGTAATGGTGTAGAGCATCTTTAGCCGCTCAATCACCTTGGGGCCAGCTACCGGATCCTGAAAGGTCCGTGCATTGTGGTATGCGTAGCATTTCCCCTTGAGATCGCACTGTTCGCAAGCCTGCCAATATTCTTGCTGGGCCATACGGGTAACCAGGCGATCCAGAATAGAGGGCTGATCGACTTCAGGCTCAGCAACCACCGACCGCAAATTAAGGTTGATTACGGCAATGCCGCTTTCAGGCGCAGCTCCTGCCAAGCCCTGCTGGATCTGCTTGGCAAGCAGCGGAAACTCGTCCTCGTGCTCAAGGAAGAAGTCGACCAGGCGGCCCTCGTTGATGGCGATCAGGCGAGTCTGATTCTCGGGCCAGCTAGAGTTATCCTTGCCGGCAAAGGGAGCAAAGAACTTCTGGAGCACCGCATCATTGCGCTCATCGCCTTCATCCTGACTGCCGTCATAGTTGCTTTGGTAGGTGTGCCCCTTGATCTGGAAAACTGCACCGTTCGCGCCGCGCTGCAGCTGTGCGCCCTTGCTCTCGGCAAACGCCTCAAATTGCTGAATGAACGCCGTCTTCCCGTCACCGGCGTTACCGCTGATGATCACCAATCGGAACTCACCCTTGAGTAGCGCGGGCTTGAGCTTCTCATCCAGATAGGTCGGCACATAGGTCGCCTTGCCAACCTCGTCTAGACCACGCGTGCCGGCATTGGATACCTGGCTCTGGCTATAGAGGGTCAGCAGATGCGTGACGAAGGGGTTGGTATTTGGCAGCGTCGGCTCGAAGCCCAACTTCGCCATTACCTTGGGTCCGGCACCGATTTCGCCCGTGGTGTTACCTGAGCGATAGCGCTTGACCTCGGACAATGCCGTCAATAATTCTTCCGCCGTTGCGAAACGATCCTTTCGCTCCGGGGCGATCATCTTCGTGAGCACATTGATCAGCGACGTGCTCAGGTCGGCACAACCCTTGAACTGCTTCGGATCCTTGGGCTGGCCCTTGATCGGCGGCGTCGGCTCATCGAAGGGATATTTTCCGGTGAGACATTCGTAAAACGAGATCCCCAAGGCATAGATGTCGCGATCGATGCGGTCCGATGCGACCGGCTCGGAAGCGTAGTCGTAATCCGGTGGCAGATAACGCTTTGTCCCACCACCGCCTTGAACCTCGTCGCTTTCAGTGACCGCAACATTAAAGTCAATGATGCGAACGCCCAAATCGGTCCAGAGGAGGTTAGAAGGCTTGACGTCCTGGTGGTAAACACCATGCTTATGCAGGTGGACCAGCCCCTCTGCAGACTCCCGTAGGATCCGCATCGAATCCTCGAGTGAAAGCGCCTCCGCATCGATTAGATCCGAGACATCCAAACCTTCGACGTATTCGAATACGATGTAAGGCGTCTGCTTGGCATCTGCCATGCGATCGGCCCAAACCACCTTCACAACATGCGGGTGGTCGGGCAAGTTGGTTAGGGTTTTGTATTCGCGTCGCAGGCGTTCATAAACGCTGCGGCGATCCTTGGTCACCAGCTTGATAACCCGTACCACGTCGCCCAGCGAATCGAACACCTTGTAGGCAACGCCGAATCCGCCACTGCCGAGTTTCTTTTGGATGCGAAAGCGATCCGCCAGGATGAAATCCTGAGGCAGATTGCTCAGGTCGTCCGGGATCTGAGATAAAGCTGCGGCACGACCACCGGCCTCTGGGGCAGAATCATTCTTTGCCTCCGGCAGGATTACGTCATCCAGCGCCTTACGGGCAACAGCCGCGCTGATATGGCGCTCCTCAGGATCAAACTCGCAGAACTTCTGCAGCCATTCGTCTATGCCCTTGGGCAGATCTGGCTTGTGCTCCGAGGGCTTCATCGGAAATTTGCCGTCGGCCTCCATCATCTGGTCGACGCTTTCGAAGGGCAGTTCGCCCGTCAGCAGCTCATAGAAGATGAGGCCGGCCGCATAGAGGTCAGAGGCGATGCTGGCCTGGGTCGGATCCTTGAAGCACTCTGGCGCCTGATAAGCTGGCTCCAGGTCATCGATGATCTGATCGGCGATGGTAGAGGTGCGGTTTTTTCCGACTCGAGCGAAATCAAAACCAGTCACCCGTGCCTGCCCGCCCTTGGTCACCAGGATGGCATCGGGGGTCAGGTTGCGGTGGATCACTTCATGGCGGTGCGCATGGTCCAGGGCCGATAGCACATCACGCATCACCTGAAGTTTTTGGTCAAACGTCAGTGCCAGCGTGGGCTTGTTGATGTGCAAACGCAATGCCTGGCCGGGCAGATCCTCGGTGACCAGAACCACCTTATCCTCCTCTTCATTCCTGAAGAGATCCTTCACCGCCAGCACGTTGGCGTGGGTCGGCATATGCGCCACGGCGCGGTAGGCATTACTGATTTTCTTGAGTTCTTCGTTACGCGCCGCTTCGTCCTGGTAGGGGTCTGCCTGATATACCCGCAGGCGGGCCATGCCGCCGCTTTTACCCAGAAGGTTGTGCTTGGCACGGTACTCGGTGTAGCGGTCGGTGCCGCCCAGTTTTTCTTCTACTTGCCAGTCACGGAACACCAGCGCCGAGCTTTTGGGCTTGGCGTTACCTGTGATGGCCTTGGATATCTGGGAATGAAAGCGGGTGATGTTATCCAGCCGGTTGTCGGGGATGCGGCTCGCGTCACGGAAGTATTTTAGACAGCGTTTAAAGTCGGTTACGTCCGGGCTGTCGATGCCCGCTTGATCAAACACGGCAGCATCATCAGAGGTGAGCAGTACCGTAGCATGCACATGGGCCTTACGCAGCTCGATCAGACCGTTGTTACTCTCTCGGATGATGGTGGCCATAGTTTTGGCATGGCTGCGTAGCTTGGCGAGCGGCGAGAAGAATGGCTGCCGGCCCTCGGGATACCACTTGGAGCCATACACATCGATGTTGCCCCGCGTCCCTTTGACATCAACCAGAAACACCGCGTGAGGCGCGAGGATGGCGATGTCGATTTCGAACACTTCCTCACGCTGGCGCATTTCGAAGTTGTGGAATATCAGCCAGCCATCGGGGAGGTGGTCCCGAAGGAAACCGATCGCCTGACGTTCAGATTCGTTCGCAGGTTGCCCGATGGGTATGACCTTTGCCATTAGCGCGCTCCGCCCTCAATAGCACTTTCGACGAGAGCCACGGCTTGCATTTCTAGCTTTTGTGATTGCTTACGTAGCTCGCCGGAGCGCTTCACCAAGGAATCGATTTCTTGACGCTGCCGCAATGATGGCTTTGTTGGAATCTTGATTTCAAGTACGTCATCTAATGGCAGGAATGGGATAGAACTACCAGCAGCCGTTCTAACCAACAATTGGTATCCAACGTCCGTGAGGCATAAAAACGCATAGACGTATCCAGGCGGAAAATCCTGATTCGTAGGGCGCAATCTCAGAATGTGCGGGGAAGCGGCAAAACCGTCCAACCGGCTGTCAGCCCATACACCCCTGCCAATGATCCCCCCCACTTGGCCGCTGCGTGCAATTAGACTGTCATATTCATTAATGCGCCACGACTCATCCTCTCCAAGGAGTTGATTCCTGAGATAACGCTCCGGTGTGATGGTTTTCGAAAAGACACCTCCGCTTGTGATAAATGGTGTGCCATATCCCTCTTCGACAAAAATCTGCTTCAAGCGATTGGATTCAAAACCACTTACGCCGGCAGCTGTTAGAGAAATGCCGTTAGCCGCGTTGGTTAAGGCTTCTGCTTCTTGCGCGATAGGATTGTGAAATGTCGCATCAAGCCGCTTCAACACTTGAGTTGAAATTGCTTGTGAGTAGGCGAAAACACGTGCCGAAACCGCTAATTTCTCGGGGAAGTCACAGATTTGGTTTACCAAATTTCCGGCTTGTTTTCTTAGCACTACTGACTCTGAGTGGGCTTTTGCAGAACTCTCGATTAAGTCATGAGCCTCTTCTTCAACAGGCCCAATACGAGGAACCAATAGCTCAGATATATGGCCAGGCTCCAGGTGAGTAATGATCGATCCATATGTTCCAGAAACAACGAGGGGAACACCAAACTTGGAACTCAAATAAGCGAAGAGATACCCTGGTTTTACGCGATTGCTATCAGGGATAACGCGCAGTACATCCTCTGAGCATGCCAACCCATGTGTAACATCAGTTGAATACGCCATGCGGCCAATCGTTCCAGAACGAGTAATTAACGTCCAGTTTTTTTCGATTAAAAGGCTTGGATTGGAACGAGCCACCGATTTTGCTATCAAGCTTACGTTGTCCAAATCAGCGTCCAGAATAGAACTGCTGGTAAGGAACCTGAATCCATGGCCTGGATCATCAACCCACAGCCGCGTGATTCTTCCTGCGTTTACGAGACCTGTCATCCCGCCCTGTGTTAAACACTGTAAGTGCTCATTTGGATGTTTTTCAATTATTGCGCGCGCTTCCATCGCGCCTGACATATAAGGACCACAATCAAGAGAAGTGGCTCCGCGAATCCGGACATCCGGTTAAGTGAATTCTCTGCTTCAATGGGCGATGTAAATCGCCTGCCAAGGAGCAGAAGCAATGAGAAGACCCCGCCGTAACCACACAGCCACCTTCAAGGCGAAAGTGGCGATCGCCGCCCTCAAGGGCGATGAGACGCTGGCCGCGTTAGCGGAGAAGTTTGATGTTCATCCGAACCAGATTACCCAGTGGAAGACGCAACTGCTGGAGAACGCCTCCGGCGTCTTCGCCACGGCTGCCGAGAAGCAGTCAGCAACGCCAGATCTGAAAGACTTGCACGCAAAGATTGGCCAGCAGGCGCTGGAAATCGATTTTTTGGCCGTCGCGCTCGGTCGCATCGGCGATGCGAGCGCAAAACGATGATCGACAAGAACCACGAGTTGCCTGTCGTGCGGCAGGCGCAATTGCTGGAACTCTCTCGCTCCTCCGTCTATTACCTGCCGCAACCAACGCCCGAAGTTGACCTGCGGCTGATGCGGCGAATCGATGAACTGCACCTGGAGCATCCCTTCGCCGGGGCGCGGATGCTGCGTGACATGCTCAAGCTGGAAGGACATGAGATCGGTCGCAAGCATGTCGGCACGCTGATGAAGAAGCTCGACATCCAGGCCATCTACCGCAAAGCCAACACCAGCCGGCGCAACCAGGCACACCGCATTTATCCCTATCTGCTGCGGAATCTCAGCATCGACCGTCCGAACCAGGTCTGGGCGATGGATACCACCTACATTCCAATGCGCCGGGGCTTCGTCTATCTGAGCGCCGTGCTCGACTGGGCCACTCGCCGGGTGCTGGCGTGGCGCCTGTCAAACAGCCTGACCGCCGATCCCTGTGTCGATGCGCTGGAAGAGGCCATCATGAAATACGGCAAGCCGGAAATCATGAACACAGACCAAGGCAGCCAATTCACCAGCTCCGCCTTCATTGGCTTGCTTCAGGAGCTCAGGATTCAGGTCAGCATGGATGGCAAAGGTTGTTGGCGGGATAACGTCTTCGTTGAGCGCCTCTGGAAATCGGTCAAGTACGAAGAAATATATCTGCACGGCTACGAAACCGTTTCCGAGGTCAGGCAGGCACTGGCTCGCTATTTCGATTTTTACAATCGGCGTCGTCCGCATTCATCCCTTGACGGGCTAACCCCGGATACGGCTTACTTCAACCCGTCGCTGCTCGCCGCAGCGGCTTAACCCGCAGAGAAATCACCTAAGAAAACCGAATTTCTGTCCAACTGCACGGGGCCACTTCTCTTCACCGTCAGGGGCGCGTCGGAAGAGGTGATTTCCTCGGGCATCAACACCGGCCCGATCTACCACGGCCATAAACACCTTGTATTCGAGGTGCTCGGTATTAATGAGCTCATCCTGGCTGCGGCGACGCAGCACTAGCAGACTAGGCAAGGCAGGCGTCAAGCCGTATTCCTTGACCGTAACCTTGAACGGCTCCACCGGCAGGTCGACACTGGCCAGCACTTCGCAGTGACGCAGAATCCACCAGCGTATATTTTCATCTCCGGGATTGCCCAACAGCCCATCGGGCAACAGGATGCCCACGCGACCGGTGCCAGGCTTAACCCACTGTAAGGCGCGCTCGATGAACAACACCTCCGGTGGAACGCCAGCAGTATTCAGGTCACCTGCATTGCGATATCCACCCTCGCCATCCGGTGTCCAGTTATGCCCGAGTTCATAGCGCTGTAGGATGGAGTTGTCGCTTACGGTATCTTGCGTGGAAAACCAGGGGTTAAGTAGAACCGCATCCATGCTGCCCAGCGGCAAGGCCGGACGGGCAGTCTCGATGCCATCCAGATCGCCATCCGGGAAGGTGCGAGCATCAATGCGAAACACGCGTCCAGGATTGCCGGTGGTGAACAGCAGATTCATCCTGCTGGCAACGGCCAGGAAGGGGTCGATGTCGCAGCCCAGGGCGTTGCTGGCTGCCCACGCGGCGGTTTCATTTTGAGCCTGGCGGATTTGCTCGCTGGTCGCTTCCTCCGGCGTGGTACCGAGGACTGCGAGCTTCTGCTTAAAGATGTGAACGGCGGTCATGGCCAGAAAGGTGCCGGTGCCGCTGGAGCAATCCATGATGCGTTCGCCAGGTTTGGGATCAAGCATCTCCACGGCCATTTCAGCAACATTGAGCGGAGTGGGGTAACGGCCTTCGCGTCCGTCCATAACGCTGCGAGCAACTGCCCGGAAGGCGCCGGTTCGGAAGCGAGGCTGGGTTTCGCTGAGTGAGTAGCGCGCCAACTCCATGACTACGCGGGCGGTCTCATTGGGCTCCAGCGTCAGATCCCAACCACGAGTCAGCAGGTTTGGCTGCCAGGCCTTGGCGGCAGTAATGGTTTCATTGATACGCTGCGCAATCGCCTGTTGGCCCACCTCGGTAAAGGGTTCATCGCCTTTGATCCAGAACTTGCGTTCTCCGGTGGGCCGAGTCTCGTCATAGATCTTGGCCAGCATCAGCACGGCCAGCTGCTTGAAGGAATCCTTGTGGTCGAGACCGAGGTTGCGGTTCAGGTACTGGCGGCAGCGCAGCAGTGCATCTTCCAGGTTCTCGGCTTCGGCACTGACCTGGATGACCCCGCCGGTTCTTTCGAGATCGGTGGTGCGCTCACCCGGTACCGGCCAGACCCCGAGGGGCTTGGCCCGCACTTCGAACCGGGTACGCTCGACCTGGAACATGAATTCTTCCTGGCCATTGGTCCACATGCCGAGTGATGCACCAGGGATCAGTTCCAGAAGTTCTTTGAGTTCGCGCAGATCGGCGTCAGCCTCGGCAATCGAGCGAAGCTTGTCGCGTTTCTTTTGAGTCCTGCAGACGATAATGCGCTGCAGGTTGTCGTTGTTGTGCTCGGCGTTGGGACGGAAAATCGCGATATCGATGCGCCTGCGTCCCTGGCCGGCTATCTGAGGGTTGTAGCTCACCGCCAGATCGTCCCGGTCAAACCCGTAGCTCTCGATGAGCTGGCGCAGCACCTTCTGCACAAGTAGCTTCTTTGGGGAAGCGCTTTCCTTATTGCCGGTCAGGATGTCGATGAAAAAATTGTCCGGACCACTTTCTTCCGCAGCACCCTGAGGAGTCTCAATGAGGTCATCTTCCTGGTCGCACATCAGTTGTGTTCCTTGAGAAATTCGCGGTACTTCGCTGCGATGACCGGCAGATCGTTGTCCTCGATTTTTTCCTGCCGGGTAAGAGTTCGCTCCACCCAACCACTCTTGCGGTGGAATCGCTCCGTGAATTGCCTGGGCTCGAGGATCTCTTCGCCGTCTGGCGTGCGCTTGTAAAGTTTGTTGCCACGGCGATCAAAACCAACCTTGTCGGCAACTGCCATGAAAACCGGGTACTCCTCCACGCCGCCAAGTGCTTCCGCACGCTTTTCTTCCTCGCTCTTGCGACGCAGGAACAGCAAACTGGTAAGGATGTTGACATTAGCCTCGGCAATGAAAGCCTCTACAGGCAGATCCACGGAGGCGAGCACTTGTGTTTCGCGCATGATCCACCAGCGGATGTATTCGGCGGCGGGGTTGCCCAGCACACCGTCGGGCAGAACGATGCCGAGACGTCCAGTACCCGGCTTGAGCCACTTGATACAGCGCTCGATGAAGAGAATTTCAGGAGCGACGCTACCCTTGGGAGTACCGGTATTGCGGAAACCGCCTTCGCCGTCTGGCTCCCAGTTATGCGCCAGTTCGTACTGCTCAAGAATGTGCTTATCGGTAATCGGAATGTCTGAGCCGAAGGGCGGATTGGTGGCGATGATATCCACCGAGCCCAACGGGATTTCTTTCTTGGCACCTGGAAGGTCGGCCAAATGCCCCAGAGGAAACTCCAGCGAATTGATGTTGTAGATGTGCCCACGTCCATCACCTGCCAACACCATGTTCATCTGGGCGGCACGGATCAGGAAGGGATCGAAATCGGCTCCAAAAACGTTGGCAGCGGCATATTCTTTCAGTTGCTCGTGGACGTTCAAGAATTCGGTGGTGTTCTCATTCCCTGGCTGGGTTTGCTGTTCCGCTCTGAATTTCTTCAGCATGTGGCCCAGGGTCGCAACGAGGAATCCGCCAGTACCACAAGCCGGGTCCAGCAACGTCTCAGATTCCTTGGGGTCGAGCATTTCGACGACCAGCTTTACCACACCTCGAGGGGTGAAATACTGACCACGGTCGCCACGCAGGTTGACGCCCACTAACTCCTGATAAGCGACGCCTTTGGCATCAACATCGGTGCGGGTAAAGTCGTATTTAGCCAACTCTGAAACAATGAATGCCAGAGCTCGGTCGGAGAGGGCAATTTCTTCGTTGCCCCGGAAGATATTCTTGAATTGGCTCTTGACCTCGTCGAAGAGCTCCTCGATGCGCTTGCGAATGGCCTTGCGGCCTTCATCCTCAAACTGCTCTTTCGGGCCAGCCCAGAAGCGACGCTGCCAGGCTTGGCGCTGCTTTCCACGCAAGTTCTCATCGTGCATTTTGCAGAATATCAAATAAAGGAACTGCCAGAAGGCAGCATCCTTGGGCATTCCCTCGTTACCATGAATGAAGTTATGGCAGCGACGGAAAGTGATCTTCAGCATTTCGGTATCGGCGACGCGAGTATGCGCGTCAGATATCACATCTTTGGTGCCGACCGACTCTTCCGCCATAGGCCAATCGCCAATCGGAGTGCACTTGGTTTCGAAGCGCTTCTGCTCCTTCTCGATAAAGAAGAATTCCAGTCCGTTAGTCCACAAGCCGTACTGAATGGCACTGACCTCGCGCATGATGGTCTCGATCTCATCCAGATCCTTGGCGGCCTGCTCGAAATCGCGAATACGGGCGGCATTTTTGCCGACATTAGGTTCCGGCCGACAGAGCACAGCGCGACCGAGATTCTCAATCGTGTGCCCCTTGTCATGATGGAAGATGGCCACATCCACTTTTTTGCGCCCACCAAGAGAAAAATCCAACTCCATGTCTTCGGGCGAGAAACCGTATTCATGGATCAGGGCACGAATAATCCTTTGTCGCACCAGTTCCTTTGGCGTTTCCTTGACCTGTTTTCCCGCTACGTAATCAAGTGTGTACCCAGCCGGAATAGTACCCTCAGCGTGGGCTTGATCTTTTTTCCGGCTCATTGGGTGCTCCGTAGAATTGTTGTTTTGGTCATTTCTTCTGTCCTTCCCCAAAATCCTGGGTTGAATGCTTCTGCTGCTCCATCCAGGCATCGAGGTCCTTTCGCGAGAACCGCCATTGCCCCCTAACCTTGAATGCGGGGAGCTCTCCGCCCTGCGCCATGGAGTAGATGGTCTTTTCACCAACCTTCAACAGGGCCGCCACGTCCTTGATCGTTAGCACTTCTCCGCCTTGCACTGGCCTCTCCTAAGACGACACCTGGAGTTGCCTGTTGATGCGCAACGCCCAAGGATTGACAAGAAAAGACAGATGGTACTCTCGCATGCCATATTCTACCAATCGTGTTCTGTGTTGCACAACACTAAACAATGGGCTAAAATTTGAACCATGAATAGTTTTGGCGAAACCATCCGTGACCTTAGGGTCGCACAAGATCTTGGCTTGCGAGAAACGGCAAGCAAGATCGGCATTTCGCCTGCCTATCTAAGCCGGATTGAGCGAGGGAAGGAACGCCCACCTCGCCCGGACGTTGTTAAGGCGCTTGCCAAGGTGCTCGCCGCCGATCCGGATGTTCTGTTTCGCCTCTCCTCATCGACCGACCCAGAAGTTGTCGATTTCTTGCATGACCAGCCCGAGGCAATGGCGTTTCTTCGTTATCTCAAAGACGCCTCGTTCACAGAGGCTGAAATGAAGAAACTATTGAAGCTTGCCGAAGGCATCAAGAAGCCCGCGAAGTGAAGAGGCTGGAGGGAACCAATGCGTATTGGTGCATATCCGAAGATGCCTTGTGCAGTTCTTTGTATGCTGATTTCGTGCGGCATCACTGATTGTTTTCAGTGATGCCCATGAAAAAACCGACAATTTTCTGTGATTAGCAAAAAATTGCAGGGGTGGACCCAGTATTCCGCTCAAAGAAGTGGAGTTGTGCTGCCATGCGAGCAAATTTCCAGCAAAGCCACGAGATAACGACATCGAGCAGAAGTGCTCGGTGTCGTCGTCGATCAATTATTGGAAACGGCTGGTAAGATGGTCGTCTGCGTATTTTGGTGATTTACGGCGTGGCAGATCGCTCACGCCGAAATGGGGATGGCTGTTGCAGGGAGTGAGGCGAAGATAACGGTTTGTTCTCGCTGAGAAGTATATGTCCGCAAGCAGTGTATGTCCGCACCAGAAATTGAACGGGAATGCGCTTCCCACGCCAGCGCCCTTCGTGCTTTCCCCCCAGTACTCAAAAATTCGACCGTAGTTGACCGAATTGATCGGCACCGTCAATCCGTCAAAAAGAAGACACAAACGTGTGCGATAGCCCGACTCCGTTGAATACATCCTCGACCAAAAGTTGCCAACTGACTTCCCAAGTAAAGGGTCATTGGTAAGCGATTCGATCGTTTGTTGAAGATGCCGGGCTGAATCAGCGAGATCTACATCTTTGGCATGATCAGCGTGATACATCAGTTCAACATACGTGCCATACAAATTGGGACTCGGCTCTTGAAGCCGAGTAACGAGCTTTGTCTGACTGTAGACGATGCGCTGCACCTCTTTCTTCCGCTGCGCCTGTGCCAGTTTGTAACGCTTACAACGAGTAGCTTTCTGGAGTTGAGCCATAAGGGCGTTGAGAGAATCGCCATCAAAAAATACGTGTGGACTGACGATGTGCATCGGATTGCCGGCAAACACTGCTTGCGATACGTTCAGACGCTGCATGACTTCATCAAACAACTTGAAGCCCTCGCCTGGCTGCATTTCAGGTGGCATGAATCTAGGGCAGGCGAGTAATCGATGCAAATCCTTGCCCAGCGGGGTGTATTTTCGAGACGATATACCGCCGTGGCTCTTGTCGAGCACAACAGCTGGTTGATCAGATTTTGAAACTTGATCCATGAAGTTTTCAATCCGAAAGATTGACTGAAGACCTTCAGCGGTTACATCTTGACTTGCAGTAACTGGACCACCCGAACACACGATCGGGCTGCGGTAATTGGAGATTAGTCGCACCACAATTTCTGACTCAACTTTCGCGTCTTCCGGCCAACGCCCTTCCTTGGGATTCTCTAAGTTGCCAAGTTGCTTTGCCATGTTGCCTCCTATGCAGTAGTGATTGAGGCGCTTACTCTAGGAGGTCGTACAAGCCAGTTCAAAAGCCCTGGTGTAATTAATTTTCTAATCAGGAGAACTGAGGCTGATCTGCACTATTGATGACTCAATGGCCAAGACAAATGTGGTTTGGTGTTCAGCAAAGGTGATTGTTTCCTTTGCAAACTGCGCGTATTTGGGACTAAACTCAACCTGCGGAGCTTTGGAAAGCCTTGGCTTTCTTTGGATTAGGCGCTGAAGCTACTGGGGGTGACGGTAACTTTGACGGTAACAAATTTTTTTGCTACTATTTGTTCCTCACTAGGCGGTCGTCTTCACGTGTTTTTCGAGTGAGCGATTGCCACCAAAGATTCAAGCATTTAGCCTCGGTCAAAAGCCGGGGCTTTTTGCTTTTCGGGTTCTTGCAAGCATTTTGTATTCAAATTTGGTCAATTTCATGCGCTCAATTGCTTTGGCTGTTTCTCTGGCGGCAGTTTGTTCTGGTTGTGCTGTCGTCGCTGTGGCTGATGCGGCCGTTACCGTGGTGGCGACTACTGTTAAAGTGGGCGCTGCTGTCGTTGGAACTACCGTGGACGTTGCTGCGGCTGGCGTCAAGGCCGTGGCGGGTAGTGATGAGGCCGCGAAAGATCAGTAGAGATGAATTGGCGGCGGGGAGTTTCCTGCAACCTCGTCTGCGCTGACGTTTTCACCTGTTTCCCGCCACTTTGGCGATTTTAGGAGGCCTCTTGGCCAAACCAAACTACCAGTTCGAAAAGCGCCAGCGAGATCTCGCGAAGAAAAGCAAGCAGGAAGAGAAGCGCCGCCAGAAGCTGGCTGCCAAGGTGGGCGAAAATTCCGAAGAGGATGGGGCGTCTAGCCCGATTGAGGAATCGAATTTGTTGCCTTCTGGCGCAGAGCCGCCTACGCTCTGAGGTCTCCGTTGAACCTCTCGGCAAACGTGCGCATTGAAGCGATGGCGCCGGATTATTGGGAGCAGGCTCTCGCAATAGCCGGGGCGCTGGGTTTGCCGCAAGGGGGTGAGGCTGAGTTTGCCTTGCAACTTGGGCCTGACGGTTTGCAACTGCAGACACTTGGGGCGGAGGCGTGCGGTCCGGTGCGCGTCGATTTTTTGAGCGGTGCTGTTGCCCATCGTCGTCAGCATGGCGGTGGTAGCGGCCAGTCGATCGCTAAGGCGGTTGGCATTCAGCCCGGGGTTCGTCCGGATGTCCTCGATGCAACTGCTGGTTTGGGGCGAGATGCGTTTGTGCTTGCTCAGTTGGGGTGCCGCGTGACGCTTGTCGAGCGCCATCCGCTGATATGCGCCTTGCTGGCGGATGGTCTGGAGCGTGCCCGGCTTGATCCGGAGGTCGGGCTGATTATCCAGCGCATGGATTTGCTCCCTGGAAATGCGATTGACTTGATCCGGTGCTGGTCCAGCGAGCCGCCACAGGTTATTTATCTCGACCCGATGTTTCCGCATCGGGAAAAAAGTTCTCTGGTTAAAAAGGAAATGCGCGTCTTTCGTCCGCTGGTTGGAGCTGATGACGACGCGTCGCAATTGCTGGACGCTGCGCTGGGGTTGGCGACGCATCGTGTCGTCGTCAAGCGGCCGCGCAAGGCGCCATGCGTTGGCAACAAGTCGCCTGGCTACGCCCTTGAGGGCAAATCCAGTCGCTACGATATTTATCCCAAAAAAGCATTCAAGGCCAAATAGCGACGCTTGCCGGGGTGGTCAACCTTGTCATCAGGGGACGAGTTTGGTTGGCGAGGCCATGAAATGATGCGGTAGTAATTCGTGGGTAAAATGCCCGCTTTTCGAAGGGGCTCAATCATGGAATTGCTGCTGTGGCGCCACGCTGAAGCTGAGGATGGCGACGATGATATGAAGCGGCGTTTGACCGAGCGGGGCGAAAAGCAGGCGCGGACTATGGCGGCCTGGATTCGTGAGCATCAGCCCAAGGATATGCGCATCATTGTCAGTCCGTCGGTGCGTACCCAGCAGACGGTGGAGGCCTTGAAACTTCCCTTCGAAACTATCCGCAAAATTGGGCCTGAGGCCTGTGTTTCGGAGTTGATCGCGGCCTCCGGCTGGCCGTTGGCTCAGGGGGCTGTCTTGATTGTCGGGCACCAGCCTTCCTTGGGCCGCATGGCGTCGTTGTTGCTGGCCGGCCAGGAGTCAGACTGGAGCATCAAAAAGGGCGCGTTGTGGTGGTTGAGCAATCGCGTCCGTCGGAGTGAGGCCCAGACCGTGTTGCGCGCGGTTATTCCGGTTGAAATGCTGGGCTAGACACGGCGCCGACTTTGCCGTGAAATAGACTCTTCGCATCGATGGATGGAGAGAGCTATGGTTACCCGAAAGAAGACGACGGTAGCGTCGCCGAAAAAAGTCGCCGCAGATGCCGTCAAGCCAGTCGCTGGTGCCGTTCGCCGGCGCAAGGTGGCGAGTGGTGATGTACCGCCGGCCTTGACCCAGGATGGCATTGAAGGCTTTACCGTGCGTGCTGCCGTGGATGCTGCCCAGGAGTCGAAAATGGGCGCCATGCGCGATGTGATCGCCGGCATGCCGCTCGACGAATCGGTGGCTATGCTCCGCGGCTTGCTCAGGCAGCAGGGCGTCAAGGGAGAGCAACTCGATGCCAACCCGGACGATGAACTTGCCAAGGATTGGCGTGACGGTGGTTATCCGTACAAGAATTTGATGCAGCGGCGCAATTACGAGCGCCAGAAATATCGTCTGCAGGTCGAGTTGCTCAAGCTGCAGGCCTGGGTCAAGGAGACCGGGCAGAAAGTTGTCATTCTCTTTGAAGGCCGTGACGCGGCCGGCAAGGGCGGGACGATCAAGCGCTTGATGGAACACTTGAACCCACGCGGCGCGCGGGTGGTGGCACTGGAAAAGCCGAGCGAGATTGAGCAGGGTCAGTGGTATTTCCAGCGTTATGTGCAGCATTTGCCGACCCGTGGTGAGATCGTTTTGCTGGATCGCTCCTGGTATAACCGCTCGGGCGTCGAGCGGGTCATGGGTTTTTGTTCGGATCAGGAATACGCCGAGTTTGTCCGCCAGGCACCGGAGTTTGAGCGCATGCTGGTGCGCAACGGCACTCATCTGATCAAATTCTGGTTCTCGGTCAGCCGCGAAGAGCAGCGTCGCCGTTTTGGCGAGCGCAAGGTGCACCCGCTCAAACAATGGAAGCTGTCACCCATCGACCTCGCTTCGCTCGACAAGTGGGACGACTACACCAAGGCCAAGGAGGCGATGTTCTTCCACACGGATACCGCCGATGCGCCGTGGACGGTGATCAAGTCGAACTGCAAGAAGCGGGCGCGCCTGAATGCCATGCGCTACGTACTGCACAAGTTGCCGTACAACAACAAGGACACCGACCGGATCGGTAACTTGGACCCGTTGATCGTCGGTCGTGCCAACGTGGTTTACGAGCGCGGCGAGCAACAGGGCGTGCCGATTCTGTGAGGCTTCCGGAGATTTCGATTTTGGCCGATTTTTCCGGTTGACCGTGGGGGTCGGTTTGCCGGCCTAGCTGATGACGTAGGAGGCGCCGCCGGTGGCGATGAGCAGACCGGTTTCGTTTTCCAGCGTCATTTGCACCGAGGCGATGCGGCCGCCGAGACGGGTGATCCGTCCGGTGGCCGTAAACTTTTTGCCGATGCCCTGGTGCAGGAAATCGGTGCGCAGATCGATGGTGCCGATCCGGCCAAAACGATGGCCTACCTGTTCGGTGGTTTCACTGTTGAATTTCTCGGCGATAGCCACGGTAGCTGCCAGGCCGCCCACGGTGTCAAGGACGGTGGCGATGACACCGCCGTGCAGTCGGCCATGCTGAAAATGGCCAATCAGATCGTCGCGCATGGCAAAACTGATTTTCGGGGCGACGGGATCGAGTGACTCGACCTTGAAACCGAGCAGTTCGTTGAAACAAAGCTTGTGTTCGAAGACATCGCGCAAGGTGGTTTCAAGGCGAGTCTGTTCGGCGGGGGAGCGGCGGGGTGATTGGGTGTTGGGCATGGTCGGTATCAGTGAGCGAAAAGGGCGACGGAGGTGCCATCGCCCAAAGCGGACGCCAGTCTACCGTGACTGTCGGCGGGCAAGCTGCCCTGATCGTCGGAAAAAAGGGCCGCGGCATTGCCGCGACCCTTTCGGTCTACTGAGTTGCTAGCAGATTACTTGGCGTTGCGACGACGAGCAGCCAGACCGAGCAGACCCAGGCCAGCCAGGAACATGGCGTAGCTTTCCGGTTCTGGAACAGCGGTGATCTGGATCAGGCGATCCACGCCGCTGGCCGGGTGCTGGATGTTCACATAAGCCTTGTTGGCGTTGAACTTGTCGAAGTACAGGCCGGTGAACTCGGAGCCATGGGTGCCGTTGGAGGCCCAGCGAGCCAAGCCTTCACCTGCGTCAAGAAGGTCACCGTCGTGGTTGATGTCCTTGGCAAACCAGATATCGTCGTCAACACCACCATTGCGGTCTTCGATAATGTAAATGTTGCCCGCTGCATCTACCGCCAGATTGTCGGGGCTGGTAAATGCACCAGAGCCAACGGCCAGGCCGGTGGCGAGGTCGATGGTCGAGGCATTGGCAAATACGCTGGACTGGTTGGTGTCGAGGTTGAACAGGTACACTTCGTTGGTAGTTGTCGTGGCGATATACATCACTTGCTGGCCATTGGCCAGTTTGCCCATTTCCAGATCTTCCGGACGCTGATAGTTCGTGCCGCCGACGGTGTTGGCCGAGGCACGGCCATCGATGGTGCCGTCACCCAGCACGGTAGAAACGCCAGCAAGTGCGCCACCGTTTACATCGGTGATAGCAGCCCAGGAGATGGCGCCAACGGCATTGTCATTATTGCCGCCGTTAACCTTGGCTGCAAACGTCTGACCGGCAGCAAAGTAGTCGTTGCCGTTGGTGGCATTCGGGTTGGCGGAGACATACTTGTAGATCGAGCCGCCGTTCAGTTCGTCGATGAAGTACATCGCCTTGCTGTTGTCGAAAGCCAAGCCTTCGTGTGATACGCGCGGAATGATGCTGCGCTGAACGAAGTTGCCGCCGTTTGCGCCGGCGGTGGTGGCGTTGGTGACTTCGAAGAGGCGACCCTTGGTGCTGGCGGCTGCGGTGGCGGTAGCGGACGCCCAGGACTCCTCGGCGGTCAGGTAGCTGCCCCACGGGGTCCAGCGGGAGGCATCGCCGGCGACGAAGCCTGATGTGCCAGGTGCGACGATGGTGACGGCGCGGGTGTTGTAGTTAGGGTTCTGCAGGTCGACGCGCATCACGCCACCAGTGCCGGTTTCAAACGGCATAAACAAGTAGCGGCCGGCATTAGCACCGGTTTCGTTGGCGGTGATCATGTCCCAGTTGCCCGAATTGGAGCCGGCGACCAGCGCGTTCTGGGTGGCGCGGTCAGCAATGCTAACTTGGCTGAAATTGGGGCTGGAAAGGGTGATGGGGGTGGCTTCTCCTGCGCTGCCAACAGGAATGGCACCGGCTGAGGAGGTCAGCGGTGTGAAGTTTGAAAAATGGGTGTCTGCGGCTTGGGCGCCGAAGGACATGGCGAAAAGTGCGCTGGATACGGCAACGCTGAGGTGCTTCTTGTGCATTGGATGCTCCTGGCTGGCATGGGTTGATGGAAGCGGCGGCAGTTCGGATGGTGCTTCGCGTCGACACATGCCAACGGTCATGCGATGCGTTTCTCCAAGCTACAAAGCGCCTGGATGGCATGATGAGAGCAAGTTATTACACGTTAATTTAAGTCAGGTTAAGCCAACATCCGTTTGCCGAAATACGGACGCAAAAAAGGCGACGGATCAATTGACCGTCGCCTGGGTGGATGCCGGCAGATGCCGGAATGCTTATTTCTTGCGCGGCGCCGGAACGTCCGTGCAGGTGCCGTGCGCGACCTCGGCCGCCATGCCCACCGTTTCACCCAGTGTCGGGTGCGGGTGGATGGTCTTGCCGATATCGACCGAGTCGCAGCCCATCTCGATGGCCAGGCAGACTTCGCCGATCATGTCGCCGGCGTTGGGGCCGACAATGGCGCCGCCGATGACGCGATGCGTTTCGGCATCGAAAATCAGCTTGGTGAAGCCGTAATCGGCGCCGTTGGCGATGGCACGACCGGAAGCTGCCCACGGGAACTTGGCGGCTTCGATCTTGCGGCCTTCCTTCTTGGCTTGATCTTCGGTGATACCGACCCACGCGACTTCCGGGTGGGTGTAGGCGACACTCGGGATCACGCTGGCGTCGAAGGCCGACTTCTGACCGGCCGCAGCCTCCGCCGCGACGTGCGACTCATGCACCGCCTTGTGGGCCAGCATGGGCTGGCCGACGAGGTCGCCGATGGCGAAGATGTGCGGCACATTGGTGCGCATCTGGGCATCGACGTTGATGAAGCCACGATCTGTCACCGCCACGCCAGCCTTGTCGGCACCGATCTTGTTGCCGTTCGGCGTGCGGCCGGCGGCTTGCAGGATCATGTCGTACTTGACCGGTTCGGGCGAGACGCCTTCACCTTCAAAAGTAACGTAAAGGCCATCATCCTTGGCGTCGACCGCAACTGTCTTGGTCTTCAGCATGATCTTGTCGAAGCGCTTGGCGTTCTGCTTTTCCCAAACCTTGACCGCGTCGCGATCCGGGCCTTGCATCAGGCCATCCATCATTTCGACGACATCGACCTTCGAACCCAGGGTGGAGTACACCGTGGCCATTTCCAGACCGATGATGCCGCCGCCGATGACCAGCATCTTTTCGGGAACGAAGCGCAGTTCGAGCGCCCCGGTCGAATCGACGATACGCCGGTCTTTCGGAATGAAGGGCAGATGCATGGCGGCCGAGCCGGCGGCGATGATGCATTTCTGGAACTTGACGATCTTCTTGGCGCCGGTCTTGTTCTGACCTGAGCCGTCCGTCACTTCCACTTCGATGTGATGCGGGTCGATGAAGGTGCCATAACCGCGGACGATCTCGACCTTGCGGCCCTTGGCCATGCCGGCCAGGCCACCGGTCAGCTTGCCGACGACCTTGTTCTTGTGGGCGCGCAGCTTGTCGATATCGACCGTCGGCGCGGCGAAGGTAACGCCGAGATCATTGGCGTGCTCGGCTTCTTCCATGACCGCAGCAACGTGCAGCAGGGCCTTGGATGGAATGCAGCCGACGTTGAGGCAGACGCCGCCGAGGGTGGCGTAGCGCTCGACGATGACCGTCTTCATGCCGAGGTCGGCCGAGCGGAAGGCAGCCGAGTAACCGCCGGGGCCGGCGCCGAGGACGAGCATTTCGCACTCGATGTCGGCACCGCCGGCATGGCTGCCGGCGACCGGGGCGGCCATCGGGGCGGCAGCTGGCGCCGCAGCCGGGGTTTCCGTTTTTGCCGCATTTTCCGGGTTGACCCTAGGGCCAGCCGTTGTTTCTGTGGTCGCAGCAACTGCGCCGCTTTCAACCTTGATCAGCAAAGCACCTTCGCCAACCTTGGCGCCGAGGGCAACGAGCACTTCCTTGACCACGCCGGCGACCGGCGACGGCACATCCATCGTCGCCTTGTCGGATTCCAGCGTGCAGATCGCGTCATCCACCTTGATGCTGTCGCCGACCTTGACGAACAGGTCGATGATCGGCACTTCGGCGAAATCGCCGATGTCGGGGACTTTGACTTCTACCAGATTGCTCATGGTGTTCTCCCCTTACAGCGCGACGCGACGGAAGTCGGCCAGCAGCTGGGCGATGTAGACGTTGAAGCGGGTCGCGAGCGCACCGTCGATGACGCGATGGTCAGCGGTCAGCGACAGGGGCAGGGTCAGGCGCGGCACGAACTGCTTGCCGTCCCAGACCGGCTTCATAGCCGACTTGTTGACGCCGAGAATGGCGACTTCCGGCGCATTGACGATCGGCGCGAAGTAGGTGCCACCGATGCCACCCAGGCTGGAAATCGTGAAGCAGGCACCGGACATGTCGGCCGGCTTGAGCTTGCCGTCACGCGCCAGCTTGGCCATTTCACCGGATTCCTGGGCCAGTTCGAAGACCGACTTCTTGTCGACATTCTTGACCACCGGCACGACCAGACCATTCGGTGTGTCGGCCGCAAAGCCGATGTTGAAATACTTCTTCAGCACCAGGTTGTCGCCGTCGAGCGAGGAATTGAATTCCGGGAATTTCTGCAGGCCCTTGACGCAAGCCTTCATCAGGAAAGCCAGCATGGTCAGCTTGGCGCCGCCACCCTTTTCGTTTTCCTTGTTGAGCAGCACGCGGAAGGCTTCGATATCGGTGATGTCAGCATCTTCGTGATACGTGACAGCCGGGATCATCACCCAGTTGCGCGACAGGTTCTGACCGGAAATCTTCTTGATGCGCGACAGCGGCTTGACCTCGATTTCGCCGAACTTGGCGAAATCGACTTTCGGCCAGGGCAGCAGGTCGAGCCCGCCGCCAAGGCTGGCGCCGGCAGCGGCTGGAGCCGGGCCGGCCACAGCACCGGACATGACGCCCTTGACGTACTTGGTCAGGTCTTCCTTGACGATGCGGTTCTTCGGGCCGGTGGCCGGTACCTTGTTCAGATCGACGCCGAGTTCGCGGGCATAGGCACGGACGGACGGCGAGGCGTGAACCTTGGCGCCAACAGCCAGAGCCGGGGCCAGAGTAGCCGGGGCAGCAGCGACAGGCGCGGCGGCTGGCGCAGCAACCGGGGCTGCAGCGGCAGGTGCCGGCGCAGCAGCTTGCGGTGCGGCTGCCGGAGCCGAAGCGCCGGTTTCAACCTTGATCAGAACCGTGCCTTCGCCCACCTTGGAGCCGAGCTGGACCAGAACTTCCTTGACCGTGCCGGCGACGGTGGAAGGAACGTCCATCGTGGCCTTGTCGGATTCCAGCGTCGCGATGGCGTCGTCAACCTTGATGCTGTCGCCGACCTTGACGTAGAGCTCGATGACCGGGACTTCCGAGAAGTCGCCGATGTCGGGCACTTTGACTTCAACCACCCCACCGCCAGCAGCAGGCGCTGCGGCAACCGGGGCAGCCGCAGGGGCCGGCGCCGGAGCAGCAGCAGCTTGCGCGGCCGGGGCGGCAGCAGGCGCTGCAACTGCGGCACCACCCGATTCAACCTTGATCAGCACGCTACCTTCGCCGACCTTGGAACCGAGTTGTACCAAAACTTCCTTGATAACGCCGTCGACCGTGGAAGGCACATCCATCGTTGCCTTGTCGGATTCCAGCGTGGCAATGGCGTCGTCGACCTTGATGCTGTCGCCGACCTTGACGTACAACTCGATCACCGGCACTTCGGAGAAATCGCCGATATCGGGGACTTTGACTTCAATGATTTGGCTCATGTTGTCTTCTCCCTTAAACGCTCAGCGGATTCGGCTTGTTCGGGTCAAGCTTGTACTTGACCAGAGCGGCAGCAACCACTTCGCGCTTGATTTCGCCGTTGTCGGCCAGCGCCTTGAGGGCTGCCAGCGTTACCCAGTGACGATCAACCTCGAAGTGATGGCGCAGCTTCTCGCGGGTATCCGAACGGCCGAAACCATCGGTGCCCAGCGTGACGTACGGTGCCTTGACGAAGGGGCGGATCTGCTCCGAGAACAGCTTGATGTAGTCGGTCGAGGCGATGACCGGGCCTTTGGCGCCAGCCAGCTTCTGTTCGACGTGCGACAGCTTCGGCTCTTCCAGCGGATGCAGCAGGTTCCAGCGCTGGACGTCCTGACCGTTGCGGGCCAGCTCGTTCATGCTCGGGCAACCCCACAGGTCGGATTCGACGCCCCAGTCGGTCTTGAGCAGGTCGGCGGCAGCGATCACTTCACGGAAGATGGTGCCGGAACCGAGTAGCTGAACGCGCGGGCCGGCCGATTCGCCACCCTTCTTGAAGGAATACATGCCCTTGATGATGTCGGCTTCGGCGCCGACCGGCATTTCCGGGTGCTCGTAGTTCTCGTTCATTACCGTCAGGTAATAGAAGACGTCTTCCTGCTCCTGGAACATGCGGCGCATACCGTCCTGGGTCACGACAGCGACTTCGTACTGGAAGGTCGGGTCGTAGGACACGCAGTTCGGGATCAGGTTGGAGAGGATCAGGCTATGACCATCTTCGTGCTGCAGGCCTTCGCCGTTCAAGGTGGTGCGACCGGCCGTGCCGCCAATCAGGAAGCCACGGGCGCGCTGGTCGCCAGCTGCCCAACAGAGGTCGAGGACTCGCTGCATGCCGAACATCGAGTAGCAGATGTAGAACGGAATGGTCTGGACGTTATGCACCGAGTAGGAGGTGGCGGCGGCGATCCAGTCGCTCATGGCGCCCGATTCGTTGATGCCTTCCTGCAGCACCTGGCCGGTCTTCGATTCCTTGTAGAACATGAGCTGGTCATGGTCTTCCGGCACGTAGTTCTGGCCTTCCTGATTCCAGATGCCGACCGAGCGGAACATGCCTTCCATGCCGAAAGTGCGGGATTCGTCCGGCACGATGGGCACGACGTTCTTGCCGACATTCTTGTCCTTCAACATCATGTTCATGATGCGGACGATGGCCATCGTCGTGGACAACTCGCGGCCTTCGCCGGATGCCTTCAGCAAGGCAGCAAAGGCGTCGAGTGACGGCACGGCGAGCGGATCGGCCTTGCGGCGACGCTGCGGCAGGAAACCGCCGAGGTCGACGCGGCGTTGCATCATGTATTTGTGCTCAGCCGAATCTTCAGCGAACTTGAGGTACGGCAGCTCTTCCAGCTTGTCGTCCGGTACCGGCAGGTTGAAACGATCGCGGAAACGGGCGATCTGATCCTTGTCCATCTTCTTGGTCTGGTGCGAGGTGTTCATCGCTTCGCCGGCCTGACCCATGCCGAAGCCCTTGATGGTCTTGGCCAGGATCAGGGTCGGGGCGCCCTTGGTTTTGACGGCGCGGTCATAGGCGGCAAAGATCTTGAAGATGTCGTGACCGCCACGGTTCAGCGCCCAGACTTCGTCGTCAGTCCAGTCGGCAACCAGTTCGCGCAGTTCCGGGGTGTTAAAGAAATGCTCGCGGACGTAGGCGCCGTTCTTGGCCTTGAAGGTCTGGTACTGGCCATCGACCAGTTCCATCATGCGCTTCTTGAGGATGCCCTTTTTGTCGCGCTGGAAGAGGGCATCCCAGTGGGTGCCCCAGACCAGCTTGATGACGTTCCAGCCGGCACCGCGGAATTCGGATTCGAGTTCCTGAATGATCTTGCCGTTGCCGCGCACCGGGCCATCAAGGCGCTGCAGGTTGCAGTTGATGACGAAAATCAGGTTGTCGAGCTTTTCGCGACCGGCCATGCCGATGGCGCCCAGCGATTCGACTTCGTCGGTCTCGCCGTCGCCGAGGAAGGCCCAGACCTTGCGATCATTGGCCTTGGCCAGTCCGCGCGAGTCGAGGTACTTCATGAAACGGGCCTGATAAATGGCCTGGATCGGGCCGAGACCCATGGAAACGGTCGGGAACTGCCAGAAATCCGGCATCAGCCACGGATGCGGGTAGGAGGAAATGCCCTTGCCGTCAGTTTCCTGGCGGAAGTTGTCGAGCTGGTTTTCGCTCAGGCGGCCGAGCATGAAGGCACGGGAATAAACACCCGGCACCGAATGGCCCTGGAAGAAAATCAGGTCGCCGCCGGACGGGTCGTTGATACTGCGCCAGAAGTGCGAAAAGCCGACGTCGTAGAGGGCGGCGGCCGAGGCGAAGGAGGCGATGTGGCCGCCGACGTTGGTGTCCTTGTTGGCGCGCACAACCATGGCCATGGCGTTCCAGCGGATATAGCTGTGAATCTTGATTTCCATGTCCGCGTTGCCCGGGTATTTGGGCTGCTGGTCGGCGGGGATGGTGTTGAGGTATTCGGTATTGGCCGAGTAAGGCAGATCGATCCCGTCTTCGCGGGCCTGGCCGATCAGCTTCTCGATCAGGAAGTGAGCGCGGTCGGCACCTTCCTGGGTGATGACGCCGTCAAGGGCATCGGTCCATTCTTTGGTTTCCTGCGGATCTACGTCGGCGGGGTCAGGTAAGGCATTCGGTTGGTCGGCCATCTTTTGTCTCCTACTCGGTTGAACTTCAATCTGTTTTGCCTGTTGAGCAAAACAACTTTAGCTGCATACGGGCCGGTTCGCGAGCCCGTGTTTTCCCTAATCACCGTTTCGCATTGTAAAAACAAAATTCACATCGTGCAATAGGGGTAAACGCGTACGGGGGCTATTTGTAAAAAAATCAACGGGAAGTGAGTGGCTAGAGCGTGGCCCAGCGGGCCAGCGTGCCGCCGTAGAAGGCGGTGGCAATGAGGGCCAGTGGCGAAAGTGCGATGAAAACTTTCACGACCCGGGCGACAAACGGGTGGGCGATGTGCGATTCGATGAAGCAGCGGGCGACCAGCGCACCCTTGATCCAGATGATGGCGGCGACCAGCAGGGGTAGCCAGCGCGCATCGCGAAACCATTCGCTGAGACCGAGGCTGGCCAGCGTCAGGGCGACCAGGGCAAGCCATCCTGCGGTCAACCGGGAAAAATGATCGTTTTTGGAATCCATCATTCAGGCCAGTACGTAGAACATCGGGAAAATGACCAGCCAGATGATGTCCGTGGCGTGCCAGTAGCTGGCCAGTGCTTCCAGTCCAGCGTAGTCGCTCGATGAATAGCCGTGGAAACTCAGCCGGGCCAGTACCCACAGGATGCCGAGAATGCCCCAGGTGGCGTGCACGAGATGGGTGAAGGTCAGGTAGTAGTAGACGGTGAAGAAAATGCCCGATTCGCCGTTGATGCCTTGTGCCAGGTTCCAGTCGATTTCCAGCGCCTTGGTCACCGGGTAGCCCAGCGCAACGACCAGCCCGGCGATTAGCCAGATGATGGCGGCGCGTTGCTTGTCCTGGCGAATTGCGTTGACCGAGCAGGCGATGAAATAGCTGCTGGTGATCATGAGTAACGTGATGGTCGTGCCGGCGGCGACCGACAGCCGCTGGGCGCCGCTGTGGAAGGCCTCCGGGAAATGGGCGCGGGCGATGAAATAGACCGCGAACAGCACTGTGAACTCGACGAATTCGCAGGTGATGCCGGCCCAGATGCCCTTGTTGCCTGGAATGTGGAAACGGGGTTCGGAAAGCGGGGGCGGTTCGGCGGTGAGGGTGGTGGCAGTCATGTTCTGGCCTTGGCAAGCGCCCATTGTTCCGGGGCTGCTCGATGATGGCCTTGATGTTCATCAACGGCACTTCTAAGGCGTGAATGTGACACGAAAGAAATACATGTATTAGTTGCGTTGTATCAATTCGCAGAAAAAATGCCCTTTTACAATGCATGGTTTTAGTCCAACTGATCGAGGAGTCGTCATGGCGGCAGTCATGCCCGTACCGGCAGCCAGCCGGGTTTTGATGTCCGGTAACGAAGCGGTCGCCCGCGCCGTCTGGGAGGCCGGTGTCAAGGTTGCGGCCGCTTACCCCGGCACGCCGTCCACCGAAATGCTGGAAGTCATTTCGACCTACCCGGATCTCTACGCCGAGTGGTCGGTCAATGAGAAAGTGTCGCTCGAAGTCGCCATCGGCTGTGCCTACGCTGGCTCGCGTGCCTTCTGCTGCATGAAGCATGTCGGCATGAATGTCGCCTCCGACGCGCTGATGACCCTGACCCTGACCGGCGTGGTCGGCGGCCTGGTCATCGCCATCGCCGACGACGTCGGCCTGTCGTCATCGCAGAATGAGCAGGATTCCCGCTACTGGGGGCGCTTCGCCCACGTCCCGGTGTTCGAGCCGGCCGATTCGCAGGAAGCCTATGCGATGACGCTGACCGCCTACGAGCTGTCCGAGAAGTATCAAGTGCCGGTCATTCTGCGCATGACGACGCGGATCAACCACGTCAAGTCGCTGGTTACTGTTGGCGAGCGTTCAACGCACACGGGTGCCGGATTCAAGAAGGAACCGGCCCGCTTCGTCATGGTGCCGGGCAATGCCGGCAAGCGCATCCCGCTGATGTTCCAGCGCGACATTGACCTGCGCGCCGTGGCCGAGGCCTCGGCACTCAATTTCATCGAGGACGGTTCCGACAAGCGCGTCGGCTTCATCACCTCCGGCCCGGCTTACATGCACGTCAAGGAGTCCTTTCCGAATGCGCCGGTGCTGAAGCTTGGTTTCTCCTGTCCGGCGCCGTTCGAAAAGTGTCGGGAGCTGGCGGCCATGGTCGATCAGGTGGTGGTGGTCGAGGAGGTCGAGCCGCTGATCGAAACCGAATTGAAGGCGCAAGGACTCAAGGTTATTGGCAAGGAAATCCTGCCGCTGCAGGGCGAGCTGTCGCCCAACGTGTTGCGGCCGGCCATCGCCAGATTGCTCGGTGAGCCGGTGCCGGTCATGGAATCCGGCGTGCCGATGAAGGTTTTCCCCCGGCCACCGACGATGTGCGTGGCTTGCCCGCACCTCGGCGTCTATTACACGCTGTCGCAGGTGCGCAACCTCAATATTTCCGGCGACATCGGCTGCTACACGCTGGGCGCAGGGCATCCTTGGAATGCCCTCGACACCTGCGTCTCGATGGGCGCCTCGATGGGCGTCGCGCTCGGTATGGACAAGGGCCGTGGTGAAGCCGATAAGGACAAGCGCGTGGTCGCCGTAATCGGCGATTCGACCTTCCTGCACATGGGCATGCAGGGCCTGCTCGACATGGTTTACAACAAGGGCAACGTCACCGTGCTGCTGCTCGACAACCGCGCTGTCGGCATGACCGGCGGCCAGGATAATCCGGGCAATGGCCGCGATATTTACGGCGAAGATTCGCCGCGCGTTGATTTCGCCAAGCTGGTCAGCGCGCTGGGCGTCAAGGATGAGCGCATTCACACGGTCAACCCGTACGAGCTGCCAGTTTTGTTCAAGACCATCCGCGACGAAGTGAAGGTGCCGGATGTTTCGGTCATCATCACCGACCAGCCTTGCGTGTTGATCAAGGATTACCACAAGCTCAAGCCCTTCGAGGTCATCGATGAGAAGTGCACGGGGTGCGGCAACTGTATCGACGTCGGCTGCCCGGCCATCCACGTTACTCGGCGCGGCAAGGAAGTGAAGCCAAGCGGGCGCGAAGTCGATCTCGCTTTCGTGCGCATCGAGTCTTCCGTGTGTACCGGCTGCACCCTTTGCGTCCAGCCCTGTGCCCCGGGCGCCATCGTTCATTACGCGCCGGTGTCACCGATCAAGCTGGTTCAGAAAGGCTGTTCGGCATGAGTGAAAATACCAACATTCTCGTCGTTGGCATTGGCGGTCAGGGCGTCATGACAGCGACTGAAATCCTTGCCGAAGCCGCTATTGCCCTTGGCCACGATGCCAAAAAGACCGAAGTCGCCGGCATGGCGCAGCGCGGTGGCGTCGTCTCGTCGCACCTGCGTTTTGGCCAGCGCGTCCTGTCGCCGCAAATCACGCCGGGTACGGCCGACGTGCTGCTTGGTTTCGAGTCGGCCGAAGCCATGCGCTGGCAGCACATGCTCAAGCCGGGCGCCATCACGCTGATGAATACGGCCAGGCTGGTGCCGCCAGTCGTCGAGCTGGGTCTGTTCGATTACCCGGAAGACCCGCTGGCGGAAATTCGGAAAACCGGCAACAAGGTCGTCGCTTTCGATGCAACGACCATCGCGCAGAATCTCGGCGACATCCGCCTCGGCAACACGGTCATGCTCGGCGCCATTTCCGACCATCTGCCGTTCGGCGCCGACGTGCTGCTCGACTGCGTGCTCAAGCGCTTCCAGCGCAAGGGCGAAAAGCTGGTCGAGTTGAACCGCCGGGCTTTTGAGGCTGGACGCGCGGCGGTCGGTCAAGCCGAGGCTGCGCTGGCGTAATCTGCTAAAATACGCGCCAATTCAAAGGGAAGGCTCGCGCCTTCCCCTTTTCTTTTTAGTTGGATGCGACGATGACAGCACAAATTATCGATGGCAAGGCACTGGCCGAAGAGCTGCGCCAGGGTTTCAAGGCACGGGTCGAGGCGCTCACCGCAAAGGGCCACAAACCCGGTCTGGTGGTCATTCTGGTCGGGGCTGACCCGGCTTCCGAGGTCTATGTCCGCAACAAGGTCAATGGCTGCCTGGCCATCGGCATGCACTCCGAGAAAATCACCTACGATGCTGCGGTCAACCCGGAAATTGTGCTGAAAAAGATCGCCGAACTGAACGCCGATCCGAACATCCACGGCATCCTCGTCCAACTGCCGCTGCCCAGGCATTTCGATGAAGAAGCCGTGCTCGAAGCGATTGCCGCCGAGAAGGACGTCGATGGTTTCCACGCCGAAAACGTCGGCGCGCTGGCCCAGGGCAACCCGCGTTTCATCCCCTGCACGCCCTACGGCGTGATGAAGATGTTCGAAAAAGGCAACGTTGATCTGACCGGCAAGGAAGCGGTCGTCATCGGTCGCTCCAACATCGTCGGCAAGCCGATGGCGCTTCTGCTGATCAATGCCGGGGCGACGGTCACTGTCTGCAACTCGCGCACCAAGGATCTGAAATTCCACACCCGCCGCGCCGACATTCTTGTCGCTGCCGTCGGCAAGCCGAAATTCGTCACCGGCGACATGGTCAAGCCGGGCGCTGTCGTCATCGACGTCGGCATCAACCGCCTGCCGGACGGCAAGCTGTGCGGCGACGTCGATTTTGCCAGCTGTCTCGAAGTCGCCGGCCAGATCACCCCGGTGCCGGGCGGCGTCGGGCCGATGACCATCACCATGCTGCTGGCAAATACGATCGAAGCTGCGGAACGAAAAGCGGCGCTGGCTGACTAAGGCCTCTTTCCATCCCTACTAGAAGGATTTACAACATGAGCACTAAGCCCCTGGTTGGTATCGTCATGGGTTCGGACAGCGACTGGCCGATCATGCGCGCCGCCGCCGTCGCCCTGAAAAACCTCGATATTCCCTACGAAGCCAAGGTGCTTTCCGCCCACCGCACGCCGGATCAGGCGCTTGACTACGCCTCTACCGCCGCCGAGCGCGGCATCAAGGTGCTGATCGGCGCGGCCGGCGGCGCCGCTCACCTGGCCGGCGTGCTCGCCGCCAAGACGCAGATTCCGGTGCTCGGCGTGCCGATGCCGTCCAAGCACCTGATGGGTCTGGATTCGCTGTTGTCGATGGTCCAGATGCCGGGCGGCATTCCGGTCGCTACCTTCGCCGTGGGCGAAGCCGGTGCCACCAACGCGGCGCTGTTCGCCGTTTCCATTCTGGCTCTGAGCGACGCTGCCGTGGCCGAAAGGCTCAACGGCTTCCGTCAGAATCAGACGGAAAAAGTGCTGTCCAAGACGCTGCCCGACCAGCCTTGATCAACACCCCGACCAGCTTTCGCCGATGACTCAGGACTACGCGCGCGCCGTTGCATTGCTGCGCGCAGGCGAGCTGGTCGCCTTCCCGACCGAAACGGTCTACGGCCTGGGGGCGGATGCCGCCAACCCGGCCGCCGTCGCCAAGATATTTGCCGCCAAGGGCCGCCCGGCCGATCACCCGCTGATCGTTCATATTGCCGGCCACGACGCCGTCGACCACTGGGCCGAGCAGGTTCCCGATGTTGCCTGGGAACTGATGGAAGCCTTCTGGCCCGGCCCGCTGACCCTGATCCTGAAAAAACAGGCCTGGGTGCCCGATGCCGTGACCGGCGGCCAGGACACCGTTGGCCTGCGCGTCCCCGGTCATCCGGTCGCGCTTGATCTGCTCCGTGCCTTCGCCGCCGTCACCGGAGAACATGCCGGCATCGCCGCCCCCTCGGCCAACCGTTTCGGCCGCATCAGCCCGACCACGGCCGAGCATGTCCGCGAGGAACTCGGTGACCGGGTTCCTCTCATCCTTGATGGTGGCGCATGCAAGGTCGGCATCGAATCGACCATCGTCGACTGTTCGCGCGGCGAGCCGGTCGTCCTGCGCCCCGGCCACATCGCCCCGTCCCATCTCGAAGCCGTCCTCGGCCGCCGCCCGAACATTGAAACCGCTGTCGGCGCGCCCCGCGTCTCCGGCTCGCTGGCCGCCCACTACGCGCCACAAACGCCGATGCGTCTGGTGTCGTCCGAGCGACTGCTCGATTTCATCAATGCCCAGCGCCACAAGGGCGACCGCTGCGGCGTCATCAGCACCAACCAGCCGCCGCAGGCCGGCATGCCCCACGCCTGGCGCCTGCTGCCGGCTGACCCGGTCGGCTACGCCCACGACCTCTACGCCGCCCTGCGCGACATGGACCATGCCGGCGTCGACCTGATTGCCGTCGAAGCCTTGCCCGACGAAGCGGCCTGGGCCGCCGTCGCCGACCGCCTGCGCCGCGCCGTTGCCGGCGCCGGACAAGCGTAAACGCAGACTTCCACGGTCAACCGGAAAAAACGGCCAAAACTGAAATTGCCAGCGTTCGAAAAAAGCCGCTTTGATATGCAAAATGGAGTGCGCTAGAATCGCCCCACGTTGGGGGGGTAGCTCAGTTGGGAGAGCGCCTGGTTCGCAATCAGGAGGTCGTGAGTTCGATCCTCATCCTCTCCACCACCGCAATAAATTTTGTTGGTCAAATTAGATCAAATTGAGCCGGAAATCCTAAGTGCAATAAGGGATTCCGGCTTTTTTGTTGGTCAAATCGGATCAAATTAAATCAATTGCAATCAATGTGTTTTGGGGGCAACATTCGGGGGCAACAGGTTTCGACAAATTTGAGTTGCCCCCAAATGCCCCTGACCGATATTTCAATCCGCTCTGCCAAGCCTTCAGAGAAGCCGCAAAAACTCTATGACGGAGGGGGGCTATATCTCGAAATTTCTCCCTCCGGGGGCAAGTGGTGGCGCCTGAAATATCGTTTCGGAGGGAAAGAAAAGCGTATCAGCCTGGGGGTTTATCCTGATGTCAGCCTAAAGGATGCCCGTGAGCGCAGAGACAGCGCGCGCCGGTTGCTGGCAAATGAGATTGATCCAAGCGAAAACCGGAAGGTGCAGAAGGCGGCCAAGGTTGAGCGCGCCGCCAATTCGTTTGAGGTTATTGCTCGTGAGTGGTTTGCAAAGAATCGGGATCGCTGGGCAGCCAGTCATTCAGACAAAATCATCAAGCGCCTCGAGAATGATGTATTTCCGTGGATAGGCGCCAAGGCCATCGCTGAGATAACAGCCCCGGACGTGCTTTCTGTCCTGCGCCGGATCGAAGGAAGAGGAACCAACGACACTGCGCATCGAGCCAGAGGAAATATCTCCCAGGTGATGCGCTATGCGATAGCCGAAGGAAGAGCTGAACGCGACCCATGCCCGGATCTTCGCGATGCGCTTCCCCCGCTGAAACACAAGAATTTTGCCAGCATTACCGAACCGGCCAAGGTTGCCGAACTGTTGCGGGCGATGGATGCGTTCAGCGGAACTTTTGTCGTCAAGTCAGCATTGCTCTTGGCTCCCCTTTTGTTCGTGCGACCTGGCGAGCTGCGCAGAGCGCTTTGGGCTGATGTTGATCTACATCGGGCTGAATGGCGTTATTTCGTAACCAAGACAAAAACAGAACATTCCGTCCCCTTGTCTTCGCAGGCGGTGGCGATCCTGAAGGACCTGCACGCGTTGACTGGGCACTGCTCCCACGTATTTCCGGGGCGAGATCCTCAGAAACCGATGAGCGAGGCCGCTATCAATGCAGCACTGCGCCGGATGGGATACGACACGAAAACAGAAATTACCGGGCACGGCTTCAGGGCGATGGCCAGAACGATTCTGCACGAGGAGCTGCATCAGAAACCTGAAGTGATTGAGCACCAGTTGGCGCACCAGGTTCCGGACGCCCTTGGCACGGCCTACAACCGGACAAAGTTTCTCAAGGATCGCAAAGTGATGATGCAGCTATGGGCCGATTACTTGGACAAGCTCAAGGCCGGGGCAACGATCATCCAGTTGCCGGCAGCTTAGGATCTGAAAGGGCCAAATTTAACGAGGGCAGGATACGCACTAGCGCCGCTTTTTGTACCACAAATCATTTTTCGGCCGCCTTGAATCACACATTCAATAGGCGGATGCCGCCGGCCTGATCGGGTTTTGTTTATCCAGGGAAACGGAATAGCCAACTTGCTTCGAAAAAGCTCTGACAGGGGAATGGTGCCGATTGGCTGCCAGAACCCGCCGCGCGCACTCGGAGCCCCGCCCCGCCTGCCGGCTTTTGGGGTGGAGAAAAATTCAGGTGCAAAAATCCCGGAAAGGCTTAACAGATCAGGCCTTGAATTCGGCGAAGTTCGATACTTTTCCATTGCGGATCCATGCACTTTCAACATGCATCAACGTCGTGCTTCGTTCTGGCTCCTCTGCTTTTTTCTAGTAAAAAGCGAAACCGGCGGTTCAAAGCGGGTGAAAATCGCATTTGGCGGGTTAAATCCGGCTATGCATTTTTCATTGTTGGTGTGGTGACTCACTGGAGCTCAGAGCGATGCATCTGGACAATAACGAAGCAATGGATTCGTTGATTCTTGAGAGCTTGAAGCGTACGGCAGCAGGTTTGCCGAGGAAACAAGGTGGTCAGCCAGTCAGTGAACTTGACCGGCTGTTGGCTCAAGGCGCTCTAACTTCGAAAGTGGCTTGGCCGAGGGGCGGAATGTCTCTATTCGCCCTGGTAAATGGGCTTCATGCCGAGGCGATGTTCGATTCCACGCTATCAGTTACTTTGGGTGGCATGTTGCCCTCTGCTGAAGATTCGTACTTTTCCACCGTCATGACCGATATCGTTTCCGGTCGGCTAATTGTTCGAGAGCCGCTCAATTTTCTTCGCTGCAACAGCGTTCCGGAAATTCAGTCATTGGCCGGCGCGCGACAAGGCCTCGAATCGATGGCTATCCTTGTTCGATTCGCCGTCAAGCTTTCCGAGGCACGAGAATGGCTCGATTGGCATGGTGTTGAAATGCCTGATTGGCTGGAAGGCGCGATCAGGGTTGGCGAAGTGCGCGCCGATCAGCCGGCTGCTGTGAATACTTCGGAGCGACAGCCAAGGTGGTCTGATCGCCTCAGTAAAAGCAAGGTCAAGCTGCGCCACCAGTTCGATATTATCGAATCAGAGATGGCTGCAAAGGGGTACCCGGCATTGGCTGTGCCCCGTGGAGGCGTCGCCGATTTGGGGCGTATTTGCAAGGAAGATCATCCAGACTATTTCGATAGTGATTCATCGTTCAAGAATGCCTGGAAAGAGCTCAACAGACTTGGTCTGGTTCGCGTCGGAAACTACGATGCCTTTTGTGGCAATCCGGACGGCCGAAATAAGAGCTTGTAGGTCAATTCCAGACATCTAGTCCCCGCAACACCCATCCCCAATTCACTGAAATGGGATGAGTTTCTGCCGGATGGCGTTCGCTCGCGCCCAGGGGTGGAAAAAATCCACCTCCAAGGGGGAGGCCGTCCCGTCTTCCTTCCCCCTTTGGACTTTTGAGAGAGTCAGATTCGCAGGGTGTAAGCCGTTGCCCTACACCCAGATCTGATGGCGCTGTTTTTGATGGCGCCAGATCATGGCCAAACGCAATCAATTTGCCGTGATTGGTTTGATTTTTAAAGTTCGATTGGAGAGCCCATGTCTGCTGTTTCTGATAACCAGCCAGCCGCCGTACAGCGCGGCGACCGCTTCCTTGATACCAAGGAGACCTGCAGGAAGGTCGGGGTAAAAAGCAAGGCAACGCTGTATGCGATGGAGCGTTCAAGGGGCTTTCCTTCACGTATTCACGTCCATGCTGGCCGCGTTGTCTATTTGGAGTCCGACGTTGAGGCCTGGATGGGAAAAATTGTTGCGCAGCAGAAAACAAAACCTAACCAGGACAGCAAATGACCACTCAAAACACCCCAGAAAATCCGGCTACGGGCTTCGAGATCGATGCCTTGCTGAAACAGCATGTGGCGACCATTAACCTCAAAATTTCTGAGCATCTGACGGAGTACGCGGCCGCGAAACAAGAGATCGCCAATGCTGAAGAAAACCGCCAGCGGTCTTTGAGTTCGGTAGAAGTCTCCAAGAATCTCGCCAATGGCATTAACGAAGAGATTCGTTCCTCGTTGCGCGAGCGGATCGTTGATGCTCGTGCATTGCATAAAAAGCGTGCGGCACGAGCTGGGTATTTGGAGGATGTTGAAATCTACAACTCCATAGCCAACGAGGCTGAGCTATCGAAGGCTACATCCAAGCTTCGCGCTGGACGGGAGGCCGGTGAGGTCGTAGGACTTCGGAGACAAGCTAGTTTGGCTGCTTTAAACATGCTTTCCGAATATATAACCGGTCACCTCAATGATGAATTTCGGGCGATCTCGCTGTACTTCCACCTGCTCTGCGATATCGCAGGGAGGGGGGATTCATCCCTGTATGACGCCGATCCATCTGTGCGGTCGGCAGCAGAGTTTTCAATTCGTGAGCTGTCGAAAATCATCAAAGTTGGATTGGGCGCGCATGACTTATCGCTTGGCAGCGCTGTTTTCCTTGAGGAAATCCCACCAGAACTTCCGAGCTCCGTGATCTCTCCGTTTACAGCTGCACGTCTCGAATCAGAGATTTCTGCTGCGAAGGAAACGCTGTGAAAGCCCATTGCCCCAAGTGCGGATCGCCCGCCAAGTTCGTTTCCCAGACGCCGCACACCATAGATTTCGCTGAAGTTATTTACCGCTGCAGCAATCCGAAGTGCGGAGGTGAGGTGCGTGCCGAGGTGACGTTTTCAATGCGCAAAACGCCAGCTGAGCAGTGCTTTTCAAGCAACGCACCCGACGTTGGCGATCGGATTAAAACCGATTGCTGAGCATTAGCTTTTTAAAGGAAACGACATGTCGACATTGACTGATGCAATTGCACCAATCCTCAGCGATCTCTCTACCGCCAGGACTGACTATCTTGAATTCAAGGCTGAGCTAGATGCTGCCATTTCGAAGATTGCAGCCCACCAGATTGAGGTCGACAAGGCGCGAGCCTCGTTCGAGAGCGCTCAGCGAGAAGAAATTTCACAAGATTTCTTCTTGTATACGACGCGCGATTATCTCCGTCGGCAAGTGGAGCACATGGGCACCTTGCATACCGATAAGCGCCGTGCGGAATGGATCTTCAAGTCTGCCGAGTCCTATTACATCGGGATTGAGAAAGCTCTGAAAGCCAAGATTCTTGACGCAGGCGGAACGGAGAGCCTGTTCCCAACCTACGTGCCAGCCAGGCCCGGCGTTATGTCGGAGGCACAGCCAACGCCCTGCAGGCAGTTGGCGATTGATGCCGCTGCGATGAAAGAGATCGATGGCTTCAATGCCGGGAATTTTGATGCCAATCGCCTTCCCGTCGTCTGATCAGTTTCATTCAGCCTTGCGGCTTCCAGGATCACAGATTCACGCCGTTTTTTTCTGACCAACTCACTGAGGAATAGCAATGCCCACCCAAACCTTGAAACTCAACAAGCCCATCATTCGTGGTGAAAATCAAGTTACCGAAATCACCTTGCATGCGCCAAATGTTGGCGCCATGCGTGGCGTCAGCATGCGCGCCCTTCTGGATCTCCATGTCGACGCGCTACTTCCTGTCCTGCCTCGTATCAGCGACCCGAAATTGACCGAACAAGAAGTGGAAAAACTGGATCCGTCCGATTTGCTGCAGGCCGGTGTATTGGTGGCGAGTTTTTTTCTGCCGGAGTCGGAACAGCAGGATGTGGTGTAGCCATTCCTGGTCGAGTCGAGGATGCCATGGCTGACATCGCTGCAGTTTTTCATTGGCCTCCGGCGGTGATGGAGGCCATGGAAATCCTCGAGTTGGCTGAGTGGCGCGAGCAGGCGCGCCGTCGTGTCGCAGGAGCCGATGATGAGTAACCCGCTTGAACTGAAGGTCATATTTTCGGCAATCGACAAGTTCGTCCGGCCGATGAAGAATATCACCGAGGCTTCGCGCACGGCCAGCAAGGCCCTGAACGATGCAAAGGCCTCGATGAAGGGGTTGGCCGATCAGCAAAAGCTGGTCGACAAATTCAAGAGCACGAGCAAGAGCAAGAGCGTGGCTATCCTTGGCCAGGATCTTGAAAAGGCCCGCGCCCTCTCCAAGAAAATGGGCGAAGAGCTGCAGCGAGCTGAAAAGCCAACTGTCGCCATGCAAAAGGCTTTCAAGCACGCGACTGAGGACACGAGGAATCTGTCCGGCGCGTTCAACCGGATGCGAGAGCAGAAGCAGCGCCTGCGTCAGGAGCTGGCGGCGGCCGGCGTTGATACGAAGGCCCTGGCGTCCCATCAGAAGGATCTGAAAGGCAAGCTGGATGCAGCGACGGCCGCTGTAACGCATCAGGAAGACGTCCTTAAAAAGGCGCGCAAGAACCAGCAGCAGATGTATGCCGCGCAGGCTAGCGCCGACAAAATTCGCGGTTTTGGTAATCGCGCCGGATCGGTCGGACGGGCTGCCTTGGCCGGCGGAGCTGCCATTGGCGCCGCAGGGGCTGTTCCCGTCATGGCCTATGCCAAGGCAGAAGATGCTTCCACCCAACTCCAGATCGCCATGATGGAGAAAGGTGGCAAAGTCTCCGAGCAGTACGCCCAGGTCGATGCGTTGGCGAAAAAACTGGGTACCAGCTTGCCGGGAACGACGGTCGACTTCCAGAACATGATGACGATGCTCATTCGTCAGGGCGCAGAGGCCAAGAATGTTCTCGGCGGTTTGGGTGAGGCGACTGCCAATATCAGTGTGCTCCTCAAGATGTCTCCGGAGGCGGCTGCCGAGTTCAGCCAACAATTGCAAGATGCCACGCGTACGGCCAATCAGGACATGCTTGGCCTCATGGATACCATCCAGAGGACATATAACGTCGGCACCAAGCAGGACTGGATGTTGCAGGCCTTCTCGAAGCTTTCGCCTGCTCTTTCCGTCATCAAGAAAGAGGGGCTAGAGGCCGCCAATGCGATGGCGCCGTTACTTGCCATGGCCAACCAGAACGGCATGACTGACGGCGGTTCTGCCGGCAATGCCTTGCGCAAAATATTCCAGCAGTCCATGAGCAAGGACAAGCGGGAAAAAGGTAATGCCGAGCTCAAGGGCACTGGAATAGCGCTTGATTTCAGCAACGGCAAGGGCGAATTCGGCGGTCTCGACAAGATGTTTGCCCAGCTTGAAAAGCTGCGTGGCGTCAGCACCGAAAAGCGCCTGGCTGCTATCAAGGCGACGTTTGGCGACGATGCAGAAACGCTCCAAGTCCTTAATCTGATGATCGAAAAGGGGGCCGCCGGCTATGCCGAAATGCTGGCTAAGCTGGAAAAGCAGGCCAGTATTCAGGAGCGCCTCGAAAAGCAGAAAAAGACACTGAACGCGCTTTGGGAAACCGCCTCCGGTACTTTTTCTGGTGTGTTGGTCAAGTTGGGTGAATCGATTTCACCTGAACTGCATGCCACGGCAGAGTGGCTCGGCAAGGTGGCGGAGCGAGTTCAGAAATGGGCAGATGAAAACCCCGGTCTGTCTTCGACGCTGATGACGGTGCTCAAGTTGACCGGTGGGCTGGCTCTCGGGGTCGGCGCGCTTGGTTTGGCCGCAGGGGTGATATCCATCCCGTTGGCAGCCATGCAAACCGGCTTGGCTGCTCTGGGGCTGACCCAGGTTGTCTCATCCGTTGGCGCGCTTGTCGGGAAACTAGGCGCTTTGGGGCTGGCTTTCGGTATCGGCTATGCCGCCGGCAGTATTTTCAACGACTGGCTGAACGAGGCTATCAGCAAGGTGGTCGGCTATGACACTTCGCTTGGCTCGCTGATCTATGACCTGGTTCAGAAGTTCAAGGAAACCGACTGGAGTTTGCTTGGCCAGTGGATTGTCGAAGGCATAGAACGCGGCCTGGATGCATTGACGGTGGGCCTGTATAGCAAGGTCAGGGCGCTGGCCTCAGGGGCCTACAAGATGGTCACCGAAGGGCTTGGGATTAAGTCCGTTGCTGCAGTGGGGGCGGGTGCTGTGATTGCAAGCGGTGGGGCGTTGGCTGCCCCGCCAAAAATCGATAGTCGCCCCCCGGTATCTCTTCAGCGTTCATCTGTGTTTGGGGCGCCTGGAAATCAGTCATTCGTTTTCAACATCAGTCCTTCGCCCGGCATGGATGAGCGTGGCCTGGCCGGGCTTGTTCGAGACGAGTTTTCGAAGATGACGCGCGAGCAGGCGACGCAACAGCGCAGCAGGTTGCGCGATCTGGAATAGAGGCGAACCCAGTGAGTGAGCAAAACGAATTGGCAAAAATATATCGACCAGGTGCCGGCCTTGATGCCGCATCGCCCAAAAGCAATCCGGAGTTTCAGGCGCTGGTCGCCTACGTCAAGTCAGGAGATCCTGGTATGAAAACGAAATGCCCGCATTGCAGTTCCCCCGCATTCATTCGCAGCTCAAAGCAGCTGAGCAAATTAGTCAAGGAAGCTACTTGCCAGTGCACGAACGTGGTGTGCGGGCACACTTTTATTGTTGCGGTTGAAGTAGTTCGAACGATTTCGCCACCTGCGTTTCCCGATCCTCTGGTGGCCTCGCAGCTCAAGCAATCGGATCGCTGGACGGGCCTTCGTCAGGCCGGAAGTGATCAGGATATTGATCGTTTTTCGGAGGGCGCGGCTATGACATAAAAGCCAACTTCCGGTTTCAGGCTGACAAAAAAAGACCGCCCGAAGGCGGTCATGTGCACAACAAAATACGACAAAAGTGAATTCATTCTATGAAAACAATTCATGGATTGCAACGTGTTGCCGTTGACAAAGACGTAGAACTGCAAAACAATCGCAACGCTGCAAACACAAATGCAGACGGGATTGGCGTCCCGAAGTACAGGCGGATGAGCCGCCACCATAGCGGCTATTTTTTCGTCCGTAGTCATGGCCCCTGTTCAATGGGCGGGCCGTGCGGGGCAGCGAAAGCTGCGCCGGATCCTGTACCCGGTACGCCAACCTGCACGGTTCCGCCCACCCCGATTGGCGTCGGGGAAAGCGGAGTTTTTAAGCCGCTGTACAGGAGGTTGTCATGCCATCAATCGCAATTGCGCACCCGCGCTCCAATGCCACCCGCCCATTTCGGGCCTTCTCCGTTTCCCTTCGTTTCGCCGATCAGCGCCTTGGCTACACCGCGCTTGCCCGCAGCAGCGGCGATGCCCTTGCCGACGCCCTGGCCATGCCCGGCATCCAAGCGCCGGTTGCCGCCAGCGTCAAGCCGGTCGGCTCGCCGGCCGATGCGTTGCGCGTCTTCCGGGCGAAATGCTGCCTGGCCGATCTCGTTGAATGCGTAGAGGAGTGATGATCATGGGAAAAGCTGAAAACAAAGAATTGGCCGCCACTTCAGAGAAGGAGCATGACTTCCTGCGGGAGGCCATGTGGGGAGCGATTCACGCCGTATCGGCACAAGGCACCCTGGCCGACTGGATACGGAGTACGGGGGCAAAGGGTGATGAAGCCCCTTCTCCGGAGGAGTTTGCCGAGATGGTCGATGCGATGGCGGAGCGGATGAATACGCACCTAGACCGTATCAAGCTCTTCGTGTTCGGTATCGTAGGGAACACGAAGCCATGACCAATACACTCATCAATGGCCAGCCGGATCCAGCCGTTTCGGCGGCGATGGCCAGCCACCGGCGCGAAATGCTGGCTTTGCAGGGCAAAATCAGGCGAGACCGAAAATTCGGGGAGTCCGCGTTAAGTCGACTGCTCACCATCGCCATGGGGCACTCCGGCCAATCGCGTCGGGTCGCTGCCGTGTTGCTCGGCTGTTACAACGGCCAGCGCTTTCCCCTCGATCTGACCAACCTGGGCGGCCTGGATTCCCAGATCCTTGACGACGTTTTGGCGGTACTGCGCATGGAGGCCAATGCCTGGCCGGAAGTGCACTGCTACTTCGAACGGTGTGGGCTCATCTTCGAAAAGATGGCAGAAGACTTTGGTTTCAACCAGGCAAGGGGGGAATGAAAATGGCCAAGAGAACGTCAAGGCTTACCCCTGAAGAGCGCCTGACCATGGCTTCTTATCACGAGCAGGCCTATCGGGCCGGGCGGTATTTCGCCATCCAGATGCTGGAAACTATCGACGGTCTGAAGCGGGCGCGGGCGGGAATTTTCGATGGTGTCGACCGCAGCAGGTTTCAGCCGGACATGTATTTCGTCCGCGGTTTTATTGAGTCAACCGGGCCGCTGTTTTCCGATAGCCGGTTGCTCATGCGCTCAGATTTCGGGTTGGCTTTGCGCGAGGCGATCATGGATGATTTTTTCGACAATTCCGCGGCCGCGCTGCGCAAGGCAAAGGAAACGCCGTTCGATGGCGTGCCGAGGTACTGATTCGGCCATGAGCAATGATCCATCCCGTGATCAACGTCGGCTATCCCTCGAGCGCTTGCGTCTCGATGCCGGCGGGCGCTGGCCGGAAATCCTCGTTTCTTTGGGGATTCCGGCTGCAACCCTTACCAAGCAGAACAAGCCATGCCCGGGCTGCGGTGGGCGTGATCGTTTTAGCTTTACTGACAAGCACGGCAGTGGCTCGTTTGTCTGCCGGGCGATGGATCGCCAGGGCGGGGACGGTTTCGAGCTGGTGATGCATTACCTGGGCTGCGATTTACGCCAGGCGCTGGCCGCTGTCTCGGACGCGCTCGGTGGTGTCGCTCCGGCGATGCCTCCGGTGCGCCGGGAGGCGCCAAAGGCGAGTCCCGCCAAGGACGATGGCGAGGCTTTGCGCCGGATGTGGAAAGAGGCGGCGCCGCCGGAACAAGGAGATCCGGTGTGGCGTTACCTGGAGCGGCGGGGTTGTCTGCCGGCAGTGATGCCGTCGACGTTGCGCTTTCATCCGTCGTTGCCGTACTGGCTGTCGGATGGTGGCAGGCCAGTACGCCTTGGCAACTATCCGGCCATGCTGGCGGCAGTGCAGGGGCCGGATGGCGTCACGGTGGCAATTCATCGGACCTATCTTGGCCACGATGGAGACAAGGCTGCTGTGCGTTTTCCGGACGATGGCGAGTGTTTGCCGGTCAAGAAGTTGAAGGTTCGCAAGGAGGGCGTCATGCCGGGAGCGGCGATCAGGCTGTTTCCGGTCAATGGCGCGACGCTGGTGGTTGCCGAGGGGGTAGAGACTGCTTTGGCAGTTCATGCCCTGACCGGTGCCCCGGTTTGGGCCTGTGTTTCTGCCAATGGCCTGGCGACGGTGGTGCTCCCACCGGAGGCCGGCGAGATTGTCGTGGCGTCTGACCATGACCCCAGCGGGGTTGGCCAGCGAGCTGCGGCGGCTTTGGTAGAGCGGTTGAAGCAAGAAGGGCGTGCGGGGTGCGTGTTGTTCCCATCAACACCTGGCCTTGACTGGCTGGACGTTCTGAATGCTGAAAGGAGCCCGGCGTGAATGCCAAGGCAGATGTGAAACGTTTGAAGTTGGCCGTCAGTGGCGATATTGCCGTGCCGGATAAGGTCGAAGAGGATGCCATTCCGGAGCCGCGTACCGAGGTACGCGATGACGGTGTGTTCTACATCGGCACCAAGATTGCCGAGGGTGGCAAGGTGATCGAATTGCCACCTATGTGGCTGTGTGACCGCCTAGAGGTTATTGGGCGCGGCATGGATGAGGGGCATGAGCACTATCGCATTCTGCGCTGGAAATCACGTGGTTCCAAGCAGGAGCGGATGCATGCTCTGAATCTCGGCATGGTTGGAGATCGTCAGGGGTGGTCATTGTTGCGGGCTGGGGGCCTGGCAATTGCACCAAGCCGCCGGGCGCAGGAGTATCTGGCGTCCTGGCTGCAGATTGGTGGCGATGATCTCATGCACTCGATCAGTCATCGCGGCGGCTGGAATCACGGGGCCTATGTCCTGCCGAGCGGGGAGGTCATCGGAGAGCCCGATAGACCACTGTTCTACAACGGTGACCGCAGCCATGCGCATGCTTACCAGCCGAAAGGCAGTGTCGAAAGTTGGAAGGCTGGCGTGGCCAAGTTGTGCGCCGGGAATTCGCGGCCAATGCTGGCCATTGGCGCGGCGCTGGCGGCACCATTGCTGCACCAGGTTGGCCTGGAATGTGGTGGCTTTCACCTCTATGGTCCTTCCGGGTGTGGCAAAACCACATCGGCAAACGTCGGGGCATCGGTCTGGGGGCACCCTCGCGAGCAGGTGCTGAACTGGGATGCCACCGCCCTTGCGCTGGCAAATGCGGCTGCAGCGCGAAACGATGGTTTGATGTCGTTGGACGAGATCGGCCAAGGAAACCCTGAGGCGATCAGCATGGCGGCTTACCGGCTGTTCAATGGAACGGGAAAGATGCAGGGGGCACGTGATGGAGGCAACCGGGAAATGCTGCGTTGGCGGATCTTGGTGCTGTCGACCGGCGAAATCGACTTGACCGGGGTGATGCAGGGCGGTGGGCGGCGAACCAGGGCAGGGCAGGAAGTTCGTTTGGCCTGCCTGCCGGCTGATGCCGGAGCTGGCATGGGGTGTTTCGAAACCCTGAATGGCGTGGCTGATTCAAACCATCTCGCTCGAGCAATGGATCGTGCGACGCAGGAGAACCATGGCGCTGTTGGCCGGGCGTTCGTGGCTTATGTTGCCGACCGGACGGCTGAGATTACGGCGCGAATGCGCAAGGCGATCAGCGAGGCTGTCGATGTGCTGCCCAGTGCGGCAAGTGGCCAGGTAAGGCGGGTGGCGATGCGTTTTGCAGCGGCCGGCGAGGCGCTGGAAATTGCTACCGATGCCGGCATGACGGGATGGCAGGCGCTGGAAGGCAAGCATGCCCTGCAGCGGTGCTTTGTTGCATGGCTAGATCGATACGGCCTCGGCAATCGGGAAGATGAGCAAATCATCAGCCAAGCAGAGGGATGGTTCGCGAGACACTCTTACAGCAGGTTCATCGACTGGGAGTCCGCCGGCAACAAACTTGGTGCGCCGATCAGCATGCGCGACGTGGCCGGGTACTGCCAGAACAAGGGAGAAGATTCATGGTTTCATGTATTCCCTGCGACGTTCAATGATGAGATTGCCGAAGGCTATGATCGAGTTGCAGCGGCCAACGTGTTGGAGAGAGCGGGGATGCTTAAGAAAAACAGCGATGGCAAAGCGACGACTCCGACCAAAACGCCAGATAATCAAAATCCGCGCCGCTTCTACAGGTTCGTCAGGACGACACGCATTGAATGATTGACTATGAGCAATTCGTTTTTGACCAAGGAGGAGTTGATCGAGCTGACTGATCGGCAATTGCCGAGCAAACAGATTGAGTGGCTCAAGCGAAACGGCTGGAAGTACGCGGTCTCAGCGGCTGGCCGTCCCAAGGTCAGCCGGGATTTTTTCGATTTCAAAATGGGTAGGGCGACCGATGAGCCGCCAGATCTTGCTCAGGAGCCGAATTTTTCTCATTGGATTAACAAGGAGCAGAAATGATTTCCAGGGCCATTCGTCGTGAGGAATTGCTGCAACTCATTCAGTTGTCCGACTCGACCATCTACCAAATGGAAAAGCGTGGTGAATTCCCAAAACGTTTCGCCATTACTCCGCGCTGTGTCGCTTTGGACTACGATGAAGTGATCGCTTGGTTGCAGGCAAAAAAGGACGAGGCGAAGCAGACAACGCAGATCCCCGATGTGAAACTCCGGAAGACGCGATCAGTCCGCAATCCGAAATAATTTCAGTAGAGCGCCAAAATCGACAGAAAACGCCTATACGGCGTTTTTTTGTTTTATGGTCACCTTGGTGTGTATTTTTCGTAAAAATCGAATTGGAATGATTTGCGGGGCCTTGGTGGTCGTGTTTAGGCATTTGGTAACGGGGCGGATTGATTTGGCGCTTCCGCAATTCCCTGCCGGTGCGGAATTTAACCCGCGCGTGTACATGTGCGCGCGTGCACGTGTGGGGTAAAAATATGGTGTAACTGGTGTAACGGTGTAACTGGTATATTAAAAACCTTGTGCTGCAATGCTTTCGGCGGTTACACCGCAGTTACACCGAGCATGGTTGCGGTGTAACTGAATCACTCATTCCTGCCTTGTTACACCGGTGGTTACACCACTTCGCTTGGGTGGTGTAACCGCTAAACCTTTGTGCCGCAATGGTTTTGGCGATCAGTTACACCGTTACACCAGTTACACCCGTTTTTGTAGCTCACACATGTGCGCACGTACGCGTGTACACGCGTGAGGGTTTGGGGTCAATATCGTGAGCATATGCTCAGGTTATCGGGTCGAAAGGTAGGGCTTGGGAGCGATATCGTGAGCAATTGCTCACGATAATGGCTTGGGTCGGGTGGCTTTGATGTGCCAAGCCGAATCTGTTTGGGCTTGGTTGAACTAATCCAATGGATTATAATCAGAAGCATGCAAACCATTGCCGAGACCCCCGAATACATCCGGAAGGCTGAAAAGCTTCTGTCGGAGGAGGAGCGCCGGGATCTGTTGAGTTATCTCGCCTCACATCCGAGGTCTGGCGATTTGATTGAAGGCACTGGTGGCGTCCGCAAATTGCGCTGGGCGCGTGGTGGCCGCGGGAAAAGCGGTGGTGTGCGGGTGATTTATTATTTTCACGCGGAGACGATGCCGCTCTATCTGCTGACCTTGTTTGCCAAGAATGAGCGGGCAAACATCAGCAAGGCAGAGCGTAACGATCTGGCCGGCTTGGTGGATATGCTCGTCTCAGCTTGGTATGAGGAGTGATGATGGGAAGCAGCGCATTCGAAAGCATCAAACAGGGGCTGCAAGAAGCCATCGGGCATGCTCGCGGCCATGAGTCTGGGGTGAAGACATACCGGCCGCAAGCGGTCGACGTGAAAGCCCTGCGCAATCGGGTTGCCATGACCCAGGAACAGTTTGCCGCCCGATTTGGTTTTTCCGTGGCGACTCTTCGGCATTGGGAACGTGGCGACCGGAGCCCGCACGGGCCAGCGCTGGTGTTGCTGAACGTCATCGATAAGAACCCAGCGGCCGTGCTGACTGCGCTGCAGGGGTGAGCGCCCCATCCCTAAAGTGACCGTAAGGGCATGGGGGCAACTTTGGGGGCAACATTTCTACAGATTGCTTATTAGTTCGTTCAAGGATGGTCGTTTTGGCGAGTTGTTCGATAGCCATCCTCCCATAGATTCCCTAAAAAGCCTGATTTTTCAGGCTTTTTTCGTTTGTGCGCCGGCCAGGGGATTTCCTTTTGGGGGCTTGTATTGCAACTCGAATCGCCAAATACTTTGAACGTGTAAGTGGGTTTTGCTGCCTCAGTAATGTATTGCTCGCAAAACAATAACCGATGGAGGATCGAGACATGCCTTTGGTACCTAAGGTGCAAACGCACAAGATTTCCAGGAACATCAAACTGAGCGCTTCCGGATACAACTTGATCGGCGCTGAATCACCAGCGATTGAGGCGATGACTGATTTCTTGCGCGTCAGCGTGGTCGTCATCGCGCCCGATGCGTCGGTGATCGAGGCCAATACCCAGATGATCTCGCGCGGTGTTCGTTTGCTCATGGTGACATCGTCTGATGACCGTCTGGAAGGCCTGATAACAGCCCGCGACATTCTCGACGAGAAGCCGATGCAGGTGGCCTCGGCGCGTGGCTGCAAGCGTGACGAGCTGCTGGTGGCCGACCTCATGACGCCGATTGGCCATGTCGACACCCTGTATCTGAATGAGGTGCTGAATGTCCGCGTGGTGGATATTCTCGATGCCCTGAAACGCCTCGGTCGCCAGCACATTCTGGTCGAGGATGTCGATGCGGCGACCGGATCGCCGCGCGTGCGAGGCCTGTTCTCGGCGACCAACATCGGCCGCCAGCTCGGCGTCCCTGTGCTTGGCTTCGAGCTGGCCAGTACTTTTGCCGAGATCGAAGCGGCGCTGGCCAACTAGTTGTGACGCCGGACGCGCTGCGCTAGCAGGCATTGAAATCACTGCGCTCGCCGACGCCGAGCGCAGGGTGGCCGATGTTCGGCGGACCAAATAAACCGTTTCAGGTTTTGTCGGGGCAGTTGTGACCTGCAACGAGTTGAAGCAGGCGTCGCTGCGGGCGGCGCTTTCTGAAAAGATCGAGGCGCTCGGAGTCGAGGCGCAACTGGCCTGAGGTGTCTGTCGGGCCGGATGCTGGTGTCCGCTCCAGCAGATGCTTGTTTCCTGCGGTCAACGGGAAAAAACGTCGAATTCCATGGCGGTAAATGTTCCCAACATGCTGGCACTGGTGTTCACTGGCCACTGGATGGACAAGTTGCTCGTCTTCGTCAAAACTGCTTCCCTGTCTCCAAGCCCTGCGCTGTCTTCGGATAGGTGATTCCCTGCACCATATCCGACCGGTTTCGCCAAGTATGCTCCGGTCGCCCGGCAAACCAAGGCCGCGGCAGCCATTTAGGTGGTTTAGGGCACGCCGCTGGCCGATATCGCCTTTGATCTCGTCTTCGGCTGGAGGATATTTTTCACCGTTACCGTGGCTGTATTTGTAGTTATTGCTACCTACGATGCACTGGTATCGTTTGATAATTCAATAACTATAACGAGGAAACAAATCATGCCCATATCCCGTCACCCGATGGCATCGTCGCTGCGCGCTTCCGACACCGGCAAGGTCGTGTCGGCGCGCGATGCTGTTCGCCTGATCAAGGATGGCGATACCGTCGCCACCGGCGGATTCGTCGGCATCGGTTTTGCCGAAAATATCGCCATTGCCCTTGAAGAACTGTTTCTTGAAGGCGAGCAGGCCGATGTGCACGGCCTCGGCCGACCACGCAACCTGACGCTGATGTACGCCGCCGGGCAGGGGGATGGCAAGGAGCGCGGCCTGAACCACCTTGGCCATGACGGCCTGATTCGCCGGGTCATCGGCGGCCACTGGGGGCTGGTGCCCAAGGTGCAGGCGCTGGCCGTGGCCAATCGCATCGAAGCCTACAATCTGCCGCAGGGGGTGATCACCCACCTTTTTCGCGACATCGCGGCAGGAAAGCCGGGGACGCTGACCCGCGTCGGGTTGGGCACCTTCGTCGATCCGCGCTTTGGCGGCGGCAAGCTGAACGAAATGACCAAGACCGACCTCGTCCGCCTGATGGAAATCGACGGTGAGGAATACCTGTTCTACAAAGCCTTGCCGGTCAATGTGGGCATCATCCGTGGCACGACGGCCGACCCGGACGGCAACATCACGATGGAGAAGGAGGCGCTGACGCTGGAGGCGCAGGCTATCGCCATGGCGGCGCGCAATTCGGGCGGCATCGTCATTGTCCAGGTCGAGCGCATTGCCGAACGCGGTACGCTGAACCCACGCCAGGTCAAGATTCCCGGCATTCTGGTTGATTGCGTGGTGGTCGCCGAGAAGCCCGAGTACCACATGCAGACCTTCAGCGAGCAATACAGCCCGGCCTTCGCCGGCGAGATCAAGGTGCCCATGTCGGCCATTGCCGCGATGCCGATGAGCGAGCGCAAGATTATCGCCCGGCGGGCGGCGCTGGAGCTGAAGGCCAACGCTGTGGTGAATCTGGGCATCGGCATGCCGGAAGGCGTCGCCAATGTGGCGGCCGAGGAACAGGTCATTGATCTGATGACGCTGACGGCCGAACCCGGCGTGATCGGCGGCGTGCCAGCCGGTGGCCTCAGCTTCGGCGCGGCGACAAATGCCCAGGCGATCATCGATCAGCCCAGCCAGTTCGATTTCTACGACGGCGGCGGGCTGGACATTGCTTTCCTCGGACTGGCGCAAGCCGACAAGGAGGGCAACCTCAATGTCTCGAAGTTCGGGCCTCGGCTGGCGGGGGCGGGTGGTTTCATCAATATTTCGCAAAACGCAAAGAAAGTCGTTTTCGTCGGCACCTTTACCGCCGGCAATCTGGAAGTTGCGGTCAACGCGGGAAAACTGGCGATTCTCGAAGATGGCAAAGCCATCAAGTTTGTCGAGCAGGTCGAGCACCGCACCTTCAGCGGCCCGCAGGCAGCGAAGTGGGGCAAGACCGTGCTCTACATCACCGAGCGCTGCGTCTTCAAACTGTGTGCCGAGGGGCTGGAACTGCTTGAAATCGCCCAGGGTGTCGATCTGCAGAAGGACATCCTCGACAAGATGGAATTCAGGCCGATCATGCATCACGAGCCGAAGCTGATGGATGCCCGCATTTTCGTCGACGAGCCAATGAACATCCGCGCCGAAATGCTCGAAATGCCGCTGGCCGAACGCCTCACCTACGATCCAGCGCAGGACTTGTTCTTCGTCGATTTCGCCGGCCTGAGCGTGCGCAGCGAAAACGACATCGCGCGCATTCTCGAGGCAGTGGAAACCGTGTTGGCGCCGCTCGGTCACAAGGTCAATGCGGTTGTGAACTACGACCGCTTTACCATCGCCCCGGAACTGGTCGATGACTACATCGGCATGGTCAAGGGCATCATGGATCGGCATTACCACGATGTCACGCGCTACACCTCGAATACCTTTCTGCGCATGAAGCTCGGCGAGGCGCTGGAGAAGCAGCAGATTCCACCCCGTCTCTACGAAAGTGCCAGCGAAGCTCAAGGCTATCTGGCAAGGCAATGATGACCGAAGGGTCATTAGGCGGCTGACATTGGGCGCGGTATCATTCGACGATCTCCGCGGCCAATACAGGTTTTTGCATGACTTTCAATTCTTCGGGCCCGCTTGCCGGGCGGAAAACGCGCCTTGCGCTGGGCGTCGCTGCGCTGGTGGCAGCTGGCGCTTTCCTCTTTTTGCGGGCCGAAGCCCCCAAGCCGGCCGAGGCGGCCGAGCCAGCCAAAGCGGCCGCGCGCCCAGCCCTGACCGTCAGCCTGACCTCGCCACAAACGCAGGATTGGCCGCAGGTGCTGCCGGCCAACGGCAACGTCGTCGCCTGGCAGGAGGCGGTGATCGGCGCCGAGATTGCCAATTTCCGGATCACCGAGGTGCGCGTTCAGGTTGGCGATTTCGTCAAGAAAGGCCAGGTGCTGGCGCGCATTGCCAGCGATACCGTGGCCAGCGAGTTGGCTGAGGCCAAGGCTTCGGTGGCCGAGCTGGAAGCCAGCGCCGGCGAAGCCAGAGGAAACGCAGAGCGGGCGAAGGAACTGCGCGAAAAAGGCTTCTACAGTTCGCAGCTGAACACCCAGTACCAGACCGCGCAGCACACGGCGCAGGCCCGTCTGGCCGCAGCCCGGGCCCGCCAGCAGGCGGCCGATCTGAAAATGAGCAAGACCGGCGTGCTGGCGCCGGATGATGGCGTGATTTCGGCGCGCAGCGCGACCGTCGGCTCGCTGACGCAGCCGGGGCAGGAGCTATTTCGCCTGATCCGCGGCGGGCGGCTGGAGTGGCGGGCCGAAGTGCCTTCGGCCGACCTGGGTAAGGTGAAGGCTGGCGATGCGGCGGTGCTGACGGCGCCGAATGGCGAGACGGTACGCGGCAAGGTGCGGGCCGTGGCGCCCAGCGTCGACCCGCAGACCCGCAACGGCCTGGTTTATGCCGATGTTCCGGCCTCCTCCGCGGTGCGGGCGGGCATGTTCGCCCGCGGCGAATTCGAGCTGGCGAAAAGTCCTGCGCTCACCGTGCCGCAATCGTCTGTCGTGCTGCGCGAGGGTTTTGCCTACGTTTTCCGCATGGAAGACGGCGAGCGCGTCGCGCAAATAAAGATCATCCCGGGGCGGCGCCTTGGCGAGCGCATCGAAGTCATGTCCGGGCTGGATGCAACGGCGCGTGTGGTGGCAACCGGTGCCGGCTTTCTGGCCGATGGCGACGTCGTGAAGGTGGTCGACGGGGTTGCAAAATGAGCCATTTTTTCCGGTTGACCGTACGGCCCGCAGTTGTTTGTATGGTCGCAGCATTCGTCGCGGTTGTGCTTGAGGGTGGGGCGCGATGAACGTTTCGTCGTGGTCGATCCGCAATCCAACGCCAGCCATTCTTTTCTTCGTGCTGCTCACGCTGGCCGGCGTGATGGCCTTCAAGGCCATGAAAGTCCAGCAGTTCATGGACATCGACCTGCCAACGGTGACGGTGACGGCCAGCCTGCCGGGCGCGGCGCCGGGGCAGATGGAAACCGAGGTGGCGCGCAAGATCGAGAACTCGGTGGCGACGTTGCAGGGTATCAAGCATATTTACACCAAGGTGCAGGACGGCACGGCGACGGTAACCGTCGAGTTTCGCCTGGAAAAGGCGACGCAGGAAGCGGTTGACGACGTACGCGACGCAGTGTCGCGCATCCGTGCTGACCTGCCGGGCGACATCAAGGACCCGGTGATCAGCAAGGTCAATCTGTCCGGTGCGCCGATCCTGACCTACACCGTGGCGTCGAGCCGGATGGATGGCGAGGCGTTGTCCTGGTTTGTCGACAACTCCGTGACCAAGGCGCTGCTCTCGGCGCGCGGCGTCGGCGCCGTGTCGCGGGTGGGCGGCGTGACGCGGGAAATCCGTGTCGAACTCGATCCGGCCCGCATGCTGGCGCTCAACGCCACGGCGGCCGATATTTCACGGCAGTTGCGGCAGATTCAGCAGGAAGCCTCGGGCGGTCGGGCTGACGTCGGCGGCATCGAACAATCGGTGCGCACCGTCGCCACCGTCAAGAGCGCCGAAGAACTGGGCGGCATGGACATTGTGCTGAGCGATGGCCGGCGCGTTCGTCTGGATCAGGTGGCGACAATCAGCGACACCGTTGGCGAGCAGCGCACCGCCGCCTTGCTCAACGGCAAGCCGGTGGTCGGTTTCGAAATTACCCGCAGCAAGGGCGCCGGCGAGGTCGAGGTGGCCGACAACGTCAAGCGCGTACTCGACAAGCTAAAGGCCGATCACCCGGACATCGAAATCACCGAAGCCTTCAATTTCGTCGATCCCGTCATCGACAACTACGAAGGCTCGATGAAATTGCTGATCGAAGGGGCGCTACTTGCTGTGCTCGTCGTCTGGCTCTTCCTGCGCGACGGCCGGGCCACCTTCGTTTCCGCCGCCGCGCTGCCGCTGTCGGCCATCCCGACATTCGCCGCGATGTACCTGATGGGTTTCACGCTCAATGTTGTGACCCTGCTCTCGATGTCGCTGGTCGTCGGCATTCTGGTTGACGACGCCATTGTCGAAATCGAAAACATCATGCGCCACCTGCGTATGGGCAAGACGCCCTACCAGGCGGCGATGGAGGCGGCCGACGAAATCGGCCTGGCAGTCATCGCCACCACCTTCACGCTGATCGCCGTCTTCCTGCCGACCGCCTTCATGGGCGGCGTGGCCGGAAAATTCTTCGTGCAATTCGGGTGGACCGCAGCGATCGCCGTCTTCTTCTCGCTGGTCGTCGCCCGCATGCTGACGCCGATGATGGCCGCCTACATCCTCAAGCCGGTCACCCACGACGAACCGACGCCGGGCTGGCTGAAACGTTACGAAGGTTGGGCTGCCTGGTGTCTGAAGCACCGCATCCTGACCATGCTCGGCGCGACCGTCTTCTTCGTCGGCTCCTTCATGCTGGTGCCACTGCTGCCCAAGGGTTTCCTGCCGCCGGACGACGTGTCGCAGACGCAGATCTACCTTTCCCTGCCGCCCGGCGCCACCTTCAAGGAAACGCTGAGCGCCGCCGAGCAGGCGCGTGCCATCGCCGAAGCCAACCCCCACGTGAAACTTGTCTACACCGCCGTCGGCGGTGGCAAGGCCGGCAGCGACCCCTTCGCTCCGGCTGGCGCGGCCGAAGTGCGCAAAGCGACACTGACCCTGAACCTGACGCCGCGCGACGAGCGTTCGGGAATCAGCAAGCAGGTCATCGAGGGCCAGTTGCGCGACGGCCTGACGGCTGTCCCCGGCGTGCAGGTCAAAGTCGGCCTCGCCTCCGGCAACGAAAAATACATCCTCGTGCTTGCCAGCGAAAACGGCCCGTTGCTGGCCGAGCACGCGCGCCTTGTCGAACGCGATCTGCGCGGCATTTCCGGTATCGGCAACATCACGACGACAGCCAGCCTGGTGCGTCCTGAACTGGTCGTTCGCCCCGACTTCGCCCGCATGGCCGATCTGGGCGTGACCTCGGCCGCCATCGCCGACACCCTGCGCATCGCCACCGCCGGCGACTACGACCAGGGGCTGGCCAAACTCAACCTGGCCCAGCGCCAGGTGCCCATCGTCGTCAAGCTGCCGCCGTCCGCTCGCACCGACCTTACCCTGCTCGAACGCCTGACCGTCCCCGGCAAGCACGGCCCGGTCATGCTGGCCAATGTGGCCTCGCTGGCCATTGCCGGCGGCCCCGCCGAAATCGACCGCTACGACCGCCTGCGCAACATCAATTTCGAAATCGAACTCAATGGCCAGCCGCTGGGCGAGGTCGAGGCCAAGGCGCTGGCCATGCCCAGCCTGGTCAACCTGCCGCCCGGCGTGATGCAGACCACCGTCGGCGATGCAGAAGCCATGAGCGAACTGTTCGCCAGTTTCGCGCTGGCCATGGCGACCGGCGTGTTGTGCATCTACATCGTACTCGTCCTGCTTTTCAAGGATTTCGTCCAGCCGGTGACCATCCTCGCCGCCCTCGTGCTTTCCGTGCCGGGCGCTTTCCTCGCCCTGTTCGTGACGAACACGGCGCTCTCGATGCCGTCTATGATCGGCCTCATCATGCTCATGGGCATCGCCACCAAGAATTCCATCCTGCTCATCGACTACGTCGTGCTGGCCCGTCGCGAGCATGGCCTGAACCGCTGGGAGGCACTGCTTGACGCCTGCCGCAAGCGGGCCAGGCCGATCGTGATGACCACCGTGGCGATGGGCGCCGGCATGATGCCGATCGCGCTGGGCATCGGCACCGACCCCAGCTTCCGCGCACCGATGGCCATCGTCGTCATCGGCGGCCTGATTACCTCGACCTTCCTCAGTTTGCTGGTCATTCCGGTGGTGTTTACCTACGTTGACGACCTGATCGGCTGGGTGGGAAGGCGTTTTTCGCGGAGCGCACACTAAGGCGCGGGGGCAGCGGGATTGAGTGCCGCATTCATGCAGCGTTGTTGATTTCACTGGCGCCCGGTCGTGCTCAAATTTGATCACGACGCCGAAATATGCCCCTTGTCTGTCGCCAGTGCTGGTCTATTGCCCGAGACTGAGGAATAATCGCGCCTCGACAAAATTAGTACATTTGGATTTCAGGGTGGGTCAGACCGAATCGCTTTGGATCGTGAAATATCTCACCGACATTGGGTGAGCATGGCCGTAACTTAGGGCTATGGGAGGCAAGGATCATGGTAACTACTGCAAGCGTAACGCTGTTCAAAAATGAATTTGTCGCCGCACTGAGTGATGGTCGGCGTATCGAGCGACACGGCTGGCGCGAGATGGCGCACGCGCTTTTCTCTGCCGGCGTTCAGGACAAAGGGGTGGCGTACGACTGGCGCTCCGGCCAGCGCATGATTACGGCCGGCCAGCAAGTAGCCTTGAAGGCGGAGATGCGGCGCCTGGCGCATACCGCCGGTAATCACATGGTTGCAGCCTGATCGGGACTACTGCTTTTCAGCCGTTTTTTCATCTTTTCGCCCAAAATTCAGTGTGTAGAACACGTCGAGCGCATTGTCGCTGCCGGCCCGGCCGATAATGGCAATCTGACGCGTCAGGCTGACCGTCAGCTTGACGATCCCTTCGGCCTTGCCGAGGGTCTGTTCGTACGAAAGCAGCGCGTTTGACGACAGGCGCTTGCCGACACTGAGAATCTGTTGGCCGGTCGTGCTGCTGGTGTCAGTGCCGTTGCCGCCGGCGACGCGACTGCTTGGCTGGCGGCTGCCGGTGTCGCCGATGGCGCCTTGGCGCAGGCCGAATTCGTCAAAACCAAAGGTTTTTTTCAACTGCTGAACGACGTTGACCGAGTCGTTGCCGAGCAGGCCGCCGGCTGCCGAGAAGAGTAGCGTCGCGTCGCCGGCCCCCAGTTGCTCCGGGCCGTGGCCGAGGACCAGCCAGGCGAGTTTTTCGGCATCGGGCAGATCCGGGTCGGAGATGAGCTTGACGACGGGCTTCTGGGCGGTGCCGCCGATTTGCACGCCGGGTTCGACCGGCAGACCTTTGCGCACGGCGCGGACATCAAGGCCGGGGGTGTCGAGCAGGCCATTGAAGCTGAGGATGCCGCGCTCGATTTCGAGCTTCTGCCCGTAGGCTTCGAAACGACCGTTGTGCGCCCGGATGGTGCCGGTGGCCCGCGGCAAGTCGCGGCCGTGGGCTGAAATCCGGATGTCGCCAGCGAGTCTGCTGGCCAGGCCGGCGCCGTTGAAGAGGAAGTTGCGACCCAGGTCGGTGCTGATGTCGAGCTCGAGTTTCGGGCGCAGGCTGACCGTTTTGTCGCCCCCGGGTCGTTTGATCACCACGTCGTCGGAAAGCCTCGGCGTGCCGCCAGGGGCGAGCTGCCAGTAGCCGGCATCGACGGCCAGTTTGCCGATGGCGCCGAAGGTGCCGTCTTTCAGGCTGAGCCGGCCGCTACCGGAAACGGCAACCCACTGATCCGGTAGCTGGAACGCGCCGAGGCGGTCGAGGCGAACGTCGAGGAAGGCATTTTCATTCAGCCTTCCACGGTCAACCCGCATTTCGCCCGAAATTTCGAGTCTTCCCGGTTGTTTGGTCAGTCCGCTCAGATCATCGCGGGCATCCAGGCGCAGGGGTTTGGGCAGCGGCTGGAGCTGGCTGTCAAAACCGAGGCGCTGGATGGTCAGCAGGTTGTCGCGCAGCGTGATCTCCAGCTCGCCGCGGCTGAGGTTCGTGCCTTGTTCGGGCAGGCGCAGCGCCAGTTTTTCGCCATGGATGCGGCCGCTGGTCAGCGGCGTGGCTGGCGTGCCAGCCAGCTGCAGTTCACCGTTGAGGCGGCCTTCGCTCTGCCAGCCCTGGCCGATTTGTTCGGCCAGCCAGCCGAGGTCGGAAATTTCGGTTTTCAGGCGGCCTTGCCAGCGTGCTTGCTGGTCGAGTGACCAGGCGCCGCGCATCGCGGCGCTCAGGTCGCCCTCCATCCGGCCGAGTCGGCTGCCGCTGGCGCTCAGGCTGGCACGCAATTGCCGGGCGTCGGCACTGGCTTGCAGGGTGGCTTGCCAATCCAGTGGGTCGCCGGTGAGTTTGGCCGGGCCCAGTGTCCAGGCATTCGCTGTGAGCTTGATGGGGGTTGGGCCGGCGAGGCGGACGTTGCGGGACGGGTCGGTGCCGGTGGCGCGAGCGTCTAGCAGGCGGCCTTGCCAGGTGGTGAAATCGCTGCTGATTCCGCCCTCGGCGGCGAGATTCAATTGCGTTTGGCCGGCCATTTCGGCGCTGGCACTCAGGCGGTGTGCCTGATTGCTGCCGTCGCCCTGCAGGCGAATGTTGCGAAGCAGGCCGGGCTGGTCGGGCCTGTCGAGCGTGGCGATGGCGAGATCGAGGTGGAGCGGGGAGGCGGGTTCGCTGCCGCTCTCTGCCTTGAGGCTGAAGCCGGTCAGTCGGGCCGTGCCGGGCCGGCCAATTTTGGCGGCGTTGAGCTGGCCGACGATTTTTGGATTTTGCACGGAACCGGAGAGGTCGAAGTGGCCGTTCAGCCCGCCTTCCAGCGCATAGGGGGCGAGCTGCGGGGCGTCGAGGTCGATGCTCAGAATGTCGCCGGCGTGCCCGTAGGCGCCACGCGCTGTCAGGCGGTTGGCGCCGGAAAGAAGCTGGATGTCGGCGCGCGGAATGCGCGGCCAGTCGATGACGACGGTGCCCTGGCCGCTGAGCGGCTGGCCGGCGACGCGGCTGTCGTGGAGAGTGAAGCTGCCGTCGATCACCGGGCGCAGAGCAAGGCGGCCGCCGGCTTTGAAGCTGGCGTTGATGTGCGCGGCGGGCACTTTGGCGAAGCGGCTCGGGTCGAAACGCTGCAGTTCGCCTTCGCTGGCGAAGCTGCGCGGCGACTTGAGGTCGAGCTGCCCTTTGGCGCTCAGGCGGGCGTCTCCGGCCGAGAGCAGCAGCTGCGGCAAATCAATCCGTTCGTTCGCGTGGCGGGCCTCGGCCAGCAGTGTGAAGCTGCTGTCTTTGAGGTCGAGTTTCAGCTGTTGCTGCTGGGCGCCGAGCAGACTTGAAATTTCGCCGTTTAATCGGGTTGACCGCAGCATCGAGGCGATTTGCGCGGCATCGAGCCGGCTGGCGGTCAGCGCCAGTTCGAGCGCACCGTCGCGCCATTTGCCGCTGCCGGCGAGTTCGCTGCTGCCCGGCAGCGTGGCGTGGAGTGTCTTGAACGTGGCGGAAGAGCCCTGCCACTCAATCGAGCCGGCCAGTGTGGCGAGCGGCAGGCGCTGGCGGTCGATGGGGCCGGGCTGGTGGTTGGTGACGCCGAAACTGCCGACGATGTCGCCGCCTTGCGGCTGGATGTCGGCGGAAATGCTCAATCGGGCCTGCGGGGCTCCTTCGAGCCAGGTGGCCGGATCGATGTTTTCAAGCAGGACGCGGGCGTTGGCGAAGGCGGCGTCGGCGAAAGGCGTGAGGACGACATCGGCGTTGCCGGCGACGCCTTGCGTGGCCAGTGCCGCCAGCGCAATGCGCTGCAGCGGGCCTTGCGCGGTGAGCGACATGGCGAGCGGCCGTTGTTCAAGCTGGCCGGCGATGTCGGCGCTGGCTTCCAGCGGGAACGGGGCAAGGCCGTCGAGGCTGGCGCGCCCGGCGACGGCAACGCCCCCGGTATTGCCGTGGAAGTCGCTCAGCGTGTGCCGGCGTCCGTCGCTGCTGAAGCTGCCGCTCAGCTGCGTGGCAATGAAAGTTCCACCGTAGGAGAAGGTCGAAATTTCGACTTTTTTGGCGTTGACCGCGAGCGGCAGTTGCAAGTCGGTCGGCACCGGGGTCGGCGCGCTGCTCGGTGTGCTGGTGATCTGCAGGCGGTCGGTGCTGAGCTCGGCAATCTCCAGCCGGCCGAGGCGGAGGGCAGAGGGCGACCAGTCGAGGTGAATCTGGCTCGCCTCAATTTTCAGGTCGGCGTCCTGCCAGCGCAGTTCGCCGATGTCGAGGCTGCCAAGCAGGCGGCCGCTGGCCTGTTCGATCTGAAGCTGGCCGCCGCTGACCCGTTCGGCCAGGTTGACGGCGGTTTGCAGGCCGCTTTCGCTGGTCGTAAGCCAGCCTAGTCCGCCGATGAGGGCGGCGCCGGTGGCGAGGAGAATTCGGCGTTTCATGTCAGAACGGAATGGCCAGCGAGAAATGCAGGTGCACTTCCTGATTGCGTTCGCCGTAGGCCAAATCGACGCCGATCGGCCCGGCCGGGCTGCGCCAGCGGGCACCGAGGCCGGCACCGACCGCGAGGCGGACGTCCTGCAAGGCATCGACCGCATCGCCGGCATCGATGAAGGCGGCGATGCCCCAATCGTCGTTCAGCCAGTGCGTTGCCTCGGCGCTGGCGATGGCCAGGTAGCGGCCGCCGACCACGGCGCTGCCTTCGCGGATGCCCAGGCTCTGGTAGGCGTAGCCGCGCACCGAGCCGGCGCCACCGGTACGGAACAGGTAGTCCTGCGGGATGTGCTGGCGCGAGTCGGCGAAGGTGCTGCCGATTTCGCCGCGCAGGGTCAGCGTATCGACGCGGCCGAGCGGAATCCAGACCTGGGCGCGCAGGTGCAGGCGAACGAAATTCTGGTCCGACAGCGCAGCCTTTGCACCGCCGCCGAGCTGTCCCTGAACGACGGCGCCGTCGCGCGGGTTAAGCAGATTGTCGACGCGGCGCCACGTCCATACCCCGTTGGGCACCAGCGCGCGGGCGGTTTCCGGGCTAGTGCCGACGGCTTCGCGGCGTTCTTCCTGCCAGTTCAGCGACAGCCGCTGCTCGACGATGCCGCGTTGCTGCACGGTTTGTGCGCCGAAGGCGTAGCGCTCGGTTTTGAGGCCCTGGATGTCGGTGGCCTCGGCCATCACGCCCAGGCTGTGCCGGCGGCTGCGCTCGTCCGGTGGCAGGAAGACGTCGGCGTAGGCGGTCTGCCGCTTTTGTTCGAGACGCAGGCCGCTATCGAGCGACCAGGCGTGGCCGAGCAGGTTGGGCGTGTGGTAATTGGCCTCGATGCGGGCGCCGGTGTTGGAACTGGCGCCGGCGCCAAAGGAAACACGGTGCGGCGAACGCTCGCGGACACGGACGAGGACGGGAACCGTCGCCGTGCCATCGGCGTCGATCTCGGCGGCTTCTCGATCCAGCGTTGTTTGCACCGAGGAAAAATACGGCGTCGCCTGCAGCGTGCCCTGCAATGCGTTCAGCCGGTCTTCGCGGTAAGGCTGGCCGGGCTTGATGGCGCGGTTGTAGCGTTCGACCAGATCGGGCGGATAGTTCTGCAGGCCCTCGACGCGGATCGCCCCGAAACGGTAGCGCGGCCCGGCATCGTAGTGGGCGCGCAGGTCGGCGCGGTGCATTTCGGCGTCGATGGCGGCTTCGCTATCGACCAGTTTGGCGTCGGCGTGCTCGACCGCGAGCAGTTCGGCGAGAATCTGCTGCTTGGCGTTGTTCCAGTCCTCCTGCCGGAAAGGCTGGCCGACCGGCAGGCCCCAGCCGGCGATCAGCGCCGATTTCATTTTTGGCTCAATTTTGCCGTCGACCGCAAGATCGACGCTGGCAATGGTCGTGCGCGGCCCCGGGTCGATGGTCAGCTGCAGGCCGTCGTCTTTTTCGCTGAACTTGAATTCGGGCGAGAAATAGCCCTCGGTAGCGAGGATGTCGCTGAGTTGCCCCTGCAGTCGGCGCGGGTTGCCGGCTTCGTCCGGCAAATACGGCGCCAGCAATTCGCTGATCTCGTCGGGCGCCTGCACCGACAGCTCGCCAGCCGCCAGCGGGGTGGCGATTGCGAGCAGAAAAATGAGTGGCAGGCGGCGGATGATCACGCCGGCATTTTACGCGTCGGCGGCGGCTTGGCGCGGCGGCAGTATGAAAGTACGCGGCTGGTGATTCAGCCGGTTCCACAGGGCGCTCAGCAGCGGCCCCCAGTGTTCGAAATGGATGCCACGGGCGCGCAGGGCGGTGCGCAGGGCCAGCGCGAAGCTGACAGCGAGGTTGGTGAAGCCGATGGCAGCGATGCCGAAGACGGCCCAGGCGATGGCCTTGAGCGGCAGCTCGAACTGGAAGCCGACCAGCGCGTAGCCGAGGTTGGCCGAGGCGAAGGCGATGTGCCGGATGTCGAGCGGCAGGCCGAGGATGGTGCCGATGACGCCGGTGGAGCCGAGCATGCAGCCGAACAGGAAGTTACCCATGATGCCGCCCAGGTGATCCTGGATGTAGGCGCCGATGCGGCCGGCCCGCTCGCGACCAAACAGTTTTTGCAGCCAGTGCAGGCGGCCAATGCGTGGCCCGATGTCGGCGTAAGCGGCGCGGTTGTCGAAATAGCCGGTGATCAGGCCGGACAGGAAGAGGTAGAAACCGGCGATGGCAGCGTGCGGAAGCGCCCAGGAAAGCGGGTCGAGGTCGGCAATCAGGTGGGCACCCTTGCCGACACTGATCACCGGTTCGCCAGCCCAGACACTTAGGCCGAAGCCGACGGCGATGGCCACCGGCAGGGCGACCATGACGTTGCCGGCGATGGCCGCCAGCTGGCTGCGGCTGACGGCGGCCGCCACATCAACCAGCTTTTCGATGTCGGCGCTACGCGTCGGCTTGATGTCGCCGAGCAGGCCGGCCAGCGTCTGTGCGGTCATCGCCGGCTGCTTGGTGGCGACCGTCATGCCGAGCAGGAAGATGGCGACGAAGCCGAGCCCGTAGATCATGCTGAACATGAAAGCCTCGCCGAACAGCGGTGCTTGCAGGGCGGCAGCCTTGATCTTGAGCAGCGCCATGCAGCCGATGAGCACGCCGCCGCCGGCCGCCGAACGCCACATGTGGCGGTAATCGGCATTCGATTCGCAGATGTAGTGTTCGCCCGAACGCGCGGCATTTTCGGTGACGCGTACGGCGAGCAGGCGGGATAGTTGGCCGACGTAGAAACGCAGGCTGTTGCGCCGGTTCTCGGCGAGAAAGGCGGCGTGGGCGAACTCGGCCCAGGACTGGATGGCCTCGTCGCGGGCATCGGTTTGCTGGCCGACGGTGAGGATGGCGGCAAGATCGCGCAGGCGCTCAAGACTTTGCTCGCTGCGTGTCAGAAGGTAGGAAAGATGGAGGCTGGTACCGACAGTGAGCGCCCGCTTGCGGATACGTTGCAGGGTATCCTGGCACTGGTCGGCGATGACCAGCAACTGGCTGCCGTCATCGGGCGCCTGCGTCGGGTCGTTCAGCGCGGCGCGGAAGGCGTTGACGAAATCCAGCGCCTCGGCCGAGAGGGCAACGAAGCGCGGCGTGTCGTCGTCGAAATTGGGCGAGGCGCGCATCAATTCGCTTTCGACGCCCAGGCCGCTGACCCGGTGGGCGAGCAACAGCACGGCGTCGAGCATCTGCTCCTGGATGCTGCGCCAGTCGATGGTGCGCAATTCGTCGGCCGGGGCAATCAGCGCCCAGAAGCGTTGCGAGGACTCTGCCGGGATGGCCTCCAGCCAGCGCCAGTCGTCGGTGCTGTCGTAGACGACGTGCAGGCAGTCCTTGAGCCGGCGCTCGTCGGGCACCTCGGGCAGCAGGCGGCTGCCGATGATGCGCCACCACTCCGAGAAAAAGCCGGTGCCAGGCAGCACGCCGCTTTCGGTGAAGAAGGTGACGAGCCGGCGGGTGGCGATGAAATGCACGATGTGGCCGCGAAAGGCGGCGAGTAGCTCGGGGTCGCTTTCCAGCCGGTCGAGCATGAACTGGTAGCGGTCGGCCGAGCCGGCGTCACGCCGGTTCTTCGGGCGCAGCACAGCGACCAGCCGACGCATCAGTTCGAGCGTCTCGGCTTCGGGATCGCGAAAGCGGTTCAGGGCATCGGCCAGCGGGTCGCCGGCAGGTGCCGGCTTGCCAAGCAGCCAGTTGAGGAGGGGGCGGATTGTTGTCGTCAATTTTTATAGCCTCGGGGTGACAATGAGGTCGCCGGACAGTCCGATGGTAGCTGACTTAAAGTCTGCGGCTTGTATGTGACAAGTGGTTGAACTGTGACGTTTCGTAATAGAATCGGGAGGTTTCAAAATAAATCTCCATCCTAATTTTCTACCGGGACTGCTGAATATGAATATCATCAAGAAATCTCTGGTTCTGGCCCTGCTGGCCGGTATCGGTTTTACCGCTGTTGCGCAAGAGCGCGTTTACCTGATCGACCAGCGTGACGTCGTCGCCAAGTCCGGTTACGGCCTGTGCTGGCGTGATGGCTACTGGACCCCGGCCGCTGCTGCCGCCGACAAGGCTGGTTGCGAGTGCGACAAGGATCTGCTGCCGAAAGAAACCTGCGAGCCGAAGGCTGCTGCGCCGGCTGCTGCCCCGGCTGCCGCTGGTGTCAAGCCGTCCGGTGAGAAGATCACCGTCGCTGCTGACGCCCTGTTCGACTTCAACAAGGCTGTCCTGCGTCCGGCTGGCAAGGCCAAGCTCGACGAGCTGGTCTCCAAGGCCAAGGCCATCAAGCTGGAAGTGATCCTGGCCGTTGGCCACACCGACCGCGTCGGTGGTGACGCCTACAACCAGAAGCTGTCCGAGAAGCGCGCTGCCGCCGTCAAGGAGTACCTGGTGGCCAAGGGCATCGAAGCCAACCGTGTTTACACCGAAGGCAAGGGCGAGAAGCAGCCGGTTACTGGCGACAAGTGCAAGGGCGACAAGAAGTCCAAGGCGCTGATCGACTGCCTGCAGCCGGATCGTCGCGTTGATATCGAAGTCATCGGCACCAAGTAATCGCCGACGCTTCAATGAAAGCCCCGCTCAGCGGGGCTTTTTTTCGCATGAAGGAATGATTTTGCCGATTCGCTCCCGCGCTGCATTTTTGGTTTTTGCCCTTTTTTTCGGGTTGACCGCAGGCGTCGCTGCTGACGAGGCCCGGCCGCGCATCGGCCTCGTGCTGGGCGGCGGCGGGGCGCGTGGCGCGGCGCATATCGGCGTGCTGGAGGTTCTCGATCAATTGCGCGTACCGGTTGATTGTGTCGCCGGCACCAGCATGGGGGCATTGGTCGCCGGCGCCTGGGCAGCCGGGATGTCGCCGGCCGCCATGCGCGAGCAGCTGGGGCGGGCTGACTGGGGCGACATGTTTGTCGACAATCCCGAATACGCCGAGATGAGCTACCGCAACAAGCTGGTGTCCCGGCGCTATCTGCCCGGCTCGGAAAGCGGTGTTTCAAAAAATGGCGTGGCGTATCAGGCAGGTGTGGTTTCGGGCCAGAAGATCAAGTTGTTTTTCAACCAGCTGGTGCGCGCCAATCAGGGCGAGCGCGACATCGAGGATCTGCCATTGCCCCTGTCGATTATCGCGACCGACATCGGTACCGGCGAGCGGGTGGTATTCCGCGATGGGCCGTTGACCACGGCCATGCGCGCCAGCATGTCGGTGCCTGGATTGCTGGCGCCGGTCGATCACCATGGCCGCAAACTGGTCGATGGCGGCCTGGTCGATAACTTGCCGATCAACGAGGTGCGTGAGCGCTGCAAGGCTGACGTGGTGATTGCCGTCAACGTCGGCTCGCCGCTGCTCAAGGCCGATGAGGTCGGTTCGCTGCTTACCGTCTCGGCCCAGATGGTCGGCATTTTGACCGAGCAGAACGTCAACCGCTCGCGGGCTTTGCTGAAGTCCGGCGATATTTACATCCAGCCGGGGCTCGACGGCATTTCGGCGGGGGATTTTTCCCTGTATGCCGAAGCCGCCACGCGTGGCCATGCCGCAACCGAGGCGGTGGCTGGCCAGCTGGCCAGACTGAGTGCCAGTGAAAAGGCATATGCGGCTTGGTGGAAGGGCATCGAAGTGACCAAGCGCGCCTCGCCGCGCATCGACGAAATTGAAATCGTCGGGCTGGATCGGGTCGCTTCCTCAGCGCTTGAGCGCCACTTGAGCGTCCATCGGGGGCCGAACTGGTCTGTCTTACGGGCGGTTTTATTTTTAATCGGAGAGGCCTGTTGCGATGTATGTGCTACGGGATGCTATTACGAAAGGCGTCGGCTGATGGGTAACAAGTTCTGCAGTCCATCTCGATCGCAACATCCCCTGCGTCTTCTGCCTGGTGATGTTCGAGAAGCGTCGGGGGCCGGATTACGTCCTGTTTCGCTGTAGTGGGAGTGGTTGCCTTTTGGGGTCTGAGCGGACAACACCAGTGGGGTCTCGAAACTGGGTGTTCGCCCTGCGGGGGGGGTCCGGTCTTCGGGGGCTGCGCAGACTGTGCTGAAACCAACTTTGCGGCGAGGCTGCTTCCCGCGATGGTGGATCAGATCGGCTCTAACGGACCGCCGGTTGGCGTCAGCGTTCCTGTCCGGGAGAGTTGGTCGTCGTCTTTCGATCGCAGCGCACGCGGGTTGGTTTTTGTCGAAGGGGAGTGCCGGGGGGTGGAGTCAGCGCTCACGGGGGGGTGGCAGTCGACTAACGACAGCAGCTAATCGTCCCGGGGGGTCGGCGGGCGACACCGAGTAGCCGTGTGTTTTCGGCGCTGGGCGGCCCCAATGTCGGCCTGCCGGGCCGGTCGGGTTCTCGGCTTGTTGCCGTCCCATCGGGGGCTCTTGATCTCTGATATCCGAGCGACCCTCCTGCCCGGTGACAGCTCTTCTCCGTGGGCTGGCGGCCAAGCGCTGGTTTCGACATTCGACCGCTCTGCACTCCGGACTCGTGTCGTGGGCGGCTACAGGCTCGGGTACTTGTTCCTTCCACCCGGCCCGCGAATCGAGATCGTCGGGGGGCCTATGTGGGTGGGGGGGGGGGGGCGAGGGAGCGGGTGTGTTTGGGGGTGTGGGGGGGGTGGGTGGGGGGGAGGGTGGGTTGGTGGTGGGTGCCGGATCGTGGTCGCGGGTGTCCGCGGAGCGTTTCTGTGGCAGCTGAGGGGGTGGTGTGCGTAGATTGGCCGCCTTGGCGCTACCGGGGGTCATCGGGCCGTCGCCGCTCGCATTGTTCTCCATGTTGGGGCTTGGTTTACGCTACGGGGGGTGGGCGCCGTCCAGTGGGGGCGCGTCGGGGAGTTTCGTTAGACTGGTGGATGTGGCGCCTAAGGTCCCGTCCGTCGGCGGTCCAGAGAAGGGGGGCCCGAGAACATGGGCTGGCTACGGGGGGCGCGATGTGGTGGGGGACCAGCAATCTCGCGCTTCGCCACCGGCCTGGGGCGGGGGTCCGCGTCGGGGAGTGTCAGGCGGGTGCGTCGGTCGGGGAGGTGCGTAGTTGTGGCGTGCACGGCTTTTGCGGTGGTTGGGGTAGTGGGTGACGTGAGGGGGGTGGCTGGGTGGTCTCGGGGCGGCCTGATCGGGGAGGGGTGTGTGCGGCTGGCTGTTCAAAGGGGGGGGGTGAGTCGGGCGGGGGTGACTCCGTGTGGGCCCTGACCGAGGTCCGGACGTCGGGTGTTTCGGGGGTTGGGGGTCGGGAATGGTTGTGGTGTCGAAGTGCCGGGGTTTTGCGTGCAAGTGGTGGGTGTGTTCTGGGAACGGTGGCCCGTTGTGGGAGCTTTGTCGGATGCTGATGGTTGGTGGGCGGCTGTCTGGTGTGTTGTTGGGTGGCAAGTTTGATGGTGATATCAGGTAGCAGTGAATCGTGTTGATTGTGTCAGTGAGGTTCTGGTGTGTAGGGAGTGTAATCCATTGTCTGCTTAGTGGGTGTCTTGGGTAGGGAGATTAAGTTGTGGTGTGGGCTAGGGTTGTGGGGTGGCGGCGCTGGGTGGGCTGTGTGGTGGTCTATTCGGAGGGTGTTCGTTGGGTGTAACTTCGTACTTTTGGTTGAATGGGGTTGGTTGTTACGCTATTTTGATTGTAAGTGTGTGATGGGTGGTTATACTAGGTGGGGGAGTTTGTGCTTACCCTCATTCTCTGTATATGCAGAGGAGCGGGGGGAATGGACGGGGTAGTGTTGGTTTGGGAGTCAGGTGACTAATTGTGGGTGTGGGGGGTTGGGTAGATGTGTGGTGTGTGGTATATTAGTGGTGATGTGAAAAGTGATGGGGTTGATGGTTTGAGATTTGGTGTTTTATTTTTGTGGGGTATGTATGTGGGGGTTTTGGTAGGTGGGGTGGTGTTGGTTGTGTGTTTGTGGGGTTTATGGTTGAGGTGTGGTGGTTGAGTAGTAGGGGTAGTGGGTTGTGTGGGGTGGGTGAATGAAGTGGGTATGTAAGTAATTATCATGTGTGTGGGGGGGGTTTGTGGGGGTAGGTAGGTGAATGGGAAGATCGAAAGCATCAGGGAATGTGGTCGAGGACTGATACTAAAAGTGACGTATTGTTTAAGATTGTTGTGGGTAACAAAAAAGAAAAAAAAAGAGAACAGAACAAAAAGAAAAAAAAAAGAAAAAAGAAAAAGAAATCAAAACAAACCAAAAGGCTAAAAAATAGAAAGTGAAATAAAACAAAAAAAAATGAAAAAAATAAAACAACTACAAAAAGCACATGCGCCACCAAACCTACGGCCCCAAGACAAAAGATAAAAACATAAAACCGGCAATGCCCGCAAGTCCCCGTGAGGGCAACCCGCTTGCCGCCGAGGGCACCGCCGCGCGTCTGGTGCTTCCGGCCAAGGAGCCACTCGCGCCCAGGAGTCCGCATCACGTTGAGACAAGCACGACTGTGTGAGGGTCCGCAGCGGGAGGTCCGGGGGCGTGACAAGCCGGCGGAAGCCTGCAGCCCTGTCCATACGCACCAGAGCCAGGGGCCCGGCGCGCTGCTGTGCGGCAAACCGTTGGAGATTTAGCGTGAGTGTGTTGGCCGGGGGTTTGTGACGGGTGTTGTGCCTGTGGTTCTTGCTGTCGGTCCAAATGCCCTTTTTTTCTCAAACTCTAGCGGGGCGGCGATAGTTTGCCGGGCAGGAGGTGCATTATGTTGGTTCTGTGGGCGGCGGACTCGTTGGGACTGCTTCAGTCTCGCTTGGGATGGCGAGGTACAAATGGGGAGGAAAGGGGCTGAAGAAGCTCCGTGTAGAACGGGAGGAGGTCGGCTTTTGCCAGTTGACTTGCCGTGGACAGGCATGAAGAACCCAGGTGAGCGTACGCGCTGCAGGTGGGGTAGAGCGGAGACGCGCGCGTTGTTACAGTTAGCGCGACAAGAGTGGGTCGGGGGGTGCGAGGGTGCGAGGTTTTTGTGGTCTGAATAAAGCCGACTCGGGTGCGTCGGGCGGCGACCGGTCTAAGGTGGGGTGGGGGGGGGGTGGGTGAGGTGTGGGAGAGGGAGTTGAAAGCAAAAGAGTGGTTTCTGTGGGGACTGGGTGCCGGGGCTGGTGAGTTGGCCGTATGAGCAGGGCGGAGATGCAGCGAGAGCAAGAGCAAAGGGAGCGAAACAACGAAGCGCGAGAGAACGGCGGAAGAAGCACGGGAAGAAGGAAAGCAAAAAACGAAGCGGCGGGCAACAGGCGAGACCCACGAAGGTCAAAGGAGAGAAGAAAAAAAAGATGCGTACACCCGGGACCGACCGGGAGCGCGGCTAGCGCTGGCGAAAACTAAAAGCAAAAGCCCGGTTTCCGGTTGACCGCAGCAATCGTGCAGCCATCGCCTGCGCCGACGGTGATGCCGAATGTTCCGCCGTGGTGGCCTGGGTGCAAGGCCATTTGGCCGCCAACCCGGCTTGCCGGCTGGGCATTGTGGCGCCCGATCTGGCCGGCGTGCGTGACCGCCTGGAATTCCTGCTCGATGATGCCCTGCACCCGGCGCTGATTCGTCCCGATACGGCTGAAGTGCCGCGTTGTTTCAACTTCTCGCTTGGCCGTGCGCTGGCCGATCTGCCGTTGATACGCGTCGCCCTTGATCTGCTGGCGCTCGGTAGCGGCCGGGCCAAGGTCGAGCAGAGCCGGCTATCCGAATTGTTGCTGGCTGGCGGCTGGTCGGCGGCCGAAGGCGAGGCCGATGGCCGGGCCCGACTCGACAGCGCCTTGCGCCGCGATCTGCCTTACTTCACCACGCTGCCGGCCTTGATTCGCCTGGCGCAGCGCCTTTCCGAGAACGAAGCACCGCTTTGCCCGCAAACCGTCGCGGCGCTTGAGGCTTTTGCCGAAACAGCCAGCGCGGCCAGCCGCAAGCTGCTACCGGGGCAATGGTCGGGCGTTTTTCGTAATTGCCTGAAAGCGGTCGGCTGGCCGGGCGATCGCCCGCTATCCAGCAATGAATTCCAGGCCCGTCGCGCCTTTGGCGAAGTGCTTGACGGTTTCGGCCGACTCGACGGCCTGCTCGGGCCTTTGGGTTTTTCCGAAGCCGTCCGCCGCCTGTCGCAACTCTGCCGGCAGCGGTTGTTCCAGCCCGAAACGCGCGGCCGGCCGGCGATCCAGGTACTCGGCGTGCTCGAAAGCGCCGGCCTGTCTTTCGATGCGCTGTGGGTGATGGGCATGAACGACGACCTCTGGCCGCCGCCGCCACGGCCCAATCCGTTGCTGCCAGCCGAGGTGCTGCGCGCGGCCGGGGCGGCGCATGCCAGCGCCGAGGTTGAGCTGGATTTCGCCCAGCGCGTCCATGACCGCCTGTCGCTGTCGGCGCCGGTGGTGACATTTTCGTTCGCTCAGGCTGATGGCAATCGCGTGTTGCGGCCGAGCCCGCTGGTCGCCGGAATTCCGCTGGCGGGAGAAGCCAAAAGTGAAGTGCTCACGCTGGCTCGGCAAATGGCCGGCGAGTCGGCATCGGCGCTTGAGCTGATCGATGACGCCATGGCGCCGCCGGTTGCTGAGGGCGAAAAAGTCTCCGGTGGCAGCTGGGTTCTGCGCGCCCAAGCCATCTGCCCGGCCTGGGCCTACTACCAGTACCGGCTGGGCGGCCAGGCGATTGACGAGCCGGTCGAAGGCCTTGACCCCGCGGCCCGCGGCACGCTGGTTCATGAGGCGCTGGAAGCCTTCTGGACAGAGATCCGATCGTCGGAAGCGCTGGCCGCACTGGGCGAAGTGAGCCGCCAGCAGGCCATCGCCGAGGCTGTCACCAAGGCTTTGCAGAATTTCGAACTCGACCGCCGCATCACGCTGCCCGCCCGCTTCCGCGAACTCGAAGCGGCGCGCCTGGCCAAGTTGATCGAGGTCTGGCTCCAGGTCGAAGCCAAGCGCGGCCTGAGCTTTGAGGTCGTCGCCTGCGAGGCGCCTGCTGAAGTCGAGATCGAGGGCATCAAGGTCAAGATGATCGTCGACCGTATTGACCAGCTGGCCGATGGCCGGCAGATCATCATCGACTACAAGACCGGCGCCGCCATTGACACCAAGAACTGGGCCGCGCAGCGCATCACCGAGCCGCAGTTGCCGATTTACGCCGCGCTGGTGAACGAAGACGTCGCGGCTGTCGTTTTTGCCAAGGTGCTGCTCGACAAGCCGGCCTTCACCGGCGTCGCGGACGAAAAGGACATCCTGCCCGGCGTCCAGGGTATCGGCGACGACAAGCAGAAGACTTTCGATCCGGCCGAGTTCCCTGACTGGATCGCCGTCATCACCCACTGGCGCGAACGCCTGCACGCGGTGGCCAAGGAAGTGAAGCGGGGCCAGGCCGGCGTCATGTTCGCCGACCTCAAGGATCTGCAATATTGCGAGGTCTTGCCGCTGTTGCGCCTGCCGGAGCGACAGCGCCTGCTGGCCGAGGCTGCGTCGAATAATGGAATTATTGAACGGGCCGAAGTTCTGACTCGAATTGCCAACTGAGGATCAGGAGAAAACCATGCGCGAACTGAAATTGTTGGGTATCTGCGGCAGCCTGCGCCGCCAGTCGACCAATGCCGGCCTGTTGCGGGCGGCGATGGCCGAGTTGCCGGAAGGCGTCTCCATGGAAATCGCCGACTTGTCGGCTGTGCCTTTCTACAACGCCGACATCGCTGAAAAGCCGGCTGCGGTTCAGCGCTTGCTCGACCAGATCGGCGCCGCCGATGCGCTGGTGCTGGCCTGTCCGGAGTACAACTATTCCATCGCGCCAGCCCTGAAGAATGCCTTGGACTGGGCGTCGCGGGCGCCCGATAACGCCCTGCTGGCGGGCAAAGCCGTGGCCATTCTGGGCGCTGGCGGCGGCATGGGTACATCGCGCGCCCAGTATCATTTGCGCCAGGTTTGCGTGTTTCTCGACCTGCATCCGCTCAACAAGCCGGAAGTTTTCGCTAGCGCCTTTGCCGGTGCCTTTGACGCCGATGGCAACCTGACCGACGCCAAGCTGATCCAGCAGGTTGCCACCCAAATGCAGGCGCTGGCCAACTGGTCCCGGAAACTGCGGGCCTGATGCAGCTCGCGCCCGGCCGCCTCGAAGAAGACCGGATCGCCCGCCAGCGGGCGCTCGAGGTCGCGTCCTTCATCGTCGAGGCGCCGGCGGGTGCTGGCAAGACGGAACTGCTAACGCAGCGCTATCTGCGTCTGCTGGCGGTGGTTGAGAATCCCGAGGAAGTGCTGGCGCTGACCTTTACCAACAAGGCGGCGACCGAGATGCGCGACCGCATTCTGGGTAGCCTGGAGCGGGCGGCCAGCGGCGAGCTGCCAAACGAGCCGCACAAACAGCTGACCTTCGGGCTGGCACAAAAAGTATTGGCCCACGACGCAGCGCAAGGCTGGCGCCTGCTCGGACATCCCGGCCGCCTGCGCATCACGACGCTGGATGCCCTGTGCGCCAGCCTCGCCCGGCAAATGCCTTACCTCAGCCGCTTTGGCGCCCAGCCCGGCGTCAGCGAGGATGCCGAGGCGCATTACGCGACGGCGGCGCGGCGGACGCTGGAAATGGTTGAGGCAGGCGGTGACGACGCCGAGGTGGTGGCGGAGGCGCTGGCCTTCATGGACAACAACGCCGGGCGGCTGGAAAAGCTGCTGATCGCCATGCTCGGCCGGCGTGATCAGTGGCTGCATCACGCTTCGCGCATTGAAAGCGGGGCGATGAAGGCGGAGGTTGAGGCCGGCTTCGCAGCGCTGATCGAGCGCGATCTGGCGGCGGTTGGCGGCCTGCTTGATGCTCGCGTGCAAAGCCTGCTCATGCCGCTGGCGCGCTTTGCGGCGGCCAATGTGCCGGGAACGCTGGATGCCATTTTTGACTGGAATTTCCGGTTGACCGTAACAATCGCCGATTTGCCGCGCTGGCAGGCGGTGGCCGCCTTATTGATGACCGGCACCGGCACTTTGCGCAAGACGGTCGATAAACGCATCGGCTTCCCGGCCGACAAGGAATTCGGTGACCAGAAAAAAGCCATGCTCGAACTGCTCGCCGACCTGCGCGGCGTGGCCGGGCTGGAAGATATGCTGGCCATGCTGGTCAAGCTGCCGCGCCCGGAATTGAGCGATGGCGAATGGGCCACCGTCGAATGCTTCTCACGGCTGCTCCGGTTGGCCGCTGGGCAACTGTGGCTGGCCTTTCAGGAAGCCGGCGAAGTTGATTTCATCGAAATCGCGGCTCGCGCCGGGCTGGCGCTGGGTGATGACGAAGCGCCGACCGATCTGGCGCAGGCCCTCGATTACCGCATCCGCCACCTGCTGGTCGATGAATTCCAGGACACCAGCCCGAGCCAGGTTGGCCTGATCGAAAAACTGACGCGTGGCTGGATGCCGGACGACGGCCGGACGCTGTTCGTTGTTGGCGATCCGATGCAGTCAATCTACCGCTTTCGCAAGGCCGACGTCGGGCTGTTCCTGCGCGTCCGCGAGCGCGGCATCGGCGACATCAGCCTCGGCCACCTGCGCCTGTTCCGCAACAACCGGTCGTATCCGGGCATTGTCGATTGGGTCAATACGGCCTTCCCGAGCATCTTCCCTCCGGAGGACAGCCCCGAGGCCGGTGCCGTGCGCTACGCCGAATCAGCCGCCACGCGACCGGCGCGGACGGATAGCGGCGTGCTCGTGCACCCGGTCATTGCGCGCGAAGGTGCTGACGCCAGTGCAGAAGAGGCTGGCCGCGTGCTGGCCATCATCCAGCAGGCGCGCAAGGAAGCGCCGGAGGAGCGCATCGCCGTGCTGGTTCGTGCTCGCCGCCACCTCGATGCGCTCGTCGCCGAAATTCGCCGCAGCGCGCCGGGTCTGCGTTTTCAGGCCGTCGATATCGAAGGGCTGGATGGTCGCCAGCATGTGCAGGATTTGCTCACCCTGTTCCGCGCCTTGCATCACCGCGCCGACCGCGTGCATTGGCTGGCCCTGCTGCGCGCGCCTTGGTGCGGCCTGAAACTGGCCGACTTGCACGCGCTGGCGGCCGATGACAAGAAGTCGACGATCTGGCAGTTGATGCAGGACGATGCGCGCACCGCCTGCCTCTCCGCCGATGGCCGCCAGCGCCTGACGCATGTCCGCGAGGTTTTGCGACTGGCCTTTGCCGGGCGCTCTCGCCAGCATCCGCGGCGCTGGCTGGAAGGCGTCTGGCTGATGCTCGGCGGGCCGCGTTGCCTGGAGGCGCCGGAGGCGCTGAAGGACGTCGATGCATTTTTCACGCTGGTCGACAAGCTGGTGGCCAGCCGCAATCTCAGCGCCGAAACGCTGACTGCCCACGCCGCCGAGCTCTATGCGCCGTCCGATCCGCTGGGCGATGCGGTGCAGATGATGACCGTGCACAAATCCAAAGGCCTTGAGTTCGACACGGTGATCCTGCCCGGTTTGCATCGTGAAACCGGCGCAAATGAAAGCAGCCTGCTGTTGTGGGACGAAGTGGCCGGCGCCGATGGTGACGAACACCTGCTGGTCGCGCCGATGAAGCAGAAAGGCTCTGCCGATGGCGAACCGACTGCCTACGACTACCTGAAAAAACTCGAGACCGAACGCGCCGCGCACGAGAACGAACGGCTGCTCTACGTGGCCGCCACGCGCGCCATTCGCAAGCTGCACCTGGTCGGCGTTGCGGCGGCTGACGAGAAAATGGATGATGGCCTGAAAGCGCCGGCCAATGGAACGCTGCTCAAACTGCTCTGGCCGGGCGTCGCCCAGCCGGTCTTCGCTGCGGCGCTGTCCGACAGCGAAGCGGTAGCGCCGGTATCAACCGGCATTGATCCCGCCAGCTTCGTGCCGCCGCTGGTGCGCCTGCGCCACATTGCCCTGCCGGACGGGCTGCGCCAAATTCCTGAAGGCATGCGCCGGGCTGACAATCCGCTCGATCTTGATGAAGCCGAAAGCGGCCTGTCGCTGGAAGCCTCGGTCGGCACGCTGGTGCACCGCTGTCTGGAAATCATTGCAAAAAATGGCCTGGAAAGCTGGTCGACCGCAAGAGTGGCCGCCTTGCAGCCGACGTACCGGCGCTGGTTGCATGCCCAAGGCCACGGCGAAGCAGAAGCCGCGAGCGGGGCCGGCGAAGTCGTGGCGGCATTGGGCAACACCCTGGATTCGGCAATCGGCCGCTGGGTGCTGGCCGATCACCCCGAAGCCGCCGCCGAGCAGGCCTGGAGCAGCACGGACGGCAACGTGGCGGCCAATCACATCATCGACCGGGTTTTTGTGGCCGAGGGTTGTCGCTGGATTGTCGACTACAAAACCGTGCGCATTCCGGAGGATGAATTGCCTGCCCGCGCGCTGAGCTATCGGCCGCAACTCGAACGCTATGCCAGCCTGTTCGCCGATGAGCCGTTGCCGCTGCGTCTGGCAGTTTTCTTTCCGCTGCAGGGGCGCCTTGTGGAAATTTCTTGCGAGGGAAGTGCGTTGTAGTAACATTTTCCGCAATTTGCGGCGCTATCTGTTTGGCATTTTACGCAACTGGCCAAATGAGCCGTATGATCGAACCATTTGGCGCTATCTGCCGTTTTGAGTGAGTTAATGTCCGCTGGTCTGGTTTCGTTGTCGCGCTGCCGTGTTTCCGGAGGCCTGATTTGATCAAGCCGGCCAAGGGAATGCAGGCCGGCCGGGCTTTTGCCCTGCTGGCATCAATCTTCGTGCTCGCCTTTGGCACGGCGGTTGTCCAGCTCGCTCTGGATCAGCAACGCGTGATCGAGGCCAACGACAGACTGCAGCAGCAGACCGTGCCGGAGATCATTCGCTACCAGCAGCTGTCGAGGAACATCGAGAAACTTCGCCAGGAAGGGGAGCGTATTTTTGCTGTCAGTTCGCCAGCCCCTCGTCAGCAGTCAATGTTTGTGGTCACCTTGATCGCCAGTCATCCCAGCATTCTTGACCATCCCGGGGCGGCTCAGCTGGCGCGTGAAACGGAACTGTTTCTGGGCGACGTTGTACGGCGTTCGGTCAGTGACGAGCGCCGCCCGCTTGGGCGATACGAGGAATGGCAAGGGCTGGCAAGGCGCCTGAGTGCGCAGGTAGATGAGGTGGCGAACCAGGGCATCAATCTTGCGACCGTCGATCTCAATGTTGCATCGACTGCCATGAAGTTGGCTCGCTACAAGCTGATGATCGTGCTGCTGCTGGTCGGCCTGTTTCTGCTTGCCTTCATGGTTCTTGTCCGGCGCCACCTGATTTATCCCCTCCAGCGCATCGAAAAGGCACTCTCAACCCTCAGTGCCGACCGCCCTGCTCCGGAGTTCAGGGCCTCCGTGATGCTTGAAATACAGGCGGTTGAAGAGTCCATTCGGGAGCACCATGCCTTGTTGATCCAGAACGATGACGCCCGTCAGGTACTGGAAAATCTCGCCAACAAGGATGGCCTGACCGGTCTCACGAACCGCCGGCATTTCATGGAGTCAGCCGAAGTCGAGTTGCAGCGTGCTCAGCGCTATCGGCGACCGGTCACGGTGGCCATGGCCGACCTCGATTTTTTCAAGAAGCTCAACGATACCTACGGTCACGCGGCGGGCGATGCGGTGCTGCGCGCTTTTTCCGGCTTGGTGCAGGATGCCTTGCGGCAATCCGATCTCGTTTGTCGCTATGGCGGCGAAGAATTCGCCTTCCTCTTCCCGGAAATCAGCCCTGCGGATACGGAAAAACTGGCTGATCGCCTGCGGGTGCGCTGCGCCGAGATGGAAGTCGGCTTGCCCGACGGCCGCAAGGTCAAGGCCACCGTCAGCATGGGGCTGGCCGATGCCAGCGAATGCCCGATCGAAATCGCCCTCAAGCGGGCAGATGAAGCGCTCTACGAAGCCAAGCGCCTGGGTCGCAACCGCGTCGTCATTAGCGGCGGGCCAACGGCCACCAACGATGCAGGAAACGCATCAGGGCCGGCTTAAGGCCAAAGAATACAGGCCCAGATCGCCACTGCGTTGAGCAGACTCAATAGCACGGCAGCGCTGCCCATGTCCTTCGCCCGCTTGGCCAGTTCGCTTTTTTCGGGAGACGCTTTGTCGACGACTGCCTCAACGGCCGAATTGAGAATTTCGACGATGAGAATCAGGATGATGCTGCCGATCATCAATGCGCGGTCAACGCCGTTTTTGGCCAAAAACAGGGCAAGCGGGATAGCGATCGCGGCGAGCAGGATTTCTTCGCGGAATGCCGCCTCGTTTTTCCAGGCGGCACGCAGGCCGTCACGTGAGTAGCCAAGGGCGTTGATCAGCCGGGTGAGCCCTTTCTTGCCCTTGAATCCGGCGGCGTCATTCATTTTTTCCTGTCCAGCAGCGGCTTCAGGAAGCGGCCGGTATGGCTGGCCTTGCACTTGGCGACCTGTTCCGGCGTGCCGGCAACGAGGATGCGGCCACCGCCGTCGCCGCCTTCCGGGCCGAGATCGACGATCCAGTCGGCAGTCTTGATGACGTCGAGGTTGTGCTCGATGACGACTATGGTGTTGCCATTGCTGGCCAGCCGTTGCAGCACGCTGAGCAGCATTTCGATGTCCTGGAAATGCAGGCCGGTGGTCGGTTCGTCGAGGATGTAGAGCGTCCGGCCGGTGTCGCGCTTGGACAGTTCGAGTGCCAGCTTGACGCGCTGGGCTTCGCCGCCGGACAGCGTGGTGGCGCTCTGGCCGAGGGTGATGTAACTCAGGCCGACATCGACCAGGGTTTGCAGCTTGCGGGCGATGTTGGGCACCGGGTCGAAGAATTCGCGCGCCTGCTCGACGGTCATGCCGAGGATGTCGTAAATGTTCTTGCCCTTGTATTGCACTTCCAGCGTTTCGCGGTTGTAGCGCTTCCCGTGGCAGACGTCGCAGGGGACGTAGATGTCGGGCAGGAAGTGCATCTCGACCTTGATCATGCCGTCGCCCTGGCAGGCTTCACAGCGGCCGCCCTTGACGTTGAAGCTGAAGCGGCCCGGGCCGTAGCCGCGGACGCGGGATTCCGGCACCTGGGCGAACAACTCGCGGATCGGCGTCAGCAGGCCGGTGTAGGTCGCCGGGTTGGAGCGTGGCGTGCGGCCGATCGGCGCCTGGTCGACGTTGATGACCTTGTCGAACAATTCAAGGCCGACGATTTCCTTATGCGGCGCGGGATCGGCGGTCGAGCCGTAGAGATGCCTGGCGGCAGCGGCATACAGCGTGTCGTTGATCAGCGTTGATTTGCCTGAGCCGGAAACGCCAGTGATGCAGGTGAGCAGGCCGCCGGGGATTTCGAGCGTGACGTCCTTGAGGTTGTTGCCGTAGGCGCCGACGACTTTAAGCTGTTTATCCGGGTTCTGCGGTCGACGGGATTTTGGGGCCGAAATTGATTTCCGGCCGGACAGGTAATCGCCAGTCATCGACAGCGGATTGGCCTGAACTTCGGCCGGCGTGCCCTGGGCGACGATGGCGCCGCCATGCACCCCGGCGCCGGGGCCGATGTCGACGACGTAATCGGCAGCGCGGATGGCGTCCTCGTCATGCTCGACGACGAGCACCGTGTTGCCCATGTCGCGCAGGTTTTTCAGCGTTTCGAGCAGGCGGTCGTTGTCGCGCTGATGCAGGCCGATGGACGGTTCATCCAGCACGTACATGACGCCGGTCAGCCCGGAGCCGATCTGCGAAGCCAGCCGGATGCGCTGCGCTTCGCCGCCGGACAGCGTTTCGGCCGAGCGTTCGAGGCACAGATAGTCGAGGCCGACGTTGATCAGGAAGGTCAGGCGGGCGGTGATTTCCTTGAGGATCTTGTCGGCGACCTGCGCCTTGTTGCCGGCCAGCGTCAGGCAATTGAAGTAATTGCGTGCCTCGCCTAGCGGCAGGCGGCTGATTTCATGCAGGGTTTTTTCGCCGACGCGGACATGGCGTGCTTCGGTACGCAGGCGGGTGCCGGCGCACGTTGGGCAGGCCGAGCTGCTGACGTATTTCGACAATTCTTCGCGCACGGCATTCGATTCGCTGCCGCGGTAACGCCGTTCCAGATTGGGGATGATGCCCTCGAAGGTGTGGCTGCGGTCGAAGCGCGTGCCCTTTTCGTTCTGGTAGCGGAAATTGATTTCGGTGCGCCCGGAGCCGTAGAGAATGAGCTGGCGCTCGTCTTCGGCGAGTTGATCAAACGGCGTGTCGACCGAGAAACCGTAGTGGTCGGCGATGGATTCGATGATCTGGAAATAGAACTGGTTCTTCTTGTCCCAGCCGCGAATGGCGCCGTTGGCCAGCGAGGCAGCCGGGTTGGTGACGACGCGCTTGGGGTCGAAAAACTGGATGACGCCCAGGCCGTCGCACTTCGGGCAGGCGCCCATCGGGTTGTTGAATGAGAACAAACGCGGCTCCAGCTCCTGCAGGGCATACGAGCAGATCGGGCAGGCAAATTTGGCTGAGAAAAGATGCTCGACCTTGCTGTCCATTTCCAGCGCCATGGCCCGGCCCTCAGCGTGGCGAAGCGCGGTTTCGAAGGATTCGGCCAGACGTTGACGCATGTCGTCGCGCACTTTCAGGCGGTCGACGACGACGTCGACGTTGTGCTTTTGCGTCTTCGCCAGCTTCGGCACATCGTCGATTTCATAGACCGTGCCGTCGACGCGCACCCGGGCAAAACCTTGGGCGCGCAGCTCGGCGAACAGTTCAACCTGCTCGCCCTTGCGGTTGGCGACCACGGGTGCGAGGATCATCAGCTTGGTTTCGGCTGGCAAGGCGAGCACGGTATCGACCATCTGTGAGACCGTTTGCGCCTCCAGCGGCTGGTTATGGTCGGGGCAATACGGCGTGCCGGCGCGGGCGAAGAGCAGGCGCAGGTAATCGTGGATTTCGGTAACGGTGCCGACAGTCGAGCGCGGATTGTGCGAGGTCGCCTTCTGCTCGATGGAAATCGCGGGCGACAGGCCTTCGATCAGGTCGACGTCGGGCTTTTCCATCAACTGCAAAAACTGCCGGGCGTAGGCCGACAGCGACTCGACGTAACGGCGCTGGCCCTCGGCGTAGAGGGTGTCGAAAGCCAGCGAGGACTTGCCGGAGCCGGACAGGCCGGTGATCACGATGAGCTGGTCGCGCGGCAGGTCGAGGTTGATGTTCTTCAGGTTGTGCGTGCGAGCGCCGCGAATGCGGATGGTTTCCATCGCCGTTTTTTCTGTGTTTGGGGAAGGGGAAACTATACGCAAAAAAGCCGGGTTGTCCCCGGCTTCGTTGATGGCTGAATCAAAATCAAGCCTCCGCCAAGGCGCGGAATGATTTCAGTGCGGTGATCAGCCGTGTTTCTTGGCGCGCTGCCGACGGGCCGCGCCGGCCACCAGCCCCAATCCGGCCAGCAGCATGGCATATTGCTCGGGCTCCGGAACCGCACTCAGCAGTTTGACGGCAGCGACCTCGGCATCCCAGTAAGCGGGCAGGGCGCTCCATTCGTTGGCTCGAACCGGGCGATCATTGACGTAGACGTAGCCAAGATTGTTGCTGGCTGCGAAAGCGACCTGCTGTTCCATGACAGCTTGGCTGCCGTTGAGTACCAGCATGCCGAAATGGTCGGCGCTGTACTTCGTCAGGTAGGCGGGGGGTACGTAAGCAGAAAGCTTGCTGGCCGGGTTTTCATAGACAACGACGCTATTGAAGAGGGCCATGTAAGCCTCGTTCGGAACCGTACCCGGATTGGCGATGAGCGTTGCCCCCGGTTTGCTCTGGCGGGCGTAGTTTGCAACGGTCGTGAAATAGCCCAGCTCGCTTGCGTTTTCGCCGGATTCGTCAAAAAACAGACCGTCGACCGGATACCAGTTGGCGTAGTTGTCGATGTCCGATTTAACCGCTTGCAAGTCGCGCTGGCCCCAGTTGGTGCTGACATAACCCAGCACTTTGCCGCCAGCTGACTTGAAATCGATGACTGCCTGGGCGTAGGTTGGATCGTAGGCGCTGCCCGCACCGGAATCGGGGTTGATGATCGCTGTAACGGAAACCTGGCTGGCCGCCGCCGTCAGGCGAGCCCATTCCTTGGCACCGGCCGCCTCCGGGTAAAAATAGGCGGGTACCAGCAGGCTGGGTGCGTTGGACGTAGCGGAGGCAAGGCCGGGAAGGGCGCATGCGGCAAGGGAAAACAACAGTGGAGTGAAACGCATGATCAAGCCTTTGAATCGGAGACGGTGCGCGAAGTATAGCTGCGCCTAGTTGTTTCGAGTATGACGATTGTGTTCAAGCGGAAGGTCTGCGGTCAACCGGAAATATTTCGTAAATTCGAGAATTTTCGTATCCCGCTCGACACAAAGAGCCTTGCCGGTCTATCAAATTGCCATCAGAATATGCTTTTGAAATTTTTTCGGGCTTTCATGGCAAGGCAATCGTGCTCGTCTGACATGCGGGTGACAAATTTCGTTTCCCGTTTTTCCTGGCTGATCGGGCTTGTCCTGGTCACCCTGGCTTTGGCTTGGCAACGCCATTGGACAAGCGTGCAGGCGATTGCTGTTGGGCCTGATGCTTTCCGGAGTATTCCCTTGTCGGGCGCATGGATTCTGATGATCGAGGTTTTCCAGTTTCTCCTGCCCGGGGCGGTCTTGGTGGCTGCCGTGGTTTTCCTTGCGCGTCGGCGCCGCCCGCAAAAAATGCTGCCTGACGAAAAGCCGGGTGCGGAGCCGGATGCCTTGGAGCGCATGGGCTGGGACGAATTTTATGCGTTGGTCGCCAAGGCATTTCGGCGCGAGGGATATCTGGTGGTTGATCGTTCGGGGACTCAGTCAAGTCGCGGCGTCGATCTTGAGCTGTTCATGGGACGCGACCGCTATCTGGTGCAGTGCCGGCATTGGCGGGAATCGAAGGTGGACGTCGGGTCAGTGCGCGAACTCTATCTTGCGATCAGTACCGAACGGGCCGTCGGTGGTTTTATTGTGACCTCCGGAAAGTTTTCTGACGAGGCACGAGTGCTGGCCTTGGGCCGCTCGATTCGCCTGGTGCCAGCCGAATCCTTGCGGACGTTGCTGGTCAGCGGGAGCGACATGACGATTTCGCCGGCATTTTCACGGCGGCGGGATGATCAGGTACCGCCGGCTTGTCCTAACTGCGGCAAGGCGATGATGCCGCGTGTGGCGCCGCTGGGGAAGCAGTCCGGGCAGGTTTTCTGGGGCTGCACGAGCTTCCCTGCCTGCCGGGGTAGCCGCGACATGTGAGCCTGGCCGGCATTTAGCCGGCCTTGTCCACCGAAATCACCGGGTGCGTCTCGTTATCCGAGACCAGTACGGTGAGTAAATTGCCGACCAGATGGACGCGGTCGGCTTCGCCCAGTTTGACGACGCCTTCGCGCTCAAGTTGCTCGATGGCCAGGCGAACCATGCTGACAGCACCTTCGACGATGTGCCCGCGCGCTGCGACGACGGCCTGAGCCTGCTGGCGGCGGAGCATGGCGCTGGCGATTTCCGGGGCGTAGGCGAGGTGTGCGATGCGCGCCTCGATGATCTCCAGTCCGGCTAGCGCAACATGTTCCTGAATAGTGTCGGAGAGGGCCTGGGCGACCTTGTCGAGATCGGCGCGTAGCGAGTGCTGGCCATGTTCGTCACCGTCGTACCAGCGGGCACTGGCGACGACGCGGATGGCCGATTCGGTCTGGATCAGGATGTAGGCGGCGTAATCTTCGACATCGAAGGCAGCGCGGGCCGTATCGGCGACGCGCCAGACGACGACGGCGCCGACTTCGATCGGGTTGCCGGCGCGGTCATTGACCTTCAGCGTTGGCGTATTGATGTTGTGCACCCGCAGCGACAGGCGCTGGCGTTGGTAAAACGGATTGACCCAGTAAAAACCATCCTGGCGCAAGGTGCCGGCGTAGCGGCCAAAGAAGGTGAAGACGGCGGCGATGTTCGGCGGCAGGATGATGAAGCCCTTGGCGAGAAAAGCCAGGATGGGCAGCGCGACCATGCCGAACATCGCAGGCGGCCGGTTGTAAAGCACGATGTTGCCCACAACTTGCCACAGCGAACCGCCGAACAGCACCAGCCAGACAATCAACGCCAGCCAGCCGGAAACACTGCCTGCTTCGCGCTCTTCGATGTTGTTGCTCACGCTCTCTCCCAGCCGAATTTTGCCCAGCATAGCATCGGCCCGATGACGCGCCAATGACGACGAAAATTGAAATTTTCGCGGTATTTTCCGGTTGACCGCAGTATCTCGCCACTATCGACAGTTGCAGCGCCGGGGCCGAGGGCTGGGTCAGAAAAGCTCGTTCAATTGCTTGAGGATCAGGATGGCAACGACGCCGATGAAGGCTTTGCGGATGAATCCGGCGCCGTGCTTCAAGGCAAGGTGTGTGCCGATCTGGGCGCCAGCCAGATTGCAGGCGGCCATGACCAGTCCGACGGTCCACAGAATCGGGCCGTGGCTGGCAAAAAAACCGATGGCCGAAATATTGGTGGCGACGTTGATGACCTTTGCGCTGGCCGATGCACGAACAAAGCTCATGCCGAACAGGCGGACAAAACCGAAGATCAGAAAACTGCCGGTGCCTGGGCCGAAGAAACCGTCGTAGATGCCGATGAGGAGACCGAAACACGCGCCCCGCAAGGCGTCGCCAGCGGCCGGTTCATGCGCCTCGTCCTGCCCCAGATCCTTGTGAACGAAGGTGTAGATGGCGACGATCAGCATCAGGATGACGACCAGCGGGCGCATGGTTTCGCGTGAAATCCAGGCGACCAGGGCGGCGCCGATCCATGCTCCGACCAGTGCCGTAGCAGTCGTCGGCAAGACCAGGCCCCAGGGGATTTTGACGGCGCGGGCGTAGCGCCACAATGCGGCGGAGGTGCCGGCGATGCTCGAGACCTTGTTGGTGCCGAACAGGGTCGGAATCGACGTTTGCGGAAATGCCGAGAGCAGAACGGGAATCTGGATAAGGCCGCCGCCGCCAACCACGGCGTCGACCATGCCGGCGAAGAACGCGGCGGGCGCGAGGATGAACCAGTCGATAGTCATGATGTTCCAGGAAAGGTCTGGTGCAGATGGTACCGGGTCGGCGCGATGTTTTGGCCCGAAAGATGGAGCCGAGCCGCTGAGCCAGCGAGCACCCTGCGCTCGCCGCGCCCGGTCGATCGTTAGAACGCGGGCGACCGGGGTGCGGCGATGGCAATCTGTTAAGATGATTTCTTCGCTGCAATGCACCAAAACCCAACGACCATGGCCACCCAAAACGACCGCATGAGCCCCGAGGAACGCCGCGCCGGCGCCTCCCTGGCCTCCATCTTCGCCCTGCGCATGCTCGGGCTGTTCCTCATCCTGCCGGTGTTTTCGGTCTATGCCAAAACGCTCCCGGGCGGCGACAACCTGGCGCTCGTCGGTTTCGCCCTCGGCGCCTACGGCCTAACCCAGGCGTTCTTCCAGATTCCCTACGGCATCGCCTCCGATATTTTCGGGCGCAAGCAGGTCATCGTCGTCGGCCTGGTGATTTTCGCGCTGGGCAGCTTCGTCGCCGCCTGGGCGCCGGACATGACATGGATCATCGTTGGCCGCGTGCTGCAGGGCGCCGGGGCGATTTCGGCCGCCGTCACGGCCCTGGCCGCCGACCTGACGCGCGAGGAGCACCGGACCAAAGTCATGGCCATGATCGGCTCCTCGATCGGCCTCGTCTTCGCGCTGTCGCTGGTCGGCGCACCCATCCTCTACGGCTGGATCGGCATGGGCGGCCTGTTCATTATGACCGGCGTCCTCGCCCTGGCCGCCATCGTGCTGCTGATCAAGGCTGTACCCCCCGCGCCGCCGCCGCACGGCCATGAAAAACTGCCGCTGCGCCGGGTCATGCTAGACCCCGACCTGATCCGCCTCAACGTCGGCATTTTCGTGCTGCACATGGTGCAGATGGCCATGTTCGTCGTCCTGCCGCACGCCCTGGTCAATCATGGCGGCCTGGAAGCCGCTTCGCACTGGAAGGTCTACCTGCCGGCCGTCCTGCTCTCGTTCGCCATCATGGTCCCGGCCATCATCGCCGCCGAACGCAAGGACAAGATGCGGCCAATCTTCCTGGCCGCCATCGCGCTGCTCGTCGTCGTGCAGTCCGGCCTGTTGATCTACAGCGCCAGCCTGTGGGCGCTGGCCCTCTGGCTGGTGCTTTTCTTCGTCGCCTTCAATGTGCTCGAAGCCACGCTGCCCTCGCTCGTCTCGCGTACCGCCCCGCCCAGCGCCAAGGGCGCTGCGCTCGGGGTGTACAACACGACGCAGGCGCTTGGCTTGTTTGTTGGCGGCGCTGCCGGAGGTTATGTCGCGCAGAATTTCGGCGATAATGCTGTTTTTGCTGCTTGCACCGGGCTGGTACTGCTCTGGCTGGTGGTGGCGAACTCGATGAATTTTCCGCAACGGCGCGTGACTGCCGCGGCGGCACAAACTGCTTAGGAGACAGGGTCAATGGCATCGGTAAACAAGGTGATTCTCATCGGCAATCTGGGCAAGGACCCGGAAGTGCGTTACACGGCGAGCGGTGAGGCGATGTGCAATTTCAGCCTGGCGACGACCGATAGCTGGAAGGACAAGTCCACCGGCGAGAAAAAGGAACTGACGGAATGGCACCGTATTTCTTTCTTCGGCAAGCTGGCGGAGATCGCCGGCCAGTACCTCAAGAAAGGCTCGCAGGTCTACGTCGAGGGTAGCCTGCGCACGCGCAAGTGGACTGACAAGGAAGGCCAGGAGCGTTACACGACCGAAATTCGCGGCGACCAGATGACGATGCTCGGCTCTCGCCAGGGCATGGGCGCACCGGCGGGCGGTGGTGGTGGCGGATACGACAGCGAGCCGACCGATTACGCGCCAGCCCCGGCCAAGAACAAGCCGAAGCCGTCCTTCGAGGATCTCGGTGACGACATCCCTTTTTAAAAGGCATTGCTTGCGCCGCCCGCGTTGGGCGGCGCAACTTCATTTTCCCTGAGGTAAAACCAGCATGGCCAGCGCCGTCACCTTCAAGATTCTTGAGGACATCGCCCGGGATCTTTCCGGTAGCGAAATTACATTCCCGACCTTTCTCGACATTACCTTCCAGGTTCGTGCCGCGCTGAAGGATCCGAATCTGAGCGTCGAGCAGCTGGCCAAGCTGATTGGCGCCGAGCCGCTGATGAGCGCCAAAATCATCCGCATGGCGAACTCTGTGGCGCTGAATCCGAGTGGTCGGGAGATCGCCGACGTGAAGAGTGCCATCGTCCGCGTCGGCATGGAGGCGGTACGCACCGTATCCTTCGCCGTTGCAATGGAGCAGTTGCTGAAATCGAAGCAGATGCAGCCATTCGAAGATATTTCCCAGCGACTGTGGGAGCACACCTCCCATGTCGCCGCACTGTGTCGCGTACTGGCTCGCAAGCTGGCCAAAATTAATGGTGACGAGGCGATGTTTGCCGGTCTGGTGCACGATCTTGGCGTCTTCTATTTGATGTCGCGCGCCGCCAACTTCCCCGAGTTGGCCAACGACAAGGTGGAGTTGCACGCCTTGCTGGTTGGCTGGCATGACAATATTGGCCACGCCCTGCTCTCGGCGATGGGTTTGCCGGAATCTGTTCTGGAGGCGGTCAGGGATCACGAGACCGACCGCGAAATTGTTGCGGTCAACAACCTTTCCGACGTGCTTTTCATCGCCAACAAGATTGCCAACCGCACCGCCAGCTGGCGCGATGCCGAGTTGGACGGTGAGATCGATACGTCGATCCTCGACACCCTTTTCAATGCTGAAGCCCTGGCTGAAATTGTGGAAGAATCCGAAGAGGAGGTGCACTCGCTGAAGGCCGCGCTCGGGGGCTAAGTCCGAGCTGTTTGGAGCGCCTCGCTTAGAAGGCCGCCAGGATCGACAGGGAGCAGGATTGATGAGCAGTGAGCAGCAGGCAGGGGATGTCACGGGTAAGCGTTTTGCCGCCCTTGCGCTGGCCGCCCTCGGGGTGGTCTATGGTGACATCGGAACCAGTCCGTTATACGCGGTGAAAGAGGTTTTTGCCGGCAATCACCCGATTCCGGTGACGATGGGCAATATCTACGGCAGTCTGTCGCTGTTTTTCTGGGCGCTGATCATCGTTGTGTCGATCAAGTACGTGACCTTCATCATGCGCGCCGACAATCGCGGCGAAGGCGGCATCATGGCCTTGATTGCGCTCGCCTTGCATACTGCCCAGGACAAGCCTCACCAAGCCCGGCTGATCATGATCTTCGGCGTCCTTGGCGCGGCGATGTTCTACGGGGACGGCATGGTGACGCCGGCCATTTCCGTACTCTCTGCGGTCGAGGGCCTGGAAATCGTCACTCCGGCCTTCAAGCCTTTCGTCATCCCGATCACCATGCTCGTGCTTTTCGGGCTGTTCTTTGTTCAGCGTAGCGGGACAGCCAAGGTAGGTGCGTTTTTCGGGCCGATCATGATGATCTGGTTCAGTGTTCTGGCCTTGCTGGGGTTGCACAACATCGTCGAACATCCGGCCATTCTGAAGGCAATCAATCCGCTCTACGGCTTCGATTTCCTGCTTGAAAACAAGGCCATGTCGCTGGTCGCCATGGGTAATGTCGTGCTTGCCGTGACTGGCGCCGAAGCGCTTTACGCTGACATGGGTCACTTTGGCCGCAAGCCGATTTCCCGCGCCTGGTTCGCCTTCGTGCTGCCGGCCCTGATGCTCAATTATTTTGGTCAGGGGGCGCTGATTCTGGCCGAACCGGAAGCGGCCAAAAATCCGTTTTTCCTGTCGGCACCGGACTGGGCGCTCTTCCCGCTCGTCGGGCTGGCCACCGTAGCGACCGTGATTGCCTCGCAGGCGGTCATTTCCGGCGCCTTTTCGGTGACGCGGCAGGCCATGCAGCTCGGCTTCGTGCCGCGCATGGAAGTGCAGCACACCTCAGAGAAGGAGCAGGGCCAGATCTACCTGCCGGCGGTCAACTGGGGTTTGATGGTGGCGGTGATGATCCTCGTCCTCGGCTTCAAATCCTCGAACAACCTCGCGGCCGCTTACGGTATCGCGGTGACTGGTGACATGGTGATCACCTCCATCCTCGCCACAGTGGTCGTCGCCAAGGTCTGGAAATGGGGCTGGTTCAAGGCCGGACTGCTCTTCGCCTGCTTCCTTTCGGTCGAGCTCGTCTTCCTCGCTGCAAATATCCTGAAGATTCCTGACGGTGGCTGGTTCCCGCTGGTCGCTGGAATGGCGGTCTTCATCCTGATGATGACCTGGAAGCGGGGGCGCCAGCTGCTTTCCGAACGCCTGAAAGGCGAGCGTCTGGAGCTGTCGATGTTCCTTGATTCGTTGGGTTCCTCGATGCCAACTCGCGTTGCCGGTACGGCGGTGTTCCTGAATGCCGACCCGAAGGGGGTGCCGCATGCGCTGCTCCACAACCTGATGCACAACAAGGTGCTGCATGAACGGGTTGTGCTGATGTCTGTGCAGTTCGTCGATGAGCCTTATGTGGCCGATATTGATCGCGTCGAGGTGCGCCAGTTGAAAGAGAATTTCTGGGGCGTTGTCGTCCGGTATGGTTTCAAGGACGAGCCGGATGTTCCGGCGGCACTGGCTTTGTGCGCCGATGCCGGGCTGGAATTCAGTTCGCTGGAAACGTCGTATTTCATTGGTCGCGAAACGCTGATTCCACGGCTTGGCTCTGAAATGGCCTTCTGGCGGGAGAAGATCTTCATCGCCATGTTCCGCAATGCGGGGTCGGCGACGGCGTTTTTCAAGATTCCGAGTAATCGGGTTGTGGAGCTTGGGACGCAGGTGGTGTTGTAGTCGACTAATTGGCTTGGGGTTCCGCCCTGCTGGCGGGCGTACTTTCTTTTGCTTCGCCAAAAGAAAGTAGCCAAAGAAAAGGCGACCCCGAGGGCGGCGCCGGCTTTGCCGGTTCCTTGCGCTACTCGGCAGGCCGGGCGGCTTGCTAAACTCGCCTGCGGCTCAGACAACGCAAGCCGAAGGCCCCCGGCCAGCCTGCGTTGCTCAGCGCCTTCCACGGGGGCCCCAAAAACGTCACCGGTCAGCCGTCGTTCCCCAAAAAACAGATGTCCACGGTCAACCGGAAAAAACGGCCAAAAATGAAATCTGCCATTCAGGCACCCAAGCTCAACTGCGGGCCGTTTCACCGGGCCCCTTGAAAGGTGCCGAGCAACGCAGGGGCTGGCGGAAAAAGGGCGAGGACTGTCTGAGGGCGGAGCCCGAGTTCCGCAGCCCCCGCCAGTCCCGAGTAGCACAGGGAACCGGCGTAGCCGGCACCGAACCAGGGTCGCCTTCTTTTTGCTCACTTTTTCTTGGCGAAGCAAGAAAAAGTGAGACGCCCCGCAAGGGCGGAACCCCAAGCCGGAAAAAACGACCGCACGTCAGACGCGAAAATCAGCGGTTACTTCGGAGGCTGGCGTCCGATCAAAGCCGCCGAATCTTCTCCAGCAACGCCGTCGTCGACTTCTGATGAATGAACGGTATCGAATGCACCGTCCCGCCCCAGCCGCGGACTTCGTTGCAGCCAACGATTTTTTCCACCGGCCAGTCACCGCCCTTGACCAGAATGTCCGGCCGGCATTCGAGGATGCGCTGGATCGGGGTGTCTTCGTCGAACCACGTCACCAGCGTCACACAGTCGAGCGCGGCCATCACGGCCAGCCGGTCTTCGAGCAGATTGACCGGTCGATCATCCCCCTTGCCCTGACGTTTTACCGAGGCATCGGTGTTGAGCGCCACCACCATGCTGGTACCAAGCGCGGCGGCCTGCGCCAGATAGGTGACATGGCCGCGGTGCAGAATGTCAAAACAGCCGTTGGTGAAGACCAGGGGGCGGGCAAGCTGGGCCACTCTTGCGGTCAACTGTTCAGGAGGGCAGATTTTCGCTTCGAAGCGGGGGGCGGCGTAGGTCATGGCGACATCACGGATGGAGGACAGGCTCTCATTTTAGTGCCTGTTGGCGGGGGGCGCCGGATTGTCGCGCAAGCCCGCTGTCATCCCCATGTAACATCGGCTGGCTAGTGTGCGTGCCACCCTATTGTTACAAGCGAAATTCAATTGTTCACGCTCTGGCGCAGCACTTTTCCGGCCTTCGTTGTGTTCTTGCTCGCGTCTCTGCTGACCGCCTGCTCGCCGCGCCAGATGGTGGTCGGCAGCATCGCCGACGAACTGGCGGCGCAAGGGCAAGCCAGCGAAAGCGATCTTGATCTGGCTCGCGAGGCCAGCGCCTTTTACCTGAAATTGTCCGAATCCGTTTTACGCAGTGACCCCGGTCATCGCGGTCTGGCCGAGTCGGTGGCTGGCGGCTTCACGCAGTACGCCTACGCTTTTGTCGCTTTCGAGGCTGATCGCATCGAGGCGAAGGATGCCAAGGCGGCCGAGCGCCTGCGCCGCCGCGCTGCGCAGCTGTATCGCCGGGCCCATCAGCACGCGATGGCCGCGCTGGAAAAAGATACGCCCGGTTTCGCCAGTTCTCTCAACGCCCCGCTAGCGGCCAAGCAGCCAAAGCTGGCGGCGGATCAGGTCGGCCTGGCTTACTGGGCGGCCGCTTCGTGGGGCGGCTGGATTTCATTGTCCAAGGATGATCCGGACGTGGTGGCCGATCTGCCGCAGGCCGTGCGCCTGACACAACTGGCCTGGCAGGCTGATCCGGCCTGGGGGCAGGGGGCGCTGACCGGCTTGCTGGCTACCTTTGAAGCGTCACGTCCGGGCGGCAGCCAGGCGCAGGCGCTGGTCTGGTACGACCAGGCGATTGCCCAGGGCGGCGGCACCAGTGCCGGTGCGCTGGTCGGCAAGGCCGAGGGTTACGCCCAGCCGGCCGGCGACCGCGCCTTGTTCGAGTCGCTGCTCAAGCAGGCTGTGGCCATCAAGGATGCGCCGGACAGCCCGCAAGCCTTGCAAAACGAAGTCATGCGCCGCCGTGCCGCATGGTTGTTGGAGCAGGCGCCCGACCTGTTTTGAACGATAAGAACACCCGGAGAGAAGAATGAAAACTAGACTGGTCGCCCTACTGCTCGGCACCCTGCTTGCCCTGAACGCCTTCGCCGCCGACAAGCAGTTGCGCATCGGCACGCTGGCTTCGAAAAATTCGCTCTACCACCGCCAGCTCATGGAACTCGGCGAGGCGTGGCGCACGGCGCAGGGCGGCCAGGGCAAATATCTCGTTTATCCGGACGGCAGCCAGGGTGGCGAGACGGACATGGTGCGCCGCATGCGCATCGGCCAGTTGCAGGGCGGGCTGCTGTCGGTGGTCGGGCTACGCGAGATCGAGCCGTCGATTGCCGCGTTGCAGAACATGCCGATGATGTTCAAGAGCTGGGAAGAGGTCGATTACGTGCGCGAAAAGATGCGCCCGGCCATGGAAAAGAAGTTCCTGGAAAAGGGCTTTGTCGTGCTCGCCTGGGGCGATGCCGGCTGGGTGCGCTTTTTCAGCAAGTCGCCGGCCTTTGCGCCGAACGATTTCAAGGGCATGAAGTTCTTCGCCTGGGGCGCAGAGGCCGACCAGCAGGAAATCATGAAGAACCTCGGCTATACGCCGGTGCCGCTGGAAACGGCCGACATCCTGCCGGCCATCCAGACCGGCATGATCAACGCCGTGCCCTCGACACCTTATTTCGCGCTGGCGACGCAGATCTACACGACGGCCAACAACATGCTGGACATGAACTGGTCGCCGATAGTCGGCGCCCTGATCATCACCAAAAAGGCTTGGGACGAACTGACGCCGGAAGGCCAGGCCATCGTCCGCGAAGCTGGCGCCAAGGCCGGCGTCCAGTTGCGCGCCAAGGCCCGGCAGGAGGTCGATGAGGCGGTCGACGCGATGAAAAAGCGCGGCCTCACGGTCAACAAGCCAAATGCCGAACAAATGAAGGAATGGAATGCGCTGGCCGACGGCCTCTACCCGCGCATCCGCGGCAAGCTCGTGCCGGTCGAGCAGTTCGACGAAGTGGTTGGGCTGCTCAAGGCTTTTCGTGCTGGCAAGAAGTAGCCGGCATTGGTTTTGCACGGTATGAACCTGAAAAAATTGCTTGAAACGCAGAGGCGCGGAGACGCAGAGGGACAGCAATGTTTTTGCGTTCTTCTCCGCGTCTCTGCGCCTCAGCGTCGAGGTTTTTAGAGTGAATCCTTTCATGCGCCGTCTCGGTGAATTCGATGCGCTGATCGCCGGTGGTGCGCTGCTCGTCATGCTGCTCGTACCGCTGCTCGAAATTGTCCTGCGCCCGTTGTTCGGTTCCGGCATCGACAATGCGCCGGTCCTCGTCCAGCATTGCGGCCTGCTGCTCGCCATGTTCGGGGCGCTGCTCGCCGAGCGCGGCCTGCATTTGAGCACGCTAGGCGCCGGCTTCACCGCTTCGCGCAATCCGCTCGTCCGCAACAGCGCTGTGGTTTTTGGCAAGGCCAGTGCCGCCGTGTTGTGCGGCATGCTGGCGCAAGCAAGCTGGACTTTCGTTGCGAGTGAAATGGACATGCCACGCGACATCGCCTACGGCGTCGCTGGCTGGATGTTTGAAATCGCCATGCCGCTCGGCTTCGCCCTGATCGGCCTCAAGCTCGCCTCCCGCATCACGCCAAATCTGGCTGGCCGCATCGTGCTGGCGCTGGCCCTGCCGGCTGCCGGCTACGCATTCGCCCAGCATTTCGACGGCAGCACCTTGCCGATCTGGCCCTTCGCTCTCTGGCTGACGCTGATCCTTTTCTGCGGCGCGCCGATTTTTGCCGTGCTCGGCGGGCTGGCGCTGGCACTGTTCTGGAGCGAAGGCCAGCCGCTGGCCTCGGTGCCGCTCAGCCACTACCAGATCACGGTCAACCCCTCGCTGCCGGCACTGCCCTTGTTCACGCTGGCCGGCCTGATCTTCGCCCGAACCGGCGCCGCGGCCCGGCTTGGTGAGGTATTCACGGCCGCCTTCGGCAGCGGTGTCACCGGCACGGCGATTGCCGCGGCGGTGCTCTGCTCATTTTTCACCGCCTTCACCGGCGGCAGCGGCGTCACCATTCTGGCGCTCGGCGGCTTGCTGCTGCCGCTGCTGACCAAGGCCGGCTTCCCCGAACAGCGCGGCATCAGCCTGGTGACCAGCGCCAGCGCCCTCGGCGTGCTGCTGGCGCCGTCGGTGCCGCTGATCATGTACGCCATCATCGCCCGCGTGCCGATCAACACCATGTTCCTCGCCGGCGTCCTGCCGGCGGTGCTCATGGTCGCCTGTCTGCTGCTGGTCGGTGGCTATTTGCGGCGGGGCGGCATCGTTGCGGCCTCGGCTGGCATTCCCACGGTCAACCGGAAAAATGACCCAAAAACGAAAAGCCTCGGCAGCGCCCTGTGGGTCGCCAAATGGGAGCTGCTGGCGCCCGTTGTCGCCATCGGCTCGCTGGTCAGCGGCATCGCGACGCCAACCGAGAGCGCCGCGCTGACGGCCATCTACGCGCTGCTCACGCAGTCCGTCGCGCATCGCGAACTCGACTGGCCGCACTTCCGGAAGACCCTGGTTGATTGCGCCGAGGTCATCGGCGGCATCATGCTCATCCTCGGCATGGCGCTCGGCCTGACCAACTACCTCGTCGACGCCGGCATTCCCGATGCGGCCATCGAGTGGGTGCAGTCGGTGCTGCCCAACAAGTTCGCGTTCCTGGTCGCGCTCAACGTCTTCTTGCTGCTGGCCGGCGCCTTGATGGAAATCTACGCGGCCATCGTTGTCCTCGTCCCGCTGCTGCTGCCCGTTGCCATTGCCTACGGCGTCGATCCGGTGCATTTCGGGGTGATTTTCCTGGCCAATATCGAGATGGGTTTTCTCTGCCCGCCGGCCGGCATGAACATCTATTTCGCCTCGGCCATGTTCGGTAAGCCGATTCGCTACGTCGCCGCCGCGGTGTTGCCGGCGGTGTTTGCCATGTTCATCGGGGCGCTGATCATTTCGGGCTTGCCTTTCCTGGCCACCTGGTTGCCCCGGGCTTTGGGCATGCACGCCGGCTGAAATGAATCAGGCCGCCTTACGGCGGCCTGGAAGCTGGTTCAGCGCGTTTCGACCGGCGCCGTGGCCGGCGGCGGGGTGCGCGCGCCGAGTGTCTGGTTATCGAGGCGGCGAACGTCGTCGTCGCCTAAGATTTCCAGCACATTGACCACCTTCTTGACGCCGGCCGTGGTGCGGGCGACATCGACGGCGACCTTGGCTTCACGTGCGTTAACAATGCCCATCAGGTGAACGATGGCGCGTTCGGTGACGACCTTGATGTGGTTGGCCGAAATCTGGTTTGAATCGACCAGCCTGGCCTTGACCTTGGAGTCGATGTACGAATCCGTGCTGCGGCTGCCCAGCGACGAGGCCGGGCCGACGCCCAGTTCGTTGTACACCTCGCGCACCCCATCGAGCTTGCGGGTAGCGGCTTCGATGGCCGACTTGGCTTCATCGTTCGGTGCCTCGCCGGTGATCAGTACGCGGCGGTTGTACGAGGTGAAATTGACGTGCGAGAGGCTCTTGTACTGCTCGGGAATCTGGCTGCCGGCCTTCCATTCGGTCGTTTCATCGTCCGTCTGCGTGCCCGTCGTGCGCCGGTCGTGGGCTGACATGACACCGACAGCAGCGCCGCCGATGACGGCCGGGACGCAGCCCTGAAGCATGGGCAGGGCAACGATGAGTGCCGCAGCGGCGAGGGTGAGTTTGGCTTTTTGCATTATTCGACTCCCAATAAAAGTGCATCGATGCCGTCGCACAGGCAGTGGATGGCGAGCAGATGGGTTTCCTGGATGCGCGCCGTGCGGTCGGCCGGCACACAGAGATGAATATCGTCGTCGCGCAGCATGTCACCAATCTGGCCGCCACCCTTGCCGGTCAGCGCGACGACGTGCATGTCGTGCTCGTGGGCCGACTTGATCGCTTCGATGACGTTGGCTGAGTTGCCGGAGGTAGAGATGGCCAGCAGGACGTCGCCGGCATGGCCGAGGCCGCGTACCTGCCGGGAAAAAATCTGGCTGAACGAATAATCGTTGGCGACGGCGGTGATGATCGAGGTGTCAGTGGTCAGCGCGATGGCCGCCAGTTCCTGGCGCTCAGCCTCGAAGCGGCCGATCAGTTCGGCAGCGAAATGCTGGGCATCGCCAGCCGAGCCACCGTTGCCGCAGGCGAGAATCTTGCCGCCATTGATCAGGCAGTTGGTCATCGTCTCGATGGCCGCGGCGATGGGGGCGGCCATCAATTCGACGGCGTTCAGCTTGGTTTGGGCGCTGTCTTCAAAATTTTTGGCAACGCGGGCGATCAAATCCATATCGTTCAATGAGTTGGGGCTGTAAGTAAAAACATTCTACCTCACAGCTCGACGAAGACTTCGAACGCCAGTCGCTGCCAAGGATTTTTATTGTCGCTCCGTGACGACACGCGTGCCGTCAATTTGTCGCCGGCATCCATGGCTGCCGCAATGGCACCATTTTGCGTGCGCGGCACATAGCCCAGCTTGTGGCCGCGCCACTCGACGCGGATGGCCTTGCTGTCGTGCGGATTGTCCGGCTCGCGAACGAGCTCCAGCCTGTCGCCCACCTTGATTTCGCCCCAAAAATCGCCCAGCGCGTAAAACTGGCTGCCGGCCAGTGGTGAATTCTGCACCAGCATGCGAACGCTCTCGGCCTGGGCGGCCACCAACCAAAAGCTCAGGCTAATCGTCAGCAGAAAACGCATTTTTGATCCATTCCAGTTGCTCGCCGTCGATCAGCACGCAGTCGAAACGGCAGTCGCAGTCGGGCTTGCCGATCAAATAATGCTGGGCGGCAAGCACGATACGGCGGCGCTTGGTTGCCGTGATGCTCGCCCCGGCCCCGCCGAAATCGCTGCGGCTGCGCTGGCGCACTTCGACGAACACCAGCACCTTGCCGTCGCGGCAAACCAGGTCGATCTCACCGCCGCGAACTCGAAAATTGCGCGAAATTACCCGTTGACCGTGGGATTCAAGATAACGCGCCGCCCGCTCTTCGGCTTCGCGACCGCGCGTCGTGGTGGTATCGTTGGTCTTTGCCTGCATGGCTGAAAATGACGGAAGAATGATGGAAAGCTCCGCCGCATTGTATGTCGTCCCGACGCCGCTCGGGAATCTCGCCGACCTTACCCGCCGGGCCGAAGAAATCCTCCGCACCGTACCTTGGGTCGCCGCCGAGGACACCCGCCACAGCGGCCCGTTGCTCAAGCAACTCGGCGCGCAGGCGCGGACAATTCCGGCGCATCAGCACAACGAACACGAAGCGGCCACCCGCATCGTCGAGAAACTGCAGGCCGGCGAGGCGGTGGCTTTGATTTCGGATGCTGGCACGCCAGGCATTTCCGATCCCGGCGCCCGCATCGTCGCCGCCGTTCGCGCCGCCGGCTGCAAGGTCGTTCCGCTGCCCGGCCCGTGTGCCGCGACGACGGCGCTGTCCGCGTCCGGCCTGCTCGACGAGCATTTCCTGTTCTACGGCTTCCTGCCCTCCAAGGGCGGCCAGCGCCGGCAAGCGCTGGAGGAGTTGCGCGAACAGCCCTGCGCCCTGGTCTTCTACGAAGCCCCGCACCGTGTGCTCGAAACGGTCGAAGACATGGCCACTGTTTTCGGCGACCGCACGCTGGTCATCGCCCGCGAGCTGACCAAATTGTTCGAGTCTATCCATTCGCTGCCGGTGGCCGAAGGCTTGGCCTGGCTCAAGGAAGATAGCAACCGCCAGCGTGGCGAATTTGTCCTGATGCTGTCCGGCGCCCCGGCTAACGCCGACAATGGCGAGGGCGAACGGGTTCTCAAATTGCTTCTGGCTGAGGGGCTGCCAGTCAAACAGGCAGCCAAGCTGGCTTCGCAGATCAGCGGGATGGCGAAGAATGCGCTGTACGAGCTTGCCCTGATTTTGAAAAAATAACTCGCTATTTGATTTCTGACTGGGCGACAACGCAGGAGATTGGGTTTCATGAAAAACGAACAGCTGGTCACCCAACTCGAGTTGTATTCGAACGCCATCGTCGGGTTTTTCGTCGTGCAGGCGCTCACCTATTCCGCCTCGTTTGGCACGAGTGAGTTGTTCAACTGTCTGGTCAAGACGGCGAATTATCTGGCGCTTGGGCTTTCCTTCCATTTTTTGGCCTCAACCGCGCTCGCTTGTTGGGCGATCTGGTCGATGCGAAAGATGCTGCTGACCTTGAGCACAGAAAATCTTGCGGCACTTCGCCTGATCTATTTCGCCAAGTGTGTAGTCGTGGCGGTCTTTGCCGCGCTGCCTTTCACGATCACCGTCGCCTACGGCGTGTTGGACTACCCGAACAAAACGCTCTGTAAAAAGACGGTGCTGAAATTCTGATTTGCGATCCGCTCGGCACCAAGGTGAACCCAACGCCCTGTTAAAATTCCGGGCAAATGTTTCTGGACATAGTATGCAACTGACAATCACCCGCCCCGATGACTGGCATCTCCACCTGCGCGACGGCGAAGCCCTGGCTTCCGTACTCGCCCATACCGCCGCCCAGTTTGGCCGCGCCATCGTCATGCCGAATCTCAAGCCACCGGTGACCACGGTCGAGCAGGCCGCCGCCTACCGTGACCGCATCGTTGCCGCGCTGCCGGCTGGTGCCAGCTTCGAGCCGCTGATGACGCTGTACCTGACCGACAATACGCCGGCCAGCGAAGTCGCCAAGGCGGCTGCCTCAGGTTTCGTCAAGGCCGTCAAGCTCTATCCGGCCGGGGCGACGACCAATTCCGATGCCGGCCTGACCGACATCGCCAAGGCCTACGACACACTGGCCGAAATGGAGCGTGTCGGCCTGCCGCTGCTGGTGCACGGCGAGGTGACCGATCCGCAGATTGATCTCTTCGACCGCGAAAAAGTCTTCATCGATACCGTCCTGCTGCCGCTGACCCAGCGCTTCCCGAAGCTCAAGGTGGTCATGGAGCACATCACGACGAAGGACGCTGCCGAATTTGTCGCAAATTCCCCGTTGACCGTGGCAGCCACCATCACCGCCCACCACCTGCTCTACAACCGCAACGCCATCTTCCTGGGTGGCGTCCGCCCGCATTGGTATTGCCTGCCGGTGCTCAAGCGCGAAACGCATCGCGAGGCGCTGGTCGCCGCGGCGATTTCCGGCAACCCGAAATTCTTCCTCGGCACCGATTCGGCGCCGCACGCCAAGGGCGCCAAGGAGGCCGCCTGCGGTTGCGCCGGTTGCTACACCGCCTACGCTGCGCTGGAGTTGTACGCCGAAGCCTTCGAGCAGGTCGGTGCTCTCGACAAGCTGGAAGCCTTCGCCAGCTTTAACGGCCCGGATTGGTACGGCCTGCCGCGCAACACCGGCAAGGTCACGCTGGCCAAGCAGGATTGGACGGTGCCGGCCGACTACCCGTACATCAGCACCGACAGCATCGTTCCGCTGCGCGCCGGCGAAACGCTGTCCTGGAAAATGCTCTGAGGAAAATCACCATGCGTCTGCGCCATCTCCTCCTGCCGCTGCTGGCTGCCCCGCTGCTCACCGCCTGCGTGAATGATGGCGCGACGTATGAAATCGACAATACCCGCGAGCACGTCCTGTCGCTGATCCGCGAGCAGCCATATTTCTGGGACAGCAAGGTCAATCTTTACCTTGTCGTTTCCCGCATGCCGGCTTGCATGCGCCGGCATAGCATGGGCGCGGGCACGGACAAGACCAAGGTAGAGATTTACCAGGTGCCGTCCGGTGCCTTCATCGTCAAGGCCGGCAAGAAAATGTTCGCCACCGAAACGCAAAATTGCGTCAATTTTGCCAAGATGGATGGCGAACCAACTGAAGGCATGGGCAAATTGATGGGCACCTTTCGGGTCAAGAAAGGCGAGCTGGTTTTCGTCAAGGAAGAGGATGGCACTGCAACGGCTGAAGAATAAACGCCGTCGTGCCCTACGTCTCTCCCCTGTTCGATCCGCTACGGCCATGGCTGGACGAGTTGCCGCAACAGCCAGACACGCAGGCGGTGGCAGAACTGGCTAGAAAATTCCCGATTTTTACTGAAAATGGCCGGCCGGTCAGCTTTGTGCCGCCAGCGTCCGACGGGATGGTTTACGAATGCCGGATCTGGGAAAACGGTGAGGTCGAAACCCGTCCGGACAATTGGCACGATTTCTTTAACGCCTTGGTCTGGCTGAGTTTTCCGCAAACCAAAATCGCCATCAGCGCCGCCCATGTGCGCGCCATGCAGGCGCCGGGCGAGAAACGCACGAACCAGCGCGACATCCTGACCCACTTTGACGAATGCGGCGTTGTTGTGCTATCGAGTCAGCCGGAGTTGCTCGACTTGCTGCGTGAGTTTCGCTGGAAAGAACTTTTCGTCGAGCGTCGTGCCGAGGTAGTTCGTAGCATGCGCTTCGTTATTTTTGGCCATGCAACTTATGAGCAACTGCTCAAGCCATTTCGCGGCCTAACCGCCAAGGCTGTGCTTTATCCGGTCAGTGAGCACTGGCTTTCAATGGCCGTGCAGGCGCAACTCTCATCGGTCGACGGCATGCTTGCCGCCGACTTGACCAGCGGCCGCTATACCCGGCCGCGCGATTTTCAACCCTTGCCTTTGCTGGGAATTCCGGGGGCGACGCCGGAGAATGAAAATCCAGCGTATTACGACGATACCTGGCAGTTCAGGCCGGGACGCCGGGCAAAGCCGGGCGCCGGGGCGACTGCTTAGTAGCGGCGGCGCTGCGGGGCCGGGGCGCCGCGGTTTTCGATGTGACGGAAAGTGATGCGGCCCTTGGTCAGATCGTAGGGCGACAGTTCCAGCGTGACTTTGTCACCGAGCAGGATACGGATGTGGTTTTTCTTCATCTTGCCGGCCGTGTAGGCAATCATCACGTGGCCGTTTTCCAGTGTCACGCGAAAGCGACCGTCCGGAAGCACGTCTTCAACAACGCCCTGCATTTCAAGTAGTTCTTCTTTAGCCAAAGGGTTTCTCCTGTAAATTCAAAAATTGAGGTTCAAATGATGTTGACCGCAGAATCGGTCGACAACGCCTCCAGCCGGTGGCGGGGCAATTCCCACGGGCGGCCGTGCTCAGTAATCGCGCAGACGCTGATCTGCGGTGGCGGTGAAATGACACTGCCGAAAATGGTGGCGTACGAGACATCGGCCGCATCGCGACCGGTGCCAAGGCGAACGAAACCCATCGGGATCGCCGTGCCCGAGGGGTCAAAAATGTACCAGCGGCCATCGAGGAAGACTTCGACATAAGCATGGAAATCGGTCGGCCCGAGCAGCGGATCGGCGCCGTAATCGATACCCGTGGTAAAGCGGGCAGGAATACTCAGGGCGCGGCAGAGGGCGATCATCAAGTGCGCGAAATCACGGCAGACACCGACGCCGTCGGTCAGCGTATCGAGCGCCGAGGTGGCCGAGTTGCTGGTGTTGCTCTTGAAGGTGACATTGCGGCGCACCCAGTTCTGGATGGCTTCGACCCGACGATAGCCCTTGGGCAGCAAGCCGAACTCGCGCATGGCGAGCACGCCGAGGCGGTCGGACTGGCAATAGCGGCTCGGATAGATGTAGTTCAGAACCGCAAGGGGCAGTTGGGCGACCTGCGTTTCAGCGATCTGATCTGGATTGCCGACATGGTGCTCGATATCGACCGTGGCCTGATAGGTTACATGCAGTGGGCCGGGGCCGCCGGTCAGGCGCAGATAGCGGGCGCTGCGGGCCGGATCGTTGGCAGTCGTGGTCAGTACTTGCTGGCTGACGTGCAGCTGTTCGCTGACAATGGTTTGCGCATGGGTTGTCGCGGCATGGATATTGAAGACAAAATCAGTGCCGGGATAAGTCAGTTCGTAGTGAAGGTCGATTGCGAACTGGATGCGAACCATGTATTCCCCAAGTGGTGCCGCCACGGGGCCAGAATTGAATTCGGGGCGCTCGGGCGAGCAGTAAAACAGCGCTTTGCGACGGGGAAATGATGACTTCAGCGTGCTTTGAACCGTCTGGGGACGGTAGGGCAGAGGGACGACATTTACGCGGGCAGAACGAGGTAGCCGAGCATTTGCGGCTCGACGCAGGGCGCATCTTACGCGCCGATCCCATGCGTGGCAAGAAAAAATGCCGAAAATCGCCGAATATTCAAACCCTTGCCAAGATTTTGGCAGGGGTTTGAAGGTGCTGTCAGGCGGCCTTTGATTGACTCTCTCGCATCTGCGCCGCACCGAGGCGATTGACCCCGCTGAGCAAGGCCTTGATCGAGGCTGTGACGATATTGCTGTCGACCCCGACGCCGTAGCATTCGCCGCTTTGTCTGCCGGCTATTTCCATGAAGGCGCAGGCCCGGGCATTTCCATCCTCGCCCATCGGCACCATCGAGCGCTCCTCGTAACTGCGTACCTGGATGGCGATCCCGGCGCTCTGCAGGGCATGGACCGCGGCGTTGATCGGGCCGTTGCCCTCGCCGGTGAGAAGGTGTGGCACACCGTCGATGTCGATGTTTAAGCGAATGCCTTGGTTACCGCCCTGCTCGAACAAGTGATGCTCGCGGTAGTGGATGGGAGCACTGGCATCGAGGTAGGTTTTGGCGAACATCGCCCAAATCCCCTCCGCACTCACTTCGCCGCCGTGGGCATCGGTGTGTTGCTGGACGACGCCGGAGAACTCGACCTGCAAGCGGCGCGGCATGACTACGCCGTGCTCGGTTTCCATCAAGTAGGCGATGCCGCCCTTGCCCGACTGGCTGTTGACGCGAATGACCGAGTCGTAGCTGCGGCCAACGTCGGCAGGGTCGATCGGAAGGTAGGGTACTGTCCATTCCTCTTCCGCCTTTTGAGCGGAAAACCCCTTCTTGATGGCGTCCTGGTGGGAGCCGGAGAAGGCCGTGAATACGAGATCCCCAACGTATGGGTGGCGTGGATGGATCGGGAGCTGGTTGCAGTGTTCGAAGGTGCGGGCGACGGCATTGATGTCCGAGAAATCGAGGCCGGGATGGACGCCTTGCGTGTACATGTTGAGGGCAACGGTAACGAGGTCGACGTTGCCTGTACGCTCGCCGTTGCCAAAAAGGCAGCCCTCTACGCGGTCGGCGCCGGCCATCAAGCCGAGTTCGGCGGCTGCGACGGCGGTGCCTCGGTCGTTGTGCGGATGGAGGCTGATGATCACGCTGTCCCGGCGGGCAAGATTGCGGTGCATCCACTCGATCTGGTCAGCGTAGATGTTCGGCGTGGCGATCTCGACGGTGGTAGGGAGGTTGAGGATGACCTTGCGCTGCGGGGTAGCACCCCAGGCTGCGGTGACGGCATCGCAGACCTCGAGAGCGAAATCCAGTTCGGTGGCGGTGAAGAGTTCAGGGCTGTATTCGAGCGTGATCTCGGTTTCCGGCATGGCGTCGGCATGCGCACGGATGAGCTTGACGGCGTCGACTGCCATCTGCACGACCTCGGCCTTGCTCATGTTGAACACATTTTCGCGGAAGGTTTTGCTGGTGGCGTTGTAGACGTGAACAATGGCCTTCCTGGCGCCCTTGAGCGACTCGAACGTGCGGCCGATGAGGTGTTCGCGTGCTTGGGTGAGGACTTCGATAGTTACATCGGCAGGAATGTGACCGCCGTCGATGAGGCTGCGAACAAAACCGAATTCGGTTTCGGAGGCGGACGGGAAAGCAATTTCGATTTCCTTGAAGCCGATCTCACAAAGCATTTTGAACATGCGCATCTTTTTTTCGGCGTTCATCGGCTCGAAAAGCGACTGGTTGCCGTCGCGGAGATCGGTACTCATCCAGATCGGTGGTTGGCTGACGATACGATTCGGCCACTGGCGGTCTACAAGCGGCACAGGTTGGAAGGTGCTGTATTTGGTGGAAGGGTTGGCGATCATGGCAAGCTCCGACAAAAGTTTTTCGATGGCAAAATATTACGCCACAGCGGGCGGCAGGTGCTTGCGAATTTGTCTGTAAATTCGCGATAAGTTGGTGGATAATTTCAGTTATCTAATAATTTGAGCAATCAAATGCAAATTGATCGTTACGACCAGCAAATTCTCGCCATTCTGCAAACGGATGGCCGCATCAGCAACCAGGACTTGGCTGATCGTATCGGCCTTTCGCCATCGCCTTGTCTGCGTCGTGTACGGGCGCTCGAAGATTCCGGTCTAATTACCGGCTATCGAGCCGTGCTCGACGCCAAAAAATTCGGTTTGTCGTTAATGGCGTTGATAGGCATTTCAATGGACCTGCACACGCCAGAGCGTTTCGCCAACCTTGAGGCCAGCATTGCAGAAATTCCGGAGGTGCTGGAGTGCCTGCTGATTACGGGCCAGCAGTCGGACTACCAGCTAAAGGTGGTAGTCCGCGATATGGATGACTATCAGGATCTGTTGCTCAACAAAATAACGCGCATCACTGGTGTGACGGGCGTGCATACCAGTTTTGTGTTGAGGAAGGTTGTGGACCGGACAACCCTGCCGGGTCAAAGTCTCGCTGGCGATTAGTCGCGGACGCGTTCGAAGAGCATGGAGACCGTATCGTCCATCTCGTGAGTTGCAGGCAGCGCTGCTTGCGGCTGCGATTGCGTGAAATAGCTGTCCCACTGAAGGTCAGTGAGTGTCAATTCGGATACTGAGGTGACCCGGCGATCGTGGGCGCGGCGTCGATCAGTCAAACCAGACGGTGCGCCAAGATTGCGCCTGCGTCGTTCAACGCGCTTTCTTCTTTCGCTGCCATCGTCAAGCGGCAGCTGGACGTCTGCGGGAAGCACTGCACCGTGCTGCATGAGCAAATGAACGATATCGCGATGGTGCCCTCTGGCAGCCATCCGGATTGGTCCGCCTGGCCCGTTCGCGTTGGCGGCATTGATGTTGGCACCGCGCCTGATCAGCTCTTCGGCGATGGCGGAATAGCCTTTGAAGCAGGCGATTCGCAGGGGTAGCCCGGTGTCGCCATGGATGTCGGCTTCTTCAATGTCTGCGCCGTGTTCGAGTGCAACCAGGACTGCCTGGAGGTTTCCGCGTTCGATGGCTCGCCGTAGTGCGCTGTGCATGGATATGGTCCGGCCCGTTAATAGTGTCAGGTGACGGCAAAAATTTGATGTGGCAATAGTAGCCATGTTATTGAATTATTGGTGTTAAAAGTTTCACGGATGCTGCAAGTCGGGTGCTTGGTTCGATTGCGGGCTGGGCAGAAGCCGAGGAAAGAGCTTTTCTGCCAACAGCGTATAATCCCGCCTGGAAAGTCGGCCAGGCAATCGCTGGACACGAAAGTGTCGGGAGGAAAGTCCGGGCTCCATTGGGCAGGATGCCAGTTAACGACTGGGTGCTATAAGGTCGCAAGACTCAAGGCAACGGAAAGTGCAACAGAAAATAAACCGCCGATGGCCCCGCAAGGGGATCAGGTAAGGGCGAAACGGCGAGGTAAGAGCTCACCGCGCTGGCGGTAACGTTCAGCGGCATGGCAAACCCCATCCGGAGCAAGACCAAATAGGGAAGCTGAGGCGTGGCCCGCGCTGCTTCCGGGTAGGTTGCTTGAGCCTGTCGGTGACGGCAGGCCTAGAGGAATGATTGCCAAACCTCGCAAGAGGGGAACAGAACCCGGCTTATCGGCCGGCTTTCCAAAACTTCTGTTCTGTTTCGGTAGGCGAGGTGGGGCACTGTCTATTTTTCCAGCCATTCCCGGGTGATTCTCCAAACCCCGTCTTCGCGGGCCACTAGCAGCGTCTTGGTACGCGCCGTTTCCTGATAGCGACCGGATGTATAGTCCTGCAGGAAGGTGGCTTTGAAGTTGTGGTCGTCAATGCGTTCGGTGGCCAGGTTGCGCACCTGAACATCAATGCCGGTGGCAGCAGACAGTTTTCTCTGTCTGCTGGCCAGCCAGACCTCCCGGGAGCTGCCGTCGGCGGGTACGAAATTTCTGCTGTAAGCGCTCAGATAGCTTGCCGCATCTCGTTGTGACCAGGCATTCCGCCAGTTTTCAAGCAGCGCGCCAATTTCTTGTTCGGGTGAGCGTTCCGGCTTGAGCGAAACGATTGTGACGGGCGCTTCCGCAGATGTGGTGGGCGGTGACATTGTGACTGCCGGCAGGGGCGAATTCGTCTCGATTGGCGCTTTGTTCGTCGATACGGCTGCTATCTGCATCATGCCTGCCCCGAGGCATGCGGACAGGATTCCGGTGAGTATGAGTGCTGCAGTTCCGTGCTCGCGCTTGCTTTCATGTTTTTCGGGGGAGAGCACCCGGGGCGCCCGGTCTGCCTTGTCGTCGCCGAGCGCTGCGTTCAGCTGCTCAAGGCGCTGCGCCATGGCTCGCCGTTGCTTCTCAATTTGCGCGGCGCGATCACTGCCGCTGTTTTCTGGCGGTGCGGGGCGGGATGGGTTACGGCTGAATCGGAATGTCGCTGACTCAATGGTGCCGGCGCTATTGAAGGATGTTGAAATGCTCACTTTGAATTTCCTGCGTTGAGGATGACGAAGCTTGCTTTGGGTTCATTGACATTGTTAACTGTCGGCTGAGTTTTGGTTGTCCAATAATTCACAAATGCGAGGTGTTTGTCAGAAATGCGCCGCGCGTGTCGCTGCTGCAATGTGCTCTCGCTTCTGCCCTACAATGCCACCATGACTTGCATTTCATTTCCGGAGATGGCCTGGCGCGAGGCGGGCGACTTGAAAAAGGCGCGCTGGCGCTCTGAGGCTGGCGTTCCCCCGCATACGACGGTGGCCGTTGCGGATGACCGGACCTCTGCTGACGATGCTTACCGTTTGCTGGAATCGGGTACTGCATTGCTCTGGCGCGGCGACTGGGTCAATGCCCGACATCTGATGCAGGCGCTGACCAAGCGGGCTGACCGGCGTTTTGGCGCGATGCGTGGAAAGGCGCCGAAGTCGCCGGCCGAGGCATTTAATCGTCATCGCGAGCAACAGGGCTTGCGCGCGGCGCTGCTGGGTCGGCTGCTCATCCCGCTGACAGCGGATTACGAGGTACCAGTGCGCAGGGCGCAGGTGGTTCGGGAAGCCTGCGTCGAGGTCTATGGCCCTCCCGCGGCGGAGGATTCAGTCGTTTCCTTGCGCGAACTGCTTTCGGTGATCAGTGCGCATGAGTGGCGCAAGAAAGGGGTGCCGGTGCCGGCTGTTCAGGGCCGCATCTATCCGCATTTCGGCGTGTTTTCGCCGGTGCGTGGTGAGTACGTGGCGCTCATTGCGACGGCGCCATTGCCGGCTGGTTGCGACTTGGCTTTCGATATCGGCACCGGCTCAGGCATCATTGCCGCCGTGCTGGCCCGCCGTGGCGTCCAGCAGGTTGTGGCGACCGATCAGGATGACCGGGCGCTGGCCTGTGCGGCAGAAAATGTGGAAAAACTCGGGTTGACCGCAGCAGTCACGATTTTGAAGGCCGATTTGTTTCCCGAAAGGCGGGCGCCGCTGGTGGTGTGTAATCCGCCGTGGGTGCCGGCCCAGCCGAGCTCGCCGATCGAGTATGCCGTCTACGATCCGGACTCTCGGATGCTGCGCGGTTTTCTCTCCGGCTTGGCGGCGCATCTGACGCCGAATGGCGAGGGCTGGCTGATCATTTCCGACATTGCCGAACATCTGGGCCTGCGTTCGCGGGACGAACTGCTTGGCTGGATAAAGTCGGCCGATCTAAAAATTGTCGATCGTCTGGATACCCGACCCAGCCACCCGAAAACGCAGGATGTGAGCGATCCACTGCATGCCGCGCGGGCGGCCGAGGTGACGTCTTTATGGCGCCTCGCTCGCAACGATGGAATAAATTGAACATGGCCTCCGTTTACGTGGGTGTAGCGCCCCAAAACCAACGGAGATCAATATGAAAATCAAGAATCTGTTTCTCGCCCTGGCCGTGTCGACGACCCTGGCGGCCTGTTCCGGCTACGGCATGCGTGCTGCTGCGCCGGCCAAGGTGTCGGGCGACGTGCTCACCGGCAGCAACGGTATGACGCTGTATGTTTTTGACAAGGATGCTGCTGGCAGCGGCAAGAGCATGTGCAATGGCCCATGCGCCACCAACTGGCCGCCATTGTTCGCGATGGATGGTGACGCCGCCGGTGGCGACTACAGCATCGTGATGCGTGACGATGGCAAGAAGCAATGGGCCTTCAAGGGCAAGCCGCTGTATTTCTGGGCCAAGGACATGAAGGCAGGCGACAGGACTGGTGACGGCTTCAACAACGTCTGGCATGTGGCCAAACCGTAAGTAGCTCGTGGATAGCCGCGCGATTCTTGCTGAAATGCCCCGCCTGCGCCGTTATGCGCGGGCGATGCTGGGCGATCGCGTGGCAGCAGACGATCTGGTGCAAGACACCCTCGAACGCGGCTGGAGCCGGGTTTCCCAATGGCGCTCGGGCAGCGATCTGCGCGCCTGGCTGTTCAGCATCATGCATAACCTGCGCGTCGATCAGCTGCGACGTGGCGTACTGCCCACGCATTCGCTCGATGAAGATGCGTGCGCCGTCCCGACGCGTGCGACCCAAACTGACCAACTTGAAGTGAAGGATCTCGAATCTGCCCTTCGCCAACTCCCTGATGAGCAGCGCGCGGTACTCCTGCTCGTCGCACTGGAAGAGATGGGTTACGCCGAAATTGCTGTGGCGCTGGACATTCCGATCGGCACCGTGATGTCCCGCCTGTCGCGTGGGCGGGAGCGGCTGCGCCAGATCATGGACGGTCGTCAGCCTGGCGCCAATTTGAGGGTTGTCCGATGAACCCGCTGAAGATCACTGAAGACGACCTGCACGGCTATGTAGATGCGGCATTGACGGCGGAACGGCGGGCCGAAGTCGAGGCTTACCTCGCTGAGCATCCCGAGGATGCCGCCCGTGTTCGCGCCTATCAAGTCCAGAATCAGGCGCTCAAGGCCTTGTTCGATCCGGTGCTCGATGAACCGCTGCCTGACAATTTACATGTGCTGGCGGCCCAACCCTTGATATCTTCGTCCATCGAAGCGATGCCTGCTTACACGACCATAGAAACAACTGCTGGCCCCAGGGGCAACCGGAAAAATCAGCCAAATTTGAAATCCGTGCTGGCCCAGCGACTGGCCGCCGGTTTGCTGGTCGCTATCGTCAGTGGCGTTGCCGGCTGGTTGGCGCACGGCCAGTACCAAGGCAGCGAACGCGTGGCGCAGGTCACGCCGCTGTTCCGGCAGGCGGCAGTGGCACACGTGGTTTACAGCCCGGATGCCCGTCGCCCGGTCGAAGTCACGGCCGATCAAGAAGAGGCGCTGGTCAAATGGCTGACCAAACGTCTCGGCACCCCGGTCAAAGTGCCCAAGCTCGGTGAGTTTGGCTACGAACTGGTCGGTGGCCGCCTGTTGCCCGGCAACACCGGGCCGGTTGCCCAGTTCATGTATCAGGACGCCAGTGGCCAGCGCATGACCCTGTACGTAACAACCGAAACTACGGGCAAAGTCGAAACCGGCTTCCGCTTTGCCCGGGAGGGTCAGGTCAATGTCTTCTACTGGGTTGACGGAAAGTTCGGTTACGCCCTGTCGGCCGGCATCGCCAAAGGCGAACTGGCCAAGGTGGCTACGGCCGTTTATGACCAGCTGGATCAAAAATAATCGCTTCACCTTGATGGAAACTCCCATGCATCCCAATCGTATTCCGCCCACCGCTGCGCTTGCGCTGGCCGCCCTGATCTCTACGCCGTTGCTTGCCGGAGAGGAACCGATCGAGGCGAATCAGGTGGTTGGCGCCATTGAGGGCGTTTTTGGCGTGGCGCCAGGCGAGCGAAGAAATCACACCAAAGGAAGCTGTGCCATCGGCGAATTTGTGGGCACCAAAGAGGCTGCGAAAGTATCGCGCTCAGCCTTGTTTTCCGGTCGGCCGGTACCGGTTGTCGCCCGATTTTCATTGGCGGGCGGCAACCCCAAAGCCCCCGACGTGGCCAAGAGCGCCCGTGGCATGGCGTTGGAGTTCAAGCTGCCGAAGGGGCAGTTACATCACATCACGATGCTCAATACGCCCATGTTTGGCGCCGCCAACCCGCAGACCTTTCTCGATCTGATGCTGGCGCTGAAAGCCGATCCGGTAACCGGCAAGCCTGATCCGGAGAGGATGAAGGCCTTCAAGGCCAGCCACCCGGACAATCTGGCTCAGGCCCAGTATCTGGCCAGCAACAATCCGCCGGCCAGTTATGCCAGCAGCGCGTATTGGGGAATTCACACGTTCAAAGCGGTCGATCGGAAGCAGCGGATCACCCTCGTGCGCTGGCAATTCGTGCCGCAGGATGGGGAAAAGCGACTGTCTGACGAAGAACTGAAGTCGGCCGGTGCCAACTTTCTTGAACAGGCGCTGATCGAGCGCGCCAAGCAGGGGCCGGTGCGTTGGGACATGATGCTGACGATCGGCCAACCAGGCGATGCAGAAAATGATCCGACGGTGCTGTGGCCAGCCGAGCGACCGCGCATCAAGGCGGGAACGCTGACGATTACGGCTGCCGAGCCGCAGAAAGGGGCTCCCTGTGAGCCGATCAATTTCGATCCGTTGATCATGGCCGACGGCATACAGCCCAGCGACGACCCCATTCTTCGCTTCCGTTCGCCGGCGTATGCCGTGTCATTCGGCAAGCGTTTGAGCGAACGTTGAGTCTCATGCAGGCTTGGGTTCGCCAGGAATGCTGGCAACGCAAATAAAAAGGAGGCCTCGCCCCGGGGGTAGGGAGAGGCCTCCAAAACGCCAAAATTTAGAAACGCTTGTTCCAGATCAACCCGAGTTGCGCGTTGTTGCTGCCGGCGATGTTCAGGGCCTCTTTCTGGTAGGCGGCCTGGAGAGTCAGCGTGTCGGTCTTGTTGGTCGGCATCCGGTAATTCACGGTCAGGTCGATTTCACGTCCATCCGGCACCAGGCTTGCCCAGCTATTCTCATACACGGCGAAACCCTGTGCATCGACGCTGGCGGTGGTGATCGCGGCACTGCCCGAACTCAAGCGGAGCGGTTGCTTGATGCTGGCTGCCAGCTGGTCGTTGGCCTTCCAGATATTCTGTTGCAGGTAAGTTGCGCTCCACGCTTGCGACTGGATGGTCGAGGTGGCGCTGAACAGGCTGCCGGCATCGCCGCTGCCAGCCTTGGTGGTGCCGAACTCGGCGTTCAAAAGGACGCTGCTGTTGCGGTCAACCCGATATCCGAGTGAAAAACCAATAACGTCCGTGGCATTCTGGCCCAGCGCCAGAATGCTGCCGCTGTTGTAAGCCGCGCCGAGCAGGGAACTGCGCTCTGCCACGTTGCTGTAAGTCATGCCGGCAGTGACGTGGTTGTTGACGCGATAGGAGAGGCCGAACTTGATCTGGTTGTTCTGCGCAGCATTCGGCGACAGCACTGAGCTTTCCGGTGTTGCAGAGTAGGTCGCGGCGATGCGCAGATCCGGCGAGAGACTGGTGCCGTAGCTGAACTGGTAGCCACCCTGGGCCAGGCTGCCGACGTTACTGGCATCAAAATCACTCATCTGGCGAGCAATCATGTCGTCATTATAGAGCGCCTTGGCAAACGGATACGACGAGGTGGCGCCATAGCCCAGGCCGGAAACGCTGCCGCTCTTGCTGGTGAATAAGGTGTAGCCGGTAGTCAGGGCTTGAGCCTGGTCGGCGTTGTAACCGAATTCGCCAAGATGCTGGAAGGCGCCGCCGTCCGACTCGAGGGCGAATGCCATCTCGCCGCCGGCGAATTTCATCACTCGGGGGCCGGAGTAGGTGTTGGTCGGCAAGGGATTGGTCCTTGCCTTGCTGATCGGTGCCTTGATCAAGCCGGAAAGATTCACCGAGAAATTGCGGGCGTACCCGTCAAACGCGGTGTAGTTGGCCAGCTTGGATTGTATGCTGGACAAGGAGCCGAGGGCGCCACTGGAGAGCAGGCTGCCAGTCAGCGAGCTGACGGCAATCGTCTGGCCATTGGCTTTGGTGACGTTCAGGGTGCCGTAGGGATTGAACGCGGTCGTCAGGTTGACGATGCCTTTGCCGTAGGTTGCATCGACGCCAGCCGTGCCTAAATCCCTTGCGGTGGCCAGCAGCAGATCGGCCGTTGTTCCCCTGGTTTTCAGGATGGGCCAGGCATTCTGCAGCAGCATCAGGGAGCCGCTGACGACAGGGGCTGCCATCGAGGTGCCGGACCACAGGTAGTAAGCGTTGTTGCCGGCGACCGTGTAGGGCGCCAGAATCGCTTCACCGGGTGCCATGACCCAGCGATTGGAATAGCTTGTCTTTGCCCCCGTGGTGCTAACCAATGATCCCGCTCCAGGTTTGTTGGTAAAGCTGGAGGCGACGCTGGCACTATTCACCGAGCCGGCGAATACCAGATGCTGAATGGCCGTTTGCGTCAGACCGGACGTGTTCAGATTGCCCAGTAAATTCTGTGCGCTATTGCCACCGGCCCAGACGATAAAGGCACCTTTGGCTGCCGCATAGTTGATGGCCGCAACCGTATTCGCATCATTGCTGTAGGTAATCGAAACGTTGATCACGCCAGCGCCTGCATCAGCAGCCCTTCTCACGCCATTGGCGACATCCGTCGAATAGCCGGAACCCGCTGAATTTAGTACCTTTTCGGCAACGATGTTGGCCGCCGGTGCGACGCCGATGAAATTTCCGGCAAGCGTCGTGTAGCCACCGGCGGTGACGCTGCTGAATTGCGAAGTCCGATTCCCGGCAGCAATGCTGGCCACTGCCGTGCCGTGGCCGTTGTCATCGGCAAAGCCATTGGCGCAGCGGAATGAAACCGCAGCACAAGAACTGAGCACCTGCGAAACCTGTCCCGCAGCGAATTGCGGGTGCGTCGCATTGATGCCCGTATCGACCACACCGAGAACTTGCCCCTTGCCCCAATTGGCGGCCGACTCGATGGCGTTGGTGATGCCGATCTGGCGTAGCCAGGGCGCATAAGTTTGCGCTGCAGCCTGCTGGCTATAGGCGCTGCAGGCCAGCGCAACCAGAACGGTAAGGGAGCATTGCTTGAACAGCCGTGGTTGGGTCAAACGTTGGGTAATCATTGCGGGTCTCCAAGGTGCTGTAGCACGCAAGTCAGGAGACGGTCGGGCAGATGAAGGATGCTGCCCGGCAACCCCGCTAGCATTTGATGGTTGAAACGTTTTCCATCAGTCAGCCCGGTGGCTTTGCGTCCCCGGCTTTCGCGCGGGTTTGCCAAAATCGTGAAAAATAATACAACGAGTAAATATAAGAATCAAGAGAATAAGACTGGCGGCTTGCAGCGGCTGTGGCTCAAGGGACTCCGGAATGTCGCTTGCCAATAGTAAGATGTATCTGGAAAAAAGCCCGGTTCATCTCCACCGTCACCTGTCAGCGAAATCACTATGTCCCCCTTGGTTCTCAACGAAAACGAAGTCGAGTTCACGGCCATTCGTGCCCAAGGGGCCGGTGGGCAGAATGTCAACAAAGTGTCGAACGCGATCCATTTGCGTTTCGACATCGCTGCGTCGACCCTGCCGGATCAAATAAAGGAAAAACTGCTGGTCATGCGTGATCAGCGCATCAGCAGCGACGGCATCATCGTGATCAAGGCGCAAAAACACCGCAGCCTGGAACGAAATCGTGAAGATGCCCTGGTTCGCCTGCGCGAACTGATTGCTTCCGCTGCTTTTGTCCCGACCGTGCGCCGGCCGACCAAGCCCAGCCGTAGTTCTCAACGAAAACGCATTGAGAGCAAGCTCAAGCGCGGCCAGGTCAAATTGCAGCGTGGCCGCGTCGATGAGTAGTCAGCGAGTCAGCGATAGTTCGGTCAACTTGACCGAAGGCGCTCTCAGGTCTTGACGCCCGGTTTGCGGCCAGGGGCAGCTGACGGCATGTAGCCCGCGATCCGGCAGAACATGCCCTCACTTGGGACGCCATCCTTGAAGGTGGTCATGCTGCAGACCGAAATTGCCTTTTCTGCCTGCAACTCCTTCAGCAAGACACGAACATCGTCCAAGGCAATCCCCGTGCCCTTTGCAATATCTGCGTCGAGCAATTGGCCATGCTTTTTCAGGTGGGTGAGGATGGATTCGGTGTTCATGTCGAGAACCTTTTCGAGAAATGCCAAAAAATAAACCGCCACTTCAAACCAAAAATTCCGTTTGAAGTGCTTACTGCCTCAAAGCAAAGGGCCAACCCCGAAGGATTGGCCACAGGGCTTGATGATTTGGTGGGCCTGCACGGACTTGAACCGTGGACCAAAGGATTATGAGTCCTCTGCTCTAACCAACTGAGCTACAGGCCCGGAAACTTAGTTGCTATTGGTGTCGATGAAGCTGCGCAGCTTGTCGGAACGGGTTGGGTGACGCAGTTTGCGCAGTGCCTTGGCTTCGATCTGACGGATGCGTTCGCGGGTAACGTCGAACTGCTTGCCAACCTCTTCCAGCGTGTGATCGGTGTTCATCTCGATACCGAAGCGCATGCGCAGAACCTTGGCTTCCCGCGTCGTCAGGGTGTCGAGGATTTCCTTAGTGACGCCGCGCAGGCTGGAATACATCGCTGCATCAGCCGGGGCCAGGGTGGCGCCATCTTCAATGAAGTCGCCAAGATGGGAGTCGTCATCGTCGCCGATCGGGGTTTCCATGGAGATCGGCTCCTTGGAAATCTTCATGATCTTGCGGATCTTGTCTTCCGGCATGTCCATCTTCTTGGCCAGCGTGGCAGGATCGGGTTCGGCACCCGTTTCCTGCAGAATCTGGCGGCTGATCCGGTTCATCTTGTTGATCGTTTCGATCATGTGCACCGGGATGCGGATGGTTCGTGCCTGATCGGCGATGGAACGGGTGATGGCCTGACGGATCCACCACGTTGCGTAGGTTGAGAACTTGTAGCCACGGCGGTATTCGAATTTGTCCACCGCCTTCATCAGGCCGATGTTGCCTTCCTGGATCAGGTCGAGGAACTGCAGGCCACGGTTGGTGTATTTCTTGGCGATCGAGATGACCAGACGCAGGTTGGCCTCGGTCATTTCGCGCTTGGCGCGGCGGGCCTTGGCTTCGCCGGTGGACATCTGCTTGTTGATGTCCTTGAGATCCTTTAGCGAAATACCGATACGGTCTTGCAGGGCGAGCAATTTGCGCTGCTCATCCTTGATGTCCGGCGCGCTGCGGGTGAGGATGGCAAGATAGTTTTTCGGGGCAGCAGCGATTTCGGTATCGACCCATTCCAGCGTGGTTTCTTTGCCAGGGAACGACTGGATGAAGTGCGGGCGCGGCATTTTGACGCGGTCGACGCAGATTTGCTGGATTTTTCGTTCGCAGCGACGGATGTTTTCAACCATGCCGCGTACGCTGTCGCACAGACGCTCAATGGATCGCGAGGTGAAGCGGATGTTGAGCAATTCGTCGGAAATCTGCTGTTGCAGCTTGACGTAGGCCTTGTCGTGCGGGCCCTTGGTCGGCAGCAGCTTTTGCATTTTGACGTGGATGCCCTTGATGAGCTTGAAGCGCTCAAGCGCATCTGTCTTTAGCTGGAGCAGCGAAGCCGTGGCGGCGCCTGCGCCACCTTCGTCGTCGTCTGCTTCCTCATCAGCGTCCTCTTCATCCGCTTCCGGCATTTCGGGGGCGGCGACGACTTCGACGGCGTTCGGGTCGATCAGGCCGTCGACCAGTTCGTCGATGCGCATTTCGTCGGCTTCGACCTTGGCGGCCATGTCGAGAATGTCAACGATCGTGGTCGGGCAGGCGGAAATCGCCTGGATCATGTGCTTGAGGCCTTCCTCAATGCGCTTGGCGATCTCGATTTCGCCTTCGCGGGTGAGGAGTTCGACCGTGCCCATTTCACGCATGTACATGCGGACGGGATCGGTCGTGCGGCCAAATTCGGAGTCGACGGTGGATAGCGCCTGCTCGGCTTGCGCTTCGACTTCTTCGTCATCGGCGGCCACGGCAGCGGTGTCGGACATCAGCATGTCTTCGGCAGCCGGGGCTTCGTCGAAGACCTGGATGCTCATTTCACTGAAGGTCGAGATGATCGCTTCAATACTCTCGGCATCGACGACGTCATCCGGCAGGTGGTCGTTGATTTCCGCGTAGGTCAGGTAGCCGCGCTCCTTGCCAAGCTTGATCAGGGCCTTGAGGCGCATCTTGCGCGCTTCGGCGTCAAGCGGTTCCGGAGTTTCAGCAGCCATCTGTCCCTGAAGCAGCGCCTTTTCGGCAGCTTTTTCCTTGGCTTTGCTGATGCGAGCCTTCGGTGCTTCTTTCACGGGGTCTTTTGCCTTAGCCATGAACACGATCCATAGAATTCGAGAAAACCGTAGATTTTACCACAACTTAGCTCCGATTTGCCTTGCTTGTTAGGAACTGTATGTACGCCTGTTTTTCGCTCGCGCTCAGTCCGGCTACGCCGAACTGCTGGGCTTTGATCTGCAGCTCGGCGAAAGCGCGTTTTTCACTACCTTCGTGGAGTTTTTCCAGCGTGTCGCGAAATTCACTTTCCGCTTCTTCTTCGTCAAATGGCAGGCCGAGAAGTTCCGAAGCGGCACTTTCAATGATGCTCTCTTCTGGCAGCCCGCGCAGTTGTTCGCGCAGGCCGGCGTAGCTCGATACCGAGTCGCGATTGGCGCTGACCAGTTGATGCAGGCGAAGCAGGGGCGGGCGCTCCGGGGTCTCGGGTAGCAGTTCGATGGGAAGCTGGCTGGCCAGTTGCGGCTTGTGCAAAACGATACGAAGCAGGTTGCGAGTCAGCGATGGGGCTGTGCGTTTTGCCTTTGGCGGGGCGGCGGGTGTGTAGGATTTAAGCTCGCACAGTCGTTCGACTTCCGGTTGCGCAAAGCCGCTGGCTTCGGCCAGTCGCTTGACAAGCTGCAGGCGGAGCAGCGGGGTCGGCAGCTTGAGCAACAGTGGCTTGGCTTCGTAGATCAGCTGGGCCTTGCCCTCGGAGCTGGTGAGATCGCAGCGCTGGGCCAGTTCTCGCAGCAGGAAGTCGGACAGTGGCATGGCCTGGGTGACTTGCTGGTCGAATTGCTCCTTGCCGAATTCGCGGATGTAGCTGTCCGGGTCATGCTCCTGCGGTAGAAAGATGAAGGCGAGACGCTTGTTGTCGGCCAGCGCTTCCAGCGAGTTTTCCAGCGCTCGCCACGCCGCCTTGCGGCCGGCGTTGTCGCCGTCGAAGCAGAAAACGATGCGGTCTACCTGGCGTAATAGTTTGGTGACGTGCGTTGCAGTGGTCGCTGTGCCGAGCGTGGCGACTGCGTTGCCAACGCCGTTCTGGGCAAGCGCGATGACGTCCATGTAGCCTTCGGTGACGATGGCGGTGTTGGTTTCGCGCAGGGCCTGGCGGGCTTGAGGCAGGCCGAAGAGTTCGCGGCCTTTTTCGAAGAGGGGCGTTTCGGGTGAGTTCAGGTATTTCGGTTCGCCCTGGTCGATGATGCGTCCGCCGAAGGCGATGATGTCGCCCTTGGGGTTGATGATCGGGATCATCAGGCGGTCGCGGAAACGGTCGTAACGACGGCCTGCTTCGTTTTCGATGACCAGTCCGGCAAGCTTCAACTCATCGGCGTTGTAGTCCGGGAAAACCTCCTGCAGGTTCTGCCAGCCATCCGGCGCATAACCCATGCCGAAACGGGCGGCGACCTCTCCGGTCAACCCGCGTTTCTTGCAATATTCGATGGCCTGCGGCGACTTCTTGAGCTGATCCTTGTAGTACTGGGCGGCGCGCGCCATGATGTCGATCAGCGTGCGCGTCTGGCCCGGCTTTTCATCGTTGAAGCTGCGTCCCTCGCTTTCCGGCACCTGCATGCCGGCACGGGTGGCGAGATCCTTGACGGCATCAACGAAGCCGAGTCCCTGGTATTCCATGACGAAGCTGATCGCAGTGCCGTGGGCGCCGCAGCCGAAGCAGTGGTAGAACTGCTTGGTAGGGCTGACCGTAAAGGAGGGCGATTTCTCGTTGTGGAACGGGCAGCAGGCGGCGTAGTTGGCGCCTGCTTTTTTGAGCGGCACGTAGCCGTCCACCAGGTCGACGATGTCGACCCGGGCCAGCAAATCCTGAATGAATGAATCCGGGATCAAGCGGGATTAGCCGGCCAGTGCAGCCTTGACCAGTTTGGAGACTTCGGCCATGTCGGCCTTGCCGGCGAGTTGCGGCTTGAGGACGGCCATCAGCTTGCCCATGTCGGCCGGGCCTTTGGCACCGGTTTCGGCGACGGCGGCAGCAACGGCTGCGGCGGTATCTTCGGCGCTCATTTTTTCCGGCAGATAGGCGGCAAGAATGGCGATTTCGGCTTTCTCGATATCGGCCAGATCCTGACGGTTCGCGGCTTCGTATTGAGTGACGCTGTCCTTGCGTTGTTTGACCAGTTTTTCGATAACCGCGCTGACCGCGGCTTCATCGAGTTCGACGCGCTCGTCGACTTCCTTTTGCTTGATGGCGGCGAGCAGCAGACGAATCGCGCTCAGCTTGGCGGTTTCCTTGGCCTTCATGGCCGATTTCATGTCTTCGGTGATGCGTACTTTGAGGCTCATGGCTTTTCTTTTCGGAAATTCAAAGAAAAAAGCCGCCGGCTGTTGAGGCTGGCGGCTCTTTTGTGCGGCGAAATTTTTCTGATTAGAAAAGTTTCGGCGGCAGGGTCAGGCTACGGAGGCGCTTGTGCTGGCGTTTGACAGCAGCGGCAGCCTTACGCTTGCGCTCGGCGGTGGGCTTTTCGTAAAACTCACGGGCGCGCAGCTCGGTCAGCAGACCAGTCTTCTCGACGGTGCGCTTGAAGCGGCGGATAGCAACTTCGAACGGCTCATTTTCCTTGACACGAACGTTTGGCATATAAATCACCCCCTTCCGTAAGGCGCCTGCCAGGTCAAGTGAACGGCAGTGCGCGCAATAATTGTTCCGCAGATTTTGCGGGTAGCCGAGCAGTATATGCGAAAAAACCATATCGCTCCAAGTGTTAAAATCCGCGCCATGTTAGTACTTGGCATTGAATCCTCCTGCGACGAAACCGGTATTGCGCTCTACGACAGCGAAGCCGGCTTGCTGGCGCACACCCTTCATTCGCAGGTGGCGATGCATGCCGAGTACGGCGGCGTGGTGCCGGAATTGGCCTCACGCGACCATATTCGGCGCGTCGTGCCCCTGCTGCGCGAGGCGCTGGCGCAGGGCAATCGCTCGCTGGATGATGTCGATGCCGTGGCCTATACGCGCGGCCCTGGTCTGGCCGGGGCTTTGCTCGTCGGCTGCGCTTTTGCCGAGGCATTGGCGCTGGCCATCGACAAGCCGACCATTCCGGTGCATCACCTCGAAGGGCATTTGCTGTCGCCCTTGCTGTCGAGCACCCCGCCGACCTTTCCGTTCGTGGCACTGCTGGTCTCCGGCGGTCATACGCAATTGATGCGGGTGACCGGCGTCGGCGAGTACGAATTGCTCGGCGAAACGCTCGATGATGCCGCCGGCGAGGCTTTCGACAAGAGCGCCAAGCTGCTCGGCCTGCCGTATCCCGGTGGTGCCTTGCTATCGAAGCTGGCTGAGCTGGGTACGCCGGGCGTGTATGAATTGCCACGGCCGATGCTGCATTCGGGTGATTTGAGTTTCAGTTTTTCCGGCCTGAAGACGGCCGTGCTGACGCTGGTCCGCGAGCACGCCGACGACATGAGCGATGCATTCAAGGCCGACGCGGCGAGGGCTTTTCAGGGGGCCATCGTCGAGGTGCTGGTCAAGAAGTCACTGAAGGCGATGAAACAGACCGGCCTCAAGCAACTGGTGGTGGCTGGTGGCGTGGGGGCCAACAAGCAACTGCGCACGACGCTGAATGACGAGGCGCGACGCAAGCGTTTCGAGGTTTATTACCCGGAACTGGAGTTCTGCACCGATAACGGGGCGATGATCGCCCTGGCCGGTTGCCTGCGCCTTCAGGCTGGCACGCCAGCCAAGCCGGCCGGTGCTTTTGCCATCCAGCCGCGCTGGCCTCTGATGGAAATGTCGTCCGGCGCCAAATAACGCATTTCAATTTTGGCCGTTTTTTCTGGTTGACCGCAGCAAGCCCGGTTTCCCGGACAGCCTTCCCTTGTTGTGATGGTATTGGCCATCCCGTGTCAGGCGTTTAATTGCTGCCCGACCGCCGGGTTGGCCCGGGCGGCCGGAAATTCATCCAATCAGAGTGCAGCGAGTGCTGCTGCGTAATCGGGTTCGTCCTTGATTTCGCCGACCAGTTGGCTGTGGATGACCTTGTCGTTTTCGTCGATAACGACGACGGCGCGGGCGGTCAGGCCGACCAGCGGGCCGCTGCTGATTGCGACGCCGTAGGCTTCGATGAATTCGCGGCCGCGCAACGTGGACAGGGTGACGACGTTATCCAGACCTTCGGCGCCGCAGAAACGGGCCTGGGCGAAAGGCAGGTCGGCCGAGATGCAGAGGACGACGGTATTCGGCAGTCCGCTGGCCTTGGCGTTGAACTGGCGGACGGAGGTGGCGCAGGTCGGCGTGTCGATACTCGGGAAAATGTTGAGGATCTTGCGCTTGCCGGCGAAGCTGGCCAGGGCGACATCCGAGAGGTCCTTGGCGACCAGCGAGAAGGTCGGGGCGGTAGAACCCTTTTGTGGGAAGGTGCCGTTGACGGTGATCGGGTTGCCGCCGAGGGTGACTTGGGACATCGTTTGCTCCATTGATTCGAGGTTATAGGTTGCGCTTTGAGGGACGGGTTTGCGCTTGGTTCCCGGCGTGCCGATTTTAGTGGCACGCCGGGGGCGAGTTTACACGCGGCGGGTGGCCGCCTTCCTTCAAATCAGGTCAAAGCGATCGGCGTTCATCACCTTGGTCCAGGCAGCGACGAAGTCATGGACGAATTTTTCCTTGCTGTCGTCCTGGGCATAGACCTCGGCGTAGGCCCGAAGCACCGAGTTGGAGCCGAAGACCAGATCGACCCGGCTCGCCGTCCATTTGGTGACGCCGGACTTCCTGTCGACGATGGCGTAGCTGTTGCGGCCGGTCGGTTTCCAGCTGTAGGCCATGTCGGTCAGATTGACGAAGAAGTCGTTGCTCAGTACGCCGACCCGCTCGGTAAATACGCCATGCTGGCTGCCGCCGTGATTGGTGCCGAGGACGCGCATGCCACCGACCAAAGCGGTCATTTCGCAGGCGGTCAGTCGCATGAGCTGGGCACGGTCGAGCAAGAGTTCTTCCGGCGTGACCACGTAGTCCTTCTTCTGCCAGTTACGGAAGCCGTCAGCCAGCGGTTCCAGCACATCGAAGGATTCGACATCGGTTTGCGCCTTGGTGGCATCGCCCCGGCCCGGTGCGAAAGGCACCGTCACGGAAACACCGGCCGCACTAGCTGCCTGCTCGACGCCGACATTGCCGGCGAGCACGATGACGTCGGCGATGCTGGCGCCCGTCTCGGCGGCAATCTTGTCGTAGATCGCCAGGGCCTTGGCCAGCCGTGCCGGCTCATTGCCTTCCCAGTCCTTTTGCGGGGCGAGGCGGATGCGGGCACCGTTGGCGCCGCCGCGCTTGTCGGAGCCACGGAAGGTGCGGGCGCTGTCCCAGGCGGTGCTGACCATCTCGGCGATGCCCAGTCCGCTGGCGGCAATCTTCGCCTTCACGGCGGCCACGTCGTAGTCCTTCCGGCCGGCGGGCACCGGGTCTTGCCAGATCAGGTCTTCGGTCGGCACGTCCGGGCCGATGTAGCGGGACTTCGGCCCCATGTCGCGGTGCGTCAGCTTGAACCAGGCGCGGGCGAAGGTTTCCGAGAAGTAGGCCGGATCCTTGTGGAACCGCTCGGCGATCTTGCGGTATTCCGGGTCGAACTTGAGCGCCATGTCGGCGTCGGTCATCATCGGCTGGCAGCGAATGGACGGATCTTCGACATCGACCGGCATATCTTCCGGGGCGATATTGATCGGCGCCCACTGGTGCGCGCCGGCCGGGGACTTGGTCAGCCACCAGTCGTACTTGAACAGCAGGTCGAAATAGCCGTTATCCCACTGGGTCGGGTGGGTCGTCCACGCGCCTTCGATGCCGCTGGTCACGGCGTTGCGGCCAATGCCGCGGGTCGTGTGGTTCATCCAGCCCAGGCCCTGCTCATGCACTTCGGCACCTTCCGGGGTCGGGCCAATATTGGCCGCGCTGCCGTTGCCGTGGGCCTTGCCGACGGTGTGGCCGCCGGCCGTCAGGGCGACGGTTTCCTCGTCATTCATCGCCATGCGAGCGAAGGTGACGCGCATGTCCTGGGCAGTCTTGAGCGGATCGGGCTGGCCGTCCACGCCTTCCGGGTTGACGTAGATGAGGCCCATCATCACGGCGGCGAGCGGGTTTTCCAGATCGCGTTCGCCGGAATAGCGGCTGCCGGCGCTGCCGGTCGGGGCCAGCCATTCCTTCTCGGAGCCCCAGTAGGTGTCCTTCTCGGGGTGCCAGATGTCTTCGCGACCGAAACCGAAGCCGAAGGTCTTCAGGCCCATCGACTCGTACGCCATGTTGCCGGCGAGGAGTATCAGGTCGGCCCAGCTCAGCTTGTTGCCGTATTTTTTCTTGATCGGCCAAAGAATGCGGCGCGCCTTGTCGAGGTTGCCGTTGTCGGGCCAGGAGTTGAGCGGCGCAAAGCGCTGATTGCCGGTGCCGCCACCACCACGGCCATCGGCAATGCGATAGGTGCCGGCCGAGTGCCAGGCCATGCGGATCATCAAGCCGCCGTAGTGGCCCCAGTCGGCCGGCCACCAGTCCTGGCTGTCGGTCATCAGGGCCTTGAGGTCGTTTTTCAGCGCCTCGACATCGAGCGTCTTGACCGCCTCGCGATAGTTGAAGCCGGCGCCGAGCGGATTGGTCTTGCTGTCGTGCTGGTGCAGGATGTCCAGATTCAGGGCCTTGGGCCACCAGGCCATGGTCTGCATGCCAGCTGACGTGGCGCCACCGTGCATCACGGGGCACTTGCCAGTGGAAGTCGTGTCTTGGTTGTCCATCTCTCGCTCCTTGGGTTGCGTGGTCATGGGTTAAAAATTGTCGGGCAGGGTGGCCAGGATGTCGACGCACAGTTCCCAGGCCGACAACTCGTCGAACCAGCGATCAATGAAATCTGAAATCATGTTGGCCTCCTGATAGTTTCAAGGTCGCAATGACCTGATGAGCTCAGTGTAGGGAGCGTATGGGTATTGATCCAATCGATTGATCGAATATGGTGGATTGGCTTTTGCTATCGCGCAGGCGAAAAAAATGCCGGCGAACCGGCATGGTTTGTGGGGCTGCCTGGTTCAGGCTTTTTTCTTGCCACCGATCTTCGTTTCCTGCCCGGCCATGAGGCGCTGGATGTTTTGCCAATGCTTGCCGATGAGCGCCATGCCGAGGATGCCGACGACGATGGTCTGGTTGGTCGCGCCGTGCATCAGCGCCGCGTAGAACGGCGCGGCTGCGCCGGCAATGAGCGCGGCCAGCGACGAGTAGCGCGAAACGTAGGCGACGAGCACCCAGGTTGCGGCGACGGCCAGGCCGAGCACGGGGTCGAGGGCGAGCAGCACGCCGGCGGCGGTGGCGACGCCCTTGCCGCCTTTGAACTTGAGGAAAATAGGGTAAAGGTGGCCGAGGAAGACTGCCAGCGCGACGAGGGCGATGACGGTGTCGCTGAAACCGAATTGGCGCGCGACGATGATGGCGACAGCACCTTTCAGGGCATCGCCGATCAGCGTGAACAACGCCGCCTTCTTGTTGCCGCTGCGCAGCACGTTGGTGGCGCCCGGGTTGCCCGAGCCGTAGGTGCGCGGGTCGGCCAGGCCGAAGAGCTTCGAGGAAATCATGGCGAAGGGAACGGAGCCAAGCAGGTAGGCGGAAACAAGGGCGAGGGCTATTTGCATGGGTCGTTTTTATCGCTGAGGTACAATCGCGCCAAATTTTACACCGCTGCTGCGGCCGACCACGCCATGGACATCATTTTCCTCGAAGAACTGCGCGCCGAAACCTGGATAGGCATCTATCCGCGCGAGAAGGCCATGCCGCAGACGGTCGAAATTTCACTGCAGATCGGCGTGTCGACGGCCTCGGCCGGGGCCAGCGACGATATTCGCGATACGGTTGATTATTCGGTCGTCGTTGACCGCCTGCGGGCTGACCTGGCCGCCGTGCATTTCAACCTGATCGAAGCGCTGGCCGAGCATGTGGCAAGCTACGTGCTGGAAACCTTTGCCGTGCACTGGGTGAAGGTTTCGGTGGCCAAGCTGGGCATGATGCCGGGCGTCAAGCGCGTTGGCGTCATCATCGAACGCTCGCTCTGAGCGATTTCATTTTTGGCCGTTTTCCCCGGTTGACCGCAGAAAGCGCTTAAGCGGCGTCGTTCACCCCTTGAGCGCCGCCTCGACCACCTTCGGATTCAGCGTGCGCACGATGTCGTGCGGATGGACGCCGACCAGAAAGCCGCGCCGGCCGCCGTTGATGTAGATCAGCGGCAGATCGAGAATGCTCTTCTCGATATTCACCGGCATCGCCTTCTTGGTGCCGAACGGGCTGGTGCCACCGACCAGAAAACCGGTGTGGCGGTTGGCGACTTCCGGCTTGCATGGTTCAACCTTCTTGCAGCCGATTTGCCGGGCCAACTCCTTGGTCGAGACCTTGCAGTCGCCGTGCATCAATACGATCAGCGGCTTGGCATTTTCGTCTTCAAAAACCAGCGTTTTGACGACCGCATGTTCGTCGACATTCAGTTCGCGGGCCGAGACCTTGGTGCCGCCATGCTCTTCGTAGGCATAGAGGTGGGTTGAAAACGCCACCTTGTTCGCTTTGAGGAACTTGGTGGCTTGCGTTTCGGGGGCGTGTTCGGGTTTGCTCATGGCGCGGGGACTTTCAGGATTCGCGTTTTATTTTACATCCCGCGCCGGGTGCGGATTGGCGGGAGCCTTCGGCTGAAAATACAGGCAGGCCTCGCCCGAGGAGGAGATCACATCGAGCTCGGGCGGGCGTGTGCTTTTGAAATCGAGGACACGGCAGCCATAGCGGAATGGCAGTTCGTGGGTGATGAAATGGTGAGCGCACCGGCTGCAGCGTGGTGACAACATGATTTTCTCTCAGCCGCGCGGGTGATGAACCGCGTGCAGCGTCTTGAGCCGTTCGCGGGCAACGTGGGTATAGATCTGCGTCGTCGAGATGTCGGCGTGGCCGAGCAGAAGCTGGACGACGCGCAGGTCGGCGCCGTGGTTGAGCAGGTGGGTGGCAAAGGCGTGGCGCAGCACGTGCGGCGACAGCTTGTTAGGCGCGATGCCGGCGATCAGCGCGTAACGCTTGATGATGTGCCAGAACGCCTGGCGGGTCATGCCGCTGCCGCGTGTCGTGACGAACAGATCATCGCTCTGCTGCCCGTTCAGGATGTCCGGCCGCGCTTCGTTGAGGTAGCGCTGGATCCATTCGATGGCGAGCTGGCCGAGCGGCACGAGGCGCTCCTTGCTGCCTTTGCCTAGGGCGCGCAATACGCCGTCGGCCAGGCTGATTTCGTGCAGCCGCAGGCCGACCAGTTCCGAGACGCGCAGGCCGGTGGCGTAGATGGTTTCGAGCATGGCGCGGTCGCGCAGGCCGAGCGGGGTGTCGAGGTCGGGGGCGTCGAGCAGGGCTTCGACCTGTTTTTCCGACATCACTTTGGGCAGGCGCGACGGGCGGCTCGGGTTGGCCAGCTTGAGGGTCGGGTCAGTGACGATGCGGCCGCGGCCGACCTGCCAGCGGTAAAAGCGGCGCAGCGTGGAGAGGTAGCGGGCCTGCGAAGTGGCGCGGGTGTGTTTCGATAGGTGGGCGATGAAGGCGGTCAGCGTCGTTTCGCGGAGGTCGAGCAGCGGCTCGGGTGCATTTTCAGCCAGCCAAAGGGCAAGGCGGCCGAGATCGGAGCGATAGCTGTCCAGCGTCGCCTTGGCCAGCCCGTCTTCCAGCCACAGGGCATCGCAGAAATTGTCGATTTCGGCGAGATCAGCCGGGCTGGCGAGTGGGGGCGAGGTCAAATTGCTTGTTTTCGTGCGTCAGTAGCCAGCGCTTGACGTCGAGCAGGAAGCCGCCGCGTTCGCGAGCAAAGCCGCCGAGTTTTTTGTCACCCGCGCCGCCGGTGGCGACGACTCGGTGACAGGGGACGACGACCGGATACGGGTTGGCGCCACAAGCCTGGCCGACGGCGCGGGCTGCGTTTTTGAGGCTTTTTGCCAGTTGACCGTAGGTGTCGGTCTGGCCGGTTGGGATGGCTGAAATTTGCGCCCAGACGCGACGCTGGAAGGTCGTGCCGGCCGGGCGCAGCGGCAGGCCGAAGGTGAAGCCGGGGTCAGCGATGTAGGCCTTGAGCTGGCGCACGGCTTCGGCGGCGAGCGGGGTGGTCGGCGCTTGTTCCGGGCGCGGTTCGAGGAAGTCGATGCCGGTGATTTCGTCGTTGTCGCACTGCACGCCCAAGCAGAAACCGGGGGCGGCGACGACGGCCTGGTAGGTCTGGTCGGGACGGGTTTTCATGGTGCCTCCGAGGTCAATTCAGCGCTTCTGCGACCATGGAAGCAACGACTGGCCCCAGGGTCGACCGGAAATTTTGGCCAAAATTCAAAACGCCGACAGGCCGGTTTGGGCCCGGCCGAGAATCAGCGCATGCACGTCATGCGTACCTTCGTAGGTCGTCACCGATTCCAGATTGACCATGTGGCGGATAACGCCGAACTCGTCCGAAATGCCGTTGCCGCCCAGCATGTCGCGGGCGTTGCGGGCAATTTCCAACGCCTTGCCGGTGCTGTTGCGCTTGAGCAGCGAGACCAGTTCCGGCGTTGCGCTGCCGTCGTCCATCATGCGGCCGAGACGCAGCGCACCCTGAATGCCGAGGGCGATTTCAGTCTGCATGTCGACCAGCTTTTTCTGAATGAGCTGCGTGGCAGCCAGCGGCCGGCCGAATTGCTGGCGGTCCAGCGTGTATTGCCGCGCCGTGTGCCAGCAGGCTTCCGCTGCGCCGAGGGCGCCCCATGAAATGCCGAAACGGGCCGAATTCAGGCAGGTAAACGGCCCCTTCAGACCGCTGGCCTTGGGCAGCTGATTCTCGGTCGGCACGAAAACCTCGTCCATCACGATGTCACCAGTAATCGAGGCACGCAGACTGACCTTGCCGTTGATGACCGGCGCCGACAGCCCGGCCATGCCCTTTTCGAGGATGAAGCCGCGCAAGGCGCCTTCGTCATCCTTGGCCCAGACGATGAAAATGTCGGCAATCGGCGAATTGGTGATCCACGTCTTGCGCCCGGAAATCTTCCAGCCACCCGGCACGCTGCGGGCCACGGTGCTGGCGCTGGACGGATCAGAGCCGGAATTCGGCTCGGTCAGGCCGAAACAGCCGATCAGCTCGCCCTTGCCGAGCTTCTTCAGATACTTCTCTTTTTGTTCGTCCGAGCCGAACTCGTAAATCGGCACCATGGTCAGCGAGGACTGAACCGAGAGCAGCGTCCGGTAGGCCGAATCGACGTACTCGACCTCGCGGGCGATCAGGCCGTAGGAAACATAATTGAGCCCGGCGCCACCGAACTGCGGCGGCAACGTCGCGCCAAGCAGCCCCATCTCGCCCATCTCGCGGTAGATGGCAGGGTCGGTCGTTTCATTGCGAAATGCATCGCGGATGCGCGGCTTGAGCGCCTTCTGCGCGAAATCGCGCGCGGCATTGCGAACCTGGCGCTCGTCGGCGGCCAGCTGGCTGTCGAGGAGGAAAGGGTCTTCCCAGGTGAATGAAGGTTTGGCCATCGGCTTGCTCCGGGAAAAGTAGGAAATTCGGGTCGGAGCCTATTGGGCTTGATTGCGGTAATACTCGTCGGCTACGGGTGAAAAATAGTCCGAAGAAAAAAGCGCGGTTTTTATTGAGACCTCCACCCACTGGCCTTGCCCGAAATGTTGGACACTTCCATGTCCAAGTGCGCATTTGATTTCCTCTTCCGTAAAGGCAGGCGGAGTGGATTCATCATGAAGGTAATCCACGCGCATTGTGAAATCGCCATTCTTGTCGTCAATAAATACTTCCCGTAGCTTTATGTAATGGGCGGGACCAAATTTTGAGGGGAGCGCTTGTGCTCTGTAGTCTAAGAGGGATGCTTCGGTAAATGCAGCTTTTGCGAGATCGATTTGCCCCTTGTCGAATAGAGCGCCGGTTCGATTGTAGGCACGAAAAAACTGATATTTATCTAAGTCGTACGCAACGATTTTTGAAGGAGAGTCTGTGTAATTGAATTGGAGGCCCATTTCATTTCCTTTAGCAAATCAGATGTTATCGATGGTTGATACTATCCCCGCACGTGCCCGTCGCCCAACACAACCCATTTCTGGCTGGTCAAGCCTTCCAGCCCCACCGGCCCACGAGCGTGGATCTTGTCGGTCGAGATGCCGATTTCGGCGCCCAGGCCGTATTCGAAACCGTCGGCGAAACGCGTCGAGGCATTAATCATGACCGAGGCCGAATCGACTTCACGCAGGAAGCGCATGGCTTTCGGGTGGTTGTCGGTGACGATGGCTTCGGTGTGGTGCGACGAGTATTTGTTGATGTGCTCGATGGCTTCGTCGATGCCGGCGACGACCTTGACCGAAATGATCGGCGCCAGGAATTCGGCGTAGTAGTCCTCTTCCGTCGCCGGAATGGCGTTCGGCACGATGGCGCAGGTTTCCGCGCAGCCACGGATTTCGACGCCCTTGCTGGTCAGCATGTGGGCAATCGGCGGCAGCAGCATGGCGGCAACGGCGCGGTCGACGACCAGTGATTCGGTCGTGTTGCAGGTGCCGTAGCGCTGGGTCTTGGCGTTCTCGACGATCTTCAGCGCCTTGTTCGGGTCGGCTTCTTCTTCGAGGTAAACGTGGCAGTTGCCGTCGAGGTGCTGGATCATCGGCACGCGGGATTCGGCCAGCAGGCGGGCGATCAGGCCCTTGCCGCCGCGCGGCACGATGACGTCGACGAATTCGCGCATGGTGATCAACTCGCCGACGGCGGCGCGGTCGGTGGTCTCGATGACTTGCACGGCGTCGGCCGGCAATCCTGCCGCTTTCAGGCCTTCCTGGATCAGCGCGGCGATGGCGCGATTGGAGCGAATCGCTTCCGAGCCGCCGCGCAGGATGGCGGCGTTGCCGGATTTCAGGCACAGGGCAGCGGCATCGGCCGTAACGTTCGGGCGAGCTTCGTAGATGATGCCAATGACGCCGAGCGGCACGCGCATCTTGCCGACCTGGATGCCGGACGGCTGATATTTGAATTCGCCCATTTCGCCGATCGGGTCGGGTAGCTTGGCGACCTGTTCAACGCCTTCGGCCATGCTTTCGACGCCCTTGGCCGACAGTGTCAGGCGGTCGAGCATGGCGGTTTCCAGCCCTTCGGCGCGGGCGGCGGCCAGGTCGTCCTGATTGGCGGCGACCAGCGCGGCGCTTTCGCGGCGGATGGCGGCGGCAATGTGGAGCAGGGCGGCGTTCTTTTCGGCCGTGGTGGCGCCGGCCAGGCGGTGCGAGGCAGTGCGGGCCTGACGGCCAACGGTCTGCATGTAGTGCTTGATGTCCATGGTGTTCTTTGTGCTGAGCAAAAGAACATTATAGCCAGACAAATAATCGGGAACTTCCAGAACCGGGTAAACTCTTATCCGCAACGACAACAGGGCTTTCCGTTGAGGACAAGATGGCAGAAAAATTGATATTGCCGACCGAGGTCAAGGTCTGCGCGACGTGTAGTTTTTGGGATGGCGAACGCCAGGTCGATAGCGAGATGAAGCTGGTGGTTGTTTCCGAGGAGTGTGTCGGTGAATGCCTGGTGCAGGAGGAGCTCAAGCCAGGTTTGCACGATGTTCGGGGCGAGTGCAGTTGCATCTGGGAAGACCTGGAGCCGGATGCTCCGATCGAGGGTGCGGCCGCCGACAACAAGGCGGCCTGATTATTTTGCGGCGGTGAGGCGCAGGCCAAGCCGCAGGAATTCTTCCCAGATATTTCCATGACCGATGCCTTTGGCCAGTCGGTCGATTTTGCCGGCGTGCTGTAGCGCCGCTTCGAGTGCTGCGGTCGACAGTCGTTGTAGCGCTTTTTTGACCGGGTTGGCGCGTGGCCCCCAAACCTTCGCATCCTTGAGCAGCATATCCATCGACTTGCCGGCATCCATGCCGGCGCGAATGATGGTCAGTGCCCGAATTTCCTCGCTCATCGCCCACAGCACGAGCGGCGGCGCCTCGCCTTCCTGCATCAGGCCATCCAGTGTGCGCACCAGGCGGCCAATGTCGCCTGAAAGCAGGGCTTCACGGAGGCCGTCGATGTCGTAGCGGGCGACGTTGAGCACGGCCTCACGTATCTGCGCCATGCTGAGCTGGCCGGTCGGGTAGAGCAGGCCAAGTTTCTGGATTTCCTGGTGGGCGGCGAGCAGATTGCCTTCGACGCGCTCGGCGATGAATTTGAGGCTTTCCAGATCGGCGCTTTGCTGCTGGCGGCGCAGGCGGCCGGCGATCCAGCCTGGCAGTTCGGCCAGCGGCGGTGCAGTGAGCTTGATGGCGACGCCAGCATTGACCAGTGCAGTGAACCAGACGGCCTTTTCGTCGCGCCAGTCGAGTTCGGGCAGGGTGATCAGCAGCAGGTTGTCCATCGACAAATTCTGGCACCACTGCTGCAGCGCGGCGCCGCCTTCCTTGCCCGGCTTGCCGGTTGGAATGCGCAGGTCGATCAGTTTTTTATCGCCGAACAGTGACATGTTGCCGCCGGCGGCGAGCAAGCTGCCCCAGTCGAATTGCGGCAGGACGGTGAGCACTTCGCGTTCGCTATAGCCCTGTTGGCGCGACTTGGCGCGAATTGCGTCGGCGGCTTCGATGACCAGCAGCGGGTCGTCTCCGTACAGTACGTAAAGCGGGCGCAAATCGCGTTCGAGGTGCGCCGCCAGCTGATCGCCCTTGAGCAGCATTATTCGTTTTCTTCGAGGTCGGGGTTCTTTGGCTTGATGATGCTCAGGCGACGCATGATCTGGTTGACCAGATCATTGTTCATGTCACGCCAGAGCAAGCCTTCTTCCAGATCCTTGGCGAGGATGTTGGAGTCATCGAAGGAAATGTCGCGGGTCAGGCTGATTTCATTTGGCGCGACCAGCACCTGCCCCTTCTGGTTGACGACCCGGAAGGTGTAAATCAATTGCAGGCGATATTCCCGCACGCGGCCCTGCGCATTGACGCTGAGAATGGTCTTCTGGCGATTGTCGCTGACCTGCTGGAAGATCGCCTCGGCGGCCTTGGCGTCGGCGACGATCTGGGTGCTGCCGCTGGCCTTGATGTAACGCTGCAGCCAGATATTGACGTCAGCGGTCTCCGGCAACGCGATAAGCATCGTTTTGTAGGGCAGGTTGCTGCTTCCCGCGCCGCGCAGATGGAATCCGCAGCCGGCCAGGGCGGCGGCGAGGATCAGGGCGAGAAGGAGGCGCATGGGAGTTTTCCTTAGGCGACGATATTGACCAGACGGCCCGGTACGACGACAACCTTCTTCGCCGGCTTGCCTTCCATGAACTTGACGGCGCCTTCGCAGGCCAGCGCGGCGGCTTCGATGCTCGCCTTGTCGGCTTCGGCAGCCACGCGGATGGAGCCGCGCAGCTTGCCGTTGACCTGCACCATGAGCTCGATCTCGTCCTGCTTGAGGGCGGCCGGGTCGGCTTTCGGGAAGGCTGCCGAGCCGGCATCCTGACCCGGCTTCAGTTCGGCGTAAAGCGCCTGGCCGATGTGCGGGACGATGGGGAAGAGCAGCAGGGCGATGCTTTCCAGAGTTTCCTGCGCCAGCTTGCGGCCCGTGGCGTCGGCGAGATCGGTCTTGTCGTAGGCGTTGAGCAGTTCCATGACGGCAGCGATGGCCGTGTTGAACTGCTTGCGGCGGCCGTAATCGTCGGCCACCTTGCTCATCGTCTGGTGCAGCTTGCGGCGCAGATCGGCTTGCACGGTCGACAGGGAATTTTGCTCAAAATCGCAATCGACAAGGCCGGCGTGGACGTGGTCGTAAGTCGTCTTCCACAGACGGCGCAGGAAGCGGTAGGCCCCCTCGACGCCAGCGTCGGACCATTCCAGAGACTGGTCGGGCGGCGAGGCGAACATGATGAACAGGCGGGCCGTGTCGGCGCCGTACTGGTCGATCAGGGCCTGCGGATCGACGCCGTTGTTCTTCGACTTCGACATCTTTTCGGTGCCGCCGATGACCACCGGCAGGCCGTCGGTCTTGAGCGTGGCGCCGGTTGGGCGGCCTTTTTCATCGGTCACGACGTCCACATCGGCCGGGTTGATCCACAGCTTCTTGCCGCCATCGAGATCGCGGTAGAAGGTTGGGGCGACGACCATGCCCTGGGTCAGCAGGTTGGCGAAGGGTTCGCCGAGGTCGCCGATCAGGCCGACATCGCGCATCAGCTTGGTGAAGAAACGCGAGTACAGAAGGTGAAGGATGGCGTGCTCGATGCCGCCGATGTACTGGTCGATGCCGCCCTTGCACCAGTAGGCGACGCGCTCGTCGACCATGGCTGTGGTGTTCTCCGGGCAGGCGTAGCGCAGGAAGTACCAGGACGACTCGAAGAAAGTGTCCATGGTGTCGGTTTCGCGTCGGGCGTCACCGCCGCACTTCGGGCACTTGCACTCGTAAAATTCGGGCATCTTGGCGAGCGGCGAGCCGGCGCCCGTGATCTCGACGTTCTCGGGCAGGACAACCGGCAATTGGTCGTCGGGCACCGGCACGTCGCCGCAGGAGGCGCAATGAATGATCGGGATCGGGCAGCCCCAGTAACGCTGGCGGGAAATACCCCAGTCGCGCAGGCGGAACTGGACTTTCTTTTCGCCGAGGCCCTTGGCGGCCAGGTCGGCGGCAATGGCGTCGACCGCAGCTTCGTAGCTCAGGCCGTCGTATTTGCCGGAATTGACCAGCACGCCGCGCTGCTTGTCGGCATACCACTCGGCCCAGGCTTCATGGCTGAACGAGGTTTCGCCTTCAACGGCGACGACCTGCTTGATCGGCAGGTTGTACTTCAGCGCAAAGGCGAAATCCCGCTCGTCGTGCGCTGGAACGGCCATCACGGCGCCGTCGCCGTAGCTCATGAGAACGTAATTGCCGACCCAGACTTCGACCTGCTGGCCGGTCAGCGGATGGGTGACGTAGATGCCGGTCGGCATCCCTTTCTTTTCCATCGTCGCGATGTCGGCTTCGGCGACGCCGCCCTTCTTGCATTCCTCGATGAAGGCAGCCAGTTCCGGGTTGTTGGCGGCCGCCTTGGTGGCCAGCGGGTGTTCGGCAGCGACGGCAACGAAGGTGACGCCCATGATGGTGTCGGCGCGGGTGGTGAAGACCCAGAGCTTTTCGTCGGCGTTGTCAGCCAGCGGGAAGGCGAAGCGCACGCCGGTGCTCTTGCCGATCCAGTTCTTCTGCATCAGGCGGACCTGCTCGGGCCAGCCCGGCAGGTTGTCGAGTTCAGTCAGCAGTTCTTCGGCGTAAGCGGTGATCTTCATGTAGTACATGGGGATCTCGCGCTTTTCGATCAGCGCGCCGGAGCGCCAGCCGCGGCCGTCAATGACCTGTTCGTTGGCGAGCACGGTGTGATCGACCGGGTCCCAGTTCACGGTGCCGAGCTTCTTGTAAACCAGGCCTTTTTCGTAGAGGCGGGTGAACAGCCACTGCTCCCAGCGGTAGTACTCGGGCGTGCAGGTGGCGAATTCGCGTTCCCAGTCGATGGCGAAGCCGAGAGACTTGAGCTGGTTGCGCATGTAATCGATGTTGGAATAGGTCCAGCCAGCCGGCGGCACGTTATTTTGCAGTGCAGCATTTTCGGCCGGCATGCCGAAGGCGTCCCAGCCCATCGGCTGCATGACATTGAAGCCCTGCATCTTGTGGAAGCGCGAAAGCACGTCGCCGATGGTGTAGTTGCGGACGTGGCCCATGTGCAGCTTGCCTGACGGATACGGGAACATCGACAAGCAGTAGTACTTCGGTTTCGTCGTGTCTTCGACGGCACGCGCGGCGCCGGTCTTGTCCCAGTGTTGCTGGGCGGCGCGCTCGATGTCGGCCGGGGTGTATTTGTCCTGCATGGGCATGGGCTGTGTTCTATCGCTGAAAATCGGAGAGTAACCGCGGATTATACCGGTTGATCCCGACTCGTCGGCGATGAGGGCAAGACAGCCGTGATGCCGTTTGATTTTTGCTGTTTTTTTCGGTTGACCGTAGGATCAGCCGTTGATTTTGGGTCGTGGAAGCCAGTCGACGCCATTGGGAGGCGACAAGCATTCGCTCCGTTGCGGTGCCCTCGCAGGCTGCCGCTGCTCACGCGATCGAAGCTCGTCGGGCCTCTGCGGGCCGCTCAGGACGGGCTTCGATACGTGGCAAAGCGCGCAATTTCAGCCAAAATCAGCCCAAAAAGCTTCCTTTGACGAATCGGCAGGCTTGTACTACCAGTGACCGGGGGACGCTGATGTGGAGCCTGCACGCTCCGCATCAGCGGGGTGTTACTCTATTTTCGCCCGGTCACGCCGCTTTTTTTTGCGGATACACGTTTTCCCAGGTCTTTTGCCAGTAACGGTAGGCGTTTTCGGTTGCTGCCAGTGACAGCAGCGACATCCGGGACTGGTGACGCCACATCCAGGAAAGCTGGGGGGCGGGGGCCAGATTGTAGGATTGGACGTTGCCGGCTTCGTCTTCAACGATGGCGAGGAAGCGGTCAATGGCCAAGCCCCAGTATGTGGAGCCTTCGGTTTTGCCGGTCAGGTATTCGGCTTCGCTGACGGCGCGGCGCCACAGCTTGAGCGCGAGCTCGTCGCTGATGCCGGCTTTGCGGGCGATCCATGGCAGGATTTTCGGGGCATTCATGCTGTTCATGCTGATTCTCCTTCTCTGTTTCTATTAATAGCGGTAGCTATGTGTTGGGTGAGACAGCCTTGTGGGCAAAAAGTTTTGTGCACTGCAATATTTTTTACGCAAGTATACTTCTGGACTTGCTACTCGTCTGTGAAAAAATGCACTTGATTGTAGTCTGCGTTGTACAAATACAAATAATTGGCCCGACCAATTCACCAATTTCTGAGCTTTTCATTCCTGAGACTTCATGTCCGATCTTCTTGCCAATCTAAATTCCCCGCAACTTCAGGCGGTTACGCTACCCCCGGTTCATGCCTTGATCCTCGCCGGTGCGGGAAGTGGTAAGACCCGTGTGTTGACGACGCGTATCGCCTGGCTGATGTCGACCGGGCAGGTCGGGCCGCACGGTGTGCTGGCAGTGACTTTTACCAACAAGGCGGCCAAGGAGATGACGGCGCGGCTGTCTTCGCTGGTGCCGATCAATACGCGTGGGATGTGGATTGGTACTTTTCACGGCTTGTGTAACCGGCTATTGCGGGCGCATTTCCGCGAGGCCGGGCTGCCGCAAACCTTCCAGATCCTTGATTCGGCAGATCAGTTGGCCATGGTCAAACGGCTGCTCAAGAATTTGAATGTCGACGACGAGAAATATCCCCCGCGTGAGTTGTGCCAGTTCATCAACGCCCACAAGGAGCAGGGCGTACGCGCCGCGCAGGCTGAGGTTTATGACAACTACACGCAAAAGCGCGTCGAGCTGTACGCCGAGTATGAGAACCAGTGCAATCGCGAGGGCGTGGTCGACTTCGCCGAATTGTTATTACGTTGCCATGAATTGCTGCAGTGCAACGAACCTTTGCGCAAACATTACCAGGAGCGTTTTCGTTACATCCTGGTTGATGAGGTGCAGGACACCAACAAGCTGCAATATGCCTGGCTGCAGCTGCTGGCTGGTGGCGGGGCCAAAGTCTTTGCCGTGGGGGACGACGACCAGTCGATCTACCGTTTTCGCGGGGCCGAAGTTGGCAACATGCGCGATTTTGAGCGCGAGTACGCCGGTGACAACGTCATCCGCCTGGAGCAGAACTATCGCTCGCACGGCAATATCCTGACCGCCGCCAACGCTATCATCAAGAACAACCGCGAGCGCCTGGGCAAGAATTTGTGGACCGACGCCGGTGACGGCGAGCCGATCCGTGCTTTCGAGGCCTATTCCGATCTCGATGAGGCGCGTTTCGTGGTCGAGGAAATCCGCGAACTGGTCCGTGACGGCATCTCGCCAACGCAGATCGCGCTGCTCTACCGCTCCAACGCACAGTCGCGGGTGCTCGAAAACGAGCTGTTCACGAAAAACGTGCCGTATAAAGTTTATGGCGGCCTGCGCTTTTTCGAGCGGCAGGAGGTCAAGCATGCGCTGGCGTATCTCCGCCTGCTCGGCAATCCGGACGACGACACGGCTTTCCTGCGCGTCGTCAATTTTCCGACCCGCGGCATCGGTGCCCGTTCGCTGGAAAACCTGCAGGCCACGGCGCATCAGATGAATTCCAGCCTGTACAACGCAGCGGCTTCGCTGACCGGCAAATCTGGCCAGGCGGTGGGGGCGTTCATCCGGTTGATCGAGCAGCTACGCGTCGAGACGGAAGGCCTGCCGCTGCCGGAAATGGTTGAGCACATCATCGAAAAATCAGGTCTGGCCCAGCATTACCGCACCGACAAGGAGGGCCAGGATCGGCTGGAAAACCTGGACGAACTGATCAACGCCGCCGCCACCTTCATCGACGACGAAGGCGCTATCGGCGAGGGCGGGGCTCTGGTGTCCTTTCTGACGCTGGCTTCGCTGGAGGCCGGTGAGCATCAGGCTGGCGAGGGACAGGAGGCGGTGCAGCTCATGTCGGTGCATTCCGCCAAGGGGCTGGAGTTTGACGCGGTTTTCATTACCGGGCTGGAGCAGGGTTTGTTCCCGCACGAAAACGCAGTCAACGAGGGCAAGGATGGGCTGGAGGAGGAGCGCCGGCTGATGTACGTCGCCGTCACCCGCGCCCGTCAGCGTCTTTATTTGTCCTGCGCGCAGACCCGCATGCTGCATGGCCAGACGCGCTACTGCGTGCCGTCGAGTTTTCTCGACGAGATTCCCGAGAATCTGCTGCTCAAACTCAACAAGAAGGCCGAACCGGCGGCGTTTCCCGCTTTTGGCTCATTCGGCGGCGGCTATGCCGAGCCTGCCGCGGCGGGTGGCTTGCGCGTCGGGCAGACGGTGGAGCATGCCAAGTTTGGTATCGGCGTCATCGTGTCGACCGAAGGGCGTGGCGCCGATGTCCGCTTGCAGATCAACTTTGGTGGCAGCGGCATGAAGTGGCTGGCGCTGGAATACGCCAAACTGACGCCGGTCTGAGGCAATTCGGCGCCGTTGGGCTCACCTACAACGGCTGACCCTAGGGTCAACCGGAAAAAACGAGCTATTTCGAAAACCGCTTTGCGGTAGATCGAAGATGGGCGTGGTGATAACCTCGTTGTCTCGCGAAATTAAACAGATAACGAGGAGATCGCCATGCCCCACGCCATTCGTCTGAAACAAAACGGCGGCCCGGAAGTCCTGTCCTGGGAAGCGATTGAGCTACCGGCGCCGGCCCCCGGCGAAGCCACGGTTCGCCACCACGCCGTCGGCCTCAATTACATCGACACCTACCATCGTACCGGCCTCTATCCGCTGACGCTGCCGTCCGGCATCGGCATGGAGGGCGCTGGCGTCGTCGAAGCGCTCGGTGATGGCGTTGCCGAACTCAAGGTCGGCGACCGCGTCGCCTACGCCGGCGGCCCGCTCGGCGCCTATGCCGAAATCCGCAATATCCCGGCGCATCGGCTGCTCAAGCTGCCGGACGCAATTTCTTTCGAAACCGGCGCGGCCATGATGCTGCAAGGGCTGACGGCGGCCTACCTGCTGCGCAAGACCTACCGCGTCCAGCCGGGTGATGCCGTGCTTATCCAGGCTGCCGCCGGTGGCGTCGGGCTGATCGCCAGCCAGTGGGCGCGGGCGCTCGGAGCGACCGTGATCGGCACCGTCGGTTCGCCGGCCAAGGCTGAGCTGGCCTTGGCGCATGGCTGCCACCACGTTATAAATTACAGCACCGAGAATTTTGTCGAGCGCGTGCGCGAAATTACCAACGGCGAGGGCGTTGCCGTGGTGTATGACGGTGTCGGCAAGGATACTTTCGCTGGATCGCTCGATTGCCTGCGGCCGATGGGCATGATGGTCACCTTCGGCAATGCCTCCGGCCCGGTGCCGCCTCTCGACCTGATCCAGTTGTCGCAGAAGGGGTCGCTGTTCGTGACCCGGCCGACCTTGATGAACTACACGGCGAAGCGCGATGATCTAGTCGCCTTGGGCAAGGAACTGTTCGATGTCGTCGTTTCCGGGCAGGTGAAGATCGAGGTCAATCAGCGCTACGCCCTGAAGGACGCCGCCCAGGCGCACCGTGACCTTGAGGCGCGCAAAACCACGGGGTCGACCATTCTTATCCCATGATGGCCAGGATCAAGGCTGGGCTGCTTTCGCTGCGCGATCTGTTCGCTACCGCGTGGTGGATCGTGCTGCTCGCCGGCATCGGTTTCGCGGTCGCCTACCAGTTCGTCGAGCCGGCGCCACCGAAGAAAATCGTTATCAGCACGGGCAGCGAAAGCGGCGCCTATTACCATTTCGCCCAGCGCTACGCGGCCATCCTGGCGAAGAACGGCGTTACGCTGGAAGTCAGGGCTTCGGCGGGTTCGCTGGAAAACCTCGAGCGGCTGAAAAAAGACGAAGTTCAGGTCGGCTTTGTCCAGGGCGGCGTTGTGCCACCCAAGGATGATCCCGATGCCGAGGACGAGTCCGGCCTGCTTTCGCTGGGTAGCCTCTTTTACGAGCCAGTCTGGGTTTTTTACCGTGGCGACAAGGCTTTGACGCGGCTGACCGAACTGAAGGGCAAGCGCATCGCCATCGGCCAGGAAGGCTCGGGGGTGCGTCAGCTGGCGCAGCAACTGCTCGCCGCCAACGACATCCCGGCTGGCGATCATCTGGTTCCCGTGGCGGGGCTCGTTGCGGCCGAAGAGCTTCAGCAGGGGCGTATCGACGCCGCTTTCATCATCGCGGCCGAAACGGCGCCGGTTGTCCAGGTACTGATCCGCTCGCCGGGCGTCAAACTGATGAGCTTCGCCCAGGATCGCGCCTACCAGCGCCGCTTTCCCTTCCTGACCAAGCTGACTTTCCCGCGCGGCGTGGCCGATCTGGTTCGCGATTTTCCGCCGGACGACATCAAGGTGCTGGCCCCGACGGCCAACCTGATCATTCGCGACGACCTCCATCCCGCGCTGCAGACGCTGCTCCTGCGCACTGCCAGCGAGGTGCATGGCAAATCCGGCTTCTTCCAGGATGCCGGCGAATTCCCCGCCTACATGGACCAGATGCTGCCGCTGTCGCCCGACGCCGCGCGTTATTTCAAGTCCGGGCCGCCCTTCCTTCAGCGCTACCTGCCGTTCTGGCTGGCTGTTCTGGTTGACCGCCTGATCGTGCTGCTGGTGCCGATTTTCGCGCTGCTCATCCCGCTGCTCAAGGTGGCGCCGGCGATTTACACCTGGCGCGTGCGCTCCAAGGTTTTCCGCATCTACGGCGAACTCAAGTTCCTCGAAGACGACCTGAAAAATCATTTCGACCCGGCCAGGCTGGCCGACTACCGCAGCCGGCTTGATGCCCTCGACGAAGAGGCCAGTGTGCTGCACGTCCCGCTCGGTTTCACCGATCTGGTTTATACCCTGCGCGAGCACGTCAATCTCGTGGGGCACATCCTCGACAAGAAAGAATCTCTGACATGAAAGCATTTCTCGTCGCCAATCCCAAGGGTGGCTCCGGCAAGAGCACGCTGGCCACCAATCTGGCCGGCTATTTCGCCAACAAGGGCAACGAGGTGATGCTCGGTGACATCGATCGCCAGCAATCGTCGCGCGAATGGCTGGGCATGCGTCCCTTCGCGCTGCCCACCATCGACACCTGGGCGGTAGGCGAAGACAATATTTCCCGGCCGCCGAAGGGGACAAGCCACGTCGTGCTCGACACCCCGGCCGGCCTGCACGGCAAAATGCTGGAGCGCGTGCTCAAGCTGTCAACGCGGGTTATCGTGCCCGTCCAGCCATCGATGTTCGACATGATGGCGACGCGCCATTTTCTGACTGAATTGCTCTCCGAAAAAGCCGTACGCAAGGGCAAGGCGGATGTCGCCGTGATCGGCATGCGGGTCGATGCGCGCACCCGCGCCGCCGGCGAGCTGGAGCGCTTTTTTGCTGGTTTCGATCTGCCGGTGCTGGCCTACCTGCGCGACACGCAGGTTTATGTGCAGGCGACGGCGGCCGGAATGACCATTTTCGACCTGCCGCCGTCGCGGGTCGCGCGCGATATTGAGCAGTGGCAGGCGATTATCAACTGGGTAGAGGCCGAGTAAAGCGTTCGGCGCTGATTATTACTTTCAGCGACCATGGAAACTAAGGCTGGCCCCAGGGTCAACCGGAAAAAACGGCCAAAAACCAAATATTCCGATTCGGGCTGAATCGGCGTCGCCGCCCTTGCGATGGCCGCAACGCCTTGCAGCAAGCCCCCTCACAGCCCGGCGCTGAGTCTCTCGATGACCTCGTCCCGCGCCAGTTCCTCAATGAACCAGCTTTGCGCCTTGCCGCTATCTTTTGTCCGCCAGGCGATGTGTAGCGGCAGGCTGGGGCGCGAGCTGGTCAGTGATTTTTCCACCAGCCGGCCGGCGGCGAGATCCGCTGCGGCTACCCAGCGCGGCAAATGCCCGATGCCCAGTCCGGCGACTTGCGCCGCGGCCTTGGCGCGAATGTCGGGAACGCGCAAAACATCCTGACCTTCGAGCAGGCCGACGGTGCGCGCATCGAGTTCCTGCGAGGTGTCGGCGACGACAATGGCGCGGTGACAGAGCAGTTCGCTGTTCGGAATGGCGCCCTCCCAGCCGGCGAGCGGGTGCTCCGGGGCAACGGCGAAGACGAAATCGCTGCGTATGCACAGTAGCTGGGTGGCAATCCCGGAGCGCGACGGCGCATCGCCCGGCGCGCCGATGGCCAGGTCGGCGCGGCCGGTGGTCAGCGCATCCCAGGTGCCGCCCAGCACTTCGCCGGAAAGCCGGATCTGCGTGCCGCAGCCGGCCGCGTAGAAAGCCTTGAGCGAGGGAAACAGGCGTTCGATCGGGATGATGGCGTCGACCGCGATGCGCAACTCGGCCTCCCAGCCGTCGCCGATGCGCTGTACCCGACGTTCCAGTTCGCCGGCCGCGCGCAGCAGGTGGCGGCCATCTTCGAGCAGCGTGCGCCCGGCTTCGTTGAGCGTGGCGCGCCGCCCTTCGCGCCGGAAAAGCGTGACGCCGAGATCGCCCTCCAGTTTGGCCACGGCATGCGACAGCGCGGAAGGCACACGGTGCAGCGAATTGGCGGCGGCGGTGAAGCTGCCGTGGCGTTCGATGGCATCGATGATTTGCAGCAGGTCGAATGAAATTTTCATGTGAAAAATACTAAACGATTTGACCGTAATAATTCGCTATTTATTGATGAACGCCATGCCTAATATGGCACCTAAGCAATACGATCAATTCACAAGGAGACTGCGATGATCCAGTTACGACCCTCCGCAGAGCGCGGCTATGCCGACCATGGCTGGCTGAAGGCCCGTCACAGTTTTTCATTCGCCGATTATTACGATCCGGCCGAAATGGGCTGGGGCGTGCTGCGCGTCATCAACGAAGATCGCGTCGCGCCGGGCAGCGGCTTTGGCCGGCATGGCCATCGCGACATGGAAATCGTCACCTACATCCTGTCCGGCGCGCTGGAGCACAAGGACAGCCTCGGCCACGGTGGGGTCATCCGGCGCGGTGAAGTACAGCGCATGAGTGCCGGCAAGGGCATCCTGCACAGCGAAGCCAACCCGCTGGCCGACGAGGAAACGCACCTGCTGCAAATCTGGATCGAGCCGGCCGAGCACGGCACGCCGGCCAGCTACGAGCAACAGATGTTGCCGCTCGACGAAATGCGTGGTCGCTGGCGGCTGGTCGCATCGCCGGATGGCGCCGAGGGCAGCACGACCATCGGCCAGGACGCCCGGCTGTGGGCCACCGTGCTGGCGCCGGCTGAGCGCATCGATTACCGCCTGATTTCCGGCCGGCTGGCCTACGTGCAGGTCGTCTACGGTCAACTGGAAATAAACGGCAAAAAGCTGAACGCCGGCGATGGCGCCAAGATTGCCGACGAAACCGAACTTCAATTTGTGGCCGGCGAGGAAACGGAATTCCTGCTCTTTGACCTGCCTCCCCTCGCATGACCCCCCTCCCTCTGAAAAGGAAAACAGCATGAGCAAGACCATCGTCGTTTATCACTCCGGCTACGGCCATACCAAGCGTGTTGCCGAATTCGTCGCCGCCGGCGCCGCGGCCGAATTGCTGGCCATCGACGCCGAGGGCAACCTGCCTGAAGGCGGCTGGGAAAAGCTGGACGCCGCCGATGCCATCATTTTCGGCACGCCGACCTACATGGGCGGCCCGAGCTGGCAGTTCAAGAAATTCGCCGAAGCCTCCTCCAAGGCGTGGTTCACCCGCGCCTGGCAGGACAAGGTGTTCGGCGCTTTCACCAACAGCGCCAGCCCGGTCGGCGACAAGGGCGCGACGATGATCCAGTTGCAGACGCTGGCCTCGCAGCACGGCGGTATCTGGGTCAGCCTCGGCATGCTGCCGTCCAACACCAAGGCGGCTACTCACAATGACAGCAACCATCTCGGTGGCTCGGTCGGCCTGCTCGTGCGCTCGCCGTCCGACGCCAGCGTCGATGAAATCCCGCAGGGTGATCTCGATACGGCCAAAGCCTACGGCGTCCGCGTCGCCGAAGTGAGCCGCAAGCTGCGCGCTTAAAGCCTTCAAGAGCGGCCCCGGGCGGGCCGCTCGCTGCTATAGTGAAATCATTCCCCTCGTTTCGGAGTGAGCGCATGGCACTGACTACTTCCCTGGCTGATCTGTCGGTGTTGCTGGTCGAACCGTCGCACATGCAGGCCGCGCTGGTCAGCCGCATGCTGGAACATCAGGGCGTCAGAAAAACCACCGTGGTCGAGACGGCAAGCGCCGCGCTGAGCGCACTGCGGGCTGAAAACAAGTTCGTCATCGTGATCAGCAGCCTGTACCTGCCCGATCTGGCCGGCACCGAGCTGGTCGCCGCCATGCGCGCCGAGCGCGAGCTCGAAACCGTGCCCTTCATCCTTGTCTCCAGCGAAACCCGGCCGCAGGTTCTGGAGCCGGTGCGTCAGTCCGGCGCCTGCAGCATCGTGGCCAAACCCTTCAACGAGCAGCAGCTGTCGCGGGCGCTTTACGCCGCGGCCGATTACCTGAACCCGCCGGAAGACATCGATGTGGCGGAAATCGAAAACCTGCGCGTCCTGCTCGTCGACGACAGCATGGCCTCGCGCCGCCATTTGCGCCGACTGCTGAGCGAACTCGGTATCGAGCGCATCACCGAAGCGGTCAATGGCAAGGAAGCTGTCGACTTGCTGCAGCAAACGATGGTCGATCTGGTCATCACCGACTACAACATGCCGGAAATGGATGGCCGCGAACTGACCGAATACATCCGCACGCAAAGCTGGCAGGCCGAGGTGCCGGTGCTGATGGTGACCAGCGAGCAGAACATGGGCCGTCTGGCCGCCGTCGAGCGGGCCGGCGTTTCCGCCATCTGCGACAAGCCTTTCGAGGCCGGCAGTATCCGCCGCCTGATCAGCGACGCCTTGACGCGATAAAACGGATTGTCTGCTGGCGCAGCACGACGATCAGCGTCAGCAAGACCAGCAACGGGTCGAGCAGCACATCCCACAGATTGGCGAAAACGCCGCTGGCGTAGCCGGCCAGATCGGCCGCCAGCATGATCAGCCAGGCATCCTGACGCTTCCACCACAAGGCCAGACCGAGCGGAATCAGCGCGGCAAGCAGCGCCGTCGGCTGATAGCCGAGGGCGTAGGGATCGAACGCGCCAAAACCGAGCGCGGCGACATAAAACGGCACGGCAAAGGCAAGTAGCCCGAGTGCCGGGCGGTAAGCCAGCGGCGACGGCGTCTTGTTGGCCAGTTGGAGCACGGCCAGCCCGAGCAGGGTCAGCGACGGCGTGCCGAAAAATCCATGCATGGCCGGCGCGATGCCGACCACCATCGCCAGGGTGGTCGCCGCCAGCGCCACACGCGCCCGCAGTTCGCCGAGCGGCAGCAGGGCCGTCATGGCACCGAAAATCAGGCCGTGGGCGAGTAGACCGTAGGCGGCGAGCAGGTTCATGGCGCGCCTCCATCCAGCCAGGCTTCGCTGAAAACGGCGTGCTTGATGCCCTGCCGACGCCAGTCGTAGGCGAGATGGATGCGTCCGTCGCGGCCAAGGAGCAGGGCCGGGTTGGCAAACTCGGCGCCGCCATCGGGGGCGGCTTCGATGGTTCGGCTCGGCTGCCAGGTTTTGCCCTGATCGGTAAAAAGCCACAACAGCATGGCCTGCCGGCCATCGGCCGGGTTGCCGGCCAGCAACAGCCGGCCGCTCTTCAGGCGAAGCAGGGCGATGGCGGAATTCGGGTTGGGGATGGGCAGGGCTTCAGCTTCCTGCCAAAGCTGACCACCGTTGCCGGTCGTTGTCAGCCGGACAGCGCCCGGCGCCGGCCCGGCATGGCGCAGGGCGGCCAGGGCGTTCTGTTCATCGAGCGCAATCATTGCGGGTTGCAGCGTGTCGCCGGTATTCGGCAGGCGCGTCTTGGCGAGAATCCGGCCGGTTGGCCCCAGCCGCAGCCATTCGCCATGGCGGCCGATAAAATCATGGCTGATCGGCAAGCCCAGTCCGCCATCGGCCATTGCTACCGGCGGCGTGCGAACTTCGCCGCCAAAATTGGCGAACGGCGAGGTCTGCAGGCGGCCCGGTTTCACCCAGCTCTTGCCGCCATCGGTCGATACGCTGTGGTTGATCGAACTACCGAGCGTGCTGCTGACGTACCACAGGTGCAGCCAGCTACCCTCAGCGTGGAGCAGCGGCTGGCCGATCTGGTTGACGTAGGCAAACGCGCCGCCGGCCGTGCTCGCCCGGCTGGCGATCAGCACTGGCTGGCGCCAGCCGTCGCGTTCAAGAACGCTGAAATGAATGGCCGCTTCGTCATCGCTCGTGCCTGCCCAGGCGGCGGCAACGCGGCCATCGGGCAACAAGGCCAGCGTCGGGTGGCTGGTCGCCCCTTCCAGTTGCGGCAACATTTCGGCCGAAAACTGTGCCGGCAGGGCCGAAGCTACAGCAGCCGGCGGCGGCGAAAATTCGGGCGCGCTGGCTGTCGGCGCCTGCCAGAAAGCGGCGGCGAGGGCACCGACGAACAGGGCGAGCGCGAGAGGGCGGGTGGGAAGCAACATGGGCCGGAATTCTAACCCGCTTCGCTAGTGCGGCTTCACGGCAGGCGCCGTCACGCCGCTTGCCGTGAAGCCGCCTTTCAACGGCTCAACAGCCCTTGTATTCCGGCTTGCGCTTCTGCATGAAGGCGTCGATGCCTTCGCCGGCATCCTCGCTCATCATGTTGCAGGCCATCACTTCGCCGGCGTACTCGTAGGCTTCGGTCAGTCCCATTTCCAGCTGCTGGTAGAACATGCCCTTGCCCATGCGGATGGCGATGGCGCTCTTGCCGAGGATGTTGCCGGCTAGGCGGTCGATTTCGGCGTCCAGCGCATCGGCCGGGACGACGCGATTGACCAGGCCCTTGGCGCGGGCTTCCATGGCGTCGATGAATTCGCCGGTGAGCAGCATTTCCAGCGCCGCCTTGCGCCCGAGATTGCGCGCCAGGCCGACGGCCGGCGTCGAGCAGAAGAGGCCGACGTTGATGCCGGACACGGCGAATTTGGCGACATCGGCGGCCACCGCCAGATCGCACATCGACACCAGCTGGCAGCCGGCGGCGGTGGCAATGCCGTGCACGCGGGCGATGACCGGCTGCGGCATGCGGGTGATGCTGAGCATCAGTTCGCCGCACTGCTTGAACAGCGCCTGCATGAATTCCTTGCTGTGATTGCCGCGCATTTCCTTGAGGTCATGCCCGGCGCAAAAAGCCTTGCCGGCCCCGGCAATGACCACGACGCGAACGCTTTCCGAGGCGGCGATGGCATCCAGCTCGGCCTGTATTGCGGTCAACATGGCTTTTGACAAGGAATTGAACTGGCCCGGGCGGTTCAGGGTCAGAGTTGTCAGTCCATCGGCTCGGTCATCACGAAGGACGAGGGGGGCTTCGGCGGCGGTGTTCATGCATGTCTCCTGTTATTGGTCGAAACATGCAGCGTAGCGCAGGCAGCCCGGCTCTACCAGACGCCGGCCGAACGTTGGTTCTGAAATGTGACATTCAGGTAGCGAAATGCTGCCGGTCTCAAGGTAGGATGCGCAGGTTGGCAGAGCGAAAGGCGCGGCGGAGGGTCGCGCCCGGCATGGGGGAAGTGTTCGTGACGTTCGGCCTGGCTTGATAGACAAGGAAATTCAATGCTGAAAAAAATGAAAGTGGTGCTGGCGGCCGTGGTGCTGCTGACGGGAACAACCGGCGCGGCCTGGGCCTTGCCGTTTAGCAACCTGGTCGTGTTTGGCGACAGTCTGGCCGATAGCGGCAACAACGCCATCCTGGCCGACACCTTCTTCGGCGGCGCCCGCACCGCTGCCCCCTTCACCGGCCCGCTGGTGCCGACGCTGCCCTACGCTGCCGGTGCAACCCCGGCCAAATCCGACACCTATTCCAACGGCCCGGTCTGGACTCAATATTTTGCCAGCGCGCTGGGCATGAGCCTGACGCCATCCCTGCTCGGCGGCAACAACTACGCCTACGGCGGCGCCCGCGTTGGCTCCGACGGCCAGGTGCCCAGCCTGCAGACGCAGATGGGCCAGTATTTGCAGGCCAATACGGTCAGCGCCAACACGCTCTACGTCATCGAAGGTGGCGGCAACGACGCCCGCGACGTCATCACCCTCTACGCGAGCGGCAAAGTGCAGGAAGCTACGGATATGGTGACCGCCTACGTACAGGGCGTGATCAGCATGGTGGCCGGACTGGCCGGCCGTGGAGCCGAACATTTCCTGCTCTGGAACATCACCGACCTCGGCCTGGTTCCGGCGATCACGGCCATGGGCCCAGGGGCTTCGGCTGGCGCCAGTGCCATTGTGGCGGGCATGAACAAGGCACTGGTCGATGCCCTTGATTTCTACCTGCCGGATAGCGTGATGGAAGACATCGTCCTCTTCGACGCCTACACCGGTCTGCGCGAAATCGCCGCCAACCCCGCCGACTTCGGCCTGACCAACGCCTCAGCCGCCTGCGGCGCCAGCGCGGACTGCGTTGCCAACAATGCCGGCGACTACTTCTTCTGGGACGGCATCCACCCGACAACGGCCGGCCATGACGTCATGGCCCAATTGGCCGTAGCCGCCGTGCCGGAACCGGCAAGCTGGGCCTTGGTCGGGTTGGCCTTCCTCGGATTGGCCGCCAGCCGCCGTGGCTCGGCCTGATCTGGTGCATTGCCGGGGCAAGTAGCCGACGGGGAAAAATCCCCGGACTCGGAAGTGCCTGAACCGCCAGCAAAGAGGAAGCTACGGTCGACCGGATAAAAGATGGAAAAAGCAAAATGGCGCAGCTTCAATCTGCGCCATTTTTCGTTGAAAATAGTGCGAAGACAGTGGTCCGTCTCCTATTTGCGTGTTATTTGCTCAGCAACTCACTTACATGCCGAAGAGCTCTCGGCAGTTAGCATTCTCTTTCCTTGGGCAATTGCGATGTAGTCGTTTAGGAATTTGCGCAAAGTTTCCTCAAAGACCTTGCTGTGATCCAAAACTACAGTAGTGCTGGCATGTGCGACCAAGAATGGGTTATTGATTCGATGGTGGTCTGTAGGTGTCAAGCGAACTCCTGCGATAGAGGGAAGATTCGTTAGGTCAAGATTTGCAATTGCACATGGATTGTCCGTGTATAGGCGAGGATCAAAGCTTGGAGTTAACGAGGATGAACTGGATGAGAGGTCAATTGAGTGAGTACGAAATTGCTCGTACTCGCCGAGAGCTTGAGTCCACAGCGTTCTTTGTCCCGGTCTAAAGTCTGGCCTCAAAAAGAGAGCATCCAGATTCCTGCCCATTGGGAAAAGCACTTGGCGCGGTACGTCACCGGCGGACGACACCACTAGCATGATTGGGTTTTGCTGTGCTCCGAACTCAAGTGCAGTTGAGAGTCGCCAGATTCGTTCAAACTGAAGTGCTTCGAAAGCAGGGTTGACTAGTACGACCAAGTCACCGAACCCTAACAAATCGGTCACCTGCTTTGGCGGACTGCGTGAGTCCTTAATGTCCGCAGCCTTAGTAAGTAATTCGTTTTCGATCTCATATGCTACCGATCGAAAGAGGACTTGGCCGCCGAAACTGTGCCCAAAAGATGTTAAACCAAGAAAATTACGAGTTGCCCCGGTTGCTCTGAGGTCTCGCCTCTCTCGATAGAGCGAATTCAGTCGGCCAAGAAACTCTCTTAAATCTCCTTCCCCGACACGCTCAGCGGCTGCCTTACGCCCCCAAAACGTTGCGTAATCCAAAATCCATGGAAGAGATCGGCCGCGCCAGCCAACGTAAATTGAGACTATTGAAAGCGATTCGCTGCCGGTAAGATTTTTGCGAGATAAGCGATAAACTGCGCTCTCAGGGTTTGAACCATCGATCAATAGCCCGCGCGTGTCCGCCACGGACAAAGAAAAGTCACGTAAATTTTCGTCATCTGCACCAGCATCGTGATGCCATCCGTGAACAAACAATACAACTATGACGTTGGAGGTTTTCGATAGCTCGCTGACCCTTTTAAGGGCACGATCTGGCTCGGAGCTATCCCAAAACTGTCCGTAGTCATCAATCTGGATGACGAAGTCATCGGTGTCAGGGTTCGCCAGTACTTGAAATTGCTTGTGATTGTAGGCGCAGCCTGTAAGCCAGAACACTGCCGCTAAGACGATCACGCTTAATAATGCATTAAACCCCATTATTCTCTCCTCGACGATATCGGCCCAGTTTCAAGAGCCGACGTTGTAGCTAAGGGACTGCCTGCTTGGAGTTGGTCTCAATGAGCGAAGGGAGCACCGTGACCGGGATGTTAGCCAAAAGCCCCTCCGGATTTCTGCAACGAGGTTTTATTTGATGGGTGAAACGGGTGTTTTTCCTGGATCTAAGGTGCCGATGATTTTTTCCCCTTTTTCAATTGCCGTAATAAGTGTCTTGATATCGCGCTCTTCGGGTTTTGCAAACTTATATTCCAAACTTGCTTGGTCTAGAACTCTCCAAGCGGAACGAAAATTATGACCTATCTCAATGGGTGAGAACCCAGCAAGAATTGCTGTTGAAGCGGCGGCAATAAACCCAAGTAACCTCGTTTTCTGAGTACCTAGATGCTCAGTAAACGCGGTAACTGCAAGGCCAGACAAAATGCCAACGGCTAGTGTGAAATACCCTATTACGTAATAGGTATAAGCACTTTTGTTCCAAATTGTCAGTCTCTCTACGAATTCAGCTGGTATCTCCATGATCCCCTCCATATGCTGGCTTGTAAGTAGTTGACGACAAAAATGTCATCTGGTTCGTAAAGCAGCCAAATTAGCTGGCGGACAGGGGGGCAATGTTTGTGGTGCAGGAATGATTCGGGGTATTTGCTTGCACATTCCTTCGGTTTTCGGGCGACAGTCCGGACGGTATGAATTTTTACCGGTAGTTGCAATTGAGATTCCCTAAAGTCTTGTTCCGATTCACTCAGGCAGACCAGTGCACATTTTAAATTTAGCTGTTTTTGCCGGTTGACCGTAGCAATGCGCTTCGGCGCACTTAAACAGGAACGCCCCCCTCCGCCCGCGGTAAAATGTCGGCCATGAATCCCCCGCGCTACGTCCACCTCCGCCTTCATTCCGAATATTCCGTGACCGACGGCATTGTCCGCATTGGTGATGCCGTCAAGCGCGCCGCCGGGGATGGCATGCCGGCGATGGCGGTGACTGATTTGGGCAATCTGTTCGGGCTGGTCAAGTTCTACACCGGGGCGCGGGGCAAGGGGGTGAAGCCGATTGCCGGGGCGGATGTTTGGATCGCCAATCCGGAGTCGCCGGACGACGCTTATCGCTTGCTGTTGCTGGCGCGCAACCGCGTCGGTTACCAGCAGTTGTGCGAGTTGTTGACCAAGGCTTATCTGGTTGAGGGGCGGCGTGACCGGGCGGAGATTCGCCGCGAGTGGTTTACCGAACTTGGCTGCGATGGTTTGATTGCCTTGTCTGGCGCGCATCTGGGCGATGTGGGCGAGGCTTTGCTGAACGGCAATTTCGATCTTGCCGGCGAGCGTGCCAAAGCCTGGGAGGCGATCTTCCCCGGTGCTTTCTACCTCGAAGTGCAGCGCTACGGGCAGCCACAGCAGGAGGCCATCGTTCAGCAGACGGCTGATCTCGCTGGCGAGCTGGGCTTGCCGCTGGTGGCGACGCACCCGATCCAGTTCATGAATCCGGACGATTTTCAGGCGCATGAGGCCCGCGTTTGTATCGCGGAGGGTTATGTGCTGGGCGACCATCGCCGGCCGAAGATCTACACGCAGGCGCAGTATTTCAAGACGCAGACCGAGATGATCGAGCTGTTTGCTGATCTGCCGGAGGCGCTGGAAAACACGCTGGAGATCGCCAAACGCTGCAACATCGAGATGACGCTTGGCAAGAACTTCTTGCCTGACTTCCCGATTCCACCGGGCATGACCATCGACGAATATCTCGTTGACGAGGCCAGGAAAGGCCTTGAGGTGCGCCTCGCTGAGCTTTTCCCCGACCCGGAGGTGCGCCTGCAGCGCCGGCCGGTGTACGACGACCGCCTCGTTTTCGAGTGCAACACCATCGTCCAGATGGGCTTCCCCGGTTACTTCCTGATCGTCGCGGACTTCATCAACTGGGGCAAGCAGAACGGCGTGCCGGTGGGGCCGGGCCGGGGTTCCGGTGCCGGTTCGCTGGTCGCCTACTCGCTGCGCATTACCGACATCGACCCGTTGGAATACGCGCTGCTGTTCGAGCGCTTCCTGAATCCGGAACGGGTGTCGATGCCCGACTTCGATATCGACTTTTGTCAGGACAACCGCTGGCGCGTTATCGAATACGTGCGCGAACACTATGGCCCGCAGGCGGTTTCGCAGATTGCCACCTTCGGTACGATGTCGTCGAAGGCGGTAATCCGCGACGTCGGCCGCGTCTTCGGCTTGCCGTATTCGATGTGCGACCGGATTTCCAAGCTGATCCCGATTGTTCAGAACAAGCCGGTGTCGCTGGCCGAGGCCCTGGAGCAGGAGCCGCAGCTCAAGGAGATGATGGAGGGCGATGGCGACGGCGAAACCGTGCGCGAGTTGTTCGATCTGGCCAGCCGCCTCGAAGACTTGACGCGTAACGTTGGCATGCACGCCGGGGGCGTTTTGATCGCGCCGGGCAAGATCACCGATTTCTGCCCGATCTATCAGGCGACCGGGGCTGACGCTTCGCCGGTGTCGCAGTTCGACAAGGACGACGTCGAAAAGGCTGGCCTGGTCAAGTTCGACTTCCTGGGCCTGCGCAACTTGACGATTATCGAGCTGGCGGTCGAGTACATCCGCCGGATGACCGGCGAGAAGCTCGATCTGATGTCACTCGGTTTCAAGGACCCCGCCGCTTACCAGATTCTGAAGGACGCCAATACGACGGCGATCTTCCAGGTTGAATCGGAGGGCATGAAGAAGCTGCTCAAGAAGCTGGCGCCCGACCGTTTCGAAGACATCATCGCTGTGCTGGCGCTCTATCGTCCAGGCCCGCTGGGCTCCGGGATGGTGGACGACTTCATTCTGCGTAAAAAGGGCCAGCAGAAGATCGACTATTTCCACCCCGACCTGACCGCCTGCCTGTCGCCGACCTACGGCGTCATCGTGTACCAGGAACAGGTGATGCAGATTTCGCAGATCATCGGCGGCTACACGCTCGGTGGCGCCGACATGCTGCGCCGGGCGATGGGCAAGAAGAAGCCCGAGGAAATGGCGGCGCACCGGGCAACGATTGCCGCCGGTGCCAAGGAAAAGGGTTACGACCCGGCGCTCGCCGAGCAGTTGTTCGACCTGATGACCAAGTTCGCGGAATACGGCTTCAACAAGTCGCACACCGCCGCCTACGCCGTCGTCACCTACCACACCGCCTGGCTCAAGGCGCACCACTGCGCGGCCTTCATGGCGGCGACCATGTCGTCCGATCTCGACAACACCGACTCGGTGAAAATCTTCTACGAAGACACCATCGCCAACAAGATCAAGGTGCTCGGGCCGGACGTCAATGTCTCGAATTACCGCTTTGAACCGGTTGACCGCAGCACCATCCGCTACGGTCTGGGGGCGGTCAAGGGTACCGGCGAGCAGGCAGTCAATGTCATTTTGAAAGCGCGGGCCGAAGGCGGGCCGTTCAAGGACTTGTTCGACTTCTGCCTGCGCTGCGACAAGCGCATGGTCAATCGCCGCACCACCGAGGCGCTGATCAAGGCCGGTGCTTTCGACTGCATTGCGCCCTTGGTCGACGGCACCAAGGAGGCGGATCGCTGCAAGTTGCTGGCGACGGTCGGCGTGGCGATGGATTTCGCCGAGCAGGCCGAGCGCAACGCCATGCAGACCAGCCTGTTCGACATCGCGGATGTGGCCGATGACCACGCGCCGGAGTACATCAGCGTGCGGCCGTGGGACGAAAAGACCAAGCTGATGGAAGAGAAAACGGCGCTCGGCTTCTTCTTCTCGGGGCACCCCTACAACAGTAGCAAGAAAGAGCTGTCGCGCTTCGTTCGGCGCCCGCTCAATCGCCTTGAGCCAAGCAAGGAAATGACCGTGCTGGCCGGGCTGGTGGTCGGCGTGCGTACCCAGATGACGCGTCGCGGCAAGATGCTCTTCGTTCAGCTCGATGACGGTACGGGGATGATCGAGGTCACTGTCTTCAACGAACTGTTCGAGGCCGAACGGGCCAAGATCGTCACCGACGAGGTGTTGATCATCGAGGGCAAGGTGCGCTACGACGACTTTTCTGGCGGCAACAGCGTTACAGCCGAAAAGTTGATGACGCTGGGCGAGGCGCGCGCCCGTTTTGCCCGGCATCTGTTGCTGAAAATGAACGGCAATTCCGATGCTCGCAAACTGAAGACGCTGCTGACGCCTTTCACGCCGGGGCCGGCGGTGGTGCGAATCCAGTACCGGAGCGCCGACGCCGAATGCGAACTGGTGGTAGGCGACACCTTGCGCGTACGCCTCGACGATGCACTGCTCGAGGCTTTGTATGGCTGGCTGCAGCGCGAAAACGTCGAAATCGTCTACCACAGCTGAACGAAGACTGAACGAAGAGAAAAGGGCGCCACTGGGCGCCCTTTCAGTTTTACCTGTTTTTTCCGGTTGACCGTGGGGTCAGCGCTTGTTGCCATGGCCGCAACAAAGCGGTCAACACCGGAAAAGCCGGCCTCAAATCACCAGCTCACTCTTGAATCCAATGCGCACACCACCCCAGTGGCGTCCGCCTATGATGATCGGCATCGACAGATCGTTCAGTATCTCGCCGGTGTCGCGGACGTAGGTCTGGAACAGTGAAGTCTTCTCATTTTTGGCCAGCTTGAGTCCGACCGGGTCGTTGAAGATTCGCTTGTGGCGGCACTTGGCGAGGTCAACCTCCGGGTCGCCGCTTGGCGGGTTGGAAAAGACACCGTTGTGGGCAGGGGCGTAGCCATTGCTGTCCACCGACAGTGCGTAGGTCAGGCCCGGAACATCACGCAGCAGGTCGTCATACATGCGCGTCAATTCAGCATCGCACTGGCCGTCGTATAGCGCTTTGGATTGGAGCCGGGGATTTCCTTGTAAGCCTGGTCGAATACATTGACCCCGCGATCAGCCAGTTTTTGCAGCACGGCAACAACGTTGTCGCGGAAGGCCGCGCACTTGTCGTGCAAGGTATCGAACATGCTGTTACCGGTGCGGAAATCGGCCAGCGTGCATTGCAGATACTCCGTCGACTCGCGCAGGGTCTTGGCGTTGTCGATACACTGCTTCATGCGCCCGGAAATGTCGCGCGAATGATCGCGGATTTCTTCGACTTCGCGGTGAATGGCCTGGTTACCTTCGCGCAGGTTGTAGATCGCTTCGGAAATCGTGGAGAGCTGCTCGGTGGTCTGCTTAAAATCGCCCACCATGGTGGTCAGGTCAGCTGCCGAGGTTTCGATGTAGCCGTTGGCGCGGGTTACCTCGCCGACGATGGTTTGCGTCTTGGCTGACGTGTCGGCGACCAGATTGATCATCGACTGGGTGTTCTGGCCGATGACCTGGGTAGCCGTCTTGACCTTTTCGGCCAGCTTGCGCACTTCGTCGGCGACCACGGCAAAGCCGCGGCCGGCCTCACCAGCCCGGGCCGCCTCAATGGCCGCGTTGAGAGCGAGCAGATTTGTTTGGTCCGAAATGTCGTTGATCAGGGAAACGATCTGGTCGATTTTCATCGAACTGGTGTGCAATTCACTGACCGTCGACGAAAAATGCTCGATATGGGCATTGGTCGAGCGCATGGTCGAGGCGACGGTTTCCATTTGCTCCAGTGAACGCTGGGCTAGATCGAGATTGTTCTTGGTCGAGGCCTGAATGGCATCCGAGTTCATGGCAACATCACCGACCGCCTGATTTACCCGGTTGCTGGATTCGAAGACATTGACAGCCAGCGCCTCCTGGCGGCGCACGGCGTCGTCGGTTTGCTGTACCAGATGATTCATGCGGGCGGCGTCGGCAGCGATGCTGACGCTGCGCTCGCGAGCTTGCGAAATAAGGCCACGCACGCGGCTGAAAAAACGGTTGATATTGCTTGAAATGCGCCCTGCCGCATCGCTGCCTGCAGTGCCCACGATGTACGAAAGATCTTCATTGCCCTCGGCAACTGCCGCGATATCGCGGTCAATTTTTTCGAGGGCAGCGCTGTTTCCGAAGAATCCCATGTTTGTCTCCTGATATTTTTTATGGATGTAGGGATTACTCAAATTTTTGGTGTGCTACTACGCTCCTGACTGGAGAGTCGTCTGTTCCTTTCGTAAAAGACGCTTTGCTTTCGTTAAGAGACGCGTTGACGAGCCGCCAGGCGGCCAAGCAGGAAGCCCTTGATTTCGTGGAAAGGGATAGGCTTGCCAAAGAGCGTGATGTCCGACGGCAGGCCGCGTTTGAGGACTTCTTCGCGGTCGATGGCGCTGACCACGATAATGTCCATCCGGGCCAGATCGGTATTGGCACGCAGGCGACGGATCATTTCGAAACCGTCCATGCCGGGCATCATCAGGTCGGCGATCAGGATGTCGGGTTGGCGCTGACCAACTTGCAGCAGGCCGTCAAAACCATTGGCGACGATGCGCAGCTTGACTGGCAGTGCCCAGGTGTCGAAGGTCATCTGGTAAAGCATTTGCAGCGTCGGGTCGTCTTCGGCGATCAGGATGTCGAGTTGACCTCCGGACTCCAGCGCGCTGGGTGTCAGGTTGCGACGTCGGGCGAGCAGTGCATCGACCGAGGTGGATGGAATGCGGCGATGTCCGCCAGCGGTCTTCCATGCTTCAAGCGCGCCGCTCTCCACCATGTTTTGAACGGTGCCCAGGGAAACGCCCAAGCGGAGTGCGGCTTGCCTGGTACTAAGGTATTCGGTGTCGGCCATTTTTTCTTTCCTTGCTGAAATTACAAATTCGCCAAATTTTATCCTGATATTGGATTAAATAACAATGAAAAAAACCTCAGCTTACAAAGCCTGAGGTTTTTTTACATTTGCCCAAAAATCGGGCGATTTGGGGATTACAGCTTCTTGGCGTTCTTGGCCAGGTAGGCAGCGACGCCTTCGGTCGAGGCAACCATGCCGGGCTTGCCCTTGTTCCAGCCGGCCGGGCAGACTTCGCCGTGTTCTTCAAAGAATTGCAGGGCATCGACCATGCGCAGCATTTCGTCGATATTGCGTCCGAGCGGCAGCATGTTGACGACCTGGTGCATGACGACGCCGGTCTTGTCGATCAGGAAGGAGCCACGCAGGGCGACGCCGGCGGCTTCGAGTTCGACGTCGTAGGCGCGGCAGATGTCGTGCTTGACGTCGGCAACCAGCGGATAGGCGACCTGGCCGATGCCACCGTCCTTGATTGCGGTGTTCTTCCAGGCCAGGTGGGAAAACTGGGAGTCGATCGAGACACCGATGACTTCGACGCCACGCTGCTGGAATTCGCACAGGCGATGATCGAAGGCGATCAGTTCGGACGGGCAGACGAAGGTAAAGTCGAGCGGGTAGAAAAAGAGAACGACGGGCTTGCCCTTGAATTGCGACAGCTTCAGTTCCTTGATTTCATTGTTGCCATAAACGGCGGTAGCGGTGAAATCCGGGGCTTGTTTGCCAACGAGAACGGCCATGGGGAATTCCTTATCTAAATGGGTTGGGGTTTCGGGTAAAAGGCCAATTTAACCAAGCTGGCATGTCGTGTCAAACCGCCCGGAGGGCTTGGCCTGATGGTGGAAGTCTCATCGCTGCCTGCCCGCAAGCGGCGGGTCGCTGGCATAATCGCGACATGATAATTATGAATTCAAAACGAGTGGCCGGAGGGGCTGTTTCGTGCTGAAGGTGCTGGTCTTTCTGCCGGTGGTGGGGGCCGCGTTGCTCGCCATTCTGCCGGTGCGCCACGGGCTGCGCCTGTGGCAGGTGGCGATGGTTTTTTCCGTGGTAGCGCTCGGCTATGCGCTGTGGTTGGCCGGGCAGTTCGACTCGGCCGGCGAGGCCGTACAAATGTTTGAGAGCCGGGCGTGGAATCGCCGCCTCGGCTCCTCTTTTGCGCTGGGTGTCGATGGCATTTCGCTGGCCATGGTGCTGCTCACAGCTGTGCTTTCACTGATTGCCGTGTTGGTTTCTCGGCGTATGGAGGAGGGGGCCAGGCTCTATTTCATGCTGGTCATGCTGCTCGAATCGGCGATGTTCGGTGTATTCACGGCGCGCGACTGGTCGCTGTTTTATGTGTTCTGGGAAGCGACCCTGCTCCCGCTGTTCTTTCTCATCGACCGCCTGGGTGGGCCGAACCGCCAGCGCGCGGCGCTCAACTTTTTTCTGTACACCTTGGGCGGCTCGGTTTTCATGCTGGTTGCCCTGCTTTTTCTCTATGACGCGGCGCCCGGCCACAGTTTTGCGATGGCCGACATGGCGGAAGGCGGCCGCGGCCTGCCGCTGAATACGCAGTTGCTGATCTTTGCCGGCCTGTTCATTGGCTTCGGCGTCAAGATGCCGGTGTTTCCGCTGCATGGCTGGCTGCCGCTGGCCCACGTCGAGGCGCCCAGTCCGGTGTCCATCCTGCTTTCCGGCGTCCTGCTCAAAATGGGTGCCTACGGGCTGATCCGCGCGGCTGAAACGCTGCCCGCCGCTTTGCTGGCAACCCAGGACGGCTTGGTCATTCTGGCCTTCATCAGCCTGCTCTATGGCGGCATCCTCGCCTGGCGTCAGCAGGATTTGAAGGCGATGGTCGCTTATTCGTCGATCTCGCACATGGGCGTCGTGCTGCTCGGCATAGCCACGCTCAACGTGACCGGCCTGACCGGCGCCGTGGTGCAGATGGTGGCGCACGGGTTGACGGCCGGCCTGCTTTTCCTGGTCGTCGGCCTGCTCTACCAGCGCACGCATAGCCGCGACCTCGCCGCGTATGGTTCCTTGCTTGGCAAGGCGCCGCGTTTCGCCTTTTTCATTGCTTTTGGCTTGCTGGCGGCGATTGGGCTGCCCGGCAGTGCCGGATTTATTGCCGAACTGCACGCGCTGGTCGGCGGCTATGCGCGCTGGGGCGGCTGGATCGTCCTGCTCGGCGTCGCCATGCTGATTGGCGCGGCATACAGCCTGCGGGTCATCGGGCGCTTGTGCCTGAAGGGTGAATCCACCGAGCTGCCGGACATGACGCGAACCGAAGCGTTCGCGGCCGCCTTGCTGGCGGTGTGCATTGTGCTGCTTGGCATCTGGCCGGCGCCTTTGCTTGAATTGATTGCCGGCAGTGTCGGCCAGGTTGCCGGCTTGTTCGGGGAACTGCAATGAGCGCCGAGCACGAACAGCCCATCCGCGAACGCCTGGCCCACTGGGTCGAGCATTTGACGCATGTCTTGCCGGCACAGGCGCCGATACGCGATTTCGTTCATCACAACACCTTGCATGGCTTCCAGCATCTGCCCTTCACCGAGGCGCTGGCGGCGGCGCAGGCACTGACTGGGGCGACGACTTACTGGCCGGAATCCAGGTTCCGTGACTGTCTGGCCAGCGGACGAATCAGTGTGGATGACCTGTCGGCGGCGCTGCTTGATCACGGGGTGGCCGATCTCGACAGGCCGCTGCTGCGTGCCTTCTCCCGGCGCGATATTTTGCTGGCCAGCCTGATGGTTGGCGTGGAGGTGCCGGAAGCCAGTCGGCAAGGCTGGCTGCAACGCGAAACGCCCCTCGGTGACGATCTGATTTTTGCGCATTTTTTCCGGTTGACCGCAGAAGCCGCCGTGGCTTCCCGTGGCCCGGAAGAAAACGCCGAAAATAGCGCCAGCGCCTGGCAGCAACAGGCGCTCACCCGCTGGGAAGCCTTGCGCGCGCGGGTCGGCAAAACCTGGACCTGGCGCAGCCTGCTTGAGCATCTGAGCGACGAGGATGTCCTCGAACGCGTGCGCAGCATCCTGCAACGCCACCTCGCCGCCCATCTCGACCTCGGCGTCGCGGCGTGGCGCAATCCGGCGCAGGGACAGGGTTTCTTCGCCGCCTGGCGAGCCAGCGCCGGACTCGATCTGGCCTGGGAAATGGACGAGTTGCCGAATGTCCGCGACGAGATTCTGCATCTGCCGCCATCGCCGATTGACGTTCTGCTTGAAGAGTTGCCGCGTCTGCTCCCCGACGAGGGCCAGTGGTACGGCTATCTGGAGCGGCTGAGCCTCGAGATCCCCGGCTGGTCGGGCATGTTCCTGTGGCGCGACCGCAACCCCGGCCGTGGCGACGGCACGCCCGTTGCCATGCTCGACTACCTGACCGTGCGCGTCCTGCTTGAACGCCTGCTCACCGACGATCTGCTGCGCCGCCTGACGGGCGGGCCGATGAGCGTGAACGACTTGGGCGACTACTACGCCACTCACCCGGCTGAGTTTCTGGTTCGTGATGCCTTGCGGCTGCCCGGTTTGCCGGAAGATTTGCAAAGCCGGGCCGCGCATCTGGTCGATCTTTCGCGCAACGGGCATGTCGATGCCGATGCCTGGCGCCATCTGGCGGCAGCCATTGCGCCGCTGACGACCAGTTCACGGGCCAGCGGTACCGCCTGGCAACTGGCTGCCCTGAGCCGCCAGCTTGGCCTGACGCTGGCCGATGTCGAGACGCTGAGCGCTGACGAACTGGCTGTCCTGGGCGACTGCGCGAACACGCTGCTGCCCTTGCAGCGCAGCCAGATCTGGCTGCTGGCCTACGAGCGCCATTGTCGCGAACAGCTTTTTTCGGCGTTGACCGCCAATCATTCACGGCAGCGCACCCCGGCGACCCCGTCGGCTCAGGTTGTGATGTGCATGGACGACCGCGAGGAGGGCACCCGGCGCCATCTCGAAGAAATTGCCCCGGCCGTCGCCACCTATGGCGCCGCCGGTTTCTTCGGCGTGCCAATTTACTGGCAGGGGCTGGACGATCCCGGCAAGACGGCACTGTGCCCGGTCGTCGTGCAGCCTACCCAGCTGGTGCGGGAGTGGGGCGCCGTCGGCACGGAATTGATCCAGGGCAGGCATGCCGCCCGCCGTGAAAGGCGCCTGCAGTGGCGCGAGCGCTTCTATCAGGCCACCCGTCGGCGTTCGGTGGCTGGCCCGGTGCTGACCGCTCTCGGCGGCCTGCCGGCACTGACTGCCCTGGCGGCGGTGACGCTGGCTCCCGGCTGGTTTGGCGAAACGGCCCGGCGCTGGCGTGAAAAATACGATGGCCGGGTGGCGACACGGCTGGGCCTGACCGCTGATCGTGCCAGCCCCGCCACGCCCGATGAGCCGCAGTTGGGGCTGACCGACGGCGAGCAGGTCGCGTGCGTCGACGCTTTTTTGCGCATGATCGGCCTGACTTCAAACTTCGCGCCGCTGGTGCTGATGTTCGGCCATGGCTCGGGTAGCCAGAACAATCCGCACCTGTCGGCCTACGACTGCGGCGCCTGTTCCGGCAAGCACGGCGGCCCGAACGCACGCGTCTTCGCGGCCATGGCCAATCGGCCCGAGGTGCGGGCCGGCCTGGCCGCAGGTGGCTTGATCATTCCCGATAGCTGCTGGTTCATCGCGGCCGAACACAACACCTGCGACGACGGCGTCGCGTGGTACGACCTCGAAGCCGTGCCGGAATCCTTTCAACCGGCGCTCGACACCCTGCTCGGGCAGATCGGTGAAGCCTGCCGGGCGCATGCCGTCGAGCGTTGTCGCCGGCTGGCCTCGGCGCCCGTTCGTCCACTGCCGTGGAAAGCCCGCCAGCACATGCTCGGCCGGGCCAACGACATCTCGCAGGCGCGGCCGGAACTGGGCCACGCGACCAATGCCGCCGCCTTCATCGGTCGCCGCGACATCAGCCGCGGCCTCTTCCTCGACCGTCGCGTGTTCCTGATTTCCTACGATCCGGCCGGCGATGACGACGGGCGTATCGTCGAAGGCATCCTGCTCGCGGCCGGCCCGGTCGGCGCCGGCATCGCCCTCGAGTACTATTTTTCGACGGTCGATAACGAACGCTTTGGCTGCGGGTCGAAAATCACCCACAACATCACCGGCCTGTTCGGCGTCATGGAAGGCGCCGACTCCGATCTGCGCACCGGCTTGCCCTGGCAAATGGTCGAAATCCACGAGCCGATGCGTTTGCTCGTCGTCGTCGAGCAGACGCCGGAAGTGCTGACGGCCATCCTAAAACGCCAGCCGCCGCTGCAGGAGTTGATCAACAACGAGTGGATCGTTTTGGCGGCAAAATCGCCGTCGACCGCAGCTATTGAGCTTTTCTGCACGCGCCGCGGCTGGCTGCCGTGGTCGGGCAAAGCCGTGCTGCCGCAGGTGGGGCGCTCGGTCGACTGGTTCGCCGGCGAATCCGAAGCCCTGGCGCCGGCTTTGTTGTTAGGAGATGAGCGTGCGGACTGAAAAATTTGACGCAGAGGCGCGGAGACGCGGAGAGAAGCTCCAATTTCCTGCGCTGTGGGTCGCTCTTTCTCTGCGTCTCAGTGCCTCTGCGTCGAGGTCTTCACCATGAGCCTGCTCTTGCCGCTTGCCGACCTTGTCTGGCTGGTGCCAGTCCTGCCGCTGGCTGCTGTGGTCATCAACGGCGCCCGCGTCCTGCTTGGCCGGGCGACGGGCGACGCCGCCGAGCCGCTGACCGCACGCCTTGCCTCGCTCGCTGCCTTCGGCGGGCTGGCGCAGCTGCTCGCCATCGATGGGCTGGCCTTGCTCCACGGCGCCCCGGGGCACCGCCGCCTGGCTCACTGGTTCGGCAACGGCAACTGGGAGGCGACCTTCTCCTTCATGCTCGATCCACTGTCGCTGACGCTGGGCACGCTGACGGCGTTGATCGGCTGGCTGGTCATGCGCTTTTCGGCCAATTACCTGCACCGAGAGGCCGGGTTCCATCGGTTTTTCATTGCCCTGAGCTTTTTCCTGGCCGGCATCCAGCTCGTGCTGCTCGCCGGCAATGGCCTGCTCGCCTTCGTCGGCTGGGAGATGTGCGGCGTGTCGTCCTTCCTGCTCATCGGCTACGCCTGGCACCGGCCGGTGGCGACGGGCAATGCGCTGTTCGCCTTCGTTACCAATCGCGGCGGTGACGCCGGGTTTTTGCTCGCGCTAGGGCTGGCCGCGACCTGGCTCGGCAGTTTCGAGTGGACGGCCTTGTCCAAGGCGTCGCAAATCAGCGTGGTTAACGACCGCTTGCTGGTCATCGGCTTTGTCGTCGCGGCGCTGGCCAAGTCGGCACAGCTTCCGTTCACGGCGTGGATCACCAAGGCGCTGGAAGGGCCGACGCCGTCCTCGGCCATTTTTTACGGCGCGGTGATGGTGCATGCCGGCGTTTATTTGCTGCTGCGGCTGGAGCCGCTGCTGGTGCAGGTGCCGGACGTCATGATCGGGCTGGTCGTCGCCGGCGCGCTGACCGCGATCTATGCCTGGCTGTGCGGCTTGGTTCAGACCGACGTCAAATCGGCGCTGATTTTTGCCACTGTTTTTCAGGTCTCACTGATGTTCGTCAGCATCGGTCTCGGCTATACGACGCTGGCGCTCGTTCATCTTTGCCTGCATGCCGGCTGGCGCGTCTGGCAGTTTCTGCTGGCCCCGTCGTGGCTGGTTATCACCCGCGAGCGGCCGCCCCCGCCGCCGGCCTGGCTGCGTTCCAACCAGTTGCTGTACACGGTCGCCCTGCAACGTTTCTGGCTCGACAAGCTGTCGCACACGCTGCTCGTCGAGCCTACCCAGTCCTTCGCGCGCGATGTGCGCGCCCTGGAGGAGCATTTTATCGATCACGCCATCGGCCAGCCGGGGCAGGGCAAGCCTATCCACGCCGATCGCCCGTTGATTCTGGCTGATGGCTTGCCGGGGCATTTGCTGGCCAGTTTGTCGGATGTCTTGCAACACATCGAGTACCGCCTGCAACTGCGGGGCAAGGGCGGCACTGCGGAAAAACTGATGCACCGGGCCGGCGCCTATCTGCGGACACTGGAAAACCTGCTCGAACAGCCGCGCTACCTGATGATGGCGGTGATGGCGACTTTTGTGGTGATCCTGTGATGGGCAGCCTGACTGAAATTTTCTGGAACGAGCAGGCCGGCCTGCCCTTGCTGCTCGCCCTGCAGTTGCTGCCGCTGCTGGGGGCGGCCGTGGTTTTTGCCTTCAATGAACGGTCGACCGCGGTAGTTCTTGGCAAGGTCTTTGCGCTGGGCGAACTGCTGCTCGGCATCGTTGCCGTCAGCCACCTCGATCCGACCCGGCCGGCTTTGCAACTGGCCGAACGCTTTGCGCCACTTGCCTACCATGTTGCGGTCGACGGCATCAGTCTGATCTTTTTACTGCTCACGGCGCTACTGACCCTGCTCATGACGCTGTATGGCATGAGCCGCGGCATGATCTCGCCGGGCCGCCTGTTTGCCGTGCTGCTGCTCGCCGAGGCCGGGCTGGTCGGCATGCTGGTGACGGTGAATGTGGCGTGGTTTGCCGCCTTCTCGGCGCTTGAATTGTGGGCGGTGGTCTATTTGCTGCGGCGCTGGGCCTCGTCGCCGGCTGAAATTCATGCCCTGGCCCGCTTTGTCCAGTATCAGGCCTTTGGCTGGGCGCTCTTTGCGGCTGGCTGCATCGTGCTTGGCTGGGGGCATGCCGAGGCGACCGGCGGAATCTGGAGCTTCGATTTGTTCGACCTGCAGGGTGCCATCCCGGTCGGCAAGTTCCAGACCGCTGCTTTCTACCTGCTGTTCTACGGCCTGGCCGTGCGCACACCGCTCTTCCCGCTGCACGGCTGGCTGCCCAACATGGCGCAACACGGCCTGATCGCCGTTGCGCCGGCACTGATGGTCGGTGCCAAGGTCGGCATCTACGGCATGCTGCGCTTCGTGCTGCCACTGACGCCGGCGGCGGTTGAGTACTGGCAGCCTTACGTCGTCGGCTTCGCCATGGCTGGCGTTTTCTTCACCGCGGCGCTGGCTTTCCAGCAGACCAATCTGCGTCGCCTGCTCGCTTTTGCCGTGGTCAGCCACACCAGCCTGCTGGTCATCGGCCTGTTCAGTCTGCATGAGGCCGGCATCCAGGGCGCCATGTTGCTGGCTGCCAACTTCGGGCTGGCGGTGACCGGCATGTGGTTCATCGTCGGTTTCGTCTTCCGTCGCACGGGGACGACGGAGCTGCACGAGCTGTCCGGCCTGTTCGAGCGCATCCCCTTCCTCGCCATCGCCTTCCTGGTCTTCGGCCTGGCCATCGTCGGCATGCCGGGCACGCCGGGTTTCGACGCGGCCCACCTGATTCTGGAGGCGTCCATCGATAAATTCGGCGCGCTGTCCACGGTGGCGACGGCGCTCGGTAACGTGGCGGCGGCCGGCTTCCTGCTCTGGGCATTCCAGAAGGCATTTTTGTCGCAGGCCAAAGCCGGCAGCCATGATGTCGATAAAACGCTGCCGATGGAGTACGTCGTCTGCGGCATCGCCCTGGCTGCCATGCTGGCCATCGGCTTCTTTACCGAACCCTGGCTGTTCCTGACCGAAACGGCCAGCCAGGCTGCGGCCGCGAGGTTTGCGCGATGACCCTGCCGCTACTTTCTCTGCTCGTCTTCACGCCACTGGCCGGGGCTGCCGCGCTATGGCTACTGCCAGCGCGGGCAACGCGTCCCATCGTGGCGCTCGTCATGCTGCTGACGCTGCTGCTGGCGACAGCGGCGCTCGTCGCCTACAACCCGGCCGGGGCGCGCTTCCAGCTGGTCGAGCGGGCACCGTGGATCGCGAGCCTGAATATTCAGTACCTGCTCGCGGTCGACGGCATTTCCGTGCTTTTTTTGCCGGCCACGGCGCTGCTCTTCATCGGCTCGCTGGTTGCCTGCTGGAATGTCGTGCGCGAGGCGCCGCGCCTGCACTACAGCTTGCTGTTGCTGCTCCAGACGACAACGCTGGGCGTCTTCTGCGCCCTCGATACCGCGCTGTTCTTCGTGTTCTGGGAGCTGATGCTGGTGCCGCTCTACTTTCTGCTCGGCCGCTGGGGCGTGACGGCCGGCAGCGCAGCGGCAGCGGCGCGCTATTTCCTGATCATGCTGGCCGGCGGCATTCCCTTGCTGATCGCCTTCGTCATCCTGGCCAGCAGTCAGGCGGTGCCGACCTTCGACCTGATGGCGCTGCTCGCCGCGCCGCTGCCGCGTTCGACACAGACGGCGGTCTTCCTGCTCTGCCTGCTCGGCTTCGGCGTCAAGGTGCCGCTCGTTCCGCTGCACACCTGGCTGCCGCAGTTCGCGCTGGCGGCGCCGGGTTCGCTGACGGCGCTGCTGGTCGGCCTCAAGCTCGGTGCCTTCGGCCTGATCCGCTTTGCCATCCCGCTTGCCCCGGACGCCGCGCTCGACCTGCACTGGCTGCTCGCCGGGCTGGGTACGGTGGCCATCCTCTACGGCGCCGTCGGCATGCTGGCCCAGAGCAACCTGCGCGTCGGCCTCGCCTACGCCAGCATCTGCCACGTTGGTCTGGCGGTACTCGGGTTGGCTTCCTACTCGGCGCAAGCGGCTCAGGGCGCGGTTTCGCTGCTGCTCAGCTTCTCGGTGGCCACCGGCGGTGCATTCGTGCTGCTTGAATTCCTCCGCCAGCGCACCGGCTCAACCGACGTCAACGCCCTGGGCGGAGCGGCCAAGACCATGCCGCTGCTGGCGACCGGCTTTTTAATCTGCGGTCTGGCCGGGGTCGGTATGCCGGGGACCAGCAGTTTTCCCGGTGAGTTCATGTTGATCATCGCCGCCCTGCAAACGCATACCGGCGCCGGCATGGCCGCGCTGTTCGGGTTGTCCATTGCCGCAGGCGGCTTCCTGTCGCTTTACAGAAAAGCGTTTTTTGGCCCGATTTCCCGGTCGACCGTAGCCGACGCCAGCGACCTCCGGCCGCGCGAATGGGCCGTGCTGGTCGCCTTGATTGTGATGATCGTCGGTATCGGCATCTATCCCGGGCCGTGGATCGAAGTCGTCCGCCCGGCGGCCGAAGCCTGGGCGGTCGGGTTGGCGCGCTAGGAGGCGCGGCCGAGAGCTAAACCGGCCATTTCAATTTTGGTTGTTTTGTCCGGTTGACCGCAGCAAGGCCGAAAATCAGGCCTTCTTGACGAATTCCGACTTCAGTTGCATGGCGCCGATGCCGTCGATCTTGCAATCGATGTCGTGGTCGCCGTCGATCAGGCGGATGTTTTTGACCTTGGTGCCAACCTTGACGACCGACGACGAGCCCTTGATCTTGAGATCCTTGATGACGGTGACCGAGTCGCCGTCCTGCAACACGTTGCCGTTGGCATCCTTCCAGACGCGCGCCTGTTCGGCATTTTCGCCGGCGTCCTTGCTCCATTCGTGGGCGCATTCCGGGCAGACGTAGTTGGTGCCGTCTTCGTAGGTGTATTCCGATTTGCATTTCGGACAGTTCGGCAAGCCGCTCATGGTGTTTCCTTTTTCAGTAATCTTCTTCAAAGCCGCCCATCAGATTGGGGAGCAGGATGTAGGCGCGTTTTAACGCTTCGGTGAGGTCGGCGCTGACATTGTCATCGCCCAAATTATCGATGAAGCCTGACCGGTAGAGCAGCGAGCCTGGCTGCGAGTTGAGGCCGCAGACGAGCAGTGTGCAGCCGCGTTTCGACAGCTTGTCGCGCAGGTTTTCCAGCCCTTCCAGCCCGGTGGTGTCGAGCTGGATCAGGCGGGTCATGTCGAGGATGACAACCTCGGGATGGCCCTCGCGCGGGTCGAGCAATTCTTCCAGTTTGTTCACCGCGCCGAAGAACAGCGAGCCGAACATCTGCCAGGCGGCGACGCGCATGGTGCCGTCGGGATAGAGGAAGGCAGGCTCGTCGGCCTCGTCGGTGAGCGGCAGGCGTTCGATCTTGGTCAGCTCCGACATGCGGTAGATGAAGAACAGGCTGGCCAGCACCATGCCGAGTTCGACGGCGATGGTCAGGTCGAAGAGCACGGTGACGAAAAAGGTAGCGAGCAGGATGATCCGGTAGTTGTACGAATAGCGGCGCAGTTCGAGGAACTGGTGCCATTCGCCCATGTTGATGGCAACGACCATGACGATGGCCGATAGCGTGGCGAGAGGGACGTAGGAGGCGAGTGGCGCGGCGATGAGCACGATGCCGAGCAGGACGAAGGCGTGGATGATGCCGGCAATCGGCGTCCGGCCACCGGTCTTTACGTTGGTGGTCGTCCGGGCGATGGCGCCGGTCGCCGCAAAGCCACCGAACAGCGGGGCGGCGATGTTGGCCAAACCTTGGGCAATCAGTTCCTGATTGGGGTCGTGGCGATCGTCGATCTGGCTGTCGGCGACGCGGGCCGAGAGCAGCGATTCGATGGCGCCGAGCAGGGCGATGGTGATGGCCGGCGAGATCAATTTGCCGAAGTCGTGGATCGACAAGTCGGGCAGGCCAAAACCGGGCAATTCCTGCGGAATGCCGTGGAAGCGGCTGCCGATGGTTTCGACTGGCAGATCAAACAGGAAGGAAACCAGCGTGCCGACGATGAGCACGACGAGCGGCCCCGGCGCCCGGCACAACAGCGAAAGGCGCTGGGACAGCCAGTTGTAGGAGAGCAGAAAGGCAAAACAGGCGCTGGCCAGGCCGAGGGTCGGCAGGTCGACCGTGTGGGCGTAGGCGGCCAGCGTCTTGATACGATGAAAGAACTCGGCCGGCAGGTTGTCGATCTGCAGCCCGAAGAAATCCTTGATCTGGGCGAGGAAGATGACCACCGCAATGCCGTTGGTGAAGCCGATGACCACGGTGACCGGGATGAAGCGGATGAGCTGACCCATGCGCGCCAAGCCCATGGCGAGCAGGAAGATGCCGGCCAGGATGGTGGCGCCCATCAGGTTGGCGAAGCCATGGACGGCAACGATGCCGTACACGATGGGAATGAAGGCCCCGGTCGGGCCGCCGATCTGCACCCGCGAGCCGCCCAGCGCCGAGATGATCAGCCCGGCGACGATGGCCGTCCAGATCCCGGCCGTCGGAGAACAGCCTGACGCGATGGCGAAAGCCATGGCCAGTGGCAGGGCCAGTACGCCGACCGTGATGCCCGCCGCGATGTCCTTGCCAAGTTGTGCGCGGTTGTAGGTCGGCAGGCAATCCAGCAACTTGGGGCGGAAGGCGATTTTCATGGCACGCGCTCGGAGGGTAAGCGCAGCATTATATGAGCATGTGATTTATCGTCAATGTTAATCACATGTTAATATGATTCAACACGAATCAAACAAGAGTGAGTCATGGAGAACCGTACCGCCCGTCTGACCATCCTGATCGATCCGCAGAAGAAGAAAATATTCGAAGAAATATGCGCTGCCAAGGATCTGACCTCGTCGCAGGTCGTGCGCCGCCTGGTGCGTCAATACATCATCGACAATGCCGACGGTCGCGAACTGCCCGAGTGGTTGAAGCCGAGCGGCAAGGCTGACGAGTAATCGGGATTAGTCGTCCGTCGCCTTCCGGATTTTGTCCGGATGGTTTGCGGCGATATAGGCATCGTACTTTGCCTGCATCTGCGGCGCCTGCTTGGCGATTTCCCGCAGAATCCGGGCAACAGCCCAGAGCATGACCGCGGCGCCGCCGGCCGTGCAGACCACGGCTTCTACGGCCGACGTCGGGAAACCGGTCAAAATCGCTCCCTTGCCTGCCGCGAACCAGCTGGCGCCAATGCCGACGCAGGCCAGGCCGAACACGTCGATCAGGGCGTAGAGGAATATCGGGCCGGTCAATGTCGGGCGGGGTGGGCGAGTTGATTGATTGAGCATGTGGCTGGCCGAGTTGAATTTGTTTCCGGATTTTCTTTGAAAGTGCTTGACAACGCAAAAGTCAATGAAACTTATGCACAGATTTGGGGCGATTTTGCATCCGAGTCATTTCGCAGCCTGATAGATTTGATACATTGCTGACTAGAGATTGAACTGCTTTAAAATCAATATGTTACGCCGAAGCTCAAGTTTCGGGCAGGGTAAGGAAAATCCTTGCGGAACGGTCACTTAGCCACTTGCTCCCGGTTTCATTCACAGACTTATCCACAGATTTTGTGGATAGATTCAAAAGCCTAAACCCTGTAGCTAGATTGGACCCTTAAGTTAAAGTGATACATGAGCTTTGGTCACAATCTTGCTGCGCTGCAGCAGGCAACGGCCAGTGTTTCAGGCCGTTGCCGAATGCATGTATTTATTTGACGCGCATGCCCGGTTGTGCGCCGGAGTCCGGCGACATCAGGAATATTCCGGGTGCATTGCCGGTGCTATCGGAGGCAGCCAGCACCATACCTTCGGATAGGCCGAACTTCATTTTGCGCGGTGCAAGGTTGGCAACCATGACGGTCAGTCGTCCAATCAGTTGGGCAGGGTCGTAGGCGGACTTGATGCCGGCAAAGACATTGCGCGTTTCGTTGTTGCCGACGTCAAGTGTCAGGCGAACCAGTTTGTCGGCACCATCGACGTGTTCAGCGTTGGCGATGCGAACAATGCGCAGATCCACTTTCATGAAGTCGTCGATGTTGCAGAACGGTTCCCAAGGGCTTTCCGACTTCACTTCGTTTTGCTGATGCTCGGCATGGCGCTGTGGCGATTGCTGCTCTGGCGTCGGCGCCAGCGATTCCTTGTTGGCATCGACGAGTTTTTCAATCAGCTTGGGATCGACGCGGGTCATCAGGTGCTCGTAGGCCTGGATGCCATGACCCGCCGCGAGCAGGCTTTGCGAGTCGCGCCAGGTCAACGGTGCGACGTTGAGGAAATTCTCAACCCTGCCGGCGAGCACCGGCAGGATCGGCTTGAGCAGGATCGTCAGCAGGCGGAACAGGTTCAGCGCATTGGTGCAGGCGGCGTGCAGTTCGACTTCCTTGCCTTCCTGCTTGGCCAGTTCCCAAGGCTTGACGCTGTCGACATACTGGTTGGCGGCGTCGGTTAGCGCCATGATTTCACGCATGGCTTTGCCGAATTCACGCGCTTCGTAGAGCTCGGCAACGCGGCTGGCCGCTTCCTGGATAGCCTTGATGGCTGGTAGCTCGGCAGCAGCAGGGGCCAGCTGGCCATTGAAGCGCTTGGTGATGAAGCCGGCCGAGCGGCTTGCGATGTTCACGTATTTTCCGACCAGGTCGGAATTGACGCGGGCGGCAAAATCTTCAAGGTTGAGGTCGATGTCTTCCATGGTCGCCGACAGCTTGGCGGCGTAGTAGTAGCGCAACCATTCGGGGTTGAGGCCGGTGTTCAGGTAGCTCTCCGCGGTGATGAAGGTGCCGCGAGATTTTGACATCTTTGCGCCGTCGACCGTAAGGAAGCCGTGGGCGAAGATTTTGGTCGGCGTGCGGAAACCAGCGTGGGCCAGCTCGGCCGGCCAGAACAGGGCATGGAAATAAAGAATGTCCTTGCCGATGAAATGGTAGAGCTCGGTCTTCGAATCAGGCTTGAAATACTCGTCGAAGTCGAGACCGTTCTTACCGCACAGGTTCCTGAACGAACCCATGTAGCCGATCGGTGCGTCAAGCCAGACGTAGAAATACTTGCCCGGCGCATCGGGGATTTCGAAACCGAAATAGGGTGCATCGCGGGAAATATCCCAGTCGGTCAGCTTGTTTTCGCCCGGCGCGCCCAGCCACTCCTGCATCTTGTTGGCGGCTTCGTTCTGCAGAACGCCGTTTTCCCGGCTGGTGTACTGGCGCAGGAAGGATTCGCAGCGCGGGTCGGAGAGCTTGAAGAAATAGTGTTCCGAGGTGCGCAGTTCCGGCTTGGCACCGGAAATGGCTGAATACGGTTCCTTGAGGTCGGTCGGTGCGTAGGCTGCGCCGCAGGATTCGCAGTTGTCCCCGTACTGGTCCTTGGCGCCGCATTTCGGGCATTCGCCCTTGATGAAGCGATCGGGCAGGAAAAGTTGCTTGACCGGGTCGTAGTACTGCTCGATGGTCCGCGTTTCGATCAGTCCGGCGGCGCGCAGCTTGAGGTAGATGTCGTTCGCGCAGTCGCGGGTTTCGTCGGAATGCGTGCTGTAGTAGTTGTCGAAGCCCACATGGAAGCCGGCGAAGTCGCGGGAATGCTCGCCGTGGACGCGGGCGATCAGCGCTTCCGGCGTGATGCCTTCCTTTTCAGCGCGCAGCATGATCGGCGTGCCATGCGTGTCGTCGGCGCAGACGTACCAGCACTCGTTGCCGGCCATTTTCTGGAAACGCACCCAGATGTCGGTCTGGATGTACTCGACCAGATGACCGAGGTGGATGGCGCCATTGGCATAAGGCAGGGCAGAGGTAACGAGTATTTTTCGCGACATGGGGCTGGAACTTGAAAGGTAAAAGGTGATTTTACCGCGAGGACGCTGGAGAGGGTTTTACAAATCCCGTGCGCTCGAGTGTCGGCCTTGATTGTTACGGAACGTAAACCTATGTGATTGTTGGTAAAAGTGATTCCATGGTCATTGCTGAACGCAGGCTAAGGGGGCAGAATTCGCGCGAAATATGGAGGAATCATGATTTTTGCGGTAGTTGAGGACAGTCGAAGCCAAGCCGAGGTGCTCAAGGCGCTTCTCAAGAGTGAGGGGTATCAGGTTGAGGTTTTTTCTGACGGGAACTCCTGTATCGAGGCCCTCAAAACGCGGAGTTTTGATTTCTTCGTCATCGACTGGACATTGCCGGATATTGGCGGCGATGAAGTACTAAGGCATGTTCGTGAAACGTGTGGATGGGAAGTGCCAGTCATATTCTGCACGGCGCGCACTGGCGAGGAGGATGCTTCGGATATTCTGCGCCTCGGTGCCGACGACTTTATTCCGAAGCCGATTCGCTATATGGAATTCATGGCGCGGGTTCATGCGTTGCTACGCCGTCGCACGCCGCGCCCTGCAATGTTGCAACTCGGCAGTATCGAGATTGATCTCGAAGGACGGCGAATCAGGCTGGCCGGTTCTGATATTGATTTGACCCAGCGCGAATACGAGCTGGCGCTCATCTTGCTGCGCAATGTCGGGCGGGTGCTGTCGCGGGATGAGCTACTCACCAGTGTCTGGGTGCGCGACGCCGGCGTTGATACCCGCACGGTCGATACGCATGCCAGCCGGCTGCGCAAAAAACTGGGCCTCGCTGGCGAAAGCGGCCTGATGCTGTCTTCCGTTTATGGGCAGGGGTACCGACTGGACACTGTTCAGCAAGGCTGATCCCAAGGCCGGCTTTGGGGTATACTGTACAAAATCTGTCGGGTATTATCCGGCAGCCACCCCCAAACCGGAGTTTTCATGAGTCTCTCGGAACAGCAAATCAAGGCTGCGCTATCTGCTGCGGTCGACCCCAATACCGGCAAGGATTTCGTTGCCGGCAAGGCGGTGAAAAACATAAAAGTTGATGGCAACGATGTCTTTTTCGACATCGAACTAGCCTACCCGGCGAAGAGCCAGATCGATCCGATCCGCAAGCAGGTGATTGCGGCGGTTCGCGCACTGCCGGGGGCCGGCAACGTCTCTGCCAATGTTTACAGCAAGATCGTCGCCCACTCGGTGCAGCTTGGCGTCAAGTTGCTGCCAGGGGTCAAGAACATCATCGCTGTTGCTTCAGGCAAGGGTGGCGTCGGCAAGAGCACGACGGCGGTCAACCTGGCCCTGGCTTTGGCTCAGGAAGGCGCCCGGGTCGGCATTTTGGATGCAGACATCTATGGTCCGTCGCAGCCACAAATGCTTGGCCTGGCTGGTCAGCAACCGGAGTCCAAGGACGGCCAGAGCATGGAGCCGCTGGAAGCCTACGGCGTGCAGGCGATGTCGATCGGGTTCATGGTCGATGTCGAAACGCCGATGGTCTGGCGCGGCCCGATGGTCGCCCAGGCGCTCGACCAGATGCTCGGCCAGACCAACTGGCACGACGTCGATTACCTGATTGTCGACATGCCGCCGGGCACCGGCGACATCCAGTTGTCGCTGGCCCAGAAGGTGCCGGTGACTGGGGCCGTGATCGTTACTACGCCACAGGACATCGCGCTGATCGATGCGCGCAAGGGCCTGAAAATGTTCGAGAAGGTCAACATCCCGATCATCGGCATCGTCGAGAACATGAGCATCCATATCTGCTCGAAGTGCGGCCATGAAGAACACATCTTCGGTGCAGGCGGCGGCGAAAAGATGTGCGCCGACTACAACGTCGAATTCCTTGGTAGCCTGCCGCTCGAACTGGCGATCCGTGAAATGGCCGATGGCGGCAAGCCGACCGTGGTTGGTGCCCCTGATTCGCGCACGGCCGAGATATATCGTGGCATTGCTCGCCGGGTGGCGATCAAGATTGGCGAGAAGGCGAAGGATATGACCTCGAAATTCCCGAATATCGTGGTTCAGAATACGTAATTTTTGCCAAAACCACAGGCAAAGGCGGGTAAAATCCCGCCTTTGCTTTTTGTTGCGCGGAAGATAAAAAATGGCCATCAAATCAGACAAGTGGATACGCCGCATGGCGGCAGAGCACGGCATGATCGAACCGTTTTCGCCGGAGCTGGTGCGCGAGGTGAATGGCCAGAAAATCGTTTCCTACGGTACGTCGAGCTACGGCTATGACATCCGCTGCGCCCGCGAATTCAAGGTGTTTACCAACATCAACTCGACGGTGGTCGATCCGAAGAATTTCGATCCCAAATCTTTCGTCGAAGTTGAGTCCGACGTTTGCATCATTCCGCCGAACTCCTTCGCGCTGGCGCGCACCATGGAATATTTTCGCATTCCGCGTTCGGTGCTGACTGTCTGCCTGGGCAAGAGCACCTATGCGCGCTGCGGCATCATCGTCAATGTGACCCCGTTCGAGCCCGAGTGGGAAGGTTACGTGACGCTTGAGTTTTCCAACACGACGCCTCTGCCCGCCAAGATCTACGCCGGCGAAGGTTGTGCCCAGGTGCTGTTCTTCGAGTCCGACGAGGTTTGCGAAACCTCGTACAAGGATCGTGGCGGCAAATACCAGGGGCAAGTTGGCGTTACCTTGCCGACCATCTGACGCCAGACGGTAACGAATTCGTCTTATTCTGTGACCCGCTGCGGCGGGTCGCCGCTTTTCAAGGGATCAATTATGCGTTTCCACTTCCCCGTCATCATCATCGACGAAGACTTCCGTTCGGAAAATACCTCCGGTCTGGGCATCCGGGCTTTGGCCGATGCTATTGAAAAGGAAGGTCTGGAAGTGCTGGGCGTGACCAGCTACGGTGACCTAACTTCGTTTGCGCAGCAACAGAGCCGCGCCTCGGCGTTCATCTTGTCGATCGACGACGAGGAGCTGGCGCTCGAGCCGGAAGAGACGCTGGCCGAGCTGCGCGCTTTCGTCAGCGAAATCCGCAACCGCAATGCCGAGATCCCCATCTTCCTGCATGGCGAAACGCGTACTTCGCGCCATATCCCGAACGATGTGCTGCGCGAGTTGCACGGCTTCATCCACATGTTCGAGGACACGCCGGAGTTCATCGCCCGCAACGTCAAGCGCGAAGCAAAGGCTTACCTGGCATCGCTGCCGCCCCCGTTCTTCCGTGCGCTGGTGCATTACGCGGCGGATGGCTCCTATTCCTGGCATTGCCCGGGGCACTCGGGTGGCGTCGCCTTTTTGAAGAGTCCGGTCGGCCAGATGTTCCACCAGTTTTTCGGCGAAAACATGCTGCGTGCCGACGTCTGCAATGCCGTCGAGGAACTCGGCCAGCTGCTCGATCACACGGGCCCGGTCGCTGCCTCCGAGCGCAATGCGGCACGCATCTTCAATTCCGACCACCTGTATTTCGTCACCAACGGCACCTCGACGTCGAACAAGATCGTCTGGCACTCAACCGTGGCGCCGGGCGACATCGTCGTTGTCGACCGCAACTGTCACAAATCGATCCTGCACGCCATCATGATGACCGGGGCGATCCCCGTTTTCCTGATGCCGACGCGCAACAATTTTGGCATCATCGGGCCGATCCCGAAGAGCGAATTCGCCTGGGAAAGCATCCAGAAAAAGATCGCCGCCAACCCGTTCATTACCGACAAGACGGCCAAGCCGCGCGTGCTTACCATTACCCAGTCGACCTACGATGGCATCCTCTACAACGTCGAGGACATCAAGGAAGAGCTGGACGGCAAGATCGACACCCTGCATTTTGACGAAGCCTGGCTGCCGCATGCTGCCTTCCATGACTTCTACGGCGATTACCATGCCATTGGCGCCGATCGTCCGCGTTGCAAAGAGTCGATGGTTTTCTCGACGCAATCGACGCACAAGTTGCTGGCCGGCTTGTCGCAGGCTTCGCAGATTCTGGTGCAGGATGCCGAAAACCAGAAGCTCGACCGCGACATCTTCAACGAAGCCTATTTGATGCACACCTCGACCTCGCCGCAATATTCGATCATCGCCTCGTGCGATGTGGCAGCGGCAATGATGGAAGCCCCGGCCGGTACTGCGCTGGTCGAAGAGTCGATCACAGAAGCCCTCGATTTCCGCCGCGCCATGCGCAAAGTGGACGAGGAGTGGGGCGCCGACTGGTGGTTCAAGGTCTGGGGGCCGGACGACCTGTCCGAAGAAGGCATCGAAGAGCGCGACGCCTGGATGCTGAAGCCGGGCGAGCGTTGGCACGGCTTCAACAATCTGGCCGACGGCTTCAACATGCTCGACCCGATCAAGGCGACGATCATCACCCCGGGCCTCGACGTCGATGGCGATTTCGCCGACGAATTCGGTATCCCTGCCGCCATCGTCACCAAATACCTGGCCGAACACGGCGTGATCGTCGAGAAGTGCGGCCTGTACAGCTTCTTCATCATGTTCACCATCGGCATCACCAAGGGCCGCTGGAACACGCTGGTGACCGCATTGCAGCAATTCAAGGACGATTACGACAAGAATCATCCGCTGTGGAAGGTGCTGCCCGAATTCGTGCAGAAGAACCCGCGCTACGAGCGTGTTGGCCTGCGCGACCTGTGCACGCAGATCCACAGCGTTTACAAGCAGAACGATGTGGCCCGCCTGACGACCGAAATGTATTTGTCGGACATGGTGCCGGCCATGCGCCCGGCCGATGCGTTCGCCAAGATGGCCCACCGCGACATTGAACGGGTGCCGGTCGACGAACTGGAAGGGCGCGTCACCGCGGTGTTGCTGACGCCTTATCCGCCGGGTATTCCGCTGTTGATTCCGGGTGAGCGCTTCAACGCGACGATCTGCAGCTACCTGAAATTCGCCCGTGAATTCAATGCGGCCTTCCCAGGTTTCGAGACCGACGTGCATGGTCTGGTCAAGGGCGCAGACGGTCGCTACTACGTGGATTGTGTGCGCTGAGAATGCGCTCGGGACGGTGCGGCATTGATCTGCCGCACCGGGCGGCTTATTGCCGCTGATAGGTCACGAAGGCATAGCCGGCACCTTCGATTTTTGACGTCTTTTTCCAGTTGACCGCAGGAATCTCCGGAAACCACGCATCGCCTGCCGGTTCGAGCTCGACTTCCGTGATTTCGAGTCGATCCGCAACCGCCATGGCCTGCGCGTAGATCTGTTCGCCGCCAATGATGAACAAGGTTTCTGCGCCACTCGCGTGCGGCGTTTCGGCTGCGGTCGACGCCAATTTCAGGGCATTTTCCAATGAGTCCGCCACCTCGGCGCCGGGCGCGGCATAGTCGGCCTGGCGGCTGATTACCACGTTGCGCCGGCCGGGCAGGGGGCGAAAACGTGGCGGCAGTGATTCCCAGGTCTTGCGCCCCATGATCACCGGGTGCCCGGCGGTCAGTGCCTTGAAATGCGCCATGTCCTCCGGAATGCTCCAGATCAACTGGTTGTCCTTGCCGATCACGCGGTTTTTGGCGACAGCGGCGATGATGACGATTTCAGGCATCGGGGTTGCTCCGGAAGCGGCGCAAGTGCTTGATCAACCCGCGCGTGGATGGATCGAGCGCATCGCTTGGCGCTTCGTCGCGGATGCACGGCGCGAGACGCCCAGCCAGTTGCTTGCCGAGTTCGACGCCCCACTGGTCGAATGAATTGAGATTCCACAGCACGCCGAGGCAGAAGACCTTGTGCTCATACAGTGCAATGAGCTGGCCCAGCGTGAAGGGAGTCAGTTCAGGCAGGATGAGCGTGGTCGACGGCTGATTGCCGGGGAAGCGGCGGAAGGCCAGCAGGTGCTCGGGAATGCCGGCGGCACGGGCTTCTTCGATGGTCTGCCCGAAAGCGAGCGCCGACGATTGCGCCAGGCAGTTGGCGAGCAGGCCGCTATGGTGGCCAGGCAGCGGAAAGTCGGATTTGCCCAGGGCGATGAAATCGCTGGCGACCAGCGCGCCGCCCTGGTGCAGCAACTGAAAAAACGAGTGCTGGCCGTTGGTGCCGGCTTCGCCCCACAGAATCGGGTTGGTTGAGTAGTCGACCGCCAGGCCATCGCGGTTGGCGCGCTTGCCGTTGCTCTCCATTTCGAGTTGCTGGAGATGCGAGGGGAGCAAGGCCAGCGAATGGCTGTAGGGGAATACGCCGTGGCTGTGTGCGTTGAGAAAATTGGTGTTCCACAAGGCGACCAGCGCCAGTGTCAGCGGCAGATTGGACTCAGCTGGCGCGTTGAAGAAGTGCTCGTCCATATCGTGAGCGCCCGCCAGCAATCGCTCGAAATTCCGGAAGCCGATGGCCAGTGCGATGGGCAGGCCGATGGCCGACCATAGAGAAAAACGGCCGCCCACCCAGTCCCAGAATTCGAAAACGTTTTGCGCGGCGATGCCGAATTCAGCTGTCGCGGCCAGATTGGTCGAGGCGGCGACAAAATGCCTGGCAACCGCGCCGTCGTCGTTGGCCGCTGCCAGCACCCAGTTGCGCGCAGTGCGGGCGTTGGCCATCGTTTCCAGCGTTGTAAATGTTTTGCTGGCGATGATGAACAGGGTGCTGCGCGGATTGAGGCGGGTCAGGGTGCTGGCCAGGTCGGCGCTGTCGAGATTGGAGACAAAATGAACACTGAGGTCGGGGTGCTGGAACGCGGCCAGTGCGTGCACCGCCATGCGTGGCCCAAGGTCGGAGCCGCCAATGCCGATGTTGACGACATCGGTGATGCGTTCGCCAGAAAATCCACGCCATTGCCCGGCGTGTATCTGCTCGCAAAAATCGGCCATCCGGGCCAGGGCATCCTTGACCTCGGGGGGCGCGGCGGCGCCGGCACGCAAGTCGACGTGGCGCACGGCCCGGCCTTCCGTGTGGTTGATCGCCTCGCCCGCCCGCATGCGCTCTACCCAGGTGCGCCAGGCGGATTGTTCGGCCAGCTGACGCAACAAGCCCATCGTCTGCGAGCCGAGTCGTTGCTTGGAATAGTCGAGCAGGATCTTGCCATGGCAGAGGGAAAAGCGATCGAATCGCTCCGGGTCGGCCGAGAACAATTCACGCAGGTGGCGGTGCTTGATGCTGCGGGCGTGCTCGGCGAGCGCAAGCCAGGCGGGGCGGAGCGGCACTTGCATGATCAGACCGCGACCTGGGCCGCGATGTGCGGGTGCGGGTCGTAGCCGTCAAGACGGAAATCGTCGAATTTGAAGGCAAAAATGTCGTTGACCGCAGGATTGATCGAGATCGTTGGCAAGGGGCGCGTTTCGCGGGAAAGCTGCAGGCGGGCCTGGTCGAAATGATTGGCGTAAATGTGTGCGTCGCCAAAGGTATGCACGAAATCGCCCGGTTCGTAGCCGCAAACCTGGGCCAGCATCATCGTCAGCAGCGCGTAGGAGGCGATGTTGAACGGCACGCCGAGGAAGATGTCGGCGCTGCGCTGGTAGAGCTGGCAGGACAACTTTCCGCCCGCGACGTAAAACTGGAACAGGCAGTGGCAGGGCGGCAAGGCCATGCTGTCCACATCGCCCGGGTTCCAGGCTGAAACGATGTGGCGGCGGGAGTCCGGATTGTTCTTCAGACTGTTGACGAGCTGTGCGATCTGGTCGATCAGCCGTCCGTCCGGCGTTTCCCAGCGCCGCCACTGCTTGCCGTAGACCGGCCCGAGATCACCGTTTTCGTCTGCCCATTCGTCCCAGATGCGAACGCCGTTTTCCTTCAGGTACGCAATATTGGTGTCGCCCTGCAGAAACCATAGCAGTTCATGGACGATGGATTTCAGGTGGAGCTTCTTGGTCGTCACCATCGGAAAACCTTTGGCCAGATCAAAGCGCATCTGCCAGCCAAAGACGGAGCGTGTGCCGGTGCCGGTGCGGTCGGATTTGTCATGCCCGTTCTCAAGAACGTGGCGCATCAGGTCAAGGTAGGCTTGCATCGAATCGGCTGTCCGGGCTATCAATTAACCCGGCTATTTTACATGTCAGCATGATTCCCGGTCAGGGGTGATCAGGCGATCGCGCGCAACCGCGCTTCGATATGGAACCCGCCCCGCCAGAAGTCGGCGCATCTGGTCTACACTACGAAAAAACTATTCGCTGGAGGGTTAGTGTTCAACAAGGTAGCTGGTCTGAGCGGCTTTTTCGCCCAGAAAAAAATCGATCATCCGCTGGCAGATCCGCGTGAACTGCGGAAAGTCCTTGGCGAACTGCCCAACGACAACGCCTACAAATCGCTTGACGGAATCGCCACCTGGTTCGAGTCCTTGGCCGGCGTGGCCGATTTTCCCGGCGACCGCCTGTTTGACGTGATCCAGCAACTGGAGGCGGCAGCGCAGCCTCACCTCAAGCGCCTCGCTCGGGACTATTTTCAGACTGCCCGCCTGTCACGTACCGAAGAGCGACGCCTGTGGTCGATCAACCATGGTTTTTGGGCTACCTTGGCTGATGCCTACGAGCGCTGTTTGTCCAAGCTGGACGAAAAGACCCATGCCGCGGCGCTGTCAAAGTCGAATTTGCCGCTGCTGCTGGTTCGGCTGATTGGCGCCCTGGGGCAACTGCTCAAGTGGGAGCAATTTCACTACGGTCCTTCGCGTGGCGAGCATTGGCGGCGTCTTGGCGCGGTTTTGCTGTTGGCCGAAGAGGCTGGTGTGGCAGGCAAGGCCGTTGCCTTGCCCGGTAAAAGCGGCATGACCTCCCCGGTGCAGGAATACCAGAAAGTGATGGCCTTTCAGTCGGCCTCTCTGGACAGCCTGTTGCCGCTGGAAATAGATATTGCCGAGCACTTGATCGCCCATTTTCTGGGCAGCTTCGTCTTTACCCATCAGGCGCTGCCTGACAGCGTTTACTGGGCCGACCTCAAGCTCGCCCAACCGCCCTTGCGTCTGGCCAGAATGCCGGCGCAGGCCGAACCAACTCAGCGCTTCATGAAGCCTGGCCTGGCCCATGACGCCATGCGGAGCCTGCTTGAGTCGCTTGAGCGCGGTGGTGAAATACCGCCAGAAATCGAGCTGGGCGGACCGTATCCGGTGGCGCAGGTGGTGGCGATACTGCGCCATTTGACCAACTATTTTTCGCCGACACCGCCGCAGCGCCAGCACGACCGCCATCGCGTCATGCACCGCATGTCTGTGCTGCATGGGCTGATCAACGCTTTTGTTGTATTTTCCGACGAATTTGCCGGTCGACCGGCAGGCTTGCCGATCGAAAGCTGGGTGGTCGAAAACGTCAGTCGGGGTGGTTTTGGCGCCGTGCTGGGCAACATTCCGGAGGAGTGGCTGAAGGTTGGGGCGCTGGTGGCAATGCAGCCCGAAGGCGGCGCAAACTGGCTGCTGGGGGTTGTTCGGCGCTATCACCGGGAGGCGCAAAACGAAGCACGCGCCGGCATTCAGGCGCTGGCAACGAAGGTGATCGCCATCGAGTTGCGGGCGCGCCGGGCGTCGAGCTATGCCGCTGCCGCCGGCACGCCGGCCTTGATGCTGCTGGATGGCAACGAGCCGGACGAATTTCGGGTTGCCCTGCCGCCGGCAAGCTTCAATCCGCGTGAAGAGATGGAATATCTTCGGGATGGCCGCCGCTACATGCTGACGCCGGTGGCGCTGATTGAAAAGACGGCGGAATACGAACTGGTGCGTTACCGTCAAAGCGCCCTGGGCTGATTAGTTCTGGCTGGCCCGAATCGCCGATTTGGGCCGGAATGCCTTGATCACGGCCTCGTTTGTTTCGACGTAAGGGCCGCCGATCAGGTCGATGCAGTAAGGCACGGCAGCGAAGATGCCGACATGGGCCACGCTACCGTCGGCGTTGCGAACACCTTCGAGCGTTTCCTTGATCGATTTCGGCTGGCCGGGCAGGTTGATGATCAGCGCCTGCTTGCGGATGACGGCGACCTGCCGTGAAAGGATGGCGGTCGGCACGAAGTTCAGGCTGATCCGGCGCATTTCCTCGCCGAAGCCGGGCATTTCCTTGTCGGCGACGGCCAGCGTGGCCTCCGGCGTGACGTCGCGCAAGGCGGGGCCAGTGCCGCCGGTGGTCAGGATCAGGTGGCAATTGCTACGGTCAACCAGAGAAATCAACGTATTTTCAATGGTCTCGCGGTCGTCTGCGATCAACCGGGTTTCGACCCGCCACGGCGTGGTCAGCGCAGATGCCAACCATTCCTGCAGCGCCGGGATACCCTTGTCTTCGTAAACGCCGGTCGACGCACGGTCGCTGATTGAAACCAGGCCGACGACCAATTCTTCATTCATCGCCGGTTTCCTCGGTGCTTGGCGTGCCGCCTTTGTCCAGCTCTTGCAGGATCTGGAAAATGGCGCGGAAATTCTTCGGCGGCTTGTTGTTTTCCTTTTCCTTTAGCGCGTTGCGGCGTAGCTGGCGCATATGCTGGAGGTCGATGGTGGGCCAAACGGCCGCAATTTCGGCGAGGTAGGTTTCGTCTTCGAGAAAGCGATTGCGGAAACGCTCCAGCCGATGCAGACGGGCAGTTTCTGCCGATGACTCGCCACGCAGCATCGCCAAGCCGGCGCGGATTGGTTCGTCATCGACGCCACGCATCAGCTTGCCGAGATACATCACCTGTCGGCGATGGGCGCCATGGGCGGTGATTTTCTGGCACTCGCGGACGGCTTCAAAAATGTTTTCCGGCAGGTTGATCGCCTTCAGTTGGCCAACGGAAAGCTCGACCAGCTCTTCACCGAGGTCGCGCAATTCGTGCATTTCCTGTTTCTTCTTGGTTTTCGAAGGGCGGCCGGTGTCTTCGGTGAAATCTTCTTCTTGCATGGGTTGCGTCCGGTGCGGGCAATAACGGGCTGTTATGATAGCGACTTTCCCGCTCCGACGCCGCCTCCATGTCCGAAACAGCCGCATTTTCCTATTCCCACGCCGCCTTGCAACAGCTCTCCGAGGATGTGCTCAAGCACGCTAAGAGTAAGGGGGCGACGGCCTGCGAGGTCGATGTATCCGAGGGTTTCGGCCAGTCGGTGACGGTGCGCTGCGACGAGGTTGAAACCATCGAGTTCAACCGCGACAAGGGCATCGGCATCACGGTCTATTCGGGCCAGCGGAAGGGTTACGCCAGTACCTCCGACTTCTCGGCGCAAGCCTTGCGCGAAACGGTCGAGGCGGCGCTTAACATCGCCCGCTTTACGGCCGAAGACGATTGTGCCGGCTTGGCTGATGCAGCCTTGATGGCCAAGGATTACCCCGATCTCGATTTGTACCATCCCTGGGCGCTGACCGTGGAAGAGGCCATCGAAACCGCTCGCCGTTGCGAGCAGGCAGCTTTCGAGGCCAGTCCGCTGGTCAGCAATTCCGAAGGCGCCTCGATTTCGACGCAGCAGGCGCATTTTGTTTCGGCCAACAGTCTGGGCTTCATGGGCGGCTACCCGACCTCGCGTCACTACATTTCCTGCTCGGTCATTTCCGGCGAACAGGATGCGATGCAGCGCGACGACTGGTACACGACGCATCGCGATGCCAGCCGTCTCGACGACGCGGCGCAGGTTGGCCGGATTGCTGCCGAACGCGCCGTCGCCCGTCAGGGCGGGCGTAAGGTCAAGACCGGCGAGTTTCCTATCATCCTCGAAGCGCCACTGGCCGGTGGTCTGCTCGGCAGCCTTGTGCATGCGGCGAGCGGTGGGGCGCTGTATCGCAAATCCTCGTTCCTGCTCGATCAGCTCGGCAAGAAAATCATGCCGGACTTCGTGCACATCGCTGAACGGCCGCACATTCAGTGCGGCTTGGGCAGCGCCTCTTTTGACAGCGACGGCGTCGCAACACGCGATCGCGATGTGGTCAGCAACGGCATCCTGCAGGGCTATTTTCTGAGCACCTACACGGCGCGCAAACTCGGCATGCAGACGACCGCCAACGCCGGCGGCAGCCACAACCTCGTTATCCAGCCCGGCGAACTCGATCTGGCCGGCCTGATGGCCAAGATGGGCCGTGGCCTGCTGGTCACGGAACTGCTGGGGCAGGGCATCAACTACGTGACGGGAGACTACTCGCGCGGTGCTGCCGGTTACTGGGTCGAGGACGGCAAGATCGCCTACCCGGTCGAGGAGATCACCATCGCTGGCAATCTCAAGGACATGCTGGCCGGCATCGTCGCTGTCGGCAATGACGTTCAGGTACGCGGCACCAAGCAAACAGGCTCGATCATGCTCGACCGGATGACCATCGCCGGCGAGTGACCTGACGAGCATCGGACTTGCCTGCCGATGGCTGGTCGGCTCGATGCGGATTGGCTAATTTCTGCTGGCAATCAGGGTTTTTCCTGATCGGGTTTTCTCCAATCGCAATTTTTATTCTGTTTCCTAGAATGAGGCAGGTTGTATAAAACCTCATAAATTCATTGTCTAGGAGACAAAATGCAACGTCGTGATTTTCTGAAAAAGGCTTCCGTCGGCGCTGCTGCCGGCGCTGCCGCAACCATAGCCGCTCCGGCAATGGCTCAATCCCAGCCCAGTATCAAATGGCGCCTGACTTCCAGCTTCCCGAAGAGCCTCGACACGATTTACGGTGGCGCCGAACAGTTGGCCAACCGCCTGCGCGAACTGACCGGCGGCAAGTTCGACATCCGCGTTTTCCCGGGGGGTGAAATCGTTCCCGGCCTGCAGGCGCTGGACGCCGTGCAGCAGGGCACTGTCGAGTGCTGCCACACCGCTTCCTACTATTACGTTGGCAAGGATCGTACCTTCGCCTTCGGTACGACCATTCCTTTCGGCATGAACGCCCGCCAGACCAATGCATGGATGTACCAAGGCGGCGGCCAGCAACTGCTCGACGAGTTCTATGCCGGCTACAACTGCGTCTCCTTCCCGGGCGGCAACAGCGGTTGCCAAATGGGCGGCTGGTGGCGCAAGGAAGTGAAGACCGTTGCCGACCTCAAGGGCATCAAGATGCGCATCGGCGGCCTCGGTGGCGCCGTGCTGACGCCGCTCGGTGTCGTTCCGCAACAGATCGCGGCCGGCGATATCTACCCGGCGCTGGAAAAGGGCACCATCGACGCCGCCGAGTGGATAGGTCCGTACGATGACGAAAAGCTGGGTTTCTACAAGGTTGCCAAGAATTACTACGGTCCGGGCTGGTGGGAGCCGAGCACCTGCCTCGAGTTCTTCGTCAACAAGAAGGAATGGGACAAGCTGCCCAAGGAATACCAGGCCGCCTTCGCCTGTGCTGCCGCCGAAGCCAACGTGACGATGACCGCCGAGTACGATCACAAGAACCCGGTCGCCCTGGCCAAGTTGCTGCAAAATGGCGTCAAGCTGCACAGCTTCTCCAAGGAAATCATGGAAGCCGCCTACAAGTCGGCGCAACAAATCTATGCTGACGAGTCGGCCAAGAATCCCGCTTTCAAGAAGATCTACGACTCGTACGCCAAGTACGCGAAAAGCCAGCGTGCGTGGTTTGCCGTCGCCGAAATGCCGATGGACCAGTTCGCACAGTCTCATCGCTGATCGTTGCCGGACATCGAATCAAAAAAGGAGCTTCGGCTCCTTTTTTATCGGCCGTGAAATCGCCAAATCGGACCGATTCTTGGTGCAGAGAGTGATTAGGGTTTTCCACTACTCGCAAAATATGTTGTCTTGGTGAAGAATGAGCTAATCGTCATGAACGATGATCCCTATTTTGGAGGAGACAATATGCAACGTCGTGATTTTCTGAAGAAGGCTTCCGTCGGCGCCGCCGCCGGTGCCGCTGCCACCCTGTCTGCACCGGCCATTGCGCAGGCCCTGCCGAACATCAAGTGGCGCCTGACCTCCAGCTTCCCGAAGAGCCTGGACACCATTTACGGTGGCGCCGAAGTGCTGGCCAATCGCCTGCGCGCCATGACCGGCGGCAAATTTGACATCCGCGTTTTCCCGGGCGGCGAAATCGTCCCCGGCCTGCAGGCGCTCGATGCAGTGCAGCAGGGCACTGTCGAGTGCTGCCACACCTGTTCGTACTACTACGTCGGCAAAGACAAGACCTTCGGCTTCGGCACCTCGGTTCCGTTCGGCATGACGGCCCGTCAGATGAACGCCTGGATCTACTACGGTGGTGGCCAGAAGCTGCTCGACGATTTTTACAGCAACTACAACGTCGTCTCCTTTGCCGGCGGCAATACCGGCACCCAGATGGGCGGCTGGTGGCGCAAGGAAGTGAAGACCGTCGCTGACCTCAAGGGTATCAAGATGCGGATCGCCGGTCTCGGCGGCACTGTCTTCTCCGCACTGGGCGTCGTGCCGCAGCAGATCGCCGGGGGCGACATCTACCCGGCACTGGAAAAAGGCACCATCGACGCAGCCGAGTGGGTTGGCCCGTACGACGACGAAAAGCTCGGCTTCTACAAGGTTGCCAAGAATTACTACTACCCGGGTTGGTGGGAACCGGGCCCGACCATCCACTTCTTCGTGAACAAGGCCGAATGGGCCAAGCTGCCGAAGGAATATCAGGAAGCCTTCCAGGCCGCCGCCTTCGAAGCCAACGTGACGATGATGGCCGAATACGACCACAAGAACCCGGCGGCACTGGCCAAGCTCATGCAGGCTGGCGTCAAGGTCAAGGAATTCTCGTCCGAAATTCTCAAGGCTACCTACAAGGCCGCCACCGAGTTGTATGTCGACGAAGCCGGCAAGAATCCGGCCTTCAAGAAGATTTACGTCGAATACGACAAGTATCGTCGAACGCAGTCGGCCTGGTTCAGCCTGGCCGAACGGCGGATGGACGGATTTTTGCAGACTGGGAAGTAGTCGCTCTCACGGTCAACCGGAAAAAACCCGCGAATTTCGCGGGTTTTTTTATGGGTGCTCAGGGTTTCTTGCCGAACTCGATCAATTCCATGCGCCAGTTGTTGCGGGGCGCGTCGTTTTCTATTTTTACGCTGGCCTTTGCGCTCGGGGCATACCAGTAGGTTCGGGTAAAGGGAAAGCTAATGCTCCTGCCCATGTTTTGGCCTGTGAAATAGCCCTCCATGACCAGCTTGTAGGTGTCGAAACTGCCCGCAGGAACGGTGATCTTTTCTTGGCTGACGACCTTGACGTCGTACTGGCTGCGGCCTTCAGAACCGGTCGCCTTGTTCAAGCTCTTGCCTTCGTGGCGCCACTTGTCCCCCACGGCCAAGGGGAATTTGTATGCACGGGAAGCTGCTTCGTAACGGATCTCCGGTGTTTCCAGTGGGTTCCATTCAGCGGTGTAGATAGCCGTACTGCCATTTTCCGTTGCCTCGATCCGGTCGTTGCCGAGGGCTGTCACGATGCGCTCGGTCTGGCTGGTGGGAAGATTGGTCAGCGTGTCCTTGGTTTCGTACTTCCAGCGATCGCCCACTTCGATGGCTGGACGTTCGATGTTTTGGGCGTTTGCCGTACCGCTGATCAGTAGCGTCAAGGCCAGTATGTTGAGCCGATTTTTTGTGTGCAGAAAAAGTATCATTTTCTCCTCCTGGTGCGATGCTATTCGCATTGAATAGGCAACAAAAAGCCCGCGAAGTTCGCGGGCTTTTTGACTTTGGCCGTTTTTTTCGGTTGACCGTGAGGCCCGCTCAGTTTTCCAGGAGGCTGCGCAGCATCCAGGCATTCTTTTCATGAATCTGCATGCGCTGGGTGAGCAGGTCGGCGGTGGGTTCGTCGCCCGCCTTGTCGACGATGGCGAAAATGCCGCGGGCGGTTTTGGTGACGGCTTCCTGGCCGGCGACCAGCTGCTTGATCATGTCTTCGGCGCTGACCTTGCCTTCGCTTTCCTTGATTACCGTCAGTCTTCCGAATTCGGCGAAGGTGCCGGGGGCGGCGACCCCGAGGGCGCGGATGCGTTCGGCGATGAGGTCGAGGGCGTTCCACAGCTCGGTGTATTGGTCCATGAACATCACGTGCAGCGTGTTGAACATCGGGCCGGTAACGTTCCAGTGGAAGTTGTGGGTCTTCAGATAGAGGGTGAATGAGTCGGCGAGCAGATGGGACAGGCCGTCGGCGATTTTTTCGCGATCCTTCTTGGTGATTCCGATGTCCATGGTTTTCTCCCTTGTTGCTTTGGTTGATGAATGGGCGGAGACGCTATTCGTCGGGCCACAGTCGAATGGTGCTCGCATTGTCGGCGTGCGGCCAATCGACTTTGGCTATTTCAATGATAGCTTCTCGCCTGCCACACCCCAAGGTGTGCTTCCTTTGGGGCGCGGTCAACCGGGAAAAACCCTATTTTTCAACAAAGGCGCGTTCGATGACGTAGTCGCCGAGCTTGCCGGTGTGGTGGTTGCCCACCTCGAAGCCTCGCGCGTCGAGCATCGCTGAAGTTTCCGCCAGCATGGCCGGGCTGCCGCAGATCATGGCGCGGTCCGTGGCCGGGTCGAGCGGTAGCTGGCCGATGTCGGCGAACAGTTTGCCGGACTCGATCAGGTCGGTCTGGCGACCTTCGTTGCGGAAGGGTTCGCGCGTCACCGTCGGGTAGTACACCAGCTTTTCCTTGACCCAGTCGGCGAAGTATTCGTGCTCCTTCAAGTCCTGCTCGATGTAGTCGTGGTAGGCCAGTTCATTGGTCCAGCGCACGCCGTGGATGAGGATAACCTTTTCGAAACGCTCATAGGTTTCCGGGTCGTGGATCAGGCTCATGAAGGGCGCCAGGCCGGTGCCGGTGGCGAACATGAACAGGCGCTTGCCGGGCTTGAGGTCGCGCAGGACCAGCGTGCCGGTGGGTTTCTTGCTAACCAGGATCGGGTCACCCGGCTTGAGGTGCTGCAGGCGCGAGGTTAGCGGGCCGTCCTCGACCTTGATGCTGAAGAATTCGAGATATTCCTCGTGATTGGCGCTGGCGATGCTGTAGGCGCGAGTCAGCGGGCGGCCTTCGACTTCCAGACCGATCATCACGAACTGGCCATTTGTGAAGCGCAGGCCGGGGTTGCGGGTGGTGCGGAAGGTGAACAGGGTGTCGTTCCAGTGATGAACGGAAGTGACTGTTTCGGTGGCCAGATTGCTCATGATTTTTCTCGTCCAGTTACAGAATGAGAGTGATCTTAGGCTGCATCGTTTATAGATAAAAGCGGGTAATTTTTATATCGTTAATCTACAATTCAGATATGAAAATTACCTTGCGCCAGATCGAAGTCTTTGCCGCCATCGCCCGGCTGGAAAACGTTTCGCGTGCCGCGACGCAGTTGAACATGTCGCAATCGGCGGCCAGCACGGCGCTGCTCGAACTGGAGCGGCATTTCGATTCGCCGCTCTTCGACCGCATTGGCAAGTCGCTGCGCCTCAACGGCAGCGGCCGTGGCTTGCTGCCGCAGGCCGAGGACATTCTTGCCCGGGCCGGCGAGATCGAGGGCTACCTGGCTGGCGGGCGTCTGGCGCCGGTGGCGGTCGGTGCAACGCTGACCATCGGCAATTATCTGGCGACGTTGGTTGTGGTCGAATATCTCCGCCTTAACCCGGGGGCTCGGGTTGATTTGAGCGTTTGCAATACCCGGCAGGTGGTCGAGCGACTGCGGCGGTTTGAACTCGATATCGGCTTGATCGAAGGCGAGGCCAGTGATTCGGAATTGATTTTTGAACCGTGGCTGGACGACGAGCTGGTCGTTTTCTGTGCGCCAGCGCATCCGCTGGCCAAGATCGGTGTGCTGCGGTCAACCGGAATTTCTACCCAAAAATGGATAGTGCGCGAGCCGGGTTCCGGGACGCGGGCGCTGTTCGACCGGGCCATGCAGGCCGTCGGCATCGATGCCGATGTCTGCCTGCAGCTTGAGCATACCGAGGCCATCAAGCGGGCCGTCGAGTCCGGGCTGGGCATCGGCTGCCTGTCCCGGCTGGCCCTGCGCGAAGCGCTGCGGCGCGGCAGTCTGGTTGAAATCAAAACGCCGGAGCTGGCATTGCGGCGCCGCTTTCAGTTTGTCCGCCAGCGTCAGCGCCATGTCAGCACAGCGACCCGGATGTTCATGGCGGAATGCCGCCGTCTGTCGGGTGAGGCCAGCGATACCAGCGAACTGCTGCTGCCGTTCATTCCCTGATCTCGCCAGAAAAAAGTGTGCCTTGCGACCCCGCCTTGGACATGGGGTGATGGCGAGCTGACTAGTGGGTCGGGAAAATGTGTCTCAGGCGCTCAGGGCGCCTGCTCCCAATCATGGCTGCCAACCCGATGGACAAGAGAACCAGCATCAGGCTTCCCGGTTCCGGAACAGTTCTGAGCTCGCTGATACGGAAATCATCAATAAAGTAACGGTCGTTCCCGGTATTTCCGGCCAACAGTGCGTTTACACCGATAGCGCCGAAAAACGCCCTATTACTAACAAGGCCGATGAAGTCTGTGGCGGATGTCGTGTCTACCAGGCCCAGCGGGCCGGATGGATCTACCAATTGGATGGCAGCAATGTCGCCGCTGGCATAGTTGAAGCTGAAGGCGAAAACGTCAGGCAGGACGAATCTCCATGCGAGACTTCCTACGCCATTGTTTGCCGTGGATCCACCAACGTCGGTAATTGCGTTGCCGTTGTGGAATACGCTCGTTCCGCTGCAGGTGAATTGATTGGTCGGATCGGTGCAAGATCCAAATGCGACATCGGGAGAAAAACCCAAGCCACTGACGGCCACGCCCGGCGAACCCGCAAAGTCGATATACGTTCGGGTGGCACCGACGGCAGCAAGATAGCTTGCCTCGTCGGTGTATAGGATCACTGCCGCCCACGATGGCGTAGTTGCAACCAACGCAGCTAGAAACGCGAGGATTTTCTTCATGAAATACTCCTGATGTGGGATTTTAGATTGCTTGGTGCTCAGAATTGGGCAAGCAAGAAAAAAGCCATTTGGTATACAAGTACGTAACCGATTGACCCCATTAGGTTGTTGGTTTCGTAAATCAGTGTGGCTAAGTTGGGGACTTGCTGACTGTAAGAATTTTCGACAGTTGCCGTTGCGGGGGGCGATCTAGGCCAACTCCGCTGCAAACTGTGGCCCGTGGGGCTGGCCCAGCATTAAATCCACAAAACCGGAAATTAAAAAGGCGGGGCCAAAAGACCCCGCCTGTTTGCGAGTTGAAGAGCTTACTTGCTTTCGCTCTGCAGGTTCTTGAGCAGGGCGGCAGCGTCTGATTCCTCGTTGCCCTCCTTCTTCTCGTCCGGCTCTTCTTCGGTCTGCTTCATCAGCGAATCGAGATCGACCGCAGCAGGCGCCTTGCCCTCCTTCTCCAGGCGCTGCTGTTCCTTCTGCGCCTCATCGCCGTAGCTGACGATATTCGGGAAGATGATGATCAGCGCGACCATGATGATCTGGATACAGACGAAGGGAATGGCACCCCAGTAAATATCCGTCGTCTTCACCGAGCTGGGGGCGACCGAGCGCAGGTAGAACAGCGCAAAGCCGAAGGGCGGGTGCATGAACGAGGTTTGCATGTTGACCGCGAGCAGCACGCCGAACCAGACCAGATCGATGCCCAGCTTGTCCGCCACCGGCGCCAGCAGCGGCACGATGATGAAGGAGAGTTCGAAGAAGTCGAGGAAGAAGGCGAGCACGAAGACCAGGATGTTGACCACGATCAGGAAGCCAACCTGGCCGCCGGGCAGGCCGAGCAGGAGGTGTTCCACCCACAGGTCGCCATTGACGCCGCGGAAGACCAGGCCGAACACCGTCGAGCCGACCAGAATGAAGACCACGAAGGACGACAGTTTGCCGGTGGTTTCCATGGCTTGCTTGAGCAGCTTCATGGTGATCCGCTTGCGGGCCAGGGCCAGGATCATGGCGCCGGCTGCGCCCATGGCGCCGCCTTCGGTCGGCGTTGCAATGCCGAGGAAGATGGTGCCGAGGACCAGGAAGATGAGGACCAGCGGCGGAACCAGTGTCGTCAGCACGCGCAGCATCAGCTTGAAGCCGCGCAGCGAGCGGGCTTCCGGCGGCAGGGCCGGGCAGTGACTTGGCTTGATGATGCTGAGCACGGCGACGTAGCCGACATAAAGTGCGGTCAGAATCAGACCTGGGATCATCGCGCCTTCGTACATGTCACCGACCGACTTGCCGAGCTGGTCGGCCATGATGATCAGGACCAGCGACGGCGGGATGATCTGGGCCAGCGTGCCGGAGGCGGCGATGACGCCCGCTGCCAGCCGCTTGTCGTAGCCGTAGCGAAGCATGATGGGCAGCGAGATGAGGCCCATCGAGATCACCGAGGCGGCCACCACGCCGGTCGTTGCCGCGAGCAGCGCGCCGACGAAGATGACCGCGTAGGCCAGACCGCCGCGCATCGGGCCGAACAGCTGGCCGATGGTGTCGAGCAGGTCTTCGGCCATGCCCGATCGTTCAAGAATCAGGCCCATGAAGGTAAAGAAGGGAATGGCCAGCAGCGTATCGTTGGCCATGATGCCGAAGATGCGCTCGGGCAGGGCCTGGAACAAGGCTGGGGTGAGCAGGCCGAGTTCGATGCCGATCAGGCCGAAAACGATGCCGTTGGCGGCCAGCGCGAAGGCGACTGGGTAGCCGAAGAGCAGGAACAGGACGAGGGCGCCGAACATCAGCGGCGCCATATTGGCGATGATGAACTCAGCCATTATTTAGCCTCCTGAGCTTTGGCAGCAGCGATGGCAGCGGCCAGTTCTTCTTCGGGCGTCGGGCCCTTCTTCTTGTCATTCGGATCGTCGATCCGCCCGCCGAGGAAGGCGACGCGCTTGATCAGCTCCGAGATGCCCTGCAGGGCGAGCAGCGTGAAGCCGATCGGCAGCAGGATTTTTACCGGCCAGCGCAACAGGCCGCCGGCGTTGGCCGACATTTCGTTGATCTTGATCGACTCGGCGATCAGCGGCAGCGACAGCCAGAGAATCAGGATGACCATGGGCAGAAGGAAGACAAGGCTGCCGACGATGTCGATGACTGCCAGGCCGCGCGGCGAAAACTTGCCGGAAACGACGTCGATGCGGACGTGTTCGTTTCTTTGTAGCGTGTACGGCGCGCAGAGCAGGAAGATGGCGGCAAACAGGTACCACTGGATTTCCAGCAGACCGTTCGAGCTGTAGTCAAAAAGAAAGCGCACTACAGCGTTGCCGGCGCTGATGATGGTCATGATCAGCACCAGCCAGAACGCGCCTCGGGCAACGCGCTCGTTGAGCCAGTCGATCAGCTGGGAGAGCTTAAGCAGAGGGGTCACGAAAAGTCCTCCTTGGTTGATAGAATTCCCGGCTTCTGAGGTGGCCGGGGTTGGTAAAATCTCACGACGCCGAATTTACAGTGAAGCCAAGGGGCGGAAAATGGTGGAAATCCCTACAAGTCGGGTAACGCAAATCTGTCTGGTGCGCCACGGCGAGACCGAGTGGAATGCCGAGCGGCGCATTCAGGGGCAGATTGATATCGGCCTGAACGAAACCGGTCAGCGACAGGCGCTTGCCGCGGGGCGCTGGCTGAAGCAGTCCGGTATTTGCGCGATCTATAGCAGTGACCTGAAACGGGCGTGGACCACGGCGCAAGCCATCGGTGCTGAATTGGGGCTGACGCCGGTTTCGACGCCCGAGATGCGCGAACGCCGCTACGGCGTTTTTGAAGGCCTGACATACGACGAGGCGAAGGCCAATCACCCGGCCGGGTACGCTGCTTTTGAAGGGCGTAACGCCGACTACAACTTCGAGAACGGTGAAAGCCTTCACGTCATGTTCGAGCGCGTCACTGAGAAGCTGAAAGCACTGGTAGCGGCGCATCCGGGCGAGACCATCGCCGTCGTGCTGCACGGTGGCGTGCTCGACATCATCAATCGTTTTGTCCGTGGCAACTCGCTAGAGACGCCACGCGATTTCCTGATCCCCAATGCCGGCATCAACTGGATTGTTGCGGTCGACGGCAAATGGTGCCTGAAAACCTGGGGTGAAACCGACCATCTCGAACCGGGCGCCCTTGACGAGCTTCCGGCATGATAAAATTCGACCCCTTTTCAATGGCTTGAGGCATTTGACATGTTTTCCGCGAAAGACACCCTGGCAAAAGTTGACCCTGAACTCTGGCAGGCCATTCAGGCCGAAGTACAGCGTCAGGAAGACCACATCGAACTGATCGCGTCCGAAAACTACGTGAGCAAGGCCGTCATGGAAGCTCAAGGCTCCCAGCTCACCAACAAGTACGCCGAAGGCTATCCGGGCAAGCGCTACTACGGTGGCTGCGAATTCGTCGACGTCGCCGAGCAGATCGCCATCGACCGCCTGAAGAAGCTGTTCGGCGCCGAAGCCGCCAACGTCCAGCCGAACTCCGGTTCGCAGGCCAACCAGGCCGTCCTGATGGCCTTCGCCAAGCCGGGCGACACCATCATGGGCATGAGCCTGGCCGAAGGCGGTCACCTGACCCACGGCATGGCGCTCAACATGTCCGGCAAATGGTTCAACGTCGTTTCCTACGGCCTGAACGAGAAGGAAGAGATCGATTACGACAAGATGGAAGCGCTGGCCCGCGAGCACAAGCCGAAGATCATCGTCGCCGGTGCCTCCGCCTATTCCCTGCGTATCAATTGGGAACGCTTCGCCAAGATTGCCAAGGAGGTCGGCGCCATTTTCTGGGTCGACATGGCCCACTACGCCGGCCTGATCGCCGCAGGTTTCTACCCGAACCCGGTGCCCTTCGCCGATGTCGTGACCTCGACCACGCACAAGACCCTGCGCGGCCCGCGTGGTGGTGTCATCCTGATGAAGGCCGAGCATGAAAAGGCCCTCAATTCCGCCATCTTCCCCGGCCTGCAAGGCGGACCGCTGGAGCACGTCATCGCCGCCAAGGCTGTGGCCTTCAAGGAAGCCGCTGCACCCGAATTCAAGCGCTACCAGGAACAGGTCATCAACAACGCCCGCGTCATGGCCAAGGTGCTCGGTGAAGAGCGCGGCCTGCGCATCGTTTCCGGCCGTACCGAAAGCCACGTTTTCCTCGTCGACCTGCGCGCCAAGAACATCACCGGCAAGGAAGCTGAAGCAGCCCTGGGGCGTGCCCACATCACGGTCAACAAGAATGGCATCCCGAACGACCCGCAGAAGCCGTTTGTCACGTCCGGCATCCGCATCGGTTCGCCGGCCATGACGACGCGCGGTTTCACCGAAATCGAAGCCGAGACCATCGCTCACCTGGTGGCTGACGTTCTTGAAGCGCCGAACGACGAGGCCGTGGCCGCTACTGTGCGCACCAAGGTTGCTGCCTTGTGCGCCAAGTTCCCGGTCTACGGCGCGTGATGGTTTCAGCGCTCGCCCGTACGGCCTTGCCTTGTTCGGGCAGCGCGCTGAGATTTTCGGGGGTTTGAAGTGAAATGCCCCTTCTGCGGCAACGACGACACGGCGGTTGTTGATACCCGCCTCTCTGACGAGGCAGATGTCGTTCGTCGCCGCAGGAAGTGCAACGCCTGCGACAAGCGTTTTACGACTTACGAGCGGGCGGAAATCCAGCTGCCGCAAGTGGTCAAGAAAAACGGCCTGCGCACCGAGTTCAGCCGGGCCAAGCTGCGCGCCAGTCTGGAACTTGCGCTGCGCAAGCGGCCGGTGTCGATCGAGTCGGTCGATGCTGCCGTGGCCGATATCGAGGAAAGGCTGCGGTCGGCTGGCGAGCGCGAGGTGACGACGCAGCAGTTGGGCGAGTTGGTCATGCGCGAGCTCAAGAAGCTCGACAAGGTCGCCTACATCCGCTTTGCCTCGGTCTATCGCAATTTTGAAGACGTGGATGCCTTCTCCAAGGCGATCCGCGAAGTTTCGCCAACCTCCAAGAAAAAATGAGTTTTTCAGCCGTCGACCACGGCATGATGGCGCGCGCCCTGCAACTGGCTGAGCGTGGCCTGTGGACGACGTCGCCTAATCCGCGCGTGGGTTGCGTCGTGGTCCGCGACGGCGAAATCGTCGGCGAAGGCTGGCACGAGAAGGCCGGCGAGCCGCACGCTGAAGTTCATGCACTGCGCGCCGCTGGTGAGAAGGCCAAAGGTGCCACGGCTTACGTGACGCTGGAGCCATGCAGCCATCACGGCCGGACGCCGCCTTGCGCCGAGGCACTGATTGCAGCCGGTGTTTTGCGTGTCGTGGCGGCGATGACCGATCCGAATCCGCTGGTTGCCGGCAAGGGGCTTGCCTTGTTGCAGGCGGCGGGTATCGAAACAGCGAGCGGCTTGCTGGAAAATGAGGCGCGCGAGCTGAACATCGGCTTTGTCTCGCGCATGACGCGTGGCCGGCCCTGGTTGCGCCTGAAGGTGGCGGCTAGTCTGGATGGAAAGACGGCGCTGAACAACGGCGTCAGCCAGTGGATCACCGGCCCTGATGCGCGGCGTGACGGTCATGCCTGGCGGGCCCGTGCCTGCGCCATCCTGACGGGAATCGGAACGGTGCGCGACGACGATCCGAGTCTGACTGTGCGCGATGTGGTGACGACGCGGCAGCCCTTGCGTGTGGTTGTCGACAGCAAGCTCGAAATTTCTCCGACGGCGCGCATCCTGCAGGGCGAGCCGATATTAATTGTCGGCGCCATCGAAAATGCCGAAAAAATCGCATTCCTACGGTCAACCGGAAATTTTGTCGAAATTCTGAATAACGGCAGCGGCAAGGTTGATCTCAAAGCGCTGCTCGAAATGCTGGCCCAGCGCGGCATCAACGAAGTTCATGCCGAGGCCGGCTTCAAGCTCAACGGTTCGTTGCTGCGCGAAGGCTTGGTCGATGAACTGCTGCTCTATCTGGCGCCCTGCCTGATCGGCCACGAAGCGAGCGGCCTGTTCAATCTGCCCGAGCTGACTATGCTAGACGGCAAGAAGCCGTTGAAGATTCGCGATCTACGGCAGATTGGCGAAGATATTCGCCTGATCGCACGTTTCCCTTAGGTCCGCACACGGCGCAATCGTCGTCCTTCTTGAAACGGACAGTGCGCCACTCCATCGTCAGCGCATCAAGCAGCAACAGCCGTCCGGTCAGCGTTTCGCCGATGCTGGCCGCCAGCTTGAGTGCCTCGGCCGCCTGCATGGTGCCGATGATGCCGGTCAGTGGCGCGAAGACGCCCATCACCGCGCAACGCACTTCCTCGACGTCCTCGCCTTCGGGAAACAGGCAGTGGTAGCACGGCGAATCATCGCGGCGCAGGTCGTAGACGCTGATCTGGCCATCGAAGCGAATGGCCGCGCCGGACACCAGCGGCTTGCGGTGATGCACGCAGGCACGATTGATGGCGTGGCGGGTGGCGAAATTATCGGTGCAGTCGAGCACGATGTCGGCGCTGGCCACCAGTGCATCGAGCGCCTCGCCCGATAGACGCTGCTGCAGCGGGATGATCTCGATGTCAGGATTGATAGCGCTCAGCGCCAAGTGGCCGGACTCGGCCTTGGCCATGCCGACGCGCGCCTGGGTGTGCAGTATCTGGCGCTGCAGGTTGGTGAAATCAACCGTGTCGTCATCGACCAGCGTTATTTTTCCGACACCTGCTGACGCCAGGTAGAGGGCGGCCGGAGAGCCGAGGCCGCCAGCGCCGACAATCAGCGCGTGCGTGTCAAGGATGCTCGCCTGGCCTTCGATGCCCAGGGCGTCCAGCAAAATATGGCGGCTATAGCGGAGAAGCTGCTCGTCCGTCACTTATATTCGCGCCACTCCGGCGGGGTATCGTCGTGGTCGCCGTGCGGATGGTGTTCCCAGGCATTGACGTAGCCTTCGGCTGCGGAGCGCTTCAGGCGCTTTTCCGGCGCACCGATGTTGTGCAGCTGGGTGTCTTCAACGTAGTAGATCAGCGCCCGGGTCAGCTTGGAAAACAGGGTGTTGTCCAGGTGAAAACCTTTGTCTACCAGATGCTCGTCCAGCTCGCGCAGTGTGTGCTGTTGCAGGTCGTAGCCGACGCCGAGCGAGCGCTTTTCATATTTCGGCTGAACTTCGATCGCATCCATGTGCTGCAAGTCATCGGCTGCTTCGGGTACCTGGCCGGGGGGGAATTTGGCGAACAATATCTCCCGCTTCTTCTTGAGATCTGCATCGGCCATCATCCCTCCCCGTTGGTGAGCTATTGGGCTTTATTCTGCATGATCTGCAGACCCTTGAGAAGATTCATCGCCTGCTGGAACTGGTAGTCACCCTTGGTGGCGTATTCCAGGCGTTGCGGCAGGTCGTCCTCGGCCTCATCCTTGCTCTTGTCCTTGCCGGTCTTGGCGGGCTTGGCTTGTCCCTTGGGTTCCGGCTTGGTCGTCTCTTTGGCGGCGTCCTTTTCACGGTCGTTACTCAAGTGACGGTCGAGATCGGCTTCGCGCAGGCGCATGCCGCCATTGCCGTTGCCGTTTGCTGTTTCCTCAACGAGGATGTCCGGCGTGATGCCCTTGGCCTGGATGGAGCGGCCTTCCGGCGTGTAGTAGCGGGCCGTGGTCAGCTTGATCGCGGTGTTGTTTGGCAGCGGCAGCACGGATTGTACCGAACCCTTGCCGAAGGTTTGCGTGCCGACGATGATGGCGCGCTTGTGATCCTGCAGGGCTCCGGCGACGATTTCCGAGGCCGAGGCAGAGCCGCCGTTGACCAGGATGACCATCGGCACTTTCTTGGCTTCAACCGGCAGGTTCTTCAGCGGGTCTTCCTTGGTGCCGCGCAGATAATCCTGTGGGCGAGCCTTGAATTCCTGCTTGGCGTCTTGCGTGCGCCCGTCGGTGGAAACCACCTTGACGTCGGCTGGCAGGAAGGCTGCGGAGACGCCGATGGCGCCGGTGAGCAGGCCGCCCGGATCGTTACGCAGGTCGAGAACCAGGCCGTTCAGCTTGTTGCCGTCCTTGTAAAGCGCAGAAACGTGCTTGGCCAGTTCTGCGATGGTGTTTTCCTGGAATTGGGTAACGCGAACCCAGCCGTAACCCGGCTCGACCAGCTTGGATTTGACGCTTTGCACCTTGATGACTTCTCTGACCAGAGTCAGTTCGACCGGCTTGGTTTCGCCCTTGCGGATGATCGACAGCTTGATCGGTGTCTTTGGCTTACCGCGCATTTTCTTGACGGCTTCAGCCAGGGTCAGACCTTTGACCTGGGTTTCGTCCAGTTTGAAGATCAGGTCGCCCGACTTGACGCCGGCACGGTAGGCCGGGGTGTCTTCGATCGGCGAAATAACCTTGACCAGTCCGTCTTCCATGCCGACTTCAATACCTAGGCCGCCAAATTCGCCTTGCGTACCAACCTGCAGATCCTTGAAGGAGTCCGCGTCGAGGTAGGCTGAGTGGGGGTCGAGGTTCGACAACATGCCGGAAATGGCATTTGTGATCATCTTTTTGTCTTCAACCGGTTCGACATAGCCCTGTTTGATGGCGCTGTAGACCTCGGCAAAGGTTCGCAACTCATCGATGGGCAGCCCCGTTTTGGCTTCCTTGTCGGCCATGGCCGGGAAGTTCAGGCTGATCAGTGCGCCGGCGACGAATGCGCCGACGGTCAAGCTAATGGTTTTAGTTTTGCTCATTTCAAGCTGGCCCATTTCATCGGGTCGATCGGTTGCCCTTGGTGGCGGAGTTCAAAGTATAAACCGGATTCCGGATTGCCTCCGCTATTGCCGACAGTCGCTACGGTTTCCCCGCCTTTGACGGATTGGCCGACCTGTTTTAGCAGGGCATCGTTGTTGCCGTAGATCGACAGGTAGCCATCGCCGTGGTCGACGATCAGCAGATTGCCGAAGCCGCGCATCCATTCCGAAAATACGACTCGGCCGCCGGCGATGGACTTGACGTCACTGCCCGCGCCGGCCTTGATGAACAGGCCGCGCCAGGTGCCACCGCCGTCGCGAGGTGAGCCAAAGCGGCCGGATACGGCGCCGCGCGTCGGCAGGCGCAGGTTGCCGCGCTGGCGGGCGAAGCTACCGTCGCTGGCGACGGGTTCGTGGCGGTTTTCGGTCTCGGGTGCTTTCGGGCGCGCGGGTTCTACGCTGGGGGGCGGCCGGACGGATGGTTTTTCTTCGCCGGCAGCCTGACGTCTTTCCTTCTGGCGGGCTGCCGCTTTTGCCGCCTCGGCCGCTCTGGTCGCTTCAGCGAGGCGCGCCGCCTCCGCCGCACGAGCGGCTTTGGCTGCCTGGGCCGCTTGTGCGGCAAGAATTTTTGAGAGGCGGTCGATCAGGCTGCTCAGGCGCTTTTCGTTTTGCTGAAGATTGCCGATTTCCTTGCGCTGCGCATTCACTTTGCTGGAAATCTGCGCGTAAAGCGCCTGGCGTTCCTCGCGTTGCTTTTGCAGTTCGCCATGACGTTTTTTCTGTTCAGCTTCGACTTCGGCTAGTTCGGTGCTGCGCTCCTTGACATCGGCGGCCAGCGATTTTTTCTTGTCGATGTTGGCGTTGATCTCGCCCATCATCTCGGCACGGGTCAGTGCGATGGCAGACACATAGTGCAGGTCGCGCGCCATCTGGTTGGGGTCGTTGCCGTTGAGCAGCAGTTGCAGGGAGTCTGGCGTGCCGCGCAGGTATTGTTTATAGATCAGCTTTTCCAGCTGGACTTGTTGCTGGCCGAGCGTGATGCCGAGCTCTTGCGACTGATGTTCGAGATTTTTGAGCTTTTTTTCGAGTTGACCGCGGGAGTCGTTCAGTTCGTGCAACTCGCGTTCCATTCGGGAAATCAGCCGATCCGCTTCACGCAGGCGATCGCCGGCGTCCGCCTTGGTCTCTTCGCTGGTGGTCAGCTCCTTGCGGAGACCGTCGATACGGGTGCGAAGTTCGCCAAGATCGGACTGTTTTTCAACAATATCAGGCGAAGAAAGCGCCGGCGCCGGCTTTTTTTCAGCTGTTTGCGGCTTGGCGCTGGTTGGCTGCGCACCGAAAAAAACGACGGCAATCAGCGCCGCCATCAGCCTTTGAGCGGTGCGCTGGGGTCTGCGCAGACCGAGCCGGGCGTGTCCAACTGTCATCTTTGGGTGATTTCGTTCAAGCGAAACGCAAAACGCTATTTTATAATGCGGCATTCACCGATATCGAGGTTTTATCTTGGAAACGCCTTCCTTCAGTTTGATCGACAAGCAAGAGCACATCGAGCTGGCCGCCCGTGCGCTGAAATCCATTGCCCACCCGCTACGCCTCAAAATTCTTTGTGTGCTTGGCGAGCAGGAGGCCTGCGTCCAGGAAATCGTCGAAGCGGTAGGTACGTCGCAGAGCAATATCTCCCAGCATCTGGCTATCCTGCGTGAAAAAGGCGTGTTGGTCACCCGCAAGGACGCCAACCGCGTTTATTACCGGGTCGGTGACCAGCGCACCTTGCAGCTGGTCAGCATGATGCGTGAAGTTTTTTGTGGCACGGGAGCCTAAGTAATGCCGATGGAATTTATTAATCAGAACATAATGCTGGTTGGACTGGTTGCCGTCAGCGGCTTGTCCTTGCTTTGGCCGCTGCTGGTTCGTCCTTCTGGCAATAGCGTCAATCCGGGTGAGGCGACGATGCTCATCAACCGCGAAGATGCACATATTCTTGACGTCCGCGAGGCCGACGAGTTCGCCGCCGGGCATCTGCCCGAAGCGCTAAATATCCCGGCCGGCAAGCTGGCCGAACGCATCGCGGAGCTTGAGAAGTTCAAGGACAAGCCGATCGTCGTCTGCTGCGCCTCCGGCATGCGTTCGAACAAGGCCTGTGGCGAGCTGAAGAAGCAGGGTTTTGAAAAATTGCATAACCTGGCGGGCGGCGTTGATGCCTGGGTTGGCGCCGGATATCCCGTGAAAAAAGGCGGCAAAAAGAAATGAGCGTCCGCGTTCTGATGTACACAACGGCGGTCTGTCCTTACTGTACGCGAGCCAAGCAGCTGCTCGGCGCGCGGGGGGTGACGGAAATCGAAGAGATTCGCGTCGATCTTGATCCGGATCAGCGCGATGAAATGATGCGGAAAACTCAGCGGCGTACAGTGCCGCAAATCTTCATCGGCGAGACCCATGTGGGTGGCTGTGACGATCTTTATGCACTCGATGCTGCTGGCGAATTGAAGCCGCTGCTCGAAGGCTGATTAAACCGATTTAACTTCAGAAAGAAAAACCATGGAACAAAACGAACAGCCCGTCTTCGGTATCGAAAAACTCTACGTCAAGGATCTGTCGATCGAGGTCCCGAACGCCCCGGAAATTTTCCTTGAGCGTGAGCAGCCGCAGATCGAGATCCAGCTCAATACCGGCGGCCGAGCCGTTGGCGAAGGCGTCTATGAAGTCGTGCTGACGGTGACCGTCACTGCCAAGATGGGCGAAAAGACGGTTTTCCTGGTTGAAGTCGGCCAGGCCGGTATTTTCCGCATCCAGAACGTGCCGGAAGAGCAGCTTGAGCCGCTGATTGCTGTTGCCTGCCCGAACATCCTGTTCCCGTACGCTCGCGAAGCGGTATCTGATGCCGTCAGCCGCGCCGGTTTCCAGCCGATCGTGCTGCAGCCGGTCAATTTCGAAGGCATGTACATGCAGCGTCTGCAGCAGGCAGAGCAGGCTGGCGCGCCGGCCGACGCGTCCATTCAGTAAAATGACCATGCGGCGTCGCGCGCTTGTCGCCCTGTCGCTGATCGGCGCTGCTTCGGCAGCGCTGGCCATCGATTACCGTTCGGTCAATGTGCCGGCGGCCATCCTTTATGATGCGCCGTCGCAGCAGGGCAAGAAGCTGTATTTGATCAAGGCGCAGACGCCGGTTGAGGTTGTTGTCCGGCTCGAGGGCTGGTTCAAGGTTCGCGATGCCGAAGGCTCGCTGGCCTGGATTGAGTCGCGTAACGTTGTTGACCGTCGAACATTGGTGGTGACCGCCGCCAGAGCTGAAATTCGCCAGTCGGACAAGCCTGAGGCTCCCGTGCTCGCTGAGCTCGAAAAATGGGTCGCGGTGGAATTCGTCGAGGCTGCATCGCCCGGTTGGGCGAAGGTTCGTCATCGTGATGGGGCCATAGGCTACATCCGCTCGACGCAGGTTTGGGGCTTATGAAAGTTGCGCTGCTTGGCGCTGGCGCCTGGGGCACTGCGCTGGCGATTGCCTTTGCCGACAAGCACGAATTGACGCTGTGGTCGCGCGAAGAGGATGTTGCGGTCGACCTGAAAAATACGCGGGAAAATCATCGGTTTTTCCCGGGCTACCGGGTGCCGGAGTCGGTGATCGTGTCGACCGATTTCGCGTCGGCTGTGGCCTCGGCGGAGTTGCTGATCATTGCGACGCCAATAGCCGGCTTGCGCCCTACCGTTGAGCGTCTGAAGGTGCTGGGCTGTACCCTGCCCGTGCTGTGGGTGTGCAAGGGTTTCGAAGCGGGTAGCGGCAAATTGCCACATCAGGTCGTGGCAGAAGTGCTCGGCCCGCGGGCGCTATGTGGTGCCTTGTCCGGGCCCAGTTTTGCCGAAGAAGTGGCGGCGGGTCAGCCCACCGCGGTTTCGCTGGCCGCCAACGATCCGGACTTTGCCCGTGAAGCTGCGCGTCAGTTGCACACGACGCGTTTGCGCATTTACGCCAACGATGATCTGGTTGGTGTTGAGGTTGGCGGTGCGGTCAAGAATGTGTTGGCCATCGCCACCGGCGTTTGCGACGGGCTGGGCCTTGGCCTGAACTCACGGGCGGCACTGATGACCCGTGGGCTGGCAGAAATTGCCCGGCTTGGTCTGGCTCTGGGCGCTGACCGGCAAACTTTCATGGGCCTCGCTGGTATGGGCGACCTGATCCTGACTTGCACCGGCGATCTGTCGCGCAATCGCCGGGTTGGTCTGGCGCTGGCGCAAAACAAGTCATTGCCGCAGATTCTGGAAGAGCTTGGGCATGTCGCCGAAGGCGTTTATACCGCCCGCGAAGTCGATCGCTTGTCGGGCAAGCTGGGGATCGAGATGCCGATCAGCGCCGCCGTCGCCGCTGTTCTCGATGGCCGTTTGTCAGCAGAACACGCACTCGAACAGTTGATGGCACGCGACCCGAAGGAAGAACTGGCTTAGTCTGTCAGGCTTGTTGCGAGCCCGGAAAGCCCGCCTGGCGCCAAACCTCGAAGACCGTGACGGCTGCCGCGTTGGATAGGTTGAGGCTGCGTTGCCCGGGCTGCATCGGCAGGCGGAGTCGCTGTTCCGGCGGGAATTCGGCCAGCACCTCAGGCGGCAAGCCGCTGGTTTCACGGCCAAACACAAACACATCGTTGTCCTGCAAAGCCGTGGTGAACGGATTGGCCACGCCTTTGGTCGTCATGGCGAACAGTCGTCGCCCGCTCAGCGCCGCCTTGCAGGCGTCCCAGTTTGCGTAACGAACGACGCGGGCATATTCGTGATAGTCCAGCCCGGCCCGGCGCAGTCCCTTGTCGGTGATATCGAAGCCGAGCGGTTCGACCAGATGCAGTTCCGCCCCGGTGTTGGCGCAGAGGCGAATGATGTTGCCCGTGTTGGGCGGAATTTCCGGCTGGTAGAGAACGACGGCAAACACGCGACGACTTTCAAACGGTGAAGGGGGCGAATTAGAGCACGGATTCAGTGCTTTAGCGCGCGGGCAATGAGCGCGACGGTGACCGAGGCGGCGCCGTGCAGTTTGAGTACGCGACTGCATTCGTTGGCGGTGGCGCCGGTGGTCATCACATCATCGATCAGCAACAGGCGTTTGCCGGTGAAATCAGCACGGCATTCGAAGGCACCTCGCACGTTCCGGTGCCGCTCCTTGAGCGGCAATTCGGCCTGTCGTGGCGTAGCGCGCGTGCGCAGTAGATTGCTGCGGTCAACTGGAAAATTCAGGGAAATTCCCAAGGTTTTCGCAATCTCGGCGGACTGGTTGAAACCCCGTTCGCGCAGACGTTCCGGATGCAAGGGCAAGGGGAGGATGCAATCGTAGTCACCGGTGCCGATTCGTTCGGCCAGCCTATGGGCGCACCAGTCGGCAACGGCCAGCTGGTGGCCGTATTTCAGCGCGTGAATGATGCGGTCGACCGGAAAATCATAGTGAAAAAGGGCTTCTGTCCTGTCGAAATGCGGGGGGTCACGAAGGCAGGCGCCGCAGCGTTCGCCATGCGTCGTTTGCGCTGAGCATAGTGGACAGAGGGTAGCCGGCAGCTTGGGGAGATCGCTGGTGCAGGGCGGGCAAAGCAGGGCCGCATCGCTCTCGGCACCACACAGCAGGCAGCTGGCCGGCAGTGCGGCGTTCAGGATTTGTCGGCCGAGGCGTTTGAGTCCATCGGGCTGGGGTAAAATTGACAGCCAGCCAGAGTGTCCGCGATAATTCATAATTACCGATACACTTCGTATCTGATTTTTATAGCATTTTTCACGCAAGGCCTTTCATGCAAGCTAGTTCCGTCGCCGCTGTTTCGTCTCTTTCCCACGCTGCTCCTGCCCGTCGCTGGTCGGTCGATGAAGTGCTCGCACTTTATGAGATGCCGCTGATGGATTTGATCTGGCGCGCCCAGGGGGTGCATCGCGAGAACTTCGATCCGAACGCCATTCAACGCTCGACGCTGCTTTCGGTCAAGACCGGCGGTTGCTCGGAAGACTGCAGCTATTGCTCGCAATCGGCCCGCTACGATACCGACACCGAGCGTGAGCGCCTGATGCCGCTCAACGAAGTGCTTGCCGCCGCGCAGGCCGCCAAGGACAAAGGGGCTTCCCGCTTCTGCATGGGCGCCGCCTGGAAAGGGCCGAAGGATAACGATCTCGACCGCGTGCTCGACATGGTTCGTGAAGTGAAGGCGCTCGGCATGCAAACCTGCGTTACGCTCGGCATGCTGAAGGACGGCCAGGCCAGCAAGCTCAAGGAGGCTGGCCTCGACTACTACAACCACAATCTTGATACTGACAAGGAATTCTACGGTCAGGTCATCAAGACGCACACCCACGACGACCGTCTCGATACCCTAGAGCAGGTGCGCGACGCCGGCATCAATGTCTGCTCCGGTGGCATCATCGGCATGGGTGAATCGCGCAAGAACCGCGCCGGTTTGCTCGTTCAGCTAGCCAACCTGCCCAAGGCGCCGGAGTCCGTGCCGATCAATAACCTGGTGCCGATTCCAGGGACGCCGATGGCCGACAATGACCGCCTCGATCCTTTCGAATTCGTGCGCACCATCGCCGCTGCCCGCATCATGATGCCGACGTCGTGGGTGCGCCTGTCCGCAGGCCGTCAGCAGATGGGCGACGAGCTGCAAACGCTGTGCTTTCTGGCTGGTGCCAATTCGATGTTCTACGGCGATCGCCTGTTGACCACGGATAACCCGGATGTCAACCGTGACGACGCGCTGTTCGCCCGTCTGGGCGTCAAGGCCGTTTGAGCGCAGCAACGTCGCATACCGGCTTCGTCGACCAGCGCGCTGTTGGGCGACGCTTCGCCAGGGCTGCGGCAAGTTACGCCGAGGGTGACTTTTTCGCCCGCGAAGTCGATCGCCGAATGCAGGAGCGGCTCGATTTCGTCACGCTCGAACCCAAGCGGATTCTTGACCTTGGCTGCAGTCGTGGGGGTAGCTTTCCCGGTCTCTCCGCGCGTTACCCAGAGGCTGAACTGCTCGGACTCGATGTTGCCCCGGCAATGCTCTCAGCGGGCCGTGTGCCCCGCGCTGCCTGGCAACGCTGGCTGGGTCTCGGCAAAAATTCAGAGCCGCTCCGGGTGGCTGGAAATGCTTCGAATTTACCCCTTAAATCCCGGTCGACCGCAATAGTCTGGTCCAACCTGCTGCTGCACTGGCTGGACGATCCGATTCCGGCGCTGGCCGAGGCGCATCGGGTGCTGGAAGTGGGCGGCCTGCTGATGTTCTCGACTCTCGGCCCGGATACCCTGAGGGAACTTCGTGCGGCCTTCTCTGATGGCTACGCCCACACCCAACGCTTCGCCGACATGCATGATCTCGGCGACATGGTGGTTGGCTGCGGTTTTGCCGATCCGGTGATGGACATGGAAGTCATCACGCTGACCTACGAAGACCTCGATGCCCTGTTCGCCGAGTTGCGCGCCGCAGGCTCAGCGTGCGCCATGAAAGCCCGGCGCCATAGTCTGACGGGCCGCAAGTCATGGGCCGCCGGGCTGGCTGCTTACGAAGCCATGCGCAAGGATGGCAAGCTGTCGGCGACCTTTGAAGTGATCTACGGCCACGCCTGGAAGGCTGCGCCGAAGCAGACCCCTGACGGGCGGGCGATCGTACGTTTCGATCTGCCGCGCAAGGCCTGAATTATTCCGGTTTTTGCTTGAAAAATTTAAGCGGTTTGGCTGACTGAAATTGCGGTACGGGGATCGCCTTGCGCTTGCGTTCGCGAATCCGCCAGCCAAGCAGAACAGCCACTGCGACGCTGTAAGCGATCGGCCATAACAGCGCAGTTGCCTTGACCAGCCAGAAATAATGCACTGTGGCGAGAATGCTGATCAGGTAGATGTTGCGATGCAAGTCCTGCCATTTCCGGCCCCCCAGCTTGCGAATCGCCCAATTGCTCGACGTCGCAGCGAGCGGAATCAGCAACAGGAAGGCAGCAAAGCCGACCGTGACAAAAGGACGCTTGAAAACGTCGTTGGCGATGGCGTTGATCTCGAAATCGTGGTCGAAGCCGATGAAACTGAGGAAGTGCAGCATCGCGTAGAAAAAGCAGAACAGCCCGAGCATCCGCCGCAGTCGCGTCAGCCAGTGCATTTGGGTGATCGCCCGCAAAGGTGTTACGCACAGCGTGATCAACAATAGATTGAATGTCCACGTGCCGGTCCAGCGCTGGACAAACTCCACCGGGTTGGCGCCGAAATCGCCCGTGTAGGCCGCCCATATCAGGCGTATCGCGGGAATCAGGCAGAGTGCGAAGAGGGCAATCTTGATCCAGCCAAGTTGGCGGTTGTCGGGGTTGAAGCTCATGTCAGAAGTTTTTCCGTAAATCCATGCCAGCGTACAGGCTGGCGACCTGCTCGGCGTAGCCGTTGAAGGGCAGGGTCTTGCGTTTCAGGAATTCGCCGAGACGGCGTTCTGTTGCCTGGCTCCAGCGTTTGTGCGGAACATCCGGATTGACGTTGGAGTAGAAGCCATATTCGTCAGGGCCGGCTTTCATCCAGGCCGTTTGTGGTTGCTTCTCGACGAAACGAATGCGGACAATGGATTTTGCGCCCTTGAAGCCGTATTTCCAAGGCACGACGAGGCGAAGCGGCGCCCCATTTTGCTTCGGCATGACTTCGCCGTACATGCCGACCGCCAAAAGACTCAAGGGGTGCCGGGCTTCATCCAGACGGAGTGCTTCGACATATGGCCAGTCTAGAAGGGGAATGCGCACGTAGGGCATTTGTTCGGGGTCGGCAAGGCTCCAGAACTCTACAAATTTCGCGTTGCCGGTAATTTCGACCCGCTTCAGTAGTTCGCTGAACGGGAAGCCGACCCAGGGCACAACGGCGCTCCAGCCCTCAACGCAGCGCATGCGGTAAATGCGCTCCTCAAGTGGTGCCCAGCTCAGGATGTCTTCGATGGCGAAGGTTTTCGCCGCTTTGACTTCGCCGTCCACCGTTACCGACCAGGGGCGCGTGCGCAGGCGGTGCGCATTTTTGCCCGGGCTGTCCTTGTCTGGGCCGAATTCGTAGAAGTTGCCATAGCTGGTCATCGACTTGAGCGGGGTCGGTTTGTCGTCGTGCGTTGAAAATGGGCTGGAAATCAGTTTTCCCAGCGAATTTCCGGGTGCGTCGAGTGCTTCTGCGCTGGGGGAAATACCAAGGCTGGCAGTGCCAATGCCTGCGGCAAGCAAGCGCATAAAGTCGCGCCGTTCAGCGTAAACCAGGGGAGTCGTAATCTCTGACGAGGGGATTTGCAAGGGGCGGCGAATCAGCATGGGGGTGTCCTCGGTGCGTACATACCCATTTGTCGGGATTCGTTGGAAAACCTTACAGAAATTGCTGGGCAGAAGTCTGGTTCAGACCACTGGCGCGTCAGCAGGTTCAGGCGGCAAGTGTGGCCCGTAAGTCAGCAATGTCATCTTCGGCCTCCAGCAGAAGGTCGGCGTATCTCGCCAAATTTGCCTCATGGGCGCTGGACTCCGCAGCCGGCCCAGTATTCGCCTGCCAGGCCAGATCGCTACCTGCCAGCATGATGGAGAAATACAGAATGTCGCTGACGGTGCAAGGCGTTTCAATGTTGCGCAGACGGCTTTGATCATGCACCGCTTCGGTGATTGATGGCGGTACGCCAAGGATATGCAGGAGGCTCTCGCCGATGCTCTCGTGCCAGCCGGCCAGTAGTTCGATCATCGCCGGCTCATTGTTGCGGTATTCCGGGTGCTCCGCAGCCCGATAGAGCAGATAATAAACACCGATGTTGTGTACCAGTCCGGCCATCATGGCTTCATCAGGCTGAACCCGGCCCAGATGTCGGGCCAGGACACGGGCGATAGCAGCAACTTGGACCGAGTGATCCCAGGTTTCTCGGGCAATCCGGTCGTAGGCAGCCAGGTTCCTGGATTTCAACATCTGATCCATTGCTACTGCGAGTGACGTCGTCCGGACTATGTCAAAACCTAACCGGCCAATAGCAGTGCTAACGTCTGAAATTCGTTTGCCTGACGGGTTGTGGACGACCGAATTGGCCAGCCGCAGCAATTTGCTGGAGATCAACGGCTCAACGCCAATAGCCTGCACGACGTGCTCGAGATTGGCGAAAGGATCCTTCAGCGTGTTGCGGACAAGAATTGCAGCATCCAGGCACGTCGGAAAATTGACATCGCCCGACAGGTCGCGGGCTATATCCTCAAGAATGCGAAAGTGAAGGCTGTCGTTACCTGTCATTTCAACCGCTGATGTAATGCTCCAGTTGGGCAATCAGGAATCGTTGGTCGCTGATCGTTTCCTTGACCATGTCACCGATGGAAACGATGCCGAGTACCTTTCCGGCATTATCGAGCACCGGGAGGTGACGAAAATGCTTGTCAGTCATCAGTGCCATACATTCATCGACCGTGCTGCTTGGCGTGACATACGCTACCCGCTCGCTCATGATCTCGCGAACCAAGGTTTCTTTTGATGTCTTGCCGTGAAGGATGATTTTTCTGGCATAGTCGCGCTCGGAAAAAATGCCGACCAGATGCTCCCCTTCCAGCACAAGCAGAGCGCCGACCTCGTTATTGGCCATGACTGTCAGCGCGTGAAAAACGGTGTCGCCTGGAGCTACAACTGCGAGTACTCGATCCTTGCCGGCGAGAAGCTGCTTTAGCGTCTTCATGTCTAGTCTCCTACCTTGTTGGAATGTCGTGGGGTCAGTCTAGCCGGCTCTGCTGAGCGTGCCAAGCGGCAAAAGCAAAAAGGCAGCCGAAGCTGCCTTTTTCTGGAAATCTATGCCAATTACCGAAGGCCGGCTGCGTATTCAGCGACAGCTTTGATTTCTGCGTCGGAAAGCTTGGCGGCAACCATGCGCATCATTTTTTCCGGGTCGTTGGCTCGCTCATCCACACGGAAAGCCTTCAGCTGAGCCTCGGTGTATTCCGGGAACTGACCAGCCAGGCGCGGGTACTGGGCTGGCAAACCGGCACCGGCCGGGCCGTGGCAGCCGGCGCAGGCGGGAACGCCTTTTTTGAAGTCGCCCTGACGCCAGATTTTCTGGCCTAACGCAATCTGCTTTTCATCTTTGGCGGCGGCAGGCTTTTGTTTTTGGCTCGCAAACCACGCAGCGACGTTCTTCATGTCTTCGTCAGACAGCGGCGCAGCCATGCCAGCCATGATTGCGTTGTTGCGCACGGCAGGCTTGTCGCCAACCGGCTTGAAGTTTTTCAATTGCTTGTAGAGATATTCTTCAACCTGGCCGGCCAAGTTTGGGTTGGCGGATGCCGGGCTGTTGCCATCGGCGCCATGACAGGCGACACAGACGGTTTCAGCGATAAGCTTGCCTTTGGCGGGATCTGCCTTGGCATGAGCTTTTTCGGAAGCGTGGGTGACGAAACTGGTGGCAAGAAGGATTGCCATTGCCGCTGTACGGATCATTTCGAACTCCTAGTGCGCGTTTTTGGGCGCTTTGGCCGGAACGGAGGTTACAAACCTGTTATTCTATATCAGTTCTCCGCCCCCTTGGCGGGTCTTCCGAGTTTTTTATGCCTCTGTTCCAACAGGCGGTTTTTTTGACAACCGTCGCCAATCTGCGTGATTTGCCGCAGGATTCTGTTCGCGAAGTCGCCTTCGCAGGACGTTCCAATGCCGGAAAATCATCTACCATTAACACGCTGGCAGGGCGCGTTCGTCTTGCGTATGTCAGTAAAACGCCAGGTCGAACCCAGCACCTGAATTACTTTACGCTGGCTGATGGTAAATATTTCGTCGACCTGCCAGGCTATGGTTACGCCAAGGCGCCTGAGGCTATCCGTTCCCAGTGGGAAGGCCTGATTGGCCCCTATTTGAATAAGCGGGATCAGCTGGCCGGGCTGGTGGTCATCATGGATATTCGCCGTCCGATGACTGACCTTGATTTGCGCCTGATTGACTGGTTTCGTCCGACCGGCCGCCCGATTCACATTCTCCTTTCCAAGGCCGACAAATTGAGCCGTCAGGAGCAGACCAAGTCGCTGCGTTCGGTTCAGGCTGAAGTCGCCACCTGGGGCGATGCTGAGCTGTATTCCGTACAGCTCTTTTCCAGCCTGAAAAAAACAGGTGTTGAAGAGGCCGAGGGTGTGTTGGCGAGCTGGCTGGAGATCGAAATCAAGCAGAAAGAAAACAAAGGGCCCCCGGATAAGGGGGGTCCGGGGGCCAAAAAGCCTTAACTCGGTCAAGGCGCCCGCTCAGGGAGGTGAAGCGGGAGACAGCGCGTGCCATCTGGGGGTTGTGACGTGCGTCAAGGCAAGAAGTTCCCGTGTGGTTGAAAATTGTTCAGCGTTTAAGGTGAGGTTGAAGCATGGCGGTTGTTAGCGGAGGTTTTCCCGGAACAAGGATGCGGCGGATGCGGCGTGATGATTTTTCGCGTCGTTTGATGCGGGAGTCGGTTCTTACGGTCAACGACTTTATTTACCCGGTTTTCGTGCTTGAAGGCAGTGCCAGGGTTGAAAAAGTTGCTTCAATGCCGGGTGTTGAGCGTCAGTCGCTCGATGTCTTGTTGAAGACGGCGGAACGCGCTGTCAAGCTGGGTATTCCAGCCCTGGCTCTGTTCCCGGTGGTCGATGCCTCGCTGAAGACGCTGGGCGCCGAAGAGGCTTACAACCGCGACGGTTTGGTGCCGCGCGTCGTCAAGGCATTAAAGCGGGAGTTTCCCGACCTTGGGGTGATTACCGATGTCGCGCTCGACCCCTACACCAGCCATGGTCAGGATGGGTTGATTGACGATACCGGCTATGTGCTGAACGATGAAACGCTGGAGGTGCTGGCCAAGCAGGCCCTATGCCATGCCGAGGCGGGTGCGGATGTGGTCGCGCCGTCAGACATGATGGATGGTCGAATCGCTCGCATTCGTGCTGAGTTGGAGGGGGCTGGACAGATTTACACGCGAATTCTGGCTTATTCAGCCAAGTATGCCTCCGCCTTTTACGGCCCTTTCCGCGACGCGGTGGGCTCGGCCGGAAATTTGGGCAAGGGCAATAAATATACTTACCAAATGGATCCGGGGAATACCAACGAGGCCCTGCGCGAAGTGGCACTTGATCTTGAAGAGGGCGCAGACATGGTCATGGTCAAGCCTGGTATGCCCTATCTGGACATCGTTCGCCGCATCAAGGACGAGTTCAAGGTGCCGACCTATGCCTATCAGGTCAGTGGTGAATACGCGATGTTGAAAGCTGCCGCGCAGAATGGCTGGCTGGACGAACGGGCTTGTGTGCTGGAGAGCCTGTTGGCCTTCAAGCGGGCTGGCGCCGATGGCATCCTGACCTATTTCGCGCTGGATGCTGCCGAGTATCTGAAGAGCTGAGAGCGGCGGATTGTTAGCAAGCCAGAAGGGCGGCCTCGGCCGCCCTTCTGCATTTCAGGCGCCAGGCGCGCCGGACTGCGACAGGCAAGCAAAGTAGAGCATTGGCCATTGTTGCGGCCATTGCGTCAGCGGCTCGCGCGTAAAACCGCTACGGGCGTACTGTTCCCAGCGGCCGACGACATAGCAGCGGAGCAGATTGGCCAGTGCGCCGAAGTCGGCATCGGGTTTCAGATTTTCCTGCGTCGCGGCAATACGCAGCGCTTGCTTCATGGCAGCCTCAACTTTGTCGATCAGGGCATTGATGCGGATTTGCAGGCGTTCGTTTTCGTTGACCAGTGCGTCGCCAATCAGGACGCGGGTCATGCCGCGGTTCTTCTGGGCGAAGCGCAGCAGCAGAGCAATGATTTGTTCGATTTGCTTGAAGCCCTCGGTTTCTTCCGAGGTGATCTGGTTGATGACGCCAAACAGGCTTTGTTCGATGAATTCGATCAGGCCTTCGAACATCTGGGCCTTGCTGGCGAAGTGGCGGTAGAGGGCGGCTTCGGAGCAGTCCAGCTTGCTGGCCAGCGCTGCGGTGGTGATTTTTTCCCCTTTCGGGGTTTCCAGCATTGCGGCCAGCGTCTGCAGAATTTGCAGGCGGCGTTCGCCCGGTTTTGTCGCCATGGATTCCCTCCTCAAATTTTATTTTTGGCCGAAATTTCCAGTCGACCGTAGCATTTCGACAGTTGTGTTGCTGCTCGGATTTTAACGTCAACAAAGGGCGATTGCCGTAAGCCAGTACTTACCCACACGGTCTTCATGCGGAGTTTTTTGGCGGTTACTAGATTCAGCAGACTGTCCTCAACCATGATGCAGCGGCGCGGATCGAGGTGTTCTGCGCGAAGCAGTGCGTGGAACCCGGCCATCATAGGCTTAGGCTGGAAGCGCACATTTTCGACAGAGTAAACGGCATCGAAGCAGGCGCCCAATCCGGTGATGTCGAGGATGGCATCGGTGTAATGCCGAGGAGCATTGGAAAAAATGATCTTGCGGCCCGGCAGGCGGCGCAAGACATGAATCAAGAGTTTGTCGAAAACCACCATCCGTTGGAGGTCGGGAAACTGATGGGTTTCCCAGAGAAAATGTCTCGGGTCGGTGCCATGGTGGCGCATTAGTCCGAGCAGCGTCGCGCCGTAGCGTACCCAGTAGTCTTGGCGGATGCGAGTGGCTTCATGCTCATCGACACCCAGGTGCTGCTCAATGTATTCACGCATCGAGCGATTGATATGAGGAAAAATGTGCGGGGTCGCGTTGTGAAGCGTGTTGTCCAGGTCGAACAGCCATACCGGGTTTTTCATGTTGACTCCCGAGATGCAAAGAAAAAAGCCCGCAATAGCGGGCTTTTCGGATGGCGACTCGGCATCAGTGTGACTTGATCATTGTGCCGACGCCGTGGTCGGTGAGAATTTCAAGAAGCAGCGCGTGTTCGACGCGACCGTCGATGATATGTACGCCCTTGACGCCGTTGCGAGCGGCATCGAGCGCCGAGCCGATCTTGGGCAGCATGCCGCCAGACAGCGTGCCGTCATCGACCATTTCGTCGATTTGCTTGGGTGTAATGCCGGTAATCAGATTGCCACTCTTGTCGAGGACGCCCGGTGTGTTGGTGAGGAGCACCAGCTTTTCGGCCTTGAGGACTTCGGCAATCTTGCCTGCGACAACGTCAGCATTGATGTTGTAGGTTTCGCCATCCTTGCCGACGCCGATCGGTGCGATAACCGGAATGAATGAACCCTTGTCGAGGTGGTCGATCAGAGATGGGTCAATTGACGTGATTTGGCCAACCTGGCCGACGTCGATCAGGTCGCCAGGGTGATCCTTGTCTTCGAGCATCAGCTTCTTGGCGCGGATGAAGTTGCCGTCCTTGCCGGTCAGGCCGACGGCCTTGCCGCCATGCTGGTTGATCAGGTTAACAATGTCCTTGTTGACTTGGCCGCCCAGTACCATTTCGACCAGCTCCATGGTCTCGGCATCGGTGACGCGCATGCCCTGAATGAATTCACCTTTTTTGCCAACGCGCCCCAACAGGTTTTCGATCTGCGGGCCGCCGCCGTGTACAACGACGATGTTGAAGCCGACCAGTTCAAGCAGCACGACATCGCGGGCAAAACAGCTTTTCAGGTGCTCGTCGGTCATTGCGTTGCCGCCGTATTTGACGACGATGGTCTTGCCGTGGAAACGCTTGATGTAGGGCAGGGCTTCGGCCAAAACGGCGGCCTTGGTGCCGGGGGACAGGTTTTCTATGCTCATGGCAGGCTCCAAGTGGAATCGACGCGGATTGTACAAAGAAAAAGACGGAAATGGGGGGGGCTGAGTTTGCGTTGCCAATTTGCTGGCGCATCCCATTCATAAGTGCTTTGGGCGATTCAGGCGCAAGAGGGGAAATTCGGCAGCATCAGGATGGCATCCCGATTGCTCCATGAAAAGCAGCGTTGTGCCGCCTCTTGCCACGGAAGCCAGAGCCAGTCCCGATGCTCATCGGGGGCTGTAATAATCTCGGGGCGCTGCGCCAATTTCAGGCTGAAAACGTGTTCGACGTTGTGGGTGACCCCGGGTGCGTAGCGGTGACGCCATTCGTTGAAAATTTCGTACGTATTGGTCATTCGCCAATCGGAAAGCTCGCCGCTGGTGGTGTCGATCCCCGTTTCTTCGAGTACTTCGCGGCGGGCGGTGTCGTTCAGCGTTTCATCACCTTCACGGCTACCGGTGACCGATTGCCAGAATCCTGGATGCGCTGCACGCTCTAGCAACAGTACATCAAGCGCTGATGTGTGGATGACGATGAGAACCGATAGCGGCTGTTTGTGGGCGGTCATGCCTCGGGAAATGTCGGAATGCCGCGAGCTGGGGAGTCGATCAGAATCCAGAACGGTGACTGCATCTCGCGATGGGCCTCCGCTGCTGCTTGAAAGACCTCGAGCAGCGTGGCGAAATCGTCGGGGTCGGTGGTGCGCAGTCGGGAAATGCCGCTAATCAGGAGAACGTGCCCTTTGGCTGGTTCCCAGTCAGGATCGGTAAGGCAGTCAAAAAGTGCATCAAAATTTGAGCCATACCAGATGGGGAAATTTAACGCGGAGCCAAGTTGGAACAGGACTGCTTCGGCGCTGGAATATTCGGCAATATCTGCCGTCAGCACTTTGAAATGCAGGCGATTGCTCGACGATTCAATAGCCGCTCGGCGCGGGGCCGGGAGGAAATACACACCGGATGCGTCGGCATTTTTCAGCAAGGTTAGGCCCATCAATATTCCTTATTCCGTGATGCGCCGAAAAGTCTGATAGTGGTCGTCAGTGTAGTAGAACTCGCCGCTCCGTCCAGAAACGATTCGACGGGGCCCGCGGTCATTTCGCCAGGGCGTCTTGACCGTATATTCACGGTAATAGCCGCGTGGCTGAGTAGGGAGTCGTTTTTCGAAATTGCCGAAGGTGATGCCGTCTCTACTGTACGGAAATGGCCCACCATTCTTGATTAGGGTCAGCGTCTGTTGGGCTTCGCGCGGTAAGTCTGCGGTCGACATCCGGTCAGATGCGCTACTGTAGCCACCCAGCATCCCAAATGCGCTCCCGATCGCCAGCAAGGCGACAATCAGGAAGCGCATCCAGTTTGGCATGCCGGCTTAGGCCTGGCTGACTTCGACTTGTGTGTCGACCTTCTGGCGCAGGCGGATGTGCAGCTCGCGCAATTGTTTCTCGTCGACGCCGGATGGGGCGTCAGTGAGCAAGCACTGGGCGCGCTGGGTCTTCGGGAAGGCGATCACGTCGCGGATCGACTCGGCACCGGTCATCATGGTAACGATCCGATCCAGGCCGAATGCCAGGCCACCATGCGGCGGTGCGCCGTACTTGAGTGCGTCGAGCAGGAAGCCGAACTTGGCCTGCTGTTCTTCGGGGCCAATGTTGAGCGCCGAGAATACCTTTTCCTGCACGTCAGAACGGTGGATACGCACCGAGCCGCCGCCCAGTTCCCAGCCATTCAGAGCCAGGTCATAGGCCTTGGCCAGGCACTTGCCGGGATCGGTCGCCAGCAGGTCGAGATGCTCGTCCTTAGGGCTGGTGAACGGGTGGTGGCAAGCAGACCAACGCTTGTTTTCGTCGTCATACTCGAACATGGGGAAGTCAATCACCCACAGCGGCGCCCACTTGGCACCGGTAACGAAGCCTTTTTCGTGGCCAATCTTGATGCGCAGCGCACCGAGAGCGTCATTGACGATCTTGGCCTTATCGGCGCCGAAGAAGATCAGGTCGCCGGATTGCGCGCCGGTACGCTCGATGACGGCTTTCAGCGAAGCTTCTGAGAGATTCTTGACGATCGGCGACTGCAGGCCAGTTTCGTTGATCTGGGTAACGTCATTGATCTTGATGTAAGCCAGGCCGCGGGCGCCGTAGATGCCGACAAACTGGGTGTAGGCGTCGATCTCGCCGCGGGTCAGCGTGGCGCCACCCGGGATGCGCATGGCGGCAATGCGGCCGCCTTCACTGTTGGCAACGTCGGCGAAGACCTTGAACGCCACATCCTTGAAGGCGTCGGTGACTTCGGTTAGCTCTAGCGTCACGCGCAGGTCCGGCTTGTCGGAGCCGAAGCGATGCATGGCTTCGGCGTAGGTCATGCGTGGGAAGTCCGGCAGGTCGACTTCTATGGCTTCCTTGAAGACCGTGCGGATCAGTTTTTCCGTCAGCGCCATGATCTCGGCCTCGCTCATGAACGAGGTTTCAATATCGACCTGGGTGAATTCAGGCTGGCGGTCAGCGCGCAGATCTTCGTCGCGGAAGCATTTGACGATCTGGTAGTAACGGTCGTAGCCAGCCACCATCAGCAACTGCTTGAAAAGTTGCGGCGACTGCGGCAGCGCGAAGAACTGGCCGGGATGGACTCGCGACGGGACAAGATAGTCGCGGGCGCCTTCTGGCGTCGACTTGGTCAACATCGGCGTTTCGATATCGATGAAGCCGCTGTCATCAAGGAACCGGCGGAACGCGCGGGCCGTCTTGTATCGCAGCATCAGGTTATTCTGCATTTGCGGACGGCGCAGATCGACGACGCGATGGAGCAATCTGACGTTTTCGGAGAGGTTGTCCTCATCCAGTTGGAACGGCGGAGTGACCGAAGGGTTCAGTACCTCGATCTCATGGCAAAGAATTTCGATCTCACCGGAAGCCAGGTTGGCATTGGTTGTGCCTGCAGGGCGGGGGCGAACTTTACCCGTGATTTTTAGGCAAAACTCGTTGCGAACCGATTCAGCAACGGCGAACGTGGCAGCTCGATCAGGGTCGCAAACGACTTGGGCCAGGCCTTCTCTGTCGCGGAGGTCGATGAAGATCACGCCGCCGTGGTCGCGCCGACGATGGGCCCAGCCGCATAGGGTGACGATTTGACCGTCGAGGGAGGCGTTTAGTTGTCCGCAGTAATGGGTACGCATGAAACTTTCCGGTGGATTCAGGTGTTAGTAATGACTCGTGGGTGGGGCTGAGGTGCCACGACCCCCATCGAAATAATGTATTTGAGTGCCTCGTCTACGCTCATGTCCAGCTCGACGGTGTCCTTCGTCGGCATCATCAGGAAGAAGCCAGATGTCGGGTTAGGGGTTGTCGGCACGTAAACGCTGACATGGTCACCAACCAGGTGATTGATGATGTCGCCGCCGGGCTGGCCGGTTTGGAAGGCGATGGTCCAGCTGCCTTGGTGCGGGTACTGGACGAGCAATGCTTTGCGAAAAGCGTTGCCATTCGGAGAGAATAGGGTGTCAGAAACTTGCTTGACGCTGTTATAGACCGAATTGACGACCGGAATACGGGCCAGTATTTTTTCCGACCACACGACCAGCTTTTGTCCGATGAAGTTGGTGGCGAGCAGTCCGGTAAAGAGAATCATTGCCAGTGTGAGCACTGCGCCAGCGCCTGGGATGGAAAATCCGACCAGGTTTTCAGGGTGCATGCCGGCAGGGAGCAGGCGCAATGACTGATCAAGCGTGCTGATGATCATGGACAGCACCCAGCCGGTTATGACCAGCGGGACCCAAATAAGAAGGCCCGTGATGAAATAGCGTTTAATTAATTGGCCACGCACGACGAGCAGCTTCCTTCACCAGTCTGGCAGGGGGGTGATGTGTCGGCCTTTTTGGTGCTGCCCTTAAAGTCTGTGGCGTACCAGCCGCTCCCCTTTAGTTGGAAGCCTGCTGCGGAAAGTAGCTTGCTATAGCTATCCTTCCCGCATTCCGGGCAGGTGCTGAGCTGCGGATCACTCATCTTTTGCAGATGTTCTTTCTGGTAGCCGCAGGAATCACAGCGATATTCGTAAATCGGCATGGGAGTCCTCCAAAACCTTGAATTATAACTGAGAATTTTAGTGGCTACGCTGAACCGGCCACGGGTATTTTCAACCGAACAGGCTCAGGTATTTGTGGGTGATCTGCGTGCCCCAGAACAATGCTATGCCGCCTGCTGCGGCAAGATAGGGGCCAAATGGAATTGGAACGTTCCTGCCCTGACGGGTAGCGACGATGAGGGTGATTCCAACGATGGCGCCGACAACTGAGGATAGAAGGATGATCGCCGGCAACATTTGCCAGCCCAGCCAGGCACCTAGGGCAGCTAAAAGCTTGAAGTCACCGTAGCCCATTCCTTCCTTGCCGGTGGCTAGCTTAAAGAGCCAGAACACACTCCATAGCGCCAGATAACCAAGCATAGCGCCAATGACGGCGGACGAGAGGTCGGTGTAAGTTGCCCAAAGATTGAAGCCGAGGCCTAGCCAAAGCAGAGGCAGGGTGATCGAATCCGGCAGCAATTGCGTGTCGAGGTCAATGGCCGATAGCGCGATCAATGCCCAGATCAGAAGAAGTGCACCTGCGGCTTGTGGCGTAGCGCCAAAGTGCCAGGCGGCATAGGCTGACAGCAGGGCTGTAAAAACTTCAATGATGGGGTAGCGGAGGGATATATGCGTGCCACAAGCGGAGCATCTTCCTCTCAAAATCAGCAGGTAACTGACGAGGGGAATATTTTCCAGTGCGGTGATCTGATGGCCACAGCTGGGACATCGGGAGCGCGGCTTTGCCAAGGATAGCGGCTCTTCTGCGGTCGACGGTATTTCTCCCCGCAATTCGGAACATTGCGTCTGCCATTCCTGTTCCATCATCTTTGGCAAGCGGTGGATGACGACGTTGAGAAAACTGCCGACACACAAACCGAGCAGCCCTGCGATGGCAGCGAGACCACCCAACGATTCCGGAAGCATCAAACGACAGCCCCGAGCTTGAAGATAGGAAGATACATGGCAACGACCATGCCGCCGATAAGGGTGCCAAGGACTACCATAATAATAGGCTCCATCAAGCTAGACATCGCGTCCACTGCGTCGTCAACTTCGGCTTCAAAAAAATCGGCAACCTTGGATAGCATGGAGTCAAGAGCGCCAGACTCTTCACCAATCGCCACCATTTGGGTAACCATATTGGGAAAAAGGTTGGTGTTTTGCATTGCCGTGGTCAGATTGGTGCCGGTAGATACCTCGCTCTGTATTTGACGGGTAGCGGCCTTGTAAACGTAGTTGCCTGCAGCGCCACCGACCGACTCCAGTGACTCAACGAGGGGTACCCCTGCTGCGAACATCGTGGACAGGGTTCTGGTCCAGCGAGCAATCACCGATTTGCGAACGATGTCGCCGAAAATTGGCATGCGGAGGAGTAGTCGATCCATTGCCATCTGCACCTTCTCTGAGCGCTTCCAACTCTCGAAGAAGGCATAGAGGCCGATACCGATGGTTCCAAATATTGCCCACCAATAGGCAACAAAAAAATCCGAAATTGCCATCACAAATAAGGTTGGCGCAGGAAGATCAGCGCCAAAACTCGTGAATACTTCCTTGAAGGCTGGAATCACAAAGATCATGATTACTGCCGTGATAATGAAGGCCACTACGATGATGGAAACAGGGTAAAACAGGGCGGACTTGATTTTCCCTTTAATCGCCTGGATCTTTTCCTTATAGGTTGCCAAGCGATCCAGCAGCGTATCCAAAATACCCGCCTGTTCGCCAGCGGCTACCAAATTGCAGTAAAGGGCATCAAATTGCAGTGGGAACTTGCGAAAGGCTTGCGAGAGCGAACTGCCGGTTTCGACGTCGGATTTGATGTCGAGCAGCAATTTTCCGACAGCCGGGTTGGCGTGGCCGCGCCCGACAATGTCAAATGACTGAAGCAATGGGACGCCGGACTTCATCATGGTTGCCAGTTGGCGGGTAAAGAGCGCGATGTCCTTTTCGGTGACCTTCCCGCCAGTCTTGAAGCGAACCTTTTTGACCTTCGCGTTGGTAATAGCCTGGCGACGCAGGGTGGTCTGAACAACTGATTCGCTGGCGGCTCGCATTTCCCCGCGCACGGACTTCCCGTCCTTGTTGCGGCCCTCCCACAGGAAGGTGCTCTCCTTGACTGCCGAGGCTTTAGATCTTGCGGCGGTAGCCATATTTTTCCCTTTTCTTCATTAGGCGTTGGTGGTGCTCAATACTTCATCAAGCGACGTCATGCCTTGTTTTACTTTCAACAACCCTGATTCGCGCAAATCCTTTACGCCCTCAGTCTTGGCCAATGCGGCCAGGTCTAGTGCTGAGGCGCCGCTCATGATGAGTCGCTGCATCGTTTCAGAGATCGGCATGACTTGGTAAATGCCGACCCGTCCTTTGTAGCCCGTTCCTTTGCAGCGGTCGCAGCCGACCGGCCCAAACACAGACCAAGAGTCATCCAGGTCTTCGGATTTATACCCGGCATCAAGGAGTGCCTGTTTTGGTACGGTGATCGGTTTCTTGCATGAACACAAACGGCGCGCCAGGCGCTGTGCGGTGATCAGAAGCACGCTCGATGCAATGTTGAACATGGGAACGCCCATGTTCATCAGTCGGGTTAGCGTTTGCGGCGCGTCGTTGGTGTGTAGCGTAGACAGTACCAAATGGCCGGTTTGGGCTGCTTTGATCGAAATTTCGGCAGTTTCAAGGTCGCGAATTTCGCCGACCATGATGATGTCCGGGTCCTGACGCAGGAAGGCTTTGAGGGCGACCGGGAAAGTCAGCCCGGCGCGGTCGTCAACGTTGACCTGATTGATGCCGGCCAGATTGATTTCGGCCGGGTCTTCGGCCGTGGAGATATTGATTCCATCCTTGTTCAGGATGTTCAGGCAGGTGTACAGCGAAACGGTTTTTCCTGAGCCGGTTGGGCCGGTTACCAGAATCATCCCGTAGGGCCTGCCGATTGCTTCCATCAATACGGCCTTCTGTTCTGGCTCGTAGCCCAATGCTTCGATGCCCAGCGTCGCGGAACTGGGGTCAAGAATACGCATGACGATTTTTTCGCCCGCCAATGTCGGCAAGGTACTTACCCGAAAGTCAATCGAGCGAGTTTTCGATAAAACCAGGCGCATCCGGCCATCCTGCGGTACGCGCTTCTCGGCAATATTTAGCCGCGAAATGACTTTGATGCGCGAAGCGATCTTTTCCTTGATAGCCAACGGAGGCGTCGCAATTTCGCGCAGGATGCCGTCGACCCGGAAGCGGATGCGGTAGAACTTTTCGTAGGGTTCGAAGTGGATGTCCGAGGCGCCATCATTGATGGCATCAAGCAGCATTTTTTGAATGAATTTGACGACCGGCGCGTCATCAATGTCCTGGCCGGCAGCTTCATCGGCTTTGGAAACGGCTTCATCATCCAGGAAGTCGAGGTTGATGTCGTCGCTGGTGAAGTTTTTCAGGGCTTCAGAGGTGGACTCTGCATACTTGCTGACAAGCGGGGCAAGCTTCGATTGTTCAACGACGATGGGGTCTACAGCCAACCCGGTCTGAAAGCGGATTTCGTCGAGCGCGCGAAGATTGGTAGGGTCGGCAATTGCAACGGAAAGGCGGTTGCCGCGCTTGTTGAGCGGGATAACCTTGTGGGTTGCAATAAGTTTGCGGTCGATGGCATCAACAGGAATATGCGCTTCATCGAATACCGACAAGTCGAGTAGCGGATAGCCAAATGTATCCGCAACAAAACGAGCGATATCAAGAGCCCCGCCCTTCTGGCTGGCGATGATCTGCTCAATGAGTGAGGTTTTGTTGCTGTGGGCCTGTGCTAACAGTTGCTCCGCCTCGGCCTCCTGGAGTTTCCCGGCTTGTACTAGCGCTCGCGCCAAGCCGCCGAGTGGAGGATTTTGAGGTGTTGCTGCCATTTATCGATGTCGAATGCCGATTAGATCAGTTGATAATGCTACGCAGGCGGTTGTTTGTAAAGGTTGAGTGCGCTGCTAGTGGGCTTCGGGGCGAAAAATGCGCACGGTGACCACGCTTCGATCCTGGGTCTGCAGAACTTCAACGGCAACGCCTGCCAGCTTGATACTGGTGCCAGACTCCGGGATGTCCTGAAAATGCTCAAGAATCAGGCCGTTTAGCGTTTTTGGGCCGTCAATTGGAAAATCCAGGGATAGCATACGGTTGAGGCTGCGAAGTGCCCGCGAGCCTTCGACGATGGCATCTCCTGCCGGGGACCAACCTAGTTCGTGGCCCAGCCCGGGTAGCGATGTGGTGAAGTCGCCAACAAACTCTTCAATAATGTCTTCGAGCGTAAGCAAACCGAGTATTTCGCCGTATTCGTCTACGACAAAGCCGATCCGTTGGCGATTTTCCTGGAAAAAAGCGAGTTGTGAGAAGACCGGCGTGCCAGCAGGAATGTAATACGGCGCTTGCAGTTGTTGCAGGAGCGCCACTTCGTCGAAATCCGGGTCACCCAGATTGGTAAGGAGTCGGCGGACGGGGAGTGCGCCAATCAATTGGTCCAGCGATTCGCGACAAACGGGAAGCCGACTGTGGTGGCTGGTGGCGAGCTGATTGTGTACATCCTCCCAGGGCTGGTCGAGGTCGAGAATCTCGATATTGCCGCGGGGGGTCATGACGTCTTCTACGGTGATGTGGTTGAGCTCAAGCAGGCTGGAGAGAATTGCATGGTGCTTCTGCGGCATCAGGTGCGATGACTCCAGGATCAGGCTGCGCAGTTCTTCCGGGGAGAGTTTGGCCGGCCCGGTCGAATTGTCCGGAGAGAGGCGGACGAGACGAAGCAGGCCGCTTGCGAACAGGTTGATGAACCAGACGACCGGATAAAACAGGCGGAGCAAGGGGGTCAGCACATAGCCCAGTCGAATGGCAAGGCTATCGGCGTGGGTTGCCCCGATGATCTTGGGGGTGATTTCGGCAAAAACCAGGATGGCAAAGGTCACTGCCAGTGTCCCCGCTGCCAGTGCCCACTTCTCTTCGCCAAATAGTTCGATGGTGATGACGCCGACCAGTGTTGCGGCTGCCGAGTTGATAAGGTTGTTCCCGAGCAGGATGACGCCAAGCATTTTGTCGGTTCTGTCGAGCAGTGCGATTGCTTTCTGCGCGCCGTGATGTCCTGACTGGGCAAGGTGGCGAAGTCGGAAGCGGTTGCTGGCCATCATTGCTGTTTCGCTGAGCGAAAAAAAGGCCGACATGGCCAGCAAGACAACCAGCACTATAAGCAGCGCTGATAGCGGAATTTCATCCACGGTTTAGGTTCGCCCCAGTATGACTTCGGCAACGAAGCGACTGCCGACATAGGCCAGAATCAGTAATGCAAAGCCAGCCAGCGTCCAGCGCAGGGCGCGTTTGCCTCTCCACCCCCAGGCGTGGCGGCCGATGAGCAGTGTCGCGAAAATGCCCCAGGAGGCAAATGCAAAGAGCGTCTTGTGGTCGACGGTAAGGGGTTTTCCGAAGACTGCTTCGGAAAAGAAAACGCCACTGCCGACGGTCAGCGTCAGCAGAATGAAGCCGACCAGCAGCATTCGGAAGAGCAGTTTTTCCATGGCCAGCAGTGGCGGCAGGCTGCTCAGGCTACGCTTTACCGAGCGGGTATGTAGCGCGTTTTCGGTGAAGCCCATAAAGATTGCGTGCAGTGCGGACAGCGTCAGGAGGCTGTAGGCAAGCATGGCAGCGAGGAAGTGGAGCTTGAAGCCGGTGGCGCTGGCATGGGCCACAAGGTGGACGTTCGGGAAGAAGGCCGGTAGCACGGTACACACGGCGGCCAGTGGGAGAACCATGGGCTGCATGCCCTCCATGCGTGCCATGAAGCTTTCGAGCCAGTAAATCAGCACGGCAAGCCACATCATCAGCGATAAGGCGAAGCTGAAAGAGAAGCGCATGCCAACTTCGGCAAACAGGGCGTCGTAGAGCCCCGCACCGTGGACGCAGAGGGCAGTGGCAATGGCGATGCGCTCCCAGGTTTGCATGGGGCAGGCGACGCACTGGCTTTCGCTTTCGCGCCAGCGGGTGTTCCAGAAATGGAAACCCAGGGCGCCATATAGCAGGGCTGCGAGAATGTGCGGCAGAAGCTGAATTACAATATCAACCATCCTTAGATTCTACTAGAAGCCCAAACGACATGCTCGATAACCTGACCAATCGCCTTGCTCGCGTCATGAAGACGCTGAAGGGCGAAGCTCGCCTGACGGAAACCAATATTGCCGATGCGCTGCGCGAAGTGCGTATGGCCCTGCTGGAGGCTGATGTGGCCTTGCCAGTCGTCAAGGATTTCATTGCTGCGGTGAAGGAAAAGGCGGTTGGCGAGACAGTGATCGGCTCGTTGAGCCCCGGTCAGGCGCTGATCGGCGTCGTGCACGCCGAACTGACCAGGATTATGGGTGGCGCCCATGAGGGCATCAACTTCAACACCCAGCCGCCGGCGATTGTGCTGATGGCCGGTTTGCAGGGCGCCGGCAAGACGACGACGGTGGGCAAGCTGGGCAAATTCCTCAAGGAAAACCACAAGAAGAAGGTGTTGGTGGTTTCCTGCGACGTGTATCGACCGGCGGCTATTGAGCAGTTGAAGTTCGTGGCTGGGCAGGCCGGGGTCGATTTCTTCCCGTCGACGACCGGCGAGAAGCCCGAGGCGATTGCGTTGGCAGCGATCGACTGGGCGAAGCGGCATTATCACGACGTGCTGCTTGTCGATACGGCCGGTCGTCTGGCCATCGACGAAGAAATGATGGCCGAAATCAAGCGGCTGCATGCGGCGATCAATCCGATCGAAACGCTGTTTGTTGTCGATGCGATGTTGGGTCAGGATGCGGTCAACACGGCCAAGTCGTTTAACGAGGCCTTGCCGCTGACCGGTGTTGTGCTGACCAAGCTGGATGGTGATTCGCGCGGTGGTGCCGCATTGTCGGTGCGCCAGATTACCGGCAAGCCGATCAAGTTTTCGGGTGTCGGTGAAAAACTGACTGGTCTGGATGCGTTTCACCCTGAACGGATGGCGTCGCGCATCCTGGGCATGGGTGACGTTCTGTCGCTGATCGAAGATGCCAAAAAAGGGCTGGACGAGGAAAAGGCGGTTGCTTTCGCCAAGAAACTGAAATCCGGCAAGGGTTTTGATCTCAATGACTTCAAGGAGCAGATCGCCCAGATGCGTAACATGGGTGGCCTGACGGCGATGATGGACAAAATGCCGGCCCAGGTTGCCCAGATGGCCGGCCAGTTGCCGGCTGGCGCTGAAAACAAGATGGTTGGTCGCATCGAAGGCATCATTAATTCGATGACGCCGCTGGAGCGCTCGAAGCCGGAGTTGATCAAGGCCAGCCGCAAGCGCCGCATTGCCATCGGGGCCGGAGTCCAGGTGCAGGAGGTCAATCGACTGTTGAGCCAGTTCGAGCAGACGCAGAAGATGATGAAGATGATGAGCAAGGGCGGCATCGGCAAGCTGATGCGCGGCATGAAGGGCATGTTGCCCGGAATGCGCTGATTCGATTTTCTGCCGATTTTTCCGGTTGACCGCAGGACGCTACGGTCAACCGGAAAAATCGGTGAATAATCGAATTATTGTCCCGCCTGGGCCAGGCGTGCGGGGTTGTTGTAAGCCCACTGGTTCTGCCAGGCGGCGCGAACCATATTCGGGTATTCCGGTTTGCCCAGGCTGCCGTTGTAGCGGCCGAGCGCGCGGAAAAGGTCACCCTTTTCGATGTCCAGATAGTGACGCAGGATGGTGCAGCCGTAGCGCAGGCTGGTTCGCAGGTCGAACAACGAATCTTCCGGGCGTCCGATTACCTTGACCCAGAACGGCATGACCTGCATGTAGCCGCGCGCGCCGGCCGAGGACACGGCATATTTGCGGAAGCCTGATTCGACCTGCATCAAGCCGAGTACCAACTGCGGGTCGAGCCCGGCCCGGGTCGCTTCGTAATGCACGCTGCGCAGCAGATCGATGCGGTATTCCCGGTTCGGGATGCGTCTTTCCAGCCGGGGCGACATGGCAGCAAGCCAGTTGACCGCTTCCATTGATGTTTTGAACGAACTGACCGACGGGCGGGAGTCTGAAACAGCCTTGTGCAGTGCGGCCTGAACACTGGCTGACAGCGGCTCATACTTTTGTGCGCCGGCAAAAGCTGCCGACGCGCCAAACAAGCAAAAAGCCGCTATCAGGCGGCGCACAGCTTTCCTTTGAGGACGCTGACCGCATCGGCTTGGGCAATCATCGTCGCTTCTTCGTCGCGGCGGCCCTTGTATTCGAGCTGGCCTTCCTTCAGTCCGCGCTCGCCAATCACGACGCGATGCGGGATGCCGATCAGTTCCATGTCCGCGAACATCACGCCGGGGCGCTCGTTACGGTCATCCAGCACGACATCAATGCCGGCCGCCTTCAGCGCGTTGTAAAGCTGGTCGGCGGCAGCCTTGACGGCGTCGCTCTTGTGGTAACCCATCGGCACCAGGCACACCTCGAATGGCGCGATGGTCGGCGGGAGAATGATGCCCCTGTCGTCATTGCCCTGCTCGATAGCGGCGCCGACAATGCGCGAAACGCCGATGCCATAGCAACCCATTTCCATGATCTGGCTCTTGCCGTTTTCATCGAGATAGGCGCAGTTGAGGGCTTGCGCATACTTCTGGCGGAGCTGGAAAATGTGGCCAACTTCAATGCCACGCAGAATTTCCAGCGTGCCCTTGCCGTCCGGTGACGGGTCGCCGGCGACGGCGTTGCGAATGTCGGCCACTTCCGGCTCCGCCAGATCGCGGCCGAAGTTGACGCCGGTCAGGTGGAAACCTGCTTCGTTGGCGCCGCAGATAAAGTCACTCATGGCGGCAACGCTGCGGTCGGCAAAAATTGCCACGTTTTTCCCGTTGACCGCAGAAGGCCCGATGTAACCCGGTTTGCAGCCAAGATATTCCTCAACTTCGTTTTCCGTAGCGAGGCGGAAGGGCGCGATGGCCGCAATTTTGCTCGCCTTGATTTCGTTGAGCTCATGATCGCCGCGCAGCAGCAACAGCGCGAAAGTGGTGCTGCCATCTTCCTTCTCGCTGAAAACAGCAATCGATTTGACGATCGTTTCCAGCGGCACACCCAAATACTCGGCGACATCCGCGCACGCCATTTTGCCCGGCGTGGCAACTTTGGCCATCGGCTGTGCTGCCGCGGCGCGCGGCGTAACGGGCGCCAGTGCTTCAGCCAGCTCGATATTTGCCGCAAAATCGGAGCTCGGGCAGTACGCGATATCGTCCTCGCCAGAGTCGGCCAGCACGTGAAATTCATGCGAGCCAGTGCCGCCAATCGAACCGGTATCTGCCGCGACAGCGCGGAATTTCAATCCCAGTCGCGTGAAAATGCGGCTGTAAGTCTCGTACATGTTGCCGTACTCGCGCTTCAGGTCTTCAAACGACGAATGGAAGGAGTATCCGTCCTTCATCAGAAACTCCCGGCCGCGCATGACGCCAAATCGGGGACGGATTTCGTCGCGGAACTTGGTCTGAATTTGATACAGGTGGATCGGCAGTTGGCGATAACTTTTCACATCGCGACGAACCGCGTCCGTAATCACCTCTTCGTGTGTCGGGCCGATGACAAATTCACGCTGGTGGCGATCCTTGAAACGCAGCAGTTCCGGGCCGTATTGCTCCCAGCGGCCTGACTCCTGCCAGAGCTCGGCGGGTTGCACGGCGGGCATCAAAAGTTCCAGCGCGCCAGCATTGTTCATTTCTTCGCGAACGATACTTTCGACTTTGCGCAGCACCCGCAGCCCCAACGGCATCCAGGTATAAATACCCGCCGCGGCACGCTTGATATATCCGGCGCGCAGCATCATTTTCTGGCTGATAACTTCCGCGTCGGCCGGCGCTTCCTTGAGAGTGCTAAAAAAGAACTGCGATGTGCGCATGGGATGCTCTTGAATTCGTTGGGAAACCTCGATTTTACACGGTCTCGCTTCTTTGCAAGCGGGCGCCCTTTGTGAAAGAATCGGGGTAACTATTAATTTTTGCAGGATATCTATGCTCGACCGTGAAGGCTATCGCCCGAACGTCGGCATCATTCTTTGTAACGCCAAGAACGAGGTTTTCTGGGGCAAGCGTATTCGTGAGCATTCCTGGCAGTTTCCGCAAGGTGGCATCAAGCGCGGCGAAACGCCCGAAGAAGCCATGTTTCGTGAACTCCATGAAGAGGTCGGGTTGTTCCCCGAGCACGTGCGTATCCTTGGGCGAACCAAAGGCTGGTTGCGTTATGAAGTGCCGACACACTGGGTCAAGCGCGAATGGCGCGGATCCTACAAAGGCCAGAAACAGATCTGGTTCCTGCTTCGTTTGGTTGGGCGCGATTCCGACGTCTGCCTGCGTGCCACCAACAAGCCGGAATTTGACGCATGGCGCTGGAACGATTACTGGATTCCGCTTGATGCCGTGATTGAATTCAAGCGGACGGTCTACGAACAAGCGCTGAATGAGCTTGTTCGGTTTGTGGATTTCGACCGCAAAGGCGCCAAGCACCGGCGGCTTGGCGGCGATGCTTTGGATGCTGAAGTTTCCGCTTCGCACGAGGACTAGTCATGCCGTTTCTTCGTAGTGCGCTTTTGTCGGTAGCGTTCGCCCTTTTTGTGTCGCCTGCAATGGCGGACTTCGAGGAGGACTACGAAAGCAAAGGCTGGAAGGAGCTCGAGGTCCAGTTGCCGGATGCGCCGAAACAGGAAAGCCTGCTTCCGTTCTACGTGAGTGCGGCAACAAACAATCGGTTTTTCGTTGATGGCGCCACGTTGAGCGTCGGCAGCGACGGGGTGGTTCGCTACGTGTTACTGGTTTTGTCGCCAGAAGGTGGTCGCAACACCACCTTCGAGGGAATGCGCTGCGAGTCACGTGAGCGCCGCATCTACGCTTCTGGCCGTTCTGACGGCACGTGGTCCCGGGCGCGTAAAAACGAATGGGTACGTATTCAGGATCTCCCGTCAAAGCAACACCACGCGGTGTTGTTTTTGGAATACTTCTGTCCGTTCGGGATATTGGTTCGCGACGCGGCTGAGGCACGAAAGGCCTTGGTGCAAGGCATTCACCCGGATAACAGGCGTTAATGAAGCCATGTCGCCAGATCAAATAATTCTTGAGTTTGACCGAGCGCTACGCACTGTTTTCGCGAGTGCTCGCAGTGTCCGTGCTGTTCCGGGAGCTTCGTTACCAGAGGTGGATTTGAGCGCGGAGCAAAAATCTCACGTTATCGGCCTCATGCGCGTCAATCACAGCGGTGAAATATGCGCCCAAGCGCTGTATCAGGGACAGGCGTTGACGTCGCGGGATCCCTTTATTCGTCAGGCTTTGAAGGGCGCGGCCGATGAGGAAACCGAGCACCTGGCCTGGACTGAACGGCGAATATATGCATTGGGCGGGCGCAAAAGTTTGCTGAATCCGCTCTGTTATCTTGGCTCCTTGTCTTTGGGTTTGGCGGCAGGCGCCCTCGGGGACAAATGGAATCTAGGGTTTCTAGCTGAAACTGAGCGGCAAGTTGAGGCTCATCTTGATAGCCACTTGCTTAGCTTGCCGAAAGAGGATGAGCGTTCGCGGGCTATTGTCGATCAGATGCGCCTGGATGAAATCCAGCATGCGGAGACGGCTATTCAATACGGTGCGGCAGAACTTCCTGCTCCGATTAAATTGGTTATGAAAGTGGCAGCCAAGGCCATGACCAAGGCTACCTATCGAATTTGATTACCGTGGTATCAGGCCTCTTCGATGATTTCGAAGTCGTGCGTGATTTCGGCGGTTTTGGCAATCATGATCGAGGCTGAGCAGTATTTGTCCTTCGAAAGTTCGATTGCTCGCGCAACAGCATCTAGTTTGAGTTGCTTGCCTTTGACGCGGTAATGAAAATGGATATGCGTAAAAATCTTCGGGTCGCTCTCGGCGCGCTCGGCTTTCAGGCTGACATCGCAGCCGCTGACTGCGTGCCGTCCTTTTTTTAGTATCAACACGACATCGAACGCGGTGCATCCGCCGGTACCGGCCAACACCATTTCCATCGGGCGCAAGCCCAGATTGCGCCCGCCGGCCTCCGGGGCGCCATCCATCACAACAGCGTGGCCACTGCCCGTCTCGGCCACGAACGACATCCCGGCGTCGTTGCCCATCCATCTAACCGTGCATTCCATAGTCCCTCCTTGCAAGAGCGTGAATTCTAATGGAAGTGAATTCATCCGGCCTTGTTTGATGAAATGCTGTGCCGCAACATTTTTGTGCCATACATGATCTGTTCGTGCAAAGCTCACTGGTTAATCATTGGTGTATTAGTTTTTTTATATATAAAATAATTGCATTTAATCATGTAGATATAAACAATAAATAATACATATTGTTCGATAATTATATTTTTTGTGCAACGCACAAATGTTCTTGCTTCTTTCTTTCTGTTTGGGCACAATGCGAAGCGTAGGAGCTGCAAACGCTTTATCTCTGATAGGTTTTTCAGCTCAGATTTGTCTCCTCCACCCTCCTCCTTTGGTGTGGATTTAACGCGGCTCAGCGAGCCGCGTTTTTTTTGTTCAGTAGTTCGTTGCTCGGAAAGTTATTGACACTTTCCTCTGTAGTCGACTAGAATCCGCGCCTTTCTCCAATCTGCGCCCAAATTTTTCAGGACGGCACACTTATATGAAAACGTTTTCCGCCAAGCCACATGAGGTGAAGCGCGAGTGGTTTGTGGTAGACGCCACAGACAAGGTGCTCGGCCGCCTCGCAACCGAAATTGCTCGCCGCCTCCGTGGCAAGCACAAGGCTATCTATACCCCGCACGTTGATACCGGCGATTTCATTGTCGTTACCAATGTCGAAAAGCTTACTGTCACCGGTAACAAGGCCGAGGACAAGATGTACTACCGTCACTCAGGTTATCCGGGCGGTATCTACGAAACAAATTTCAAGAAGATGCAGCAGCGTTTCCCGGGCCGTGCCCTGGAAACTGCCGTCAAAGGTATGTTGCCGAAGGGTCCGCTAGGCTATGCCATGCTCAAGAAGCTGAAATGCTACGCTGGCGAACAGCATCCTCACACTGCCCAGCAGCCCAAGGCTCTGGAAATCTAAGGGGTCATCATGGCTGAAAGTTATTTCTACGGTACCGGTCGTCGCAAGAGCGCCGTTGCCCGTGTTTTCATGAAGCGCGGTTCCGGTGCCATCGTTGTGAATGGCAAGCCGGTTGATCAGTTCTTCTCTCGCGAAACTGGCCGCATGATCGTGCGTCAGCCGTTGGCGTTGGTTGAGCAACTGAGCGGCTTTGATATCAAGGTTAACGTTATTGGTGGCGGTGAGTCTGGCCAAGCTGGTGCGGTACGTCACGGTATCACTCGTGCGCTGATTGAGTACGATGCGGCTCTGAAGCCCGCGCTCTCCAAGGCTGGCTTTGTTACTCGCGATGCTCGTGAAGTCGAACGTAAAAAAGTCGGTTTCCACAAAGCTCGTCGCCGGAAGCAGTTCTCCAAGCGCTAATCTGCGCTACGCGCAAAAAGCCGCCTTTGGGCGGCTTTTTTGTTTTTAGGGGGCAGAGTATCATTCTGCGTCCTTTTGGAGAGATGCCATGATAAAAGTCGGAATTGTTGGTGGAACCGGGTACACCGGCGTCGAGCTCTTGCGTTTGCTGGCGCAGCATCCGCAAGCGGAGGTTGTTTCGATTACTTCGCGCGGTGATGCCGGAATGCCGGTGGCGGATATGTATCCGAGCTTGCGCGGACGGGTTGATTTGAGGTTTGAAGATCCGGCCAAGGCTAATCTTGCTGCCTGTGACGTTGTTTTCTTCGCGACACCAAATGGAATTGCCATGCAACAGGCTCCGGCCTTGCTAGATTCGGGTGTTCGGGTGATTGACTTGGCCGCAGACTTCCGGATCAAGGATATTGCCGAATGGGAGAAGTGGTATGGAATGGCCCATGCCTGTCCTGATTGGGTTGAGCGGGCTGTTTATGGTCTGCCTGAGTTAAATCGTGAATTGATTCCCTCTGCGCGGCTAATTGCTAACCCGGGGTGTTATCCAACCGCGGTGCAGTTGGGCTTCATGCCCCTTATAAAAGCCGGCCTGGTTGATGTTTCGTCACTGATTGCTGACTCAAAGTCAGGGGTGTCTGGGGCTGGGCGTAAGGCTGAGACCCATATTTTGTTTGCCGAAGCCTCTGACAATTTTAAGGCCTACGGTGTGGCGGGGCATCGTCACCTGCCTGAAATTCGCCAAGGTTTGGCCGGGATGGCGGGGGCGCCGGTCGGGCTGACATTCGTGCCGCACCTGACGCCGATGATTCGCGGCATTCATGCAACGCTGTACGCAAAAATACGTTCAGAAGCTGATTTTCAGTCCTTGTATGAGGATGCCTACGCTGGTGAGCCCTTCGTTGACGTAATGCCGGCCAAATCTCATCCGGAGACCCGCTCGGTTCGCTCGGCAAATACTTGTCGGATTGCGGTGCATCGTCCACAGGGAGGTGATACGCTGGTTGTGCTATCGGTCATCGATAATTTGGTGAAGGGTGCTGCTGGCCAGGCGGTACAGAACATGAATTTGATGTTTGGCCTGGACGAAGTAACTGGGTTATGCCAACTCCCGCTGTTGCCCTGAAATTAAGGCGTTTTCGTCGCCGGTTTGGAATTTCGGCGCCGAAGGTGGTCGTGCGCAGCCATTTGCCCTGGCGGTGGCTCGTATTGCCTGCTCTGTTGCTGGCGCTCACGCTTGGCTTGCTCGGGTGGCTTGTGGCGCAAGGAAACGAGGCTGGGGCTTTGAGTGTGGAAGTTGAAGAACTGCGTCAGCAATTAATGGAGCAGCGGGAAGAGTTGACTCTTCTGCGGTCAACTGCAGGAACTGGCCAAAATGCGGTGAGTATAGAGCGAGCAACCCAGCAACAGCTGCTTGGGCGAATACAGGGATTGGAGGGGCAAAATGCTGCCCTCAAGGAAGATATTCTCCTGTTCGAACGCTTGATTCCGGTGGCGGGTGAGGGGGCTGTGATTCGAGTGGAGAATTTTAGGGTTGTTCGGGAGGCAAGTAATCGCTATCGCTACCGCTTATTGATTGCATTCCAGCCGGATCGGCAGAATCCTGATTTTCGTGGGCGGCTGCAATTGGCGATTGCATATCTTCATTCAGGTAAGGAGCGGCAATTGTTATTGCCGGAAAGGCGAGATAGTTCCACAGAGTATCTGCTTGAAGTTAAGCATTTTCTTCGTAGAGAAGGGCAGTTTGAATTACCGGAGGGTGCGGTGCTGCAAGGGGTGGAGGCTAGGGTTCTGCAGGGTGATACACTGAAGTCGAAGCGATTGGCTCAACTGTAGGAGTGGCCCAAATGTTCGGAAAGAAAAGTGAAAATAAGCCCCAAGGGCGAATTGATAGTCTGATCGGTGCCGGCACGCGAGTGGAGGGCAGTATTCACTTCACGGGTGGATTGCGTGTTGATGGCGAGGTCAAGGGCAGCATTCATGCTGCTGATGGCGCATCTTCTTCAACGCTGGTGCTGAGCGAGCATGCGCGCATTGAAGGGGCGGTTAGCGTAGCCCATTTGGTAACGAACGGTACGGTCGTTGGGCCGGTAGCTGTTAGCGAATCACTTGAGATGCAGTCGAAATCGCGTATCGTCGGTGATGTCGAATATGCGGCAATAGAAATGCATCAGGGTGCTGTGATTGAGGGGCGCCTAGTCCATGCGCTGCCAAAGCCGGTGGAACTAAAGCTGGCGACGTCCGCCTAATAAGATTGACGCCCGATAACGTGGGCTCACATAATTTTGCACGAACTTTCTCAGGAGTGTTTCTCATGAACGCAGTTACCGAAATGGCTTCACCGTTTGTTTTTACTGATAGCGCCGCCGGCAAGGTAAAGGAGTTGATCGAAGAGGAGGGTAATCCCAGTCTTAAGTTGCGTGTATTTGTTACAGGGGGTGGTTGCTCGGGCTTCCAATATGGCTTCACGTTTGATGAAGAGGTTAATGAAGACGATACAACAATGGAAAAGAACGGCGTAACACTACTAATTGATCCGATGAGTTATCAGTACTTGGTAGGTGCTGAAATCGATTACAGCGAAGGGCTTGAGGGTTCTCAGTTCGTTATTCGCAATCCGAATGCAACGTCGACCTGCGGCTGTGGTTCTTCCTTCTCAGCCTGACAGTTAGTTGCATCAACAAAATCGCGGCTTAGGCCGCTTTTTTGTTGATGAGGTGTCAGGAAGGGGATTTAGTCCGTTTTCAAAGCCCTGTTGGGATACGAGAGATCGATATACTGGAGGTGAGATATGAAGAGGTCGCCTGATTTTTGGGGTTTTCTGAGCGGGTAGTCCGATATATTTCAGATTGGTGTTGACGTCGTGAATTTAGTCTGTAGAATGCGCACCTCTTCTGCGGTGCCGGGTGTTTTCGGTGATTCGGGAGGGCGGGCGAGGTAGCAAGAAATTGCAAAAAACGCTTGACGGCAAGAGAGAAGTTCTTCATAATCTTGCCTCTCTGCTGCAGACGAAGCGAAAGCGACGGCGCGGTGAAGAAAGAAAGTTCTTTAACAATTTGGACAACCGATAGGTGTGGGTGCCTTGATGCTAGTGACTTTGGTCACAAAAAGTATTAAAGGCAATCACACGGATGGAGAGATCCATCGAGGTAGAAGTAACATTCTACCGTCAGTGAATTGTGAGTAGTAATGTTGGATTGAACTGAAGAGTTTGATCCTGGCTCAGATTGAACGCTGGCGGCATGCCTTACACATGCAAGTCGAACGGCAGCACGGGAGCAATCCTGGTGGCGAGTGGCGAACGGGTGAGTAATATATCGGAACGTACCTTTCAGTGGGGGATAACGTAGCGAAAGTTACGCTAATACCGCATATTCTGTGAGCAGGAAAGCAGGGGATCGCAAGACCTTGCGCTGATTGAGCGGCCGATATCAGATTAGCTAGTTGGTGAGGTAAAGGCTCACCAAGGCGACGATCTGTAGCGGGTCTGAGAGGATGATCCGCCACACTGGAACTGAGACACGGTCCAGACTCCTACGGGAGGCAGCAGTGGGGAATTTTGGACAATGGGCGCAAGCCTGATCCAGCCATGCCGCGTGAGTGAAGAAGGCCTTCGGGTTGTAAAGCTCTTTCAGCCGGGAAGAAAACGCATGGGTTAATACCCTGTGTGGATGACGGTACCGGAATAAGAAGCACCGGCTAACTACGTGCCAGCAGCCGCGGTAATACGTAGGGTGCGAGCGTTAATCGGAATTACTGGGCGTAAAGCGTGCGCAGGCGGTTTGTTAAGATAGGCGTGAAATCCCCGGGCTCAACCTGGGAACTGCGTTTATGACTGGCAAGCTAGAGTATGGCAGAGGGGGGTGGAATTCCACGTGTAGCAGTGAAATGCGTAGAGATGTGGAGGAACACCGATGGCGAAGGCAGCCCCCTGGGCCAATACTGACGCTCATGCACGAAAGCGTGGGTAGCAAACAGGATTAGATACCCTGGTAGTCCACGCCCTAAACGATGTCAACTAGGTGTTGGGTGGGTAAAACCATTTAGTACCGGAGCTAACGCGTGAAGTTGACCGCCTGGGGAGTACGGCCGCAAGGTTAAAACTCAAAGGAATTGACGGGGACCCGCACAAGCGGTGGATGATGTGGATTAATTCGATGCAACGCGAAAAACCTTACCTACCCTTGACATGTCCAGAAGCCCTTAGAGATTTGGGTGTGCCCGAAAGGGAGCTGGAACACAGGTGCTGCATGGCTGTCGTCAGCTCGTGTCGTGAGATGTTGGGTTAAGTCCCGCAACGAGCGCAACCCTTGTCGTTAATTGCCATCATTCAGTTGGGCACTTTAACGAGACTGCCGGTGACAAACCGGAGGAAGGTGGGGATGACGTCAAGTCCTCATGGCCCTTATGGGTAGGGCTTCACACGTCATACAATGGTCGGTACAAAGGGTTGCCAACCCGCGAGGGGGAGCTAATCCCAGAAAGCCGATCGTAGTCCGGATCGTAGGCTGCAACTCGCCTGCGTGAAGTCGGAATCGCTAGTAATCGTGGATCAGCATGTCACGGTGAATACGTTCCCGGGTCTTGTACACACCGCCCGTCACACCATGGGAGCGGGTTCCGCCAGAAGTAGGTAGCCTAACCGCAAGGAGGGCGCTTACCACGGCGGGGTTCGTGACTGGGGTGAAGTCGTAACAAGGTAGCCGTAGGGGAACCTGCGGCTGGATCACCTCCTTTCTAGAGAAGCATCTCTGGCACCCACAACCTATCGGTTGTTCATGAGTAGCAAACAGACGAGGGTCTGTAGCTCAGTCGGTTAGAGCACCGTCTTGATAAGGCGGGGGTCGTTGGTTCGATTCCAACCAGACCCACCAACGTCAAATCAAGCAAGCGAGCAGTGCGAGGCGCGAAACATTGCCGCATACAACTGTATGCAAGATGTTGAGCAACGACGTAATGCGAAGCTTAACGGGGGATTAGCTCAGCTGGGAGAGCACCTGCTTTGCAAGCAGGGGGTCAACGGTTCGATCCCGTTATCCTCCACCAAAACCCAAAGATAAGCAGGGTTGTTTATCTTTGGCTTTTGAGCAATCAATTGCTACGTTCTTTAACAAAATGGAAGAAGGTTGTGTTGCGGCGCTGATGAGGCGTTGGCAACACGTTGTGATTGCATCTGTAAAGTCCTCGGACGATACAGCACAAATATGAGTTACCTCTAGCCGCTCTCT
>OU015322.1:1292500-1462500 GCA_907163225.1 uncultured Rhodocyclaceae bacterium | reverse complement strand
CGATGTCGGCTCATCTCATCCTGGGGCTGTAGCCGGTCCCAAGGGTATGGCTGTTCGCCATTTAAAGAGGTACGTGAGCTGGGTTTAAAACGTCGTGAGACAGTTTGGTCCCTATCTGCCGTGGGCGCTGGAAATTTGAAGGGGGCTGCTCCTAGTACGAGAGGACCGGAGTGGACGAACCTCTGGTGTACCGGTTATGACGCCAGTCGTATCGCCGGGTAGCTATGTTCGGAAGAGATAAACGCTGAAAGCATCTAAGCGTGAAACTCGCCTTAAGATAAGATTTCCCGGAGCCTTGAGCTCCTTGAAGGGTCGTCGAAGACCACGACGTTGATAGGTCAGGTGTGGAAGCGCAGTAATGCGTTAAGCTAACTGATACTAATTGCCCGTACGGCTTGATCCTATAACCTTGTAATACACTGCAGTAATTCATATTCGCAGTCACAACAATCAACCTTCTACCCATTTTGCGCTTCGCGTCCAACGACGAGAAGCATACAAGTTACGTCTGGCGTCAATAGCCTTCTGGTACCACCCCTTCCCTTCCCGAACAGGACCGTGAAACAGATGAGCGCCAATGATAGTGAGCTTCCGCTCGCGAAAGTAGGTCAACGCCAGACAACCCATAAAAACCCCCCGGTGCCAAAAGGTAACGGGGGGTTTTGCTATTGGGGAGGGTGTCAGGAATTTCTAATTTGTCAGTCTGAGCGAAATTCAGTAAGCGTCCGGCAAACCCAGGTTGATTTCTGACTCAGGCAGCGGATTCGGGGAGCCAACGGTGCGGCAGCAATTCGTCGATCCGGCTGTTTGGCTGAGTCGGCAGGCGAGCCAGGATGTCCTTCAGGTAGAGGAACGGATCGTGGCCGTTCAACTTGGCTGACTGGATCAGACTCATGATGGCGGCCGCCCGTTTGCCTGCGCGCAGGCTGCCGGCAAATAGCCAGTTCTTCCGGCCCGTGGCAATCGGCCGGATGCGGTTCTCGATCCAGTTGTTGTCGATGGGTACTTGAGCATCGTCGAGGTAATGGGCGAGCGCCTTCCAGCGTTTGAGACTGTAATCAATCATAAGCCCCCGGCGAACCCAGGTTGTTTTCTGAGTCAGGCGATAGTTTGAGGCTGCCAGCGATGCGGCAGTAGTTCGCCGACACGGCTTGCCGGTTGGGTTGGCAGGCGAGTCAGGACATCTTTCAGATAGACCAACGGGTCATGGCCATTGAGTTTGGCCGACTGGACCAGACTCATGATTGCGGCGGCGCGTTTGCCGGCGCGCAAGCTTCCGGCAAATAGCCAGTTCTTGCGACCAAGCGCGATAGGTCGAATCTGATTCTCGATCCAGTTATTGTCGATCGGCACCTGACCATCGGACAGGTAATGCGTCAGCGCCACCCAGCGTTTCAGACTGTAGTCGATGGCTCTGGCGGTCCCTGAACCATTGGGCACCAACTGTCGTTGCCGGCTCAGCCAGGCATTCAGTTCGTCAGCAATCGGCCGAGCTTTCGCCTCTCGGATTCGTCGTCGGTCATCGGCATTGAGTTCAACGACTTCCCGCTCGAGCCCATAGAGTTTGCCGAAATAATCCAGTGCCTCGCCGGCGATCAGGCTCTGCTTCTGGCTGTGCAGATCGAAGAACTTGCGCCGGGCATGCGCCATGCAGCCCGCTTCGGTGAGGCCATTGGCCAGCAGCGCCTTGTAACCGGAGTAATCATCGCAAATCAGTGTGCCGCGCCAGTCACGCAGGAATTCCTGAGCGTGCCGGCCGGCGCGACTTTCAGCAAAGTCATAGATCACCGCTTTGGTCGGCTCGAAGGCACCGATGCTGTAGGACCAGAGATAGGCCCGATGTGTCTTGCCGGCCCCCGGATCGAGCATGGCGACCGGTGTTTCATCGGCGTGAAGCACCCGATGCCCGAGCATCTCGCCCTTCAGGGCATCGACCAGGGGCTGGAGGGCCACCCCGCATTTCCCCACCCATTGCGCCAGGGTCGATTGCGGGATCGCCAGTCCGGCTCGACCGAACATCGCTTCCTGCCGATAGAGCGGCAGATGATCGAGGTACTTGGCAATCAGTTCCTGCGCGAGCAGTCCGCTGGTCGGAATGCCCTTGTCGATGACGTGTGCCGGGACCGGCGCCTGGATCAGCGTTTCGCACTGCCCACAGACCCACTTGCCGCGAATGTGGCGCTCAACGCTGAAGACGCCGGGCGTGTAATCGAGCCTCTCCGAGACATCTTCGCCGATCCGTTTCATCGTGCAGCCACAAGGGCAGACCATCGATTCCGGCTCATGCTGAATGTCGGTACGCGGCAGGCTTGCCGGCAACGGCTGGCGCTTGGCTTGGCCTTTTGCCTTCGGTGGTGTTGTGGAGAGTTGCGCCAGTTCTTCTTCCATCGCGGCCAAATCGGCATCAATGGTTTCCTCGAACAGTTGCCGCTGCTCAACCGGCCAGTGCTCGGTCTTGACCCCGAAGCGCCAGCGCTTGTGCACGGCCAATTCATGCGTCAATTTGTCGATCTTGCCCTGCCGCCAGTTCAGTTCACGATCACTCTCGGCCAGCAAGCCTGCCTGACGAATCACCAATTGGCGAAGTTCGTCAGCACTGAGTTGATCAAGGTTGGCGGGCAAGGACATGACCGGCATGATGCCGGCCACCACAGCCTTTGGCTATCGTGGACTTCCCTACTGGTGGACCGTCAAACGATCCGGATTACACCGCCGTCTGCCAGGCGCTCCCAGGGCAGACCGAGGACGAGTGCATCAAACTGCGACCGGGACAGTTCAACACTCGTATTGCCATGTCGCCAGCAGAATCGCCCCTGATTGAGCCGACGGTTCGCTAGCCAGATGCCGTAGCCATCATGGACCAGCACCTTGAGCCGGTTAGCTCGGCGATTGGCAAACAGATAGGCGTGGTGCGGCCGGGCTTCGCCAAACATCGAGACGACCCTGGCCAGGATCGTCTCGGTCCCTGCCCGCATGTCGAGCGGTGTGGTCGATAGCCACAAGGCATCGACCCGAATCACCGGAGCCAATCTCGCAACCGGGCGGCACAATCACTCGCTGCCTGTCCGGGCCATTCAATCTTCACCGCCGTGTTGCCTCGCCGGACTTCGATTCGGATGTCGGGGACGCTCGAGACGATGGGGGGAATCGGTACCGCCACAAATGCCGGTTCGGCAACGCACTTCGATGAAATCGACCGTGCCGGCAGGCTGCGGCTCGGTGGCTCAATGCCTCTTTCCCGCATCCAGCGACGGACCTGATTTGCATTCACCTCGTTGGCGAGTGCGATGCCGGCGACTGATGCCCCGGTCTCACAACAGGCCGCGATCATTGCCTGCTTGAACTCTTCGGTATGGTTCCGCCTGCGGCGGCTTGGCTTCTCAATTTCCATAGTGTCCACCATCGTTCTTAGTGGACACTGTCTTCACGGTCTAAGCCTTCAATTCACAGATGACTTCGCCGGGGGCTTACAATCAATCGCTTTGGCTGTCGATGACCCATTCGGCACCTGCAATCGGTGCCGGGTCAGCCAGTCATGGAGTTCATCGAGAATCGGCTTGGCCCGTTCCTGGCGTATTCGTTGCCGTTCGTCAGGTGCCAGTTCGGCGACTTCCCGCTCAACCTGGTAGAGCTTCTGGATATAGACCAGCGCCTGCTGGGCAATCTGGCTCTGGTTGTTGGCATGCAGACCGAAGAATTTCCGGCGCGCATGCGCCATGCAGCCGGCTTCGGTGATGCCGTCGGCAATCAGCGCCTTGTAGCCAGAGTAATCGTCGCAGACGAGCGTACCACGCCAGTCGCCGAGGAATTCCCTGGCATGTTTGCCGGCCCGGCTGTCGGCGAAGTCATAGATCACCGCCTTGACCGGCTCGAAGGCGCCGATGCTGTAGGACCATAAGTAAGCCCGATGGGTCTTGCCGGCTACCGGATCAAGCATTGCCACCGGCGTTTCGTCGGCATGCAGGACCGGGTAGGTGAGCATCTCAACTTTGAGCGCATCGACCAGCGGTTGCAGGGTCACGCCCATCCGGCCCACCCATTCGGCCAGGGTGGATTGCGGGATTGGCAAGCCGGCGCGGCCGAAGATCCCTTCCTGGCGATACAGCGGTAGGTGATCCAGGTATTTGGCGATCAGCACATGGGCGATCAGCACATGGGCGAGCAGGCCGTTGGTCGGGATGCCCTTGTCGATCACATGGGCGGGCACCGGTGCCTGCATCAGGGTTTCGCATTGGGCGCAGGCCCACTTGTGTAAAACAGCGTGCAAAACTTTCCAGATTTCCGGGGTGATCAGCGTCCAATAGTTGCCACCCTGGGTTGTGTAACCTACCGGCGTTTTAGCCGGGGAATCTGGGGTGTTATCCATGGAAGTCATAGCCGAAATCCGGCGTCGTCATTTGGTCAGTGGTGAGAGCATCAGCTCGATCGCGCGTGACCTGAAACTATCCCGTCCGACGGTGCGCAAGCACCTGCAAACCGAAAGCGAAGCGGTCTATCTTCGTTCGCACCAACCGGCACCGAAACTGGGCGATTTCCAGTCCGTACTGGAAAGTTGGCTGGTCACCGAACGCCATCTCCCGAAGGCGCAACGACGCACCGCTCAGCGACTCTTTGAAGGCTTGCAGGCCGAGGGCTACCGGGGTGCCTACGACAGCGTGCAACGCTTCGTGAGGCAGTGGAAGTCGGCACAAGCGAGGCCGACGATCAAGGAAGCATTCGTTCCGCTCGTGTTTGCGCCCGGCGATGCCTGCCAGTTTGACTGGAGCCAGGAACACGTGGAGATTGCTGGTGTTGCACTGACTATCAAGGTTGCCCACTTCCGGTTAGCCTTCAGCCGGCAGATGTTTGTCGCTGCCTACCCCTGCGAAACACAGGAGATGGTGCTCGATGCTCACAACCGGGCCTTTGCCTTCTTCGGTGGCGTGCCCAATCGCCTGATCTACGACAATCTGAAGACGGTCGTGGACGCCATTCTTCGTGGACGCCATTCTGGTTGGCAAAGATCGTCACTTCAATCGTCGCTTCATGGCGCTGGCCAATCATTACCTGTTCGAGCCAGTCGCTTGTACGCCGGCCTCCGGCTGGGAGAAAGGGCAAATTGAGAATCAGGTCGGCAACGTACGGGAATGGTTGTTCACACCCAAGGCCCGCTTCGAGAGCTTTGCAGCGCTGAATGACTGGCTGGCCAGCCGCTGCCGGGAATTGGCAGAGCGAAAGCATCCGGTTGAAGTGACGCGCACCATTGCTGACTGCTTTCTTCAGGAAGGCCCGAGCCTGCGGCCCATAACCAGCCCCTTTGACGGCTACGTCGAACAGATGATGGGCGTTTCCAGCACCTGCCTGGTCCGCGTCGAGCGCAATCGCTACAGCGTACCTGCCGACTTTGCCGGCAAGGTGGTGTCGGTGCGTTTATACGCCAAGCAGGTGCGGATCGTTGCCGAGAATAAGGTGATTGCCGACCATGACCGGCGATTTGGGCGTGATCAACTGATCTGCGATCCTTGGCATTACCTGCCGGTCCTGGAGAAAAAGCCGGGATCGCTGCGTAACGGCGCCCCGTTTGTCGAGTGGGATTTGCCGTTGCCGATTCAGTTGGTGCGAGACCGAGTGCTGAAGCAGCCAAAAGGTGATCGGGCCTTTGTTGAACTGCTGCTGGCTGCCCGCGAAGTCGGGCTGGAAGTCCTGCAAGTAGCGTGCGAATTGACGCTGGACGGCGGCGTGATTACAGCGGCGGTCGTCATGAATGAGTTACGCCGAATAACGGCACCAGCGCGGCCCAACGCGATCAGTCTGCCTGATCAACTGCGTTTGCAGGTTGAGCCGCTGGCCGATTGCAGCCGCTATGACCGTCTGCGCGGAGGCCAGTATGTCCATTGATCGACTGGCTCAACTGAAATCGCTGCACCTTTACGGCATGGCCACCGCGTGGGCGGAGTTGTTGGCGGAAGGCACCCGTCGCCCCATGCAGCCGGAAGCCTGGCTGGATCGCTTGATTGATGCCGAACAGGCGGATCGGCAGGTACGCAGCCTACGCTACCAGATGAAGGCAGCACGCTTCCCGATTCATCGTGACCTGACAGGCATCGACTGGACTGAAACGCCGCTGCCACAATCTCAGATTGAGCAACTGGCAACCGCAGCCTTCATGGAGCGCGCCCACAACCTGATTCTGGTCGGCGGGACCGGGACGGGAAAGACCCATCTGGCGACTGCCTTGGGGGTTGCCGCTATCCATCAGGGGAAACGGGGGCGCTTCTTCAACGCGGTGGATCTCGTCAACCAACTGGAGCGGGAGAAGCAGCAGGGCAAGACAGGAAATCTGGCCAAACAACTGGTGCTGTTTGATGCTGTGATTCTCGATGAGCTTGGCTATTTGCCGTTCCCGGCTTCGGGTGGGGCGCTGCTGTTTCACCTGATCAGCCATCTCTATGAAAAGACCTCGCTGATCATCACCACCAACCTGTCCTTCGGTGAATGGGTAACCGTGTTCGGCGATCCAAAGATGACGACGGCCTTGCTCGACCGCATCACCCATCACTGCGAAATCCTCGAAACCGGCAACGATTCCTACCGCTTCAAACAGCGGAAAAAATCCGTCAAATCAGCCTGACAAACTGGAAAGATTTGGACGCTGACACCTGGAAACTATTGGACGCTGATTGACATTCGATCGTTCAACAAGAATGTTGTTGTCGAATGGAGCAAGCTGGACCGCTACGGCAGAACCGTTGGCAAAGTGATGGTCAATGGCATCGATGCCAACTTGGCCCAGATCAAGGCAGGCATGGCTTGGTGGTACGAGAAATATCGCAAGGAGCAATCACCTGCAGACCAACGAACGTATGCACAAGCTGAGCAACAAGCACGATTGCAACAAGTTGGTCTATGGATAGTTAAGAATCCGATTCCACCGTGGGAATTCAGGCACGCCAAGGATGGCGTTCAGCAAGAACAGTCTTGTCCATGCTCAATCAGCGTAAATTGCACTGGCCCGAAAGGCGGTCAATATTGCCCAACCGAAGGCGGTTCGAAAAAATACCGATAGGCAAGACGCTGCTGACCACTAGGTCAAAACACCTTAGGGGTGTTTGTTTCTCATGAAGCCTGAGCAAGAAGGCAACCATTGCGTATTTCACCCTTTTGAATCAGGGCAAAGCAGGAATCTGGGTGCTAGCCCGAACCACCAACTAAGCAAACTCAACCCGTAAGCAGTTGGCGCTCCAACCCGCTTACGAATTGATAGTCAGTTTGATAGTATGACAAAGCAATATTTTAAATGGCCCATAACTATCAATGACTTAATAGCATAACTTGGCGGGTCCGGTGAGATTCGAACTCACGATGGATTTCTCCACGCCGGTTTTCAAGACCGGTGCATTCAACCGCTCTGCCACAGACCCGATGCGCGCGCATATTATCACAAACACGTGAGTTGCCATCCAGCCAACTTGCGCCGGAATAATTGAAACTTCGCCCAAGCTCCATTAGTCTTAGCCTCTGTCGAAACAACTAAAGAGAAAGCCCCGCATGAACACCCATTTCGAGACTGCCAACCAGAGCACTTCCGGACTCGCGCTTCAGCAAAACCGCGTTCTGCGCAACACCTACATGCTGCTCGGCCTCTCCATGGTGCCGACCGTCATTGGTGCTCTACTCGGCATCCAGATGAATTTCAGTTTCATGGCTGGTAGCCCTTTCATCTCATTCCTGCTCTTCATGGGCGTTGCCATGGGCTTTATGTGGGGCATTGAAAAGAACAAGGACCGTGGTCTGGGTGTCGCCCTGTTGCTCGGCTTCACCTTCTTCATGGGTCTGATGCTGTCGCGCATCCTGCAAGTCGCGTTGAGTTTCTCCAATGGTGGGTCAATGATTGCCATGGCCGCCGGCGGCACGGGCGCCATCTTCTTCACGATGTCGACCATTGCGGCCGTCAGCAAGCGTGACTTCACCGGCATGGGTAAATTCCTGTTTGTCGGCATGATCCTTGTGCTGCTTGCCGCTGTCGCCAATATCTTTTTCCAGATTCCGGCGCTATCTCTGACCATCGCTGTGGCCGTCGTAGGTATTTTCTCGGCTTACATCCTGTATGACATCAGCCGTATCGTTCAGGGTGGCGAAACCAATTACGTCAGCGCCACGCTAGCGGTATACCTTAATGTGTACAACGTTTTCGCCAGCCTGCTGCAACTGATCATGGCCTTTACCGGCGAACGTGACTAAGCGCTTTTTATCAAACACAAAAGGCGGTCTTGGCCGTAATGCCGTTCAGTTAGCGCTGAACGGCATTTTCATTTATTGCGTAAAGCATTGTAAACATTAGCCAAAGCTGTTAACTTCCGGCTCGATGCTTGCGAGCCAACTTTACGCGACCACTGATGTTCTACCGGTAGCCGGTCTTGACCGGTTGCCGAGCATTTGCCGAACGCATGGATAGAACAGGCGCTCGAGGCGACGGGTACGGCGAGCATTCGGCGTCGGCGGTTGCCGGCTATACGCCAAGACACTGGTTGGGCGCATTGCCGACCATTCCCTCACCGTCTTCGACCGAGGCTTTCTCAGTGCCGAAATTCTGTTGGGGCTGACGCTGGGTGGCCAGGAACGTCACTACCTGATCCCCGCCAAATCGAACACGAAGTGGGAAGTGCTCTCCGGGAGCGCCGACGATTGCCTCGTCCGCATGCGGGTCTCTCCCCAGGCGCGCGCCAAAGCACCCGAACTACCTGAGCACTGGACCGCCCGTGCCGTACGGATGGTCTCTGCCAACGGGAAGCAGCGCGTCCTCCTGACCTCCCTGCTGGATCGCCGTCGCTTCAAGGCTGAAGCGCTAGCCGAGTGCTACCGGCGGCGTTGGGAGATCGAAGCCAGCTATCGCGAACTCAAGCAGTCCATGCTGGGCGAGGCGCTCACCTTGCGCAGCCAGCAGCCCGAAGGGATTGAGCAGGAAATCTGGGGCGCCCTGATTGCCTATAACCTCGTTCGCCTGGAGATGGCCAAAACCGCGATTGAGGCCAAGGTCGAGCCAACCGATTTGAGCTTTCTACGCGCACTGCACATCCTGCAGCACGAGATGATCTGGGCGGTCGGCATGGCGCCCGGCAAACTGCCGGCCCATCTCGTACGATTGCGCACGCAGATGCAGTTCGCCATCGTCGAAAAACGACGGGGGCGTCAATGCCCCCGTATCGTCAAAGCCCTACCAAAACGTTACACCGTTCGTTACTTGAAGAAAGACCTTAACTGAACGGCATTACGGCCTTGGCCGCCTTTTTTTGGGAAATCAACGTGATCACGGCCGCTCAAAAACTCCAATCGACTCAACATGTGCCGTGTGCGGGAACATATTGACCGCGCCAGCCGCCACGAATCGATAGCCTTTCTCGGTTACCAAGACAGTCGCATCTCGGGCCAGCGTTCCCGGATTGCAGGAAACATACACGATGCGGCTCGGCGCATCTTTGCCAAGCGACCTGACCAGTTCAACGGCCCCCTCACGCGGCGGATCGATCAGCATTTTGTCGAAATGACCAAGACGAGCCAGCGACTGCTCCGTACATTCGAATAAATTGGCAACACCAAACTCAACGCGATCGGCCAGACCATTTGCCTGAGCACTCTCCCCCCCGCGCTTAACCAGCGCTGCACTGCCTTCGATGCCAACGACCATTGCCCCTGATCGGGCAATCGGCAAGGTGAAATTACCCAGGCCACAAAACATGTCGGCAATTCGCTCTTCCGGCTGCGGGTCAAGCAGGCGCAAGGCGCGGCGCACCAGTACGCGATTCACCGCATGGTTGACCTGGGTGAAATCCGTCGGCTTGAAATCAAGCTCAAGTCCAAACTCTGGCAACGTATAAGACAAACGCGGCCCGGGCAATGGATGAAAGCGATAGACCGTATCTGGCCCCTTTGGCTGCAAATAGAAAACAATTGCGTGGAGATCTGCGAAGTCACGTAAATATTGCTCGTCTGCTGCGGTCAACGGGGTAAGTATGCGCAAAAGAATTGCTGTGCAATGCTCACCCACAGCCACTTCAGCCTCGCGAATCTGGTCGGCAATCGACAAAGCCTGAAATAGCTTCCGCATTGGCAGCAATAACGCCGAAACATGGGGCGGCAATATCACACAGCTGTGAATGTCTGCGATGTAGCTGCTGCGCCACTCATGAAAGCCAATCAGCACTTCACCATTTTTTGCGACCTGGCGAACGGCAAGACGGGCGCGATGGCGATATCCCCAAGGCTCCCCCTGGATCGGCGGCAATATCGCTTCCGGGCGAATGCGGCCAATGTGCCAAAGACTGTCCTCAAGCACGCGCTGCTTGGCAGCAAGCTGGGCCGAAGGATCCATGTGCTGCATCGCACAACCGCCACATACGCCAAAATGCGGGCACCGTGGTTCAACACGGGCGTTCGATGGCTTGAGGACGCGCACCAGGTGCGCCAGTTCAAACTTAGATTTTCTCCGGAAACTGGCATACTCGACCGTTTCGCCCGGCAACGCGCCATCAACAAATATGGCCTTTCCATCCAGACGTGTGATTCCCCGCGCCTCATGGTCCAGCGATGCAATGATCCCGATTGGCACGGTCAACTCCAAAAAAGCGCGAATTTTATCAATCAGTTACACTAAGCGCCATGGCTCGCGAATTGATTACATCCTGGACAGATTTTCAGACGGCAATTGACCGCCTTTTGGCTATTGCCTGCCGCAAGATATGTATCTATGACGAAGACCTAAGCGCGCTGAAGCTCGAAGCGCGTCCCCGTCAGGAACACATCAAGCGCCTTCTCCTGGCTGGGCACGGCGATATCCTGCAAATCGCCGTTCGCAACGCCTCACCCTTGCGTCAATGCCATCCACAGTTTCAAGACCTGCTAACAACATACGGCCACCTCGCCAAAGCGATAGAGACGCCGCCGCAACTCGCCCATTTGCGTGACGGCATGATTTTGGTTGATGACAAATACGCCTTGATTCGGTTTGATCGCGACTTGCCACGCAGCAAATTGCTCATCGACGAACCGGATGAACTCCGACCCTATTTGTCGCGCTTCAAGGAAATCTGGTCGGAGGGAGGAGAAAGCGTATCAAGTACGCACCTTGGACTATGAGGTTTCCTCGGATTCTGCGGTGCACCAAGTTTTTCCATCACAAATAAATTATTGTTATAATCGCAGACTGATTAGGTAGTTCCTGATCTCCGATCAATTCAGATTTTGTTGCCTCTTGTCGATAAGGAAATCCCATGAATAAGTCTATCCTCGTTGCTGCACTGCTCGCCGTTGCCCTGACCGCTTGTGGCAAGAAGCCGGAAGCCCCGGCTGCTGCCCCGGCTCCGGCCCCGGCTGCTGCCGCTCCTGCTGCTGAAGCCGCCAAGCCGGCCGTTGAAGCAGCCGCCGCCGCTGCTGCCGCTGCCCCGGCTGCTGCCGCCGCTGCTGCTACTGAAGCCGCCAAGCCGGCTGCTGAAGCCGCCGCCGCTGCTGCTGCACCTGCCGCCGCTGCCGCTGCTGATGCTGCCAAGGGCGCCATGGACGCCGGCAAGGCTGCCGTCGAAGCCGGCAAGACCGCCGTCGACGCTGGCAAGGCTGCTGTTGAAGCCGCCAAGAAGTAATACTTCTTGCTTCAAAAAAAACGGGGCTTCGGCCCCGTTTTTTGTTGCCCAGAATTTGTTACAAGTGTTTTTCCAAGCGACGTAGTGCCAGTCAAAACCGAAATTGGGAGTTGCTAAGCGACCCAAACATCCGGACGGCCCTACGCCCATGCCACAGGACTGCCTACGATAGCCGACTCAAGGAATGGGTGCGTCGCCTCCGCGTCGTCGCCACCCGCTACTTGGGTAACTGCCTCGGCTGGCGACGTCTGATGGAGCGGTACAACCGGGAAATCTCCCCTGCCGATTTCTTGGGCGCCGCTTTGGGTATCATTGGGGTTAGACAGGCTATGAGTTCATAGCCTTTTTAATATGCCCGGGCAGGTTCGGAAGGTCAGTATCTTCACTGTAACTGCTGAAGGAGCAGCGCGAGGATTTTCTTCGCGGTATCCGATTTGTCGGTACCGCCTTCATTGGAGAGCACTTGGACAACACTCTGCTCTCCGGCATCTCTGATGTGAATGCGGTATTGAGTTTTCGAACTGGCCAGCGGATCAGTGCTCTTCCAGAAAGCCAGCTTGGAAAGGATGCCGTCATCCTTCTTGCGGTTATCCACTTCGGGATCGACATAGCGAACGAAATACAGGCCGCGCGAACGGTCACGATCCTCAACAGTGAAGCCGACGCGATCCAACGCCAAACCAACGCGACGCCAGGCGCGATCAAAGCGCTCCAGCACCTCCAGCGTTCCTGTTCCATCATCCGCCTTGGCTAGCTTGGCACGCGGCTCCGCCTTGGCTGAAGCAATGGACGCTTCGGCACGCTTCTCTTCGGAGCCGAGGCGAACCATCAGCCGGCGCAGCATTTCCGCTTCCAGTTCCGGGTCGGCGGCACGCGGTTGCCAGCGAGTCTCATCTTTAGCAGAGGACGTGTATACCTCTTCCATAGCCCGGTGGCTAACAAATACATCTGTTGTTCCCGGAGCGGTACCCGGCTCGAATCGCGTGCGGAACTTGTCGCGTTCGCCGCTTGAGTACAGCGAATCAATCAACTTGCCGAGCGTATTCCGGATGAAGTCCTGGCCGATCTTGGCACGGTTCTCTGCCCAATCGGTTTCCATCACACCGGCCTCGGGGCGCTCAATGGAAATTATGAATCCGGTTTCCTGCCAGAAGTCCTTGACCGTATCCCACAGTTTGTCGGGGGGCGCGGCAACGACCAGCCAACGCTGATTGCCGGAACGCTCGACGCGCACCTTGTCGACCTGCGGCAAAACTACGGTATTTTGCGCCAGTGCCTGCGGCGTCCGGTCCGCACTGTACGCCGAGTACGTCGCGCTCCCCTTGCCGGCAGTATCAGGCACTACGTAGCGATCATCGCGCGTAATCTGCGACAGGTCAGGGGGCACATCCAGCGATGGCGCCTTGCCTGCAGACTTGTACTCGATCTTGCGAGAGTCAGGAAGAACGCTACACCCTGCCAGCGCAATGGCAAGCAGGGAAAGAGCGAGACCGGAAAGCCGATGATTCATGTTTTCTATACTCCGTTCAGGCGATTGCGCCAGCCTGGCGCATGGCGGCCAGAACGCGGGCCTGGTTGGCTTCGGACAGTGTGGTTAGCGGCAAGCGAATGCCGTCTGGTATAAGCCCCATCTGCTGAACCGCCCACTTGACGGGAATCGGGTTGGCTTCGCAGAAAAGATCGCGATGAAGCCCCAACAACTTGAAGTGAATTTCGCGAGCCCGGACAATATTGCCGCTGGCTGCAGCAACACACATCTCGTGCATCAGGCGCGGGGCAACGTTGGCCGTGACCGAAATATCTCCATGAAACCCAAGACTGATTGTCGCCACTGCCGTCATGTCGTCGCCGGTGTACAGCGCAAAATTCTTCGGTGCCCGGGCAATCAGGTCGCAGGCCCGGTCAATGTTACCGGTTGCGTCCTTGACACCAACAATGCCCGGCACTTCGGCCAGGCGCAGAATGGTGTCGTTCGACATATCAGCCACAGTGCGGCCCGGTACGTTGTAGAGCAGGACTGGTAGTTCGACCGCTTCCGCTATCGTCTTGAAGTGACGATAAAGACCTTCCTGAGTCGGCTTGTTGTAATACGGCACGACTGAAAGAGCCATGTCTGCCCCCGCCTTTTTGGCGAACTCAGTTAACTCGATGGCTTCTGCCGTCGAATTCGCGCCGGTGCCGGCGATAACGGGTATGCGACCTGCAGCGTGGGCAACGGTTGTCTGGATTAATTCACAATGTTCATTGACGTTAACCGTTGGTGACTCGCCTGTTGTACCAACAACTACGATGGCGTCAGTGCCTTCGCGTACATGAAAATCCACCAGATTGCGCAGGGCGTTCAAATCGAGGCTGCCATCCTCATGCATGGGCGTAACGATGGCGACAATGGATCCAGTAATCATGGCGTGTTTATGGAATAAGTAATCTGTTGATTGTAACTGAAGGCCAATCCCCGCGGAAAGGCGCTTGGTAACAGTTTGTTGTTTCGAATAGCCGTTATTTTTTCGGCAACCAATGCAGCAAACCACGCGCAACACGCATTTTTCCGTTCGGCAACACGAGCTCAGGGTGGCGATCGGAAGCAGCTGTTTGCAGTTGCCGGGCGAACTCTTCAAGTCGCGCCGCCACCGGCACTTGCCAAGCCAGGCTGCGCAAGCGATAGCGCAATAGATTTTTCAGGCGAGGCAATGACAAGGTGCGCAATTCGGGTAGCCCGGCGGCGCCTCCCATATCAGCCCGCTGCCAGTCTAGGGCCGCGAGTTCATCAAGGAGAACAGTTGCTTCGGCAAAATTCGCTGCCGCCTGGGCTAGCGCAGATTCAGCTGCCGGAAAACGCTGCGATATGGCAGTCAATGCCCCATGGCGAAGAAAGTTGCGAGTCAGCGAAATGTCGGTGTTACTTTCATCGTCGACCCAAGCCAGGCCATGCTCGGCTGCATACGACTCAATGTCGGCACGCGATACATCGAGTAACGGCCGTAGCAGACGCAACTTCTCAAAACGTCGCTCGGCCGGCATGGCAGCCGCGCCGGTCACCCCGGTCCCACGAAGCAGATTCAGCAACAAGGTTTCCGCTTGGTCACCTCTATGCTGCGCCAGAAAAAGACAGTCGACGGCGTGTTCGGCAAACGCGGCATAGCGTGCCTTTCTTGCCGCGGCTTCTAGCCCGAGCCCAGACGTTAAATCGACTGCGACATGGCTTATTACCAGCGATACGCCAATTTTCTTGCAAAAATCGGCGCAAAATTGCGCCCATGTATCGGCGTTGGGAGAAAGTCCATGATGAACGTGAATGGCTGAGAGACGTCCCCCAAACCCCAAAGCGCTCAAGACATGAAGGAGAACAACCGAGTCGCATCCGCCAGACAGGCCAACCCAGAGGCGCTCTCCGGGCGACAAACGGGCGGCGAGAAAAACGCCAACCTGTTCCGGTAGATTAGCTGACAGGCTGTTCCTTGAAGCGGCCATAACTCATCAACCGCTCGTACCGCGCAGCAAGCAGTTCGGTAGATGACATCGCTGAAAGCTGCTTTAGTGTGTCTTGCAACGCCTTCTTCAGATTTTGCGCCATGACAGCGTGGTCACGATGGGCGCCCCCCAGGGGCTCATTGATGATCTTGTCAATCAAGCCCAGGGTTTTCAGTCGCTGTGCGGTTATCCCCATTGTTTCCGCTGCCTCTGGCGCCTTGTCGGCACTCTTCCACAGGATGGATGCACAGCCCTCAGGGGAAATCACCGAATAGGTCGAGTATTGCAGCATTTGCACGGCATCACCGACGGCAATGGCCAACGCACCGCCAGAGCCGCCTTCGCCGATAATGGTAACGATCACTGGCACTTTCAGTTCGGCCATCACGTACAGGTTGCGACCGATAGCCTCGGACTGACCCCGCTCCTCTGCGTCGATACCGGGATAGGCGCCCGGGGTATCGACGAAGGTCATGACCGGAATTGCAAATTTTTCGGCCAGTTTCATCAGCCGCAAGGCCTTGCGATAACCTTCCGGACGCGGCATACCAAAATTGCGATAAATCTTTTCCTTGGTATCCCGTCCCTTCTGGTGGCCGATCACCATGACCGACTGGCCGTTGAAGCGGGCCAGGCCACCGACAATGGCGTGATCATCGGCAAAAGCGCGGTCGCCGTGAAGTTCTTCAAAGTCGGTAAAGATCAGCGACAGATAGTCCAGCGTGTAAGGGCGCTGCGGATGGCGCGCCACTTGGGAGATTTGCCACGGACTCAGCTTGGCGTAGATATCCTTGGTTAGCTGGCTGCTTTTCTTCTCCAGGCGGTCGATCTCTTCGGAGATATCGACGGCGGAATCATCCTGGACGAAGCGCAGTTCTTCTATCTTGGCTTCAAGATCGGCGATGGATTGTTCGAAGTCGAGGAAACTTGTTTTCATGGACCGCTCGTTTTTCTAGGTTGGTGCGCATTTTACCCCAAAGGTCAAAAGGCTAGCGCCTCAGTACTCGACTGGCACCGGATCAAGGCTGCGCCACAAATACCAGGTTGCGACAGATCGCCAGGGACGCCAGCGCTCGCCAAACTCTGAAAGAGTCCGTCGCGACGGCCTTTCACCCGAAAAGTAACGCTCGCAGACGGCACGTTGCAGGCCTATGTCGTCAAGGGGAAATATATCCGGGCGCATTTGGTGGAAAATCAGGAACATTTCTGCGGTCCACCGGCCGATGCCGCGAACGGCGGTCAACTCAACAATGATCGACTCATCGTCCAGTTGACTCCAAGCTGATGGATCGAGCTGCCCGCTGGCAAAATGCCCGGCCAGATCGCATAAATATTCAATTTTGCGTTTAGACAGGCCGCAACCCGCTAGCCCAGCTTCCCCGAGCTCAAGCACGCGATCCGGTATCAGCGCCCCCACCTGAACTGAAAAACGTCCCCACACCGCATCGGCGGCCTTGACTGAAATCTGCTGACCGACAATCGAGCGGGCTAGCGTTCCAAATGCATCGCCGCGCGAGACCAGTGACAAACCTGCATAGCGCTCGGCGAGTTCCGCCATCACGCTATCGTGGCGGGAAAGTTCGAGCGTCGCGTGCTGCCAATAGTCAGGAGCCATGTGCGAAGTATAGGCGACGTTACTACCTGCCTATCAAAGTGGTGCAATCAATAGCATCTCCCACAGACGCCCCCGGTCTAGTTTGATAACATTGTCAAAACAAGCAAGAGTGCAGCCGATGACCGCCCATGCCCCCGCTTTTATTAACCCGCTACTCGGCCCGGATGGCGCCTGGTCCGGGTATTTTGTCGAGTTCGCTCCGGACAAGCTTGATCACGAGACTTTGAGGCAACTGTTCAACTCGCCACTGATTGATGCGTTTGATCATCGCTCGCTGTGGCTCACGCCAGCATCAAGCCTCGAAAGCAATGCCAGCCGATTTGGTGAACGGGCGATAGCCGTGTTTCCTGCCAATCCAGCCGTGACAGACTTTGAACCACTGAAAACCTTGGAAGGCACCTTGCGCCAGGCTGCACGCAAGGTTGCCCTGCTTGCGTCGCCTGAACGCAAGCTGCCGGGTACGGGCTGCTGGGACTACATTCTGCTGGCCAGCAGCCATGCACGCAGCCTGCCACGGTTTGCCCTGACGGGGCTTTCGAGCCGAACCACCCTGATTTCCATCGATGTGCATACTCACAACGACAGGGAGTGGGCGCTCGAGAATGCCAGCAGTTTCTCAACCAGCGAATACCTGCGTACCCGATCATCCACCAACACGACGGCAGACATCACTCGGATCAAGTTGCTGAAACTATTGGCACTGATTGTCGAAGATGCAGAAACTGATGCTCTGGGCGCCATTTTCCGCGAAGAGCAAAAGCTCTCGTACAGTTTGCTCAGGCTGGTGAATTCGGCGGCAATATCACCTCGCAGCCCGATCACCAGTTTTAGTCAGGCGATCAATTTGCTGGGGCGTCGTCAGTTACAACGCTGGCTACAACTACTTGTCTATTCCGACCCGAACAACGGACAGTCCCCCAACCCGCTGCTGCACGCGGACGCCTGCTGGAACTACTGGCGCCGCATCTTCAAAGCGCTGCGGCAGAAGAACATGGCGGCGATCTTGCCTTTATGATTGGTACCTTCTCGCTGCTCGATGTGCTGCTCAACATCGCCATGCCGGAACTCATCAAACAGTTGCCGCTACCGGATGTTGCCCGCAAGGCACTGGCCGAGCACAGCGGTCCGCTGGGAGCGTTGCTGGCGGCTATTGCTGCCGCTGACCGGCGGGATCTACCGATGGCATCGCTCAAGCTAACGGCACTTGGGATTGGAGCCAAAGATTTTCTTGAGGCGCAACTGGAAGCGTTCAGTTGGGCAGCAAAAATTCGCCCGCTCGGCTGATCAGCCGAACCTTCCGCTCAGGAAGGGGTTGTATTTCCGCTCCTCGCCAAAGGTCGACGTCGGACCGTGACCGGGAATGAAATCGACATCGTCACCCAGCGGGAAGAGTTGCTCCTTGATCGAACGGATCAGCGTGTCGTGGTCGCCGCGCGGGAAGTCCGTCCGGCCAATCGAGCCCTGAAACAAGACGTCGCCAACCTGAGCCAGATGGCTGGGCGCATGGTAAAAAACGACGTGCCCTGGGGTATGCCCCGGGCAGTGCAAGACGGCCAGCTCGACATCTCCAAAACTCACGGTATCGCCAGCCTTCAGCCAGCGCGTTGGCTCAAAGCTGCGCACGTTTGGAAATCCGAACATTTTGCTCTGCTGCGGCATCCCCTCGATCCAGAAACGATCTTCCTCGTGCGGGCCTTCGATGACGCTGACGCCTGTCAACTCGGCTAGCGCGGCCACACCGCCGGCATGGTCAATATGCCCATGGGTTACCAGTATCTTGGCCAGGGCAAGGTTTTCGTCATCAAGTGCGCGCTTGATTCGTTCGACATCGCCACCGGGATCGATAACCACCGCCTGTCGAGTGGTTTCACACCAGAAAATCGTGCAGTTCTGATCAAAAGGGGTAACCGGGATGATGAGGTGGCGCATGGCGTGTAGAGAGTGATGGACTGGTTTCGATTATCGCACGGGCTCACCCTTGCCCGGCGGCGGCCGCGCCCTTAAACTGCCCCGCTTGGTGGAACCATTTTTGAAGGTCAGAACTGCATGCTCGAACAACCACTGCCGGATATCGATTCCTGGACATTGTTTTTCAGCAACAACGGGTTGCCGGTTCTGCGCGTCACCAAGCGCCGAATCGAAGAGATGCGCGCCAATCTTGATCGCGTCGATGCCCGTGAGCTGGCGCGCCTGATCCTGCAAGACCCGATCATGACCGTTCGCGTGTTGGCCTTTATCCAGCCAATACATGGTCGTTCACTGCAACACGACATCACGACCATAGCCAGCGCGGTGATGATGGCTGGCATCGAGCCATTTTTCCGACATTTTTCCGAACTGTTCACCATCGAGGATCAGTTGAAGGATGGGGGGGCGCCCGCCTTGCTCGGTGTGCTGCAGATCATCCGGCGCGCCCAGCGGGCTGCAGATTATGCTCAGGACTGGGCGGTGTGGCGACACGACATCAACATGGAAGAAGTGCGCATTGCTGCGCTGCTGCATGATCTGGCTGAAATTCTGGTGTGCTGCTCAGCGCCCCGGCTCGGCATGGCGATTCAGGAGCAGCAGAAATCCGATCCTTCCCTGCGTAGCGCGGACGCACAGAAAGCGACCCTGGGCTTTACGTTTCAGGAGATCCAGCTTGAACTCTGCCGCGCTTGGCATCTGCCTGAGTTGTTGCAAACGCTGGTCGATGACCAGAAGGCTGAACAACCACGCGTCAAGAACGTCACTCTCGCTGTCCAGTTGGCGCGGCATTCCTCACATGGCTGGGACGACGCTGCGCTCCCCGATGACTACAAGGCCATCGGTGAATTTCTCAACGTGACGCCAGAAACCGTGCGCCAGCGCCTGGGCCTGGACCCCGTGCCCGCCCGCGAGGCTGACGGCCACGACGGCTAGCCGCAATAGCGTAGATTCGCCCAGTCGATCAGGAGCTCGGGCATCTGATAAGCCACAAAAATCGCGGCCAGCAGCAAAAGCGCCAGAGCGATGCAAACGCCACCGATGAACCAGCGCCAGTTCGGATTCACGTTGCCGCGCTCAGCCGGGCCAGGGGTTTTTCGTTGACCGGCCACGAGCAGATGGCGGCGAGGATCGACAGGCCAATCGAGATGGACCAGGCCAGCGAGTACGAGCCGGTTTCATCGAAAATTCGCCCGCCCAGCCAGGCGCCGAGGAAGCTGCCGAGCTGGTGGCCAAGGAAAACCACACCGGTCAGCATTGACATGTAGCGCAGCCCAAAGATCTGGGCGATCAGGCCATTGGTCAGCGGCACGGTGGCCAGCCACAGGATGCCAATGACGGCGGCGAAAATCCAGGCTGTTGCGGTCGACAGGGGAATCAGCATAAAAACGAATATGGCCACGGCGCGCAGGCCGTAGATCCAGACCAGCAGGTTTTTCTTGCTTGAACGCCCGCCTGCCCAGCCGAAATAGAATGAGCCAAAAATATTGAACAGACCGATCAGCGCCACGGCGGTCATGCCGACATTGGCCGACATGCCGGCATCGACCAGATAGGACGGCAGATGCAGCATGATGAAAGCCGTCTGGAAGCCACAAACGAAATAGCCCCAGAACAGGTAGTGGAAGCTGCGCTCGCGGCTTGCCTCGTGCAGCGCCTCGACGACCGATTGCCCGGCTCCGGCCGACGGTTTGTGGCCATCGGCCATGGCATAGGCGAGCGGGGCGATCAGACCCACACCGCAGGCGAGCAGGACGAGCGCGCTCTGCCAGCCGTAGGTGGAGATCATCATCTGGCCAATGGGGAGCACGGCAAACTGGCCGAACGAGCCGCCGGCACTGGCGATGCCGAGGGCGAGGCTGCGCTTCTCTGGCGTCGTGTGCCGGCCGATGACGCCCATGATGACCGGGAAGGTCGTTCCCGACAGGCCGAGGCCGATCAGCAGGCCGGCCGACAGGTCGAGGGTCAGCGGCGTCGGTGACACTGACATGAGCACTAGTCCAAGCACGTAGAGCGCCGCCGCGATGAGCAGCGTGCGCCCGGCGCCATAGCGATCGGCGATGGCACCGGCAAAGGGTGAGCCGAGGCCCCAGACGAGATTTTGCAGGGCGAAGGCAAACGAGAAGGTCTCGCGACTCCAGCCGTGCTCGGTCGTCATCGGCTGCAGGAAAAGGCCCGCCGTGTGGCGGACGCCCATCGACAGCGTCAGGATGATGCAACCGACGGTCAGGATGACGAGGGGCGTGCGCCAGGTGTTGTTCGTTGATGTCATGTGGGTTCCTCGATAGGCCTGTTGGAACGCCTGACTTATGCCGGGTTCCCGGCGCGTGCTTCGAGCCCTTCCCAGCGTTCGAGCATGACCATCAATTCATCGTCGATGGCCGCCAGGCGGTCGGAGGCTTTTTGCGCCGCTGCCGGGTCAGTTTGGTAGAGGGAAGCATCGGCGAGACGCTTGCTCAGTTCGGCCTGCTCAGCCTCCAAGCCGGCGATTTTTCCGGGTAGCTCCTCCAGTTCACGCTGCTCTTTCCACGACAGTTTTTCGCCTTTCGGCTTGGCCGCTTCGACGGCCTTGACGGGCTCGGCGGCCTTGGCGGCCGGCTTGGCTTCCACCTTGGCCTTGGGCGCATCCTTGGTCACGCTGGCCTTGTAGGTCGCCCAGTCGGTGTAACCGCCGGCGTATTCCTTCCAGACGCCGTCGCCTTCGGCGGCGATGGTCTGGGTTACCACGTTGTCGATGAAAGTCCGGTCATGGCTGACCAGGAAAAGCGTGCCTTCGTAGGTCTGGAGCAACTCTTCGAGCAGTTCCAGCGTTTCGATATCGAGGTCGTTGGTCGGTTCGTCGAGAACCAGCACGTTGGCCGGCTTGGCGAACAGGCGAGCCAGCAGCAGGCGGTTGCGCTCGCCGCCGGACAGCGAACTGACGGGAGACCGGGCACGTTCCGGCGCAAACAGGAAGTCTTCGAGGTAGCCGATCACGTGTTTGCGGGCGCCGCCGATATCGACCCAGTCCGAACCCGGGGAAATGACGTCGGACAGCGTTGAATTGGGATCGAGCTGCGTGCGGAACTGGTCGAAATAGGCGATATCCATTTTCGTACCCTGGCGCACGATGCCGGAATCGGGCTTGATTTCGTCGAGGATCAGGCGGAGCAGGGTGGTCTTGCCGGCGCCGTTGGGGCCGATCAGGCCGATCTTGTCGCCGCGCTGAATGCGGGTTGAGAAATCGCGCACAATTTCCCGTTGACCGTAGGATTTATAGACGTGGTCGAGTTCGGCCACCAGCTTGCCGCTCTTGTCACCGGAATCGAGTTGCAGATTGACCTTGCCCATCCGCTCGCGCCGGGCCTGCCGTTCGGCCCGCAATTGATCGAGCCGCTGGACGCGGAACACGGCGCGCGTCCGGCGCGCTTCGACGCCCTTGCGGATCCAGATTTCCTCTTCCTTGAGCAGCTTGTCGGCGCGGGCGTTGGCCAGGCCTTCCTCGTGCAGCATGGCTTCCTTGCGCAACTGGTAATCCTTGAAACTGCCGGGGAAGCTGACCAGCTTGCCGCGATCCAGCTCGACGATGCGGGTGCACACGCGGTCGAGGAAAGAACGGTCGTGGGTGATGAAAAACAGAGTGACGCCGGATTCGATCAGCAGGCTCTCCAGCCATTCGATGGCGGCGATGTCGAGGTGATTGGTCGGCTCGTCGAGGAGCAGGACTTCCGGGGAGACGGCCAATGCTTGTGCCAGGGCCAGACGCTTTTTCTGACCGCCGGACAGGCTGCCGACCTTGGCGTCCGCATCCAGACTGAAGCGCTCGATGACCCGTTCGGCCTGCGCCTCGAAGGCCCAGGCACCGCGCGCCTCCAACTCATGCTGCAGCTCGGACATGCGTTCGAGCAAGACGTCGTGATCGGCGTCAATCTCGCCCAGTTTGTGCGAGACTTCGTGGTATTCGGCGAGAATCGCCGCGTTTTCACCCATGCCGGAAATGACCGCCTCGAAGACCGTATCCTCAGCCTCGAAAGGCGGCTCCTGCGGCACGTAGCCGACGCGGATGCCCGGCTGCACCCAGACCTCGCCATCATCCAGCCGGCCACGCCCGGAACCGGCGGCCATGGCGGCGAGCATCGATGACTTGCCGGTGCCGTTGCGACCGATCAGGGCGACCCTTTCGCCCGGATCGAGCAGGAAATCGGCGTGATCGAGAAGCGGCACGTGGCCGTAAGCAAGGCAGGCAGAGGAAAGTTTGAGGTAGGGCATGGCACACTTTGATGCAGCGCCGAGCCGGCGCCACGTTGGGAGAAGCCGCATTTTAGCTGCTTGCCGCAGCGCGAGCCGCATCTATCGCTAGTGTGGCCACATCGGTACAATTCGCCCTCCGGCGCGTCTCCATAGTTAAATGGATATAACGGCTCCCTCCTAAGGAGCAGTTCCTGGTTCGATTCCGGGTGGGGACGCCACCCCATTTTTGGGCGCGACGATGAAACCAGCCAAAAAATCTCCTCAGCACGCCGTCGATATTAGTGAAGACGGGGGCGTGCGCAATCTGCATTTTGGTTCTGACTGGATTCAGGGGGCCATGCGCATTTCCCGGCCGTGGTCACTGGAACTGGCCTATACGCGCGAGATGATGGCTGGCCTGCTCATGCGGCAGACCGGCCATTGGCCGCGCAATGCCCTTCTGGTGGGCCTCGGCGCCGGTTCTCTGGCAAAGTTCATTTACCGCTATCTGCCCGATTGCCGAGTCACGGTGGTCGAGATCAACCCGCAAGTCGAGCTCATCGCCCGCCACTACTTCAAGCTGCCCGACGACCCGCGCCGGCTCGACGTCGTGATCGGCTGCGGCGCAGACTTCATGCTGGGCGGCGACCGACGTTTTGACCTGATTCTGGCTGATGGTTTCGATCCCGATGCAAAGGCCGGCGCGCTGGATACCGACCCGTTCTACCAGGCCTGTCGCGCCAGACTGAGCGACAGCGGTTTGTGCAGCTTCAACCTGCTCGGCTGGAACAAGGGTTTCAAGGGCAGCGTCGAGCGTATCCGCGCTGCTTTTGACGACCGTGTCGCCGTTTTTCCTTCGTGCGACAGCGGCAACACCATCGCCTTTGCGACAGGCGGCGAGCCGGTCGACGTCTCGCTCGACGAGATGCGCGAGCGCGCCGTGGCGTTGAAAAAAGCGACTCGCCTGGATTTGTTGCCGACCATCAGCCGCCTGCAATGGAGTCACCCGCTACCCGATGGCCGTTTGCGAATTTGAGTCACTTATTTCTTGATTTCGAGGATATTTCAGCTAGAAATAAAGCAGTTCCTCCACTCATTAAAACGACAAGGCGGACAAAGAAAAACAATACGGGATCTGTGCCCTATCCTTTTTCTTGCCTACCAAAGGAGCGAAAAATGCTGTCCATTCAAGATGTTATTGACTACTGTGATCTGGATCGCGGAGAGATCGAAGCGATTGCCGAACACGAACATATCCCTGTCACCGTCGCTGCTGAAATGAGCGAAGTCTTGCTGTGCTCGCCTGATGGCGTTTGTCGCCTGCACACGATGATTATCGAGAACATGCAACATGCGCTGGAGGCAGGCCGTTATGAACATGTGCAGGATCTGGCGACAACTTACCAGCATCTGCAGCGTACGCACCCGATGCCGACTTAGCGCTAGCAAGGGTGCCTTGCCGGCACTCCACGAATAAGCCCCGACGATTTTGGTCGGGGCTGGCTTTTCCGGATTTTGCCAAAAATTCCGGTTGACCGTAGCGTTGGCAGCGCTTGAGAGTCCACGCTTACCGAAGGCACGAACGCCGGGCAAACAAAGTTCTGAATCCTTTGCTGAAGCGACTAAGCGTGGCGATTCAGTCCGTAGCCATGCTCAACTGCATAGAGCGCAACCTGCACGCGGCTGCTCATGTTCAGTTTCTTGAAAATATTCTGGACATGAATTTTGACCGTGCTTTCGGCCAGGTCGAGCTTGCGGGCGATTTCCTTGTTGCTCTCGCCCTGCGCCAGCGAGGCGAGGATGTCGCGTTCGCGCGGTGAAAAACGATCCCGCTCAAGCGCGACTGAGTCGGCTTTCGGCGGATTGCGTACGCCCTGGATCAGTTTTGCTGTCATTTGCTGGGAAACTACTGACTCCCCCAGCGCAGCGCGACGAATGGCGTCGACCAAGGCATCGGTTTCGATGTTTTTCAACAGATAACCGCTGGCACCGGCGCGCAGCGCATCAACCAGATCCTGGGCGTCTTCCGAAACGGTCAGCATCAGGACGCTGACTTCCGGCATCTCTTCAGCGATGACCTTGACGGCTTCCAGACCGGAGACGCCCGGCATGTGAAGGTCCAGCAGGGCAACATCCGGTTTTAGCGAACGAACGCGCTTGATTCCCTCCAGTCCGTCACCCGCCTCGCCGACCACCTCGAAGTCATCGTTGCGTTGCAACAGGGACTTGATGCCGCTGCGGAACAAGGTGTGATCATCAACCAGCAGGACACGGATTTTCTCGCTCATTTCAAGCAACCTCTCTGTTTTCTCTTGGCAGGGTCAGCGTAACGCGCGACCCTTGGCCGGGGATGGATGCAATACGGCATTCCCCCCCAATACGGTGGGCGCGTTCGCGCATGATTTTCAGTCCGACGTGACGGTCGGACAAGCAATTCGGGCAGTTTTCCGGGTCGAAACCAACGCCGTTGTCCTGAATATCAACCTTGATGCGGCCGATTTCGCGGCTGACCGTCACCTGAACGTGCTCGGCCTTCGCGTGCTTCCGAATGTTGGACAGGGATTCCTGGACGATATGCATGATCTGGATTTCATCAGTCGGCAACAGCGGCGCCCCCTTGCCGATACGTTCGAAATCGGTACCGATCCCGGTTTGTCCCTCGAATTTTTCCAGCGCCGAATTGATCGCTGTATCAAGGTCGGATTGGTGCACCCGTGTCCGGAAGTGCACCAGCAATTCCCGCACGTCGTCGTAGCTTTCCTGAACCCCTTCGCGCAACTGGCCGGCCGTTTGCATCGCCTCTTCAGCATTGCCCTTGCGCAAGGAGTCCTGCAGCAACTGCACCTGAATATTCAGGAAGGCAAGGCCTTGCGCGATGGAGTCATGCAGTTCCTGGGCGAGCAGGTTGCGCTCCTCTGAAACCGCCAGCTCCTTCTCACGCGATTTAAGGCGCTGATTTTCGATCGCCACGCCGAGATGATGACCCAGCGTTTCCAGCAAATGAATTTCCTGTTCGGAGAGTGCCTGTGGCCGAAGGAAATAGAGGTTATAGACGCCCAGTTTCTGTTTGTCGTAAAGAATGCTGAAGGCGGTTGCAGTGGCAAAACCTTCACGGACGCAGGTGCGCAATTTCATGGCCGGCGGCGGAGCAATGGTAGCAAACGCAGCGGACACGCCGCTCTGAAAAACCTCGCCGCAGAGACAGTCACCGCAGTTCATCTCGGCTTCTCGCTCAAGAAACTCTTCGGACAAGCCCTCGGACGTAGTCAGGTACAACTTTTCTGAATGCGGCGCGTACATGCGTACGGCACCTGCATCTGCCCCGAGTGCGGTCTTGATTCGATTCAAAAAGCCCACGCTCAAGGCCTCCACCGGCGCCGGCTCGCTCAGAAAGGTTGTCACCGAATAGAGAATCCCCAATTCGTGATTGCGTTGGGCAAGGCGGCGGGTTTCCGCCTCGACCCGCTCAGCCAGTGAGCCGTAAACGCTCTGCAGATGCTCGGCCATCTGGTTGAAACCAATGGCCAGGCTTCCAAGCTCATCATCGCTGGCAACCGGCAGGCGTACGGTCAGATCGTTGCCGATCATGCGTTGCATGCCGTCATGCAACACCCCCACGGGCCGAATGACGAGGCTAGAGAAATAGCGGATCAGAATGACCGTGCCAAAAATGGCCAGAACAACCAGAGCGGCCTGCACGGTGCGTAACAGATTGGTGTCGTAGGCGTAGCTACGTTCCATGGCAAGCACCAGTTCGTTGATGGTGCTGACGAAGGGCTCAAGTTCGCTGTCGAAACGGTTGAGCGCGATTTCACGTTCCGGCCGGCCTCCGGCCAGATAGCTGGAGACCAGTGGCTGCAGCGCTTCCAGCCAAATTTTCTCAACATCCTTCAGGCGCTGATTGACCTCTGGATTGCGCGGCGGTGACAAAGGGCGGGCCGGATCGCCCAGCTGAAGATCGCGCAAAACCTTGTCGAACTGCTTTTGCTCTTCGCCCAGCACCTGGGCCATCGTGCTTTCCTGCGTCGTCGACTCCAGTCCGCGCGCCATCAAATGGCCCATGCGGTAAGTCCGCATGCGCTGGCTGCCGGCATCATTGATCGCGGCGGCAACACCTTCGAGCTGCCAGGAAATAAGGAGCGTCAGGCAGATGGCCGTCGTCGCAACGACGAAAAACACCACCAGCATGCCGACGATCTTCCGCGACAACTTGCCCGGTTTGGCTAACATCCAGAAATGTCCATGTCCAAATGGATGAACCTTAGCTGCATACCAGGGGCAACGCAAAGGAGATGCATCAAAATCAATCGCGCTGTCGCCTTACTCAATGGCTTGTCGCAGGTTCAGTTCGTCACATGTCGTCAAGCAGGATAGCCCCGTCGGACGAGCGTCGAACCTGGGTGATCCCGGGTTCGAGCACCTCAAGGCGCCGCAACTCTTTTTCCTCTTCTGAAATCAACCCCATGTTTTCACGCATCTGGTTAGCCAGCAGGCGATCCCCCACAACATCGGCATGATGCGCCAGTGCCTCTCTGAGGCTGGCGATCAACTCATCTTCGTCCCACGGCTTGACCAGATATCGAAGAATCGCTGCTTCGTTCACCGCAGCCATCAAGGTATCGAAATCAGTGGTTGCCGAAAGGATCAGGCGCGGGGTATCCGGCTGCAGTTCCCGGAACTGCTTGAGAAAGGTGACGCCGTCCATGATCGGCATGCGAAAGTCGGAAAGCACCATGTCAAAAGGCACCTCCTTCCCGCGGACAAGGGCAGCCCGCGCATCGGCAAAGGTCTCGATAACCAGGCCTTCGTTCTGGAAAGCTTGTGCCAGTAGCCGCTTGAGCGCGCTGAGAACATTGGGTTCATCATCGACGAGTAAAATGCGATTCATGAAGATCTCCGCTGGGTGCGAATGAATATCGGCGTGGCGCCACCTTCGGTCCCGACATACTCTCTTATTTGTCGAATCAGGCTGACATCGAGAACATGGTCAGCCGCCAGGAGGAGCACGCCGTCACGAGAGAGAATATCGCGCGCCAGCACCATGTCTGGATGCAAATTTGCCGGACTCACCTGTTCCTCGCCCTTGCTCTCCAACGCCATGCCACCGCTAGCTTGCAAAAAAGCATCTACAACAGCGGGATCGTAGCGCTTACCCCGGCTCTCCGCGATCAGTTTCCTGGCGTCGTCAACATGGAGGTGGCGCATCGACAGGGTGCCGATCTGGAGTCCGTCAAAATCATTGGCCACGGCCAGAATGCGTGCGCCAATGGGAATCGCCAAGCCACTTAAGCCCTCGGGAAATCCCTGTCCGTCATACCGTTCGTGGTGGGAACGCACAATTTCGGCCGCTCCCCGCAACTCGGCCAGCGCCATTAGCGCCTGCTCACCCTTGGCGGGATGCTTTCGATAGAGACCGAGTTCATCGCCCGTAAAATTGGGCACTGCTTTTGTGAGCAAGGTGTCCGGCAATCCGATTTTGCCGATGTCGTGAAGCAAGCCGGCCAGAAATATATCCTGACACTCTGCCGCACTCAGGTTCATGATCGTCGCAATTTTGCGCGCAAGATCGGCGACCCGGCGAGAATGCCCGGCCAAAGCCGGGCCGCGCAGTTCGATCAGGTTGGCAAACACCTTGATCGAAGTGAGAAAACTGGTTTTTAGCTTGTCATGCGACTGACGCAACGCAACCGTGCGTTCCATGACTTTGAGTTCAAGGTTGGCGTTGAGATCCTTCAACGCTTCGTTCTGGGCGGCCGTCAGTGCCTCCAGTCGCTCCTTCTCTCGCTTTAAGGATTTGCCCTCCAGCGCATGGCGCACGACCATCAACAGGTCGTCGTCATTCCACGGTTTCGCGATGTAACGGTAGATTTCTCCCTTGTTTATCGCGTCGACCGTGGAAGCGATGTCGGCATAGCCGGTCAACAAAATACGGATGGTGTCCGGCCAGCGCAGCCTGACTTGTTCAAGAAACTGAGCACCATCCATTTCCGGCATGCGCATGTCCGAAACAATCAGATCAACGGGCTCTGTCTCGAGTAATTTCAAGCCATCGGCACCGCTGACGGCAGTCTGTATCTGATAGCCCTGAAGGCGAAACAGCCGCCGTAGTGATGACAGGATATTCTGTTCATCGTCGACGCAAAGCACTCGCCTGGGGGGCGAACTCCCACACTCAGGCACTGATGGATCACTCACTGACTGGCTTCCTTGACGGCTTCCTCGTGCTTGATCGGCAGCGAAATCCGGAAAGTTGTTCCCTTGCCGACTGCACTCTCGACCTTGATGGCGCCATTATGATTCTGAATGATGCCGTAGGCGAGAGAGAGGCCAAGTCCGGTACCCTTGCCGACCGGCTTGGTTGTAAAAAACGGGTCGAATATCTTGCTGCGGATATCTTCGGGGATGCCTGAGCCATTGTCGGAAAACTCGAGCCAGACCTGTTCGTCGCTGGCCCCGGTGCGGATCGTTATAGTGCCGCGCTCAGCCCCCATGGCGTGGGCTGCGTTGACCAGAAGGTTCATGAATACTTGATTGAGCTGCGAGGCAATGCACTCCACGTCAGGGAGTGCGCCATATTCCTTGACCACGTCGGCCTTGTACTTGACTTCGTTGGCGACAATATTGATCGTTGAATCAATGCCTTGATGCAGATTGGCCCAGTGCCATTCCTGCTTCGAATCAACCCGCGAAAAATCCTTGAGATCCTGAACGATTTTCTTGACCCTGGTGATCCCTTCCTTTGACTCACGCATCAGGACGGGAATATCTTCGAGGAGGAAATCCAGATCGACCTTCTGGCGCAAAGACTTCAATTTGCCACGCAAATCGGCGTCGGAAAGTTGCGACTCGCTTTCTTCGTAAAGGTGCAGCATGCTGAAAAGGTCATCCAGATACTTTTCCAGCGCACCGATATTCGAATGCACGTAGCCAATCGGATTGTTGATTTCGTGAGCCACGCCAGCCGCCAGCTGCCCGATGGAGGCCAGCTTTTCTGACTGAACCAGCTGGCCCTGCGTATCTGAAAGCTGAATATTCAGTGCGGTCAGTTCCATGTAGCGACGCTGCAACTCGCTTTCCGCCGCTTCTCGCTTGGCAATGTCCTGCGCCATTTGTCGATTGGCTGCCCCCACTTCACCTGTCCGCACTTCGACCAGCTCTTCAAGATGAGCCTGATAGCGCTGAAGGTCGTCCACCGCCTTGTGGCGTTCAGTCACATCCTGCAAGGTCTCGATAGCCCCGATTATTTTTCCGTCGGAGTCACGCAGCGGTGCCGCGGTGAAATACAGCCAACAGCCACCGTCACCCAGACCAGGGAAAAAGTCTTCGGCTTCGAAAGCCCCATCAATAATCCGCGAGCGCTTGTATTTCCCGGCGTAATAGGTGTCCATAAGTTGGGGGGCGCAATCCACGATCAAATCCGCGAGTAGCGGACGCTCAGTCGAATAGAAGGCGGTCCAGTGTCGGCATGTACCGATTACATCGCTCGCCGGAACACCGGTCACCGTCGCGCAGGCCTTGTTCCAGTGCGTCACCTTGTGGTCGGCCCCGATGACCAGTGTCGGAACAGGATCTCCATCCACAATCTGAGCGAGCAACTGCTGCATGTAGCGATGGGCATCCAAGGCGCGTCGACGTTCAGAATCGAGCAACTGTCGCTGCGTAGTCTCGACTGCAATCAACGCTGTCTTGAGTTCCGACTGCTCGAGTACCAGCCGTGCGTTGGCGTCCGAGAGCGCCTTGGTTCGCTCCTCGACCAAACTCTCCAGGCGCTGATTGAGGTCGACCAGCGCCTGGTTGCGCGAAGCAATGACCCGATACAGGGAATTCAGTGCATCGAGCAGGCTCGCCGTAGCCGGGTCGGTCGCCATCCGCCCCTCGTTCTCAAATGCTTCGGCGGGCGAGGCGCCGGCACGAATCGCCTTGATCTGGCGGGCCATCGCCTGGTCAATCCCGAGAATGTGATAGGCCAGCCAGTTGGTCAGGAAGCGCAACAAAAATTCGGCTTCTTTCGGGTTGACCGCAACCTCGCGCATGGCAGTGACCTGCTGCCCAAAATCGCGGTGAATGGCACGGTGCATATCCAGATGCCTGGTGTCGCAAGGGCACTCTGTCATCAATTGCTCTTCGTGTGCGAAGTGCTTGACGGCGTACTGGATCAATTCGTCCAGAACATCGTGGAACTCGGCGGCACGATCATTCTGCGTCTGCAATTGCCCAACCCAGTTGATGATGCGAACAAGCTCCTTGTGCTCAGCATCAACCGTAGCCTCGCCAGTTAGAAAACGGTCACTCCAGACAAATGCATCCATAAATCCCGCTCCAGGTGATCAGATGGCAAGTTCGCGGCACAAGGCTTCAAGCCCTGATTCGACTTTTGAAAAGAGGGCCTGACTATCGGCCCAAGAAAGGTTGGCCTGGTTCCAGCAGTTCGCATTGATTCGCGGCACCTGTTCAGAAGGGTTGTCGACCAGATCCAGTCCATGAACGATGCAGTCAGCGAGGTGAAGGACACCGGCAAGGGGTGCTGCCCCCGCCGCATTTTCAGGTTCGTGATGCCAGCCCACGGCCTCGCTCAATGTTGGAGGAAAGTTCCATTTCTCGGTCAGTACCCGGCCGATAGCGGCGTGGTCGGTATCGAGAAGTGCCCGTTCCGCCACATAGGCGGAGCAGTCAAACTGAACGCAATATTTGAGGACCGCTTCCTGATGCTTCGGAAAACAGATGGGCAAGATAAGTTGACCGATGTCGTGCAACAAGCCGGCGGCAAATGCCGAGTCCCTCGCGCATTTCATTTTTACAGCCAGCGCTTCGGCGCACAGCGCCGTCGCCATGCTGTGCCGCCAATGCTTTTTAAAATTAAAACATGCCGGATCAATCTGACTATTCATGGATTCGTACAACGTGGCCGACAAGGCCATGTTGCGCACGCTCCCAAGGCCGAGGACGAAGATCGCATCCGATACCGAGGACACCTTGCGCTGAAGCCCGTAAAACGATGAATTGGCAACGCGCAGGAGGCGAGCAACCAGCGCCGGGTCGGATGCCACCTTTGCTGAGAGCATTTCAGCCGAGGCATTTTCATCTTCGATCGAGTGCAGTAAATCGAGGACGATGACCGGCAACGATGGCAGTTTGACGATACTGTGCGCCACGGCGTCAGGATCAAGCCGAAAGGCGTTCGCTTCATCCATCATTTTTTGCCAACCGGTACGTTGCAATCTGTCGCTTGAGATCCAGCGATGGCTGATTTCCGCCTGCATGCCGAAAAACATGATCCAACCGTTCTTTTATGGCGGACTCAGCGGTGGAAATTTCTTCGTCGGCAAGCACAACCAAGAGGGCGGTAACGCCCCTATCCTGCAACTGGTCAAGCATTGCCGCGGTAACCGCCGTTCCCTTTGGCAGCTCGACTCGACCATCAGATGCCAAAATCGATTCGGCAAGCAACGATCCCGATGGAATCTCCGCGATACAGAGCATTCGACCGTTGCTATTCATGCCCTTTCTCCTCGGGAACCAGCATCAACAATTTTCCTTGCGCATATCGATGATCATCCATCGAAAAACATGAAGCACGATAGATCGTTCCACCATGGGGCCACCGCAAGACTTCACCATAAGGATGCTCCAGCAAAGCCAGCAGCTCATCCGGCAAGCAGTCTGCTGCGTAATTGCCGAGCAGGGGAACAGCTTTTCCCAATTCAACATGGGCCTCGTCATTGGCAAAAACAATCATGCCTTCGTTGTCAAAACCGACGATAGGAATGGGAACCTGATGCAGCACTTCCTGCACGACACCGAGCATGGTTTCATCGCGGACAATCCGCTGCTGCTTGGTTTTTAGCAATTCCTGCAGCTGCCGGTTGCGCTCGGCAAGTTCGGTGTTGGCGATCTTTAGCTGGTGCGACAACTGCCTGTTTTCATCGGCCAATTCCTTGTGGCGGAAGGCCTCTTCGATATTGCTTCGAAGCAGTTCATCGTCCCAGGGCTTGGTCAGGAATTTATAGACGGCCCCTTCATTGATGGCATCGGTGATGGATTGCAGTTCGGTATAGCCGGACAGAACAATACGGACAATCGTCGGATGGATCGTTTTGACCCGGCGCAGGAATTCGACACCGGTCATGCCGGGCATGCGTTGATCCGACACGATGACGTCAACCGGGTTTTTCGCCAGCAACGCCAGCCCTTCGGTGCCGCTGGTGGCCGAAAGAATCTGGTAGCCATCACGACGCAGTAAGCGACGCAGAGAGGACAGAATATTTTCCTCATCGTCGACTAGCAGTATGGTGCGCTGGCGATTGCCCGGGCGGATCAATTCCGGTGCCAACATGCGCCTTTCGGTCAGCATCCGTGCCATTTCCAGGGCCGGAACAGGGCGGCTGAAAAGATATCCCTGAATTTCGTCGCATTGATTGGCGACCAGCAAGGCAAGCTGGCCTTCGGTTTCAACCCCTTCGGCGACCACCTTCAGCTTCAGCTGGTGGGCCATGGTGATAACTGCCCGCGTAATCGAGGCATCATCCGGGTCCGCCGTAATGTCCCGCACAAAAGCGCGGTCAACCTTCACTGAATCGAGCGGAAACTGCTTGAGATAGGAGAGGCTGGAATAGCCCGTGCCAAAATCATCGACCGCCAGCTTGACCCCCATCTGCCGCAGCTCAGCCAAGGTCTTGATGACTTGCTCGACGTTTCGCATGAGCAGGCTCTCGGTCAACTCGAGTTCCAGGCGCTCGGGGCGAATGCCGTGCAAATCGAGCGTTGCCCTGACCATTGCCACCAACTCGCCCCGATCAAGCTGGCGAGCCGACAAATTCACAGCGATCACCGGCAGATTTAGACCAAGATCAGTCCACTGACGAAGCTGCCAGCATGACTCATTGAGCACCCAGGCACCCACCGCTTCGATCAAATTGATTTCTTCGAGTACCGGGATGAATTCGGTCGGGGAAACAACGCCGCGGATGGGATGATTCCAGCGCAGAAGGGCTTCCGCTCCGACAATTTCGCCGTTGAGACAACTGACTTTGGGCTGGTAGTAAACTTCGAACTCACCGCGCCCCAGCGCTTGACGAAGTTCGCTATCGAATTGCAACTGCGCTATCGCGTTCTCATTCAACGCGCTGGTAAAGAACTGAAAGCTGTCGCCTCCTTGTTCCTTGGCGCGATACATGGCGGCATCGGCGTGCCCGAGTAGAAGTTCGGTATCCCCGGCATCGTCCGGGTAGATGGCAAGGCCAAGACTGGCCGAACTGAAAATATCCTTTCCCGCGACCAAGAATGGCGCCTTAAGGGCGTTTAGCAGCTTTCTTGCCACCAGGGCGGCCTCCGCTGCATCCTTGATTCCCGGCAAAATGAGGGCGAATTCATCGCCGCCCAGCCGACCAATGGTGTCGCTCTTGCGCAGCGTTTCGCACAACCTCATGCCAAATTGCTGCAGCACCTGGTCGCCAGCCTGATGCCCCAGTGTGTCGTTGACCTTCTTGAAGTGATCCAGGTCGGCAAAAATGAGTGCCAGCTTACCGCCCGCCCGATTGGCCTGTTGCTCGGCATGCTTCAAGCGGTCCACAAACAACATCCGGTTGGGTAGCCCGGTCAACGCGTCAAAATGAGCTAATTTGAACAAACGCTGCTCAGCCATCACGCTATCGGTAATGTCCAGATAGACGATAGCAGCCCCCCGTATTTCGCCCATCAACACGGAAACAAAATGGGCCCGAAACCAGCGTTGTGGCTCTGCGGCATGGCTTGGGAAAACGTAGCTCGCTACTTTTCGACGCCCGGCCAGGACGTCGCCCAGCAGCGCTGAAACATCGGCACTTGCCCCTGAATTTTGTGCCGCAAGGGCTAAGCTGGCATCGAAATAGCTGGCGCCGATGGCGCAACACATGCCGTCGTCGCCTTCCATCCAGGCTGTATTGGCGACGCTCACCTTTCCGTCAGGATCAAGCAGGGCAATTCTGGCGGGAATGGCATCAAGAACCGACTGCATGTACTCACTGCAGTTCGCCGCATTCGACACCCAAGACAACAACCCTTGCTCGCTAGTCACCAGGCATTCTCCCTTGCCACGCTCGACTCAATTCTAGTACGAATTGCCATATATTTCAAAATCAAAATATATGGCAATCGCCTCCGTGTTGGTGGCTGCAAAAAAACCCGCCGAAACAACCTGGCGGGCAAACGTCGCTATGGAGAGAGAGCTTCGCGACGATGGAGCTTGAAAGTTTGTGTCAGGCGGCCATTTTTTCGACGTGCGCCTGTTTTTCGTAGAGGAATTCCAGCACCGCCGCGCGGTAGCCGATGTAGGCCGGATCGTGCGCCAGCGTCAGGCGATCACGCGGGCGCGGCAGATTTACGTCAATGATTTCGCCGATGGTCGCCGCCGGGCCATTGGTCATCATTACGATGCGGTCGGAGAGCAATACGGCCTCGTCGACATCGTGGGTGACCATCACCGTCGTGGCCTTGGTCGCTTCACAGATCCGCATCAGTTCGTCCTGCAACTTGGCGCGGGTCAGTGCGTCAAGGGCGCCGAAAGGCTCGTCCATCAGGAGCACCTTCGGCTGCATGGACAGGGCGCGGGCGATGCCGACACGCTGCTTCATGCCGCCTGAAATTTCGTTCGGGTACTTGGCGCTGGCGTGGTCGAGGCCGACCAGATTGATGGCAGCGGCGGTGCGCTCCTTCAATTTGGCTTTGCCTTCCTTCTCGCCAAACACCCGCTCGACGGCCAGGAAGACGTTCTCGAAGCAGGTCAGCCAGGGCAGCAGGCTGTGGTTCTGGAAAACCACGGCGCGTTCCGGGCCGGGGCCGGCGATTTCACGGTCTTCCAGCAAGAGCACGCCGGTCGTTGGCCTGGTCAGGCCGGCGATCAGATTGAGCAGCGTCGATTTGCCGCAACCGGAGTGGCCAATCAGCGCAATGAACTCACCTTGTCTGATGGTCAGGTCGATGTCACGAAGGGCGACGAATTTGCCTTTTTTGGTGTCGAAAGTCTGGCCGACACGCTCGATTTGGACGAATTTTTTCATGATGTTCGCTCCGCTCAGGACGATTCTTTGGTCAGTTTTTTGGCAAGCAGGATCAGGCTTTGCTCAAGCACCAGGCCGACGATACCGATGACGAAGATGGCGATGATGATGTGCTCGACCTTCAGGTTGTTCCACTCGTCCCACACCCAGAAACCGATGCCGACGCCGCCGGTGAGCATTTCTGCGGCGACGATGACCAGCCAGGCGGTGCCGATGGACAGGCGGATGCCGGTCAGGATGTAGGGCAGCACGGCGGGCAGCAGTATTTTGGTGACGACCTTCCACTCCGACAGCGCGAGGACGCGGGCGACGTTGAGGTAATCCTGCGGCACGCGCTGGACGCCCTGGGCGGTATTCATGATCATCGGCCAGATCGAGCAGATGAAAATGGTGTAGGTCGCCGCCGGATCAGCCCGCTGGAAGACGAGCAGGCCGATGGGCAGCCAGGCCAGCGGCGACACAGGGCGCAGCAGGCTGATGATCGGGTTGATCATGGCCGACAAAAATGCCGACCGGCCAAGGATGAAACCGAGCGGAATGCCGACCAGCGCAGCAAAGCCGAAGCCGATACCGACGCGTTGTAGCGAGGACAGGATGTTCCAGCCAATACCCTGATCGTTCGGGCCGTTTCGGTAAAACGGATCGGCAAACAAGGCCGTCGCTGCATCCCAGGTTTGCACCGGGCCGGGAATGCTGCCGCCCTTCATCGTGGCGACATACCAGATGCCCAGCAGGATCACCATGCCGAGCAGCGGCGGCAGAACGGCGCGGCCGAAACCGGCCAGCCGCTCGGTGAAGGGCGTGCCCGCCTCGGCCGGCACGGTCAGGGTTTTTTCCATTTTCTTTTCCTTGGCGGGAGGAGCAGCCGCTTCTACGACGGCCATGTCCTGAATTCCGCGGTCAACCGGAATTTTTGCCCCAAATTCAACATTCATCGTCAGTGCGCTCATGCTTTTCTCCTAAGCTGCATCCAGAAACCGATCCTTGCCGGTGGCCCCGGCGAGGATCAGGCTTTTACCTTGAAACCATCCGCATACTTGGCCGGATCCTTGCCGTCCCAGACCACGCCATCGATCATCTTCGAGGTCCGCATCTCGCTCTTCGGCAGGGCCACGCCAGCAGCGGTGGCGCCCTGTTTGTAGATGTCGATACGATTGACCTGTTTGGCAACCGCCAGATAATCCGGATGGCTCTTCAGCAAGCCCCAACGCTTGTGCTGGGTCATGAACCACATGCCGTCCGAGAGGTACGGGAAGTTGACCGCACCGTCGTTGAAGAACTTCATGCAGTTCTTGTCGTCCCAGCTCTTGCCCAGACCGTTCTGGTAGCGACCGAGCATGCGGGCGACGATGACGTCGGTGTCGGTATTGACGTACGCCTTGCTGGCGATGGTTTCGGCCGTCTTCTGCTTGTTGGCGATCGAGGCGTCGATCCACTTGCTGGCATCAAGAATGGCGGCAACCACGGCACGGGCCGTGTTCGGGTTCTTCTGCACCCATTCGGCCGTCGTGCCGAGCACCTTTTCCGGGTGATCGGTCCAGATATCCTGGGTTGTCGTCGCCGTGAAACCGATGTTGTCCATGATGGCGCGGTTGTTCCACGGTTCGCCGACGCAGAAACCATCCATGTTGCCGACGCGCATGTTGGCGACCATCTGCGGGGGCGGCACGGTAATCGTCTTGACATCCTTAAGCGGGTTTATGCCCTGCGCCGCCAGCCAGTAGTAAAGCCACATGGCGTGGGTGCCGGTCGGGAAAGTCTGGGCGAAGGTGTATTCCTTCTCCTTCTTGGCGACCAGCTTGGCCAGGCTCGGGCCGTCGATGGCGCCCTTGTCTTTCAACTGGTTGGAGAGGGTGATGGCCTGACCGTTGTTGTTCAGGCTCATCAGCACGCTCATGTCCTTCTTCGGGCCACCAACGCCGAGCTGCACGCCGTAGATCAGGCCATACAGGACGTGGGCGGCATCGAGCTCGCCGTTCACCAGCTTGTCGCGCACCGAAGCCCACGAGGCTTCCTTGGTCGGGATGATCTTGATGCCGTACTTCTCGTCAAACTTCATGACCGAGGCCATGACGACCGAAGCACAGTCGGTGAGCGGGATGAAGCCGATACGGACTTCCTTTTTTTCGGGGGCATCCGAACCAGCGGCCCAGGCACCGCTGCGAATGCCGGGAGGGACCATGGCCATCAGAGAGGCTCCCAAGGCTGTTGATACAAAATCACGACGTGAAAAACCCGTTTTGTCGCTAGCGACATCCGGCGTGGCCAGTTTCTTGTCTTCCATTGCTTGCTCCTTGATTGCGAGAATCGAAAAAACAAATGGGCGTCACATCCAGCCGCCGTTTGGCAGCGCGGATGGACGCCCTTGTCCTTGAATCGGCTTTCGCTCGACTCTCGTCCGGCCGCCATTGACCGTACGTTTTGATAGGACTATTGCAATGGCCGTGCCATGGATAGTTATTTAGTACTAGTTCTAAATAACTAACTTATTTTTCAATCACTTGGGGTTTGTTTTCGTCGGCCACGCGGGCCGGAATCAGCGCACTATTGCAGTGCAGCATTGGGTTTTTCCGCACAGCTTTAGAGCAGCACCCGCGCCATGTCGATGACGTCGCACGCCACCTTGGCCATCGACTGCCCGCGCTCCATCGCCAGCTTGCGCATGGCGTGATAGGCCGCATCCTCATCAAGGCCACGGGCTTTCATCAGCACGCCTTTGGCTTTGTCGACCAATTTGCGGTCGGTGAGCTTCTTCGAAACCTCATCAAGTTCGCGGCGGAGCGCCTGGGTATCCTCGAAACGAGCTCGCGCCACTTCAACAATCGGCTTGATGCGCTTCGGATCGAGGCCATCGACGATATAGGCTGAAACCCCCGCTTTGACCGCATCGCGGATGGTTTCCTGACCGTCGGCCTGGGTAAAGATGACGACCGGCCGCGGCATGTTCTTGTTCATGGCGGCCAGATTTTCGAGCGTGTCGCGGCTCGGGCTGTCGGTGTCGATCAGGATCACATCCGGCTGAAGCTTCTCGACTTCAGCCGTCAGATTTTCGGCGCCGGCCAGAATGGCCGCTACCTGATAACCGGCAAGGGCCAGCCCGGCACAAATTTCGCCAGCGCGGGAACGGGATTCATCGATAACAAGTACGGTCAGCATGTGATAAATCTAGCAAGCTACAGGCCAGCCACCTCCAGCGCCGCCGCCGCCATGGCCTGAACGACCATTTCATGCTCACCGATGGCATTGCCCAGTGAAAATTCGACGTTTTTGTAGGTTGACCGCAGCGTTTCGATCATCTCCGGCGTTTCATTCTTCAAATGACCGCCACGCGCGATGAACATCGGCATCACGACAATTTTGTCAGCGCCCTGTGCGATCAACTCGGCGGCCCGCTCCGGCAGGGTTGGCGCCATGAATTCGAGAAAAGCCAGCTCGACCGGAACGGTCGTCATGCGTTGGCGAATAGCGGCCTGCACGCGGCGCATCGGGTTGGCCCATTCAGGGTCGCGGGCGCCGTGGGCGAAGAGGATGAGGGCAGTGGTCATGGTTCTCTACTCGTTGTCGTTGACGGATTATCCAGCCTCGTCTCAGGAAAGGCGAGCCTGAATCTGAATACTCATTCCGGCCTTTTACGCCAAGCCAGCAAGGCCAGGGTGAGCGAACAAAAGGTGGCGCCGGCGTAAAACGTTACTGCTGCCCCGTAGACATCCCACAGCAAACCGGCGCAAACGCTGGCCAGCAACATCGCCACGCCGCTGAACAGATTGAAAAAGCCGAAGGCGGTGCCGCGCAAATCGGCCGGCGCCGTGTCAGCAACCATGGTGGCCAGCAAACCCTGCGTCATGCCAAGGTGTATGCCCCACAAGGCAACGCCAGCGAGCACGGAGCTCCAGTGTGCGCTGCTGGCCAGCACGAGGTCGGCGGCAATCAGCACGATCAAGCCAGCGACCAGCAGCTTGGTGTGGCTGAGGCGATCCGACAGCTGGCCGAACGGATAGGCCGACAGCGAGTAAACGAGATTCATGGCGACCATGACCAGCGGAATCAAGGCCAGCGCCATGCCACCCTGCTGGGCGCGCAGCACCAGAAAGGCTTCGCTGAAACGGGCCAGCGTGAACAGCCCGCCAATCGCCACCACCCACCAGTAGGGCGAACCCAGCCGCACCAGATTGGCCCGGCTGATCGGATTGCGGCGAATTTCGTGTGCCGGACGATCCGGCTCATGCACGCCAAAAACCAGCACGGCCACTGCGAGCAGGCCGGGAATGACTGCCACCCAGAACACGGCGCGAAAATCGTTGTCCCACAACAACATCAGCCCGACCGCCAGCAACGGCCCGACAAAGGCGCCGACGGTATCGAGCGACTGGCGCAGGCCGAAGGCCGCCCCGCGCAGTTCGGGCGGCGCAATGTCGGCGACCAGCGCATCGCGTGGCGCGCCGCGGATGCCCTTGCCGACGCGATCCGCCATTCGGGCGGCGAAGACCAGGCCGGTACTCGACGCCAGCGCAAACACCGGCTTGGTCAGCGCCCCGAGCGCATAGCCAAACACCGCCAGCCCCTTGCGCTTGCCAAGGTAATCGCTGAAGGCGCCGGAAAACACCTTGACGACGAGCGCCGTCGCCTCGGCCAGCCCTTCGATGACGCCGACCACCAGCGCGCTGGCGCCCAGCGTGCCGACCATGAACAGCGGCAGCAGGCTGTGGATCATCTCGGAGGAAATATCCATCAGCAGGCTGACGAAGCCGAGCATCCAGATGGCGCGTGGCATCCGGGTCTTGATCGGCGGGCGGTCGATAGCGTCGCTCATGGCCTGGGCAAATTCCGTGGGGTGACAGGGCGCAGTTTATTGGACAGGCAAGCCCTTGTGCGAACCACCGGCCATTCCCTTACAAGCGGAAATGGCGAGCCAATAAGCGCACCCTACCCGAAAACTACCTGAGCAATTTCAGCAATAAAATCAGGTTGACCGCGAGCGACACCGCCGCGACGCCTTTCCAGAATTGCAACGGGTTGCGCTGGATCAGCGGCTGTCGGCTTGGCGCGGCGATTGGCCGATTGGCACCGCGCTCCAGCGCCAGCACGAATTCCTCGGCGGTTTCAAAACGATCCTTGGCTTCACGCGCCACGGCCTTGAGCAGGATGTTTTCCAGCCAGCCGGGAATTTCCGGCCGCCAGCGGGTCGGGCGGGCCGGTTCGCCGAATTTCGGCGTCTGGAAAGGCTCGATTTCGCCGTAGGGATATTTGCGCGTCAGCAGGTGGTAGAGCGTCACGCCGGCGGCGTAGAGGTCGTGGCCGGGCTGCGGCTCGGGGCTGTCGTACAGCTCCGGCGCCATGTAGGACGGCGTGCCGGCCTGGCCAATCGGATCGTCGGCCTTGCGCTCGGCCAGGCTGACGGCGACGCCCAGATCGAGGACGCGCAGCACGCCATCCTGCCCGAGGTGGATGTTGTCGGTCTTGATGTCGCGGTGCACGATGTCGAGCCGGTGCAGCGCGGCAATCGCCTTGAGCAGCGCGATGCCAAGGCGGACGACTTCGCCGACCGGAAAATGCTGGTCGGCGTCGAGCCGGGCCTGCAAGGTTGCGCCGGCGTGCCAGGTCATCAGGTAATAGAGGCAACTGCGCTGTTCGGCCGGCACAACCTGCGGGAAGAACGGTGAAACAACGCGTTTGGCCCGCCACTCTTCCATGAGCAGTGCGGCGATGGCGCCCTGATCGCCCTCCATCGCCGGTTGCAGGGTCTTGAGCACGAGCTGCTGGCCGTTGCGCGGGCTGCGCACGCGGTAAAGCAGCGTTTCGCGCGCATCGTGCAGCACTTCCTCGACCAGCATGCCGTCCAGCTCGTGCCCCACTTTGAGGCGGTGCGGCAAAGGCAAGCTGGCGGCGCTGGCCAGACTGTCGCGCAGGCTGGCTGGCGGCAAACCAAGGACATCGACAACCACTGCCGTCGCGTTGTCATGCCCGCCCTGAGCCACCGCCAAACTGGTCAGCGCCGCGGCGGCGGCCTGCGGTTCGGGATGATCAAGCAGCACCTCGGCCATCAGCGCATCGGGCAGCACACCCCAGACGCCATCGGAAACGAGCAGGAATCGGTCGTTGAGCGCCAGTTCGCCATCGGCAAAATCCATCAGCACACGCGGGTCGAGGCCGATGGCGCGCGACAGCACGTTGTTGAGTTCCGGGTGCTCCCAGGTGTGATCAACCGTCATTTGCTGCAGGCGGCCTTCGCTCAACCGGTAGATGCGGCTGTCGCCGATGTGCGCCGTGTAGAAGCGGCGGCCGCGCAGGACGAGCACCGACAGCGTCGTCGCCATGCCGGACAGTTCGGCGTTGCGGCTGCCCTCGGCGATCACCCAGCGGTTGAGCGCCGTCGTCACCGTCTCGATGGCGCGCGGCACGCCCCAGGTGTCGGGTGTCGCGAAGTAGTCGGAGAGCAGGCCGCGCACCGTGTATTCGGACGCCTCGCGGCCGCCCTTGTGGCCGCCGATGCCGTCGGCAACCGCGGCGATGACGCCCTTGTTGTCAAGTTCCTGGCCATCCGGCGTGGCCACTCCGCAAAAATCCTCGTTCCGCTCGCGCGGCCCGGTCAGCGACGAATATCCAACATCAACGTTCAAAGGCATGGCAGCTTTCAGAAATTGAAAAGGCGGAGCCGCCCGCAAGCTGCTCCGCCCGTACCGGCTGAGATCGACTTTACGTCAGATCTTGGCTGCCGTCAGGTGGCTGGCACCCCAGGTCGTGCGCCAGCGGGTCTTGACGCCGGTCAGGCCAACCAGCGCCAGCACCGCCAGGGCGGCAAAGATCAGGAAACCGGACTGGTAGCTACCGGTCAGTTGCTTCGAGTAACCGAGGCTGGAAGCCAGGTAGAAACCACCGACACCGCCGGCCATACCAACCAGGCCGGTCATCACGCCGATTTCCTTGCGGAAGCGCTGCGGCACGAGCTGGAACACGGCGCCGTTACCCATGCCCAGCGCCAGCATGGCACCAACGAAGGCAACCAGCGCCATCCACGCTTCGGGCAGGCCGAAGCTGACGATGGCCAGAAAGATGGCGGCGAAGATGTACATCACGGTCAGCGATTTGACGCCGCCGATGCGGTCGGCCACGTTGCCGCCAATCGGGCGCACCAGCGAACCGGCGAAGACGCAGCCGGCGGTGAAGAAGCCGGCCATCTTCGGATCAAGCCCGTACTGGGTGTTGAAGTAGATGACCAGCGAAGAAGCCAGACCGACGAAGCCACCGAAAGTTACCGAGTAGAAGAACATGAACCACCAGGCATCCTTGTCCTTGAGCACTTTCATGTATTCGGCAAAGGTCTTCGGCGGCGGTGCATCCGGCGCGTCCTTGGCCATGAAGATGAAGGCGATCAGCACGATGACCAGCGGAATCAGCACGATGCCGAAGACATTGACCCAGCCAAAAGCAGCCGCCAGACCGGGGGCGAACAGGGCGGCCAGCGCCGTACCCGAGTTGCCGGCACCGGCGATGCCCATGGCCGTGCCCTGATGCTCGGCCGGATACCAGCGGGAAGCCAGCGGCAGCGCGGCGGCGAAGGAAGCGCCGGCGACACCGAGGAAGAGGCCGAGAATCAGCACTTCAGCGTAGGAATGGACGCCGACCTGCCAGGCGTAGAGCATGGTGGCGATGACCACGACCTGCCCGATGATCGCTGCCTTTTTCGGCGACAGGCGATCGACCAGAATGCCCATGATGATGCGCAACAGCGCACCGGCCAGCACCGGGGTGGCGACCATCATGCCCTTTTCGGCATGAGAGAGGCCAAGATCCTTGGCGATGCCGATGCCGAGCGGGCCGAGCAGAACCCAGACCATGAAGGCAAGATCGAAGTAGAGGAAGGCGGCAAGCAGTGTCGGCGTGTGGCCGGCCTGAAGGAATGATTTCTTGTCCATTTTGGGCTGTTTTCCGGGTTGACCGCAGGAACGGTCGTTGAAGGAGGGATTGCTTGAATCAGCGCATGGCCTCATCGCCATCAGCCCACCAACGGTGGTGGAAATTCGCTGTGATGCGCTTACTTTGCAAGCCGCGTGCCAGGCTGGCAAACTGTTGATTTATAGGTCTTGTGCACAAAACAGAAGCGAAGGCCCGCACCAAAACAAGGCACGGCACGCTATTGCGGTGCAACAATTCGAGGCGAGCGGCAACAAATATCCTGAACCTTCGCGATGCCAGCAGGCTCAATAAATACATCAACCGATCAGTGCTCCACCCAGTCGGCGCGCACAACCAAAGAGGAAATGATCATGGCCAGCAACACCGTCCGCCTGCACCGCGTTCTGCGCGCCACGCCCGACCGGGTCTATCGGGCATTTCTCGATCCGGACGCCTTGGTCAAATGGATTCCACCGCATGGCTTCACGGGCAAAGTTCACCATCTGGAGGCAAAAGTCGGCGGCACCTACCAGATGTCCTTCACCAACTTCTCCAACGGCCAAAGTCACTCCTTCGGCGGGAAATACCTTGAACTGGTCCCTAACGAACGCATCCGCCACACCGACGCCTTCGACGACGCCAACCTGCCGGGAGAAATGGAAACCACCATCTCGATCAAGCCGGTCTTTTGCGGCGTCGAGCTGGACATCGTGCAACAAGGCATCCCTGAAGCCATCCCGGCCCAAGCCTGCTATCTCGGCTGGCAGGAATCCCTTACCCTGCTGGCGCAACTGGTCGAGGCAGAGATTCCCGGTTGAGAGTCAGGCTTTCAGTGGAGTGGCGCCAAGGCTGACTGGCGCCTTTTTTTCGGCCTTTTTCACGGTTGACCGCAGCGTCAAAGGCAGACGTCATTCCGGCATGCTGCCTATACGCCTTGGCAGGTGACTTTCGTTATCAATGAAATTGAGATTTCACCTTGCCGGCTGCTGCGATACTCGCTAAATATATATGGTAAATTCTTCGAGTATCTTGCTTGATGTCTTGCGGGCGAATTGCGCTTTGATGATTGTGTTGATGCACGACGTAAATGCTGGGTCTGAAACGTCTTTTTAACGTACTTGAGATACTTTCAAGTGCGCTGGTTTTGACCCAAATCCATTGAGGCTTGCGGATTTTTCGTGGGCTTTTTTTGTTTCTGGGGACGCGATGAAATACCTGATTTTGTTTGCATTGCTGGGTGTGGTCTGGTGGATGTGGGTGAAACGTGGATCTTCGCGTGATAACCATGCATCGACTCGGCGTGATCCTCCCCCGGAGAAAATGGTCACCTGTTCGTTTTGTTCGGTTCATCTGCCCGAAAGCGAGGGGGTGGCGGATCGTGGCCGGGTCTATTGTTGCGAGGCGCATCGGGTCGCCGCGCAAGACGGGAAATCCTGATGGTCAATTGGCTCTCTTCAACTTGGGAGGCCAACTGGCGTTCGTTCCAGTATTTCAATCTTTACCGCCTCGTGTTGGCGGCATTGTTTTTTCTGGCGATCGTTTTTCCGCATGAATGGACATCGCGCCTGAATCTGCAGCCTTCGCCGGTTCTGTTTCTGTTGACCGGCGTTTATATTGTTTCGACGCTTGCCGGACTGCTTTTGGCAACGCACTGGCGGCGCTATTTCAATCAGCAGTTGTCGGTGCAGATGTCCGTCGATATCGCGGTCGTATGTTCGCTGATGTCGATGGCTGGTGGCGTGGGCAGCGGGCTGAGCGTATTTCTGCTGGTATCGCTCGCGGCAGCCAGCCTGGTTGGGCGGGGCAGCCTCGTACTTTTTTATGCAGCCTTGGCCACGATGGCCGTGTTGCTCTCACAAGCGTACGGGATCGTTGCCCTGGGCTTCGATTCGGCATCGATCGTACAGGCCGGGTTTATCTCCGCCGGCTTTTTCGCGACGGCTATTTTGGCCCGCTTGCTGGGCCAGCGAGCGATGGTCAATGAGGACCTGGCGCGGCGAAGAGGGGTGGCGCTGGATAACCAGATTCGTATCAGTCAGCGTGTGGTCGAGCGAATGCAGGATGGCGTGTTGATCGTTGCCCAGAACGGGCTGGTTAGCCGATGCAATCCCGTGGCGAGTGCGATGCTTGGCTTGCCGAACGAGGGCGAAGCCTCGCTTGAATCGCAGGTGCCGACACTGGCTACGGCCATTCAGCGGTGGCTTGAGGGGGGCGGTGAGGGCGGGCTTCATTTCTGCGGTGCGGATGGGCGGGATTTGCAGGCGCGTTTTGAGCGGACTGCGAGTACCGATGGTGAAATCCTTGTGTTTCTGGAGGATGTGGGTCGCATCAAGGAGCGCGCGCAGCAGTTGAAATTGGCTTCGCTGGGTCGGTTGACCGCAAGTATTGCCCATGAGATTCGCAACCCGTTGTCGGCGATTGGCCATGCTGGCGAACTGCTGCGCGAAGAGCGCCGGGTCGAGATGCAGGAGCGGCTGTTTCGCATTTTGAATGACAATGTAATTCGTCTGGATCGGATTGTGGGCGATATCCTGGAGCTTGGGCGCCAGAGCAGGGCGCAGCCGGAGCTGCTTCGTGCCGATGAGTTTTGCGCCGGATTTCTCGAACACTTCATGGCAACCGAAAACCTGGTGCCGGGCGTCGTCGTGCTTGAAACCATGCCGCTCAGCCTGTGTTTCGATCGCTCGCATCTGCATCAGGTTCTGTGGAACCTGGTCAGCAACGCCCTGCGCCACTCGAGCCGTGGCCCGGGTGCCGTTCGCATTGAACTGGCGGGCGTCGCCAACGATGGGCGGGTAGAATTGCATGTGCTCGACGATGGCCCGGGTGTTCCGGAAACCGTGCGCGAGCAGATTTTTGAACCATTTTTCACGACCCATACGCAGGGCACCGGGCTTGGCTTGTTTATCGCCCGGGAGTTGTGCGCGACCAACGGCGCCAGCCTGGAGCTGGCGGCCTCGACCAGCGGGGCGCATTTCATTGTTGCAGGGAGAAACGACACGTGTCTGTTGCCAGAACTGAACGGCGCCCACGCGGCGAAATGAGCCGGGTGCTCGTCATCGATGACGAGGCCGATATCCGCGAACTGATCGATCTGACGCTGGTCCGCATGGGCCTGGCGACCGAATGCGTTGGTTCGGTTGCCGAAGCGCGCGCCGTGCTGGATGCTGACGAGTTTCAGCTTTGCCTGACCGATATGCGTCTGCCCGATGGCGAGGGCCTGGACATTGTTCGCTACATTACCGAGCACCATCCCCAGACCCCGGTTGCCGTCATTACGGCCTATGGCAGCGCCGAAAATGCGGTGGCTGCTCTCAAGGCGGGCGCTTTCGATTATCTGTCCAAACCGGTTGGCCTCGAACAGTTGCGAACCCTGATCAAATCCGCCTTGCGTTTGCCCGGTGGGGCGGCCGATAGCGAAAATCCCCTGCAGTCCTTGCTCGGTGATTCGCCCAGCATGCAGCAGGTGCGGGCGATGATCGAGAAGCTGGCGCGCAGCCAGGCGCCCATTTATATCTCCGGCGAATCCGGTAGCGGCAAGGAACTGGCGGCGCGCCTTATCCACAGCCGCAGCGCGCGGGCGGCCGGAACGTTTGTCCCGGTCAACTGCGGTGCAATCCCTGAAAACCTGATGGAAAGCGAGTTTTTTGGCTATCGCAAAGGTGCGTTCACCGGCGCAGATAGCGAGCGCGACGGCTTTTTCCACGCAGCCCACGGTGGCACCCTGTTTCTGGATGAAGTCGCCGACCTGCCGCTGGCCATGCAGGTCAAGTTGCTGCGCGCCATTCAGGAGAAGCGCGTGCGCAAGGTGGGCAGTGTTGCCGAAGAGCCGGTCGATGTCCGGATCATCTGCGCCACTCACAAAAATCTGCGCGAATTGGTCGACAAGGGCGCGTTCCGGCAGGACTTGTATTACCGCCTGAACGTCATTGAATTGCGCATGCCGCCTCTGCGCGAGCGCATGGAAGACATCGTGCCGCTGGTCGAGGCCATCTTGCGCCGGGTTTTCGGGGATTCGCCGCCCAAGCTGTCGAGCGCCGCCGTGAAGGCGCTGTCGTTATATTCATTCCCGGGCAATGTCCGCGAACTGGAGAATATTCTCGAACGGGCGACAGCGCTTTGCGCCGATGACAGCATCGAAGTTGAAGACCTGCACCTTGGCCCGGAGGATATGCCGGGTGGCGAGGAGCAAGGTCGCGGCGCTGAGTCGCTGGATGACTACCTCAATCGCCTGGAGCGTCAGGCGATTCTCGAAGCCCTGCAAAAAGCCGAGGGCAATCGAACCGCGGCAGCTCGCTTGCTGGGTGTCACTTTTCGCTCGATGCGCTACCGTCTTGAGCGCCTGGGCATCGAGTGATGTCGTGGCAGGCTGACGGTTGGCTGGATGGCGTGCGCTGGCTGCCTTCGCCCAATTTTGGCGAAAGGCCGGCCGGCGATCCGGTGTCATTGGTGGTCATCCACAACATCAGTTTGCCGCCGGACGAGTTTGGCGGCGACTGGGTCGAGGACTTTTTCCTCAATCGGCTGGATCCCACGGTCAACCCGTATTTTTCGACAATTTTCGAGATGCAGGTCTCGGCCCATTTTTACATCCGACGAGATGGTCGGATCATCCAGTTCGTCGGCTGTGGTCAGCGGGCCTGGCATGCCGGGCAGTCATGCTGGTGCGAGCGGGACAACTGCAACGACTATTCGGTGGGCATCGAACTTGAGGGCTCGGATACGCAGCCGTTCACGGCCGAACAATACTCGGCACTCTGGCGCGTGCTGGATGCGTTGCGCACGCAGTACCCAATCACCGCCATCGCCGGACACTGCCATATTGCGCCCGGACGCAAGACTGACCCCGGGCCCTGTTTCGATTGGGCCGCGCTGCGCGCGCGCTACCCCGGGCTAACGCTGCCGGCCGAAATAACGGCTTAGGCGTTCCGCTGCTTCAGCTAGCCGCTCAACGCTGGTCGTGTAGGCGAAGCGGATGTGCTTTTCGGGGGCGTTGCTGCCGAAATCGAGCCCCGGCGTCGCAGCGACCCCTGTTTTCTCCAGCAAATCCTTGGCCAGCGTGAAGCTGTCGTCAGCCAGTGCCGAGCTGTCGCAATAAAGGTAGAACGCGCCCGCTGGTTTTGCGGTGACGCGAAAGCCAATTTGTTCGAGCGCCGGGGCGAGAAAGTCACGGCGTATCCGGAATTCGGCGCGCCGGGATTCAAGGATGGCGATGGTTTCCGGCTCGAAGGCGGCCAGTGCGCCGTATTGGGCTGGCGTGGACGGGCAGAGCGTGAGATTTTGCGCCAGCTTTTCGACGTCGCGTACGTAGGCATCCGGAATGACCATCCAGCCCAGGCGCCAGCCTGTCATCTGGAAATATTTGGAGAAGCTGTTGATCACCCAGATGTCGTCGCCGGCCGCACAGGCGGTAGGGACGTCGTATTCGTTCCCCAAAGGGGCTTCCGCCGAGGCATAGGTCAGCCCGTGATAAATCTCGTCGACCAGAAAATGGCCGCTGTTCTCGCGACAAACCTCAGCCAGCGCCTTGATCTCGGCCAGCGTCAGCAGCGTGCCGGTCGGATTGGCGGGTGAGGCGACCAGCAGGCCGGCCGTACTCGGCTTCCAGTGCTGGCGCAGCAGCGCCGGCGTCGGTTGGAAATTGGTCTCGGGGCCAACCGGGATGTTCAGCGGTCGACCGTCAAAAGCACGCAAAATGTGACGATTGCACGGATAGCCGGGGTCGGTCAGCAGCCATTCGCTGCCGGGATCGGCCAGGCAGGCAAAGGCCAGATTCAACGCGCCAGATGCGCCGTTGGTGATGGCAATCCGCCCGGCCGGCACGATGACGCCATAGCGCTCGCGGTAGAAGGCGCTGATCGCCTCGCGCAACTCAGGCAAACCCAGCGCCTGCGTGTATTTCGTTTTTCCGCCTTTTATCGCGTTGACCGCAGCATTCGTGATCGGCTCAGGTGTCGGGAAATCCGGCTCGCCGACTTCCATGTGAATGATGTCGCGGCCCTCGGCTTCAAGCTGCCGGGCACGGGTCAGCAGTTCGACGACGTGGAATGGCTCTATGTCGGCAAGGCGTTGGGCTGGGCGGTACATGCGGTTCTCCAAAACAAAACGGCCACCGGGTTGGCTAACCGCGGTGGCCGTTTTTCAAAGCGGAAACTTAAATCAGGCTGCGCTCTTGAACAGAGACATCTCGAACAGCTCGCGCTTCAGCGTGAATTCACGCGGCAGCTTTTCGCCCATCTTGTCGAACCACTCCTTGTGGCCGGCCAGTTCTGATTTCCACGCATCGGCATCGATGTTGGTCAGGCTGTTGAAGTCGGCCTTGGTGATGTCCAGGCCGGTCCAGTCGATGTCCTCGAACTGCGGCATCCAGCCCAGCGCGGTTTCCTTGGCGGCAACCTTGCCCTTGCAACGCTGAACGATCCACTTCAGAACGCGCATGTTGTCGCCGAAGCCCGGCCACATGAATTCGCCTTTTTCGTTCATGCGGAACCAGTTCACGCAGAAGATCTTCGGGGCTGCATCGACGGTCTTGCCCATCTTCAACCAGTGATTGAAGTAGTCGCCCATGTGGTAGCCGCAGAACGGCAGCATGGCGAACGGGTCGCGACGGACGACACCCTGCTGGCCGAAAGCGGCGGCAGTGGTTTCAGAACCGAGGGTGGCAGCCATATAGACGCCGTAGTTCCAGTTGAAGGCTTCGTACACCAGCGGCACGGTGGTAGCGCGACGGCCGCCGAAGATGAAGGCGGAAATCGGCACGCCAGCCGGATCTTCCCAGGCGCTGTCGACAGACGGGCACTGGTTGGCCGGGGCGGTGAAGCGGGAGTTGGCATGGGCGGCCTTCTTGCCTGCCTTGCCGTCTTCCGGCGTCCAGTCGTTACCCTGCCAGTCGATCAGGTGATCCGGCGCCTGCTTGGTCAGGCCTTCCCACCACACGTCGCCGTCGTCGGTCAGCGCGACGTTGGTGAAGATGATGTTTTCCTTCAACGTGGCCAGCGCGTTGAAGTTGGTCTTTTCCGAGGTGCCCGGAGCGACGCCGAAGAAGCCGGCTTCCGGGTTGATGGCGTAGAAGCGGGTGACGCCGTCCTTGTCGACACGCGGCTTGATCCAGGCGATGTCGTCGCCGATGGTGGTGATCTTCCAGCCGTCGAGGGTCTTCGGCGGGATCAGCATGGCAAAGTTGGTCTTGCCGCAAGCCGACGGGAAGGCAGCAGCGACGTAGGACTTTTCACCTTCCGGCGATTCGACGCCGAGGATGAGCATGTGCTCAGCCAGCCAGCCCTGGTCGCGCGCCATGTTGGAGGCGATACGCAGCGCGAAGCACTTCTTGCCGAGCAGGGCGTTGCCGCCGTAGCCGGAACCGTAGGACCAGATTTCACGGGTTTCCGGGTAGTGAACGATGTACTTGACGGTCGGGTTGCAAGGCCACTTGGCATCCTGCTGGCCCGGTTTGAGCGGGGCGCCGACGGTGTGGATACAGGGCACGAACTCGCCGTTGGTGCCCAGGACGTCGAAGACGGCCTTGCCCATGCGGGTCATCGTGCGCATGTTGACGACGACGTAGGCGGAGTCGGTGATTTCGAAACCGATGTGGGCGATCGGCGATCCAAGCGGGCCCATGCTGAACGGGATCACGTACATCGTACGGCCCTTCATGCAGCCCTTGAAGATGCCATTCATGGTTTCGCGCATCTTGGCCGGCGCTTCCCAGTTATTGGTCGGGCCGGCGTCTTCCTTGTTCTCGGAGCAGATGTAGGTGCGGTCTTCGACACGCGCCACGTCGGAAGGGTCGGAGAAGGCAAGGAATGAGTTCGGGCGCTTGGCTTCGTTGAGCTTGATCAGCGTGCCGGCCTCTACCATTTCGGCACACAGGCGGTCATACTCTTCCTGCGAGCCATCGGCCCAGTGGATACGGTCAGGCTGGGTCAGTGCGGCGATCTCGGCGACCCATTTCTTCAAACCTTCGTGTTTGACGTAGTCAGGTGCATTCAGCGGTGCGGTCATGGCGGTGTCTCTCTCTAAGTTACTGAAATAGTTAGTTTTCACGCCAGTCGCCGGGAGCTGCTGCCAAGACTTCGAGCGGCGCTGAAGCCGTCGGCTGGGAAGCCCGTAATTATGCATGAAATTAGGGTAAACATCCACTTGACTCGGGGTGACTAAGTGTTTTCCACGGGTGAAATGGCTGAAAAAGCGTGATAGGATATTCCGCAATTCGAAATCGTATTTCACGATACAAAATGGAGACAAACATGGATTCTCGGAAACTACGTGAAGCAGCGCTCTACTATCACCGCGAGCCCAAGCCGGGCAAAATTGCGGTCACCCCGATCAAGCAGCTGACCAACCAGTACGACCTGTCACTGGCCTACTCGCCGGGCGTTGCCTTCGCCTGTGAAGAAATCGTCGCCGATCCACGTGAAGCCAGCACCCTTACAGCGCGTGCCAACCTGGTCGGCGTCATCACCAACGGCACCGCCGTTCTCGGCCTCGGCGCCATCGGCCCGCTCGCCGCCAAACCGGTCATGGAAGGTAAAGGCGTCCTCTTCAAGAAATTTGCCAACATCGACGTCTTCGACATCGAAATCGAAGAACGTGACCCCGACAAACTGATCGACACCATCGCCTCGCTCGAACCCACCTTCGGCGGCATCAACCTCGAAGACATCAAAGCCCCCGAGTGCTTCTACATCGAAAAGAAGCTGCGCGAACGGATGAAGATCCCCGTCTTCCATGACGACCAGCACGGCACCGCCATCGTCGTCGGCGCCGCCGTCCTGAACGGTTTGCATTTGATCGGCAAAGACCTGTCGACCGTAAAAATCGTCACCTCCGGCGCTGGTGCCGCCGCACTCGCCTGTCTCGACCTGCTGGTCATGCTCGGCGCCCCGCCCGCCAACATCTGGGTCACCGACATCAAAGGCCTGGTCTACGAAGGCCGGGTCGAAGAAATGGACGAAATCAAGGCCCGATATTCCAAAGTCACCGACGCCCGTACTCTCGGTGAAGTCATCGCCGACGCCGATGTCTTCCTCGGCCTCTCCGCCGGTGGTGTCCTCAAGCCGGAAATGGTCGCCAAGATGGCCGCCAACCCGCTGATCATGGCGCTGGCCAACCCGACCCCGGAAATCACCCCGGAACTGGTCAAGAGCGTCCGCAACGACGCCATCATCTGTACCGGCCGCTCGGACTACCCGAACCAGGTCAACAACGTCCTCTGCTTCCCCTTCATCTTCCGGGGCGCCCTTGATGTCGGCGCGACCACCATCACCGAAGAGATGAAGATGGCTGCCGTCAAGGCCATCGCCGAACTTGCTCGCGCCGAACAGTCGGAAGTCGCCGCCCGCGCCTACGGTGAAAAAGTTGCCAGCTTCGGCCCGGAATACCTGATCCCGAATCCGTTCGATCCGCGCCTGATCGTCAAGATCGCCCCGGCTGTCGCCAAAGCCGGCATGGACTCCGGCGTCGCCACCCGGCCGATCAAGGACTGGGATGCCTACCTCCAGGGCCTCAACGAATTCGTCTACCACTCCGGCATGATCATGAAACCGGTCTTTTCGCAGGCCAAGATGGCGCCCAAGCGCATCGTCTTTGCCGAAGGTGAAGACGAGCGTGTGCTGCGGGCAGTTCAGGTTATTCGTGATGAAGGCATTGCCCGGCCCGTCCTCATCGGTCGGACCAGCGAAATTAGTCGCCGTATCGAGGCTGCTGGCCTGCGTATCCGCGAAGGGGAGGACTTCGAGGTCGTCCACGCGGACAACTGCGAGTTTTTCGATCAGCACTTTGAAGAGTTCTCGACTACCTATCACGGACTCATGGAGCGCAAAGGCGTCTCGCCCGATTACGCCCGCCGCGAAGTGCGTCGCCGGGCCACCCTGTATGGTGCGCTGATGGTTCGTCTTGGCTATGCCGACGGCCTCATTTGCGGCACCTTCGGTCGCCATGAGACCCATCGCGACTATGTTCAGAGCGTCATCGGCACCCGCGGCGACCTGGATCGGTACTACGCGATGAACCTGCTGATGCTGCCGGGGCGCACCGTGTTCATTGGCGACACCTACGTCAATTACAATCCGACAGCCGGTCAACTGGCCGATATGGCTTTGCTGGCGGCCGAAGAAATCCGCAATTTCGGTATTCAGCCCAAGGTGGCGCTGCTGTCGCACTCAACCTTCGGCACGGAAGATACGCCGACCTCGCTAAAGATGCGCGAAGTGTTGGCCATTCTCAGCCAGCGGGCGCCGGATCTCGAAGTAGAGGGGGAAATGCACGGTGACGCGGCGCTCGACGAACGCATTCGCCAAAGTGCCTTCCCGAACTCCCGCCTCAAGGGTCAGGCCAACCTGCTGGTCATGCCGACGCTGGACGCAGCCAACATCTCGTTCAACCTGCTCAAGGTTGCGGCGGGTGACAACCTGACCATTGGTCCAATCCTTCTGGGGGCTGCCAAGCCGGTTAACATCCTGACCCCGACCGCGACAGTGCGTCGGATCGTCAATATGACCGCACTCACGGTGGTTGATGCCGTATAACTACCGGCTTTAAGTTATTGTTGTATCTACATATTTTTATTGATATTTCCAGATCTCCTGCTAAACTCCGGTAAAATTGCGCTGACGTTGGCAGGAGATAGTGAATGAAGCATAAATTTAAAGTAGCCCTGCTGGTTGCAGCGTTGCTGGGCCTCGGCGCCCAGGCGCCGCTATCGGCAGCGCCGGCGAAGAAGGCCGAGCAGCATTCGGTCAAAAAAGGCCATGCGAAAGCCGATAAAAAGGCGCCCGTTGTCGCCAAGGCGGCAGAAAAGCACGGTTCGAAATCGAATCCCAAAGCGGCAACAAAGGCTAAGGCAACAAAAGTTGCCGCAAACACCAAATCAAGCACCAAGGCAACGAAATCCGCTGCCATGGGCAAAGCGACCAAATCTGTAGCCGCCCCTGCGAAACAGCATGGGAAAATGGCCAAGCATGGCAAGGCCACCAAAACGGCCGCTGCGCACACTGCTCACAAAACCCACCTGACCGCAGAAGCGTCCAGAAAGCCGGTTCGTCATGTCGCCATGGCCGATGTGGACCCTAGCCGGTTGGCGCTGTACTCAGCTTCGGCGCTGGTTATCGATCAAAGCAATGGCCATGTGATGCTGGAAAAGCAGCCGGACATGGTGGTTCCGATTGCCTCCATTTCCAAGCTGATGACTGCTATGGTTGTCCTTGATGCCAAGCTCGATTTGCAGGAAGTTATTGCCATCGGAGATGAAGACGTCGACGGCTTGAAGGGAACGCGTTCCCGCCTGCCGGTGGGAACGACGATGACGCGCGAGGCGGCTATGTTGCTGGCGCTGATGTCTTCCGAAAACCGCGCAGCACATGCATTGGGGCGGCATTACCCGGGCGGAATGCGGGCATTCGTTCTGGCTATGAACAAGAAGGCGCATGCTTTAGGCATGTACACCTCGCGCTTCGAGGAGCCGACGGGCCTTTCCAGCAACAACGTCTCGACCGCCCATGACCTGGCTCGTATGGTCGCTGCCGCGGCGCGCTACCCGGAAATTCGCAGCTATTCGACGACGGCCGAAGCCAAGGTTGAGTTGAACGGACATATCCGCGATTTCCACAACACCAATGCGCTGGTGCGCAGCGAAAACTGGGAAATTGGTGTTTCCAAGACGGGCTATATTTCAGAGGCTGGGCGTTGCCTGGTGATGCAGGCGCGTGTGGCCGACAAACCGGTGGTTATCGTATTGCTCGACTCGACGGGGAAGATGACCCGTGTTGGCGATGCGAACCGGATCAAGCGCTGGATGGAAAGTGCTGGCCTGGTATCGGAGCGCCGGCCGGTCTGATCGTCTGACCGCCATCGCCAAAGGCCGCTGATGCGGCCTTTATTTTTTTGGGGAAATGTGGCCTAGTGTTTGCGAAACGGCATCGGCCGCCAGCTTGACCTGCCGAGCCCAGTCCGGGTCGTGGCGGTCGGCAGGGGCGGAGACGGAAAGCGCGGCAACGACGTTGCCTTCGTCGTCGTGGATGGGCGCTGCAACGCACTTGAGGCCCATTTCGGCTTCTTCGTCGTCGTAGGCGATGCCATGGCGGCGCACCTTGTCGAGTTCTTTTTCGAGTGCGACGAGGGTGGTCAGCGAGTGCGGTGTCTTGCCGGGCAGGCCGGTGCGCTTGGCGTAATCGCGGACTTTCTGCGGGCTTTCGGCGGCCAGGAAAAGTTTGCCCAGCGACGTCAGGTGCAGGGGGGCGCGACCGCCAACCAAATATACGACACGAACCAGGGCGCGGCCTGACGAGGTGCGTTCGAGATAAACGATTTCGTCGTCGTGACGGGCGCCGAGGTTGATCGCTTCGCCGATTTTTTCGTGTAGTTCCTGCATGAAGGGCAGGGCGACTTCGCGCATGTTGATGCGCGATTTGACGATGCCGCCGAGTTCAAGCAGGCGAATGCCGAGGCGGTAGGTGCCGGCATCCTGCCGTTCGACAAAGCGGGCGGCGCTCATGGCGGCCAGAATGCGATGCGCTGTCGACGGATGGAGATCGGTGGCCTGGGCCAGTTGTTTCAGACTGGCAGATTCGGGGGAGGCGGCGAGGGCGTCGAGCAGCGACATCATGCGCTCGATGACCTGAATGGTGCCGGGTGCCTTGGCCGGGCCGCTGACTGCTTCTGACAACTGGATTCCTTTATTGGTGCGGTTTGAGTAGCATTAGCCACTTCATTTTCTTGTGCGCCGCAATATTAGCATGCGCTTAGCTCTCTACGTTACCTGCCTGGTCGATCTGATGCGACCGTCGGTCGGCTTTGCTGCGCTGCGTCTGCTTGAAGGGCTGGGCGGCGAGGTAATTGTCCCGGAAGGGCAGACTTGCTGCGGTCAACCGGCCTGGAGTGCGGGAAATCGAGCCCTTGCCAGCGATCTGGCGAGGAAGGCGATTGCCGAACTGGAAGGCTATGACGCCGTGGTGATTCCCTCGGGCTCATGCACCGACCAGATCCGGAATGTCTATCCGCAATTGTTCGCTGATGATTCGCATTGGGGCCCGCGGGCGCGTGCTCTGGCGGCGCGCACCTACGAGCTGACGAGTTTTTTGGCCGATGTGGCCAAGCAGGATTTGGCATCGGCCATGTTTGACGGCAGCGTGACCTATCACGATTCCTGCAAGGGGCTACGCGGGTTGAGCATCAAGCGACAGCCGCGTGAGTTGCTGATGCAGGTGCGCGGGCTATCGCTCAAGGAAATGCCGGACTGCGAGGAATGTTGCGGATTCGGCGGCGCATTCGCGGTGAAATTCGGTGAGGTATCGACTCAGATTGTCGATCGCAAGTGTGATTCCATTCTGGCCGCAGGAGCCGATGCGGTGGTTGGCGGCGATCTCGGCTGCCTGCTCAATATTGAAGGCCGACTGCGCCGCCGTGGCGATGAGACGACGCGTGTTTTGCATATCGCCGAAGTGCTGGCCGGCGGCTGCGATTGATGGCGGCGGTGAAGCATTCGCAGGCGATGCACTTTCATGCGCGGGCCGGTGAAAAGGTGCGCAATGCGGCCCTGCAGCGGACTTTGCAGAAAGCCAAGCCGCTGTTTGTCGCCAAGCGGGCCAAGGGTCTTGCCTCGCTGGCCGAGGATGGGCTGGATTTCGAGTTGCTGCGGTCAACCGGAAAAAACATCCGAAATCGAACGCTGGCCGATCTCGATGTCTGGCTCGAACTTTTCGAGGAACGGGCCACGGCCAGCGGCGCCGAGGTGCTGTGGGCGCGTGACGGCGAAGAAGTGAGCAAACTGGTCGTCGACATCGCCCGCCGTCATGGCGTGACCAAGGTGGCCAAGTCGAAATCGATGCTCTCCGAAGAGGCGCGGCTCAATGAGGCGCTGAGTGCCGCCGGCATTCAGCCGGTCGAGACTGATCTCGGCGAATACATCGTGCAACTGGCCGGCGAGCCGCCATCGCACATCATCGCGCCGGCGGTGCACAAGACCATCGGCGAGGTCGAGGCGCTGTTTGCCAAAGAGCATGGCCGGCCGCTTGAGACGCGAACTTCAGCCGATATTCCCGAGATGGCGAAGGAGGCGCGCGCGGTGCTCCGCCAGCATTTCCTGAGCGCAGAAATGGGCATTTCCGGCGCCAATTTCCTGATCGCCGAAACCGGCTCGGCGGCGCTGGTCACCAACGAAGGCAACGGCCGCATGGTGACGACGCTGCCCAAGGTGCACGTCGTGATCACCGGCATCGAGAAAATCGTCCCGACGCTGGAGGACTTCGCCACGCTGATGCGCCTGCTGCCGCGTTCGGCGACCGGCCAGAGCATCTCGAACTACGTGTCCTTGCTGACCGGAACGAAGCAGCCCGGCGACCACGACGGCCCGGAAAAAACGATTTTCATCCTCGTCGACAATGGTCGCGCCAATCTGCTCGGCTCCGACTACCAGGACATGCTGCGCTGCATCCGCTGCGGCGCCTGCATGAACCACTGCCCGGTCTATTTCTCGCTCGGCGGCCACGCCTACGGCTGGGTTTATCCCGGCCCGATGGGGTCGGTGCTGACGCCGCTGTACACTGGCATCGAAAATGCCCTTGATCTGCCGCACGCGTCCACGGGCTGCAACCAGTGCGGCAGCGTTTGCCCGGTTGATATTCCGCTGCCGACGCTGATGCATCGTCTGCGTGAAGAGCAGAATGAGCGCGGCTTGCGCCCATGGTCAGAGCGCCTGAGCTTGAATGTCTGGGCGTGGATCGCCGGCCGGCCGGCGCTCTACCGCTGGTTTGCCCGGCGCGCGGCGCGCTATCTGAACTGGCTGGCCGACGGCAGCGGCCGCATTCGAATTTTTGGCCTGGTGCCTGAGTGGACCGCTGGACGCGATCTACCGGTAGCATCGGGAAAGACATTTCACGAACTTTATGCTGCAAGAAAGCGAGATTGACCATGCAATTTGAGTCCGACGGCCCCAAGGCCATTCCCTGCTGGATTAACGGCCACGCCTTTTTGAGCGTCACCGATTCCTTTTTTGACGTGACCAATCCCGCCACCGGCGAGGCCATTCGTCGCGTACCGCTGAGCGGCGCCAGTGAAGCGGCCGAGGCAGTCAACGCGGCGCAGGCGGCACAAGCGGCTTGGGCCGACATGGGCCTGCCGGCGCGCCGGGTTTGCCTGGCCAATCTGGCCGATGCGCTGGATCGCTACACCGGCCATTTCGCCAAATTGCTGAGCGAGGAGTGTGGGTTTGACGAGGCGAGGGCCAAGGCTGAAGTCGGCGCGGCCGTTGCCGCGCTGCACGGTGCCATGGTCGGCCAGACCGGCGTCTTCGGCCTGGTTCTCGACGCCTCGCGGCCGCTGGCCAGTTTTGCCGAAATCATGGCGCCGGCTGTCATGGCTGGCGCAACGCTAGTCGTCAAGCCGAGTCCCAAGGCGCCATCGGCGGTGTTCGCCCTGTGTGAACTGTCCAGCCGGGCCGAATGGCCGGCCGGTGTGCTCAACCTGCTGCAGGGCGACAGCGCGGCGATTGCCGGCTTGTGCGCGGCCGGCATCGACCGCCTGGTCTATGGCGGCAACGCGGCGTTAGGCGCGCAAGTCGGCACCATGGCCGAGTCCGCCGGCGTGCCGTTCGAGATGAAAGCGGCCTGATGCTGCGCATCGTCCAGCTCGACAGAGAGTCGCTGATCGCCGATGTCCGGCGGCCTTGCTTCAAGAATGACTGGGTCGACTATCCGCAGACGGCACCCGAGCAAGTCATCGCGCGTCTGACCGGGGCGACGATTGCGATCACCCACAAGGTGGCAATCGATGCGGCGGCGCTCGCCGCGCTGCCCGGCCTGAAGATGATTGCGGTCTCGGCTACGGGCACCAATAACGTCGATCTTGACGCCTGTCGGGCGCATGGCGTCGTTGTTTCCAATATTCGCGGCTACGCCCAACATACCCTGCCGGAACATGTGATGGCGCTGCTGCTCGCCCTCTCGCGCAACCTCGTTGCCTGGCGGGAAACCCTGCAGGCCGGTGGCTGGCAGCGTTCCGACCAATTCTGCCTGTTCGATCACCCGATACGCGACCTCCATGGAGCAACGCTGGGATTGATCGGCAGCGGCACGCTCGGCAACGGCGTGGCGCGGCTGGCCGAAGCTTTCGGCATGCGCGTGCTGCGCGCAGAGCGCAAGGGGGCGGCAATTGTGCGCCCCGGCTACACCGCCTTCGCTGACGTGCTGGCTGAGGCCGACGCGATCAGCCTGCATTGCCCGCTGAGTGCGGAAACCGCCGGCCTGATCGGCGAAGCGGAATTGAAGGCGATGAAACCGTCAGCCTTGCTGATTAACACGGCGCGCGGCGGTCTCGTCAACGAGGCGGCGCTGATCCGGGCGCTCAAGGATGGCTGGATCGCCGGCGCCGGTTTCGATGTCATCACCGCTGAACCGCCGCCGGCCGACCATCCGATGGTTGATCCAGCCTTGCTGGCCCTGCCCAATTTCCTGCTCACCCCGCACGTCGCGTGGTCCAGCCGGCCGGCCATGCAAACGCTGGTCGACCAGCTCGCCGCCAACATCGAAGCCTTCGTCGCCGGGGCGCCGCAGAACCGCGTGGCATGAGCGCCCGCGACGAGATTCTCGGGCGGGTTCGGCGTGGCGTCGGCAAGGATGATTTTGCCGCGCGTCGAGCCGCGGCGGAGGCTGGCTTGAAGACGCCAGCGCGTGGCCCACAGCCGGTGATGGCCGCTGACCTTGTCGCCCGCTTCAAGGTCAAGGCCGAATATTTGGCCAGCACCGTCGACACGGTGGCCGCTTTGGCCGAGGTGCCGGCCGCTGTTGCCGCCTATCTTTCTGCCAATGGCTTGAGCAGGCAGGCCGTGGCGACACCCGACGTCGGCGGCTTGAACTTGTCGGCTGCCGGCCTTCAGGTCGAAGCGCGTGCTGCGGTCGACGCCGATAAAGTGGGAATTTCCGGCTCCTTCTGCGCCATCGCCGAAACCGGCACGCTGCTGCTACTCTCCGGGCCGGAAACGCCCGCCACGGTCAGCCTGCTGCCGGAAACCCACATCGCGCTGGTTCAGGTTGCGCGTATCGTGGCGACCATGGAAGACGCTTTCGCACTGCTCAGGGCCGAACATGGCAGCCTGCCGCGCGCCGTCAATTTCATCTCCGGGCCATCGCGCACCGGCGACATCGAACAAACCATCGTCCTCGGCGCCCACGGGCCATGCCGGGTGCATCTGATTCTGGTTGGCAGCGGAGCCGTTGCACCATGACGGATCGCCCAACCGAAAATGCCCGAGTGGCACAGCCTGAGCGCATCTCGGCGCGGACAATCTGGGCCCTGCTCGCGGTGGCGATCATCCCGCTGGCCGTCATTCTCTATTCGGTCAATGATTCGGAGGCCGCGCACAACGCATGGCGCCAAGCCTGTCTGGCGCCGGAAAAAAAGATCGACGACGTCGCCGGCCTGGTGCGCAAAGTCAACCGTGGTTTTTATCTGGAGGACGGCGCTGCCTCGCATTACCTCGGCATGACGTGCGAAGGAAAGCATGGCGATGCCTGCCTCGACAGCAACCCGGGAAAGCGTCTGCTCACTGCCAACGTCGGCCAACTGGCCAGCGCCCGCTTGTGCGACGGCGAAGTACTCAGCTACCGGGTCGCCGGCAGCGAGTTTTACAAATGACCGGTTGGCGGGCGCTTTGGCGCCCAGAAATTTCGTCGATACTATCTTCACCTGGCCCTGCGCCAGCCAAATTAACCACCCGCCTCAGCGCTGGCCGTCATGCCTGTTGGGGAAGACTGAACTGATCGGAAATATTGTGAGCATCACCTTTGCCATTCGCGGCGAATACATCCAGCTCGACCAACTGCTCAAAGCCACCGGCCTGTGCGATTCAGGCGGATCGGCCCACGCCGCCATCGCCGAAGGGCGGGTCAAGGTCGATGCTGCGGTCGACACGAGAAAACGGGCAAAAATGAGACCGGGTCAGGTTGTGAGCATCGGCGACGAAGAGGTCGTTCTCGTCGCCGAATAGGCGCTTGCTGGTCGAGTCTGCCGACTCAAGCGACGCGTTGCAGCGGCCGGACTTCCTCCGCGATTCGTTCGGCGTTCTCGTTTGCCGCCTGTTTCAGGTCGAACGAGCTTTGCAGATTCAGCCAGAACTGCGCCGTCGTGTCGAAATAACGTGCCAGTCGCAGCGCCGTATCCGGCGTCACAGCCCGTCGCTCACGGACGATATCGTTGATCCTCGGCGCCGGCACGTGCAAGGCCATCGCCAGGGCATTGGCGCTCATTTCCAACGGCACGAGAAATTCCTCGCGGAGAATTTCGCCGGGGTGGATCGCGCGCATGTTGTTCGTAGCCATCTTCAGCCTCTCAGTGATAATCGACGATCTCGACGTTCGTCGGTCCGCCATCTGTCCAAACAAAGCAGACGCGCCACTGATCGTTGACGCGGATGCTGTGCTGCCCCGACCGATTGCCGCTCAGCGCCTCCAGGCGGTTGCCCGGTGGTGATCGCAAGTCGCGCAATTCCACCGCGTCATCCAGCATTTGCAGCTTGCGCTGAGCCACATTCTCGATGTTCCGGAAGCGCCGGGGGCTCTCGCCTGCGTACAAGGCTTCAGTATCGGCGCAGCGGAATGAACGTATCGTCATGGCTCAATTTAGTTCGAGTGGCGTTTAACGTCAAGCGTTAAGTTCGAGGTGTTGAGTTTAGCCAACGGGGGCCGCCTGCGCCAGCTTCTCAATGGCATTTGCCGCCCGCTGAATCGCCGGGCTGTCGAGAAGCGGCGCCTTCTTGTCCGGGAGCAACAGCCAGCGCGAATTCTTTGGGTTGATTACCTGCACCATGCTTGGCGTAATCCGCGCGGTACGGTCGATCCACCAACCGGGCAGGGCTAAAACGGCCGTCACCGCGAGGGGTTCGCCGGTTTCCTTGCGCAGATAATTCGCCAGCCAGCGCGCTTGACGCTCAGCCTGTTCGATGGGTTTACTTTCCTTCCAAGCACCGAAATCAAGCGTCTTTCCATCGTATTTCACCTTCGGTGCGCCGTTGCCTGCCGGCGGTTTCAAGCGAGACTTGGTTTCCACGGCAAACACGCCGGCCGGCGTGACGACCACATGGTCGATGTTGAAGTCGCCGCACTGGATATCGTGGATGATGCGGTTGTCACCGGCCAGCGAAGAAGCCAGTTCCTGGGCGACCGCCTGTTCGGCACGAACGCCTTGCCTGCAGTTGCGTTGCAGCGGCATTTCACGGGTGATTTGACGGCCGAAATACACCGCAATTGCCAGCGCCGCCAAAATGAAAAAACTGTCCAGCCAGTCCCAGGCATGGGTGCTCATATCGATGCGGCGCGACGAAATGATCAAGGCGGTGAGTAAGCCCGCCATGATCACGTAGACCAGTTTGTCCATGCGCGTTTCGTCGATCTTCTCCAGTCGCTCGCGCAGGCTGTGCGCCGGCAGGACGCGCAGTTCAGTGAGAATCGGATCGCGTCGATCGTTGCTGTCCAGTTGTCGCTTTTTCCAGAGAATGATTGCGACCAGAACCAGCATTGGGGCGAGTCCGATCAATTCCAGCACTAAGGCCCAACTCATTTGCTAGCTCCAAAACGGCCATCGTCGCTCATGCGGGCGCGACCCAGCGCGACCAGGGTTTCGAGCAGTTGCGGCAGGCGTTTTTTCCAGGGGCCCTTGCCGGTGAAGCGGCTGGCGATTTCCGGCTCGCTGAGCGCCAGCGGGCTTTCGGCCAGCAGTTGGGCGATGGCGGCGACCTGTTCGGGCAGGCTGGCGGGCCAGGGGCGTTTTTCGGCGGGTTTGGTGGCGGGGGGGAGCGACCCATCCCCACCCCGGCCCTCCCCTTGAAGGGGAGGGAGGGCGGCGGTTTGGCTGTTGGCTCCTCCCCCTTCAAGGGGGAGGTTGGGAGGGGGATGGGTTGCAGTCGGGTTCTGGAAGTCGGGGCGGAGCCAGCGGATTTGGCCGGTGGCTTCTTCGCGGCTGCGTTCGGCGTTGAGGGCGACGAGGCGGTCGAGCAGGGCGTCGGTGGGGATGCTGCCCTCTCCCCCGGCCCCTCTCCCGCTCGCGGGCGAGGGGAGCAGGTCGGGCCAGCCGTAGGCGGCGAGGACGGCGGTGTCGAGTTCGTCGTGGAGCTGGCGGAGGACGGCGACGAGGCCTTGCTCGTGGATGGTCTTGTCCTTGGCGGTGAGCGGTTCGCCGCTGCGCAGTTTGGCCAGCACGTTGTACATGCCCGTCAGCGTCAGGTCCGGGTGGGCGGCTTGCTGGCGCTTGCGGTGGGTGTCGAGCTGTTCGGCGAGGGCGGCGATGCGGGTTTGCTGTTCGGGGCTGGCGGCGGGGAAGGGGAATGGGTCGAAGCAGCGCGTGATGTTGTAGCGCGGACGATCTTCCAGCGTGCCGCCGGCAGCCAGCGCCCAGACGACGTGGACCTGCGACGAGAGGACGCCGAGGGTGTAGGCGTTTGCGCTTGCGAAAGCAACCAAACCTTGGTCAGGGAGAATCGATGCGTCGATGAACTGGAATATGCGGTGCTTTGCCGTGAGGGTCGTGACGACGTAGCGGTTAAGGTCGGAGATCGCGGCTCGCATCAGCGGCTGGTTTTCTCCGAGCAACCACCAGTTGTCGCGGTAGCTGGCGCGATTGTTCTGGTCGCGCTCGGGTTTGACGCGTTCGAGCACCCATTGGTAGGCCGCCGGGTAGCGGCTGCGCGCTTCGTCGGAGGTCAGGCCGTAGAGGTCGATGATTGAAACCCCGCGTGGTTGGTCGGTCAGGTCGCGGCCGTTGCGGTAGGGACGGATGCGGTCGCAGGGTTGCAGGCGGGCTGCTTCGTCGGTTGTGACAACGAAACCCGAGCCAAAAACTTGAATGCCACGATTGGCTAAACCTTCATTCGCCCGCAGCGCCTTGGCGCCGACGACATCGGCTCCGATGCTGAGGTCGGCGTGGATGCGGCCGGTTTTTTCGGCGAGTTCGATGTGCACGGCGTCGCCGTCAGCGCCGCCTTCGGCAACGACGGTTTGCAGCGTTCCTGGGGCGTCGCCGGGCTGGCCGACGGTCATCGCGATGCGCACGGCGGCGCCGCTCGCGGCGTCGACCCACGGGTGGTCGGGGATGGCCCAGGCGAGGGCGAGCGGCGGCTGGGCGTTGAGGTGGTGTTCGAGGACGCGGCGGTTGAAGGTTTGCTTGAGGCTGTTGGTGGTGATGAAGCCGAAGCGCTGGACTTGGCCGCGGCGGGTGAGGTCGGCGGCGTGGTGCCACCAGAACATGACGAAATCGGCCGATTCGGGGACGGCCGGCCAGGCGGCGCGCAGGACTTCGGTGTAGCCGTCGCCGAGGGCCTGGCGCATGGCGGCGGCGCCGATGAAGGGGGGATTGCCGACGATGTAGTCGGCTTGCGGCCAGGTGGCGGGGCGCGGGTTGGTGTAGCGTTCGCGCGGGATTTGGGCGGCTTCGTCGGGCACGAGTTCGCCGGTGACGGGGTGGGGTTTGGTCGTGCGGCCGTCCCAGCGGGTGAGCGGTTTGCCGGCTTCATCGGTGGCGAAGGCGATGGCGTCGGCGCTGAGCACGGCGTCGCGGCATTCGATGTTCTTGAAGTCGCGCAGGATGGGGCTGGGCGGCAGGCCGCTGCCCTGGGTGCGGAAGTGCCATTGCAGGTAGCCGATCCAGAGGACCATTTCGGCGATGGCGGCGGCGCGCGGGTTGATTTCGAGGCCGAGGAACTGGTGCGGGTCGACGGTGAGGCCTTCGACTTCGAGGCGTTGTTGCGTGTCGCCAAGCTGGGCGAGGGTGTCGAGGACTTCGCCTTCGAGCCGCTTCATGTGTTCGAGCGTGACGTAGAGGAAGTTGCCGGAGCCGCAGGCGGGGTCGAGGACGCGGGTGGTGCACAGCTTGTGGTGCCAGGCGCGGACGAGGTCGGCGGCGTCTTTGAGCTTGCCTTCGTTGGCGAGGAGCAGGGCGGCGGCCTGGGTGTCGTGCCAGTTGGCGCGCAGCGGCTCGATGACGGTGGGCAGGACGAGGCGGTCGACGTAGGCGCGCGGGGTGTAGTGGGCGCCGAGGTCGTGGCGTTCGAGCGGGTTGAGGGCGCTTTCGAGCAGGGTGCCGAAGATGGCGGGTTCGACTTCGGCCCAGTCGGCGCGGCTGGCTTCGAGCAGGAGGTCGATCTGGTCGCGGTCGAGCGGCAAAACCTCGGGCTGCTTGAAGAGCTTGCCGTTGAAGCGCGGCAGTTGGGCGCGGATGGCGACGGAGAACTTGCCTTCGTCCATGGCTTGCCAGAGTTCGGCGACGAGGGGGACGAATTGTTGTGGCGCGTGTTGCAGGGTTTTCAGCAGGCCGGTGAAGGCGCCTTCGTTGTCGACTTTGGGGAGGAGGCCGACGTCTTCGGCGAACATGGAGAACAGGCAGCGCGAGAGGAAGGCGGCAACGCGCTCGGGCTGGTATTTTCCACCATCGGGGCCTTCCAGCGACTGGGCGACGCGGGCGAGGCGGACGGCGATTTCGCGCGTGGCGCGGGCGGTGCGGCGGGCCGGGTCGAGGCTGTGCGGGTCGCGCCAGACGGCCTGGAGGCGGGCGCGGATTTCCGGCTTGTTGAGGTCGTCGAGCCGGATGCGGTGGCTGCGCGGGTCAGGGAAGGGCGTGTAGCTGCCGCCGGTGCAGGTGAATTCGGCGTAGAGCTCGATGACGTTGCCGACATCGAGGACGACGAGGAAGGGCGGCCGGCCTTCCTCGGCGGGCAGGTGGCGGGCGTAGTTTTCAGCCTGGCCACGGGCGCGGAGCAGGGCGTCGTCGAACTGGCGGGTTTCAGAACCGGCGCGGATTTTCTTGGCTTCGCCGATGAAGCTGCCGCGTTTGTAGCAGTCGATGAAGCCGTTGCTGGTGCTGCCGTCGCCGTGATGAAAGATGACGCGGCGCTCGAAGACGTAGGGATTGTCGCGCGTGTCTTCGTTGGCGGGCTGGGGTGGGGCGACTTCCAGCAAGGCGCAGAGGTCGGCGATGAAAAGCTGGTAATTGGCGCGCTCGGAGCCGCCGGCGCCGCGCCAGCGGGCGAGGAAGGTGTCGATTTGCATGATGGCGGGATTTTAGCCGGGATTTTGATTGGGATAGCGCGGCCGGGGGCGGCTGTGGCTGAATCCCACGGTCAACCGGAAATTTTGGCCAAAAATGAAATCGGCCTGGGCTGGTAAATCTGCTGCCGGGGCTACTCTAGCCAGCGAATCGGCGAGGCGAGTTCCGGATGTTTGCCCGGCCTGTTTTCGTAGTGTTTGGCAATGGCGGCGATGTCGGTGGCCGGGTCGCCGGTGAGCGTGAGATGGGCGAGGATGCCGGCTTCGCGCCTGGCGTAATCGACGAAGGCGAGGGAGACGGGGACGTTGGCGGCGAGCGCGATGCGGTAGAAGCCGCTTTTCCAGCCTTTGGTCAGGCTGCGCGTGCCTTCGGGGGCGATGACGAGGAGGAATTCGCGGTGCTTGGCGAATTGGTTCGCCATTTCGGCGACGAAGCCGTGGCTGGCTCGGCGGTCGACGGGGATGCCGCCAAGGCGGCGCATCAGCCCGCCGATGGGCCAGCGGAACAGGGCGTCCTTGCCGACCCAGCGGGCATCGAGCCCGAGCGCCCATTTGAGGAGCAGGGCGTAGACGCCATCCCAATTCGAGGTGTGCGGGTAGCCGACGAGGACGGCTTTGGCCGGGCGATTCGGCGGTTCGATCAGTTTCCAGCCGAGGAGGGCGAACAGGCGGCGTGAGAGGGTTTTCAGCATGGCGGGCTTAGCTCATCTTGACGACGATGTCGTGCAGGGTGTTGGCGCAGTTGGCCATGCGGTCGGCGGCGTTGGAGAGGTGGCGGTAGATTTCGCGGCGTTTGAACATGTGGATGTAGTCGTCGCCGACGAAGAGTTCGGCGATGGCACGGCGATAGTTCTTTTCGACTCGGCGTTCGGCCTTGCGCGCGGAGTCGGCATCGGCGGCTGCAGCGTTCGGCTCCTTGGCGAGTCGCCCGAAGCCTTGCGCCAGGGCGTCGCAGCCGAGTTTGATGTGCATGGCCATTTCGAGGCAGTGCTTGTCAGGGGCGAGGCAGAGGACTTCCATTTCGCTGACCGTGGTTTTGCAGTAATTGACGACTTCGTCGAGGTCGATGATGGCGCGGTAGAGGTCTTCGCGGTCGATCGGCGTGGAGAACGCCTCGTTCAGCGTGTGCAGGTTGCGGATCTTGACGCGGTCGGCTTCGTGCTCGTCCTGGCGAATGAGCTGGCCGATGGCGGCGTCGCCGGTTTCCATGAATTCGACGAGCCGCCCGGCGGTGATGCCGACGTGCTGGCATTGTTCGGTGAGCAGGGTGAAGAAGTCGGGCATTTTGGGGAAAACGCGGTCGAACAGGCGGCGGAAGACGGAGGGATTGCGTTCTTCGCTCATGGGGTGCCTCCAATGAACAGGTGGATCAGCGCGTAGGCCTGGATGGCGACGAGGGCAGCGCCGGGTATGGTGATCAGCCAGGTCGTCGCGATTTCCTTGGCCTTGGCCCAGCGCACGGCGCGCGGGCGCTCCGAGGCGCCGATGCCCATGATCGAGGTGGCGACGACGTGGGTGGTGGAGACCGGCGCGCCGGCTATCGAGGCGGCGAGGATGACGCCGGCCGAGGTGAGTTGCGAGCCGAGCGCGTGGATGGGGCGGACGCGGTAGATGGCGAAACCGAGGGTGCGGACGATGCGCCAGCCGCCGGACATGATGCCGAGGGTGATGGCGGAGGCGCAGGCGAGCATGACCCAGAAGGGAACTTCGAAGCTGGGGATGAAACCACCGAGGAGCAAGACGAGGGTCAGGATGCCCATGCTTTTTTGCGCGTCGTTGGCGCCGTGTGAGAAGGCCAGGCCGGCGGCGGTGAGGAATTGCAGGCCGCGCAGCCGCGCGTTGGCGGCAGGCTTGGCGGCGACGAGCAGGGCGCTGAGCAGGCGGTGGACCAGAAAGCCGACCCAGAAGCCGATGAGCGGCGAAAGCACCAGGGCGGCGAGCACCTTGACGATGCCGGTCAGGCGGCCGTTGGCCAGTTCGGCAAAGCCCCAGGCGACGTGCTCGCTGCCCACGGCAACGACAACGGCGCCGATCAGCCCGCCGACCAGCGCGTGCGACGACGACGACGGGATGCCGAAATACCAGGTCCCCAGGTTCCAGACGATGGCGCCGATCAGGCCGCAGAGCAGGATGGAGAGCGCGAGCACGGGCGCCACGCCGTCGAGCACGACGAACTTGCCGATGGTGTTGGCGACGGCCGTGCCGCCGAGCAGGGGGCCGAGAAATTCGAAGACACCGACGATGATGACGGCCTGGGCCGGCGTCATGGCACGCGAGGCGATGACGGTGGCGACGATGTTGGCCGCGTCGTGGAAACCGTTGGTGTAATCAAACACCAGGACAATGACGACGGTGATGACAGCGAGCAGGAACAGGGTATCCATGCGCAGCGGCCTGGGGATTGCTGGCCACGTCTCCGTTTCGGTTGGTCTTGTTTTGGCCAGTATATCGCCGAATGAGCCTTGCCTTGGGCGCCGGCGGGCATTGCTGCGGTCAACCGGATAAAATAAGCAAAATCTAATAATTCAGAGAGCAGGCTCATGAGCTATCCCCGCTTCGCCGATATTTCCCGCAGCTTCGCCCCCGGCTGGTTTGCCGCCGTGATGGGCACCGGCGTTTTTGCCATGACGACGCACGGCCTCGCCCAGTACTGGCCTTGGTTGTCCGTCCCGGCGGAGCTGCTGCACTGGTTCAACAGCGTGCTTTTTCTGGTGCTGGCGGTGCCCTGGCTGACGCGCTGGCTACGTTTCCGGCCGGCAGCGATGCAGACGCTGCGGCATCCGGTACAGGCCAATTTTTACCCGACTTTTTCGATTGCCCTGCTGGTTCTGGCGGCACAGTGGCTGATGTTTACGCCGCATGTTGCAGTGGCGCTGACCTTCTGGTGGCTGGGTGTGATCCTGCATTTCATCTTCAGCTTTGCCGTGCTCTTCATTATGTTCAGCGGCGAGCATGTCGCGGCCGAGCACGTGACGCCGGCCCAGTTCATCCCGGCCGTCGGCCTCGTCGTCATGCCGCTGGCCGGCGGGCCGCTGCTTGCGCACATGGATAGCGCGCTGCGCGAGTGGGCGCTCACCATCAATATCATCGGGCTGGGGGCGGGGAGCATGATGTACCTCGGCCTGCTCGGTCTGACCTTGCACCGGAAATACCTGCACAAGCCGGCAATGGGCATTCTGACGCCGACGGTGTGGATTCATCTGGCGCCGATTGGCGTCATTCCGGTCAGCCTGATGAACGTCACCGAGCAACTGCCCTATCCGGCGGCGCGTGAGGCGGCGACGGTGCTGATGCTGCTCGTCTGGGGCTTCGGCGTCTGGTGGCTGGTCATGGCCAGCCTGCTCACGCTGTCGGCGCGGGCTGGCGGGCAACTGCCGTTTGCGCTGTCGTGGTGGGGTTTCACCTTCCCGCTCGGCGCCTTTGTCGCCGAAAGCCTGCGCCTGACCAAGGTGCTGGGCTGGAGCAGTGTTTTTGCCATCGGCGTTGCCGCCTGGCTGCTGCTCTGCTTCTTCTGGGGAATCACGCTGCTCAGGACGGCGCGCGGCGTGGCCAGCGGCGCCATTTTTCAGCCGCATCCGTAGGCCGTTCATGCACTGGCTATGGGGCATCCCGCTGCTGGCCGGCGGCGTTGGTGCTCTGAATTTTGGAATTCGGCGCGGTCTGGCGGCGCCCCGTGTGGCCGAAGCCGGTCGCCCGGAAGGTTTGCTGTGGCGCGAAGTGAGCATGCCGACGTGCAATGCCAAGAAACTGTACGGCTGGTTCATTCCCGCCGAGACGCCCGGCCCGGCACTGGTCGTCATGCACGGCTGGGGCGGCAACGCCGAAATGATGCTGCCCCTGGCGGCGCCCCTGCATACGGCCGGATATTCGCTGCTGCTGGTCGATGCTCGCTGCCACGGCCAGAGCGATGGCGATACGTTTGCTTCGCTGCCGCGTTTCGCGGAAGACATCGACGCAGCGCTGCGGTGGCTGGCCGATCAGCCGGAAGTGGATGCGCAACGGCTGGGTGTTGTCGGCCATTCGGTTGGTGCGGGGGCTGCTCTGCTCGCTGCTTCGCGACGCACCGATTTGCGGGCGGTGGTCAGTCTGGCCGCCTTCGCTCATCCGGCGGCGATGATGCGGCGCTGGATGGCTGGCATGCACATTCCTTACTGGCCGCTTGGCGCCTACATTCTGGCTTACGTGCAACGGGTGATTGGCCATCGTTTCGATGCTATCGCGCCGTGCAACACCATCGCCCGCGTTACTTGTCCGGTGCTCATCGTTCATGGTCTGTCCGATGACACCGTGCCGGTGGCCGAGGCGCAGCAGATTTACGCGGCGCGGGCCAGCGATGCGGTTGAGTTGCTGCTGGTGCCGGGCAGCCATGACGATTATGGCGATATTGGCCGACAGATCGGCGCCCTGCAGGACTTTCTCGATCGCGCCATGCGGCGCTGATTGCGGACGAAAAAAAGGCGGGAGACCAAGCTCCCGCCCAAGCGGAGTCTGCCAAATTTTACTGAGGCAGGAGGAAAGCGGCTTTCTCGCGAACCTTGATGTCGGGATTGTCGATCGCGGAAATTTCAAAGTGAATCTGGTTCGAGCCCGTCTTGCCGGCTTCTGGCGGCACGCTGACGACGGTGTTGAACGAGGTCAGCCCGGCTGCCTTGGCGTCGACTTCCGACGGGCCGGCGATTTCGGCACCGGGCAGGCCTTCGACCGTGACGCGATAGCGGTGCGGCTGTTCCTCGGTGTTCATGATCTGCAGCATGTAGACGTTCTCGATCCGGCCATCATCGGCTTCGCGAGCGAGCACCGAACGGTCGCGGATGATGTCGACCTTGAGCGGAATGCGGTGGGCGAGGAACCAGGCGGCGAGGCCGGTGATGATGACGAGGATGACCGTGTAGAGGAGGATGCGCGGGCGAACGATGTGAGCGACGATTTCCTTTTTGCTAAGGTGCTTGGCCATGGCGCTTTCGGTCGAATAGCGCACCAGGCCGCGCGGCAGGCCGACCTTGTCCATGACCTGGTCGCAGATATCGACGCAGGCGGCGCAGCCGATGCACTCGTATTGCAGGCCGTTGCGGATGTCGATGCCGGTTGGGCAGACCTGCACGCAGAGTCCGCAATCGACGCAATCACCGAGGCCTGCTGCCTTGGCATCGACGCCCTTCTTGCGTGCCCCGCGCGTTTCACCGCGCTCCGGGTCGTAGGTGATGATCAGCGTATCCGGGTCGAACATCACGCTCTGGAAGCGGGCGTACGGGCACATGTATTTGCACACCTGCTCGCGCATGAAGCCGGCGAAGAGGTAGGTAAAGCCACCGTAGAAGAATATCCAGAAGATTTCCCACGAGCCGAGATCGCCGGTCATGACGTTGTTGAGCAGCTCGGTGACTGGCGTGAAATAGCAGACCAGCGTGAAGCCCGTCCACAGCGAAAAGAGCAGCCAGAGACCGTGCTTGGTGCCCTTGATGCGGAGCTTGCGGGCGCTGAAAGGTTCTTTGTCGAGTTTGATGCGCGCGTTGCGTTCGCCCTCGACCTTGTTTTCGATCCACATGAAGATTTGTGTGTAGACCGTTTGCGGGCAGGCGTAGCCGCAGAAAAGCCGACCGGCTACGGCAGTGACGAGGAAGAGCGCGTAGGCGGAAACGATGAGCAGGGCGGCGAGGTAGATGACGTCCTGCGGCCAGAAAACCATGCCGAAAATATAGAACTTTCGCTCGACAAGATGCAACAGGATGGCCTGGCGATCGTTCCAGACCAACCACGGGCTGACGTAGAACAGGATCTGCGTGAAGATGACGAGGGCGATCCGCCAGTTGTCGAAATAGCCGCGAACGCGCTTGGCGTAGATGACCTTGCGCTTTTCGTAGAAGGAAACTTTTGCCGCGCCGTCGGGCTGCGGGCTGATTTCTGGCTGACTCATCGATCCTCTAGCGGTTTATGAATAAGGTTGGAAACCGGAGCGCTGGCACTGTTCAACCGGGTTGCATAGAGCAAGCCTGCGGGGCGAACTAAGGGGGATATGCCGCCAGGTTGAGGTTCAGTGAGCAAGCTCCTGCCCAAAAACAGGCTGGAGACGTAGCCTTGGGCAGCGTGCGTCGCCGGTTTCCAGTGTAGTCATTATCAAGATGTGTGCCTGCTTTGCTTGCTGAATTAAATCTATATAAATCAGTTGGTTGGGAATTTCGTAAAGCCGGGGTTTGTGTTTGTGGTGGCTTCGTGGACAATGGTGGCACTCCATTTTGGCGCCAGCGACAAAACTGACATGACAGCCCACTTCCTGAGCGAACTGCTTTCTTTCCTCGACGGTTTGCCCGAGCCGCGTATCGTTATGAACGCCGATTACCGCATCGTTGCGGCGAATGCCGCCTACATCAAGGAGTTTGGCGGTGCGTTGCCGGTGGCAGGGCGAACCTGCTACGAGGTCTCCCATCACTTCACGGTGCCTTGCGATCAGGCGGGTGAGTCCTGCCCCTTGAAGCAAAGTCTGGAGACCGGCGAGTTGCAACGGGTTTTGCATTTGCACCACACGCCGCGCGGCGAAGAGCATGTCGCGGTCGAGACGATGCCGATCCGCGACGAGAGCGGCCAGGTCGTCTATTTTGTCGAGACCATGCGTGTGGTTCGCCAGGCCAGCAGCCGGCCTGCTGCGCAGGGGCTGGTCGGGCGCTCGCCGGCTTTTGTCGGGATGCTGGAGAAAATCCTGCGGGTGGCCAACTCGAACGCCTCGGTCTTGTTGCTTGGTGAAACCGGCACCGGCAAGGAGCTGGTGGCGCGCGCCATTCACGAAGCTAGCGCGCGTGAAGAGGGGCCGTTCGTAGCGGTCGACTGCGCCGGTATGACCGAAACGCTGTTCGAGAGCGAACTGTTCGGCTACGAAAAAGGGGCCTTCACCGGCGCCACCCACCGCAAACAGGGCCTGGTCGAGGCTGCGGCGGGCGGCACGCTGTTCCTCGACGAGATCGGCGAATTGCCGCTGGCCTTGCAGGTCAAGCTGCTGCGTCTGCTAGAAACCGGCACCTACCGCCGGGTCGGCGGTCTGGACTGGCTGCCGGCGGATTTCCGTCTGGTCGCCGCAACTCACCGTGATCTGCGTGCCATGGTCCAGGCCGAGACATTCCGGCGCGATTTGTATTTTCGGATCAATACCTTTCCCATTCACACCCCGGCACTGCATGAGCGTGCGGGTGACATTCCGGTATTGGCCGCCTCGCTGCTGGAGCGGGTTGATCGCAAACCGGGTCGCAAGCTGACGCCGGCGGCGCAAGACTGGCTGACTGAACGGCGTTTCAGCGGCAACATCCGCGAGTTGCGCAACCTGATCGAACGCGCCAGTTTGCTGGCCGATGGCGAGGTAATCGATTTGCCGCACCTGCTCGACATGGCCGACGACCTCCCGCCGCTCCGGCTGGCCGAGGATGGTGCTTTCCGGCTTGGTGAAGTTGTTGATTTATCGACCCTGGAAGTCCGCTATCTGGCCTGGGCGAGTCAGCGTTCGGACGGCGATCATACCCAGCTCGCCGAGCGCCTCGGCGTCAGTCCGCGCACCTTGTATCGCAAGTTACAGGGCGTTCGGGAAGTCTGAAATGGTTTTGGTTTTTGGGCGATTTTTCCGGTTGACCGCAGGGCTATCAGTTGACGCTGTCACCGTTGGGGCGGCCGTTGTTCCCGCGACAGTGGAAGGTTAGTTCGGTGCATGTTTAGCGTTAGCTTGGGACGGCGCCGCGGCATGAATGTCCGGCCAAGATTTTCCTTTGCAAATCCAAGATTTCAATTATTATTGAAATATGGAATCGAAACTTGCCGTGGCGGCGCTCGGTGCGCTGGCCCATGAAACCCGTCTTGAAGTCTTCCGCTTGCTGGTTCGTGCTGGCGCCGGTGGCCTGTCTGTCGGACGCATCGCCGAGGGCCTGGGCGTCGAGGCCAATGGCCGCCTGAGCTTTCATCTCAAGGAGCTGGTTGGCGCCGGGCTGGCCGTGTCGCGCCAGGAAGGGCGATTCATCTATTACTCGACCAATTACCCGGTGATGAACGACTTGCTGCGTTACCTGACGGAGGACTGCTGCGGCGGACTCGGTTGCGGCGAGGTGGTCGATGCCTGCAGTCCGGAGAAATGCGTATGAAAATTTTCAACGTGCTGGTGCTGTGCACCGGCAATTCAGCCCGTTCGATCCTCGGCGAGGCGCTGTTCAACCATCTGGGAAAAGGCAGGATTCGCGCCTTTTCGGCCGGTAGCCAGCCGAGCGGTACGGTCAATCCGGTGGCGCTGGAAACTTTGCAAAAGCATGGCGTGCCGCTGCCCGAAGTACGCAGCAAATCGTGGGACGAGTTTGCCGGGCCGGACGCCCTGCAGCTCGATTTTATCTTTACCGTTTGCGCCAGCGCGGCCGGCGAAGCGTGCCCGATCTGGCCCGGTCATCCGGCGACGGCACACTGGGGCATCGCCGATCCGGCCCACGTCGAGCCGCTGGCGGCGCGCCGGGTGGCGTTTGAAACGGCTTATGCTGAACTGGAAAAGCGAATCGTGGCCTTTTTGGAATTGCCGCTAGAAACGATGTCGACCGCAGCGATCATCGAGGCGGCAAGGAATATTCACGTGGAGGCCTCGGCATGAGCGCCCAGTGCGAAGTTGCGATGAAACGGGCGGCAAGCGCGCCGATGAGTGGTTTCGAGCGTTACCTGACCATCTGGGTTTTTCTGTGCATCGTCACGGGGATTGTCTTCGGTCAGTTTTTTCCCGATTTCTTCAAGGCAGTTGGCCGCATGGAGGTGGCGCAGGTCAATCTGCCGGTCGGGCTGCTGATCTGGGTGATGATCATCCCGATGCTGGTCAAGGTCGATTTCGGCGCGCTGGGCGAGATGAAGCGGCACGTGAAGGGCATTGGCGTTACGCTGTTCGTGAATTGGCTGGTCAAGCCGTTTTCTATGGCCTTTCTCGGCTGGCTGTTCATTCGCCACCTGTTTGCCGACTACCTGCCGGCTGACCAGCTGGATAGCTACATTGCCGGGCTGATCCTGCTTGCCGCCGCCCCGTGTACGGCGATGGTTTTCGTCTGGAGCCGGCTGTCGAACGGCGATCCGCTGTTTACGCTGTCGCAGGTGGCGGTGAACGACACCATCATGGTTTTCGCCTTCGCGCCGCTCGTCGCCTTCCTGCTTGGTATCTCGTCGATCACCGTGCCGTGGGCGACGCTGCTCATCTCGGTGGTGCTCTACATCGTGATCCCGGTGGCGCTGGCGCAACTGTGGCGCAAGTCGCTGCTCGCTCGCGGACAGGCGAGCTTCGAGGCGGCGATGGCGAAAATCGGGCCGTGGTCGATCTGTGCCTTGCTGCTGACCCTGGTGCTGCTCTTCGCCTTCCAGGGCGAGGCGATCCTGCGCCAGCCGCTGGTCATCGCACTGCTCGCTGTGCCGATCCTGATCCAGGTATTTTTCAACTCGGCGCTGGCTTACTGGCTGAATCGGGTAGTGGGCGAAAAGCACAACATTGCCTGCCCGTCAGCGCTGATCGGCGCCTCCAATTTCTTTGAGCTGGCCGTCGCTGCGGCTATCGGCCTATTCGGATTTGAGTCCGGCGCGGCCTTGGCAACGGTGGTCGGTGTGCTGATCGAGGTGCCGGTCATGCTGTTGGTCGTGCGTGTGGTGAATGCCAGCAAGGATTGGTACGAAGCGACTTGATCGTCGGCGCTGGCTGGTGGGGAGGGCGTCATGAATGTCGTTGTCGAAGCGCTGCAGGGTGGCTTGGCCGGGCTGGCCTCCTATCTGGCGGCTCATGTCCTGCTCTGTCTGGTGCCGGCTTTTTTCATTGCCGGCGCTTTGTCAGCCTTTGTGCCGCAGCAGTCGATCATTCGTTTCCTCGGGCCGAATGCCTCGAAATGGGTGTCCTACCCCGCCGCTGCGGGGGCTGGCAGCCTGCTTGCCGTTTGTTCTTGCACGATCCAGCCGCTGTTTGCCGGTATCTATAAAAAGGGCGCCGGACTGGGGCCGGCCATGACTTTTCTGTTCTTCGCGCCGGCAGCCAACATTCTCGCCCTCTCCTATACCGGCGTTGCGTTGGGCGCCGACTTTGCCATCGCCCGCGTTGTGCTGGCGCTCTCATTCGGGATAGGCATCGGGATGATCATGGCGATCATCTTCCGGCAGGGCGACAACGAGCGTCTTGCGCAGAGCGAAGTCTTTGGCGGCGATGAGGGTATTTCGAAGCAGACACTGCTTTTCCTTGTCGTGCTGGTTGCGTTGCTGCTCGCCGGCACGCTGAAGCTGGATTTTCTGAAAGCCGTGTTGTTCAGCGGGCAGTTGCCCTTGCCCGGCGCCGGCGCCTTGCAGGCCGTGCTGGATCGTCTGGTGCCAATCGATGAAGCGACGGGGGCGGAGGGGCTCAGTGTGCAGGGCCTGATCCTGATTGGTCTGCTGGCGGCGATCGGCGCGGCGGCCTGGCGCGGACTCGGGCTGGTCGACAATGGCTTCAATCGGCTGACCCCAGTGGCGCTAGGGCTTACCTTGCTGACACTGGTGATAGCGGCGCTGGGCATTCGTGTTTCCGAAAATGGCCTGTTTTTCGCGTTGACCGTGAGAGCAGCTGTGGTGCTCGTGTTATGCCTCGCTTTGGTGCCCCTGGCGCGCCGTTTCGACCCGTGGGATGTACAGCAATGGCTGTGGGAAACATGGCGGTTTGTAAAACAGATCTTTCCGCTGCTGGTTGTCGGCGTCTTTTTGGTCGGTGTCATTCGCGTCTTTATCTGGCCGGAATGGGTGCAGGCGTGGGGATGGCTGCGACATTCGAGCATGTAACCAACATGAACGAAATCATGGCCTATCCGATCATGACGACGCCTGCTCTGGTCGTCGATGAGGTGGTCAAAGTGTCTGGTCGCCTGCCGAGCAGGGAGGAGTTGGCCAGCTGGCTGAAATCCTGACCAGGCTGATCGCGTGCAGACTCATCTGGGCGCTGCTGGATGTGTCCGCACTGGAGGTGTAGTTACTAGGCGGTGCTATCAGGGCAAGCAATCGAGCAAATGGTCGACTAAAGATTCGGGCTGCTATGCCGATATAATACAGGCTTACGATTTCTTACAATTTGTGAAAAAGTGCCGCATATAATCGCCAAAAATTGCATACATTCCATTATCGCCTGCGTTTTCTTGTGCTGAGTTGCCACACTTCTGACAGAATTCCCTGCCCATTCCTAGCTAAATTTAAATCGCCGCCCATGAAAAAAATCGCCCTTGTGTCGCTGCTTGTTTCGGCCGCTTTCCCTGCAATCGGCCAGGTTTCTCAGGCCCAGCCTGCAGCCCCCGCGATTCTGAAAGATGTTGCCCAGCGGGCGGTTCTAAATAGTCCGGAAGTGACCGCCAAGTGGCACAACTATCGGGCGGCAGATGAAGAGATTGGCGTTGCCCGCGGTGGCTATTACCCGCGCGTTGATCTCACCGCTGGCGGCGGCCGCGAAAGTCTCAAGCAACCGCCACTCGGTGCGCGCGACGACTACACGCGCAGTGGCTATCTGCTCAGCCTTAACCAAATGATTTTCGATGGCTTTGCCACGCGCAATGAAGTCCGTCGTCTCGGCAAGGCCAAGCTTGTTCGTTACTACGAACTGCTTGATGCCTCGGAAAACATCGCGCTTGAAGCTGGCCGTGCCTACCTTGATGTGCTGCGTTATCGCCATCTGGTCGACCTCGCACAAGACAATTATGTTCAGCACAAGGCGACTTTTGACCAGATTCAACGCCGTACCCAGAGCGGTATCGGCCGTCGTGTTGATATGGAGCAAGCCGGAAGCCGTCTGGCGCTGGCGGAAATCAATCTGGTGACGGAAAAGGCCAATCTTCACGACGTTAGCGCCCGCTACCAACGCCTGGTTGGCGTGCAGCCCGAAACCGCGATTACCCCACCGACGCAACTGGGTACTGCTTTCCCGGCTCAAGCCAAAGTGGCGCTCGATACCCTGTACAAGAAAAACCCGCAGATACTTGCTGCCAGCGAAAACATCGAAGCTGCCCAGTATGAAATCAATACGCGCCGCGCTGCCTATTCCCCCAAGCTGGACTTCCGCGCCCGCACGGATCATACCCAGAACTATCTGGGCGCCGATGGACAGCGTGAGCACAATGTCGCCGAACTTGTTGTCAGCTGGAATCTTTTTAATGGCGGCTCCGATCGTGCCCGCGAAAAGCAGACCATCGAGAAGAAGAGCCTGGCTTTCGATCTTCGTGAAAAGGCTTGCCGCGATACCCGCCAGACCTTGCTCATCGCCTACAACGACGTGCTGCGCCTGAAGGAGCAATCAACACACTTCGCGCGTCAGGTCGCGCTTCTTGAAAAGACCCGTGACGCCTACCGTGATCAGTTCAACGTCGGTCAGCGCACCTTGCTTGACTTGCTCGACACCGAGAACGAGCTTCTCGTTGCGCGCCGCTCCAATGTAAATGCCGATACCGATCTGACCTTGTCATACCTGCGGACCTACGCCGGCATGGGCACCTTGCTTGAGTACCTCGGTTTGCAGCGTCTCGATGCCGAGACGCCGGACAGCAAGGATCTCGCGGATATCGATCCGGCCCAGCTGTGCCCGAACGATCCTATCGCCCTGGATAACGCCGGGCGAGATGCGCTTGATGCCAAGGCTGCCGCACTTAACGCGTCCCGCGCCCCGTTGCTGGTTGCCGCAGGGCCTGAGGCTGGCATCATGAGTCAAGTCAAGTCCTGGGCTGCCGCGTGGTCCGCCCGCGACTACTCTGCCTACACCGGTTTCTACGCACCGACCTTTACGCCGGATGGCGGTATTTCCCGCGAAGACTGGGCTCAGCTGCGTCGTAGCCGTATCTCGACCCGCGGTGATATCAATGTTGATCTTCAGGATGTGAAGGTTCGCATGGATGGCAACGATCGTGCGTTCGCCGAATTCCGTCAGAACTACCAGTCCAAGGGCTTCAATGACGTGACCCAGAAGACGCTGGAAATGATACGGGTCAATGGCAAGTGGCTGATCAATCGCGAAAGTTCTGCGGTTTGTGCCGGCAATACCGTTGGTGGCTGCAAGGGCAAGTAAGCCTTCACCACATAATGCACTCACCGGCCGTGGCCAGTGAGTGGACAAAAAGGCCATGCAGTTGCATGGCCTTTTTGTTGGGCCGCTTTAGCCGGGCAGGCGGGGATTTAGCGTGTAGGTTCCGCTCAGGCTGGCCTCGGCCAGGATGTGTCCTTGCAGCGCAGCACGGACTTCCGGGCCGCCAAATTTGCCTTCGAGTGGCAGTTTCTCGATGTCCAGCGCATAGACGGTAAAGATGTAGTGATGAATGATCTCGTCATTCCACGGAGGGCAGGGGCCATCGTAACCAAAATAGTCGCCGCGCATGTCGTTGTCGCCAGCAAACCAGTCGGTATAGTTGTTGATCCCCTGGCGGCTGCCATGGAGACTCTGGGGGCCAGGCTTGCCGCGTGGTGTCACGTCGCTGCAGAACTCGCCCTCTTTGATGGAGTTGAGCGTGGCTGGCAGATCGATGAGCACCCAGTGAAAGAAATCAACGCGCGGTAATGCAGCGGGAACGGTTCTGCCTTCCTGATTGACATCGCTGCCCTCGCTGGGTACATCCGGGTCGTGACAGATGATGGCGAAGGATTTGGTCGCTGCTGGCGCGTCGCTCCAGTCCAGATTCGGGTTGATGTTTTTGCCGAGGCAAACGTGATGGGCTGCATCCGGGATGCAAAATGAGAATTCGCCCGGGATTTTGCCGCCATTCGTAAAGCTGGTGCTGGTCAGTTTCATCATTGCTTCCCCTGATTACGTTGCCGCCCGGCGTTTGAAGTCGCCGGGACGAAAGCCAAGAATCCATAGTGTAGCGAAATAGGTGGTGGCGCCAAGCGGCACCAGCCACGCCAAATGAATTGTCCGGTCGACAAAGCTGCTTTGCAACCAGCTCTTTTCTGTGCCCATGCCAAACCACAGCGCCAGGCCCATGACCAGCATGGCGAGTATCAGCTTGAGGATGAAACCAAGCCATCCGGGTTGGGGCTGGAAGATGTTGTGTTTACGCAGGCCGAGATAGAGCATGACGGCGTTCAGGCAAGCGGCCAGGCCGATTGAAAGCGCCAGTCCGGCGTGCCCAAGATCCAGCCAGAAAATGAAGGCGATGTTCATGATCTGTGTTGCCGTCAGTGAAATCAAGGCGATACGAACCGGCGTCCTGACGTTCTGGCGGGCGTAGAAGCCGGGAGCCAGTACCTTGACCAGAATCAGGCCGGTCAAGCCGACGGTATAGGCGACCAGCGCTTCGCGGGTGCGAAAGACATCATCCGCCGAAAATGCCCCATGAAAAAACAGGGTGGCTAGCAGCGGTACGGCAAGGATGCCGAGGGCCAGGGATGCCGGTGCAGCGAGCAGCAGTGTCAGGCGTAAGCCCCAGTCGAGTAGCCGGGCGTATTCGGCATGATTTCCGCTGGCGTGGTAGCGGGAGAGCGACGGGAGCAAGATCGTTCCAAGTGCTGCACCGAGCAGGCCGGACGGGAATTCCATCAGGCGGTCGGCGTAATAGAGCCAGGAGACGCTGCCTGTTTTCAGGAACGAGGCAAAAATCGTGTTGACCAGCAAACTGATTTGCGAGACCGAGACACCGATCAGTGCGGGCCCCATCAGCGTGGTGATGCGACGGACGCCGGGGTCGGCCCATGCTGCTCGCCAGTCCAGCGATGGCCGGGGAAGCATGGCGATTTTTTTCAGCGCGGGAATCTGGATGGCAAGTTGCAGCAGTCCACCGATAAATACGGCCCAGGCCAGCGCGAGTACGGGGGGGTCAAAGTACGGAACGGCAAACAGGGCCATGCCGATGAAAGTGAGATTGAGCAATACCGGGGTAAAAGCGGGTAAGGCAAATCGACTCCAGCTGTTAAGAATGCCTCCGGACAGGGCAACGAGCGACATGAAGAAAATGTAGGGGAAGGTAATTCTGGTTAGTGTGACCGTTAGCTCGAATTTGCCGGTTTCGGCTGCAAAGCCGGGGGCAGAAACCCACACAAGGACCGGGGCAGCCACGATGCCGATGACGGTGACCGCAAAAAGTGCAAGCGAGAGGATGCAGGCGACGTGATCGACCAGCGTTCGCGTATCGTCTTCACCGCGCGTGTTTTTATACTCACCCAGAATGGGGACGAATGCCTGTGAGAAAGCGCCTTCGGCAAACATGCGGCGCAGCAGGTTGGGCAGTTTGAACGCGACAAAAAATACATCGGTCGCCAGTCCTGCCCCGAAAGTTCGGGCAATCACGAAGTCGCGGACAAATCCGAGAATTCTGGAGAGGAGGGTCATGCCACTGACGGTGGCCAGTGCGCGCAGCAGATTCATTCGGAATTCGTCTTGTCGGATGTGGGGCGGAAAATAACGACGCTAACTACAGTGGCTTGGATGTCTCCACATCCAAGCGCGCGTCCTTGAAAAATGGTTTGCTGAATATCTTCACCAAGCCATTTGCGGGAAATAGGGAAGCCAGCAAGTGCTGGAAATAGGCTGCATTAATGACAGGGGCAGATTTTATCACGACCAAATTAAGGGGGCAGATCCGGGCCGGAAAGCAAAAAAGCCACGCTGGGTGGCTTTTGGTTTGCTGATTTGTTGGGATTTGGTGCCGCTTGCCGGAATCGAACTGGCGACCTTTTCATTACGAATGAACTGCTCTACCAACTGAGCTAAAGCGGCACACGTCTGTCAAATCAAACAGAGCTTTGCATTATAACCGGATAGCGCAGGCCTGTGAATAGTCGTCGCATGCTGCGGCTGCTAACGCGTCGTGTGCGTTGGGCACGCTTCGGAGGGGAGGCTGCTCACGCTGTCTTTGGTGGCATCTTTGCGGTCAACCGGGAAAATCGCCCAAAAACGAAATATCAGGCGGATTATTCCTGGTTGAGCGCAACCCGGTTACGTCCGGCGCTCTTGGCCGCGTAGAGGCCAAGGTCCGCTGTTTGCAGCAGTTGTTGCGGGAATTTTTCGGTTGTCGGGCGGGTGCTGGCAACGCCAAAGCTGCAAGAGATGCGCCCGTCTATGCCGCGTTCGTGGGGAATGCTGAGGTCGCGGGCGGATTGCCGCATGCGTTCGGCAACTGCGTAGGCGCCACTGGCATCGGTGCCGGGCAGAATGGCGACAAACTCTTCGCCGCCATAGCGGGCGACGCTGTCTTCGACGCGGAACAGGGATTCGCTGAGCGAGCCGGCGACGGCTTTCAGGCAGACGTCGCCAGCCTGGTGGCCATAGATGTCGTTGAACTGCTTGAAGAAATCGACGTCGCTGATGACGATGCTCAGTGGTATCGCGTTGCGCAGGCAGCGCTTCCATTCAATGGAGAGCGTGTCTTCGAAGTGGCGACGGTTGGGAATGCCGGTCAGGCTGTCGAGACTGGCGATTTCCTTGAGTTGGCGGTGGACTTCACATATTTCCTGCTGCCGGGTTGAAATGCGCAGCATGGCTTGCGCTTTGGCTAGCAGGACAACCTCGGAAACCGGTTTGCACAGAAAGTCGTCGCCTCCCGCTTGTATGCCTTCGGTGAGGATGTTTTCGTCACTGATGGAAGAGAGGAAGAGGATTGGCGTCCAGGGGGAAATGCCCGCTTCGGTTCTCGACTGCTCCCAGGCGCGGATTTTTCGTGTCAGTGCGATGCCATCGGTGCCATGCAGGGTGGTGTCGAGTAGCACCAGGCTGGGTCTGCGTTCCTGGAATAAATGCAGTGCTTGCTCGCTGTCACCAGTCGCAATGGTCCGTACTTCAGGTAGCTGGCGCAGACAGTCACAGATCAGCGCACGATTGCTTGCCGAGGGATCGACAACGAGGATGTGTGGCTTGTTTTGGTCTGGCATTGGCGGATCGGATTGAAAGTCATGGTTCGAAAGTTTGATGCCAAAGTCATCATAGCATCAGCGTTTCCGTGATGGGAAGTATGGGGCTTTTTCTCTTCTATCTCAAAGGGTAATATGTCTCCGTTTTCCATACGGTACCGTTTGGTTTTTGTTTTTTTGGAGAGAGATTATGCTGATAAATAACAAAGTGTTTTTGGTCACCGGTGCTGGTTCCGGCTTGGGTGCAGCAACGGCGAGCGCGCTGGTGGCGTCCGGGGCGCGGGTGTTGTTGGTTGATCTGAATGCTCAGGCAGGCGAAAAAATGGCAGCAGAACTCGGTGCCAATGCCTGTTTTGTTGAAACCGATGTGGCGAACGAGGCTTCTGCGGTCAACGCGATAAATACGGCCATTCTGAAGTTTGGCGCGCTGAACGGTTTGGTCAATTGCGCCGGCGTTGCGCCTGCGGAGAAGGTGCTGGGCAAAGAGGGGCCGCACCGCCTGGAGAGTTTTGCCAGGGTAATCAACATCAACTTGGTCGGTACTTTCAACATGATCCGTCTGGCCGCCGATGCGATGATGAAAAACGAGCCGGATGCGGGTGGCGAGCGGGGGGTGATTATCAACACCGCCTCGGTGGCCGCCTATGAGGGCCAGCTTGGGCAGGCCGCGTATGCGGCCTCGAAGGGCGGTATCGTGGCCCTGACGTTGCCGGTGGCGCGTGAGCTTGCGCGCAGCGGCATTCGCTGCATGACCATTGCGCCGGGCATCATGGAAACACCGATGTTGCTGGGCATGCCGCCTGAAGTTCAGGATTCGCTGAACAAGATGGTTCCTTTCCCGACGCGCATGGGCAAGCCGGCTGAATACGCTGCCCTGGTCAAGCATATCGTCGAGAACTCCTATCTGAACGGCGAGGTTATTCGACTGGATGGCGCAATCCGCATGGGTGTCAAATAATCTATACTGCTGCTCTGCCCTTGATCCAAAAGGCACTTCGGTGCCTTTTTCCATTTGTGTATGTCTCACGCTAACTGTTGCTATCACTGCGGCCTGCCCGTTCCGGATGACGTCGAGCTTTCGGTGACTGTCGCAGGAGAATCGCGGTCAATGTGCTGCAATGGTTGTCAGGCGGTGGCGCAGTCGATCGTCGATAACGGGCTGGCGGAGTACTACCGCAGCCGCGACGCACTACCTGAATCGCCGCGAGAGGCGGTGCCGGCGATTCTCGATCAGTTGGCCCTCTTCGATCATGCCGACTTCCAGAACAGCTTCGTCAAGACCTTGGGGGAAACCGAGCGAGAGGCGTCGTTGTTGCTCGAGGGTATTACCTGCTCCGCTTGTATCTGGCTGAACGAGCAGCATGTCGGTCATTTGCCGGGGGTGACGGCGGTCAATATCAACTACACGACCCGTCGGGCGCGCGTTCGCTGGGATGAGTCACGGATCAAGCTCTCGGAAATTCTCGGTGCCATCGCAGCCATCGGCTATCGCGCCTACCCGTACGACGCCGCGAAAAACGAGGAAATTTCCAGCAAGGAGCGGCGTGACGCCCTGTGGCGCCTGTGGGTGGCCGGTTTCGGCATGATGCAGGTGATGATGTACGCCTACCCCATGTACATCGCCGATGGCGATATGACGGCGGACGTTGAGAGCCTGATGCGCTGGGCCAGCTTCTTGCTCACCTTGCCGGTTGTCTTTTATTCATCTGCCCCGTTTTTTCGCAATGCCTGGCGTGACATCAAGCTACGTCGCGTCGGTATGGATGTGCCGGTGGCGCTGGGTGTCGGCGCCGCTTTCCTGGCCAGTTGCTGGGCAACTTTGAGCCAGGCTGGCGAGGTCTATTTTGATTCGGTGACGATGTTTGTTTTCTTCCTGCTCGGCGGCCGCTATCTTGAAATGACGGCGCGACAAAAGGCGCTCAGCGTCACCGAGGCGCTGGCCCGATTGATGCCGGCGTTTTCTCAAAAAATGCCGAATTTTCCGGTTGACCGCAGCACCGAGCAATGTGTCGTCGCTGATCTGCGCCAGGGCGATTACGTCCTGGTGCGACCCGGCGATATTGTGCCGGCTGACGGGCGTGTCATTGAAGGCATCAGTTGCGCCAACGAGGCGCTGCTCACCGGCGAAAGCAAACCGGTGCCGAAGGCGCCCGGCGAGCTGGTCACCGGCGGTTCGGTCAATGCCGAGAGTCCGCTGGTCGTGCAAGTCGAACAAGTGGGCGAAAGCACCCGGCTGTCGGCGATCATTCAACTCATGGAGCGGGCGGCGACTGAAAAGCCCAAAATTGTCGTTCTGGCCGATCGCATCGCCAGCTATTTCGTCGCTGCCTTGTTGCTTGTCGCTGTCCTGGTGGCTGTTGGCTGGACCATCGTCGATCCTGCCAAAGCCTTGTGGATCACCGTTTCCGTCCTCGTCGTGACTTGCCCGTGCGCGCTTTCGCTGGCCACACCGATTGCGCTGACCGTGGCTGCGGGGGCATTAGCCAAGGATGGTCTGCTCGTGACGCGTGGGCACGCCATCGAAACCCTATCCAGGGCGACCCATTTCGTTTTCGATAAAACGGGAACCCTGACAACGGGGCGCATGCATCTGGTCGATGTGCTTCCCCTGTCAGGGCGCACTAAGGAAGAATGCCTTGCAATTGCTGCGGCACTTGAGCATGCGTCCGAGCACCCGGTGGCAAGAGCGTTGCAGCAGGCAGCGAGCCTCCAATTGCCCGATACCGTGGCCGCTATCAACGAACCGGGGCAGGGCATCGAGGCCGTGGTGGCGGGGCGTCGTTGCCGAATTGGTCGGCCTGACTACGCGCTTGGCTTGAGTGCGGAAAACTTGCCAGATGCCGCGATTGGCTGGCTGGATAGCGGCGATACGGTCGTCGTTCTCGGCGATGAGTCGGGTTGCATTGCGCTCTTTCGAATCGGTGATGAGGTGCGAAAAGAGTCCGCCACGTTGGTTGCCGAGCTTCGCGCCACCGGCAAAAAGGTCATCTTGCTGACTGGCGATGCGCCGGCGGTTGCCCATCGTGTGGCTCGCCAGCTGGGGATTGATGATGTTCGGGCGGGGGTGACTCCGCAGGGCAAGCACGATTGCGTGACCGACTTGCAGGCTCAGGGTGCTGTGGTGGCCATGCTGGGTGATGGCGTCAATGATGCGCCCGTGCTGGCGCAGGCGCAGGTCTCGATCGCCATGGGCGGCGGCGCCCAGTTGGCCAGAACGCAATCTGATTTCATCCTGCTTTCTGAAAACCTCGACCATTTGCGCTATGGTTTGCGCCGCGCCCGGAAAACGCTACAGGTCATCCGGCAGAATCTATGGTGGTCTTTCGCGTACAACTTTGTCGCTCTGCCGTTGGCTATCGCGGGGTTCGTAACCCCCTGGATCGCCGGGATTGGCATGTCAGCCAGTTCTCTGTTGGTGGTGCTTAATTCGCTGCGCATCCAGCGCGTGGAGACGGATTGATGGAAAGCATATACTTGCTGATTCCGGTTTCAGTGATCCTGGTGTTTGGTATCGCTGTGGCTTTCTGGTGGTCGGTTCGCAGCGGGCAATTTGACGACCTGGAAGGGCCAGGGTTTCGCATTCTGATGGACGAGGATCAACCTAGCCCACCCGCTGACACAAACGAGGTCAACAAAAAGGCGAACAAACCCGAGAAAGATTGACCTGCGTCAACGCTCGGCATTCGTTTGCTTGGCATGATGAACGCACTGTGAAGCGTTGGGGCTTCACCGTAATTCTCTGTTGGGGTTGGGGTGCGTTGCGACGCACCCTTTTTTTGTCCAAATTTTGGCTGCCTGACTATCCTGCTACGCATTTCGGAGTAGTTTGACTTAGATAATCGGTAGGTTGATCTAGGTCAAAACGCACTCACTAAACTAGAATAACATCCGTTTCCATGTGCTTCCTTGGCTTCACGGGAGGTGAGCATTCCGTTTTTTATTCACGAGAGGTGGGTTCATGTCTGGATCGCAAACCACATATAACGATAAGGTCGTACGGCAATTTGCCGTCATGACCGTCATCTGGGGCATTGTTGGCATGCTGGTCGGTGTCATCATTGCTGCTCAGCTGGTCTGGCCGGAGCTCAATATGGGCTTCCTGCACTTTGGCCGTCTGCGCCCGTTGCACACCAACGCAGTTATTTTCGCGTTTGGTGGCTGCGCCCTTTTTGCAACGTCTTACTGGTGCGTTCAGCGCACTAGCCATGCGCGCCTTTGGGGTGGCCCGCTGGTTCCGTTTACTTTCTGGGGTTGGCAAATCGTCATTCTGCTGGCGGCAATCACTTTGCCGCTCGGTTTTACCCAAGGCAAAGAGTACGCCGAACTGGAATGGCCGATCGATATCCTGATCACGCTGGTCTGGGTTTCCTATGCGCTGGTCTTCTTCGGTACCGTCGCCAAGCGTACGGTGTCGCACATTTATGTCGCCAACTGGTTCTTTGGCGCGTTCATTATCGCTGTTGCGTTGTTGCACCTTGTTAATAGCGCTGCAGTGCCGGTTACTCTGACAAAGTCCTATTCAGCGTATTCGGGTGTGCAGGATGCGATGATTCAGTGGTGGTATGGTCACAACGCTGTTGGCTTCTTCCTGACGGCAGGCTTCCTGGGAATGATGTACTACTTCGTCCCGAAACAGGCTGGCCGCCCGGTTTACTCCTACCGTCTGTCAGTGGTCCACTTTTGGGCGCTGATCTTCACGTACATGTGGGCGGGTCCTCACCATCTGCACTATACCGCACTGCCGGACTGGACTCAGTCGGTTGGCATGATCTTCTCCCTGATTCTGCTGGCTCCGTCCTGGGGTGGCATGATCAACGGCATCATGACGCTGTCTGGCGCATGGCATAAGCTGCGTGACGATCCTATCCTGAAGTTCCTGATCACCTCGTTGTCCTTCTACGGAATGTCTACCTTTGAAGGCCCGATGATGGCTATCAAGACCGTCAATGCCCTGTCGCATTACACGGACTGGACTGTCGGGCACGTGCACTCCGGCGCCCTCGGTTGGGTGGCCATGGTTTCCATCGGCTCAATCTACTACCTGCTGCCCAAATTGTTCGGCAAGACCGAGATGTACAGCACCAAGCTGGTCACGACCCACTTCTGGATCGCTACCATCGGTACCGTTCTCTATATCGCCTCTATGTGGATTGCCGGCGTTATGCAAGGCTTGATGTGGCGTGCAGTCAATGCTGACGGGACCTTGGCTTACAGCTTTGTCGAGTCGGTGAAGGGCTCCTACCCATTCTGGGCAATCCGTTGGCTGGGTGGCGTTTTGTTCCTGTCTGGCATGCTGATCATGGCTTACAACATGTTCAAGACCATGGCTGGTGGCAAGACTCAGGACGCTCCGGTGGTTATCCCGGTTGCTCATCACGCCTGATTAGGGGGAAATAATAATGTTGAAACACGAGCAAATTGAGAAGAGCGTAGGGCTGCTTATTGTTCTGACCTTGTTGGTGGTCAGTATTGGCGGCCTGCTGGAAATTGTTCCGCTCTTCTTTCAGAAATCGACGACAACCCCAGTGGAGGGCACCAAGCCCTACGATGCGGTTCGCTTGGTCGGTCGTGATGTTTATGTTCGGGAAGGTTGTTTCCTCTGCCACTCGCAGATGATTCGCCCGTTCCGTGCGGAAACCGAGCGATATGGTCATTACTCTGTCGCTGGTGAGTTCGTATACGATCATCCGTTCCAGTGGGGTTCCAAGCGTACCGGGCCTGATCTGCATCGCGTTGGCGGTCGTTACTCCGATGAGTGGCAACGTGCTCACTTGATGAATCCGCGTGACGTGGTTCCCGAGTCCAACATGCCTGCGTTTGCTTTCCTGGCAAATACCAAGGCCAAGGACTCCGTTGGCGTCGATGTCGTTGCCAAGATGGAGTTGATGCGTGGTTACGCAAATGCCCGAGGCATACCGACGTACACCGATGAGGAAATCAAGGGTGCCAAGGCAGCCATTGGCGACAAGACCGAGCTGGATGTTCTGATTGCGTACCTGCAGGGCATGGGTACGGCGCTGAAGAACGTCAAGTAATAGCTATGGACATCAACGATCTGCGTTCCATCATCACGGTTTCAGGATTGCTGTGTTTTCTGGCAATCGTGTGGTGGGCATATGGCAAGAGCAGCAAGAAGGGGTTCGAGGAAGCTGCTAACTTGCCCTTCGCAGAACACGATGATCTGGAAACGACGTCTCGCACGTCGCATCCTCGCTGAACAAAGGAAAGCAAATGAGCGATTTCGTTAGCGGTTTTTGGAACATGTACGTCATAGTGATCGTGCTAGGAAGTATTTTGGCCTGCGCGCTCCTTCTTTACATGCAGAGCAAGGCGACATTTACGCCGGGCAAGACAATGGGTCATGTCTGGGATGAAACCCTTGAGGAATACAACAACCCGATGCCCAAGTGGTGGAGTTGGTTGTTTGTTCTCACCGTCGTTTTCTCCTTGGTGTATCTGGTTCTTTATCCAGGTTTGGGTGACTTCAAGGGCGTTCTTGGCTGGACGCAGCAAGGGGCGCACAAAACTGAAGTCGAGAAAATGGACGCTGTCGTCAAGCCGATGTTTGACAAATACATGGCGATGGATGTCAAGGCGGTTGCTGGCGACAAGCAGGCCATGGAAATGGGTAAGCGCCTATATCTGACCTACTGCATGCAGTGTCACGGTGCCGATGCCCGTGGTGCCAAAGGTTTCCCGAATCTGACCGACTCCGACTGGCAGTATGGCGGTGAGCCCGAGCAAATTAAGGAAACCATTGCAAACGGTCGTATGGGTGTCATGCCTCCGCATGAGCAGCTAGGTGCGGATGGCATCAAGGATCTGGCTAACTTCGTGCGTTCGCTGTCGGGTCTTCCGAACGATTCCGTTCGTGCCTCCAAGGGTAAGGAGGCATTTACTTCGGCTGGTTGTGTCGGTTGTCACGGTATGGATGCCAAGGGTATGGCCGCTGTTGGTGCGCCCAACCTGACTGACAAGGTCTGGTTGTATGGTTCTTCTGAAGCTACCATTACCGAGACGATCACCAAGGGGCGTCAGAATCAGATGCCTGCCTGGAAAGACTTCCTGGGAGATGCCAAGGTTCACCTGCTGTCTGCGTATGTGATCAGCCTGAGTCAGGGCGCCAAGTAATTTGTTTGGTCGGGGCGGCTTTGCCGCCCCGTTTTTATTTGCACAAAAAATCTGATTGGTATCAAAATTGCATTGATCCGACTGCTGAATTTCGTAAGTTCAGCGCAATTTCGATACGAATAAGGCCAATATGGATCCTTCAGAAAACAGTACCAGCGAGAAACTCGCATCCACACCTGTCGTCGTGTCTTTTTACGAAAAGCACAAAAAAGTTTATATCCGCGACGTAAAAGGTTGGTGGAACAATTGGCGTTGGATACTGGTTCTGTTCACTCAGTTGTTATTCTATGGTGCGCCGTGGCTTGAGTGGAATGGGCGTCAAGCTGTACTGCTTCATCTTGTCGAGCGCAAATTTTATCTTTTTGGCCTTGTTTTGTGGCCGCAGGACGTCTTCTATCTTGCGTTGTTGTTGATAATTTCGGCCTACGCGCTGTTCTTGTTTACGGCTATTGCTGGGCGCTTGTTCTGTGGATACGCCTGTCCGCAAACGGTCTATTCCGAAATTTTCATGTGGGTTGAAAACCGGATAGAAGGGGATCGTGCCGCGCGGATGAAGCTGGACAAGGGGCCGATGACCGCCCGAAACTTTCGCCTGAAGGCGATAAAGCACGCAATTTGGTTGCTCATATCTCTGTGGACAGGTTTCACGCTGGTTGCCTACTTTACGCCAGTCACCGAACTCCTTGCAGCATTGCCATTCGATTTTTCCGGTTGGGAACTGTTCTGGACCTTTTTCTACGCGGGCTTTTGTTACATGCAGGCTGGATTTTTGCGTGAGCAAGTCTGTAAATATATGTGTCCCTACGCCCGCTTTCAGGGGGTGATGTTTGATCCGGATACGCTTGTCATCACTTATGATCCCGCACGTGGAGAACCTCGTGGCGCTCGCAAGAAAGGAGCTGATGCCAACGCACTCGGCGATTGCGTGGATTGTGGCTTGTGCGTAGCGGTTTGTCCTACCGGAATTGATATTCGAAAAGGGATTCAGTACGAGTGCATTGGATGCGGCGCATGCATTGATGCCTGTGATCCGGTCATGGACAAGGTCGGAAAGCCTCGCGGCTTGATTCGCTACACTACTGAAAATGCGTTGGAGAAGCATCTGACGCCGAAGGAGGTCGTTGCCCATATCCTTCGTCCCCGCATCATCCTTTACACGACGATTTTGGTTGCTATCACTGTGGCATCTATTTGGTCGCTGGCAGTCCGTGTCCCCTTGAAGGTTGATGTAATACGCGATCGTTCCATCTTGGCGCGTGAGGCGGATGATGGCCGTATTGAAAACGTCTACAACCTCAAGTTCATGAATACGACAGAGGAACCCAAGCGCTATTCTCTTTCTGTAGACGGAATGGACGGCATAGAAATCGTCGGCGATCGGTTTGTGGATGTTGCCAGCGCAGAAAATCACGAGGTAACGATTGTTGTTCGGGTGCCAGCGGATTCCGGCAATACGGGTGCAAACACCATTTATTTTGATGCGAAGGCGCTGAACCATGAAAAAATTTCCGTTCGTGAAAAAGCTTCTTTCCTGATGCCGTGAGATGAGCAATTCAATGACACTGCGTAGCGGCGAGAATCGCCCGTGGTACAAGGAGCGCTGGCCCTGGTTGCTAATGGCGGGACCGGCAGTTGTGGTGGTCGCCGGCATTGTTACCCTGTGGCTGGCTGTCGCGAGCAATGACGGCCTGGTGTCTGATGACTACTACAAGCAGGGAATGACTGTGAATCAGCGGCTTCAACGAGATCATTTGGCTGGTGACATGGGTCTGCATGCAGACGTGATGCGCTCTGATCTCAATATTCGGCTGCTACTCGCAGCTGACAGGGATGCAGGGTTGCCGAACGAGGTTGTCCTGAAGCTCGCGCATCCGACCCGTGCCGGGCAGGATCAGTTGGTCACGATGAAGTTGGAGAGCCAGGGTTTCTATACGGGTAAGCTCGCCGGAGATGTTTCCGGTCGTTGGCTGGTGTCGATCGAGGATCCGGCTCGACATTGGCGGCTTCAGGGCGAGTGGCTTGCGGACTCCGCAGAGCCACTTCGTCTGACGGCCAAGGTTGGGAAGTAGTTTCTTTATTTGTTACTGGGAGGTGGCTTATGGCGTGGGAACTTTTGTTCGGTAGTGATATTGGTTTGGCGAGCCTCGGGGTTATCGTAGGTGTTTTGGTCATCGGTCTCGTGATGGGCAAAATGTACGCGAGCAAGGCGGATGAAGAGTCTCGTAAGCTCGGAAAGTGATTTTTACCTGCCCTCAGTGCTCGTTGAGTGCTGAGTTCAAAAAGACCCCCGGTCGGCCTAGCCCGCTGGGGGTTTTTGTTGGTGGGTATGGGGCATGTTGTGGCATGCGCAGGTTGGTGCGCTGTGACGTCTTTCACCAGTACGTTTGCTGGCTTTGTCATTTTGCTTATCGTCGAACAGAGGACGGCGCGCCAATTCGCTAAAAATACTTGAATGATTGATTTTTCGGACGTTTTTCAGGTTGACCGCAGTAATCGTTAAAACAGAAACAATGGCGTCAAACCGCTAGTTTTCCTACTTTCAGAACAGCCGCAATTGGCTGCGGAGGCTTAGAGCGGGTCGATCTTTGCTTCGTGAAAGCCATATCTGCCGTCAGTTCTATCGGCAAGATAGCGTTCCAGACAGAGGGTGACGCTGCGAAAAGCCAGCTCTGGCCAGGGAATTTCGTTAGGTCGAACCAATCTTACGTCCAGGCTTTCTTCTCCGGCAGCGTAGTTCGGGCTGCTCAAACGTCCGCGGTAGAAAAGATGAACCTGATTTATATGTGCGATGCTAAACATGGCAAAAGGAGCATCAATGATAATATTGGCTCCAGCTTCTTCGTCTGTTTCGCGAATTGCAGCCTGCGCAGTGGTCTCTCCATTTTCCATAAACCCCGCAGGCAGTGTCCAGAAACCGTATTGAGGTTCGATTGCCCGCCGGCAAATGAGAATTTTATTTTCCCATTCCGCCACGCAACCAACGACCAGACGTGGATTTTCGTACTGAATATGGCCGCAATTTGAGCATACATGTCGCCGCAAGGAATCGCCTGGTGGGGTGATGAATGAAACCGACGAGCCGCAATGGTTGCAGAATTGGATCACAGGAATAGTCAGAAAATTTGAAGTCGAATTAGTGTATCACCGAGCGTATAGGTGTCTCGAAGGCCACTATTGGCGGGCGTTTCTTTCTTTGCACTCCGGCAAATCATGTGGCTACAATAGCGAAAACCAATTACTGGGCGGATCTGCGTCATTTGGTGCTGACGTGACAGGGGGCTTTGCATGTTTCTGATTATCGGTTATGTCGTCATTCTGGCTTCCGCGTTGGGTACCTACGCCATCCATGGTAGCTTGCTTGCGCTGTGGGTGCCTACAGAGTACGTCGCGATTATTGGTCTGACCATCGGCTATTTCCTTGCTGCCAATGACATTAAAATCATCAAAGCAACCGTTGGCGCTATCCCCGGCATTCTCAAAGGGTCGAAATATAACAAGGCGTTTTATATTGATGCCTTGGCCATGCTGTTCGAAATCCTCGCCAAGGTACGCAAAGAGGGCTTGATGTCGATCGAAGGCGACATTGAGAACCCTGATGCAAGTCCTATTTTCAGCAAATATCCCAATTTGGTTCACGATCACCACATCATGGAGTTCGTTACCGACTACCTGCGGATGATGGTGGGTGGCAATCTGAATACCGTCGAGATCGAAAGTCTCATGGATGTTGAATTGGAAACCCATCATCACGAGGCAGCCGAGCCCGGACACGTAGTTTCGAATATTGCCGGTGCGGTTCCCGCCTTTGGTATTGTTGTGGCGGTTATGGGCGTGGTCAACGTCATGGGCTCTGTTGGCTCGCCACCAGCCGTTCTGGGCAAAATGATCGGTGGAGCACTGGTTGGTACCTTTCTCGGTATTTTGATTTCTTACGGTTTTGTCGAGCCCGTCGCCAAACTTCTCGAACAGAAGGCTAACGAAGGGGCAACCATCTACAAGACGATCAAGATGGTTTTGCTCGCATCTATGTCTGGCTATGCCCCGCAAGTTGCTATCGAGTTTGGCCGGAAGACGCTGGGTTCCGGGGTTCGGCCAAGTTTCAGCGAACTTGAGGAAGAACTAAAGGCACGCAAGGGCAAATAGCCCCCGTAGCTGATCACTAGGTAACTACTATGAGCGACGATTCCACCCGCCCCATAATCATCAAGCGCAAGAAAGTCGTTGCCGGCGGCGCGCATGGCGGTGCCTGGAAAATTGCCTACGCCGATTTCGTGACGGCCATGATGGCTTTCTTCCTGTTGATGTGGCTACTCGGTTCGACAGCCAAGGGAGATCTTCAGGGTATCGCCGAGTTTTTCCAGAACCCGCTGAAAGTTTCCCATCAGGGCGGGAGTGGTTCGGGTGACGCAACCAGCGTGCTTCAGGGGGGCGGCAAGGATTTGACTAGGCAAGCCGGGCAGGTCAAGCGTGGCGATGTTGAACAGAAAAAATCCACATCATTTTCGAAAGAGGCGCAGGTAGAGTTTCGCCGCAAAGAACAGGAGCGACTGGAGAGCCTGAAGGCTGACATTGAAAAAATGATCGAACAGACGCCTCAGTTGGCGCAGTTCAAGAAGCAAATGCTGCTTGACATTACGTCAGAGGGGTTGCGTATTCAGATCGTTGATGAGCAGAATCGACCCATGTTTGACTCCAGTAGTGCCGACCTGAAACCTTACACTCGCGACATTCTCCGTCAGATAGGTAAGGCCCTTAACGGTGTTTCCAACCGGGTCAGTCTTGCCGGGCATACTGATGCCGCGCAATTTTCAGGCGGGGAAAAAGGTTTTTCAAATTGGGAGCTTTCGGCAAATCGGGCAAACGCCTCGCGCCGTGAATTAGTCGTAGGCGGGATGGATGACAGCAAGGTCATTCGAGTTGTCGGGCTGGCCTCGACGGTGTTGTTCGATAAAAACGATCCACTTAGCTCCATCAATCGGCGGATCAGTATCGTTGTTTTGAACCGAAAGACAGAAACCGCAATCCTTCTTGAGGAGGGGCCCGAGTCTGAAATTGCGACCGATGACGCGCTTCCCGAAGGTTTGAAGCTGCCTATTAACGGCAAAGGTACAGCTGGATGACTATGGTTCGATCAACCGATAAAAGTCAGCAAAAATGAGTAGAGACAGCAAACGTATTCTGATTGGGGCTGGCTGGACGACGGTGGTAATGGCGGCCCTGCTCGGCATTGAGCCAGCGGCTCGCACGTTGCCGGTAATGGCTGCGTTGTTTGCGCTGCCTGCTGGAGTACTGCTCATTGGCTACTTAGGTAGGCAAAATGCAAATGGAGATGAGAGTAGGGCGGCATCCCTCCAGGTTGACCGCGAAATTCTGGAGCGAAGCGGTGAGGCAATGCGCCAAGTTTCGGGTGAGGCAACCCGGCAGATCGTGGAAATGCGGGATGAAGTCGCGCGTACCCAGAATATATTCAACGATGCGATAGGAAAGCTGATCGCCAGTTTTCAGGACCTGAATCTTCAGGTTCAACGTCAAAGGCACCTTGGCATGCTTGTCGTCGCTGGGAGCGAGGGCAGTTCGGTGTCGGAGTTTCAGGAGTTTGCCAGCAAGACATCAGATACTCTTCGCCAATTTGTCGACAGTGTTGTCGAAAACTCCAAATTGGCGATGTCGCTGGTTGAAATGACCGACCGAATCGTTTCTCAACTGAGCGACGTAAGCGGCATGCTCGGAGAGATTGAGGGAATAGCCAAGCAAACAAATTTATTGGCGCTGAATGCGGCCATAGAAGCGGCTCGCGCCGGCGAAGCGGGGCGGGGGTTTGCAGTCGTTGCTGATCAGGTGCGAGAGCTTTCAGGTCGGACGAATCACTTCAGCAAGCAGATTCGCGGCTCGTTGTCCAAAATGCAGACAACTATTGGCGCTACCGAACAGGCGATAAATCAAATGGCCGCGCGGGATATGACGTTTGCCCTGACTTCCAAAGGGGATGTTGAAGTGGCAATGAGCGGAATTGACGAGATAAACCGGCGAAACGGCGAAACAGTTGGCGAACTGAATGCCATCGGTCAGCAAGTGGAGCTTGCCGTCAATCAGTCCATCATGTCGTTGCAATTCCAGGACATGGTGACCCAGCTTCTAGGGCATGTGGGGCTACGTCTTGATGCCTTGGACGAAATCATGGTGAATGAACAGCAGCTGGCAACCGTGCTGCAAAATGGGGGTGACTCTCCGGCAACACTGGTTGAATTAGCGGAGATCTCTTCGCACATTGACCAAATTTCTCAAAAATTAAGTGTAATTTCTCAAAAAGTGGACAATAATCCAGTTAGTCAAACTAGCTTCGCAAGCGGCGAAGTTGAGTTGTTCTGATTTTTCACGAGGAAAAAATGGCAAAAACCGTTCTTGCAGTTGACGATTCCGCATCCATCCGTCAGATGGTGTCATTTACCCTGAAAAGCGCAGGCTACGATGTAGTTGAGGCGGTTGACGGTCAGGATGGCCTGGATAAAGCAAAAACTAAAAGCGTAAACCTTGTTTTGACTGATCAGAACATGCCACGGATGGACGGGCTAACGCTAATCAAAAATTTGCGGGGAATGCCGCAATACGCGTCTACTCCCATTTTGATGCTGACGACTGAGTCATCAGATGCAATGAAGAGTCAAGGGCGGGCTGCTGGCGCTACGGGGTGGCTGGTCAAGCCATTTGATCCCCAGAAACTGATCGAAGTCGTGCGCAAGGTGATCGGCTGAGTAAAGCCGGCTGGCCCGCAATAGCGCGGGTCTTTTGCATTCCATTTCCGGTTGCCAGTTTTCTGGAGGCCGAGGTCAGGGGGTAGCATGACTATCGATATGAGTCAGTTCTACCAAGTGTTCTTCGAGGAATCGGCAGAGCATTTGGCGGCGATGGAGGGGCTCTTGCTCGGTCTGGATATTGAAAATCCAGACTCCGAGCAACTCAATGCCATATTCCGTGCCGCTCACTCGATCAAGGGAAGCGCTGGAACTTTTGGGTTTTCGGACTTGGCGGAAACTACCCATATTCTTGAAAATCTGCTTGATCGCATCCGTAAGCAGGAGCTTGAGTTACGGGCAGATATGGTGGATGCCTTTCTCGAGTCCGGAGATCTGTTGCGCGAAATGCTTGAAGCGCACCAGGGGCGAGGAGCGGTAGACCCCATTGCCGTAGAGGCAATTTGTAGCCGCCTTCGCCAATTGTCTACCGGCGATGAAGCATCGTCGCAGGATTCTCCCGAGGTGTCTGCTGAAATTGTTGTGCCAGAAGGGCCCGGCCCTCTTGCCCACCGCAAGCGTGTATTCGATATTCAATTTGTTCCTACTGAAATATCCGCCAAAGGTGATGGTGTTGCCAACCTGCTTGATGAATTCCGTTCGATGGGCGCTCTGGAGATTTTGAGTCAGCCAGAGGCAGGGATGCACGACGTGGGCTACTGGCAGGTTCGTTTGGCTACAGAGGCGTGTCAGGACGACTTTTCCGATCAAATCGATTTCATTGCCGAAAATGGCGCATGGCGCGTAGTCGAAGACATGTCCGTTTCTAATGACGGTGATTCTGCATTCGGTTTCTTTGGAGATTCTCCCGGGGCTCCGGATGAGGACCGAAGCTACGGTTTTTTCGCTCCGCTCGACAGTACCTCGCTTGAAGATGACGCGAGCTATGGTTTTTTTGAACCTATGCCATCTATTGTGGCAGCCCCAGATGGGCCATCGAGCACGAACGAAGAAACTGACGGGTATGGTTTTTTTGCCCCATTGCCAACGCCTGTCGCCGCAAGCCCTGGTCTTGAGGACGGTGATGGGTTCGGATTTTTTGCACCAATTCCAGCATCTGCGGAATCTGATGCTCAGCCGGCGCATGTCAACGCACCATTGGTAGTACAAGGCGCGCTACCGCCAAAAGTGGATTCTGCAGAAAAACTGATACCGGAAACCCGTGTCAGGAGCGCCAAGGCGTTGGCGCCAGCCAGTGCTTCTACGGATTCTTCAATCCGCGTCAGCATTGAAAAAGTCGACCAACTGATCAACCTTGTCGGTGAGTTGGTGATTACACAGGCGATGTTGCTGCAAACTGCAGGACAGATGCAAGAAAGCGCGCCGGAGCGGCTAATCAACGGTTTGGCACAGCTGGAGAGAAATACACGAGATCTGCAGGAGTCGGTGATGTCCATCCGGATGATGCAGATTTCCTTTGTGTTCTCCCGTTTTCCGCGCGTCGTCCGAGACCTTTCCAGCAAGCTAGGCAAGCAAGTCGAACTCAAAACTTCAGGGGAAACGACAGAGCTAGACAAAGGACTGATTGAACGAATCGCCGACCCGCTAACGCACTTGATTCGAAATAGTCTTGATCATGGAATCGAACTACCTGAAACGCGCATTGCTGCGGGCAAGAATCCAGTCGGAACCATTACGCTGAAGGCCTACCACCAGGGCGGGAATGTCGTTATTGAAGTTGGTGACGACGGCGCTGGCTTGCCACGTAACAAAATTCTTGCCAAAGCCCGTGAGCGAGGGCTTCCTGTCTCCGACCAAATGACCGATCAGGAGGTCTTTCTGCTGATTTTTGAGGCAGGATTTTCGACTGCCGATCAGGTGACTGATGTTTCCGGGCGTGGTGTGGGCATGGATGTGGTGCGCCGAAATATTCAGGCAATGGGGGGGCGGGTCGATATCGAGTCCATTCTGGGGGTTGGTACCCGGATGACGGTTCGCCTGCCATTAACTCTGGCAATCCTTGATGGCATGTCGATTGCCGTGGGCGCCCAGACCTATATCCTGCCGCTTTCTTTCGTCATGGAGTCCTTCCAGCCAGAAATCGGCGATATCAAAACCATGTCCAATCAGGCTAGGGTAATTCAGGTTCGAGGCGAGTATCTCCCGGTGATTGTTTTGCACGAACTGTTCAACATCAAGCCGAGCGCAAATGATTTTTCGCAGGGCATCATGGTGGTCATAGATGCCGATGGTATCCGCGCAGCGTTGTTTGTCGATGCGTTGGTTGGACAGCACCAGGTCGTGATTAAGAGTTTGGAGGCGAACTACCGGCGTGTACAAGGAATTTCCGGTGCAACCATCATGGGTGATGGTCACGTCGCGCTAATTTTGGACGTGTCGGCAATTGCCGGCATGGCGAAGACAAGTGTGCAAAAGGCCGGCTGACGGCTGAATCGAGGAGCAAGAGATGGAAGCGATTTCACATGCCGGTGGCGCAATGAGCGACGATGACTTGGTGGCAAGCGAATATTTGACGTTCACTCTGGGGAGTGAGGAGTACGCAATTGATATCCTCAAAGTGCAGGAAATTCGTGGTTACGAACAGCCAACTTTGATCGCCAATGCCCCCCCGTTTATAAAGGGGGTCATCAACTTGCGCGGCATCATCGTGCCAATTGTCGATCTGCGCATCAAGTTCAATCTTGGAACGGTTGAATACACGCCCTTTACCGTAGTCATCATCCTGAATGTGGCCGGAAGGGTTATCGGTGCTGTGGTCGACAGTGTTTCGGACGTATTTTCGCTGACACGCTCGCAAATACGTCCAGCGCCTGACTTCTCCGGGACATTCGATACCAAATACATTCTCGGCCTTGCAACGATTGATACCCGGATGATGATCGTCACCGATATCGAGCGACTGATGACCAGTGCTGATATGGAATTGATCGATAGCGCTGCCGAGTGAGCCGTGGCGGTAGGGTTGAAATGAGTCAGAAAAATTTGAAGCGCAAGCGCTGAGTAGGGAGATGTCGATGAAGTCTGCGAAATTGGCGAATAAGTTCTTGGGGCTGGGGTTGGTGATCGTGATTGCCCTGGCGGTACCCATTGTTCCCTTGGTCAAAGGTTACAACGACCAGATCGCGTTGGCCGAGAAGGAGCGGACGGGGGTATCAGTTCATCGCGAACTCAGGCAAGTGCTGCAGGAAATACAAAAACATCGCGGAACATCAACTGCCCTGCTTTCCGGGAAAGAGGAGTTCAGGGCACGCGCCGACAAGGCACGTGCTGGCGTTGATGAGGCCATTGCCAAGGCTGATACAGTTATTACGAGCGTCGAGGCCGATCTGCCAAAACCCGAATTGTGGGGTGAGTTCAAGTCTGGTTGGCAGTCGCTGAAATCCGATTTCAAAGCCCTCGCTCCGCAAGAGAACGCCAAACAGCATACGGCCAGGATAAATGTCCTGATGGATGTAATGAATGATGTTGCCGAGAAGTCGGGCTTGATTTTGGATCCGGAACCGGTCAGCTATTTTGCAATGGATCTGACCATTCTCCAGGTTCCGCCGTCTACCGAACGCATGGGGCAGGCCCGTGCCTTGGGGTCGGTGATCCTTTCTGAGAAATCGCTTGACCTCAATCGACGTGATGCCATCGTTTCCGCCTATTCCGAGGCGCTGATGCGCCAAAAAAGCATTTCAGCGGATGGGGAAAGCATATTTGCAACAGATGCATCAGCAAAGCAGAAGCTGACCGAAGTTTTTGGGGCTGCCAAAGCAGGAATAGCAACTTTTATCGACAATATAGACAAAAATATTCTGAAGGCTGATCCGCTGGTATATGAAGCGCCTCGGTTTTTCGATGAAACGACAGCTGCCATTGATACGTCATTCAAACTTTACGATGAAGGGTCGCGCTTTCTTGACCAGGCGCTGGAGCAGCGCATTGATCGGGTTAAAAAAGATCGGCTATTTGTCCTGCTGATTACCCTTGGCCTCGTTGCATTATCGGCCGCGGTGGCTTTCGTTATCCTGCGGCGTGTCAATCGGGCCATAGTAAGCGCGGCCAATGCGCTTGACCAAATTGCTGGTGGTCGCCTCGATGTGCCGCTTTCCGCCGAAGGCAACGATGAAATCGGTCACATGGTGCGGCGGATGGATGACATGCAAACCCAGCTTCGTGGGCGCCTGGAAGCTGACCGGATGGCTGCAGACGAGACTTTGCGTATCAAGGTGGCTCTGGATTCCTCTTCAAATAGTGTGATGGTCGCTGACCCCAATGGCGGGGTCGTCTACTGCAACGCGGCAGTCTTGGAAATGATGCGCGCAGCCGAAGAGGACATCCGCAAGGATTTGCCGAATTTCAGAGCCAGCACGATCCTCGGGTCAAATATCGATATCTTCCACAAGAACCCCGCGCATCAGCGCAACCTCCTCGGGGCACTGAAAAGCGTGCATCGCGCCCAGATTTCGGTCGGCGGGCGGATATTTAGTTTGGTCGCGTCTCCGATCAGTAACGAGCGCAACGAACGTCTTGGAACTGTAGTTGAATGGATCGATCGCACTGCCGAAGTGGCCGTTGAGAACGAAGTTAACGGCATCATTTCGGCAGCAACTTCTGGTGACTTTTCGCGACGCATCGCGGCTGAAAACCTGAGCGGCTTTTTTCGCCAGATTTCCACCGGTATTAACGACCTGCTTGAAGTGAATAGTCGTGCTTTGAGTGATTTGGGTGCAACGCTTACCAGCCTCTCTCAGGGTGATCTGACCCGGAAGATTGATACCGAGTATCAAGGGGTGCTTGGCCGTTTGAAGGATGACGCAAATCTGACAGTCGATAACTTGCAGGAGATCGTTTTTTCAATCAAGAGCGCGACCGATGCAATTAATACGGCGGCTCAGGAAATTGCCAGCGGCAATCAGGATCTTTCATCACGTACCGAGCAGCAGGCATCCAGTCTGGAAGAAACTGCATCGAGCATGGAAGAGTTGACCAGCACGGTCAGACAGAATGCAGACAATGCCCGTCAGGCCAATGAACTAGCGAATAGCGCTCAGCAAGTGGCGGAGAAAGGTGGGCTAGTTGTGGGGCAGGTTGTGGAGACTATGGGGGCCATCCACCAGTCCTCAAACAAGATTTCCGACATTATCAGCGTTATTGATGGCATAGCTTTCCAGACCAATATATTGGCGCTCAATGCGGCCGTCGAAGCGGCGCGTGCCGGCGAGCAAGGCCGGGGTTTCGCAGTGGTCGCAACGGAGGTGCGCAATCTTGCCCAGCGCAGCGCGGCAGCCGCCAAGGAGATCAAGGTTTTGATCTCAGACTCCGTCGACAAGGTTCAAACTGGCGGTCGGCTGGTTGATCAGGCGGGGCGGACGATGGATGAAGTTGTTTCCAGCATCCAGCGCGTTGCGAAGATCATGGCCGATATTTCACACGCCAGCCGCGAACAAACGGCGGGTATCGAACAGGTTGGCCTGGCTGTCAGCCAGATGGATGAGATGACGCAGCAGAATGCCGCCTTGGTCGAGCAGGCCGCGGCTGCCGCAGAAAGTCTTGAAGAGCAAGCTCGCAATCTGGCTGAGTCAGTGTCGGTATTTCGGCTCTCTGGCGGATTGGTGATTCAAGGTCAATCCGATCTCTCCGGACTTGATTTCGACGGGGCAATTACGGCGCACGGTAAATGGAAACAGCGCCTGCTGGATTACGTCACGGGAGGGGGTGAGCAACTTGATCCCTCTGTCGTGGGGCGAGATGACCAGTGTGCCCTCGGTTGCTGGATTCATGGTGATGGCCGCTCGTTGCGCGGAAACACACAATATGTCGCCCTCAAGGGAGAGCACGCGGGCTTTCATCGTTGTGCAGCAGATGTCATCCGCACCCACATGGTTGGTAACAGCCAAGCGGCACGTGAGCAGATTGCAGGCGAGTTTAGCAATCGCTCGGCAAGGGTGATCGGCCTGCTTGAGAGCATGCGTTCCGGGGGAAAAAGCGTGCCTCCCAAGATGTTGACCGCAGCTACCCCGAAAAAAACCTCTTTCGACTCGGTACCGGCGCTGGCTGCGCCGGGCGAAGACGAGTGGGCCGAATTCTAATAACCATAGCGACTCGACGGATAAGCAACGATGCGAAATAACCTGCCTGTGACGAATGTCGAAGTTGAACTGGATCAACATGTCCTTATCGTCTCCAAGACGGATCTGAAGGGGCAGATTACATTCATCAACAAGGACTTCATTGACATCAGTGGTTTTACCGAAGCCGAACTGATCGGACAGCCCCACAACATCGTTCGTCATCCGGACATGCCGACCGAAGCTTTCGCTGATTTTTGGCGGGACTTGAAGGATGGTCGCCCGTGGACGGGCATGGTCAAAAATCGCTGCAAGAACGGCGATCACTACTGGGTTCTGGCCAATGCCACACCCTTGCGCGAGAATGGCCAGGTCGTTGGTTACATGTCCGTTCGTCGTAAGGCGACGCCGCAACAGATTGCGGATGCTGATGCCGCCTACCGTGCGATTCGCGAGAAAAAAGCAGGCGGCAAAGAGATTTACCACGGCAATGTGGTTTCTGGCGGCCTCCTTGGCGCCGCGCATCGCTGGTTTTCCGGCGCTTCCTCGTCGCAGAAAATTGTGCTGGGTGTCCTGTTGGGTTTCGGCATCATTCTTGGCGGTGCGACCAAGTTGCTGGGCAACCATGTCGGCACGCTACTTGATATCCAGGGGCGCGACACCCTTAAAAATGATGTTGGACTGATACGCGGGATGGTTGAGACGAATCTCGCGTCCCTGCGCAAAGAAGCCATTCAACTGAATCGTGGCTTTGATATGTCGTTCCATGATGAGGTGGTGCTGGATGGGCCGGAAGAGCAGCCCGTATTGAAACTGGCCAGGGGCGAGGTGCTCAACGGTAAATTTGAGCTGGTTGATCGATTTACCGAGAAAACGGGGGCGGTAGCGACCATCTTTGTCCGAAAAGGAGATGATTTCTCCCGAATTTCTACTTCGGTCAAGAAGGAAAATGGCGAGCGGGCGGTTGGGGCCAATCTGGCCAAGGAGCACCCGGCATTGGCGGCTTTGTTGGCAGGAAAGGCCTATGTGGGGCGCGCCAACCTTTTCGGGAAGGCTTATTACACCAGCTATACGCCGATTCTTGCCGAAGGCGGAAAAATCATCGGCGCAACATTTATCGGCCTGGATATCTCTACCGAGCTCGATGTGCTGAAGAAGCAGATACGCGCCTTGAAAGTGGGAGAGAGTGGTTACTACTATGTGCTCGATGCAAATCCGGGCAAGGACTACGGCAGTCTGATCGTGCATCCAGCCAAGGAGGGAACCAATATTCTGTCGGCCAAGGATGCTGGCGGACGCGAATTTATCCGTGAAATGCTGGAACGGGGCAGCGGCGAAATAAGCTATCCCTGGATCAATGCCGAACTTGGCGACACGGCAGCGCGCGAAAAAATCGTCGTATTCGACACCTTGCCAGATACCAAGTGGTTGATCGCCGGTGGTACGTATGTCGAAGAATTCCGCGCGCTTTCTGCTCAGGTCAGTCGTTTTGTCATGCTAGGCGGCTTGGCGCTGGCGCTCTTGCTAGCGGCTTTCCTGTATTGGCTGATTGGAAAACTGATCGTCGTTCCGCTTAAGAAAAAAGTGCTGCCGGTGTTCAACGACCTTGCAGAGGGTCGATACGATACGCCACTGGATGTTGGCGCGAATGATGAGGTCGGACAGGTTCTTCAAGGTTTGCAATCCATGCAGATTCAGCAAGGGTTCAACGTCGCAGAATCGCATCGTATCGCCAACGATAACCTCCGCATCCGTATCGCGCTGGACTGTGTTTCAGCCAATCTTCGGATTGCCGACGATGATGGCACGGTGATCTACGCCAACAAGGGTCTGTTGACTACATTGCGCCAGATCGAACCGGGATTGCGCGAACAGCAGCCGAATTTTTCGGTTGACCGCTTTATTGGCAGCAATATTGGCGGTTTTTATCAGGATCCGGAAGCAGCGCTCAAGTCCTTGCGCGAGTTGCAGGGAACACGCCAGACTGAACTCGATATCGGCCGTCGCATCTATAACGTCATCACCAATCCAATCGTCAATGATCGTGGTCAGCGCCTGGGTACTGTTGGTGAGTGGGTGGACCGCACAGCAGAATTGAACGCGCAGCGCTCCGTCGCTGCGCTGATCGCGCGTGCTTCAGCTGGTGACCTTGAGGCGCGCCTGGATATTTCTGCACTGGAAGGCTTCTACAAGGAGCTGGGTACGGGTATCAACAGCCTGGTTGAAACCAGCGGCTCGGCCATTGGCGAGATCGCTGATCTGCTATCGAAGGTGGCTGCGGGTGACCTCACCCAGACCGTGAGCAGCGATTATCAGGGTACGTTTGGCCGCTTGCGCGACGATGCCAACGAAACAGTCACCAAGCTGCGCGCCCTGGTGGGAGATATCCAGCAATCCTCTGAAACAATCAATACGGCCGCCAAGGAAATTGCTTCGGGCAATCAGGATTTGTCGAGCCGAACTGAACAGCAGGCCAGCAGCCTTGAAGAAACGGCCTCAAGCATGGAGCAGCTGACCAGTACGGTGAAGCAGAATGCGGACAATGCCCGGCAGGCCAATGAGCTTGCTGGCAATGCTCAGACCGTCGCAGTCAAGGGCGGTGAAGTGGTTGGCCTGGTGGTTGACACCATGAGTGCGATCCACCACTCGAGTGGCAAGATCGCGGACATCATCGGTGTCATCGATGGTATTGCCTTCCAGACCAACATCCTCGCGCTGAATGCGGCAGTTGAGGCGGCCCGGGCCGGGGAGCAGGGGCGCGGCTTTGCTGTCGTTGCTACTGAGGTTCGCAATCTCGCCCAGCGTAGTGCCGCGGCTGCCAAGGAAATCAAAGAGCTGATCTCCGATTCTGTTGAAAAGGTTGAAAACGGCAACCAACTGGTTGATCAGGCCGGGCAAACCATGGAAGAAGTCGTTTCCAGTATCAAGCGCGTTGCCAAAATCATGAGCGATATTTCCGACGCCAGCCGTGAGCAAAGCGCAGGTATCGAACAGGTTAGCCTGGCGGTGAGTCAGATGGATGAAGTAACTCAGCAAAATGCGGCCTTGGTTGAAGAGGCTGCCGCCGCTGCGGAAAGCCTGGAGGAGCAGGCGCATCATCTCACCCAGACCGTAGCCACCTTCCGTACGACAGATACTGGTAGCAAGCCGCGCCTGGATGCACCACGTCGCAATCTGCGCGACACTACTGCGCCGACGCCAAACACCGAGCGCGTCGCAGCCAAAAAAGCGCCGGCACTTGCAGCCAGCCTGGACGATGAATGGGAAGAGTTCTGACCATGGTTGATTTGCGAAAGCCCGCACTGCCGGCATCGACCCTTCGCTCGTCGCAGCCGGCCAGTCTTCCTCCGCGTGACAATAGTTCGCGTGAGTTTGTGTTTTCAACGGCGGATTTCGAACGTGTTCGCAAGCTGATTTATCAGCATGCCGGCATTTCGCTATCCCCCGTCAAACAGGATATGGTGTATTCGCGCCTGGCTCGGCGTCTGCGTGCTACCGGCATGTCGTCCTTTGCCGAGTATCTGGACATGCTGGAGCGGGGTGGTGGTGATGAATGGGAGCGTTTCGTCAATTCCTTGACGACGAACCTGACATCGTTCTTTCGCGAACCTCACCACTTCCCGATCTTTGCCGAACATCTTCGTAAAATCGGTACGAAACGGCCGGTTCGGGTGTGGTGCTCAGCCGCTTCAACCGGAGAGGAGCCTTATTCCATCGCGATCACGGTTGCTGAAACCTTCGGTGCCAACATGTCGCATGTTTCCATTGTGGCATCCGATCTCGACACCAATGTACTGGCCACTGCCGGCAAAGGTGTTTATCCGATTGAACGGGTCGAAAAGCTCTCACCTGAACGCTTGAGGAAGTTTTTTTTGCGCGGCACGGGTAGTCAGGAAGGGTTTGTCTCCGTGCGCCCGGAGCTGAAACAGATGGTGACGTTCCAGCGCCTCAATCTGCTGGACACCAGCTATTCGGTCAAGGGGCCGCTCGACATAATTTTCTGTCGCAACGTGATGATTTATTTCGATAAACCAACCCAGTACAAGATTCTTTCGCGTTTTGCTCCGATGATGCAGCCCGATGGGCTGATGTTTGCCGGCCATTCAGAAAGTTTTCTGCATGCGGCCGATCTTTTCAAGTCTCAGGGAAAAACGGTCTATTCCCTGGCGCAAGGGCGATAAGGAAAGAAATCGGTGCACCACCCTTACGACGAGTCGCTGGCCACAAACCGATATTTTGATCGGAAATTTGGCCTGGAAGCTGCGAAAATATTGCCAGGTGAGTATTTCGTTTCCAGTCAGGAAGCCTTGCTGGTGACGGTGCTCGGCTCTTGCGTTGCGGCCTGTGTCCGGGATTCCGACTCGGGCATCGGCGGCATGAACCATTTCATGCTGCCGGATGACGGTGGGCGCAGTACGGTGGGCTCTTCGGCACGCTATGGCACTTACGCCATGGAGGTTCTGATCAACCACTTGCTGAAGATGGGGGCTCGCCGTAACCGGCTGGAGGCCAAAGTATTTGGTGGCGGCGCGGTGATGGCTAGTCTGGCCAGTAGCAACGTGGGGGCGAGGAATGCCGAATTTGTTCTTGATTTTCTGAAAACAGAAAAAATCCCGATTGTTGCCAAGGATCTGCTCGACTCGTATCCGCGCAAAGTTTACTACTTCCCGCACACTGGCCGTGTTCTGGTCAAAAAGCTGCACCGGGTTCACAACGAGACTTTGTTCAGCCGCGAAAACGACTACAAGGTTCGCCTATCCGGTGCTGCCATCGAAGGCGATGTTGAGTTGTTTATTTAATGTTGCGGTCAACGGCAAAAACCCCCCATTTTTCTATTGGTTTCCTATAGATGTCCATGAAAATTAAAGTGCTGGTGGTTGATGATTCGGCATTGATGCGCGGATTATTGAGCCAGATGATCAATATGGCCCCAGACATGGAGGTGGTTGGCGCCGCGTCTGATGCTCAAATTGCTCGCGAAATGATAAAGGCGCTCAACCCTGATGTCCTGACACTTGACGTTCAGATGCCGAAAATGGACGGCTTGGAATTCCTCGAACGCCTGATGCGTTTGCGACCGATGCCGGTGGTCATGGTTTCCTCGTTTACCGAAGCAGGCTCAGACACCACCCTAAAAGCGCTGGAGCTTGGCGCGATCGATTTTATTGGCAAACCGCGTGCCGATGGCGGAAGGAGCATGGAAAGCTATGCAGAGGATCTGGTCGAGAAAATTCGGGCAGCGAAGGGCGCGCGCTTGCGTCGGTCGATGACAACACCGTCATCTACTTCTGTGCTGGGGGCTGTGGCTAGTTCTATGCAAGCGAGGCCCGGTTTGGCCGCGAGCGGAAAAATAATCTTTGTCGGTGCTTCGACCGGTGGAACAGAGGCAATCAAGGAATTCTTGATGGGCATTCCTGTCGATTGCCCGCCTATCCTGATTGTTCAACACATGCCAGATTCGTTTACTGCATCATTTGCTCGCCGTCTGGACGGCTTGTGCGCACCGCGAGTCATCGAAGCGCAAGGAAATGAAAAGATCGAGTCCGGCACGGTTTATATCGCCCCCGGGCATTCCCATCTTCAAATTCGCCGCGGGAATGCAGGATATGTTACCGAGCTGTTAGCAAGCGCGCCGGTTAACCGTCACCGTCCATCAGTTGACGTGCTCTTTGATTCTGCCACCGCACTTGTTGGGCGCAAGGCGATTGGCGTCATTCTTACGGGGATGGGCAAAGACGGTGCTCAAGGCTTGCTCCGCCTGCGTCAGGCGGGTGCAACAACCTTCGGCCAGGATGAAGCGAGCTGTGTTGTTTACGGAATGCCGCGGGAAGCCTTCTTGATCGGAGCCGTCGAGGAGCAGTGCCCTCTGGACGAAATGGCGAGACGAGTTCTCAGCGCCGTTGGGATGAAATAGGTGATTCGGGCTTGTCGTCTTTGGCAAAAGTATTAAACTAAGCTTCGATGTGATTTTTTGGAATAGGAATATAAATGCAAACAACTATCCTCAATGAAGCTGGCAAGGCCGTCATCAAGCTTGCAGGGCGTTTTGATTTCAATACCCACCGCGAATTTCGCGCAGCTTACGAGCCGTTGATTGCAGATGCGGCTGTTCGGAGCGTCACGGTAGATTTTTCTGGCGTTGATTATCTGGATAGCTCTGCCCTCGGTATGTTATTGATGCTGCGCGATAAATTGGGCGGTGCAAACAAGGAGGTGGCACTCATCGGTGTACGCGGCAATGTAAAACAGGTGCTAGATATTGCTAATTTTGGTAAATTGTTTCAAATTTCCTAAATGTTTGGCGTGGAGTGCCGTTAAGGAAAGGTGAGGTGGGCCCCAACAGATGCTGGCAGTAGGGCTGTTGCAACTTTGGGCTGTCGTCCGGAACGTCCGCCTTAAACACGCGATTGACCAAAGCAGCCGGCCTGATTCGCAAAGTGCGAGAGGATGACAATGTCAGAGTTATTAAAAAATATTGATGCCCGAACCAAATTGGCGGGCACCAACAAGCTTGAAATATTGCTGTTTTTCCTCGGCATGGATCCGCGTACCGGGCGTCGTGAAACCTACGGCATCAACGTTTTCAAAGTTCGCGAGGTTATGCGTACGCCAGTTATTACGGCAGCGCCTGACATGCCATCCTCCGTTGAAGGCATGGTCAGTCTTCGTGGTGCCCTGGTGCCGGTCATCGATCTCGCCAAGTACTCGGGCATTTCCCCGGAAACGCCCAGGGAAATCATGATCGTTACCGAGTACAACGGACATACACAGGGCTTCCTTGTTGAGGGTGTAGACACCATTCTGCGTCTCGACTGGAGCAAGATGCGCGTCCCTCCGGAAATGCTGACCTCGCAAACAGGTGGTTTGGTGACGGCAGTGACCGAATTGGACGACAACCGCCTGGTCATGATGATGGATGTGGAAAAGGTACTTTCCGAGACAACCAGTATCGACAACGAAATCATGTACCGCGGTGTTGTACCGGTGGACCGGCCGGAGTGCACCGTTTTCTATTGCGACGATTCAAGCGTGGCCCGCAAGCAGATCGAGAGAACGCTTGTGGCGATGGGCGTGAAAGGCATTTCTGCTGTAAACGGCCGCCAGATGTGGGAGGAAATGGAAAAGGTTGCGACGTACGCACAGTCCATCGGAAAGCCTGCCTCATCGATCATAAGTCTCATCTTGACCGATATTGAAATGCCGGAAATGGACGGCTACATCCTGACCAAGAAAATCAAGTCTGACCCACGATTCAATGGTATTTCAGTCGTCATGCACTCATCCTTGTCCGGAATGTCGAATCAAAAGCTGGGCGCATCGGTGGGGGTGGATGAATATGTGCCCAAGTTCGAGCCGATGCGACTGTCTGAAACCTTGGCGAGGCGCCTGGGTGTAGAAAAAACCGTGCCGCTGATAGTGGCTTGATATTTAGCAGGAGTTGGCGATGAACGTCGTTGAGAACAAAAACTTGCTGGATAGCGTCGATGCTCGTACGCGTCTGGCCGGTTCCAACAAGATGGAAATCCTGCTGTTCACGCTTGGAACACGTGAAATATTTGGCATAAACGTTTTCAAGGTTCGCGAGGTAGGTCGAACGCCGCACATCACGAAGACACCCAATATGCCGCGTGGTGTCGAGGGGTTGATCTCCTTGCGCGGCAACGTGATCCCGGTTCTTTCCCTGGCGCCGTTCATGCAGTTGAATGCGCCCGAAGGCTTGGGCAAGACTATGATGGTGGCGGAGTACTCCAAGCGAACCCTCGGATTCCTGGTTCACGACGTCGACCGCATCATTCGCGTAGACTGGGAGCGAGTCAAGGCGCCGGAAAGTGTTCTTTCTGCAAATCAAGGTTTGATCACTGCGGTGATCGAACTTGACGGCGGCGGCCTTGTTTCCATCCTTGATGTTGAGCAGATACTCGCCAATGCTTTCGGCGAAGCGATGATCGTCGATATCGCGCCGGCTAGGGTCGACCCGGATACTAGCGTGTTTTTTGTCGATGACTCTATCGTTGCTCGGCGAAAGATTGCTGAAGTGCTCGACAGGCTTGGGGTGCGGCACAAGCACGCAACCAACGGCATGGAGGCATGGACACGACTTCAGGGAATTGCGGCGCACGCGATGCAGATGAATCGAAATATCCGGGACGATATTCGTCTAATTCTGGTCGATGCAGAAATGCCTGAAATGGATGGCTATGTGCTGACCAAGAATATCAAGTCTGATCCTCGCTTTGAGGGCGTTCCGGTGGTAATGCACTCGTCGCTTTCTTCAGAGGCCAATCGCGCTATGGGTAAATCGGTTGGTGTGGACGCCTATGTTGCAAAATTCGATGCTGAAGCCTTGGCCGATACTTTGCGCCCGTTGATTGAACGATAACAAACACAGCTTTTGGAGTACTGCATGGCCGCTGACCCTAAAATGAGATTTCTGGTTGTGGACGACTTCTCCACAATGCGTCGTATTGTTCGTAACCTTCTGAAAGAGTTGGGGTTTACTAACGTCGATGAGGCTGAAGATGGCGCTATTGCCCTTCAGAAATTACAGGCCGGTGGATTTGAGTTTGTCGTTACCGACTGGAATATGCCCAATATGGATGGGCTGACACTGTTGCAGGCTATTCGAGCGACGCCAAACTTGAAGCACTTGCCGGTTTTGATGATCACAGCGGAGGCTAAGAAGGAAAATATCATCGCTGCCGCACAGTCAGGGGCGAGCGGTTATATCGTCAAGCCTTTCACCGCAGGAACGCTTTCGGAAAAGCTGAACAAGATTTTCGAAAAAATGGGTCAGGCGTAGGGGGGATCATGACTGCCAATAACGACTCCGACGACCTGGAAGCCCTCTTTGACTCTGTTGCGGCAAACTGTGCGCCTGTTTCTTCGCCCGCAGCGAGTGCGCCCCCTGCAGCTTCACCTTCAGTTGCCTCATCGGATGCTGACAGCGATGACCTGCAGGCCTTGTTTGACAGCGTATCGGCGAAAGCAGATACATCCACGGGTACGGGTACGCACGAACCCGCTGAAGTTGCCGCCCAGTCTGCCTCTGTTCCGGGTGATGCATGGCCCCAGCAGGAAGCAGTCTTCAATCGTATCGGGCACATGGCGAGAGCGCTTCACGATACCTTGGGGATGCTTGGCTACGACAAGTTGATAGAGAAGACCGTTTCCGCGCTGCCCGATGCGAAGGATCGCCTTGCCTATGTAGCCAACCTTACAGAACAAGCCGCGTGTCGCGTTCTGAATGCCACTGACATTGCCAATCCATTGGTGGACGAAATGGAGCAGGGGGGCTTGGCGCTGGGTAAACGCTGGGACAAGGTTTTCGCCAATGAAATGTCCCCCGCTGAATTCAAGGAACTGGCAACTGAAACGCGGATTTTCCTGAATGATCAATTGCCCCAGAAGGCACGCGGAACACATGCTCAGTTGACTGAAATCATGATGGCGCAGGATTTTCAGGATCTGACCGGGCAGGTCATCAAAAAAATTGTCGCACTGGCCCATGAGCTGGAGTCGGGTCTGATGAACGTGCTTATCGAAGTGCTGCCGGAAACCAAGCGCACTGAGGAAGTGGCCAGTTTGATGAATGGCCCTGTAATCCATGCCGAAGGGCGTACCGACGTTGTGGTCAACCAAGAGCAGGTTGATGACCTGCTGGACAGCCTCGGTTTCTGAGGAGTACGAAAATGAGCGACTTTGGCGGAATGGAAGACCTTCTGCAGGATTTCCTTCAGGAGGCCAACGATTTGTTGTCCGATGTGGATAACAAGCTCGTCGAGCTGGAAAAGATGCCTGATGACCGTGCATTGCTGAACGATATTTTTCGCGGGTTTCACACGGTAAAGGGTGGCGCAGGTTTTCTGAATGCCACAGAGTTGGTGACACTCTGCCATTTGACTGAAAATCTTTTCGACCGGCTTCGGGTTGGCGAGATTGACCTGACCGCCGAGTTGATGGACGTCATCATGGATGCCACCAAGGGAGTGCGCGAGATGTTCGGCGAATTGGGGCAGATGGTTCAGCCTCAGCCAGCCGACCCTGCGGTGATCGCCGCCTTGCAAGGGGTGTTGAGCGGAAATGCGGTGAAGCTTGACCAGCCCGCTGCAGCGCAGTCTGAGTCGTTGGCACCCACACCCGCGTCGGGCGAGCCAGACTGGAGCGTTCTCCATGCCGCAGTGACTGGCGCTGAGGTTTCTGCACCTGTATCCTCGAGTGAGGTAATTACCAAGGCAGAAAGTGCGATCGTAGAGGCTGTCGTCACACCAACTGCCGTTGTGTCTCAGTCTGCAGCGCCTGCCTCTCCATTTGGCCGGCGAGGAACTGATCGACCGGGCGGTTCGCCCACATCGGCGCGACGAGCAGAAGAGCGTGGGCGGGAAAACACGATTCGTGTCGACACCTCTCGTCTGGATCAGGTTTTGAATTTGTCCGGGGAAATCGGCTTAACGAAAAATCGCCTTACAAGCTTGCGTGCTGACATTCTGGCCGGCAAGAGCGATGCAGAAACCTTGCACGCGCTTGACCAGGCAGTCAGTCAGCTCGACCTCCTGGTGTCGGATTTGCAGAACTCGGTGATGAAGACCCGTATGCAGCCGATCGGCCGTCTTTTCCAAAAATATCCGCGAATTGCCCGTGATTTGGCGCGACAGTTGGGCAAGGATGTCGAACTTGTATTGGCTGGCGAAGAGACTGAGGTCGACAAGACCATGATCGAGGATCTCGCTGATCCGCTGATCCACTTGATTCGAAATGCAGTCGACCATGGTGTTGAGATGCCCGAGGAGCGCCAGGCTGCAGGCAAACCTGCGAAGAGTCTGGTTCGCCTTGAGGCACGTCAAGAGGGCGATCACATCGTTCTCATCATTGCTGACGATGGCAAAGGGATGAGCGCCGAGCGTATTCGCGCCAAGGCAACGGAGAAAGGGTTGATTTCCGAGGAAGAGGCAAACACGCTTGATGAGCGCCAGAGCCTGAATCTGATTTTCCTGCCAGGGTTCTCCACAAAGACCCAGGTCTCCGACGTCTCGGGGCGTGGCGTCGGCATGGATGTGGTGAAAACCAATATTCAGAAGCTCAATGGCTCCATCGAAATTCGCTCCGAGCCGGGCAAGGGTTCCGTATTTATCATTTCATTGCCGCTAACGTTGGCCATCCTGCCAGTGCTGCTGGTTTTGCTGGGGGATCAGCCGTTTGCTTTGCCGTTGTCCATGGTTCGCGAAATTTTACCGATTGAGCAAAGCCGAATTCAGGAAGTGGGCGGAAAAGAGACGCTTGTTGTCCGAGGCGAGGTCTTGCCGGTGATTCCTCTGGCCCGCTTGCTGGGCTGGCCTCCCGTACGCTACCCGGAATATGGGGTCTTCATGCAGACGGCAGAACGCAGTTTTATTCTTGCGGTTGATAGTTTCGCCGGGCGCGATGATGCGGTCATCAAATCCCTGGAGGATTTCCGGCCAAAGGGCGTGGCTGGCGTCACGACATTGTCCAATGGGCAAATTGTGTTGATTCTGGATATGAAGGAGTTGCTTTCGGATCTTGGGCAACACTCAGATATCGGATCCGGTATACGAGCATTAGATTTCGCATGATTCCTGTTTTCGGTCAACGAGTTGAAAGGGGGCTTAGCCCCCTTTTTTTATTTTTGAGGTTTACTCTGTTGTCATGAGCTTGCGTGCGTCATCTGAGAAATAGAATAAATAAACGCACGTACCTATATAATTTTTCTAGTTTTTCCTATAATAGCCATAACGTAAACCAAAGATGGCTATGGCCGAAGATAGCGACCTCGAGAAATCCGAAGAGCCTACAAGTAGGCGAATCGAGCAGGCCCGGGAGCAGGGGCAGGTGCCTCATTCTCGCGAGCTTGGTACTTTTCTTGTTTTGATCGTTGCTGGCGCCGCTTTCTGGTCAATGGGTGGATGGTTTGTCGGGCGCTCGATGGCCTTCGTTCAAAAGGGATTTACGATAGAGCCGCAGGTGATGCGTGAGCCTGCAATGATGCTCCCGCGCCTGGCTGAAATTTCTTCCGACGCGCTGTTTGCCTTTTCGCCCTTCTTTGGCATGCTGCTTTTGGCAGCGATCCTTCCGCCGTTTTTCCTGAACGCCTGGGTGTTTTCGTCCAAGGCAATGGTTCCTGACTTGAATCGTTTGAATCCGCTCACCGGATTTGGCCGCATGTTTTCATGGAATAGCTTGATGGAGCTTGGCAAGGCCATCTTGAAGGCTGGCTTGCTCGGGAGCGTGGCGGTCTTGCTCATTTGGAAAGAGCGGGATGAAATTTTTGGTTTGCTGGGCGAGCCACTCGATGCCGGGTTGGCTCACGCCGGGAATCTGGTTTCGTTTTCCTTTCTTATCCTGGCCTCGACGCTCGTGCTTGTTGTGGCGGCAGACGTCCCGTTTCAGCTTTGGCAATATTTCGACAAGCTGAAAATGACCAAGGAAGAGGTCAAGCAGGAAATGAAGGAAATGATGGGCGATCCTCACGTCAAGGGTCGTATCCGCAGCCTGCAAATGCAGGCGGCACGCAAGCGCATGATGTCCGCGGTACCTCAGGCGAATGTGGTGGTTACCAATCCGACACACTATGCAGTGGCACTGGCCTATCAAACAGGCATGGCTGCGCCCAGGGTTGTGGCGAAGGGGGCTGGCGCCATTGCGCTGAAAATTCGAGAAATTGCCGGAGAGCATTCAGTGCCGATACTGGAGGCGCCGCCTCTGGCTCGAGCGTTGTATAAACACGCCGAACTTGACGCAGAAATTCCCTCCGCTCTGTATAACGCAGTTGCGGAGGTTCTTGCTTATATCTACCAGCTTGCCAATTGGCGCCAGGCGGGTGGTGTCTACCCGATTCCCCCGCGTGATCTGCCGGTTCCTCCTGAACTTGTTCCGGAGGCTGCTTAAATGGCCACGACGTCGCTTAGTGCTCAGGGATTGCTGGACAGGATAAACGTCACCCAATTGGGGGCGCCTGTCCTGATCCTGATGATTCTGGCAATGATGGTGTTGCCGCTGCCGGCCTTTGTACTGGATGTGTTTTTTACCTTCAACATTGCAATTTCAGTGCTGGTCTTGCTGGTTGCGGTCAACACGCAAAAAACCCTCGAATTCTCGGTATTCCCAACCGTTTTGTTGGTGACAACCTTGCTTCGGCTGTCCTTGAACGTCGCTTCTACTCGTGTGGTCATGCTTGAGGGACATACCGGGCCGGATGCCGCAGGCAAAGTCATTGAGGCGTTCGGCCATTTCATGGTGGGCGGGAATTTTGCGGTGGGTATCGTCGTCTTCATGATCCTTGTCGTTATCAACTTCGTGGTAATCACAAAGGGTGCGGGCCGGGTCGCTGAAGTGTCGGCACGCTTCACCCTTGACGCGATGCCGGGCAAGCAAATGGCTATCGACGCCGATTTGAATGCAGGCTTGATCGGTGAGGAGGATGCTCGCCGGCGTCGCTCCGAGATTTCGCGCGAAGCCGAATTCTTTGGTTCAATGGACGGTGCGTCGAAGTTCGTTCGTGGCGATGCGGTGGCCGGCATCGTCATCATGTTGCTCAATATCGTCGGTGGACTGATTGTTGGCGTTCTTCAGCACAATATGGAGCTGGCCCAAGCCGCCAAAAACTACACATTGCTGACGATTGGTGATGGCCTGGTGGCGCAAATTCCGGGGCTGATCATTTCTATCGCGGCTGGTATGGTGGTGACACGAGTCTCGGACGACCGGGACATCGGTCAGCAGGTTGTGGGGCAGATGTTCCGCAATAGCAAGGCGATTGGCATTACTGCGGCAATCATTGGCCTCCTTGGATTGATTCCAGGTATGCCGAATTTTGTATTCCTGGCCCTGGCCTCAGGCTTGGGGTGGATGTCCTGGCGGATGATGGAGAAAGAAAAGCGCATCGTCGAGGCTCCGGTCAAGGTGGCGCCGGCGCCAGTCCCGGACGCGATGGAGGCGACTTGGGGTGACGTAGCTCCGCTCGATGTGCTCGGGCTGGAGGTTGGTTATCGACTGATACCCTTGGTCGACAAGTCTCAGGATGGCGAATTGCTGCGGCGGATTCGCGGCATCCGCAAGAAGTTTGCACAAGAGGTCGGCTTCCTCGTTTCGCCGGTGCACATTCGCGACAATCTCGAATTGAAGCCGAATGCCTACCGAATTCTTCTCAAGGGCGTCGAAGTTGGCCAGGGTGAGGCCTATTCCGGCCAGTTCATGGCAATCAATCCGGGGCGCGTCGCGGGGACATTGAACGGTACCGTGACCAAGGATCCGGCCTTCGGTTTGCCGGCCATCTGGATCGACGCCAGCTTGCGCGATCAGGCGCAAGCCTACGGCTATACCGTCGTTGATGCGTCAACGGTGGTTGCTACTCACCTCAATCATTTGATCCTGACGCACGCCGCAGAGTTGCTGGGGCGTCAGGAGGTTCAGCAGCTGCTAGATCATTTGGGCAAGGAAATTCCCAAGCTGGTCGAAGATTTGGTGCCCAAGGTACTGCCGCTCGGTACGCTGCAGAAAGTGCTGCAGGCCATGCTCGAAGAGGGCGTCCATATCCGCGACATGCGAACGATTGTTGAAACTGTCGCCGATCATTCAACGCGTACGCAAAATGCGGACGAGCTATCAACTCAAGTGCGCATCGCCCTTGGTCGCGCCATCGTTCAACAATTGTTCCCCGGCAACAGCGAAATGCAGGTCATGTCACTTGATCCCACGCTGGAGCGCTTGCTGACGCAGGCCGTGGCTGGCGGGTCGGAAAATACCAGCTTTGAGCCAGGTCTGGCTGACACGCTGGTGCGCGAAACTGCTGCCGCCTCTGAGCGTCAGGAGGGCTTGGGCTTGCCTGCAGTCCTCCTCGTGCCGGCAAGCCTGCGTTTGCTCTTGTCCAAATTCCTGCGCCGTACCGTTCCTCAGTTGAAGGTGCTGTCCCACAACGAAGTGCCTGAAACCCGCATTATTAAGGTGACCTCGATCATCGGAGGTAGAACATGAACGTCAGAAAATTTATCGCTGCCAACGCAAGGGATGCCTTGCGAAAAGTGAAGGAAACGCTCGGCAACGATGCGATTATCCTTTCCAATCGTGGCGTTCCCGGTGGCGTGGAGATCATGGCTGTTGCCGCACGCGACATGGCGATGATCGTACCCACATCGGTTGCTGATAGCGCTCCGCTTGAAAGACGCCCGCCCCCTGCGGATACTCAAGATGACTACCGCGTGGTACTGAGTTCTGCCCGGGCGCGTATTTCGCAGCCGCCACAACCCACGGTTGTTTCGCCGCCGCCTCAGATGTCTCGTCCCGCGGCCAATCCAGCCCCGAGCCAAAGGCCGGCAACAACGGTAAATGCGGGCATCCCCAAAACGGGGGCACTCAGGAATTTGGAAATTGGACGTTCTTCGCCGTCGACCGCAGCAACCCCGCGTCCGGTCCCGAGCCAAGCGCCAGAAGCGCCCGCGCCAACCCGGGCTGCAGCGCCACAGCGCGCTGAAGCTGAAGTTGTCCCGATGGAGGTGATGGAAGAAATCCGTTCATTGCGCAAGATCGTGGAGCAGCACCTGGCCGGTTTTGCATGGGGCGAAACGGCCCGCTCCGAACCGGTTAAAACGGACATCCTGCGCCAAATGCTGGATGCCGGCTTCTCCCCGCAATTTGCCCGCGAACTACTGACGGATCTGCCCCGCGAAATGAATGGCCTGGAGGCCATGGCATGGGTGAAGGGGGCGGCAGATCGCTCGTTGATGACCATCGGTGCCGAGAACGATATCGTCGACCGTGGCGGCGTCTACGCATTGGTCGGCCCGACCGGGGTGGGGAAGACAACGACGACGGCCAAGTTGGCGGCGCGCTGCGTATTGCGCCATGGACCGAGCAAGGTGGCGCTCGTAACGACCGACGGTTACCGTATCGGCGCCCATGAACAACTGCGCATTTATGGCCGCATTCTTGGTGTCTCCGTGCATCTCGTCAAGGATGCCAACGAGTTGCGTCAGACCATGATCGAGCTGCAGCACAAGCACATGGTCTTGATTGACACCATGGGCATGAGTCAAAAAGACAAACTCGTACCCGAACTGACTGACATGCTCGCAGGTTGCGACGTACAGCGACTGCTTCTGCTGAACTCCACGTCGCGTGGCGATACGCTGGACGATGTGGTGCGCGCCTACGCAGGTGACAGCCTGGCCGGTTGCATTCTGACCAAGATCGATGAAGCGGCGAGTTTGGCGACGGTGCTGGATGTCATCATGCGGCACGGATTGAAATTGCAATATGTATCGAATGGCCAGCGCGTGCCGGAAGACTTGCATTTGCCGAATCGCAGCTATTTGCTCCACCGGGCGTTCAAGGATGTGCCGGAAAACTCGCCGCATAAATTCGATGGCGTCGAGCCCGGCCTGATGATGGCAAACGCCGGCATGGTTGCAGTTGGGGGCCGTCGTGGCTGATTTTCGTGTTGACCAGGCGGCTGGGCTGCGGCGCATGCTGGGTGGCGGCCAGCAATTGCAGGTGATCACCTTCGTGTCCGGTTGCGATGGCGTTGGTCGCAGCGTAGCGGTTGCCAATATTGGTGTCGCCATGGCACGCTTGGGCAAAGAGGTTTTGATCATCGACGAGCATGCCTCGGGCGACGATATCGCCTCCACTTTCGGGATGGTGGCTCGGCAAGACTTGCTCAATGTCGTGCAACGGGAAATGCCCTTGTCGCAGGTTCTGCTGCAGTCAATGACCGGCCTGCGCATCCTGCCCGCGGCGCGCGCTGCCAAAAAGCTGGGGCGTTTGTCCTTGCCGCAGCAACAGACCCTGCTGGATGCCATGTCCAGCCTTGAGCGGCCAATTGACGCGATACTGGTCGATGCAAGCATGGCTCACCCGAACGGGTTTTCTCCTTTCGGCTTGGCGTCGCAGGAGACGGTTGTTGTTCTTTCTGGTAACAGCGCGTCGATCACCGAGGCTTACTCGCTTATCAAGAAGGTCAGTCATGCCTTCTCACGCAAGCATTTCCGTATTTTGGTCAATAAGGTACGCAGCCAGTCTGATGCTCGCTCAATTTTCGACAACATTGCGCAGGTTGCGGCCCAACGCGGCGTAGCGCGCCTGGATTACGCGGGCGCAATTCCGCTGGATGAGGCACTCCGGCAGTCAGCCCAGCTTTGCCGCTCCGTTCTCGTTCAGGCGCCGGATTCGCCCTCTGCAGCGGCGTTTCGCGATATCGCTTCTGATATTTTGTATTGGCAACGCAGTGAGAGCGAGGCCGGGGGAGTCGAGCAGTTCATGCAGCAACTGCTACACTTGAGCCAACGCCTAACCCCGAACGTACTTCGAGCCTGATGTATACCGCAGCCGGGCAGCCAGACAGGAACCAATTGGTTCAGCGCTATGTGCCGCTGGTGAAGCGTATCGCCTACCATCTGATGGCGCGCTTGCCGCCAAGCGTTCAATTCGACGACCTGGTCCAGAATGGGATGCTGGGGTTGCTCGATGCAATAGATCGCTACCAGGAGGGGTTCGGGGCCCAGTTTGAGACCTATGCCACGCAACGTGTACGCGGAGCCATGCTGGATGGGCTTCGGGAAAACGACTGGCTGCCGCGTAACCTGCGCCGCGAGTTGCGCCGTATAGAAACGGCGATCAGTCAGTTGGAGCACGAGCATGGGCGAGCGCCGTCTGAGCGTGAGTTGGCAGAAGCACTCGGCATGACGCTGGCTGATTACCAAAAAACCCTGCAGGACGCGCGCGGCCACCAGATTGTTTATTTCGAAGACTTTGCCGGGAATGGCGATGAGGATTTTCTCGAGCGCCACTTTACCGACAACGAAGCAGATCCGGTCGCCATACTCGAAGACCGTGGTATCAAGGCCCAATTGGTCACGGCGATCAGTCAGTTGCCCGAGCGCGAGAAATTGATGATGGCGCTGTATTACGAGCAAGATCTGAATCTGCGTGAAATCGGAGAGGTCATGGGGGTTAGCGAGTCCCGCGTTTGCCAGTTGCACAGCCAGGCAATCGCACGCTTGCGTACTCATGTCGTCGGCGAAATTCCTGCGGCCAAGAAGCGCCGCAAGGAGAAATCCTGTGGATAAAATCAGCCTGGCTGGTCTGGCGATAAGCATCGTTGCGATTATTGGCGGCCAGTATCTCGAAGGCGGGAGCGTCGGGTCTCTGGTGCAGCCCACCGCCTTGCTCATTGTGTTGGGTGGAACGCTGGGTGCCGTACTGTTGCAAAGTCCGATACATGTCTTTCGCCGCGGAATGAAAATGGCGAAGTGGGTCTGGGTGCCGCCGGTTATTGAGCAGAAGCGACTGATCGATCAGGTGCTGAACTGGAGCCAGTTGTCACGCCGTGAAGGTCTGTTGGCGCTGGAGAGCTATATCCCCGGTGTCAAGGACGAGTTTGCCCGCAAGGGACTGCAATTGTTGGTTGATGGCGCTGATCCGGAACGGATTCGCGAATTGCTCGAGGTGGAGATCAATACCTTTGAGGATGAGTGGCGCCAGTCCGCGAAGATATGGGAGGCCGCGGGCGGGTACTCGCCAACCATCGGCATACTAGGCGCAGTCATGGGGTTGATCCATGTGATGGAAAACCTGTCCGACCCAACCAAGCTGGGGGCCGGCATTGCCGTTGCCTTCGTGGCAACCATTTACGGTGTTGGCCTGGCCAACCTCGTTTACTTGCCCATCGCCGCCAAGCTCAAGTATTACGTGATGCGCATGGTTTCTTCGCGGGAAATGCTGATTGATGGTTTGGTCGGCATTGCCGTCGGTGACAATCCGCGGATTATCGAAGGTCGCCTGAAGGGCTATTTGCACTGATGGCCCGCAAGCGCCGCGAGGAAGAGCCCGAGAACCACGATCGCTGGCTTGTTTCCTACGCCGATTTCATCACCCTCCTGTTTGCATTTTTTGTCGTGATGTACGCTGTATCTTCCGTTAACGAGGGCAAATACAAGGTTTTATCGAACTCGCTTACCAACGCCTTCAAAAACGTCAGTGCTCAGCCAGGTGGTCAGCCGATTGCAGTGATACAGGGCGCGGCGCTGATGCCGGTGAAGCCGATTGCCAAACCGGACAAATTGTCGGAGCAGAAAAAATCCGAGCAGCGTCAAAAAATGAAAAATGTCGCCAACGACATCATGGAAGCCCTGCAGCCATTGGTCGCGCAGGGCAAGGTGAGGCTGCTGGAAACCAGTCGCGGCGTCACTATTGAAATCAACGACAGCATTCTCTTTCCGGCAGGTCAGGCCAAGTTGCAGCCGGCATCGGTCAGTGCTCTGCTGGCTATCGCCAATGTGCTGGCTGTCTCGGATTTTCCGATTACCATCGAAGGCCATACCGATAACGTGCCAATTGCGACGCCTCAGTTTCCTTCAAATTGGGAGTTGTCCGCAATGCGGGCGACCAGCGTGCTGCGTCTGTTCAACGATGGCGGCGTCGGCGCTGAAAGGCTGACAGCAATTGGCTACGGCGAAACACGTCCGCTGGAAACCAATACGACGCTTGAGGGTAAGGCGAGAAATCGTCGGGTCAGTATCCTGATCGACTCGAATCGACCAGAAGAACCCACTGAGCTCAAGGCTGATCGCCCAGCAGGGCAATAGCGAAAAACTCAGGCCGAATCAACGATCCGGCTACCGGTAGTGGGCACGGCTTGGCCACTGCTGCCATAGAGGGCAGATTGTTCCGGTTGGGCAGTCAGAATGGCCAGTGTTTCCGTGGCCTGACGGAGGTGCATGTCGACCAGCTGAGAATTCAGCTCGTGCAAGGTCTTTGCTTCAGCGGCGACATTTAGCAGTTTTTCCCAGTTGACCGCAGCAACGACATCACCGCTATTCTGGGCAAGCCAGTTCTCCATTGCGCCGCGCTCGGTCGTGGCGGCCGGTATATCCAGCGCGCCCAGACGTTCGCTCTCAATGGCGTTGAGCTGTTCAACCAGTGGGGATTTGCGCGTCATCAGCTCAGGTAGCGCGGCGACATCGGCGCGCGTGAGTGCTTCCTGTTCTTCATTCAGAACGGAAACAAATTGGGAAACCAGTTCGATTTCCCGCGCGATGATGGCCGCGACGGCAGAGCTCATGCCTGGCGCTGTTTGCTGTTGCTGAGTAGCTCGCGGGCCGAATCAAGCAGTCGGTCGGCAATTGCTTCCGGATTGATCTTGAAGCGTCCTTCCGAAATTGCCTGTTTGATTTCCTGAATGCGCGCCGTGTTGACCGGCGGGTGTTCGCCTGATTGCAGAGCTCCGGCCAGCTTGCTAAGGCTGACTTCATCCTGCGCCGTTGCTGGTGCCGAGGACTGTGCCGTTGCCGGCTTGGGCGTCAGGGCCGATGTCGCTGGCTTGTAAGTGCTATCGATTTTCATGATGGTCTTCTCAAAACTTTAGGGCTCGAACTGATTATCGACCGCTTTGGGCAGAACTTTAGCGCTAAAAGGAAATTTCTACACTACCGTCGGCACGGGCTACGCCGCTGAGTGTTTGTCCGGAACTCATGCGGATTTGGGCAAGCTGCCCTTCGGCCGCGTTGTTCATGGCCTTGCCTTCTGCACTGACGGCAAAGCCGGGGCCTTTTGAAATAACTGTAACCGTTTGCCCCTGGCGGACGACCAGCGGGGCGAGCAGTTGGTCGCCGCGTACGGGCTGGCCGGCGCCGAGCGAATTGCGCAAGGTCTTGCCGATGGCGTTTTGCGGATCGATGACGATGCCGGTCGGGAGTGCCGAGAGGTCGCCGGAAAGAACGCTCAAATCGGCGGCAGTGATTACCTGGCCGGCGCCCAGGGGGCGGCTGGTCGTCACGTAATTGCCGGTCACAGATATTTGCACCGGCACTAGAACACTCCAGGTATTCGGGCCCAGGCACCGAACGCCGACATGGGTTTTGCCACTAAGCCGGGTGCCAGGCGGAGAGAATGCTTCGTGCGCAGTGCAGGGCGGTAGCCGGCTGACGTCCAGTTTACCCATCGTGATCTGAACTTTTCCCGGCATTCCTTGCGTTTGCATCCGCACATGGCGTTCGGCGGTGTCGACGGCAATCTCCGTTTCGGCGGCCTGCAGCGAGGACGTTGCAGCGAGGAAAACGAACAGGAACAACGAAATGGCACGTATCAGCATCTGCATATTTTGCCTGATTGCGCTGTTTGCCGGGCGCCTATCCGGCAAGTTTTGCCTGCGAAATTGCCGGTTTGTGCCGGATTTGACTCATCGAAGCCGTGGCATGGACTGTGCTAGTAGCCATGTACATTCATGGAGCTCGTTATGGCAAGTCTCGAACAGAGTATGTCGGTTCTCAGTCAGGCAATGAACCTGCGCACCCAGCGCCATCAAGTGCTGGCGTCCAATATTGCCAACGCCGATACGCCCAACTACAAGGCGCGGGATTTCAGCTTCGAAGGCGCCATGCGCAATGCCATGGCGGGAAACTCGAACGCCGGTGGCGTCAGCCTGGCGCGCACCGCCGCCGGGCATATGGATGGTGGAAATAGCAGCGGCCCGGCCGTGCTCAAGTACCGCGGGGATGTCCAGTCGGCAGCCGATGGCAATACGGTCGACATGGATGTAGAGCGGTCGAATATCACTGAAAACGCGCTGCAGTACCAGATTCTTACCCAGCTGATCAGCGACAAGTTCAAGGGTATGCGCAGTGCGATGGCTTCGACGAACAGCTAAGGAGTAGGGCATGAGCCTTTTGAATGTTTTCCAGATTTCCTCCAGTGCCATGACGGCGCAGTCGATGCGCCTGAACACGGTGGCTTCAAATCTGGCCAATGCCGACAGCGTGATTTCTTCGGATGGCAAACCCTATCGTTCCAAGCAGGTGGTTTTCGAAGCGACGCCTATGGGCGGTGCCGGCGAAATGTCGAAAGGCGTTCGTGTCCGGCAGGTTGTCGAAGACGCATCGCCGCCCCGCCTTGTTTATGACCCGAAAAATCCCGCTGCTAACGAGAAGGGCTACGTCGCCTTTCCCAACGTCAACGTGGTCGATGAAATGACCAACATGATTTCTGCCTCGCGTTCCTATCAAACGAACGTCGAGGTGATGAACACCGCCAAGACCATGATGCTGCGCACCTTGCAGATCGGTCAGGGCTAACTAGGAGACGATGATGGCTAGCGTGACCAATACCACCTCGACGAATGCAGCGGATCTCTTCGCTTCGCTCAATGGCACCACCAAGTCCTCGTCGACGAGCGCGACGGCGGATATGGAAAACCGCTTCCTGACCCTGCTGATGACCCAGATCAAGAATCAGGATCCGCTCAACCCGATGGATAACGCGGCGGTGACTACCCAGTTGGCACAACTGAATACGGTCAACGGCATCGAGAAGCTGAACACGACGCTGACCCAGCTTTTGTCCGGCTACAACGAGACCCAGGGTCTGCAGGCGGCAGGCATCATCGGCAAAAATGTCATGGTCGCCGGCAATACTTTGCCGCTTTCCGGCAGCAAGGCCTACGGCGGAGCGCTGCTTGAAAGTGCAGCGGATACCGTGACCTTGACCATCAAGGATGCAACCGGCAAGGTCGTGCAGACCGAAAACCTGGGTGCCAAGGAGGCCGGCAGCTTCTATTTCTCTTGGGATGGCAAGGATGCGAGCGGCAACGCGCTGGCCGATGGGAATTACACCTTTGCGGTAGAAGCCAAGGCTGGCAGCAGTGCCGTGACGGCAACGGCCATGAAAATTGGCACGGTTTCTGCTGTAGCTAGAAGCGGAACGGGCTTTGTTCTTGATCTTGGTGCTTTAGGCGATGTCGCCTTCAAGGACGTCCAACAAATTTTGTGAGGATTTAGAAAATGGCATTCCAACAAGCATTGAGCGGTCTGAACGGCGCCTCCAAGGCTATTGACGCAACCAGCCACAACATCGCCAACTCCAGCACGGTGGGCTACAAATCTTCCGTTGCACACTTCGGTGACGTCTATGCCGCCTCCCTGGCAGGTGCGGGTTCCAGCCAGATTGGTATCGGTGTCAACCTGGCGGCCATTCAGCAGCAATTCACCCAGGGCAACATTACCTCGACGAACAATCCGCTGGATATTTCGATCAATGGTGCCGGCTTTTTCCGGATGGATCAGAACGGCGCGACGACCTATACCCGCAACGGCCAGTTCCATCTGGACAAAAACGGTTACGTGATCAACGACCAGGGCATGAAGCTGACCGGATATGCCGCTCAGTCGGGCATCGTCATTCCGTCCACGCCGTCGCCCATACAGATTTCTGCATCAGACCTGTCGCCGCAAGCGACGGGCTTGAATTCCAGTAGCACCTTCAATGGCGTCAAGGCGAGTTTGAATCTTGACTCCCGCAAAACGATGCCGACGACGGCATTGAATGACGGCGCTGCAGCCGGCTCAAGCACGGCTTTCGCCCCGGACCCACTGAGTTACAACTACTCGACAGCCCTGTCCATTTACGACACCCTGGGCAACGCCCATACCCAAACCTTCTACTTCCGCAAGACGGCGAATGCCGGTGAGTGGGCGGTCTACTCGAATGTCGACGGCACGACCAATCAGAATGTCTCTTCGTCTACGCAAACGACTGCCGGTCAGGGGCCCATTGGTCTCCTGCAATTTGATCAATACGGAAAACTGACCTCCAACCCGATCACAGTCACCGTCGATATGCTGAAGGTGATGCAGAGTAGCGGTCAGCCTTTGGGCAATGGCTCGCTGTCTCCCCAGACTTTCACGCTTGATTTCACGGGTACGACTCAGTTCGGTAGCGCCTTCGGTACCAACCGTCTGGAGCAGGATGGCTATGCGGCCGGCCACCTGGTTGGCTTGTCGATCGGCGCCGATGGCGTTGTTCAAGGTCGTTACAGCAATGGCCAGACGTTCGCGCAGGGCCAGGTCGTGCTGGCGAACTTCACCGATCCCAACGGTTTGCAGGCGCTCGGCAACAATCAATGGAGCGAGACTTCAACGTCCGGGCCGGCGCTGGTTGGCGCACCGAATACGTCGAGTTTGGGCGTTTTATCCTCGTCGACCGTGGAAGAGTCCAATGTGGACCTGACGGCCGAACTGGTGAACCTGATCACACAGCAACGTAACTATCAAGCCAATGCGCAGTCGATCAAGACGCAGGACCAGATCATGCAGACGCTGGTCAACCTTCGTTAATTGATTCACTGAGTCACTGACATGGATCGTCTGATCTACACCGCAATGACTGGCGCCAAGCATGTATTCATGCAGCAGGCCGGCACGGCAAACAACCTCGCCAATGCCAGCACGGTCGGCTTCAAGGCGCAGGAGCATCGTTTCCGGGCGGTGCCGGTGCTCGGCGAAGGCATGCCGACGCGCGCGTTCGTCGTCGATGCTTCGGTCAGTGATGTGTTTGAGCAAGGCCCGTTGATGTTTTCCGGGCGCAACCTCGATGTGGCGGTCAACGGCAAGGGCTGGATCGCCGTTCAGTTGCCGGACGGCAGCGAGGCTTACACGCGGGCCGGCAGTCTGGATGTCGATGTCACCGGGCTGCTGCAGACGAAGAGTGGCCTGACGGTGGCCGGTGATGGCGGGCCGATCAACATTCCGCCAGACAACACGATCGAGATCGCGCCGGACGGCACGGTTTCAGTCGTGTCCACCTTCGGTACGCCCAACAACGCCAACGCAATTGGCCGCATCAAGCTGGTCAATCCGCCGGAAACCGACATGGTGCGCGGCGGCGATGGCCTGTTCCGCATGCGCGACAACCAGCCGGCACCGACTGACGAAACTGTGAAGCTGGCCCCGGGCACCCTGGAGGGCAGCAACGTCAATGTGACGGATGCCATGGTCAATCTGATCAGCCTGTCCCGCCAGTTCGAAATGCAGATAAAGATGATGCAGACAGCCGATACCAACGCCCAGCGCGCCGACCAATTGCTGTCCCTGAGTGCCTGATAGGACCTGACCATGATTCGTTCCCTGTGGATTGCCCGTACCGGCCTGGATGCCCAACAGACCCAGCTCGATGTGATTTCCAACAATCTGGCCAACGTCAGCACCAACGGTTTCAAGCGTTCGCGCGCCGTCTTTGAGGATCTGCTGTATCAGAACCTGCGGCAGCCTGGCGCCCAGTCGTCGCAACAGACGCAGATTCCGACCGGCCTGCAACTGGGCACCGGCGTTCGCCCGGTAGCCACCGCACACATCTTTACCCAGGGCAATTTGCAGAAGACCGACAACGCTCTGGACATCGCGGCCCAGGGCAGCGGCTTCTTCCAGATATTGCTGCCGGACGGCACCACCGGCTACACCCGCGATGGCTCTTTCCAGAAGGACAACCAGGGCCAGATCGTCACGTCCGACGGCTATCCGCTGCAGCCCAACATCACCATCCCGGCCAACGCCTTGTCGGTCAGCATCGGAACCGACGGCACCGTTTCCGTGACCCAGCCCGGTACGGCTGCCGCCACGCAAATCGGCAGCATCCAGCTGGCGACTTTCATCAATCCGGCTGGCCTGCAAAGCATCGGTCAGAACCTCTTCCTGGAAACGGCGGCGAGCGGCACGCCGACGCCGAATACGCCGGGAACGAACGGAGCCGGCACGGTGAATCAGGGCTATGTCGAAACCTCCAACGTCAATGTGGCGGAGGAGTTGGTGACCATGATTCAGACCCAGCGCGCCTACGAGCTGAATTCCAAGGTGATTTCCACCTCCGATGCCATGCTGGGACGCCTGACGCAACTGTGAGGTAAGGCCATGAAATTCATTTTTTCGCTTTTTTTCCTGTTGACCGCAGGATGTTCGACTGTGCCGCCGACCAACGTGCATCAGCCGATGACGGCGCGCCCATCGCCGCGTTTCGACATGCCGAACGCCAATGGAGCCATATATCAGGCGGCGAGCAGCCGGCCGTTGTTCGAGGATCGCCGGGCCCGTTACGTCGGCGACACGATCACCGTGAAGATTACAGAAAGCACCACGGCGTCGACCAAGTCCAACAACAAGCTGGATAAATCGAATACCGCCACAGCGTCGGTGACCGGCTTCAGCGGTCTGCCCGGCAAAGGCCTGCTCGGCCTCGACCTCAATGCAAAAAGTGCCAATGCCTTCAGCGGCAAGGGCGAGGCAGCCAACAACAACATCTTTACTGGCAACATGACGGTGACGGTGATCGACGTCATGCCGAATGGCAACTTGCTGGTTTCCGGTGAAAAGCAGGTGGCCATTGGCGCCGAGCAAGAATTCGTGCGCATCTCCGGCATCGTCAATCCCAGCTTTGTCGACGCCTTTAATATCGTCGAATCGTCGAAGATCGCCGATGCCCGGATCGAGTACAAATCCTCCGGCCAGATCAGCGAAGGCAATCTGATGCCCTGGCTGGCACGCTTCTTCCTTAATGTAATGCCGTTCTAGGGAAAATCTCGCAGAGGCACATCATGAAGACGAAAAGCGGCAAAATGTTCTTTCAGACGGCAATTATGGCCGCCTGTCTCCTGCCGCTTTTGAGTCAGCCGGTGTTCGCCGAGCGGATCAAGGATCTGGCCAGCATCCAGGGCGTCCGCAACAATCAGCTGATCGGCTACGGCATTGTCGTCGGCCTCGACAACACCGGCGACCAGACCACGCAGACACCATTTACCACGCAAGCCATCGGCAACATGCTGTCGCAGATGGGGGTCAATCTGACTCAGGAACAATCCCAGAAACTGCAGTTGAAGAACGTCGCGGCCGTGATGATTACGACCAACTTGCCGGCTTACGCCCGGCCGGGTCAGCCGATCGATGTCACCGTTTCTTCCATGGGCAATGCCAAGAGCCTGCGTGGTGGCACGTTGCTGATGACGCAGTTGAAGGGTGCCGATGGCCAGGTTTACGCCATTGCCCAGGGCAATGTGATGGTCGGCGGCGCTGGCGCCTCGTCCGGTGGCTCCAAAGTGACGGTCAACCACTTGTCGGCTGGCCGAATCCCGGGTGGTGCTACGGTTGAACGAAGCGTCCCGACTTCAATCGGCCAGGGCGGCGTGGTCTATTACGAGCTGGCCAGCAGCGATTACGGCACCGCCCAGAAACTCGTCGAAGCGATCAACAAGAGCGGCGGGGCAGGAACGGCGCAGGCCATCGATGGTCGCCGCATCGCGGTTCGCGTGCCAGAAGAGGCCGATGCTCGCGTCGCCTTCCTGGCGCGTATCGACAACCTGGATGTTCAGCCGGTGGTCGGCATGGCGAAAGTCATTGTCAATCCGCGGACGGGTTCTGTGGTCATGAACCAGAAGGTGACGCTGGAGTCCTGTGCGGTCGCCCACGGCAATTTGTCCGTGGTGGTCGATGGCGGCCAGCCGCAATTCGGGCAAAGCGCCGATATTCAGGTGAAGCAGGACAACGGCGCCCTGATGAACGTCAAGGCCGGGGCGAACCTGTCCGATGTGGTCAAGGCATTGAATGCGCTGGGCGCCAATCCGATGGATTTGCTGGCGATTCTGCAGGCGATGAAAGCTGCGGGCGCTTTGCGCGCCGAGCTTGAAATCATCTGACGCCAGACATGTCGATTCAGATTCAGAACCAGCCGAATCGGGCGGCATTTGACGTCAAATCCGCCCAGGATTTGCGTAGTGAGTTTGCCAAGGATCCGCAGAGTGGTCTAAAGGCCGCCGCGCAGCAATTCGAAACCTTGTTCCTGCAACAAGTCCTGAAAAGCATGCGGGATACGGTGCCGCAGGATGGCCTGCTGAACAGCGACCAGTCGCGCTTCTACACTTCGCTCCTCGACCAGCAAATGGCGCAGAACCTGTCAACCAGCGGCAAAGGCGTGGGTTTTGCCAAACTGATCGAGCAGCAGCTGGGGAAGACGATCGCTGCGAATCAGGGGGAAGCCACGCCAAGCGGGGCGGCAAACACTGCCGGTGGCGCCTTGCCGCTTGCCGCATCCGACGCGCGCCACCTGCAGTATCAGACCGTGTTGAGCAGCTTGCCCACCTCGGCCGCATATCAAAAGCTGGATGTCAATCAGCCGGTACTCAACACGACCGAGGCGCCGACCACTGCCAAGGAGTTTGTTGGCCGCGTCTGGCCGCATGCGGTTGAAGCCTCACGGTCAACCGGAATTCCGCCCCAATTTCTGGTTGGCCATTCGGCCCTGGAAAGCGGCTGGGGCAAAAGCGAGATCAAGCGGGCAGATGGTTCCAGCAGCCACAATCTTTTCGGCATCAAGGCCGGAAAGAGCTGGACGGGCCAGACGGTTGATGCAACCACGACCGAATACGTTGATGGACAGCCCAAGCAGGTCGTCGAACGTTTCCGGGCATACAGCTCCTATGAAGAGGGCTTCCGGGATTACGCCAACCTGCTGCGCAGCAATTCCCGTTACAGCGCAGTGATCGGCTCGCAGGATGGCACGGAGTTTGCGAAACGTTTGCAACAGGCGGGTTATGCCACGGATCCGATGTACGCAGACAAACTGTCGCGCATCATCAATGGCCCGACCATGCGACAGGCACTAATTGGCTGATTGCCCTAAACTTTGAGAGCAATTGGCCGTTAACCTCAATGAGGTGAATGATGAGCACAGGAATTTACAGTATCGGCGTTAGTGGTATCGCGGCGGCCCAGTTGAACTTGCTGACGACCGAGCACAACGTCGTCAACGCCAGCACCCCCGGCTATACCCGCCAGCGTGCGGTTCAGGCGACCAACATCGCCGTCAACACCGGCGCCGGCTCGATCGGGCAGGGCGTTCACGTGCAGACCATTGAGCGCATGTATGACCGTTACCTGACCAGTCAGGTGAATTCGGCGCAGACGACCTTGAGCGCTATCGATGCGTACTACGGTGAAATCAAACAGATAGACAACCTGTTGGCCGATCCGTCCGCCGGGCTGACGCCTGCGCTGCAGGATTTTTTCAGTGGCGTGCAGCAGATGGCTGCGAACCCATCGCTGTTGTCCGCACGCGAATCGATGATTTCATCGGCCACTACCCTGGTGAATCGCTTTCAGTCTCTGGATTCGCGTTTGAGCGAGCTTTCAGACGAGGTAAACGGAAAGATTCAGGACGCGGTGACGAGCATCAACGCCTACTCAAGCCAGATCGCCGATCTGAATCAACGCATCATCGTTTCAGAGTCATCCTACGGGCAGCCGGCAAATGACCTGCTGGATCAGCGTGATACCTTGATCGGTGAGTTGAACAAGCTGGTCAAGGTCTCGACCAGCACCAACAGCAATGGCTCATTTAACGTTTTTGTCGGCACGGGGCAGCAACTGGTCGTCGGCAATCAGGCCATGACCGTTACCGCCTTCGCAGCCAGTGCAGATCCTTCGCGTATTGCCGTGGGTTTGCAGACGATGGCCGGTAGTTCGATAGAGTTGCCTGAGCAACTTATTACTGGCGGGCAACTTGGTGGTCTTGTTTCTTTCCGTAACGAAACCTTGGACAAGGCCAGAAATGAGTTGGGCCGCGTTGCCGCGTCGGTCGCACTGACGGTCAATGCACAGCACGCGCTAGGGATGGATCTGTCCGGCAATGCCAGCGGTGATGGAGCGGTATTCAATGCCAACTTTTTCAATGTAGCCAACCTGGTTCCAACGGTCAGTGCCAACAGCCACAATGCCGGCAGCCTGATCGTTTCTGCCCAGTTGTCGAGCCCATCCTACGGGCCGGAAGTGAGCGACGGGAATTTTTATACCAACCTGACGACGAGCGACTATCGCCTGGTTTTTGACGGCGGAACTAACTACACCTTGACCCGATTGGCCGACAACAAGGCTTTTGCGCTAAGTGGTAGCGCGCCAGGAACCCTGAGTTTGCCTTCCGAGGGATTCTCTGTTTCTCTGGGTGCGGGCGTGGGGTCAGTTGGTGATAGCTATCTGATTCAGCCGACCCGCAATGCTGCCGCAAACGTTTCAGTGAACGCCGTAATTGCAGCAGATCCCAGGACAGTAGCAGCCGCAGCTCCTTTTCGAACAAGCGCTACCAGCACCAATACGGGAAATGGCGCTATATCTTCCGGCAAGACCGTTCCAGGGTTTGATGTGAGTTTGCTGAGAAGTTCCGACATCACTATTTCCTACAACGCCGCCTCAGCGACGCAACTCAGTTTTTCCGCATTGCCGCCAGGGGAGATGGTCACCATCAAATTGCCCGGTAGCCCGGAAGCTGCCCCGGTTCTGCCCCCGGTCGCCTACACGCAGGGGATGACCATCTCTGTCCATGGGATGAGCTTCACGCTGAGCGGCCAGCCCAGCAATGGCGATACCTTTAAACTTTCCTTGAATTCTGCCGGCACTGCTGACGGCCGCAATGCGCTGGCCTTGGGGCAGTTACAGACGAAAAATACGACGGCCGGCGCCAAGGCAACGTTTCAGGGGGCATATGCCCAATTGGTCGCCAATAACGGCATCAAAACCCGGGAGTTGAAGGTAACGGGAGATGCGCAACAGGCAGTTCTCGATCAGGCTGAGGCCACGCGTGATTCATTGTCAGGCGTCAATCTGGATGAAGAGGCGGCCAACTTGATTCGGTTTCAGCAGGCCTATCAGGCATCGGCAAAATTGCTGGAAATCGGCAAATCCTTGTTCGACACCATTCTGCAAATTCGTTAACGGAGTACGTCATGCGAATTAGTACCGCTCAGATATTCAACTCAGGCGCAAGCGGAATAGGCCGAAACCAGAGTGATCTCTTCAAATTGGCCAATCAGATGGCGACCGGGCGCAAGGTGCTGACGCCGGAAGATGACCCCATCGCGTCCGCGCAAGCATTGGTTTTGACGCAGTCCTCCGCGGTTACCCAACAATTTTTGAAGAATCAGAGCGACGCTCTGGGCAAATTGAATATCGTTGAGTCGCAGGTTGCCTCGGTTGGTGATCTCTTACAAAGTGTTCGTGAAAGACTGGTTCAAGCGGGTAGTACCACGCTCTCGAATAGTGACCGCGCCTACATCACCACAGAACTGGAGGCTCGTTTCTCCGAGTTGATGGGCATTGCGAATTCGCAGGATGGTGAGGGCAACTACCTGTTTTCCGGGTATCAGGGCGCGGTTAAACCCTTTAGTGCGACGACATCAGGGGCTGCCTATCAGGGAGACAGTGGCCTTCGGTTGTTGCAGGTTGGTGCCGCGCGGCAAATGGCAACCAACGTCACTGGAAATCAGTTGTTCGAAGCTGTACGAAGTGGAAATGGAAGTTTCGTTACCTCTGCAGCAACAACTGGGGCGGGGGCCCCCGTCAATACAGGTTCGGGAATTATTGACCAAGGCTCAGTTTCCGATCCCGGCAAGTGGACAGCCGCGCTTGCTGCTTACCCGGGTGGAGTGCAAATCAAATTTTCTGTGGCGGCCGGTGTTACCAGCTACCAGTTGTTTGATAGCCCGGCTGGAACGACTGCCTACACTGCAGCTCAGGCGTATACGCCGGGACAATCGATCAAGCTGGAAAGGACAACGGCGCCAGCTTCTGATTTCGGGGCGGCTGTCGTGGTTTCTGGTCAGCCCGCGAACGGTGACGCGTTCACGATTGCGCCGAGTACGAACCAGAGCATTTTTACAAGCTTGCGGAGTGCCATCAGCACTCTGACTTCAGGTATTGGCGGGGCGTATACATCAACAGAGTATTCAAATCGGCTGGCCGAAAGCTTGGGGGGCATTGATCAGGGGCTGGAAAATGTGAATAAAGTCCGGTCGACCGTGGGATCGAGCCTGAAGGAACTGGATTCATTGAGCAGTTCGGCGGAAGACCTGAAACTCCAATACGCCTCCTCGGTTTCTTCGTTGCAGGATCTCGATTACACGAAGGCGATTACCGACATTTCGCAAAAAAAGTTGCAGCTTGAAGCGGCGCAACTGTCATTCAAGCAAATTAGCCAACTTAGTTTGTTTAGTATCCTATGAAAACCAAGTCACTCCTGATTGCCGGCGCCTTGTTGTTTGCTGGTTGCAGTTCGACGAGTTCGACCGGATCGCCGATCATTCCGAACAAGGCGATCCAGCTAACGGCCAAGACCTCCGTTTCTCTCGCCAATTTGGCCACCGTGGCGGTTGTGGCCGCAGCGATATATGTCGTCTATGACCCACTGGCGCCGAATTGGGAAATCGAGGAGGCTCGCCTCAATGACGATACCTACCGTTTTTCATTGAAGATGAAGCGTTACCACACCGGTGGTGCCGGGGAGTCGATCCAGATACTCAAGCGCCGCGCCAGCCAGTTGCAGTTCGAGCAAGGATTCGGCAGTTATCAGATCGTCGAATATACCGAGGGTATTGACTCGCAAACTATCGGTGCCCGCCGCGTTGCCGAAGGTGTGATCAAGTTGGTTCAGCGTCAGCAGGCGGACTCATTCCTGCAGAATTGAAGCCTTCATTTGCCCGGGATGGCATACCCAAGCATTGAACTCATGCCGAATTCGAAAATCGATTGTATCGGCGTTGCCAGATAATTCAGGCTGACTGCCAAGCCAAAGAATCCGCCAATTAGCGTTAGCGGGAAGCCTAGCGCGAATATGTTTAGCTGGGGGGCGGCACGAGTCAGCACGGCGAGCGCAATATTGGTGATCAGCAGTGCGACGACGATGGGTAGCGCGAGAAGCAACCCAGCCGAGAATATTTTTCCGCCCAGTTCTGCCAGATTCAACCATGATCCTGCCCCAATCGGGGTCGCGCTTACCGGGATTGCCGAAAAGCTTTGAACCAGGGTGGCCAAGTACAACAAGTGGCCGTTCATGGACAGAAGCAGCAACAAGGTAATCAGGTTGAAAAACTCTGAAACTACAGGCGTTTGCGATGAATTCAATGGGTCGTAAAAGGTCGCGAAACCGAGGCCCATTTGCGCGCCTATAAGCTCCCCAGCTAAGGTAAATCCGGTAAAAACAATCTTCGCAGCGAACCCCATGCCGATGCCGATAAGCATCTGCTGAAACATGATCCACAGGCCAGCTAATGAACCTGGCTGAACGGCTGGCATTGCTGGTAGCGTAGGCGTTATGGCAACTGCGATGGCAATCGCCAGAATCAGGCGGGTACGCGTTGGAACGCCCACACTGCTCCATAGTGGAGCCGTTGCGATGAAGGCCAGTATGCGAGTCAGCGGAAAGATGAATGCAACAATCCAAGCATCGATCTGGGTTGAGTCGATGCTGAACATGCTAACCGATCAATTGCGGAATACTGCCGAACAGGCGCTGGATGTAATCGATCAGGTATTGAAGTATCCAGGGGCCGGCCAAGAGGAGTACGACAAACATGGCTACCAGTTTGGGGACAAACTGCAAGGTAGACTCGTTCAGTTGTGTCGCCGCCTGGAAGATGCTGACGACAAGCCCGACTACCAGCGCAGTGATCAGCATGGGCGCCGAGATCAATAGCGTAACTTCAATGGCCTGCCGGCCAATTTCCATGACGCTTCCCGGCGTCATTGCGCGAAACTCTGCACCAGCGAGCCAATGACCAGGTGCCAGCCATCAACCAAAACAAAAAGCATCAGCTTGAACGGCAGCGCAATCATTACAGGTGACATCATCATCATGCCCATGGACATCAACATACTGGCGACCACCATGTCGATGACGAGAAAGGGTATAAAAATGATGAAGCCAATCTGGAATGCAGTTTTCAACTCGCTAATGACAAAAGCCGGGACAAGAATGCGTAGCGGTGTGTCTTCAGGCTTATCTATCTTGTCGATTTTTGCTATTCCGGCGAACAAGGAAAGATCGGATTCGCGTGTCTGTTTGAGCATGAATCCGCGCATGGGGATGGCTGCCCGGTCGGCCGCCTGCATGATATTGATCCGGTTCTCTGATAACGGGACATAGGCATCCGTGTACACTTTTTCAAGAACCGGACTCATCACAAAAAAAGTGAGGAACAGAGACATGCCAACAATGACCTGATTAGGCGGCGCTGTTTGCATGCCAATTGCGTGGCGGAGCAGTGAGAGCACAATGACGATACGAGTGAAACCCGTCATCATCAGAACGACCGCTGGAATAAAGGTGAGCGCTGTCATCAACAACAGCGTCTGTATCGTCAGGGAATAAGTCGTTCCTCCGCCGGCCGCTGGTGTGCTGGTTATAGCCGGAAGTCCGCCAGTACTGGTTTGCGCCAGTGCCAGGCCAAACGGCAGCAGAAGGGTTAGCCCGATAGCAACGCGCCTATTCATGATTGCGTCGCTCGGTAATGCCATGTAGCCATTGAGTGAAGGGTTTATCTTCCGAGGCCAGCGGAGCATTGTTAGCTAAGCTGCCTTTTTCCAGGCGATGCAATGTACGAATCTGGCCAGGTACGATACCCACAACCAGCCATTCGTTGCCAACCTCCAGCAAAACGATCCGTTCCCGTGGGCCGAGCGCCACCCCCCCGACTATCTTCATGCCGCCTTGTCCGAAACCCTTGCCACCTGAAACCTTGCGGGCAAGCCAGGCGGTTCCCGCCAGCAGGCCGACAATCAAGGCTAGCGCAAGAGTGGCCTGAATATAAGTTCCCGAAGAAACGCCTACCGGCGATGCTTCAGCTGCGTGTAAAGCAGTCGGGAGGAACAGGAATATGAAGCGTAGCAAGGGAAGCCTGAGGCGCGTGAGTATCAGGCCGCTATCTTAATGCAAACTTGCCAGGGCGTTTAGCGATTGAGTTTGCGCATCCGCTCGGAGGGCGTGATGATATCCGTCAAACGAATGCCGAATTTGTCGTTGACCACGACAACCTCACCTTGAGCTATCAATGTACCGTTGACCATGACATCCATGGGTTCCCCCGCCATTGCGTCCAATTCGACGACCGAGCCATGGGCCAATTGCAAGAGGTTCTTGATCGTGATTTTTGTTCGCCCGAGCTCAACCGTGATCTGGACAGGAATGTCCAGAATCATGTCCAGTTCGTTCATCATTCCAGCGCCACCGGCATTGCCGCCAAATGACGGGAATATATCTGCCGGTTGCGCTTGGGCTGCTGTTGGCTCCGTGATGGCCTGTTCGGCCATTGCCGCAGCCCAGTCGTCCTCGCTAATCTGCTCTTCTTCTGCGGCTACATTGTTTTCGTTGTTTTCCATTTCATCAGCCATTTATTTCTCCGGGGGCAGCATCGACATGCGGTGTTTCGGGTGTGGCGGCGAGGAAGCGCACAACCTTAAGCGCATATTGGCCACTTTGCTGGCCGAATGTACATTCCATTAGAGGAACGCTGTCGACCATCGCTTCTATTTTCTCCGGGATGTGAAGTGGAATCACATCGCCGACTTTCAGTTTCAATATTTGCCCGAGCGTTATTTTTCCCGAGCCAAGCTGGGCAACAATCTCAACTTCTGCGCCCTGCAATTGCTTGCGCAGCGTGCCAATCCAGCGCTTATCCGATGATAGCTGGTCACTTTGCATGGTGCTGTAGAGCAAGTCACGGATCGGTTCCAGCATTGAGTAGGGAAAGCAGATGTGCATATCTGCCGTAGCGCCGCCAAACTCCAGCGTGAAAGTGGTCGACACGACAATCTCGGAAGGCGTTGCGATGTTGGCGAACTGCGAATTCATCTCCGAGCGGATGTATTCGAAGTTGATATCGTAAACTGGCTTCCAGGATTTGCTGTATTCCGTAAATACGACGTTCAACAGTCCTTGAATGATCCGTTGCTCGGTCGGTGTGAAATCCCGTCCCTCGACTCTGGTATGGAACCTTCCATCGCCGCCGAACATGTTATCAACGACCAGAAAGACAAGGTTGGGGTCGAAAACAAAAAGTGCGGTGCCACGCAGGGGTTTGGCAATGACCAGATTCAGATTGGTGGGAACAACCAGGTTTCGAATAAATTCACTGTATTTCTGAACGCGAATGGGGCCGACGGATATTTCGGCGTTCCGGTGCATGTAGTTGAAAAGACCGATGCGCAAGTAACGGGCAAAGCGTTCGTTGACCAACTCCAGGGTCGGCATTCGTCCGCGGACGATCCGCTCTTGCGTGCCGATGTTGTAGGCGCGAACACCCCCGCCATCACCCTCACTTTCTTCGGGTTCATCGGCTTCTCCGGTGACGCCCTTAAGAAGGGCATCTACCTCGTCCTGGGAAAGAAAGTCGCCTGCCATGGCTCCTTACTGAATAATGAAGGAAGTAAATAGAACTGACTTGACCGGGCCGTCTGGCATGGTCACTTCGCCCTTCTTGTTTTTCTTTGGAGGGGTGATGACTGAATTGATCTCGTCTTTCAGGGCCTCTGCCAGTTGTTCCTTACCTTCCTTGGGTAACAGTTCGGAGGCTTTTTTGGATGACAGCAGCAAGGTGAGATTGTTGCGAATCTTGGGCATCTGCGTTTTGAGGGCAGCGTCGTCGGCAGGGTCTTCGACCTCAAGGGACAATGCGACCTGAAGGTACTGATCGCCAGTTTCTGGCACCAGGTTGACGGTAAAGGCATCCAGGTTTACGAAAATCGGGGCGACGTGAGCTTCCTTCTTCTTGTCTTTTTTCTTGGATTTGGTCGTCTCTTCTGGAACTTCCTCGTCACCGTCCTCGGCGTGATCGCCCTTTTGCATAAACATGTAGGCGGCCCCACCGCCCCCTAGTACGACCAGCAAGACGACGGCCAGGATGATGATCAACAGTTTTTTGCTTTTTTTGGGGGCTTCGACAGCCCCTTCTTCCGCTGGTTTGGCATCCTTGGCCATGAATCTTCCTCTCTCTTGTCCCTAGTTGTCAGGCGAACAAATCTACCAGCCCGCGGCCCCTCTGGAGAACCTGGTTGCTTCCGGTGCTTGTGGCGTTCTCATTCGCCGGGAGTATAGCGTTTTCGCTTCTAAGATGGGCCTTGTTTGCTGACTGGAAGGGCTGCTCTTGGCCTTGCTGAGACAAATTTGCGCCAACGCTGGCGTCTCCAAGGTTGATGCCGGCAGAGGCAAGCATTTCTCGCAGGTGTGGCAAAGAGGACTCGATGGCGTTTCGTACTTCCAAGTGCGGCGAGGCGAATAGGGCACTGGCTTGATCACCGGTCAGGTTTAGCGTGATTTGCACCGGGCCTAACTGTGGTGGATTTATGTTGATTTGAGCGGTTTGTTGATCGCTTTTCGCCAGCCAGACAATTTTCTCGCTGAGCGCTCCCGGCCAGGCACTGCTCGTCAGGGGCGCATTGATTGTTGCCTGTTTTGCAACGGCGTTTTGTAGCGGTGCCGTTGTACTTGCCAAGGCAGCCTCAAAATCCGTTCCCATGCCAGTATTTCTGGCCGAATCAGCGGCAATATTTGCCGCTTCTTTGGTCGTGGACGAGGCCTGATGCTCCGTTTCTTGGAGCGAACTCGTCACTGCTGCGATGTCCTTGTTCGGTGAGGGCAAGTCAGGGTTTTTCGACATTGGGTTTTTTTGCTCGGGAATCCCTTTTAGGAGAGCTCCATTTTCCTGATTTTCAGATACAGGTTTCGTTGCGCCCTGGGCTGGAGGGCTTGCTGGCGGCAATTGCGCGATGCCAAGCATTGAGGCCAGTATTGATGGATCCAGCGGCTGCTCGCCCGCCTTTTCTGTTTTTTCGGGAAGCGCCGAGGTGTTTTCGGATTTGCTTTTCGTGACGATGAAAGAGGCCGGCGATGTTGATTCAGGGGGCGTCAAGGCTTGCGCCGAAAGCAACGCTGCAAAATCAATAGGCAGTCCGTCAATTGCTGCCGTGGCGGCGGAGTTGGCGGCTGCACCCATGTTGGCTGCTATGTTGGATATCATACTAATGGTCATGCAACCCCCGGAATAAGCAATCGATTGCTATCGTTTGAGCAATATGTGTGCCTATCCAGGTTCTTCAGGAATCGATGTCGTCCTGGTTGTCTTTGATGCTGTATTTACGCGACGAAAATTCATCCTGCAGCTTTTGATCCTGTCGGTTTTCCTGGTGGCGAACTCGCGCATCGTGGCGGAGGGAGAGCGTGTCGATTGCCTTTAGTTTTTTGTTTTGGTCCTGCCAGTGATCCTTGCCAGCTTTGGTGCTGAGCTCTGAATTTTCAACGGCCAGTCGCTGCTGCGTGATTGCTTCATCTATCCTGGCCAGGAAATCTTGGTAATTCAGCAGAACAAAGCGGGTTACGCCTTGCATCGTGGCATCGCGCAAGCGCTGAGCGTATTCACTGCGATACTGCTCAAGCATCTCCAGGCGGCTACGCTGGCTTTGTTCGGCAGCAATCAGCTTGCCTAGCTTTCGCGTCGCATCATCGGCACGATCCTGCATGACATCGAGCAGGGGTTGCAGTGAGAAGGGTTGTGGCATGGTCGGTTAGAGCAGTGTTCTCAGGGCTTCAATGCTGGCTGGAAAGTCCGATTGCTCGGTTAGTTGTTGCTGCAGAAAATGTTCCATCTTCGGGTAGGCGGCGATGGCCTGGTCGAGTACCGGGTCGGAGCCGGGTGAGTATGCGCCGACTGAAATGAGGTCACGTGAACGCTGGTATCGAGAGAACAGGTACTTGAATTTTCGGATATTTTCGAGTTGACCGTGGTCGATCAGGCTCACCATGGCCCGACTGATGGACTGCTCAATGTCGATAGCAGGGTAATGCCCAGCATCCGCAAGGGTTCGGGATAGCACGATATGGCCATCCAGAATGGCCCGTGCCGAGTCTGCGATCGGGTCTTGTTGGTCATCGCCCTCGGCTAGCACCGTGTAGAAGGCCGTTATTGAGCCGCCGCCAACGCGGCCGTTGCCCGCGCGTTCGACCAGTTGTGGCAGGCGGGCGAAGACGGATGGCGGATAGCCGCGAGTGGCAGGTGGCTCACCAATGGCCAGGGCAATTTCACGCTGAGCCATTGCGTAGCGCGTCAGCGAGTCCATGATCAACAGAACCTGCTTGCCCTGATCCCGAAAGTACTCGGCGATTGTCGTCGCGTAGGCCGCACCCTGAAGGCGCATCAGTGGGCCGGTGTCCGCCGGTGCGGCGACGACGACCGCTCGCCGCATCCCTTCTTCGCCAAGAATGTGTTCAATGAACTCCTTGACCTCGCGGCCCCGTTCGCCAATCAGTCCGACGACGATGACTTCAGCCTCGGTGTAACGGGCCATCATGCCAAGCAGTACAGATTTTCCGACGCCTGAGCCGGCAAACAATCCCATGCGCTGGCCGCGCCCGACGGTCAGCAGGGAATTGATGGCGCGAATGCCCACGTCCAGCGGCTTGTCGATCGGGGCACGCATCATTGGGTTAAACGGTCGGCTCTGCAGTGAGCGTGAGGAATCGGTGTGAATCGGGCCTTTGTTGTCGAGGGGGCGGCCAACGCCATCCAGGACTCGACCCAGCAACTCATCACCGACTGGAACCTGTTTGGCTCGGTCGATTGCCCGCCTTCTTTTCGCAACCGGAAAATCAATGCTCGGAGTGGGCGAGGGCGGGTCACAGGCCTCTACTCTTGCCCCCGGAGCCAGCCCGAAGACATCGTCGGAGGGCATCAGGTAGAGCTTTTCGCTCGCGAAGCCGACTACTTCGGCTTCGACGGGAATGCCGCTGCCTGGGATGATCCGGCAGGTGCTGCCGAGTGGGAGCTTGAGCCCCGTTGCCTCCATGACAAGACCGTTGATTCTGGTCAGGCGGCCGCTGGGCCAAAGGGGTTGGGATTGGGCAGCAGCGCTCTGGCAGTAGGCAAGAAAACGCTGCCAGCGTCCGATATGGTCGGGCGGAGGGAGGGTCAGGTCTTGTTCAGCCATTCGTGGGGACTGACGCCAATAGCTTCAATAACGCGTTTCCAGCGGGTTTCGATGGTCGCATCGATGCCGCAATTGCCTGCTGTGATTTGGCATCCGCCCGCTGAAATGTTGTTGTCCGAGACGATGTGAGCGCCGGTATGGGCGAGTTGTTCGCTGAGCGATGCACGGATAGCGTTCGTGTCCTCCGGATTCAGGTGGAGTGAAATCGCGCCATGATGGAAGGGGAGTTCGGCAATAGCCTCTCGTATCATTGGCAGCAGCAACTCGCGCTGCACCGAAAGACTGCTACGCAATACCTGTGCGGCAATCTCCAGCCCAAGGTCGAGCAACTGGTCAGCGATGTGTTGATCGAGATGGGCGATCGAGACATGCAAATTTCCGACGATGGTACTCAACTGCTGAATCTGTTCCTCGGTCGTCTTCGCGAGCTCGGATTCGATTGCGGCGCGGCCTTCTTCGTAACCTACCCGGTAGCCTTCGGCACGCGCCTCTTCGTTGATTTGCTCAAGCGCAGCGGCGGTTGGGAAAGGCATTTCGACGATTGTCTCGCCGGCATTTAACGTGCCGTCATCACCGAGGGGGATGTTGGCGATGGTGTCCGTCACCTTGCCAGTTTGAGGCGCGGGCTGGTCAAAGGAGGCCACCTGCCAGCGCTGGTAACCAGCGAGCCGTTCTTTTGGAATGAATCCGGACATGGCTTAAAGCATCTGCTCGCCGCCGGCGCCGCCGAGGACAATTTGGCCCTCGTCGGCAAGTCGCCGAACGACCTTGAGAATTTCCTTCTGCTCGGCCTCGACCTCGGAAAGGCGAACCGGACCCTTGGACTCCAAATCCTCGCGCAGCATTTCGGCGGCGCGTTGCGACATATTCTTGAATATCTTCTCGCGCAATTCAGGCGATGCGCCTTTGAGCGCAAGGATGAGGGAATCGGACTGGACTTCGCGCAGGATAAGCTGGATCGAGCGGTCGTCGATTTCCAGAAGATTTTCGAAAACGAACATTTCATCGAGAATTTTCTGGGCGAGGTCGGGATCGTATTCGCGGATGGCGTCGACCACAGACGTTTCGTTATTGGTACCGATGAAGTTGAGAATTTCCGCGACGGTACGTACGCCACCCATGGCTGTTCGCTTGACGCTGCTGGAGCCGGCCAGGATGCGCATCATGGCCTCGTTCAATTCCTTGAGCGCTGCTGGCTGGATGCCTTCAAGCGTAGCAATGCGCAGCACGACGTCGTTACGCAGGCGTTCCGTGAAGTGATTGAGAATTTCGCTAGCGTGATCGTGTTCGAGATGGACCAGAATTGTCGCAATAATTTGCGGGTGTTCGTTCTTGATCAGGTCGGCGACGGTGGTCGCGTCCATCCACTTGAGGCCCTCAATACCGGAAGTTTCCCCTGACTGAAGAATGCGCGAAATGAGGTTGGACGCCTTGTCATCGCCCAGGGCCTTGTTCAGTACGTTGCGGATGTAGGCATCGGTATCAACGTGAACGGCCGACTGCTCTTCTGCAATCTGGTGGAATTCCTTGAGAATGCCTTCGACCTTGGCGCGCGGAACCGATTTGAGCAAGGCCATGGCGTGGCCAAGCTTTTGTACCTCTCGCGGGCCGAGATTTTTGAGTACTTCGGCCGCGTGATCTTCGCCGAGTGCAATGAGCAGCGTGGCGCTCTTTTCGAGGCCTTCTTCAGGGCTAGTTGCCATTGACGCCCATCCAATCCTTGATGATGTTAGCGACTGCCTTCGGATCCTTGTCCGCCAGGTCACGTGCCTTCTGGATCATGACCGCGTAGTGGTCGATGCTAACGTGGGTAGAGCCATCTTCGCCCACTTCTGTCTCTGTATCGGTGCCGCTCTCGCCATGTGACGCGCCGCCTTCGGCCGGCGTGTGCGCTGCATCGGCATCCGCGGGGGGCGGGAACATGGTCTTGACTGAGGGCTGAATGACTTTGAGGTACAGGAAGGCGACGATGCCGGCGATCAGGAGATATTTGAGCAGATCCTTGAGGTAGGAAATGTTTTCCGGATCCTTCCAGATCGGCAACTCGGTTTCGCTCTTGTCCACCGCCGTGAATGGGGCGTTGGCCACGGAAATGGTGTCGCCGCGTTCCTTGCTGTAACCCATAGCTTCGCGAACCAAGTCGTTAAGTTGTTTCATTTCCGCTTCGGGAATGGGCTTGCTGACGGGCTGCCCGTTTTTGTCGACATCCTTGCGGTGATTGACCACGATAGCCGCCGACAGGCGGCGAATGTCGCCCATGCCTTGCTTGGTATGACGGATCGTTTTGTCGACTTCGTAATTGATCGTCGCATTTTTGCTGGTGTTGATCGGCTGGCCGGCTGCATTGAGCGGCGCGGTAACGCCGGCTGCATCAACCTTTCCTTGGATTTCGCCCGGTTTTCCCGGTTGACCGGGGGAAGTGCCGGTGGCCGGCTGGGTCAGCGGGGCGGTGGCCGGTACTGGCGGCTGATTGGTCAGCGCACCGGGGACGCCGCCGGCGGCCTGATTGACGCTGGCTGTTTCGTTGTTCTGCCGGCTACGAATGCTGGTGCTTTCCGGTGCGTTGTTCGGGCGGAAGGTTTCCGCCGTTTGCTCGCTTTGCGAAAAATCGATATCGGCTGCAACCTGGACCTTGAAGTTGTCCTGGCCCAGCATCGGGCTGAGAATTTCCGAGATGCGCTTGATAATGCTGCTCTCGACGTCACGAACGTACTTGATCTGTGCCGGATCCAGGCCCGCCTCGGTCAGCTTGTTCTTGAGCTGGGAGAGTAGGGCGCCGCTCTGGTCGATCACTGCTACATTGGTAGCCGGAAGTTGCGGCACGCTGGAGGAAACCAGATGGGTGATGCCGGCAATCTGGGCACCATCGAGGCTGCGGCCAGGGTAAATGTTGAGCATGACCGAAGCGGTTGGCTTCTGCTCTTCACGGACGAATACCGACGGCTTTGGAATGGCCAGATGCACGCGAGCCGACTGGATGGCGCCGATGGACTGGATGGTCCGCGCCAGTTCGCCTTCCAGACCGCGCTGATAATTAACCTGTTCGGCAAATTGACTGACGCCAAACTTCTGGTTCTCCATCAATTCGAAGCCGACCATGCCGCCACGAGGCAAGCCTTGTGAGGCAAGTTTCAGTCGTACGTCATGAACACGATCAGCGGGTACCTGCAATGCGCCGTTATCGGTGTACCGATGCGGCATATTCTGCTGCTCAAGAATGGTGACGATGGCGCCGCCATCTTTTTCATTCAGGTTGGAGAACAGCGTTTTCCAGTCGGGCTGGCGACTCCACAGGATGGTGCCAACGATAATGGCAAAAATAGCTGCCATAGCGACCATGAAGACAAGCTTCTGCTGGCTGCCGAGCCGGTTGAAGGCGTCGCGCAGACGCTCCACCGGGTTTCCGGCTGGTGCTGTTCCTGCTGTCGTCTCTGTCGTTGCTGCCATCAATAGCCGGTCAAATTGCGGTGAAACAGAAGAAGAATCAATCGAGAAGCCAAATTATCCTAGAAATATTCTACTATTACCCGCGCTAAATTCACCCTGTCTTTTTCTTTGGAAGCCGTGCAAGACAATCCTGTGACCTCAGATTCCGACACCAAAGCCGCCGAACTGCAGCGCGCGTTTGCCATGTTCAATCAGGTTTCGGCCGAATTGACCCAGGCCTATGAAGCGCTGCAGGTGCGTGCCGCTTCACTGACCGAAGAGCTGGCTGTCGCCAACGGCGAGTTGCGCCGCCAGTATCAGGAAAAAGAAGCGCTGTCCGAGCGCTTGTCGTCCCTGCTTGATGCCTTGCCGGCTGGCGTTGTCCTGCTCGATGCGGCGGCCGTTGTTGTGGCGGTCAACCCCGCTGCGGTGGCTCTTTTGGGGGCTGAGTTGGTAGGGCGGCATTGGGGGGACGTGGCGCGCGGCAGTCTGGTCCCGACGCTGACGGTCGGCGAATGGCTGCTTCGGGATCGTCGGGTATCCATTGCCGAAAGCGCCTTGCCTTCCGCCAGCGGGAAAATATTGCTGATTCACGACGTGACGGCAGCGCACCAGATGAAGACTGATCTCGAGCGCAATCAGCGTCTGGCTGCGATGGGTGAAATGGCCGCTTCCCTGGCGCATCAGCTGCGTACGCCACTCGCTGCGGCGCTGCTTCACACGTCCAATCTCGGTCAGCCCGGCGTGCCGGACGAAATGCGCGCCCGTTTCTCGGAAAAGGCCACCGGGCAATTGCGCCGGCTTGAGCGTTTGATTCAGGATGTACTGCTCTTTGCTCGCGGCGAAAGCATCGGGCGGGATGTTGTTGAAGCCAGTGATCTGCTGGCAGAGGCCGCCCAAACTGTCGAGCCACTGATGCGGGACCATGGATTGGCTTTTTCCACGGTCGACGCTTGTGAAGGGGCAATAATCGTCGGCAGCCGGAAATCGCTTTTTGGGGCGCTGGTCAATTTGCTGGAGAACGCCATGCAGGCAACGCCGGCAGGCGGCAAAATTTGCCTGTCCGGCAATTGCCGCGGCGATTTGCTGGCCATTGGCGTGCGCGATAGCGGCCCGGGTATCGCCCGTGAAACCCAGTCACGAATTTTTGAACCGTTTTTTACCACCAAAGGGCAAGGCACCGGCCTTGGGTTGGCCATTGCTCTGGGCGTGGCGCGGGCGCATGGCGGCGCGATCGAGCTTTTTTCCGAACCCGGCGACGGCGCCGAGTTTGTCATGACCTTGCCGGTCGGCCCGGCAGAGAGTGGAACTGAATAACATGGCAGAACACAGTTTGCCGATTCTGGTCGTTGAAGATGACCCCAGCTTGCGTGAGGCCATTGGCGATACGCTGGAGCTGGCCGGTCGCCCTTACGTCGCGGTCGATGGTGGCGAGGCGGCGCTCAAGGCGCTGGGTGAGCAGGCATTTTCAATCGTGGTCAGCGATGTCCGCATGATGCCGATGGATGGCATTACGCTGCTCAAGGAAATTCGTGCGCGTTTGCCCCACCTGCCGGTGGTGCTGATGACGGCCTACGCCGAGGTGGAGAAGGCGGTTGATGCCATGCGCTCTGGGGCCTGTGACTTTCTGCTCAAGCCGTTCGAGCCGCAGGCGCTGTTGGCACATATCAATAAATATGAATTGCCGGGAACGGATGGCGACGACGGGGTTATTTCGATTGACCCGGCCAGCCGTGAGCTGTTTGCGATCGCCCAGCGTGTGGCGCAGACCGATGCGACGGTTCTCCTCACCGGAGAGTCCGGCGTTGGCAAGGAAGTGGTTGCTCGCTTTATTCACCGTCAGTCGGCACGCAAGGCGGGGCCTTTTGTCGCCATCAACTGTGCGGCTATTCCCGACAGCCTGCTTGAAGCGACCTTGTTTGGTTACGAAAAAGGCGCATTTACCGGAGCGCAGCAGGCTCAGGCCGGCAAGTTCGAGCAGGCACAGGACGGGACTTTGCTGCTCGACGAAGTAACCGAAATGCCGATGGGACTGCAGGCAAAATTGCTGCGCGTGCTTCAGGAGCGCGAGGTTGAGCGGGTGGGTGGCAAGAAGCCGGTAGCGCTGAATATCCGGATTGTTGCTACGTCCAATCGCGACATGCTTGAGGCGGTTGCCAAGGGCGTCTTTCGCGAGGATTTGTATTACCGGCTCAGTGTTTTTCCGGTGGCGATCCCCGCCTTGCGCCAGCGCAGGGAGGATATCGTCGCCATAGCCCGCCATTTTGTCGTCGAGCACGGCGGGCGCTTTGGGCGGACCGGCATGTTACTGACGCCAGCGGCTGAAGCCGTACTGGCTGCCCACTCTTGGCCGGGTAATGTCCGGGAGTTGGAGAATGTGATTCAGCGGGCGCTGATCATGGCGACGGGCAATCAAATCGGGCCGGAGGTATTGCACATTGTGCCGCGCGCGGGCGCTGACATTCAGGCTGCGGCGCCGATGGCTGCGGAAGTCTTGCCGGTCACCGCCTTCGCTGAGCCGGCCAAAAAAGCCGATAATATGAAAGACTTGGAGCGCGACCATATTCTGGCCACCTTGGCCGAGGTAGGTGGTTCGCGCAAGAAGGCGATTGAGCGGCTGGGGATTTCCGAGCGGACTTTGCGTTACAAGTTACAGCAGTATCGGGACGAAGGGTATCTTCAGGACTGATTCTGGCCTGGGAATTGCTTGTAAATCCTCGTGTTTTAGGAGCTGAAAATGGATACGCTAGGAATCGAACAAATGTTGAGCGCGCTGCGGACGACTGCGGCGCAGGCTTCCGGCAAGGCGGCAGAGAGTGCGCCGGCAGTCGGCGGTGCCGATTTCGCCCAAATTTTGCAAGGCTCCATTGACAAGGTCAATCAGACGCAGCAGCAGTCCGAGCGGATGGCGGAAAAACTTGCCGCTGGCGATACGACCCAGAATCTGCACGAAGTGATGATCGCCTTGCAGACGGCCAGCGTTTCCTTCCAGGAAATGGTTCAGGTACGCAACAAGATCGTCTCGGCCTACCAGGACGTGATGAATATTCAGGTCTAATCGGCCAACCCTGAGTCGCGGGCCTTGCGCTCGCGCTCGATGCGCGTGATGTAGCGCTCGATCATCGCCAGCCGGGTGCCCGGCAAACCAACGAATTCGCAGCCGATCCGCAGATTGTGGATGCCGGTGTTGGCTGAAATCTCCACCATTTTTCTGACCCGCAGGTTGACCAGCAGGACACCCTCGCCGGGAAGATCCAGTCGGCAGTCCTTGAACAGGGTGTCCGGTTGACAGGCTTCTGCCAGGTTCGTCGGTGCTGTCAGGCTGATGCCGCCGCCACTGATGTCGGCCACTTTTGGCTCGAAAGTTTTTACGCTGCCAGCAAACTGTTCGATGGCAATCTGGCAGCCGATCGGGCTGATCAGTGGCGGTTCCAGGCGGAAAAATTCCCTGCGCTGAAGGCGTAGCATCGTGGCTGGAATGCCTGTTGATAGGGCTCGCCGCCCGTCAAATTGCGATTCACGAAGCCCGGTCAACCGGAGCTGGATTTTGACGCGGTCGAGATTGGCGACAAGTGTGATCTGGCGTGCAGCCCCTGCCGCGGCGTTGAGGGCTTCGGCTTGGGCCGGATCAATGAAAATTTCGCCTTTTTCACCGTCGACCGCAACAATCGCCGTGAGAAAAAACAGTTTGCCGTCGTCAATGTGCGCCGTGACCAAACTGCCGCGTTTGACCAGCAGGTTGAGATAAAAGGAAATTTCACGGGGATTGCCCAGAAAGTACTGGGCGTAGTCATCCGGATGGTCGATTTCAAAATCCGGCGCGGGCAGTTCTTCGATGCTTGAGGACATGCAGGGCAATCAGTAAGCGGATTTCGTCATGGTAAACCATCATGACGGCGGCCGTCAGTGCATGAAACTCAAATGGGCGCTTGCGTCGGTGTGCCACCGTGTTCGATGCGGTAGAGCCAGGCCAGTAACTCGGCAATCGCCATGTACAGTTGCGGCGGAATGTGTTCGTCGATATTGACTTGGGTTAATAGTGCAACCAGTTCGGGCGACTCATGGACGTAGACGCCATGCTCCTTGGCGCGGGCGATGATCTGCTCGGCGACCAGACCTTTTCCCCTGGCCACCACGCGTGGTGCCGCATCGGTCTGGCTGTAGGCGAGGGCGATGGCCTCGCGGGTCAGGTCACTCGGCGGTTTCGCCATGCTGAACCTGTAGCTCGGTTAAATTCAGGCCGGCTGCTTCAAACTGCTTGCGCAACTGCTGTATTTCATTGCGCAAGCGTGTTTCGCTGGCTTCGGAGTCGGCTGAGACCGTCAGCCCGACTTCGCCGCCAGCCCGCAGGCTGAGCGCGATGTCGATATCACCAAGCACGGGGAGCGACAGTTTGAGTCGAGTCTGCCAGCGCTGGGTATCGTCGTCGCCTTGCGAGCGCGAGCTATCCCGATCCTCGCCAATTTCCCAGCGCATTTGCTGGCCCGGCCAGACTTGGCCTTGCCAGGCAAAATTCTGATTGGCCAGCCCATCCAGTTGCTGCTGAACCATGGGCACCAATTCGCGGGGAACGGGGCTGGTTCCTGAAGCATCCAGGCGCGACGCGAGTGTTTGGCTGGCGTTGTTCGATTGTTCAGCCGAAGGCAAGGCATTGCTTTTTGGCACATTTTGCTCGTTGACCGCAGCAATCGTCTGGGCGAGCGGAAACTTGCCCTGTGGCTCCTGCTTGAGGGCTTCGGTGGGGAGTTCGCCAGCTACCCAGCGCGCCTGGTGCGCCTCATAGAACATGCCGCTTTGAGTCAGCGCCTGCTTCAGAATAGGCGCCAAAGTAGCGCCATCCTCCGGCATTGTCGCAACCAGTGGCTGGCTGCCATTCAATGCTAGTGGCGCGGGTTGTTTGCCGTTGCCCGCGGATTCGCCGATCAGTTGTCCGATCAGCTTGCCGGTTGTGCTTAAAGACGTTGATACCGATGCCTGCGATGCGGCCTTGCTCTCGTTTTCTGTACGGTTTGTGACGAAGGCAAGGGTCAGCTTCCCATCGCTTTCCTGGACTTCAAGCTCCAGCGTATCCCCTTGTTTTGCAGCGAATGGCAAGGCCAAGGTGATGTCGCGCTGGCCCACGGTGGCGCGATAGGTGCCGTTGGGCATGAGCGCCTGTATTTCGGCCAGGATGCGTTGGCCGGGAACCATCTCGCTTAACGCATCAGAGATCTGCTGTGCAGCGGCAACCGGCTGGTTCTGCGGCTGCTGGGCAGCAATTTTTGCCTGGTCCGGCAGTTGAAGCCGCAGTGCGCTCGCGACGTCGGGGGGGATCATATGGCGCTTAGGCGGCTGGTGGCGGTTTCGAAATCAACAGCCCAAAACATCTCACGCCTTTGCCTCAGGCCGTCCATCGTAATCACGTCGCGCGCCAGATCCCGCTGGAGACATACGCGAAGATCATTGTTCAGCATTGGGCGAGTGTATTTCGAATATCGACAGTAATTCGGCAATTTCCTCACGTCGACGACCCGCGAGCGCCGCGATTTGCAACGAAGTATCAAGTAGCCGCTGAATTCTTTGCCGGTACTCAAATCCCTTGTTGCCTTCGGTTATTCCAACAAGCAACCCTCGGCGTTCTCGTTCCTGGCTGGCGACTGTTTCCCAATCCTCAACTTTGGCGGCCGTTAGCATACTGGCTGTCAGTTGCTCCGATTGTTCCAGCAGGTCGAGGAAGGAAGCCATGACGTTATTGATTCTCTGGCTTTATTTCAGTCCACGCGGAGTGTATTTCTGTTAACAGTCCCAGAACTTCATCCAAAATTGCGGGGTTGTTTTCAAGATTGGCTGAAACCAGGCGTCGAATCATATAGTCGTACAGCGCGGCAAGTTGCTGTGCCAGTTGGCCACCGTCTTCAAGGTTCAGGCTTGCTTTCAGGCCGTTACCAATAATGTCAATGGCTTTCGATAGTAGCTGTCCTTTGCGCTCTATATCCCCTTGTTGAATATGCAGTTTAGCAACCGAAATTGCGTTTTCTGCACCATCAAACAGCAAGATGATTAATTCGTGAGGCGATGCAGAGTTAACTTTTGCATCTAGGCTGGCGGCGCCATAGGCCGCCAATGGATTGGCAGTTCGTCCAAACATTGATTAATTGTTCTTGGAGTTATTCAGGCTGGTGATGTAATTGGTCAGGTAGCTCGCGCTGGCGTTCAGGCTTGAAACCATAGTATCCAACGCAGAAAACTGGGCGCGGTAGCGTGCCTCAATGGTGACTAGGCGATCCTGCAGTCGCTCTTGCTGTTTTTGGTACGATGTTACAGTCTTGCTCAGGCCGTCCGTGGCCGTTTTGACGGTTCCGTCGGTGCCGATAAGGCCATTGATGGTGCTATCAAAGGCCTTGCCCACATTGCCAATTAGATTGGAAACCACCGTCGGATCGGCTGCAATGGCCGCTTTGAACTTGGCGCCATCCAGAGTCAAGGCGCCGTCAGAGCCAACTGAAACGCCAATATTGGAGAGCGTCTGATAGGCAGAAGTGGTGCTTCCGGACGTTGTGCCGAAAACTTGGGCGCGGAGCGAAGACATTGCCGAGCGCAGGGTGCTATTGCCTTGCAGCTCCCCCGATGTTTTTGTTGTGGCGTTGTAAGCGCCCAGGGTCTTCATCGTTGAATTGGCTGAATTGTAGGCGGTGATGAACTCCTGCAGCGCCTTGGTTGCTTCGGTTTCTGTTTCCTTGCCAACGGTGAGGGTAGTCGGCGAGCCGTTGGTCTTAGCGGTCAGCGTCAGTGTGATGCCATCGATCTTGCCGCTCACCTTGTTTGAGCTGCTGGTTGCTGCAATTCCATTCAGCGTAAATTCAGCGTCTTGCGGGGGTTGTATTTTGGTGAAGTTCGAAGTGGCCGTGCCCGTTGGGTCGTAAGCTAGCCCGCTGAGTCCTGACAACTGGATGGTGTTGTCTTTGCCTTCTGGCCCGGTTAGGACGAGCTGGGCGCCTGCTGTGCCATTGACAATGGTGGCAGTGACGCCAGCCCCCTTGTTGTTAATGGCATTTCGTACATCGGCCAGTGTCGCATTGGCGGAAATATCAATGCTAAGCGTACTGTTGGCCGTAAAGCTGTTGCCGGAAAGGGAGCCCAGGCTCAGGGATAATGTGCCGCCGGTAGCCGACACTACGGTGCTACTGCTGGCGAATCCCGCAGATTTGATCTGGTGGCTGGCGGCCAGTTGGGATACTTCCAGCGAATAGTTGCCAGTTACGGCGCCCGTTGTGGCGGAGGCACTGGCAATCGTCGTGTTGGCCACCGTAGCCGTGTAGATAGCGAATTTTTCGCTGGCAGACTGGGTTACGCTCGGCTTCATTTTGCCGGCGGCCGTTTGCAGGGCGGAGAGTGCGCTGTTCAGTTTGCCCAGGGCCGAAATTTTTGTTTCGACGGCCGACGTTTTTTTCTTGAGCGTCGTCAGAGGCGTGCTTTCTGCACTCATCAGCTTGGTGACTAAGGATTCCAGATCCAGGCCAGAACCGGCGCCGAGAGATGTAATAGTGGCCATGATTTACCTCCTGACTGCAAGCAGCGCGTATCTTACGCTTGTTGCTTGATAAAGACGCCCTTGAGCTGATCGATGGCCTTGGCGACGGCCAGGATTTCCTCGGAAGGAATTTGCTTGATGACTTCGTCGGTTGCGGGGTCGATCAGCTTGACGACAGTCTTGCCCGTATCTTTGTCGATGCTGAACTGCAAATCACTATTCAGCGAAGTAACTAGTTCGTTCAAGGCTTTGACTGAATCCTTGACTTCTTCCTGAGAAGCGGGAGCGGTCTTGGGTAAGTCTTGAATTGGGCTGGATTGGATGGGGACGGGGGTTTCCGAGCTAGTCCCTCTGTTGGTGGCAGCATCAGGCGCTATGCCTGCCAGGTTGCCGGTGATGCCAATCGATGCAATGTTCATCATGCTTCCTTTCGTGTTCGGCACGAACAAAGGCGCGGTAGCGTTATCGCTGCCGCGCCTTTAGGCTAGTCGAGAGACTTCGATTTACTTGAGGAGCGACAGCACGTTCTGCGGCAGTTGGTTGGCCTGGGCCAGCATGGCCGTACCTGCTTGCTGCAGAATTTGCGTACGGCTCAGGTTGGCGGTTTCCGTCGCGTAGTCGGCGTCCATGATACGGCCACGGGCGGCTGCGGTATTTTCCGAAGATACTTGCAGATTGGAGATAACTGCGTCAAACCGATTTTGCGAGGCACCCATTGATGAGCGTGCTGAAGTAACTTCATCAATCGCTGTATCTATATCGGTCATTGTAGCGGTTGCAGTGGCTGCGGTGGTTCCAAGCGTTGCTGCAGCGCCTTGAGTGTTTGTGCCCATTGCGGTAGCAATGTCCGTTGTCGTGATGCTGACCTGATTGTCAGAAGAGGTATTAGCACCAACCTGGAAAGTAAATACGCCTCCAGTACCGCCTGCGCCCGACAACAATGCCTGGCCGTTGAACTTGGTATTGTCGATGACGCGTTTGTTTTCTAGAGCCAGCGCTTTGAATTCGTTGTCCAGTGAAGTGCGGTCATTGGTGCCATTGGAGTCATTGGCAGATTGGACAGCCAATTCACGCATACGCTGGAGATTTTCGCCAATTTTGCCCAAGGCGCCTTCCGCCGTCTGGGCGAGAGAGATACCGTCATTGGCGTTGCGAACGGCGACATTCATGCCTTTGACTTGGGCGTTCATGCGCTCGGCGATGGCCAAGCCAGCTGCGTCGTCCTTGGCGCTGTTAACACGCAGGCCAGAAGATAGGCGCTGGAGCGAGGTTTGCAGCGAAGACTGCGAGGAATTCAGGTTGCGCTGGGCGTTCAGGGAAGCCAGATTGGTGTTGATCATTTGTGCCATTTTGAATCTCCTTGGATCAGTTAATCTCTTTGCCAGCTTTCGCGCCAGCGCCTTTAAGAAACTCGGTTTTGCTGTTGTTTTGCATCACCGTTAAATTCATTTACGGGCGGCACGGGGAAAACTTTAGATATTTTTTTGATGTTTTTTCGCTGAGTTGATGGAGTTGTTGAATTTGGCGATATTTGACGTTGACCGTAGCAGGCTGAATTCTCCTGGCTACCTGGTTCTTGTGGCCTCAGGAGGCGGTGACGACGCGGTTTTTCCCGGTTTGCTTGGCTTCATACATGGCGCCGTCGGCCCGTTTGATCACAGTGGCCTGATTATCCGTAGCCAGCATTTGCGTGACGCCGGCGCTGAAGGTGATCAGCACTTTTTCATTGGCGTGCAGGAAGAACTTCTTGGTGAGTTCGCGTTGCAGGCGGGTGAGGGCGACGACCGCATCGTCCAGTGAGGTTTCCGGCAGGAGGATGATGAATTCTTCGCCGCCGTAGCGGGCGACGGTGTCTTGGGGGCGCAGGGTTTCCCGGCAGATGGTGGCGAGGTGGATCAGTGCTTCGTCACCGGTGTCGTGGCCCATCGAATCGTTCAGTTTCTTGAAATTGTCGATGTCGATTAGCGAAACGCACAGGGTGGTGTCGTGGCGGCTGGCGCGAGCGGCTTCCTTGGCGAATGTTTCTTCCAGCCCACGGCGGTTGAGTACGCCGGTGAGTTGGTCGTGGCGGACGAGGTCGCTGGTGGTTTCGAGTTCGCGCTCAAGTTCCTGGATGCGCGCTTCGGATTCCTGGACTTTTTGCTGGGTTGAGCGCAATTCATCCCGCGAGCGCTGGGCGTTGATCTGAATGGTTCTGGTTTCACGCATGACTTCGCCGAGGACGTTTTCCAGTTCGGAGATGTCGTTGGCTGAGCTGATTTTTACCGCACAGCTTTCAATTTTGTCGTGATAGTCGGAGGTGGCGTCGGCGAAATCGGCCAGATGGTCGACGAAGCCGGCCAGCATGTGTTTGATGGCATCTCGTGCTTCGGAGAGACTGGCTTTGAGTTGCGCCTGTTTGAACAGCACTTCTTTGAGGCGGCGTTCGGCATCGTCGAGGGCGCGCTGGGAGAGTGGCTTGTCGATGATTTCGCGGACGACGGCGATTTGACCGTGCAACCAGTGGTCGTCGAGGACCAGCTCGGTGATGTTGCCAACGAGCAGTCGCAGCAGATTGAGCAGGCTGTGCCGGAGTTCGGTTTGGTCTTCCGCCAGTAGTTCGAGCTTGAAGGCAAAGCGCTTCAGGCGGGTGAGGAATTCTTGCAACTGCTCCGGGCTGACGGCGGTGCGAATGTCCTTGGCCAGCACCTTGGCGTCCGACGAAAGCTGCGGGCTCTCGAGCAACTGGGTCGCCATGGCGGTTTCGAGGGTAAAAGCGAATAGTTCGCGTAGTTCGGGCAGTAAATCGGTGCTTGCTACGGTCAACCCGGAAAATTGGCCAATTTCGGAATTTTCTGGTTCGGCTGGATTGGCTAAAGTAGCGGCTTCGCTGGTCTTGCCATTGCCCCATGAGCGCAACAGGCTCTCTATCCGGTTGAATAGCGTGTCCGGATTTGCGCTGCTGCTATTAAGTATGTGTTCGATCGATTCGCGTTTGCGCGTGGCGGTCAGGCCTTGATGCTTGGCTTCCCACTGGCGTAGTAGGTCGGAAATGAGATCGGCCCAACCCAGTTTTTGCGATTCGGCCAGGGCGGCAATGAATTCCGTCAGGTACTTTTTGTAATCCGCCCAGTTAGCCGATTTAACCGCCTCATCGAGCTGGCGGGCCAGCCGCAACTGGTCTGGCGATGCCTTGGGGAGTGCGGCTGCGAGGGAACGGAGCTGCTCTTCAGGAAATGAACTGCCCGCGGGTTTTGTGCCAGCAATCTCATGATAGAGGGTCTGATAGTTGTCCGGCGACGGCGGAATTCGCCGGGTTGCGAGCAAGCGCAGCGTTTCGCGGGCAATTTCGAATGGATTGGTGAGTGTAGTCATGACGAAATTGGGATGATCAAGCTATAATCGCGCCCCATCGCTTGGGCCCCCGTAGCATGAAGGTCGTGCAGTTGATTTGTAATCATCAGGTAGCGGTTCGATTCCGTTCGGGGGCACCAGTAAAGTAGGGTATTATGGCGATAGTGACTGCTAACATTTGTGTTTTTGCGGAACGATTTGCGGAACGGTGACGGGTTGTGGCTTTAAAATAAAGCTCGCTTAGTTGCTGCTGATTTTAGCGCAGCAAACTCAATGCCAATGTAAAAAGACCAGCGCTCAGGCTGGTCTTTTTGGTTTGTGGCTCACTCAGGGGGCGCTGAGCCAAACCCTTGCGGCCCCACGCATCGTGTTGTCGTGGATGCGGAGAACATTCTCGAAGGGGGATTGATAGCCGCCGGCCAAGTTCCACGCTACCGGCACCCCTATCCGGCGCAACCCACTGAACACGAGCGCATCACGTTTGGCCAACTGCTCAACGGTCAGCCAGTTGCCTAGCGGGTCACCAATGGCTGGATCACCTCCCGCTTGGTACAGAAGCACATCGCACCCCTCGAAGCGTTTCAGAATGTCCGGGATGCTGTATAGGAAGGCGCCACCCGATACCCGGCGCTGACCACCTTGGGAGTAATGGGTAACACGGTGCTGCTGCTCGAGTTGAACGATGATGTCGTTGGTGCCGTCACCATAGTGCATGTCAAAGTCGAGGATGCCGATGCGTAGGGCGGGCATGTTCATGGCGGTGATCATCAAGCCGTTCAAGCTACAGAATCCAGCAGCATGGGCGTAGCCAGCGTGATGGAAGCCGCTGGTCGGACTAATGGCCCCTACACCGTTACGCAGGGCTTCCTGAGCAGCCGCAAGCATGCTGCCCGAGGTGTAGGGCAGGCTGGCTGCAACGTCGGCCCGGTGGTTGCCGAAACCGTTTTCTATCCGACAGTCGAGCAGGTCATCCACAAAAACCGGATCATGGGCGCGCTTTATCTGTGCCCTCGTCACTGGGTCAAAGCTGCGAATGTCGAGTGGAACACCCAGTGCCTGCCAACTCTCAACTGCGAGGCGGGGCTTGCCTGCTGACGGACTGAAGCTGCCTGACTCTGCCACCATCTCGGGGCGATAGAAGACCGGCAGTGCGTGAAGGTTGTTGTTCTAAATGCGCTCCCGGCGGGCATCGTTCGCTAACATTCGCAACTCGTCGAGCGCATATTCATCCACAAGGCACGGCGTCATGTGAGCCAGCTTTGCCGTCAGTGGTAGCAGGCAGCAGAGCGTTGCGGCATCGTGCTGGAGCGAGTTATCCATATCCACCTCGGCCGGGATGTCGAAGCCGAGCACGCTGCTGCAGATGAACACCTTGAGATGCCGACTTTCTGGGTCGAACTCGGTGAGGACGGTATGAGTTTTGTTCATTCCCAATTCTCCAATGCAAAACGGCAACCCGGAAAATTCCGGGCTGCCGACGTGGAGATAGAATATCACATTGACATAGTCCTGTCAATGTGATGCGCCGGTTCGTCACGTGTGGTGGGGGTGGAAGCCCGGCTCTCTGCACTGAGACATTCAGTTAAATTTCGGGTTATCAGGTTGCGAAGGTTGAAGGGTGAGGCTGCGAAGTTGGAGATCGACGCAATCAATCGAGACCGCACAAAGCTTGGGTTGCTCCCGCTTGAGCGACTGACCATGCGTTCGCCCGTTCAGCCAGCCTGACTGAGCAAAATTCGCGAAAACTCATTCCCGACCCCCGGTACCCCCGCTTTTCCGGACCGCATGTACCAATACGGAAGGTGTTCATCCGGCCCCCAAGGTTTTTCCGTTTCCACTGGACAGCCGGTTCGCGAATTCCATTTCAGATAAAAATCAAATTTTGGATTTGCTCCCACAACAATACCATACTAATTTAGTCAGGTATAATGCAGCTATGAAGCATACACATTGAGATGATTACTATGACCAAGGCTGAAGAAGAAAAGCATGCGGCGGCGGCAGATCGAGAGCTCAGGGCTATTTTTCGAGCAGCTGACCGAAAAGCAAAGACCCAGAAGCCGGTGGTTCATCCCTTGATGAACGCAGAGGAGGTCTGCCGATTGTTCGGATTTAGGCATGACACCCTGCGGCGCCGGGTATTGACCGGGCGATTGCCTCCCCCCTGCAACAAGGCACTCTCCGCGCCATCCGATCCGTTGGCCCGGGAGATGTGGCAAAGAGATCACCGCCGCTGGAACCGGAAGCTGATGGAAGCGATTAGCTGGGGCCTCCTGCCACCAGTGATTCACGGCTTCAAATGCCCGCAGGATTGGGTGGATTTCCTCGCCGACTTCAAAGGGGTGCAGGCATGAGCGCGGGCATCGGTAGTTCCGTCAGTGACCGTATGGTCGCTAATCTCCTTGCGGGTCATATTGATTTGCGGTCATTGATGACGCTCGTGGCGCGCCTTCAGCAAGATTGGTTCGAACTGTGTAGTGAGGTCACCGACTTTCCGCGCTGTGGGAAAGTGCCTGACTATCTCCGAAGAATGCACATGGCGCGCATAGAAGCCGCTGAATGTGTTTTGAGTGAGTGCTTGGGCGGTGGCGATGCAACGGTGGCACTGACACGTTTGGGGAGGCTTTTTTGACCTGATCGCCGTACGGGGGGCATGGTCACGATAACGATAATCGGCGGAGTTGAATACTTGAATTCAGCATGCCTGACCACCGCTTATCGTCATCGTGACCTGCTTGTTATCTGCTTACAAGCAGCCAAAAGTGGCCAATGGCCAACTCACCGAAAAGCGGCCGTATAATGCCATTGGAACTTTTTGATGCTCGCAGGGTTTGGTGGAGTGTTTAGCATTGGATGCGCGTGTAGTCGTGCAAGCGCTGATCACCTCTACGTTAAGTGCTCTCAAGAGCCGAGCACTTTAACTACATCTCAAAATAAGGCTCAAAGGAGGTAGCAATGAAAAGAACGATTGTTGCAGTTCTCTCTACTGTCTTTATTCTTTCGGGCTGTGCAGATTTACGCCACCAAAAACAGAAAGACGTAACATCGGGAATGGCTGGATGCCCGTCATCTGAAGTTGAATTATTAGGCGAGACTATGAATTGGGCCTCTGGTACTTGGACAGCAAAATGTCGCGGAAAAATCTTTCATTGTGTCGAAACCGGCGGTGGATACCGCTGTCAAGAAGAAGGTAAATAGCCTGTTCAGTGGTCAATACATCTGACATTGCTCATCCCCGACAGCCGTTTGGCGGCTGTCGGTTAGCGTAACGGTGAGTTGCTTCTGATTGTCAGAATGTGTCGGAGTTTTAATTGAGACAAAAATGAAAATTTTTCTGCGATCGGTCGTCGTTCTGTCGATCCTTCTAGTTGCACCAACTGCGTTTGCAGTTCAGATAATTACTGACGAAGGGTTGTTTAATTCTCTTTACAGCAATCCCACTCAAAGCATCGATTTCGGTCATCTGATAGATGGTTCAACGGTTTTGAATGCCGATACCAGCCCACTCGTGACGAGCTATTCGAGAGGTGAAAATAGCTATTCGTTTTCAGTTCGACAGAATGGATGGTCAAACGCTGTCTGGATTGGTAGCTCGTCGTTAAACTGCAACTGTGCATGGACGGCAACAAATTGGAATGGTTCTGCGATCAGTCCGGAGACATATTCGTCCATCTATCTGGACTTTGCGATGGATAGGGCTGCGACAGCAACCCCCTTCAGTATCAACTCGGGAGCGGGTTTTGTTGGGTACGTTCCGAGCAGCCCATCAGAAACATATTTTCTTCTCAATGGTGTCGCCAGCATATCTTCGCTTCGCTTTGGATACGCGGTTTCACCCGTGCCAGAGCCCGAGACCTATGCGCTCATGCTGCTGGGTTTGGGCTTGATAAGCATTGTTGGGCGAAATAAAACCATGCAAAGTTAAGGAGCGGGACAGGGTTGTTATGATTGCGGTTGTTCCAACCCTGATCGGTGCGATGATTCGCGTGAGCGTCACTGCAAACACTACCACGCACTGGTGATCCGCTACCCGTCGAAAGGGTCGGCCCCCCTAAAACCCGTAGAAGCCGTAGAAGGCTATTTGGCGTTTCCTAATATACCTATGATGCCGTTTCTTGCGATCCACGGAAACCCTTGTGCCACATAGTTTCCACGGCTTCTACTGGTTCTACGGGTTCTACCCCTTTTACTATTGATCCGGCCAGCTGAAGTTTGAATTTTCAAGCGGCATATTTGACACGCGGATCTTGGAAGAAGCTCTTGACCCGCTCGGGTGATTGTTCGAGTTTGACCATGTGTTCGGTAGCAGCGAGTTTCAGTTTTGCCTTGGTGCGCACCGGCACCTTGGTGCCGATAGCATGCTTCAGGTCGGCATTGAGGCGTTCTTCTGGATTTAGCTCTGGGCTATAGCTGGGCAGATAGAACAGTTCGATCTTGTCCTGACGTTCAGCGGCCCATGCCTTGACCGGTTTGCTGTGATGGACCCGCAAATTGTCGAGAATCAAGAACACCTTCTTGCCGGCATCCTTGATCAGCGCGTCAAGGAATTCGATCAGCTTGTCGGAGTTGAACGCCTCGTCAATGATCATCCAGCGTGTCTTGCCCTGATTCGTCACCGTGGCAATCATCGACAACTTCTGCCGCGTCCCACCTACCGTGTAGGTGACCGGCGTCTTGCCAGCCGGTGCGTAGCAACGACCGCGCACATCGGTATTGACCAAGGCGGTCTCATCGCCCCAGTGAATCTCGCCGCCTTCCGCCTTGGCACGCTTCTCAATTTCCGGGTATTGCTCATCGAGCCAGGCTTGCACGGCTTCCGGTCGTTGCTCATAGGCTTTCTTGATCGGCTTCTGGGGGGTGAACCCCCAGCGGGATAGATAGTTGCCAACACCGCGTACCGATAGCTTGATGCCGTATTCACGTTCGATCAGTTGCATTACAGCCGCCCGGTTCCACAGCGCAAATTCCATCTTCAGTTGCTCTGGGCGCTTATCGCAAATGATCTTGCGGATTGCCTGCTCTTGTTCTTCGGTCAATGTCCGCCCTTGACCGGCACGCTTACCACGCGTGGCTGGTCTGATGGCAGCAAGGCCACCTTCTTCGTAGCGATCAATAGCTGCACGAACTGTCGGATAAGAAAGCCCGCAGAGCTCAACGATTTGCATCACGCCGTAGCCTTTGCGATGCAACCGCACGACTTGCTTCCGCCGCTCGTGCAGTTGCTCCAGTGTCGAATATCTTGCGTCGTCTTTTTCCATCTGCTCAACATGGGGACCGATCCAAATATTTCAAGTATATTCGTGCCGGGTCAATAATATATGGGGGCGCCCACCATACGGTAGAGAGGGGGGGGGGTAGAAAAGCTCAAAACTCACCATAAGCATGGGGTGCTTCGCCCTTATAGCTGAAACTGAACCCGGGGGCGTTTGCGACACGCTGGCGGATAAGAGGTGAGTTCTTCAGGTCTGCGACTTCCTTTATCTTTTCCCTCGCCTTATTGACCCCAAGCATCAATTCCTCGGCAACCTGAGCGACCACACCCTCTTGTGCGCGGGTGCCTCCGTCAATCGACCGCACCACTGCGTTGAACACTGAGCGCAGTTCATCCGTGAAGCAGGGGAGCACGACATCGAGTTCTTCGACTGTCACCCCCATGTCGCCGAACCGGATGCGGAAACTGATCGGCTCGAAGGTGGTTCGGGTCTTGTCCGGATTGCTGGTCACCTCGCGTACGCCTGACTCAGCTAACGACGAGTAGAGATAGATCATGTTGTCGATGTCATTGCGCAGGTCGGCGGTGCCCTCGTAGATCAGGTGGCCATCAGGAGTGAGGTACTTGTTGGTATGGACCAGAAGGCAAACCGTGGCGCCCTTGGCGACCAGCTTGCGGAGCAGGTTGATAAAGCTCTTCAACTGTCCCTTGTCGAGCATATCGACGAACTTCTTGAGGGTATCCACCATGAGGATAGCCTTGTTTAGCGAAACATCCATCTGGCCCAAGTCGGTCAGCGTTTTCAGCAGGCCAGCAACACCGCCGGCATCCTTGGCGTCGGGCGCCAGAATGCTGAAGCCATGCTTGTCAGCCTTTTCCTGCTGCGACTTCAACTGCGACGGACTGGCGTCGGCGTTTATGTAGAAAACCTCGTACCCTTCCTTGGCCAACCTGCATGCGGCGTGCGTAAAAATTGCAGTTTTCCCACCATTTGCTGGCGACGGATAGGCGGTAATCAGACCCTGTGGAATCAGTTTGGGGTAGATGAACTTGGTTTGTTCCATTTTCTCGGCGTCCTTGTTGGTCAGCGTGTGGTTTGCGAAATGACCGCGCAGCGTGAAGTTCTCAGGTGGTGGCGTCTTTGCCTCAGACGCGCGGTTCTCAGCGTGCCAGCTCGCAATGTCGCCCGAGGTCATGGCGCCAACCCGTTTCATCAGCCCTAAGAAGTCATCCCCCCCGCGCCGAAACTTGTTGCTCTTGTTCTCAGCGGCGATCTCATTCCACACCTTTTGAAACTGTACGTCCGCTTCAGGGTGCTTGAGCGTGTGCTTAGTATTTCGGTCAATCATGAACTTCGCACCAGTTGCGCACCAGTCGTGGGCCACCGTGCGGCCATCTTCGCCCAAGTGGGTGTAGATGCACGAAAGCACCACTCGCCAGTCATCGCGCCCCACGTCCGCGTCCAGCTTTTGCAGTAGTTTGGCCAGCACGCCGGGCTGCTGCAGCTTTGGCTCGACCATGTGGGCGAATGGGTCCGCAAGGCCTAGCGTGGGTGCCTCTGCGGTTCCCTCAGCGTCTAGCTTCAAGCCCAGCACCTCAACGAGCTTCAGCACGTCATAGCGTTGATCTGGCGCCCACGTTTTCATGATGTGCTGGAACATCTTGCCCGGCTTAGTGTTCATGCCGACCGGCAGGCGTACCCAGCGCACAGGGTTGTTGCCATTGTTGTCGCAGTAGCCGGCACCTTGTAGGGCTTGATGGATTGCCCGAGCCAATGGCAAATCAGTAACGGGAGTCTGCAAGGCGTAGCCGACCTGATAATTTTCGGCGCTGGTTTCGAGGGCATAGGTCGGCGGCGGTAGTGCAGCCAGTCTGCCCGGCGTGATGTCGTCCAGAACAAGCACATGCAGGGCACCAAAGTGGTCGAGGTTGCGCTTTTTGCCGTTAAACGATGACGGGGAGTAGTAGGTGTTCTCGCCCAGATGGTCCGGCATATCGTCCGGGCGGTAGAAGGCTGCCACCCATTTCGGCTTGGCTACATCCGGGAAGTGGGTGGTTGCGATGCTGTGATCTTGGGGAAGCCTGCCGAAGATGTTGCGAATGAATTCAGCGTTGGTGACAGCACGGCCGCGATCCGATTTCGCGCGCTGTTCCACTAGACTGCCATCATCAAGGTTAGAAACGAGTCCGCAGCTTTCAGAATCACGCCTTGGTGCATTTTCAGCGGCTGGCTGGTACTCAGGCGCCTTTGTGTCAGCGAGGATCAATTTGATTGATTCAATCGCTTTATGCAATTCGGCTTCGGGTTGAGCATGGATTTCATTGGCATCATCTTTTAGCCAGAAATCCAGCCCGTCTTTCACCTGTGTTGGAAATGACGGGTCATCTCGAAGTTCAGCGAATTTTTCGGCGAGCTTTGCGCGGTCAATCTTGCGGTTGGTTATCATTGCGTTGTTCCTTGGTAAGGAACCCCAGCATGCTGTAGCTGTATGAAATAACAGTACTTCTGTGCTATTATCCACACACGGTGAGGTGTATTGGCTTGGTCGCACGAAAGCCCCGAGACCCCGAAACAGCCAGCAACTGTTTCGGGGTTTTTATTTGTGGGTGTCAGTGGTGCCGGCAATTAGTGAATCAAGATATGACTCGGGCCAGCCAGATGCGCGGGGGCCAATATGCAACGGCTTGCAGATGCGCCCATCGCTTGCCCACCGGTCAAGAGTGGCGATGCCGATGCCCAACTTCTTGGCGGCTTCCTTGCGGCGGATGAAACGATTGCCGGTTACTACGGGGGGTTTTGTTTGTGACATTACGCGAACCTCGTGGGGGTGTAGATGGGTGTTGATTTGAGATTCGCCACACCGCAGCGCGGTGGCTTGTACAGACCTCGGTCTGCCCATCAACTTCCCCTGCCGGCGAAAATGGCTGGTGCTGTCGATGGCCGGTGTGATGCTGTTGAGGGATGCCGGTCCAAGTGCCTCAACTTCTATTTTTAAGCTACCACACGAAACAGGGAGGAGTCAATGCCTTCTGGGTTTGTTTGTTTGGTTCGTTGTTAGGCTACGCCCAGCAATGGCACCACATTGTCCGCCACGTGCTCAATCAGCATCCCGTGCAGGCATTCCAGCATCCGGGTCTTCAACTCCAGCCGGTCGCCACGAAGGTAGTGGCGCTGCTGTAGTCCGCTACGACCGTGACTGAGCAGAAGCCCGGTGTCGGATTCGCTAAAGCCCGCGTCGATCAGTAGGTTTTCTATGGTCCGGCGGATGACGCGCTGGGTATATTCGCCGTTGCTGATCTTTTCGATCACAGTGGTTGCTGCGTCGCACAGGTTCGCTACGGCCTGCTCATCCTTCAAGCCGGGAGGCTTGATGTCAGCAACCGGGGAAAGCAACGGCAAGGCGTGACGGCGGGGCTTGATGCTGCCGTTCTTGCCTTTGGTGTCCATGATTACCATCACGCTGTTGCCCTCAAGAGCGGCACGTGAAACTTGCGTAAGCCTCTGGCCACCGCAGTACAGTGACAGCATCAGCAAATCGCGGGCAGTGCTCTCGGCTTCAGCCTGCAGGGCGGTGGAGTATGACCGCAACTGCTCAACGCTCATTATCTGCTCATGGGTTTCGCCTGCCGCGCCCTCAACAGGCTTCAGGTCAGCAACCGGATTGCTCGGCATTGTGAAGGGTACGAATGCGGCCGGTGCATCCGGATTGTCTGTGGCTTCATGGGCGAGTGCAAATGATCGAACGAAATAGCTGTGCAATAGCCCGGCGGTGCGCAATTTGCCGTCATCGCGTAACTTGCGGATTGGTGCGACCAGATCGGCCTTGGTTACGGTTGCCAACGGCAATTTGCGCAAAACGTCGCTGACGTGATTTTTCAGGACATTGCTCACTTGGCGATGACTTGATCTACCAATCAGCGAAGCAAGATAGGTATCGAGCAGGTCGCCGACCGTCTTGGTGCTGAGGGGCGGTGCATCCCGTAGAGCAACTGGGTCAATACCGTTGGCAAGTAATGTACGGGAATCGGCAGCCTTCTCCCGTGCAAGCGCAAGACTAACGGCAGGGAAGGCGCCAAGTGCCATCTTCTTGCGCTTGCCGGCGAATGTGAAGACGAACAACCAGCTTTTTCCAGATGGGCGGAGGTACAAGAACAAGCCGCTACCATCGGCGAGTAGCTTTTCTTTTTCGCCCTCGGCAAGGCGGGCTGAGTTGCAGGTTGCAGCGGTCAGCTTGTTGGTTGCCATCGTCGGCCTCGTTGGGTTTGCGGAACACTCTGCGGAACAGTTGTGGTGCGCTCTTGCGAGGTTTTATGATAGCAAATAGTTGCCATTTTGTCTATCAATCAATGTGTTACGTATTGACGTTGATAGCTTGTGAGTGCTTGTGATTACCTAATTAGAAGATTTGTAATCATCAGGTAGCGGTTCGATTCCGTTCGGGGGCACCAGTTAGATTCAGCACTTAAGCCATTCGAGAGAGTGGCTTTTTTGTATGCGTTCAGTTTTCCTTTGTGAGCGCCTGTGATGCCTATTCATGCATACTGCCATGGCCCAATCGGAGAGAGAGGCTTTTTGCCGCACTGAGCATCGCCTTCGCAACTGGGCTGTCCCATTCCACGTTGAATTCGCCCATTGAGCCTAGGGACGTGATCGCCGCCACCATGCTTCCGGTGTGATCGTAAACGGGGGCACTAAAACCATTGATGCCTGGCGTCAGGCTGCCGGTCGCGCGGGCGATACCGTAATTGCGGATTTCCGTCAGGCTTTTTTCCAGTTGTCGGCGAACGGTGGTGATGGCGATTTTGCTGGTGTCTGAAATCCCTTTTAGCTCTTCATCCAGCATTTTCTTCAGGAAAGGGGCGCGATAAAAGGCGGCAAATGCCCGACCTGTTGCCGAATTACATAGCGGCAAAATCGTTCCTGGGCGCAGGGTTATCGTGATGGGGCCACCGGCGTCGACGATTCTGACTATCGTTGCGCCGTGATTCCCCCAGACGGCAAGCGCCACCGTTTCCCGAATCTCTTCACAGAGTCCGTCGAGTATGGGGCCGGATAAGCGAACAGGATCTAGGCGCCCCAAGCCAGATAAGCCCAGCTCCAAGGCGTACGCGCCCAAGTCATAGCGGCCGCTGCTGGCATCTTGTTCAACGATTCCAATTCGCAAAAAACTGACCATGTATCTATGCGCTTTGGCGGCGGGCATTGAGGCTCCCTTCGCAATGTCACGCAACATCATTGGTCGATTTGTGGCCGCCAGCACACGCAATAGGCGAAATCCTACCTCGACGGATTGAATTCCTTGACGATCGCTCGGAACTTTTGTGGCCATATTTATTTTGCTAAATGGAAAGCCTGCATTTTATGCATCTATCAGCCCTTTGAGGTGGCGAATATAATGCCTCCACAAACTTATAAGGGGGCAGGCTATGCGGGCGGTTCTGGTTGCAAATCCAAAAGGCGGTGCTGGCAAGACAACACTGGCAACAAATCTATCAGGCTATTTTGCCAATAAGGGAAAGAAGACAACCTTGTGCGATCTTGATCGTCAACAGTCAGCGCTTCGTTGGATGGCCTTTCGCGACCCGTCGCTATCCGCTATCACAGGTTATTTTGCGGGAAACCAGATTTCTCTGAATCTACCTAAAGAGGCTGATTGGGTTGTCGTCGATGCCCCCGCTGGTTTGCAGGGTTACAAGCTCACAGATTATTTGAGGGCGGTGGACAAAGTGCTGGTGCCGCTGGTGCCTTCAGTATTTGATATGGCGGCCACTGAAGATTTCCTCAACTCAATTCGAACCGAAATGCGTGGTCAGCGAGTGAAGTTGGGTATCGTCGCCATGCGAGTTGATCCACGTACACGGGCGGCCAGCATGCTTGAGGAGTTTCTGAAGCACTTTGACATTCCTATCGTAGCCTACCTGAGAAATACGCAGAACTACGTGAATGTTGCCGCGGCGGGGGGGACGGTGTTCGATCCTCCACGGGCTAAGATGCGTCGCGATGTAGAGCAGTGGACATCACTAATAGAGTGGGTCGAAAAGAAATAGTCTTGATTCGTGCAGATAGTTGTTGACGCCGCGTAACGCGCTCTGGATAATGCGCCCTCTTCATCGGACGCGGGATGGAGCAGTTGGCAGCTCGTCGGGCTCATAACCCGAAGGTCGCAGGTTCAAGTCCTGCTCCCGCAACCAGTGACAAAGCTCTTGGAAATTCAAAGGTTTTGTTTCTGAGGTTGAAGAAAATAAAGTGTCTCAAGATTGATCGAAACGCTTGACGGCAAGAGAGAAGTTCTTCATAATCTTGCCTCTCTGCTGCAGACGAAGCGAAAGCGACGGCGCGGTGAAGGAAGAAAGTTCTTTAACAATTTGGACAACCGATAGGTGTGGGTGCCTTGATGCTAGTGACTTTGGTCACAAAAAGTATTAAAGGCAATCACACGGATGGAGAGATCCATCGAGGTAGAAGTAACATTCTACCGTCAGTGAATTGTGAGTAGTAATGTTGGATTGAACTGAAGAGTTTGATCCTGGCTCAGATTGAACGCTGGCGGCATGCCTTACACATGCAAGTCGAACGGCAGCACGGGAGCAATCCTGGTGGCGAGTGGCGAACGGGTGAGTAATATATCGGAACGTACCTTTCAGTGGGGGATAACGTAGCGAAAGTTACGCTAATACCGCATATTCTGTGAGCAGGAAAGCAGGGGATCGCAAGACCTTGCGCTGATTGAGCGGCCGATATCAGATTAGCTAGTTGGTGAGGTAAAGGCTCACCAAGGCGACGATCTGTAGCGGGTCTGAGAGGATGATCCGCCACACTGGAACTGAGACACGGTCCAGACTCCTACGGGAGGCAGCAGTGGGGAATTTTGGACAATGGGCGCAAGCCTGATCCAGCCATGCCGCGTGAGTGAAGAAGGCCTTCGGGTTGTAAAGCTCTTTCAGCCGGGAAGAAAACGCATGGGTTAATACCCTGTGTGGATGACGGTACCGGAATAAGAAGCACCGGCTAACTACGTGCCAGCAGCCGCGGTAATACGTAGGGTGCGAGCGTTAATCGGAATTACTGGGCGTAAAGCGTGCGCAGGCGGTTTGTTAAGATAGGCGTGAAATCCCCGGGCTCAACCTGGGAACTGCGTTTATGACTGGCAAGCTAGAGTATGGCAGAGGGGGGTGGAATTCCACGTGTAGCAGTGAAATGCGTAGAGATGTGGAGGAACACCGATGGCGAAGGCAGCCCCCTGGGCCAATACTGACGCTCATGCACGAAAGCGTGGGTAGCAAACAGGATTAGATACCCTGGTAGTCCACGCCCTAAACGATGTCAACTAGGTGTTGGGTGGGTAAAACCATTTAGTACCGGAGCTAACGCGTGAAGTTGACCGCCT
>OU015322.1:0-1287500 GCA_907163225.1 uncultured Rhodocyclaceae bacterium | reverse complement strand
GGCCCTGAAAAAAATTGATGTTGTCACCCGATTCATAGCCGGAGGCGGAGATGCTCAGGGCATGCAGAGCACCATTGTCGATGGAACGCGCTATGCCGCCAAAATCGAAGTGTTTACTCAACACTTCGCGCAAAGGGGAATTGTCGAGTAGCGAGCGAGGTCGGCTACGAATCAACCAGCCCAGCGTTAGCATGCTTATCCAGTGTGCCCCTGACTTGGTGATACCGAGCGGGTCGGAACGATAGATTTGACTGGCGTGCATGTTGCGCCAAAAGTTTGCTAGTACGGCAACCGCTTTGCTGAAATTGTCGGCCAGGCAGGCGATGCTGGCAGCATTGATGGCACCGGCGGAAGTGCCGCACAAAATCGGGAAGGGGTTTTGTCGGCGATGCTGGGAGAGCTTTGCAACAGCAAGCAGCACGCCAACTTGATAAGCGGCTCGTGCGCCGCCGCCGGTCAGGACCAGGGCGGTTTTAGGCGCCTTTGCCGAAGGCTGGTTCATGTTAGTTCACCAGTTGATTTGAGAGTTGCGAGCCTGGAGGTGCTGGTGTTTTGTTCTTTCATTTCCCCCTCCTGATTTTGCTTTTTTGGCTTTAGCCATGTTGCCGAAGTATAGGGGGATAAAATTTTTCGCTCAATTCAGCTAGGCTCGTCGTGCGTCTGCCCAGCAGTTCGGCGTTTCGTAAAGACGGACTTGCTCTAGCTGCAGGTTATTGCCGTAGATGTCTCGGTAGACCGCATCAAGACGCTCAAAGGCGATTCGTGCCAGATTCTCGGCAGTTGGAACGCGATCGAGGATCACTGTCTTGTGGTTGGGGAGGCTGTTCAGAAAGTCGACGATGGCCTTGTCGCCAGAAAAGGCAAGGAATGCATGGTCCCATTCCTGCACCAGATGAGCGTTGGCCAGCTCCTTGACCTGCGAAAAATCCATGACCATGCCATTCTCCGCATCACCAGCCTTGTCGATGACATTCCCCGACAGCGTGATTTCGATGGCGTAGCGGTGCCCGTGCAAGTGACGGCACTGACTTTTGTGGTCGGGGATGCGGTGCCCGGCATCGAACTCCAGACGGCGGGTAATCAACATGGTGTTTTGCTCGACAAGACGGTCGCGGATTATACAATGCGCCATGCTCACCACAGATGATCACCGCCGGGATAGTGCCGGCCTGCGTTATGTTTATCCCGTAATTTCACGCCGTTCCGGCGGGGTATCCATAGGCATTAACCTCAATCCCAATAATGCTTGCAATTGGGCGTGCGTTTATTGTCAGGTTGACAATCTGACGCGTGGCGGTCCGCCGCCGATTGATCTGGATTGCCTGGAAAGGGAATTCAGCGGCTTTCTGGAACAGGTGCTACACGGGAATTTTATGCGGCAACACGTACCCCCGGATGCCCAGCGGTTGGTGGACGTGGCTTTTTCAGGGAATGGTGAGCCGACAAGTGCGCCGGAGTTTGCCGATGCCGTGGCATGCGTTGGATCGGTTCTGGGACGCTTTGAGCAAAAGGGAAGCTTGCTTGTTCGCCTGATTACCAATGGCAGTTTGATGCATCGGCCTAATGTTCAGTTGGGCGTCCAGCGCTTGGCGGAAATAGGTGGCGAAGTATGGTTCAAGATTGATCGTGCGACTGAAAGCGAGATCGCCGCGATAAACGGCATCCCCGGTCAACCGGAAAAAATGGCAAAAAATCTAAAAATTTGCGCTGCCTTGGTGCCGACTTGGGTTCAAACCTGCTGGTTCGCGCTAGATGGAATACCGCCTACGGCTGAATCGAAAATGGCGTATTGCGATTTGCTACGTCCGCTGTCCAGTAAACTGGCTGGTGTGCACTTGTATGGACTGGCGAGACCTTCGCTACAGCCAGCAGCATTTCGTCTGAATGCCCTGGTAGCTAAGGATCTGGATGATTTCGCCGCGTTGATCACAAAAGAAACGGGCATCCGGGTGGTTGTTTCCCCGTAATGCCCGTTGTTGCGGTCAACGCCCCTTTCGGGGTGAAAATCAAGCGGCTTTTTTTGCGTGGCTACGAGCCGACTTCTTCAAGGACTTGAACAGTTCCGGTTCCTGAGCCTTGAGGTAGTCGACCACGTCCATGTCTTCACGCTTGATGTTCTTGATGTCGACTTGTTCAACATGCACCAGGCGCAGCAATTCACGGACGGGCTTCGGCATGTTACGGCCGCTCTTGGGTGACGCATGGGTTCCCGCCTCGGGTGGGACAAGAATTGTTTCTTGTTCGGCCGAGCGCGACTGATTCGCTTGCGTCTATCCTTCGCGATTTTTTTAACAGTTAGCCTGCTCCAATCTCCATACTCTAGGTACAATAGTTCTACCAATCCTCCTAGCTTATACCTATAAATCTAAGTGTCTCATATTTTTAGACCATTTCTACGGTACACTCACAATAACTTTCCAATATATTTCTCATCCCGTTCATTGTCACACTCCTTCTCTCTGTCCCCGCCTGTCACTCTCACGCACGATCTTTATCACTAACTACAGAGAAAGAGATCCTGACTTTAGCCTCCTAATATACCCACGATTCGTGATAGCAGATCTACCATACTCCATACTAATGCTCATATCCCAAGCGCTCAGTAACGACAGCGTGAACCTAACCGTTCCTATATCCACCTAACAACTCACACATGAAGCAAGAGTCTCGACGGCCCCCCTCAGCCGAGCTCTGACCGCCATATATCGCTACCCACCAGCCTCTCGCTCCACTTACTCTGCTTGAGCTCCCTAGAACCGTATAAACCGCTTTACACCAATACCAAACATCACAGAATGTCCCTAGTGTAACATCCTTCTTCTTTTAAAACGGGGGGTAGAACTAGCAAGAAAGAGAGCATGAGGGACAAAAAGGTTTTGTTTTGCGTTAGGCCGCAGGCGCCCGGGCGCTCGACCGCAGCGCCGATCGGACGCCTGACGCGTTCCTACTCCCCACGGCGCCCCAGAAACGTCACGCGCAGCAGACTGACGAGCACACAGAAGAGAGTACAATTGTGCCATTGATACCATGGCTGATCTCGATGTCGGTTCGTTGGTCGTTATGGATGGCGGCAAGATGGTGGGCATGCTGAGTTTCCGTGAGGTGCTGCTGGCACTCAAGGGCAAGGTGGCAGCCGCCGAAACTCTTACCGTTGGTGATGTGATGGTGAGGAACCCGGTAACGGCGTATCCGGCACTGGAGGCCAACGAATTGCGCCGCCTGATGATTGAAAAGCGTTCGCGTTATCTGCCTGTGCTGGATGGTGACACGCTGATGGGCGTGATTTCTTTTCTTGATGTCGCCAAGGCTGTTCTCGAAGAGCAGGGTTTTGAGAACAAGATGCTGAAGAGCTACATCAAAAACTGGCCGAGCGAGCCGCAGGCCTGAGTTTGAGGCAACGAAAAATGGCAGCTTCGGCTGCCATTTTTCGTTCACAGGCAAAAGCGATCTTGCGTCAGGTTTGAGTTGTTCGTCTGGCGAAATTTGCCGGCTTGCGCTTGTTGGGCAGGGTAGTTGCCTTGCTCCTGCGCCGGGGCGGTACGGGCGCAGGCTATTGCTACGGTCGACGGTACGGGAGGGGCTTTTTGATCGGCATGGTAAACTCCGCTTTCCATCTTCATTCGTACCTTCCATGTCCGGCAATACTTTTGGCACCTTGTTTACTGTTACGTCCTTTGGTGAATCGCACGGCCCAGCTATTGGCTGCGTGGTCGACGGCTGCCCGCCGGGGCTGAGTCTCAGCGAAGCTGACATCCAGGCCGAACTGGATCGTCGCAAACCGGGTACATCCCGTCATGTGACGCAGCGTCGCGAACCGGATACCGTCGAGATTCTCTCCGGTGTCTTTGAGGGCAAAACGACAGGCACTCCAATCGCTCTGCTGATCCGCAATCAGGATCAGCGCAGCAAGGATTACGGCAACATTGCCGAAACTTTCCGTCCTGGCCATGCTGACTATACCTATACGCAGAAATACGGATTCCGGGACTACCGTGGCGGCGGCCGTTCATCGGCCCGCGAAACCGCGGTTCGCGTCGCAGCCGGGGCGATTGCCCGCAAGTGGTTGAACGAACGTTACGGTGTCAGTATCTGTGGCTGGATGAGCGCGCTTGGGCCGATCGAAATTCCCTTCGTGTCGGCGGATGACATCCGCGAAAACGCTTTCTTCGCGCCGAATGCCGCATTGGTTCCAGAACTTGAGCGCTACATGGACAGCCTGCGCAAGTCGCTGGATTCGGTCGGTGCCAAAATTACCGTGACCGCCACCGGCGTTCCGCCGGGCTGGGGTGAGCCGGTTTATGATCGTCTGGATGCCGAAATCGCCTACGCGATGATGGGGATCAATGCCGTCAAGGGCGTCGAAATCGGCACCGGTTTTGGTTCCGTGGCCCAGAAGGGCAGTGAGCACGGTGACGAAATGACGCCGCAGGGTTTTGCCACCAATCATGCTGGTGGCGTGCTGGGTGGGATATCGACGGGGCAGGAAATTGTTGTGAATATGGCGATCAAGCCGACCTCATCCATTGCCCAGTCGCGCCGCTCAATCGATCTTCATGGAAATGCCATCGAGGTGGCCACTGAGGGCCGGCACGATCCCTGTGTCGGAATCCGCGCGACGCCGATAGCCGAAGCCATGCTGGCCTTGGTTTTGATTGATCACGCCTTGCGTCACCGGGCACAGTGCGGTGATGTTGACTGCCAAACGCCACGCATTCCGGGAAAAATCGCGTAAAATCTTTAGCTTTTTTGCCGCTCATAGAGCGAATTTGTTGTTACAGGGGGAAGTATGCAAGTCGATCACCACGATCTCCATCACGATTTTCCGGAATTCAATGACGCGATTCACACGCTGAAGACTGGCAACGCGCATTTTGCCAAGTTGTTCGACAGCTATCACCGTCTGACAGGCAAGGTTGAGGATCTGGAAGAGCACGACATGCCGGTTGCCGATTTCACTATCGAAGACATGAAGAAGCAGCGCATCAAGTTGAAGGACGAGCTGTATCACATGATGTTGGCCTTCCGCGCCGGCCAGCAAACTGCCAAGGCCTGATCGGCCCTTTGCCCGACAGTGCATCCGGTAAAATAGCCGGATGCATGCTTTGCCCTACTGGCGCCTCTCGGGCTACTATTTTTTTTATTTCGCCTTCATTGGCGCCTTCTCGCCCTACTTCGGGCTCTATCTCCAATCCCTGAGTTTTTCTGCTTGGGACATCGGGCTGCTGATGTCCCAGATGCAGTTGATGCGCCTTTTTGGCCCGAATCTTTGGGGCTGGCTGGCTGACCGCTTTGGTCGGCGCATGGCGATCATCCGTCTGGCCGCCGGGATTGGGCTGGCCGGATTCACCGCATTTTTCTGGCTCGACAAACTGCCCGGCATGCTGCTGGCGATGGCGGTGCTAGCTTTCTTCTGGAGTGCTGCACTACCGCTGGTTGAGACCCTGACTTTCGATCATCTGCGCGAAGAGCGCGGTCGCTACAGCCGAATTCGCCTCTGGGGATCGATTGGGTTCATCGTGGCCGTGATGGGAACAGGCGCGCTGCTCGACATGGCACCGCCGGCTGGTGTGCTCTGGGTCTGCTGGCTAATCCTGGCGGGAATTCTGCTCTACGCACTGACCTTGCCGGAAGCGCCGCCGGTTCCCCATGCTCGCGACGGACAGCCGATCGGCGAAATCCTGCGTCAGCCGAAAGTGATCGCGCTGATGACTGCTTGCTTCGCCATGTCGGCGGCGCACGGTGCCTTCTATGTTTTCTACTCGATCCACCTTGATGCGCACGGCTACTCGAAGACTGAAGTTGGCTTGCTTTGGTCGCTCGGCGTCGTAGCGGAAATCGTCGTCTTTATGTTCATGGCGCGGCTGTCGCGGCAGTTTTCGCTACGCGCCATCCTGCTTGCCAGCTTTGCCGCAGCAGTAATTCGCTTTCTGCTCATGGGCTGGGGCGTCGAGTCGGCTGGCATCATGATTTTCGTTCAACTCTTGCACGGGCTGACGTTCGGCGCTTATCACGCGGCTTCGATTGCTGCGGTCAACCAGTGGTTTCCTGGGCGGGCGCAGGGCAGAGGACAGGCGCTGTACTCCAGCCTTTCCTTCGGCGCCGGCGGTTTGCTCGGTGCGCTGATCAGCGGCAGAACCTGGGAATCGTTGGGCTCGGGTTGGACCTTTTCCCTAGGTTCGCTGTTCGCGCTGGTCGGCTTTGTTCTGGTGTGGGGCTGGGTCGGCGCGAATGCTGCGGTCAACCGGGAAAACGGGCCAAAAACTAAAGATCCTGTGCAATAATTAAGCGCTTTACAGCCCACATTACGCACCATGTCGAAGACCCTTTACGACAAGCTTTGGGAGAATCATGTCGTTCATCAGGAAGCTGATGGCACGGCCCTTCTCTACATCGATCGCCACCTCGTTCACGAAGTCACCAGCCCGCAGGCTTTCGAAGGCCTGAAGCTGGCCGGCCGCAAGCCGTGGCGGGTTTCGTCCATCGTCTCGACGCCGGATCACAACACGCCGACCGATCACTGGGATGAAGGCATCAAGGATCCCGTCTCCCGTCAGCAGGTTGAAACGCTGGACGCCAATATCCGCGAAGTCGGTGCTCTCGCCTACTTTCCGTTCAAGGATCCGCGCATGGGCATTCTCCATGTCGTCGGTCCGGAAAATGGCGCCACGCTGCCCGGCATGACCGTCGTCTGCGGCGATTCCCATACCTCGACACATGGCGCCTTCGCCTGCCTGGCGCATGGCATCGGCACCTCGGAGGTCGAGCATGTGCTGGCCACCCAGTGTCTGCTGCAGAAAAAATCGAAGACCATGCTGGTCGCCGTCGAAGGCAGGCTCGGCAAGGGCGTCACCGCCAAGGATGTGGCGCTGGCCATTATCGGCACCATCGGCACGGCCGGCGGCACCGGCTACGCCATCGAGTTCGGCGGCAGCGCCATTCGCGGCCTCAGCATGGAAGGGCGCATGACCCTGTGTAACATGGCCATCGAAGGCGGCGCGCGGATGGGTTTTGTTGCGGTCGACGATAAAACTGTCGATTATTTGAAAGATCGTCCGTTCTCGCCGAAGGGCGAAATCTGGGATCGGGCTGTTGCCTACTGGCGTACGCTGCATTCCGATGCCGGCGCGCAGTTTGATCGAATCGTCACGCTGAAGGCCGAAGATATCCGTCCGCAGGTGACCTGGGGTACCTCGCCGGAAATGGTCGTCGCCATCGACGCTGTTGTACCCGATCCTGCCAAGCAGACCGATCCGGTCAAACGCGAAGGCATGGAACGCGCCCTGCAATACATGGGTCTGAATCCGAACACCCCAATCAACCAGATCGCCATCGACAAGGTCTTCATCGGCTCGTGTACCAATTCGCGCATCGAGGATTTGCGTGAAGCGGCTGGCGTGCTCAAGGGGCGCCATGTTGCGGCGACCGTCAAGCTGGCGCTGGCCGTGCCGGGTTCCGGCCTGGTCAAGCGTAAGGCCGAAGCCGAAGGCTTGGACAAGGTTTTCATCGCCGCCGGTTTCGAGTGGCGCGAGCCTGGCTGTTCGATGTGCCTGGCCATGAATGCCGACCGTCTGGAGCCGGGCGAGCGTTGTGCCTCGACATCCAACCGCAATTTCGAAGGCCGTCAGGGCCCAGGTGGGCGTACCCATCTGGTTAGTCCGGCGATGGCGGCGGCAGCGGCTATTGCCGGCCGCTTTGCCGATGTGCGTGACGTTCTGTAAGTAGGAGTGATAGTCATGAAGAATTTGCTGGTACTCATCGCTGTGGTTTGCCTGGCTGCGTGCAACACCGCACAGGGGGTCAAGAAAGACGTAGCAATCGGCGCAGAAAAGACCGGGGAGGCTATCCAGAGAGGTGGCGAAGCTGTCGAGCACGCCGTGCAAAAGGGGGGAGAAGCCGTTGGCGGTGCCCTCAAGAAGAGTGGCGAGGCCGTGCAGAAAGCGGTGGAGTAATGGAAAGATTCGTTCGTCTGGAAGGCTTGGTGGCGCCGCTCGACCGCAATAACGTCGATACCGATGCGATCATCCCGAAGCAGTTTCTCAAGTCGATCAAGCGTTCAGGCTTTGGCCCGAATGCCTTTGATGAATGGCGCTACATGGATATCGGCCAACCCGGGCAGGACAATTCCGGTCGCCCGAAGAATCCGAATTTCGTACTGAATCAGCCGCGCTATCAGGGTGCCGAAGTGTTGCTCACTCGGGCCAACTTTGGCTGCGGCAGTTCGCGCGAACACGCCCCGTGGGCGCTGCTCGATTTCGGTTTCAAGGCCATCATCGCCGAATCCTTTGCCGACATCTTCTTCAACAACTGCTACAAGAACGGCATCGTGCCCATCGTCTTGCCTGCGGCTGAAGTCGAAGCCTTGTTCAAACAGGTCGAATCCACGCCTGGTTACAAACTGGTCGTCGACCTGCAGGCGCAGGCCGTGATTCGCCCCGACGGCTATGGCATTCCATTCCAGATCGATGCCTTCCGCAAGGAATGCCTGATCAACGGCTGGGACGACATCGGCCTGACCCTGCGTCACGCCGAAAAAATCCGTGAATTCGAAGAGAAACGTCGTATCAACCAGCCCTGGCTGTTTGCGTAACAAGGAAAAACCATGAAGATTTGTGTTCTGCCGGGTGACGGCATTGGCCCCGAAATTACCGCTGAAGCGGTGCGTGTGTTGAAGGCACTCGACCTCAAGTTCGAGATGGAAGAAGGTCTGCTCGGTGGCGCTGCGGTCGATGCCACCGGCGTACCCTATCCTGAAGCGACCCAGAAGCTGGCGCGTGCTGCAGATGCCATTCTGCTCGGCGCTGTGGGCGGCCCGAAATGGGACAGCCTGCCGCGCGAACAGCGCCCGGAGCGCGGACTGCTCGGTATCCGCAAGGATCTGAACCTTTTTGCCAATCTGCGTCCGGCCATTCTGTATCCGGAACTGGCCAACGCGTCGACGCTGAAGCCCGAAGTGGTCGCCGGGCTGGATATCCTGATCATCCGCGAACTGACCGGCGATATCTACTTTGGACAGCCGCGCGGTATTCGCGAGGAAAACGGAGAGCGCGTCGGCTTCAACACAATGGTTTACAGCGAATCGGAAATCCGCCGCATCGGCCATGTCGCCTTCCAGGCCGCGCAGAAGCGCGACAAACGCCTGTGCTCGGTCGACAAGATGAACGTGCTGGAAAGCACCCAGCTCTGGCGCGACGTGATGATCGAGATCTCTCGCGATTACCCGGATGTGGAATTGAGCCACATGCTGGTCGATAACGCCGCTATGCAACTGGTCAAGGCGCCCAAGCAGTTCGATGTGATGGTTACCGGCAACATGTTCGGCGACATCCTGTCCGACGAAGCCTCGATGCTGACCGGCTCGATCGGCATGCTGCCGTCGGCCTCGCTCGATGAAAAGAACAAGGGGCTCTACGAACCTTCGCATGGCTCTGCGCCGGATATCGCCGGCAAGGGCATCGCCAATCCGCTTGCCACCATCCTGTCGGCGGCGATGTTGCTGCGTTACACTTTTAGCTTGGAAGCTCAGGCACTACGCGTCGAAAATGCGGTCAAAAAAGTCTTGGCTCAAGGCTATCGCACCGGCGACATTTACGAACGCGGTACAAACAAGGTGGGCACGAAGGAAATGGGCGACGCCGTGCTGGCGGCGCTTTAAAAAAGATTTTTCACGGAGAGTGATGAAATGAAGAAGGTTGGTCTGGTCGGTTGGCGTGGCATGGTTGGTTCCGTGCTGATGCAGCGTATGGTTGAAGAGGGCGATTTTGCCCATATCGATCCGGTGTATTTCTCCACTTCGGCGGCGGGCGGCAAGGCCCCGGTCTTCGGCGGCAAGGAAGCCTCGCTACCGCTGCAGGATGCATCCAATATCGATGCGCTGAAGGCTTGTGAAATCATCATCACCTGCCAGGGGGGCGACTACACAAAGGAAGTCTTTGCCAAATTGCGCGCAACTGGCTGGAACGGTCACTGGATTGATGCTGCCTCCTCACTGCGCATGGCTGGCGATGCAGTGATCGTGCTCGACCCGGTCAACATGCACGTTATCAAGGATGCGCTGACCAAGGGTGGCAAGAACTGGATCGGTGGCAACTGCACGGTTTCCCTGATGTTGATGGGTCTCGGCGGCCTGTTCCAGAATGACCTGATCGAATGGGCATCATCGATGACCTATCAGGCGGCCTCCGGCGCCGGTGCGCAAAACATGCGCGAGCTGATTTCGCAAATGGGTGCCATCCACTCGTCAGTCGCTGATCTGTTGGCTGATCCGGCCTCGGCCATTCTCGACATCGATCGCAAGGTCGCCGAGACCATTCGTTCGGATGCCTTCCCGAAGAAGAACTTTCGCAACACGCCGTTGGCTGGCTCCCTGATCCCGTGGATCGACGTGCCTTATGAGAATGGGCAGACCAAGGAAGAATGGAAGGGCGGCGCCGAATGCAACAAGATCCTCGGTCGTCCTGCTTTCCGTTCTTCAGGCTCCATCCCCATCGATGGTCTGTGCGTTCGTATCGGCGCCATGCGCTGCCACAGCCAGGCGCTGACCATCAAATTGAAGAAGGATGTGCCGCTCGACGAAATCAGCGACATGCTGGCCAAGGCCAATCCGTGGGCCAAGGTCGTGCCGAACGATCGCGAGATCTCCGAGCGCGAACTGACCCCGGCCGCCGTGACCGGTACACTGACGGTGCCGGTTGGCCGTCTGCACAAGATGGCCATGGGTCCGGAGTATCTGGCTGCCTTTACCTGTGGCGACCAGTTGCTGTGGGGGGCTGCCGAGCCGCTACGCCGTATGCTGCGCATTTTGCTCGAAGCTTGATTTGAGTTGTTTTTCGCAAAAAACCGGGGATTTTCCCCGGTTTTTTTATTTGTTGGAGATTTGCAAAAGCCGCGGTATGAGAAGAGGGTTTAGCTTGCATTGCTAAGTACATGATGTTAATTTGAAACTCCCAAATTTGACGCTCAGGGTTTCGCCGTGAACGAAACTGGAAATTCCAAGTTCAAGAAACGTGCAGCAGCACTTGCTGTAGCCTCTTGTCTATCTTTTTCTCCGTGGGTTGTTGAGGCCGCTGGTCTTGGGAAACTCACCGTATTGTCCGGCCTTGGACAGCCGTTGCGAGCCGAGCTCGACATCGGTGCAGCCAAAGAAGAAATTGCGGGAATGACAGCCCGCCTTGCTCCGCAAGATGCGTTCAAGCAGGCTGGCGTTGATTTCGCCTCGGTTTTGTTGGATCTTCGCTTTGCGGTTGAAAAACGCCCGAATGGTCAATCGGTTGTCAAAGTGACATCCTCCAAACCAATCAATGAACCATTCCTTGATTTCCTGGTTGAGCTGAATTGGCCTGCGGGCCGCCTGGTTAGGGAATATACATTCCTGCTTGATCCACCCGAAATTGCCGCCACCCAGTCATCACGCCCGGTCGCCGAGGCGCGCATTGTTGATACGGTGCGAGGTGGCGGAAGCGGTGGTGAATTCAAGCCAGCTCCGGTCAGGGCGGCCGCTCGTTCGACGCCTCGCGTAGCGCCGGCACCGAAAGTTGCCGGGGAGCCGAAACAAAAGCCTGATACGAGCGGCGGGCGTCTCGTCAAGCAGGGTGAAACCTTGCGCAAGATTGCCGCAGAGAATCAGTACGAGGGTGTCTCTCTGGAGCAAATGCTTGTTGGCTTGTTCCAGAATAATCCGGATGCCTTTATTGCAAAGAATGTAAACCGCCTGAAGGCGGGTGCCATTCTGAACATGCCGGAAAAGAGCGCAGTAGAGGCCGTTTCGTCGGCCGAGGCGAAAAAGGTGTATGTCGCTCAGGCGAGCGATTGGAATGCCTACCGGCAAAAACTGGCCGCTTCCACTGCCAAGGTTCACGCCAAGGATGAAGCAAACGCTGCTCAGTCCTCCGCAGGCAAAATAACGGCCAAGGTCGAAGAAAAAACTGCGCCGGCGGAGCAGGGCAAGGATCAGCTCAAGGTTGCTCGCACCGATTCAGCTGCCAAGGGGGCTGCTGCGAGCAAAGCGGCTGAAACTGCTGATCAGGTGGCCAAGGACAAGGCCCTCAAGGACGCGCAGGATCGTCTTTTGTCCCTCGAGAAGAATGTTAATGAGCTTCAGAAGCTTCTCGATCTGAAGAGTCAGAAACTGGCTGAACTTCAGCAGGCACCGACCAAGAAGGACGAGCCGAAGGCGCTCGAGGCAGTGAAGCCTGTTGAGCCGCCAAAGCCTGTTGAGGCACCGAAACCTCCTGAACCGAAAATTGTAGATGCGCCGAAAGCCGTCGAAGCGCCTCAGGTTGTCGCGCCGACACCTGCCGAGGTCAAGCCTCCCGTTCAGCCGAAGCCGGAGCTGCCAAAAGTGGTTGTCCCACCGCCACCGCCGCCACCTGAGCCGGACTTCGTTGACTCGCTGTTTGAAGATCCGCTTCCTGTGGCTGGTGGAGCCGGAATATTGGCTTTGCTGGCCGGCTACTTTCTACTCAAGCGTCGTCGCAGCCAGAACGCGTCTGTTGAAACAACAGCGCTGCCAGTGCCTTCGAGTCTCGGGCCAAATTCCGTATTTCGCATGACGGGTGGTCAGAGTATCGATACCGGTAACGTAGCGCCGCACACTGGGGATTTCAGTCAGACTGGCCCCGGTACAATCGATACCGATGAGGTTGATCCGGTCGCAGAAGCCGATGTTTACATGGCTTATGGCCGTGATACCCAAGCAGAGGAAATTCTTCTTGAGGCGTTGCAGAAGGATCCTCAGCGTACGGCGATTCATGCCAAGCTACTTGAGATTTACGCGAATCGGCGCAGCGTCAAGCAGTTCGAAACGCTTGCTGGCGAGTTGTATGCGCAATCAGCCGGCGTTGGGCCGGACTGGGAGAAGGCCGCTGCGCTGGGCCTCACACTTGATCCACATAACCCACTATATTCGGCTTCGCGTGCATCGGAGTCGCCGGATGTCGCGAAGCCTGTTGTTGCAGAAAAAAATCCGGATGCCGTGCCAGTGGTCGCGGTTCAGGAGTCCGTTACCAAGGCTGTGGCCGCGGCAGTTGGTCTCTCTGCACTGGGGGCTACTCAAGCGTTTGAGCGGGATACTGTAATTCTCCCGAAGGAAGCTGAGTCTCCCGCCGAGGCTGCAGTTGTCGAGGCTTCGGCGAAAGAGCCAGATCTTGAGTCCGATGCGATGACGCTTGACTTCGACCTTGGCGCGGAAACGATTGCGCCCGATTTCATGACAGAGCCGGAGCCGGTGGTTGTTGAGGACGAGGAATATATTGATACCGTTGTTACGGCTGACAACGCCAATGCGCTCGATTTCGATTTTGGGCATGATACTTCCCCGGTTGCTGTAGCCGTTGTTTCTCCTGTTGAAGAAAACTTGCCGAATGACGGGCTTGATTTCGATCTGGACGTTGCAGATAGCGCGCTGCTTGAGAAATCGAGTGGAGCGAGTCCCGATTTCTCTCCGGATGGAACCTTGGTTTTGCCGTCTTCCGATGAGTCCGAAGATATTGATGTTGGTCTGGGTACTTGGGTGGGCGGTGATGATGCGCCCATGCACTCTTTGGACGAAGCGCCTGCTTTGCCCGAACAGACTGAGGATCGCGGCTTGCCGTTGACGGACACCGTCATTGACCATCTGGCTGGCGTCGATACCCAGGTCAGTACCAATGTCATGAGTTTTGGCGAAAATGCCGATGACTCTAAGTTCTCGGATACCGTTGTGAATGCTGGCGTGGTTGACACTGACGCCTTGGAGTTCGATGTCAAGTTGACCGATTCAATGTTCCTCGGGCAACCAATGGGGACGCCGGAATTCGATATCGGATCCATTAATCTTGATCTGGCGACACCGCCCGCGGCGGCTTCTTTTGGTGAGGAAACCCTTGTTCATGCGGCTGCGCCGTCATTGGACGAGCCCATGATGGCGTCTTTGCCTACTTCGGCTCCGGTCAAGAATGAGCAGTGGGAAGAGGTCAATACCAAACTGGATCTGGCCAAGGCCTATGAAGAAATGGGCGACCTGGAAGGGGCGCGCGAGTTGCTTCAGGAGGTGCTTGGCGATGGTCCGGTGGATCTGGTCGAGCAGGCTCGTACGATACTTGGCCGCATAGGCGAGTAGAATCCTGGCTTGTGATCGGCACATGGCCCCGCAAGGGGCTGTGTGCATTTTGAGAGTCTGGTTTGCATCCTTCTAGCGCCTTGATTATCTGGCTAGCTGCCGTACTTGGTGTCCAGTTTATGGGTTACGCCGGGTTGGCGCTGCTTTGCGCCGTTGTCCTCGTGCGGGCGCCGGCTGCGGCAGCGCGTTGGCTGGGTTATGCCCGCCGTGCCCGCTGGTTGTTGCTGACCTTGTGGCTGATACTTGCGTTCAACACCCCGGGTGAGGCTTTTCTTGACCTTGCCTGGGCGCCAACCCACGAAGGTATCGCTGAGGCCAATTTGCAGGCTGCGCGCTTGCTGGCAATTCTGGCTTGTCTGGCCTGGGTGTATGTCCGCCTTGGCCATGATGGCATGGTCGCAGGTTTGTGGGGGCTGCTGCATCCGCTTCGCGGTGTGGGTCTGGAAGTCGAACGTCTTGTTGTCCGGCTTTCCTTGGTTCTCGAAAACCTCGAAACGCCACTCGCCGAAGGCGAGTGGAAGCGGATGCTTGCGGCGAGCCATGCCGTTGTTGGCGGACGGGAAATACTGCATTTGAGTTTAATTCCCTGGGCGCTTCAGGACACGTTGTTGGTGGCGGTTTCGGCGATCGGGTTGATGGGAGTGGCGCTGCTTTGAGGATTGCGTTGGGGGTCGAGTATTGCGGCACAGCCTTTCATGGTTGGCAAAGTCAGGCCGGTGGCGGCACCGTGCAGGATGCGCTGGAGGCTGCGCTGCGCGAAATCGCCGGTGCGCCGCTTGGCGTCATGTGTGCCGGACGGACGGATGCCGGCGTGCATGCGACACATCAGGTCGTCCATTTCGATGCCGCGATTGAGCGGCCGCTGACCGCCTGGGTTCGCGGCGTCAATTCGAATTTGCCGGCGGGGGTTGCAGTACGCTGGGCGCAGCCTGTAAGCGACGAGTTTCATGCCCGGTTTAGCGCCCGTGGCCGGCGCTATCGCTATTTGTTGCTGAACCGCCCGCAGCGGCCAGGGCTCTGGCAGGGCCGGGTCGGCTGGTTCCATTGGCCGCTCGATCTGGTGGCGATGCAGGATGCCTGCGCCCGGCTAATTGGTGAGCACGATTTCTCGGCATTTCGGGCGGCCCAGTGCCAGGCGAAATCGCCAATCAAGACAATGTCTTCAGCGTCGGTGCGTCAGTGCGGGAATATGTTTGTTTTCGATTTTGAGGCCAGCGCATTTTTACATCACATGGTGCGCAATCTGGTGGGTACGCTGGTTGCCATCGGCAAAGGAGGGCAATCGGCGACGTGGATAGATGCGCTCTTGCTGGCGAAAGACCGCAGGGAGGCTGCACCGACGTTTTCGCCGGATGGTTTGTATTTTCGCGGACCGGTTTATGAGTCACACTGGAACTTGCCGGATACCGAAGACGATTTTCTCGACGGTTTGATGAAATGACAGGGACGGGCGAAATTGTGTCGTCGTCCGGGAAACTCGATTTTGGCCATTTTTTGCGGTTGACCGTAGCACAGGCGGATTTATGAAAACGCGCATCAAAATTTGTGGCCTGACCCGCGAAACCGATGTCGATGCGGCCATCGCTTCAGGTGCCGACGCGATCGGCTTCGTCTTCTACCCGCCCAGCCCTCGCTATGTCACGCCACAACGGGCGGCGGAACTCGCCAAGCGAATTCCGCCGTTCGTCGATGTTGTCGGGCTGTTTGTAAACGAGTCGCCGGAGATCGTTCGTGCTGCATGCGCGGCCTTGCCGATCAATGTTCTTCAGTTTCACGGCGATGAAGACGAGGCCTATTGCCGCCAGTTTTCAAGGCCCTATCTGCGAGCTGCACGGGTGAGGCCCGGCCTCGATCTGGTAGAATTCGCCGGCTCGTTTCCCGGTTCCCGGGGGCTGTTGCTGGATGCCTTCGTTGAAGGTTACGGCGGTGGTGGCCATGTTTTCGACTGGACACTGATCCCGCCCAACCTGCCCGGCTTTCTGGTGCTTTCCGGCGGCTTGACTGCCGACAACGTTGGCGATGCCATTGAACGCGTTCGTCCGATGGCAGTCGATGTCTCTTCGGGTGTGGAAATGAGCAAGGGTATCAAGGATCACCAAAAAATCGCTGCCTTCGTGGCGGCTGTACGGAAAGCCGATGAGTCAATATAACTTCCCCGACGCCAAGGGCCATTTCGGTCCCTACGGTGGCGTCTTCGTGGCCGAGACGCTGTTTGGCGCGCTCGATGAGCTGAAGGCGGCCTATGCTGCAGCGCAGGTCGATCCCGCATTTCGCGCTGAGTATGAATACGAGTTGAAGCACTTTGTCGGCCGTCCGTCGCCGATCTACCACGCCAAGCGCTGGTCGGAAATGCTCGGCGGTGCGCAGATTTACCTGAAGCGTGAAGACCTCAACCACACCGGCGCCCACAAGGTTAACAACTGTATCGGCCAGGCCATGCTCGCCAAGCGCATGGGCAAGCCGCGCGTCATTGCAGAAACCGGCGCAGGCCAGCACGGTGTCGCTACCGCCACGGTCGCCGCGCGCTACGGAATGGAATGCGTGGTGTACATGGGTAGCGAGGACGTCAAGCGTCAGGCCGCCAACGTCTATCGGATGAAGCTGCTCGGTGCCACCGTCGTGCCGGTCGAATCCGGCTCGAAGACGCTGAAGGATGCGCTCAACGAAGCAATGCGCGACTGGGTGACCAACATCCACAACACCTTCTACATCATCGGCACGGTGGCCGGTCCGCACCCTTACCCCATGCTGGTCAGGGATTTTCAGAAAATTATCGGCGAAGAATGTCTGACGCAGATGCCGGAAATGACCGGGCGCCAACCGGATGCCGTAATTGCCTGCGTCGGTGGCGGTTCCAATGCGATGGGTATTTTTTATCCGTACATCAACGTCGAGGGCGTTCGCCTGATCGGCGTCGAAGCAGCCGGTGACGGCATGGAAACCGGTCGTCACTCGGCCTCGCTGACTGCCGGCGTGCCGGGTGTGCTGCATGGCAACCGCACCTATCTGCTGCAGGACGAAGACGGTCAAATCATCGAGACACACTCGGTGTCGGCCGGTCTGGATTACCCCGGCGTCGGCCCGGAGCACGCCTGGCTGAAGGATCTGGGGCGTGCTGAATATCAGCCGGTCACCGATAGCGATGCGCTGGCTGCCTTTCATACACTTTGCCGAATCGAAGGCATCATCCCCGCGCTCGAATCCAGCCACGCACTGGCCTATGCCTCCAAGCTGGCGCCGACCATGAGCAAGGACAAGATTTTGCTGGTCAACCTCTCCGGCCGGGGTGACAAGGACATGCACACCGTGGCTGAAAAATCCGGGATTGTCTTCTGATGTCGCGCATCAAGTCTGCTTTTGACCGGCTGAACGCCGAAGGCCGCAAGGCGCTGATCCCATTCATTACCGCCGGTGACCCCGATGCCGCACTGACTCTGCCGCTGATGCACGCACTGGTTGAAGCCGGCGCCGACGTCATCGAGCTCGGTGTGCCGTTCTCCGACCCAATGGCTGATGGCCCGACCATTCAGCGCGCCTCTGAGCGCGCGCTGGCCAAGGGTATGACGTTGCGCAAGGTGCTGGCGCTGGTCGTCGAATTCCGCAAGACCGACAGCAAGACGCCTGTCGTGCTCATGGGTTACGCCAATCCGATCGAGGCCATGGGCCTGGAGAAATTTGCTGCCACCGCGGCACAAGCCGGCGTTGACGGGGTTCTGGTCGTCGATTATCCACCGGAAGAGGCTGCCAATTTTGGCGCGACGCTGAAGGCGCAAGGCATGGATCCGATCTTTCTGCTCGCACCGACGTCAACCGCGGCGCGCATCGAACAGGTTGCCGAAATCGCCAGCGGTTACGTCTATTACGTCTCGCTGGCCGGCGTTACCGGCTCCGGGGCGCTGAATGTCGAGGCGGTCGCCGAGCGCCTGCCGCTGATTCGCGAAAAGACCGGCCTGCCGGTCGGTGTCGGTTTTGGCATTCGTGACGCGTCGACCGCAGCACGCATCGCCGGCATTGCCGACGCGGTTGTCGTTGGCAGCCGGATTATTGAAGAAATTGAAAAATCGACCGCTGAAACTGCCTGCGCCAACGTAAAAATACTGGTGGCAGACATTCGTCGCGGTGTGGATGAGGTGAAAAAATGAGCTGGCTAACCAAACTGCTGCCCCCCAAGATCAAGCGCGAACAGGGCCCTCAGCGCCGCGGCAGTTTGCCGGAAGGTCTGTGGAGCAAGTGTCCCTCCTGCGAGGCGGTGCTGTACGCGACCGATCTGGAAAACAATCTGCAGGTTTGCCCCAAGTGCGGCCACCACAATCGGCTGAATTCCCGCCAGCGTCTCGATGTTCTGCTCGACGCCGAAGGGCGTTTCGAAATCGGCGCCGAAGTGGTGCCGGTCGATAGCCTGAAATTCAAGGATTCCAAGCGCTACCCGGATCGCCTGATGGCGGCCAACGAGGCAACCGGCGAGACCGATTCACTCGTGGTGCTGCAGGGCGCTATCAAGACCATGCCGGTCGTCGCCGCGGCATTCGAGTTTGAATTCATGGGCGGCTCGATGGGGTCCGTGCTGGGCGAGCGCTTCGTGCGCGGCGTTCAAACTGCCGTCGAACAAAAAATGCCCTTTATTTGCATCACCTCTTCCGGCGGCGCGCGCATGCAGGAAGGTCTGTTCTCGCTGATGCAGATGGCCAAGACGACCGCGTCCCTGACCAAGCTCTCTGAAGCCGGTCAGCCCTTCATCTCCATCCTGACTGACCCGACCATGGGGGGCGTTTCGGCTTCGTTCGCCTTTGTCGGCGATGTGGTGATTGCCGAACCCAAGGCCCTTATCGGTTTTGCCGGGCCGCGCGTCATTGAGCAGACTGTACGCGAAACCCTGCCGGAAGGCTTCCAGCGCTCCGAATTCATCCTGGAAAAGGGGGCGATCGACATGATCGTCGATCGTCGCGAACTGCGCGATCAAGTCGCGCGTACCCTTGCCCTTCTGCAAAAATTGCCGGCATCCGCTTGAAGACGCTTGAAGGCTGGCTGGCCCACCTCGAAGGCTTGCACCCCAAAGGGCAAGCCGGGATTGAGTTAGGCCTCGATCGAATCCGCCTGGTCAAAGATGTGCTCGGCCAGACGCAACATTGTCCGGTCATCATCGTCGGTGGAACCAATGGCAAAGGCTCGACCTGCGCCTATCTGGAAAACATCATCGACCGGGCCGGCTACAAGGTCGGCTGCTACACATCCCCGCACCTGCTGGCTTATAACGAGCGGATACGCCTGAACGGACGGTCGGTTGAAGACGGCCTTCTATGCGCTGCGTTTGCTCGCGTTGAATCAGCCCGGCAGCGAGCTGGCGACATCGCGTTGACCTATTTCGAATTTGGCACGTTGGCAGCCTGGGAAGTCTTTGCTGCCGAGGGTGTCGAGGCAGCGATCCTCGAAGTTGGCCTTGGTGGACGGCTTGATGCGGTCAACGCCTACGAACCGGATGTTTCCATTGTCACCACCGTTGCGCTCGACCACACGGATTGGCTGGGGCCGGATCGCGAAAGTATCGGCTTTGAGAAAGCGGGAATTTTCCGCGCAGGCAAACCCGTCCTGTGCGCCGATCCTCAGCCGCCACAAAAACTTCTTGACCACGCCGCCGCCATCGGTGCCGATCTGCGCCTGATTGGCCGAGATTTCGGCTTCGAGCGGCCGAGTGCTGAAACCAATGAAAATCGCCTGCAATGGCGCTGGTGGTGCCGCTCAGGCGAGCAATTGATCAAGCGGGCGCTGGCCTATCCCGGCCTGCGCGGCCCGACGCAGCTTTACAACGCAGCCGTTGCGCTCGCTGCGCTCGACGCGCTGGGTAACAAATTGCCAGTGACCATGCAGGCAATCCGTCCCGGCCTGATCGAAACCGAACTGTCCGGTCGTTTTCAGGTGGTGCCCGGCAAACCGGCTATCGTGCTCGATGTTGGTCACAATCCGCAGGCGATTCGGGTGCTTGCCGACAACCTGTCGAGCATGGGTTTTTTCGACCAGACCTATGCCGTAGTCGGCATGTTGAACGACAAGGATATCGTCGGCGCCCTGGCGCCGTTGAAAGGCAAGGTCGATCATTGGCATGTGGCGACACTGGCTGGACTTCGTGGCACCCCGGCTGAAACGCTGGCTGACATCATTCGCGATTCCGGCTTGGGTGGCGAGATCGTGAAGCACGCGTCTCCGGCTGAAGCCATGCATGCGGCCAAGGGAAGGGCGGCTGAAAGTGATAGAATCCTCGCCTTTGGTTCCTTCTACACGGTAGCCGGTGCGCTCGAAGCGCTTCGCAAAAAGCCCTAGTCATGGACGACAACGACGCTCAGTTGCCCCTTAAAAAACGTGCCCGCCGCCGCTTGGTCGGGGCTGTTTTCTTTGTTTCCGTGGTTGCCGTCGTGCTGCCCATGGTGATGGATCACGAGCCGCGCCAAACTGTGCAGGATGTTGAAATCCGCATCCCGGGGCAAGATGAAAAGCCATTCGCACCCAAATTTGCTGGGGCGCCAACGGAGAAATCCGTCGCAAAGCCAGTGCTCGTCGAGCCAGAAGCCAGGACGGTTGCTGAGCCGGCCGTAAAACCAACGGCACGCATCCTTGAGACGATCAAGGACAACAAAGCAGTTGAGCCGCCGGCCGAAAAAGTGGCTGACAAGCCTGCAGCGAAGCCCGAAAAATCTCCGGAAAAGGCGCCCGAAAAGCCCCTCGCCAAGCCTGCCGAAAAAATCGCAGAGAAGGCGGCTGATAAGCCCAAGGCAGACGATGCCAAGCGCGCCGCCGCCATTCTGGCCGGGCAGGCAGCAGAGGCCAAGCCGGCTGCAAAGGGCGGAGAGTATCTGGTTCTGATCGGCGCGTTCTCCAATGAGGCAAACGTCAAAACGCTGAAGTCAAAGCTGACCGAGCAGGGCATCAAGACCTTCAGCGAACCTCTTGATACCCCGCAGGGCAAAAAAACGCGGGTTCGTGCCGGGCCTTTCGCTAGTCGCGAGGCTGCCGAAAAGGCGCTCGAGAAGATGAAGCGCATCGGTATTTCCGGAGTTGTGTCAGCCAAGCCATGACCGGTTTTGACTACGTTGTTGTCGGCATTGTCGGTCTGTCGCTGCTCTTTGGGTTGTGGCGCGGCGTGGTTGGCGAGGTGATTTCTTTGGTGGCCTGGGTCGTGGCCATCTTTGCCGCCGTGGAATGGGGGACGCCAGTCGGACGCGCGGTGTTTGCCGGTCTGAATGACCCGGCACTCAGTACGTTGGCGGGCTGTGTCGTGATATTTGTCGGTGTATTGATCACGATGGCCTTGTTGAACATGGTGGTGCGCAGCATGGTCAAGGCCTTGGGGCTATCAGTGTCGGATCGCATTCTCGGCATGATCTTCGGGCTGGTGCGTGGTGTGCTGGTCTGCATGGTTTTGGTCGGTCTGGGGGGGATGACCTCGGCGCCTACGCAGTCATGGTGGAAAGACGCCACATTGGCGGCACCGATGGAAACCGTCGTTACGGCAGTCAAGCCTTGGTTGCCGGACGATTTGGCAAAACGAATTCGATTTAGCTAGGCAGGAAAAAATATGTGCGGGATTCTGGGTGTAATGGCGACAACGCCGGTTAATCAGCTGCTCTACGACGGCCTGATGGTGCTACAGCACCGTGGCCAGGATGCAGCGGGTATCGCCACGGCCGAGGGCAATACCTTCCACCTGCACAAGGGGCCGGGGCTGGTGCGCGACGTTTTTCGCACCCGCAACATGCGCGCGCTGCCGGGCAATTGCGGCATCGGCCATGTCCGCTACCCGACGGCCGGTTCGGCCTACAACTTCGCCGAGGCGCAGCCTTTCTACGTTAATTCGCCGTTCGGCATCGTGCTCGGCCACAACGGCAACCTGACCAATGCCGAGCAGTTGAAGGGCGAGATGTTCCGCCTCGACCGCCGGCACATCAATACCAATTCCGATTCCGAAGTCCTGCTCAACGTGCTGGCGCATGAGTTGCAATCGGCTTCGCACGGCTACGAACTCGACGTCGATGCGATTTTCCAGGCGGTCGGTGGCGTGCATCGCCGCTGCCGTGGCGCCTACGCCGTGGTCGTCCTGATTGCCGGCTACGGCCTGCTCGCTTTCCGCGACCCGCATGGCATCCGTCCGCTGGTCTATGGCCAGAACGAGACGCCGGAGGGCATGGAATATCTGGTTTCCTCCGAGTCCGTGGCACTCGATACGCTCGGCTTCAAGGTCGTGCGCGACATCGAGCCGGGCGAGGCGATCTTCGTCGACTTCAATCACCAGTTGCACAGCCGCCAGTGCGCGCAGCAGCCGATGTACGCGCCGTGCATTTTCGAATACGTCTATCTGGCCCGGCCGGACACGGTGATCGACGGCGTGTCGGTCTATGAAGCGCGCCTCGCGATGGGCGAACTGCTGGCCGAGAAGGTCAAGAAGCAGATTCCGATCGAGGAAATAGACGTCGTCATTCCCATCCCCGATTCCAGCCGTCCGTCGGCCATGCAGCTGGCGCAGGCGCTCAACATTCCGTTCCGCGAAGGCTTCGTCAAGAACCGTTATGTCGGCCGCACCTTCATCATGCCGGGGCAGGCCATGCGCAAGAAGTCGGTGCGCCAGAAGCTCAACACCGTCGGCCAGGAATTCAAGGGCAAGCGGGTCTTGCTGGTCGATGATTCCATCGTGCGCGGCACGACCAGCCACGAAATCGTTGAAATGGCCCGGGCTGCCGGTGCGGTCAAGGTCTATTTCGCCTCCGCCGCGCCACCGGTGCGCTTCCCGAACGTGTACGGCATCGACATGCCGACCCGTGCCGAGCTGATCGCCACGGGCCGCACCGATGTTGAAATTGCTGCTGAGATCGGGGCTGACGCGCTGGTTTATCAGGACATCGAGGCGCTCAAGCAGTCGATTACCAACCTGCGTTCCGACCTGACCGTGTTCGATGCGTCCTGTTTCGACGGTTGCTACATCACCGGCGACATCGACGATTATTATCTCGACGCTGTCGAGGGCAAGCGCGGCGGCAAGCCGGCCAAGAACGACGACGATGGCGATGGCCGGGCTTCGCAGCAGATGGTGCTGGGCCTGTCGAACGGCGGGCAGGAGTGATGTCCGAGTTGCCGAATTACCGTCTGGAAACCCTGGCCGTTCGCGCCGGGCAGGAGCGCAGCCAGTTCGGCGAGCATTCCGAAGCGCTCTACCTGACCTCCAGCTTTGTCTTTCCGAGCGCCGCACAGGCGGCCAAACGGTTCTCCGGCGAGGAAGAGGGCAATGTCTACGCCCGCTTCACGAACCCGACCGTAACCATGTTCGAGGAGCGCCTTGCCGCGCTCGAAGGCGCCGAGGATTGCGTTGCCACGGCCAGCGGCATGTCGGCGATCATGGCCGCCGTGCTGGCACATCTGAAGCAGGGCGATCACATCGTCGCCTCGAACAGCCTGTTCGGCGCTACCGTGCAGTTGTTCAACAACATCCTGTCGCGTACCGGTATCACGACGACCTTCGTTTCGCATACCGATCCGGCGGCATGGGAAGCGGCGATTCGGCCGGAAACCAAGCTGTTTTTCCTCGAAACGCCGTCCAACCCGCTGACTGAAATTGCCGACATTTCAGCGTTGACCGCCATCGCCCACGCCAGGGGCATCCTGGTCGCCGTCGACAACTGTTTCTGCACGCCCGTCCTGCAACGCCCGCTCGACATGGGGGCCGACCTGGTCATCCATTCGGCGACCAAGTTCCTCGACGGCCAGGGCCGCGTGCTGGGCGGTGCGGTCTGCGGGCCGAAGAAGCTGACCGAGGAAGTCTTCAAATACCTGCGCACGGCCGGCCCGACGCTGTCTGCCTTCAATGCCTGGGTGCTGCTCAAGGGTCTGGAGACCCTGAAGCTGCGTGTCGAGGCGCAGTCGGCCAATGCACTGCAGCTGGCGCAGTGGCTGGAAGCCCATCCGAAAGTCGGCCGCGTGTTCTATCCCGGCCTGCCGTCGCATCCGCAACACGAACTGGCCAAGGCCCAGCAAAAATCGGGTGGCGCCATCGTCGCCTTCGAGGTCAAGGGCGCCCGAGAACAAGCCTGGACGGTCGTCGACCATTGTCGCCTGCTGTCCATCACGGCCAATCTCGGCGACACCAAGACCACCATCACCCATCCTGCCTCCACCACCCATGGCCGCATTTCCCCGGAAGCCCGGGCGGCGGCCGGCATCAACGAAGGGCTGCTGCGCATCGCGGTCGGCCTCGAAGCGGTGGAGGATCTGCAGGCCGACCTCGAACGGGGTTTGAGCCTGATCTGAACGTCTGAATATTTACGCGCCGACCGCGAGGAGGCGCAAAGCTGGATCAGGCTTTTTTACGGTCAACCGGGCTTGCTGCGGTCAACCGGAAAAAATGCCTGAATTTGAAATCCGGTTCCTCCTGACCCTCGCTGTCGCTCCCTGACCTTTCCGGTCAGGCTTTACCCAGGGATTCCCATGCATTTTTCCGATCTCGGCCTCAAGGCCGAACTTTTGCGCGCCGTTGCCGACCAAGGTTACGACACACCGACCCCCATCCAGCAACAGGCCATTCCGGCCGTGATGACTGGCCGCGACCTGATGGCCACGGCGCAGACCGGCACCGGCAAGACGGCCGGCTTCACGCTGCCCATCCTGCACCGCTTGTTCAGCGGCGAGCGCCTGGCGCGTGTATCCAGGACGCCGCGCGTGCTGGTTCTGACGCCGACCCGCGAACTGGCCATCCAGGTCGAGGAAAGCGTGCGCACCTACGGCAAGCACCTGCCGGTCACGTCGCTGGCTGTTTTTGGCGGGGTCGGCATCAACCCGCAGATCGCCAACCTGCGCCGTGGCGTCGATGTCCTGGTCGCCACCCCGGGCCGTCTGCTCGATCACGTCCAGCAACGCACGGTCGACCTGTCGAAAATCGAGATTTTCGTTCTCGACGAAGCGGACCGCATGCTCGACATGGGTTTCATCCGCGACATTCGCAAAGTCATCGCCCTGCTGCCTAAGCAGCGCCAGAACCTGATGTTCTCGGCCACTTTCTCGCCGGATATCCGTGAGCTGGCCGCCGGCCTGCTCAATAACCCCGCTTCGGTCGATGTTGCCGCGCGCAATACCGCCGCCGAGACGGTGACCCAGCGGATCATCGAAACGGATCGCGAGAAGAAAAAAGAACTCCTTTGCCACCTGTTTCAAACACGGGGCTGGCATCAGGTGCTGGTTTTTGCACGGACCAAGCACGGTGCCGATGCGTTGTCCAAAACGCTGGACAAGGCTGGCATCAAGTCGGCCGCCATCCACGGCGACAAATCACAGGGGGCCCGGACGCGCGCCCTGACCGATTTCAAGGAAGGCAAGCTCGTTGCGCTGGTCGCCACCGATATCGCCGCGCGTGGTATCGACATTGATGCGCTGCCCTACGTGATCAACTACGAACTGCCGAATATCGCCGAGGACTACGTGCACCGCATCGGCCGTACCGGCCGGGCTGGCATGGAAGGCGAGGCGATTTCGCTGGTTTGCCACGAAGAACGTGGCGAGCTGAAAGACATCGAAAAACTGATCAAACGCACGCTGGAACGGGTCGTCATTCCTGGTTTCGAGCAATCCGCTCACGCCGCGCCACGTCCGGTTCAGCCGCCGCGTGGTCCGCGCAAGCCGCAGCAGGGGCGTCCGCAAACGCCAAAATCCGGCCAAAATCCGGGTGGACCGCAGCAACACCGCACGGGGAGCCGGCACCGCTGATTTTCGGCAGTTTACTGACAGGTCGCCCGGTGGCGGCTTGTCGGGGCATCAAAAAACGTCTACTGTGGAAACTTAATCCGTTACTTCATATTGTTAACGTATTTTCTTAAGGTGTTTTGGAGGTCGGGATGCCCCCCCCGCAAAAAGTCCGCCTCGGCGACCTGCTGATTCAGCAAGGCCTGCTGACCGAAGAGCAACTGAAAATGGCGCTCGACGAGCAAAAACGCACCGGGCGCAAGCTTGGGCGGGTGTTTGTCGAGAGCGGCTACGTCACCGAGGAAGGTATCTCGCAGGCACTGGCCCGGCAGTTGCGGATTCCCTTTGTCGACCTCCATAGTTTCACCCCCAAGCCGGAACTGATCAAGTTGCTGCCCGAGTCGCCGGCGCGTCGTTTTCGTGCGCTGGTACTTGAGCAATTGCCGGGTGGTCGCCTGCAGATTGGCATGGCCGACCCGACCGATTTGCAGGCTTACGACGAAATCACCCGACTGGTTCGCCGCGAAATCGACCTCGCCGTCGTCACCGAAAGCCAGTTGCTGGCCATGGTCGACCGTGTTTATCACCGCGGCGAGCAGATCACCGGTCTGGCCAAGGAACTGACCGCCGAGCTGGGCGATGTGCCGGTCGAATTCGGCGACCTGCTCGGCCTCAATCCGGGCGCCGAAGATGCCCCGGTCGTCAAGCTGCTGCAGACGGTGTTCGAGGAGGCAATGCGTCTGCGCGCTTCCGACATCCATTTCGAGCCGCAGGAAAAATCGCTGCGCATCCGCTTCCGTATTGACGGCCTGCTGCACATCCAGACTGAGGCTGACGCCAAGATTTCGTCGGCGGTTGCGCTCCGACTCAAGTTGATGTCAGGCCTCGATATTTCCGAAAAGCGCCTGCCGCAGGACGGTCGTTTCAACATCAAAGTGCGGGCCAATCCAGTCGATGTGCGGATCTCGACACTGCCGACCCAGTTCGGCGAATCGGTGGTGATGCGTCTGCTCAGCCAGAATACCGGCCTGCTGGGGATGGACAAGGTTGGCATGCCGCCGCGTGTCCTGGAGCGCCTTCGCCATGCGCTGAAACGACCGAGCGGCATGGTGCTGGTTACCGGCCCGACCGGTTCCGGCAAGACGACGACGCTCTATGCTGCGCTCAACGAGCTGAACAGCACCGAAAAGAAGGTCATTACCGTCGAGGATCCGGTCGAATACCGCTTGCCCGGCCTGAATCAGGTGCAGGTGCATGAAAAAATCGATCTCTCCTTCTCTCGCGTGCTGCGTACCGTGCTGCGTCAGGATCCGGATATTGTCCTGATCGGCGAAATGCGCGACCAGGAAACGGCTGAAATCGGCATGCGCGCCGCGATGACCGGCCACTTGGTGTTGTCGACCCTGCACACCAACGATGCCGTATCGACGCCGATCCGCCTGCTCGACATGGGCGTGCCGCGCTACATGGTGGCGCTGTCGGTGCATATGGTCATCGCCCAGCGGCTGGTTCGCGTCATTTGCAGCAATTGCCGCGAGCCCTACGCGCTGACGCCGAGCGAACACGAGTGGCTGCGCTACGAGCTGGGCGACCAGATCGACCGGCACACCTTTCATCACGGCCGTGGTTGCGCCCATTGCGCCAACACCGGCTATCAAGGCCGGACCGGTGTTTACGAATTTCTGGAAATGAGCGACTTGGTGGTCGAAGCCATCAATCATGAAGATCCGGGTGAGTTCATGCGCGTTGCCCGCCAGCAGATGGCCGGCGAGACCCTGCGCCGCGATGCGGTTCGTCTGGTGCTGGCCGGCAGAACGACGGTGTCGGAAGCCATGCGCATCAGCAACCAGTTCGAGGAATAAGCCAGGGTGGCCAATTTTGCCTACAAGGGACGGGATGGTGGCGGCAACCTGATCGAGGGCGTGCTGGAAGGCGCATCGTCGGGCGGCGTGGCCGATGCCCTGTTCGGACGTGGCATTACGCCGATCTCAATCACCGAGACGGCGGCGAAGGCAAAGTCTGGCGATGTCGGCTTGACGCTGTTCAAACCCAAGGTCGAGCACGTCGATATCCTGCTTTTTTCGCGGCAGATTCACACCTTGCTCAAGGCAGGGGTGCCGATCATGCGCGCTCTGACCGGCCTGCAGGAGTCGGCGACCAATCCGGCCATGAAGGAAGTGATTCGCGATGTGCGCGAGAGCCTGGAGGCCGGGCGCGAATTGTCGGTTTCGCTGGCGCGTCATCCCAAGGTGTTCAACCCCTTCTACATTTCCATGGTTCGGGTCGGCGAAGCAACCGGACTGCTCGACGAGATATTCCTGCGTCTGTTCGATCACCTTGAATTCGAGCGTTTCATGCGCGAGCAGGTCAAATCGGCCCTGCGCTACCCGATGTTTGTGGTGATGGCGATGGCGGCAGCCATCGTGGTGGTCAATCTGTTCGTCATTCCGGCGTTCGCCAAGGTATTTCAGGGCTTTGGCGCCGAATTGCCGCTGATGACGAGGATTCTGCTCGGCTTTTCCAATTTCATGGTGGCCTGGTGGCCAGCCATGCTGGTTGGCGCCATCGTTGCCGTATTGGCATTTCGTACCTGGGTGGGAACCGCGGCCGGGCGCATGCAATGGGAGGCGAGTTTGCTGCGCTTTCCGATTGCCGGAAAAATTGTCCGCAAGGCCGCGATGGCCCGTTTCGCGCGCAGCTTCGCGCTGGGCATGCGTAGCGGCGTGCCAGTCATGCAGGCGCTGACCAACTCGTCGCAAACCGTGGACAACAGCTACATCGCCGCCAAGATCGAGGGGATGCGCGATACGGTGGAGCGCGGCGAAAGCGTGGTGCGCTCCGCCATTGCTTCCGGGTTTTTCTCGCCGGTCGTGCTGCAGATGATTTCAGTCGGTGAGGAATCGGGGGCGCTGGATGACATGCTGGAAGAAGTCGGTCAAATGTATCAGCGCGAAGTCGAATACGAGCTGAAGACGCTGGGCCAGCAGATCGAGCCAATTCTGATCATTTGCCTCGGCGCACTCGTCCTGGTGTTGGCGCTGGGAATATTCCTGCCGATGTGGGATTTGGGCAAAGTCGCCGTCAAGCGATAACGCGGCCATGCGGCGCTATTTCGAATTTGCAGTTGCTGTCGTCCTGATCAGTGTTCTCGGTCTGGTGCTGCTACGGGCGCTGGATGGGATCCGCGGTCAACTGGAAGAAGCTGCGTTTCAGGGTGATGTCGCGGCGATACGGATGGGCTTGATCGAGGTTGTGGCGCATCGCGAAGCCTTTGGCGGGGTGCTGCCGAAGAGCGAAAACCCGATCGATTGGGTGGCGAATCGGCCGGCAAGCTATGTGGGCGAACTGAATCGGGCGCCCGAACAAAAGACTGTCTGGTATTTCGACCGCCAGACCAGAACCTTGGTTTACGTGTTTCGCGATGGGCATCGCGCGAGATTCCGCCTGAGTAGAGACGTCAATGTTGATAGCCAACGAGCAGTCGTTGCAGGGGTTGGCCTGTTGCGACTTGAAGATCAGCAAAAATAAAACTTGAGAAGGAGGGTTGATATGTCTAAAGTATTAAAATTCTCAGCCGATATTGAAGATATGAACAAAAAATCCATTTTCGACAGACGCGGCCAGCTCGGTTTTACTTTGATCGAGCTGATCGTTGTTATCATCATTCTCGGGATCCTGGCCGCCGTGGCCTTGCCCCGCTTTGTCAATCTGCAGCGTGACGCACGTATCGCGAAATTGCAGGCAGCGCGTGGCAGCGTTTCTGCGGCTTCGGCGCTGGTTCATGCCACGGCATTTTCGCGGGCCGGCATTGCCGATACGGCTGCCTGTGCCGGCGGCGGCACGGCGGATAACGTAACCGGGGCACTTGGAACGGTTTGTACCGAGAGCGGGCTGGTTAATATGGTTTTTGCCTACCCCGCAGTCACCGCAGTCGGAACGGCCGGCATTCTATCGATGGCCGGCCTCACCGGTATTTTCAACCCCTCGGCCGCCGATTTGCAGGCTGAAGGTTATACCTACACGGTCGCCGGCGGCGTGGCCAGGTTTGGTGTGATTGGTGCAACAACGCCAGCTACTTGTTTCTTTACTTATACCCAACCGCCGGTTGCCAATCAGGCAGCAACGATCAGCGGATTGTCCACAGATGGATGTTGATTTTTTAATTTTTAGGAGTTTGCTATGAAGGCTATGCAAAAGGGTTTTACGCTGATCGAACTGGTCGTTGTCATTGTCATTCTCGGCATTCTGGCGGCGACGGCTTTGCCAAAGTTTGTTGATTTGACCTCTGAAGCAAGTACCGCTGCCGCCGCCGGGGTCGCCGGTGGGATTTCCTCGGCTGCCTCGATAAACTACGCTGCAAGGAAGGCAAATTCCGCCAAGGGCGTTGCATATACTTCGGCAACGCCTTGCACCTTGACTGAACTGAACAAGATCATGCAGACGCCGTTGCCAGCCACTGGCTACACGTTTGCCCAGAGCGGCGTGATGGACTGTTCCGTTGTCTTGAATGATGGCTCTGCTGCAACCTGTACCGTGACCCCGACCAAGGGAACCGCGGCATCGGCCACTGTTATTTGTGCCCAATAAGCTTGGCCCATTCCGAAAAAACCCGCCACGAGGCGGGTTTTTGCCTTATGGCGTCAAGATCAGCGGTTTTACCCTGATCGAGCTTGTCGTCACGATGCTGTTGATCGGTATTCTGGCCGTCGTCATCATCCCGAAATGGAACGGTAGTTCCGGTTTCGACGAGCGCGGTTTTCGCGATCAGGTAGTGGCTGGATTGCGCTATGCACAAAAATCCGCCATTGCTAGTCGACGCACGGTTTGTGCCAGTTTTTCGACGCCGCCGGCGCAGGTGTCGTTTCGCATCTCAAACGTCAATGGCGCTGCGGATTGCACGGCTGGCAGTACCTTGATCGGGCCGAACTCAAATGCGCTGGTGGTGACGGCGACGGGCGGCACCAGCTTTGCTACCTTGCCAGCCAGCATCATTTTCGATGCTGCCGGACGGCCGGGCAGTGGCACGACGATCAATGTTTCCGGCCTGCCTGCCGCGCTGGCCATCACGCTCGAAGCGGAAACCGGTTATGTCCATTAGTCCGCTCCGGCAAAGTGGCATTACGCTGATTGAACAGATCATGTTCATCGTCATTGTCAGTGTTGGCGTGATCGGACTGGTTTCAGTGATGAATCCGTCGATCCGATCCAGCGCCGATCCGATGGTCACCAAGCAGTTCGTGGCGATTGCTGAATCGCTGCTCAATGAAATTGAGCATCAGCCGTTTACCTGGTGCGATCCTGAAGATGCCAATGCCGCGACGGCCTTGTCGTATGCCGGTTGCGCCAGCAATCCGCAAAACAGCAGCGGCCCGACGCCGAATACCGAGACCAGGAATGGGAGCACGGGCCAATTTTTCGACAATGTCCGGGACTATGGCGGCTTTGTGACGGAGAGTATTGCCGATCCCAACGGCACCAGTCTCATTGCCGGCTATCGTGCCGAGGTGGCGATCGTCGAGGTGGGGGCGAGTTTTACTTTGGCCAGCGATGCAGCCGTGGCTATTACCGTGACGGTCTGTCGGTCCGTTGCACCGTCGGCGGCTTGCGCCGGTCGTGATTCATTTGCCCTGACGGGCTATCGATTCCGCTATGCGCCGCGCTACTGATTTTTCCCCGATTTTCCCGGTTGACCCTAGGGCCAGCCGTTGTCTCTATGGTCGTGGGGTCAACCGTTGTCTCTATGGCCGTGGCACATCCTGTAGCCGCCATGGCCGCGGGTTCACGCTGATCGAAATGATCATTTCGATTGTGATCACGGGCATTGTCGTTTCCATGATGGCCATGTTCGGGCGCAATCAGGTGAACGCCTACATCGATGTCAGCAACCGTGCCGAGTTGTCCGATGCTGCCGATACGGCCTTGCGGCGGATTGCGCGCGACCTGCAATCGGCCTTGCCCAACAGCGTGCGAAATGCATCCGCCAGCTTGCTAGAGTTTGTGCCGATACACGATGCAGGCCGCTACCGCGCAGAACTCAGCTCGACCGGTACGGGGAACGTGCTGGATTTTGGCAGCAGCGCCGACAGCAGCTTCGATGTGCTTGGCCCCGCCGTGACGGTAGTGGCCGGCGATCAACTGGTCATCTTCAACCTGGGGCAGCCGGGTTCCGATGTCTATGAGGCAGCCTCCAGTCGTCGGGCAGTGACGGCCGGTGCGGGCCTGAGTACGGTCACCTTTGCGCCGGGCGGAACCCAGTTTCCGCTGGCCTCTCCGAGTAATCGCTTTCAGATTGTCGGCACACCGGTGACTTACGAATGTTCGGGCAACCGCTTGTTGCGGCGCTCGGGATATGGATTCCAGCCTGCACAGCCGATCAGTTTCGCTGCGTTGGGTGGCAGTGTTTCCGTGCTGGCAGAGAACGTCACCAATTGCACTTTTTCCTACACCCCAGCAGTTTTGCAGCGAAATGGGCTCGTCGTCCTGCGTCTGTCACTGAGCAAAAATGGCGAGACAGTTGAATTGCTCCATCAGGTCGCTGTACTGAACACGCCATGATTTCAAATTTGCCCGTTTTTTCCGGTCGACCGCGGCCAGTTCCCTCCGGGTGCCTTCTTTGCGGCGCAGGACGTACTTTGCGGGTGCGGAATTTCGGGATAGCCCCTCCCGGGCAGCAGCGCGGCGTTTCAATCATTACCGGCATTTTCCTGTTGCTGTTGATGGCCGTGCTGGCAGCCGCGATTGCCAATATTGTTTCAACAGCCCATGTGAATCAGGCGGCCGACATCGGCGGCGCACGGGCCTATCAGGCAGCGCGGACGGGGGCGGAATGGGGGATGTTCCAGCTCGATCCGAATGCCCAGAACGCCGGTTTGCCGGCTTGTGTCAATGGCGCGCCGACCATCCCGGGCCATACCTTGCTTGTTGCTTGCACGAGCAACGATTACACCGAAGGGGCGCGGCAGATTCGCGTTTACCGCATCGCTTCGCTTGCAACAGCCACTGGTGTCAAGGCGCCAGGGATCGAACGCCGGGTTGAAGTGACGTTGGAGAAGTGCCGGGATGCCACGATTACGAGCGCGCCTTATGGCTGTTGATTTTATTGGGCGCCGAAAAGAGGGTTGAGAATGAGCACGAAGCGAATGACACGTTTTCTGCGGTATTGCGCGTGTATCGCAGCATTGTCTGCCGGGGTCGCCAATGCCGTGGTCGTTCAGCTGAATTCGACGGGCGGAACCAGTACGACCGATGGCCTCCAAGTCTACGTAGAAGATACGTCGAAAATGCAGGTGATCCGCCGCAATGCCTCTGGTACCAGTACTGGTCAGTTGTTTGATTCGATCGAGACGCCAGTTTCGAACAGTAGTCGCCTTGACAATGGTATTTTTCTGCAGGCCGATGGAAGGCTTTATGGACCATCGCATGTGGTTGGGAATCCGGATTTCATTCTTGCCAACAATTACAGCACGCGTACGATCACCGGGCCGACACCTGCCAACCCGATTACCAACGGTACCGTGCAGGTAGCATCGGCACTTTACGGTATTGCCAATGGTCCGCAGATCAGCGTCGAATATCGTTACACACGACCTTACGATTTCGTGACCATGGTCGTGACGCTGGTCATTCCCTCGGGCTATGCAGTCAGCGCCGCCAACCCGGTTCGTTACTATCACGCCGTCGATACCTTTCTGGGTGGAAGCGACAACGGCTGTGGGGTCACGTACATCGATACGGCGGGGAAGCGTGTGGTTGGTACCTACCCACCGGCTTCCGGAACCTCCTGCCCGTCCAGCACTAGCATTCCGACTGGCGTCTCGATTGTCGAATCTTTCCGGGAGCGCAGCGGGCTGACGTTTTCTCGATATTGCACGAACGAGTATTCAACTTTCTGGGATCTAACCAGCCCGTACAGCGCCTGTGCACTCCTCAGTCCAAGCGGTTTGCCAAGCACGGTCAGTACGACCTATCAGGACACGGGGGTGGCTATTGAGTACGACTTTACCGCGGCAGGTACCTATTCCTTTTCCTATGATCTGGTCATTGGTTCGCCGGCAGTGCCGCCCTTTGATCATCTCGAAATCCAGTACACCGCTGGGAGCAACCTTTGTCCCATGAATGTAAGCGTCAAGGGCTGCCTCTCCAGCACCGTTCCGTGTCCGGCGGGAAGTGAGCTGAATGCCAATCTGACGGGCACCTTGACGGCAAGCGGCAGCGGAATGACCTGGACACCTTCGGCTGGCTTTACCATTACGTCTGGTTCGCCATCTACCACCTTGGTCGGGCAGCCCGCGGCTCCCGGTGGCAGCATCACCCTTGGGGCGAGCGGCCTGAGTTCGATTCCACTCAATGGCGTGAAGTGCTGGAATGGCAGTAGCGCTACCTGCACCATGACCTTGCCCAATGTCGGCTGTTTTGCCGCCGATCTCGATGCCTGCAGCAACCTGAGCGGCGCCCCGGCACGTTGTGGTGCTACCGGCAACCGTCTGTACACCAAGGTGGCAGGCCAGGCGATGAGTTTTGACCTGGTCGCACTCAAGGGGGCGCCCAAGACTGTTGATAGCACCTTCAATAGCGGCGTGGGGAATCCTGTCAGTGTTGATCTGGTGAGTAGCAGTGCCACGGCGGTAGGGGTCAATCGCTGTCCGACAACCGCGCCTGCAACGGTCAGCGGTGTCACCGCCCAGACCGTTACGTTCACAGCCGGGCGCCCTGCATCGGCCACCAGTTTTACCGTGCCGGCAGGCCAAAATACGAGTGCCTACCAAAATGTCTGGGTGCGCTTTAACCAGAGCAATGGCGCGCTTTGCTCGAACGATCGCTTTGCCATCCGTCCGGCTGCGTTCAGCGCAATCACTTCAGCCAATGCAAACGCAGATTCGACCGGCACCAGTACCTCGGCCAGTCCGGTGGTCAAAGCCGGCGCAGCCTTTTCGCTGGAGGCCAATACGGGTACGCCAGGTTATGCCGGTACGCCGGGGGTGGCGCCGACGCTGATCGAGTGGATCGGCATGCCGGTGCAGGTGGGCAGCTTGGCTGGCTCATTTTCGACGGCTGCCAGCGCAGCCACAGGCAACGGTGCCAGTGGTGCGGCGTTCACCTATGGAGAGGTCGGCTATTTTCGCTTCAAGCCGCAAGGGGTGTTTGATGCGAGTTTCACTAGTGCGTATCAGGACGGCTCGGACACGGTTTGCATCAATACGTCACCCAATGATTTTTCCAATACCGCAGACAGCGCCGGCAAGGTGGGCTGCAAATTTGGCAATACGGCAGCCAGCAATTATTTCGGTCGTTTTGTGCCGGATCACTTTGATACCGCAGTTGCCCAAGCCTGCGCCACAGGCGCATTTACCTATTCTGGGCAACCGTTTAGCGTCACCGTGACCGCCCGGAATGCAAGTGGTGGAACGACGAAAAATTACCATGGGTCGGGAACGGTCTTTTCGAAGGCAACAACCCTGATTGCGCGTGATTCTGCCGATACGGCCAACAACCCCGGCCCGGGTGCATTCGTGGCGACGACAAACAACATCGCTGCGTCACTGTTTTTGCAGGGCATTGCAACATCGACTGCGCCTGCCTATGCCTTTGTTTCGGCTAGCACGACACCAACGGTGATCAGAGTTCGGGCTACCGATGCCGACAATGTGACCTCGCTGCAGACAGCGCCGGCAACGACAGTGGAAGGTACGACAACGGAACGCAGTGGGCGCCTGTGGTTGAGCAATGCTTATGGCAGCGAACTGTTGCCGCTTGCAGTGCCGGCAAAGACGCAGTATTGGAGTTCAAACGGGTGGACGACGAATGCTGCGGATAGCTGTACCGCCTTGGTGGTTCCAAGCAATGCAAATGGCGGCCTGACCAATACGCTTAAGACAAGAACAACGGCCACATTGGTTTCGCCGATGGCTGCCGGGTTGCCAAAGCTGAATCTGTCCGCACCTGGAGCTGGCAATGCCGGACTGGTCGATGTATCCGGCACAATCCTGCGTGGCGCAAATACCTGGCTGACTTTGTCGGCTCCTGGCGCCCGCGCCTGCTTCGGTTCCTGCGGTCCACGCTCCCCGGTAATCTATTTCCGGGAAAACTATTGAAATTGAAAAAACCATTGAAAAATAATGCGTTGCTGGCTATCCTTCTGAAAACGCTTAAGGTGTAGGGACGATGTGGCCGAATTTTGGGGTGAAATTTGAGGCGGGGTGGATGTCGGTTGTCCGGCACGGCGATCGCATCGACCTTGCCCATGTCATTCGCATGCCTGGTAAGCGCCCTGAGATTCGCCTTTGCGAATCGTTTCGCGTCGAAAAAAATGAAGCCGATGCCCTGTTCCGCCTCGGCCAGAGCCGTGGGCTGAGGCGCTATCGCTGTGCGGCGCTGCTTGATGAGAACGAATACCGGCTGGTTCAACTGGAGGCGCCTTCCGTGCCGCCCGAAGAGCGCGTCCAGGCTTTGCGCTGGCGCCTGAAAGATGTCGTTGATTTTTCGGTAGATGGGGCGGCGATTGACGTGGTCGACATTCCCACGGAAGGGGGACGTCAGGCCAGTGTTTTTGCCGTCGTGGCGCCGGCCACCGTGATCGGCGAGCGTATGGCGCTCTTTCACGAAAAGAAGGTGCCGCTGGAAGTCATTGATATTCCAGAAATGGCGGTGCGCAATGTCGCAGTGCTTTTCGAGGAAGCGAATCGCGGCCTTGCCTTTCTCGCTTTGACCCAGGGGGATGGGCTGCTGACCATTACCTATCGTGGCGAACTCTATTTGTCGCGCCGCATAGAAATCGCTTCGGATGCTTTGGCGCAGGCTGACGATGAACGGCGTGGGCAAATGCTGGAGCGCCTGGCGCTGGAGTTGCAGCGCACGCTTGATAACTTTGACCGGCAATACGGTTTCATTTCCGTGTCGCGTTTGCTGGTTGCGTCTGAGTTTGATTGTGCCGGAACGACCGCCGCGCTCGGACAAAATCTCTACTTGCCGGTTCAGGCTGCTGATTTGGGCGCCGTTCTCGAATTTGCCGCCCTGCCTGAATTGCGCTCAGCCGAGCGGCAGGCCCAAAGCCTCCTCGCAATCGGCGCCGCGTTGAGGATAGACGCATGAGCCAGCAAATCAACCTGTTGCTACCGGCCTTGCGGCCGCGTTTCGACTGGCTGGCCTTGCCGGTCGTTGTTGGTGCGGCATTGGCTGGGCTATTGCTGCTGGGGGGGCTGGCAGTGTTCGGCACCATGCAGTCGGGCAAGCTCCGGGCCAATGAGACAGAAATCCGGAATCAGGTGTTGGCTGCCCAGCAACAAATTCAATCGCTTGGTCAGGCGCTGGGCGCTCGCCAGGGAGACGCGACGCTGGATCGCCAGATTTCAACAGCCCGCCAGGCTGTCACGCAACGGCAGGAAGTGCTCAGTCTGATTGCGCAGGGCGATGTGGCCCGGGGCAATGCATATTCCGGCTTGCTGTTGGGATTTTCCCGCCAGATTGTTGATGGCGTCTGGTTGCAGGGCTTTGGCTTTGCCGAAAAAAATATCGAAATGCGTGGTCGCTTGACCGATCCAGCCTTGCTGCCGACGTATATCAATCGCTTGAACAATGAGCCGGCATTTGCCGGTCGCCGCTTTGCCGCCCTTGACATGACGACGGTTGAGCCGAGTGAAGAGAAGCGCACGGATTCTGCCGAGGTGGCCAGAGCGCGCGCGCCGGCACGCTATACCGAATTTGTGCTGCGCACCGAATTGCCTGCCGGGCTGGAGAAGGCACGATGAGCGCCCTGTCCTGGAAGCAGCTTTCCAGCCGCTACGCGGCTCTTTCCCGGCGTGAACGCATTCTGGTGGCATTGGGTCTGGTTCTTGGTCCATTTTTGATTGGCAATGCTTTGTTGCTTGAACCGCAGCAGACGCAGGCCAAGGGGATGCAAAACACGATTGCGACCGAGAGCGCAGCGCTGGAAAGCCTGCAGACCCAGGTTTCAGCGCTTCAACAACAGCTGCAGATCGACCCGGATGCCGGGCGGAAATCCGAGCTGGCGGCCTTGAGTGCCGAGCGTGACAAGCTGGACGAGCAAATACGGCAATTTGGCACTGCACTGGTTCGGCCTGAAGATATGAACGGTCTGCTGGATCGCCTGCTCGCACGGCATGGCGGCCTGCGCCTGGTTAGCCTGAAGACGCTGCCGCCGCAGAGCGTTTCGAGTCATGCCGAGGCAACCAAGGACGCTGAAGGCAAGCCGATGGAGCGTGCCTTTGATCTCTATCGGCATGGCGTTGAAGTTCGTCTGGAAGGAAATTTTGGCCAGTTGCAGGCCTATCTGACCCAGCTGGAAAGGCTGCCCCAGCGCTTGCTGTGGGGCCAGCTCAACTATCGCGTCATTGAGTACCCTCGCTCGGAAATGACCCTGACCGTTTATACCTTGAGTCCGGACAAGACATGGCTGACCTTATGAGGCTGATCGTGCTTGCCTTTGTTGCATTTGCTGCCCCGGCTCTCGCCCAGACGGCAGATCCGACACGCCCGCCGGCTGCCTGGCTGGTGCCGGCTCAGGGGGCTGAGTCTCAAGCAGGCGCTGCAACCACTGGTGGCTTGCGCTTGCAGTCTGTGCTGATGCGCCAGGGAGGGCAGCCGGTAGCCGTGATTGGCGGTAAAACGGTTTCGCTGGGCGGCCGCGTTGGCGGGGCGAAGCTGGTGCGTCTGAACGAACGCGAAGCAGTTTTGCAGGGGGCCGACGGAGTGACGCATCTTTACCTGACTCCAAATGTTGAAAAACAAATGATTGATACGTCCGCACCTCGAAAAACGGGGAAAGCCGGACAAGTAAAGGGTCTGCCATGAGCAAAATATGGATGGTCGCCTTGTCGGCGCTGGTGTTGACCGCATGCAGCAATCAGCATACGCGCCGGGGCGATGCCTTCGACCGTGCCGACAAGGCGCTTGGCGACGCCGCTGCCAGCAAGGCAAACCGGCCCGCGGGCGATGTGCTGGGACAGGCCATGGTGCCACCGTTGCAGTTTGATCAGCCGGTCGCCGCCAAGCTTGAACCTCGTTTCAATCTGGCGGTGAATAACGCACCCGTCAGCCAGGTGCTGAATGCGCTGGTCTCCGGCACGCCTTACAGCATGCTTTTCTCGCCGGAACTGGCGGGTACGGTTAGCCTGAATTTGAAAAACACCACCGTGCGCGAGGCGCTGGATACCTTGCGTGAGGTTTACGGTTACGAGTACCGGATGCAGGGCAACCGGATTTACGTGCAGCCGAATTCCATTCAGACGCGAATTTTCAAGATCAACTATCTGGCGAATCGTCGGCAGGGCATGAGTGAAATGCGCGTGACCGGCAGTTCGCCGACCGCTTCGGCTCCAGGCACCGGTAGTTCGAATGCCGGCCAGCCGGGCACTTCGGGTGGAACGAACAGCACACAGCCGCAGAGGGCAAATGACAGTGCGCGCGTGCAGACGACCTCTGATTACGATTTCTGGAAAGATCTCGGCTTGGCCTTGAATTCCATTGTGGGCAATCAGGAGGGGCGAAATGTCATCGTCAATGCCGGCTCCGGTGTCGTGCTGGTCAAGGCGTCGCCCGTCGAGTTGCGGTCGGTGGATGAATATTTGAAGGCGACACAGCTGGTGGTTGAGCGCCAGGTGATGTTGGAAGCCAAGATCATTGAGGTTTCGCTGAACGATTCTTACCAGACGGGCATCAACTGGAGCAAATTCGGTGGTTTGCTCGGTGGCGGCTTTGCGCTTGGTGCCATGGCACCGGGCGCGACCTTGAGCGGCGCAGCAACGCTTGGCGGTCAAGCCAGCGGTATCGCGACAGGTTCGCTGGTTGCGGCGAACCCGGGAACAAATGGTGCCATCGCCACGACGACAGCCGGGCGTGGCTTCTTTGGGCTGGCCTTCCAGTCGCAGAATTTTGCGGCCCTGCTTTCCTTCCTCGAAGGGCAGGGTGATGTGCAGGTGCTGTCCAGCCCGCGCATCGCGACGACGAACAACCAGAAAGCCGTGCTCAAGGTCGGCACGGACGACTTTTTCGTGACCGGTATCAGCACCAACACGACCACCAGCGCCAGCGGCAACGTTGTCACGCCGAACATCACGCTGCAGCCCTTCTTCTCGGGCATTGCACTTGATGTCACGCCGCAGATCGACGACGAGGGCAACATCATCCTGCACGTGCATCCTTCGGTCAGCGTTGTCGAGGAAAAGACCAAGAATGTGAATCTAGGCGACCTCGGTACCTTTACGCTGCCGTTGGCATCGAGCAGCATCAACGAAACTGACAGCATCGTTCGCGTCCAGGACGGCAGCATCGTTGCCATCGGCGGTCTGATGAGCCAGGAGCAGAACACCAGCCGCTACGGATTGCCGGGTGTCAGTGGGCTGCCGGGGGTGGGCGCCCTGTTTGGCCAGAAGAGTGTTTCCAATAAAAAACGTGAGCTGGTCATCCTGATGCGGTCAACGATCATTCGCGACGAAAATTCATGGCGGAATGCTTCTGCTGAAGCCCAGGACCGTGTGCAGGGGCTGGACCCGCGCCAGCAACGCCACCTCGAATGGCAGTGACGGGTAGCGAACCGCCTTGTATCTCGACCACTTCGGCCTGACCGAACTGCCCTTTGGCATCACGCCGGATACCAGCTACACGGTCATCACGCGTAGCCACCAGGAGGCGCTCAATACGCTGCTGGTCGCGCTCAACAGCGGCGAAGGCTTCATCAAGATTACCGGCGAAGTGGGTACCGGCAAGACATTGCTCTGCCGCCGCCTGCTGCAGGCGCTGCCTGAAGGCAGTGTTTCTGCCTATCTGCCCAACCCTTACCTCGCCCCGCGTACCTTGTTGCTGGCGCTGGCCGAAGAACTGGGCGTGGAGGTCAGTGTCGACAGCGATGATTACCACCTTTTGCAGAGCGTCAATCGGGCTTTGCTAGCCCATGCCGCGGCAGATCGTCAGGTCGTTGTCTGCATCGACGAGGCGCAGGCCATGCCATTGGAAACGCTGGAGTCGCTGCGTTTGCTCTCCAATCTGGAAACTGAAAAACGCAAACTGCTGCAGATCGTGTTGTTCGGCCAACCGGAACTCGACCGCAAACTGGCCGAACCGTCCGTCCGTCAGCTGCTGCAAAGGATCGCTTTTCACTACCGCCTGGCCGGGCTGGCGCGCGAAGAAATTGCCAATTATCTGGCGCATCGCCTGCGCGTAGCCGGCTACCGGGGCGACGTCGTATTCGGGCCGCGGGCCGTGCGCTGTCTGCATCGCGCCAGCCGCGGCACGCCGCGATTGTTGAACATCCTGGCCCATAAATCGTTGCTGGCGGTTTATGGCGAAGGCAAGCACGCGGTGCGTCCCGCCAATGTTCGCCGGGCGGCGGCTGATACTGAAGGTGCGGCTTCGGCCGGATGGTGGTGAAATGAGCCTGATCAACGACATGCTGCGCAATATCGAGGCCAAGCGTCCCGATGATCCGTCCCGGCAGAGCTTGCAACGCGAAATTCGTTCGCTGCCGGCAACGCCGTCCGGGCAAGGCTGGCGCCTTCGGCTCTTGGTGCTGATTGGCCTGCCGTTGGCGGGGGCGGCTGCGTTACATGCCAACGGGCTGTTGTTGCCGCTGCTTGGCATTGACGCGGCACCGCTTGAAACGCCGCTTGTCGGCGCTCCCGTTCCGGCCCCGGTGCCACTGGTTGTTGCGAGCACGGACCCCGCGGTGTCTCCTGCGGTCAACCCGAAAAACGAGCCAATTTCAGACAGTGATTTGCGTCTGGCCCCAAGTCTGGCGGCGCTGCCCACGCCCGCTGCGCCAGTTTTATCGGTGCCCGACCCGGTTGCGCCTCCGCCGCCATCGCCCGTTGTCGCCGAAGTCGCGAAGCCAGCGCCGGTGATCCAACCCGGCCCGGTCAGAATCGAGAAAAGCGCAGTGCTGGCCACGCCGCGTGACCGTGCCGAAGCCGAATATCGCAAGGCCGAAAATGCCATGACGGCTGGCCGCAGTGCTGAAGCGATTGAGGGATTCAAGGCCGCGTTGAAACTGGACCCCGTTTATGTCCAGGCGCGGCAGATGTTGCTGCGTCAGTTGCTCGAGGTGCGCAAGACGGAAGATGCGATGCAGGTTCTCCATGACGGCATCGATCTCCAGCCGGCGCAGACCGGTTGGGCCATGTCGCTGGCTCGCCTGCAACTGGAGCACAACGATTTGGCGGCGGCTGACCGCACGCTGGCCCGTTCGCAGGCCTATGCCGAGGCCAGCGCCGACTATGCCGGGTTTCAGGGCCATCTGAAATCGCGTCTTGGGGCGCATCGTCAAGCGGTGAACCATTACCAACGGGCGGCTCGCCTTGCGCCCGCTGAGGGACGCTGGTGGTTGGGGCTGGGCCTGGCGCTGGAGGCCGATGGTCGCCTGCCCGAGGCCAAGGATGCCTTGCGGCGCAGCATCGCTACTTCAACGCTGTCGGCTGATCTGGCCGCGGTGGCCGAGCAGCATCTGCACTGACTTTCCGTGACTGGCTTGCGCTTGCTCGGCCAGCCACGGTTTGTCAGATGCGGGCGGCGCCCGCTTTTACCAGGCCGGGGCGCTGTTCACATTGACGCGGTAGCCATTGGCCGGGTTCAACGTGATGTACGACGTGACCTGCCCGCCATAGGTTTCCGTGCTTGAGCCGAAAGTCAGGCCGGTCAGCGGCACAACGACGGCATCACCATCGGTCTGCGTGGCTGTCAGCACAATGCCTGTGCCTGGCTTCAACACACCCGTTACCCCGGACTCGTTGTAAACCTGGCGACGCTTCATCAGATCACCGGTTTCCTTGAGGCCCGGGCTGCGAATCGGCAGGTTCTTGTAGTACTTGTTGTACTTGGCCAGCGTGGCATCCATCAGGTCGCCGAGCAGCGAGTGCGTGCCGTCGTAGGCGCGCAGGTTGGCGCCGTGGAACATCAGCGGCCGGGCGTCGTAGGTCAGCAGGTTGGCGGCCAGGACGTCCGAGGATTTGTCGAGAATTTCGGCATAGGTCAAATCCTTGCCCCAGGGATTGCCGAGGATGCCGTTCGGGCCGTAGAAATGGTTGTATTCGGCAACCCATTCGCCCGGTGTCGACACGTTGTAGTAGAGCGCAGTCGGGTGGCGGGGCACTTCGTAGATGGCCGGATTGACGCAGTTGGCCTTGCCGCTGTTGTGTGCCGGCAGCGGCCAGTTGCCCGGCTCGCAGGCGGCGCCGACTGGCGGGGTCGGGCGCGACGTGTCAGAGACCAGATACTGCAAGCCGAATGTTTCCAGTGCCGCGAGAACATTGGCGTTGTAGAGACCGGAAATGACCGGCGTGACCATCGCCGCCTTGTCATAGTTGGGCAGGTTCATGCTGTTTCGGACGTTGTGGTTGGCGATCATTTCGCCGTTCAGCGCCTGGTTGTAGTCCATCTCGTCCATGCCCGCATGGTCGTAGGTGTGACTGATCCACTTGAAATTGTCCTTGAGGGCGACGACGCGCGGGGTCAGCGTGTCGTACAGCTTGTTCTCGTTGGTCTGCTGCGTCGACGCCTTGTCGGCGGGGTATTCGCCGTTGCCGCCATAGGATTTCCAGAATCCGGCGCCGTTGTAGGCCATGGAGAGGCGAAAGGCGCTGGCGTTGAGGGTGTTGGTGCGCACTTTGTTCTGCCAGGCCACGACCTTGTCGAGATCGCTGCCGGTGGTGCGGTAGGTGCAGGGCGTGATGCCGGTCGTGGCACCCGTGCCGCCAAGCGGGCATTCACCCAGTTCGGTCCACGGCGTCGTGCTGGCATCATGCCAGGTGCCGCGGGTTGAGTCGTATGGGAAGCGGTCGTTGGGCAGTCCGAGGTCGTCGACCTGGGGGTCAATGTAAACGCGGCGCTGACCGAGCATGATGCCTTTGGTCAGCCAGTTAAGCAGGCCGTGGGAGAGCGTTACCGTGTGCATCAGGTAGGGATTGTTGTCGAAAGTCGCCATCAGGATTTCCCGGTTGGCGTTGTCGCCTGTTAGCGGCGCGGTGTTGTTGAATTTGCAGGTGGCGATCAGTGTGTGCGTCTGGCCGTCGCTGGCCTTGGCACGCAACAGCGGCGTCACGGTGGTGCCGCTTGGTAGCGGTGCGGCGGCATTGGCGAAATAGGTCCAGGCGCCGTTGATTGGCAGCGGGGTGGTGCTGGCGCTGCCGGCACGCAGGTACGGGAAGGTAGCCTTGCCGGTGGTGGTCAACGTGGCGTTGAGCGGGCTCTCGGTGGTGTCGCGGTAGCCGACGGCGCTCAGGCAGGCGCCGTCGTCTGGCCAGCCGTAAAGGCTGGCGACGCGCACGCCGTATTTGAACTGGTATCTGGCCAGCGTCTGGGCCAGTGGATTGCCGGCGAACGGGTTGAGCAGGCGCGAGTCGCTGATGGGGAGAAGGATGCCCTGATATTTGGCAACGATTCCGCTTTCCAGCACCGGCAGGCTGGGATTGGCATCGTCATACAGATAGATCTCGTAGGGCATTCCGATGTTGTCGAACATCGCTTTCGCAGCTTCAAGCTGGGGGGCGTCGCCGATCTGTGCAGGGTCGTCGACCTGCGAGGTAAGGATCAGCACTTTCATTTCAATTTCGGCGCCGCCAGGCAGGGCCTGGCTGGCGGTGCTCCAGCCAAGGCCCAGGGTGGCCATCGTGCAGGCGAGCAAGCGGGTAATACGGAAGGGAGTGGAGGTCATGGCAAAATTCTTGGGTTCAGGACGATGGGGCGATGTTTATTTTTGCGGCAAGGTTTCAGCGCGTTTCTGGCGCTGCTTGGCTTGTTCCGGGTGCGCCTGGGTCGCAACAGGTTCCAGCCGATGCGGGATGGGAACTTCGGTCGGCAACTGGTGCTTGTGGTTGTGATTTTGGCTTTCTTTTGGGGGACTGGCTGTCGGCGTTGTTGCGGTTGCCTGGGCGTAGCAGGATACGGCGAGTAGCATCCCGGCAAATATGAGTGAGCAATTTACCGCTCGGCGAAATTTGTGCATGTGTTCCCTCTTGGCCGCTGATGGGCTGTCTGATGTCATTGTTTGGGTTATGCCAGCGTGGCATAAAACATGTATAGCATAGGATTCTTACGGCTTTGCGGTATTTCGTCACGGAGTTTCGGCGGACTTGCCTCTCCGCTGCTGGGCGGCTTTTCCGCCTGTAAGCGCCCCGCAGGTATGCCGCCTTTGAGGTGCCGGTTTCCGCGGTCAACCGGAAAAAAGCCTAAATTCTGGAGAGTTTTTCCAACTGTCGGTCATGCCAGCCGGAGAGCACGGCTATTGCCGTACTCGAACCGACGAGTGCCATGAACATGTCCGACTGGGTATCCCACTGGTCGCCCTGCGTGCCAAGGAATTCGTCGGCGCCCTGGCCCATGCCGAGCGCCGCGGCCCATTCGATCAGCTCGTAGCTGGCGCTGATGGCCATGGCGATGCTGATGCACAGAAAGCCGGTCATCCGGCGCCCGACGACGTACTTGCCGCGGATCAGAATCTCACGGGCGACCATGGCCGGCACGAAGCCCTGCATGAAATGGCCGATCTTGTCATAAGGATTGCGCACCGTGCCGAGCACGTCCTGCATCCAGAAACCGAGCGGCACGCGGGCGTAGGTGTAAGCGCCCCCGCCGATCAGTACGAGGGCGTGGACGGCGATCAGCACGGTGAGCAGTGTCGTCAGCGGATAGGCCGTGCGCGTCGCGACCATGACCGGCAGGGCGATCAGCACGGGCGCGACTTCCATGATCCATGTTGCGCGGTCGAAGGGGGCGATGCCGGAAACGATCAGCGCTGCGATGACTATGGCGGCGAGCGAGGCGTTGAGCGGGTTCCGGTTTTCCATATCAGCCCTCGTTGCGGATCAGGTCGAGCAGTTCGGCTCCATAGTGCTCGATCTTGGCGCTGCCCATGCCGGTGATGCCGGCCAGCATGCCGTGGCTGGTCGGGCGGACTTCGGCCAGCTCGCGCAATGTCTTGTCGTGCAGAATAACGTAGGCCGGCACTGCTTGTTCCTTGGCCGTATCGCTGCGCCAGTTACGCAGCAACTGGAACAGCGCCTCGTCGGCCGAAGACAGTTCGCTGTGAACCACGGAGCTGCTGCTTCGTGAGGACGACGACGTGGCCTTGCGTTTGGCCGGCCGGCGCAATTGGACCTGACGCTGGCCTTTGAGCACCTCACGGGCGGCGTCGGTCAGTTGCAGTGCACCGTGCTCAGCCATCTCGACGTGCACCAGCCCGGCCGCAGCCAACTGCCGGAAGACGCTCTTCCAGCCGTGGTCGTCGAGATCGGCGCCGACACCGAAGGTGGGTAGCTGGTCGTGGTTCCACTGTTTGATCTTGTCGGTTGCCTTGCCGCGGAGCACATCGGTCAGGTGCGTGACGCCGAAGCGCATGCCGGTGCGGAAGATGGCGGACAGCGCCTTTTGCGCTGCCTGCGTGCCGTCCCACAATTCCGGCGGCTCGATGCAGACATCGCAGTTGCCGCAGGGCTCGCGTTCTTCGGCGAAATAATTGAGTAGTACCTGACGCCGACAGCGCGGCGCTTCGCAGTAGGAGAGCAAGGCGGTCAGGCGTTGCGATTCGAGAATTTTCTGGCCTTCACCGGCCCCAGATTCGGCGATGCGCGCGTGCTGCAAGGCGACGTCCTGCATGCCGTACGCCATCCAGGCTTCGGCCGGTTCGCCATCGCGGCCGGCGCGGCCGGTTTCCTGGTAATAGGCTTCGATGCTTTTCGGCAGGTCGAGGTGGGCGACAAAACGCACGTCCGGCTTGTCGATGCCCATGCCGAAGGCAATCGTGGCACACATGACCAGCCCTTCTTCGCGCAGGAAGCGGCGCTGGTTGGCGGCGCGCGTCGGGGCGGGCAGGCCGGCGTGGTAGGGCAGCGCCGGGTAGCCCTGGGCCGAAAGCCATTCGGCCGTTTCCTCGACCTTCTTGCGCGACAGGCAATAGACGATGCCGGCCTGGCCCTTGCGCCCGGCCAGGAAGCCGAGCAGCTGCTTCTTGGCGTTGTCCTTCTCGACAACGGTGTAGCGGATGTTCGGGCGGTCGAAACTGGACAGGAAAACGCGCGCTGAGGTCAGGCCGAGGCGAACCAGCATTTCGCTCTGCGTCGCCTTGTCGGCCGTGGCGGTCAGGGCGATGCGCGGAACGTTCGGGTAGCGCTCGTGCAGTGTTGAGAGCTGCAGGTATTCTGGCCGGAAATCGTGGCCCCATTGCGAGACGCAATGCGCTTCGTCGATGGCGAAGAGGGCGAGCTTGCCAGCGTCGTAGAGCGCGTCGATCATCGACAGCGTGCGCTCGTTGAGCAGGCGTTCCGGCGCGATGTAGACGAGGTCGATCTGGCCGGCGAACATCTGTTGCTCGACGGTCTGCGCCTCGCGCCAGTCGAGCGTCGAATTGAGGCAGGCAGCCTTGACGCCAAGCTGGGTCAGGGCATCGACCTGATCCTGCATCAGCGCGATCAGTGGTGAGACGACAATGGCGCAGCCCGGGCGGAGCAGGGCGGGAATCTGGTAGCACAGGCTCTTGCCGCCGCCGGTCGGCATGAGGACGAGCGCATCGCCGCCGTTGCCGATGTGGTCGATGATTTCGGCCTGGGCGCCGCGAAAGGCGGGATAGCCGAAGACGTCGCGCAGGATGGCGAGGGCGGAGGTGGTTCCCACGGTCAACCGGAAATTTGGGTCAAAATTGAAATGCTCCTGCGGGCTTGGGCAATCACAAGATGGCTTCGCGGCTCAAAGCTTCGCCGTCCCAGAGCAGCGCTTCGCCCCTGTCTTCGTGCCAGTCGGACAGTACCCAGCGTTCGACGTGGATACCATCGACGATGTGGTCGTGTTTTTCCGGCCGGTGGGTGTGGCCGTGAATGAAGGTGGCGTAGCCGTGTTCGCGCAGGAAATCGTCGGTGGCCGGACCGTTGAGGTCGGCGTAAACGTAGGCATGGTCGCGCTTGCGCCGGGCGCTGCGCCAGCGGATGTAACGGCCGAGCAGGCTGCGCAGGAAACGCGGCTTGGCGCGCATCTTCCGCTGCCATTCCGGATCGCGCACCTTGGCGCGATAGGCCATGTAGGCGTGGTCGTCGATGCACAGCGCGTCGCCGTGCGAGAGCACGAAGGACCACTCGGGCAGGACCAGCAAATAAGGATCGGGCAGCAGCGTCATGCCGGCGGCAGCGGTGAACTGCTCGCCGATAGCGAAGTCGCGATTGCCGTGCATGAAGCAGATTTTCAGCCCGGCATCGCTGGCGGCGCGCAGGGCGGCGGTGATCTGTGCTGCGTAGGGATCGTCGATGTCGTCGCCGACCCAGACTTCGAAAAGGTCGCCGAGAATGTACAGCGCCTCGGCCTGGCGGGCGCGGCCGGCCAGAAAGCTCAGGAACAAACGAGTCGCCCCGGGTGACCGGGGCGACAGGTGCAGATCAGAGATGAAGAAGATCAAACGATCTCGGCCTTCTCGATGATCACGTCTTCAGCCGGGACGTCCTGATGGAAGCCCTTGTTGCCGGTCTTGACGGCGCGGATCTTGTCGACGACATCGAGGCCTTCGACGACTTCACCGAACACGCAGTAGCCCCAGCCCTGGCCGGACGGCGATTTGAAGTCGAGGAAATCGTTATCAACGGTGTTGATGAAGAACTGGGCGGTGGCCGAATGCGGATCGTTGGTACGGGCCATGGCGACGGTGCCGCGCTTGTTCTTGAGGCCATTGGCGGCCTCGTTCTCGACCGGGTCCTTGCACGGCTTCTGGTTCATGCCCGGCTCCATGCCGCCGCCCTGGATCATGAAATTCTTGATGACGCGGTGGAAAACAGTGTTGTTGTAGTGACCGGCCTCGACGTAGGCGAGGAAGTTGGCAACCGTCTTTGGAGCCTTCTCTGCATTCAGTTCGAGCGTGATGTCGCCGTGGTTGGTGGTGAGCTTGATTTTGGACATTGGGGATCCTTATTTGTCGGAGATGATTTTGACGTTCTGGATGACGACTGGCGTCGTCGGAACGTTTTCGTAATAGCCAGCGTTGCCGGTCGGCACCTTGGCAATCTTGTCGACGACATCCATGCCCTGGGTAACCTTGCCAAAGACGGCGTAGCCCCAGCCGCGCGGGTCGCCGGTGGATTTGTGATTCAGGAAGTCATTGTTCTTCAGGTTGACGAAGAACTGAACGCGGGCTGAATGCGGGTCTTGCGTGCGGGCCATGGCGACCGTGCCGCGATCGTTGGTCAGGCCGTTGGTGGCTTCATTCTGTAGCGTCGGGGTCAGCGTTTTTTTCTCTTCCATGGCCCGGCTGAAGCCGCCGCCCTGGATCATGAAGCCGTCGATAACGCGATGGAAAATGGTTGCCTCGTAAAAACCGTGCTTGGCGTTGTAGAGGAACATTTCAACCGTTTTCGGCGCCTTTTCCGGAAACAGCTCAAGGGTGATTTTGCCCATATTGGTCGTGAATTCGACCGTCGGAGCAGCCCATACGGTCATCGCGGCGAGCAGGCCGACGGTAAGGGTCGAGACTTTTTTCAACATCAGGCACTTCCTTCGTAAATGATTTTCCACTGGTTGCCTTCACGCATCCAGTACTGGCGTTTTTTCATCTGGTTTTCCAGATTGTTGCTGCGGTAATCCTGGTCGAAAGTGACGACCACAACTTCATCCTTGCCCGGGTTGCGGAACACGGACAGGTTGTTGATCTTCAGCTTGATCCATTCCTTGCTGGCATTGACCTGCTTTTTCTGGGCGGCAAATTCGTCAAAATTCTGTTCACCTGCCTTGAAACGCTTCGAGTAGTGCTGCAGGTAACGCTCGGTGTCGCGGCTTTCCCAGTCGGCGCGCCAGCCGTCGATGGACTTGTTCAGTTCGCTGCGCTCCTTGGCCCAGTCGTCCAGTGAGAGCCATTCGACCGAGTTGCTGATGATGACGGGCGTCAGGCCGACCTGCAGGTTCTTGGCAACAACGTCGAGATCCTGGTTGGTCAGTACGACGCAGCCGTCGGAGGCGCGTGGCGGGCGGGCGAAGGTGTCGGAGGGCGTGCCATGCAGCCAGATGCCGCTGCCGTTGCGGCCCTGACGCTTGTCCCACTCGTTCGGGTAATTGAGCGGGAAGGCACCGCTGCCATACAGGTCGGCTAGTTTCTGCTTGGGCAGGTTGGCGGTGACGTGATAAACGCCAACGGGCGTCTTCTTGTCACCCTCAACCAGCTTTTCAGCGCCCAGCTTGCCTTGGGTGATGTAGTAATCAGCAACGAAGCGCGGCCGACCATCATTGCTCTTGTCATTTTCGTAAACGTAAAGACGGGAGCGTTTGGTGTCGACAACAATGGCGAAGCGTTGATCCGGCTGCATCTGCAGCAAGTAGCGCGGAACGAAATCGGTTGGCGGCTTTTCGCGGTAGGCAGTCAGACGAGCGATGGCTTCGGCGCGCAGGTCAGCCACTTTTTCTGCTGGTGCACCGTTCAGCGCGCCGAAGGATTGGATCGGCTGCCTGCGGGCCAGTAGCAGGTCACCCTTGATCAGGTTGGCCAGCCGGTAATTCGGGTGCTGGCGCAGTAGCGCTTCAGTCAGTGCGAGTGCGTTGCTCAGGCGATTGGCTTCGATTTCCTTGAAAATTCGAGCCAGTACTTCTTCCGGGCCGGAGTCGGAAACCACCGCCGAAAAAGCGGAACCGTTGTCGCTTGGTTCGGCCGCAGTTCGTGCGAGCGCAATCGTCGATAGCTCGTTGACGGTGACGGGGCTTGACGTCGGCTTTTCTGACAAACGGGCTGCTGCTCCGGCGGCCAGCAAGACCGCCAGTCCGGGCAGGATTAGTTTGCGGCTGAATTTCACCGAGCGTTTTCTTCCTTGATCAGCCATTTGCTACCCGAGCGAACGAAAACCAGGGTTTTTGTTGTTGAACTGCTCAGGCCGGGGGCCTTGTAATGCTGGCGGAATTTGGCGGTTGCGCGGTCGCCATTGACGGTAACTTGCGGGTTGTCGAAGGAGACAGAAATCTTGCCCCCCTTGCCGGCGATGCGCTGCTCACGTTCCTGCTCCCAGTTTTTACGGCTGATGCCGCCCGGGGTGTCAAAATTGCTGGCGTAGGCGCCCAGGTAGTTCTTCATGTCCTTGCGCGACCAGGCATCAGCCCAGCCGGTCATGGCCTTGACAACTTCATCGCTGCCGGTGCTTGTCTTGCTTGGTGCCGGCGTGGGCGCTGCTGCGGCAGGCGAGGGTGATGGCGCTGGTGTCGGGGCCGCGGCAACAACTGGCGCCGGCTTGGCTGCCGGTGGAATGCTGTTGGCTGCGGCGCCAGGGGTGGCTGCGACAATGGTGGCGGTAGCCGGGGGAACCGGCGTCGCAGGCTTGGCGACAATAGGCGCCGGTGCAACTGCCGGGGGTGGCGCAATCGCTGCTGGCGCTGCGGCAGCCGTTACTTGCGGCTTGACGTTGCCTTTGCCGGAGGTGGTGATCAGGTCGCGAATCAGCGCCAGCTTGTTCTGGGTCGCCGAGTTTGCGTTGTCCAGTTGCAGGGCCCGGTCATAGGCTTGGCTGGCCAGCTTGGCGTAAACGTCGCCCAGGTTTTCGTAGGCGATGGCATAGGACGGGTGGGTCCTGATTGCCATTTCGAGCGCCGTGCGGGCCTTGTCGTACTGCTTTTGCTGGGCGTAGAGCACGGCCAGGTTGTTGTAAGGTTCCGGCAGTTCCGGATAGTCTTCGGAGAGCTTGGTGAACACGCCGATGGCATCCGCAGGCTTGTTCATTTCGGTATAGATCAATCCCTTGAGGAAGCGACCCTGAGCGTCCTTGGGGCGGCTACTCAGGTAGGCATCCACTTTCTCTAGCGCTTGCGGGTACTGGCCTTGCTTGATCAGGCGCTGTACATCCGGCAGGTTGTCGGCAAAAGCGGGTGCGCCAAAACCGATGGCCAGGCCGATCGCCAGTGCACGCAACGTCTTGATCTGCTGAAAACGGGGCTGGAGCAGGGAAATAGAGGTCATCGCTATGCTATACTTTTCAGGGTTATACAATCCTCCGATTCTACCAAAAACGCCGGTGATTCCATAGGAATTCACACTCCGGCGCAGCCCAAAATTGCTCCCGGCATGCTCAAGATATACAACTCCCTCAAGCGCGAAAAACAGGTTTTTACCCCGATCGAGTCGAACAAGGTTCGCATGTATGTTTGCGGGATGACTGTCTATGATTACTGTCACCTCGGACATGCCCGCGTGATGGTTGTTTTTGACATGGTGTATCGCTGGCTGAAGGTTTGCGGCTATGACGTGACCTATGTCCGGAACATTACCGATATCGACGACAAGATCATCAAGCGGGCCATCGAGAATGGCGAAACGATCCAGGAACTGACCAATCGTTTCATTGCCTTCATGCACGAAGATGCCGATGCACTGGGCGTTTTGCGCCCCGACCATGAGCCGCGGGCGACCGAGTACGTGCCTGAGATGCTGGCCTTGATCGGCAAGCTCGAAGCCAACGGCCTGGCCTACAAGGCGGTCGATGGCGACGTCAATTATGCGGTACGCAAGTTTCCCGGCTACGGCAAGCTGTCGGGCAAGTCACTCGACGATCTGCGGGCCGGTGAGCGGGTAGAGGTTGATTCGGCCAAGCAGGATCCGCTCGATTTTGTGCTGTGGAAGCACGCCAAACCGGGCGAACCGGCGTGGCAATCGCCTTGGGGCGAGGGCCGGCCGGGCTGGCATATCGAGTGTTCGGCGATGAGTTCGACGATTCTCGGTAAGCATTTCGATATTCACGGCGGTGGCCAGGATTTGCAGTTTCCTCACCATGAGAACGAAATCGCCCAGTCCGAAGGCGCCAATTGCTGCGGTTACGTCAATTACTGGATGCATAACGGCTTTGTTCGCGTCGACAACGAGAAAATGTCGAAGTCGCTGGGTAATTTCTTCACCATTCGTACCGTGCTTGAGCAGTTTGATGCCGAAGTGGTGCGCTATTTCATTCTGCGTGCCCATTACCGCAGTGCGCTGAATTATTCCGACGCCCATCTGGATGACGCCAAGCGCAGCCTCGACAGCCTGTATTTCACGCTGCGCGATGTGCCGCCGGCGGTTGTTGCAATCGACTGGAACAACGATTTCGCTGCCCGTTTCGCTGCGGCACTGAATGAGGATTTCGATTCACACGGCGCCGTTGCCGTGCTCTTTGAACTGGCCGCCGAGGCCAATCGCCAGAAGAGCGGCGAGCTGTCCGGGTTGTTGAAAGCACTGGGCGGCCTGATCGGCCTGCTGGAGCGCGAGCCGATGGCTTATCTGCAAGGTGGTGCAGGGGTGGGTGGTTTGGACGAAGCGGCTATCGAGCAGATGATCGCTGATCGTGCTGCGGCCAAGAAAGCAAGAAATTTTGCCGAATCCGACCGTATCCGCGACGAACTGAAGGCGGCCGGTATCGCGCTGGATGACAGCGCTCAGGGAACCACTTGGCGTCGCGCCTGACCAAGCGACAGCAAACAAAAAACGGCCCGGAAAAAAGGCCGTTTTTTCTGGTTGACCGGCGGCTTCTTACCGCAAGACCTTGCCGCCAGCGCCAATAACGGTCAGTTCGACAAAGCGCGATCCTAGCCGTGAGTTGCTGTCGTAGTTCAAGTAATAGCCGCCCAGGTCGGAGTTGTTCAGCCCTTCCAGCGCGCTTACCAGCTTTTCGCGGCTGGGATCCTTGCCGGCGCGCTTCAGCCCTTCAACCATGGTGCGAGCCATCAGGTAGGCCTCCATGCCATAGTAGCTGTTGCCCCCTTTCGGTGACAGTTTCTGGTAGTCGCGAACGACTGGCGTGACGTTGTTCCAGGGGTAGGGCACTACCTGGGAAATACCGATGCCACGCGATTCAGCGCCCAGTTCTTCGGCCAGTTTGCCGGCGCCGACTGGCGAAAGAGTCATCAGCATCGGGTTCTGGCCAGCCTTTTTCATGGCCTTGACAAAGGCGGCCGTCGGTTTGTACAGCGTGACCATGACCACGGCCTGCGGCGTTGTTTTGGCGATGGCTTCCACGGCCTTGGCAACATCCAGCGAGTTGCGTTCTACCGTGCCAACGGCAGCCGGTGCCAATTTGTGTTTTTTGAGCGCCGTCGTGACGCCGTCGAGACCGGATTTGCCGAAGCCGTCGTTCTGGTAGAAAACAGCGATATTTTTGAGGCCAAGCGACACCATCTGGTCGACGATTACATCGGTTTCGTCGGCATAGCTGGCGCGGACATTGAACATGTAGCGTGAGTTGGGGTTGCTGCTGAGCGGCTCGCGCAGCGAGGCAGCGCCGGAAATAGTGCCGACCAGCGGTACTTTTGCCGGGCCGAAAACGGTATTCATCGCTTCGGTGGTCGGGCTGGAACCATAGTAGGCGAGCAGAGCGAAAGCATTTTTGTCCTTGATCAGCGTCTTGGTGTTGGCAACGGTCCGCTCGGTTTCATAACCGTCGTCCAGCGCAACCAATTCGAGTTTGCGCCCATTGACGCCGCCGGCCTTGTTTACCTGCTCGAAATAGGCTTCGATGGTTTGCCGCATATCCAGACCATAGGCGCCATTTGGGCCGGAAAAGGGCGCCGACATGCCGAGCGTGATGGTGCTGGCTGTGATGCCGGGTTCTGCCCAGCAAAGTGTGGAAATGGAAATTGCACCGATGACTGCCAGTTGCTTGAAGGCGCGCATTTGTCTCTCGTTTTTGATTTGGTGGATTTATTCTAGCAGCCAGAAACGGCTTGGAACGGTACATTTCGGCCTTTTCGGGAACTTTGCGATCGCTGCGGTCAACCCGAAATAATGGCCAAATATGAAAAGCCCCGGTGCCGACATACTCGGTTCACCGGGGCTTCATTTTTCCCGCCGCCAAGGGGGCGCGATCAACGCCAGCGCAGGGTTTTACTCGGCGAAGAAATCCTTCACTTTGTCCATCCACGACTTCGAGCGCGGGTTGTGCTTGGCATTGTTGTCGCGGCTGGATTCTTCCAGTTCGCGCAGCAATTCCTTCTGGCGGTCAGTCAGATTCACCGGCGTTTCAACGACGACATGGCACATCAGGTCGCCGTGGGTATGGCTGCGGACGCCCTTGATACCTTTCCCGCGCAGACGGAAGACACGCCCGGACTGGGTTTCGGCCGGAATCTTGATCGCCGCAGCACCGTCCAGTGTCGGAATCTCGATCTCGCCGCCTAGTGCTGCGGCGGTAAATGAAATCGGCATTTCGCAATGCAGGTCGTTGTGGTCACGGGTAAAGACGGCATGCTGCTTGAGGTGAATCTGTACGTAAAGGTCGCCCGACGGGCCGCCATTGACGCCATGCTCGCCCTCGCCGGACAAACGAATGCGATCACCCTCATCGACCCCGGCCGGAATCTTGACGGCCAGCGTCTTGTGCTGCTTGATGCGGCCGGCGCCATCACAGCTCTTGCAGGGGTCGGCGATGAAGCGGCCGGTGCCGTGGCACTTGTGGCAAGTCTGCTGGATCGAGAAGAAACCCTGCTGCAGGCGCACCTGGCCGGAGCCGCCACAAGTCGGGCAGGTCTTCGGTTGTGTGCCGGCCTTCGCGCCAGAGCCGCTGCACGGCTCGCAGACTTCCATGGTCGGGATGCGGATCTTCGTTTCCGTGCCGTGGGCAGCCTGTTCCAGTGTGATTTCGAGGTTGTAGCGCAGGTCGGCGCCACGGTAGATGTTGGAGCGACCACCGCCTCCACCGCCGCCTCGGCCGCCAAAAATCTCGTCGAAAATACCGCCGAAGGCATCGGCAAAACCGCCACCACCGCCGCCGCCCATGCCGGCCTGCTGCTCAATGCCGGCATGGCCGTACTGGTCGTAGGCCGAACGTTTCTGGGCGTCCGACAAGATTTCGTAGGCTTCCTTGGCTTCCTTGAACTTCTCCTCGGCCGCCGGATTGTCCGGATTGCGGTCGGGGTGATGTTTCATGGCCATCTTGCGGTAGGCCTTCTTGATCTCGTCATCGCTGGCGTCGCGGTTGACGCCAAGAATCTCGTAAAAATCGCGTTTGCTCATGATCACTTTCTTTGAATGTCGCGCACCGTTTAGCGGGTAGTGAAGGGCTCGCCCCAGACCAGTTCCCGGTCGCCACGCGCCCAGGAGAACCAGTCGCCGCAACCATCCCGCTCGCAAACCCGGCTGTCTAGATGGGTCAGGGTGGAATAGGTAGCGGTAGCGTTTTCGTTACTATCGGCCAGTCGTTCGCGCTTGCCGACCTTGGCCGCGAGCAGCACGCTGCGCCGGCTTTCGGGGAAATCGGGCGTGATTCCGGTCAGTTGCAAGCTCGGGCCCCAGTCGCGCAGGCCGCTGCGTATCAGTGCCGCATCCTTGGTCAGCATGCGGTCAAGGCGAACGACCACGCCGACGTTCTTGCCTTCCCAGCGGAAAGGATTTTCTTCCAGTTGCTGGGCGGTGACCCAGGCGGCAAGGTTGTGCTTGCGGCTGAATTCGTTGAATCGCTTGCGAGCTTCTTCCTGCTTCTGGGCGAACTCGGCCTTCTGCTGTTCCTGCTTGGCCTTGGCCGCTGCGTCGTTCGAGTAGCCGGACAAGTTGCCGGTCTCATCATCGACGCGGGCGTTGGCCATTGGGTTGGGCAGCATGCCGTTCGGGCGTGGCTTGACCGGCTCGGTAAATACGCCGACACGCAGGTTTTTGCCGTTCGGGCAGGCCTTGCGGTAAAGCGTGGCTCCATCGGTCATGATGCGTTTGACCGCGTCGTCATCGGCGGCATTGACCTTGGCACCGAGAGTCAGCGCTACCTGATCGACCTTGCACAGCTCCATCGGGCCATCCTGCGGGCTGCGGCTGATGAACAGCACGTCAGCGCCACTGACCGAACCCATGTCAACAACGTAGCGGTCGCCCTGAACCGGCTCGACGTTGCCCTTGATCTTCTGTCCATCGAGGAAAACACCGTTACGGAACTCGCCATCCCAAGTTGCCTTGACCTTCATCTCGGCGTAACGGTACAACCACTCGGCCTTGCCCTTGCCGTCAGCCCGGCCGTTCTTGCAGCCGCCGTGATAGCGCAGCGCGTAATCGCGCTGGCCGAGCATGGACGGCGCCCATGCCTGGCAGCGACCGTCGACATCGTCGGTGTATCCGGTCGTGTCGGCGCTACCCTTGGCCCAGGCCGCAGTGGCCGGGAGCAGGGTGATCGCCAGGAGGAGGGGGAGGCTCGCGCGCATGGAGTTTCGGCGTCGGGTTAACGGGCAACGGGGATGGCAGGCCACCCCCGTTTCGTTAGCAGGCGAAAAGGGGATTACTTCTTGTCCTTGTTCACTTCCGTGAATTCGGCATCGACGACATCGCCTTCAACCGTCTTCTCGCCCTGCGGCTGGGCACCGGCGCCAGCTGCACCAGCAGCGGCACCTTCAGCAGCCTGTTGCTGGGCGTACATCTTTTCACCCAGCTTCTGGGCGGCTGCCGACAGGGCTTCGGTCTTGGCGGTGATGGTGTCCTTGTCGCCTTCGCGCAGCACGTCCTCGACATCCTTGATGGCGGCTTCGATGGCTTCTTTCTCGCCAGCGTCCAGCTTGTCGCCGTACTCGGTCAGCGACTTCTTGACCATGTGCACCATGCCGTCGGCCTGGTTGCGGGCATCGGCCAGCTCGTGCGCCTTCTTGTCGTCTTCGGCGTGCAGCTCGGCATCCTTGACCATGGCCTGGATTTCAGCCTCGCTCAAGCCAGAGTTGGCCTTGATGGTGATCTTGTTTTCCTTGCCGGTGGCCTTGTCCTTGGCCGTGACGTGCATGATGCCGTTGGCGTCGATGTCGAAAGTGACTTCGATCTGCGGCGTGCCGCGCGGAGCCGGCGGGATGCCTTCGAGGTTGAACTGGCCGAGGCTCTTGTTGCCGGAAGCGACTTCACGCTCGCCCTGCAGCACGTGGATGGTCACGGCGGACTGGCTGTCGTCAGCGGTCGAGAAGACTTGCGAAGCCTTGGTCGGGATCGTCGTGTTCTTCTGAATCAGCTTGGTCATGATGCCGCCCAGGGTTTCGATACCGAGCGACAGCGGAGTGACGTCGAGGAGCAGCACGTCCTTGACTTCGCCCTGCAGCACGCCGCCCTGGATGGCAGCGCCGACGGCAACGGCTTCGTCCGGGTTTACGTCCTTGCGCGGTTCCTTGCCGAAGATTTCCTTGACCTTCTCTTGTACCTTGGGCATGCGCGACTGGCCGCCGACCAGGATGATGTCGTCGATGTCGGAGATCTTGCAGCCGGCGTCCTTCAATGCGGTGACGCAAGGCGCCATGGTGCGCTCGATCAGCTCGTCGACCAGGGATTCAAATTTGGCGCGGGTAACCTTGAGCGCCAGGTGCTTCGGACCGGAAGCGTCGGCAGTGATGTAGGGCAGGTTGATTTCGGTCTGCTGGCTGGAAGACAGCTCGATCTTGGCCTTTTCAGCGGCTTCTTTCAGGCGCTGCAGGGCCAACACGTCGGCCTTCAGGTTGACGCCGGATTCCTTCTTGAATTCGTCGATGATGTAGTCGATCAGGCGCTGGTCGAAGTCTTCGCCGCCAAGGAAAGTGTCGCCGTTGGTGGCCAGCACTTCAAACTGCGTTTCGCCGTCGACGTTGGCGATTTCGATGATTGAGATGTCGAAGGTGCCGCCGCCAAGGTCATACACGGCGATCTTGCGGTCGCTCTTGCTGGTCTTGTCCATGCCGAAGGCGAGGGCAGCAGCGGTCGGCTCGTTGATGATGCGCTTGACGTCCAGACCGGCGATGCGGCCGGCGTCCTTGGTCGCCTGACGCTGGCTGTCGTTGAAGTAGGCCGGCACGGTGATGACGGCTTCGGTCACTTCTTCGCCGAGGTAGTCTTCGGCGGTCTTCTTCATCTTGCGCAGCACTTCGGCGGAAACCTGCGGCGGGGCGATTTTCTTGTCGCGCGCTTCAACCCAGGCGTCGCCGTTGTCGGCCTTGACGATCTTGAAAGGCATCAGCGAGATGTCCTTCTGCACTTCCTTCTCTTCGAAGCGGCGGCCGATCAGGCGCTTGACGGCGTACAGCGTGTTCTTCGGATTGGTCACGGCCTGGCGCTTGGCCGGGGCGCCACAGAGGATCTCGCCATCTTCGGTGTAGCCGATGACGGACGGCGTGGTGCGCGCGCCTTCTGCGTTTTCGATAACCTTCGGCTGGCCGCCTTCCATGATGGCGACGCAACTGTTGGTCGTGCCGAGGTCGATACCGATGATCTTGCCCATGATTCGTTCCTTAAAGTGAATTGCTGATGTTCGTGAGTTGGGGGCTTTCGTCCTGATTTCAAGCCGCCGGGATTGGAGTTCCTGCGGTCAACCGGAAAAAACGCCCAAATTTGAAAGCGGTTATTTGCCCTTGGCGACCATGACCAGAGCCGGACGCAGCACGCGGTCGGCAATCGTGTAGCCCTTTTGCAGTACGGTGACGACGGTGTTGGCTTCCTGCTCGGATTCCACCATGCCGATGGCCTGATGCTTGTGCGGATCGAACTTCTCGCCAGCCGGGCTGACTTCGTTCAGCGCGTTCTTTTCAAAGGCGGCGGACAGTTGCTTCAGGGTCAGTTCGACGCCCGATTTGAAGCTGTCGACGGTCTGTTCCGGCACGGCTAGCGCGGCTTCCAGGCTGTCCTTGACGGCCAGCAGTTCGCCGGCAAAGCGCTCGACGGCAAACTTGTGCGCCTTGGAAATATCTTCCTGGGCGCGGCGGCGGATGTTTTCGCCCTCGGCCTTGGCGCGCAGCCAGGCATCGTGGTGCTCGGCTGCCTGCAATTCCAAGGCGCGGAATTGTTCCTCGATGCTCGGCAGGGTATCCGTGTGCACCTCGATGGTCGGTTCAATTGCCGGTTCAGCTGCAGGCTCGTTGCCCAGCACTGCTTCCTGGGTGTTTTCAGTGTTCGTCATGCATGGTTCTCCGAAAAATCTGCAGAGATATCTGGGGGCGCTCCCCCTGCTTTCAAGGGGGCGGTGTCAAAAAAGTTGCGCCTTTGCGTGGGCTAAACTTTTCGGGAAATTGGCCGTTAACGATCGCCACCATGAAGCATTTCTACGCACTGGAATTGGCAAAACTGCTGCCGCGCAGGCGCCCTGCGTGCTACGATCATTTCATGAGTTTTCTTTGCAAATCCTAATGGAAAAGATAGGCAAATATCGGGTGGTTCGGGAGCTGGGCAAGGGTGCGACGGCCACGGTTTACCTGTGCGACGACCCGGATGCCGACCGCCAGGTCGCCGTCAAGGTGATCAGCTTCGGGCAGGATTGCGCCGCCATGTCGCGTCGGATGCGCAAGTTGTTCCAGAACGAAGGGATGGTTTCCAAGCGCCTCAATCACCCGAATATCGTTCAGGTCTATGAAGCCGTAGTCGAGGATAACTTTGCATATCTGGCGATGGAGTACGTGAACGGCTTCACACTCGAAGAAAGTTGCCGCATCGACAAGTTGCTGCCCATGCACCGGGTCATCGGCATTATCTTCAAATGCGCCATGGCGCTCGACGCAGCCTATCGGCAGGGCATCATTCACCGCGACATCAAGCCGGCCAACATCATGATTTCAGCCGGCGACGAACCGAAAATCGCCGATTTCGGCTTGGCCTTGAACATGAACAAGGACATGGATCGCGACTCGACCTTCATCATGGGCGTTGGTTCGCCGGCTTACATGTCGCCGGAGCAGATCAAGGGTTATCCACTCAACCAGAAGACTGATCTTTATTCGCTCGGCGTCCTGATGTTCCAGTTGCTGACTGGCCGCCTGCCCTTCCGTGCCAACAACCAGGCGACGCTGGTTTATCGCATCATCAACACCGATGCGCCAGCGGTGACCGCGCTCAACCCGAATCTGCCGGAAGGCCTCAACGGCATCATGCGCCGGGCGCTGGAGAAAGACCTCTACAGCCGCTACCGCAATGGTACCGAGTTCGCCAAGGATCTGTCGGCGGTGCGCTACCAGATCTTCAATGAGGATGAAACGGTCAATGACACCAGCCATTTCGAGACGCTGCGCCGACTCGATTTCTTCACCGAGTTCGAGAACATCGAGATTTGGGAAGTCCTGCGGGTGTCAGTCTGGCGCGAGGTCTTGCCGAACGTGGCTTTGATTCGCCAAGGTGACAACAATAAATTTTTTGGCATCATCCTGACTGGTTCGGTCGAAGTCTCCATCGGTGGCAGAGCCTTGTGCCGCCTTGGCCCGAGCGAGCCCATCGGTGAAATTGCCTATCTGCATCCGGCCAGTGATCAGCGTCATTCGACAGTGGTGACGCTGGAGCCGACGCTTTTCCTGGAAATCAACGCCGCGGCGCTGGCCCTGTCCTCCGAAGAGCTCCTGGAACGCATGCGGAACGGGCTGTTGTCCCGACTGATCCAGCGCATGCGCGAGGTCAATCGCATAGCCGCCGCTCAGGGGACGCCGGCGGTTCAGAGTACCAGCGACGCCCCGCCCGGTTCGCGGCCGGGCGGCCTGGATATGGCACTGACCCCGATGTGAAAACCGCCTCGGCTGAGGCGGTTTGGCTGATGCCCTGTTATTCAAATTGGGCAATTTTTCCGGTTGACCGTAGGGCCAGCCGTTGTTTCCATGGTCGTAGCATAGCGCTTCCTGCCGGACGAGTTCGCCGGGCTACACTTTAAAGCGGCCAACCAGCGTCGATAGCCCTTCGGCCAGGCGCTTGAGGTCATGAGCCGCGCCGGCAGTCTGCTCCACCGTTCCCGAGTTTTCGCGCGCCATCCCGGCAATCGATTCGATACTGCTTTCGACATCGCCAGAGAAGCGGCGCTGCTGATCGGTTGCCTCGGCGATGGCGTCAAGACCGTGACCTACCTCGGCCACCGAGCCATTCGTCGCCTGCAGAATACTGGATACCGAGGCAACGGCCGTCTGGCTGGTTTCGAGATGGGACAGCCCGGCCTCAATGCTGCGCCGGACAGCGACCGATTGGGCGCTCAGGCTGGCGGTGATGGTGTCGATTTCACTGGCCGAGCGCGATGATTTTTCGGCCAGTTTGCGCACCTCGTCGGCAACCACCGCAAAGCCGCGTCCCTGTTCGCCTGCGCGTGCCGCTTCGATGGCTGCGTTGAGGGCGAGCAGGTTGGTCTGTTCGGCAATGTCTTTCACTTCACGCGTCATCATCGTGATGGATTCAGTGTTGCGCACGAAGTTATTGACCGAATCGGCCATTTCCTTGACGGCGCGTTCGACGACATTCATTTCGCCGAGCAGCACGTCGAGGTTGCGGCTGCCTTCATTGGCGCGGGACAGGCTTTCCTGCGACTGGTGCTGGACGTGTTCTGCGCTTTGGGCAATCGAGGAAATGCTGGAAACCAGCTGTTCGACCGCGGTGGCAGCTTGATTTGATTTTTCGTTCTGTTGCTGTGAGCTTTGCGTCACCCGATCGGCGCTATCAGACAGCGCGGCGACTCGGGCAGAAACCTGGCTGGCTGAATCGCGAACCTGACGGACGAGCTGGTTGAAGTTTTCCATCATTTCATTGAAAACCCCGGCGGCCTGCCCAACTTCATCCTGGCCTTTGACCGGCAGGCGACGCGTCAGGTCGCCTTCGCCGCGGGCGATATCGCTCAGGCCCTTGCGCAGGTTGTCGAGTGGCCTCGTCACGAAATGATTGGTGATCAGGTAGATGATGACGAGCAGGGCGCCCAGCGCAACGATGGCGACTCCAGCGATCTTCAGGCGGAAGGCGGAGACTTCTGCTTCGACCGAATCCAGCGAAACTTTCATGCTGACGACGCCGAGTACCGCGCCTTCGGGTACTTGATGGCAGGCGATGCAATCTTTGCCGAGGTAGTTTTTTGACGCTTTGGTTGGATTGATGACGTTGAGGAAAGCGCTGCCATTTGCTGATTCGACCGACATGTAAGGAGTGCCGGTGCTCATCACCTGATTTTCGAGCGCACTCAGTTGGCGCGTGCTCTTGGTGTCCGGCCCGTAGAGTTTGCTCACCGCTTCGCTGCGTGCGACATGCAAATCCTTGATGATCGACAGCTGCTTGATCTGGTCGAGAAAGACTTCGCGCTGGCCGACGGTGCCGGTGATCATCATGCCGGTCAGGCCGGCCATGGTCATTTCGTGGATGCTTTGTGAAAAGTCCTGGGCCTGGCGGATGGCGGTGTCCCGATTGACCTGCGTGGTCCACACGATGGCGCCGGCCCAGATGATGGCCAGAACAACCCAGATGGCAGCGGTCAGACGTATCCAAATTCTTAAATCGGCAAAGCGCGGCATCATATTTCCTCGGAGCTGCAGCAACTATCGGGCTAGGCAGTTAGATCGATTTGCTGGATTGTGCCAGCCGTACCACTTTCCTGCAAAAAAATTCCAGAAGTGCGAATTTGGCCAAGCGTGTCATTGGCATTCGTTTTCAGGTCAAACGGCGTGTTGATGCGGCTTAGTGCAACTGCACCGACCCCGGCAGCGCTCAATGACTGAAGCTTGTCTTTGCCTGCAGCGTCGCGCGTCCAAATTTTCAATTGATTGAAAGCGGCATCGTTTTCGTCGATCCAGCCGTTGTTGTCACCATCGAGGGCGGCCAGTTCCTGAAAGCCGTCGTTGGTGCTCGGGCCGAACAGTTCGCTGCCGTTGTTGATCTTGCCATCGGCGTTGCGGTCAAAGGCCAGGAAGCCGCTGCCGGGAGCGACGAAGTTGATCTGTTCCTTGTCGCCATCGTTGTCCAGATCGAAGGCGAAGCGCTGGTCAGTGAGTTGCGCGGCGGTGCCGGCAAAGTTGAGAACCAGCGGATCGGTTTTGCGGGCGACATCGCCCAGCCGCAGGCTGACGTTGCTTTCCTCGTGATACACACGCGACATCGAGAGTTCGAGGTTGAAGCTGATTTCTCGGCCATCGCTGGTGGTGACGGTGCCGCTGGCGGCAAAACTGGTCTGTTCGATCTCGGTGTAAGACTCGTGGCGCTCGTATTCAATGCCGTACCCTGCGGGTTGTGCCCGTGCTGGGTTGCTCGACGAGGTGGCGGGGTCTTCCAGAGCGGGTTGTTCGACCTTGGCTTTAAGTTCGCCGGCGTCGAAAAGCTTGATGCGGCGCCCGGTCAGAAACTCCAGCATGCTGCGGATCAGACTCAGTTTGGGATCGGCATCGATGGCGGCTTCCACGGCGTCTTCGCTGGCACTCGCTTCATTGGCCGCCTTGCCGGCGTCAGAGAGGGTGACGCTGTCGGTGGCCGGGCGGGGGCGCGACTCCTCGCCAGCAAACCTCGGACGTTGTGGCCCGACCCACATTTTCAGCGATTCGCTGATTTCATGTTTCTGCAAGCTGGCGTGCGAGGAGGCCATTTGCAGATTGGCGCCGTCGATTTTCATGGTGGCCTCCGCGGAATGTATCTGGATACATTCTTAACGGCGGCCTATACCGAAAGTTAAGGCTTGTGGAGATGCTGCTGTATCCAGCGTTTCAGCGAACCGAGGTCGAGCGCGCCGCTCTGGCGGGCGATCTCGCGACCCTGTAAAAAGATGGCTAAAGTCGGAATGCTGCGAATGTTGAATCGGGCAGCCAGTTGCTGCTCGGCTTCGGTATTGACCTTGACCAGTCGCGCGTAGGGTTCGAGGTCGATGGCGGCCTGGTGGAAATTGGGCGCCATTTGTCGGCATGGGCCGCACCACGGCGCCCAGAAATCGATGACGACCGGCAAGTCGTTGCGTGAAATGTGGCGGTCGAAATTGGCGGCGGTCAGTTCCGCCGGTTCGCCGTTGAACAGCGGCTGCTTGCACTGGCCGCAGTTGGGCGAATCTTTCAATTTTTGCGCAAAAATCCGGTTGACCGTGGAACAGTGCGGACAGACGAGGTGCAGGCTTTCTTCAGGCATGGCTGGCTCCAAATATCGGTTCAATCTGATATTTGTGCCAGGCGCCGGATTTCAAGAGCGGGCGCCGAACTTGATGGCCTGCCGGGCGCCGGTTTCCAGAGCCTGCGGATCGACGGTGGCTTTGGTCTCCCAGCCGCCCAGATGCTGCTCGGTGATGTCGGCCAGTGCCTTGATCCACGCGTCGTCTTCGTTGAGCGCCGGGATGTAGTGGTATTCCTTTCCGCCGGCCTTGAGGAAATCGTCGCGGCCTTCCTGGGCAATTTCTTCCAGCGTTTCCAGGCAGTCGGCGACGAAGCCCGGGCAAATGATATCGACGCGGCGGATGCCTTTGGCGCCCCATTCATGGAGCGTCGGCGCAGTGTAAGGCTGCAGCCATTCGGCCTTGCCGAAGCGGGACTGAAAGCATATCTGGAACTGCTCAGGCTTGAGTTTCAGACGCTCGGCCAGCAGGCGGCCGGTTTTGTGGCATTCGCAAAAATACGGGTCGCCGAGATCGAGGCTGCGCTTGGGCAGGCCGTGGAAACTGATGAGCAGGCGGTCGTTGTCGCCCAGCGGGCCGTTGGCTTGCCAGTGCTGGCGCACTGACTTTTCCAGCGCGGCGAGATAGCCTGCATCGTCGTGAAAATTGCGCGTGAAACGCATTTCCGGCTGGTTGCGGATCTTGGTCAGCCAATGGCAGGCGTCGTCAACGACCGTGGCTGTGGTGCTGGCGGCGTATTGCGGGTACATCGGCACGACCAGAATGCGCTTGGCGCCTTCAGCCTTGAGGTGGGCGAGGGTGTCGGGAATCGACGGCGAGCCGTAGCGCATCGCCCAGGACACGGTCAGGTGATGGCCGCGTTCACCAAGCAGGCCCTTGAGCAGCTTGGTTTGACGCTCGGTGTGTACTCGCAGCGGCGAGCCTTCCGGCATCCAGACGCTGGCGTACTTGGCGGCCGATTTTTTCGGGCGGATGTTGAGGATGATGCCGTTGAGGATCAGCCACCAGATTGGCTTGGGGATTTCGACGACGCGCGGGTCGGATAAAAATTGTTTCAGGTAGCGCTTGAGGGCCGGTGCTGTTGGTGAATCCGGCGTGCCGAGATTGACGAGGACGACGGCGGTCGTCGCCGCGGTGCCGTGACGGTGTGGCGGCTCAGGAAGAAAACGGGGCATTAGTTGTCAGTCTTGTAGGAAAGGGCGCTGGACAGGAGGCGGGCGGTGATGTCGACAATGGGAATGACGCGCTCGTAAGCCATGCGCGTCGGGCCGATGACGCCGACCGAACCGACGATCATGCCATCGACAGAGTAGGGCGCGGCAATGACGCTACATTCGTCGAGCGGCGCGATGCCGGATTCGCCACCGATGAAAATCTGCACGCCTTCGGCGCGATGGGAAATGTCGAGCAGGCCGATCAGGCTGGAACGTTGCTCGAATAGGTCGAACAGTTCGCGCAGGCGCTTCATGTTTGACGACAGTTCTTCGACGTCGAGCAGGTTGCGCTCGCCGGAAATGACGTAGGGCGTCGCATTTTCGGCCATCGCCGCGTCGCCGGCGTCGAGCGCCAACGCCATCAGCGGCTTGATGTCTTCGCGCAATTGCTGGATCTCGGCTGACAGGCGATGGCGAATTTGCTCGAAATCGAGGCCGGCGAAATTCTGCGTCAGGTAATTGCCGGCGCTGACCAGTTCGGACGGCGAATAAGCCTTGTCGGTCGTCACGATGCGGTTCTGCACATCGCCGTCGGCGGTAACGATGATGAGCAGGATGCGCTTTTCCGACAGGCTGAGAAACTCGATCTGGCGAATACGGCTGGCCTGGCGCCGCGGCGCGATGACGACGCCGGCAAAGTGCGACAGGCTGGAGAGCAGTTGGGAGGCGCTGGCGATGATCTGGCTGGATGGCCGGCCCTGCAGTGATTCTTTCATTTCGCCCATCTGCCGGGCTTCGAGTGGCTGCACGGTGAGCAGAGTGTCGACAAACAGCCGGTAACCGCGCGCCGTCGGAATGCGCCCGGCCGAGGTGTGCGGGCTGGCGACGAAACCCGCTTCTTCAAGATCGGCCATCACATTGCGGATGGTGGCCGGGGACAGATCAAGGCCGGAAAACTTGGACAGCGCACGCGAGCCAACCGGTTGCCCGTCGGCGATGTAGTGTTCGACCAGAGTTTTCAGCAGGGTGCGGGCGCGTTCATCAAGCATGGGCAGATTGTACAAAAATCCACGGCCAGCGCTGCAACGCGTTTTTTATGCAAGAATTCGACCTCATGAATAGAAGCTTTGCTTCCTCCCGCGTCCCACGGACCATCGCACTGGTCGGCAAATACCACAGCATGGAAATTGCCGAGTCATTGCGTGGCTTGGCAGAATACCTGTACGAGCGCGGCGTCTCGGTCTTCATCGAACGTGAAACAGCCGAGCATATCGGCAAAAAAGTCGATTTGTCGCGCTGGGTAACCTGTGGCTTCAACGACATCGGCGCCCATGCCGACCTCGCCATCGTGCTTGGCGGCGACGGCACCATGCTTAATGCAGCACGCCGCCTGGCCCGCTACTGCGTGCCGCTGGTTGGCGTCAATCAGGGGCGGCTCGGCTTCATGACCGACATCGCCCGCGAAGACATGCTGACCTGCATGGACGATTTGCTCGACGGCCGCTTCACACCGGAAAGCCGAATGCTGTTAGCCGCCGAAGTTATTCGCAACGGCAAGGAAATTGCCTCGAACATGGCGCTCAATGACGTCGTGGTCGATAAAGGCGCGATTGGCCGGCTGATTGAATTCGAGTTGTTCATCGATGGCGAATTCATCTACAACCTGCGCTCGGACGGCCTGATTGTGTCGACGCCAACCGGGTCAACTGCCTATTCAATGTCGGCCGGCGGGCCGATTCTGCACCCGACCACCGCCGGTATCGCCCTTGTGCCTCTCTGCCCGCATGCCTTGAGCAACCGCCCCGTCATCGTCAATGACAGCGCCGACATTGAGTTGCGCATCGCCAATGCCGACGACCCGCGCGTGCACTTCGATGGACAGGTGACACTAGACCTCGAACGCGGCGATTGCGTCCGCCTGCGCCGTTCCGAACACGCCATCCGTTTCCTGCACCCGCCGGGTTACAGCTATTTCGCCATGCTGCGCCAAAAGCTGCAGTGGAGTGAGCGACCTAAAGGCACTTAAACCTTGAAACCTCAGTTGACCGCTTATCCCTCTCTGTCCAATCGCACGAACACGGGCTTTTGTGCCTTCGATGCGACGCATCCATGGGGTGACAGCGCTACACGGCCGCTGGCACGTATGGTCGGGCGTCCGGCTTTGTCGCTCCTCGTTGCAGGCATGAGCCTGCTGCCTCGTCGCTTCGCGCCAGCCATCCCGCCCAAACGCACCAGCGGCCGCGTTCAACTGAGGTTGCAAGGTTAATGCTGCAGCACCTGACCATTCGCGATTTTGTCATCGTCGACCGGCTGGAACTTTCGTTTTTAGCCGGTTTTGGCGCGTTGACCGGAGAAACCGGGGCCGGTAAATCCATTTTGATCGACGCGCTGGCGCTGGCCCTGGGCGAGCGCGCCGATGCCGGCGTCGTGCGCGCAGGCTGTGACAAGGCCGAGGTGGCTGCCACCTTTTACATCGCCGCTCTGCCGCAAGTGCGAGACTGGCTGCGGGCCAACGATTTCGACGGTGATGACGAACTGCTGCTGCGCCGAGTTGTTGATGCGGGCGGCCGTTCGCGCGCCTACATCAACGGCTCACCAGCCACCGTCCAGCAAATGCGCGAAGTCGGCGAATGGCTGGTCGATATCCACGGCCAGCATGCCCACCAATCGCTGTTGCGCGCGGAAGCCCAGCGCACGCTGCTCGACACCCACGCCGGTTTGACCGCGCAGGCGCGTGAAGTCGGCGCCGCCTGGAAAATCTGGCGCGATGCCGAGCAAATGCTGCGTACCGCCAGCGAAAGCGCCGACGTACTTCAGCGCGAGCGCGATCAATTGCAATGGCAAATCGGCGAACTCGATGCCCTGGCCTTTGGCGACGAAGAATGGGCGACGCTCGACGTTGAACACCGCCGTCTCGGCCACGCCGCCAGTTTGATCGAAGGCGCGCAGTACGCGCTGGCCGTGCTGTCGGACGACGACGCCGCCTGCGAACGGCAGATCGACGGTGTCTCCTCTCGCCTGACCAATCTGGCTGAGTACGATCCAGCCTTGGCCGAAGTGGCCGCGCTGATCGGCTCGGTGCAGGCCGAATTGTCCGACGCAGTCTCCACCCTGCGCCGCTACGCCGACCGGGCCGACCTCGACCCGGCCCGACTGGCCCAAGTCGAGCGCCGCATGGAAGCGGTGATGACCCATTCCCGCAAAAATCGCGTCCAGCCGCCAGAGTTGCCGGGCTTGCTGGCTGGCTGGCGGCAACGCCTGGCCGAACTCGACGAGTCGGCCGATCTGGCCGCACTGGAAACCAAGGTGGCAGCGGCAAAAGCGGCCTATCTCGCCATCGCCCAAAAACTCTCAGTCGGCCGCAAGAAAGCCGCTACCGAAATGAGCAAGGCCGTCAGCGAAATCATGCGCCAGCTGGCGCTGTCCTCCGGTCGATTCGAAGTGGCCCTGATCCCGGTGGCCGATGGCGCGGTCTATGGCCTGGAACAGATCGAATTCCGCATCGGAGGCCTGGCGGGCAACGAAGCCAAACCGCTGGCCAAGGTCGCTTCCGGCGGCGAATTGTCGCGCATCAGCCTAGCAATACAAGTGCTCACTTCGCGCTCAGCCAGCGTCCCGACGCTGATTTTCGACGAGGTCGATGTTGGCATCGGCGGTGGCGTCGCCGAAATCGTCGGCCGTCTGTTGCGCGAACTCGGTAGCGAACGTCAGGTGCTTTGCGTAACGCATCTGCCGCAGGTGGCCGCGCAGGCCAACTGGCAGTGGCAGGTCAGCAAATCGACGCGGGATGGCGTGACGCTGAGCGCCATTCAGCCGCTGGATGACGATGCTCGAGTCCAGGAGGTCGCCCGCATGCTGGGCGGGGTCGAGATTACCGAGATCACCCTGCAACACGCCCGCGAACTGCTCCGCCTGAAGGCCTGAACCTGTTTTTTGAGGCGTTCCACGGTCAACCGGGAAAATCGTCAAGAATTCAATTCTGCCGATAGCAAAGCGCTACGCTGACCCCGTTGGTTTGCGCATGCCTGGGGGGGTTTTCTGGCTGTTGGCGCGCTGCTGTCAATTTGCGACGTGCGCGATAAGGAATTCATTTCTTTGAGCAGGCGCAACGCGATTGCTTGCCGCCTATCTAGATACTTGTCATTTTTTTATGCAGTGCTAAAGTAGTTCCAGTGAGACTGCGGGTGCCGTCGCAAATCATCTTGATGGTCAGGATTTCACTATCAACCGGAGTTGAGGGGAGGGCGGATGGAACACAATTATTTTGGGCGGGTGCTGACATCAAGCCTGTGCTCGTTAGTGTTGATGCTGCAGGTGCCAACGGCGCATGCCCTTACTTACTTCGATGACTTCAACAGTAACCTGATTGACCCGACTTGGTGGACCGTGTCGGCTACCGGCACTGCCACAATTTCAGCCATGAATGGCCGGGTCGAACTGAGTCAGGGCGCCAGCCCAGATGACTATTCGGCCATGGTTTTCACGGTGCCCATCATCGGCGACTTCACGGTCACCATCGATTACACCTTGCTTAACTGGCCGATCAACAACAAGGAGCGCTTGACGTTGAACGCCTATGCCGGTCCGAATGCTCAATTGGCAATGGAACGGGTGAGCGACAGAGTGTACGATCCTGGTCAGATTGGAGAGGTTTACCTGACCGATTTCACCGGGCAGGGAATTCTCGGAACATCGACGACCGATACGTCAGGAACGCTGCGCCTGGCACGCAATGGCGATATCGTTCAAGGGTCCTTCTGGAGCGGCTCAGGCTGGAATGTCATCGGCACCTACACTGTTCCCGGAGAGAACAGTGTGTCGCGACTGATCGGCATCGGCATGGGGGCGGTCGCACCGGTCACCCCCGGGGTGCGGGTTGCCGTGGATAATTTCGCCCTGAACGCGCCTTCGGTACCCGCGATACCTGAACCCGAAACCTACTCAATGCTACTCGGCGGCCTGGCCGTACTGGGATACATGACTTGCAAACGCCGACTGTTGCGTCAGAGTTCATAGCGAGGAAACCTGCTCGAGAGCCGTCCAGGTTCTGCTGTAGCCAGCGGTTCAGCACCCAGGCATTTCCACGGTCAACCGGGAAAAAAGGCCAATAATCAAATGGCGCCGCCGAGGTGCAGCACGGCGAGCAGCGCCAGCAGCAGGAAGAATGCACCGCTGATTCGTTGAATCCAGCGCAAGGGCAGGCGATGGAGCAGGCGCCGCCCGGCGTATACGCCAAGAATTGATGTGCAGGCCAGTGCCAGCGTGGCGCCCACCCAGGTGGCGCCAGCGTCCGCAGTGCTGCCTAGGCCGGCGATGGCGATTTGGGTCTTGTCGCCGAATTCGGCGAGAAAAATCATCAGGAAGGTGGTCGCGAAAATGCCGTGGCCGGGTTTCTCTTCGATTTCCTCATCCTCGCTTTCTTCTTCAAAACGCAGGGCGTTGATGCCGAAGACGGCAAACAGCACGGCAACGGCGGCCGTGACGACCCATGCCGGCAGCCAGGCGGCAACTGCTGCGCCAAACAGCACGGCGAGCAGATTGAGGATGGCGAAGGCGGCAATGGCGCCCAGCACGATCGGCAGACCGCGATGGCGTGCCGCCAGCGTCATGCAGACAAGCTGGCTTTTGTCGCCGATTTCAGCGAGGGCGATCAGCAGAAAGGTGGCGCCGGCCGACGACAGCCAGGCAGCAGGCGTGGCGGCAGCAATTTCTGTCAATTGGGAAACTTAGTGAGTCAGGACTTTGCGCCAGGGGTGTTGCGGTGCGGACACTCGACCTTGGTGCACTGCACGTAGAGATAGAGCGCGTGCTCTTGAATGGAAAATCCACGTTCCTCGGCAATGGCGTTTTGCCGCTTTTCGATTTCGGGATCGTAAAATTCCTCGACGCGGCCGCAATTGACGCAGACCAGATGGTCGTGGTGCTTGCCGTGGTTGATCTCGAAAACCGCCTTGCCCGATTCGAAGAAGTGGCGCTCTAGCAGGCCGGCCTGTTCGAACTGAGTTAGCACGCGGTAGACGGTGGCCAGCCCGATGTCCATGTTTTCCGCAATCAGCATCTTGTAGACATCTTCCGCCGTCATGTGGCGCAGGGTGCTTTTTTCGAAAAGCTCAAGAATTTTCAGGCGGGGAAAGGTGGCTTTAAGCCCCATGTTCTTGAGGCTTTGCGGATCGCTCATGGCGGGATTTTCCAGAAATAGTTCGGTCAGGCGAAATGCTGATTTCGGGTATGATATACCGCTTCAAAGCCGATTGAAAAACTCCGGAATCCTGAATGCGCCGTTCCCGTCTATTGCTTGTGGCCGCTTCCAGCGCGCTCATTGCCGCTTGTTCCTACAAGCCCGGCTTCATCAATGAATACAAAATCGATGTCCAGCAGGGCAACGTGCTTTCGCAGGAGATGGTTGCCCAGCTCAAGCCGGGTCAGACGCGCGATCAAGTCCGTTTCATACTCGGTACGCCGCTGGTGGCTGACATCTTCCACCAGCAACGCTGGGATTATGTCTATCGTTACCTGAACGGGCAGACTCGAAACGTTGATTCCCGCAAACTGACCGTCTTTTTTGATGCAGAAGGCAAGTTGCAGCGTGTCGAGGGCGACATTGCGGCAGCAAATGTTGATGAACTGAGCGCGCCGCTTAACAAGAGTCGCCTTGTCGATCTTGGTTCGCTGTCGGGTGAGGCTGCAGACACACCGTTGCCACCCCGCGAACAGCCGAGTCTGTACCGCCGAATCATGGATATGTTGGGATTTTAAAGAATGACTGCAACCCGTATTGGCGTCGTTGGCGCAAGTGGCCGCATGGGCCGTATGTTGATCGAAGCAACGCTCAAGGATGATCTGCTGGCGCTTGGCGCTGCTTTTGATTTGCCGGGAAGCCCGGCGATTGGCAAGTCTGCCGGCGAACTGGTCGGCATGGCCAGCGATGTGCTTGTTACCGATGACGTCGAGGCAGGCCTCAAGAGAATTGATTGCCTGATAGACTTTACCCGGCCGGAAGGTACGCTGGTTCATCTTGAACTATGCCGCCGCGCCGGCGTCGCCATGGTCATTGGTACCACCGGCTTCGAAGCTGATGGCAAGGCGGTAATCGCAGCCGCTGCCAAGGATATTCCGGTCGTTTTTGCGCCCAATATGGCGGTTGGCGTCAATCTTGTTTTCAAATTGCTCGATACGGCGGCACGCATCCTGAATCAGGGTTATGACATTGAGGTGGTCGAGGCGCACCATCGCCTGAAAGTCGATGCACCCTCTGGCACTGCGCTGCGCATGGGTGAGGTGGTTGCCGCGGCGCTTGGGCGCAAGCTTGACGAGTGCGCGGTCTACGGTCGCGAAGGGGTTACGGGCGAACGAGATCCTTCGACCATCGGTTTTGCCACTGTTCGCGGTGGCGACATTGTCGGTGACCACGCCGTCATGTTCTGCGGTATTGGCGAGCGTGTTGAAATTACGCACAAGGCCAGCAGCCGCATGCCCTATGCGCTTGGTAGCCTGCGTGCGGCGCGCTTTACGGCAGGACGCAAGAGCGGCTTGTTCGACATGCAGGACGTCCTCGGTCTTCGCTAGTCCCCATGAAATCCCGGCTGCTCGCAAAACAGCTTCAGGAAATCTTCGGCGGCGAAGGTGAGCCCCGATTCCGGCAATTGGTTGAGCAGGCGCGTGCTGGCCAGCACCATGGCCTAACCGACGGCGTCGAAAAGCTGCTTGGCGTTGTTGACTCGACCTATCGCGCCTATGCGGGGCTGAATCTCAGCGCCTGGCACAGCAAGTTATCCGGCGATGTTCTGGCGGACTGGAATCTTCGCGCAGGCACCATTGAAACCGGTCGTCAGTGGAAAGAAATGCTCGGCTATGCCGATGGTGATTTTGACAATTCGATCGCCCAATGGGAGCGCATGCTGCATCCCGATGACCTGCGTGTACTTCAGGCGCGTATCGATGTGCACGTGCAGGGGCAAGACTCCTCGTTTCAGGCGGAGTGCCGTTTCAAGGCGCGTGACGGTCAGTGGCGCTGGTTCCTTCTGCGAGGTGCCGTCGCGGCGCGTGAAGCAGAGGGGAAGCCGGTTCGAATGCTGGTTCTGCAGCGCGACATCAGTGAGGTCAAGGCGGCGGAGTCGGCGCTGATTTCCGCGAAGGAGTCGGCCGAGGCCGCCAACAAGGCGCGCGGCGCTTTCCTGGCCAACATGAGCCATGAGATTCGTACGCCGATGAATGGCATCATTGGCATGACCGAATTGGCACTTGATACGCAGCTTGATGCCGAGCAGCGCCACTATCTGAAGACCGTAAAATCCTCGGCCGAGGCGCTACTGACTATCGTCAACGACATTCTCGATTTTTCGAAAATCGAGGCCGGCAAAATGGAATTCGAGTCGCTGGCATTTTCCATACAGGACACGGTACTGGAAGCGGTTCGCGTACTCGCCGTCAGCGCGCACAAAAAAGGAATCGAGCTGGTCGCCGATGTGCGGCCGGATGTGCCGATGCGCATCGTTGGTGATCCGACGCGCCTGCGCCAGGTCATCATCAACCTGATCGGTAACGCCATCAAATTTACCGAGAAAGGCGAAGTCGTGCTGGAGGTTAGCGTCGATCAGGTTGCTGAACACTCGGCGTATTTGCGTTTTGCTGTTCGTGACACCGGCATGGGGGTGCCCCCGGAGAAGCAGCAGGCCATATTCGAGGCCTTTTCCCAGGCGGATGTGTCTACAACGCGCCGCTTTGGTGGAACCGGCCTCGGGCTTGCCATCTGCGCGCGACTGGTGCAGCTGATGGATGGCAAAATTTCGCTCGAAAGTACCATCGGGCAAGGATCCGTTTTTTCATTTACGGGTCGCTTTGGCATCGAGTCGTCGGTGTTCATGCAGACGCAGGCGCTTATCCCAGGGTCACGATTTGGCGGGCGCCGTGCTTTGGTTATCGATGACAATGAAACTGCGGGCCGCTATCTGGTTGATATTCTGGAGCGCCTTGGCGTACGGGCGTCCTTGTCGTCAGAGGCAACGAGCGCAGTGGCGGCGCTTGAGCAAAGTCGAGCAGCAAATTTCCCCTACGATTACGTTGTGGTCGACGCAAACATGGATTCGCCAGCGGGGTTTGCTCTGGCAGAAAACTGGGGAAAGTCAGGGCGCGCAGAAAAACTGTTGATGATGTTGACCACCGAAAACCAGCGCCATGATCTAAGCCGCCTGCGTGAAATTGGTGTTTCAGCTCACCTCGTCAAGCCAGTTGGCAGCGCAGATTTGGCCGATGCGCTGAGTTTGGCGGAAGGCCCCGATCAGTCAGACGGTGGCGAGTTTTCGCTAGCGGATATCGATATGAGTACTTCAATGCAGGAGGGGGTTTCGCTCAATATCCTTCTGGTTGAAGACAATCCGGTAAATCAGGAATTGGCGACCCGCTTGCTTGAGCGACGCTCGCATCGGGTAACGCTGGCAAACAATGGCGTTGAGGCCGTTGATCTGTTTGATAGCGGGCATTACGACGTTATCCTGATGGACATGCAAATGCCGGTCATGGGCGGGGTGGAAGCAACCGAAGCGATTCGTTCTCGTGAGATGCGGCGCAGTTGGGTGGTCTCCCATGAAGTCAGGCCCGTGTACATTATCGCGATGACTGCCAACGTCATGGCTAGCGATCGGGATCGCTGTCTGGATGCCGGCATGAACGACTATGTTGCCAAACCGCTACGTCCGCCAGAACTGTTTGCCGCCCTGGAGCGTGCTCGTGGCGGTAGTGCGGGCGAAGAGTCGATCATTTTCGGGGTTGCACCAGTCAGGGCTGGCGGACAGCTGGATCTCGCTGCTGCCCTTCGGGACATTGGCGATCAGGATCTGTTCGTCACGATGGCCGGCATGCTGTTGTCAGAGTGGGATACCCATATTGCGCGCTTGAAGAAAGCGATTGAGGCGATGGATACCCACGAAGTCCGGATGCATGCGCATACTATCAAGAGCCTTCTTGGTATGTTCCATGCTGAAAATTCCAGGCGCCGCGCTACGGAGATTGAGTTCGCGACGATGAGCAACGAAAACATTGACTGGACCAATTGCAAGCGCCTCTGCGGGGCTTTGGTTGACGAAATGGCCCAGATCAAACCGGCCTTGGTGCGCTACGTCGACACTCGTGTAATCCCTTGAATTTGCCAGAAAAGCCTATTTTCGGCTAAAATAGTAAGGTTAAAAAGCACGAGCGGGGAGGCGTAAGCCTTCCCGCTCGGCACATGAATAATTAGAAATTCAAGGAGAGCTGGTCGTGTCGTTGCTGCCCTCATATACCCCCGCAGTTCTCGCCCTTGCTGACGGAACAATTTTCAAGGGCCAATCCATCGGCGCAGATGGCGTCACCAGTGGCGAGGTGGTGTTCAATACCGCCATGTCTGGCTATCAGGAAATCCTCACCGATCCCTCCTACTGTCGGCAGATCGTCACGTTGACTTACCCGCATATTGGCAACACCGGTTGCAATGCGGAAGATTTTGAATCGAATGCCAATTACGCCGCTGGTCTGGTCATACGTGACTTGCCGCTGATCGCTTCGAACTGGCGTTCTCAGGACGATCTTTCGTCCTACCTGAAGAAGCATGGCATTGTTGCCGTCGCCGGTATCGATACTCGCAAACTGACCCGCATCCTGCGCGAAAAAGGTGCTCAGGCTGGGTGCATTCTGGCGGGCGATGCCGATGAGTCGAAGGCACTGGCTCTTGCCCGCGCGTTTCCAGGCCTGAATGGCATGGATCTGGCCAAGGTGGTTTCCGCCAAGGAGGGCTATGCCTGGACCGAGGCTGAGTGGACGCTCAAGGGTTACCAACAAGGCCCTGCGCCGCGTTTTCATGTGGTTGCCTATGATTTTGGTGTCAAGAAAAACATCCTGCGCATGCTGGCCGAGCGTGGTGTGAAACTGACCGTTGTTCCGGCTCAGACGCCGGCGGCTGATGTGCTGGCGCTCAATCCGGATGGCATTTTTCTGTCCAATGGCCCTGGCGATCCGGAGCCGTGCGATTACGCCATTTCCGCCATTCGTGAGTTCCTCGATCGCGGCATTCCGACCTTCGGTATCTGCCTTGGCCACCAGTTGCTGGCGCTGGCTTCTGGTGCCAAGACGCTGAAAATGAAGTTCGGCCATCACGGTGCGAACCATCCGGTCAAGGACATGGATACCGGCCAGGTGCTGATCACCAGCCAGAACCATGGTTTTGCGGTCGACGGCGATTCCTTGCCAAAAAACCTGCGCGTTACCCATGTCTCGCTATTCGACGGGTCCTTGCAGGGTATCGCCCGTACTGATGTGCCGGCCTTTTCCTTTCAAGGACATCCCGAAGCCAGCCCCGGTCCGCATGATGTGGCCTACCTGTTTGACCGCTTCCTCGACGCCATGTCGCGTGGCGTGGCGAAATAAGGCGAGAGTAAAGAAATGCCGAAACGTACAGACATAAAAAGTGTTTTGATTATTGGCGCCGGCCCGATCATCATCGGTCAGGCCTGCGAATTCGATTACTCCGGTGCGCAAGCCTGTAAGGCGCTACGTGAAGAGGGTTACAAGGTCATCCTGGTGAACTCCAATCCGGCAACCATCATGACCGACCCGGAAATGGCCGATGTTACCTACATCGAGCCGATTACCTGGCAGGTGGTTGCCAAGATCATCGAAAAGGAGCGCCCGGATGCGCTGCTGCCGACCATGGGCGGCCAGACCGCGCTGAACTGCGCGCTTGATCTCGACCGCGAAGGTGTGCTGGCTAAATTTAATGTTGAGCTGATCGGTGCTTCCAAGGAAGCCATCGACAAGGCCGAGGATCGTCAGAAGTTCAAGGACGCGATGACCAAGATTGGTCTCGGTTCCGCCCGTTCGGCAGTTGCCCACAGCATGGAAGAGGCGTATCAGGTGCAGGCGATGGTGGGTTTTCCGACCATTATTCGCCCATCTTTTACCCTCGGTGGTTCGGGTGGCGGCATTGCCTACAACAACGAAGAGTTCGAGACCATCTGCAAGCGCGGCCTTGAGGCTTCGCCGACCAACGAGCTGCTGATCGAAGAGTCGCTGCTTGGCTGGAAGGAATACGAGATGGAAGTGGTCCGCGACAAGGCGGACAACTGCATCATCATCTGTTCCATCGAAAACCTTGACCCGATGGGCGTCCATACCGGCGACTCGATCACGGTCGCACCGGCCCAGACGCTAACCGACAAGGAATACCAGATTCTGCGTAACGCTTCGATCGCCGTGCTGCGTGAAATCGGCGTCGATACCGGCGGTTCCAACGTCCAGTTCTCGATTAATCCGAAGGACGGTCGCATGATCGTCATCGAGATGAACCCGCGTGTCTCGCGTTCGTCAGCGCTGGCCTCCAAGGCGACTGGCTTCCCGATCGCCAAGATCGCTGCCAAGCTGTCGGTTGGCTACACGCTCGATGAGTTGTCGAACGACATCACTGGCGGCAAGACGCCGGCCTCGTTCGAACCGTCGATCGACTACGTCGTCACCAAGGTGCCGCGTTTTGCCTTCGAGAAATTTCCGCAGGCCGATAACACGCTGACCACGCAAATGAAGTCGGTCGGCGAAGTCATGGCCATTGGCCGTACCTTCCAGGAATCCCTGCAGAAAGCCTTGCGCGGCCTGGAGGTAGGCGTCGATGGGTTCAACCTGAAAACGGTGGACCCTGCCACGATCGACGAGCAGCTGGCTCGTCCGACACCGGATCGCCTGTGGTACGTCGCCGATGCGTTTGGTATCGGGATGTCGGTCGAGCGCGTTTTTGAGCTGACCAAGATCGACCCGTGGTTCCTCGTCCAGATCAAGGAGATTGTCGATCTCGAACTGGCTGTCGAAAAACGCGAATTTATGTCGTTGACCGCAGATGAAGTGCGCTATCTGAAGCGCAAGGGTTTCGCCGACCGTCGTCTGGCCTATCTGCTGAAAACCACCGAGACCGAATTCCGCAATCGCCGTCACGCACTGGGCGTTCGTCCGGTCTACAAGCGCGTCGATACCTGCGCTGCCGAATTCTCGACCGACACCGCCTACATGTACTCGACCTACGAGGACGAGTGCGAGGCGAATCCGACCGACAAGAAGAAGATCATGGTGTTGGGCGGTGGTCCGAACCGCATCGGCCAGGGTATCGAATTCGATTACTGCTGCGTGCATGCCGCCATGGCGATGCGCGAGGATGGTTACGAAACTATCATGGTCAACTGCAATCCGGAAACCGTTTCCACCGACTACGATACGTCCGATCGTCTGTACTTCGAGCCGCTGACGCTCGAGGACGTGCTGGAAATCGTCGCCATCGAAAAGCCGGTTGGCGTCATCGTCCAGTATGGCGGCCAGACCCCGCTCAAACTCGCGCTGGCCCTCGAAGCCAACGGCGTGCCGATCATCGGCACCAGCCCGGAGTCGATCGACGTCGCCGAAGACCGCGAACGTTTCCAGAAGCTGTTGCACGAACTCGGCCTCAAGCAGCCGCCGAACCGTACGGCCCGTACCGAGGAAGATGCCCTGCGCCTGGCCCAGGAAATCGGCTATCCGCTGGTCGTTCGGCCGTCCTACGTGCTGGGTGGCCGCGCCATGGAAATCGTCCATGAGCAGAAGGATCTCGAGCGCTACATGCGTGAAGCCGTCAAGGTTTCGCACGATTCGCCGGTGCTTCTCGACCGCTTCCTGAATGATGCCGTAGAGTGCGACGTCGATGCCTTGTCCGACGGCGATGAGGTCATCATCGGTGGCGTCATGGAGCACATCGAACAGGCTGGCGTGCATTCCGGCGACTCGGCTTGCTCGCTGCCGCCCTATTCGCTGTCGGCTGCCGTGCAGGACGAACTGCGCCGTCAGACCAAGCTGATGGCCAAGGCGCTGAATGTCTGTGGCCTGATGAACGTGCAGTTTGCGATCAAGGACAACGACGTCTACGTGCTGGAAGTCAATCCGCGTGCCTCACGCACGGTGCCCTATGTTTCCAAGGCGACCGGCCTGCAACTGGCCAAGATTGCCGCGCGCTGCATGGCCGGGCGCAGCCTGAAGGATCAGGGGGTTACAAAGGAAGTGATTCCGCCGTATTTTTCGGTCAAGGAAGCCGTTTTCCCCTTCGTCAAATTTCCTGGGGTCGACACGATTTTGGGCCCGGAAATGAAGTCGACCGGCGAAGTCATGGGGGTTGGCGTGACGTTTGCTGAGGCCTTCGTGAAGTCCCAGCTGGCGGCGAGCGTCAAGCTGCCGACATCCGGCAAGGTTTTCATGTCGGTCAAGGATAGCGACAAGGCCAAGGCCATCGAAATTGCCCGCCACCTGCACGAAGCTGGCTTCCATCTGGTGGCTACGCGCGGTACGGCACATGCCATTGAAGCGGCCGGACTGCCGGTGCAAACGGTCAACAAGTTCACCGAAGGCCGTCCGCACATTGTCGACATGATCAAGAATAATGAAATTTCCTTGATCATCAACACGGTGGAAGAAAAGCGCCAGGCGGTCAACGATTCGCGCAATATTCGCACATCGGGCCTGCAGGCTCGTGTCACCATGTACACGACGATCTGGGGCGCCGAGGCTGCAGCCGAGGGGATTCGCAATTTGGGTGAGTTGGTGGTCTATCCGATTCAGGCCTTGCACACGCAGCTAAACTGAAATCAACCTGAAACCGCCGGGTTGCCCCAAGGGCGCCGGCGGTTTTGCTTTTGCTGGAAGATGATATGAGCAAAGTTCCATTGACCGTTAAGGGCGCTGAGAAGCTGCGCGAAGAATTGCATCGCCTGAAGACTGTTGATCGTCCGTGGGTGATTGGTGCCATTGCCGAAGCGCGGGCGCATGGTGACTTGTCTGAGAACGCCGAGTACGATGCGGCCAAGGAGCGTCAGGGTTTCATTGAGGGGCGTATCCAGGAGGTCGAAGGCAAGTTGTCGCACGCGCAGATCATTGATCCGACGCTGCTCGATGCGGATGGCCGTTGCGTTTTTGGCGCTACGGTTGATCTGGAAGATCAGGACTCTGGCGACGCGGTGACGTACCAGATTGTTGGTGAGGACGAGGCCGAGATCAAGGCTGGCAAAATTTCGGTGAATTCGCCGATCGCCCGGGCCCTGATAGGCAAGTACGCCGGCGATATCGCTCAGGTGCAGGCGCCGGGCGGCATCCGTGAGTACGAAGTCATCGACGTTCGTTACGAATAAACCCGTGCGTCGCTTGTCCGAGGCGCTCTATCTGTTTGCTATCACCCTGTGGGTGGGGGGGGATGTGGGCCATTGGCTATCTGACGGCGCCGGTGCTTTTTTCAAGCCTCGGTGATCGGCAACTTGCCGGTATGGTGGCGGGCAAGTTGTTTGCGCTGATCGGTTGGGTCGGGCTGAGCTGTGCTGCCTACCTTCTTGTTTTCTTGTTGTCGCGTTGGGGGGCTCGCTTCTTCAAAAGCGGCGTCTTCTGGCTGGTTGTGGCGATGGCGCTGATGACGGCAGCGAGCCAGTTCGGTATTCAGCCGCTTATGGCGCAACTCAAGGCCGATGCTTTTCCTCGTGAGGTCATGGAAAGCGTCATGCGCGACCGCTTTGCAACCTGGCATGGTGCTTCCAGCATTCTCTACCTGATGCAGAGTCTGCTGGGTGTGTGGCTCGTTGTCTGGAGTGGTCGCGGACTGAAGTGATCAGCCCTGAAAGGCGCGTTTGCTCTTGCGGGGGGCGCTCGGAATCGGGCGTCTCGGTTTTGGTGCTTTTTTCGCGTTGACCGCAGCAATCTCGGCGGGGATGGGGCGAAAGACGACCAGCAGCTTGCCAATGTGCTGGACGGGGGCGGCACCTAGTTGGAGGCAGATTTGATCGTAATAGGCCAGGCGATTTTCGCGGCTGTCACCATAAACGCGAATCTTGATCAGTTCGTGAGCGTTGAGATTCATCTCTATTTCCTTCAAAACGCCTTCTGTGAGGCCGTTTTCGGCAATCGAGACAACCGGATTCAGGTCGTGGGCCTTGGCGCGCAACTCGCGGCGTTGGGCAGATGATATTTCCAGCATAGTTAAACCTTTCAAAAGCGGCATTTTACCGAATGAAAAGAACCAGAACCAGCAAAGCTTGGATGCGTGAGCATGTGAATGACACCTACGTTCAGCTAGCGAGGAAGGAGGGCTGGCGTTCTCGTGCCGCATTCAAGCTGCTTGAGATCGACGACAAAGATAAGTTGCTGAAGCGTGGGGAGGTTGTGGTTGACCTTGGCGCAACGCCCGGAGGCTGGTCACAGGTCGCTTCAAAGCGCGTTGGTGATGTCGGTATGGTCGTTGCGCTCGACCTGCTCGAGATGGACCCGATCCATAACGTTTACTTTATCCAGGGCGATTTCCGGGAAGACGAGGTGCTGGAACAACTCGAAAAACAGTTAGGAGATCGTCGAGTCGGGCTTGTAATGTCCGATATGGCCCCCAATATGTCAGGGGTGCCCTTGGTCGACCAGGCGCGCGTCATGCATCTGGCTGAGCTGGGTCTGGAGTTTTCCCGGGTTCACCTGAAACCGGAAGGCGCTTTTCTGGTCAAAGTGTTTCAAGGAACGGATTACGAGACATTTCTTCGTCAAATGCGTGAGACGTTCAAAACTGTTGTAGTGCGGAAACCGGATGCTTCTCGCGATCGTAGCGCCGAGCTTTATTTGCTTGGGCGTACATTGCGCTAAGAGTTTTGTTTAGAATGCTATTTTTATTGCTCGGCGCTGTTTAAGGAGTGCAAGCTTGAACAACATGTTCAAAAATCTCGCAATCTGGCTGGTCATTGGTTTGGTGCTGATGACTGTGTTTAACCAGTTCAACAACCGCCAGGTTGCCACCGGTGCTGTCGAATACTCCCAATTCATCGAGGAGGTGAAGGCCGGCCGAATTTCCAAAGTGGTCATGGAAGGCCGAACGCTGAAGGCGACGACCACCGAAGGAAAGCGTGTTACGTCCTACGCACCCCCTGACCTTTGGTTGGTCTCCGATCTTCTCAAGAGCGGCGTCAAGGTTGAAGCGCGGCCGGAAGAGGAGCCATCCTTCCTGATGAATCTCTTTGTCAGCTGGTTCCCCATGCTGTTGCTGATCGGCGTCTGGGTATTTTTCATGCGCCAAATGCAGGGTGGCGGCAAGGGCGGGGCGTTCTCCTTTGGCAAATCAAAGGCCCGGATGATGGACGAGTCGACCAACGTCATTACTTTCGCCGACGTCGCCGGATGCGATGAAGCCAAGGAAGAGGTTCAGGAAATTGTTGATTTCCTGCGCGACCCTTCCAAATTCCAGAAACTCGGCGGCCGTATTCCCAAGGGGGTGCTGATGGTTGGCAACCCGGGTACCGGCAAGACGCTGCTCGCCAAGGCTATTGCCGGCGAAGCAAAAGTCCCGTTCTTTAGCATTTCCGGTTCCGATTTCGTTGAAATGTTTGTTGGTGTCGGTGCAGCCCGCGTCCGTGACATGTTCGAGAATGCCAAAAAGCACTCGCCTTGCATCATTTTCATCGATGAAATTGACGCTGTTGGTCGCCATCGTGGTGCCGGCCTTGGTGGTGGCAACGACGAACGCGAACAAACGCTGAACCAGTTGCTGGTCGAGATGGACGGTTTCGAAGGTCACTCCGGTACGATCGTGATCGCAGCAACCAACCGTCCTGACATCCTTGACCCGGCACTGCTGCGTCCGGGCCGTTTTGACCGACAAGTCGTTGTGCCGCTGCCGGATATTCGCGGACGTGAGGAAATCCTCAAAGTGCACATGCGCAAGGTGCCAATTGCTGGCGACGTCAAGGCTGACGTCATTGCTCGCGGCACTCCCGGCTTTTCCGGTGCTGACCTCGCCAATCTGGTTAATGAAGCCGCCCTGTTTGCCGCCCGCCGCAACAAGCGCCTGGTTGATATGGACGACTTTGAGATGGCCAAGGACAAGATCATGATGGGCGCCGAACGCCGCAGCATGGTGATGACCGAGGACGAGAAGATGAACACGGCCTACCACGAGTCCGGTCATGCCGTGGTTGCCAAGCTGGTGCCGAAGTCCGATCCGGTGCACAAAGTTACGATCATCCCGCGTGGTCGCGCCTTGGGTTTGACCATGCAATTGCCGGAGCAGGATCGTTACGCCTATGACCGTCAATACCTGATGAGCCGCATCGCCGTGCTCTTCGGTGGTCGTATAGCGGAAGAGTTGTTCATGGATCAGATGACGACCGGTGCTTCCAACGACTTCGAGCGCGCTACCGCGATGGCTCGGGATATGGTCACGCGCTACGGTATGTCCGATCTTGGCGTAATGGTTTATGGCGAGAACGAAGGTGAGGTTTTCCTTGGTCGCTCTGTCACCCAGCACAAGAATGTTTCTGAAGCGACCATGCAGAAGGTGGATGCCGAAATTCGTCGCATCATTGACGAGCAGTATGCTCTTGCCCGCAAATTGCTTGAGGACAATCGAGACAAGGTTGAGGCAATGACCAAGGCGCTGCTTGAATGGGAAACCATCGATGCCGAGCAGATCGACGACATCATGTCTGGCAAGCCCCCGCGTCCGCCGAAGCCGTCTCAGTCGATGACTCGGGCGACCACACCCAGTGATACGCCTGGAGCGGAGCCAACCGCCGCAGCGACGGCCTGATTGTCTGATTTTTCAAACTAGCCGGGAGTTTTCTCCCGGCTTTTTACTTTCTGAACCATGAAGACACTACGCTGTGGACGTTTCCAGCTCTCGCTGGATCGTCCTCTGACAATGGGGATAGTCAACCTCACTCCCGACTCTTTTTCGGGTGACGGGGTCGCTGGCGATGTCGATCGCGCAATTGCACATGCGCGTCAGCAGTTTGAGGCTGGCTCCGATATTCTGGATGTTGGTGCAGAATCGTCGCGTCCCGGCGCCATTCCAACCTCGGAAGCGGACGAGCTGCGGCGACTATTGCCGGTTCTTCGGGAATTGACTGGCTGGGGCGTACCTGTCTCTGTTGATACCTATAAGCCTGCAGTCATGCGTGCAGCCCTGGAGGCTGGTGCGACGATGATTAATGACATCACCGGGATGGTCCAGCCGGCAGCATTGGCAGTCGTGGCGGGCAGTGATTGCGCCGTCTGTGTCATGCATATGCAAGGAGAGCCCGGTACGATGCAGAAGACGCCGGTATATGGTGACGTGGTTGCTGAGGTCGGGGTTTTTTTGAAGGCGGCGGTTGAGCGATGCCGGTCCGCAGGTGTTGGCGATGATCGTCTCGTGCTCGATCCTGGTTTTGGTTTCGGCAAAACTCTGGCGCACAATTTGGCGCTATTTCGCGGGTTGACCGCAGCATGTGCCGAGGGTCTTCCAGTGCTGGTTGGCTTTTCAAGAAAGGCGATGCTTGGCGCAATAACCGGGCGTCCAGTCGACCAGCGAATGGCTGCCAGTGTGGCGGCGGCGCTGCTATCTGTGCAAAAAGGTGCGAAAATAGTACGGGTGCATGATGTGGCTGCGACCAAGGATGCGTTGGCAGTCTGGTCGGCAATCGAACAAGGGGGTCAAAATGAGTAGAAAATATTTCGGTACAGATGGTGTTCGTGGGCGTGTGGGTCAGTCTCCTATTACCCCGGATTTTGTGATGCGCCTCGGCTATTCGGCCGGCAAAGCTTTGCTTGGTCAGCACACGATGCCGGCTGGTGAGCGTCCGGCGGTACTTATCGGCAAGGACACTCGTCTTTCGGGTTACATGCTTGAATCTGCGCTGGAGGCGGGATTCTCAGCGGCAGGGGTCGAGGTTTTCCTGGTCGGGCCTCTACCCACGCCAGCGGTTGCCTATCTGACCCGTGCCTTGCGTTTGCAGGCTGGTATTGTCATTTCCGCATCACACAATCCATACTACGACAACGGGATAAAATTTTTCTCGGCACAGGGAACCAAGCTGCCTGATCACGTTGAGCATGCAATCGAAGAGGGTATCGATCAGCCGATGCAGTGCGCCGCCCCGGCGGATCTCGGTAGAGTTCGTCGAATTGAAGACGCGCGTGGTCGTTACATAGAATTCTGTAAAAGCACTTTTCCAAATGATCTCGATCTTCGCGGCCTGAAAATCGTCATTGATTGCGCGCATGGTGCTGCCTATCAAATTGCACCGAGCGTCTTTCATGAATTGGGCGCAGATGTCGTTACTATTGGCGCGCAACCGAATGGCCTGAACATAAATGACGGAGTTGGTGCAACGGCGCCTAAAGCCCTGTGTGAGGCGGTTCTAGCTAACCGGGCTGACCTCGGCATCGCGCTCGACGGTGATGCGGACCGCCTTCAAATGGTCGACGCTGAAGGAAATCTATATGACGGCGATCAACTGTTATTCGCGATAGTTCGGAGTCGTGCCCGTACGACTAAAGTCAAAGGCGTTGTAGGTACTTTGATGACAAATCTTGCGTTGGAACATGCGCTGGAGAAGATTGATATCCCCTTTGCCCGCGCGGCTGTTGGCGACCGCTATGTAGTCGAGATGCTCAATGAAAAGGGGTGGCTCTATGGCGGCGAAAACTCAGGCCATATTCTCGCGATGGATCGTCATACGACCGGGGACGGCATCGTGGCTGCACTGCAGGTGCTCGCAGCGCTGCGTGAGGCTGGCGGTGATTTGAAGGGTTTGCTTGGTGAACTTGCGCTATATCCTCAAAAACTGATCAATGTGCCTGTAGCTCGTGGATTTCCATGGAAAGACCATCCGGCGATTGCGTCCGCTTTGGTTCAGGCAGAAGTAAGTCTCGCCGAGCGGGGAAGGGTGCTGCTGCGCGCGTCGGGCACTGAGCCGTTGCTCCGAGTAATGGTGGAGGGCGAAGATGCGGTGGAAGTGGCCAACGCCGCGGAAAAGCTGGCTGGAATCGTACGGGAAGCTGCGCAATAAGCTAGCTTGTTTCTCGAATCGTATTGACCGCAAAAACAACGGGTAGCTATAATCCGAAAGTTTTTCGCCAACGGAATTGTCTAGCCCATGCGTAGAAAGCTCGTTGCAGGTAACTGGAAAATGCACGGCGCGCTTCAGCAGAATGCTACTTTGCTTGAGCGCATCAAAGTGGGTGTGGCTGATATGGTGTGCGATGTCGTTGTGTGTCCGCCCTATCCGTATCTTCCACAGGCGAGGTCGGTTCTGGCTGACTCCAGGGTTGCTCTCGGTGCTCAATCGTTAAGTGAGCATGCTTCCGGAGCTTTTACCGGCGAAGTGTCTGCTTCGATGTTGGTTGAGTTTGGTTGCCAATACGTTTTGGTTGGACATTCCGAGCGTCGCGCGCTTTGCGGGGAAACGGATGTAGTTGTTGCCATGAAGTTTGAGGCTGCATTTCGGGCAGGGTTGGTTCCTGTTTTGTGCGTCGGAGAAACTCTGATAGAGCGCGAGGCGGGAGATACAGGGGTAGTAGTTGCGCGGCAGCTGTCCGCGGTGCTTGATCGTTGCGGTGTTTCAGCTTTGGCCGGCGCTGTCCTTGCATACGAGCCAGTTTGGGCTATCGGTACCGGGGTAACCGCTTCACCGGCGCAGGCGCAAGAGGTGCATGCGGCAATCAGGGCCCAGGTTTCGGTTTTGGATTCGGCGGTGGCAAGTGGTTTGCGTATTCTTTACGGTGGCAGCGTAAAGCCCCAGAATGCGATGGAGTTGTTCGGGCAGGCTGATATCGATGGTGGGTTGATCGGAGGGGCGGCCTTGATGGCAGATGATTTTTTGAAAATTTGCATTGCTGCAAATTGATAGGTTAATAAATGAACTGGTTTTTCTCTCTCGTTCTTGCGGTGCATATTCTGGTGGCAATAGCCATTATTGGTCTGGTTCTGATGCAACATGGCAAGGGTGCCGATATGGGCGCTGCGTTTGGTAGTGGTGCTTCAGGAAGTTTGTTTGGGGCTACTGGCTCAGCCAATTTTCTGAGTCGTGCAACCGGGATTCTTGCTGCCGTGTTTTTTGCGACTAGCTTGACCTTGGCATATGTTGCTTCCAGCAAGCCAAAAACGACTGGCAGTGTGATGCAAGAACCGGTACAATCTCAGACTGTTTCGCAGCCTGCTCCGGTGGGTGGCGAATCGCCGGCGGTGCCTGCTGATGCTGGTTCCAAAGCAAAAGATATTCCGAAGTAAAATGGGTTGCCCGGCTTGGCATTGAAGCCTCGCCGGGAGGTCCAAAAAAGAAGTGCCGACGTGGTGAAATTGGTAGACACGCTATCTTGAGGGGGTAGTGGCGCAAGCTGTGCGAGTTCGAGTCTCGCCGTCGGCACCAAATCTGGGGCAGTGGCCGTAAGGTGCGCTGTTTCGAACAAGAAACTGAATATTGGCGGCGGATAATGGAAAACTACTTTCCAATTCTGATGTTCGTTCTGGTGGGGGTTGCTGTGGGCGTTCTGCCTGTTGCAATGGGATTTATTCTGGCCCCTAGCCGTCCGGACCCGGAAAAGCTCTCTCCGTACGAGTGTGGCTTTGAAGCATTCGAAGATGCGCGCATGAAATTTGATGTGCGGTTTTATCTGATTGCGATTCTTTTTATTTTGTTCGATCTGGAAATTGCTTTCCTGTTTCCGTGGGCTTCGATCTTTAAAGATATTGTTGCAACAGAGTCGATCAAGGTTTTTGGTTTTGTTGAGATGCTTGTATTCGTTGCTATTCTGGTCGTTGGTTATGTATATGCCTGGGCCAAAGGCGCGCTGGAATGGGAATAGGGGTAGCGTATGGCTATTGAAGGTGTTCTCCAGGAAGGCTTTGTCACCACAACGGCTGACAAGCTGATTAATTACATGCGTACCGGCTCGCTATGGCCCATGACTTTTGGTTTGGCTTGCTGTGCGGTTGAGATGATTCACGCGGGCGTTTCCCGCTATGATCTCGATAGATTCGGTGTTGTTTTTCGCCCGAGTCCGCGTCAGTCGGATGTAATGATTGTTGCTGGTACGCTGACCAATAAAATGGCCCCCGCCTTGCGCAAGGTTTACGACCAAATGGCCGAGCCTCGCTGGGTTATTTCGATGGGTTCTTGTGCAAACGGTGGTGGCTATTACCACTATTCCTATTCTGTGGTGCGTGGCTGTGATCGCATCGTTCCTGTCGATATCTATGTGCCGGGGTGCCCCCCGACTGCTGAGGCTCTGATCTATGGGATCATCCAGCTCCAGAACAAGATACGTCGCACAAACACTATCGCTCGTTAATTGCCAAGGCTGATTCGATATGTCTGCCAAGCTGGAAACGCTTAGTCAAAAACTGCAGGAATATTTCGGCGACAAGCTAAAGTCTCAAACGCTTGCGCTGGGTGAAATTACCATCGAGGTTGGTGCTGACAACTATCTCGGCATAATGACCGCATTGCGCGCCGAGGCGGCTTTCGGCTTTGAGGAGATGATTGATCTCTGTGGCGTCGATTATTCGACATACCGCGATGGCGATTGGCAAGGAGGGCGTTATGCTGTTGTCACGCATCTCTTGTCTGTCGTTCACAACTGGCGGCTCCGTGTGCGAGTTTTTGCTGAAGATGAGAGCTTTCCTTCTGTGTCTTCGATAACTGGTGTTTGGGCGAGCGCCAACTGGTTCGAGCGCGAAGCTTTTGATTTGTACGGAATTGCTTTCGTTGGTCACGATGACCTGCGTCGTATCCTGACCGATTATGGCTTCATCGGGCATCCCTTCCGCAAAGACTTTCCGATTTCCGGTCACGTTGAGATGCGTTATGACCCGGATCAGGCGCGTGTAATATATCAGTCGGTCACTATAGAGCCTCGCGAGAACACGCCGCGCATCGTTCGCGAAGACATTTACGGGGATCCTGCGCATGGCTGATATCCGCAATTTCACTCTGAATTTTGGTCCGCAGCACCCTGCCGCGCATGGCGTTTTGCGTCTAGTCCTCGAGTTGGATGGCGAAGTCGTCCAGCGGGCTGATCCGCATATCGGTCTTTTACATAGGGCTACTGAAAAATTGGCTGAAACCCGTACGTGGGTTCAATCAGTGCCTTACATGGATCGTCTAGACTACGTCTCGATGATGTGCAATGAGCACGCCTACTGCCTTGCGACCGAGAAATTGCTCGGAATCGAAGTGCCGGAACGCGGCAAATACATTCGCGTCATGTTTGACGAAGTAACACGTATCCTCAATCATCTGTTGTGGATAGGCTGTCATGCACTGGACGTCGGTGCAATGACGATGGCGCTCTACACCTTCCGCGAGCGCGAAGATTTGATGGACGTCTATGAGGCCGTGTCTGGTGCGCGGATGCATGCCGCTTACTATCGTCCGGGCGGTGTCTATCGTGATCTTCCGGATCGTATGCCGCAGTATCAGGAGTCCACTTGGACGAATGCCAAGAAGGCTGCTGAGAAGAACGAAAATCGTAGTGGTTCTGTGCTCGACTTTCTTGAGGATTTCACCAACCGCTTCCCGACTTACCATTCTGAATACCACACGCTGCTGACCGATAACCGTATCTGGAAGCAGCGTCTGGTCAATGTCGGGGTGGTCACTCCGGAGCGGGCGATGCAGATGGGCTTTAGTGGCGCGATGCTGCGCGGTTCGGGCATCGCTTGGGACTTACGCAAGAAACAACCGTACGCCGCCTACGACAAGATTAATTTCGATGTGCCGGTCGGAGTCAATGGCGACAGCTATGACCGCTACTTGGTTCGCATGGAAGAAATGATCCAGTCGAACAACATCATCAAGCAATGTATTGCCTGGCTACGCAAGAACCCCGGCCCGGTGATCACCGACAACAACAAGGTGGCGCCGCCGCCGCGCGAAAACATGAAGACCAACATGGAGGAGCTGATTCACCACTTCAAGCTCTTCACCGAAGGTATCCATGTTCCGGCTGGCGAGGCTTATGCTGCAGTCGAGCATCCAAAGGGCGAGTTCGGCATCTACTTTGTTTCCGATGGTGCCAACAAACCTTACCGCATGAAGATTCGTGCGCCGGGCTTTGTCCACCTGGCTGGTCTGGACGAAATGTCCAGGGGCCATATGATTGCCGACGTCGTTACGATTATCGGTTCCCAAGACATTGTTTTTGGCGAGATTGACCGCTGATGTTTTCCGCTGAAACCCTCCAGAAGTTTGCCCGCGAGGTCGCCAAGTACCCCGCCGATCAAAAACAGTCGGCGTCGATGGCCTGTCTCGCTCACGCCCAGGAAGAAAAAGGCTGGCTAGCCCCCGAGTCCATCGAGGCAGTTGCCAACTATCTTGGTATGCCGCCGATGGCGGCCTACGAAGTGGCTTCTTTCTACAACATGTATGACCTGAAGCCGGTCGGAAAGTACAAGATCACGGTCTGTACCAATCTGCCTTGCGCGCTGTCGGGTGGCTACCATGCCGGCGAATACCTTCAGCACAAGCTAGGTGTCGGCTATGGCGAAACGACGCCGGATGGCAAATTCACATTGAAGGAAGGTGAATGCATGGGGGCCTGCGGTGATGCGCCGGTCTTCATCGTCAACAACCGCTCGATGTGCAGCCACATGCACCCGGAACAGATCGACAAGCTGCTTGAGGAGTGCAAATAATGGCCATGCTTGGTTCGATCAACGGCGTCCTGATGGAAGGCCTGGATGGCGACAATACTTGGCACCTCAAGGATTATGTTGCCCGCGGTGGCTATGCGCAGCTGAAGCGCATCCTGGAGAGCAAGATGACCCAGGAAGATGTCATCAGCGAAGTCAAAAAATCGGTATTGCGAGGTCGTGGCGGCGCCGGCTTTCCGACTGGCCTGAAGTGGTCCTTCATGCCGCGCTCCTTTCCGGGTGACAAGTACGTAGTCTGCAATACCGACGAAGGTGAACCGGGGACCTTCAAGGACCGCGACATCATGCGCTTCAACCCGCATTCCGTCATCGAAGGCATGGCGATCGCCGCCTACGCGATGGGCGCCAATCGCGGCTATAACTATGTGCACGGCGAAGTCTGGCAAGAGTACAAGCGTTTTGAAGAAGCGCTGGATGAGGCACGTGCTGCTGGATTCATCGGCCAGAACATTCTCGGTTCGGGATTTGATTTCGAACTCTTCGCGCACCATGGCTACGGTGCCTATATCTGTGGCGAAGAAACCGCGTTGCTTGAGTCAATCGAAGGCAAAAAGGGCCAGCCGCGCTTCAAGCCGCCTTTCCCGGCTTCCTTTGGCCTCTACGGCAAGCCGACCACGATCAATAATACCGAAACCTTTGCGGCCATTCCCTTCATTCTGAAGATGGGGGGCGAAGAGTTCCTGAATCTGGGCAAGCCGAACAATGGCGGTACCAAGCTGTTCTCGGTTTCCGGCCACGTCAATCGCCCAGGCAACTACGAAATTCCGCTCGGTACCCCTTTTTCGACCCTGCTCGAAATGTGCGGCGGGATGCGTGGCGGCCGCAAGCTGAAGGCAGTCATTCCGGGTGGTTCCTCCGCGCCGGTTATGCCGGGCGAAGTCATCATGGATTGCACCATGGACTATGACTCGATCAGCAAGGGCGGTTCGATGCTCGGCTCCGGTGCGGTCATCGTCATGGACGAAACGGTCTGCATGGTCAAGGCGCTGGAGCGTCTGTCCTTCTTCTATTACGAAGAGTCCTGCGGCCAATGCACACCGTGCCGCGAAGGTACGGCCTGGATGTACAAGGTCGTTCATCGGATCGAGAATGGGCTAGGCAAGCCCGAAGACCTTGATTTGCTGAACAGCGTGCTCGGTAACATTGCCGGTCGCACCATCTGCGCGCTCGGTGATGCGGCGGCCTTTCCGGTGCAGAGCTTCATCAAGCACTTCGGCAAAGAATTCGAGTACCACATTGAAAACAAAGCCTGTCTGGTTCCCAAGGATGTGCAATGGGCAGGCAGTGGCTTCCACAAGATTCCGGCCTGATGGCTACGGGTTGTAACGATATTAACGACGAAAAGTCAGGCTACAAGGTAGCGACATGCTAGAAATCGAGATCGACGGCAAAAAGGCGCAAGTGCCCGATGGCAGCACGGTGATGGATGCCGCGCAGCAGGTTGGGGTATACATTCCGCATTTTTGTTACCACAAGAAACTTTCGATAGCCGCCAACTGCCGCATGTGTCTGGTGCAGGTAGAGAAGGCCCCGAAGCCGTTGCCGGCTTGCGCAACGCCGGTGACAAATGGCATGAAGGTCTTTACCCACTCCGAACTGGCCGTCAAGGCCCAGAAAGGTGTGATGGAATTCCTGCTCATCAACCACCCGCTGGATTGTCCGATCTGCGATCAGGGTGGCGAGTGCCAGTTGCAGGATATGTCTGTTGGTTACGGCCCAATGAAGAGCCGTTACACCGAAGAAAAGCACGTCGTTTTTCACAAGAGCGTCGGCCCGCTGATTTCCATGGAGGAGATGAGTCGCTGTATTCACTGCACGCGATGCGTCCGTTTCGGTCAGGAAATTGGTGGCATCATGGAACTCGGCATGGGTAACCGCAATATGCATTCCGAGATCATGACTTTCGTCGGTCGTACGGTCGACTCGGAATTGTCGGGCAATATGATTGACTTGTGCCCGGTTGGCGCGCTGACCTCCAAGCCCTTCCGCTATACCGCACGTTCTTGGGAACTCCAGCGCCGCAAGTCTATTAGTCCTCATGATTCCGTTGGGGCCAACCTGGTTATTCAGGTGAAACACGACAACGTGATGCGCGTACTGCCCCGTGAAAGCGAAGACGTAAATGAGTGCTGGATCTCTGACAAAGAGAGATTCTCTTACCAGGCGTTGAATTCCGAACAGCGTCTGACTAAGCCAATGGTCAAGCAGGGTGGCGAGTGGAAGGAGGTCGACTGGAACGTCGCCCTTGACTACGTTGCCCATGGGCTCAAGGATGTTTCCCGCGAACACGGTGGGGATGCCATTGCGGCATTGGCTGCACAAAGCTCGACTGTCGAAGAGCTCTTCCTGCTTGCCAAGGTGGTCAAGGGGCTCGGTAGCCACAACATCGATTTCCGTCCGCGTCAGCGTGACTTCTCCTCGGACTCCAAGCGAGCCGGCGCCCCGTGGCTAGGTATGCGCCTTGCCGATATCAAGGATCTCGACGGCGCCTTGGTGGTCGGATCTTTCTTGCGCAAGGATCATCCGCTGATTGCTCAGCGTCTGCGTCAAGCGGCAAAAAAATACACCAAGGTTAGTCTGCTCTCGGTAACTGGCGATGATCAACTGATCAACTTGCATGCGCGTCTAACCGTTACGCCTACACTGTTGGCTGCGGCGCTGGCTGCGGTCGTCAAGGCTGCCGCCGAAATCAAGGGGGGCGCCGTGCCGATCGGTGTAGAGTCGGCGGTGGTCTGCGAGACGACCCGAAAGATTGCTCAGAGCCTTGTTGATGGTGATAAGCGCGCCGTGTTCCTCGGTAACGTAGCAACTCAATCGGTCGATGCAACGCAGTTGCATGCACTGGCACTGGAGCTTGGCAAGCTGACTGGGGCGACCGTCGGCTTCCTTGGCGAAGGTGCCAACACCGTGGGTGCTCACGTTGCTTGCCCTCAACCCTCTGGCGACAATGCCCGGCAGATGTTCGAGCAACCCCGTAAGGCTTATGTCCTGATGGGTGTCGAGCCAGAGCTCGATTGCGGCAACCCACAACTGGTTCTTGGGGCGCTGAAACAGGCTAGCTTGGTGGTTTACATGTCCGCCTTCAAGCACGAGTCGGCACTGGCCTTTGCCGACGTGATGCTGCCGATTTCCCCGTACTCCGAGACATCGGGCACCTTCGTCAACACTGAAGGCCGTATCCAGAGCTTCAATGGTGTCACAAAGCCGCGTGGGGATGCGAGGCCGGCTTGGAAACTGCTCCGTGTGCTTGGCAATGTGCTGAATCTCGACGGCTTCAGCTATACCTCCAGCGAAGAAATACGTGATGAACTGCTGGGTAAGGATGACGAATTCATTGTGTCGGTAAACAATGCGTTGAGCGATATCGTTATCGCTGTTCCGGTTGCTTCTACCGATGGTTTGCAACGTATTGCCGACGTGCCGATCAACTATGCCGACCCGATGGCCCGCCGCGCCCCGGCGCTTCAGCAAACGGCAGATGCTGTTGCACCAACAGCACGTCTTTGCGAGCTGACTTTGGCGCAGATCGGCATCACCGATAACGCCTTGCTTCGAGTCAGGCAAGGGAGCGGAGAGACTGTGCTAGTCGCCAAGGCTGACAACAATGTGCCGCCCGGTTGTGTTCGGATTTCGGCCGCGCACGCGAGTACTGCGATGCTGGGCGAGATGTTCGGCACAATTTCTGTGGAGCGTGCATAAATGGACGCACTAATGAACTTCGGTACCGGAATTTTTGGTGGCGCTTGGCCTGCAGTGTGGACGCTAATCAAAATTGTTCTTATCGTCGCCCCGATGATGCTCGGCGTTGCTTATCTGACCTACTTCGAGCGCAAAGTCATTGGCTACATGCAGGTGCGTATTGGCCCTAACCGCGTCGGGCCATGGGGTTTGATCCAACCAATCGCCGATGGTCTCAAGCTGTTGCTCAAGGAGATTATTGTTCCGAGCGGCTCCAACAAGGGCATTTTTCTTATTGCGCCGATGTTGGCAATTGCTCCAGCCTTGGCTGCTTGGGCCGTCGTGCCCTTCACTGATTCACTGGTTCTTGCAAATATCGACGCCAGCTTGCTGTATATCATGGCTATTACGTCCATGGGGGTCTACGGGATCATCCTGTCGGGGTGGGCCTCAAACTCAAAGTACGCCTTTTTGGGTGCCATGCGCTCAGCCGCGCAGATGGTTTCCTACGAAATTTCAATGGGCTTCTCGCTGATCTGTGTATTGATGGTTTCCAATAGCCTGAATCTGGTTGAGATCGTCAATGTTCAGGATCACGGACGCTTCGCCGAATGGGGAATGAGTTTCTTGTCATGGAATTGGCTGCCACTGTTCCCAATGTTCCTTGTCTATCTGATTTCTGGCGTTGCTGAAACCAACCGCGCACCATTCGACGTCGCCGAGGGCGAATCGGAAATCGTTGCGGGTTTCCACGTTGAGTACTCAGGTATGGCATTTGCGGTCTTCTTCTTGGCGGAATACGCCAACATGATCTTGGTGTCCGCACTTACGTCCATCATGTTCCTGGGTGGCTGGCTCTCTCCCGTTGGCTTCCTGCCGGATGGCATCCTGTGGCTATTTGCCAAGATGTCAGCAATCCTGTTCCTGTTCCTGTGGTTCCGGGCAACGTTCCCGCGCTATCGCTATGACCAGCTGATGCGTCTGGGCTGGAAAGTGTTCGTGCCGATCTGTTTGATCTGGCTGGTTGTCGTCGGCGTCTGGATGATGTCGCCTCTGAATATCTGGAAGTGAGGAGAGACTCATGGGTTCGATGAAGGAAGTCTTCAACAGCCTCTTCCTCAAGGAATTGCTGAAGGGCATGTCGGTGACGGGTAAATATTTCTTTGCTCGCAAGATCACCGTTCAGTATCCGGAAGAAAAGACACCACAGAGTTTCCGTTTTCGCGGCTTGCATGCCCTGCGTCGCTACCCGAATGGTGAAGAGCGTTGTATTGCGTGCAAGCTCTGTGAGGCAATCTGTCCTGCACTTGCTATTACAATTGAGGCTGAACCGCGTGATGATGGTTCGCGCCGTACAACCCGCTATGACATCGATCTGACTAAATGCATCTTCTGTGGTTTCTGTGAAGAGGCCTGTCCGGTCGATGCTGTCGTCGAAACGCGGATTTTCGAATATCACGGCGAGAAGCGTGGTGATTTGTATTACACCAAGCAGATGTTGCTGGCCAACGGCGACCGCTACGAAGATCAAATCGCGAAAGATCGCGAACTTGATGCTTCTTACCGATAACAGGTGCTAGCGATGGATTTTCAAACCTCGGTTTTCTACTTTTTGTCGGCGATTCTAGTCTTCGCAGGGTTGCGTGTAATCACGGCTCGTAATCCGGTTCACGCCGCACTGCATCTGATCCTTGCGTTCTTCACCTGTGGCGGTATCTGGGCACTGTTGCAGGCTGAATTCCTGGCGATTGCAATCATCCTTGTCTACGTCGGCGCAGTTATGGTTCTCTTCCTGTTTGTCGTGATGATGCTCGATATTAATATCGACCGCATCCGTCAAGGCTTCTGGAATTATCTGCCGCTTGGCGCATTACTTGGTTTGCTGATGGCTCTGGAAATGAGCCTAGTGCTCGGTAGCAAGTATTTCCAGATTCCTGCCGCTGATGCTCTAGTGTCGTCTGGGGTGTCAAACACCAAGAGCATTGGTGCATTGATGTTCACCGACTATGTCTATCCGTTCGAACTGGCTTCGCTAATCCTGCTCGTCGGCATGATCGCGGCGATTGTCCTGACCTACCGCGGTCCGAAGAAGTCCAAGTACACCAACCCCAATCAGCAGGTCTTCATAAAAGCGAAAGATCGTGTGCGTGTCCTGCAGATGCCGGTTGAAAAAGACTGAACCCCGGGGAAACAATGCTAACTCTCTCTCTCTCCCATTTCCTGATTCTGGGCGCGATACTTTTCGCGATCAGCGTGGTCGGTATATTCCTGAACCGGAAGAACCTGCTGGTGCTGCTGATGGCCATCGAGTTGATGCTTCTTGCGGTCAACATGAATTTCGTGGCTTTTTCCCACTATCTACAGGATCTCTCTGGTCAGATATTCGTCTTCTTCATCCTGACGGTTGCCGCTGCTGAATCGGCGATCGGCCTGGCTATTCTGATCGTGCTGTTCCGCAATCTCAAGAGCATCCATGTGGATGACCTGGGCAGCCTGAAGGGTTAAACATGGAAATGCAAAAACTCTATCTGCTCGTTCCCATGGCGCCGTTGCTGGGTGCCATGATTGCCGGCTTGTTCTGTCGCGTCATCCCGCGCTGGGTTGCCCATACGGCAACCATAGCAGGCGTCGCCATCGCTTTCATCGCCTCGATCATCATCTTCAAGGATGTCTTGGCTGGGAACACCTACAACGGCACGGTATATACCTGGCTGACCAGTGGTGATTACCGATTTGAGGTTGGATTTCTGATCGACACGCTGACGACCACAATGATGCTGGTTGTCACCTTCGTCTCGTTGATGGTTCACATCTATACCATCGGCTACATGCAAGAGGATCCAGGTTACAACCGTTTCTTCAGCTACATTTCGCTGTTCACCTTCTCCATGCTGATGTTGGTGATGAGCAACAACTTCATGCAACTCTTCTTCGGCTGGGAAGCGGTGGGACTGGTTTCCTACCTGCTGATCGGATTCTGGTACACCCGTCCGACTGCGATCTTCGCCAACATGAAGGCCTTCCTGGTTAATCGTGTGGGTGACTTCGGTTTTATCCTCGGCATCGGTCTTGTCCTTGCCTACACTGGTTCGCTGGATTACGCGACAGTCTTCGAGAAGGCCCCTGGCCTCGCCGATACGACGATCAATCTATTTGCCGGCCGCGAATGGGCTACGGTTTCTCTGATGACCGCAACCTGTATTTGCCTGTTTATCGGCGCGATGGGTAAATCGGCTCAGGTTCCATTGCATGTATGGCTGCCTGACTCGATGGAGGGTCCGACCCCGATCTCCGCACTGATCCATGCTGCAACCATGGTGACAGCAGGTATCTTCATGGTCGCCCGGATGTCGCCGTTGTTCGAACTTTCGACCACCGCACTCTCTTTCGTCATCGTGATCGGTGCGATTACTGCTCTGTTCATGGGCTTCCTGGGCATAATCCAGAACGACATCAAACGTGTTGTGGCTTATTCCACGCTGTCTCAGCTTGGCTACATGACCGTTGCTCTCGGTGCTTCGGCCTACTCGGTCGCCATCTTTCACCTGATGACCCACGCTTTCTTCAAGGCGCTACTATTCCTTGGCGCCGGTTCGGTGATCATCGGCATGCACCATGATCAGGACATCCGCAACATGGGTGGTCTGCGCAAGTACATGCCGATTACCTGGATCACATCGCTCATAGGCTCGCTGGCCCTGATCGGCACACCCTTCATGTCCGGTTTTTATTCGAAGGACTCGATTATCGAAGCTGTCGCGCTGTCCCATATTCCAGGTGCAGGCTTCGCATACTTCGCAGTGCTGGCTGGTGTATTCGTGACTGCCTTTTACTCTTTCCGCATGTATTTCCTTGTCTTCCACGGTGAGGAGCGTTTCGGCAAGGCCGATGACGCGCATCATCACGAACATCATGGTGACCATGATGACGAAGAGAGCTCGCACGACCATCATCACGGCCTGGCCCCGGGTCAGAAACCGCATGAGACGCCTTGGGTTGTGACGCTGCCGCTCGTGTTGCTGGCCATTCCGTCCGTCGTCATTGGCTTTGTCGGTATAGGTCCGATGGTCTTTGGTGACTATTTCAAGGGCGTTATCTTCATTGATCACCATGCCCACCCTGCCATGGAGCACCTGTCGGAGCATTTCCACGGCGCAGTTGCCATGGGTGTGCATTCGCTGACGAGTCTGCCGTTCATTTTGGCCCTCTCCGGCGTGGTTGTATCGTGGTTCTTCTACATGAAGCGCCCAGATATCCCGGCTGCCATTCAGCGTCGCTTCTCGGCTGTTCATGCTCTGCTTGAGAATAAGTACTACTTTGATAAATTCAACGAGGTCGTATTCGCTGGTGGCGCCCGCCTTCTCGGCAAGGTGCTGTGGCGTGGCGGCGATGTCGCGATCATTGACGGGCTGATCGTCAATGGTTCGGCCAAGCTGGTTGGATGGATTGCCTCCGTAACCCGCCTGTTCCAGACCGGTTACGTTTATCACTACGCTTTCACCATGATCATCGGCGTCTTTGTGCTGATGACTCTGTGGATCAACCGCGCCTAAGCGTGAATAGTTCACAGAAAAGCAAGGAATAACATGTCGACTTACCCGTTGCTATCTCTCGCAATCTGGATTCCGATTTTTGCCGGCCTGGTGGTGTTATCCATTGGCAGTGATCGGAACGCCCCGCTGGCTAGAATGCTTTCTCTCGTGGGTGCGGTTGCTGCATTCCTGATAACGATTCCGCTCTGGACTGGCTTCGATGTCGCTAACGGTGGCATGCAGTTTGTAGAGCTGGGTAGCTGGATTCCGCGCTTCAATATCAATTACCATCTCGGCGTGGACGGCATCTCAATGCTGTTCGTTGTGCTGAATGCGTTCGTCACGATTATTGTTGTTGCTGCAGGCTGGGAAGTCATACAGACCAAGGTTGCTCAGTACAACGCCGCTTTCCTGATCATGTCCGGCCTGATGAACGGCATCTTTACGTCGCTTGATGGCGTGCTGTTCTATGTTTTTTTCGAAGCTTCATTGATTCCGATGTACCTGATCATCGGCGTCTGGGGCGGTCCAAACCGCGTCTATGCGGCCTTCAAGTTCTTCCTCTACACGCTGTTCGGCTCGCTGCTCTTCCTGATTGCGCTGATGTATCTGTTCATCCAGTCCGGCGGCAGCTTCTCGATTCTAGAGTGGCACAAATTACCTATCGGTCTCGGAGCCCAGGTCTGGTTGTTCCTGGCTTTCCTGGTTGCCTTTGCTGTCAAGGTACCCATGTGGCCAGTGCATACCTGGCTGCCGGACGCACACGTCGAAGCTCCCACTGGTGGTTCCATCGTACTGGCTGCAATCGCTCTTAAGCTGGGCGCATACGGTTTCCTGCGATTCTCGCTGCCGATTCTGCCGGATGCTTCGCATGAGTTGTCAGGTCTGGTTGTTGCGCTGTCGCTAATTGCGGTGGTTTACATCGGCTTCGTCGCATTGGTTCAGGAAGACATGAAAAAGCTGGTCGCCTATTCGTCGATCGCCCACATGGGCTTCGTGACGCTGGGCTTCTTCATGTTCAGTCCGATGGGTATTGAAGGCGCGCTTGTCCAGATGGTTTCACACGGGTTTGTCTCTGGGGCAATGTTCTTCTGTATCGGCGTCATGTACGACCGCGTGCATAGTCGCCAGATCGCCGATTACGGCGGCGTAGTCAACAAGATGCCGAAGTTTGCCGCACTATTCATGCTCTTCACCATGGCCAATGCCGGTCTGCCAGCTACCTCCGGGTTCGTCGGGGAGTTCATGGTCATTCTTGGTGCCGTCAAGTTCAACTTCTGGGTGGCCTTTGCAGCGGCCAGTTCGATGGTCATCGGTGCGGCCTACTCCCTATGGATGTACAAGCGCGTCATCTTCGGTGATGTCGCCAATCATCACGTAGAGGAGCTGAGCGACATCAATATGCGCGAGTTTGCCATTCTCGGCACCCTGGCTATTGCCACGCTGTGGATGGGTCTCTACCCGCAGCCTTTCACGGAAGTCATGCACGCCTCGGTCAATGACCTGCTGCGTCATGTCGCCATCAGCAAGATTCAATAAACGGTAGCCGACATGTTCGACAATTTCGTTGTCCCCAATCTTCTGCCTGCAGCCCCGGAAATGTTCCTGGCGGTGATGGCGCTTGCCATTCTGATGATCGATTTGCTGGTCAAGGACAGTCGGCGTACCGTCACCTTCGTGCTGACCCAACTCACCCTGATTGGTTGTGCAGCAATTCAGTTCGCGACGAGCACCGGAGAGGTTACGTACACCTTCAGCAACATGTTCGTGGACGACCTGATGTCCGACTTGCTGAAGCTGTTTCTGTACATGACGGTAGTCATTGTCATGTTCTACTCGCGCGGCTATGTCATCGACCGCGAGTCGATGAATAAAGGTGAATACTACGTGCTGGCGTTGTTCGCAACGCTTGGCATGATGGTCATGATTTCCGCCAATCATTTCCTGACCATCTATATCGGTATTGAGCTTCTGTCGCTGTCGCTTTACGCGATGGTGGCCATGAATCGTGATTCCGTTGCTTCAACCGAAGCGGCGATGAAGTACTTCGTTCTCGGCGCCTTGGCCTCCGGTTTGCTGCTCTACGGCATGTCCATGATCTACGGCGCTACCGGCACGCTGGAAATTACCGGTATCGCCGAGCGACTTTACGGCGGCGGTGTCAACAAGAGCGTGCTGGTCTTTGGCTTGGTTTTCCTCGTTGCCGGTCTGGCGTTCAAGCTCGGTGTCGTGCCGTTCCACATGTGGATCCCGGACGTTTATCAAGGCGCACCGACCTCGGTTACCTTGTTTATCGGCTCTGCGCCCAAGTTGGCTGCGTTCGCCATCGTCATGCGTCTTCTCGTGAATGGTTTGATTACCATGGCGGCTGATTGGCAAACCATGTTGATTGTCCTGTCAGTGCTCTCGATGGCGATCGGAAATCTGGCAGCTATCGCTCAGACCAACCTCAAACGCATGCTTGCCTACTCTGCCATTTCACACATGGGTTTCATGCTGCTCGGCATCGTTACCGGCGTGGTTGGCGGTGATGCGCGCTATGCGCTGAACGCCTACAGTTCTTCAATGTTCTACGTCATCGCTTATGTACTGATGAGTGCCGGCACCTTCGGCATGATTCTGCTCATGGCTCGTGCCGGATTTGAAGCTGAGGAAATCAGTGACTTCAAAGGTTTGAACAAGCGAAGCCCCTGGTTTGCCGGCATCATGCTGATGTTGATGTTCTCGATGGCTGGCGTGCCGTTCTTTATTGGCTTCTTCGCCAAGTTCTCTGTCTTGCAGGCTGTTGTTGCTGCTGGCTACATCTGGTTGGCCATCGCTGCGGTTCTCTTCTCGCTGATTGGTGCGTTCTACTACCTGCGCGTCGTCAAGGTCATGTACTTCGATGCACCGACCGACGACACACCCCTGACTGCACCGATGGACATGCGTATCCTGATTTCTGCCAACGGTCTGGCTGTGGCACTGCTCGGTATCTTTCCGCAGGTCATCATGTCGCTGTGCGCCTACGCGCTGCTTCGTTCGCTCTGATGTAGAACTGAGTTGCTTCAATTAGACGCCCCGCCAGTCGGGGCGTTTTGCTATCTGGAGAATGAAATGTCGCACGATGCCCACCTGATCGAATCCGAAGTCTCTTCCGAGAGCGTCTTCAAGGGCGCGTTGCTCAATGTCCGCAAGGATCGCGTGCTGCTGCCCAACGGCCAGGAGTCGATCCGGGAATACATCGTGCACCCCGGGGCAGTCGTCATTCTGGCCTTTCTGCCCAATGGCAATCTGCTTTTCGAGCGTCAGTTCCGTTACCCGCTACGCCGTGTCTTCCTCGAACTGCCAGCCGGCAAGATTGATCACGGTGAAGCCATCATCGATACCGCGCAGCGAGAACTCAAGGAAGAAACCGGCTACGTCGCGAGTGAATGGGAATACCTCGGTGTGATGCACCCGTGCATCGGCTATTCCGACGAACGCATCGAAATCTTTGCGGCGCACGGTCTTTACCTGGTCGGCGAAAAACAGCTCGACCACAATGAATTCCTCGATGTCGTCGAACTCTCACCGGCCGAAGCGAAGCAGGCTGTCTGGGATGGCCGTATCACCGACGCCAAGACCATCACCTCGCTGTATTGGCTCGACAAGCCCTGAGGTTATCGGCCTGAGCTGTTTTGGGCAAATTCCACGGTCGACCGGGAAAAGCGGCCAAAATTGAAAAGAGGTTTTGGCTTAAACCCCGTCCCACAAAACAAAACGCCCCGGCATGTCCGGGGCGTTTTTTTGAGCAGGCAGCCGATCAGCCGCAGGTTCCTACCGCGCCGCAGGCCGTACAGAAATCGCAGCCATCCTTGCGGATCATCGTGTGATTGCCGCATTCGCCGCACAGCTTGCCTTGGGTCGGCAGCACCTTGTTGCTGGTGGTGTCTTCGGGCGCTTCGAGGATGCCCATCTGCTGCAGTGGGAAGCCCGATTCGTCGAGGATGCCGAGCATGGCGTAGCGGTGGATGATCAGGTTGGCGATGTAGGCCACCGTCGAGGGGTAGGTCTGCTGCTTGCGCGAGCCGGGGACGAAGGCCATGAAGTCACCGAGCGGCTCGGAATAGTCGATCAGCTTGCGCAGCTTCATGCCGATCCAGGCCGGGTCTAGGACGCGCATGTCGAGCGAGAGCAGCTTGGAAAGACCGTCGAGGGCGCGCGGGTAGTTGCCCGAGAGCCACATCGAGTAGGGACGGGTGACGCCGTCCGGCAGGGTGATTTCCTTGAGGCCAAGAACGAAGTCTTCGCCGGTCGACGGGTTGTTGATGTCGACCGTCCAGGACAATGTGCCGTCGGTGCCGGTCTTCGGCTCCTTGGCGCTGAACAGGGCATCCTTTACTGGCGTCGGGCCTTCGTGCTTGAAAGCGCCGAGTTGTTCGCAACGCCAGGCGATGACCTGGGCCATGGCGGAAACCACGGACGGCACGCGCTTGCGCTCGCCATGCGGCGGCATCGGCATTTCGAAAGAGTCGCCCGGCGTCTTGGACAGGGCTTCCAGCTTCATCTCCAGCCAGGCGTGATCCTTGGCGCGCATGTCCATCGAAAGCGTCTTGGCTACGGCGCCAAGGCCTCGTGGCTCAGCCGGGCCGTTGGCCCAGACTTCAAACGGCCAGGCGCGGCCTTCCGGCTCCACATGTCCGACGAACAGCGCGAACTTGCCGATCGGTGAGTCCAGCATGTAGGTCCAGCACAGATTGCCTTCCGGCAGGTTCGGGCGGCCCGGCCAGCGCAGGCTGGCGAGCACCGGTGCCGGCAGGTTCTTGATCGACAGGCGGCGATTGGCGTCGGAAACGAAATCCTGCGGTGATTTTGCGTCGACCGCAGCAGGCTCGGCCTTGGCCGGTTCACCGCTGGTAACAGACAGAACGGAGCCGAGCACGCTGTTCGGACGATAGGTGGCCAGACCCTTGAGGCCGGATTTCCAGGCGCTCATGTAAAGATCCTGGAAATCGCCGTAGGGATAGTCGGCCGGGACATTGACCGTCTTCGAGATTGAGGTGTCGATGAACGGTGCGACGGCGGCGACCATGTCGCTGTGGGCTAGCGCGGAGATTTCCAGGGCCGTGACGAAGTATTCTGGCAGCTTGGAAACATCGCCTCCGCGGTGCTTGTACAAGCGCCAGGCGTAGTCTTCGACCGAGTATTCCTTGATCGTGCCGTCCTGCATGCGCTTCTTGCGGTTGTAGGTCCAGGAGAAGGGCGGTTCGATGCCGTTCGAGGCATTGTCGGCGAAGGCCAGCGAAATGGTGCCGGTCGGGGCGATCGACAGCAGGTGCGAGTTGCGCAGGCCGTGCTTGCGGATCTCGGCCTTGACGTCAGCCGGCAGGCGGGAAGCGAAGTTGCCGCCGGAGAGGTAAAGCTCGGCGTTGAACAGCGGGAAAGCGCCGCGTTCCTTGGCCATCTCGACCGAGTACATGTAGGCCGTGTCGCGCATGAATTCACTGATGCGAGCGGCCATGGCGCGGGCTTCCGGCTTGTCGTAGCGCAGGCGGAGCATGGCCAGCGCATCGCCGAGGCCGGTGTAGCCTAGGCCAACGCGACGCTTGTTGGCAGCTTCCTGTTGCTGGCGCTCGAGCGGCCAGTGGGTGGCGTCGAGGACATTGTCGAGCATGCGGGTGGAGACACGGATGACTTCGGCAAAAGTGTCGAAGTCAAAGCTGGCCTGCTCGGAGAATGCGTCCTTGACGTACAGTGTCAGGTTGATCGAACCCAGGCAGCAGCAGCCGTACGGCGGCAGTGGCTGTTCGGCGCAGGGGTTGGTCGCCTCGATCACTTCGCAGTAATTGAGGTTGTTGTCCTTGTTCATCCGGTCGAGGAACAGGATGCCCGGCTCGGCGTGGTCGTAGGTGGATTTCATCACCTGATCCCACAGATCGCGGGCGCGCACCTTGCGGTACACCCACATGCCGTCGTCGCGCTGGTAGGCACCGGAAGAGCGCATTTCGGCATTGGGTTCGGCCCGGTGCAGCAGCTCGATGTCGCCATCGGCGTCGACCGCTTCCATAAACGGGTCGGTAACGCCAATCGAGATGTTGAAATTGGTCAGGTCGCCCTTGTCCTTGGCGTGGATGAAGACTTCAATGTCCGGATGGTCGCAGCGCAGCACGCCCATCTGGGCGCCACGGCGGGCGCCGGCGGATTCGACTGTTTCGCACGAGCGGTCAAAGACGCGCATGTACGACACCGGGCCGGAAGCGCGCGATTGCGTGCCCTTGACGCGAGCGCCCTGCGGGCGGATCGAGGAGAAGTCGTAGCCGACGCCGCCGCCACGACGCATGGTTTCGGCAGCTTGGGCCAGCGCGGTGTAGATGCCCGGCTTGCCATCGGTGTTTTCGACGATGGAGTCGCCAACCGGCTGCACGAAGCAGTTGATCAGCGTCGCCTGCAGGTCGGTGCCGGCGGCGGAATTGATACGGCCAGCGGGAATGAAGCCGGTTTCCTGAGCCCACAGGAACTTGCTTTCCCAGTGGGCGCGATCAGCTTCCTGTTCGACCTGGGCCAGTGCGTAGGCAACGCGCCGGCGCACGTCGTGAACATTGGTTTCCTTGCCCTTGGCGTACTTTTCGATGAGCACTTCACCGGAAATTTCCTGTTCCGGCAGCGGGGCGTACAGCGGCGCTTCGGGGATGTCAGTCAGCGAAAGCTGTTCGGTTATTTTGCTCATCAACGGCTCCTCTACAAAATTCGGTTTGTCTGGGTTATTAATTTTCGAATGTTGCAAAGCTACTAGATATAGTGGTCAAAGGCAATATCTTGACTATATGTGGTGTTTTGTGTGTCCCCTTTGGGTGATGCTGTCGGGGTAAAAAAAGCCCGAAAAAACAAAGCCCCGGCGTCGTTGGATGCCGGGGCGGAAAGAAAATTTATTTTTATTTAGAGGGCGAGCAGGGTCTGTGCGTGGTGCGCCATCATCCATTCCTCATTGGTTGGGATGACCAGCACATCGACGCTGCTGTTTCCTGCGCTGATCACGATATCGTGGCGCGCATTGGCTTCGGAATCGACGCGGATGCCCAACCATTCGGATTGCAAACAGACGCGGCGGCGAACCTCGGCGGCGTGTTCGCCGATACCGCCGGTGAACACCAGCGCGTCTATGCCGCCGGCGGCCGCTGCCAGCGAGCCGAGTTCGCGGGCGATGCGGTAGCAGAAGAGATCCACCGCCTCCTGCGCCTCCGGTTTGTCGCTGGCGAGCAGGGTGCGCATGTCCTGGCTGATGCCGGAGACACCGAGCAGGCCGGATTCCTTGTAGAGCATCTTGGTCATGTCCTTGACCGACAGCCCCTTCGTTTCCATCAGGTGCAGGATGACGCCCGGATCAAGGTTGCCGCAACGCGTGCCCATGAGCAGTCCGTCGATGGTCGAAAAGCCGAGCGTCGTGGCGACGCACTTGCGATTGACCATGGCCGCCATGCTGGCGCCGTTGCCGAGGTGGGCGACGACGACGCGGCCGCCGGCGCGGTGCGAATGCTGGGGCAGGGCGCGGGCGATGAATTCATACGACAGGCCATGGAAGCCGTAGCGCTTGATGCCTTCTGCGGTCAACGCGCGGGGCAGGCCAAAAGCCTGGGCGACGTCGGGCTGGCTGCGGTGGAAGGCGGTGTCGAAACAGGCGACTTGCGGCACGGTGGGCAGCAAGGCTTGCAAGGCACGGATGCCGGCGACGTTGTGCGGCTCATGGAGCGGGGCGAGCGGGATGAAGCCGGTCAGGTGTTCGAGCACTTGCGCATCGACGATGGTTGGTTGCGAGTAGAGGTCGCCGCCGTGGACGACGCGGTGGCCGGCGGCAACGATCTGCCAGCCCGATTGCGTGGCCTGGAACCATTTAAGCAGTGCGTCGAAAGCCTGGTCATGGCTGACCTGCTCGCCAGCGATTGCCTGATCGGCTATTTTCTGGCCGGCCTTGTCCTTGGCGACCATTTTCGTGGCGTTGGTGCCGATGCCGTCGATCTGGCCCGAAACTTCAGCCTCGGGGGAAATCGGGAGAGCGAGCGGAAAAAGGGCGAACTTGATGGAGGACGATCCAGCGTTGATCGTCAGAATGCCTTGCTTCATTTAAACGGTTCCAGTTTTGCGGTTGTGATGGGCGATCAATGCGGCGATGACGCACGATGCGGTACGGGTTTCGGCAGAGTCGGCGCGGCTGGTCAGCACGATGGGCACCTTGGTGCCGAGCACGATGCCGGCGGTCAGTGCGTTGGCCAGATATTCGAGCTGCTTGGCGATCATGTTGCCGGATTCGAGGTCGGGAACGACGAGGATTTCGGCATGGCCGGCGACCGCCGACTTGATCCCCTTGGTCTTGGCAGCGACGAGGGAAACGGCATTGTCGAAGGCGAGCGGGCCGTCGAGGATGCCGCCCTTGATCTGGCCGCGGTCAGCCATCTTGCACAGCGCGGCGGCATCCAAAGTTGATTGAATTTTCGGGTTGACCGTCTCGACCGCCGACAAAATCGCCACCTTGGGCTCCGGGATGCCGATGATGTGGGCCAGCTCGATGGCGTTGCGGATGATGTCCGCCTTGTCTTCGAGCGTCGGCGCGATGTTGATCGCGGCGTCGGTGATCAGCAGCGGACGATGGTAGGTCGGCACGTCCATCAGGAAAACGTGGCTGATCCGGCGCGAGGTGCGCAGGCCATTGGCGCGGGCAACCACTTCGCCCATCAATTCGTCGGTGTGCAGGCTGCCCTTCATCAGTGCCTCGGCGTCGCCGGTGCGGACCAACGAGACGGCGATGGCTGCCGAGTCGTGACTGTGCGCGGCGTTGACGATACGGATGCCGGAGAGGTCGAGGCCGAACTCCTCGGCAACGGCACGAATTTTATTTTCCGGCCCAACCAGAATGGGTTCGATGATGCCGGCCTGGAACGCCTGGACCGGCCCCTTCAGGGACTCATGGTCGCAGGGGTGGGCGACGGCAGTCGGAATCGGCTCCAGCCCTTTGACGCGCTCCAGCAGGTGAATGTAGCGCTCATGCTTGTCGTCGATGCGAATCTCCGGCATGTGCATTTCCTGCAGCCGTGAGACTTTTTCGGTCGGAGCCAGCACCTCTGCCGAGCCGCGAACGACCTGCAGGCCTTCCTGGTTGGTGCACACGCAATCGAAAATGACGTGCTGGTTGTGGTCGAATTTCTGCTTGGCGGTGACGGTGATCGTGATGCTGTCGCCGATGGTGACCGGGCGGGCAAAATGCAGCGACTGGTCGATCAGGATGGTGCCCGGGCCGGGGAACTGGGTGCCGAGCACGGTCGAGATCAACGAGCCGCTCCACATGCCGTGGGCGATCACTTCGCGGAACAGGCCGCTTTGTGAAAATGTCGGGTCGACCACGGCTGGATTGATGTCGCCAGTGAGGATGGCGAACAGTTTTACGTCTTCGGGCATCAAGGTGCGCGTGAGGCTGGACGAGTCACCAACGTGGATTTCTTCGTACGTCCGATTGACCAGATAGCGCGGTTCGGATTCGTGGGTCATGCGTGCGTGCTCCGTGGCATCAAGCGAGGGGCCAGTCTTGGCTGCTGCGATGCAGCAAGCAAGGCGGGGCGCGCTCGACGGATGATTGAGGTGGCGAGGCTTTTCATCGCCGGGGATTATTGCGCCGTTCTGTGCTGACCAGTGGCGATGGCACATCCGCCTCCAGGCCCGGGTGGCGTTGCAGCAGTTGATCGAGTACCCACTGGTTGGCTTCGTAGGTGTATTCCCTTGCCTTGAGCGGCGCCCCGGTCAGCGCCGAAGCAAAGAGAGCAACCGCCGCCGAGCGGCTGACGCCGTACTCGCAATGCACAATCAGGGACATGTCGACCGGGGCGCTGTGCAACTCTTCGATGAAGGCGCTGATCTGCCCCGCCATGTGGTAATCGAACAGGCCGGGCAGTGGCGCCGGCAGATAGTCGTCAGCCGGCACTGCGTCAAAGAACGAGAGGCGCTGCACGTGGCGAAACAGCGGGTCGAGTTTGGCTTCCGGCGTCGTCGGATCGGTAATCGAGATGACCGCCGCGAAGGGGCTGCCGCGCAATTGTTCGGCTTGTTTACGTGAGGTGTATTCGACCGCGCTGATCGTCATCGCTTCATTCCATGAAAACCGGGTCGGAAAATACCAGGGTGCCATCCTTGCGCATCATCAGGTTGTCGGCCTTGATCAGGTCGGGCAGGGCGCCGTATTCGGTGGAGAAATCTTCGACTGCCTTGAGCGACTCCCTGAGCGCATCGCTCCAGCCCATCGGCGTCACGACCAGGTGGTGCAGGGCGATGCGCCCCATGTCCTGGGCCAGGTTGCGCCACATCACGCAGGCGTCGAAGTACGACGTCGATAGCTTGGTCGCCACTTCGGCCGCATCGCCGTGGCCGGGCAAGGGGTAAAGTCGCTCGACTTCGACGATGTGGAACGGGAATCCGCGACTGGAACGGCCGACAGTGCCGTGGTCGGCATGGACGACTGGGAAATGCTTGCCAGTCGGGCGATCATCGGCGGTGTAGTAGGCGTAGTCAGTGGGTGAAGATAAAACTTTGAAGACGCGCTCCTGGCCATCGACCGTGTCTGCCTCAAGAACGATGGTGCTTTCGCCACGGCCAATTTCCAGGCGACCGCGCAGCAAGGGGTGATCCGGTACCGAGTCGGGGAGTAGTCCGTCAATGTCAGGCATCGAGTTCTCCGAAATCGTTTCAAACCGGCCGGCTGTCGGGCCCGCCCATTTGCAATTTTGCTCTTTTTTCCGGTTGACCGCGGGGCCAGCCGTTGTCTCTCTGGTGGCGGGAATAGCCTAAAAGGAGCGCAATCCCCGCCCTCAGGCCTTATGCGACGATATGGGCGCCAGCATCCACATAAATCGTTTGCCCGGTCATGCCCGATGAACCCGGTGTGCACAGGAAGGCAGTCAGGGCGCCGACTTCGTCAATCGTCACGGTGCGGCCGAGCGGTGCCTTGTCGGCGTCGGATTCGAGCAGCTTGTCGAAGTGAGCGATGCCGGAAGCGGCGCGGGTCATGATCGGGCCGGGCGACACTGCAAAAACGCGGATGCCTTTGGGGCCGAGATCGTAGGCCATGTAGCGGACGGCCGATTCAAGCGCCGCCTTGATGATGCCCATGACGCCGTAGTTGCGCACGACGCGCTCGGCGCCGAGGTAGGACATGGTAATCAGTGAGCCGCCATGGGCCATCAGCGGTTCGACCGCTTTGGCCATGCGCAGGAAGCTGTGGCAGGAGATGTTCATGGCCGAGTCGAAGCCGGCTTCGGTGGTGTCGATGACGCGGCCGTGCAGGTCGTCGCCATTGCAGAAGGCCATCGAGTGAATGGCGAAGTCGAGTTCGCCGAATTCATCGCCGCACTGCTTGATGGCGGCCTCAAGGCTGCCTTCTTCGGTCACATCCAGCTTCAGGAAAAGCTTGGCGCCGAGCGCTTCGGCCAGCGGCTGGGTGTATTTTGCTGTCTTGTCGTTCTGGTAAGTCAGGGCAATTTCGCCGCCCAGTTCGCGAATGGCCTTGGCCACCGCGAAAGCGATTGACTTGTCGTTGGCGACCCCGGTAATCAATCCTTTTTTACCTGCCAGCGGCAAGTGCTTGCCGGCCTGCACCGGGGATTGCTCATTTATTGTGTTCATGCTGTTTTCCTTCCAATGTTGGTCAGGGAGTGTTGCGGTGCGTCAAGCAATTCAGCTTATGGGCCTGCTGTGCTGTTTGACTTCATGCTGCGACGCAACACCATTGTTGCACATTACTATTTTCGCTTGTGTGACAAATGCGCAGATGTTGATCTCGGACAATAAACCGAGTAATTCGGGTGCTAGTCTTTTGATGTCATAGGCAATTTTTGGAGATTGTCGTGGGACTCAACCAGATGCACGCCGAAGCGGTGGCCGGGATTGTTGACCGGGTAGTTTCACAATATCGACGCGACCCAACCTGCCTGTTGCAAATCCTGCGCGAAGTCCAGGAGGCCTGCGATTGGATTCCTCCCGAAGCCATTGACCGCATGCAGCTTCTGCTTGGCGTGCCGCGCACCAAGATTGAAGGTGTCGCCGGGTTTTACGCCTTTATCTACACCGAGCCGCGTGGCAAATACCGGGTGTTGTTTTCCGACAACATCACCGACCGTATGCAGGGCAACCGGGTCTTGATGGAGCGCCTGTGCAACAGCCTGTGGGTCGAGCGCGGCAAGGTCTCGGAGGACGGCCTGGTCAGCGTCGGCAAGACCGCGTGCACCGGCATGTCCGACCAGGGGCCGGGCATGCTGGTCAATAATTACGCAATTTCCGGGTTGACCGCAGAACGCATCGACGAAATCGCCGAACTGATCCGCAGCAAGGTGCCGCTGGCCGACTGGCCGCCCGCCTTCTTCAAGGTCGAGGACAACATCCGCCGGGCCGACATTCTGCTCAACGCCGACTTCAAGCCGGGCGAAGCCTTGCTCGCCGCGCGGGCACGGGCGCCGAGCGATGGCCTGAATTCCTCCAACATGCGCTCCTGGCGCGAAGGGCTGCCCAGTGGCATCGGCGGCCCGGCGGCGACGCTCGACGAAATCAAGCGCGCCAACCTGCGTGGCCGTGGCGGCGCTGGCTTCACCACCGGCCTGAAGTGGGAAGCCTGCCGCAACGCGCCGCTCAAGGCCGGGCATCAGCGCATTGTCGTCTGCAATGCCGACGAAGGCGAGCCGGGCACCTTCAAGGATCGCGTCCTGCTCTCCAAATGCCCCGACCTGGTGTTCGAGGGCATGACGGTCGCCGCCTACGCCATTGGCGCCACGCGCGGTTTCGTCTATCTGCGCGGCGAATACCGCTACCTGCTCGATCACCTGAACACCGTCTTGAGCAATCGCCGCCGTGAAAATCTGCTGGGCAAGGACATCTGCGGCCTGCCGGGGGCGGATTTCGACATCGAGATTCACGTCGGCGCCGGCGCCTACGTTTGTGGCGAGGAATCGGCGCTCATCGAATCGCTGGAAGGCAAGCGCGGCACGCCGCGCAACCGGCCGCCTTTCCCGGTCACCAACGGCTATCTGGACCAGCCGACCATCGTCAACAACGTCGAAACCTTTGCCGCCGCAGCGCTCATCGCCCTCAACGGCGGCGAGTGGTACGCCGGCATCGGCACCAAGCATTCGGCCGGAACCAAGCTTCTTTCAGTGTCCGGCGATTGCGCCCGGCCGGGCATCTACGAATATCCGTTCGGCGTCAGCATCCGCCAGGTGCTGGAAGATTGCGGCGCCACCGACACGCAGGCCGTGCAGGTCAGCGGGCCGTCCGGCATCTGCGTCGCCGCGGACGAATTCGACCGCATCATCGGCTTCGAGGACATCCCGACCGCTGGCGCCTTCACCATCTTCAACCAGTCGCGAGACATGTTCGAAGTGGCGCGCAATTATGTGCATTTCTTCCAGCACGAAAGCTGCGGCTTCTGCACGCCGTGCCGGGTCGGTACCTCGCTGCTCAAGAACCTGATGGACAAGCTGCACAAGGGGGCCGGTTCGCCCTACGACTTCGCAGAGATCGAAAAGCTGAACACCTTGCTGCAATCAATGAGCCACTGCGGCCTGGGTCACACCGCCTGCAACCCGGTGCTCGACACCATCGCCAAATTCCGGCCTTACTACGACAAACGGATGATGCAGCAGGACTTCACGCCAGCCTTCGATCTCGACCGTGCACTCTCGGCGGCACGGCAGATGACCGGCCGCGACGATGCCGGGGCGCATCTGGCGACAGAACACGGAGGTCAATCATGAGCCACACCTTTACGCTCGATGGCAAAACGATTCCCTTCGAGGACGGCCAAACCATCATTCAAGCGGCCATCGCGGCCGGCGTTTTCATCCCGCACCTGTGCTACCACCCGGATTTCAAGCCACATGGCTCGTGCAAGCTGTGTACCGTCAAGGTCAATGGCCGGCATACGGCCTCCTGCACCATGCGGGCGATGGCCGGCATGGTGGTCGAAAGCGAGACGGCGGAGCTCAACGCCGAACGCCGGGCCCTGACGCAAATGCTGTTCGTCGAGGGCAACCACTTCTGCCCGTCCTGCGAGCAGAGCGGCAACTGCCAGTTGCAGGCCACCGCCTACCATCTCGGCATGATGTCGCCGCACTACGATCATTTCTTCCCGAATCGTGCGGTCGACGCCTCGCATCCTGATGTTTTGCTCGATTTCAACCGCTGCATCCTTTGCTCGCTGTGCGTGCGGGCCAGTCGCGATGTCGATGGCAAAAACGTCTTCGGCCTGTCCGGACGCGGCATCGGGACACATTTGATCGTCAATGCCAAGTCCGGCCAACTGGCCGACACTGATTTTTCGTTGAGCGACAAGGCGGCGCAGGTTTGCCCGGTCGGTGTCATCCTCAAAAAGCGCCGGGGCTTTGCCGTGCCGATTGGCGAGCGCACCTACGACAAGGCGCCGATTTCCGAGACGGCAAATGGCAACTGACAATACATCTCGACGCAGAGGCGCAGAGACGCAGAGCGTCTCAAAGAGGACTTGCTCAGCGTCTCTGCGCCTCTGCGTCGAAAAGCTGGAGGTGAAATGAAGAAAAAACTCAAGGTTGCGACCACCTCGCTGGCCGGCTGTTTCGGCTGCCACATGTCATTTCTCGATATCGACGAACGCTTGTTCACGCTGCTCGAACACATCGAGTTCGACCGCTCGCCGCTGACCGATATCAAGACCTGCAGCCCGGACTGCGACATCGGCCTGATCGAAGGCGGCTTGTGCAACGCCGAGAACATCCATGTCCTGCGCGAGTTCCGCAAAAACTGCAAGATCCTGATCGCCATGGGCGCCTGTGCCATCAACGGCGGCCTGCCAGCGCAACGCAACCATCTGCCGCTGACGACCATCCTCGAAGAGGTTTATCACACCAGCCCCGGGCTGGCCAACGGCATGATCCCGAACGACCCGGAACTGCCGCTGCCGCTCAACCAGGTGCACCCGATTCATGAGGTCGTCAAAATCGATTACTTCATGCCCGGCTGCCCGCCCTCGGCTGATGCGATCTGGAAGGTGCTGACTGATCTGCTCGCCGGCAAAGAGCCTGAATTGGGCCACGGCTTAATGCATTACGACTGAATTCATGGCGCTTTCGACCCATGGCTTTGTCAACTTCGCCTTGCCGTGCTACGCGCACTGCCTTCGGCTCGTTTTCGCGCCATGGGCCGAAATCACCATGAATTGTGGGAGATTTGAATGACCTACCAACTGGAAACCGCCGCCCACCCCGAAACCCTGCGCCGCGTGGCGATCGACCCGGTATCCCGCGTCGAGGGTCACGGCAAGGTGACCATCCTGCTCGACGACCAGAACAAGGTGCATCAAGTGCGCCTGCACATCGTCGAGTTTCGTGGCTTCGAGAAATTCATTCAGGGCCGGCCGTACTGGGAAGTCCCGGTCATGGTTCAGCGTTTGTGTGGTATCTGCCCGGTGTCGCACCATCTGGCCGCTGCCAAGGCGCTTGACATCATTGTCGGCGCGAAGAAACTGACGCCGGCGGCTGAAAAACTGCGCCGCCTGATGCACTACGGCCAGATGCTGCAATCGCACGCGCTGCATTTTTTCCACCTGTGTTCGCCGGATCTGTTGTTCGGCTTCGACAGCGATGTGACCCAGCGCAACCTCGTTGGCGTCGCCATGGCGCACCCGGAAACCGCCAAGCGCGGCGTGCTGCTGCGTAAGTTCGGGCAGGAGGTGATTCGCGTCACGGCCGGCAAGCGGGTGCATGGCACCGGCGCCGTGCCGGGCGGCATGAACAAGTCGCTGACCATCGCCGAGCGCGACGAGTTGCTGAAAGACGTTTATCACATCGTCCAGTGGTCGCGCGACGCGGTGCACCTGATCCAGAAGGTGCACACGCAAGACCCCGGCCTGTACAACAGCTTCGGCATCTTCCGCTCCAATTTCATGTCCATCGTCGGTCACAACGGCGACCTTGATTTCTACCATGGCACGCTGCGCGCCCGCGACGACAACGGCAAGCTGATTTTCGACGGCGTCGATTACCAGCAGTACGACAAGTACATCGAGGAAGAAGTGCGGCCGTGGAGCTACATGAAATTCCCGTTCTTCAAGTCACTGGGCAAGGAGCTCGGCTGGTACAAGGTCGGCCCGCTGGCGCGCGTCCAGAACTGCGACCAGATATCGACCCCATTCGCCGAACATGAGCGCAAGGAGTTCGTTGACTACGCCGGCGGCACGCCGATGCACGCCCCGCTGGCCTATCACTGGACGCGGATGATCGAAATGCTGCACGCCGCCGAAGTGATCAAGGAATTGCTGCACGACGACGATCTGCTCAGCGATGACCTGATGGTCGAAGGCGAACGCAGGATGGAAGGTGTCGGCGTCATCGAAGCGCCGCGCGGCACGCTGTTCCACCACTACCGCGTCGATGAAAACGACCTCATCACCATGGCCAACCTCATCGTCTCCACCACCAACAACAACCAGGCGATGAACGAAGCGATCCGCCATGTCGCCCGCCGCTACCTGCACGGCCGCGAAGTCACCGAGGGCCTGCTCAATCACATCGAAGTCGCCATCCGCGCCTTCGACCCCTGTCTGTCATGCGCCACCCACGCGCTGGGCAAGATGCCGCTGGAAGTCGAGCTGGTCGATGCCGAAGGGCAGGTCGTCCACTCGCTGAGCCGCGCCGGATGATCGCGCCGGTCGTCATCTTCGTCGTCGGCAACCCCAGCCGCGGCGACGATGCCATCGGGCCGGAACTCTGCGGTCAACTGGAAAAATGGCTCAAAAATGAAAGTTTGTCCGCGCAATTCGAGCTGATCGAAGACTTCCAGCTGCAAATCGAACACGTGCTGGATTTGCAAGGGCGGCAAATTGCCCTGTTCATCGACGCCGGCGCCCATACCCCGGCACCCTGCACCTTCCGGCGCATCGCCCCGGCCACCGGCATCGCCTGCACCACGCACGAATTGCCGCCCGAAGCCGTACTGCAGGTTTACGTGCAAACGGAAGGTGCCGACCCGCCGCCCGCCTTCGTACTGTGCATTCGCGGTGAGCAGTTCGAGCTCGGCGCGGCGCTGAGCGCGGCGGCTGAAAACAATCTGGGTGCCGCCATGGCGTTGTTGAACGAACTCTGCCGCCAGCCCACGTTGGCAGCGTGGGAGAAAGCCTCGCTGACGACTGCCGCCTGAAAAGGCTTTTCGGTTTTGGGCGATTTCTCCGGTTGACCGTGGCAAGCATCACCGCGCCGCGAATCGGGCGGTGATGGATGCGCTTCGTTGCCCGACACGGGATTCTGCCCCCATAATTCAGGCATGAAGATTCATCCCTCACTGCTCCTCGGTTCCCGGCCAGGCCGCCATTCGGCCCGTTGCCGGCCGCAGCGATAGTGGGAGCCAGCAACAGCCAGCTTGCAGTGCGGCGTGAGCGTCGGCACGGACGACGACTATTTTTCCCGCTACTGTTTTCGCTGCTGTTCCATGCGCTGCTATTGAGCCTGACCCTTGGCGGAGAAGGATTCGGGCTGCCCGGCCTGGCCTTTCCCTGGCAGGATCGCCGGGTCGAAGTACCTGAACTGCGTGTTTTGCTCACACTGGCTTCGCCCATGCCGGCCACGTCACCCATCAAGCTGCCGGCTCAGCCTCAGCCACCGGCATTGGTCGAAAAATCCATCGTTGCCGGGCTGCCCGTCACGGCATTTAATTCGACCGGGCAATCTCCCGAGCCACCCGCCGAGGCGATCATTTCCGGAGACTCGCCAGCACCAGCACCAGCACCAGCACCAGCACCAGCACCAGCACCAACGCCAACGCCAACGCCAACGCCAACGCCAACGCCAACGCCAACTGACAGCCCCAGCCCCAGCCCCAAATCATCTGCGGGCGCAGCCCCCGAGAGCGAACCTGTTGCTATCGCTGTCGCCGTTGCCTCCCCGCCCAAACCGTTTCCGGCCGTAATTGCCCTGGAAAAATCAGAAATCCCCGAGTTCGTCGTGCCAGTCGAGCAAGAAAACGCAGGCGACTCAGAGCAGGGTGGAGACGACCAGCAGGCGAGGGAGAAAGCTGCCGAGGAAGCCTTGCGTCTCGAATCAGCGCGACGGGAAGCGGAGCGCCAGGAGAGGGCAGTGCAAGAGCAGGCCCGACTGGAAGCCATTCGCCAGGAAGCCGAACGTGCTGAGTTAGAGCGACTCGCGGCCGAACGTCAGGAAAAAGCCCGGCAAGCAGCGGCCCAACAAGAGCAGGCGAAACAGGAAGCCATCCGACAGGAGGCGGCACGAGCCGAGGCAGAACGGCTGGCGGCGGAACGTCAGGAAAAAACCCGGCAAGCAGCGGCCCAACAAGAGCAGGCGAAACAGGAAGCCATCCGACAGGAGGCGGCACGAGCCGAGGCAGAACGGCTGGCGGCGGAACGTCAGGAAAAAGCCCGGCAAGCAGCGGCCCAACAAGAGCAGGCGAAACAGGAAGCCATCCGACAGGAGGCAGCACGAGCCGAAGCGGAGCGTCTGGCCGCAGAGCGTCAGGAGAAAGCACGGCAGGCAGCGGCGAAACAAGAGCAGGCGAAGCAGGAGGTCGTCCGACAGGAGGCAGCACGAGCTGAGTCAGAACGGCTGGCAGCCGAACGTCAGGAAAAAGCGCAGCAGGCAGCAACCCAACAGGAGCAGGCCAAGCAGGAAGCCATCCAACAGGAGCAGGCCAAGCAGGAAGCCATCCGACAGGAGCAGGCCAAGCAGGAAGCCATCCGACAGGAGGCGGCACGAGCCGAGGCAGAACGGCTGGCAGCCGAGCGTCAGGAGAAAGCCCGGCAAGCAGCAGCCCAACAGGAGCAGGCGAAGCAGGAAGCCATCCGACAGGAAGCAGCACGAGCCGAAGCAGAACGACTGGCCGCCGAACGTCAGGAGAAAGCGCAGCAGGCAGCAGCCCAACAAGAGCAGGCGAAACAGGAAGCCATCCGACAGGAGGCAGCGCGAGCCGAAGCGGAGCGTCTGGCAGCCGAGCGTCAGGAGAAAGCCCGGCAAGCAGCAGCCCAACAGGAGCAGGCGAAACAGGACGCTATTCGCCAGGAAGCGGCACGAGCCGAAGCGGAGCGTCTGGCCGCAGAGCGTCAGGAAAAGACGCAGCAAGCCGCAGCGCAACAGGAACAGGCGCGGCGGGAGGCTGAGGTTCAGGCCGTCCGGGAGCAGGATGCCAAGCGGGACGCAGCGCGTCGGGCGATGGGGCGGCAACTGGATGCGGAGCGCGATGCGGCTCAGGCTGCGGCTCAAGCTGCAGCGCGCAAGTCACCTTCGTCGAGCGGTTTTCGCCGAGGCCGGCTCTTTGGCCGCACTGACGCCAATGCCGAATTGATTCTGTACGCGGAGGCGTGGGGGCGGAAAATCCAGCTCAACACGGGCTTCGAGATGGTACGTGAAGCGGCGAAGCAGCCGCATACCGACGCCCTTGTGACGGTGGCCATTCGCAGCAACGGTTCGGTCGAGTCGGTGACCTTTGTTCGTAGCAGCGGCGTGCCGGCCATTGATGATGCGATTCGTCGCATCGTGCAGGATCAGACGCCCAATCTGCCTTTCCAGCCGGCGCTTGCCCGTGATTACGACGTGATCGAGATTCGTCGCTCCTGGCACTTTGACTCGGCCATTCGCTTGTACTGAGGGCTTGGTCGGGCGCTTGATCGTCGTCGTTCGGCGCGAGAAACCCCGTTCAGCCGACGAAGCAGCCGATTAGCGTGCGTCGTCCACAATCATCATCAACTTGCCCTCGATTTCGGCGATGACTCTTGTCAGCTCGGCGTTTTCGCCGATCAGGCCCGGCATCGCATCCGGCCGGCTGACGCCGATTTTGGTGGCGCCGTTGTCGGTAAAGACGGAAATCCGCCAGGGCAGCGTCAGGCTCAGTCGCATGTCGATGGCGAGGAGCTTTTCGAGGTAGCGGTAGTTGCCGATTTCAAAGATCTGGCACTCGTCGTCAAGGTTGATTTCCCTGCGCTGGAGCATTTCACCGACGTCGTGGGTGGCCAGGGTGACGAAGCCGAGGCGCTGGATGGTTGGCGCCAGATCGAAGGTGGCTTCATAGAAAGATTTGCTGCTTTCGACGATGTAAAACAAGGCGATTCCTCGGGGGCGACGGGGCGGGAGCAAGCATAGCGGAGGCCCATGGATCGAACAACGTGGAAATTCCCCCTGCCTCGGCGCGGCCGGGCTTCAATTTGAAGTGTCATCTCCAAATGACATATGAAATGTTTTTGCTTTGGTATTTGATGATGACTCCTTTTTTCATCCACAGGAGTCCGTAATGCTTACCCATTTCTATGAATCCCTACGCAATGTTCCCGGCCTGACCATCCTCAGCGGGGCGCAGGAAATCGAAGCTTACCGTCCAGATACCGGCGGCGCCACGCGCTACCCGGCGGCAGCGCTGAGCGTGACCGAGGTGTCCGCCGTGCCACGTATTCTCGACGCAGCCAATTTACATCGTGTGCCTTTATGGCCAATCAGCGGCGGGCGCAACTTTGGTTACGGCACGGCGCAAGCGGTCAAAGCGGGTAGCGTCGTGGTAGATCTGTCGCCACTCAAGAAAATCGAAATCGACACCGAAGCCGGCGTCGCCCGCATTCAGCCCGGCGTGACGCAGCACGATCTGGAGCAGGCCATCCGGCGGGCCGGCGCCCGCTTGCTGGTGCCGACGACCGGCGTCGGGCCGAACGGCAACATTCTGGGCAACGCGCTCGATGGCGGTTATGGTTTGACGCCCATCGTTGATCACTTTGAAGCGGTTTCCGAACTCGACGGCTACTGGGGCAGCGGCCAGCCGTTTCGCCATATCTACAAAGACCTGCAGTGTGCCGACCTGGCCGAGCGCTGGCGTGTCGGCACCGGCCCGTATTGGGGTGGTTTGCTGCGTCAAGGTAGCTTTGGCGTGGTTACTCAGGCCACCGTGCAACTGGCGCGCATGCCGGAAGATTGCCGCATTCTCATTTTTGAATGGGCCTCCGATGAAAAATTCGAGGCCAGCCAGACGGCACTCAATCGCATCGTTGAAGACATTCCCGGCATCGGCGGCATCATCATGATGAACGACTTCCGCATCCTCGCCACCCAGCCCGACGCGCCACTCGCCACCTCGCGGCGCGGTGCCGAGCGCACCGATTATCTGAGCGGCGAAGCCAGCCGACGCAAGATTTCGAGCTGGACGGCGCTCGGCACGCTGTATGGCTCAAGCCAGGCCGTCAAAGGCGCCGTGCGCGACATCCGTCGCCGAGTCAAAGGCTGCCGGATCTGGAGTTTCAGTACCGGTGAAATCCGCCTGCTGCAAAGCCTGTTCAAGGCGTTGCCGAATCGATTCTTGCCCAGTCTGCGCCGTCACCTCGGCTCGCTGGTCAATGCCCTGGGCACCGTCGAAGGCGTGCCGATAACCGCGTTTCTGAAAATCGCCTACGCGCTTGAGCAGAACGCCCGGCCTCTCGACATCTCGGCGCACCCGGCCCGCGACGGCCAGGGCATTCTCTGGTACGCGCCCCTATTGCCATTCACGCCGCAAGCCGTGCGTCGCTACCGAGAAATCATGGGCGAAGTCCTTGCCCGCCACGGCTTCGACCCGCTGCTGGCCGTCACCTCGCGCTCGCCGCGCGTGCTGTCGGCGACCATCCCGCTGCTCTTCGATCCGGCCAATCCTGCGGATGTGACGCGCGCCAAGGCGTGCTACCGCGATCTGGTCAGCGCCGGCCTGCGCCGCGGCTGGCCGCCGTACCGCCTGGGCGTGGATTACATGGACCTGATCGGTGCCGAGGAAGGCTCGGATCAGTCCGATCTGCACCAACGCCTGAAGGCCGCCCTCGACCCGAACAACATCATCGCGCCGGGGCGCTATTCGGGTGGGCGGCACTAGGCCGGGTCGATCGCCCAGCGTTGTTTGGATGATCAATTGAAAGGTCAGCGAACGCTGCTTTGACGCGAGCCGGAATGTCGCTGACCCGATTGGTTTGCTGAAAAACGTAGGGGGTTACGGTTAACCGGAAAAGCAGCGAAAAATCCAATTTTTCAGTGGGCTTGATCTTTCGTTCGGGTGATCGCTGTCGCTGGAATGGTTTGAGCAAGTCTCAGCTGATCGTTGCCATCCGGCTTGTCCGGTTTTGATTTTGGGGTCTATAATTCAATTGGCTAATGACTCTTTAGTCAGTAATAAATTGGGTGCCTTATGAACCGTTCCAGCCTTGGCAAGATTCTGGTTTTTGCCCTTATTTTCGGGTTGACCGTAGCAACCGGCTTTTACCTTTACCAGCAGCGTCCGGCCGGTTTGCCGGGGGGGTTTGCCTCCGGTAACGGGCGGCTGGAGGCCACCGAGGTCGACGTGGCGACCAAGATCGCTGGGCGTTTGGCTGAACTCGGGCCGCGCGAGGGCGATTATGTCGAAGCCGGGGCGGTCGTCGCCCGGCTTGATGCCGACGATCTGCGTGCCCAGTTGCAGGCGGCCAAAGCGCAGATTCAGCAGGCGCAGCGGGCGGTCGATCAATCGCGGGCAGGGGTGCGCAAGTCGCAGTCCGAGGTGTCGCTGGCCGGCAAGACGCTCAAGCGTTCGGAAGAACTGGTCGGCAAGGGCTTCATTTCGCGCAACAAGCTGGATACTGACCAGACCGGCATGGAAGGCGCGATGGCTGGCATGGCGCAGGCGCGCGGCAAGGTCGGCGAGGCCGATGCCGGCGTGGCGGCTGCGATGGCGAAGGCCGAGAGCCTGCGCGTGACGCTGGCCGATACGGCACTGAAGGCGCCGATTGCCGGCCGTGTGCTTTACCGCCTGGCCGAGCCGGGAGAGGTGCTCGCGGCGGGCGGCAAGTCGCTGACCCTGCTCGATCTTTCCGACATGTTCATGACCATTTACCTGCCGACCGACAAGGCCGGGCAGGTGGCGCTCGGCAGCGCGGCGCGCATTGTGCTCGATGCCTTGCCGGGGCAGGTGATTCCGGCCACCGTCAGTTTTGTCGCGCCGAAAGCGCAATTCACGCCGCGTGAAGTCGAAACCCGGACCGAGCGCGAAAAGCTCATGTTCCGTATCAAGGTCAAGCCCGATGCAGCCTGGCTGGCGGCGCACCGCGATCTGGCCAAGGGCGGCATGCCGGGCGTCGCTTATGTCCGGCTCGACGCCAATGCGGCGTGGCCGGCCAACCTGCAGATCAACGGGAAATAAACCATCATGGACCGCACGCCGGTCGCACGATTGTCTGGAGTCAGCCACCGCTATGGCGCCGTCGTTGCGCTGGAAACCGTGGATGTTGCCCTGCCAGCCGGCTGCATGGTTGGCCTGATCGGGCCTGATGGCGTCGGCAAATCCTCGCTGCTGGCCTTGGTTTCCGGGGCACGGATGATCCAGAGCGGCAAGGTTGAGGTACTCGGTGGCGACATCGGCGACCGCCATTTTCGTGCCATGGCCCAGCCGCGCATCGCCTACATGCCGCAGGGGCTGGGCAAAAACCTTTATCCGACGCTGTCAGTGTTTGAAAACGTCGATTTCTTTGGCCGCCTGTTCGGGCAGGGCAAGCGCGAGCGCGAGCAGCGCATCGACGAACTGCTGAGCAGTACCGGCCTGGCCCCGTTCAAGGAAAGACCGGCGGCCAAACTGTCGGGTGGCATGAAGCAGAAGCTCGGCCTGTGCTGCGCGCTGATCCACGACCCTGACCTGCTCATTCTCGATGAGCCGACGACCGGCGTCGATCCGCTCTCCCGCCGCCAATTTTGGGAACTGATCGACAGCATCCGCGTCCGCCGGCCGGGCATGAGCGTGCTGGTGGCGACAGCCTACATGGAAGAAGCGGAGCGTTTCGACTGGCTGGTGGCGATGGATGGCGGTCGGGTGATCGGCACCGGCACGCCGGCCGAACTGCGCGCGCAGACCGGCCAGAAAACGCTCGATGGCGCCTTCATCGCTTTGCTGCCCGAAGAGCGCCGGCAGACCCATCACGCGCTGGTGATTCCACCGCGTCAGGCGGACGAGGGCGTCTTCGCCATCGAAGCGGAAAACCTGTCGCAGCGTTTCGGCGACTTCACGGCGGTCGACCACGTCAATTTTCGCATCGCCCGTGGCGAGATTTTCGGCTTCCTCGGCTCCAACGGCTGCGGCAAGACGACGACGATGAAGATGCTCACCGGCCTGCTGCCGCCCACGGAAGGCCAGGCCAAGCTGTTCGGCAAACTGGTCGATGCGCGTGACCTCGAAACGCGCAAGCAGGTCGGCTACATGTCGCAGGGTTTTTCGCTCTATGGCGAGCTGACCGTGCGTGCCAACCTCGATCTGCATGCCCGTCTCTTCCATTTGCCCGATGACCGGCGCGTCACGCGGGTCGCCGAACTGATGCAGCGCTTCGGGCTGAAACCCTATGCCGACAAGGCGGCAATCGATTTGCCACTGGGCATCCGCCAGCGCCTGTCGCTGGCCGTCGCCGTGGTGCATGAGCCGAAACTGCTGATTCTCGATGAGCCAACGTCGGGCGTGGACCCGATTGCCCGCGACGAGTTCTGGACCCTGCTCGTCGAGCTATCGCGTCAGCAAGGCGTCACCATTTTCATCTCAACCCATTTCATGAACGAGGCCGAGCGCTGCGACCGCATTTCGCTGATGCACGCCGGCAAAGTGCTGGCTAGCGACACGCCGGCCGGAATCTGCCAGCAGCGCGGCAAGGCGACGCTGGAAGAGGCGTTTATCAGCTATCTTGAGGAGGCTACGGGGGCGGTCAAGGCCATTTCCACGGTCAACCCGGAAAACGAGCCAAAATCAAAATCCGCCGAGGCGCCGCTCAAAACATCTGCGGCCCGTCCATCCGCCTTCAGCCTGCGTCGTCTGCTCGGCTACGCCTACCGCGAATCGCTGGAACTGCGCCGCGATCCGATCCGCCTGGCCTTCGCGCTGCTCGGTTCGGTGCTGCTGATGTTCGTGCTCGGCTTCGGCATCTCGCTCGATGTCGAGGGCCTGCGCTTCGCCGCGCTTGACCGCGACCAGTCGCCGGAAAGCCGGGCCTACATCCAGAATTTCGCCGGTTCGCGCTTCTTTATCGAACAGCCGCCGATTCTTGACGACGCTGACCTCGACCGACGCATGAAGAACGGCGAGCTGGCGCTGGCTATCGATATCCCGGCCAATTTTGGTCGCGATCTGCGGCGTAGCCACTGGCCGGAGGTCGGCGTCTGGGTCGACGGCGCCATGCCGTTTCGCGGCGAAACGGTACGCGGCTACGTGCAAGGTCTGCACCTTACTTATGTCCAACAGCTCGTTCTCGAAGCAACTGGCGTAACTACCGGCTACCCGGTCAACATCGTCTCGCGTTACCGCTACAACCAGGATTTCAAGAGCATTTACGCCATGGTGCCGGCGGTCATTCCCATCCTGCTCATCTTCATCCCGGCTATCTTGATGGCGCTTGGCGTCGTGCGCGAAAAGGAACTCGGCTCGATTACCAACCTCTACGTAACGCCGGTGACGCGCCTCGAATTCCTGCTCGGCAAGCAGTTACCCTACATCGCCGTGGCGCTGGTCAGCTACGCGCTGCTCATCGTCCAGTCGCAACTCATGTTTCACGTGCCAATCAAGGGCAGCCTGCTGGCGCTCAGTCTCGGCGCCTTTCTCTACGTCATCGCGACGACCGGCGTCGGGCTGCTCATTTCGACTTTCACCAGCACACAGATTGCCGCCCTGTTCGGCACCGCCATCCTGACCATTCTGCCGACAGTCAGCTTTTCCGGGCTGACCAGCCCGGTGGCGGCGCTCGAAGGCATCAGCTACTGGATCGGCCAATTTTTCCCGGCCAGCTATTTCCTGATCATTTGCCGTGGCACCTTCACCAAGGCGCTCGGCTTTGCCGATCTGCTGCTGCAGTTCCTCGCGCTGGCCTGCTTCATCCCGGTCCTGACGCTGCTCTCCGTGGCGCTGCTCAAGAAGCAGGAGAAATAGCCATGCGCTTGGGTTCCCTCTCCAACATCTACCGCCTCGGCTTGAAGGAACTGAAAAGCCTGTGGGCCGACAAGGTGCTGCTGATCCTGATCTGCTGGGCGTTTACCGGCGCCATCTACACGGCGGCGACCGGGGCTTCGGTCGAGTTGCGCAATGCGCCAATTGCCGTGGTCGATGAAGACCGTTCGCCCTTGTCGCGGCGCATCGTCGATGCCTTCTACCCGCCGTATTTCCGCCTGCCGCAGCAGATGACGCTGGCTGAGGTTGATCAGGGCATGGATTCCGGGCGCTACAACTTCACCCTGATCATTCCGCCCAACTTCCAGCATGACGTGGAGACGGGGCGCAAACCCGATGTCCAGCTCAACATCGACGCAACGATCATGAGCCAGGCCTTCATCGGCGCCACCTACATCAAGAGCATTGCGCTGGGCGAAGTCGGCGAATACCTGACCGGCAAGCGCGATGCCGCCGAAACGCCGATCCGCCTGACTACTCGTGTGCGCTTCAATCCCAACCTGACCGGCGTGTGGTTTGGCGGCGTCATGGAAGTGATCAACAACGTCACCATGCTGACCATCATCCTGGTCGGCGCCGCCTTCATCCGCGAACGTGAGCACGGCACCATCGAACACCTGCTGGTCATGCCGCTGACACCCTTCGAAATCATGATGGCGAAGATCTGGGCCAACGGGCTGGCTGTACTGATCGGCGTCATGTTTGCGCTGCTGGTCATGGTTCAGCAGGTGCTAAAAGTGCCGATTGCCGGCTCGGTCCCGCTCTTTCTTGCCTCAGCCGCCTGCTACCTGTTTGCCGCCGCATCAATCGGCATCTTCCTCGGCACACTGGCCCGCTCAATGCCGCAACTCGGCCTGCTGGTCATTCTCTGCATCATTCCCTTGCTGCTGCTGTCCGGCGGTGTGACACCGCGCGAGAGCATGCCGGCCATCGTCCAGAACATCATGCTCGGTGCGCCAACCACCTATTTCGTTCGCCTTGCCCAGGGCATCCTTTACCGCGGCGCCGGCTTCGATGTGGTCTGGCGCGATCTGCTGGCGATGAGCGGCGTCGGCGCCTGCTTTTTCACGATCGCGCTGATCCGTTTCCGCAAAGCCGTGACGCAAACGCAGGTTTGAGCATCATCAGGATTTGTTGATGTGCATCATGGGCGAGCGGGGCGGCGGCGAGGAGAATTCAAGTGACTTGTTGCTGCATGGAGCGTCCCAAGTCGACATGTTTTTCCTCAGACATATATTCACGGCGGCTTCGGTCGCCGTCTTTTTTGGCGCCGCTCATGCCGTTGAACCAGCCGCGACGCAATTTGTTGCCATCGCCCAGTTGCCGACCGCCAGCATCAGCGCCAAGGCCGGGCAGGTCGTTGAGCTGGAACTCGATCCGGCCGGCGTAGCGCTCGCCATCGAGGTGGACGGCGATCGGGCCAGCGTGCTTTATCGCATGGCCTTCAACCAGATCGCCGAGGGCTGGAGCTGGCGGCCGCTGGCCAATCCTGCGGTCGACGACTACTACCAGTACAAATTTTTGCCTTTGCAGTCGGTCGCCGAAGAGCGCGGCCAATACGAACACGAGGACAAGATCGGCACGCCACAGCAGATGAAGGTAACCTGGCGCTACGACTATTTCCTGGCCTTCGAGAATCTTTACGATTTTTATCCACGCGGCGTCGACGACGATGCCGGCTTTTCTGCTGATCTGCCGGCCAGTGTCGCCGGGCGGGTTGGCATGCGGGTCAAGGCGCGGCTGATCGAGCCTGTGATCAGCGAAAGTACGACGTTCTGGAAAGCCACCTACGGCAAACCGACCGACTTCACGCTGAAAAAGCGCTACCTGGTCGGCATGCTGGAGGAGGTGTCTTTTGTCGATACAGCCAGCGGCGCGGTACTGTGCCGCATTCGGCCGGGGCAGGGGCGCTGCGCCGGCCGTTGAATAACTTTGTGCCGAAATGGCAAAAAAGCAGGCTGGAATAGAACGCAATAATTCATGTTTCATAGACTGAAGCCTTGCCATAGAATGCCCATTCTTCATAAATATAAGCAGTGCGATGCAAGCTTCAGAGGGGGCGCTGTGCTATCGGAAGGTGCCATGGCGGCTTGCTGGTGAGCGCTCTCGTATTCACTTGGCAAGCAAGCAAGAGGAGCCGCGTTTTTTACATCCGCTTGGTTTGCACACAGTCCATGCTGTCGCCACCCGGTTCATTCCCGAACTCCTCAAGCACAAGACCATCTGGCGTGACGTCCTGCTTGCCAGTCTGGCGATCCAGCTTGTCGGTCTGGCCACCCCGCTATTCACCCAGGTCATCATCGACAAGGTCGTCGTCCATCAGACCCACAGTACCCTGATCGTCCTCGGCGTCGGCCTGGTCATGTTCATGCTCTTCACCAGCGGCATGAGCTGGCTGCGCCAATACCTCGTACTGCACACCGGCAACCGCATCGATGCCGTCCTCGGCAGCCAGGTCTTCCGGCATCTGCTCAGATTGCCCCTGCCGTACTTCGAACACCGCCCCACCGGCACCCTCGTTGCCCGCCTGCACGGCGTCGAAACCATCCGCGAATTCGTCTCCGGCGCCGCCGTCACGCTGGTCCTCGATTTCCCCTTCCTGCTCATCTTCCTGGCGGTAATGTTCGCCTATAGCTGGCAACTGTCGTTGATTGCCGTCGGCCTGCTCGGCACCATCGCCTTCATCAGCTTTCTCGTCGCTCCAGTCTTCCGTGACAAGCTCAATCATCAATTCATGCTCGGGGCGAGAAACCAGTCCTTCCTGACCGAATACGTCGCCGGGATGGCCACCGTCAAATCCCTGCAGATGGAAGCCGACATCGACAAGAAGTACGGCGACTTCCTCGCCCAATACCTGGCGGCCGGTTTCAGTACGAAGCAGGTCGGCAACACCTACAACGTCATCAGCAATGGTCTCGAACAGGTGATGACCCTTGCCATCCTGATCGTCGGTGCCTTGCTTGTCATGCAGAACGACGGCTTCACGGTCGGCATGCTGGTCGCCTTCCAGATGTTCGCCGGCCGGATGAGCCAGCCACTGCTCAGACTCGTCGGCCTGTGGCAGGAATTCCAGCAGGCCAACATCGCCGTCAAACGCCTCGGCGACATTCTCGACATGCCGCAGGAGCCACATACCCTGACGCCAACACGGGAGAATCAAGGCCCCGGCAGAATCGACCTCAGCCATCTCGCCTTCCGTTACTCCGAACATCACCCCTGGCTGTACAAGAACCTCAGCCTGACGCTGAAGCCCGGCCACCTGACCGTGCTGATGGGGCCCTCCGGTTGTGGCAAAAGCACGCTGGCCAAACTGCTGCTCGGTTTCTACCTGCCGAATGAAGGCCAGATCAACCTCGATGGCAAAGACATTCGCCATCTCGCTGCCAACGAACTGCGGCAAACCTTCGGCGTCGTGCCGCAGGAAACCGTGCTCTTCGCCGGCACGCTCTACGACAACCTGGTCATGGCCCATCCGCATGCCAGCTTTGAGGATGTGATTCAGGCTTGCAAGGCGGCGGAGATTCATGAGGTGATTGAAACGCTCAACGACGGGTATCAGACGGAGATTGGGGAACGCGGAACGGGGCTATCGGGTGGGCAGCGGCAAAGAATCGCCATTGCCCGGGCGCTGCTCAAGCGGCCGAAGATTCTGGTGTTTGATGAGGCAGTATCCAACCTGGATCAGCAGACGGCGGAACATTTCGCGAAAACGATCAACAAGCTCAAGGGGAAGGTAACGATGCTGTTTATTACGCATCAGATTCCAAGGGGGCTGGCGGTGGATGAAGTGATTGAGCTTGGAATGAATACGACTCGACAGATGGAAGTCGTGGAGGAAGAAAAATGAGGACGCGGGATATGAATAAAGGCAGGAAATCCGAAATGCTACGGTCAACCGGGAAAAATGGGGAAAAACGAAATGGCCCTGACCCCTTTGGTTGTGCTAACCAGCGGGCGGCAAATGGGCACAGCTGGAGGATAGTGGCGTGAATGAGGGCGGGAAAGGTGGATTGTCTTCGTTTGTCGTCTCTTTTGGCTCGCTCCCATTGAAGTATTATTGGTTTGGCATTTTGGCTGTTTCGGTACTATATTTATTTATTTTAATTGCTGTCCGGGATGCAAACCAATGCCCAAATGGCTGGTTGGCGAATTTAGCGACTCTATTTAATAACATCCCGGAAGTGGCGAGTGCTGCAGGCGGTGGAAATATTAAGTGTTTAATTTCTTTATGCTACGGCCTATCGCTAGTGTTATCTCCAATATTTGGATTGTTCATCAATTTCTGCTCTATTGATTTTCATTCAATTGAAAAATTCATTAAATCAAAATCCTATTTTGGGGTGATACTAAGTTGGCTTTTTATGCTGCTACTATCGATCGCACCATTTACTTTTGGCAACCATATTAATCTAAGCGGCCAGTTTTCTTCCGGGTTTTTTGGCATGGTTTTTGCAAGTAAATACCCATTATATTTTTATTCCATATCATTTTTGGTTGCATTTTCATTTATCTGGTTTTATATATTCTATTTTGCATTTAGACTGTTTCGGAGAAAATCATGAGCATGGAACAATTGGTTGACGGAATCAATGAGAATCTAACATCTGTTTGGACCGGGCTTTCTAACGCCATTTCGCAATCATCTGAATTTATCTCGGATGGAAAATTTACTTCAGCCACCGATGCGGAACGATTTGGCGCAAAAATGATGGACATTGCTGCTGATTATTCTCGCGGCATTATGACCATCGCGGATGGCTTTGGCACTCCAGCCGAGAAACAGATGCTTCAAGAAATGGGACGGCAAATTCTTGAAGGAATTGAAAACATGAGGCAATCTGGGGCGGATGCATACGCCAGATACGGAGAGCAAGTTGCTGAGGCAGCCTCAGAAGCTCGGCGGGCTGGCCTTGCTGAAGCCGGCGGAGCTGCCGTTGATTTAAATGAGAATAATAGGGGACAGACCACGGTTTATGGTAACTTTTAGCTGACTATTTATCCCACTCACCCCATGCCCCGCCGCCCCCGCCTTTCTCTGCCAAACACGCCGTTGCACCTGATTCAGCGCGGCAATAACCGCCAAGCTTGCTTTATTGCCGACGAGGATTACCGTGTCTATCTCGACTGGCTGGCCGAGTATGCCGGGAAGGCCGGTTGCCGCATTCATTCTTACGTGTTGATGACCAATCATGTTCATCTGCTGGTCTCGTCTTCAAGCGGCTCAGCGCCGGGGGAGATGATGAAGGGGTTGGGGCAGCGTTATGTGCAATACGTTAACCGCACCTACCGGCGTAGCGGGACGCTCTGGGAAGGGCGTTATCGCTCCTGCCCGACGCAGGCGGAGGATTATTTGCTGGCTTGCCAGCGCTATATCGAGTTGAACCCGGTACGCGCTGGGATGGTGGAACATCCGGGGGAATACCGCTGGTCGAGTTACCGTGCAAATGCGCAAGGGGAGAGTGATGCGCTGATCCAGTCCCATGAAGTGTATGACACGCTCGGCCCGGACGTGACGAGTCGACAGGCGGCTTATCGCGAACTGTTCCGTTATGAACTGGAGCCGGGGCTGGTGGATGAGATACGACGGGCGACCAATGGCAATTTCGCGTTGGGCAGCGATCTGTTTGCGGAGCAGATCGCTTCGGCGTTGGGGCGGCGTGTGACGCCGGGAAAGTCGGGGCGACCACGCAAGGTTGCCGATCCGGAGTCGATGGGTGGGTAAAACCGTGGTCTGTCCCCGGTTTTGTGCGGGCCAAGGCGCGGCTGATCGAGCCTGTGATCAGCGAAAGTACGACGTTCTGGAAAGCCACCTACGGCAAACCGACCGACTTCACGCTGAAAAAACGCTACCTGGTCGGCAAGCTGGAGGAAGTGTCTTTTGTCGATACAGCCAGCGGCGCGGTATTGTGCCGCATTCGGCCGGGGCAGGGGCGCTGCGCCGGCCGTTGATTGCTAGTTCGTGGCTTGTTCAGCGATAGACCAGAACAGGTACTTTCGAGTGCGTCAGCACCTTGTTGGTTTCGCTGCCCAGCAAAAAGCCGCTGATGCCGCGGCGGCCGTGCGAGGCCATGAAAATCAGGTCGCAGCCGGATTTTTCGGCGGCTTCGATGATGGCTTCGTAGGGAATGTCGCTGGTGGCGGCTGCCGTGCTGCACTGGACGCCGGCATCGGCGCACATTTTCTCCACTTCGCCGAGAAATTCGCGGGCCTGCTGGTCGGCCAGTTCGGCAAATTTGTCCGGCGTCGTCGGGTCGATCAGAGCGCCTTCGCCAAAATAGGCGATGGGATATTCCGGCTTGGCGAAGAAGGCGGTGATGCGGGCGCCGGCTTCCTTGGCGAAGGATACAGCGCGTTGGGCCGTGGCGCGGGAGAGTTCGGATCCATCGGTTGGAACAAAAATGTGCTTGAACATGCTTAACCTCCTGAGATGATCTTTTGAGGGGCCGTCCGGCGCTTGGGCGTGGCTTTCAAAATCGCCGAATTGACCACTGGCGTTGCATTTCACGGTGTTGAGGTTCATGCTACGCCAAGTCGGGAGGATTGAAAACATGCGTCTCGGATTTCTTGGAGCGGCCGGTGAAGTGACCGGTTCCTGCACACTGGTTGAAGCGGGCAATGCTCGTTTTCTAGTCGATTGCGGCATGTTTCAGGGCGGACCGGAGGCCCGGCAAAAGAACCAGAAGGCGCTCAATTTCGGGTTCGACGTCAGGGGAATCGATTTTGTCCTGCTTACCCATGCCCACATCGATCATTCCGGCCTGTTGCCCCGGCTTTCCATGCTTGGTTATCGCGGCCCGGTTTATGCCACGCAGGCGACGATCGACCTGCTTGAAGTGCTCTTGCCGGATAGCGCGCACATTCAGGAGAAAGAAGCCGAATGGCAGTTGCGCCATCGGCGGCGTGGCGGCAAGGATGAGCGGGGCATCCAGCCGCCACTGTACTCCGTGGCGCAGGCTCTGGCCTCGCTGAAACTGCTGCGGCCGGTTATCTACGGTCAACCGGAAAAAATAGCCGAAAACGTCAATGTGATTTTTCGCGATGCCGGGCACATCCTTGGCTCCGCGTCGCTCGAGGTGATCGTGAGCGGGGAGGGCAAGCCGCGTCGCCTGGTCTTTTCAGGCGATCTTGGCATGTCCGATCGACCGGTACTTTGCGACCCATCACCGTCGCCGACCGAGGCGGATGTGCTGCTCATTGAATCGACTTACGGCGACCGCCTGCACCGTTCGTTGCCGGAAACGGAAGATGAAATCGTCGCTGCGTTTGAGCGAACCCGGGCGGCCAAAGGCAACCTGATCATTCCCGCCTTCGCGGTTGGCCGGACACAGGAAATCATCTACATGCTGGCCGATCTGGTTCGCCGCAAGCGCCTGTCGCCGCTGAAGGTCTATGTCGATTCGCCGATGGCCAATTCGGCCACCCGCATTACGCTGGCTAATCAGGATCTGCTCGACCCGGAAACCCGCGAGTTGATCGCCTGGCTGAAGGCGCATCCCAAGCAGATGAGTCTTGAACTGGTCGCCGATGTCGAGCGCTCGATTCAACTCAACGACATTCGCAGCGGGGCGGTGATTATCTCGGCCAGCGGCATGTGCGAGGCCGGGCGGATCAAGTATCACCTGCGCGAAAACCTGCCGCGCAGCGAATGCACGATCCTGATCGCCGGCTTTCAAGCGGCGGGAACGCTGGGTCGGCGGCTGGTCGATGGGGCGCGGCTGGTTCACATTTTTGGCCAGCCGGTGCCGGTTCGGGCGCGCATCTATACCGTCGGGGGGCTTTCGGCCCATGCCGACCAGGCCGCCTTGCTCAAGTGGCTGGGCGGCTTTCACCAGGCGCCGGGCCATACCTTCGTTGTTCACGGTGAGGCCGGCGCTTCGGCCAATTTCAAGCGTGCCCTTGAGACGCAACTGGGCTGGGCAGATGTTCGTTTGCCACGGCCCGGCGAGTTCGTCACGCTTTAGCGTGCGTCCCTTTTGGCAATAGTCAGGAAGAGGTCAATCAAAATGTCCAATGGATCCAGCCGCCACAATGGCGTCAATATCAACCACCTGAGCCCGGTCGAGTCGCTCGGCAAGGCCGTCGGTAGCGCCCTTGATCCTTACGGGGTGACCACCTCGATGCTGAACGCGCAGATGGCCTGGATGATGCACCCGCAGGAACTTTCGCGTGCCTGCAACGCCTTGTCCGGCGACCTCCTCGCCTTGCAGGCGCACATCATGCGTCGGGCGATGGGGATTCCGTCAGCCGACGTCATTCAGCCGAATGTCGATGACGCCCGGTTTACCGATCCGGTGTGGACCGAGTCGCCGACTTGGGACATCGTCAAGGAGTGGTACATCGCCTTCACGCACCGCCTGGAGGACATGTATTTCGAGACGCCGGGCTTGTCTGACAAGGAACGTCGCCGCTCTGCATTCTGGTTGCGCAACTGGCTGAACATGGTGGCCCCGACCAATTTCTTCCTGCTCAATCCGGTTGCCATGCGCCGCTTCGTCGAAACGAATGGCGAAAGCTTGAAACAGGGCTGGGAAAACCTCCAGCGCGACATCAAGGCCAAGAATATCCTGATGGTCGAACCCGATGCCTTCAAGGTGGGTGAGGACTTGGCGACAACGCCGGGCGAGGTGATTTTTCGCAATCGTCTGGTCGAACTGATTCACTACACGCCGACGACCGAGAAAGTACGGGCGATGCCCATCGTCATCATCACGCCGTGGATCAACAAGTTCTACATCCTCGACTTGACGGCCAAAAAGAGCATGGTCAAGTACCTGACTGATCAGGGTTTCTCGGTCTTTATCACCAGCTGGAAAAACCCGGGCGAGGATCTGGCCGATATCCGTTTCGATGACTACCTGCTAGAAGGTGTCAATGAAGTGGTGCGCGTCGCCAGCGAATTCTGCAAGGTGCCCAAGGTGCATCTGGTCGGTTATTGCATCGGCGGTACGCTGGTCAGCACCTACATGGCCTGGGCCAACCAGCATTTCGGGAAAGACAAAGTGCCGGTCGCGCACTGGACCTTGTTCACCACGCTGACCGATTTCGCTCACCCTGGCGATATCGATGTCTTCATCGACGAAGCCTGCATCGGCGCGCTGGAAGAGTCGATGGCGAAAAAAGGCTTCCTCGACGGCAGCGAAATGGCCAGCTCCTTCCGCATGCTGCGTTCCAATCCGCTGATCTGGCATTACTGGGAACACAGTTATCTGCGTGGCGAACCTTTGCCGGCGTTCGACGTGTTGTTCTGGAACATGGATACGACGCGCATGCCGCAGGCCATGCATTCCTATTACCTGCGTGAGCTGTACCTTGAGAATAACCTGATCAAACGCGACAAATTGACCATCGCCGGTGAACGGATCGACCTTGATCTGATCGAGCAGCCGCTCTATGCCGTGACCGCTGAAGACGACCATATCGCACCGTGGAAGCAGTGCTACCGCATTCGCAAGCAAATCAATGTCAACGCGCCGGTACGCTTCGCACTGTCGACCTCCGGGCACATTCTCGGCATCGTCAATCCGCCGGCCAATCCGCCCAAGCGCGCCTACTGGATCGGCGAGCCGGAGCGCAATGAGCATTGGGAGCACTGGTTCGAGCGGGCCGAGAAAAAATCGGGTACCTGGTGGGCGGACTGGACTCGTTGGCTGAGTGAGCGGACAGGCGATCTGGTTGAAGCCTACCCGGCGGCGAATCGCAAATTCCCGGCTTTGGCCAGCGCGCCCGGTACGTATGTCCACGAAAAATAAGTGGCAAAAGCGTCAGGGTGCTGGCTGTTGTTTGGTGAAATTGGTATATTGCCCGCTGACTAGAATAAAACCTGCGAGGCAAGCATGACGACGGCACTGACGACAAGATTGAGCTCCGCACCGCAGGCCGGTGTCGACCTGCTGCGCATCGTCCGCATCAACGAGGAAATCAAGTCGGTGGTCGGCGTTGCCTTCAAGATCAACATCATGGCTCTGAACGCCATTTTTCTCGCCAAGCGGGCGGGTACGGCGGCGCGGGGCTTTGGCGTTCTATCCAACGAACTGCGAGTGTTTTCGCAAGATTTGCGCGATTGCATGGGCGCCTTGACCGGTCTGATTCATGGCTGCGTCAACGAGGTTTCACTCGTCCTCCAGGATCTTCGCCATACCGGCCTGTTGCACCAGGCGGCAGTGCTTTCGCCCCAGTCGAAAGCCGTGGGTGTCCTCGCTGCGCGGGAAATTCAAAACGAACAACATACCCGGCGTCTGGCCAGCCTGCGCAAGCAGCTCAAGCGGGCGCTTGAAGATGCTTTCCAGATGGTGGAGCTGGGTGGTGTACTGGCCAAGTCAGCCAAGATCGAAGCGGCCTATGGCCAATCCTTTGCGGTACCGCTGGCCCAGGTTTCCGGGGAATTCGACAACATCGTCGAAGAAATCCGCGCCTCGCTGGAATCGCTGCGCCGGTCAGCCTTTTTTACCGGAAACTGAGAATACGGGAGCGGATGCGTGAAAACGACAAAAACCATCTTTCAGGACGGCAATCACAAATGGGTCGCCATCGTCCGCGATCCTGAAAAGCCGAATTATTTGATCGATACCAACGAGTACTTGATCACCCACGGCGGGCAAGGCCTTCTCCTTGATCCGGGCGGCGCCGAAATTTTTCCGGCCGTCTTCTCGGCCTTGTCGTCTGAATTCGATCCGTCGGCGCTGGCCGGCATCTTCGCTTCGCACCAGGACCCGGACATCTGTTCGTCGCTGGCCCTGTGGCTGGAGTTCAACCCGAAGATGCGTTGCCACGTCAGCTGGCTGTGGGGCAGTTTCATTCCCCATTTTGGCGGTTCGGCCGAAACTTTCGTGATGATTCCTGACGAAGGCTGTGATATTTCGCTTGATGGCCTGATTCTCCGGGCCGTTCCAGCGCATTACCTGCACTCATCCGGCAATTTCAATCTGTACGACAAAGTCGCCAAAATGATGTTCTCCGGTGACGTCGGCGCCGCGCTTCTGCCGCCCGGTGAAGACAGTCTTTATGTTGAAGATTTCGATAAACACATTCGCCATGCCGAAGGCTTCCACCGGCGCTGGATGGGTTCCAACGAGGCCAAGCGCCGCTGGTGCGAACGGGTATCGCAACTCGATATCGACATGCTCTGCCCACAGCACGGCGCCATTTACCAAGGCGCCAATGTGCAGCGATTCATTAACTGGTTTGACGAATTGCAGGTCGGGATCGTCAGCGGCTGATCGTTGGAGATTTGATGGTGGTCAAGGCTCATCCTCTGTGGCGCAACGAGAATGAGCCATCAATAGCCATAGGGCATGCCATGACGACAATACGTAGTTTTATGACCGATGACCATCGCCGCTGCGATGATTTGTTTGCCGACGCCGAGCAGGCGGTCGCCAAAAAAGATTTCACGCTTGCGGGTGCCGCTTTTGGCCATTTCCAGTCTGCCATGCTGGCGCATTTTGACAGCGAGGAAAAGACGCTTTTCCCGACGTTCGAAGCCAAGACCGGCATGAGCATGGGACCAACGCAGGTCATGCGCATGGAGCATGTCCAGCTTCGCGCCCTGATGAATGACGCGGTCGACGCGCTAAAAGCGGGAAATTCCGACGATTATCTCGGGCTGGCCGACACGCTGGTCATCATGATGCAGCAGCACAACATGAAGGAGGAAAATATCCTCTACCCGATGTGCGACCAGCACCTGTCCGATGAATTGCCGGCTGTTCTTGAACGGCTGGAAACCGAGCTCTGCGAAGAATGACCCACGCCAAAACCCCGCATGTTGTCGATGCGCGCTACATGGAGCCACCCGGTCCCTTTGTTGAAACCATGGAAATGCTCGATACCTTGAAAGAGGGCGAAAAAATGTTGCTGTTGCTTTTCCGCGAGCCACATCCGCTCTACAAGGTGTTGCGCCAGAATGGCCATGACTACGAGACTGAGCTGATGCCGGACGGCACCTACGAAATTCTGATTTCGCGCTGATCCGGTCGCGTATTTCGACAGACTCCGTCAATGCAGGCGCTGCTCGCATTTGAAAACGCGCCGCCATTTGCGGCGCCGCTGCGCTTCTTCCTGACGGCGCCGCTGTTCGGTGTTCTTGCCGGGCTGCTTATTGCTTTCGAGGGCGCTGATGTTTTTGCTTCGCGCTGGATGCCCGGCGCACTGGCCGCGACGCATCTGATCACCGTTGGCTTCATGCTGCAGGTCATGCTCGGGGCACTCATCCAGATCCTGCCCGTAGTCGCCGGTGCCAACCTCCGGCAGCCGCTGTTGATCGCCCGGCTTGTTCATGTCGGCTTGTCGGCCGGGGCGCTGATGCTGGCGGCAGGGTTTCTCCTCGGCTTACCCCAGCTGCTGGGCGGCGGCGCAGTCGTGCTCGGCATGACCGTGCTGGCTTTTCTCATCGTGACTGCAATCGCGTTGCGTGGGGTGCCGACGACCAGCCCGACCATTCGCGGCATCAAGCTCTCCCTGTTCAGTCTGTTCGCTGTGGTCGGGCTGGGCATTGTCATGTCGCTGGCACTGGCCTACGGCTGGCCGCTGCCATTTTCCGCGCTGACCGATCTGCATGCAGGCTGGGGGCTGGGCGGCTGGGCGGCAGTTCTGCTCGCGGCGATGGCTTTCGTGGTGGTTCCGATGTTCCAGCTGACACCCGGTTATCCGGCGCGATCCAGTTGGTGGTTCCCGATCATCATGCTGGCCATGCTGGTCGTGTGGTCCGCCGCGTTGCTGCTTGATCTGTCAGTGCTGGCGCGGCTTGGCCAACTGGGCGCGGCACTGGCCGGTATCGCTTTCGCGTTGCAAACCATGCGGCTGCAGGCCAAGCGTCGCCGGGCGCGGCCGGATGCGACTTACCGCTACTGGCAGCTTGGACTGATATCGTCCATTTTTGCCCTGTTTTTGCTGTCGACCGCAGCATTGTGGCCAACCGCAGCCGAACTGGAGGGCTGGACGCTCGTTTTCGGTGTGCTGCTGGTCGCCGGCGGCTTCCTGCCTTTCATCACCGGCATGCTCTACAAAATCGTGCCTTTCCTGTCCTGGATGCATTTGCAGAACACCGGGCAGGCCAAGGTGCCGGCACCAGCGATGAACAAAATTCTGGCCGAGTCAGGAATGCACCGGCAAATGCTGGCCTATGGCCTTGCCCTGATCCTGCTGCTGGCCGCCGTGTTTTTTCCGGCGTGGCTGGCTCGCCCGGCCGGACTGGCTTTTGCCGTGGCCAACGGCTGGCTGTGGTGGAATCTGTTCAGCGCCATTCGCCGCTACCGCAGCCACCTGGCCGACATCTCCCGGAAACTTGCGGCCCTGTGAGCTATCTCGCCCTTAAACACCTGCATGTCACCTGCGTCGTTCTCAGCGGCCTCGGGTTTTGCTTGCGCGGCTGGTGGATGCTGCGCGAGTCCCCGCTACGGCAGCACCGGCTGGCGCGCATCCTGCCGCATATCGTCGACACCCTGCTGCTCGGCAGCGCGCTGACCATGGCCTGGATGAGTGGCCAGTACCCGTTTGTAAATGACTGGCTGACCGCGAAATTTTTCGGCCTGCTCGCCTACATCCTGCTTGGCATGATGGCGCTCAAGCGCGGCCGGACCAGAGCGATCCGGGCGCGCTACTTCGCGCTGGCCGTGCTCGCCTACGTGTTTATCGTCAGCGTGGCGCTGACGCGGAACTACTTCTGAGAAAGAGCTTGGATGCCAGGCCATTGCGGCCTGGCATCCAACGCTGCGCCTAGTCGTGAGCTTTGCAGCGGCGCTGTTCGGCGCGGCTCAGGCCGGCGCCGGTAAAGCACCGGTTGTAGCCATCCTGCTCCAGCTTGAACAGCGTCCGGGCAACGATGGCAGTGTCGGTGAAGTCCGAAAATACGCCGTCGATCCCCAGGCGATAGAACTGCAGGTACTCGTTGACCGGATTGCCCGTGTAGTCGCTGGCCAGGCGGCGCTGCTCGTTGCGGAAGGTCCAGGTATGCACCTTGATGCCGCGGGAGTGGGCGCGCTCGATCAGATCGGTCGGCTCGGCCAGGACGCGGGCGGCATCACCCGGGCCGGCTGACTGCGGTCACGCTGGCCGGTGCAAAAAAGGGCTCAAGCCTCGGCTAAACGAGCCTTGGAATCGTTGAGTGGCTTTGCATTTTCGGCTGATTTTCCGGTTGACCGTAGCATCGAAGGTCACCGTTGCCTGCTTCGGCGCCGAGCCGGACAGCATGAAGGTGCTGGATCCCCCCGCTTGGGCGGGGGGATCCAATTCACCGCTGTTCGCCGTCTTACATTCGCCCCAGCTTGCGGTACAGCGTGTTGCGGCTGATGCCGAGTTGGCGGGCGGCGGAAGAAATGTTGCCGCCGGCAGCTTCAAGCGCGCGCATGGCAGCCTGCCGGCTGATGGCATCCATGCTGTTGGCGCCTTCCAGCGGGGCAGCCGCCCACGGGTCGAACTCATGCGTGGCGCCGGGGGCCGTCGCCACAATGGTTTCGAACAGCTCTTCCGGGAGATGGCTTTCGGTGATCAGCGACTCGTCGTCATCGAGCAGCGCGATGGCGACCCGGATAACGTTGAACAACTGGCGGATATTGCCCGGCCAGGCGTAGTTTTCGATGGCGTGCTGAGCCTTTTCCGAAAAACGGACTTGCAGGCCGCGCGACGTGGTTTCCGACGCGGCAATCTTGGCAACCAGCGCCCGGATGTCAGTCCGCTCGCGCAGCGCCGGCATGGTGACGCTCATGCCGTTCAGGCGATAGTAAAGGTCTTCGCGGAAGGCGCCGCGGGCGACTTCTTCGCGCAATTTACGGTGCGTGGCGCAGACCAGCGAGATGTCGACCTGAATCGCCCGCGTACTGCCCAGCGGGGTGACCGAACGCTCCTGTAATACACGCAGCAGGCGGGCCTGAAGGTTGAGCGGCATGTCGCCGATTTCGTCGAGAAAGAGGGTGCCGCCATGCGCCTGCTGGATCTTGCCCGGGGCGCCTTCCTTGCGGGCACCGGTGAAGGCGCCGCCCTGGTAGCCGAAGAGTTCGGATTCGATCAGGGTTTCCGGAATGGATGCGCAGTTCAGCGCGACGAATGGCCCGGTGCCGCGCGGGCCGCTGTTGTGGAAACCCTTGGCGAACATCTCTTTGCCGGCACCCGACTCGCCCTGAATCAGGATCGGAATGTCCTTGCCGAGCATGCGCCGGGCGCGCTCGATGGCTGCTTGCAGGCGCGCATCACCGGTGTTCAGTGTGTCTAGCGTCGGGCCGGACGGTGCGGCGGCTTCTGGCCGGCGCGGCGCACGGATGGTGGCCGGTTCATCATAGACCCGGCCGGCTACGGCCAGCGGCGGCAACTGGCCGCGCAGCTGGACGTGCAAGGATTTGCCATTGACGTTGATCTCGTAACTCCCTTGTGGCATGTGGCGCAGTCGGTCGATCAGCGCCGACAGGTTGCTTTCGAAAACCATTGAAAAATCGCGGCGCACGGCGTCCACCTGGCGAATGCCGAGCAGGTCGGTGCCGTTGCGGTTCATGGCCAGAACCTGGCCGTCCGGCGAAACGGCAGCGATGCCTTCCTTCGGGCTGCCCAGATAGTCGGCGCGAGTATGGAAACAGACCAGAATGTCGCGGCTGTGGATTGATTCGAACAGGCGCCGTTCGACGATGGCCGAGGACATACGAACCAGCCCCATGGTGTGATGCTGGTGGCTGCGGTAATCGCCGGAAATGTCGAGGACGCCGATAAGTCGGCCGTCCGGCCCGAATATCGGGCTGGCGCAACAAGTCAGGAAGCCATTGTGTTCAAGGTAGTGTTCGCCACCGAGAATGGCCACTGAGCCTTCTTCTGACAGCGCGGTACCGATGGCGTTGGTGCCGCGTTGATTCTCGTCCCATGACGCGCCGGCAGACAAGGCCACACGGTCGGCGCGGCTGACGAAATCGGCATCACCGACCGTTTCGAGCAACAGACCGTTGGCGTCGGCGAGGATGACCATGCTGCCGGATTCACGAATCTGCTCGAACACATGCTCCATGATCGGCCGCCCCTGGGCGAGCAGGAAGCGGTTGCGATCCTGCTCGGTTTTCAGGGCGATGCGATCCATGGCCTCTACTGCCGGGATGGTATTGCCTTCGCCCAGCCCGAAGCGTCGGCAGCGTTCCCACGAACGGAGGATGACCGGATCGATCAGTCCATCGGGTAGCGTGCCTTCGTCAAAAAACAGCTGCCTTGCCTGCTGCAAGCGCTGACCATGAAGCTCGGCCACTATTTGTATCTGCCCCATCTCTCCTCCGGTGCCTCTTAAGCTGGCTTTATCGTTTTAGTGCTTCATAACGTAACACCTGCCCTTTTTATTAGCAACGAAGCGGGCAGTGCGCTGCACCTTTCAGCAAATGCCGTGCCATGCACAGCTAAATCGCGCCAATTTGTGTGCTTTCCGTGGGTGGCCCTTGGCAGGGCATTCTTTGGCCAAAATCGGCGACCTGGCACAGGGTTTGCAGATGATTGCTCACAAAGGCAGTAACCCGCAATCAAACAAGGAGACATTGTGAAACTTCCCTTCAGACACCTCGGCGCTGTTGCAGCAGTTTTATTCATCAGCGCGTCTGCGCAACTGGTTCATGCTCACGGCGACGTCGTGCCGCAGGCTGTCGATACGACCGGCCTGAAAAACCTCGGTGCCGATTTCCTGCCGAGCAACCCCTACCGCAAGGATAAGACTGCGATTCGCATCGGAGATTCCGCCTATAACCAGAACTGTGCGCGTTGCCATGGCCTGGGTGCCGTGTCCGGCGGCATTGCCCCCGACCTGCGCTACCTGCCGCTCGGCGACGAGGGCGACGAAGTCTTCCTGCAGCGCATCCGCAAGGGTGCGGTGCGTGACGGCCGTGTTTACATGCCGCCGTTCGAGGGTACACTAAGCCAGGAGGCCATGTGGTCTATCCGTACCTGGCTGGAAACCGTCCATGAAGAATGATCGCCGTTTATGGCTGAAAGCGCTTGCTGCGCTGCCCGTCGCCGTTGCGCTGCCGGCAGTGGCCGATGGCTTTGAAACAATCCGCCAGCGCGGTCGTCTGCGCGTTGCGGTGTACAACGATTTCGCCCCCTATTCGATGGCCGGCGGCAAGGGTATCGACGCCGACATCGCACGTGCACTCGCGGCCAAACTCGGCCTGACGGCCGAAGTCGCCGGCTACAACGCCGACGAGGACATGAACGACGACCTGCGCAACATGGTCTGGAAAGGCCATTACCTGGGCACGCCGCCGTCCGATGTGATGATGCACGTGCCGGTCGACGAGTACTTGGCACGGGCCAATGACAAGGTGCGGATTTTTGGCGCCTATCACGTCGAAACGCTGGCACTGGCGCGCAATCCGGAGCGTGTGCCGAAGCCGCTGGCCGGCTCGGCGGCGGTCGCGCTGGAAATCTTCACGCGCGAGAAGATCGGCGTCGAGACCACCTCGCTGGCCGACTCTTTCCTGCTCGGTGTGCTCAACGGCCGCCTGCGCGAGAACGTCGTGCATTTCAAGACCGTGGCCGAGGCTGCCAAGGGCATGGCCGAAGGCAAGGTAGCGGCTGTTCTGGGCGCCCGCGCCGAGCTGGAAGCGGCGACCAAGGGGCAGGGCAATGTCGTTCTCGACAGCCCGAAATTTCCCGAACTCAAGGTCGACAGCTGGCCGCTCGGCATGGCCGTCAAGGTCGAGGATCAGGGGCTGGCCGAAGCCCTCGGCAATGCGCTGGCCAGCTTGCGGAACGATGGCACGATCGCTGGCATCTTCAAGCGCTACGGCATTACGCACCAGGCCAGCTGAGCGATGTTTCCAAAGATCGTTCTGGCAGCGTTGGTTGCGGCTTTCTCCGGGGCTGTTTTGGCGGGGCCGCTGGCTTACGTGCCGAATGAAAAAACGGCCACGCTGAGCGTCATCGATACCGCCACCGACCAGCGCGTCGGGGATTTTCCCGTTGGCGAGCGCCCGCGCGGCATCGCCAGCGGCGCCGGGCGCGTTTATCTGACTGACGGCAAGACGGGCAGTTTGCTCATCGTCGATGCCACCTCCGGGCAGTTGCTCAAGACCGTGAAGGTGGGCGATTCGCCGGAAGGCGTGAGCCTCTCGGTCGATGGCAAGCGCCTTGCCGTGGCGGTCGAGGACGACAACAGCGTGGTGCTGCTCGCAGCGCCGGAAGGCAGGGAGCTGGCGCGCATCAAGGTGCGCGGCAAGAACCCGGAACACGCCGTGTTCAGCCCGGATGGCCGCTGGCTGTATGTGAGCGCCGAGGAGGCCGAGCAAGTCGATGTCATCGACGTCAAGGCACGCAGGCAGGTCGGCAGCATTCCTGTCGGCAAGCGGCCGCGCGGCATCGGTTTCCTGCCTGACGGCAGCCGCGCTTACGTGGCCAGCGAAATGGCCGGCAAGGTGTACGCCATCGACGTCCGCAAGGGCAGCGTCGTGGCCGAGATCACCGCCGGTCAGTATCCGAACGGGATCGCTGTGCATCCGGACGGCAAGCGGGTCTTTGTCTCCAACGGGCGCGATCCGTCGGTGATGGCCATCGACGTCGCCAGCAACACCGTCGTTGCCACCGTCGAAGTCGGAAAACGGCCGTGGAACATGGCCATCACACCGGACGGCGCCAAGCTCTACGTGGCCAACGGCCGCTCCGGCACGGTATCGGTTATCGACACCGCCAGCTTCAAGAAGCTGGCTGACATCGAAGTCGGCGAGCTGCCCTGGGGCGTCAGCATCCGATGAGCGGCCAGCGTTACACGCTGCCGGCCGTCGTGCTGCACTGGGCGCAGGCTGTTGTCGTCATCTGGCTGCTCTGGCTGGGCTGGACCATGGTCGACCTGCCCAAGGGCGCCGAACGCAGCGCCGCCTACAGCCTGCACAAATCGCTCGGCCTGCTCGCGCTATTGCTCATCGTTGCCCGCCTCGCCTGGCGCCGAGGGCATCCGGCGCCCAAGGCGCTGGCCACCGGCTGGGAGGCGAGGCTCGCCACCGCCACCCACCATGCGCTCTACGCACTTTTATTTCTCGCACCGATGGCCGGCTTCCTGGCTTCTTCCTTTACGCCCTATGCCATCAAATTCTTCGGTATCGAGCTGCCCAAGCTCGGCTGGCCCGACGAAGCGCTCAACAGCTTGTTCAAACAGCTCCACCTCGCCTTTGTCTGGGGGCTTGCCAGCCTGATCGGCCTGCACATCGCCGGCGCACTCAAGCACCTGCTCAAACGGGATGGCACCCTGCAGCGCATGTTGCCCGGTCGATTGTTCAGTAACTGAACAGCTGTTCCACGACGGAGCAGTGTGCACTTGCGGCATTTTTCAGATTGCCGCGGTCAACCGGAAAAATCGACCAAATTTTGATTGAACGGCGCAAAAAATCCGATTGCGCTGACCTGTTTGGCCAAAAAGACCGGCAGAATAGCTGTTTGTACTATTATCTGGCTTCTGACGGATAAGCCGGCGAGATGCTGCTCTGCCTCATGCACAAACTCATTGTCCTTGCTCGAAACCTTCTGATCGTCGCGGCCATTTTCGCTGGCAACGGCGCCATTGCCGACAATGTTTACCGGTCAATCAGCCCGGATGGGCGGGTGACCTACAGCGATCAGCCGCCAACCACCGGCAAGATCCAGAAAATATTTTCCTTCGAAAATCTCCCCGCCTCGCCCGTGCCGGAAGCGCTCCGCCAGGATGCAGAAGCCCGCATCAAAAAGCGCTTGGCCAGCGCGACTTCGCCGACCACCGGCACCTATCTCTATTCGGCCAGCTGGTGTGGCTACTGCAGCAAGGCCAAGGCCTACCTGGCGGCAAAGGGGATTCCGTACCAGGAAATCGATATCGACACGCCGGACGGCAAGGAGTCTTATTCGGCAGCCGGCGGTGGCCGCGGCATTCCGCTGTTGCTGCGCAAGGGGCAGCGGGTGCAGGGCTTCTCTACCGCCGCTTACGACGCCTTGTTCGGGCGATAGCTTGGGCTGAATCCCGATATCACCGCCGATCAACGCGCAAATTGCAACGACGCGTTTCTAGCAACCATCCAAGATGAAAAACACATGCGCTACCAGGGAAAAATAAGCAGCTGGAAAGATGATCAAGGTTTTGGTTTCATCACGCCAAACGGGGGTGGCGAGCCCGTTTTTCTGCACATCAAGGCCTTTGAGCGGCGCGGTCGGCGGCCGCTCGATGGTGACATCGTGACTTACGAGCACTCGGCAGATGCCAGGGGCAGGGCGCGGGCCGACAACGTCGCGTTTGTCGAGACCCGTTCATCCGCTGTCTCAAGCAGCGGAAAAGCTTCCGGTCTTGGCTGGCTCCTGCTCGCCGTGCTGTTTTTAGTCTTCGTCGGCGCCTGTGCGCTGGCGGGTAAATTGCCGATGGCGATCGCTGGCGTGTATGGCGTCGCGAGTCTGCTGGCGTTTGGAATCTACGCCAAGGACAAGGCTGCAGCGCAGGATGGCCGTTGGCGGACAAAGGAAAACACCCTGCACATGATCGCCCTTTTCGGCGGCTGGCCGGGGGCCTTGGTGGCGCAGCGCGTGCTACGCCACAAGTCGAGCAAGGCGTCATTTCAGGTGACTTTCTGGGCAACGGTGTTGCTTAACTGCGTGGTGCTGGCCTGGATGCTTAGCCCTGGCGGAACGTGGGCCATGCGCTCGGCTGCGAGCTCACTCCAGGCGAGCTACGAGCGTTCGCTTTCCGGTTTGGTCAAAGAGGAAATTACCCGAGAGACCCCGCGGGGGCGCAAAGGGCTGAAAGACAACTGAGCACGAATCGAGGATCAATTCGGATTTTCACCAAAATATCCGGTTGACCGCAAGATTCAGTCAGGAGGGGCGCTCGGCAGGCTTCAGGGCCGGCTCGGCGCCCCTTGGTTTTGCATTCGATGGCCTGGGGCCATTTTTGTTGGGGGAGTTGCTGTTCTCCCTCTTGGGTGCCCAAAACCGGGGCGCCGTGATCGGCTTATTCCAGCGACAGAATCCACTGGACGGCGGCCTTCAGGTCGTCGTCGCTGATCTTGTCGGCGGGGTGGGGCAGCATCGGGACTGCGCCCCAGTTGCCGGAGCCGCCGGCACGAACTTTGTCGAACAGTTTGCCCGGGGCGCTCTTGTCGCCCTTGTATTTGGCGGCGACTTCCTTGTAGGGCGGGCCGACGCGCTTCTGGTCGACGGTGTGGCAGGCGACGCAGCGGGCTTTTTTGACGATGGCTTCGCCGTCGGCGGCCTGGGCCGGCGAGGTGGCGATGAAGAGGGTGGCTGCGAGCAGGGGTAGCAGGGTGGTGCTCAGTTGTTTGTTCATGAATGAGTTCCTTGAATTAAACGAGGCCGGCGGCCTGCAGTTCAGCCCATTCGGCATCGGTGAACAGCCGGGAACGGGTGTGGAAAGCCTTGCCGGTGTTGCCTTCGAGCGAGAAGGTGCCACCCGATCCGTCGATGACGTCGATGATCAGTTGCGTGTGCTTCCAGTATTCGTACTGCGAGGCGCTGATGTAGAAAGGGACGTCGCCGATGTTGCCGAGATGGACGTCGTAGGGGCCGATGGTGAGGTCGGTGGGCAAATAACAGTTGGCGGCACTGTTGTCGCAGCAGCCACCGGACTGGTGGAACATCAGTTCCGGCCCGTATTCCTGTTTCAGGAGCGCGATCAGCTCCAGCGTAGCCGGGGTGGCAATAACGCGGTCGACCATGTTTTTCTCCTAAAAAAGGGGGGCGGTTGCCCGCCCCCAAGAGTTGCCCGCAAAACTATGCGGCCAGTGGAGGAGATGCTCGGTTTATTCCAACTCAGACCAACCGTGACTTTGTAGACGCCGCCTTGCCGTGCTAATCGCACTGCCTTCAGCTTGTCTTCGCGTCACGATTGATCTGAGCATGGAATCAGAAGAAGCCCAGCTTGCTTTCGCTGTAGGAAACCAAGACGCACTTCAGCTGCTGGTAGTGGTCGAGAATAACCTTGTGGGTTTCGCGACCGATACCGGATTCCTTGTAGCCGCCAAAGGAGGCGTGTGCCGGGTAGGCATGGTAGCAGTTGGTCCAGACACGGCCGGCCTTGATGGCGCGACCCATGCGGTAGGCGACGTTGCCATTGCGGCTCCAGACGCCGGCGCCGAGGCCGTACAGGGTGTCGTTGGCGATGGCCAGGGCTTCGGCTTCGTCCTTGAAGGTCGTCACGGCCAGAACCGGCCCGAAGATTTCTTCCTGGAAGATGCGCATCTTGTTGTGACCCTTGAACAGGGTCGGCTGGATGTAGTAACCGCCGGCCAGTTCACCTTCAAGAACAGCGCGGGCGCCGCCAATCAGGCACTCGGCGCCTTCCTGCTTGCCGACTTCAAGGTAGGACATGATCTTGGTCATCTGTTCCTGCGAACACTGGGCACCCATCATGCAGTCGGTGTCGAGCGGGCTGGCCTGCTTGATGGCCTTGACGCGCTCGAGAACGCGGGCGATGAACTTGTCGTAGATCGATTCCTGGATCAGGGCACGGCTCGGGCAGGTACACACTTCGCCCTGATTGAAGGCGAACAGCACCATGCCTTCGATGGCCTTGTCGAGGAAGCCGTCATCCTTGTCCATGACGTCGGCGAAGAAGATGTTCGGCGACTTGCCGCCCAGTTCCAGCGTCGCCGGGATCAGGTTGTTGGCAGCGGCTTGAGCGATGACGCGGCCGGTCGAGGTCGAGCCGGTGAAGGCGATCTTGGCGATACGCTTGCTGCTGGCCAGCGGCATGCCGGCTTCGCGGCCAAAACCGTTGACGATGTTCAAGACGCCCGGCGGCAGCAGATCGGCGATCACTTCGGCCAGGATCAGGATGGAGATCGGGGTCGATTCGGCCGGCTTCAGGACGACGCAGTTGCCGGCGGCAATGGCCGGAGCCAGTTTCCAGGCGGCCATCAGAATCGGGAAGTTCCAGGGGATGATCTGACCAACGACGCCGAGCGGCTCGTGGAAATGGTGGGCGACGGTGTTTTCGTCCAGGTCGCTCATCGTGCCTTCCTGCGAACGCAGGCAGCCGGCGAAGTAGCGGAAATGATCGATGGTGAGCGGAATGTCGGCGTTCAGCGTTTCGCGGATGGCTTTGCCGTTATCAACGGTCTCGGCGTAAGCCAGGGTTTCGAGGTTAGCTTCAAGGCGGTCGGCAATCTTCAGCAGAACGTTAGAACGCTCGGCAGCCGGGGTCTTGCCCCAGGCATCGGCCGCAGCGTGAGCGGCGTCAAGCGCCAGCTCGATGTCTTCGGCGGTGGAGCGGGCAGCTTGCGTGTAGACCTTGCCGCTGATCGGGGTAATGACGTCAAAGTACTGACCCTTGACCGGGGCAACCCACTTGCCGCCGATGAAGTTGTTGTACTGGGCCTTGTAGGCGATCTTGGCACCAGCGGCGCCGGGGGCTGCATATACAGTCATGTATGTCTCCAGTGTTCTTGAATGAAGTTGCAAATCGGGTAACTCGAAGCCGGCAGATTCAGTTGTTTCGTGATGACGACCTGCCGTGACTCGTGCCATCTAATGTGCATGCCGTGTGCCAGCCATGCCAGTTCCACGGTCAACCGGAAAAAATGGCTAATTTTCAGATACTTGGTCAAAAACGTTCGGCACCTGCTTCAGCACGGAGCAGCTTGCGGCGTGATCAACTGCTCAACATCTGTTCAGGAATGGAGCAGTCGCCGGGCTGCCGATACCGCTGGAGCTTTCCCGATAGGGAACTATGCTTGAAGAGTAGGAAGAATATGCAGGATGAAAGCCCGGAGCCGGCCAGTGGCAGGCCTGAGGCGCATCCATCTAAAAACAGAAAAGGGAGAAATTGCCATGTTCAAACTCTATCCTGTGCGCAAAACCAGCCTGATCGGCCTGGCCGTCTTTCAGCTCATGTCCGGAAGCGCCCTCGAAGCGCTGGCAGCAACGCCGCAAATCACCATGGCGCCAGACCACACCGTCCTGCTCAAGGCGGACGGTAGTGTCTGGCAGTGGGGCGTCGTTACGTACGAAGTGATCCGTCCGTCAAACTACACCGCCTGCTACGCCAGTGGAGGGCAAAATGCGGCCCCGGCGCCGGTGAGCAACCTGAGTGGTGTGGTCGCCATCGCTGCCGCAGGAAAATACAGTCTGGCGCTAAAGGGCGACGGCACCGTCTGGCAATGGGGACTGGACCCACAGATGCTCGCCAACTGCCAGACGGGGCAGCAGCGCAGCGCGCTCTGGCAGGTAGCCGATGCCAGCGGCCCGCTGACTGGCGTCACGGCAATCTGGGCGCGTTCCGGCAGCTTCTTCGCGCGCAAGGCCGATGGCTCGTTGTGGGCCTGGGGCGACAATGAAATGAACAAGCTGGGTGCCCTGTTGCCCGCCCTGACGAGCAAGAGCACCAAGCCGCCGGCCAGCATCCAGAATGTTGCGCAACCGGTGCAGGTCGACCACCTGAAGGTGACCCCGGCCGGCACCTGGCCGCCGGCCACGCCACCGATGGCGGTGGCCTCGGGCGGCACGCACACGCTGGCGCTCCTTTTCGACGGCAGCATCCGAGCCTGGGGTGGCGCGCAATATGGCGAGCGCGGCACCGGCGCCTATGGCGCCAACGCCAATCCTTACTGGAACGGCTATAACTGGTACGACCGGGCGGGCACCGCCAGCATCGGCGGCGTCGGCAGCATTGCCGCCGGCCTCTACAAATCTGCCGCAGTCAAGAACGACGGCACACTCTGGGTCTGGGGCTGCAACCAGAGCGGCGAACTGGGCGACGTCATACCCTGGGGCGGCCACGCCAGCGTCCTGTGCCAGCGCGATCCGCTGCAGATCAACAACTTCGCCGGCGTCGCAGCCGTTGCCATGGGTGTCAGCCACACCACCATGCTTAAAGGTGACGGCACCGTCTGGGGCATGGGCTACAACGGCGGCGGACGGCTGGCGGCCGATCACAGTCTGGTGCGCAGCCTCGTACCCATCGCGATTGCGGGGCTGAACAACATCACCGCCATCGACGCCGCCGAGGGCTGCTCGGTCGCCATGCGAAACGATGGTGCGGTATTCGAATGGGGCATCAATTGCCCCGGGCCGCAGGGTTCGTCGATGCAGGTGGCGCCGATCAACGTCGGTAGCGTGGCCTCGGCGCCCGTATGCGGTGCAGCCAACGGCCGTTCATTCAGTAGCGCCCCAAATGCCAACCTGTGCCTGATCGGCGCAGCCTCGGTCGTCAGCGGTGCCGGGCCGTGGAACTGGAATTGCGGGCCGGTCGGCGGGCTGACGGTTTCCTGCGCGGCAGGCAACGGGCCGGTCTTCTTGCTCAACCCGACCGGCGCCAAGGGTTTGCTCTTGCGCAACATCACCCTCAAAGCCATCGCCCAGGGCAACGGCACGCTCAGCTACCAGTGGTACAAAACCAATGCCGTTGGCGACAAGATTCAGCTCGCCGATATTCGCGGCATGAATACCTCGCTCGGTAAGCGCACCGGCATCGCCGGCTCGCAGACGGCGCAACTGACCCTGACCGGCGTACAGGCCAGCGACAACGGTGCGTACTACGTCGTCGCCAAGGACCAGAACGGCATTTCGGCCCAGAGCAAGAGCGCGCAGATCAGCGTGACTTCGCCGCTCAAGCCGACGCGGCCGGATCTGATCCTCCGCTAGAAAGCTCAGGCAGGAAGGACCCTGACTGGCAACTGATCGCCCGTCAGGGGCTCTCCGGCCGACGCTTACGGTCAACCGGAAATTTTGCCCAAAATTGAAATGCTGAACTGAGCGGGCCGAAGTCTTGGAGCTCTTCAGGTAGATGGGCGTTTGCCGGTTGGAGTAAAAATTCCATGTCGCTTTTCAAAGTCTCACTTCTGACTCTGCCGCTCAGCGCCGCCCGCCCCAATACCCGGGACGGCGGCGCTGGTGGGCGATGGCGCGGATCGTGATGGCTTCGGCTGTCGCCTGATAAACGATCGAGTACGGAAAATGACGCATCGGCAATATGCGCAAGCGCTGGGATACCGCAGTGCCGGCTTGGGGGAACTGAAGAAGCCGGCGGGCGCCGCTCTCGTAGTCGGCGACAAAAGCAGCGGCAATGCCGGGTGTGGCGTGTTGAAGGTAATAGGCCTGTGCTTCCTCAAGTTCTGCCTGCGCGGCATTGAGGACGATCAGTTTCATGCGGCGGCAGCGAGCTTGGCTTTGAGGCGGGCCATCGATTCGTCGAAATCGATGGCTTCCATTTCACCGCGCTCATACGCGTCGCCTCGGCGCTCGGCCTCTTCGACCCAGGCGGCGAGGATTTCGTCGTCTTCGTCGAGGCTGACCAACAGGCGCTCTGCCAGCTTTGCACGCTCGGCCTGCGTCAGTTGCAGGGCGGCCGCTTCGATATCTTCAAGGGGGGAATTGATCATGGTGAGAGCCTCCGGTAACGCTTGGGCAATGCTAACTCAAGCCAGTTGCCAAAGCCATTGGTGAGCGTGAGCGATGGTAGCCGAACCGCTTGATCCCATTCCCCTTTCTGCGCTGCAGCACTGGTGCTACTGCCCACGCCAGTGTGTATTGATCCACATTGAGCAGGTCTTTGCAGAAAATCTCTACACCCAGCGCGGGCAGGCGCTGCACAAGCGGGTGGATGACCCAGGTTTTGAACTCCGCGATGGCCTGCGCGTGGAGCGGGAGCTGCCGTTGTTCAGCGACGGCCCTTGCCCCCCCCGACAACGGGGCGAGGCTTGGAACTGGATAGCAACAATCAAAAACCGGCCACTTGGGCCGGTTCAGGTGGTTCCCACGGTCAACCGGAAATTTTGCCCAAAATTGAAATGGCTATTTCCGGCCCGGCCGTTCAGTCGAGGTAGTAACCGACACCAAGCAGGCTGTTTTCGACGCGCTGGATGAAGGAGCGCTTGCGCTCGACGGCGTTGGTGACCGGGTTGCGCCAGACGTAGTCGACGACGCCCGAGCCCTTGGCTTTGGCCTGATTGATCATTTCCTGAATCAGGGGGCGGCCTTCGACGTCGTGAAGACTGAGCGCGTCGGTGCCGGTCCAGGCCGGGTTGACGCCGTGCGCCTCGAATTTTCCGCTGTCGAGATTGACGGCGAAGACGTAGAGGTCGTCGCGCACGAAATTCCCCTTGGTGTCGTTGAATGCCTTGTTGGCGTTGCTCAGGCCGTTCTTGATGGCGAAGGCAACGGCATCGCCGAGCAGCTTCTGGGCGTCGATGGCCGTGGCGTGCGGCGAGTAGTAGCCAACACCGAGGATGTATTCGCCTTCGCGGTGCAGCCAGGCGTTTTTCGGCTCGACGTGATTGGTCTTGCGGTTGAGCCAGACGTAGCGGATGCGCGCCTCGGTCTGCTTGTCGGTGATGGCGATCATCTGGCGGAAGAGCGGCGAGCCGGCGGCATCGACGCTGTCCAGCACATTGAGGCCGACCAGCGTCTCGGGCGCGGCGCCGTTGGCGACGTAGGTGCCCTTGCGGTCAATCACGTAAACATAGAGGTCTTTCTGGACGAAAGGCCCCTTGCGGTTGCCGAAGGCGTCCCAGGACTTCTCGGGGCCGTTGGCCTTGAGGTATTTGACGGCCTGGTCGAACAGGGCGCGGGCTTCGCGCGGGGTGGCGCGGTCAGCGGCCAGGGCCGTGCCGCAACTGACAGCCAGCAGCAGGCCGGCGAGAGAGGCGGCCAGACGGGCGGCGAGGGATGGTTTGCTCATACTCGGAAACTCCGGAGGGTTGGGCTGGCGGCAGCGGGCGCTGCAGCTTACTTCAGCGACAGTATCCAGGAAACCAGCTGGCGGGTATCGGCCGGGCTGATGGCGACGGCGTTGGGCGGCATGGCGATGCCGGAAACGCGGTTCTTCCAGTGGCTGGAGTAGGGGTTGGAGCCTTCCTGGACAACGCGGGTCAGGAATTCGGTGGCGCCCGGCTTGCCGCGATACTGGGCGGCGACGTCGATCCAGGCGGGGCCGATCGGCTTCAGGCCATCGGGGCCGGGCTTGTCTTTCTCGATGCCGTGGCAGGTCATGCAGCCGCTGTTGGTGGCCAGCTTTTTCATGTCGGTGTCGAGCTTGGCGTCGGCCAGTGCGGCGGGGGCGATCAGGCTGCAGGCCAGCAGGGCGGCCAGTGTCTTGTGGCGGAACATTTCTGTACTCCGGTTTATTGATTGTTGAAGGTTGCGGGGTTCAGGCATTGATGGCTCTGCTCATGTCCACCAGGCCATGCCGTGCGGCCAGGTGAAGCAGTTTGAAGTCGCTGTCGGCGTCGAGTTTTTGCCGGATCAGCGAAAGATAGTTGAGGACGGTCTTCGGGCTGAGGTGCATCGAGTTGGCGATGTGGTTGGCTGAGTCGCCATGGGCCAGCATGCGCAGCACTTCGAATTCGCGCGGCGTCAGGTGGGCGAGGGCGCCGTCGCCGTCGACCGCTTCATCGGCCAGGACCTGGGCGATCTCCGGGGAGAAGACGCGTTTGCCGGTGGCGACGCGGCGGATGCCGTCGATGACGTCGCCCGGTTCGCAATACTTGGTCAGGTAGCCCAGCGCACCGCTGCGCAGTGCTTGCGTGATGTGGCCGGCGCCTTCGTGCATGGACAGCACGAGCACCTTGAGGCCGGGCTGGCGGGCCAGCATGCGGCGGATGGCTTCGATGCCGCTGCTGCCACGCAGGCTGAGGTCGACCACGGCGACATCGGCCGTGGTGTGCATGATCAGCGCATTGGCCTCGTCGGCGCTGGCCGCTTCGCCGACCACCTGCAGGCCCGGCTCGGCGTCGAGCAGGCGGCGATAGCCGGTGCGGACGACGGCGTGGTCATCGACCAGAATGATGCGGATCATCGTTGCTCCTCCTGTGTCTTTTCGTTGTTCAGCGGCAAGCGGGCCTGCAGGTGCAGCCCGACGCTTGCATTGTTCTCGATGTTCAAACTTCCCCCTGCCATGTCCAGCCGTTCCGCCATCCCGAGCAATCCGCCACGGCGGGCCGGGCCGGCCTCGGAAAGGCCCTTTCCATCATCCTCTACGCTCACCTGCAGCGCGTTTTCTGCCAGTTCGATGCGGATCCGGCAATGCCGGGCGCCGCTATGGCGAACCACATTGGTCAATCCTTCCTGCACCACGCGGTAGGCCACCAGCGCAGCCGCTTCGCCCAGAACCGGCAGTTCGGCCGGCATTTCAAGCTCAAACGCGATGCCGGACTCGCGCTGCTGCCAGCTCGTCACCAGTTCGCGCAAGGCGCTGGCCAAGCCCAGCGCATCCAGACCATGCGGCCGCAGGCGCTTGAGCATGGCGCGCAATTGCTCGCCGCTGGTGCGCACGTCGCGCCGCAGGTCTTCAGCACATTCGACGATGCGCGGCGCCTCCAGTCGCGCTGCGTTGCGTTCAAGGTAGCCGGCGGTGACACCGATGGCGGTCAGCGTTTGTCCCATCTCATCATGCAATTCCCTTGCCAGAGTGTGGCGTTCCTCTTCCTGCACGGCAATCAGCTGACGGGCGAGCTGTTGCTGGGCGGCGCGGGAGGCGTCGAGCTTGCTGGCCAGTGCGTCAATGGCGCTGGCTACGCGGCGAAATTCGCGCAGGGCGAAAGGCGGCATGGCGGCGTTGGGGGCGTTTTCGGCCAGCCGCTGCAGGCCGGCCTCCAGCTCACGCACCGGAGTCAGCGCGCGATCGGCCGACCACCAGGCGGCGAGCAGAGTTGCTCCAGAATAGAGCAACAGGGTGATGCAAAGTCGAACAGTGTCGCCCAGGCGCTCCTCGATTTCCGAGTTCGGGTTGGGGGCGATGGTCAGGGTCTGGTCGCCGAGGCGGATGGTCTGGGCGGGCGTGGCGCTGGTGGGAATGCCGAGCAGGTGGGCCAGCCAATGCGGTTTTTCCTCGGCTTTGGCAGCCGTGTCGCCAAGGTGGATGCTCAGGTGGCGCAGCTGGGCATTCTTGAGCAGGGATTCCAGCTCGGCCTTGTTGCCGGCCTGCGCGTCGCCGGCCTTGAGCAGCACGGTGACCAGTTGCTCCGAGGCGGCCACTTCGGCCTGAATGTCACCGCGCAGCGAGTGAAGGTTGATCAGCGTCGCCATCAGCATCAGCCCGGCGAGCAGGCCGCCGAGCCAGAGCACCAGTCGTTTTCGCAGATCCATGTTCCCACCTTGTTTTTTTGTATGGGGGTGGTTCAGCAGGTTTCGTACCGGCCTGGGAAAGCTCGGGAATATTTCCCGGTTTGGGGGTGAGCTTGTCCCGAGACTTCCGACAAATCGGCTTTCTATACTGGGCTAGCCCGTCGAACAAGGCAGGCCGCCCCGGCCCCTCGGGAAAGCAAAGACACTCTTCAGGAGACGAATAAAAATGGAATTAACACGGTTCAATCCACGCCAGACCATCCTTGCAGCACTGGTCGCGGCCACTTTTTGCGCGCCGGCCATGGCCAGCAAGACGGTGAGCTGGGAAGACATTCTTAACGATGACAAATCCACCAGCGACGTCCTGTCCTACGGTCTTGGCCTGAAAGCCCAGCGCTTCAGCCCGCTGACCAAGATCAACACCAAGAACGTCGATCACCTCGTGCCGGCCTGGAGCTTCTCCTTCGGCGGCGAAAAGCAGCGCGGCCAGGAGGCGCAGGCGCTGGTGCACGACGGCGTGATCTACGTGACCGCTTCGTATTCGCGCATCTTCGCCATCGATGCCCGCACCGGCAAACGCATTTGGGAATACGAGGCCCGCCTGCCGGAAGACATCCGCCCCTGTTGCGACGTGATCAACCGTGGCGCCGCCATCTACGGCGACAAGATTTACTTCGGCACGCTCGACGCCAGCATCGTGGCGCTCAACAAGGACACCGGCAAGGTCGTCTGGAAGAAGAAGTTCGGCGACCACAAGATTGGCTACACGATGACCGGCGCGCCCTTCGTCGTGAAGGACCAGAAGAGCGGCAAGGTGCTCCTGGTGCACGGCTCGTCGGGTGACGAGTTCGGCGTCGTCGGCTACCTGTTCGCCCGCGATCCGGATACCGGCGAAGAAGTCTGGGCCCGCCCGATGGTCGAAGGCCACATGGGCCGCCTGAACGGCAAGGACAGCACGCCGACCGGCGACGCCAAGGCGCCGAGCTGGCCGGAAGGGCCGGACGGCAAGAAGGTCGATGCCTGGAACCACGGCGGCGGCGCCCCGTGGCAGACCGCGAGCTACGATGTGGACAAGAACATGGTGGTCATCGGTACCGGCAACCCGGCGCCGTGGAACACCTGGCACCGGACCAAGGAAGGCGACGATCCGCGCAACTGGGACAGCCTGTTCACCTCCGGCCAGGCTTACGTCGATGCCAGCAACGGCGAACTCAAGGGCTTCTTCCAGCACACCCCGAACGATGCCTGGGACTTCTCCGGCAACAACTCGGTGGTCTTGTTCGAATACAAGGATCCGAAGACCGGCAAGATGGTCAAGGCTTCGGCCCACGCCGACCGCAACGGCTATTTCTTCGTCACCGACCGCGAGAAGCTGACCAACGGCGCCGGCTATCCGAACAAGCCGACTTCGCTGATCGGCGCCTGGCCGTTCGTTGAAGGCATCACCTGGGCGAAGAGCTGGAACCTGCAGACCGGTAAGCCGAACATCGTCGAAGGCCAGCATCCGCCGAAGCCGAAAGAGGGCGCCGACAAGGGGGAGTCGATCTTCGTTTCGCCGCCTTTCCTGGGCGGCACCAACTGGATGCCGATGAGCTACAGCCAGCAGACCGAGCTGTTCTACATCCCGGCCAACCACTGGGCGATGGATTACTGGACCGAAAAACTCACGTACAAGGCCGGCTCCGCCTACCTTGGTCAGGGCTTCCGCATCAAGCGTCTGTTCGACGACCACGTCGGCACCCTGCGCGCCATGGACCCGAAGACCGGCAAGATCGTCTGGGAACACAAGGAGAAATTCCCGCTCTGGGCAGGCACCATGACCACCGCCGGCGGCCTGTTGTTCACCGGCACCTCGGACGGCTACGTGAAAGCCTTCGACGCCAAGAACGGCAAGGAGCTGTGGAAGTTCCAGACCGGCTCCGGCGTGGTTTCCGTGCCGATCACCTGGGAAATGGACGGCGAGCAGTTCGTCGGCATCCAGTCCGGTTACGGCGGCGCCGTGCCGCTGTGGGGTGGCGACATGGCCGACCTGACCAAGCAGGTCACACAGGGCGGCTCGATGTGGGTGTTCAAGCTGCCGAAGTCGTTGAAGAACTGAGCGAGCGTTTCGTTTCAAGCATTCCCGCCGGTGGCTGGATTCCCCCAGCCATCGGATTGCCCGCAAGCAAGGCTGGGTCAGCGCTGCATGGACGCTGGCTCAGCCTGGGAATGCCTTGGATCGAAGCAAATTGCGAGCGACGACAATGCCCAGACATTTCATTTTTGCCTTGTTTTTCGGGTCGACCGTGGCATTCGCCGCGCCGCCTGAATATTTTGAACCGCTGGTCATCAACGGTTGCGGCATCTGGCCGCATACCCGTTGCCCGGGTGCCGACCTGCGCCACGCCAATCTGGCTGGCCAGAACCTGGCCGGGGCCGATTTGAGTGGCGCCCAACTGGCCCGCGCCGATCTGCGCGGCGCCAACCTGGCCGGTGCCAACCTTGACGGGGCCGACCTCACGGCCGCCCGGCTCAACAAGGTCAGCGCCCCGACGGCGACCTTTCGCGGCGCCAAAATGGTCGGAGCCGATCTCGAATTCGCCCGCCTGTTTCGCACCGATTTCACCAATGCCGACCTGACCGCCTCCAACCTCGAAGCGGCCAAGGCCAATTTCGCCTGGTTCATCGGCGTCCGGCTCAACAACGCCAACCTCCAGGAGACCAAATTTTTCACCGTCAATTTCCGCAAAGCCGATCTGACCGGCATCTACCGCCGCTTCGCGGTATTCCAGGAAGCCGATTTCGAAGGCTGTACCAACTGCCCGACCGACTGGTGATGGCCATGAAAAAATTGCTCCTCATTCTCCTGGCTGCGCTGTCTTCCTCGCTTGCCTTGGCCAACGAAGTCGCCGTGGCGCCAGCAGTGTCGCCGGACGGCTTGCCGCCGCTGGGCGAAACCTGGCTGGCGGAAAACCCCTACCGAGGCAACCCGACCGCCGTGACCATCGGCCGCGATGCGTACAACCAGGCTTGCGCCCGCTGCCACGGCGCCGACGCCAGCACCAATGCCGCCCCGGCCCCCGATCTTCGCCAGCTCAACCGCTTCTGCAAGCGGATCAGCGACGCCGAGCTGAACGCCGCGTGCATGCGCGACAACGACGCCTACTTCGCCAAAACCGTGCGCAACGGCAAGGTCATCGTCGGCGTCACGCACATGCCGCCGTGGCAGGGCGTGCTCAAGCAGGAACTGGCCTGGGCGATTCAGGTCTTCTTCGAATCCCGGGCGGGCGCCCGGCGGGAATGAGAGCGGATCCCGTCAGAAGCCGAATTGCCCGGCGCCGATGATTTGCTTTTGCCGGTCAAAACAGCTTTCCAGGCGCTTGCGTAACGTCTCCGGCACGTCCTGCAGCTTGGCGTGCAGCCACCATTGGCTGTAAACAATACCGGCCATTTCCTTGATGGTCGCGTTGGCCTGATCGGCCGAAAGATCGAAATGCGCTGCCGATTGAACCGCCAGTTCCAGACTGGATTCCTGCGTTGTCCCGTCGATCGACAGCATCTGGTAACCGAGGTTGGTCAGTTGCGGGACGACGTCGAAGGCCGGCGACAGGACGTAACGTTCGTTGCCGGCCCAGAGCATGCCGTGGTTTTTCAGGTGGTCGTCGGTATTGTCGATCAGCAGGTTGAAAATCATGCGTCGAAAGAGTTCCTTCAAGTCGGCACCGGGCCGCAGGCTGAGCCGGCGGATGACACGGGCAAATTCGACGTAGCTGCCGGCGCTTGATTCATAGGGGATGTCGAGCAGGGCGCTGGCTGACAGGTAGTGCAGGCGCTGCCGTGACTGTTCGCCAAAACGGTCGAAGCGGCGCGACAGAAAGGCGTTTTCGCCATGCCCGACCGGCATGGTCATAAACTGCGGTACCTGGATGCCGCAGCGCATGGCGAGGCCGAGCGCGGTGGCTTCGAGCACCTGAACATCGAGCGGATCGCCGGCGGCGGGGAACTTGGCCAGCCACAAAGCTCCATCGTGCTTAAACGACGCCTTGGGGCGGGCGCCGCCCAGGCTGCCGCCGCGCAGCAGCAGGCGTTTGAGCGGTGGCGGAATTTCCATGTCGTATTGCAGGCGGCGCACGGCATCGGCCAGTTGGCTCAGTTCGTCGTGCGCTTGTTCGGCCGGCGCCGGCATGTCGCGACTATCGGAAAAAACCATGGCGCCGACGCGATCCTCATTGGTCAGCAACAGTTGTTCGCGCTCGCTCGGCAGGCGCCCACCGAGTTCGTTGGCGAGAACGCGCAGCCCCCAGGCGTCGGGCAGGGCGTCCTTGATGCTCAGCGGCAAGGACCCACCGTCGCGGAGAAGACGCGCCGGCAGGCGGAAGGTTTCTTGCTGCAAAGGCAGGTGCAGCGGATTCAGCGCCAGCGCATCGGGGCGTGCAAGGTAGCCCAGGCCGTAGGCCAGATGGCCGCTTTCCTGCAGATTGTTGCGTTCGAACTTGAGCAAGGCGGCCGTTGTCGGCGCCTCTTCCCCCGGCAGGTAGAGACCGATGTACAGCGCGCTTTCAGAAGTCCCGTTCGTCATCGCTGACCCCCTTCGCGACAGGGCGTGCTCGCTGGCTACGTTTGTTGCCAAGCATGCCGATTTCCAGCGGACTGAGTTGTTCCATGTCCTCCAGGCGCCCGAACAGCCATAAGGCATGGGCCAGCAAACCCAGGCTGACCGTCGGCTTGCCGCTTTCCAGTGCGCGATAGGTGGTCGGTGAACAGAGTAGGCGCTCGGCAGCCTGTTCCAGCGTCATGTTCTGGGCAAGACGCCTGGCGCGCAGACGCAGGCCGAGGTTCTTCAACATCGCGAGCGATTCGGGCGGAAGGGCGATGATACTGTTCGTTGAACGCGACATGGTTAATAAACTATCTGTTAAGTCTTATAAAGGTTAGTTTATCGGTTATTTCAGGTTTGTATACCCGGATCGATGCATTCCCACGGTCAACCGGAAAAATAGCCCAAAAATGAAAAACGGCGCGAGGGCCGAAACCGTCGCGCCGTTGCTATCGGGCGCCGGAGCGCCCGAAGGAGAGAGCATTTATTACTTGTGCAGCTTGAACACCCAGACGGAACCGCCCTGTTCGAGGAAGTTCACGCGCTTGGCCACGTCGCCGCCCCACAGCGGCACGGCGCCGCCCCAGCCGGTCGTCACGGCGATCATCTGCTCGCCATCCTGTTCCCAGCTGACCGGCGGTGCAACGATGCCGGTGCCGGTCTGGAAGGACCACAGTTCCTTGCCGGTCTTGGCATCAACACCCTTCAGGTAACCTTCCGGGGTGCCGTAGAAAACCAGGCCGCCAGCGGTGGTCAGGACGCCGCCCCAGAGCGGAGCGTAGTTCTTGTTTTCCCAGACGATCTTGCCGGTCTGCGGATCCATCGCGCGCAGCACGCCGATATGGTCATCGTGGATGGCCTTGATGGTGAAGCCGGCGCCCAGGTAAGCAGCACCCTTCTTGTACGAAACCGGCTCATTCCAGATGTCCATCGACCACTCGTTGGCCGGCACGTAGAAGAGGCCGGTCTGCGGCGAGTAGGCCATCTGCTGCTGGTTCTTGCCGCCAAGGAAGGACGGTGCAGAGAAGACGACCTTGCCCTTCTTGCCATCGGCGCTGGCGGTCGGGTCACCCGGACGGCCTTCTTCGATGTAGTTCGGGCGGCCTGTTTCCAGGTTGAAGCCGGTTGCCCAGGTAATCTTCTTGACGAAGGGGTAGGCGCCGAGCAGCTTGCCGTTGGTCCGGTCGTTCACGAAGAAGAAACCGTTGCGGTCGGCCTTGGCGCCGGCCTTGATCAGCTTGCCCGTCTTCGGATCCTTGTAGTCGAAGGAAACGAATTCGTTCACGCCGTCAAAGTCCCAGCCATCGTGCGGGGTGTTCTGGAAATGCCAGGCGATCTTGCCGGTGTCGGCGTCGATAGCGACGGTGGACGACGAGAACAGGTTGTCGCCCGGACGCAGGTGGCTGTTCCACGGGGCCGGGTTGCCGGTACCCGCGAAGATCAGGTTGGTTTCCGGATCGTAGGTGGCGCCGTTCCAGGTCGCTGCACCGCCGGTCTGCCAGAGGTCGCCGGACCAGGTGGCGTTGGTGGTGCCGGAGATACCGTTTTCGACCTTGTCGCCAGCGGCGTTGAAGGTGTAGCCCATGTGGCCTTCGACGGTCGGACGGGTCCAGATCAGCTTGCCGGTCAGCGGGTCGCGGGCGTCGATGCGGCCAACGGCGCCGAATTCGCCACCGGAAATACCGGTGATCAGCTTGCCCTTGGCGATGATCGGGGCGGCGGAGGCGGAGTAGCCAGCGGCGTAGTCACCGAGCTTTTCCTTCCAGACGACCTTGCCGGTGTCCTGGTTCATGGCGACCAGCTGGGCATCCAGCGTCGCGAAGATGACCAGGTCGCCGTACAGGGCGGCGCCACGGTTGATCACGTCACAGCACGGCATGATGCCGTCCGGCAGGCGGTGCTCGTACTTCCACAGCTTCTTGCCGGTCTTGACGTCGATGGCGAACAGGCGGCTGTAGGAGGCGGTGACGAACATCTTGCCGTTGGCGATGACCGGCTGTGATTCCTGGCCGCGCTGCTTTTCGCCACCGAAGGACATCGACCAGGCCGGGACCAGGTTCTTCACCGTCTTGGCGTTGATCTGGGTGGACGGGCTGTAACGCTGGCCCTGGGTGCCGAGGCCGAAGCTGACAACGTCGCCGGTCGTCTTGGCATCATTGAGGATGTCGGCGTCAGTGACGCCGGCGCTGGCCGGGCTGCCGGCAAACGCGGCGGCCGTCAGAAGCGCGAGGGTCAGTGCCTTCCGCTTGAAGGGGGTATGACTGTGCATGGATTGTCTCCTTGATTTTTCAATGGTTCCGTTACGGCAAGCCGTGCTGAACAAGGCTGGCCAAACGGAGTGACACGCCGGCGAGTCACCTCCATTCCCTGAATTGGCCCGCTGGCAGGAAACACATTCTGCAAGGGCTGTGCCAAGGCAGGCCGAAACGCCGCGTGTTCCTGTTGGTGGGGCTGACTCGCCTTCATTGCCACCATTGTGTTGCAGGACGGTGAATCAGTTGTCTGTTCCAATTGTCACCATCTGCTCCAAAGTTGCACACCCGGCGTCTTTGGTGGGCGTGACAGTGGCCGGGGTTGAGGCGCCTTTGCTGGCCTGATCAGCGATTCACCGGGACATGCTGTTCTTGGCACGCGCTTTGCAAACGGTTCTCGTCAAACAGCCCGCAGGGCGACTTGGAGCGAGACACGATGAAATACCCACTGACCATTGCGGCAATTGCGCTGGCGGCCCTGATGTCGCCGGCGGAAGCTGCAGCGCTGCGCGAGGGTGGCGATCCGCTTGACTCGGCGCGCTGGTCGGAAATGCAAAAAACCTTCCTGGCCGGGGCGCCGGTTGTCTTCGATCCGCGCGTCAAGGTGATTGCACCATCGACCGCCGAGAACCCGATGCAGGTGCCAGTCACCGTTGACGCCAGCGCCTTGCCCGGCGTGGTCGAAGCAGTTGTCTTCGCCGATTTCAATCCCATCGTTCAAGTGCTGCGCTTTTTCCCAGAAAGTGCCCCGGCTTTCCTCGGCTTTCGCGTCAAGCTGCAGCAATCGACGCCGGTGCGCGCCGCGGTGCGTACGGCGGATGGCGTCTGGCATGTCGGCGGCACCTGGGTGAACACCGTTGGCGGCGGCTGCACGGCGCCGTCTGCGGCCGGTGGCTCGAAGGAGTGGCAGCAGCGTCTCAACGAAGTGAGCGGCCGCCAGTGGAGCGAAGGCCCGAACGCCGGCCGGCTGCGCATGCGCATCGTGCATCCGATGGACACCGGCCTGGTTGCCGGCACGCCGGCCTTCTTCCTCGAAGAAATCAACTTCGCCGACACCGCCGGCAAGCGCCTGATGCGCGTCCAGACCTACGAGCCGGTCAGCGAAAACCCGGTCTTCACCTTGCAACGAACCAGTGCCGACGGCCCGGTCGAGGCCACTGGTCGCGACAACAACGGCAACGCTTTCAAGGCGAGGATAGACCAGTGAAACGCATGCTCTGTGCGCTGCTGATGCTGGTTGCCGGCCAGCTCGGGGCGGTCGATTTCGACTACCGCCTGAGTGCCCGTCCCCTTGCCGAAAACGTCTACGCCTTCATCGGCAAAACCGAGGATTTCACCACCGACAACGGCGGCAACATCGTCAACACCGCCTTCATCGTCGCCGCGCAGGGCGTCATCGTCATCGATACGGGGCCGTCGCTGCGCTACGGCCAGCAGATGCGCCGGGCGATTGCGGCGGTGACGGCCAAGCCCATCGCGCTGGTCATCAACACCCACCACCATCCCGACCACTTTCTCGGCAACCAGGCTTTCGCCGATGTGCCGATTGCCGCCCTGGCTGAAACGCGCAACGGCATCGCGGCCGATGGCAACGCCTTCGCCGAGAACCTCTACCGGATGTCGGGCGACTGGATGAAGGGCACCGAAGTCCAGCTGCCCGGCAAGACGCTGAGCGCCGGCGTTGTCGAAGTTGCCGGCCGCAGCCTGCGTCTTGTTGCGCTTGACGGTCATACCGGCGCCGATCTGGTCATCGTCGATGCAACGAGCGGCGTCGTCTTCGCCGGCGACCTTGTTTTCAACGGCCGCGCGCCGACCACGCCGCATGCCGACATCGCGCACTGGCTCAAGGCCCTCGACCAGCTCGACGTGCTGACCCGTGAATCCGGTTTCAAGCTGCTGGTCCCAGGGCACGGCGCGCCGACCACTGACGCCGCACCGATCCGCCAGACCCGCGCCTGGCTGACCTGGCTGAGCGCCGCCCTGCGCGACGCGGCAAAGGCTGGGCTGGACATGAACGACGTGCTGGCCCGCCCGCTGCCCGCCGAATTCGCCAGCCTGCCGGTGGCGGCCAGCGAATATCGCCGCTCGGTCGGCCATCTCTTCCCGGCCGCCGAGCAGGAAGCGCTGGGGGTGAAACCGTGATCACCGCGGCCAACATCGAGCTGCCGGTCATTCCCACGGTCAACCGGAAATTTTGGGCAATTCTGGGATTGTCCATTCTCTTCCACGCCTCGTTGTTCGCGCTGACCTCGTGGCAGCGCCAGAGCGGGCCGGTCAGTCTGCCGCCCATTTTTGCCTCGATCCGCCTGATGGCGGTTACCGAATCCGGACCTGTTGCCGAAGTCGCCCCGGCGCCGGCAGCCGTCCCCCAGAAGGCCCGGCAGGAAGCAAGTCGTTCGGAGCGGCCGGCTCCGCGAACGACGCAGACTGCCGGGCCGGCCAATGTGCCGGCCCCCGCGCCATCGTCGTCATCGGCGATGGCTGCCGAAAATGTCGCGCCAGCGGTTTCTGCTTCCGCACCGGTTGCCGAGTCCGCCCGGCCGGCCCCGGCCATCGCGCCGCAACGCCCGCAAAGCGAAGTCCTCGAAGGCTATCGCCAGCGCCTCGGTGAGTTGTTTGCCCGCCATCAGGAGTACCCGCGCGTCGCCGCCATGCGCGGCTGGGAGGGCGAAGTCCGCCTGCGCCTGAAAGTCGCCCGCAAGGGCAACCTGCTCGGCGTCGCGGTCGACCGCTCCAGCGGCTTCGATGTCCTCGACCAACACGCGCTGGCCATGCTCGAAGCACTGGCCAGTCTGCCGCCGCTGCCTGAGGCGCTCGACAGCAACGAAATTCAAGTCGTCGTACCCATCAACTACAAGCTCAAAAAAACAACATGAGACAAATTCCCCAGCGCTCGCTACTCGCCATCGCCATCTCCACCGCCTTCGCTCCGGCTTTCGCTGCCGATCCGATGGTCACCTTACCCACCGTCGAGGTGGTCGGCACCACGCCGCTGTCCGGCATCGGCGTGCCGCGCCTGCACCTGCCGGCCAACGTCCAGTCGCTCGACGACCGCCGGCTCGACGAAATCGAGAGCCAGAATATCGCCGAGCAACTGGTTCGCCAGGTGCCGGCCATCACCGTCAATGAAGTCACCGGCAATCCCTATCAGGCCGACCTCAATTACCGCGGCTTCACGGCCTCGCCGCTGCTCGGCACGGCGCAGGGGTTGTCGGTCTACGTCGATGGCGTGCGCGTCAACGAACCTTTCGGCGACACGGTCAACTGGGATTTGATCCCCAATTCGGCGATTGCCGGCATCGACCTGATTCCCGGTTCCAACCCGGCTTTCGGCCTCAATACCCTGGGCGGCGCGCTGTCCATGCGCACCAAGAGCGGTTTCTCGCACCCGGGCGGCAAGATCGAGTTTTCGGGCGGTAGTTTCAATCGCACCAACACCGAGCTCGAATACGGCGGCAACAATGGCACCTTCGGCTGGTACGGCGCCGGCGACTGGTTCCGCGAAGACGGCTGGCGCGATCATTCGCCGTCCGACGTCAAGCAGTTCTTCGGCAAGCTGTCCTTCCGCAACGCCGCCGGCGAGGCCGACCTGACGCTGACCAAGGCGCGCAGCCGGCTGATCGGCAATGGTCTCGTGCCGCAATCGATGCTCGCCGCGCGTCGCGAAAATATCTTCACGCACCCCGACGAGACGCGCAACGACATGACCCAGCTCGCCCTCAACGGCAAGCTGTGGCTCAGCGACACTCAGAGCCTCTCCGGCAGCGTCTATCACCGCCGCAGCAAGACGCGCACGCTGAACGGCGACATGAACGACGACTACGAGGACGAATACGATCTCGACCCGACCTACGATGAAACGGGGGCCAACAACCGGACGCGGACGACCCAGCGCACCACCGGTATCGCCGCCCAGTGGAATTTCAGCGGCAAGCAGCACCAGCTGGCTGTCGGCGCTTCCTACGATCAGGCCCGCATCAACTTCCAGCAGACGCAGGAACTCGGCGAGCTCGATGCCACGCGTGGCGTGACCAACCTGGAGCCGCTCGAAGTCGAAAACCAGATCAACGGCAAGACCAGCACGGCCAGCCTGTTCGTCACCGACACGTACTCGCTGCTGCCGAACCTGCACCTGACCGCCTCGGCGCGCTACAACATGAGCCACGTCACGACCTTCGACGAACTCAACCGCACGGCGCCCAACCTCGACGGCGACCACAAATACCGCAAGCTCAACCCGGCCATCGGTCTGAGTTGGCAGATCGTCCCGGCGCTCAATGCCTACGCTGGCTTCAGCCAGGGCAACCGCGTGCCGACGCCGATCGAACTCGGCTGCGCCGACCCGGCCAACCCGTGCACGTTGCCCAACTCGATGGCCGCCGACCCGTATCTGAAGCAGGTCGTCGCCCGCACCCTCGAAGCCGGTCTGCGCGGCAAGCTGGCCGGTGAAATGTTAGGAAATGCCAACTGGAGCGCCGGCCTGTTCCGCACCATGAGCAGCGACGACATCCTGTTCGTCGGCACCTCGACCAGCGCCGGCTACTTCACCAACTACGGCAAGACGCTGCGCCAGGGCCTCGAACTCGGCCTCAACGGCAGCCATCGCCGCTTCGACTGGTACGCCAACTACACCTGGCTGCAGGCCACCTTCCGTTCCGACGCCTGTATCCTGGCCGAAAACAACAGCACGCGCGGCACGGCGGCGGAATGTACCGGCGCCGGGCAGGACGACGAGATTCTGGTCAAGAAGGGCAACCGCATCCCCGGTCTGCCGCAGCACAGCCTCAAGCTCGGCCTGGCCTGGCGTGCTACCGACTGGCTGCGCATCGGCGGCGATGTGCAGGCTTTCTCCGGCCAGACCGTGCGCGGTAACGAAAACAACCAGCACCAGAGCGGCACCTATACCGATGCCCTGGGCAACACGCGCACCTTCGACGGCCCGGGCAAGATTCCCGGCTACGCCATCCTCAATCTCAATGCCGAGGCCAAGCTGGGCGGCGGCTGGCAGCTCTTCGCCAAGGTCAACAACGTCTTCGACAAGCACTACGCCACGGCCGGCGCCCTGGCCGAAAACCCCTTCGTCGGTGGCAGCCTGCAGACCGACCCCGACGACTGGCGTCGTGAAACCTTCGTCGCGCCCGGTGCCCCGCGTTCCGGCTGGCTCGGCGTGCGCTACGTGTTTGGCGGCAAATGACATTTCAAATTTGGCCGATTTCGCAGGTTGACCGCAGCAAGCTGCGGTTGAGCCTGCACACCCGCGTCGGCCTCGTTCTTACCGCGCTGGCCGCCAGCCTGCTCGTCGTGATGACTGGATTCTGGCTGCACGGGACGCGCAATGCCATCCACGAGGAGGTCGAGGCCGCGTCGCGCGTTTCAGAGCAGTGGCTCAAGGCCGTGCTCGGCGAAATGCACGACGTGCCGGCGGCGACGCGCGGCGAGCGGCTGCTTGGCGTGGCGCGCGCCATCGGCCGGGTGCGGGCCAACGAACTCGAAATCCGTACGGCGGCAGGCGAAACCATCTACCGGTCGCCGGCGCCAACCTACAAGGCAGGGCGATTGGCGCCGGCGTGGTTCGCGAGCCTGCTGGCCAGTGAATTGCCGGCACGCACGCTGGCCGTCGAGGGGTACACGCTGACGCTGCATCCCGATACATCGCGTGCCATTCTCGACGCCTGGGACGAATTGGCCGCCATGGCCGGCTGGGCGGTCGCCTTGCTCGCGCTCATTTTTGTCGCAACGCGCGGTGCGCTGGGTAGGGCGCTGCGCCCGCTCTCACAGATCATGCGCGCCCTGGACCGTACCGGGCGCGGCCGTTTCGACACCCGCCTGCCGGTCTTCGCGACGCCTGAGCTCGGTCGCATCTCGCGCGCCTTCAATGGCATGGCCGACCGGCTGGGCGAGGCTGTTGACCAGAACGTGCGGCTCGAAAGCGACCGCGAAGTTGCCCGCCGCATGCAGGCCGGGCTGGAAGAGGAGCGTCGGGTCATCGCCCGCGAGCTGCACGACGAGCTGGCCCAGGGCATCACTGCCGTCCGTGCGCTGGCGGGCGCCATCGTCCAGCGCACCGCCGACGCGCCTTCGCTGCACATCCCGGCCCAGGGCATCGTTGCCGTGACCGGCGAAATGCAGGACGGCGTGCGCAATATCCTCCATCGCCTGCGTCCGGCTGCCGGCAATAGCCTGGCCGTGACGCTCGAACGCCAGCTGGCCGGCTGGCAGGGGCAGCACCCGGATATTGTCGTGAGCAGCACGCTGCTCATCGGCTCTCAGCCCGTGGCCGATGATCTGGCCATGGCCATCGTTCGCATCGTCCAGGAAGGCCTGACCAATGTCGTGCGCCACGCTGATGCCACCCAGGTCGAGCTGTCCATCAACCGCATTGCCGGCTGCCTGCACCTGACGCTGACCGACAACGGCTGCGGCCGTTCTGGCCAGCCTTCAGCGCAAGCCGGGTGCGGACTTGGTCTGACCGGCATGGGCGAGCGCATCGCTGCGCTGGGCGGCCATCTGCAATTCGAACAACCGGCCGGCGGCGGCTTCCGCATTGTCGTCAGCCTGCCCGATTCCGTAGTGCAGCCTTCCCCGGAGGAATTAGCATGACTAACGATTTGCACGGCAAACGTATCCTGCTCGTAGACGACCACGCCATGGTTCGCCTTGGCTTTCGTTGTTTGCTCGAAGGCGCTGGCGCCGCGGTGGCGGGCGAGGCTGAGAACGGCGAAAACGCCGTCCGCCTTTATGCCGAAACCAACCCGGATGTGGTCGTGATGGACGTCTCGATGCCCGGTATCGGCGGCCTGGTCGCGCTCGAACGCCTGCTCGTCTGGGACGCCAAGGCCAAGGTGTTGATGCTCTCGGCCCACAACGACGACATCGTGCCGGTGCGCGCCCTGCGCCTCGGCGCCCGCGGCTACCTGTGCAAACGGGCAGCGCCCGAGGAGTTCCTGCGTGCCGTTGGCCAGGTTGCCAGCGAGCGCCGCTATCTCGACCCGGCGCTGGCGCAGTCGGTCGCCCTGGCGCAGCTCTCCGGCTCTGCCAACCCGGTCGACACACTGACCGAGAAGGAGCTGGCGGTCTTCATGAAACTGGCCGAGGGGCGCTCGGTGAATGATGTGGCCGAAGACTTTTGCCTCAGCCCGAGCACGGTCGGCACCCATCTCTACCATATCAAGCAGAAGCTCAACGTGCAGAACGCTGCCGAGCTGACGCTGGTCGCCGTACGCAACGGCCTGATCGAGGCCTGAATGACCGGGGATTTGTTGTTCCCCGCCTGCCAGCCGCGCTGCATCCGGCAGATGGCTGTCGGCGACGGGCATATCCTGCATGTCGAGGAATGCGGCCCGCACGATGGCGTGCCCGTGCTTTTCCTGCATGGCGGGCCGGGTGCCGGCTGCATGTCCGAGCACCGGCGGCTGTTCGACCCGGCGGTATATCGTGTCGTCATGATCGATCAGCGGGGCGCCGGGCGCAGCCTGCCGAGTGGCGAACTGGGCGCGAACACGACGCTCGATCTGGTCGCCGATCTTGATTACGTGCGCGAGGCGCTGGGCATTCATGCCTGGATCGTTTTTGGCGGCTCATGGGGCAGCCTGCTGGCCCTGGCCTATGCCCAGATTTATCCGGAAAACGTCCTTGGGCTGGTCATGCACGGCATTTTCCTGGGCTCCCGCGAAGAGATCGTCGCCTATTCGCGTGACTTGGGTAAGCTGCTGCCACGCCAGGAGCGCGGCGATCCGCTGGCGGTCTTCGCCCGGATCATTCTGCACGAGCACGCCGAACGGGCAACTCAGGCGGCACGGGTCTGGCTCGACTATCAGCGCAACCTGATCGGCAAAGAGCCGCTCGATGCGCCACCCAATGGCATGCAGCAGGCCAGGGCGCGCATCCAGATGCACTACCTGACGCGCGATTGTTTTTTGATGCCAGGCCAGCTGCTGGCAGGCATCGACCGCATTCGCCACCTGCCGGCCATCATCGTTCAGGGCATGGCCGATCCGGTCTGCCCGCCCCCGGCCGCCGAAGCGTTGCACCGCGCCTGGCCTGAAGCGACCTGGGTGCCGGTGGCCAGCGCCGGCCACGATGCGCTGTCGCCGGCCATGGCCCGTGCCTGCGTCAAGGCGCTGGGCTGGGTCGTGGAGTGCGTGGAGAGTATCGACTGATTTACGGAGCGAATTTAGCCGGTATGATCGCGCCATGACTACCATCGAAATCGTCTCCGACCTCGTCTGCCCATGGTGCTTTATCGGCCTGCGCCGCCTTGATGCCGCCATCGCCGAGATGCGCCGCGAGTTGCCCGACTTCAGCTGCGAAAAGCGCTGGCGCCCGTTTTTCCTGAATCCCGATACGCCGCCGGAAGGCGAACCCTACCTGCCGTTTCTCGAAAAGAAATTTGGTGGCCCAGCGCCGGTCGCAGCCTTGTTCGAGCGCGTCCGCGCCGCCGGCCGCCCGTGGGGCGTTGACTACGCCTTCGAGAAAATCGAGGTCCGTGCCAATACGCTGCAGGCGCACCGGCTGATCCACTGGGCGCAGCAGCGGGGCGATGCGGCCAAGCTCGTAGAGCGGCTATTCGTCGCCCAGTTCCAGCGCGGCGAGCGGATCGGCGATTTGGCCCTGCTCAAACAGGTGGCGGTCGAATGTGGCTATCCCGGTGACGACGTCGAGCGCTATCTGGCGTCCGGCACCGACACCGACGAAGTACGCGCCATGGAGCGCAGCTACCGGGCGATGGGTATTTCGATGGTGCCGACCTTCATCGTCGGCGGTCGGGAGATAGTGGTAGGCGCCGAAGATCCGGCCATCCTCGCGGCGGCGATTCGTCGGGCGCTGGCTGCCGGCCAAGCGTAAAAATCGGCTGTTGTCGGGCTGCATCTTCTGATTGCATCTTCTGATGCGTGCAGGTTTTTTTGGCCGAGGTGCTTGGTTTGGCTTGGGGTTCCGCCCTTGCAGGGCGTCTCACTTTTTCTTGCTTCGCCAAGAAAAAGTAAGCAAAAAGAAGGCGACCCTGGTTCGGTGCCGGCTACGCCGGTTCCCTGCGCTACTCGGAACGCCGGGCGGCTGCGGAACTCGGGGCTACGCCCCTCAGACAGTCCTCGCCGAAGGCCCCCGGCCTTCCTGCGTTGCTCGGCACCTCGCAAGGGGCCCGGAAAAACGTCCGTGGGCAAGCTTGGGGTTTCATTTTTTGGCCTTTTTCCCGGTTGACCGTGGAACCCGTTTTCTTTGGCACGATGGCTGAGTCGGGACGCCTTTCGGGTCCCCGTGGAAGGCGCTGAGCAACGCAGGAAGGCCGGGGGCAGTCGGCTGGCGTTGTTTGAGCCGCAGGCGAGTTTAGCCAGCCGCCCGGCGTTCCGAGTAGCGCAAGGAACCGGCATAGCCGGCGCCGCCCCCGGGGTCGCCTTTTCTTTGGCTACTTTCTTTTGGCGAAGCAAAAGAAAGTACGCCCGCCAGCAAGGCGGAACCCCAAGCTCAATCAAGCCTGCATTCCGGTTGGAGCCGGCCGCCGTCTTACTTGGCGATATCGAGCAATTCGACTTCGAAAATCAGCGTCGAATTGGGCGGAATGCCCGGCACACCACGGGCGCCGTAAGCCAGGTTGGACGGGCAGACCAGCTTGGCCTTGCCGCCGACCTTGATCTTCTGCACGCCTTCCGTCCAGCACGGAATCACGCGGTTGAGCGGAAAAGTGGCCGGCTCGTTACGCTTGTACGAGCTGTCGAATTCCTTGCCGTCGGTCAATGTGCCGCGATAGTGCACCTTGACCGTGTCGCTGGCTTTCGGGCTGGCGCCGCTGCCTTCCTTGAGCATCGTGATGCCGATGCCGGAGGCAGTCATTTCTTCCTTCGGTTCGGCAGCGGTGGCCTGGAAGGATAGGGCGAGGAGGAGGGCGGCGCTGGCGATGAAGCGTTTTTGCATGTTGGGAGCCTTCGTTGCGGAGTTGGAAAAATGTTCAGGGCGCACGTTAGCGGGAAGTTGCGAAACTGGCAATTCGGCGGTGTAGCGGGTGTCCTCGCATTCCCACGGTCAACCGGAAAAAGCGATCAAAATAGGCTGTCGTCTCATGATTTTCATGAGACTCAATTGGTGATTGCCTTGTCGCACCATTTTTTCATTTGGCGATAATCAGGTGGAAGTCGCCTTCCGCGGTCAACCGGTAAATTCGGCCAAAAACGAAATTTCGTATCAACCTGAATAAGACAAAAAACATGAGACAAAATCCGAAGCGCCTTGCTGTTGTTCTGGCTGCCACCTTTCCCTGCTTCGGCATTGCCGCTGAAACGGCGCTGATGCTTGATTCGGTCGTTGTCAGCGGCAGCCGGGTCGAGCACAACACGTTTGACCTGCCGGCCGCCGTCGATGTGGTCGACGCTGCCCGCATCGGTGCCGATCAGGCGCGGGTCAATGCATCCGAAGCGCTGGCCGCGGTTCCCGGTATCACGGTGCAGAACCGTCAGAACTACGCGCAGGATCTGCAGATTTCGTCACGCGGCTTCGGCGCCCGTTCCGCTTTTGGCGTGCGCGGCATTCGCCTGATTTCGGATGGCATCCCTGCCTCGATGCCGGACGGTCAGGGGCAGGCAGCGACTTTTAATCTCGATTGCGCCGAGCGTATCGAAGTGCTGCGCGGGCCGATGGCTGTGGTCTATGGCAACCATGCCGGCGGCGTCATCCAGATGTTTACGCCGGATGGCAAGGGCGCGCCGAGCGTCGAAGGCGGCTTTGTCGCGGGCAGCAACAATACGTGGAAGGCCGACATCAGTGCGCAGGGTGAAGTCGGCGGCCTCGGTTACGTCATCGATGCATCGCGCTTTGCGACCGACGGCTATCGCGATCACAGCAAGGCGGAACGGGACCAGAGCATGGTCAAGCTGACCTACCGGCCAACGGCGGACGGCAAACTGACCTTCGTTGCCAACACGTTCAAGCAGGACGCTGACGATCCACAGGGCCAGTCGTGGAGCGGCTACCAGGCCAACCCGCGCAGCGTTGCCCGGGCGCCGCTCGACTACAACACGCGCAAGAGCATCGATCACAAGCAGGGCGGGCTGACTTACGAGCACCGTTTTGGCGACCATTCGGTGCTGGCCTCGGCCTACGCCGGGCAGCGTTCGACGATTCAGTACCAGTCGATTCCTCGTGCGAACCAGATTGTTCCGCCAGCAAATAACGCAAGAAGTCCGGGCGGCGTCATCGATTTTGATCGCGAATTTGCCGGTGCATCGGCCCGCTGGGTTGGCCGCTTTCAACTGGCTGGCGGCAAGCTGACCACCACCGCTGGCGTCGAGTACGAGCAATCGACCGATGACCGGCGCGGCCATGAAAACTTTATCGGTACCACGCTGGGCGTCAAAGGCAACCTGCGCCGCAAGGAGGAGGACCGCGTCACCAGCTTCGACCAGTATGTGCAGGCCGAGTGGCAGGGCGAGCGCTGGACGTTCAGCGGCGGTCTGCGCCACAGCCGCCTCGATTTTCAGGTGGATGACAACTACACGCCATTTACGGTTCCCAATCCGGATGACAGCGGTCGTGTCAGCTACGAGAAAACGACGCCGACTGTCGCTGCCATGTTCCGCCTGACGCCGACGGTCAATCTCTACGCCAGCGCCGCGCGCGGCTTCGAGGCGCCGACCTTCAACGAGATGTTCTATTCCAGCGGGGGCGGTTCGTTCAACTTTGCCTTGAAGCCATCGGCCAGCACGCACTATGAAACCGGCCTGAAGGCAATGATCGGCAATCACAGCCGCCTCGATCTGGCGCTGTTCCACATCAAGACCGATAACGAACTGGTCGTGCTGTCCAGCCTGGGCGGGCGTACGGCCTATCAGAACGCCGGGCCGACATCACGTCAGGGCCTTGAGCTGGCGCTCGACAGTCAGTGGGGAAAGCAGGTGACCAGCCGACTCGCCTACACTTTCCTTGATGCTCGCTACGATGAAGCTTTCTCGTACTCGACCACCTCGGGGCCGAAGTCAGTCAGTGTCGGCAACCGTCTCCCCGGCGTTGCCGCACAAACCCTGTTTGGCGAGCTGGCCTGGCGACATCCGGCCAGCGGCTTCCATGCCGCCGTCGAGGGCATTGCCCGGAGCAAGGTTTACGTTGAGGACACCAACAAGGATCAGGCTGCACCGGCCTACGCCATCGCCAACCTGCGCGTCGGTGTCGAGCGCAAATATGGCGGGCTGAACCTGCGTACCTTCCTGCGCCTCGACAACATTTTCGACCGCCAGTACGTCGGCTCGGTCATCGTCGGCGACGGCAACAGCCGCTACTACGAAGCCGCTCCCGGCCGCACCTGGCTGGCCGGCGTCAGCGCCCGCTACAGTTTCTGAGCACCTCCATTCCCCGCTCAAGCCCGGCTCCGGTCGGGCTTTTTTGCGCCTGCTGAAACGCTGAACACTGTTTCGTTTTGGCTCAGCGACGTAGCAATTGTCCAGAAAATGAACGTGTCGAGGCGTTCAGGTGATTGCTGCGGTCAACTGGAAAAAATCCCTGAAATCAACGAGGCAAGAGGCCTCGCGGGAATTTTTCGGCGGATTTTGTGAGGCTGGCACGCGCTTCGCAATTGTTTTGCCTGAACGCTGCCCTCAGGGATGTGAGAGGGGAGATTCGTACGAAGCGGGACACGCTTCGGGGTTCATTCACACAAAAGATGATCGAGGAGCAATTCAATGCAGAAAAAACTAATCGCGCTGGCTGTTGCAGCAGTTACCTCCGGTGCAGCATTTGCACAAACCAACGTCACCATCTACGGTAACGTCGATATGGGTGTCATGTTCCGTCAAGGGAACAACGGCGCGCTCGGCAACGACCGCTCACAGTACGACGTACAGAGCGGTGCTTCGCAGAGCCACATCGGCTTCAAGGGCGTCGAGGATCTGGGCAACGGCCTGAAGGCACTGTTCGATCTGCAATATCGCATCAGCCCGGACACCAACACCGGTCTGGCGACTGCCGGTCACCAGTACGTCGGCCTGACCGGCGGCTTCGGCACGGTCGTCGCAGGCTACCTGGACGGCATTCGTTACGGCATCTACGGCAAGTACGGCCCGTTCGGCAACAACTCGATTGCCAGCCTGACCTCGATGACCACCCAGTACGACCGCGCTGCCAACGCGATTGCCTACATTTCGCCGTCCTTTTCCGGCTTCACCGTGATCCTGGCTACCGCCACCAACACGCAGGGCGCCGAAGGTAGCCTGAACAGCGCCCATTCCCTGGCCACCCGCAAGCCTGACGGTGGCAACACCGGCGATGACCGCCTGCTGTCGGTTAACCTGATCTATGCGAAGGGCCCGCTGAGCATCGATCTCGACTACGAAACGACGCGCGCCGTCGGCTATGACAATGATCGTGAGTATGTCGCCACTGCTGGCGCCTCCTACGACTTCGGCATGGTCAAGGTCAGCGGCCTGTACGACGTCATCAAGGGCAATGCGAACGCCCTGATCGGCGGCAACGTCGCTGGTCCCGCCTTTGGCCTGGCTGCCGGTCAGAAATACGATCGCCGCAACTGGTTTGTCGGCGCCTCCGTGCCGCTCGGCAAGTTCTCGGTGATGGGCATGTTCGGCCAGGTCAAGGACAAGACCCTGTCCGATGCTGATGCCTGGAAGTTGGGTGTCGGCGCACGCTACGCCCTGTCCAAGCGCACCGAACTGTATGCCGACTACGCGCATATCAAGAACGACACCAACGGGAAATACAGCATTGGCAACAACATCGGCACCAGCATCGGTGTCAATGGCCTGGCGATGGGCGTCAAGCACTCGTTCTAAAAACGCTTCGGAGCAATCCGATTCATCACGAGCAGCGGGCACTTCGGTGCCCGTTACTTCAATACGCCAGGAATTGAATTTCAGACAGGTCGTGGAATGCATGGTTTAGCATGGTCGAATGAGTGAACGACCAATGAGGAGCGACGTGCTAGCCGGAATGAACAGCCTTGAATGTCAGGGCAAAGGTCTCTTGCGTCAGATGTGTTCCTTGCGTCTGTTAGGGGCGCCTTGCGGGGCGCCCCATTTTTTTCTGGTTTTCCTGTGCCTGCTCTGTTTTTCCGCTATCTGTCCAGCTCAGGATGCAGTCGTAGTCAGGCTTTCCAAGGCTGATTTCCGGGCAGCCCATGACGGCCTCATCGAGGCCATCGAAAGCGAGGGGCTGGTTGTGGGCAGCGTCCTCCCGTTTCGTGACATGCTGGCCCGCACCGCCGTTGGTGCCGAGACGATTCCTTACGGCGAAGCGGAGATTGTCCAGTTCTGCAGTGGCGCTCTGGCTGCCGAACTGGTTCGCGAAGCGCCTGAGCAACTCACACTTTGCCCGATGTCGATTGCCCTCTATACCTTGGCAGGAGAACCGTCGGAAATCCGGCTGGCCTATCGCTCACCGGGCAGCTCTACGGCAGGTCGCCAGCGCGCCGGTTCGCTGCTGCAGCGTATCGTTCAACGAGCGGCCGAGTTGGCGCGGCTGACGTGGTGAGGCATACACCTCAGCTACGGTGAGTCAGCAGGGCTTTCAGTCCGCTGACGTTTAATATCCGAATGTGTTTTTGCTGGACAGCAATGTGCCCTTCTTCCTGGAAGCGGGAGAAGGCGCGGGAAACCGTTTCCAGTTTCAGACCCAGGTAGCTGCCGATTTCCTCGCGCGTCATGCGCAGGTAGAACTCGGCGTGCGAAAAGCCGCGAGCCGTGAAACGTTGCGACAGGTTGAGCAGGAAAGCAGCCAGTCGCTCTTCGGCACGCATGGTGCCTAGCAGCATCATGACGCCGTGGTCACGGACGATTTCACGGCTCATCACCTTGTGGAAGTGATGTTGCAGGGTGTGGATTTCCCGCGACAGCCCTTCGAGGCGCGAGAACGGGATAGCGCAGATTTCGCTGTCTTCGAGGGCAATTGCGTTGCAGGTGTGGTGTTCGGTACTGATGCCGTCGAGACCGAGCAGTTCGCCGGCCATCTGGAAGCCGGTTACCTGGTCACGTCCGTCTTCAAGCAAGACGTCGGTTTTAAAAAAGCCGCTGCGAATGGCGTAAATCGCATCGAATGTTTCGCCTGCGCGGTACAGGTGATCACCTCGCTTGATGCGGCGGCGACTAGAAACCAGATCGTCGAGCCTTGAAAGTTCTTCATCGCTGAGGCCAAATGGCAGGCACAATTCGCGCAGATTACAATTGGAGCAGGCTGTCTTGATGACCGACAGCGAAATCTCCTGGCTTACCGGGTTTGTTTGAGGCATTGGGAACCTGCGTTGGCTTGATCCATGTCAACCGTAAAACGGTGCCATCCGAACATAATCAATTCACTTTTTACAGTCATATCCAATGAATTTCGCAACTGAAAACCTCGTCTTCGATCCCCAGATCATTCGCCGTTTCGATGTGAACGGCCCTCGCTACACGTCCTATCCGACTGCGGATCGCTTTGTCGAGGCTTTCGACTCCGAGGCGGCCAAACTCTGGCTTGGCAAGCGGAACATAGGCGGTATAAGTCGACCGCTTTCATTATACTTCCACATACCTTTCTGCAACACTATTTGCTATTACTGCGCCTGCAACAAGATCATCACCAAAGATCACGGGCGCAGCGCCAAGTACCTGAAATATCTGGCCAAGGAACTGGATATTCAGGCAGCAGCCCTGGAGGGTCGCGACGGCGAGCATGAGGTCATTCAGCTGCATTGGGGTGGCGGCACGCCGACCTTCCTGTCGCACGCTGAAATGCGTCAGCTGATGGGCGAAACGCGCAAGCATTTCAAGTTGCTGGATGGCGGTGAATACTCCATCGAAGTCGATCCACGCAAGGTCGATACGGCCACTGTCGCGCTGCTTGGCGAACTTGGCTTCAACCGCATGAGCGTTGGTGTGCAGGATTTCGACGAGCGCGTTCAGGTTGCGGTCAACCGCGTGCAGAGCGAGGAAGAAACGTACAGCGTTATCAAGGATGCACGGGCCAACGGTTTCAAGTCGGTTTCCGTCGACCTGATCTACGGCTTGCCGCACCAGACTGTCATGGGCTTCAATCGCACGATCGAGCGCGTCCTGGCGATGGATCCGGATCGTCTGTCGATCTACAACTACGCGCACATGCCGAGCATGTTCAAGCCGCAGCGCCGGATCAATGATGCCGATCTGCCGTCGGCCGATACCAAGCTGCAGATTCTGGCCTTGGCCATCAAGAAACTGACTGATGCTGGCTATGTCTTCATCGGCATGGATCATTTTGCCAAGCCCGATGACGAGTTGGCCGTGGCCCAGCGTCAAGGCCGCCTGCACCGCAATTTCCAGGGTTACTCGACCTACGCCGACTGCGACATGTTGTCTTTCGGCATTTCGTCGATCAGCAAAGTCGGGCCGACCTACAGCCAGAACGTCAAGACGGCTGACGAGTATTACGATGCGCTTGATACCGGCTCGCTGCCGGTGTTCCGTGGCATCGAACTGACGGCCGACGACATCCTGCGTCGTTCCATTATTCAGGCGCTGATGTGCCATTTCGAACTTTCGATCGAAAGTATCGAAAGCGCCCATTTGATCGACTTCCGCAAGTATTTCGCGGCGGAGCTGGACGATATGAAGGAAATGGAGCGGGCCGGTTTGCTCAAGATTGATCGCGAGTGGATCACCGTTCTGCCGCCGGGCCGTTTGCTGGTTCGCATCATTTCCATGGTTTTCGACCGCTATCTGCGGGCCGGACGCCAACGCGCAACGTACTCCAAAGTCATCTGATCCGCGTGCGTAGTGCCGAGTGGGCGGAGTAAACTGCCCACTTCGGTGACTACTGGTTGGCACGATGCCTGATTCCGGCTATCTCGCACTATTCCTTGTTGGCTTGCTTGGCGGTACGCACTGCGTCGGCATGTGCGGCGGCATTGTCGGCGCCCTGTCGATGGGCGCACCGGCGCGCTGGTCCATGCATCTTGCCTACAACGGTGGACGAATTCTTTCATATTCGGCCGCTGGCGCGATTGCCGGTGCGCTGGGGGCGGCGAGCATGGGGCTGGAGGGGCAGGTGCCTGCCCGCCTCATTCTCTATTTTGTCGCCAACCTGATGCTGGTGGCGCTTGGCCTTTACCTGTTGGGCGTGACCCGGGCGCTGGCGTTTACCGAGCGTGCCGGGCAAGCACTCTGGCGTCACCTGCAACCCCTTACCCGGCGTTTCCTGCCGGCGCGCAGCATTGCCCAGGCCTTTCCCTTGGGCTTGCTGTGGGGCTGGCTGCCTTGCGGCCTGGTCTATAGCGCCCTGGCCAGTTCCTTGACGGCCGGTTCCGCCGGGCGCGGTGGGCTGATGATGCTGGCCTTCGGCCTCGGTACGCTGCCGAATCTGTTGCTGGCGGGCATCGTCCTGGCGCGGCTGAACGAATTCGTTCGTCGCCCGGTCGTACGCACGTTGTCCGGGTTGTTGGTGCTCGGCTTTGGGCTCTATGGATTCGTCGGCCTGCTGCGCCTGACTGGCCTGATCTAACTTGGAAAGTACGCCTGAAAATCATGTTGAGGCTGAGATGAGCGAGGCTGCTAGCAGCCGGGTGGTCGAATTTGCCATTGGCGGCATGACCTGTGCCGCCTGTTCGGCTCGGCTTGAAAAAGTGCTGAATCGGCAGGCCGGCATGCAGGCCAATGTCAATCTGGCGGCAGAGCGGGCGCGCGTTCGTTTGTCGGCGGAGGCTGATGAGGCGGCCGTGGTGGCGGCTGTGGCCAAGGCTGGATTCACTGCCGCCGTGGTTGATGGCCAGACGCGCGCACGTGAAAAGGCCGAGAAATTACAGGTCTACCACCGTGAAATCCGTCGTTTCTGGATTGCGGTGGTGCTGACCTTGCCGCTGGTTGGTCAGATGCTGTTCATGTTCGGCGAGCACGGTCACCAGAATGAATTGCCGCGCTGGCTACAACTGGCGCTGGCGACGCCGGTGCAGTTCTGGATCGGCTGGCGTTTCTACGATGGCGCCTACAAGTCGCTGCAGGGCGGCGGTGCCAACATGGATGTGCTGGTGGCGCTGGGCACCAGCATGGCCTGGGGTTTTTCAGCCGCGGTGACCTTGTTCGGTCTTGATCAGCATGTTTATTTCGAAGGTGGCGCGGCGGTGATCACACTCGTTCTGCTCGGCAAGTTGCTGGAAGCACGAGCCAAGGCCAAGACATCCGATGCCATTGAGTCGTTGATTCGTTTGCAGCCGAAGATGGCGCGGGTTGAACGCGATGGCCAATGGATTGAAATGCCGGTCGAGGCACTGATGCCGGGCGATGTCTTTCTGGTTCGCCCGGGTGAAAACGTGCCCGTGGATGGCGAGGTACTTGATGGTGAGTCCAGCGTCAATGAGGCGATGCTGACGGGAGAAAGCATGCCGGTGGGCAAGCGCAGCGGCGACCCGGTGTTTGCCGCGACGGCCAACGGTCAAGGCGCGATGCGTTGCCGGGCAACCGGTGTTGGCGAGCACACGTTGCTCGCCGGCATTATTCGCATGGTGGGTGAGGCTCAGGGCTCGAAGGCGCCGGTGCAACGGCTGGCTGACCGGATTTCGGCGATTTTCGTGCCGACGGTTTGCGTCATTGCGCTCCTTACCTTTGCCGGCTGGTGGTGGTATTCGGGACAGTTCGCCGTGGCCTTGGTGAATGCGGTGGCCGTGCTGGTCATTGCCTGCCCGTGCGCCCTGGGCTTGGCGACGCCGACCGCGATCATGGTTGGTACCGGGCAGGGGGCCAGGGCCGGCATTCTGGTCAAGAATGCCGAAGCGCTTGAGCGAGCCGAGAAGATTGCGGTGCTGGCGCTGGATAAAACCGGCACGCTGACTTGCGGGGCGCCGCAGGTGACCGACGTGATCGCACGCGGAACTTCGCGCGAAGAAGCACTCAGTCTGGCCGCGGCGCTTGAGGATCACTCGGAGCATCCACTGGCCAGGGCCATTGTTTCGGCGAGTTCCGCGAGCATGGAAGCCACCACCGATCCTGCGGTCAACCGGAAAAAAGTGACAAATTTCCAATCGTTTACCGGGCAGGGTGTGGCGGGTGAAGTCGCCGGACGGATGTTGCGCCTCGGTTCGCCAAGCTGGCTCGGGCTGGATGCCGATCCCGCCGTCAGCGAGTTGCAGCGGGCCGGGAAGACGGTTGTCGTGCTGGCCGATGGCAATGCCGTGCTAGCCCTCATTGCCATTGCCGACGCCCTGCGACCGACGTCGCGCGAAGCGGTCAAACGCCTGCGTGAGCGCGGCATTCGGGTCATCATGCTGACCGGTGACAATGCGGCAACGGCCGCGGCAATCGCCGCAGAGGCCGGTATCGATGAATTCCGCGCTGGCATTTTGCCCGGTGACAAGGCTGCAGCCATCAGTGAATTGAAAGTGGGTGGCGGTCTGGTGGCGATGGTGGGTGATGGCGTCAACGATGCGCCGGCCTTGGCCGCTGCCGATGTCAGTTTTGCCATCGGTGTCGGTTCGGATGCCGCGGTCGAGGTGGCGGATGTGACACTGATTCGGGGTGACCTGAACGGCGTTTTCGATGCCATCGACCTGTCGGCTGTCACCTTGGGCAAAATCCGGCAGAACCTTTTCTTCGCGTTTTTCTACAACGTGTTGGGAATCCCGCTGGCGGCACTGGGTTGGCTCAACCCGGTGGTGGCGGGGGCGGCCATGGCGATGAGTTCGGTTTCGGTGGTCTCGAACTCACTGTTATTGAAGCGTTGGCGTCCTGGCCGCTGAGTGGTTACAGGCGGCAAAGGGTTTTAATGACCGCTGGGGTTTGGCTCGCATTGGCCGGCGGTGTGGAAACGAACGAATAAATGGCGCAATTGCGTAAAATGGGCTGTGATAGGGCGCAGGGCTGCGTCTTCAACCCTTTCTGAACAGGTAAACCATGAATAACACCGTGATCAAGATTGGCGGCATGAGCTGCCAAGGATGCGTCAAAAATATCACCAGCGTGCTGAATGCCATGGCGGGTGTCGGCAGTGCCGAGGTTTCACTTGACGCCGGCGAAGCCAGGGTTGGATTCGACGCGGCGCTGGTGAGCCGCGACGCGCTGGTCAATGCCATCGAGGATGCCGGCTTCGACGCCGAATAAGCGCCCGTCAATAATAAAACCCCGAGAGAACAGTCGTGCCCGAAGAAAAAATCAGATTGACCCAGCTTTCCCATGGCGGCGGCTGTGGCTGCAAAATTGCCCCCGCTGTCCTCCAACAGATTCTCGCCGGCGCGCCGTCCGGCATCATTCCGCCGCAATTGCTGGTCGGCACCGAGACCTGCGACGATGCTGCGGTCTACCAGATAAACCCGCAGCAGGCGATTGTCGCGACGACGGATTTCTTCATGCCGATCGTCGATGACCCCTATGACTTTGGCCGCATTGCCGCGACCAACGCCATCTCCGATGTCTACGCCATGGGCGGCACGCCGCTCTTCGCGCTGGCCATCGTCGGCATGCCGGTCAACACGCTGCCGCTGGAAACCATCGGCAAAATCCTGCAGGGCGGCGAGTCGGTTTGTCGAGCCGCCTGCATCCCGATTGCCGGCGGTCATACCATCGATTCTGTCGAGCCGATTTACGGGCTGGTCGCCATTGGCATCGTCAATCCGGCGCACCTCAAGCGCAACTCGGGGGCCAAACCGGGTGACAAGCTGATCCTCGGCAAGCAGCTTGGCGTCGGCGTGTACAGCGCCGCGCTGAAAAAAGATCAACTCCTTGCCAGCGACTACGAAGCGATGGTCGAGACCACGACGCAACTGAATACGCCGGGGCCTATGCTGGCCTGTCTCGACGGCGTGCATGCCGTCACCGACGTCACCGGTTTCGGACTGGCCGGGCACCTGCTCGAAGTTTGCAAGGGTAGCGGCTTGCGTGCCACGGTGAAATACGCCGATCTGCCCCTGCTGCCCCGGGCTCGTGAATTCGTCGAAGCCGGCTTCATGACCGGTGCTTCCGCCCGCAACTGGGCCAGTTACGGGGCCAGCGTGAATCTTGCGGTCAACCTGGAAAAAGCCGCAAAAACGCTCGTTTCCGATCCGCAGACATCCGGCGGCCTGCTCGTTTCCTGTACGCCGGACACCGTCACGGAAGTACTTTCACTCTTCCTGCAGCAAGGTTTTTCACATGTTTCGGTGATTGGCGAAGTGGTCGAAGGCGAGCCGGGCATCGACGTAATCTAGACTGGTGAGCTGATTGCCGGGCGGCTAAACGATTTCCGTTTCCTTGTATTCACTGATCAAGCGGCGCTGCGACCATGAAAGCAATGGCAGACCCTAGGCCGCCAGTGGGAGGCAGGCGTCTGGATGGGCTTTGCAGCGACGGGCTTCTTTCAGGCATTCGTGTGCGCAACTGGCGCAGCGGCCGCAATCGGCTGTCACGCCGAGCTCGCGCCGCAGGTCACTCAAGGTGCGAGCACCACCTTCGGCGGCTTGGCGAATCTGCCGGTCGGTGACTGCCTTGCAGACGCAGACGTACATGAACTGCCTCCTGATGCTTATTTAATGCGAACGGTTCTCATCTTATGTAATTGAGAATTGTTGTCAACAACTATCGACTATTTCCTGGTTGTGGAAGCGAGGGTGTCGCTTTTGCGGGAGGTGGCGGCCACGATTCAGGCGACGGGCAAAGCGTAGGTCAGCGTCGACGAAGCCGGGGCTGAAATGAAAAAACCGCAGGCTGGCTGCGGTTTTTGGGGGGGCGGTGTGAGGCTGGTCAGCCTTCGCCGGGTTCCATGTGCGCTTGCAAGTAGTTCGGTAGCGTGACGTCCTTGATCAAGGTCTGCTGCGTTTCCAGCCAGTCGATGGCTTCTTCGCAGTGTTCCAGCAGTTCCTCAAGCAAATCGCGGCTGACGTAATCCTGCTGCGTCTCGCACAGCGCAATCGATTCGACCAGCAGCGGACGCTGGATTTCCCGTTCGTATTTGAGATCGCACTGCAGGCACTCGACCACGTTTTCGCCGATCATCAGCTTGCCCAAATTCTGCAGATTGGGCAGGCCTTCGAGGAAAAGCACTCGTTCGATCACTTCGTCGGCTTCCTTCATGACGCGGATCGATTGCTTGTACTGGTAGTTGTTGAGCTTTTCCAGGCCCCAGTTGCGGAACATGCGGGCGTGCAGGAAGTACTGGTTGATCGAAGTCAGCTCGTTTTTCAAAACCTTGTTCAGGGCTTCGATGACTTTCTTGTCGCCTTTCATCGGGTTCGCTCCTTAAGCCGGGGTGCCAGAGCCTATCTGGCTCTGCTGGTAATTTTGCAGGCCGACCAGTTCGATCAGGTTTAGCTGCTTTTCGAGGTAGTAGGCGTGATCCATTTCGGTGTCTTCAAGCTGGACGGCCAGCATGTCGCGGCTGACGTAATCCTGGGCTTTCTCGCAGGCGGCCATGGCTTTCTTCAACTCGCCGACGACCTTGTATTCGACATTGAGGTCGGATTTCAGCATGTCCGGCACGGTCTTGCCGATCTTCAGGCCGTCGCGCTGGCTGAGATCCGGTTTGCCTTCGAGGAACAGGATGCGCTGGATCAGGGCGCGGGCATGAACGCGTTCGTGCTCGGATTCGTGGATGGCCTTGTCGGCAAGGTGCTGAAAGCCCATGTCGGCGTACATTTCACCGTGGATCAGGTATTGATCAATGGCCGTCAGTTCGCCGGCCAACAGGTCGTTGAGGATGTCGATGATTTTCTTGTCGCCCTTCATGGCGTTCTCCAGAGTGGGTTGGAAACGAGGGCTGGCTGGCAAAAAGCGGCTGGCTTGCCGGAGCGCTCATTTTAGGCGCAGAAAAGAAGCTTTTCCATCCAGCCATGCAGCAGTGACCGCCGATCGGGCGGTGAGTTCCAGCATCCACGGTCAACCGGAAAATAGGGCCAAAAAATGAAATGCTCCGGCGGTGTGGCGAGCTGGCTTTTACGGCAGCGCCAGCGCCGCATCGATCAGTTGGCGCGAAATGCTGATTGGCTCGGGGAGGGTGGGTAGCGCGTCGGGCCGAAACCAGTCGGCTGCTTCGATTTCATTCGGGTCTGGCGTGATGCTGCCGCCCGCGTAGTCGGCAAAAAAAGCGACCATCAAGGAGTTGGGGAAAGGCCACGGCTGGCTGCGGAAGTAGCGCAGGTTGGTGATCTCGATGCCGACCTCTTCGCGGACCTCGCGTGCGGCGCAGGCTTCCAGCGTTTCACCAGGTTCGACAAAGCCGGCCAGGGCGCTGAAGACGCCGGGTTTGAAATGCGGGCTGCGACCCAGTAGCAAGCGGTCGCCATCGCGCACCAACACCATCACGGCCGGCGAAATTCGCGGGTAGGCCAGCAGGCCGCAGTTTGGGCATTGCTTGGCCAGTTCGCCGGATTTGGTCGTTGTCGGCGTGCCGCACTTGCCGCAGAAACGATGGTTGTTCTGCCAATCCAGCAGCTGCGTGGCGCGGCCGGCCAGGGCAAAGGTTTCAAGGCCGGCTAGCTGGAAAATGGCGCGCAGCGGCGTGGCTTCGCTGCCGGCAACGTCAGGATGTTGCGGCACGTCGGCTGCGTAGCAGGGCAGGCCGTGCAGTTCGCCCACATGCAGGGCGTTTTCCGGATACCCGAAATCGGCGTCCAGCCCGAACGGAAAAACCACCCCCGCTTCATTTCCGGTGATCGTCAGCAGGCGATGCTCGGATCGCAGAATCCAGTAACTGGCTTGGCTCATGGCGTTTCCTGAAACGGCTTACATCGAAATTGTGTGCGGCGAAGTTTGCTCAGGCAGGCGGTAGATTGTCATTTCTGCATTCGGTGCCAGTGTGCCCAGGGCCATGCTTAATACCGAAATGAACAGGCTGGCGAAAAAGGCCGTCCAGAAGCCGGAAATTTCGAAACCTTTGACGATTTTGGCCACCAGCAAGAGCATCAGCGCATTGATCACCAGCAGGAAAAAACCGAGGGTCAGCAAAGTCAGCGGTAGCGTCAGGATGACCAGCAGCGGCCGGAGTACAGCGTTGGCAAAGCCAAGCAGCAGCGCCGAGATGATCAGCGCGGATGTGCTGGAAAAACGGATGTCCTTGAAAACCAGGCTGGCCACCCACAGGCACAAGGACGTGATGCCCCATTGGATGAAAAACCCCAGCAGATTGTCGAACATTTTTTACCTTCGTTGAAATGAGTGTCGCCGTATCGGCTGAAATTGCCATCCAGCATACTGAATTTCTTTGACCCTGGCTGCACTCCTCTCGATCAAGGATGATTGGCCATGCGAACAGTTTTGTGCCGATGTTTGCAGCGCCGGCGTGCGGGGATAGCGCGGGCAGCCAATCAGCCCATAGCCGCAGGGTGCCTTAAATCGTTATAATTCAACGTTTTTCCCGCCAATTTTCTTATGCGCGTATTCCGCGGTTATTCGCGTCCCGTTCCCGCTCCGGTTGTGCTCGCCATTGGCAATTTCGATGGCGTTCACCTTGGGCATGCGGCGCTGGTAAAGCGACTGGCGCAGGTGGCCGAGGCCCGCCAGTTGGCGCCGATGGTGCTGACCTTCGAGCCGCATCCGCGCGAGTTTTTTGCCCCGGACTCGGCGCCGGCCCGCCTGACGACCTTGCGTGAAAAACTCGAATTGCTCGGCGAGTGTGGCGCCCGTCAGGCCATGATCTGTCCGTTCAACGCCGCGTTCGCTGCGCTGTCAGCCGACGCTTTCGTCGAGCAGGTGCTGGTTCGCGGTTGCCAGGTTCGACATCTGATCATCGGTGACGACTTTCGCTTCGGTCGTGGGCGTACCGGTGATTTTGCCTTTCTGGAAGAAGCCGGCAAGCGCTTCGGCTTCACCGTCGAGGCGATGGGAAGTGTCATGCTGGACGGCGAACGGGTGTCCAGTTCCGCAGTTCGCCAGGCCTTGGTGGCCGGGAACATGGAACACGCGGCGCGTCTGCTCGGGCGCCCCTACATCATCGACGGCCAGGTCTCGCACGGTCAGAAGCTCGGTCGTCAGATCGGCTTTGCCACGGCGAATCTGCGCATCAAGCACAATCCGCTGCCGATGACCGGCGTTTTCGCGGTTGAAGTCAGCGGCCTGGGCGACACGCCGCTTCCCGGCGTGGCCAATCTCGGCGTCCGGCCGACGGTGGGCGGCACGCGGCCCTTGCTGGAAGTGCATCTTTTCGATTTCGATCGCGATATTTACGGCGCGCACATCTCGGTGCGTTTCGTTCATAAATTGCGCGACGAACAACGTTTTCCCAATATTGACGCCCTCAAGGCGCAGATCGCGGCCGATGCCGTGGCTGCCCGGGCATTCTTCGAGCTGTGAGCACGCAAAATGGCTGATTACAAAGACACCCTGAACCTGCCGGATACGGCCTTCCCGATGCGCGGCGATCTGCCCAAGCGCGAGCCGCAATGGGTCGCCCAGTGGCAGGAAAAGCAGCTCTACCAGCGCATTCGCGAGATCAGCGCCGGCCGCCCGCGTTTCGTGCTGCACGATGGCCCGCCCTACGCCAACGGCGACATTCACATTGGTCATGCGGTCAACAAGGTTTTGAAGGACATTATTGTTCGCTCGAAAACCCTGTCAGGCTTCGATGCGCCCTACGTGCCGGGCTGGGACTGCCACGGTTTGCCCATCGAACACCAGATTGAAAAGCTGCACGGCAAGGCCATTCCGGCCGACAAGGTGCGTGAGTTGTCCCGTGCCTACGCGGCCGAGCAGGTCGAGCGCCAGAAGAAGGACTTCATCCGACTTGGCGTGCTGGGCGATTGGGGCAATCCTTACCTGACCATGAATTTCGCGGCCGAGGCCGGCGAAATCCGTGCGCTGGGCAAGATTCTGGAGCAGGGCTATCTTTATCAGGGCCTGAAGCCGGTCAATTGGTGTCTCGATTGCGGTTCGGCCCTGGCTGAGGCCGAAGTCGAGTACGAAGACAAGAACTCACCGGCCATCGACGTGGCTTTCGAAGTGCATGAAAACCATGCCGAGAAATTGGCCAACGCTTTCGGCCTGACGCACCTGAACGGCCCGGCCTTCGCTGTGATCTGGACGACGACGCCATGGACGCTGCCGGCTAACGAGGCGGTCAGCGTGCATCCGGAGTTGCAATACGATCTGTACGAAACGGCCAAGGGCTCGCTGATCCTCGTCCATGAACTGGCTGAGGCCAGCCTGCAACGTTACGGTCTGGAGGCCGAAATCGTCGCTTCCTGCAAAGGCGAAAAGCTCGACCAGATCTTGCTCAAGCATCCGTTTCAGCAGCGTGACGTGGCGATCATCTGCGGCACGCATGTTACAACCGAGGCCGGCACCGGCCTGGTGCACACGGCGCCGGCACATGGCGTGGACGACTACAACATCGGCAAGAAATACGGCCTGCCGGTCAACAACCCGGTCGGCAACGACGGCCGTTTCATCAGCACGACGCCGGCGCTGTCGGTCGGCGAACTGGCCGGCAAGACGGTGTGGGAGGCCAACCCGCTGGTGCTGCAGGAACTCGAATCCCACGGTCGACTGTTAAAAAACGAGAAAATCAAACACAGCTACCCGCACTGCTGGCGCCACAAGACGCCGATCATTTTCCGCGCCACGACGCAATGGTTCATCGGCATGGATCACAAGACCAGCGAAGATGCCTCGACCCTGCGCTGGATCGCCGAACGTGCCGTTGATGAAACACAGTTCTTCCCGGCCTGGGGCCGTGCCCGCCTGGAAGGCATGATGAAGACCCGGCCGGACTGGTGCGTGTCGCGCCAGCGTAACTGGGGCGTGCCGATTCCGTTCTTCCTGCACAAGGAAACCGGCAAGCCGCATCCTCGTACTGCGGAGCTGATCGAACAGGTTGCCCAGCGCGTCGAGAAAGCCGGCATCGAAGCCTGGTTCAGCCTTGACGCTGCCGAGTTGCTCGGCGCGGAGGCCGACCAGTACATCAAGATGAAGGACACCCTGGACGTCTGGTTTGACTCCGGGACGACGCACTGGCACGTCATGCGCGGTTCGCACGCCGCAGAACACACCTATCCTGCGGACCTCTATCTTGAAGGCTCCGACCAGCATCGCGGCTGGTTCCAGTCCTCGCTCCTTTCCGGTTGCGCCATCGACGGCCGCGCACCCTACAAGGCCCTACTGACGCACGGCTTCGTGGTCGACGGCAAGGGCCACAAGATGTCGAAATCCAAGGGAAATGTCATCGCGCCGCAGCAGGTGTCAGACAAGATGGGCGCCGACATCCTGCGCTTGTGGACTGCTTCGACCGACTACTCCGGTGAGCTGACGATTTCCGACGAAATCCTCAAGCGCGTCGTCGAAGGTTATCGCCGCATCCGCAACACGCTACGCTTCCTGTTGGCCAACGTCTCCGATTTCGACGCCAACGCCGACATGCTGCCGGTTGAGCAATGGCTGGAAATCGACCGCTACGCGCTGGCTTTTACGCGCGAACTGCAGAATGGCAGCCGCGCCGACTACGACAAGTACGAATTCCACCGCGTCGTTCAGGCGCTGCAAACTTTCTGTTCGGAAGACCTCGGCGGTTTCTACCTCGATATCCTGAAGGACCGCTTGTACACGACGGCACCGAAGTCCGTGGCCCGTCGTTCCGCCCAGTCGGCGCTGTGGCACATCACGCAGGCCTTCGTTCGCCTGCTGGCGCCAATCACCGCCTTCACGGCCGAAGAAGTCTGGCAGGTGCTGACCGGCAAGGCTGACGATTCCGTCATGTTCCAGCAATGGCATGAGTTGCCGGCGCAGGCCGGTGAGGGCGATCTGCTCGCCAAGTGGGCGCTGATCCGTACGGCCCGCGCCGACGTCACCAAGGCCCTCGAAGCCCAGCGCGAAGCCGGCAAGATCGGCTCGGCCCTGCAGGCGGCGGTTGAAATTCACTGTGCTGGCGAGAAATTCGATGCCCTGGCCTCGCTCGGCGATGATTTGAAATTTGTGCTGATTTGCTCGTCGACCGTAGCAATCCGCGACGACGCCGAACAAGTCATCGCCACGCCGCTCGAACACGCCAAATGCGAACGCTGCTGGCACGTGCGCGACGATGTTGGCGCCCATGCCGAGCATCCGGGCCTGTGCGGCCGTTGCGTCAGTAACCTGCACGGCGCAGGCGAGGCGCGAGCGCATGCCTAGTGCCGGGCGCTGGTACGCGCTGGCCGGGCTGGTCGTCGTCCTCGACCAGCTCAGCAAGTGGGTTGTCCTCCAAAACATCGGCTTCGGCGAAACGATCTATGTTGCGCCGTTCTGGAACTGGGTGCTGACCTTCAATCCCGGCGCCGCCTTCAGCTTTCTGGCTGATCAGCCGGGCTGGCAGCGCTGGCTGTTTTCCGCGCTGGCGCTCGGCGTGTCCGGCTGGATCGCCTTCATGCTCCGCCAACACCCGGAACAGAAACTGCTGTCGCTCGCCCTGACGCTGGTCATGGGCGGTGCGCTGGGCAATGTCATCGACCGGGTTCGCTTCGGCGCCGTGGTCGACTTCATCCAGTGGCACGCTGCCGGCTTCTACTGGCCGGCCTTTAACGTCGCCGATTCCGCCATCACCATAGGCGCCGTTTTGCTCGTCATTGAGCAGTTGACCGTAGCCAACAAAAAAGAGATTTCACGATGACCGCCACCGTTCGCTCCGACAGCTTTCTGACCCTGCACTACCGAATCAACGCGCTGGATGGCGAAGAGTTTCTCTCCACCTTCGACATGAGCCCGGCCACCCTGCAAATGGGCAGCGGCCAACTGGCTGAAAATCTCGAGTCCGTGCTGATCGGCCTGCCGGCACACGAACGGTTTGTCTTCGAGTTGGAGCCGGCACAAGGCTTCGGCATGCACAACGAACGCCTCGTCGAACGCATCGCCCGGGCTGGCCTGCCGGCTGAAATGGAACTCAAGGAGAATTCCGTCGTCGAATTCACCGCCCCAAACGGCGGCACCTTCGCCGGCTTCCTGCGCGAGCTTGATGCCACGCACGCCCTGTTCGACTTCAACCACCCGATGGCCGGAAAAACGATCCGCTTCGAGGTGGAAATCATCGGAATCATGTAAATGCAAGTCATCCTCGCCAATCCCCGCGGCTTCTGCGCCGGCGTCGAACGCGCCATCGCCATCGTCGAGCGCGCCCTTGAAAAGTTCGGCGCACCGATCTACGTCCGCCACGAAGTCGTGCACAACAAATTTGTCTGCGACGACCTGCGGGCCAAGGGTGCGGTGTTCATCGAGGAATTGAGCGAGGTTCCCGCTGGCAGCACCGTCATCTTCAGTGCCCACGGCGTCTCTAAAGCCGTACGGATCGAAGCCGAAGCGCGCGGCCTGAAGGTGTTCGACGCCACATGTCCGCTGGTTACCAAGGTGCACGTCGAAGTTGGCAAGATGCGCAACCAAACCCGCGAAGTCGTCATGATCGGCCACAAGGGGCATCCGGAAGTCGAAGGAACGATGGGGCAGAGCGACGGAGGGATGTATCTGGTGGAGACTGCGGACGAAGTTGCCAGTCTGCAAGTCAGCCACCCAGAAAGTCTCTCCTTCGTTACGCAAACCACGCTTTCAGTCGATGACGCCACCATTGTCATCGATGCCCTGAAGCAACGTTTCCCGGACATCCAGGGGCCAAAAAAAGACGACATCTGCTACGCCACGCAAAACCGTCAGGATGCGGTCAAGGCGTTGACAGAACAATGCGATCTGGTGATTGTCGTGGGCAGCCCGAACAGTTCGAATTCGAGGCGGTTGAAGGAAGTGGCCGTTAGTCGAGGGGTGGACGGTTACCTTATCGACGGCCCGGATGAGATTCAGGAATCGTGGATGAAGGACAAGAAGCGAATTGGTGTTTCAGCCGGTGCTTCCGCGCCGGAAATATTGGTTCAACGGGTAGTCCAACGCATAGTGTCCTTGTCGGGTGCGTCGGTCATCCAGGCCAAAGGTGTCGAAGAGGGCGTTTTGTTCCCGCTTCCCAAAGAGCTTGCCATAGGCAAATAGCCGCTGGGCTGTTGGCTAGAGAATATATTCGGACAGCTGCAGTTCAATGTCGATATAACTCGGGACATCTACGCCTTTGATATTTCCGGGAATAAATGCTGTGGCAAAAAACATCTCCTTGACCGGTGCAAGTAGTGATTCATCAAGATATTCAATTGTCTTTGCATCGATTCGAACGACCTTGCCGGATTTGTCGATGTACAGACGCAAGTAAATCGGCAGCACAGGAATCGACGTTCCCGTCAGATATTTGCGGGGAGTGGGGGCGGAGTAGGGTACCGGTGGGCGATCCAGCAGCCTGCTGGGGACGTAGCGCAAGGTATCGTCACTTTTGTCTCCCGATATTTCGCTGGAATCCGTCGGTGCCGCAGGTAAGTCTGTTACCTGCTTTGATGACTGCGCGGGCAAAGCGGGCCGCTTTTCTGCGCTAGTGTCTGGTTGCCCGATAGGCTCCGGTAGCTTCTTGTCTGATTTGGCTTTTTCAGACTCATCTGTATGGAGTATGGGAGCTGGCTCAAAATCCTGTGGCTTCGTTGCATCACGCGAAATCCGAGTTAGCGTCGCGCGCAGGGACTTCTCGCCAACGTGACTTTGAAGTAGCCCGGCATGGTAGTTTGGCAGAGCAAGTATGGTGGCATGTACCAGTAAGGACACCATACTTGCAATGCGAATAGCCTCTCCTCTTCGGGGATATCTGGACAAGCGCCACGCCTTGTCAGTCAGAGCTAGGGACTTCTCGCCAGTTCAGGCGCCTGTAGGTGGTCTTCCCCGGGAATGGCTCGCCTACTTTACTGATGCCGCCCGCACCAACATATAGCCGAGTTTTACCTTGAACATTGAAGAACGAAACATCCGTAACATTTGAATTAAAGTTCGTAAAAGGCTGAATTACTCCTGCTGCATTCTGAATGGCGCTTAGTCCGGTCGCGAAGCTGACCGCAAAGATTCGCGAAGTGCCTGCTGGAGAACACGCATTGCCATTCGGTAAATTGGCAGCAAAACCTACGATGCCATCACTGGTTGCAGTCGGTTGAATGTTAACCCGCTCAGCGATACCGCTGCCGCTGTCCGTGGCCAGATCGTAGAACCAGCCCATTGGTTTTTCGGCAGAACTGCTAATGCCAACAGTCAAGTCAGTGTTGTCCACCAGATGCGAGCGCGTGACAGGGAAGGAGATTGGAGTAAGAGGATCGCCCCAGTTCGGCGTTGCAACGCCGGAGTAGGTGGTTGTTATTTCGCCCACTGTGGATGTCAGCAATGTGGAATAAAACTTTCCACTTGCTTTTAAGCCGTCGTTGATCGCGTAGAACGCTTGTCGCTGGGTGCTGCTGATGTCATTATCGGACAGTAGCTGGCCAGTGCCGACCATCACAAAGCGTTTGCCGGAGCTGGGCTCGATTTCCACCAACGGCTTTGTGGTAATCGGTTGGGCAACACCGCTGCTGTCTTTAAGCGTGCCAATCTTTACCAAGGTGTAATCGTAACTTGTAGTGCTCGTAGTTACGCCTGCCACGGTCGTCGCATGGCTTGACGGAGTCAGGTCGACACGCCAGATGTTTCCTTGCAGGTCTCCTGCGTACAGGGAGTCGGCCAGTTGTTCCCGATAGGTTTCGGTATAGGCGGTAATTTGCGCCAGATTGATCGGCGTACCGTTGTCGCCCTCGGGGGTTACCAGGGTTTTGAGCAGGGCGCCGGTGCGGGGGTTGATGAAGTAGATATAGCCCTTGCCGTCATCGTTGTTGTATCCGGATCCGACGATGACAGTCCAACCAAACTCTGGTGTTCTGACGATGACAGCATCACCATAACTGTAGCCCATGTGCGAATCGGTAAACTCCCATAGCACCTTGTTGGCCACGTTGGCTTCACTGGTCCAACTGGCCGGGTTGGTGATGTCTATTGCGTAATAACCCTTGCCCCCCTTACCCAGCCCGCCAACCAGTATGGTGCGCCAATCGTAGGTTAGCGCGGTCGGTGATGGTGTCTTGAAAAAATCGACATCACTGGTAACCGGGGTTGCATCAACCATAAAGTGGTGAGTAAAACTGCTTGGATTTCCAAGCGAGGCCAGCCCCTGAGTTGAGCCAGTGGTCGTGTCTCCATAAACAAAGCTTGGAATATATGCAAACAACTCCTTGCCGCAAGCTGTGTTTGGGGTAACCAGTGTTGACGTGCATGCGCCACCTGCCGTCGCTGGCAGCTTTCCATCAAATGCGTGCAACATGCCATCGTTTGCGCCGGCGTAGACTACAGTTGGCCTGTTTGCGTAGGTGGCTTTGAAAGCGCTGTAGCCAGGGTTGTAGATGTCAAAGAACGGGAAACTAGGAGCGCCGACCGCAGCTAGCCTGGCGTTGACAACGTCACCGAGTAAGTGGGTGCGTTTCCTATAGAAGCCTGTAGCGCCAGAAAGCTCGTTCGTTCGCTCCCCACGCAAATAATTGACGTACTTTTCAATAGATTGCGACGCAGATGTAACGCCGGTTATTGGATTGAACGAAGCGATGTTGGTTCGGCTAAGAAGTGTTGATCCAGTCAGGCTTGCATAGGTGAATGGCAGGCCGATACCGGTATTTGTGCAGCACGTCACGATCAGTCGGTTTCCTGCGGTTCTGGTGTCCAGCAAGCTTCCTGCATTCCATTCGGTCGATAACGTTGGAGTGCCGTCTGCGTCAAAACTGATCAGTTGCCCACTCAGTATTGATGTCCAATTCGTCGGATCATATGTCACGCTGAAGTTGGCATTGCCATCCGCTGTTTGTCGTGGCGTAGGTGTTGATATTCCCGTTGATGTGGCAACCGATGCTTCAGACACAATTTTGTCGAAGGCGGTTGTCAACCCGGTTTTCATGGTTTCTGGTGAGTTGCCAGGAAAGTAATTGTCCGGCCGACGATCCGTTGTTGCCGAATCATCGGTGCTGAAATCCAGCGACGCTTGGCCTATAGATAGCGTGTCGGCGGTTGTGTACCAATCGTTCTGGGCAATTGTCCCGGTTCCATTCGTTGCGGCATACGGCGCAAAGGCGTCATCTACTTTGAATCCGCCATATTTGGCAGCGAGCCAATACTGGTTTTTGTGTCGGTATTTCTGACCTTCGAGAACATCCATCCAGTAGGTATTGACCGTTTGCTTCCCACTCAGGTCGGATCGAATGTCATTGGTGTGCGCATCGTAGGCCAGGCCGGCTATGTAGAAGGTATTTCCACGGCCTGTCGCATCAGAGACCCATGTGGTACCTAGGTTCGCGTATCCTTCAAGTAGCCCCACCATGTTGGTTGCATCGGTGACATTAACGGTGGTGTCTGCTGTAACAGCAGTCGGGAGTGCTGGCTCATTTCCGGAGTTCAAACTAGTGCCTGGAAGGTTTGCATCACGGTGTGCATAAACGTCGCCGATTCCCAGAATGAAATTCGACTGGCATGAGAAAAGGACTGGATCATCCCAGTTCGTGATTGCCGGGAAGCCGTCAAGCCAACTGGAAGCTGTTGCTGCGCTTCCTGCGCCAGCCAGACTGCTATACGAGCTGACATTGCCAAGGTTTTTCAGGTAGCGCAGGGCCGAGTAATAGAGTTCTCCGACAGGGTCGTAAGATTTGTAGGATTGTGCCGAGTAGCCGAATTTATTGAGGTAATTCATTACCCCGCTATTCGGGACCGCAACAGCCCACCCAGAGGTACCGGCAAAGGCGACAGTGGCGGCCGAATCAGCTGGGTCAGGGTTGGTTTGCATGACGCCAGTGGTAGAGCTCCACTCCGCATTCGGATTTACGATAGGGGTTGATCCTGGAACTGGTTGGGTTGGCGCAATGTACTTCATACGGGCCCGCATCACGCTACCGTCACGTTGAGGTCCTGATGAGCTATCGTTGTAATAGCCAAATGCTGAATAGCGTAGTTTTTGCGAGTATTTCTGGAGCAGGCCCTCCGGTTTGTAGTTGGCACCATAAGCAACGCAATTTGACTCAACGCCGATGACTGGATCGCAAACCTTTACGTTAATGTACAGGCGGTAGACTGTTGCAGGATCAGCAACATTCGTACTTCCGGCGTAATTGTTGTGATTGTCGTAGTTAGTCGCAGCGGCTCCATCAATTGCACCGGTTCTGGTGAAATACATGGCGGTGCCCCGTGCCTGGACTCTAGTGACAAGCGATGCCCAGCTAAGTGGTGTTGCGCCAGAAATGCTACCGGCAACTGAAACCGTCTTGTTCGGGTTTTCCGAGTCCATCCAAGCATAAGTCTTGGTGAGGATCGTATTGGTGACGGTATCGGTACTGCGGTAGCCGCCGGTAAGTACCCAGCGGAAACTGTCCAGGGTTTGCATCGCTGACCAGTTCAGATAGTTTCCTGACCAGAGAACGTTTGTTGCACTGCCGGCACAGGTTCGAGTGGCGGTCAGGCTTGCCGGATAAAAATAACTGCTGCTTGGTGTGCCTGCGTTGTACGAATATTTGTAGCATTTACCCGGGTCAAAATAGCCAAGGTAAGTGTTGTTGGATGAATAGGTTGTGGTGCTTAGGTAGGCTGGCGTGGTGGCGGTAGGCCATTCGACAGAAAGCGCCAGAACGAGATTCCCGGGTACTACCACCGTAGAAAATAGTGGTGCGTCAGCAAGGTCAACAGCACTTGCGAGCAAGGGAGAAACGGCCAGAATGCCTGCGCACAAAGTTTTGCAAGCAAGATTTACCGGGCGTTGTGTCTTGGGTTTCATATCGTGCTCCGCGAGTCGGCTGAGTGGGCGTATTGATTAACGCGTGATCGTTGTCTGGAGATAGGCTTGAGTATTTCTTGGTCCTGTGGCCCGGACGCTGATGCGATATACCGGCTGGAACTCCTGACCGACCTTTTTCTCTGCATCGCGGCTAGTCCCGCCCTGCGATGAGGTTTGCTTGAATCCAATGCACTTGTCGCTTGAAAAGGCTACGCCAGCTGTGGTGCAAAGGCGGTCGACAACGAAGCGAACGGTGATGCCGGTTGAGGCGTCACTTACATCTGCACCTGAACTCATGCCGGCAGCAAGGAAAGCGGCATTGTTGATTAGCACCAGCGGAATGCCGTGTGAGTCGGAGTTCAGCGTGGTTGCGGAGTAATTATTGGTGAGCGAGTTGCCATTCCGGGCTCCTTCGGTTACCAATGGGCCGGTGTTGAAAAGCGCAATCGCCTTGGCCATGCCGCGCTCTCCCTGATTGACCAAGTCTCGCTTGAAGGCAAGGTTGCCGGCCATGGACAGAGAGGTGTCGAACGAGCGAATTAGAGCGAGGGCTGAAAGCATCAGCAATGACAGCGCAATGAGCGTGATGATCATGATGGCGCCTTGCTGTTGCTTGGGAAATATGGATCTGTTCATAATGTTGGGCATCTCCATTCCTTATGGGCTGATCATGATCTGGTTGCGCAAGGGAATGGTCGTTTCGATGGTTTTGTAGCGATATCTTCTTTCTTCGGAGGTGATATCCGCATTCAGGGTTCTGGTCACTTTAGGTATTGCACCAGCCACAGGCGCAGCAATATCCTCAAACAAAACCAGCGAAGCAGGTGAAATAGGGGTGGGTGAATCGGGTACTTTCTCAAGAAGCGACGTCCTCGTGATCAGGCCAATTCGAATAGCTTTTATTGTTTTCAGGCGTTTAAAGGCGTCGACCGTGCCATTGGTAAGGTTGGCTGGTGAATAATTGCCGGTGGCGGCATTCCAAGTATCAATCTTGTCGTCGTTGTTGGCGTCGATGCCGTATAAAGCATGTAATTCGAAAATATTGTCGGCAATCGGATAAGAGGCTTGTGCGCCGCCGATGGTTGGGTTTTGGTTTTGCAGCAGGTCAAAACCGAAAAGCGTGTTGTTGTTGCCTACGCCAACCACGATAAACGTTGGCGGGTTGCCCGTGCTGACGTTGCCAAGGTTAAGAGCCATCGTGTTGTTGGTGTCGTTGTAGCTCGTCAACGCTTTACCGTTAATGGTGGCGCCGGAATAGCTTCCTGCTCCCGCCGCTCTGAGCGTGAGTGCGGTTGTCGCTCCACCGGCGAACCCCGCTGAGACCTGCTCAATCATGCATGGAGTTCCGGTTGGCCCGGCAGAGAGATCATTTATCAGAACCAGATCGTCACCACGAAATCCGATCGTATTTGCCAAGGTGAGTTGTGCTACAACCGGAGTGCCTGTGAATTGGGTGGCCACCTCCCCGAATCCGCCATTTCCCGACATGAGCACAAGCACATCTGATGGTTTGTTGCTGACACCGGGTGTTGTTTGCCCTGGTGCTATCAACGCGGGAATTAATTTGAAAACGTTTGCCGTACCGGTATTAACCGCTGCGAAAGGAGCTGGAAGAGCAGCCGTGCGCGGGAGAATTTGTGCGTTGTCTTTCATGGCGGTGAGCGAGCAGCCGAACATCGCGCCGTCGCTCTGTGAAATTCCCGAACCGGCGCTACGCACCAGCTTGTCCAAAGCGTAGGCGGCATAGTTGCCCGCCTGATCAATGTCGTTGATGGAGGTGCTGGTTCGCTTTCTACCTTCGAGATTCTGCAGTACCGAGAAAATGGCAAGTGACATGATCAGGCCAATCACCATGGCGACCAACAATTCAATCAGACTAAAACCCGATTGGCGGCCTGGAGTTATGTGAGCGGCGGCACGGTTTTTCATGGCATGACGACCTGAGTCAGGTATGAGTGAGGTGTTGATGAGGCACCGACAGGTGTCCAGTTGATCGTAATGGTTACCACGCCATTGGCGTCGGCATTGCTGACAGTGGTGCTGGCATTGGGTAGGCCGGATTCTTCAACTTTTTGAACCCTGGTCGTCCAGGTAGCAATTTCGAAAGCTAGCACCCCTTTGTCAGTTGATTTTTGCCCCCACATCGTGGAAACCAATTCGTTTGCGAGCAGGGCGGCGCGATTTCGATCTTCTGCGTCAACTGAGAACTGGACTGCCCTGGCTTGAAGTGCCACCAAGCCCAGAAAGGCAAACGAGAAAATCAGAATCGAAATTAATACCTCCAGCAACAGTACGCCAGCCTGCCCTTTTCTTCCTGATAGTAGGTATGCCGATTGATTCCGGGTTGATGGGTGCGGAGATCGTAAATTCGGGTGCATTGTTAACATCCGTCCGGTTGAGTTGCAATTGACCTGCCGGGGTCGCACATGCGAATTTGCCCGCCAAGGCGTACCTGAACCCGAAGCGGACGGTTTGCACCAGCTCGTTGTATCTGAAAGTCACGTTGTGTTGTACCGGCGGGTAGTGCCGCACAGTTAATTCCTCCGGCATTTTCAATGGGCGCGGCGGAGGCAACTAATCGGCCGACCGAATTGAAGCAAATAGCGAGAACATTTGCGTCGGCAGTGACCATCGTTGTTGAATTTGCGTTTTGGGTATGGTTCAAAATAACGCCGGTAAGCGGATCTCCCGGAATGTCGTTTCCACCTGCGTCTTTCGGTTGTTGATTGGCTGTTTCTCCACTCAGCGCTAGAGGCAGTGCAACGATCGCCCAATTGAGAGCACTTACTGCGGGGGTGAAAGCAGGGTTGTCTTTCGTAGGAGAATCGTTGGTAAGCAAGAACGCGACCTGTCGGTTGCGCCGCACTGCTTCGGCTTGAGTCCGGCGAAGGTCATTTTGCAATGCTTCCGCCACCGAGCGAACTTTTCCGTTGGCCTGCCACTCCGCAAGGAGGGGGGCTCCCATCGCGATCATGATGGAAAAGATGGTCAAAACGACCACCAGTTCGATCAGCGAGAAGCCTGATATTCGCCGACCTAACATGAATCGCCCTTTGTCATCAGCCAGCAGGTCGTTGATGTATGTCCCCAACTTGAGCCAGTGGTGGCTCGGATGCCTTGTTCGTTAACCGTGAAGGCAAATGCGGCTGTAGAGCTGCTGCCTGTGGCGGTGATCAAGTAAGTCGTTGCTGTGATATCGCCGGCGCCACAACTTACGGAAAATGTGCCAGCTTTTTGAGGGGTGGCAGGGGGTGGGCAAGGAGGGGTGAATGCGCCAACGGCTGCATATGTACGGTTATCCTGGAAGTACTGTTCCATTCGGGCGCGCAATGCAGACAATTCGTTGGTGCCTTCGACCAGTCGAGCACGGAGAATGTATTCTTGATAGCTGGGCAGCGCGACAGAGGCCAAAATGGCAATGATGGCGACTACGATCATGACCTCAATCAGTGTGAATCCGCGTGTGATCTTTTTCATTGCATGTGTTCCGAGTGGGGCAGCAATTCGCCTACCGAATATGGAGTCTTCAGAAGAGGGCCAGGGATTGCCTACCGGCTGTGAAGCTTCTTCAGAAGGTGTTGTTGCATGGTTATGCTAGCTCACTGTTTGATTGGCTGCCGTACGGTCTGACGAAAGGTCATTATTCGGGTTTGACTGGTTGTCTTGCGTGTGCTGATACGGGGCTTCCCTATTTTCGCGAAAGCTAGTACAATGACTGGCTTAATTTCTTACGGATTTTTTCATGGCCAATAGCGCACAAGCCCGCAAGCGCGCCCGTCAAGCTGACGGGCAGCGTTCCCATAACGCCAGCCTGCGTTCGACCCTGCGTACCGCGATCAAGCGTGTGCGTCAGGCGATCGAAGCTGGCGATAAAGCCGCCGCTCAGGGCGTCTTCCAGCAGTCCGTCGCAGTGCTTGACCGCATTGCTGACAAGAAGATTGTTCACAAGAACAAGGCTTCCCGTACCAAGAGCCGTCTGTCGGCTCAGATCAAGGCGCTTGCTGCTGCCTGATTGAGCTGGATGCTCAAATAAAAAATGGCGCCTTTGGGCGCCTTTTTTATTGACTTGAATTGTCGGTGTTGCTCCGGTGTTGCTCGTTGGTTACTTCTTGTTTTCGAGGGAGCAAACGCCGTCGATGATTTGAAGGTCGTTGTCTTGAGCAAAGTTGAGCATGAAGCGGTAGGCCATCGGTTCGATTTCGCCGAGGCGGCCATCAACGAAGACGGCTTTTTCGCCGTTGTAGTCGCCGGGGCCTACGTAGGGGGAGTATTTCATCTTGCGTTCGGCACCAAAGGCTGACATGACACCACACAGTCGCTCCGCCCAGTCGCTGGGGCGAAATTTTTTGCCTTGTGTGGTGAGGCCAACAATGATGAATGTGGTCGATTCTGTAGTTGTCATTGTTCTACTCTGCGTTTGCGGACGGTACGACCTTGCGTTGGCGCATTCTAGCAGAAGCCAGAAGCCTTTCCATAGCGCTGGCTTGTGACGCAAGAGTCTACTGAATTGCCAAGCTTTGCTGTTCTATACAATGCTTTGCTTTTCACCTAAAATCAGAACCTCTGCTGCGCTTTCGGGGCTTTTCGGCTCTTGGGTGCGGCGACTTTTCCGGCGGCAATGGTCGCCGTTTTCGTTTTTTGGGGTTGCCTCATGTCGCATGTCATGAATACCTATGCCCGGTTGCCGGTGGCGTTCAGCCATGGTCAAGGTAGCCGGATTACTGATACCGAGGGTAAGGAATACCTGGATGCGCTGTCCGGGATCGCCGTTTCCACGCTCGGTCATGCCCATCCCAAGCTGGTAGCTGCAATTGCGGCACAGGCTGGACGTGTGTTGCATACCTCCAATCTCTACGGAATCCCCGGGCAGGATCTGCTTTCCGATAAATTGGCTGCCCTTTCGGGGATGCAGGAAATCTTTTTTTGCAACTCCGGTTGCGAGGCTAACGAAGCAGCAATCAAACTGGCCCGTTTTTACGGCCACAAAAAGGGAATTGAGACGCCGACCATCATCGTGATGGAAAAGGCTTTTCATGGCCGGACAATGGCCACGCTCTCGGCGACAGGTAACCGCAAGGCCCAGGCTGGTTTTGAGCCGTTGGTTTCTGGCTTTGTGCGGGTTCCTTATGACGACCTTGAGGCGATCAAGGCGGTTGCTGAGCACAATAAGAATATCGTGGCAGTCATGCTGGAAATTGTTCAGGGTGAGGGCGGCATTCACCTCGCTTCTCTGGCTTTCCAGAAGGGCGTCCGTCAGTTGTGCGATGAAAATGGCTGGCTGCTGATTTGCGATGAGGTGCAATGTGGCATGGCGCGGACCGGCAAGTGGTTCGGCTATCAGCATGCAGAGATTCAACCGGATGTCGCCACCCTGGCCAAGGGCTTGGGTTCTGGCGTGCCTATTGGTGCCTGTATGGTTACCGGCAAGGCGGCTGGGCTTTTCGGGCCGGGGAATCACGGCTCCACTTTTGGTGGGAATCCGCTGGCGTGCACGGCCGCTTTGACGACGATCGCTACGATTGAGGAGGACGGCCTGATGGCTAACGCCGAGAAGGTCGGTGCGCTGATCCGCAAACTTTATGCGGAGTCGCTGGCTGGCGTGAAGGGTGTGCTGGAAATTCGCGGCCATGGGCTGATGATCGGTATCGAACTGGATCGCCCGTGCGGTGAGTTGGTAGGCAAGGCACTGGCTGCCGGTTTGCTGATTAATGTGACTGCCGACAAGGTTATCCGCTTGTTGCCGCCGCTGACCTTCAGTGAAAATGAGGCAAAAGAGCTGGTTGACCGCAGCATTCCGCTAATCAAGGATTTTCTGGCGGCCTAAATCATGGCAATCAAACATTTTTTGCAGTTCAAGGATTTCACCCGCGAAGAGCTGGAATATGTTTTCGCGCGTACCGGCTGGATCAAGAACCAGTTCAAGTCCTATCAGAAGTACTGGCCGTTGTCTGACCGCACGCTGGTGATGATTTTCGAAAAGGCCAGCACGCGGACGCGCCTGTCTTTCGAGGCGGGCATGCAGCAGTTGGGCGGTTCGGCAATTTACTTGAATACCCGTGATTCCCAACTGGGACGCGGTGAGCCAGTCGAGGATGCGGCACAGGTGATTTCCCGGATGAGCGACATCGTGATGATTCGCACTTTTGAGCAGGAAATCATCGAGCGTTTTGCTGCCAATTCGCGGGTGCCGGTGATCAATGGACTGACCAACGAATATCACCCGTGCCAGATTCTCGCGGATATTTACACCTATATCGAGCACCGTGGCTGCATTCAGGGCAAAACCGTCGCCTGGGTCGGTGATGCCAATAATATGTGCAACACCTGGTTGCAAGCGGCCGAGGTTCTCGATTTCAAAGTTCACGTCTCGACCCCGCCTGGATACGAGATTCAGACGGCGCTGGTCGGCAAGATTGATCCCGCTCGGTTCAAGGTCTTTGCTGATCCTATGGATGCCTGCCGTGGTGCAGACCTGGTGACCACTGACGTGTGGACATCAATGGGCTTCGAGGCTGAGAACGAGGAGCGGATCAAGGCTTTTGCCGACTGGTGTGTCGATGGCGACATGATGCGCGTAGCGGATGCGCAGGCCTTGTTTATGCACTGCCTGCCGGCGCATCGCGGCGAGGAAGTGACGGCCGAAGTAATCGACGGGCCGCAATCGGTGGTCTGGGAAGAGGCCGAGAATCGGTTACACGTCCAGAAAGCGTTGATGGAATATTTGCTGCTGGGCCGACTTCAAGGCTGAGTGACACGGTTAAACGAAACAAGGGAACGGAAATGAGCGACATCAAGAAGGTTGTGCTGGCCTATTCGGGCGGTCTGGATACCTCGGTCATCCTCAAGTGGCTGCAGGATGTTTACAAGTGCGAAGTTGTCACCTTTACGGCCGACCTTGGTCAGGGTGAGGAGCTTGAGCCGGCACGTGCCAAGGCGCTGAAGGCCGGCATCAAGCCGAAAAACATTTACATCGACGACGTGCGCGAGGAGTTTGTCCGTGACTTCGTCTTCCCGATGTTCCGCGCCAATACCGTTTATGAAGGCGAGTACCTGCTCGGTACGTCCATCGCCCGTCCGCTGATCGCCAAGCGCCTGATCGAGATCGTCAATGAAACCGGTGCCGACGCCATCTGTCACGGTGCAACTGGCAAGGGCAACGACCAGGTGCGTTTCGAGCTGGGTGCTTACGCGCTGAAGCCGGGCATCAAGGTCATCGCCCCGTGGCGCGAGTGGGATCTGATGTCGCGCGAGAAGCTGATGGCCTATGCCGAGACGCATGGCATCGAGATCGACATGAAGCACAAGAAGGGTGGTTCCCCGTATTCGATGGACGCCAACCTGCTGCACATTTCCTACGAAGGTCGTCACCTCGAAGATCCCGCAGCGGAAGCCGAGGAGTCGATGTGGCGGTGGACGGTTTCGCCGGAAAAGGCGCCGAACAAGGCCGAGTACCTCGACCTCGAATTTGCCAAGGGCGATGTGGTCGCCATCAACGGCAAGAAGATGAAAGCCCATGAAGTGCTCGGCACACTGAATGAAATCGGCGGCAAGCACGGCATCGGCCGTCTGGATCTGGTCGAAAACCGTTACGTCGGCATGAAGTCGCGCGGCTGCTATGAAACCCCGGGCGGAACGATCCTGCTGCGTGCCCACCGCGCCATAGAGTCAGTCACGCTCGACCGCGAAGTCGCCCACCTCAAGGACGACCTCATGCCGCGCTACGCCAGCCTGGTGTACAACGGCTACTGGTGGAGCCCGGAGCGCAAGGCGCTGCAGGTCTTGATCGACCATACGCAAGGCACGGTCAACGGCACTGTTCGCCTCAAACTCTACAAGGGTAACGTGATTGTTGTCGGCCGCGATTCCAAGACCGATTCGCTGTTCGACTCGACTATTGCAACCTTCGAGGACGATGCCGGTGCCTACGACCAGCGTGATGCGGGCGGATTCATCAAACTCAACGCCTTGCGCATGCGCATTGCAGCCAACCTTGCGGCGAAGAAGGATGCCAAGCCGGTGAAAAGGGCGGCGGCCAAGAAGGTTGGTGTGGCAAAGCCTGTTGCCAAGGTTGTCGCGAAGGCTGTTGCTAAGCCGGCAGCTAAAGTTGCCGTCAAACCGGTTGCGAAACCGGTTGCCAAGAAGGCAGTAGCCAAGCCAGTGGTCAAGGCTGCCACAAAACAGTTGGTTAAGCCGGTTGCTGCGAAGGCCGTTGTAGCCAAGGTCGTCAAAGCGCCGGGCAAAAAGCCGGCGGCCAAGAAGAAGGGCTAAGCGATGGAGGGCACCGTATTCGGACTCAACGAAGAACAGATCGCAGATTTCTTCTCGACTTGGGGTGTCGGTGCCTTCATTCTTTTCATGCTGTTTATCATTGGCGAAATCGCCTGGAAGTCCAAGGCAGGCAAGACAGGTACCTTTGTGCTTTTCTTCGTGCTGGCTTTCGGCATGGTCGGATTTATCGCCAAATCGGTCATTCAAAAATTCTGGGGTATGTAAATGTCGCAATACGACAATGTTTCCGTGGTCAAGAAGGCCAATGTTTATTTTGACGGCAAGTGCGTCAGCCACACCGTGGTGCTGGCTGATGGCACGAAGAAGACGGTTGGCGTGATCCTGCCTTCCAGTCTGACTTTCAATACCGGCGCGCCGGAAATCATGGAAGGCGTTGGCGGTTCGTGCCGCGTCAAGCTCAAGGGCGAAACTCAATGGACGACCTGGGGCGAAGGTCAGTCATTCAACGTGCCGGGCGATTCCAGCTTCGAGATTTCAGTCGCTGATGGCGAGTCGTATCACTACGTTTGTCACTTTGGGTAATCACCATGCCGAGCTTTGACTTCACCTCCGAAGCGGACATGGTGGCGTTGAAGAACGCCATCGATGTCACCTCACGCCAGATCGACAATCGCTACGATTTCAAGGGCACAACTGCCAAGGTCGAGCTGAACGAGAAGGACAAGGTCATCACGATGTGGGGTGACTCCGACTTCCAGCTTGATCAGATCAAGGACCTGCTTTTCCCGGCCATGGAAAAGAAGGAGAAGGAGAGCGTCAAGCGTCTGGATCACCAGAAGATCGTTAGCGTTTCCGGCAATAAGGTAAAGCAGGAAATGAAGATCAAGGACGGGATAGACAGCGATCTCGCGAAGAAGATCGTCAAGCTGGTCAAGGATGGCAAGCTCAAGGTGCAGGCTGCGATTCAGGGCGAAACCGTGCGCATCACAGGCGCCAAGCGGGATGACCTGCAGGCGTGCATTGCGCTGATCACCAAGTCGGTCACTGATTTTCCGATCAAGTACGGCAATTTCCGGGATTGATCGACTTCCCACGGTCAACCGGAAAAATCGGATAGAAATGAAAAACGGGCTGTGAAGACAGCCCGTTTTTCATTTGAGTGCGCGTCTCAGCGTGTCAGTCCCTTGATCCAGACCGAGTAAAGTTGTTCGGATAGTTGGCGCATGACCGGAAGTTTTCCGGCAATGTCCGCCAGCATTTGCTCGGGCATTTGCACGCAGGGGTGAGCGGCCACCGCAATGGCTTCATCGGCCCACTGGCCGCACCAGGTCGCGATCATTTCCGGTGTCATTTCGACGTGGCATTGCATGCCAAGATGTGGGCCAAGCGCGAACATCTGGTTGGCGCAATAGTCATTGGCAAATAGCCGTGTGGCGCCAGGTGGTGTGCTGAAAGTCTCGCCATGCCACTGGAAAACGGTGCCCGCCTGACCGGAATAGGCGCCTAGCCAACTGCGGGCGACCGCGTTGTCTTCGCCAGCAGCTTCTCCCCAGCCAATTTCCTTGACCGGATTTTTGGTGATTTGCCCGCCAAGCGCCTTGCTCATGAGCTGGCCGCCAAGGCAATGGCCGATGACCGGCACATTCTTGGCGACAGCATCGCGAATCAGGGTGCAGACGGATTCTATCCAGGGTAGTGGGTCATTGACGCTCATTGGCCCGCCCATGAAGCAGAGCCCGGAATAACCGTCTACTGTCGCAGGAACGGCAGCGCCCTCGTCAATGGCAATCAATTCCCATGGAATGCCTTGCTGCTCAAGGAATATGGCAAAATAGCCTGGGCCTTCAGTGGGGGAGTGGCGAAAAATGGCGACCGGTTGCATGGCGTTAAAGTTATCCAGGAAATTGAACCGTCATTGTACTTGGCTGGGAGCGTTGTTGCTTTTCGTCCCGCTGACAGTTTTGGCGCAGGATGTCGGGTTGGCGGGTGTCATGGGCAGTAAGGCCATGTTGATGATCAATGGCGGCGAGCCGCAGGCGGTGCCGATCGGACAGGCGCTCGATGGCGTCAAGGTGCTGGCCATTCAAGGCGAGCTGGTGACCATTGAAATTGGTGGCAAGAAGCGCCCCTTGCGTGTCGGGCAACATGCCGTTGGTGCAGGCAGCGGCGACGGCTCAGGCAAAATCACGATGACTGCCGATGTGCAGGGACATTTTTATACGACGGGCACGATCAATGGAACGTCGGTACGTTTCCTGGTTGATACCGGGGCGACGATGATTTCGCTGGGGGCGACCGACGCCCGGCGGATCGGTCTCGATTTCAACCGCGGACAGAAGGCTCTGAGCAATACGGCCAATGGCCAGGTCGTGGTCAGCAAGGTGCAAGTAGATACCGTGCGGATCGGCGACGTAACGCTGCACAATATTGATGCGCTGATACACCAGAATGAAATGCCTATTGCGCTGCTCGGCATGAGTTTTCTGAACCGCATGGAAATGCAACGTGATGGCAGTACCATGACATTGAAAAAAAGATTCTAGGAGAGAGAGATGCCACAAAAAGATCAAGAAATTGCGCTGTTGCGTGAAGAGTTGGAAATGTTGATGGGCGAGCGTCAGGCGCTGTTGCGCGTGGCGGGTGCTTCAGCTGTGCTGATTGCGAATATGGATAGCAAGCGCCTCCCTGTCGGCGCGATCGAATCGGCCGATCTGGTGGCTACAACCATCAATGACTTGCCCGAAGAAACGCTCCAGGACGCGCTGGCTGCGGTCAACGCCGAAATCGAGGAAGACTCAGCCGCAGCATGAGCTTTGATCTGGAGCGTCTGCGGGCCAGCCTCTTGCCTGAGCCGCAGTCGGAGCATTTTGTTCAGGAAGAGGGGGGGGCTGAACTGCCGCTGACCCCAGCGGCCGTGCTATTTCCCATTGTGCTTCGCGATGGCAGTCAGACGGTCTTGCTGACCCAGCGTACCGCACATCTGCGTGACCATGCCGGGCAGATCAGTTTTCCCGGTGGGCGAGTTGAAGTGGAAGACATTTCTCCCTCGCACACCGCCCTGCGGGAAACTGAAGAAGAGATCGGGCTGCTTCGCGAGCGAATTGAAATAATTGGATACCTGCCCGAATACCGAACCGGAACCGGTTTTCGCGTTACCCCGGTAGTGGCCCTGGTACGGCCGCCGTTCGAACTGCAGGCAGATCCTTTTGAAGTAGCTGAGGTGTTTGAAGTCCCACTCTCATTTTTGCTTGATCCGGCCAATCATCAACGCCATTCGATGCATTACCGTGGCGCGCTTCGCAACTACTTCGCCATGCCCTACGGCGAATATTTTATCTGGGGCGCCACGGCCGGCATGATTCGTTCGCTGACTGAGCGTCTCGGGCTGCTCCAAGGCGCTTGAGCTTGTGGTATGGTGGCGTTTTGATACACGAAAATAAGCCGAATACGGCAACCATCGGCCCCCCATGAGTCTTCTTTCGCTCATCGCAGTTTTCCTCCTCGAGCAACTGCAACCACTGGATTACCGTCGCATCGTCGCCGAACCACTGGGTGCGTGGGCGGATATGATCGAGTCCCGCTTCAATGCTGGGGCCTATCGGCACGGCGTACTGGCCTGGTGCATCGCCGTCCTGCTTCCTGTACTGGCCGTCGCCATTGCCTACGGCCTGCTCTATTCCCTGAACCCGCTTTTTGGCTGGTTGCTCAACGTGGGCGTGCTGTACCTGACCATGGGCTTCCGCCAGTTCAGCCATCATTACACCGAAATTCAACTCGCCTTGCGCATGGGCGATCTGGAGCGGGCGCGCCAGCTGCTCGGCGAATGGCAAGGCATTTCAACCTACGGCCTGAGTTCTGAAGATATCGCCCGGCTTTCCATCGAAGGTGCGCTGGCGGCTTCGCATCGCCATGTCTTTGCCGTCGTGCTTTGGTTCGTCCTGCTACCCGGCCCTTGCGGCGCTTTGCTGTATCGACTTTCGGCCATTGTGCGCGCGCGCTGGAATGCGGAAAGTGCGGTTCGGCAGACTGATTTTTCTACATTCTCACGGCTTGTTTTCGGTATTATCGATTGGTTGCCATCACGTGCAACCGCGGCGGCCTTCGCCATCGTTGGTGATTTTGAAGACGCGGTCTATTGCTGGCGAACCCAGCCGGCCCAATGGCCCGATCGAGACCTCGGGATTGTTCTGGCTGCCGGTGCCGGTGCCTTGGGCGTGCAGCTGGGGCGGCCCGTAGTTGATGGTGTCGAAGTGGCGGATCGGGCAGAATTGGGCCTGGGTGATCCCGCCGATATTGATTTCATGCAGAGTGCCGTCGGTCTTGTTTGGCGAGCTACTGTGTTGTGGATGTTGTTGCTGTTTTTGCTAGGTCTTGCCACGTTGGCGGGCTGAATAATTCATACAGGAGATTTACATGAGCAGAGATGTCGTCGTTCTAAGCGCAGTTCGTTCCGGTATTGGTGCTTTCGGTGGTTCCCTGGCTGATTTTGAAGCCAGCGAGTTGGCAGGTATCGTCATGAAGGAATCAATTGCCCGCTCTGGTGTTGATCCGCAGGCAATCAACTACGTCACGGTCGGTAACTGCATTCCGACTGATGCCCGTTATGCCTACGTCTCGCGCGTTGCCTCCATCCAGGCTGGTCTGCCGATGGAGTCGATCGCCATGCAGGTCAGCCGTCTGTGCTCCTCCGGTCTCCAGGCTATCGTCACCACCGCCCAGAATATTATGCTGAGCGATGCCGATTACGGTATCGGCGGTGGCGTTGAAGTGATGTCCAAGGGCACCTACATGCTGCCGGCGCTGCGTTCCGGCGCACGTATGGGCGACACCAAGGCAATCGACAGCATGGTTGCGGTACTGACCGACCCGTTTGGCGTTGGCCACATGGGCATCACGGCAGAAAACCTGGCCGCCAAGCATGGCTTTACCCGTGAGCAGCAGGATGCATTTGCTGTCGAATCACAGCGTCGTGCCACGGCCGCCATTGCTGCCGGTTACTTCAAGTCGCAGATCGTTCCGATCGTCAAGCAAACCCGCAAGGGCGAAGTCGTGTTCGACACCGACGAGCACGTCAAGTCCAACACGACGCTGGAATCCCTGGCCAAGATGAAGCCGGCCTTCAAGAAGGACGGTACCGTCACCGCCGGTAACGCCTCCGGCATCAACGACGGCGCAGCCTTCTTCGTGCTGGCTGCCGCTGATGTCGCTGCCAAGGCCGGTCATAAGGCCATGGCCCGTATCGCCGGTTACGCCGTTGCCGGCGTGCCGAATGATGTCATGGGCGAAGGCCCGATCCCGGCATCCAAGCTGGCCCTGAAGAAGGCTGGCCTGACGCTGGATCAGATGGATGTTATCGAATCCAACGAAGCTTTCGCCGCCCAGGCGCTGACTGTTTCCAAGGTGCTTGGTCTCGATCCGGCCAAGACCAACCCGAACGGCGGCGCTATCGCCCTCGGCCACCCGGTCGGTTGTTCCGGTGCCTTTATCGCTACCAAGGCGCTGTATGAGCTGGAGCGCACCGGTGGCAAGTACGCGCTGGTCACCATGTGTATCGGTGGCGGCCAGGGTATTGCGGTTGTGTTCGAACGCGCCTAAACAATTCGAACTGCTGGTATTGAAAGCCCGCCGGAGCGATCCGGCGGGCTTTTTTATTTGCACCAACTTGAAAATTTGCTGCACCTTTGCGGTGCGTCAATTGCTTGAAACTGTGCTCAGGCGCATGATTTAAGGCTGGTTTGCGGTTGGCATGGAATCTGCTGAAACCTGTACGAGAGCATAAATAGCGACGAGTGGAAAAATGGACTTCTATAACGAGATGTTTGACGCCAATGGCGGCGTTCGTGCGCATTACAAGGGTTACGAAAACTGGCTCAAGGAAACTCCACACGAGCGTATTGCCCGCAAGCGGGCCGAGGCCGATCTGGCTTTTCACCGGGTTGGCATCACCTTCGCGGTGTACGGTGAGGAGGCTGGCAAGGAGCGCCTGATTCCATTCGATGTCATCCCGCGGATCATTCCATCGACCGAGTGGAAATCGCTGCGCTCAGGCCTGCGGCAGCGCGTGAAGGCACTGAACATGTTTTTGCATGACGTCTATCACGACCAGGAAATCCTCAAGGCTGGCAAGATTCCGGCTGAGCAGATAATCAACAATGCCCAGTTCCGACCCGAGATGATGGGGGTGGATCTGCCGGGGCAGGTCTATGCGCACATTGCCGGCGTCGATATCGTCCGCGCTGGTGAGGGTGAGTTCTATGTGCTCGAAGACAATCTGCGGGTACCGTCCGGCGTGTCGTACATGCTGGAAGACCGCAAGATGATGATGCGGCTGTTTCCGGAGTTGTTTGCCCGGCACAAGGTGGCGCCGGTTCAGCATTACCCGGACATGCTGCTGGAAAAGTTGCGGGCGGTGGCGCCCAAGGGTGTTTCGGATCCGACCGTGGTGGTGCTGACCCCTGGGGCTTACAACAGCGCTTATTTCGAACATACCTTCCTCGCCCAGCAGATGGGCGTTGAACTGGTCGAAGGGCGTGATCTCTTCGTCAAGGACGAAGTGGTCTACATGCGTACGACGCAGGGGCCGCGCCGTGTCGATGTCATTTATCGCCGCCTCGATGACGACTACATGGATCCTCTGGCTTTTCGCGCCGATTCGTCGCTCGGCGTACCAGGCATCCTCAAGGCCTATCAGGCAGGCAATGTCACGCTGTCCAACGCCATCGGCACCGGTGTTGCCGACGACAAGTCGATCTACCCCTACGTGCCGGACATGATCCGTTTCTACCTCGGCGAGGAGCCGACGCTGAACAACGTGCCGACCTACATGTGCCGCAAACCGGACGATCTCAAGTATGTGCTCGACAACCTGGCTAAGCTGGTCGTCAAGGAAGTCCATGGCGCCGGCGGTTACGGCATGCTGGTCGGGCCGGCCTCGACCAAGGAGCAGATCGAACATTTCCGTCAGTTGCTGATCGCCAAACCCGATGGCTACATCGCCCAACCGACGCTGGCCTTGTCCAACTGCCCAACCTTTGTCGAGGAAGGCATTGCACCGCGTCACCTCGACTTGCGGCCCTTTGTGCTGTCATCGGGTGATTGTGTGGACATGGTGCCGGGTGGCCTGACCCGTGTTGCGCTGACCAAGGGGTCGCTCGTCGTCAATTCGTCGCAGGGCGGCGGTACCAAAGATACCTGGGTTCTGGAGGATTAAGCCATGTTGAGTCGAACTGCCGATCACCTGTTCTGGATGTCTCGCTACATTGAGCGTGCCGAGAACCTTGCCCGCTTGCTGGACGTCACTTGGCAAATGTCGCTGGTGCCACAATCGCTGGACGCCATCAATCAGAGCTGGGCCGCCATCATTGCCCTGAACAGTCTGGAAGAATCCTTTGCGGCCAAGTATTCCACGGTCAACGGGGAAAATGTCCTGAAATTCATGGTCAGTGACTCGGATAATTTTGCGTCAATCCATAGCTGCTTGCGTCTTGCCCGTGAAAATGCCCACGCCGTGCGCGGCACGCTGACCACAGAAATGTGGGAAACGCTGAATTGCACTTGGCTGGAGGCCCGTGAAAAGAGCTTTGATCAGCTTTTCAATGCGGGCATAGGCGAGTATTTCGAGTGGGTCAAAATGCGCTCCTCGTTAACTCGCGGCACCACACTGGGCACCTTGCTGCAGGATGACGCCTATCAGTTCATTCGCCTGGGTACGCTACTAGAACGGGCCGACAACACGGCACGTATTCTCGACGTCAAATATCACGTGCTGCGTCCGAACGGTGACGAAGGCGCAACCGATTTTTACGAATGGGGTGCGCTGCTCCGTTCAGTTTCTGCCTTCGAGGTTTATCGCAAGGTTTACCGCGACGTAATCACCCCGGAGCGGGTGGCTGAGTTGTTGATTTTCAACCGGGACATGCCGCGCTCGCTGCATTTTTGTCTGAACAGCGTCGCCAAGATTCTGGATCTCATCGCCAACAGCAATTCTGGTGAAACACAGCGCCAAGGCGGCATGTTGAACGCCCAGCTTCGTTACGGGCGTATCGAGGATATTCTGGAGCACGGCCTGCACGAGTGGCTGACCGACTTCATGGATCGCATTTATCTGCTCGGGAACGGGATCAGCAAGGATTTCCTCATGCCGATGGACCAAGCCGCCTAGCCTTTCGGCACCGGGTCTTCCCGGTTTCGCCCACGTTTTCATGCTTCGGCGCCTGAATCACCCTGGCGCCGAAGTGCTTTCCGGGCGCTGCGTTCAGTCGTGCTGAGTACGCCACATCGCCAGCGCGGCAAGGGCATCGTCCAGCGTATTGAACAATCCCACGCCGTCTATTTTTGCGATACGGGCAACGCCGCTTCCGCCAGCCCAGAGCGCTGCTTCCTTGGGCAATACCAGCCGTAAATGCTGGAGCAGGCCGGGAATCTGGCGTTGCGGGAAGGCGCCGGAGAAGGAGAGGGCGACGATGTCGGCCTGATGCGCCTCGGCCGCCCGGCCGATTTCCAGCAATGGCATTTGCGTGCCAAGCGCAATGCACTCGGCGCCCTCCAGGGTGAACAGGGATTCCACCATCAGCAGGCCGAGAAAGTGTACTTCGTCGGGAACGCTGGTCAGCAGCACGCGGGGGCCGCGCGTACCGCCCGGCAGTGTGGAAATGGCTTGACGCAGCAGGCGATTGGTCAGTTCAGTGAACAGGTGTTCTTCGAATACTTCAAAGCGGCCATCCTCCCAGTACTCACCAACTTTGCCGGTCAATGGCGCGACCGTGTCCTGGACAAAAGCTTGCAGTCCTTGGCGCGCCAGGCGCTGCTGCATGGCTTGCTGGTAAGACGCCGCATCGTGTTGCTTGATCAGGGTGAGCAATTCGTCTAACCCTTCGTGACTGGCCGGCACAGCCAAAGCGGGCGCCTTTGAACGGCGTGGCGCCAATTCGCTCAATTCATCGAGGGGCGTTGCAATCAGCTTTCCCGGCCGGTGGCCCAGATCCATCAAGCGTTTTATCAGGCGCAGGCGATCAACCTGCTCGGCTGGGTAGCAGCGTTCCCCGTTGTTGTCGCGATCAGGGACGGGGAAGCCGTAGCGGCGTTCCCAGACGCGAAGGACGTCTTTGGAGAGGCCGGTATCCCGTTCAACGGCGGCGATATTGAAACTCGGAGTATTCATGATTTGTCCTGAACAAATGTTAGACAAACTGTTGACAGGTGAACTTTTGATCGCTATCTTACGGATAAGCGTCAATTTTGTCTAGGACAAATAACAGAGGAGTTTGAAATGAACCTGGTTCTCAAGCGCTGTTTCAGCATCATCGGGTTACTATTGACCCGGCACGAATATACTTGAAATATTTGGATCGGTCCCCATGTTGAGCAGATGGAAAAAGACGACGCAAGATATTCGACACTGGAGCAACTGCACGAGCGGCGGAAGCAAGTCGTGCGGTTGCATCGCAAAGGCTACGGCGTGATGCAAATCGTTGAGCTCTGCGGGCTTTCTTATCCGACAGTTCGTGCAGCTATTGATCGCTACGAAGAAGGTGGCCTTGCTGCCATCAGACCAGCCACGCGTGGTAAGCGTGCCGGTCAAGGGCGGACATTGACCGAAGAACAAGAGCAGGCAATCCGCAAGATCATTTGCGATAAGCGCCCAGAGCAACTGAAGATGGAATTTGCGCTGTGGAACCGGGCGGCTGTAATGCAACTGATCGAACGTGAATACGGCATCAAGCTATCGGTACGCGGTGTTGGCAACTATCTATCCCGCTGGGGGTTCACCCCCCAGAAGCCGATCAAGAAAGCCTATGAGCAACGACCGGAAGCCGTGCAAGCCTGGCTCGATGAGCAATACCCGGAAATTGAGAAGCGTGCCAAGGCGGAAGGCGGCGAGATTCACTGGGGCGATGAGACCGCCTTGGTCAATACCGATGTGCGCGGTCGTTGCTACGCACCGGCTGGCAAGACGCCGGTCACCTACACGGTAGGTGGGACGCGGCAGAAGTTGTCGATGATTGCCACGGTGACGAATCAGGGCAAGACACGCTGGATGATCATTGACGAGGCGTTCAACTCCGACAAGCTGATCGAATTCCTTGACGCGCTGATCAAGGATGCCGGCAAGAAGGTGTTCTTGATTCTCGACAATTTGCGGGTCCATCACAGCAAACCGGTCAAGGCATGGGCCGCTGAACGTCAGGACAAGATCGAACTGTTCTATCTGCCCAGCTATAGCCCAGAGCTAAATCCAGAAGAACGCCTCAATGCCGACCTGAAGCATGCTATCGGCACCAAGGTGCCGGTGCGCACCAAGGCAAAACTGAAACTCGCTGCTACCGAACACATGGTCAAACTCGAACAATCACCCGAGCGGGTCAAGAGCTTCTTCCAAGATCCGCGTGTCAAATATGCCGCTTGAAAATTCAAACTTCAGCTGGCCGGATCAATAGTCGCCGGTACATTGCCAGTGGCTGCCCATGCAGCTGACTGTCCGGCATTGCTGAATCACGAATTCACCCGGCTGCAGGATGGCAAGCCTATGCCGCTCTGCCAGTACGCGGGCAAGGTGCTGCTCGTGGTGAATACGGCCAGTTATTGCGGCTTTACCTCCCAGTACGACGGGCTGGAGAAGATTTATGCCGGTTTGAAGGACAAGGGGCTGGTTGTCATTGGCTTCCCGTCCAACGATTTTGGCGAGCAGGAGCCGGGTAGCGACAAGGAAATTGCGGACTTCTGTCGCCTGACTTACGGCGTGGAGTTCCCCATGGTCAGCAAAACCGTGGTCAAGGGCAAGAGCGCCAACTCGTTCTACCTCAAGCTGGCCGAGATCACCGACAGCCGCCCGAAGTGGAATTTTCACAAATACCTGATCAGTCGTGACGGCAAAAAAGTGTTGGCCTTCGGCAGCTTTACCAAGCCGGATGACAAGGAATTGCTCGCCAAAATCGACGAATTCATCGGTAAATAGGAGCGCACCATGCTTATGAAGCAACGCATCGCCGTCGTCGGCGCCGGTATTTCCGGGCTGGCCAGTGCCTGGCTCTTGAGTCGCGATCACGATGTCACGCTGTACGAAGCGGGCGCCTATCTGGGCGGCCACACGAATACGGTTGATGTGACACTTGAGGGCAAGACGCATCCGGTTGACACGGGTTTTCTGGTCTTTAACGAAAAGACGTACCCGAATTTGATTGCGATGTTCGAATTGCTTGGCGTGGAGAGCGTCGAAACGGAGATGTCATTCGCTGTCAGCCTGGAAAATCCTGATATCGAATGGGCTGGCAGCAGCCTGGCGACGGTGTTTGGCCAGAAGCGAAACCTGATTCGTCGGCAATTCTGGACCATGCTCTCCGATATTTTGCGTTTTAACCGGGAAAGCATGGCCTGGTTGGCGACGCACCCGGACAACAAGCGCAGCCTGCGCGATTTTCTGACCGAGGGCCGCTATTCCAGCGCCTTTGCCGACTGGTACCTGTTGCCAATGGCTGCCGCCATCTGGTCGTGCCCGACCAGTCAGATGCTCGACATGCCGCTCGCCACCTTCATTCGCTTCTGTCAAAACCACGGCTTGTTGCAGGTTTTCGACCGGCCGTTGTGGCGAACCGTGAAGGGCGGCGGGCGCCAGTATGTCCAGAAAATTGCCGCGCGGCTCGACGACATCCGCCTGGCTTGCCCGGTCACCGCCGTAACGCGCGACGCTACCGGCTTGTGCGTCACCCATGCCCGCGGCAGCGACCATTTTGATCGGGTGGTCATGGCATGTCACAGCGATCAGACTAAGGCCATTCTTGGCTTTACCGCCAGCACCGCCCAGCACGAGGTGTTATCCGCCATCCGCTATCAGCCTAATCGCGCCGTGTTGCACACCGACCGCGCCTTGCTGCCACGGGATGAAAAACTGTGGTCGGCGTGGAACTATTTTGCCGGTAGCGGCGAGCCGGGAACGAAGGCCAATGAGCATCCGGTCGGTGTTTCCTATCTGATCAACAAGCTGCAGCCGCTGCCCTTCAAGACGCCGGTTGTCGTCACGCTGAATCCGGCGCGCGAGCCTGATCCGGCCAAAGTCATTGCCGAATTCGACTACGCCCACCCCATTTTCGACGGCCCGGCCATTGCGGCCCAACAGCGCCTTGCTTCGGTGCAGGGCGAAAATGGCCTCTGGTTCGCCGGCGCCTGGGGCAGCTACGGCTTTCATGAGGACGGCTTGAAATCGGCGTTGCGCGTGGTGAATGGCATGGGTATCAAGGCGCCTTGGCAGGACGAAGTCGTTGTTGCCCTTCGGTCGATGGAAACCGCCTGAGACGGCCATGAACCAGCCCCGCATTTTCCTCGGCAACGTGATGCATCGCAGGCTTCGGCCAGTGGTCAATGCTTTCGTCTATCCGGTTTTTTACATTCAGTTGCCGGTGCACAATCCGGCCTTGGCAAATTGCCTTATTTTTTCGGTTGACCGCAGCAACCTGCTCAGTTTCCGCACCAAGGACCACGGCGCCCGCGACGGCAGCCCCTTGTTGCCGTGGATACAGGCGCAGTTGCGCCAGCATGGCCTGGCAGACGATGGCGAGATTACCCTGCAGTGTTTTCCGCGCGTGATGGGCTTTGTCTTCAATCCTGTCAGCTTCTGGTTCTGCCACAACACCGATGGCGCACTGATTGCCGTGCTCGCTGAGGTCAATAACACCTTTGGCGGTCGGCACAGTTACTTGCTGCACCACGCCGATGGCACGCCTTTGCAAAACGCTGAAGAGCTGCGCGCGGTCAAGGAATTCCACGTCTCACCGTTCAACGAAATTGACGGAGGTTACCGCTTCCGCTTCCATCTGGATCGCCCGGTACCGCTGGCCCGTATCGACTACGACGATGCCGAGGGCGAACTGCTGCTCACGTCCATCTCAGGCAAACCGCGCGCCTGGTCGACCGCTGCGCTGCTTGGTGCCTTCATGAAAATGCCTTTCCTTACCGCCGGTGTGATGTTCCGCATCCATTGGCAAGCCTTGAAACTCTGGCTGAAAGGGGTGCCCTTCCGGGGCGCCCACGTCTCTCAACCCCTCCGGGAATCAACCAAATGAACACAATGACGCTGTGTGCTACCCGAAATCTTGCCCGCGACACGCGACTGGTTTTCAAGTTGCTTGAAAAGTTGCAGGGCGGACTTTTGGAAATCCGCCTGCCAGGCGGCGATAGTCACCTGTTTGGCCAAGGCGATCACGGCGTGACGCTGCAGGTGCACGACGAAGCCATGTTCGGGCAGGTGCTGGCCAAGGGCGACATCGGCCTGACTGAAGCCTACCTGGACGGGCACTGGGACTCGCCGGACATCACCGGCCTGATGACACTGCTGGCGGCCAATCGCGAACAGCTGAAGCGCGCCGTCTATGGCTCCTGGCGCAGCCTGATCGCTGCCCGCGTCCGCCACTGGCTCAACGCCAACAGCCGCAGTGGCAGCAAGCGCAACATCATGGCCCACTACGACCTGGGCAACGATTTCTACAAGCTCTGGCTCGACCCGAGCATGAGCTACTCGTCGGCCGTCTATCGCGACGCCGACGACGGCTCGCTCGAAGCGGCGCAGCACGCCAAATACCGCCGTATCCTGAATTGCCTGAACGCGGCACCCGGCCAGAACGTGCTGGAAATCGGCTGCGGCTGGGGCGGCTTTGCCGAGATGGCCGTGCAGGATGGCTTGCGCACCACCGGCCTGACCCTGTCGCCGGCACAACTTGAATGGGCGCAAAAACGCGTACCCGCGGCCGACCTGCGCCTGCAGGACTACCGCGATCTGAACGAGCAATTCGACCACGTCGTTTCCATCGAAATGTTTGAAGCCGTCGGCGAACGCTGGTGGCCGACCTACTTCAAGACGCTCGCCAAAGCGCTCAAGCGCGAGGGCAGGGCGGTCGTCCAGAGCATCACCATCCGCGACGACATCTTCCCGGAATACCGGCGGAGCACCGATTTCATCCAGCAATACATCTTCCCCGGCGGCATGCTGCCTTCGCGCGCCGTCTTCCGCGCGGCCGCCGCCAAACAGGGGCTGATCGTCCGCAACGAATACGCCTTCGGCCTCGACTACGCCAAAACCCTTGCCGAATGGCGCCATGCCTTCGAAGCCAACTGGCCCGAAATCCAGAAGCTCGGTTTCGACGAGCCTTTCCGCCGACTCTGGCGCATGTACCTTTGCTACTGCGAGGCCGGCTTTTTGGCCGGGAATATCGATGTCGTCCAATTTGAACTCACGCATCGTTGATCTGGTGGCGCCTGGCGTTCGCGACAGCGAGTTCCACGGTCAACCGGAAAAAACAGCCAAAAACGAACCGGCCTCCGGTGGTCGCCGTCGGCTCGTGTTGGCGTTGGCCGCGGCCCCGTTCGCTGCCTTCGCCAACACCGACCCGACGGCTGGCCTCAAACGCTGGGGCAATGGCGAGTTTCGCCGTTATGGTTTTCTCGTTTATGAAGCCACACTGTGGGCAGGAGACGATCCGCAACGCCCACCGCTCGCCCTGCGCCTCGATTACAAGCGGACGCTCGCTGGCGCCGCCATTGCCGACGCCAGCGTCAAGGAAATGCGGGCGCTGGGGGCGGACGAGGCGGCTCTGAAACGCTGGGGCGAGCAGATGACGCGGATCTTCCCGAACGTGAAGGAGGGCGATTTCATCATCGGCCAGTACGAGCCCGGGGTGGCGCGGTTTTATTTCAACGGCCGTTTGGTCGGAGAGGTTGCCGATGGCGATTTCGCAAAATGGTTTTTTGGCATTTGGCTGGATGCGAAGACCAGTGCGCCGGGGCTGCGGGCGGCGCTTTTGAGGCGTTTGTGATGCTTTCTGCTGCCCGCTTGCTGCTGACGTTTTCCCGTTGCCAGGCAGGGGGTTCCGCCTTGCGGGCGGGCGTACTTTCTTTTGCTTCGCCAAAAGAAAGTAGCCAAAGAAAAGGCGACCCCGAGGGCGGCGCCGGCGTTGCCGGTTCCTTGCGCTACTCGGCAGGCCGGGCGGCTTGCCAAAACTCGCCTGCGGCTCAGACAAGGCAAGCCGAAAGCCCCCGGCCTTCCTGCGTTGCTCAGCGCCTTCCACGGGGGCCCCAAAAGCGTCCGGGCTCGAGCAGCAATCCATCAAAAACGGATTTCCACGGTCAACCGGGAAAAACAACCAAAAATAAAACGTGTCATTCAGGCAACCAAGCTCAACTCCGGGTCGTTTCACCGGGCCCCTTGAGAGGTGCCGAGCAACGCAGGGGCTGGCGGAAAAAGGGCGAGGACTGTCTGAGGGCGAAGCCCGAGTTCCGCAGCCCCCGCCAGCACCGAGTAGCACAGGGAACCGGCGTAGCCGGCACCGATCCAGGGGTCGCCTTTTCTTTGGCTACTTTCTTTTGGCGAAGCAAAAGAAAGTACGCCCGCCCGCAAGGCGGAACCCCAAGCCTCCACCGCGACCGGCGCTTGAATCGCGCACCCCCGCAAGCATGACGAGTCCCAACGCCATGACCACCCCCCGCATCCTGAGCTACGGCCTGCTAGGCCTCCCCCTGGCCTTCGCCGCCCTCCCGATCTACGTCCACGTCCCGCGTTTCTACGCCGAGACCGCCGGCATGGAGCTGGCCTTGCTCGGCTTCATCCTCCTCGGCGCCCGCCTGCTCGACGCCGGCATCGACCCTTGGCTAGGCTGGCTGGCCGACCGCGTTTCCCGGCCGCGCATGGTGGCGATCGCCTTGCTGCCGTTCGCCATCGGCTTCGTGGCGCTGCTCAACCCGCCCACCGAACACGCTGCTCTGTGGCTGCTTGGTTCTTTGGCGCTGACCTACCTCGGATTCTCCGCCGCCAGCGTGGCCTATCAGGCATGGGGGGCGGATGTCGGGCCGGATTCTGCGGTCAGAACCCGACTGACCGCCGCCCGCGAAGGCTTCGGCCTGCTCGGCGTCGTTCTCGCTGCGGCGCTGCCCGCCGTGCTGGCAGCCAGCCTGAACGACGGCATCGCCCGCCTGAGCTGGATCCTGCCGCCGCTGTTGTTGATCGCTGCCGTCACCACTTTCAGCCGCGTTGGCGTCGGCCAGCCGGTGCTCGCCGCCAGCCAGCCGCTCCTGCCCAGCCTGCGCCGCGTCTTCGCCGACACCGCTTTCCGCCGGCTGCTCATGGTCTTTGTCGCCAACGGCATCGCCGCAGCACTGCCGGCCACGCTGTTTCTCTTTTTCGTCGCCGACGTGTTGCAGGCTGAATCGGCCAGCGGCCCGTTGCTGGCGCTGTATTTCGTCGCCGGCGCCGCCTCGCTTCCGCTGTGGGTGGCGCTCTCCGCGCGGCGCGGGCGGGTCTTTGCGTGGCTGGTGGCGATGGCCGTTTCCATCGTTGCCTTTGCCGGTGCCAGCCTGCTCGGCGCGGGCGATGTCTGGGCCTTTGCGGCCATCTGCATCGCCTCCGGGCTGGCGCTTGGCGCCGACCTCGCGCTACCGGCAGCCATCGCCGCCGATCTCGGCGAGCGCCAGGGGCAGGCGGGGGCCTGTTTTGGCGTCTGGAATTTCGTGGCCAAACTCAACCTGGCGCTCGCCGCCGGGCTTTCACTACCTCTGCTTGGTGCGCTCGGCTATGTGCCGGGCGGTAGCGCCGGGCTGCCTGCGCTGACTTTCGCCTACGCCCTGTTGCCGCTCGCCTTCAAGGCGCTGGCGGCGGCCTTGCTCTGGCGCTGGCGCCATTCTCTGGAGATCTGACCATGAAACTCTTGCTCGCTGCCGCTTTCACGCTGGGCCTGGCAGGCTGCGCCGCAACCGGCGTTGAACAATACCGGGCCGAGCAGCCGACGCTCGACCTGAAAACCTATTTGAACGGCACGCTCGACGCCTGGGGGATTTTCCAGGGGCGTTCCGGCGAGGTGCAAAAACGCTTCCACGTCGTCATAGACGCCAAATGGACCGGCGATACCGGCGTGCTCGACGAGAATTTCAAGTGGTCGGACGGCACCACCTCGCGCCGCGTGTGGACGCTGACCAAACAGCCCGACGGCACCTTCCGTGGCCGGGCTGACGACGTGGTCGGCGAGGCCATCGGCGAAGTGGCCGGCAACGCCCTGCGCTGGCGCTACGTGCTGGCCCTGCCGGTCGACGGCAAGGTGTACAACGTCAATTTCGACGACTGGATGTTCCTGATGGACGACAAAGTGATGATGAACCGCGCCACCATGTCGAAATGGGGCTTCAACCTGGGCGAAGTGTCGCTGACCTTCGTGAAGCGATGAACCCTAAAATCTCCGACTGGAACGGCAAGCGCGTCTGGCTGGTCGGCGCCTCCAGCGGCATCGGTGCGGCTGTCGCCCGTGAATTGGCCGGACGCGGTGCTCGCGTGGCACTGTCGGCCCGTAGCGCCGACAAACTCGCTGCGCTGAGCATCACCGATGCGCTGCTAATACCCTGCGATGCGACCGACGTTTCCAGCCTGGGCGCCGCCCGCGAAAAATTGCTGGCCACCTGGGGTGGCGTCGATCTGGTCATTTACCTGGCCGGCGACTACGTCCCGATGCGCGCCGAGAACTTCGATCTGGCCGTGGCCGAAAAGGTTGTCACCGTCAATTTCAACGCCGCCATGCGCTTGACCGCCACTGTCCTCGGCGATCTCAAACCGGGAGGCGGCATCGCCTTCGTTGCCAGCGTTGCCGGTTATCGCGGCTTGCCCAAGGCGCTGGCCTACGGGCCGGGCAAAGCGGCGCTCATCCACTTCGCCGAAGTGCTGCACATTGATCTGGTGCCGAAAGGTATTGGCGTCTGGGTCATCAACCCGGGTTTCGTCTCGACCCAACTGACCGCCAAAAACGATTTCGAAATGCCAGCACTGCAGACGCCGGAACAAGCGGCGATTGCCACGGTCGACGGCTTCAAGTCGGCCAATTTCGAAATCCATTTCCCCAAGCGCTTTACCCGCCTCATGAAGTTTTTTGCGCTGCTTCCCTACCGCTGGTATTTCCCGCTCATTAGCCGCTCCACCGGAGGCTGACGTGACCCTCGACGAATTGATCGTCTTCTACAACGAATTCGCCCCGGCCAGCGTCGCCCGCTTTCCCGAGTTTTACAGCGACAACGCCTATTTCAAGGACCCGTTCAACGAAGTGCGCGGCCTGCCGGCCATCCAGCGCATCTTCAACCACATGTTCGGGCAGGTCGCCGAGCCGCGCTTCGTCGTCACCGAAAGAGTGGCCGATGAAAACGGTGCCATGCTGGTCTGGGAATTCCACTACCGCGTGAAGCTGTGGGGGAAAGGCGAAGCGCAGTTCATGCGCGGCGTCTCGCATCTGAAATTCGATGCCGATGGCAAGGTCAATTACCACCGCGACTACTGGGATGCGGCCGAAGAGCTCTACATGAAACTGCCGGCCATCGGTACATTGATGCGCGGTCTGCGCCGCATGCTGGCCGCCTGAGTGTCAGGCCCGACCCAACGAAAAGGCCCGCAGCGATGCGGGCCTTTCGGGTTCAGCGAAGGCTGAAAATTACTTGGTGGCCTTCTTGGCAGCCTTGGTCGTGGCGCTGGTAGCGGCAGCCATGTTGGACTGGGCCATTTCGGTCACTTGCTTGGCGGTCTTGCGCATGTTGTCGAAAGCAGAGTTGGCAGCAGCGATGGCGCTCTGAACGGCAGCAACGGCAACGTCGGAACCAGCCGGGGCAGACTTGGCGGCCTTTTCGAGCATGGCGGCAATGTTCTTCTGGAAGTCGCCGAACTGGGCTTCGACCATCTTGGACAGTTGCTCTTGGGTTTCAGCGGAGATTTCGTAGACCGACTTGGAGTAAGCGACGGCCTTGTCAACGCTCGGCTGGGCCAGCGAAGCCTGGATGCTCAGGGCTTCCTGCGGATCCTTGGCGCCCATCAGTGCCTTGGCGTTGGAGACGGAATCTTCCAGAACGGAACGGGCGGTTTCCAGGTTCAGGCTGGCGATGCGCTCAGCAGAAGCCAGGGCGGTGTTGGCGACAGACAGAAGGGAATCAACGGCGGCTTTGTTGGCGGCGGCGAATTGTTCGGTATTGATAGACATCGGTGGCTCCTTAAGTGAGAAATTTGTATTTACAACGGCATCATTGTATCAATAATTATTGCAAATTGTTGCGCCGCAGCAATAAATTTTGTTGATCAAGATCAAGTGCTTAGTTAATTTGATAAAAACAAACGTTTAAAATTTGTTGCGAAAAAATCAGGTTTCGAGCGGGCAACTTTTGCCGGAAAAATGCCGGAAATGGTTCAGCTGCCATCATTTCCCGGCTTTCTTGCAACAGTATTTCGGGAAAGAGTTTTCCCAAATTTTTGATCGTCCTGCTGACGAAGCGCCGACTTTGTCGGTGTTGCATTTTTGACAACGCATCCCAATCTCCAGGCAGTGATTCGGCCTGAACTCAGGCTGGCACGGCAACGACCCCCCCCCGGTGATAAAATTCGCCCAGTTTCGGCGCAAGCCTTTTCCCTGATCGGACCCCATGCATTTCGACACCATCGTCATCGGCGCCGGCGCGGCCGGCATGATGTGTGCGGCCCAGGCCGGGGCGCGTGGCCGGCGCGTGCTGCTCGTCGATCACGCCGAAACGCTCGGCGAACGCATCCGCGTCTCGGGTGGCGGGCGCTGCAACTTCACCAATCGCACCGTCAGCGCCGACAACTTCCTCTCGCAGAACCCGCACTTCTGCCGATCGGCTCTCGCCCGCTTCACGCAGTTCGATTTCATTGCGATGATGGACAAGCGGCGTATTCCTTACCACGAGCGCGAGCACGGCCAGCTCTTCTGCGACGAATCAGCCCAGGACATCATCGACATGCTCCGCGATGCCTGCGAGGAAGTTGGCGTCCAGTGGGCTTTTCCTTGTGCCGTGCGGCACATCGAACGCCAGCCGGGCGAAGCCGACAGGCGTTTTGCGGTCAACACGGAAAAAGGCCAATTTTCATGCCAGTCCCTGGTCGTCGCCACCGGCGGCCTGGCCATCCCGAAAATCGGCGCCAGCCCGTTCGGCTACCGACTGGCCGAGCAGTTCGGCATTTCCGTCGTCCCGCCCCGGCCGGCCCTCGTTCCGCTCGCCCTGGCGCCCGATGTGCTCGAACCGATCAAGCCACTGGCCGGATCAACGCTCGACGCCGTCGCTCAGTTTGACGATGCTCAGTTCCGCGAAAACGTGCTGATCACCCACCGCGGCCTCTCTGGCCCGGCCATCCTGCAAATCTCCAGCTACTGGCAGATGCAGGAATACCGCAGCGGCAAAAAGCAACCCGTCGCCCTCGACCTGCTGCCGGGTACCGATGCAGGAACATGGCTCGAAGCGCACCGGCAAGGCCGCGTACACCTGCCCAACCTGCTCGCCGAACGCCTGCCCCGGCGCTTCGCCCACGAATGGTGCGCGCTGCTTGGCGGCGAAAAGTTCGTGACCCGCCCGATCAGCGAACTCGGCCGACGCGACCTCGACCTGATCGCCAGCCAACTCAACGCCTGGCCCCTCATGCCGTCCGGCACCCTCGGCTTCGCCAAAGCCGAAGTCACGCTTGGTGGCGTATCGACCGACGCGCTCTCGTCAAAAACCATGGAAGCCAAGGCGGCGCCCGGCCTCTACTTCATCGGCGAAGTCGTCGACGTGACAGGCTGGCTGGGCGGCTACAACTTCCAGTGGGCCTGGTCGTCGGGCTGGGTGGCCGGGCAATTTTCCTGAAGATCAGGGAATTGATGGGGCACGTATTCAACGAGCAACGGCTTTCGCTATCGCGAGATTGAGGAACAGCGCTTCAGGTACAAAGGCAAGCCTTGTGGTTGGTGATCTGCGAAGCAGACCGCTAGCTGAACTCTGCTTCAAAGCCGGCATCGACAATCGCCTGCAGGATGTCATCCGGACTGATGAATCGACCATGTTCGATGGTGGTCTCTCCCGTTTCCGGGGATATCTCGATGTGGCCAATATTTGGCAAGTCCTGAATGGCGTTTGCCAACGATCGGACGCTGGTTTCATCGGTTAAACCGGTGATCTTTAAATTCAAGGTTTCCATGTTGTATCTGCACGTTGCCGAAGGATTGCATCGTTCGGCAGTGGCTTTTTCACGAAGTTCGCAGACGGTGTGCTTTTGGACGGTATTTCCGCCGAATTGAAAGCCGAAAATTAGTCAATGCCTGCCATCGACATCGCCACTGCCTCCGCCACCTTGATCCCATCAACCCCAGCCGACAGAATTCCGCCCGCATAGCCGGCGCCTTCGCCGGCCGGGTAGAGACCGCGGGTGTTGATGCTTTGGTAGTCGGGGCCGCGTTTGATGCGGATGGGGGATGAGGTGCGGGTTTCGACGCCGGTCAGGATGGCGTCCGCCATGGCGAAGCCCTTGATCTGCTTGTCGAAGGCCGGGATGGCTTCGCGCAGGGCTTCGATGACGTAGGGCGGGACGCAGCTCGCCAGATCGGTCATGTGCACGCCGGGCTGGTAGGAGGGATCGACTTCGCCGAGGGCGGTCGACGGACGGCCGGCCAAAAAGTCGCCGACGCGCTGGGCGGGGGCAGCGTAGGTGCTGCCGCCGGCGACGAAGGCGGCGGATTCCCACTGGCGCTGGAAGTCGATGCCGGCGAGCGGGTTGGTCCGGTAGTCGCCGGGGAAGTCTTCGGGTTTGACTTCGACGACGAGCGCCGCGTTGGCGTTGCGTTCGGCGCGCGAGTACTGGCTCATGCCGTTGGTGACGACGCGGCCTTCTTCCGAGGTGGCGGCGACGACCTGGCCGCCTGGGCACATGCAGAAGCTGTAGGCGGCGCGGCCGTTCTTGCAGTGGTGGACGAGTTTGTAGTCTGCGGCGCCGAGGATTTCGTTGCCGGCATTGGGGCCGAAACGGGCCTTGTCGATCATCGCCTGCGGGTGTTCGACGCGGAAGCCGATGGAGAAGGGCTTGGCTTCGATGTAGACGCCTTGCTCGTAGAGCGCCTGGAAGGTGTCGCGGGCGCTGTGGCCGACGGCGAGGACGACATGGTCGGTGGCGATGGTTTCGCCATCAGCCATGACCACGCCGCGCACTTGATGGTCTTCGATGACCAGCCGCTCGACCTTGCTGCCGAAGCGGATTTCGCCGCCCAGTTCAGTGATCGTGGTGCGGATGTTCTCGACCATCTTGACCAGCCGGAAGGTGCCGATGTGCGGCTTGCTGACGTACATAATCTCTTCCGGCGCGCCGGCCTTGACGAATTCTTCGAGCACTTTGCGGCCGTGATGCTGCGGGTCCTTGATCTGGCTGTAGAGCTTGCCGTCCGAGAAGGTGCCGGCGCCGCCTTCGCCGAACTGGACGTTCGATTCCGGGTTGAGCTTGTTGTTGCGCCACAGGCCCCAGGTGTCTTTCGTGCGCTCGCGCACGGCCTTGCCGCGTTCGAGGATGATCGGCTTGAAGCCCATCTGGGCCAGGATCAGCCCGGCGAGCAGGCCGCAGGGGCCGGTTCCGATGACGACCGGGCGGGTCTTCAGTTCGGCCGGGGCCTGGGCGACGTATTTGTACTGGGTGTCGGGCCTCGGGCCAACGTGGCGGTCATCGGCCAGTTTGGCGAGCAGCGCGGCTTCGTTGGCGACGGTGAAATCCACCGTATAGATCAGCGTGATGGCCGATTTCTTGCGCGCATCGTAGCTGCGCTTGAAGATCGTGAAATCGAGCAGGTCGGCATCGGCAATGCCCAGGCGCTGGCAGATGGCGGGGCGCAGCGCGTCCTTGGCGTGGTCGAGCGGCAGCTTCAGTTCGGTCAGTCTCAACATGCGAATCTTCCGGTGTTCTCAGCGTTCCTTGAACTGCTTGTGGCAGGTCTTGCAGGCTTCATGGACGGCGTCGTAGGTCTTCTCCACGGCGGCCTTGTCCTTGCTCTGCGCGGCGGCGAGCAGGGCGTCGGTGGCGGCGATGAAGGTCTGCTTGTCCTTCGTGAAGGCTTCCGGCTGCTTCCAGACTTCGGCGGTGGCCTTGGTTGGCGGGTAGTTGGTGTCCGGCCCGAAATGCGGCCACGGCCCATCGCGCTTGGCGACGAGTGCTTCGGCCAGCGGCAGGAATTTGTCGGCGTTGTAGCTACCCTTGCGCAGTATCACGCCCATTGGCTCGAACGCCTTGACCATCTCCTTGAACGCCATTTGCCGCTGCTTCACCGGCTGCCCCGGGCGCGTGTCTTCAACTTCGCCGCAGCCGGCAAACGTTGCTACGACGATAGCGGCAACGGCTGGCCCTACGGTCAACAGTAAAAAACGGCGAAATTTCAAAAACTGGCGCATGGCTGGCGATCAATGACTGGGCGGGGCCCGAGAGGGCGAATTATACGGGGTGCGGGAAGGGGTGGCAGCTTGCTGCGGTCAACCGGAAAATCGGGCCAAATTTGTAAATAGTCGTTCAGATGCCCGCTTCGCCAGAATCTCGTCGGCTTGCCCATTTAAAATGGGCGCCATGTATTTTCAGAGTTACCCATCCGAAAGCCCGTTGCCGTGGGCGATTGTTGTTTCCGCGTTGATCCATGCAGTGATCCTGATGGTGCCCCGGCAGGATCCCGCCAGCGAGAAGGCCCCGCCGCGCTTGCAGGCGCGCCTGGCGCAGCCGCTTGAAAAGCAGGTGACCGCGACGATGCCAAACCAGCCGCCGAAGGCTGCGGCCAGAGCCTCAAACCCGGTTCGTCCACGCATCATGACGACGCGTGGGCCGTCCAGAATGTCGGTGCCCGTCGAGCCAAAATGGTCCGCCGCTGAAAAGGCCGACATGAACCGGTTTCTGGAGGAAATCGATCAGGAAGCCAAGGCTGCGCCCAAGCCGACGCTGGCCCAGCGCTCGATGGCGATGGCGCGCGATCAGGCGCGGCAGATGGCCCGTCAGGATGAGTCGGGCGATGCCACGCTGGAGCTTCGCCCCAACGAAGCGCCGCCCGATCCGTTCAGCCTGGAAATGTACGTCGATGGCTTGGTCAAACGCCTGAATCGCAGCGCCGGCTTCGTCAAGAACGACCCCCGGAGCAGGGGAATACGCCCGGCCTCGGTACAGTTCAGGCTCAATCCCGATGGCACGCTGAAGTCGTTCTCGGTGATCAATGCCGGCGATCAGACCGAGGAAATCGCGTTCATCAAGTCCATCGTTGAAAAATCCATTCCGTTTGCACCGTTCCCGGCCGATATCAACAAATCGGCTCGTACGCTGGCCATGAAAATCTGCATCCTGCCCGGCAGTTCCGGGCAGGGCGGGTTTGGTTTTAGCCGTGCGACCGGGGGGCGAAGTTGCTAAGCTGGCGATCGGATTCAAGGTGGCGTCTCCCGCCGTGCGGCGCCAACGGAGCAGGGCGAAAAATTGACCTGGAGACTTTGATGTCATGAACCAAACCATCAGTTTCATTACCCTCGGCGTGACTGATCTGGCCCGTAGCCGGGCCTTTTACAAGGCGCTGGGCTGGCGTGAATCTTCTGCCAGTCAGGAGGCCATCGCCTTTTATCAGGCCGGCTCGGTGGCCTTTGCGCTGTTTCAGCGCGAGGCGCTGGCCGAGGATGCTTCAGTAGCGTCCAGCGGGAGCGGATTCAGTGGTTTCACGCTGGCGCACAACGTACCATCCGAGTCGGCAGTGCTTGCCACGCTGGAAGAGGCCGTTTCGGCGGGTGCTACCCTTGTGCGAGCGGCTGACAAGGTATTCTGGGGCGGCTTTCGCGGCTACTTTGCCGATCCGGACGGCTTCCTGTGGGAAGTTTGTTTCAATCCTTTTGTCGCGCTCGATGCCGACGGTTTCGTCAAACTGTCTTGATCCGCGTCTGCCCCAGGGTGATCCCTGCTGCACCAACTTGGCGCGCACACGCTGTCATCTGACTTTCATTGGGTGCGTGAGAACATCCGGTTTATTGAAAAACAACGACTTGCAAGCTGGTTCGCGTCTTGCTTTTAAGCTTGCAATCATTCTGCCTGGAGCAAGCTCGTGTCGATCCATGTCGCGCTGAATCACGTTACCCGTTACAACTACGATCGCCTGATCAATCTCGGGCCGCAGGTCATTCGCTTGCGCCCCTGCCCGCATTCGCGAACGCGCATTCTTTCCTACTCGCTCAAGATCGGGCCGGAAACGCATTTCGTGAACTGGCAGCAGGACCCGCAGGGTAACTACCTGGCCCGCCTGGTCTTCCCGGAAAAGACCCGCGAATTCAGCATCGAGGTCGACATGGTGGCCGAAATGTCGGTCATCAACCCCTTTGACTTTTTCCTCGAGCCGCACGCCGAGAAGATTCCCTTCGCCTACGAGGCATGGGAACGCCACGAACTGACGCCCTACCTGCACAAGCTGCCGGAAACGCCGGAACTCAAGAAATACATGGCCGGCATTTCACGCAAGCCGGTACGCAGCGTCGATTTCCTCGTCGCCCTCAACGCCGACCTGCAAAAGGCCATCCGCTACACCATCCGCATGGAACCGGGCGTCCAGACGCCGGAAGAGACGCTGACCAAGCGTTCCGGCTCCTGCCGCGACTCGGCCTGGCTGCTGGTGCAGGTGCTGCGCCACCTCGGCCTGGCGGCTCGTTTCGTTTCTGGCTATTTAATCCAGTTGACCGCAGACGTGAAATCTCTGGATGGCCCGTCCGGCCCCGAAGCCGACTTCACCGACCTGCACGCCTGGGCTGAAGTCTATCTGCCGGGCGCCGGCTGGATTGGTCTCGACCCGACCTCCGGCCTGTTCGCCGGCGAAGGCCACATCCCGCTCGCCTGCACGCCGGAACCGGGTTCCGCCGCGCCGGTCACCGGCGGCCTCGACGAGTGCGAAACCGAGTTCGAGCACCACATGCAGGTCACCCGCATCTGGGAAGCGCCGCGCGTCACCAAGCCCTACACCGATGAACAGTGGAGCGAGATCGAAAACCTCGGCCACCAGATCGACGGCACCCTCGGCAAGCTCGACGTGCGCCTGACACAAGGCGGCGAGCCGACCTTCGTTGCCGTCGACGACCCGGATGGCGCCGAATGGAATACCGCCGCGCTCGGCCCCACGAAGCGCATTTTCGCCGCCGATATCTTCCATCGCCTGCGCAGCAAATACGCCCCGAACGGCCTCATGCACTTCGGGCAGGGCAAGTGGTATCCCGGCGAACAACTCCCGCGCTGGTCGCTGAACTGCTTCTGGCGCAAGGACGGCGAGCCGATCTGGAATGCGCCCGAGCTGTATGCCAACGAAAGCATCGATTACGGTGCCACGGCCGAACACGCCCAGCGTTTCCTCAAGCGTGTCGCCGAACGCCTCGGCATGACCTCCGACTACGTCTTCCCGGCCTTCGAGGACGTTTACTACTACATGTGGCGCGAGCGCCGCCTGCCGGGCAACGTCGATCCATTCGATTCGCGTGTCGATGATGCGCTGGAGCGCGAGCGCCTGATGAAGGTGTTCACCCAGGGCATGACCTACACCGTTGGCTCGGTGCTGCCGATTATGAAGAACGTCTGGAACCAGTGGCAGACCGGCCCGTGGTTCCTGCGTTCCGAGCGTTGCTATCTGTTCCCCGGCGATTCGGCCATGGGCTACCGTTTGCCCTACGATTCACAGCCATGGACGGCGACCAGCGACTACCCCTACCTCAATCCGCCCGATGCCGAAACCGCTACCGATCCGCTGGCCAGCTGGGCCGCCCTGCGTGCCCGCGTGAGCGGCGAGGTCGGTGCCCGCGAGCCGCAGATGCAGCGCCGCCATTTGGGTAGCCTCGGCGCCGCCGGCGGCGAGTCTGGCGACGGCAAGCTTCGCGCCTGGGAAAAGCCGACCGACACCATGCCGCGCTTCAAGGAATCGGCCGGCTGGATCACTCGCATGGCCATGTGCGCCGAGCCGCGCAACGGCCGGCTCTACGTCTTCATGCCGCCAACCGAAAAGCTCGACGATTATCTGGAAATCGTTGCCGCCGTTGAAGCAACGGCCGAAGAGATGAAGATGCCGGTCATTATGGAAGGCTATACGCCACCGTCCGACCCGCGCCTGACGCATTTCAGCGTCACGCCCGACCCCGGCGTCATCGAGGTCAATGTCCATCCGGCACGTAGCTGGGACCAGCTGGTCGACCAGACCACCCACCTCTACGAGGCGGCCCACTACTCGCGCCTGACTACTGAAAAGTTCATGGTCGACGGGCGCCACACCGGCACCGGCGGCGGCAACCACTTCGTCCTCGGCGGCGCCACGCCCAACGATTCGCCTTTCCTCCGTCGCCCCGATCTGCTCAAGAGCCTGATCGCCTACTGGCACAATCATCCGAGCCTGTCCTACCTGTTCTCCGGCCTGTTCATCGGCCCGACCAGTCAGGCGCCGCGCGTCGATGAGGCACGCAACGACAGCCTCTACGAGCTCGAAATCGCCTTCAAGCAGATTCCGCAGCCGGGCGGCGTTGTTCAGCCATGGCTGATCGACCGCATCCTGCGCAACCTGCTCACCGACGTCACCGGCAACACTCACCGTTCCGAGTTCTGCATCGACAAGCTCTACTCACCGGACGGCCCGACCGGTCGCCTTGGCCTGCTTGAGTTGCGCGCCTTCGAAATGCCGCCGCATGCCCGCATGTCGCTCGCCCAGCAATTGCTGTTGCGCGCCATGATCGCCCGTTTCTGGGAGCAGCCTTACGAGCCGGCCCGCCTGGCGCGCTGGGGCACCGAGCTGCACGACCGCTTCATGCTGCCGTTCTACGCCGAGCAGGATTTCAAGGACGTCATGCAGGAAATGGCCGAAGCCGGCTTCGCCTTCAAGGCCGAATGGTTCGCCCCGCACTTCGAATTCCGTTTCCCGAAATATGGCGATTTCGCCGTCAAGGGCATGGAGTTCGAACTGCGCCATGCACTCGAGCCCTGGCACGTCATGGGTGAGGAGGGCGGCGGTGGCGGCACGGTGCGCTACGTCGACTCCTCGGTCGAGCGCGTCCAGGTCCGCATCAAGGGCATGGCGCCCGACCGTTACGTGCTGACCTGCAATGGCGTTCCGGTGCCGCTGCAGAACACCGGTACCAACGGCGAATTCGTCGCCGGCGTGCGCTACCGCGCCTGGCAACCGGCATCCTGCCTGCATCCGACCATTGGCGTCCATGCGCCGCTGGTTTTCGACATCGTCGATACCTGGATGCAGCGTTCGCTGGGCGGTTGCCAGTACCATGTCGCGCATCCGGGCGGGCGCAGTTTCGATACCTTCCCGGTCAATGCCTTCGAGGCTGAAAGTCGTCGTCTCGCCCGCTTCTTCCGCTTTGGCCACACGCCGGGCAAGATGCAGGTCAGGGCGCCGGAGATCAGCGCCGAGCACCCGTTTACGCTAGACTTGCGGCGGTTTTAATCAAAAATTCGGGTTGACCGCAGAAACAGGCCGGAAACGGCCTGTTTTAGCTGGTAAAAACTATAAATGGCTCGCACGCTCCTGACGATTTACCCCAACAGTCCCCGCCGCTACGATGAAATGCTGACGGCCAAAGGGGACGTACGCCCGCACTGGGAGCCGTTTCTCAATCATCTCGATGGGCTGGCGCCAGAGGAAATGCGCCGCCGTCTCGATTTTGCCGAGCAGCGGATTCAGGAAAACGGCGTCACCTACAATGTTTACGCTGACCCCAACGGTGCCGACCGGCCGTGGGCGCTTGACCCGCTGCCGCTGATCATCCCGCCCGACGAATGGGCTGAAGTGTCGGCTGCCGTCGCCCAGCGCGCCACCGTGCTCAACGCCATGCTGGCCGATCTCTACGGTGATCAGACCTTGCTCGCCGAGGGCTTGTTGCCGCCAGCGCTGGTCTACGGCCAGCACGGCTACCTGTGGCCGTGCCGGGGCGTCAAGCCGCCGGGCGGCGTCTGGCTGCACAACTACGCCGTCGATCTGGCCCGTTCGCCGAACGGCCGCTGGTGGGTCATCGCCGACCGCACGCAAGCGCCTTCCGGGGCCGGGTACGCGCTGGAAAACCGGCTGGTCGTCTCGCGCGTTTTTCCCGAAATGTTCCGCGACCTGCGCGTTCAGCACATCGCCGACTTCTTCCGTGACCAACTTGACGGCCTGAGCGCGCTGGCCCCGGTCGAGGGCGACGAGCAGCCGCACATGGTCCTGCTCACCCCGGGGCCGTACAACGAAACCTATTTCGAACACGCCTACCTCGCCCGCTACCTCGGTTTTCCGCTGGTCGAAGGCCAGGATCTGACGGTACGCGGCGACACGGTTTACCTGAAAACCCTGCGTGGCCTCAAGCGCGTGCACGTCATCTTGCGCCGCCAGGATGACGCCTATTGCGACCCGCTCGAACTGCGCGGCGAATCGGCACTGGGCATTCCCGGTCTGGTCAACGTGGCCCGTGCCGGGCGGGTTGTCATCGCCAACGCGCTGGGTAGCGGCCTGCTCGCCTCCGGTGCCCTGATGGGTTTCCTGCCGGCCATCTGTCGGCATCTGCTGGGCGAAGAGCTGGCCATGCCCTCGGTGGCGACCTGGTGGTGCGGCGAAAAACCGGCTCTCGAATTCGTCAAGAAAAACTTCGACGATCTGGTCATCAAGCCGGCCTACCCGACGCAAATGATGGATCCGGTTTTTGGCAACGAATTGAAGGGTGAGGCCCGTGCCGACCTGCTGCGCCGCATCGAAGCCCGGCCGCATGCCTACGTCGCCCAGGAAATGATCAACCTCTCCCAGGCCCCCACCTGGAGCCGGGCGCACGAGCGCCGCCTGCTGGCTCGTCCGGTCGGCCTGCGCGCCTACGCCGTTACCACGCCGGACGGCTACTCGGTCATGCCGGGCGGTCTGGCACGAGTGACCACCGGGGCCAGCACCCGGATTATTTCGATGCAGCGCGGTGGCGCCTCGAAGGATGCCTGGGTGCTGACCAATGGCCCGGTCAGCCAGTTCTCGATGCTCAAGCCCTCGGTCGGCGTGCGCGATCTGGTGCGGGCCGGCGCCAATCTCAGTTCGCGTGTGGTCGAAAACCTGTTCTGGCTTGGCCGCTATTCCGAACGTTTCGACGACAGCGCGCGCATGCTGCGCGTCGCCTTGTCACGCGTCGTCGTCGGTGGCGGGCAAAAGACGAATGTCGTTGTCGCTGCCATGGAACTGGCCCGTCACCTGGGCGTTCTGCCCGAGTTGGGCGAGGACACGGAGATCAGGGAGGGCAGCGAACACGAGTTGCTCGAGGCGATCTACGATCCCGAGCAGCCGGGTAGCCTGGCCGGCAATATTCGCTCGCTGATGTGGTCGGCAACGCATGTCCGCGAACGCCTCTCGCTCGATCACTGGCATTCCCTGAACCGCCTGCAGCGCGACCAGCAGGCGGCACTCAAGGTGCACCCGACGCTGACCGAGGCGATTGCCTTCCTCGACCGCGTGCTCGGCGTTTCATCGTCGCTGACCGGTTTCGCGATGGACAACATGACGCGCGACGATGGCTGGCGTTTCCTGATTATCGGCCGGCGCCTGGAGCGACTCTCCTTTCTGGCCATGAGCGTCGCCCACTTCCTGCGCATGCCGTCCACGCGTGGCCCCGGTTCGCTCGAATGGTTGCTGGAATTGTCCGACTCAATCATTACCTACCGCTCGCGCTATTCGCGGCAGCCGGAACTGCTGCCGGTTGTTGACCTGCTGGTGTTCGATGACAGCAATCCGCACGGCGTGGTTTTCCAGGCCAGCGTGCTTGGGCGTTACCTCGAACGCATGGCGCGCGAGCTGGGGGCCGATTTCGAGGGGGATCTGGGTGGTGCGCTTGAACGTCTGCGCAGCTTCGATCTCGCCCGCCTGGAGAACATCCAGTTCGACAGTGCCCGCGACTGCGTGCACTGCGAGGCACTGGCCGACTTGTTGCAGGGCCTCAATGACGCCGCAGATCAACTTTCTGCGTCGCTCGGCATGCGCTACTTCACCCATGTCGGCGATGTCAGCCGGCAGACGATGGCAGTTTGACCATGGAACCCGTTCGCTACAGCGTGCTGCACGAAACGCGCTACGACTACGGCAGCCCCGTGTCCTTGTCGCAGCAGCAACTTCACCTCTCGCCGCGCATTCTCGACTGGCAACAGGTTGAAGAGCAGCGTATCGAGATCAAACCGGAACCGACCTGGCGGCGGGACGGTCGCGATCCTTTTGGCAATCCGGTAACCTGGGTAGCCTTTCATGCGCCGCACGAAATGCTGTTCATCCGGTCTGTGATGAGCGTCTCGGTGATGCCGCACCTGCCGAAGAATCTCGAAAAATCCCTGCCCTGGGAGGTGCTGCGCGATCGGCTGGCCTACGACTCGACCGACCCCTTGCCTGAGGACCTGGACGCCACGCGCTTCCTGTTCGAAAGTCCGCACGTGCGCATCAAGCACGAGCTGGCCAACTATGCCGCCGACTGCTTTCCGCCGGATACGCCGGTGCTGGTTGGCGCGCAGGCTTTGATGGCCAAGATTTTCCGCGAATTCACCTTCGATCCCGAAGCCACCACCGTCTCGACGCCGGTGCTTGAAGTGCTCGAAAACAAGCGCGGCGTCTGTCAGGACTTCGCGCATCTGATGATCGCCTGCCTGCGCGCTATGGGTCTGGCTGCTCGCTACGCCAGCGGCTACCTGCTCACCCGGCCACCCCCGGGCAAGCCTCGCCTGATCGGTGCCGACGCCTCGCACGCCTGGGTTTCGGTCTATGCGCCGGGCAGTGATTTCGACTGGGTGGATTTTGATCCGACCAACGACCTGTTGCCGGACACCGAGCACATCACGCTCGCCTTCGGCCGTGACTTCTCGGATATTTCACCGTTGCGCGGCATCATTCTCGGCGGCGGCGGTACCGAACCTGAAGTCGCCGTGACCGTTGTACCGCTCGACGAGGAAGATATTCCCGAGGGATTTCTGGAAGAAGTGCTCGCCGAGCCGGACGCTGCGCCCGAGGAGCCGGATGCCAACCCGAAAGTGAAGCCGGAACTCAAACCGGACGCCGCCGGCAAGAAATGACCCAGCGCGTAGCCATTATCGGTGGCGGGCCAGCCGGTTTGATGGCGGCGGAAGTGCTGGCTGAAGCCTTGGCCACCGCGACTGGCTGCACCCCCACGGTCAACCGGAAAAAAATCGAAATTTTCGAAGCCATGCCTTCCGTCGGCCGCAAGTTTTTGATGGCCGGCAAAGGCGGCATGAATATTACCCACTCGGAGCCGTTGGCTGATTTCATCGGCCGCTACGGCGAGCGGGCTGGGCAGCTCGGGCCGCTGGTCGAGACCTTCGGGCCGGATCAGCTGCGCGCATGGATACACGGGCTGGGGATTGATACCTTCGTCGGCACCTCCGGTCGGGTTTTTCCCAAGGAAATGAAAGCTGCACCGCTGCTGCGCGCCTGGCTGCATCGCCTGCGCGGCCAAGGCGTGCAGTTTCACGTGCGGCACCGTTGGCTGGGGTGGACGGCCCAGGGCGGCCTGCGTTTTGCCACTCCCAACGGGGAAATCGACGTTGCGGCGGACGCCGTCATTCTGGCGCTGGGGGGCGGCAGTTGGGCCCGGCTTGGCTCGGATGGGGCGTGGGTGCCGCTGCTGCGCGAGCGGGGCGTACCCGTTTCGCCGTTGAAGCCGGCCAACTGCGGGTTTGATGTGGCCTGGAGCCCGTATTTCAGCGAGCGATTTGCCGGCGCCCCGGTCAAGGCAGTGGCGGCCAGATGCAGTGCCCCAGGACTTCGTGAGCCCGATGCCTCGTCGCCTTCCGGCTGCGGTCAACCGGAAAAAAAGGGTGAATTCAATATTTCCGCGAAGGGCGTAGAAGGCGGCCTGATTTACGCCCTGTCCGCCCCCTTGCGCGACGCACTGGCCCGTGACGGCAGCGCCGTGCTGAGCCTTGATCTGGCGCCCGGCCGCAGCTTGGAAAAACTGACGACTGACCTGTCCCGGCCGCGCGGCCGCGATTCGCTGGCCAACCATCTGCGGCGGCACGCTGGCATCGACGGCGTAAAAGCGGGTTTACTGCGCGAATTTTGCCCGCCCGAAACATTGGCCACCGCAGCCAGCCTGGCTGCCGCAATCAAGTCGCTGCCATTGTCCGTCATCGCGCCACGGCCGCTGGACGAAGCGATCAGCACAGCTGGCGGCATTGCTTTCGAAGGGCTGGACGAAAACCTGATGCTCAGGCAGCAGCCCGGCGTTTTTGCTGCCGGTGAGATGCTCGACTGGGAAGCACCGACCGGTGGCTATCTGCTGACCGCCTGCCTGGCCAGCGGCCGGGCGGCCGGTCTCGGTGTGGCGCGCTGGTTGGGCTAATCCGGCGCTTTTCCGGCTGCCTGCCGGGCGCTCTGCGGTGTGTTTAGCAAAGCCAGAGCTTCCTCGAAATTAAAGTCTGCGACGAGTTCCTCGAATTTCCGGTGATCTCCGCCCAGCACTTGCTTCAGGGTCGTCGCGTGCTGACGTACCACGTCCTGCACGCTGATTTCGCCTTGTTGCAGTTCGCGCCGAAGTCGTTTGAGCAATTCCGCCGCGACGGTCACATCAAGCACCGACTCCGCAGCCTGCGGGGCGGGGGTGATACCGGCCAGCTGCTCGTGCAAGGAGGCGTAGGCATTCTCGGCAAGTTCGATCAGCGGTTCGATGGCAGCAATTTCCCAGTTTTCCTTGATGGCCGTTTCCAGCTCTGCCGCGATTCCTTGTATGAGGACTGCACCGAGGGTGGCGGCAACCCCTTTCAGGGTATGGGCGAGGCGCAATGCTTCGTCGTGCTTGCCGGCGGCGAGACTGCTGCGGATGAGTGAAAAATCGTCGCCGTGGGTTTCGGCAAATTTGTTGAGCAGGCGCAGGTAACTCTCCATCTTGCCAAGCACCGATTTAAGGCCTAGCTGGCTATCCAGGCCAATGACGCCCGCCAGCATCGATCTCACGTCATTCTTGCCGGGCTGGGCCGGGGTAACCGGTTTGGCCGGCAGCCAGCGGATCAGCGCGGCGTAGAGAATGTCGGGGGAGACAGGTTTGGCAACATGATCATTCATGCCGGCCGACAGACAGATATCTCGATCCTCGTCGAAAGCGTTCGCCGTCATTGCCAGGATGGGGATCTTCTCCCAGCCTGGCAGTCTGCGGATTTGCCGGGTGGCTTCGAGCCCGTCCATCACCGGCATTTGCATGTCCATCAGGACCAGGTCGTAATGGCGGCGGCGGGCCATGTCGAGCGCTTCGCGGCCGTTGTTGGCGAGGTCAACCGCCAGGCCGGCATGCTCGAGCAGGTCGCAGGCGACTTCGGCGTTGATGGCATTGTCCTCCGCCAGCAGAATGGACGCGCCGTTCAGGTGGGTGGCGGTCGGGCTGGTGGATGCTTGCTGCTGCTCGTTGGATGAGGACAGGGTCAGGCGGGCGGTAAACCAGAAGGTGCTACCCCGGCCTGGCTGGCTGTCGACCCCGACTTCTCCGTGCATTGCTTCGGCCAGGCGGCGGCTGATGGCAAGGCCGAGACCGGTGCCGCCATAGCGTCGGGTGGTCGAGGCGTCACCTTGTTCAAAGGGGAAGAAAAGCCTTTCCATTTCCGCGGGGACAATACCGATGCCGGTGTCGGCAACTTCGCAGCGGATGGTGGCTTGTCCGGCAGCTTGTTCCACCAGCCTGGCCGTGAGGCCAATGACGCCGTGCTCGGTAAATTTGATGGCATTAGACAGGAAATTGAGCAGGATCTGCTGGACGCGTAGCGGGTCGCCGAGCAGCATCGCCGGTAGTGCAGGGTCCAGCTCGCAGGTAATGGGCAGATGCTTGGCTTCGGCGCGCGGCGCAACCAGCTCGCAGGCGCTGGCGCAGATGCGGGCAAGCGAAAAACTGGTGTGTTCGAGCTGTAGCTTGTCGGCTTCGATTTTCGAAATGTCGAGGACGTCGTTGATGATGCTCATCAGGTGTTGCGCCGCATCGGCGACCTTGCCCAGGCGCTCGTTCTGCTCCGGGCTGCCGGCATTGCGCCGGGCCAGGTGAGTGAGGCCGATGATGGCATTCATCGGTGTCCGGATTTCGTGGCTCATGTTCGCCAGGAACGAACTTTTGGCACGGCTGGCCGACTCGGCCTCGTCCTTGGCCAGAATCAACTCCTCCGTGCGCTTGGCAACGACCACTTCCAGATGGTGGCGATAGTTGTCCAGCTCGGACTGAATGCGCTTTTTCTCGGTAATGTCTTCCTTGATGGCCAGATAGTGCGTGATCAGCCCATCTGCCTGGCGGACCGGCGAAATGATCGCAAACTCGTTGAAGATGGTGCCATCCTTGCGCTGGTTGATGAATTCCCCACGCCAGGTTTCTCCCCGATCAAGGGTTGCCCACATGTCGATATAGGTTTCGGCCGGAATCCTGTGGGAGCTCATCATGCGCGGGTTGGCCCCGATGACCTCATTGCGGTCATAGCCGGTGTTGAGGACAAAGGCCTCGTTGACATACTCGATTTCAGCGCGGGTATTGGTAATGACGATGCTGTGCGGCGACTGTTCGATGGCCAGCGACAGCTTGCGCAATTGCTCTTCGGATTCTCGCCGTTCGGTGATGTCCTGCACCGAACCGACGGCGAAAATGGGGCGGCCGGACTGGTCGAAGCGGACGTTGGCTCGCTCGCGCACCCAGCGCACCTGCTTCCCAGCGAAGATGCGATGTTCGCTGTCGTAGGGCTGGCCGGCGAGGGCGGCCGTCCAGTCGGTCAGGACGCGTTCGCGGTCATCGGGATGGATGCGTTCGACGAAACTGGCCAGCCTCAACGGTTGATCTTTGTTTTGCCCGAAGATATTGAAGACTTCGTCGCTCCATTTCAGGTCGTCGTTCAGGATATCCAGCGTCCAGCTGCCGAAGTGGGCGACGGCCTGCGCTTCCTTGAGGTCTGCTTCGCTCTGGCTCAGGCGCTGCTCGAACAGCTTGCGCTCGGTGATGTCCTGGCTGGTGCCGAACAGGCGGCTGACCCGGCCGTCGTTGCCGAAAACCAGTTGGCCGACCGTGTGTATCCAGCGTTCCTGGCCGTCGTTGCGGCGGATGACGCGATATTCGTTGTCGAAGGCCTGGCCTTTGCGGAAGACGTGATCACGCGCGTATTCACTCATCCGTTCCCTGTCTTCCGGGTGAATCAATTGCCGCCAGCCCTCGGTGTTGAGGACTTCGCCGGGTGGATAGCCGAAAATCTCGCCAAGGGTCGGCGAGCTGGACAATTGGTCGGTCGCCGCCTCGAATGTGAAGTGTCCGAGCCGGGCCAGGCGTTGTGCCTGGAGCAGCATGTCTTCGCTCTGGGCCAGCGTTTGGCGGGAGCGTTGCATGCTCAGGCCAAGGCCGAGTTCACCCGACAGGTTGTCGAGCAGCGCGAGTTCGTCGTCGTCGAAGGGGTCGAGCTTTGCGGAGTAGAGGCTGAGCGCCCCGAGGATCTGCCCGTCCGCCCTGAGTGGTAGCGCAATTGATGAGCGATAGCCGAGGGCTTGTGCCGCCAAGCGCCAGGGTTCGAAAGACGGATCGTTCTCGATGTTACGAATGACTGCCGGCACGCCGGAGCGGATAGCGCGGCCAGTTGGCCCTTGGCCGTTTGGTACATCAGCCCAGGAAACGTTGAGATTACTCAGAAAAGCCCCGGTAAATCCGGATGCGGCGATCGGGACGACCGGCTTTCCCGCGCCATGTGAGGCCTCTCCAACCCAGGCCATCTGATAGCCGCCGATTTCAACGGCGACGGTGCAAACCTCGGCCAGCATTTCATTGACGTTGGTGTGGCGGACGAGCGCCTGACCGATGCCGCTCATCAGCCGTAGCGCACGGTTTTGACGGGTGATTTCATGGCGGGCGTTGCGGCGTTCGCTGATGTCGTTGAGGATGCCTTCGGTGATTTTGGGGCTGCCGTCAGGCTTGCTTTCGGTGACGCAACAACGGTCCTCGACCCAGAGCCAGTGTCCGTCGCTGTGACGGATGCGGTACTCGATAACCTGAAATCCTGAATTTCGCCCGTTTTTCCCGTTGACCGCAGGGTCTGCCGAGCTTGCGATGGGCTGCGCATTTAGCAAATGCCGGTCGTCCGGATGAATCCGGGCTATCCATTCGGCCCGCGTGCTTGGTGCTTCGTCTGGCTTCCAGCCAAGCAGGGTGAGCAGCCCCCGGCTGATTATCTGGCGGTCGTCGTCATGGAAGTGTTCCCAACTGCCGGCGCCGCCAATGTCCAGGGCCAGTTGCAGCTGGGTTTCCAGGCGCAGGCGGTCGCGCTCCTGCTGGGCTTGCAGCAGGGCGTTTTCCAGTCGTTCCAGCGCCAGTTGCTCGAATAGGCGACGCTGGCTGACTACACCAACGACCCGACCATCGTCGCCGAGAACCGCCATGTGGCGCAGGCGAAAGCGATTCATCAATTCCAGCGCCACGGTCACCGGCGCGTCGACATTGACGCTGCGCAGGGGGGTGCTCATGGCTGCCTGCAGGAGCGCATCTTGCGGCTGCTGGAAGGTATTGATCAGGCGCGGTATGTCGCGCTCCGTGATGATGCCGAGCGGCCTTTCCTCGTCGCAGACGATCAGGTAATCGGCCGCGTGCTTGAGCATGCTGGCAATCGCTTCGCCCAGCGTCGCACGCGGTGACAACTGGGGAATCTTGCGATCCATGATGCCTTCCATCGTTTGCAGATGGCGGAACGCGGCGGTGCCGAGGTGCATGCGGAAATCGGTGTCGCTGACGATACCCTCGACCACGCCCGACGGGGAAGTGACCACCAGGTGCCGGATGCCATGTTTTTCTACCAGCTTTCGTGCGCTCAGCAGATCGAGTTCCGCCGAAGCGGTGATGAGCGGTTGCGACATGATGGCATCAAGCCGAATGTCTCTTGGCTGGCCGATATGCAGGGCACGGAGGACGTTGCTTTCGGTGAGGATGCCTTGCGCTTTGCTGTCGCTCATGACCACTAGGCTGGAAATGTGTTCACTGGCCATCAGGCTGGCGGCTTCCCGGAGCGTTGCGTGCGGGGGCAGGCTGCGGACTTCGCTGGTCATGATCTCGCGGAGTGTGGTCATCGGGCTGGCGTTCAACATGGGGAGCTCGGAATGGTCGCGATGATCGGGGCCAGGTGCTTGCTGGTCTCCTGCATCTGGCTGGCGAGTGCGTTCTGCAGGCCGGAAATTTCCGGTGCGGCGGCTGAACGGCGCAAGGCATCGTTCAGCGCCCGGGCTGCTTCGTAGATACCTGTCAGGCAGAGGGTTCCGGAGACGCCTTTCAGGGCGTGCGCAATCTGTTCGGCGGCCTTGATATTGCCGCCAGCCAGTGCCGCGTCTATTTTCAGGGCATCTTCGCCGTGCGAGGCAAGGAAAACGCCGAGCAGACGCAAGTAGCTGGGGAGTTTGCCGCGCAGGGCTTGCAGACCGCGTTCGTAATCCAGTCCGGGAACGCGCTGCAGGGCTGTCATCGTCTCTGTGGCGAGTGTTTCCGACGATGCCTGCTGGCGAGGGGCGGGGCGGGGAGCGATGTAGTTGGTGCCGGCTTCGATCCGGGACGGCGTCAGCCATTTGATCAGGGTGGCGTAGAGGCTGCCCGGATCTACCGGCTTGGCGATATGGTCGTTCATGCCCGCATCGAGACAGCGCTGGCGATCCTCGCCAAAGGCATTGGCCGTCATCGCCAGAATCGGAATCAGTCTCCCGGATTCGCTTTGGCGTATCAGGCGGCTGGCGGTGAGACCGTCCATGACCGGCATCTGGACGTCCATCAGGATCAGGTTGTAAGGCTTTTCTGCGGCCATTTTTACGGCTTTTTTGCCGTTGACCGCAAGATCGACTTGCAGACCAATGCCGCGCAGCAGTTCGAGGGCAACTTCCTGGTTGATCGGATTGTCTTCAGCCAGCAGAACGCGGGCTTGGATATGGGTCTGGTTCAGCAGTTCTTCGGCTTGATCGGCCGAGATGTGCGTTGTCGATTCTTCCGGTACCGATGTGCCGGCTTGCAGGCGGGCGGTAAACCAGAATGTGCTGCCTTGGCCTGGCTGGCTGATAAGCCCAGTGTCTCCGCCCATCAATCGGGCCAGACGCTGGGCGATGGCCAACCCCAGGCCGGTGCCGCCGAAGCGCCGAGTGGTCGAGTTGTCCGCCTGCTCGAAGGCATTGAACAGGCGGCCCTGATGTTCGGGGGCAATGCCGATGCCGGTGTCGGTCACGGCAAAGCGGACGAGCAGGGATTCTTCTTCGGCCAAAACCAGGCTGACCGTGATGGAAATGCTGCCGCTCTCCGTGAATTTTGCGGCGTTGGAGAGATAGTTGAGCAGAATCTGGCCAATCCGCAAGGGGTCGCCATGCAGGATGGGGGGCAGCGCCGGATCGATTTCTTGATGAAACTGGAGGCCGCGCGACTGGAGGTGATCGAGTACCAGTTCGCTGGTGTTGTCGAGAATGCGGGAGAGCTGAAAATCAACCGGGATAAGTTCCAGTTTGCCGGCTTCGATTTTTGAGATATCGAGAATCTGGTTGATGATCGACAGCAAGTGGTGCGCGGCATCGGCTACTTTGCGCAGGCGATCCAGTTGCTCGCTATTCTGCGTGTGGTGCTCGGCCAGGTGGGTGAGGCCGATGATGGCATTCATCGGCGTGCGGATTTCATGACTCATGTTGGCCAGAAAGGCGCTTTTTGCCCGACTGGCTTGTTCCGCGGCATCCTTGGCGGCGCCCAGTTCGGCCGTGCGGGCGGTGACCAGTTCTTCGAGGTGATTGCGATACTGCAGCAATTCTGCGGCGGTCTGCTTGGCTTCCGTGATGTCCTGCCAAATGCCGCTGACCAATCGTTTGCCGCCGACAGCAACGACCACCGCAGCGATGCGAGCGATCTGGATGCTGCCATCCTTCCGCCTGTGCTGGTTCTCGAAAATCGCTCCGCCTTCGGCCACGATACTGTTCAATTTGACCTGGATTTCATGCTCGGTCAGCGTCGCCTGAATGTCAGCCAGGCTTGTACCTGAGAACTCTTCGCGGGTGTAGCCGAGATCACGCAGCCCGGCATCGTTGATTTCAACAAATTCCAGCGTTTCCGGGTCCACCAGGCAAACACCGTCCGCAGCGTTGCTGACAATGCTGCGATAAACCTCTTCTCGTTCAGCCAGCGCTCTTTCAGCTGCTTTGCGCTCGGAGATGTCGACAACGAAAACAACCAGATGCGGCACATCGTCCATTTGTACAACATCGGCTGAAAGGCTGATTTCCCGTAGCCGCCCATCATGACCAACGCCCACGCTGGGGAAATTGTTGACTCGGCCGTCGCGCTGAAGCAATTCGATCATCTTGACGCGATCTTCGGCACTCCCCCACAAGCCGGCCTCAAGCGTTGTCTTGCCAATTAATTCGTCGCGTGTCCAGCCAAACTCGTTGAGCATTCGCTCATTGGTTTCAACCACCATGCCGTCGCTCATGCGGGTAATGCAGGCGGCAACGGGGGCGGCCCGGAAAGCAATGGCGAGGCGTTCCTGCAGCTGGTGAATCTGCTTCAACACCCGATGGCGCTCGGAAATGTCGACGACAAAGGCCAAAACATAAGGCTGGCCACTAAGGTGAATGACTTCCGCCGAGAGACTGATCTGGATCGGTGTGCCGTCGCTTCTTCTCCACTCGGTCTGATAGTCCTGCAGCTGCCCGGCTTTCTTCAGTTTGTCGCGCCAGGCATCACGAGCCTCGCTGCTGATCCACAAGCCACGATCAATCGAGCTGTTGCCGATCAGATCCTCCCTGTTCCAGCCGAGGAGCTGTTGGTAGCGTGGGTTGATGTCGATAAAAGTGCCATCGTCCACGGTGGTCAGCGAAATGCCGGCCGGGCTGCCGTGGAAGGCAACTGCGAAGCGCTCCTGCAGTTCGTGGGCCTGCGTAATATTTCGCCCGATACCGATGACACCGATCAACTGGCCGGTGCTGTCACGCATCGGCGCCTTGATGGTGTGCAGCAATTCGCGGTGGCCATCACTGGCAAAAGTGACCCATTCCTCGTTGCTGCACGGTTCATCGGCTGCCAGCGCGGCTTGGTCGTTGGCGCGAAAAAATTCGGCCTGTTGGGAAGCGACGAAATCAAAATCGGATTTGCCGCGGATATCGGCCTCGGTCGCCCCGAAAAGTTGCTCGAAGCGCCGATTGCAGCTCAGGTAAATGCCGTCAGTATTTTTTAGCCAGATCAGGTCGGGAATGGTGTTGAAGAGCGTTCGCAATTGCGCGCGCTCTTGGGAGAGTACCGCCTGTGCTGCTTCGGCCGCGTCCCGGCGCGCCAGATTCTCATGCAAAAGCCGATAGAGCAGGGCAGAAAGTAGTGCGGCGGTGGCCGCAATGAACAGCCAGCCCTTGATCATGCTGACCCTTATCCGAGCGGCAGAATCTGCGATGAAATATTCAACCAGCTGATCGGAAATCAAAATCCATAGTCCAGCGAGGGCGACGTAGGGGAGTACGACCTGGGCGATCGCCCGGTGCATTTCCCTTGATTGTTTTCGCTGGGTGGGGCTGTTCATCAATTATTCAGCATAGGTTTTGGCAATGGCCACAAAGGTTTCGAAATCCCGAACGAAGGATTCGACGACATCCGGGTCGAAATGCCTGCCACTGCCTTCGACGATGATGCTGTAGGCCCGCTCGAAGGAGAACGCCTCTTTGTAAACCCGTTTGCAGGTCAGGGCGTCGAATACGTCAGCCAGTGCCATCAGGCGCGCGGCAATGGGAATGGCGTCGCCGGCCAGACCGTCCGGGTAGCCGCTGCCATCCCATTTTTCGTGGTGGGAGTGGGCAATCAGCTTGGCGATGGCGAGAAATTCCACCGGCTTTTCGGCATCGGCTTCGGCTTGAGCAATGGCGTTACTGCCCAGTGCCGCATGGGTTTTCATGATTTCCCATTCGTCTGGCGTCAGCTTGCCGGGCTTGAGGAGTATGTGGTCGGGAATGCCGACTTTGCCGATGTCGTGCAGCGGGGCGGATTGCGCCAGGGCGTTGATGGTTCGTTCGTCGAGATAGTGGGCGAAGCGTGGATTTTTCTGGAGGCCCCTGGCCAGCGTCAGCACGTATTCCTGGGTGCGGCGCAGGTGCTTGCCGGTTTCCGGGTCACGCGTTTCGGCCAGGCGCGCCAGGGCGTGAATGCTGACTTCCTGAATCAGTTGGTTTTCGCGCATGCGGCGCGCCACTTCGGATTCCAGATAGCTGTTCTGGTCACTGAGAATGTCGCGAGCCTGCTTGAGTTCGAGCTGGGTGCGAATGCGGGCAAGCACGATGCTGGGGCGGATAGGCTTGGTGATGTAGTCGACCGCGCCCTGATCCAGTCCGTGTTCTTCATCGTCAGTGCTATCCATGGCCGTGACGAAAATGACCGGGATTTTTTGGGTGGCGGGTGCGGCGCGCAATTCGGCGAGTACATCATAGCCATCCATATCCGGCATCATGACATCGAGCAGGATGAGGTCGGGCGTCGGGCTGGTCAGGGCTATTTGCAGCGCGCGGCGACCGGAGTTCGCGGCACGTACGCGGTAGGTGGGTTGCAACAATTCGCCAAGGACGGTCAGGTTCTCAGGGGTGTCGTCCACAATCAGGATGGTCGGCGGGTTTGCACCCATTTGCTCTCTCCAGGCGCCAAGCTATAGTAATTTTCTCAGAATTATCACCTTCTGCGAGGAAAATAGCTATCGTGGAAAACCCGTGGAAATGGACGTTGCCGTTTAACAAACTTAGCCGGCGCGCTGGGTTCCGGTAATGCGGTGATAGGTTGAAAATCTCGTTTTATCGATTTTTTCCGCGTTGACCGCAGCAATCAGTGCGCAGTCCGGCTCGCGGTTGTGGTGGCAGTCGCGGAAGCGGCATTGGCCCAGGTAAGGACGGAATTCCGGAAAGGCGTTTTCGATTTCGTGCCGGTCGAGGTGGCCGAGGCCGAATTCCTGCAGGCCGGGCGAGTCGATCAGATGACTGTCGGCATCGAGGTGGTAGAGCGTGGCGTGCGTGGTGGTGTGCTTGCCGGAGTCGAGCGCCAGCGATATTTCGCGGGTGGCGGCTTTGGCTTCCGGTATCAGCGCATTAACCAGCGTTGATTTGCCCATGCCGGACTGGCCGACCAGCACGCTGGTCTGGTTGGCGAGGTGGGGACGCAGGTCTTCAGCGTGTTCAAGGGCGGAGAGTTCAAGCACGCGATAACCGAGCCCGGCGAGTACAGCGAGGCGCTGACGGGCGGCCGGCAGCTTGTCGGCGAGGTCGCATTTATTGAGGATGATCAGCGGTTCGATTTCCTCGCTTTCCGCTGCGACGAGGGCCCGGGCGATCAGTTCGTCGGAAAAGGCCGGCTCGGTGGCGACGACGATAAGCAGCTGATCGACGTTGGCGGCGATCAGTTTCTGGCGGATTTCGTTGGAGCGATAGAGCAGGCTGCTGCGTGGCTGGATGGCTTCGATGACGCCTTGATCGTCCGAGGTTTGCTTGATATCGACGCGGTCACCGCAGGCGATGTCACTTTTCTTGCCGCGCGGAAAACAGGGCAGGCGGGAACCGTCGCTGAGTTCGACGACGTATTGACGGCCGTGGGCGGCGATTACGCGACCTTCCATGATTCAGTCCTTGGGTTGCTGGGTCAGGTCGGGCGAGATTGCCGCTGGCTGGTTCATGCCGGCTTGCCCAGCAGTTGCAGGTGGGCGATGCGTTGGGCGGCCGGTGGGTGCGAGTCGTGGAACAGTGAGTGCAGCGGGTCGGGGGTCAGCGTCGATGCATTGTCCTGATAGAGCTTGACCAGGGCGCGAACGAGGTCGGCAGCTTGGGCATGCTCGGCGGCATAGGCATCGGCTTCAAATTCGTGCCGGCGCGACAGGTAGCTCATCAGCGGGCTGAAGGGAAAGGTGAAGACGGGCATGACGAGGAAGAAGAGAGTCAGCGCCAGCACGGTGCTTTGCGCCGAGACACCAAGGCCGGCGTAGAACCAAGGGGCATCGATCAACTGGCCGAGCAGCCAGAGAAAGGCGAGCGAGCCGGCAAACATCAAAACCATGTGCTTGACGACATGCTTTTTGCGGAAGTGGCCGAGTTCATGCGCCAGCACGGCCTCGATTTCGGGCGGGGCAAGGCGGGAGAGCAGGGTGTCGAAAAACACGATGCGCTTGTTGTTGCCGAAGCCGGTGAAGTAGGCGTTGCCGTGGCTGGAGCGCTTCGAGCCGTCCATGACGAAGAGGCCGGAGGAGCGGAAGCCACAACGGGTGAGCAGGGCTTCGATGCGCGATTTCATTTCGCCATCTTCAAGTGGCGAGAATTTGTTGAAAAGCGGCGCGATCCAGGTCGGGTACACGAACATGATCAGCAGGTTGAAGGCGCTCCAGAACAGCCAGACGTAAAGCCACCAGTTCTGGCCCATGGCGCCCATCAGCCAGAGTACGGCGGCGATGACCGGGGCGCCGATGGCGAGGCCGAGCAGGGTTTGCTTGATCAGGTCGGAGAAGAACAGGCCAAGCGTCATCCGGTTGAAACCGTGACGGGCCTCGATGACGAATTGTTTGTACAGCGACAGCGGCAGGTCAATCAGGCCGGAGATTGTCATCACGCTGAAAATCATCGCCAGGCCGTAGCCGAGGCCTTCGAGCCGTACCGACCAGAATTCATGCAGTGCCGAGAGGCCGCCGCCCAGTGTAAAGGCCAGCAATATCGCCGCTTCGATGCCGATGTTGAGAACAGCGATCTTGCAACGGTCGACCGTGTAATCGGCGGCTTTTTGATGGGCCTGGAGGGCGATGCTTTGGGCAAAATCGGCCGGCACAGCGTCGCGATGCGCCAAGATGAAACCGATGTGACGCCATTTCAGCCAAAGCCGGATTGCTACGGTCAACAAGAAAAAAGCGAGAAAAACTGAAGTGAAATCGGAGGTCACGGATATGGGGCCAAAGCTGTGCGAAAATCGCGGTTTTCAAGGATTCGGGCAATTATATGGCAGGCAATGCAAACAACCTCGTCTGGCTGGACATGGAAATGACCGGTTTGAACCCGGACGGCGATCGCATCATCGAAATGGCGATGGTCGTCACCAATTCCGAACTGGAGATGGTCGCCGAGTCACCGGCCTGGGTCGTTCATCAGTCCGACGAAACCCTTGCCGGCATGGATGATTGGAACCAGAAAACGCACGGACGTTCCGGCCTGATCGACAAGGTCAAGGCTTCCGTGATGGACGAGGCCGCCGTCGAAGCGCAGGCGCTGGATTTCCTCAAAAAATACTCGCTGGCCGGCCACTCGCCGATGTGCGGGAACTCCATCGGTCAGGATCGCCGCTTCATGGCGCGCTACATGCCGACGCTGGAAACCTTTTTTCACTACCGGAATCTCGATGTCAGCACGCTGAAAGAGCTGTGCAAGCGCTGGCAGCCGGAGATTTACAAAGGTTTCAAAAAGAAGAGCAAGCACACCGCGCTGGCCGATATCTACGAGTCAATCGATGAAATGAAGTATTACCGCGAGCACTTCCTGAAGGGCTAAGGACGATTGCTTTACCGGCGCGCGCGGCGCCTTCTGCAGATTTCAGGCCCCTTCGGGGGCCTTGTTTTTGGTGCAGGATCTAATTAACGCCGCAAAAGGCGGAAAGTTTCCTTGCGGTCGCCGGGGCGATTGCCTTCCCATATCTTCGTCCAGCGGCCGTTCGGCGCAGCCAGCTCGCGGCGAGTATCGCCAACGACCAGTAACCAGTCGCAGGCTTGTCCGGCCTTGGATGTTTCAGCAACAGGCTCGATGGCGACAAAATAGGAAAGCGAGGCGAGCTGCGTTTCGTTCAAGCCGCGCTCCGCCAGGCAGCCGTGGTCGGGCGGCAATGCCTTGGCGATAGCCTGGGCAACCGGGCGGTAGGATTTGTTGAAATCGAACCACGGCATGACCAGTGTGGCGGCGAGCAGCCAGAGTGTCGTGAAACCCAGCGTCCAGTGCGTCAGGCTACGGTAAGGGGAGCGTGGCGCGGTGAAAATGAGCCAGGCCCACCACGCAGTGGCGACCAAACCTATGGTGAGCGCCAACAGATCAAATTGGGCAACGAAGCCGGGCCGTAAAACCACTGCCCGCTGCGCCATTTTTTCGGGCCAGCCGAGCACCATCGCCGACCAGCCCAGCCAGACAATGCCAACAAAAAAACTCAGGGTCGACATCGCAAACCAGTCAAATGCACTGGCAGCGCCTCGCCGTAAAGCCAGTGCCCCAGGGGCTGCCAGAAGTGCTAGCGGCGGCAACAGCAGCAGGGCCGGTATTTGCCGAGGGCGAAAGGCCCAGGCCAGCATGAGCAGCGTTATGAGCAGGAAAAGCAGCGGCAGCAATTGCTCGGGGGCCTTGATGTCCTTGCGCCTGATCCATAGTGTCCATGCCGCCAGCGGAAAAGCGGGGAAGGCGAACCACGGCAGCATGATCAGGAAGCTACCCCCGCCAGCGATGGAGAACGGTGTCTTCAGCGGCGCCAGTTCAGTGGCTAACCAGCCGTGGAAGCGTGCCGGTTCCAAATTGAGGAGCAGCAATGGCCAGGGCAGGATCAGGACAGTCGCCAAAGCAAGGCCGATGAGCAGTGTCTGAAATGTTTTTGGTCGATCGAGCGATAGCCACCAGGCGACGGGCGCAATGGCGAGTAGTGGCAGGGTCGGGGCGATACCCGTGCCAAGCAGGCAGGCGGCTACCGACAGCCCATAAATAACGCCTGTCAGTCGGGGTTTGCGACCGATTGCAGCAAGCGCACCCAGGGTTCCGCTGTAGGCTGCGACAGCAATCAGCATGGGCTGTGCATCGTGGGCGTGGAAGAGCAGTCCGGCGCAACCGGCCAGCAACAGTGGCCCGGCAGCCGCGTTTTCCTCACCATAGAGTTCACGGGTGGCGTAATACAGGCCCATCAACGCCAGCGTGACCCAGATGCCGCTGGCCAGGCGAATGGCCTCGTGCGCAGGGAGCAGCCAGCCGAACAATTTTCCGGTGATGGCCGCACTCCAGTAATAGAGCGGTGGCTCGTGAAAGGCACGGCTGGCGAGATCGGGGGAGAGCCAGTCACCGTAGTGCAGCATGTGCCAGGCAGTGCCGATGTGGATGGCGTCTTCGCCCTTCCACGGGTCGCGACCAAAGAGGCCGGCCAGCACATAGAAGGCAAGCATGGCCGCCAGCATCCAGCCGGAAGGCGGAAGGCGAATGCCGCGACGAATCAGTGCAAGTAAATCAGGCATTTTCGCCAGAAATGAAAAAGGCAGCCATCAGGCTGCCTTTTATACCGCAATTCAAACCGATCAGGCTGCAGCTTTGCCGCGCATGGCGCCGAATTTCTGGTTGAAGCGCTCAACGCGACCAGCGGTGTCGACAATCTTTTGCTTGCCGGTGTAGAACGGGTGGCAGAGGGAGCAGACTTCAACATGGAAGCTGTCCTTGGCCATGGTTGAACGGGTCGTGAAGGTGCTGCCGCAGGAGCAGGTGACTTGCACTTCTTTGTAATTCGGGTGGATATCGGCTTTCATCTTTTGTCCTTTAAACGAGCGACCGGCGGATGTGGCCGATCTGGGAAGCAAGTGATTATCGTTGAATATTGACGTGCTTGCAATATCTATGATTAGCCTCGACGCATTGCGTCGAAGAACTCCTGGTTGCCCTTGGTGGATTTGACCTTGTCGAGCAGGAACTCCATCGCTTCGAGGTCGTCCATCGGGTAGCAGAGCTTGCGCAGGACCCACATTTTCTGCAGGACATCCGGCTTGAGCAGCAGCTCTTCGCGGCGCGTGCCAGAGCGATTGACGTTGACGGCCGGGTACATCCGCTTCTCGGCCATGCGACGGTCGAGGTGGATTTCCGAGTTGCCGGTACCCTTGAATTCTTCGTAGATCACTTCATCCATTCGCGAGCCTGTGTCGATCAGTGCCGTGGCCAGAATGGTCAGCGAACCGCCTTCTTCAATGTTGCGAGCAGCGCCAAAGAAACGTTTGGGTTTCTGCAGGGCATTCGCGTCGACGCCACCGGTCAGTACCTTGCCGGAGGCAGGTTGCACCGTGTTGTAGGCGCGGGCGAGGCGAGTGATCGAGTCAAGCAGGATGACGACATCCTTCTTGTGCTCAACCAGTCGCTTGGCCTTTTCGATAACCATTTCTGCTACTGCGACGTGGCGGGATGCTGGCTCGTCGAAGGTTGAGGCAACGACCTCGCCCTTGACGGTGCGGGTCATTTCGGTAACTTCTTCCGGGCGCTCGTCGATGAGCAGGACGATAAGGGTCACTTCCGGATGGTTGGCCGTGATGGCGTGGGCGATGTTCTGCAGCATCACGGTCTTGCCGGTCTTGGGCGGGGCGACGAGCAGGCCGCGCTGGCCACAGCCGATCGGCGCGATCATGTCGATGACGCGGCTGGTGATGTTTTCTTCCGACTTGATGTCGCGTTCGAGCTTGAGGTGACGCGTCGGATGCAGCGGCGTCAGGTTCTCGAACATGATCTTGTTCTTGTTGGCTTCCGGTGGGAAACCATTGATGCGATCAAGTTTGGTCAGTGCGACGTAGCGTTCGCCATCCTTAGGTGTGCGGATTTCACCTTCGACGGTGTCGCCGGTGCGCAGGTTGAAGCGGCGAACCTGCGACGGGGAAACGTAGATGTCGTCCGGGTTGGCGAGGTAAGAGGTATCGGCGGAGCGGAGGAACCCGAAGCCGTCCGACAGGACTTCCAGCGTGCCGTCACCGTAGATGGTTTCGCCGTTCTTCGCCTTGGCTTTCAGGATGGCGTAGATCAACTCCATCTTGCGCATGCGGTTGGCGTTTTCGATGACCAGTTCGGTGGCCATGTCGAGCAGTTTGCTGACGTGTAGTGTTTTTAGTTCGGAAAGTTGCATGTGGGAGTGTGTGGCGCCGGATAGAGCAAGGGCGATTGCCCGGAGGCCAGGGCGTAGATACGGAGATCTTGGGGAGGGGAATGACGCCGGACAGCTTGCCTGTCGCGTCTGCCTGAAGGCGCGGTGCGCACCTTCAGGCCGGGAGACTACGGAGATTACAGGTTGCTGTCAATAAAGGCAGCGAGTTGGGACTTGGACAGCGCGCCAACCTTGGTTGCTTCGATGTTACCGTTCTTGAAGATCATCAGGGTCGGAATGCCACGGATGCCATACTTTGCCGGAGTTGCCTGGTTGTCGTCGATGTTAACCTTGGCGACCTTTAGCTTGCCGGCGTATTCGTTGGCGACTTCGTCAAGGATCGGAGCAATCATCTTGCAGGGGCCGCACCATTCGGCCCAGTAGTCGACGAGAACGGGTTGCTGCGATTGCAGCACTTCCGCTTCAAATGTGTCGTCGGTTACGTAATGGATGTGCTCGCTCATGGTTGCCTCAGGGGGTGGGTGAAACGAATAAGGAATATTGCGCCGGAGTGGCGACAGGTAGATGGCGTGATGCTAGCGAAAAAAGATGCGGGTGGGAAGTATCGGCGTCAGGGTTTGAGCAGATTGGCCAACTCGACTGCCGTCTTGACCTGCATTTTGTCGAAAAGGTTGGCCCGGTGTACTTCGACAGTGCGCATGCTGATGTTCAGTTCGTCGGCGATGACTTTGTTGAATTTGCCGAGCAGGACGAGTTCCATGATCTGCCGCTCGCGGGTGGTTAATGTTGAAATTCGGGCTTTTACCGAGTCGACCGTGGCATTGGTGGCGCGTTGATTGGCGTCCAGCACCATGGCTTCTTCGATTCGGGTGGCCAAGGCATTGTCATTTAATGGCTTTTCGAAAAAATCAAAGGCGCCTTTTTTCAACGTGGCGACCGCCAGGGGCACATCACCGTGGCCAGTCAGAAAAATAACCGGGAGCTTCGATTCGCGGGTGCGCAGTTCGTCGAAGCAGTCGAGGCCGCTCATGCCGGACATGCGCATGTCGAGAACGATGCAACCGGACATCTGCTTGTTCCAGGCTGCCAGGAAACATTCGGCCGATTCGTAAGTGGCGCAGGGAACTCCTCTGGACTTCAGGAGCCAGGAGAGTGCATCGCGAATGGCTTCGTCATCATCGACCAAATGGGCTAATGGCGTGGTCATGTGGCTTCCAGGGGCAAGGTGAAGCGGAATATCGTACCGCTTCCGGTTGGCGAATTGGGGTTGTCTTCGGCCCACAGGCGGCCGCGATGAAATTCGACAATGGATCGGCAGATTGAGAGACCGATACCCATGCCATCAGGTTTGGTGGTGAAAAACGCAGTGAATAGCTTGTCGCGACTTTCCGGTGAGATGCCGCTACCGCAGTCGGTTACATCGAGAATGAGTTCGTTGTTGTCGGCAATGACGCTGATACGAAGGAGGCGATAGGCTTCAGGCATGCCGGTCATCGCTTCCATGCCGTTGCGGATCAGGTTGAGCAGGACTTGCTCCAGCATCAGCCGGTCGGCCGGGATGGGCGGTAGCGGCGGGATCTCGCATTCAATTCTGACGTGACGTTTGCGGGCCTCTGCTTCAACGAATCCGAGGCAGTCCTCGATGACTTCGCCAAGCAGGCAGGGGGCTCGTTTGGGCTCGCTCTTGCGGACAAAATCATGGACGCGGCGGATGATCTTGCCGGCACGCTGGGCCTGTACGCCAATTTTTTCCAATGCTGGTTGAATATCTTGCGGCGTCGCGTTGCCGCTGCCCAGGAGATTCAGGCAGCCGGTGTTGTAGCTCGCGATGGCGGCAAGTGGCTGGTTCAGTTCGTGGGCGAGCGTCGAGGCCATTTCACCCATGGTGACCAGGCGGGAGGTGAATTGCAGTTGCTCCTGCTGCTGGCGGGCCAATTCTTCGGTGCGCTTGCGTTCGGTGATGTCGAGAATCGAGGCCATCCAGCCAGTGTGCTTGCCGTTGCCGTCGATCAGCTTGGCTTCATAGACGAGCGCCTGGAACCGTTCGCCGTTCTTGCGCATGAAGGTGATTTCAAAGCCGTCAAGCGGCGCTTCACCCGCCAGTACGGTCTGGTGCATGGCATAGGTTTCTTCCAGTTGCTCCGGTGCCCAGTAGGGCATGGGCGGCGCCTTGTCGACCAGTTCGGTCGCGCTGAATCCGGTCATGCTGCAGAATGCCGGGTTGACATAGATGACGCGCCCCTGGAGATCGCGGGCGCGCATGCCGACGGTAAGGGAGTCCTCCATGGCGGCCCGGAAGGCGTGTTCGGCGCGCAGTGCTTCTTCGGCTTGGCTGCGCTTTTTCATCAGGTCGCGAACCAGCCAGAGGCTCCAGAAAACGCCGGCGGCGAGCATCAGAATGGCGGCGATGAGCAGGCGCTGGAGGGTATTGTCCGGGCTGTGGTAGCTGGTGATGCGCAGTAGCAGTCCCGAACCTGGTGGATCGAAGGGGATTTCGTAGCGCAGGTCGCTGTTGCCGAGGATTCGGGTTTTTGTGGCGTACTGAAGATCGTTGTCATCGATGATTTCGACCTTGTATTTCTCGGTGAACCACCAAGGCACTTGATTCGCCAGCAGGGTGTCCAGCGGATAAATCACTGCCAGCATGCCTGTTATGCGGCGCTCGCTGAATATGGGGACGAGCATTTCGACAAAGGCACGATTGCCTTCGAGAAAGAACGGTTCGCTGTATTGCCGATTGCCGAGGCGGCTCGCCAGTTCAAAAGCTTTGGCGGTCACTGGCGGGCCGAATGCCTCAATGTCGCTTTCCGGGAGGTGGGATGTCGGCAGGGCGTCTAATACTTGGCGCTTGGTGTCGAGCCAGAGAATTTGCGCAATATCCGGTGAGTTCTTGAGCATGTGTTCGGCGCGCAGCCGGAACAATTTCTGGCGGCCGGGCAGATCGGCCATTTCGAGTGCCAATTGCTGCAACTGCTCTTCGTTGCCGTTCAGGTGGAAGCGAAGGTTCTGCTCCAGCCACAGAACATCCTTGATCAGGGCCGAGCGTTCCTCTTCGGCTTCGTTGCGGTGGAGCAGCCAGAGCAGCGAAAGCAGGGCGACCAGCAGCAGCACGATGCCCAGCTTGGGTAAGGCGAGCAGCCAGCGCAGCCGGCGCGAACTGCCGGAGGGGATCGGGAGGGCGACACTCATGGGCAAAATGGTACACCACGTTATTTCCGTCCGGGTCATTGTGGCTTTCCACAACTCGGATATCCACAATAGTTTGTACCTGTTCCTTTGGGAATACTGCGAACCGTTCCCGGACTTTCCGGCGTACGCATTCGAGGAGGAGCACAAATCCCATGGCCAAAACAACGATATTCAAGAGTCTCTATTTTCAGGTGATCGTCGCCATCATCATCGGCGTGTCACTCGGGCATTTCTATCCAGAAACTGGCGCAGCGATGAAGCCGCTGGGAGATGGGTTCATCAAGCTGATCAAGATGATCATTGCCCCGATCATCTTCTGCACCATCGTCGTCGGCATCGCCGGCATGGAAGACATGAAGAAGGTCGGCAAGACCGGTGGCCTGGCAGTGCTCTACTTTGAAGTGGTAAGCACGATCGCGCTGATTATCGGCCTGATCGTCGTCAATGTCTGGCAGCCAGGAGTTGGAATGAATGTCGACGTCTCGACACTCGACACCAAGGGTATCGCCAAGTACGCCGAGCCGGGCAAAATGCAGTCGACGACGGACTTCCTGCTCAACATCATCCCGACCAGCGTCGTCGATGCCTTTGCCAAGGGCGACATGCTGCAAGTGCTGTTCTTCTCCATCCTCTTCGGCTATGCGATGCATGCTTTCGGCGAGCGCGGCAAGCCGGTGTTTGAACTGATCGAAAAGCTGTCGCACGTGCTGTTCGGTATCGTCGGCGTGATCATGAAGGTTGCCCCGATCGGCGCTTTCGGTGCGATGGCCTACACCATCGGCAAGCATGGTGTAGGCAGCCTGACGCAACTGGCCAGCCTGATGGGTGCCTTCTACCTGACCTGCGTGATTTTCATTTTGGGTGTGCTCGGCAGCATTGCTGCGGTCCACGGCTTTTCCATCATAAAATTGATCAAGTACATCAAGGAAGAGCTGTTCCTGGTGCTCGGCACCTCATCTTCGGAATCAGCCCTGCCGCGCCTGATGGCCAAGATGGAGAATGCCGGCGCTCAGAAATCGGTGGTCGGTCTGGTCGTCCCTACTGGTTACTCGTTCAATCTGGATGGCACCTCGATCTACCTGACCATGGCTGCCGTGTTCATTGCACAGGCGACCAATACGCCGATGGATATCGGGCAGCAGATCACGCTACTGGTCATCCTGTTGCTCACATCGAAGGGCGCTGCCGGCGTAACCGGTTCAGGCTTCATCGTGCTGGCGGCTACACTTTCGGCTGTCGGTACCGTGCCGGTCGCCGGCCTGGCGCTGATTCTCGGTATCGACCGTTTCATGTCCGAAGCCCGGGCGCTGACCAACTTCATCGGCAACAGCGTGGCCACACTGGTCGTTGCCAAGTGGTGCAAGGCGCTCGATGTCGAGCGGATGAATGCCGTCCTCAACAATGAAACCGCCGACGAGGCAAATAACCCGGAACTGGTTCTGGACGACGCACCGGAGGTGATCATTCCCCATGTGCCGCGGCCAATCGTCGAGCATCATTGATTTGTAATTGTCATTTTATTTCGCAAAACCGCCGGCTGGTCCGGCGGTTTTTTTCGTCTATCGTATGTGGAAATCCACAATACGCGCGGATTTCGCATTGATAAATAATTTCACTCAGTTGCAATTAAAAATATTGCGACCCCATTTTTGGAGGAGAGAATAATGAAAGTATCCAAGCTGTTGATTGCCCTGTTCGCCGGTACTCTGTCCCTGGCTTCCTATGCTCAGGCCCCCATCGTCATCAAGTTCAGCCACGTGGTGGCGGCTGACACGCCGAAAGGCAAGGCGGCCGAAATGTTCGCCAAGAAGGCCGGCGAGCTGACCAAGGGCAAGGTCAAGGTCGAGGTCTATGCCAACTCGACGCTCTACAAGGACAAGGAAGAAATGGAAGCGCTGCAATTGGGCGCTGTCCAGATGCTGGCGCCATCGCTGGCCAAGTTCGGCCCGCTTGGCGTCAAGGAATTCGAAGTATTCGACCTGCCGTTCATCTTCAGCGACTACGACGGCCTGCGCAAAGTAACCAACGGAGCTGTCGGCAAGCAATTGCTGGCCAAGCTGGAACCCAAGGGGATTCGTGGGCTGGGCTACTGGGACAACGGCTTCAAATCCTTCTCGCTGAATACGCCGATCAAGACGCCGGCTGACCTCAAGGGCAAGAAGCTGCGCATCCAGTCGTCCAAGGTACTTGAAGAGGAAATTCGCGCACTCGGCGGACTGCCGCAGGTCATGGCTTTCTCGGAGGTCTATCAGGCGCTGCAAACGGGCGTGGTCGACGGTACCGAGAACCCCATTTCCAATCTCTACACCCAGAAAATGCACGAGGTGCAGAAGCATCTGACGCTGACCGAGCATGGTTATCTCGGCTATGCCGTCATTGTTAACAAGAAGTTCTGGGACGCTCTGCCGGCCGACGTTCGCGCGCAGCTGGACGATGCCATGGAGCAGGCGACCCGTTACGCCAACCAGATCGCCAAGGTTGAAAACGACAGCGCACTGGAGGCGGTGAAGAAGAGCGGCAAGACCACCGTTTATGTGCCGACCAAGGAAGAGCGTCTGGCTTTCAAGAAGGCGCTGGTGCCGGTTCATCAGAAGATGGAGGGCCGGGTTGGCAAGGAAGTTATCCAAGCAGTTTACAAGGATATCGGCTTCAAGCCGGATAGCCTCTAACTGCAGCTGCAACATGAACGCAGGGGTTACGGCCCCTGCGTCACAACGGGGGAACTCGTCATGATCAACAAGGCGTTGAATCACCTTGAAGAGTTGCTGGTCACTTTCCTGATGGGAGCGGCCACACTTATTATTTTCGTCTCCGTCATGCATCGCTACCTGGCCGGGCAGGCTATTCCCGGTCTGCAGGACTGGCTGCTGACGCTGGATTTCGGCTGGGCTCAGGAGCTCTGCATCATCATGTTTGTCTGGATGGCCAAGTTCGGCGCGGCCTATGGCGTGCGGACCGGCATTCACGTCGGCGTTGACGTGCTGATCAATCGCCTGGATGACAGCACGCGCGGCAAGGCCATTGTGTTTGGCCTGCTGGCCGGGGCCTTGTTTACGGGCGTCGTAGCTACGCTGGGGGCGCACTTCGTCTGGGAGAACGGGGCGCATTACGCCATTTTCAAATTCTTCGGCATCGACACCGGCGACAACTACGAAGGTCCGACGACGCCTGATCTGGAATGGCCGACCTGGATTGTTTACAGCGCCATTCCGCTCGGTTCGTCGCTGATGTGCTTCCGCTTCCTGCAAGTGACTTGGGGCTTTCTGAAAACAGGTGAGTTGCCTCATCACGACCATGGCCATGTCGATGGTCTTGAGGATGTGACGCCGCCGGTCGACGTCAATCTTTATGGCATGGATGACAACTTGCACATGCATGACTTGAAGCATTCGATGGTCGGGGATCGTCGCAGTGGCGGCGAGCGTCGTCACGATGAGGCGAGCGCAGACGTTGAACGCAGGGCGGCTCAACGTCGTGCCAGCAACGATTCGGAAGGAGATCAGCAATGAACGCTCTGGTGATTTTCGGCCTGTTGGCCGTGCTCATGCTGACCGGAATGCCGATCTCGATTTCGCTCGGCCTGACGGTACTGACCTTCCTCTTTACGATGACGCAAGTGCCGCTCGAATCCGTCGCCCTCAAGTTGTTCACCGGTATCGAGAAGTTCGAGATCATGGCCATCCCGTTCTTCATTCTCGCCGGCAACTTCCTGACCCATGGCGGGGTGGCGAAACGGATGATCAATTTCGCCACGTCGATGGTTGGCCACTGGTACGGTGGCCTCGGTCTGGCTGGCGTGCTGGCCTGTGCGCTGTTTGCGGCGGTGTCCGGTTCCAGCCCGGCGACGGTGGTGGCCATCGGTTCCATCCTGCTCCCGGCCATGGTCAAGGCGGGCTTTCCGAACAAGTTCGGGGCTGGCGTGATCGCGACTTCGGGCGCGCTCGGCATCCTGATTCCGCCGTCCATCGTCATGGTCATGTACTCGGTGGCGACCAATACCTCGGTCGGCGCACTTTTCATGGCTGGCGTCCTGCCCGGTCTGGCCCTGGCGGCAACGCTGGGCGGCGTGACCTGGTATCGGGCCAAGAAATTCAACTACCCGCGGCAACCGAAGGCGACCTGGGGCGAGCGCTGGAAAGCTTTCCGTGCGTCGGTCTGGGGGTTGTTGCTGATCGTCGTTGTGATGGGCGGTATATATTCCGGTATCTTCACGCCGACAGAGGCGGCGGCGATGTCTGCGGTCTACGCCTTTATTTGTGCCGTTTTCATCTACAAGGATCTCGGTTTCAAGGACGTGCCGAAGGTGCTGCTCAACTCGGCCAACATGTCGGCGATGCTGCTCTACATCATCACCAACGCCGTGTTGTTCTCCTTCATCATGACCAACGAGAACATCCCGCAGTCGCTGGCTGACTGGATGATGGGCAATGGTCTTGGGGTCATCACCTTCCTGCTGATGTGCAACGTGCTGCTGCTGCTCGCCGGCAACTTCATGGAGCCATCGTCGATCGTGCTGATCTTTGCGCCTATTCTCTTCCCGGTCGCCATCAGGCTGGGGATTGATCCGGTTCATTTCGGGATCATCATGGTGGTCAACATGGAAGTCGGCATGTGCCACCCGCCGGTTGGTCTCAATTTGTATGTCGCATCGGGCATTACCAAGATGGGTATCACCGAGCTGACTGTTGCTGTCTGGCCATGGCTCCTGTCCATGCTTGGCTTCCTGATTGTCGTGACTTACTGGCCTGGCCTGTCGCTGTGGCTGCCGCGGCAACTGGGCATGTTGTAAGAATTCATCCCGTAGGAAAGCAATAAAACCCCGGCCCTGGCCGGGGTTCTCGTTTGAAGGGGGCTCTATCGTGGCAACCAAGGCAGCTTCTACGGTCAACCGGAAAAAAGGCCGAAAATCCATTTTCGGCATTGCGACTCCAGGTCAGTAGCCCCAACTTTGGCGCGCTTCAATGCGTACCGAGCGCGGCGGGGTGGATCTGGCCGCCGATGTGTCACAATCAGCCGTCAATTTTTGCCGGCTTGCCCATGAAATTCGTTTGCGCCATTCTTGCCCTGATCGTCGTTATCGTGATCATTCCCTTCGTCGTGCCAATCGGCAGCCAGTCTCCGGGTGTCGATCCAAATGCCAACCTGCCGTGGCAGATCGAGCTGGATGGCAGCGGGGGCAGCACGGTTTTCGGGCTAAAGCCGGGCCTCAGTACGCTGGCTGATGTTCGGCAAAAACTGGGTGGCGAGATCGATCTTGCGATCATCGCCGAACCCAATGAAACGGGCTTGATCGAAGGCTATTATTCGCAACTTGCGCTTGGTTTCGTGCTGGCCAAGGTGGTTGTTACGGTCGACGCCGAAAATGGGGCAATTTCGCAAATGCGCGAAAGAGCCCTGAAGGCGAAACACATGGACAGTATGACGCGCAAGATCACGCTGCATCCGGACGATCTGGCCACCGTTGAAAAGATGCCGATCAAGGCGATCAGCGTCATTCCAACGGTCAATCTCGATGAAGCGACCGTTATTCAGCGCTTCGGGCAGCCAGGCGAACGTCTGGCGGTATCTGAAAAGCGGGTGCACCTGCTCTATCCGGAAAAGGGACTCGACGTCGTGGTCGATGGCGAGGGCAAGGAGCTGTTGCAATACGTGGCGCCGCGGAATTTCGCACTGCTGCGCGAGCCGTTGAACGCGGCCGAAGGTGGAACGCAGCCTGCGCAGTGAAGCGGGCGTTCTGTTCTGAATCTGTTAAAATTGCCCGTTTTTCAACTAACTAGCTTTTGCGGAGCAATTAAATGGCTATCGAACTCGCCCTCTCTATCATCAAACCCGATGCAGTCGCCAAGAATGTCATTGGCAAGATTTACTCCCGTTTTGAAACCAACGGTCTGAAGATCGTTGCCTCCAAGATGGTCTGGTTGTCGGAGCAGGAAGCCGGCCAGTTCTACGCCGTGCACAAGGCCCGTCCGTTCTTCAAGGATCTGGTTTCCTTCATGACCTCCGGTCCGGTCATGGTTCAAGTGCTCGAAGGCGAAAACGCCATCGCCAAGAACCGCGAACTAATGGGTGCCACCAACCCGAAAGAAGCCGCGCCGGGCACCATCCGCGCTGATTTCGCTGAGTCCATCGATGCCAACGCTGTGCACGGCTCTGACGCACCGGAAACCGCCGCTGTTGAAGTTGCGTTCTTCTTCCCGGGCCTCAACGTTTATTCTGGCCGTTGATCGAAGCTGAATGACCGTCAATCTGCTGGATTTCGATGGCGAAAGCCTGACTGCCTGGTTTGCCGAGCAGGGCGAAAAGCCCTTCCGCGCCAAGCAGGTCTTGCGCTGGATCCATCGTTCCGGCGTGGCGGACTTCGATGCCATGACCGACATCGCCAAGAGCCTTCGCGAGAAGCTCAAGGCGAAAGCGGTCGTGGCACCGCCGGCCATCGTCTCCGACAAGCTGTCGGACGATGGCACGCGCAAGTTTCTGATCGATGTTGGCAACGGCAATGCCGTCGAAACGGTGTTCATTCCCGAAGACGACCGCGGTACGCTGTGCATCTCCACGCAAGCTGGCTGCGCCCTTGATTGCGCTTTCTGTTCGACCGGCAAGCAGGGCTTCAACCGCAACCTGACGGTGGCGGAAATCATCGGCCAGCTCTGGCAGGCCAATCACGCACTCGGTGCTGTCCACGGCGATCAACGGGTTATTTCCAACGTTGTGCTGATGGGCATGGGCGAGCCGCTCGCCAATTTTGAAAATTCTGTTGCCGCCTTGAAGCTGATGCTCGACGACAACGCCTACGGTTTGTCGCGCCGCCGCGTCACCGTGTCCACGTCGGGCTTGGTGCCGGTCATGGATCGTCTGGGCGACGAGTGCCCGGTTGCCCTGGCTGTCTCGCTGCACGCGCCCAATGACAAGCTGCGCGACGAGATCGTGCCGATCAACCAGAAATACCCACTGAAAGAGCTGATGGCCGCCTGCCAGCGTTATCTGGACAAGGCACCGCGCGATTTCATTACCTTCGAGTACATCATGCTCGACGGCATCAATGATTCCGATGCCCATGCCCGCGAACTGCTGGCACTGGTCAAGTCGGTTCATTGCAAGTTCAACCTGATTCCGTTCAATCCATTCCCCGGCTCGCCGTTCAGGCGTTCTCCGGCCGAGCGGGTGCGGCGCTTTGCCGATGTCCTGATGCAGGCCGGCATCGTCACGACGACACGAAAGACGCGCGGTGACGATATCGATGCGGCCTGCGGTCAGTTGGCCGGGCAGGTCAAAGACAAGACAAAGCGCACTGCCGGGCGTGTGATTTCCATTGTGGAGGCAAGATCGTGAACCTGTTTTCGCTGCCAGGACTCATCTCGGCGCTATGTTTGGGCGTGCTCTGTGCTGGCTCCGCTCTGGCCGAATACGACTTCAATCCCTCCGCAACCGGCCAGTCCAAGAGCGTGACCGATCCGCGCAATCGAGCCAAGGTTCATACTGAGCTCGGATCCATGTACTTTCAGGCAGGGAATCCCGGCGTTGCACTGGATGAGCTGCGTATCGCGCTGAGTGCTGATGCAAATTATTTTCCCGCCTACAGCGTGCGCGGTCTGGTGTACGCATCCTTGAAGGAGTACGGCAAGGCTGAGGAGGATTTTCGTCGGGCTCTGGATATTGCGCCGAACGACCCCGACGTCAATAACAACTATGGCTGGTATCTCTGCGAAACAGGCAAGGAGCGCCAATCCATCGCGTATTTTCTCAATGCGCTGAAGAGCTCCTTGTATGAGACGCCGGATCGTGCCTACACCAACGCCGGTACCTGTGCGTTGAAGGCTGGTGATCTTGATGGTGCGCAAAATTATTTGTTGAAGGCGCTGCAATTGTCGCGGGATGGCGCAGTAAATGCCCGCCTGCAACTCGCCAAGTTGTTTTACCAGCGCGGCATTGTTGATGAATCTCGAGTTTATCTGACCGATGCGCTGAAATTGATGGAGCCGCCAACGGCTGAGGCGCTGTGGCTAGGGTTGAGGCTAGAACGCAAGCAGGGCAATCGTGCGGCAGAGAGTGGCTATGCATCGCAACTGCGCGGCCGGTATCCTACGTCGCAGGAGTATCAGGAATTCCTAAAGGGCAATTTTGAATGAATGAGCAGGTCAATACCCACGATATCGTTGTTGAGGCAGCGATGACTTTTACCGGGACGCCCGTTGGTGAGCAACTGCGGCTGGCGCGTGAGGCTCGCGGACTTGAGCTTGCCGACATCGCCCAGACACTCAAGCTTGGGCAACGTCAGGTTGAGGCGCTCGAGGGCGGCGACTGGAAGGGGCTGCCAGGCAATACCTTCATCCGCGGTTTTGTCAGGAACTATGCTCGGCTGATGCAGATCGATTCGGTGCCGCTGATGGCGCAACTCGATCAAGTCCTGGAAAAGCCGGCCAATAGCCTGACGGTCTCCGAAATGCCGCCGGCCGAAATGCCCCACACGGGTAGCGCCGTTTCTCAGCGCAGTAAGCTGGTAGTCCTGCTGGGTGGGGGCTTCGTTGTGCTTGCCGCATTGGCCTATTTTCTAATGGCAGGGAATCTGTCGTCCTTGCGCGACAGTACGCAGACATTGCTCGATTCGCTGGCTCGCAAGGAGGCGGATGCTGTTGTGCCGGCGCCGTTAACACAGGCTCCCGAACCTGTTTTCCCGCCAGGCGCAACGCCGCAGCAAATCATGAATCCGCAGGTATTGACGCCGGCTGAACTGTCTGTTGCACCGGCGGTTCCATCGTCGTCACCAGGCGCGAATCCCGATGTAAAAGAAGCCTCCGCTGCCACGGTCGCAATCGCTCCGCAGATGCGTTTCCTGTTTGATAAGGACTCGTGGCTGGAGGTGCGTGATCGTGACAATAAAGTTGTTTTCGCCCAGAAACTGACGGCCGGCACCGAACAGACGCTTTCCGGGCAGGGGCCATTGTCGGTAAAGATTGGCTATGCGCCGGGTGTCCGTGTGTTCTGGCATGGCGAGGCCGTCGACTTGGCACCGCATACGCGCGGTGATGTCGCCCGCCTGGTTTTGGAGTAAATCGTGAGCGCGGTTGCAAAACGCTTGACCCGATCCTGCCTTGTCGGCCACGTGACGCTGGGCGGAAATGCCCCGACCGTCATCCAGTCGATGACGAATACTGATACGGCCGACTATCTGGCCACCGCGGTGCAAACTGCAGAGTTGGCGCGGGCCGGTTCGGAGCTGGTTCGCATCACGGTAAACACGCTGGAAGCGGCGGCGGCAGTCCCGAAAATCCGCGAGCATCTTGACCGGATGAATTGCAATGTGCCGCTGATCGGTGATTTTCACTATAACGGGCACCGCTTGCTGACCGAGCACCCGGCGTGTGCCGAGGCGCTGGCCAAGTACCGGATCAATCCGGGCAACGTCGGTTTCGGCAAAAAGAAAGACGAACAGTTTGCCCAGATGGTTGAGCTGGCCTGCAAATACGACAAGCCGGTACGTATCGGCGTCAATTGGGGCAGCCTCGACCAGGAAGTGCTGGCTCGAATAATGGACGAAAATTCCCGTCGACCGCAGCCTTTGGATGCGACAGAGATCATGCGCCACGCGATGGTCACGTCGGCGCTGGAATCTGCAGCCAAGGCCGAAGAGGTCGGTCTGGCCGGCGAAAAAATTATCCTCTCCTGCAAAGTTTCCAGCGTGCAGGATCTGATCGCCATTTACCGTGAATTGTCGAAGCGTGCCGATTACGCCCTGCATCTCGGCCTGACCGAGGCTGGTATGGGTTCCAAGGGTATCGTCGCGTCGACCGCTGCATTGTCCGTTTTGCTCCAGGAAGGCATCGGCGACACCATCCGCATTTCCCTGACGCCGGAACCGGGCGGTTCGCGTAGCCAGGAGGTCATTGTCGCCCAGGAAATCCTGCAGACCATGGGCCTGCGCGCTTTCACGCCTATGGTCGCGGCTTGTCCCGGTTGCGGCCGGACGACCAGCACTTTCTTCCAGGAACTGGCTGGGCAGGTGCAGGATTTCGTGCGGGCCAAGATGCCTGAGTGGAAGCTGCATTACGATGGTGCCGAGAACATGACGCTGGCCGTCATGGGCTGTATCGTCAATGGGCCGGGTGAGTCTAAGCACGCCAATATTGGTATTTCCTTGCCGGGCACGGGCGAAGCGCCATCTGCCCCGGTATACGAAGATGGCGAGAAAACTGTCACCCTGAAGGGTGACAATATTGCCGATGAATTCAAGCAAATAATCGAGCGCTATGTCGAGCGCACCTACAAGAAAAAACTGCAAGCATGAGTCAAACACTGCAAGCCGTGCGTGGGATGAACGACATCCTGCCCGACGAAGCGTCATTCTGGGAACTGTTCGAGGACACTATCCGCTCGTGGCTGAAGGGCTACGGCTACCGGCCCATCCGCATGCCCATCGTCGAGCCGACGCCGCTGTTCAAGCGCGCCATCGGTGAAGTGACCGACATCGTCGAAAAGGAAATGTATTCCTTCATCGATGGCCTGAACGGCGAGGCCTTGACTCTGCGCCCTGAGGGAACGGCCGGCTGCGTGCGCGCCGTTATCGAACACAATCTGGCCGCCCGGCAGACCCAGCGCCTCTACTATATTGGTCAGATGTTCCGTCACGAGCGCCCTCAAAAAGGTCGTTACCGCCAGTTTCATCAGGTTGGCGTCGAATCCTTTGGCATGACTGGCCCGGACATCGATGCCGAAATGATTTTGATGGGCGCCCGCCTGTGGAACGACCTCGGCCTGGATGGCATTGAACTGCAACTCAATAGTCTCGGCCAGCCAGAGGAGCGTGCCCAGCATCGTGCTGCGCTGATCGCCTATTTTGAAGAGCATGCCGAACTGCTTGACGATGAAGCCAAACGTCGCTTGTACAGCAATCCGTTGCGTATTCTTGACACTAAAAATCCGGCTATGCAGGATCTGTGCGGCGCGGCACCAAAGCTCATCGACTATCTCGGAGCTGAATCACTCGCTCACTTCGAAGGCGTACAGCGCGTACTGCGCGACGCGGGTATCCCGTTCAAGATCAATCCGCGCCTGGTTCGCGGCCTTGACTACTACAACCTGACTGTCTTCGAGTGGGTAACAGACAAGCTGGGCGCCCAGGGTACTGTCTGTGCTGGTGGGCGTTACGACGGTCTGGTTGAGCAGTTGGGTGGAAAATCAACACCGGCCTGCGGTTTCGCCATGGGCATCGAAAGATTGATAGCGCTGATCAAGGAATCGGGTGGTGAGCCCGCTGCGCCGGCGCCTGACGTGTATATCGTGCATCAAGGCACTGAAGCTTCCCGCCTCGCGTTCCGTGTTGCCGAAGGTTTGCGCGATCAGGGTATCGATGTCCTCCTGCACTGCGGCGGCGGCAGTTTCAAGTCGCAAATGAAAAAGGCCGATGGAAGTGGGGCCACTTTTGCCGTCATTATTGGCGATGATGAAGCGTCAAACGGCGAAGCGCAGCTAAAGTCTCTGCGCGAAGAAGGCATGGAGCAACGTAAACTAAAAGTCGATGATCTGGCTGAAGCCATCATCGACCAATTTATTGATTTGGACGAAGAGGAATAAGCAGCATGGCGCATTACGACCTCGAAGAACAGGAACAGCTTGATACCCTGAAAACCTGGTGGAAGATGTACGGCAACCTCGTAACCGGCGTGATTGTGGCTGGGTCACTGGCGGTGATCGGTTGGCAGGGTTGGAATTGGTATCAAAGTGGCCAGTCGGCCAAGGCATCGGCCATTTATGGCGTGTTGGAACAAGCTGCGTCAGCTGGTGATGCGCAGAAAGTTAAGGCTGCTGCAGGTGAGCTCGCCGAAAAATTTGGCAGCACCAGCTATGCATCCCTGGGTGCGATGCTGGCAGCAAAGCAATCGTTTGACGCCGGTGATCTTAAGACGGCCACGACCCAACTTGCCTGGGTGGCTGAAAATGGCAAGGATGAGATCAAGGATCTGGCCCGTCTGCGTTTGGCAGCTATTCAACTCGATTCACAGGCTTACGATGAAGCGCTCAAGCAGCTGGATGCCGCTCATGCACCGGTATTCGACGCGCGCTTTCATGAATTGAAAGGCGACGTATTGACGGCTCAGGGCAAAAAGCCCGACGCGCGTCTGGCCTACAAGGCTGCGCTGGAGAAAATGACGGGTAAGCAGGGGGCCGCTCGCGAACTCCTGCAGCAAAAACTTGATGCGTTGGGTGAGGTCGCTTGATGTCGCGCCAACTAGCTGCACTTTTCGCCGCTGCCGGCTTGTTAGTCGGCGGGTGTGCGACGGTTTCCGATGCGATAGATGCCGTCAACCCGTTTTCCAGTTCTGCGCCCAAAATGGCGCCTTTGGCACCGTTGACCGCAACCGCCGATATTCGTACCGCGTGGTCAGCCAATGTTGGCAAGGCTGGCGACTACAGCTTTATGCCGGCCGTAGTTGGAAACACCGTTTATGTGGCTAGTCGGGATGGTACGGTCACCAGTTTGGAGAATGGGAAAGTCGTCTGGAAGATTAACGCGGGCCAACCACTATCTGCGGGCGTTGGTGCGAACGGCCGTTTGGTCGTCGTTGCTACTGCCAAGGGTGATGTCCTCGCGTTCTCTGTTGAAAATGGCAAAGCACTATGGCAGGCCAAGGTTTCCAGCGAGGTGCTAGCCGCGCCAGTCGTTGGTGATGATGGTGTCGCTGTAAAAAGCGGAGATAACCGCGTTCACTTGCTTGATTCAGGCGACGGTGGCAAAAAATGGGTTTACCAGCGCTCTACGCCGCCGCTGTCGGTGCGTGGCTCAGGCGTGCCGGTATTCGCCGATCGCTATATATTTGTTGGTTATCCCGGTGGCAAATTGGTTGCCTTGTCGGTGCAAAATGGTGCGCCGGTCTGGGAGGGGGCGGTCGCGTTGCCCAAGGGAGCGACGGAGCTTGACCGAGTTGCAGATATCGTTGCATCACCGGTGGTTGACGGTCGCCAGATATGTGCCGTGGCTTTCCAGGGGCGCGTTGCGTGCTTTGATATGGGGCAGGGCGGAGCGATGACGTGGTCGCGAGATCTGTCTTCGGTTGCCGGCTTGACCATGGACAGCAGGTATGTCTTCGTTTCCGATGACAAGGGGGTTGTCTACGCGCTGGATCGCCAGTCGGGCAGCAGCCTTTGGAAACAAGACAAACTAAAAAACCGCCGCCTCTCTGCACCGATAGTGCATCGTGGGCTGGTTACGGTGGCTGATGCGGAAGGCATCATTCACTTTATTTCCCGTGAAGATGGCAGTTTTGCCGCACGCCAAAAAACTGATGGTACGCCGGTTCGCGCGCCACTTCAGATGCTGGGCACCGCTGTTCTGGTTCAGACCTCCGGCGGCTACTTGAGCGCAATCGAGGCGCAATGAAACCTACCGTTGTTTTGATCGGCCGGCCCAATGTCGGTAAATCGACCCTTTTCAACCGGCTGACCAAGTCCCGTGATGCGATTGTTGCCGATATGCCAGGTCTAACCCGTGACCGTCACTACGGTCACGGAAAACTGGGAAAGAAACCGCATCTGGTCGTTGATACCGGCGGTTTTGAGCCTTTGGTCAAGGATGGCATCCTGCACGAAATGGCTCGCCAGACCGAACAGGCGATTGCCGAGGCGGATGCCGTTATTTTTGTGGTTGATGGCCGCACTGGGTTAACGCCGCACGACAAGGAAATCGCCAACAAGTTGCGTCGCATCGATTGCCCGGTCATTGTTGCGGTCAACAAGGCGGAGGGCATGAATGCCGGCATGGTCGAGGCTGAGTTCCACGAACTTGGTCTGGGCGAGCCCTACGCTATCTCTGCCGCTCATGGCGAAGGTGTGCGCGGCCTCGTCGAATTGGCACTTGAAGGCTTTGCTGAGCCAGAGGAAGATGAATGGCACTCCGATGCAATCCGGGTTGCCATCGTCGGGCGTCCGAATGTGGGCAAGTCCACATTGATCAACACACTTCTGGGTGAAGAGCGCGTTATCGCCTTCGACGCGCCCGGAACAACGCGAGACTCGATCGAGATCGATTTTGAGCGGGGCGGCAGAAAGTATGTACTTGTCGATACCGCTGGCATGCGCAAGCGTGGAAAAGTCTTTGAGACCATCGAGAAATTTTCGGTGGTAAAGACGCTGCAGGCTATTGAGGATGCAAACGTCGTCATTCTGATGGTGGATGCACAGGCAGATGTTTCTGACCAGGATGCCCACATCGCAGATTTTATCGTTCAGTCCGGCCGCGCTTTGGTTGTTGCGGTCAACAAATGGGACGGCCTGGATTCCTACACCAGAGAGCAGACGCGTCAGATTCTTCAGCGCAAGCTGCAATTCCTTAACTTTGCCAAGTTCCATTTTATTTCGGCGCGCGACAATATTGGACTGGAAGCGACTTTCCGCTCTGTTGATACCGCTTATGCGGCGGCGATGTCCAAGATGACTACGCCGCGCCTGACCCGTGTCCTGATTGATGCGGTCGCCAAACAGGCGCCAGCAAAGCATGGCCTGTTCAGGCCCAAGCCGCGCTACGCACATCAAGGTGGGTCGAACCCCCCGATCATCGTTATTCATGGCAATGCGGTAGATAAGATTACCGACAGCTACCGACGCTTCCTTGAACACACCTTCCGCGAAGCGTTCAAATTACAAGGAACTCCCTTGCGCATTCAGTGCGTCACAGCGAAAAATCCGTTTGCCGACAAAGACAAGTAATAAACTGCAAAATCTTTGGCAGCACTTTATAAATTTGGGTACATTAGGACCCTCATAACAATTACATGGAGTCCCCACCATGAGTAACAAAGGGCAACTTTTACAAGACCCCTTCCTCAACGCTCTTCGTCGCGAGCACGTTCCCGTCTCAATTTACCTGGTAAACGGGATCAAACTGCAGGGCCAGGTTGAATCGTTTGATCAGTACGTCGTACTACTAAAGAATACGGTTACCCAGATGGTCTATAAACACGCCATCTCCACGGTGGTTCCGGCTCGCCCGGTCAACCTCCAGCAGGAACAGGCTGCCGAATAATCGACTCCGGTCAAGCGTCCCACCGATTTGGTGGGGGCGTTCTTCTCTCTCCAGGAAAAGGCCATGATTGAACGACCCGCCGCCGGTGAACGTGCGGTGATCGTTCAGCTGGATTTTGGTCAACCCGATCTTGAAGATCAGCTGGAAGAGGTTCGTCTTCTAGCTGATTCCGCCGGAGGCGTGGTTGTCGCTGAAGTTTTTGGCAAGCGGCAAAGCCCTGACCCCAAGACCTACGCCGGAAAAGGCAAGGTTGATGAGATCGGCGCGATGGTTGCGGCCGGCGATGCGGATCTCGTTATTTTCAACCATGAGCTATCGCCAGCGCAGGAGCGGAATCTTGAGCGCGCCATCAAGTGCCGGGTAATTGATCGAACCAGTCTGATTCTTGACATATTTGCCTTGCGGGCCTCCAGTGCAGAGGGAAAATTGCAGGTCGAACTGGCTCAATTGGAGCATTTGTCAACACGGCTGGTTCGAGGTTGGACTCACTTGGAGCGGCAGCGTGGCGGTATCGGCATGCGGGGTCCAGGTGAAAAGCAACTTGAGACTGATCGTCGCCTGCTCGGAAATCGCGTCAAGTTGCTGAAGGATCGACTTCAAAAGCTTTCTCGGCAGCGTGGCGTGCAGCGCAAGGCGCGAATGCGGGGTGATGTTCTGAATATTTCTCTGGTTGGGTACACCAACGCCGGCAAGTCGACATTGTTTAATTCGCTTACTCATGCCGGCGTCTACGAGGCAGATCAGTTATTTGCTACGCTTGATACAACCTCTCGAAAACTATGGATTGAGGGGGCGGGCAACATGGTGATTTCAGATACAGTCGGTTTTATTCGTGCCTTGCCTCACTCGTTGGTCGATGCCTTCCATGCCACCCTGGAAGTTGCAACTCACGCAGATTTACTGCTACATGTTGTGGATAGCGCAAGCCATGCCCGTGATGAGCAAATTGACGAAGTCAATAAAGTGCTAAGAGAAATTGATGCTGATAAGGTCAGGCAGGTTATCGCTTGGAACAAGATAGACCTCACTGATGCCCAGCCGGGTGTCGAGCGGGGGGAGTATGGTAATATCGCGCGCGTTCGAGTTAGTGCGCGGACTGGAGAAGGCTTGGATTTGCTGCGTGAATCCTTGGCCGAATATGCCCGAGCCAAAGCCGAAGCCCGTCAAAAGGCGGTAGCTGAGGCTGAAAATGAAGCACAACACGACTACATCAACTGAATCCCCGATATCCATGATTCCGACCTTAGGTATTTTTATGTCGCTCAACGACCCCCAGTGGGGCAACCGCGGTGGTAATGACGGAGATAAGCCCACTGGCAATGGCCCTCGCCGTCCTAACGATGGCCCACCTGATCTAGAAGAGCTCTGGCGCGACTTCAATCAGAAATTGAACAGCATTTTCGGCAAAAAGGGTGGAGGCGGCGGAAATGGTGGTGGCGATGGTCCCCGCATGCCGAATATCGATTTCAATCCCAAATTTATCGGCGGTGGCGTTGGGTTTCTTGTCGCGTTGGCGGCCGTTGTCTGGCTAGCGTCTGGCTTCTATATTGTGGATGCTTCGCAGCGTGGCCTGGTGCTGCAGTTTGGGAGCTTCAAAGAGGCCACGGATCCTGGACTGCGCTGGCGCCTTCCTTATCCGATCCAGTCGCACGAGTTGGTCAATTTAACGGGTGTTCGTACCATTGAAATTGGCTACCGCGGCAGTGAGCGTAATAAGGTGCTCAAGGAAGCGCTGATGCTGACTGATGACGAGAACATCGTAAATATTCAGTTTGCTGTCCAGTACATTCTCAAGGATCCGGTTGAATATCTGTTCAACAATCGTTCAACAGATGAAGCGGTGATGGGTGCTGCTGAAACAGCGGTTCGCGAGATTGTCGGTAAGAGCAAGATGGACTTTGTACTTTACGAGGGGCGAGAGCAAATCGCCACCCAGGCCGCCAAACTGATGCAGGATATTCTTGATCGCTACCAGAGCGGTATCATGATTTCCAAGGTGACAATGCAGAACGCTCAGCCTCCTGAGCAGGTGCAGGCGGCGTTTGATGATGCGGTCAAGGCGGGGCAGGATCGCGAGCGTCAAAAGAATGAAGGTCAGGCCTACGCCAATGACGTGATTCCTAAGGCCAAGGGTACTGCAGCGCGCCTGCTTGAAGAGGCCAACGGCTACAAACAGCGCGTTATATCCTCGGCTGAGGGGGATGCATCTCGCTTCAAACAGGTGCTTACCGAGTACGCGAAGGCTCCCGAGGTTACTCGTCAGCGGATGTATCTTGAAACTATGCAGCAAATATATGCCAATACCAGCAAGGTTATGGTCGATGCCAAGGGGCAGGGCAATTTGCTATATCTGCCTCTCGACAAGTTGATGCAGGCTACGAGCGCGGCAACTGCTGCACAGTCAGCACCGGAAGCTTCGGTGGCCCCCTCTACCGCAAAGGCGACTGCGCCGCTGTCTTCCGATGCCCCGCCGCAGCTTGAGAGTGCGCCGAAGGTGGGTGGAGGTTCGTATTCTGGAAATTCGCGCGATGGTTCGCTGCGTTCGCGTGATCGGGAGGGACGTTGATGAGTCCGCGTATCAATCTGTTGGGGGCTGTTGTCGCCAGTGTTTTGGTCATTTTGGCCATGTCAATTTTTACTGTAGACCAGCGTCAGTACGCCGTGGTTTTCCAGTTGGGTGAGGTTAAGCGGGCGATCAGCGAGCCGGGCCTCTACTTCAAAATTCCAATGGTCCAGAATGTGCGCTACTTCGAAAAGCGCATCATTACGCTCGATAACAATGAGCCTGAGCGTTTTATTACGTCCGAAAAGAAGAACGTCCTGGTCGACTCTTACATCAAATGGCGCATTGTTGATCCGCAACTTTACTATATCTCGGTAGGGGGCGATGAGTCGCGAGCCAAAACGCGTCTGAATCAGACGGTCAACGCCGGTTTACGCGAAGAATTCGGTAAACGCACAGTCCATGACGTTGTTTCCGGTGAGCGCGAAAAGATCATGAACCAGATGCGCGAGAAGGCCGACACCGACGCACGCAAGATTGGCGTACAGATCGTTGACGTCCGCCTGAAGCGAGTAGAACTTCCGACCGAGGTTAGCGAAGCGGTCTATCGTCGCATGGAGGCAGAGCGCAAGCGGGTTGCCAACGAGTTGCGTTCCGAAGGTTCTGCTGAGGCTGAAAAAATTCGTGCTGACGCTGATCGCCAGCGTGAAATTATCGTCGCCGAAGCGTATAGCGAATCGCAGAAGATCAAGGGTGAGGGCGATGCAAAGGCCACTAATACCTACGCTCAGGCTTTCGGCCAGAATCCCGAGTTCTATTCGTTTTATCGCAGTCTTGAGGCTTATCGTGGCAGTTTCAAGAGCAGAAGTGATGTTTTGGTCGTTGAGCCGAATTCCGAGTTCTTCAAGTATATGAAGAATGCCGGGCGTGGAAATGACAAAGGTAAATGACCTCGACTTTGCTTATCGCTTTCGCGCTGATGCTTGTGCTCGAAGGCCTTATGCCATTTATCGCACCGGCGGCTTGGCGTGAAACCTTTCGCCGCCTCATTCAATTTTCGGACGGGCAGATTCGTTTCGTTGGTTTGACCTCGATGCTGATTGGCTTGATCCTTCTGATGTTTTTCTCATGAACTGGTTGTTACCTGAATATCTTGCCGATGCGTTGCCAGCTGAAGCTGCTCGTATCGAAAGTCTGCGCCGAGCTATCCTTGACCACTTCCGTTGCCGCGGATACGAAATGGTTATGCCGCCAATGCTCGAATATCTGGAGTCATTGCTGACTGGCGCCGGGCAGGATCTTAAATTACGGACCTTTAAGCTGGTCGACCAGCTTTCAGGGCGGACGATGGGGGTTCGTGCTGACATGACGCCGCAGGCAGCGCGCATCGATGCACATCTGCTCAACCATCAAGGTGTCACTCGATTGTGCTATTGCGGTAGCGTGCTGCATACGCTGCCAGCCACTATTTCAGCTGGCCGCGAACCTGTACAGATAGGTGCTGAGCTTTACGGCTATGTTGGGATCGAAGCTGATCTTGATGTCATTCGTCTGATGGCAGGTGCTTTCGAAAAGATCAAACTCCCTGTCAGTCGTATTGACCTTGGTCACGTTGGTATTTTTCGCGCACTGGCAGAAGCTGCCGGCTTGCCCCAAGATGCTGAAGAAACCGTTCTGAATCTCTTGCAAGCCAAGGACGTTCCGGGGTTGGAAGATGCTTGCGCAATTGTTCCGTCCCCTTTCCGCGAGGCACTCCACCGCTTACCTCAACTTTATGGTGGAGCCGAAGTTCTTGAGCGTGCAGCAGCAGAGTTGCCGGACTTGCCTGCAATTTCCTCTGCATTGAACGGTTTGCGTCAACTATTGGCCAGTGCTCCTGATTTGCCGTTCTCAATTGATCTGTCGGATCTTCGTGGCTACCACTATCACAATGGCGTGGTGTTCGCTGCCTATTGCACCGGGTATCCAGCGGCAATTGCCATGGGCGGCCGTTATGACGGTGCCGGCAAAGCCTTTGGCCGGGCGCGCCCGGCTACCGGGTTTTCGATGGATCTGCGTGAAGTGGCGCATTTGGTGCCCGCCGGCAATTTAAATGGTGCGATCCTGGCGCCGCATGCCGGACAGGATATTGGTCTCTCCAGACATATTGGCACCCTGCGTGAGCAGGGCGAAGTTGTCGTCCAGTTGTTGCCGGGGGAAACCGCATGCGAAGGTCCGTTTTGCGACCGCAAGCTGGCGCAGGTTGGTGAACACTGGATTATTGAAGCAATACAAGAGGATTAAGAAAATGGCAAAGAATGTCATCGTGGTGGGTACTCAGTGGGGCGACGAAGGTAAGGGCAAGATAGTCGACTGGCTCACCGATCACGCCAAAGGTGTGGTTCGCTTCCAGGGCGGCCATAACGCCGGTCATACGCTGGTGGTCGGTGAACAGGTTTACAAGCTTAATCTAGTGCCTTCTGGCATCGTGCGCGATGGTGTCGAATGCTATATCGGCAACGGCGTCGTGCTGGATATCCATCACTTGCTGTCGGAAATTGCCGAACTGGAAAAAGGCGGTATTGATGTCCGTTCGCGCCTCAAGATTAGTCCGGGATGTCCCTTGATTCTGCCGTACCACTCAGCCATCGATAAGGCGCGCGAAGGCGTCAAGGCTGAAGACAAGAAAATTGGTACCACCGGCAAGGGTATCGGCCCCACCTACGAAGACAAGGTTTCGCGTCGAGGTCTTCGTGTCTATGACCTTTTCCATCCGGAGCGGTTTGCCGAGAAACTTAAAGAAGTGCTGGAGTATCACAACTTCGTGCTGACTCAGTATTTCAAGGCGCCAGCAATTGATTTCCAAGGGGTCTACGACCAAGCGATGGCCGACGCCGAACAGATCAAGCCGCTGGTTACCGACGTTTCTGCCGCCCTGTACGCAGCCAACAAGGCGGGTGCCAACTTGCTGTTTGAAGGTGCCCAAGGCACCCTCCTAGATATCGATCATGGTACCTATCCATTCGTAACCTCCTCCAATTGTGTTGCTGGTCAGGCTTCTGCTGGTTCGGGCATCGGCCCTGGCATGCTCCATTATGTTCTGGGCATTACCAAGGCCTACTGTACCCGCGTCGGTGGTGGCCCGTTCCCCAGCGAGTTGGATATCGAGACAGAGGGCGTGCCGGGTTACCAGATGTCGCAGGTCGGCCGCGAGTTCGGCACAGTTACTGGTCGTAAGCGACGTTGTGGCTGGTTCGATGCTGCTGCGCTGCGTCGCTCGGGTCGAATCAACGGCCTCACCGGTTTGTGCATTACCAAGCTGGATGTCCTCGATGGCCTGAAGGAGCTGAATATCTGCACAGGCTATAAGCTTGACGGGAAAGTCATTGATCTGTTGCCCATCGGTGCGGACGAAGTTGCGCGCTGTGAGCCGATCTACGAAACGATGCCGGGCTGGAGTGCCACCACTTTTGGGGTGAAGCGCTGGGAAGACCTGCCCGCTGAGGCGCGCGCCTACCTGGATCGCCTCGAAGTGCTCTGCGAAGTGCCGATCGCCATTGTGTCGACCGGTCCAGAGCGCGATGAAACCATTCTCAAGCAACACCCGTTCAACAATTAGGCTAACGCCGGAGTCCTGCGGTCAACGGGCCTTTTGGGCCCGTTTTCATTTTTAGCGGGCCGGTACAGCCTGCCAGCCTTCTGGGCAGGCGTTGGTGTAAGGATAGTATTGGCCAGACGAACCGCAGTAATACCAGGTGCCATAGTCGGCTACAGGCATTGGGCGGGGGGGCGCACTATAGACCGGTGCCGGGGCATAGGTCTGTTGCGAGGCCACGGCAGCACCGATGGCAAGTCCGGTGATGGCAAGTACGGCAGCAGGGCCGACCCAGCCACCACTACCGCCGCGGTAGTGGTGCCCGTGTCCGTGGCGGTGGTGGCCGCCGTGGTGACCCCATTCCGCTTGGGCGGAGGTCGCGGTGGTCAGGGCCAGCGTGGTGGCAATCAGGAGCGCAGAAAGTTTTTTCATGATTCGACTCGTATTCGTCGTTGGGACAAACCGAATAACGCGGGGTGCCAGCCAAGCGATGACAGGTGCGCCGCTCTAAAATGTTAGGAATTGTTTCAGCGGGACGGCCAGGTGCCTGCTATGAGACAATAAACGCTGTTTGGCGTGCGGATCGCGTTGATCGGCGGCCAATCCCGGCGGCAGAAATGAAAAAAGGCCTCGTTTTAACAAGGCCTTCTATCAAAATCGCTGGTGCCCAGGAAGGGACTCGAACCCCCACGGAGTTACCCGCTAGTACCTGAAACTAGTGCGTCTACCAATTCCGCCACCTGGGCACAGGTGCGAAGAGCCGCCATTATAGAGAAAGAACAATTGATGTCAAGAAAAAAACTATCAAAAATACGTCGTGCCGATCCCTTCTTTGAGCGCGAGCTGGCTCGCTATGAATTTCCACTGCCGTCCCGTGAATATGTTTCCCAGGTGCTGACTGAGGAAGGGCGACCCGTTGAGTTTGGCGAACTGACGGAGCTGCTGGATATCGCCAACAGCGAACGCGACATGTTCCAGCGCCGCCTAGGCGCCATGGAGCGTGAAGGCCAGTTGATGCGAAATCGGAAGGGAGCTTACATTCTGCCCGAGCGGGCCAGCCTGACGGCCGGACGTGTTCAGGGGCATCCTGATGGTTACGGGTTCCTGGTACCTGACGACGGCAGTGCTGACATTTTCCTTGATCAACACCAGATGGGGAAAGTTCTCCACGGCGACCGGGCGCTGGTACGCGTGACCGGCATCGACCGCAAAGGCCGCCCGGAGGGTGGGATTGTCGAGGTTACCGAGCGGGTTAATACGCGGATTGTCGGTCGCGTGTTTGTTGAACATGGCGTTGTCGTCGTGGCGGCTGAGAACAAGCGAATTTCGCAGGACATCCTGGTGCCGCCGCAGCCAAAGGCGAAAATAAAGCCGCAGTCGGGTCAGGTGGTAATGGTCGAGATCATCGAGCAGCCAAGCAAGTTTTCGCAGCCGATCGGCAAGATCATAGAGGTGCTGGGAAATTATGCCGATCCCGGGATGGAAATCGAGATTGCCTTGCGCAAGCATGATTTACCCTTCGAGTTCTCGAAATCTGCGCTTGATGAAAACAAGGCTCTGCCGGACAAGGTAACGAAGGCTGATCTCAAGGGCCGTGAGGATTTGCGTGAGGTGGCCTTGGTCACCATTGACGGCGAGACGGCGCGTGACTTCGACGACGCCGTGTATTGCGAGAAAAAAGGTCGTGGCTGGCGTCTGATTGTGGCGATTGCCGATGTGTCGCACTACGTCAAACCGGGCATGGCGCTTGATCGCGAGGCGGTGGAGCGCGGCAATTCGGTCTATTTCCCGCGCCGGGTGATCCCCATGCTGCCGGAAAAGCTGTCCAACGGTATCTGTTCGTTGAATCCGGATGTTGAACGCATGGCCATGGTGTGTGACATGGAGATCAGTTCGACGGGCAAGATTGGCAAATACCGCTTTTACCCGGCGGTCTTCAAGTCGCACGCCAGGCTGACCTACAACCTGGTCTGGTCGTGGCTGTCCGGTGAAAAAGAGCCGGAAACTGACGTCCACCGCAGCGTCTTGCCGCATGTGCAGAACCTCTACAAGTTGTTTGCTGCCTTGCACAAGGCACGCGGGCAGCGCGGGGCAATCGATTTCGAGACAACCGAAACCCAAATGCTGTTCAATGAGCAGGGCAAGATTGAAAACATCGTGCCGGTGGTGCGTAATGATGCGCACCGGATCATCGAAGAATGCATGCTGGCCGCAAACGTCTGTGCATCCGATTTTCTCGCCGAGCACAAGCAGACCTGTCTGTATCGCGTGCACGCTGCGCCGTCTGAAGAGAAGTTGGCCAACCTGCGCGCCTTCCTCGGTGAGTTTGGCCTCGCGTTGGGTGGCGGCGATGACCCTCGGGCCAAGGACTTTTCCATCCTGCTTGAGAAGGTCAAGCTGCGGCCTGACTTCCAGTTGCTGCAAACGGTTATGTTGCGCTCGCTGCGCCAGGCGATGTACAGCCCGGACAACGTCGGCCACTTCGGCTTGGCCTACGAACATTACACCCACTTCACGTCGCCGATTCGGCGTTATCCCGATTTGCTGGTACATCGCGCCATCAAGGCGGTACTGGCTGGCGAAATTTATACGCCCGACCGGGCTTGGGACGATGTCGGTCTGCAATGTTCAAGCACAGAGCGGCGGGCTGATGAAGCGACGCGTGATGTGGAAAATTGGCTAAAGACCTTCTTCATGAAGGAACGTATCGGCGAGGAGTTCGACGGAACGATTTCAGCGGTCACGGCCTTCGGTATTTTTGTCGCGCTCGACACGGTGTACATCGAAGGCCTGGTGCATGTTTCCGAACTGGGAGCCGATTACTTTCAGTTCGACAACATCAAGCATCAGATGCTGGGAGAGCGAACCGGTCAGCGCTTCCGTCTTGGTGACCGGGTGCGGGTCAAGCTGGTGCGGGCCGACCTTGAGTCGAACCGGATAGATTTTGTCCTGGCCGGTAGCAACAAAGCCTACGCCGGCCCTAAAACCCTGCCCAACGCGGTAGCAAGCAAGCGACCTGTCGTCAAGGCTGTGTCGGCAAAGGCTGTTGTGGAGAAGGTGCCGGCCGCCAAGCCGAGGGCTACCAAGGTAAAGGCGGCGGCGTCCAAGCCATCTGCTAAGAAATCGGCCAAACTTTCAGCCAAGTCGGCCCCCAAGCCGGCAGCGAAGAAGCGTTCAGCGCCGCGGAGCAAGAGCGGCGTAGTCAAGCCGGTACGCAAGGCTGCGCCCAAAAAGCGCTGATCCTGTCTGGTAGAAACTGCTTTTGAATTGAAGGACTCGCGCTCAATGGTGGCTCGGGTCCATGAGATCCGCCGCCTTGAGTGCGATACGGGCTACTTGCTCGTCGTTGAGCCCGGGGAGTTGCTCGGTCAGCCATTCCAGCGACGCACTGGGGATGATGTGCTTGGCTTCGGCGATGTCCGAGGGTAGTGCGGGATCGTCGGGGCCGCCTGTGGTTAGGTGACGGGCCGTGTCGGTGCACAGGCGTGAGAGGTTTGCACGGGTGTTGTCGATGCCGCGGATCAGCTGCGTCAGCAAAGGCGGCAGGTGCCAGATCTGGGCGCACTTGAGCGTTAAATCCTTGAAGCGGAAACCGCAGGTATCAACCTGAGCCTGAAGCGAACGAGGGGCGCGGCCAGCGTGCAGGGCTTCGAGTGCGGCCAGTGGCAATTCTTCGGCAAAAGACCAGAGCAGCAGTTCGCCGATTTCAGAGAGCAATGCAGCCATGGCGATTTCGTCCGGCGAAATGTCGGCGCGTGCGGCGCCCCAGCGCAGGGCTAGTCGACTGGCAAGGTGGGCGCGGGCTTCGCATTCGGCGAGGCCGTGGTTGGACTCGTTGGTTTCCGCACTGTCGACCAGCAATTTGTGGACGCTGTCTGTGCCGAGCTGCATGACGGCCCCCAGCGGATTAGTGGTTTCATGTCCCAATCGTTGGGCACGATGGCTTTCCGCTTCTCGCAGCAGGTGCAGGCAAAGAAAGGGATCGGCTGCAGCAATGTCGGCCAGATCGCGGGCTGCGAGTCGCTCGCCTTCTTCTGTCTCCAATTCGAGCAGGCGTGTTTTGGAGCGCGGCATGCAGGGCAAATCACGGCTACTCAGGTAGGCTGCCCACTGATCCACCCCCCAACGTTTCTGGTTGTCAGAAAGCAAGTTTTTCCTTCCGTCGATTTGATGAATTGTGAATTGCGATGCTTACCAAACTTCACAATTGCGTTGTCATTGTCTCAATCTGTGGCTGTAAAATATCACGGCCAGATACTTACGGAATTGAGATGACGCAACAGTGGGTGGTTTCCAACCCTTTTCAGAGCGGTGCTTCTGCTGGTGCGCTATCGGATATTACCGCCCATTGGTCGGCGACTGGCGAGTTGCCGCCGGAGTTGGTTACCGGCCACAAGCTGATTGATTTCGAGCATCGCTTCCTGATCGCTGCCATCGCAAATCTGCGCAAAGTGTGTATCGATCATCATGGCATGCACGATTGCCGAGGTTGTGGCGAGCTGGTGCAGACGCGTTGTGAAGCCGAATTGGTTGGATTGCTGGGTGACGTTTTTGCCTTCATCCTCGACCACTTCAAGACAGAAGAAACCGTCATGCGTGATTCCTTGCTGTTGATGGTTGATCGCGATGTCTGCGAAGCGCACATGGAGGATCATGCGGCGATTTCACTGGCGGTTCAGGAGATTGTTTCCTCGCTCGATCCGCATCATGTCGTGTCGCGAATTCGCGAACTTGATCGCCTGCTGACCCGCTGGGTGACTAATCACATTGCGCTGCACGATCTTCTGCTGTCGCGCTGGATTTCTCGCGAAGACTCACTGCTCAAGGGCTTGTGACAGGTCACTGAGACCTCTTCGCATCAAGGCCGTTTCCGGCTGCTGCCACTGGCGCGGTAAAATCCGCGCTCCAGAATCAAGAAAGCAGCCATGTCTTCCCGCCTGATCTACGGCTTTCATGCCGTTACCGCCAAACTTCGTCACGACCCGGAATCGGTCAAGGAAATCGTTTTTGACCCTTCGCGCCACGATGCGCGCGCCCGCGACCTGCTGGCCCATGCCGAATTGCAGGGCATCAAGGTGATCGGTGCCGATGGCAAGCGGCTCGACGGAATGGCGCCGGGCGCCAGGCATCAGGGCGTTGTCGCGCTGATCGAAGGTGACCGCAAGCTGGCGCACCTCGATGACGTGCTTGATACGCTTGAAGAGCCGGCTTTCCTGCTCGTGCTCGACGGCATCACCGACCCGCGCAATCTCGGCGCCTGCCTGCGCGTCGCTGATGCGGCCGGCGTTCATGCTGTGATTGCGCCGAAGGATCGCGCCGTCGGCCTGACCGATGTGGCGGCGAAGACCGCCTGCGGTGCGGCGGAAACGATGCCTTACGTTATGGTCACCAACCTGGCGCGGACGCTGCGTGAGTTGCAGGAACGCGAGATCTGGGTGGTCGGTACGGCCGGCGAGGCGGAGAGCGATCTGTATGCCGCCGAATGGCCGAAAGCGACGGCCTGGGTGCTCGGCGCCGAAGGCGAGGGCATGCGTCGCCTGACCCGGGAGAATTGCGACCAGCTGGTCAGGATTCCGATGCACGGCTCGGTCGAGAGCCTGAACGTTTCGGTGGCGGCAGGCGTCTGCCTGTTCGAGGCGCGTCGGCGTCTGGGTTGATAAAAATCGGGGCGAACCTTGCGGAGCGCCCCGATTTTGTTTTTAGCCGATTTTTCCGGTTGACCGTGGGGCCCAGTTGTTGCCTCTTTGGTCGTGGGGTTGGGCGCCTTAGCCGGCGACCCAGCCGCCGCCGAGCGCCTTGAACAGATCGACCGCAGCGCCCAGCCGATTTTTGCGGCTGGCCAGGTATTGCAACTGCGCGCTGTTCAACGTGCGCTGGGCGTCGAGCATGTCCATGTAGCCGGAGTAGCCCGACTCGTAGCGCTTCTGTGCGAGATCGAGCGCCTTTTGCGAGGCGCCGACCTGGGCCGAGAATGCCGCTTCTTCCTCGCTGTATTCGCGCAGGCCGACGATGGCGTCGTTGACTTCCTTGAAGGCGGTTTGCACGGTTTTGCGGTAATTGGCCAGGGCTTCCTTCTGGACGGCGCTGGCCTGATCGACCCGGGCGCCGGTGCGGCCGGCGTCGAAAATCGGCATGGCCAGGCCGGCGGCAGCCGACCAGATGCCGGCGCCGCCGGAGAACAGGTTGGAAAGCGCCATGCTTTCGCTGCCGAGCACGCCGGTCAGGCTGATCGTCGGGTAGTAAGCGGCCTTGGCGACGCCGATGCGGGCATTCGCGGCAACCAGTTTTTCCTCGGCCTGGCGGATGTCCGGGCGGGCTTCGAGCAGGGCCGAGGGCAGGCCGGCCGGCGGCGTGGGCGGCAGCGGCAGTTTGTCGAGGCCAGTGGCGCCGATCTTCAGGCCGGGCTGGCCGCTGAGCAGGCCGATCTGGCTTTCGGACAGGGCGCGCTGGCGTTGCAGCTGGTGCCACTGGGCCTGGGCGCCGTTCAGGGCGCTTTCGGCCTGGGCCAGTTCGAGGCCGGAAGCGGTGCCGGCATTGGCGCGAGCCTGGACGATCTTGAGCGCCTGCTTGCGTGAGTCCAGCGTTTGCGCCGTGACGTCGATCTGGCCGTCCAGGCTGCGCAGGTTGAGGTACTCGTTGGCGACCTGGCCGGCCAGCGTCAGGCGCAGGCTGTCACGGCCGAAGCGGCTGGCCAGTGCATCGGCGCGGGCGGCTTCGTTGCTGCGCCGGATGCGGCCCCAGAGGTCGAGCTCGTAGCTCAGGGTCAGCGCGGCGCGGTTGTTGTTGTAGGTGGCGCCGCCTTGTTTGCGACCATTGAAGGTTTCGCCGCTGGTCTGGCTGCGCCCGGTGCTGGCTTCCAGACCGATGCGTGGGAGGGTGTCGGCGCCGGCTTCGCGGGCCGCTGCTTCGGCCGCTTCGAGGCGGGCGATAGCGGCTTGCAGATCCTGGTTGGCGGCCAACGTCTGCTCGACCAGCGCGTTGAGGTTGGCGTCGCCGAACAGCGTCCACCAGGTCGGATTGACCGGTACTTCAGCCTTGGCAACGGTCGGCGCCGCTTCCGGCAGGCTTGATGCCGGGCGGACGTAGTCGGGGCCAACGGCGCAGCCGCTCAGGGCGAATGCTGCGGTCAACGCCAAAATCAGGCGAATTTTGAAATGTTTCGGTGGCAGGCAATACATCTTAGTTTTCCTCCGTCTGGGCGGCGTGCTTGATGCCGGCCGGCCGCTTCTGCAGCCACATGAAGAAGAGCGGGATGAATATGGTGGCGATGAAAGTCGCCGCGAGCATCCCGGCGAAAACGCCGGTACCCATCGACTGGCGGGCTGCGGCGCCAGCGCCGGTCGCCTTGACGAGCGGGAAGACGCCGAGCACGAAGGCGAGCGAGGTCATGATGATGGGGCGCAGGCGCAGGCGGGCAGCTTCGAGCGCCGCATCGACGACGCTCATGCCTTCGTCGACCTTCTGGGCGGCGAATTCGACGATCAGGATGGCGTTTTTCGACGCCAGGCCAATGAGCACGACGAGGCCGATCTGGAAGTAGATGTCGTTCGGCATGCCGCGCAGCCAGATGGCCGTAAGGGCGCCCATCAGTGCAAAGGGCACGGCCATGATGACGGCGACCGGCAGCGACCATTTTTCATACTGGGCGGCGAGAATCAGGAAGACCATGATGATGGCGAAAACGAAGGCCTGCATCGACGAGCCGGAGCTGCGTTTTTCCTGAAAGGCCTGGCCGGTCCAGGCGATTTCGTAGCCGCTGGGCAGGTTGGCGGCGGCGACTTCTTCAACGATCTTGATGGCGTCACCCGAGCTGATGCCCGGCTTGCTGTCGCCCATTACCTTGGCTGCGACGAAGCCGTTGAAGCGCTCGACCTGTTCCGGCCCGACCACGGTTTTCACCTTGCTGATGGCGGAAAGCGGAATCATGGCGCTGGTTGTCGAGCTGCGGACATAGACCTTGCCGAGATCTTCCGGCTTCATCCGGTAGTTGGCTTCCGCCTGCAACTGGACGCGATAAACCCGGCCGGATTTGTTGAAGTCATTGACGTAGAGCGCGCCCATCGTGCTCTGCAGCGTTTCGTAAATATGGGCGAGCGGGATGCCGAGCGACAGGGCTTTCTGCTCGTCGACTTCGACAAACAGTTGCGGCACGGTCGGGCGGAAGAAGGTGCTGATCCGGGTGAATTCGGGACGCTTCTGCAGTTCGCCGATGAATTGCTGGGTGACCTCGTTCAGCTTTTTGGTATCCCCATCGACGCGGTTCTGCAAATACACCTCGAAGCCGCCGGCGGAGCCCAGGCCCATGATCGGCGGCGGGTTGAAAACGAGCGCCATGCCGTCCGCCTGCATCATGCCCATGCCCATAAATTTGCCGGCCAGATCCTGCGCCTTGGCCGTGCGCTCGCTCCAGTCCTTGAGCGGAATGAAGATGGTGCCGGCATTCGGCTTGCTGCCGCCGCCGATCAGGTCGAAGCCGGAGACGACGAAGGTGTGCTTGACCGCCTCATCACGGCTCAGCATCTGGCGCATGTTCTCGCCGGTCGTCGCCGTCCGCTTCAAGGTCGCGCCGTCCGGCAGCATCAGGGCGGAAATCAGGTAGCCCTGGTCTTCCGCCGGGACGAAACTGCCCGGCAGGGTACGGAAGAAGAAGACCGTGATGCCGATCACCAGCGCAAAAATAATGCCGCCGATGATGCCGTGCTTCAAGGTCAGACCAACCGTCGCGGTGTAGGAGTTGGTAAAGCGCTCGAACAGGCGGTTGAATGGCCGGAACAGCTTGTGCTCGGTATGCTGCGCCTTGAGCAGCAGGGCACACAGGGCCGGCGTCAGGGTCAGGGCGACAACACCGGAGAGCACAACGGCGACCGCCACGGTGACGGCGAACTGTTTGTACAGCTGGCCGGCAATGCCGCCGAGAAAGGCGACCGGCACGAATACGGCACACAGCACGAGCACGATCGCGACCAGCGCGCCCTGAACCTGCTGCATGGCCTTGATGGCGGCATCGCGCGGCGACAATTTCTCTTCGGCCATCAGGCGCTCGACGTTTTCGAGGACGACGATCGCGTCATCGACGACGATACCGATGGCCAGAACCATGGCGAACAGCGTCAGCGTGTTGATCGAGAAACCGAACAACCACAGGCCGGCAAAGGTGCCGATCAGCGAAATAGGCACGGCGACCATCGGAATCAGGGTGGCGCGCCAGCTTTGCAGGAAAATATAGACGACTGCCAGCACCAGGATCATCGCTTCGATCAGCGTCTTCACCACTTCATTGATCGAGGCGGAGACGAAACGCGTGGTGTCGAAGGGGATGACGTAGCCCATGCCTTCCGGCATTTTCTTCTTCAACTCCTCCATTTTTTGGCGCACTTTTTCCGCCACTTCCAGCGCGTTGGCGCCAGTCTGCAGGAAAACGCCCATGGCGATGGTCGGCTGGCCGTCCAGTGTCACGCTCTGCTCGTAGCTGTAGGCGCCGAGTTCAATGCGGGCGACGTCCTGCAAACGCAGGATGCCGTTCGGACCGCTGGCGCGGATGACGATGTTGCCGAACTCCTCCGGCGTCAGCAGGCGGCCCTTGGCTGTCACCGTGTAGACCAGCTGCTGGTCGCCCGCGGATGGTTCCTGGCCGATCTTGCCGGCCGCATTCTGGGCATTCTGCGCCCTGATCGCGGTCGAAATGTCGTTGGTCGTCAGGCCCAGCTGCGCCATGCGGTCAGGCTTCAGCCACACCCGCATCGAGTAGTCCTGGGCGCCGAAAATGGTCACGTCGCCGACGCCCTTGACCCGCTTCAACTCGTCGGCGATGTTCAGACTTGCGTAGTTGGACAGGTAAAGAGTGCTGTATTTGCCCTTTTCGGACTCCAGCGCGACGACCTGCAGGATGTCGTTGGAGCGCTTCTGAACGATCACGCCGTTGGTCCGCACTTCAGCCGGCAAGCGCGGTTCTGCCGCTTTTACCCGATTATTGACGTTGACCGCAGCGATGTCGACATTTGTGCCGACATCGAAGGTTGCCGTGATGGTGACTACGCCGTTGGCGGCGGCAGACGAAGTGAAGTAGGACAGGTTTTCGACCCCGTTCAACTGCTCTTCGATCGGCGCAGCAACCGTCTTGGCCAGCGTGTCAGCCGAAGCGCCCGGGTAGGTGGCAGTAATCAGCACCGTCGGCGGGGCGATCTGCGGGTACTGCGCAATCGGCAGTACCTGCGAGGCAACCAGCCCGGCAATGACGATGATGATCGAGATGACCGACGCGAAGATCGGCCGGTTGATGAAGAATTTTGACATGGCGGCTCCTTAACCCTGCTTGGCCGGGGCCGGTGCAGCTTCCTTGCCCGGTGCTGCCGCGCCTTCCTTGGCGGGAGCTGGGCCGCCCGGCTTTTCGCCCGGGCCGTGTGGGGCAACCGGGGCGCCGGGGCGCAGCTTGATCAGGTTGTCCACGATGACCTTGTCGCCAGCTTTCAGGCCGCCGAGGATTACCCAGTCCTTGCCACGCCATTCACCGGCCTGAACCGGGCGCGGTGCAACCTTGTCACCTTCGCCCGCCAGCATGACCAGCGTGCCTTGTTCGGACTGGATGACCGCCGATTGCGGCACCAGGAAAACGCCGTCACGTTCGCCGGTGAGCAGGCGGATGCGGACGAACTGGCCGGGCAGCAACTGGTTGTCGCTGTTATCGAATTCGGCGCGCAAGGCCTGGGTGCCGAGCGTCGTGTCGATGTTGCTGGCCAGGAAATTGAGCTTGCCGGTCTTGGGATAGACCGTGCCATTGCCCAAAATCAGCTCAACGCCGGTGATGTTGTTTTTGCTGGCACGACCGCCAGCCAGCTTGGCCAGATCACCGTCACCGAGGCTGAAGCGAACCCAGATCGGATTGCTCTGATAGACCGAGGTGAGCAGACTGTCGGAACCCACAGTAACCAGATTGCCTTCCGATTTGACGGCGCGACCGGTCGTGCCGCTAACCGGGGCGGTGACGGTCGTCCACGACAAATTCAGTTCGGCCTGACGCAGCGCAGTCTGGGCGATGGCATTGCTGGACGAAGCATCGTCGTATTCCTTCTGACTGATCGCCTTGGCTTCGATCAGGCCTTTCAGGCGGTTCATTTCGCGGCGGGTCTGCTCGGCCCTGGCCTTGGCTTCAGCCAGCGCAATTTCATAGCTGGAACGGTCGATCTGGAACAGCGGCTGGCCGGCCTTGACCGTCTCGCCTTCCTGGTAGAGGCGCTTGAGCAGAATGCCGCCGACGCGGGCGCGCACTTCGGTTTCACGGGCGCCTTCGGTTTGTGCCATGACCTCGATAGACGACGGCACCTTCTGTGGCTGCATTTCCAGCACGGTGACCGGCATAGGCCCCATGGGCGGCGCGCCAGCCGGCTTGCTGTCGGAGCAGCCGGCGAGCAGGGCGCTGCCAAGCAGGGTTGCGCCAACAAGGATGGAGAGTGCGGTGCGCTGCGGCAGGGTTGCGGAATTCATCGGGGACTCCAATTTTCGAAAGGTTTGCGCTATTATATACAAACACGAATGTATGTAAAATATTTTCAGTGTGGGATTTGATGGCTTACCATTGACAACGGCCACGCCGAAAAATTGCCAGGCCGGGAGAGAGACAAAATGGTTCGGAAGACCAAGGAAGAAGCGGAGAAAACCCGCAAGGACATCATCGAATCGGCACGCGCCGTGTTCCACGAATGCGGGGTCAGCCGGTCGACGCTGGAAAAGATCGCCAAGGAAGCCGGCGTTACGCGCGGGGCGATTTACTGGCATTTCAAGGACAAGGCCGAGTTGTTTTTCGCCATGCGCGAGGACGTGTTTGCGCCTATGGTCGAGCGCACCGACTCGCTGCTGCTCTCCGAAGCCTTCGAGAATCCGCTCGACGCCATCGAAGCCTCGCTGAAAGAATTTTTCCGCGTGCTCGACGATTGCCCGGTGGTGCGCGAGGTCTTCGAGATCATGATTTCCCGCTGCGAATACGTCGATGAATTCGCCGCCGTGCAGGAAGAGGCCGGTCGTCCGGCCTACGAGTTCCTCGAAAAAATGGAGCGCTTCTACCGCAAGGCTGCGGACAAGGGCGCCTTGCGCCTGGGCCTGGATCCGGAGGCCACTGCGCGCGATACCTGGGCCTTCACAAGCGGCCTGCTGCACCTGATGTTCGGCTGCCAGAAAGGCTCGGATCTCGACAAGCGGATTCCGGCCATGATTACCATGCACATGGGACTGCGCCGTCGCTGACCCTGCTGCCTTGAGAAAAGCACGGGCCGGTCATCTGCCGGCAATGTAAGGCCGGCAGAATCCCGTCATTCGACGAGGATTCAAACATCATGTTAAAAAACGCCGCCGCCCTGGTGCGCGGCTATACAACCCTGGTTCGCCAGTTGCCGCAGGCAACGGGAATGATGTTCGCTGCCCGGTCAACCTGGGGGCGCTCGGTCAAGATGGGGCTCTTCGGCGTTGGCGTGGTGCTGCCGCTTGGATCACTGATCTGGCTCGTTCTGTTCTGGCACGGCAACGGCCTCGGCCAGCGGAAAACGCTGGTGGCGCCGATGGATGAGTCAAAGCCGGCGTTGCCTGCGCCGACCAGCGACGCCTAGTTTTACCTCGCCCGGTCGAGATCGGCCCGGTTTTTCTCGTCGATGTAAATTCCCGTTTCGCCCGGTCGGCTGCTGGCAAAGCAAGTGACTTCGACGTTGGCCAGCGTTTTTGCCTTGTGCAGCACGTCGACGGCGCAGCGGCCGAAAACGCTGTCGATGGTGGCCAGCAGGTTGCGGGCGTAGGGCGTTTCGAGCTTGCCGTCGAGGATCAGGTTGGCGAGCAGCACGCCATCCGGATTGAGCACACGGCGAGTGCCGGCCCAGAATTCACGGGTGACAAGGTGGCTGGGGATCGAGGTGTGCGAACTGTAGACGTCGACAACAACGGCGTCGAAACGGCGTTCGCTGGTCGCCACGAAACGACGGGCGTCGTCGGCGATGAATTCGCCCCGGGCCGGTTCGCGCAGGAAGTGCTTTTCGGCGATGTCACGGATGGCCGGATCGATGTCAACGTAGGTGTAGCGGTTGAGCGGTTCGCGGTGTGACAGCGTGAAGCCGCCGGCGCCGAGGACGAGGATGTCTTTGCCCTTGAAGCCGAGGTCGTCGAGCAGGATCTGCCGCAGGTGTCTGATGTAGCGCGTGTAGTTGGGCGGCTCGGAATCGTCGATGAGCGAGGCGACCGACTTGTTGACCCAGAAGGCGCGCGGGTCTTTCTGGTCGGGCAGATCGGCAGCGCCGACGACGTATTCGGCGTAGGCCGTATCGGCGGTGACGTTGTGCTGCAAATTCAGACCGGCGGCCGATCCCACGGTCAACCCGAAAAAAAGCCAAAATTTGAAATCGCGTTGGGCGAGCAAAAGCGTGCCAAGGAGCAGGCCCAGCGCGCAGGCGAAAACGGCGGTGGAAACGCCGAGCCATTGCATGACGAGTAGCGACAGGCTGATCGAGCCGAGGAAGGAACCAAGCGTAGACCAGTAAAGCGCCAGGCCGCTCGCCTCGCCGGTACGTTCGGCTTTCATCAGGTTGGTCAGGATCGGCACGGTCTGGCCGAGCAGCCAGGCCAGCGGGCAGAGCACGCCGCCGATGAAGACGAGGTAGGCGACGAGCACCGGCTGCAGGTGGGCGAACATCCAGTCCACGCTGACACCGGCCAGCCCGATGCCGGCCAGGGCGGCGGCGATCAGAAAATTGCGGGCGACGATGGCGAGGTAATTGCCGGCAACCCTGGCGCCCGAGGCATAACCGAGCGCCAGCGCGAGCAGGAAGAAGCCGATGGTCGGCGCCGTGACAACGATGGAACTGCCAATGTGCGGCACCAACCGGCGCAAGGCGATGACTTCGGCACCGAGCGAGCAGAAACCTTCGATGAAGACGATGGCGTAGATCAGGAAACGGGACATGGCGGGATTATCTCTCATGCCGGGGAGGGCAGCCCATTCCTTGGGGCTTCCGCCGCTTCATGTTAGCCGAATGCCAATTTGGCCACGAACTGGGGGTTTTTGATCCACCGCGAGTGCATCCGTCCCGTTAATATTATGCCCGGCGATTTTCCAAGATATTCTGGTCCCCTATGCTGTTTAACTCCTATGCCTTCCTGTTCGTGTACCTGCCTGTCACACTCGCAGGCTTTTTCTGGGTCGGGCGCTGGGGCAAGGGTTCCGGGGCTGCCTGGCTGGCTGCCTGCTCGCTGTTCTTCTACGCCTGGTGGGACTATCGCTACCTGGCGCTGCTGCTCGGCTCGATTTGTGCCAACTATCTGGCGGGGGGCTACATCGCCCGTAACGCCAACAGCCCGAAGGGAAAGCGCGCGCTGATCGGCGCCGTCGCGATCAACCTCGCCTTGCTGGCCTATTACAAGTACGCAGACTTTTTTCTCACCAGCGCAAATGCGCTGATTGGCACGGAGTGGCCGCTGCTCGGCATCCTGCTGCCCATTGGCATCTCGTTCTTCACTTTCACCCAGATCGCTTTTCTGGCCGATGCCTACGCGGGCAAGGTGAATGAATGCCGCTTCATCTACTACGTCCTGTTCGTCACCTACTTTCCGCACCTGATCGCCGGGCCGGTGCTGCATCACCGGGAGATGATGCCGCAGTTCGACGAAGATCGTAATTACCGCCTCAACCCGTCCAACATCGCCGTCGGCCTGACCATTTTTGCCATTGGCCTGGCCAAGAAGGTGCTGATCGCAGACAACCTTGCCGGCTACGTTTCGCCGCTGTTCGCGCCGCAGGCCGCCGACCCGTCGCTCTTGGCGGCATGGGGCGGCGCCTTGGCCTACACCTTTCAGCTCTACTTCGACTTTTCGGGGTATTCCGACATGGCCATTGGCCTGTCGCGGCTGTTCGGTGTCCGCCTGCCCCTGAATTTCGCCTCGCCCTACAAAGCTCACAATATCAGCGAATTCTGGCGCCGCTGGCACATGACCCTGTCGCGCTTCCTGCGCGACTACCTCTACATCCCGCTGGGAGGCAATCGGCACGGCCCCTTGCGGCGCCATTTCAACCTGCTGGCCACCATGGTGCTGGGCGGGCTGTGGCATGGCGCCGGTTTGAATTTTGTCGTCTGGGGCGCGTTGCATGGCATTTTTCTGGTCATCAACCACGCCTGGCAGGAGGTTTGTGGCAGATTCTCCCTGCACCTGCCGCGAGGGCTTGCCCGACTGCTCGGGGTAGCGCTGACCTTCATCTGCGTGGTGTTCGCGTGGGTCTATTTCCGCGCGCCGGATATCGCTTCGGCCCACCGTGTCGTGTTCGGCATGCTTGGCCTTCATGGCGTGGCGCTCCCCGAATCCATCGCCTCCCGTCTGGGCGGATTGTGGCCCATTCTTCAGTCCTTGGGCGTGGGCAGCTTCCTTGGTGGTGGCAGCGTTTTTATCGAAACCTGGTCATGGGTTGTTCTGGGCGCGTTGGTGGCCTTCTTCTGCCCCAACACCCAGGAAATCATGGCGCGGCATGAGCCTGCCCTCGGGGATAAGGCAACCCGGTCAGCGGCGTCAATGCCTGGATTGGTCTGGCAGTTTGACCGGCGCCATGCGGCTATGGCGGGCTTTTTGTTCGCGGTGGGTATTCTGGCGCTGAGTCGCCCAACCGAATTTCTTTACTTCCAGTTCTGATGACAGCAAATTCCCCAAATCGCTATTTGTACTGGATGTTCGCAGTACTGCTTGGGACCATCGGTCTGTGCGGTGCCATCAATATTTTCGTCGATCCGCTCGGAATTTTCGGTTCACCTCGCATTGCCGGCATCAACGCAACAAAGCCTTATCTTGATCATCATCGGGAACTCGCGCGCTGGCAGGCGGCGCGTCGCTTGTGTCCCAAGGTGGGCATTTTTGGCAATTCACGCGCCGAGATCGGACTGAACCCTGAGCACCCGGTCTTCCAGCGGCTAGGGCTGACGGCTTTCAATCATGCGATTCCCGGTTCGTCGATCACCAATTCGGTTCGACAATTGGGCTGGCTCCAGCAGGCTGGCTGTGCGCCGAAGGAAATCGTTCTGGGCGTTGAATTCTTCGATTTTCTCGGCGCATCGCCTGCACAGGCGCAGTCGTTCGACAGTACGGCACCCAAAATCGGCTTGAGCGTGCTCGCCGAGACCGCTTTTTCGATCACTGGCCTCCATGATTCCCTGACCACGCTGGCCGTTCAACGAACGCGATATCCCGCAACACTGACGGAGCGTGGTTTCAACCCGTTACGTAACTATGTACCCGAAGTCGAGCATTCGGGACACTACGTCCTTTTTCGACAGCGTGCCGAGGAAAACCTGAAGCGCTGGGTGCGCAAGGCGCCACGCATTCATCCCGAGACGGGCGGGGTTTCAGAAGACTTTGCCGGACTTGAAGCGTTTCTGAAAGGTGCTGAGTCGGCGGGCAGCACGGTCCATCTTGTCATCTACCCCTATCATGCGGAAATTCTGCTGATGTTGAATCGCGCTGGTTTGCTGGGCGTGTTCGAGCAGTGGAAGGCTGAAATCATTGCCAGCGTCGATAAGTACGCCAAGGCAGGGATGAAGGTCGAGCTCATCGATTTCAGTGGCTTCAGCGCAGAAACCTCTGAGCCGATTCCAGTGCGCGGCGACAAAACCCATCTTGCTTACTACTGGGAAGCCGGGCACTTCAAGAAAGAACTCGGCGACCGAATGCTCGACCGGATTTTTGGCGGTGAAACCGGGTTTGGTACGCGGTTGGACCGTCGAACGCTAGCGCTTCAACGAGAGGCGGATCGCCAGAAAATTCAAAAGGAACGCGAGGCAAACTCCAGTCTGGCCAAGGAGGTGGACAGCCTCTTCGAGCAGGCGCGCTGAAGTCAAGCACTCGTATGCCTCGGCCGAATCTGGTGGACGGCCTTCAGGTTTTTGTTTCCGGGGTGCTTTCAGAGTTGACCGAGGGATCTGCCATTGATTCTAGGGGCGCGGAAGGAGCAACGCTTTGCTTTCCTTTTACCTTCTCCCAGATGCTCCAACTGAAAATCAGCAGGCCTAGCCAGATCAGGGCAAAGCTGACCAATCGGGCCGGTTGCAGCGGTTCGTCGAAGAGGAAGATGGCGGTCAGGAATTGCATGGTCGGGTTGATGTACATCAGCATGCCGACGGTGGCCAGATCCAGGCGTTGCGTGGCGGCGGCGAAGGCCATCAGCGGCACGGCGGTCATGATGCCGGAGCCGATCAGCAAGGCGGGTACCATGGCGCCAAGGTCATTTCCTGCGGTCAACCCGGAAAAATGGCCAAAAACATGGTGTCCGTTTTCCACTTGCCAAGCGGTGTAGATCAGGCAGATGGGCAGCATGGCCAGTGTTTCCAGCCACAGGCCGGAAATGGCATCGACCGGCACCTGTTTGCGCAGCAGGCCATAGAGGCCGAAGGTGCCGGCTAGGAAGAGGGATATCCAGGGCAGCGTGCCTAGGGTGAACAGTTCGTTGAAAACTGCGGCCGCGGCCAGCGCGATGGCCAGCCATTCCTTGCGGTTGAGCTTTTCCTTTAGTACCAGCAGGGCAAGCAGCACATTGACCAGCGGTGTCAGGAAGTAACCGAGGCTGGCGGCGACGACTTGATGCTGGTTGAGCGCCCAGAGGAAACCCAGCCAGTTGCTGCCGAGTAGCAGCGCCGCGATGCTCAGGCGAACCAGATGACGAGGGTTGCGGAACATGGAGGTCACCTTGTCCCAGCGTCGGCGCAGTGTGAGCAGTGCGGTCACGAACACGAAGGCCCAGGCGGTGCGGTTGGACAGGATGTCCATCGGCGAAATGTCGGCCAGTTGCCGGAAATAGATGGGGAAGCAGCCCCAGATGACGTAGGCGAGCAGGCCGTAGCCGATACCGGCCAGCTGTGGCTTGTGGTGCATCGAAGGATCAGCCCTGGTCGCGCAGGATGCGCAGCGCCGGCGAGCGATAGTCGCGGCGGAAGAGCACGATCAGGACGAGAACGGCGAGGCCGGCGAGCGCCAATGGATTGAGCAGCCAGCCGGAGGCGGCGAGGCCGAAGTAGTAGGCGCGGATGCCGCGGTTGAAGTCGTCGCCGGCCAGGTTGTTGGCGCCGGCTACGCGTCGTGCGTAGCTGTCGATGCCTGGTTCTCCGGTCTTGCCCATCGGCGCGGCGCCGACGAGTATGGAGAGCAGGTTGAACTGGCGCAGCGACCAGGTGAATTTGAAATAGGCGAAGACGAAGGAGGCAAGCAGCAGCATCAGCTTGATCTCCAGCAGTTCGCGGTTTCCGGCGCCGCCGAAGGGCAGTTCGGCGGTGAAGCTGAGCAGTTTGTCGGCGGTGCCGAGGGCAGCAAGCAGGCCGGCGATGATGTAGATCGTCGTGTTGGCGTAGAAGGAAACGCTGGTCATCAGGTTGCCGATCAGCGTTGAATCCATGACGCGGATGTCGCGCTCCAGCATGTGGTAGGCCCATTGCAGCCGGTATTGCTGGCTGGTGCCGATCAGGCCATCAGCGCCACCTTGGCTGTGCTCGGAAAACCACGCGTAGCCAGCCCAGCAGGCAAAGAAAATGGCCAGTGAAATCCAGTCGATAGCGGTCAGGTGGGGCAATGCGTGCATTCCCGCATATTGCCATAGCTCAGGCGTCAGCGACATCGGGGAAACCTGCGTTGTCGATGCGGCGTCCATGCTTTATTCTCCAAAGCATATTCGGCGCTTTGTGCGACCGCCTCCGTGACGTAAGGAGCTTTCCTGGTGCGTTGTCGATGAACAGAATGCATTGGCTCACCCTGCGTTTCCATGATTTGGAAACGGAGCGTGCGTTCGTTCGCCATCTGTTGCCGCGCCTCCGCCTGCAAGGCCGGGCCGCCATTCTGGTCGGAATTTTTGTCTATTTCGTCTACGGTGCGCTAGATCATCTGTACGTGCCGCCACATCAGCTTGGGCTGGTTTGGATGATTCGCATGGTGGCCCTGACCATACCCCTCAGCGTTTTGGCGCTGACGTTTTTGCCCTGGTTCGAGAAAGCCAACCAGCTACCCCTGGCGCTGGTTGGTCTCGCTGCCTCGCTTGGCTTGATCGCCATGCTCTGGCATCTGCCAGTCGACAGTAGCGCCTACTACTACCCGGGCATCATGCTGGCATTTTTCTATACCTACAACCTGCTCGGTGCCAGGTTCAGTCAGGCCCTGGTCATCAACATTCTCGTGCTGGTGCTCTACAACGTGCTGTTTGGCTACGTTCGGGCCTTCCCTGAGCCGATTTTGCTCAGCCAGAATTTTTTCATGATTTCGGCCAATCTGATCGGCGGCGCGGCTGGCTATCTGGCTGAGTACCAGCGCCGACGCCTTTTTCTGCGCGAACTCCAGCTCGAACGAGAGCGCCAACATCATCTTCAGCGCTCGCTGCACGATCGTTTGACCGGGCTGCCGAATCGCGATTTGCTCAACGACCGAATCACTCAGGCGCTGGCGCTGGCGCGCCGGGACTCAGCCCGCCACGCGGGCTTTTTTGTCGACCTCGACGGCTTCAAGAGCGTTAACGATCAGCTCGGACACGATGTTGGTGATATGGCCTTGCGTGAAATTGCCCGGCGTCTGGCTGCGGCCATGCGCGAAACCGATACGATCTCGCGCCTGGGGGGCGATGAATTTTTCCTGCTCGTTCAGGATATCGGTTCCTGCGACAGTGCGGCGCATCTTGCCGAAAAGCTGATCAAGGTGATTGAGGAGCCGATCACCGGGCTACCTGAAGGAACGGCGCTGAGTGCCAGCATCGGTATTTGCCTGTTTCCGCAGATTGATCTGGAGGCAACGCCTGAGGCCATTATCCGCTGCGCCGACCAGGCCATGTACCGTGCCAAGGCGGCCGGCAAGCGAGGCTTTTGCTTTGTTGCCGACTGACTCTGCGCCAAATCAATGCTGCGCAAACTCCTGTATCCTGCCTGCCTTTGAAAAAAAATCGGGAGCAAGCATGGGACAAGCCAAACAACGCGGCACAACTGAGCAACGCATCGCGCAGGCGCAAGCCAAAATCGAGGCAACTCGCCCGGAGAAGCTGGTTTGCAACGGCTGCGGCGGCGACGTAACAACGATCAACCCGGTCAGCACGCGCGGCCTGCGTGGAATCGAAGCGATCTGGGTGGGGCAGTGCGCGTGCGGTCAAACAACCTTTGCCGCTTCGGGCGAGCCGAACGCCGTTGAGGCCTTCTTTTTCGCCCTCAGCGAAAACACCGAATTGACGCTGGGACGCCAGAACAAGGACGGCGCCGAGCACGAAACGGCCTGATTCAAGCGCTTCATTTTTGGCCGTTTTTTCCGGTTGACCGCAGAAGGCTCGGTGAGCGGAAAAACGGCTAAAAACTCAGCTCAACCAGAGTTTTTTCCAGCCTTCATGCCCCAGCCGCTCCATCGTTTCGATATTCCGCTCGAAAATTGACTCGGCATCGGGAAAGGCTGCCACCGCGCGGTCGATACTGCTTTCGCGGAGCAGATGCAGCGTCGGGAAGGGCGCGCGGTTGGTGAAATTGGCAATATCGTCCGGATCGCTGCCAGCAAACTCATAATTCGGATGCAAGCTGGCGATCTGAAAAACACCCTCGAAACCAAGGTTGCGGATCAGTGCATCGGCTTCCGCCAGGAAAAAATGGAAGTCGAGAAAATCCGTCATCACCAGCGGATGAATCAGCAGCGTCGTGTCCAGTTCGGCCGGCGCCGTCGCGGAAAGCCGGGTCAGTTCCTGCTCAAGTTCGGCCAATAATTCGTCCGGCGTACTGGCTGCGGTCAGTGCGTAACGAACCTGCTTTTTGACGAAAACACTTTTCGCGAACGGGCAGAGGTTCAGTCCGATCACCGCCCGTTCCAGCCAGACTTGGGTCTTGGCGATAATTTTATCACCGGCCAGTGGGTCGGTGTAGGGCATGAGAAGCTGAGTCATGGCGAGACCTTGAAAGGGCGTTGGCGACCCGATTGGCCGCACTAAAGCCGGCATTCTAGCGCGTGCTGGCCATCGCTTCATTCACTTGAAATTCAAGCCACTAGTAGTTGGCTACTTGCTTATTTGCGTTGACGAGATTCTTGGCGCGCTGGGCGGCGGCTTCGGCGGGCGTGGCGGTTCCCGGTGCACCCGCTGTGGATAGGCCGGGACAACGACTGGCAGGTAAACGGTCTGCGGTCTGGCTATCGCCTGGCACTCAGCTTCCATGCGGGCGCGTTGAGTCGCTTCCAGCGTCATCTGGTCAATGTCGCGTCGGCATTCTTCGGCACTGCCATAGCTGCGCGGGGCTCGACTGGCGTTGATCGCCTGTTGCTGGTTATTACGTTCCTGACGCTCGCTTGCTTCCTCAGCACGCTGCACCGCCTCCCGTTTTTCAACATAGCTGCGCATGCGCTCGACATCGCGCTCAGCCTGCAGGCGTGAAGCTTCAGGAACGTGCTCATCCGGACGGACAGTCAGCGTGCCACTACCCGTCGTGCAGGGGACGTTGGAAATCTCCGTCTTGCCGCTTGGCAAGCGACATTTGTAAATGTCCGCGCTCGCTGTGAGAGGAAGGGTAGGCAGCAGCAGAATGGTGATGAACAGTCTCAACATGAGTTGATTATTCACCAAAATCCTCCCCGATGGTATCCATGCCCGCTGGCGAAACCAGACGCTTTTCATTTACTCGGGTCGGCGTGTTGAAATTCACATTTATCGCATTGTTTTAATAAAAATTGTTTATTTGACTTTATGATTCGTTTTTTGTCGAAATAGTTTAAAATGCGATACATGGTATGCGATGCGCATTCCAAAATTTGAATGGCGATAGTCTTTTAGTGATGCGTTTAAGCGGCTTGAAATTCTCGTGCAGTGCGTTGTGCCTCCTGTTTCTGGGCGGCTCGGCCGTCGCTGGCGTTGACGTTGACGATGATCCGACGGAAATACCCTTCGATCAGCTGATGACGCGGGAAGCCGTACCCGTTGCTGAAATGGCACAGCAGGTGAGCGACTCGCCGTCGGCGGTAGCCATTGTTACAGCGGCAGATATCCGCGCTTACGGCTACCGCACGCTGGCCGATGTGATCAACAGCATGCGTGGGCTTTACACCACCTATGACCGCCGCTATCAATACCTGGGTGGTCGCGGCTTCGGCGCACCCGAGGATTACGCCGGGCGGATCATGCTGCTGATTGATGGCTATGCAACCCAAGACAGCCTGTTCAACCAAGCCTATATTGACGAATCCGGGCTGCTCGACATCGAACTGGTCGAGCGTGTCGAATACGTTCCGGGCACCGGTTCGGTGACCCACGGCAACAATGCCTTGCTCGGTATCATCAACGTAGTAACCAAAAAGGGTCGCAATTTCAATGCCGCCCAGCTCTCGGTCGATGCCTCCAGTTACGGAGGGCTACGGCAGCGGGCAAGCTACGGCAAGCGTTTTGAAAATGGTGCAGACGTCCTGTTTTCGGCCTCGGCGCTCGACGTCAATGGCCGAAACCTGTACTTCGCTCCCTACGATTCTCCCGGCACCAACAACGGCATCGCGGACAACCTTGACGGCGAGACCAACAAGCGGCTTTTCGGCAAATTTTCCTTTCGAGGCCTGACGGTTGAAGGCGGCTATGTCGACCGCAAAAAGCTGGTGCCGACCAATCCGAGCGATTCGACTGCGTTCAACACACTATTTTCGATCCGGGACGAAAACGCTTTTCTGAACCTCGCGTATCAGACCTCGCTTGGGTCAATGCTCAATTCACTGTCACGTTTCTATACCGGTCAATACACCTACGACTCGTGGCGCGAATACACTGATTTCAGCGATGGCCAAAAATACTCGCGTCGACAGTTTCATGGCAGCTGGTGGGGGTTTGACCAGAAGTTCATTGGCAACTGGTTTGTTGACCATTCGATGGTCTTTGGTTTTGAGTTCCGCAACGATTATCGGCAGCAGTTTCGGCGGAGCTATCTCTCTCCCGACAAGGCCATTGTCGAGGTGCTCAGCGATTCGCTGTCGCGGCGCACGGCCAGTTTCTACCTGACCGACGAATACCGGATCAACGAGCGCTGGTCGCTCAACCTGGGCGCGCGCTACGACGATGCCAGCGATCTTGCCGGCAACTGGAGCCCGCGCTTGGCCGTGATTTACAAGCCGACCCTGCAGACCACCCTGAAAGCGTCCTACAGCGAAGCTTTCCGCATGCCGCACGCCTATGAACGCTTCTCTTACGAAGCGGCCGCCGCGCCCGAATATGTGGCGGCGACCGAACTGGTGCTGCAACACGAATTTTCACGCGATACGCGTCTGACCGGGTCGTTGTATCGCTATCGCCGAACCGGCCAGTTGGTCTATAGCGATGCACTGGGCGACTATGTCGCTGATGGAAAAAGCCACGCCCACGGACTGGAAATTGAGCTGGAACGACTCTGGGAAAGCGGCGTTCGATCCCGTGGCAGCATGACTTGGCAGCACTCAACAGATGCCTATGGAGAGCAACTAGTCAATTCGCCAAATGTGCTGGGCAAGCTCAATGTCAGCTTTCCGATGCTGGGTAACGCCCTACGTACAGGGGTCGAGGCGCAATATCTTGGTTCCCGTCTGACCATGGAGCGGCGCCTACTGGAAGGTGTGGCGCTGGCCAACCTGACGTTTTCCAGTGAGCAGAAATGGCACGGGGTTTCCGCTTCATTCAGCATTCGCAATCTGTTCGACCGCGAGTATGAAGCTGTTTCGCCCTTTGACTGGCGCCCTGCAAGCGGCCTGTCCCAGGACACGCTGCGCATGGACGGTCGAACCTATTGGCTCCAGCTCAACTACGATCTTTGAACGCTGCTTTCAGGACGCGGCGCGCGCAAGTCTGTCCGTTTAATTTGACGGGATCGGCGAGGCTCAGTTGAAATCAAAACGCCTCCATAGCGGAGGCGTTTTGATTTTTGACGATTTTTCCGGTCGACCGTAGCAAGCGTGTTTACAAAATCATCCCGGCACCGACCGTGTTGTTGTTGCTCTCGTCGATGATGATGAAAGCGCCGGTGCCGCGGTTTTCCAGGTAGGGGTCTGCGAATAGCGGCTGGGCCAGCTTGAAGGTGACTTGCGCGATGTCGTTCATCGCCAGCTTCTCGGCCGGGACTTTTTCCAGCGTATTCACATCCAGTCGGTGGTCGATGGCGGCCAGCTTGGCCTTCGAGTCGCGCGTCGTGTGGCGGATCAGGTAGGTGCGGGCGCGGTCCATCGGGGCTTCGGCCATCCAGCAGACGGTGGCTTCGATCTGCTTGACGGCAGCTGGCACTTCATTCGACTTGACGATCATGTCGCCGCGCGAGGTGTCGATTTCGTCGGCGAGCAGCAGGGTGATCGATTGTTCGCAGAAGGCTTCGCCGATATCGACGCCGCCGATTTGCACGGCTTTCACGGTCGACTCGCGACCGGAAGGCAGAACGGTGACAGCATCGCCGACCTTGATCGAACCGGCTTCGACGCGGCCCATGAAGCCGCGGTAGTCGTGCAGCTCCGGGTTGGCCGAATCCTGCGGGCGGCAGACGTATTGCACCGGGAAACGGAATTTCTCGGTGTGCTCGGTGTGCGCAGCCGGGGCAGTTTCGAGCATTTCGAGCAGGGTCGGGCCTTCGTACCAGTTCAGATTGTCGCCGCGGTCGACGATCATGTCGCCGTTCAACGCCGAGAGCGGAATGAAGCGGATGTCTTCGATGCCGACCTTGGCAGCAAATTCTAGGTATTCGCCCTTGATGCGCTCGTAGGTTTCCTGCGAGTAATCGGCGAGGTCCATCTTGTTGATGGCGACGATCAGGTGCGGGATACCGACCAGCGAGGCCAATTTCGAGTGGCGGCGGGTCTGGGTCAGGACGCCCTTGCGCGCATCGATGAGGATGATGGCGAGGTTGGCGGTGGACGCGGCGGTGACCATGTTGCGGGTGTACTGCTCGTGGCCCGGCGCATCGGCGATGATGTATTTGCGCGTGCCGGTGGAGAAGTAGCGGTAGGCGACGTCGATGGTGATGCCCTGTTCGCGCTCGGCTTGCAGGCCGTCGGTGAGCAGCGACAGGTCAACCGCGCCCATGCCGCGCTTTTCCGAGGTCTTGGCGATGGCCGACAGGGTGTCGGCGAGGATGGTCTTGGTGTCGAACAGCAGGCGGCCGATCAGCGTGCTCTTGCCGTCATCGACGCTACCGCAGGTCAAAAAGCGCAGCAGGCCGTGGTCTTCAACTTGATGGGCGCTCATTAGAAGTAACCCTCTTTCTTGCGTTGTTCCATGGAGGCGTCGCTGGTCTGGTCGTCCAGACGGGTAGCGCCGCGCTCGGTGATGGTGGTGGTGGCGGTTTCGAAAACGATCTTGCTGACGTCGTCGGCGTCCGATTCGACCGGCGCCGTGCAGGAAATGTCGCCGACGGTGCGGAAACGCACCTGCAGGTCGATGATTTCTTCACCGGCCCGCGACGGGTTGGCGACGCCGCCGCCGACCAGCGGCACGTTGACCGGCACGATGGCGCCCTGGCGCATGGCGACCGGGCGGGTGTGGGCGAAGTAGATCGACGGCAGTTCGAGGCCTTCGCGCTCGATGTATTGCCAGACGTCCATTTCCGTCCAGTTTGAGATCGGGAAGGCGCGGATGTTCTCGCCCTTGTGGCTGCGGGCGTTGTACAGGCTCCACAGTTCCGGGCGCTGGTTCTTCGGGTCCCATTGGCCGAATTCGTCGCGGAAGCTGAAGATGCGTTCCTTGGCGCGGGCCTTTTCCTCGTCGCGACGGGCGCCGCCGATGCAGGCGTCGAAACCGAATTCCTCGATGGCTTCAAGCAACGTCACCGACTGGTGCTTGTTGCGCGATTCGCCTTCGTGCTTCAGCACGACGGTGCCGCGGGCCATGGAGTCTTCGACGGAACGGACGATCAGCCGCTCGCCGAGTTCGGCGGCGCGCTTGTCGCGGAAGGCGACGACTTCCTTGTAATTGTGGCCGGTGTCGATGTGCATCAGCGGGAAGGGGAACTTGCCCGGGCGGAAGGCCTTTTCGGCCAGGCGCAGCATGCAGATCGAGTCCTTGCCGCCGGAAAAGAGCAGCACCGGGTTGGAACACTGGCCGGCCACTTCGCGCATGATGTGGATGGCTTCGGCTTCGAGCCAGTCGAGATGAGAAAGTGTGTTGCGTTGGGTCATGCTGGGTAATCCACGGGGATTGTCGAATGGGCGCCATTGTAACAAAGCGCTTAATATTCTTTTAAGAACAAGTGCGCATCTTGTTATTTCACATGGTTATAAAGCGTCATCTGAAACGCGTTGATACCAGCCCTCTCCCTGCAGGTGTTGAGTGGCCACGCCGGGGGGTTCAATTTGGGCCACTTTTTCCGGTTGACCCTGGGGCCAGCCGTTGCTTCTATGGTCGCAGAAGGCCTGAAAGCAGGCTGATTTCCGATCAGCCGGCCGGATGAATCATATCGGCCGGAACCACCCATCGATCGTAGTCTTCCGCCGAAACATGGGCCAAGGCGATGGCGGCCTGCTTCAAGGTCGTCCCTTCCTTGTTCGCCAGCTTGGCGATCTCGGCGGCCTTGTCGTAGCCGATGTGCGGCGTCAGCGCGGTGACCAGCATCAGCGAGCGTTCCATCAATTCGCCGATGCGTTCGTGCCGGGCGCTGATGCCTTGTACGCAGTGGCGGTCGAAACTCAACATCCCGTCAGTCAGCAGGCGCACGCTTTGCAGGAAGTTGTGGGCGATTACCGGTTTGAACACATTGAGTTCAAAATTTCCGGCGGCACCGGCAATGCCGATCGTCACGTCGTTGCCCATCACCTGGCAACAGAGCATGGTCAGCGCTTCGCATTGGGTCGGGTTGACCTTGCCGGGCATGATCGAACTGCCCGGCTCGTTTTCCGGAATGCCGATTTCTCCCAGCCCCGAGCGCGGGCCGGAGGCCAGCCAGCGGATGTCGTTGGCGATTTTCATCAGTGCCACGGCCAGGGTTTTCAGCGCACCGTGCGCGGCAACCAGACCATCATGCGCGGCCAGCGCGGCGAATTTGTTGGCAGCACTGGTGAACGGAAGGCCGCTGCGCGCGGCCAACTCCGCCGCCACACGCTGGCCGAATTCCGGATGCGTGTTCAGCCCGGTTCCTACCGCAGTGCCGCCGACGGCCAGCGGAAAGAGCGATGACAGGCTGGCAGCGACCAGCGCTTCGGCGTGCTGCAACTGGGTGACATAGCCGGAGAATTCCTGACCGAGCGACAGCGGCGTCGCATCCTGCAAATGCGTGCGGCCGATCTTGATGATGTCGGCAAACTCGGTCGATTTCTCTTCCAGCGTGGCGGTCAGTAGCCGAATTGCCGGCAGGAGCTTGCGCTCGATGCCGATGACCGCAGCGACGTGCATGGCCGTCGGAAAGATATCGTTGGAAGACTGACCGAGATTGACCTGGTCGTTGGGATGAACGAGGCGGGCGTTGCCGCGTTGGCCGCCGAGCAGCTCTGAGGCGCGGTTAGCCAGCACCTCGTTCAAGTTCATGTTGGTTTGCGTTCCGGAGCCGGTCTGCCAGACCGCGAGCGGGAATTCGTCGGCGAGCTGGCCGTCGCAAATTTCTTCGGCGGCGCGGATGATTGCCCCTGCGACGTCGGAGGGCAGCAGGGCCAACGCCTGATTGACTTTGGCGCAAGCCGCCTTGATCATGGACAGGGCGTGGATCAGCTCATCCGGCATGCGTTCGCTGGAGATCGCAAAGTGCTCCAGCGAGCGCTGGGTCTGCGCGCCCCACAGGCGAACAGCCGCCACTTCGATGCTGCCGAACGAATCCTTCTCAAGCCGCTTCATTTCGCCATCCTTTTGCTCCGCAGATGTGCCTTTGGCTCGCGGGCCGAATTCACCAAGCTATGGCAGTTAGAGTCAATAAACGGCGAAATGTTCGGGTGACGCCTCCGCGTCAGCAATAGGATTCAGAAACACATCAGCAGCCGATGACCTTGAATTCGACCCGGCGATCAAGCGCATCGCTGGCATCGTCACGGCCGGTACCGACCATGGTTTGTCGCGACCCGACGCCATTGGCGATCATCCGCTTGGCGAGTACTGGAGAGGCGCCCGCCAGCTTCGTTTTCACATATTCCGCGCGCAACAGCGACAGACGTTCGTTCAATGGCTCGGGGCCGGTCGGGCTGGTATGGCCGGTGACTTCCAGGCAACTGCCGACGCCCGATGTTTGGCGCGCGATGGTTTTCAGCCAGAGTGGATAGGGGCCGCTCAGTTTCGTATCCTGAACGAAGGCGGTCGATCCGGGCCGGAACAGGAATTTGACCGCCAGCCGCTTTTGTTCAAGGCCGAAATCGACGATTTTGCTGAAGGCGGCTTCCGCCTGTTGCTGATGGCCGAGCTTCCAGTTGGCCAGGTAGATGCCATTCAAGACACGGAACTGATTTCCGGCCGGCATCGCCCGGGCGTTCTGGTAAAGCTCAAGCGAATCCTGATAGCGGCCGGCATCGTAGGCGTCGATGGCCTCAGCGACCAGCGAGGCAGCGATGATGCGATCAAGATAAAGCGGATTGATCGGATCGCCGGCCTTGGTGCCCTGGCAGGTCTTGATATAGCCCTCGGTGGCCGGATCGGACGACCACGCCGGTGCATCGCGGAAGAAAGCCAGCGGTGTCGGATCGACGCCGGCAGGCAAGGCGAAGGCCAGGCCCTTGCTGACCAGCTTGCCGCTGCGCAAATCGGCTAGCGCCAGGCAGATACGGTAGGACTCGCGCGGGCCGCTGGTCTTGCGCTCGGCGTTGACCCCTGTGAAAGTGCCAATCAGCACGAGCGGGCTCTTGGCCACGTTGGCCGCCGAAAACGCTTTGACGTCGAACTGCGGATACTGCTCGCGCATCATCGTCGTCAGTCGCTGCCCCATCGAGCGCGTGGTGACCGATTGTTCCCCGGTCATGCCGTCGATCAGCGGATCGATGACGACGGTGTACTTCTCCTGACGCGGGCTTCCCTCGGCGGGCAGTTTGGCATTGTTGAAGAGCGCCGTTGCCGCGCTCAAGACCGCCTTGTCGTAGGGCTGGACGGGTGGAGGGGCGGGCGGCGATGCGGCTTGGGCGACGCCTGCTGCTGGCGCGGTCGGGGCTGACGAAGCGCCGGTGAGGCTTTCGCAACCCGTAGCCAGCAGCGACACTGAAAGCAGTGCCATCCAGAGTTTCGTTGTTCCTGCCTTGCGGAAAATGGCGGTCATTGTCGGCATTCCTTGTCGTAGTACGACTGGGTTTTCTCGGAAAGCGACTCGCCCAACTGGGTTCGGGCGAGAAGATCGGCGCAGCGCGCGCTGGTCGGTGAAGGTCTTTCAGCCGGCTGGCTAACGGGCTTCACCGCCGTTGCCGGGCGCTTGATGGCTGGCGCCGGTTCGGTGGCAACCGGGGGGGCGGGTTTGGGTGCAGGTTTGGGCGGCTGCGCTTCGGCCACTGGCGACGTGGCGGGAGGCGGGTATTCGGCAGGCGGAGGTTTCCGGGTGGCTTCCTGCAGTACAGGCGGTACGGCCTTCTTTACTTCTGGCGCAACAACGGCCGGCGGCTTTGGCGACAAGCCAAGATAGGCTGCGCCGCCCGCCAGTAGAACGACACCCGCCACTGCCAGCGATGCGAACGCCCGGCCTTGCCACCAAGCGGGGGCTGCTTCTTCCTTTGTTTTCCTCGTTTCCTCGACTGGCTTGGCCTCAAGCGCCTTCGCCGCCGGCTTTCCCAGGAAATTTTCAAGATCGGCCAGCAACATGCGCATTCCTTCAAACTCGCGCGAGCCATCCCAGTTGGTCAGGTCAGCCGCCTGAATCTCGCGGAAGCCAGCGGGAGGGCGGACAGCTTCGATCATGATGGGGATGAGCTTGCCCAGTCGCCGCCCCTCGGTCGCTTCCTCGTAAACCCACTCGCTTTCGATGGAATGCGACGACCAAAGCACAATCATGCAGCGCATGTTTTCAAGCGCATCTTCCAGCACGCTGCGCCAGGTTTCGCCAGCAGGAATACGCCGATCCCACCACACCGTCCAGCCGACCGATTCCAGCATCAAGGCAACGCGCCGCGCCTGCTCTCGATCCTTCTCGTTGTAACTCAGGAATATGTCGGTCATTGCCTCCCCTTATGAGGCCGAAAAACCAGCAAACCCGCTAATCCGCCAGCCCCGCTCAATCGGCGGGTAAGCAGGGGAACTATCGACACCAGCAAGCCGGCTAACCTCAATTAATAATCCGTAGATAAATATTACGTTCAATTGGCGTTGGCGAACGGAGCACGCTGGGATGCGGACTTCGATCCTGAATAGTCGGGGCGCGGCCCTGTCGGTTGTAGTTCGGGATCAATTTTGTACTTCGGGCGCTCGCCAAGGCATGAACGAAATGCGCTGTCCTGCAAAATTGCAAAGGGCTCTGTCCAAGCATTTTTCTTTTTTCTCGTTAGTTCAAAATCCGCAATCCATAGCATTTGCCTGGCGATTCCCCAACGGAAGTGTGCGTAGATCTGGTTTGCTTCGATAAGTTTGAACACTGCTTTTTGGCCATTGGCAACCTCAATGTCGCCGGCTCCTGGAATAAGCTGCCGTAGCCCGTCAGATCTGAACTGAGAGAGAACTTCTCCCTCTGTATACCCTAGCCAGGTCTTGCTTTTCATCCTGTCGCTAGCGGGTTTGGGGGAAAAAATTTTGGGGCTCGGATTTAAAGCCCATGCTTGGTCGATAAAAGGTTCCAGCTCGGCGTTCTTTATCACGTGAACAACGAGTCCACCTCCGAGGGAAATACCTGTGAGCACAAGCTTTTTACCTTGTACGTTTGGATTTGCTAAGATTTTTTTGGTATAGGCAACTGCTTCATCGTACTGTTCCCGACCAAATGGATTGAGATTCGTGCTCAACCAATCACTCCTGTCATTTGATCCGGCGAAAGCGATGACAATTTCTTCCTGTTTCTCGTCAACTAGTGGTCTTAGTCTGAATGTGGTGACTTCGAACCCAGACTCTGATCTAGGTGGCCGATCCAATACTTCGAGGCGGTCTGGCTGACGGAAATAGTGTGCTTGGGCCTCCTTGTCGCTGGGGTCATCGGACTGTAAAACTAAGGCTGCCGCTAGTCCGTACATGTATCCTGTGAGCGAGGCTTTCTTGGTTGCCTCATCCCAAAATACGCGGTCTCTGTATCGTTCATTGCACCACACTTGCCCTTTCTCTCCCATAGTGCCATGTGGGTTGACTATCGAGCATCCGCTCAGGCCGGCCAAAACCGCTAAAAGTACACCTATACTGATTTTTACTGACAGCAGCTGTCTCTGGTGGAGCACAATGATTACCTCATTTGTGAGTTTTTGTTGAGCGGTTGCGGTGTTGAAATTGTCTCGTTGGCTGGGTGTCTGAAGGCTAGAGGCGAGCTAGGGATGCGGGCTTTAGGTCCTATTTTCTTTCGTGACAAATGTTAGCTACCTTGGCCTTGCTTTTACTTGGCACCACCTTCCTTGGGTAGCCGTGCTGGCGCAAATTTTTTGACAAGCTCCCAAGTGAGTCTCCCGATTTCGCGAGTATATATATCGCTATGGGAGCCCCCTCCGTGATATGGCGTGTCATGCCGAACGATTCCTGAACCGTCCATAAGAAGAGCCGTTTTTTTGGAAGTTTCTGGATTGAAGTTTTGGACAGACTTAATCAGGTCATCTGAGTGAGGGATTTCCCCTGGAACGTATTTATTGTCCGGTAAATGTGTGAAGACATCGCTTCTGTCCAACGTATGTTCAATCGCATTGGCTCCGCCCATCATGGCGGTTAGCGAGGTCGCGCTATCGTAGCGGGACCATAGATAGGCCTGTTGGGCGGAAAACTGGCCAATACCGGAAAAGTCAGTAAAAGGCATGCCTTCATGATGTAACGGAAGGAAGGGAAACGATTCCTGCCATGTTGGTGCGACACCATTGCCGAAGCGGCTGCGGCCGAAAGCAGACTGCAGTCCGATAACAAGATCTATCGTGTTGCTGCAAGATTTTGGCTGAGGCAACAGGTTACAGCTGTAGAGCGTCCTGGTCGCGACACGCGCTCCAAAACTATGTCCGATAAGAACGACCCGAAGCGATGGGTATTCAAGTTTTATGTTTGCAATGACGTCGTTTAGAAGGTAGTTGCTCCAAGTGGCGCCGAGTTCGTCGGCGTCATTTTTTTTGTTCCAGAGACTGACTCCGCGTATGAAGTCATCCCAAGGGCTTGTGCCAAATGACCAAGCGGAAGGCCAGGAAATGCCCAAAATAAGGGGCTTGAAACTATTGTCCTTCTCAGCGGCATCGAGCATGTAGCCGAAGAGATTATTGAAATTCTCGATAGATTCCGCTTGTGCGGTGTTCCATCCCATAACATATACAAAGATGTGGGAATACGGCGTCCCCAAATTCTTTCCATTTTCCAAATCGTTTTTAAGTGATGCCTTGAGCGTTTGAAGCCCTCCTTCATGGCCGTTGCGGAATATTCCTTTTTCGTAGGTAACTGGACGACCGCTGGTTTTCGCCTCTTGCACATTACAAAGCAAATCGCTTTGGGTATAGACGTTGTAGAGCAACGATCCTGTTACTCTTGGGAGAGCTCCGCGAGTATTACTCCGAAATGCAACGATGTGAGATAAAAAAGTGCGTAAGCCATCATCCAACCTGCGTTTCATGAAACAGACACTCTCTTCGGTTTGGGTTTCCAGAAGGAATGGATTCAAAAAGGACTGCCTGAAGATAGTGTTCGCTACAGTGTCGTTGCATTCAGAAAATGCTCCTTCGGAGAGGCCCAAAATTTCGCGTTGTGCCTTTTCGATGCCGATGAGATAGCCTGGAAACTGAAGCCCCAATCCTCGGATTTCTACCGGTTTTTCATCGGTGACCGCATTTTGTATATATTTTGCAATGGTGCAGAAATCGGTTTTGCCATTGTTTGTGCCCGAACCTATATTCGGAGGTGCAAAATCGTTGTCGCTGCTCGTGTACTCAAGGATTGAATGAAAATTCCATTGAAGTTCTTCTCGATTCGTGCCAACTACTTCTTCGGCATATCGAAGCCGTTTTATATCCGGCGGTGGTGCGTTAGCACACCCGGCAATTGCCAAGATAAACATCAAAGCTGAGGAGGAGCATGCAACAGATATACACCAAGTTCGTTTTTTACTACCGATATATCTGCGAGCAGGAGGAAATGTCATCGGATGGCAAATTGTCATTTTAATCCCCTTAAAATATGTTCAAAAACATACCGTTAAGTTGCCCTGATTCAGATTTTACTAGTGCTGTACTTCGCGTTTTTAGTAGCGCCTTCCTTATCGCTGGGGCAGTTGTTGTGTTGCTGTTGTATTAAGTGGCCTAGCTGTTCCTTCATGCCTTTCATAGCACCCTTGGACAAGTGCCAACCCAAGGGATAAAGCTGACGTTTGTCTTCAATTTGATCGAAGTTTTGTACTGGAGGCGTAGTTTCATTAGTTTCGGGCCGCCAACTTTTCCATAACGCTCTTACTTCAAACTCAAGGTTAGCCTCGGCCAGTTTGCCATTGGCGCCTATTCCGGTTGTATTGATCGCTGTCACCAAGGGGCCAAGAAAATCGACATATAGCTTCATCTCGCCTGGAATGCCTAGCGCTTTGGGTTGATAGTCTGGTTTTGAATATGAAAAGACTACATCGTGACAGCTAGGTTGAGAGTTGCGAACTGGGGCTTTATTGGCAGAGGACGGTGCTACCCCATTTCGGATCATGATCACTTGTGGCAGCAGATGTTCGCGCAACCATATTTTTTTCGACTTAAATTCTGTCTTGTTACAATCAGGCATTGTGCTTTCTGTTGCGAGACACATCCCAAGCGCCTTAAGTAAATCGCTAGTGGTATGGCCACCGCTATTATCAAAATACCCTCCATCAGCCAAATGGCCGATAGTTTTTTTGTCTTTGTCTTTGTCTTTGTCTTTGTCTTTGTCTTTGTCTTTGTCTTTGACAGTACCAATTGCATTTACGAAAGGGAAACGAGCAGAATTATGGGCTGCCGTTGCCAAGGTGAGATTTTTCCCAAGATCCTCAAATTGATTTCGTGAATTTGGGAAGTGGTCAGGAGAGATTGTTATGTCACTCGCAATTGATCTTTCGCCGCTTTCAACCCAAGTGCTGTTGAGGAATAAATAGGGTTCATGGGTTATCGCTTTTTCTGTTGTTTGGCTTCCCACAAGGTTATTGGAAAGTTCAGGGACTGCGCGCAGTATCGCTTGTTCGAACGAAACGCCGCGAGACATAAAACCACAGCCTGGCGTCGTGCACCATTGAGAAGGAATAAGTTGGGCTACTACGTCTTCGAACATCCAAGCAGCAACCAATGGCGACAGGAGATCAGCAGAACCGAGTTTTTCAACGCATGCTGTAGGGTCTTCTTTGAACCGGCAAGCACGGTTCACCGCCATGCCAACAGAGCCACCAGAAACCCCTGAATAGGAAAATGTGCGTTCGAGAAAAGTTTTATTGTTATTTTGATGATCTTGGAGGACTAATGCCGCCCAATATGCGGCTCGAATTCCTCCGCCTTCTGCGTTAACAAAATATACAGAAAGTCTGCCTGTTGCAGGGTCTATCAATTTTTCTTTGTTGTGTTCGAGATAATTGAGCCATTTATAAAGGGCATTTCCCAATCCCCTCTGTTCTTGTATTGCAGTATCGATACCTTGTTGGATCTTGGACCTGTCGCCGATTATCTTGTTTGCCAATAAAACTATCCCAATACACGCTGCTATTGTGCAAACAACAAATATGCCTCCGCGGAAAAAAGAGAGCCCTGATTCCTCCTCTTTCGATGAAAAAAATTTGCGGATTGCCCGATATTTGCAATTTTCGGGGGAGGTTTCGGTATTGTTGCCGCTATTAAATGCAACGAAAATTGAAAACAAAATTAGCAACGGGATAGAGATTAGTATTGCAAATATTTCTCGGGAAGTATTGCTGTTTGTTGTTATTTCTCCAACAAGGTGATTCTGTGTAAATCCCAGGTATCCAAGCAAGCCAACAACCAGAATCAACAGGCCTACCCAAGGGATCGCAATACGTTCCTCATTGAGTGAAATCCAGCCAAAAATTGACAGCCAAAACGTCAATGAAAACAGAAAATAGCAATGGCCATTGGCGGCCATATATCACTGCTAGGTAATAGGCGGCAGAGAAACATTGCCGTAATCGCATAGAATGGTAACCAGAATGGGGTTATCACCCCGAATAGCTTGTATCTGGCTGCAATAGCAGTTTGAAATATTTTTTTTACTCCTTGGCCTGCAGGGCTACCATTTTTTTGTGCGGCTTCATGCCATGCGTCAAACGTCATGTAGTTAAAAAAATGAGGCTCTTCATCACGGATATGTAACCAGATAAATGAAAATCCGCCGACCAACGCAGCTACTGTAAATGACCCAATAAACCAGACCGCTCCTGTCTTTTCCGCCCAAAGGGCATCTCGCATCGTCGCGGCGCAAAGGAGTACAAACAGGAGTGCCGGCATTAGTCCCAGCAATCTTGCCCAATCTTTGGCTAGGCGGTCTTCCAGCGTTACGGGATGGCACTTCTCTATGCTTGGAGTTGCCGGTGACTGCATTAAACAGACGCTTCGTGTCCACAACCAGCACGCAAATCCGAAGCTCCACATTGCAATGGATGAAATTCCAAAAACAGCCAAGCTTCGCCATGCGGACGGCTGGTCGGCCACCGAATACAGTACATCGCGCCCCTGATTCATTACCAGTGCCAGCCCTGTGAACACGATCAATGCAAAAAATACGTAGCGGCTGCGGACAAGCATGTCGCCAAAAGCGTGCCGGAACTTGGAGCGTGCTTCGTAGGCCTTAGTCACAGGCTTTTCTGTGTCATTTTGATTGTCTTGTTCCGATTGAGCTTTTTGGGCATCAAAGCAAAAGCCAAAGAACCACGCCAAGATTAATCCGGTGAGCAAGACCAAATAGATGGTGGCAATACCGAAATGAAAGCCGTCCCCGACAATCAAAGAGAACTTGATATGGTGTGCCCATACGAGTGGCGTTGACCAAAGTTGCTTTTGCGTACATAGACCAATGGCTGAAAAGCCAGCGGTCGCCAAGAGCACCCAGTAAATCTGTTTACGATCAAGATCCTTGGTAAACGTGACAAACTCATTCCACCACTCATAACAGTATTTTCTAACCGCTAGCAGTACTCCAAGCAGGCCGCATCCCGACAGTAAAACCCCCAGCCAACTACCCCATCCAACCAGTGCCGAGGTGCGTACTAAACCCGAAAAATTTTCGACCAGGTCGACGGCCAACAAGAAAATGAGCAATCCGTAAAATACAGAGGACAGCCAATATTTCCGGGGAAGGGATACTTTGATTTCAGTCGCATTCTCAGGTGATCGATCCTTGGCGACTGCAAGCAGGAATTTGTCGGCCAAGGCGAAGAGCAATGCCCCATACAGCGGCATAAATGCAACGGTGTCGAATACCGCGTAGGTCACTGCCAAGAAGCTCACCCCGTAGTGGCGCCATTCGTGATGCATGGCTTCCACGGCATCCGAATTGACCCAGCCAAGATAATCTTCCACACCATAGCCGGTGCGCACAGTGAGCAACTGCACGATGATATGGAGCAACAAAGCGCATGTTGCTGTTGCCAAGAGTAACGGGCGAATACCTCTCAGAGTGTGGCTTTTATTTGCTGACATCACTTTGCTCCTGAGTGGATGTTCAACTTCTTGAAGTATGCGTCAAGTCATAAGCTGCTGAAAATGTCGGTCATGTCTTCTCACAATGTCTTCAAATACTCGACCAGCGCATCCTTTTCACCAGCTGACAGGCGTGTCCCGAATTCATGCCCCTGATTGCTGCCGCCCTTGCTGGCAGTATCGAGCTTGGTGCCGACGCGTTTGGCTTCCGGCGTGTCGCTGACGAAGCCGGCCTTTGTCTGGTCATAGACGTCGTAGCCGCGCCAGAAAAGCTTGGGTCGGTTGGCGGCTGGTTCGAGCAGGTCGCGCAGGGTGGGTACCGAGCCGTTGTGCAGGTAGGGGGCTTTGAGCCAGATGCCGTCGAGGAAGGGAGCGACGTAGCCGATCAGGTCTTCTTCGACTAGTCCTTTGCGATCCAGGCCCATGTCCTTGACGACCTGGTTTGCCTTGATCGCCGCGCCCTTGTTCCAGGAATCGAGCCGGCCACGGTCGGTGCCGACGGCGGCTAGCGGCAAGGGTGTGCCGGTCTTGTCGCTGGCGTGGCAAGCGGCGCAGTTGGCGTCGAACAGCGGCTTGCCGGCGGCGGCCTTGGCGGTGTTGATGGTGAACGGATATTTCGGTGGCGGCAACTCAGAGAGGTAGTCCTTCAGCCACTTAACCTGCCCGAGGAAATCCGCCTTGTTGGCCGGGGGCGCACCGAGCACGCCGAGGGCGGAATCCATGATCACCGAGTACGGGTCATTGCTGTCGCCGGCGTAGTTCATCCGGTGGCCTTTTTCCCAGACGTATTTCTTGAGATTCCACACTGAAGGCATGTCGGTCGGGCCGAAGGTGTCGTCCATCGGCGCCTTGATCATGAAATATTTCGTCAGGTTCATCGCGTCATCGCGGCCGCGGCCCCAGTCCGGGAAGTCCTTGCGGTACACCCAGGCGAACTGGGCTTCGCGTTCGAGCAGGCGTTTCTTGGTGATCGGGATGATCAGGAAGCGGTAGAGCAGACGGTCGATGAAATCGAGGTCGGCCACCCGGTCGATTTCGGCCATCAGGATGTCGGCGTTGAAACGCGGGTCCTTGGCGCAGTCGATCAGGTAGCGGAAGAAGCCTTCGACGTTGGTGGTGTGGGCCGGGCCGCCGACCACGAAGACGGGGTTGGAATCGATTTTCTCGCGGTAACTGCTGGTGTGGCAGACGGCGCAGTTGTTGGCGACACGGGCGAAGCCGATTTTTTTCTTGGTGAAGCCGACCGGTAGCTCTTGCCCTTGTTCCCAGGGCACACCGAGGGAGGCATATCCGCCGGGCATGACCAGGCCGTCCTGAGTCAGCTTTTCCGGGAAGATGCGGGGCAGCACGTAGAAAATCCAGTAAGGCACGCCGGCGTCGTTTTCGGCACCGATCGAGCCGTACTTGAAGCGCATTTCCGGCGTTGCGGTCACCCAGTCGGGCTGTGGATGCTGGCGAAAGCCGCGGTCGTAGCCGATCATGGCGCCGATGATGGCGAGGGTGGCGAGGCCGAGTGCGGCGTATTTCAGCCAGGTTTTGCAGGAGCTGGAGCAGGTCATGATGTCGTGCCTCTCAGAATGTCTTCAGGAACTCGACGAGCGCGGCTTTTTCGCCGGCGCTCAGTTCGGTACCGTAGGCCTTGCCCTCGTGGCCGCCGTTGCCGTTACCGGGCAGGGCGGTGTCCAGGCGGAAGAATTTCTTGCCGCTGGCTTCGGCGACGTTCGAGACGAAGCCGACTTTCACCGGGTCATAGACGTCGTTGCCGCGGTAGAAAGTTTTCGGGCGTTTGGCGGCTGGTTCGAGCAGGTCGCGCAGGCTGGGCACCGTGCCGTTGTGCAGGTAGGGCGCGCGCAGCCAGAGGCCGTCGAGCGGCATGTTGGCGTAGCCGTGGGTTTTCTGGAAATGCGTGAAGCGCCACGGGTAGCTGGCGTACAGCGTGGCCTGGTTTACTGCCAGCGTGTAGGTGTAGGAATCCAGGCGGCGGCGGTCGGTGCCGATTTTGGCCAGCGGTTCGACGGTGCCGACATACTCGCCGCTGAAATCGCTGCCCGAGGCCCCGTGGCATGAAGAACAGTATTCCTGGTAGACCGGGGCACCCTGAGCGGCAAGTTTGCGGTCAACCGGGAAAAAGTCCGAAAAACGAGGTGGCTCGGCGTCCATGATCCACGCTTCGACGCGTTTGATGCGGGCGATGTCGATGGTCGGCGGCGTCGTGCCGGTGCCGAAGGCGGCGCTCTTGTTGCGCTCCTCGACCGTCGTGTTGTTGCCGTCCCAGTGCAGTTGCATTTCCTTCGGTTCCTTGCGCTGGCGCTGGCGCCAGATTGAGGGGAAGTCGGCCGGGGCGTTGAACTCCTTCGGGTCAAGGTGGCCCATCGGGAAATTGAAAATGACCTTGGCTGAATTGAAGGTGTCGACCCGGCCCGGCCCCCATTCGTGCTGCTTGAAAACCCAGTCGAAACGCCCGGCCAGGGCGAGCACCCGGTCGCGCATGATGGCGATGGCGACTGGGTAAACGAGATAGCGGTCGAGCAGGTCGAGGTTGGCGCCCTGTTTCTCGATTTCGGGCAGGATGAATTCCTTGGAAAACTTCGGGTCGGCGGCGCAGCGGAAGAAAAATTCCTCGAAACCTTTCATGTTGAAAGTGGCGGCCGGCATGCCAAGGACGATGGTCGGCTGCTTGTTGGCGGCGGTGCGCACGGTGCTGACATGGCAGGCGGCGCAATTGACGAAAACGCGGTCGACACCCTGATAGCGGCGTTGCGAAGTGCCGACAGGCAGGTCACGGTCGCTGCCGTCCGGTTTTTTCTCATAGACGAAGCCCAGAGACTGGTAGCCCTTGCCTGGCAGGTATTGCGGGCAGACTTCGGGCAGCGCTTTCCAGATCCAGTACGGGAAACCCATCTCGTGCTCGCCGCCGGTCGAGCCGTATTTGAAATGCTCGGTCGGGCTGGCGTAATCGACCGGCGTATCGTCGCCGAAGCGCTTGAGGAGCAGCAGGCCGATGAAGCCGGGGATGACGATGGTGAGCACGAAGAGGATCAGGAAGCGGCGCTTCCAGGGGCTGGCGGTCGGCTTGAGTTCTTCGTTCATGAGGCTCCCCTTTGGTTTTATGGGCGTTACGGCGTTGGCAGGCAGGGGCGCAGGGCTTCATAGCCGTTGGCCAGCAATTCATTCAGATTGGGCGGCCGGCCGGTTTCGGCGCGCAGCCAGTCGCCGACCTGGGCGAGTAGGGCTTTGCGGGCCGGGCTGTTTTTCCAGCCGGCGACGTCGGTGGCGAAGGCCGGCAGCATGCTTTCCGGCGGCATTGGCGTCTTGTCACGGTGATCGGGCGGCAGATCAGCCATCGCCAGCCGGACGTAGAGACGCGGCGCGCACTGGCGCAGGCGGGCGGCAAGCTGCGCGCCACTACCGCTCAGGAAATTGGGCGGAAAGGTCTCGGCCGACTGGTGGCAGGTGGCGCAGAAGGGGTAAAAACCTTGTAGGCCCGCATCGGTCGGCGTATTGGCCTGTTCACCGGGAGCGGCGGCCGGTACTTCCAGGCGGGGCGGCGGCAGGGCGTCGGCCGGTACTTCCAGGCGGGGCGGCGGCAGGGCGTCGGCCGCCTTGCAGCACGGCTGCGGGGGCGTGCTGCCGAGGCGCGTGAGCAGGGCAGCGAAAAGGTCGGCGCGGGGGATGGCGGTTGCGCCGAACAGTTTTTCGCTGTGCGGCGATTCGAGTAGTGCCGAAACGGCCTGTTCGACAGCGGCGAAATCATCACGGAGCGCCAGCGCGACCTCGCCGGCATCCGGGGTGGCGGTGTGGACGCGGAGACTGAGGCGATCCAGCGCACTGCCCTCGGCCGAGCGCACCAATCGTCCATTCAGGCGCAGGGCGAAGCTGGAGTTTCCTGATGGATCGCTCAGTTCGACGTTGCTCAGGGTGGTGCCGCCCGGCAAGTTCAGGCGGTTGAGCTGGCCGCTGATCGGGTGTCCGGCCTTGAGCGACAGGGTGGCATTTAAGGTCGGGCCGGACTGGCCCGCCACCGGAGCACAGCGCACCGACCAGCGCGAGGCGGTGGGCTCAATGCGGCAGGCGGCGGTTTGCTCTGACGTGGCTACCTTTGTTTGTCGAGCGAGCGCAGTTTCAAGCGCGAGTCGGTCGGCGCCGGAAATGAACTCAGCCAGGCCGCTGATCGCGGTGCTCATGGCGGACGCTGATTCGGCCTGCCAGGTTTCGCGCGATGGCCGCGGCAGCAGCGGGTCGAAACGCGCCGCGATGTGGGAAATGGCGATCCGGGCGGCAGGAGATTCCGGCCAGGCGCTCATGCCGGCCAGCGGGTTGCGGTTGGGCAGGTCGGGATTGCCGACCGCCAGGCCATCGGGCCAGCGCCGGCGGGCTTCGCGCTGTAGCGGCTCGGCGACCGTCTGGCGGAAATTTTCATCCGGCGCCCAGCGCTGACCACCGGACAGCGCATGGCGCAGCGCCGCGACGAACAGGCCGGCGCGGCAACGGCGGGCCGGCAGGTCTGCCTCGCCGCAACCTTCGCGCCACAGGCGCTGGGTCAGGGCGAAGCCGTTGGCGCGTTCGGTCGCGTTGTCGATGGCGTAGGGAACGTCGACCCCACGCTGCGGCGGAATGCCATAAAAATGCTGGCCACTCGCCGACAACTGGCCGGCGATCTGTGGATTGGCATTGGTCTCGTCCCACAGGGCGCGGGAAAAAATCGGCGAGCCGTTCTGGTGGCAGGCAAAGCACAGGTTGCGATTGGCGTAAAAGACCTGCGGCTTACCGCCGGCGCGGTAGTCCTTGACCAGCTGGAATTCGAAACGCCCGGCACTTTCGTTGTAGCTGATGACTTCCAGCACCGCTGATTTTTCCTGGTAGCCGATGTACAGGCGATCCTTCAGGAAAAACTTCGAATTTGGGCCATTTTCCCGGTCGACCGCAACAACGACGCGCGGGAAGGCGAAATAGTCCGGCGCCGCAGCCGTGCGTTGCAGCGAACGGCCGAGCGGGATCAGGACACGCTTGGCCGGTGGCAACGGGCTGGCCGGGTCACGGGCCAGTTCGCTGTCGAGTCGAGTCAGCAGAGCGGCGAATGGAAAGGGAATCTCGATAACGCTCTGCCCGTGGCGCGATACGGCGAAAAGCTGGTCGAACAGCGAACGCCCACTCGGCGGCAGGTTGTCGCCGGCAGCGCTCGGTGTGACGACCCAGCTTGGCGCTAGCGAGCGGGTTTCAGCCGCTGCATGCATGCTGGCTCCCGACCCGCAGGCCAGGGCAAGCAGGCCGGCGAGTGTCGATTGGCGCCATGTCATGAGCGATGTCCATGACCCGGCCACATATCTCAGGGTTTGGCCGAGACGGTGACGGCGCGGGCCTGGGTGCCAGTCCAGCAGTCCTGCTGCACGGTGCCGGTCTTGGCGAATTCGTCGCGCATCTTGTCGTCGGTCGCCTTGTCGTAGAGCGTGAAGTTGAGCGCGAAAGCCTTGTCGAGATAGGCGCGGCCAAGATACAGGCCGGGGCGGATCATGCGGATTTCGTCGCGCACCTTGAGGCCGCGGCGCCCGGCCAGGTAGTCCGGGCTTTCTTGGTAGCCGGGAATTTCATCGGTGAAAAAATAGTCGATGATGACCGACTCCCGGCGGGCGTCGAGCAGGCTTTGCCCGCAGTAGAGCTTGGCCGGGAAGAGCAGCCAGGTCTCCTTGCCGCCGTAGCTCATCTTCTTCGGCTCACCCTCGACCAGGCCCATCTTTTTCAGGATGGAGAGGTCTTCGATGCGGTTGCGCAGCACCCGTTCGTCGCGGAAAAACACCTTGCCGCGCCACAGCGCCTCGCCGACATCCTCGATGAGCAAGCCTTTGAGATGCAGGCCAAAGCCGGTAAAGCCGCCGACGATTTCGGAGAGCCGGAATTTCCCGCTCTCGCCGCGTGGCAGCAGGATGCGGCCGTCGAAAGCCCCGTCTGGAATCGGGCCGGCAGACAGGCGGGCGTAAATCTGGTCGAGCTGCTCCTGATCGAGTTTTGCCAGGTAGTCCGGCGTGATTTTAGCCAGTTCGGCCGGCGCAATCGGGTACTTGTACTCGACCTGGGCCAGGCCCATCTTGGTCGAGTAGTCCTTGTCGTAGGGCGCGAAACCGATGGTCGGCGGCTCGTGTTTGGTGCAGGCCGCCAGTGTCAGGGTGGCCAGCGCGGCCAGGGCAATCAGGCCGCTGCGCGGGGTGAAGTTGTGCTTTCCCATGATCTGATCTCCCGTGCCTTAGAGGGTGGCGAGGAAGGCGGTCAGCGCCTTCTTGTCGGCTTCGGAAAGGTCTTCGCCAAAGCGGTGACCCTCGTTTTCGATCTCCTGGGTGCAGGTCTCGTAGTTGGCGCTGAGGAAGTCACGCTTCTCGGTCAGGATTTCGACGAAGCGGGACGGGTCTTTCAGAACCTCGTCGGCAATTGCCAACAAGGTGGGTTGCAGTGCCTTGCGCCCCGCTTTTTCGAGCTGCTCGGGGTGGCGTTTGGCGAGGAAGAGGTCGCCGACCAGTTGCTTGTACTGCAGGCCATTGAGGAAACCGGCGCTGGCGCCCATCGGAATCTTGACCTGACCAAATCCGCCGAGCGGCTTTTCGGTCTTGCCATCTAGCTTGCGGATGCCGACATCAAGCAGCAGATCGGCGTTGGTCAGCGTCCTTTTGGCGCCGCGTTCCTTTGGGTGCAGGAGTTCATGCATCGAGCGCTTGTAGAGATCGAAGCGGCCATCCACCGTCGGGTCGTAGCGCACGCAATCGGGCTGCTCGGGCAGCAGCTTGCCGTCGGCGCCGACGTAGCGGGCGCGGTGGAAGTCGTTGTCCTTGTTGGCCGGCTTGCCGCAGATTTCCGGGCCGACGGCGTTGTTGTGCATGAACGGCGCGGTCGCCCAGACATTGACCAGCGAGATGTTGCGCATGTAGCCGCGGCCGCCGTCCTTCAGCTCGTTACGTTCCGGAATGTCGGCCACCGCCGGGCGCTTGTACAGCGTGCTGGAGGCGTACTCCATGTAAAGGTGACCGGGCTTGTGGTTGGAATGCAGCGAGCGGCAGCGGAAGGTGCCGACTTCTGTGACGGGCGTCGATTCGTCGTTGCTGAGGAAATCGGCGCGCACCTTGCGTGGATGCGCTTCATTGGGGGCCGCAAAATCGCGGTTCTTGAAGGCGCCACCGGCGCTTTCCGGGATGCTCGAATGGCAGCGCGCGCAGTTGTCGGCAAAGACCGTCTGGCCCCGCCCCACGGCGCCTTTGCCGAACTCCTTGTCGAGGTCGGCGACGAGGTCGGCCGGCAGGTAGTTCGCCGACGGGTTCTTGGTCTTGCGCTGGTTGGCGCGCGCGGCCTGCAGATTGGTTTCGTCCGATTCGGCCGAGGCGAAGAAGTCGAGGACGTTTTGCAGCCGGTCTTCGACCGCGCGGAAATTCGGACAATCGCGCCGACACTGGCCGACGTTGAACGACGTCTGGCCAAAGCCGCGCTGGGTCGGGTCGAGCTGGCGCATGTCGGTGAAGTTATTGACCCAGCACTGCTCGGAACACGAGCCGATATTGAAATAGACGCGCTGGATGGCTTCGTGGGCGCCGGTCGAATCTTCACCGCCTTTCAGGATGTGATGGACGCCGGGCAACACGACCTTCTGGCCACCGAGGAAGACGGTCGTAGTGTCGTCATCCCGCGTGCTCTTCTGCCAGCACTTGCCGTTGCGGCCGGGTTCGCACCAGCATTTGTCTTCATCCTTCTCGGCGCCGCAGGTGGCGGCCTTGCGCCATTTGTTGATGACTTCACCCTTGAATACGGGGCGCTGAGCGACGTTGACCAAGGCGTTGATGGTGCCCGGATTGTTGATCTGGTCGTGCGAAATGGCCGAGGTGTCGGTCACGCCGGGGCGGGCGTGGGCGAACATCTGGTATTCCAGCGCGCTCTTCGGCATGCCCGAGCCGAGCAGTTCGGACATCCGGGTGTATTGGTTGCCGATCAGGCCCTTGATGTTTTCCCATTTCGGATGCGCCGGGTCGGCCGGCGGGTTGAGCGGGTCGAAAGCGATGTGGCATGAGCCGCAGGAGGTGCCGATCAGGAAGGGTGGCTCGACCGAGGCATCGGCCAGCTTGCTGATCCGGGTGTCGGACTCGATGCCGGTGGTGGTGGCCTTGGTGGCGTTGAAGCCAGCCCAGTTTGCGTTGCCGCCGTTGAGTGCCTGCCACTTGGCAGCGTCGAAACGCGGGTTGGGAAATTTGCGGATGCCGAGGGCGCCGGTCGAGGTGCCGAATTTGAGGTCGCAGGCGGAGTGGCGCTGGTCGGTTTTGCCGCCCTGGCTGTGCGGGTCGTCCGGGTCAAGCCCGGCGTCTTTCAGGCCACAGGCCGGATCGACATAGCCGGGCTTGCCGACGTACTTGAGCAGCACGTCATCGCCGGGGCACCAGTCCATGCCGTAGGTTTCATCGGCTGACTTGGCCGGGCAGTTCGGGTCGCCCGGCTTGCAGCAGGCCGGATCGTTGATGATGCCCCAGGCCCAGAAGCGGTCGTCACGCTGGTCGGCGCGCAGGACGCGGAACCAGTCGACGAGCACGCCGATGCGCTGCTGGAAGGTGTAGGTGTGGAAACGCTCGTTGCCGGCGGTGGCCTTGAACCAGATCAGGCGGCCGACGCATTCGGACTCGTTGAGCCCTTCGCGGGCGCAGGCCTCGTGGTAGGGCGCGTCCTGGTCGATGCTGGCGGTTTCGGGAAGCATCTTGCCCGGCGGCGCTGCGGCAACGGCCGGGGCGTTCTGGGCATGGGCATCGCCGACGCCAGGATGTTGGATCTGGACTAAACCGATGCCTGCGGCAAGGGTGACCAGTGCCGTGATAGCAGCTAACAGAGTGCGTTTCATAGGTCTTTCCCCCGATCAACGTCTACGAATCTCAGCTTGCTCATCTTCGGCCAGATTACGTGGCCTTTATGACAGGACATTGTTCTTTCCGAGAAGTTCAAACGCTGTTTGTTTTTTGTCAGTTGCTGGACTCAGGGGGAGATTTTGGAGCGCGCGTGGAGATCCCGCGGCATCGCCAACGAGCGTTGTCGAATTTGGTCGATTTATCCGGTTGACCGTGGAAGTGCTTGCCGATGGCTAAGCTCAGGTGGCGCTGAGCTTAGCCTCAGCCGGGCTTGTGCCACTCTCCCTCAGGATAGGCAACTGCAGGCTGAACCAAAGGCCAGACGACCGAATTTGTCGTTCATTTGCCCCTTTACTGAGTGACATTCCGCTTCCGTCTACTTTCGCGGAGTGCAATAATCAGCAGGCGATTTTCGTATTTTTTTCATCTCCGCTACAGGTGGTCTGTTCCATGGCCAGATTCGGTCGATTTGCCCTGTTTTCAAGCCTTGAGTCGTCGCGATGAGTCGCAGAGTCTTCTCTGCCATCATCGCCTTGCTGATATGCGGGATGGCGCTGGCGTTTGTTTTTGCCGAGAAAATCAATCGGGAACGCTACGTTTCTGCTGAGCGGGCCCAGGTTCTCCATAACCTGACAGTGGTTCGGGATGCGCTGGAGGTCAGTCTGACCAGCGACATTCAACTGGTCAGAGGCTTGGTCGGCGTTATTGCGCTGTCGCCGGATCTCGAACAGTCTCGTTTCGAGAAAGCTGCCAGTTCGCTGTTCTCCGGGCCCACCCAGCTTCGCAACATTGCGCTTGCACCGGATATGGTGATCCGGATGATCTATCCGAAGTCAGGCAATGAAAAGGCGATTGGCGTGGATTACCGTGATTTGCCCGGGCAGTTCGCAGCGGTCGAGGCGGCCCGGGTGACTCGCCGAATCGTCGTTGCCGGCCCGATAAATTTGCTTCAGGGCGGCACCGGCGTGGTGGCTCGACTGCCGGTCTATTTGCCGGGCAAGGATGGCCAGGAATACTTCTGGGGCGTGATCAGCGCGGTCATCGATGTCGACAAACTTTTTGCCAGAAGCGGCTTGCTTGACGAGAAGCTTCCCATCGAAATTGCCATTCGCGGCAAGGATGCCAAAGGCCCGGCCGGCGAGGTCTTTTTTGGCCGTTCCGAATTGTTCGCCAGCACCCCGGTGCTGGCTGATATCCATTTGCCGCAGGGTTCATGGCAGATCGCCGCGGTTTCGCGTGGCGGCTGGTCGGCTGTGCCGGACAATCTATGGACGCTACGCCTTGTTTTTGCCCTGATTGCCCTGCTTGTCCTGGGTGCCTTTCTTGCACTGGGGCGGGCGCTGGGTCTGGCGGCACAGGCCGGGGAGCGTGTCGAATCTTCTCGTCGCCAGCTTTCAGCTACCCTCGAAAACACGCCGAATGTGGCTGTCCAGTGGTACGACAATCTGGGGAAAGTGATCTACTGGAACACTGCCTCGGAGCAACTTTACGGTTGGTCGGCAGATGAGGCGATGGGCAAGACGCTGGATCGGCTGATTTTTACCAGGGACGATGCGGCTCGGTGCAGCAGCGTATTTGACGAAGTGCTTGCCACCGGGAAACCAGATGGGCCAACCGAGTACGCAACGCGAACCCGATCCGACGAACTGCGCTGGGTGGAATCAACGGCTTTTTTGATCCCGGGGACGGATTCCGCGCAAAAGATATTGGTTTGCATGGACGTGGATGTGACCGAGCGCAAGCTGGCCGAGCAGAAGCTGGCCGAATTCAACCGTGATTTCGAAGGCTTTCTCAATCAGACGACCGATTTTGTTTATTTCAAGGATGCAGACAGCCGCTTCCGCTTTTGCAGTCAGACGCTGGCCGATATTACCGGCCATGCCAGTTGGCGCGACCTGATCGGCAAGCACGATCGGGATGTCTTCCCGCCCGAGACCGCGCGTATCTACGAGGAAGAGGAGTACGCCGTCTTTTCTGAGGGTCGCCCGCTCCTCGAAAAGGTTGACCCGTATTTCGACAAGAACGGCAAGACTGGTTACGTTGAAACCAGCAAATGGCCGTTGTTTGATGAGAACCGGAACGTCGTCGGAATTTTTGGTATCAGCCGCGATATTACCGAGCGGGAACTTGACCGGGAGGAACTCCAGAATCATCGCCATCGCCTTGAGCAATTGGTTGTCGAGCGAACCGCTGAGTTGGCCGTCGCCAAGGAATCGGCTGAGGCTGCCAACATCGCGAAAGGTGATTTTCTCGCCAACATGTCGCATGAAATTCGCACGCCGCTCAATGCCATTACCGGCATGGCGCACCTGATTCGTCGTCATGGATTGGCCAGCGAGCAAATGGAACGACTCGATCGTCTGGAGATGGCCAGCGAACATTTGCTGGAAATTATCAATGCCATCCTCGATCTGTCGAAGATCGAAGCCGGGAAATTTACCTTTGATGAAGCGCCGATACGGATCGACCTCATCGTCGGCAATGTCGCCACGATGCTTCATGACCGTGCGCTGGCAAAAAATATCGAACTGGTCGTCGAGTGCGACCCGCAATTGCCGCCTGTCCTGGGTGACGCCACGCGCCTGCAGCAAGCCTTGCTCAATTACGGCGGCAACGCGATCAAATTTACGCAGTCCGGGCGCGTCACCTTGCGGGCAAAATTGCTCGGACAGAATGTCGATGGCGTTCTTTTGCGTTTTGAGGTGGAAGATACCGGAATCGGCATTGCCGAAGACGAGTTGCCGAGGCTGTTTGGTGCTTTCGAGCAGGCCGACAACTCCATCACGCGAAAGTACGGCGGTACTGGTCTGGGCCTGGCCATTACCCGCAAACTCGCGCATTTGATGGGCGGTGACGCTGGCGCCACCAGCCAATCCGGCAAGGGGAGCACATTCTGGCTGACCGTGCGCCTGAAGCTGGGCGAGGTGGCCGATCAGTCCAGCGAATTGCTGAGCTTTGCCTGTGCAGGCGATATTTTGCGCGCCGACTACCCGGGCTGCCGCATCCTGCTTGTTGAAGACGAGCCGATCAATCAGGAAATCGCCCTGGCCATGCTGGAAGATGTCGGGCAGATTGCCGATGTGGCCGAAGACGGCCTGGTTGCGCTGGAGATGCTCGGCAGCAAGGACTACGACCTGATCCTGATGGACATGCAAATGCCCCGGATGGATGGCCTGACCGCCACGCGGCTAATTCGGGCGCTGCCGAACGGCGGCTCCATCCCGATTCTGGCCATGACGGCAAACGCCTTTTCCGAGGACAAGGCGCGTTGCTTCGAGGTCGGCATGAACGACTTCATCGCCAAGCCGGTTGATCCCGCGCATTTGTACGGGACGCTGCTGAAATGGCTGCTCAATGTGGCTCATTGAGCCACGATTTTCTGACGACTGTCTTGACTGCAGGTAAAACCTAGGCAGTTGTCTGCCCAAAGCGTCCGCGCAGATAGTTGATGGTCTCGCCAGACTCGTACATCCACTCGGCCTGGCCGGCCTGATTGGTGATTTTCAGACAGGGCACCTTGGCTTTGCCGCCACCACGCACCAGATCGTCCCGGTTTTTGCCTTCGTGCTGGGCATCGAGCTTGTCTACGGTCAGCGACAGGCGGCGCATTTCCTGGCGAACCTTGATGCAGAACGGGCAGGTCTTGTATTGATACAGCGTCAGGCTGGCGGTTTGGCGGTCGACGTCGGCTTGTAACGCCGGTGGGCGAATCAGGCCTTTCGGGCGGCGCAGGAATTCGCCCAGCAGCATGACGGGGCCGAGAATGACGCGCAGGATTTTGAAGAACGTGCGGATGATGATTTTCATGGGTGCTCCGGGGTAGGCCGTTGGCGGCCAAGTCTGGGGGGTTACAAAGTCGTCCAGGCGCATGCCTCGATGTCGAAACCACCGACCGGCAACTTGGCCCGCATCGTTGAAATGGCGCGTACGAGCGAGGCGTCCTTGCCCGGAATGACGTGTTCGTTTTGCAGCGGGAATTCGGCTTGAATGGAGAGGGCGGAGTGTACGTCAGGGGGGTGACATTGTTGCGGTCGACCGGAAATTTAGGCAAATTCCGAAATTTTGTTTGGTCGCAAAGGCGAAGGGGGCTAGGCTGGGAATTGCTCTTTCTTTGCCGTGCAGCGGCCTTGACTGTCGGTTGCCCAAAGATGGCTGTTCCAATTTGAAAACAAGGAGATAACCATGAAACTGATTGCTCAAAAGCCTGGCTTCATGCGCCCACGCCGCATTGGCAGAGCGGGGCGCGGGTTGTTGGCATCCACGATCATCAGCACCGTTCTCGCCTTGGGCGCCGGGCAGGCTGAGGCGGCGAGCAAGACCAAGGTCAGCGTCAATCAGAATGGCAAACCAGTCGGCACTCTCCCCTGCGAGACGAACCCGGGTGCCTTGCCGCGAACGAATCCCCTGTTGTCGCGAACGGCGGTGTTGATGGGGGGCGGCACCGACGTCAAGGAGGCGTTCAGCTGGATGATCGCCAAAATGGCCCAATGTGCCGATGGCAGCACCGGCACCCCGGGTAATGTCCTCGTGATCCGCGCCGGGGGCAGTCCGCGCTATGACGCCCTTATCGCCAAAACTGGCCCGGTGGCCTCGGTCATCACGCTGGTGGTGCCAAACCGGGAAACCGCCATGGATCCCGAGAACCTCGCGATCTTCGCCGAGTACATCAAGAATGCCGGGGCGATCTTTCTCACCGGTGGGGATCAGGGCGATTACTACACCTACTGGAAAGGCACGCCGCTCGAGACACTGATCTCGGATCAGGTGAAGACTTTTGGCATCCCGATTGGCGGCACGAGTGCCGGGATGATGATCCTCAGTGAGATCAATTACGTTGCCATTCCGGCCACGATCGGCTCAAGCGAGGCCTTGGCTGACCCCGACAAGTACTGGCAGGACGACCCGTTGGCAGCGCGGGATCTGGTCAACGATTTCTGGACGACCAAAACACCGTTCCCGCCACTGCTCTCGACCGTCACCGATTCCCATTTTGATACGCGCGGACGCATGGGGCGTTTGACCAGCTTCCTGGCCCGCAGCATCGTCCACAACCTGGCTGACCGGGAGAGCGCGCAAGCCATCGGCGTCGACGAGCAAACTGCCTTGCTGATGGAATGCGAGGATCAATCCTGCGCCACGCCGCCGCACCTCAAGGTCGTTGCCAACCCGAAAGTTGTCGGAGCGGCCTACGTTCTCAAGCCCTCCGCATCGAGCAACTTGATTGTCGAGCCGGGCACGCCATTGACGTTCACCCGCGTCGAGGTTCAAAAGCACACTGTCAACGGTGATCCGGTCATTTACCAGATTGATGTCAGCGGCGGAGTCATGACCTCTAACGCCTTGAATGGCAGTCTTTACTGAGTCGGTAGTCAGTTGAGCCGGAATTCCGCATACTGGCCGGCCAACTGAATACCCGGAGAATGTCTTGGAAGACCAACTGCCCCTTGAAGTCGAAACCTCGGCTGACCCGAAATTTGCGGTGATCTGGCTGCACGGCCTGGGCGCCGACGGTTCCGATTTCGTGCCCGTCGTGCCTGAACTCGGGCTGCCCAAAGCACCGGGCGTCCGCTTCATCTTCCCCCACGCGCCCCACATGCCGGTGACTTGCAACGGCGGTTACGTCATGCGCGCGTGGTACGACATCATTTCGCTGGAGCCGAACAGTCGCCGCATCGACGAGTCGGGCATCGTCGCCTCGCGCGAGACGATTCGCGGGCTGATCGAACTTGAAAAAAGCCGCGAAATTCCGGTTGACCGTATCTTTCTCGCCGGCTTCTCGCAGGGCGGGGCGGTCGCCTACACCACGGCGCTGACGCACCCGGAAACACTGGCCGGCGTCATCGCGCTCTCCACCTACATTCCCTCGCCGGGCCTGCTGACCGAAAAGTCTGCCGCCCCCAACCGCGCCACGCCGATCTTTGCAGCGCACGGCACGTTTGACGACGTGGTGTCACCCCAACTCGGGATGGCGGCGCGCAATCTTCTGGCCGAGCGCGGTTACGCCATCGAATGGAACGATTACCCGATGCCGCATTCGGTCTGTCTGGAAGAAGTGCAAGCCATTGGCCGCTGGCTGGTTGAGCGCATGCGGGCAATCGGCGGCTAGGGCTTCGCCGGTTTCCCCTTGGCTGGCGGGGCTTTCTCGGTTTCGGAAATCGAGTGGCCTTCTTCGTCGGCCGCATGCAGCAGCCACACCAGATCGCTGCCCTGAACCGGCATCGGGATCATCTGGTTCCAGCTCCAGCGAAATACCGGGCCGTAGGGAACATAACGTGCCAGTACGTCACCTTGTCGGGTAGCGCCAAAAAACGGCAGTGGCGAGGTGATTGCGGCCTTGAGTTGGGCTTCGTTCATGATGCTTCCTTTGCGGTTGCGGGCCAGAGGCCAGTTTGCGCGCACTTTTCGGGCGGATCAAGTCTGCGGGTTTTCCATGCAATAAATCCCGCGAATTCGCTATTAAACTGTGGGATTCAACTGATGACCCATCCGCCTCGTTGCGGTAACAGAACTGGGTCATCATTCAACGCAGAAAACTTTTGTCGCGGTGACCGTATGAAACCATCCTTCCTCCCCGGCACGCCCTTGCTTGGCGGCGCCGACGTCGAGCAGAAGCGCCAGCAGATTCTTGACTACTTCCACGCCACTTTTGATCGCTACGAACAGCTTTTCGAAACGCTGAGCTGCGATGAGGCGTACTACGTCAAGTCGATTGCGCTGCGTCACCCGCTGATTTTCTACTTTGGCCACACCGCCACCTTCTTCATCAACAAATTGGTGCTGGCCGGGCTGGTCGAGTCGCGCATCAACCCCGGTTTCGAGTCGATGTTCGCCATCGGCGTTGATGAAATGAGCTGGGACGACCTCAGCGATGTCCGCTACAACTGGCCGAGCGTCGCCGAAGTGCGCGCCTACCGCCAAAGCGTGCGTGCCACGGTCGACCGGATAATTCGCTCAAAAACGCTAAGCTTGCCCATCGGCTGGGAAGACCCGTTCTGGATCATCGTGATGGGCATCGAGCACGAGCGCATCCATCTAGAAACCTCGTCGGTGCTGATCCGCCAGCATCAACTGAAATACGTGCAGAAGCACCCGGGCTGGGCACCTTGCACCGAAAGCGCCGCCGCCCCGGCGAACACGCTGGTCGATATTCCCGCCGCCAGTTTTCTGCTTGGCCGCGAGCGCAGCGACCCGAAAATTTATGGCTGGGACAACGAATTTGGCCGCCACGAGGCGTCGACCGCAGCCTTCAAGGCCGGCCGTTATCTCGTCTCGAATCAGGAATTCCTCGCCTTCGTCGAAGCCGGCGGCTATGCCGACGATTCCTTGTGGCAAGAGGAAGGCGCTGCGTGGAAAAAGTTCGCCAAGGCCGAGCACCCGACTTTCTGGGTAAAGGACGGCCCACAATGGCGCCTGCGCCTGATGCTGGAAGAAATCGCCATGCCCTGGAACTGGCCGGTGGAAACCAACTACCACGAAGCCAAGGCCTTTTGTAACTGGAAAGCGCAAGCCAGCGGCCAGCCCGTGCGCCTGCCGACCGAGGACGAATGGCAGGCGCTGCGCCAGTTCGCCGGCGTCGGTGAACTGCCTGGCGATGCTGCCAATATCGAACTCCGGCATTACGCCTCCAGTTGTCCGGTCGATCAGTTTGCCCACGGCCCGCTGTTCGATGTCGTCGGCAACGTCTGGCAATGGCTGGAAACGCCGATCTATCCGTTCGCCGGCTTCGAAGTGCATCCGATTTACGATGACTTCACGACACCGACCTTCGACGAGCGCCACAATCTCATCAAGGGCGGCTCATGGATTTCCTGCGGCAACGAAGCAGCGCCCATCTCGCGCTACGCCTTCCGCCGCCATTTCTTCCAGCACGCCGGTTTTCGCTACGTCGTCGCCGATGCGCCAGCCACCCAGCCCGCCTCGCACTACGAAACCGACCGCCTGATTTCCGAATACATCGAATTCCACTACGGCGCCGAATACTACGGTGTGCCCAACTTCCCGCGCACCCTGGCCCAACTGGCCATCGAAGCCATGGCCGACAAGCCCGCCCGCAAGGCGCTCGATCTCGGCTGCGCCACCGGCCGCGCCAGCTTCGAATTGGCCCGCCATTTCGACCAAGTCACCGGCCTAGACTTCTCCGCCCGCTTCATCGGCGTCGGTACGCAGTTGGCCGAGCAGGGCACCCTGCGCTACACGCTGACCGAAGAGGGCGAACTGGTCAGCTACAAGGCCTGCTCGCTGGCAGAACTCGGCCTCAGCGAGGTCGCCAGCAAAGTCGAATTCTTCCAGGCCGACGCCTGCAATCTCAAGCCGGTTTATTCCGGGTACGACCTGGTGCTCGCCGCCAACCTGATCGACCGCCTCTACAGCCCCGCGCTCTTCCTCGAAAGCATCCACGAACGGATCAATCCGGGTGGCCTGCTCATGCTCACCTCGCCCTACACCTGGCTACCGGAACACACCAAGCGCGAAGAGTGGATCGGCGGCTTCAAGAAAGACGGTGAAAACTTCACTACCTTTGACGGCCTGCAAGCCATGCTCGGCAAGCACTTCCGCCTGCTTCGCGGCCCTGAATCGGAGCCTTTCGTCATCCGCGAAACGAAGCGGAAATTCCAACACACGTTGTCGGAAGTGACGATCTGGGAACGGATCTGATTCAGCTGTTCGCCTAGCTCCATAAAACAAGGGATGGCGGGCAATGCCGGCCATCCCTTCCCGATGCTTCAAGTCCCGCCATAGCGATCAATGCCGGTTCTGGATTTCCTCGATGTAGCCTAGCATGCCGGTCTGGATGTTGCCGGCGTTGCCTTCGTCGGTGTCGATGTGCATGGCCAGGCGATAGCCTGGATTGACGCGGACGACGACGTCGCCGAAGACGAGCTGGCGCTCGCCTTCGATGCGGACGCGGACTACGTATTTGTCGCGGACATGGAAGCGCATGGCGTCTTCCGGCGTCATGTGGATGTGGCGCTGGGCGCAGATCACGCCGCGTTCGATGACCGACGTGCCGTACGGGCCTTCCAGCGTCATGCCGGGCGTGCCGGCGAGGTCGCCGGATTCGCGGATTGGTGGCTGGATGCCGACCTTGAACTGTTCGGTCATGGCGATTTCGACCTGGGTTTCCTTGCGGGTCGGGCCGAGCACGCGGACGTTGGCGATGCGGCCTTTGGGGCCGACCAGATGGACTTTTTCGGCGCAGGCGAACTGGCCGGGCTGTGACAGTTCGTGTTCCGGCGTCAGCTGGTGGCCGGGGCCAAACAGTTTTTCGACATCGGCCTGCGACAGATGGACGTGGTGGGCGGAGATTTCGACCGGGATCGGCGCATCTTCGGCCTTGGCGGCCAACAGCAACTGGTTGCGCTCGATGGAACGCAGCGTTTCCCAGGCCACCAAGCGCTCGTCGTCATTGGCGACGACCAAAATGGTGACCGGCGAATCGTCGGTGGAGATGATGGCGTGGGAGTTGACCTGGGTGAGGTTGCGGTTCTTTTCCTCGTCCAGCTTGATGCCCATGTAGCCGAGGCCCTGGCAGGCCAGGCTGCGCACGGCAGCACTGGTTTCGCCGACATCGCCGGTGAAGGCGAGAACATCGATGCCGCCCATCGCCGCGACGTAGGCGCCGATGTTCTTGCGAACCTGGTAGCAGTAGGCCTTGTGGGCGAGCAGGGCGCGGTGGTGGCCATCGGCGGCGGCTTCCTCGATATCGTGGATGTCGCTGGAAATGCCTGAAATGCCCTTGAGTCCGCTTTCAGTGTTGATCAGCGTCGATAGCTGTTCCGGCGACATGTGATGCTTTTCCATCAGGTGGATCATCACCGCAGGATCAACGCTACCAGAACGGCTGGGCATGATCAGGCCGTCGCTCGGTGTCATGCCCATCGTCGTGTCGATCGAGCGGCCGTGGTCGATGGCGCACAGCGAGGCGCCGATGCCGAGGTGGCAGGAAACGATTTCCAGCTCGCCGAGCGGGCGCTTCAGGACTTCGGCTGACTTCAGCGAAACGTAGCGGTGTGAGGTGCCGTGGAAGCCGTAGCGGCGGATACCGTGCTGCTTGTAAAGATCGTAGGGCAGGCCGTAGAGGTAGGCGTAGGGCGCCAGCGTCTGGTGGAAGGCGGTGTCGAAAACGGCAACCTGCGGCACGTTAGGGAACATCTTCATGGCAACGCGGATGCCGGCGACGTTGACCGGGTTGTGCAGCGGCGCGAAGACCGAGAGTTCCTCAATGTCGGCGATCACCGACGGTGTGATGACGACCGAGCTGGAGAACTTGTTGCCGCCATGCACGACACGATGGCCGACGGCGGTAACGTCTTCCGGATGGAAGGTGAAGGACTTGCCGAGCAGGGTGGTGACTTCCTGCATCACGGTGAACAGGTCAGAGAGTTTGAACGGCGAGTGCTCTATGGTTTTTTGCTGCGACCCGACCGTGACAGTAATCAGCGTGACCAGCTGGTCGGCGTGGTCGATGATGCCGTGGATGTCAGCGCCGCTTTCCTCGGTGTCGTAGATGCCGAAATGAATCTGGGTGATGCCGACGTTGAGGACAACGACCTTGCCCGGTTCGTTGGTGGTCAGAGACAGCGCGTAGGGGTCGCTCGAATGGGCGACGGCATTGGCCTGGGCAGTGACCAGATCGACCGACATGGCGCGGGTGCGATCGGCGAGCAGGCGGGAAAGGTAGCCGACGGCCTTCGGGTTGGTCAGGATGTGCGTGTTGAAGACGTCCTGCGGAATCATCAGCACGAAACAGCGGTTGCCGGCGATGACGTCGGCGACGATGCGGTCTCCGGTGAGCAGCGACATCACACCGAACACGTCGCCAACGCCGAGTTGGGTAATGACGACGCGGGAGCCGGTGTTGTCAGTCATCGATATCTCGGCGTGGCCGCTGATCATGACGCCGATGAAACGGCCTTCGTCGCCGGTTTCGAGGATGGCTTCGTTGCCTTCATAAGTCGCCAGGCGGGACTTGATGACGATTTCCTCGACCTTGTCGGCCGGAAAGTTCTCGAACAGGCGTACCTGCTCAAGGAAGAAGCGTTTCAGATCGATTTCACTCATGCTGTTTTCCCTTGCCTTGAAGGCATTATTTTATGTGCTAAAGACTACCATTTTGTTGCGCCGCAGCAAAGCGTGGATGGCCGCAGGTTTTACTTTTGCGGAGAAATAATCGGCGAATTTCAAGGGGTTATTGCGGCGATTTTCATGAGGAAATTCCAGCGATTTCAGGGAGGTTGAATTTTCGGAGGAGCGATATTGTCAGCGACCCCCACACTGCCAACGACGGAGAACGAGATGGAGTCAGCACAACCCGCCACCGGCAGGGACAGCACCGGCGAGCCTTTCAATGTGCTCGGCCCCGAGGCTGAGTTGCACCAGGTCGTCGTTATCGGCGGCGGTGCCGGCGGTCTTGAACTGGTTACCGCGCTCGGCGACAGGTTCGGCAAGCAGCACAAGGCCGCGGTGACGCTGATTGAAAAATCGCAGACCCATTTCTGGAAGCCGCATCTTCATGAAATTGCTGCAGGCAGCATGGATCTCGGCGCCTATGAACTGAATCACCTGGCCCAGTCCTACTGGCACGGCTACCGTTACCGTTACGGTGAGGTGGTCGGCATTGATCGTGACAAGCGTCTGGTGACGACAGCGCCCTACATCGACGAGCATGGCGAGCAGGTGATTGCCCCGCGCGTTTTTCGTTATGACACGCTGGTCATCTGCATCGGCAGCCTGACCAATGATTTCGGCACGCCGGGCGTCAAGGAAAACGCGATTGCGCTCGAAACACCGGCCCAGGCTGCGCGCTTTCATCGCCGGCTGGTCAATGCCTGCATTCGTGCCCACGCCCAGAGTGAGCCGCAGCGGCCGGGGCAATTGACTGTCGCGATCATCGGTGCCGGTGCCACCGGTGTCGAGCTGGCGGCCGAGCTGCACAAAACCACGCGCACGCTGGTTTCCTACGGTCTCGACCGCATCGACCCGAGCGAGGACATCCGAATTATCCTCATCGAAGCCGCGCCGCGCGTCCTGCCTGCCGTGCCGGAGCGGGTTTCAGTGGCAGCACGTCGCCTGCTTGGCGAGATTGGCGTTGAGGTGAGAACCGGCGCCTCGGTGGCCGAAGTGTTGCCTGATGGTGTGCGGCTCGCCAGCGGCGAAATCATTCCGGCCGAACTGGTGGTCTGGGCTGCGGGGGTCAAGGCGCCGGAAATGCTCAAGGATTTTGGCGGGCTGGAGTCGAATCGCATCAACCAGTTGGTGGTTGAGCCGACGTTGCAGACGACGCGTGACGAACACATCTTTTCGTTGGGCGATTGTGCCGCCTGCCCGTGGTTGGGCAAGGAGGGCGTCAATGTACCGCCCCGCGCCCAGGCGGCGCATCAGCAGGCGTCGCACATGGTTCGCCAGATCAAGGCGCGGCTGGCTGGCAAGCCGCTGAAGCCTTGGCGCTATCGCGATTTCGGATCGCTGGTGTCGCTCGGCAAGTACTCCACCGTAGGTAACCTGATGGGCGGGCTGGTCGGCGGCAATCTGTGGCTGGAAGGTTATTTCGCCCGCGTGATGTACGTTTCCCTCTATCAACTGCATCAACTGGCTTTGCACGGCTTCATGAAAGTCGCACTGGATACGCTGGCCCGCCTGATTACGCGTCGTACCGAGCCGCACGTCAAGCTGCACTGAGCTTGCCCTGGTGCCAAAAAATTGCCCCGGCCGACTTGGCACGGGGCATTTTTGGCCGATTTTTCCGGTTGACCGTGGCGTCTGTGTTAGCCGCCAGGGTCAATGGAATCAGGGTTTCACGGCATCCAGAACTTTGAGCTCTCGGTGACGGTGATTTTTTCGTCAGCAACGTCGGTCACGCTGAAAGTGATGGCCGTCGCGCCGGATCGGGTGGCGCCCGGCTCGGCGCTGACAATGGCGGTCTGGCTGCCGATCTCGCCGCCGGGGACGGTGATTTCGCTGTCGCCATTCAGGCGGGCGCCTTCGAGGCCGCCGATGCTGATCCGGAACTTCCGCGTTTGGACGCCGGTGTTCATGATCTGCAGGCGATAAGTGTTCTCGATGGAGCCATCATCGCCTTCCCGCGACAGCACGTTGTGATCTTTCAGGATATTGACTTTGAGCGGTACGCGCGTGGCCAGCGACCAGGCGGTGGCGGCGGTCAGCGCCAACAGGATGGCCGTGTAGATAATGACGCGCGGGCGGGCTGCCCGTTTGATGATCTCCAGTGTCGTAAAGCGCATGGACACCGCGTTTTCGGTCGAATAGCGGATCAGGCCGCGCGGGTAATCCATCTTGTCCATGACCTGATCACAGGCGTCGATGCAGGCGGCACAGCCGATACATTCATTCTGCAAGCCATTGCGGATGTCGATGCCGGTCGGGCAGACCTGGACGCAGATGCCGCAATCGACGCAATCACCGAGTCCCAAGGCCTTCGGATCGGCACCCTTGGCGCGCGGGCCGCGGGAGTCGCCACGCGCTGTGTCGTAGGCAATGATCAGCGTGTCGGGGTCGAACATCACGAACTGGAAGCGGGCGTAGGGGCAGATCTGCCGGCACATCTGGTCGCGCAGGAAGCCGGCGTTGCCATAGGTGGCGAAGGCGTAGAAGATTACCCAGAACGACGACCACGCACCCGGCGATAAGGTGATCAGATCACTCAGCAGGTCGCGAATCGGCATGAAATAGCCGACGAAGGTAATCCCGGTCCACATTGAAAAGACGATCCAAGTTGCGTGCTTGGCGCTCTTGATCGCCAGCTTGCGAGGCGACCACGGGGCGGCATCGAGCTTGATGCGCTGTGGCCGCTCGCCCTCGATCATCTTCTCGAACCACAGGAATATTTCCGTATAAACCGTTTGCGGGCAGGTGTAGCCGCACCACAATCGCCCAGCGACGGCGGTAAACAGGAAGAGGGTGAAAGCGCCGAGGATCATGAGCAGCACGAGATAAATCGTGTCCTGCGGCCAGAGCACCAGGTCGAAGAAATAGAACTTGCGGGTGTCGATATCGAACAGGATCGCCTGCCGGCCATGCCAGGGTACCCAGCACAGGCCATAGAAAATGATCTGGGTCAGCCACACGAAAATCCAGCGCCATCGGGTGTAAGGGCCGCTGATCGAACGCGGATAGACCTTGGCGTCAGGATCGACGACCTGTTTGATTTCAAATACTTTCTTCGCGGGCTGCTTGGCCATGAGTCTTCCGTGTATGCCTTGCCGGGCAGATTGCGCCGCAGATTGGCATAAGATAGAGATCAGATAAAACTTGATGCTATCAACCCGTACCGCTATAAGCAATATTTTAAATATATCTATTGAGCCGCCATGCGACTGAGCGCCTTTTCCGACTACAACTTGCGCGTACTGATGTACCTCGGCGTGCAAAAAGGCCGGCTGGCAACGATCGCCGAGATCGCTGCCGCCCACGAAATTTCAAAAAGCCATTTGATGAAAGTGGTGCATCAACTCGGGCGCAGCGGCTACATCGAGACCGTGCGCGGCAAGGGGGGCGGCCTGAGGCTTGCCCGCGAGGCGCAGGATATTGTCGTCGGTGAAGTGATCCGGCATGCCGAAAGCGACTTCGCGCTGGCCGAATGCTTTGCCGAGGATTCCACTTGCCGGATTCAGGGCGTCTGTTGCTTGCCTGCAATTCTTAACCAGGCGCTGAAGGCGATGTTCCTCGTCCTTGATGGCTACACGCTGGCCGACCTGCTGCGCACCCCTGGCGGGCTGATGCCGATGGCGGGCTGCGGTCAACCTGGAAAAACACTGTAATTCTGCGCCAAGCCTCGGCGGTTTACAGTTTTTGCGGGCGATTCGGCAAGGCTTCGTTCCTCGCCTCAGCCTTCTGTAACCGTGTTCCGGCCAGGTAGTCGGCTTTCTTCGGGGCGGGTATGGTCCGCCACTCATTGAATTTGCCCATGACCGCTGGAACGTAGCGCTGGGTCTCAGGATAGGGCGGAATGTTGCCGGCGTAGCGCAAGACAGCACCCTCGCCGGCATTGTAGGCTGCCAGGGCCAGTTCGATACGCTGATCGAACTGGTCGAGCAATACGCGAAGATAACGCGTACCTGCCTTCAGGTTCGCCTTGGGTTCGCTTGCATCCTGAACTCCGAAGCGGCGTGCTGTATCCGGCATCACTTGCATCAGCCCCAGCGCGCCTTTTGCCGAGACGGCATCGGCTCGATATGCCGATTCGACCTGAATCACCGCGTGCACCAGGGCAGGGTCTACGCCAGCCTCATGTGCTGCCGAGGCGATCTCGTCAGCGTAGGGCTTTGCAGCCAGGGTCGGCGAGGGCTTGTTGAACAGCCGGCCAGGGCGAACGCCGATTGCCGTCGATTCTGTTTGCAAACGATAGTTGCCGCCTCCGCCCAGTTGCAGGCGATAGGCCGACGAGTCTAGCGCCAAGGCACTGTTGGCAGTGGCCAACATGCCCACCACGATGGCCAGCCTTGCCTTCATGGTCGGCATTGCTCACCGAAAAAGGGAAGACGTGCCAGTTTGCGCCAGACCAGCAGCCCGCAGAGCGTTCCTGCCAGATCGGCCAGCCAGTCATCAAGCTCGGGTTGTCTGTCAGGAACCAAATACTGATGCAACTCGTCGGCCAAACCGATGCAGAGCGCCAGGGCGCCGATGGTCAAAGCTGAAAGCCCGGGCATCGTGACACGCAAGCCAACGACCAGTGTGGCAAAAACGCAGAAGTGAACGATTTTGTCCCAAGGCGCTGAAACCAGGCCGCCAGATGCCGACGTGCTGCCGAAGCCGAAAAGCAGAATGAATATGGCGAGAACGACAAACAGCCCCAAGCGGCCAAGAGTGCCGCCCTGGCTCAATCTAATAGGCATACTGATCTTTGAAGACCACAGCCACTGTCTTGAAAATGATGTACAGATCCAGCCCCAGTGACCAGTGACGCAGATAATCGAGGTCGCAATCGACGCGCGCCTTCATCTTGTCAAGTGTCTCGGTTTCGCCGCGCAGGCCGTTAACCTGAGCCCAGCCGGTGATGCCCGGCTTGACCTTGTGGCGCACCATGTAGCCGTTGATCAGCTTGCGATACTGTTCGTTGTGCGCGACCGCATGCGGGCGGGGGCCGACGATGCTCATGCGGCCTTGCAGCACATTGACGAATTGTGGCAATTCATCAAGCGAAGTCTTGCGCAAAATGCGACCGAGGCGGGTGATCCGCATGTCGCCCTTGCTTGCCTGAGTGATCTTTGAACCATCTTCGCAAACTGTCATCGAGCGGAATTTATAAACAACGATTTCCTGACCATCCAGCCCGTAGCGGCGCTGCCGGAATATGATCGGCCCCGGAGAGGTCAGCTTCACGCCGCAGGCGATACCCAGCAGAATGGGCGAAATGAGCAGCAAAATCAGCAGCGAGAGCACGATATCCGACAGTCGTTTGACCAGGCCATTGGTTCCGGTAAACGGTGTTTCGCAGACAGAAACCACCGGCATGTCGCAAACCGTTTCCATGCGGCTCTGGATAATGTCGGTGACAAACAGATCCGGCACGAAATAGATCGATGCAGTTGTGTCGCGCAATTCGTCCAGCAAGCGCAGGATGCGCGGCTGCGTTGCCATCGGCAGTGAAATATAGATCAGGTTGATCTGTTCCCGCTTCGCGTAGTCCGCCACTTCAATAATTCGGCCAAGCAGAGGGCCATCGTGACCGATGGCATGCAGGCGCTCAATGTTCCGGTCGTCGAAGAAGCCGTGCATCTTCAGGTCACTGTAGGGACTATCGGCCAGACGGCTCGCCAGTTGAGCACCTTGCTCGTTCATGCCGATAATCACGGCGCGCTTGGCGCCCTGGGCCTGTAGCAAAATTGGCGCGGCAAGGCGGAACAAACCGTTTGCCACAATCAGGCCGACCGGGGCAGCCCATAGCCAGGTCACAATGGCGTGGCCTGAATACAGGCTCAAGCCCTTGGTTGCGTAACCAAACAAGAAAATCAGAGAAGCCAGCAGCAGCCAGCTCGAAATGATGCTGATCACACTGCGAGAAAAGGACTCCTCAAGGCGGGGCCGCGCCGGAAAGGTCAGCGAAAAGGCCATCAACGAGAGAATCAGGTAAGGAAGGGTGAGTTCGCCTTCTTCCATGAAGCCGATGACCCAGACCGACAGCGTTAGCACCAGTGGGTCAAGTACGACCTCGATGACGTTGATCAGGTTGTCACGCCCAACATGCAGACTGGCAACCCGGCCAAAACGCGAGGTGCTGCCCAGATGCGGTGGAGCAGCCGCAGCCGGCGGCTGGGGGCAATCGGTTGAGGAGGCAATGGTGTTCATGGTTCGATTCTGCAAAATGCAACTGGACAGGGACCGGCGGTCAACATGGCCACACCAGCCAAAATTTCTCCCAAAACCAAAAATATTCGCGGCATTTTTCCTCGGGGAAAATATGCCGCGAATGTTTGAAACCCGTTGTCAGGAGGGGCTAGCTACCGATCAAAACAATCATGCAGAGAGTTTATTCCAGTTTCATTAAGCAATTGTTAAACGCCAGTTAAATCGGTCACAGTCTCCAGACACGAACGCCAGCAGCGCTGAGCGACGCCTTGTCAAACGTGGATTTGACATCGATGAAACAGCCGTCCTTGACCAGTCGACGTGACAGATCGTCCGCGCTCAGGGCCAGGTATTCCTTGTGTGCGACGGCAGCGACGATGGCATCGGCGCGCGGCATGTCATCCCAGGCAAACAGGCGCACGCCGTATTCGTGCATGGCTTCCTCCGGGTCTGCCGACGGATCGTGCACAAAAACCTCGATGCCGTAGCTTTTCAGTTCGGAAATAATGTCAGCCACCTTGGAGTTGCGCAGATCGGCGCAGTCTTCCTTGAAGGTCAGGCCCAGCACATTGACGCGGGCGCCCTTGATGTAGCTGCCGCCGGCGATCATCTGCTTGACCGTCTGCTCAGCGACAAACTTCGCCATGCCGTCGTTGATGCGGCGGCCGGCCAGGATCACCTGCGGGTGATAGCCGATCATTTCCGCCTTGTGCGTCAGGTAGTAAGGGTCAACGCCGATGCAATGGCCGCCGACCAGGCCCGGCTTGAACTTCAGGAAGTTCCACTTCGTGCCTGCAGCTTCCAGCACCTCGGTGGTGTCGATATTCATGCGGTCAAAAATGATGGCCAGCTCGTTCATCAGGGCGATGTTCAGGTCGCGCTGGGTATTTTCGATGACCTTGGCGGCTTCGGCGGCCTTGATGCTGCGGCAGCGATGCACGCCCGGCTTGACGATGCGCTCGTACAGTTCGGCAACCTTTTCCAATGTTTCCGGTGTGTCGCCGGAAACCACTTTGAGGATGGTCGTCAGGGTGTGTTCCTTGTCGCCCGGGTTGATGCGCTCCGGGGAATAACCAACAAAAAAGTCCTTCTTCCACTTCAGGCCGGATTCGCGCTCCAGCACCGGAATGCAGATTTCCTCTGTGGCACCGGGATAAACCGTCGATTCATAAACGACGATGGCACCCGGCTTCAGGTTGCGGCCAACCGAGGTGCTGGCGCCGATCAGCGGGCGGAAATCGGGAATGTGCGCTTCATCGACCGGGGTCGGCACGGCAACGACGATGATGTCAGCTTCCGCCAGCATTTTGGGGTCAGCCGTGTATTCGGCGTGAATGGCCTGCGCCATCACTTCATCTTCCAGCTCGCGCGAAGGATCGGTACCGGCGATACACTGCTCGACCTTGCTCGTGCTGATGTCAAAGCCGATGGTACGGCCCGTTTTGCCAAATTCCACCACCAGGGGCAGGCCCACATAACCGAGACCGATAACTGCAACAACTGACATGATTTCTCCAAAATTTGATGGCCATTGCCGGCACGCGACTATTGCGCTGCAGCATTCTGGCGATAATTATATCGAATAATCGTTACGACTGATTTTCGCTCAGCCTGCGAGCACTCGCCGAACCAAAATTCAGTTAGCGAAAACCATTCGCTCTTGCTCAGGTTTCGCTCCCTCTCCCCAACTACCGTCCGTAGGTGTCCTCAAAACGAACGATGTCATCCTCGCCCAAATAGCTGCCGGACTGCACTTCGATCATCTCCAGCGGCAACTTGCCCGGATTCTCCAGCCGGTGTGTGACACCCAGCGGAATATATGTCGATTCGTTTTCTGAAATAAGGAAATATTCCTCGCCACGCGTTACTTTGGCTGTGCCCGACACCACAATCCAGTGCTCGGCGCGATGGTGGTGCATCTGCAAGGAAAGCTGGGCGCCCGGATTGACGACGATGCGCTTGACCTGAAAGCGCTGGCCGGCATCGATGCCGTCGAACCAGCCCCACGGCCGATGCACCTTGCGATGCAACTGCGTCAAGGCTGGGCGACTACCCTTGAGCCGATCGACAATCTTCTTCACATCCTGCGCCGCATCGTGCTGGGCGATGAGAATCGCATCGTCGGTTTCCACCACGATCAGGTCATTGACGCCGATGCAGGCGACGAGGCGGTTTTGGGAAAAAGCCAACGTATTCGCACAGCCTTCCAGAATAACGTCGCCACGCGTCGTGTTGCCGCCAGCATCCTTGTCCAGCACCGCCCACAGCGAATCCCACGAACCTACGTCCGACCAACCGGCATCGAGCGGAATCACTACGCCCTGCGGCAAGCCGGTGATGCCCTGGTTCAGACGCTCCATGACTGCATAGTCGATCGAATCGGAAGGGCAGGCTTCGAACGCGGCCTTCAGTGCACGGACGAAATCACCATCGGTCTTCACCTCGGCAACCGCCGCCCGGCAGGCTTCCAGAATATCCGCCCGGCAATGGGCCAGCGTATCCAGCCACGTTGAGGCCTTGAGCACAAAAATGCCGCTGTTCCACAAATAATTGCCCGAATCCAGATAGGTCTCCGCCGTTGCCCGATCCGGCTTCTCGACAAAGCGCGCCAGCATGAAAGCCGCGCTCCGGGCCGCAACCGCCTCGCCAACCTGAATGTAGCCGTAGCCAGTCTCCGGCGCATCGGGCGTGATGCCAAACGTTACCGCCTTGCCCGATGCGGCCAGTTCCACCGCGCTGCTCACGGCAGTGCGGAACAGCGCTTCATTCATTATCACGTGATCGGCCGGCATGACCACCATTACTGGGTCGGCGCCATCGCGCCGCGCCAGCAAGGCCGCCAGCGTCAAGGCCGGCGCCGTATTGCGCCCGGCCGGCTCAAGTACGATGGTTCCTTCACGCCCCTCCTGACGAAGCTGCTCCGCCACGGCAAAACGATGATTCTCGTTGCAGACCAGCAGCGGCGCCTGAATGCCGGGCAAGCCATCCAGCCGGCAAACCGTCAGCTGCAACATCGATTCGCCGCCAACCAGCGGTAGCAACTGCTTCGGATACTGCTCGCGGGAAAGCGGCCAAAGTCGGGAACCAGAGCCACCGGAGAGAATGACGGGGAGGATGGGAGTAGTCATAAAATTGAGATCAACAAAGTGTTAGGAGTAAATGAGTTTTTGGCAAAAGGTGCAGCATTGCATACTCAGGTTGCAGAAATTAGGCGCCCAACTCGGCAGCCAGAATCTCGACAATCCGTTCAGCCGCCTTGCCATCCCACAAGTGCGGCCGGCGGCCCTGCTTGCCCTGGCCAGCCAGAACCTTGCGCGCCTCAGCCACGATGCGCACCGGGTCAGTCCCGGCCAGCACGTTGGAACCTTCATCCACCGTCACCGGGCGCTCCGTGTTCTCTCGGATCGTGATGCACGGCACGCCAAGCGCCGTCGTTTCTTCCTGCAAGCCGCCGCTGTCCGTCAGCACGACAGCCGCATCTTTCCACAAGCTCAGGAAAGCCATATAAGCCTGCGGGCCAGCCAGCGTTATGTTCGGCCCGAGATCGACGCCGAATTTCTCCAGATTGGCACGGGTTCGCGGATGCACCGGGAAGATCAGCGGCAATTCAGCCGCAATCTCGCGCAGCGCACCGCCTATTTTCCCCATCATCGCGGCACTATCGACGTTGCTCGGCCGATGCAGCGTCACCACGCCATATCTGCGGTCAACCGGAATTTTTGCCGAAATTTCAAATGTTGAAGGATCGACATCCTTCAGCTTTTCAGCCTGATAAAGCACGTTATCGACCATCACATGGCCGACATAATGGATCGCCGACTCGGCCTTGCCCTCGCGGCGCAGATGCTCGACACCGCTCGGCTCCGTGACAAAGAACCAGTCCGAAATGGCGTCCGTCACCAGACGATTGATCTCTTCCGGCATCGTCATGTCGCCGCTGCGCAAACCCGCCTCAACGTGAGCAACCGGAATGTTCAGCTTCTTGGCCACAATTGAGCAGGCCAGCGTCGAATTCACATCGCCAACCACCAGCACCGCATCCGGCCGCTGCGACTGGAAAAGCTCCTCGAAAGCCACCATCATCTTGGCCGTCTGCTGTGCATGGCTACCGCCACCAGCCGCCATGAAGACATCCGGCGCAGGAATACCGAGTTCCTCAAAAAATACATCGTTCATTTCGCGGTCGTAATGCTGGCCGGTGTGAATGATCTTGAAAGCCATGCCGCCGTGGACCTGAAAGGCACGCACGATGGGGGCGATCTTCATGAAGTTCGGCCGGGCACCGGCAACGAGATAGATTGTTTTCATAGAAATTTGAAATCCATGGAGTAAGACGTTAACAATATGTTTAGCAAGCACTTGGTGTCCAGTTCAGGGAGCGCGGAAGCTAGAGGCAAGGCGATAAAATCGGCACCAGCAGTGACCAAAGTCAGGACTATTCCATCAAAAATGAATATTCATAAGGCAATTTTTCACGCCGTATTGAGCCAATCGCCAACACCATCGCGCTCGGTTCGCATCTCGCTCACGCTTTCAACTCGTAGCTGGTACTCCGACCACCCGCCCCTGACTTGCGCAGAATCCCGCGGGCCAGCAAGTCGTTGATGTCACGCAGTGCGGTGTCAGGGGAACACTTGGCAATAGCCGCCCACTTGCTACTGTTGAGCTTGCCCTCAAAGCCATCCAGCAGCCGATTGAGCAGCTTTATCTGGCGATCGTTCAAGGGGGCAGTGGCCCAGCGTTGCCAGAAGCGAGTCTTGACCAGAACAGCATCCACCGTGAACTGTGCGGCATTGACCGCCATAGCCAGATTTTCCAGAAACCACTTGAGCCAGGGCGTCACATCCAGCGAACCTTTTTGCGTGCCCTCCAGGATGTCGTAGTAGTCACGGCGCTCGCGCTGGATCTGCGCCGACAAACTGTAAAAACGTTGCGGACTACCATCGGCTCGCGCCAGCAGTAAATCACCGATCGCACGGGCAATACGGCCATTGCCATCGTCGAACGGATGCAGCGTCACAAACCACAAGTGGCCAAGACCAGCTTTCAGGATGGGATGATCTTTTGTGCTGCTATTGGCCCACTCGGTAAAACGCGCCATCTCTAGCGCCAATTGATCTGCCGGCGGCGCCTCGAAATGAACCCGTTGGCGTCCAATCGGGCCGGACACCACTTGCATAGGGCCACTAGCGTCCTCCCGAAACGCGCCGATGTGGATTTGAGACGGGCCACTGTAGCCAGTGGGGAACAAGGCGGCATGCCAGGCGAACAACCTGTCTATTGTCAGCGCGACCTCACAACGTCCTCTCGCATCCAGCACCAGCTCGACCACGCCTTCCACATGGCGATCCATCGGCGCCAACGCACCGATATCCACACCCAGACGACGGGCAATGGAAGAACGAACCGACTCGGCATCGAGTCGCTCGCCTTCGATTTCGCTCGTCCTGATGACATCCTCCGTCAACGCGGCCAGACTTGCCTGATCGCGCAAGGACATGCCAACGTCGGCCAAGCGGCCAAGCAACAGACCTTGGGCATGACTGACCTTAGCCAGTGGCTCCGCCAGGGCGGCCAGGTCGTAGCGCCAGTCCGGCCAATCGCTGGCCTGCCAGATGTATGTGTTATCACCGCTATTCATGCGTAGATTATGGAGTTTACTCGTCATCAATGTAAATTATTTGCCGCAAAAAGTGCGGAGAATGACCGGGCTATTCTCCGCACTGAAAATGATAGGTACGTGCTTGCTGAAATAACTCAGATTTCGAACAAATTTCCGGTTGACCGCAACATTCGCCCCGAACCAGTCACTGAGCCAATAACAGGCCTATCGAGTCTGGCCAAACGCCAATTGCCTGATAGCGCCGACAACAAACAGCGTATTCGTCACCAGATAGCGCTTCCACAGCCGGCGCGGTTCTGAGGCCAGTCGATGCAAGCATTCCAGCCCGTTGTTGCGCATTAAAGGGTGCGCATGGGCGAGTTATCTATTTTTTCCAGAAACCAGCAACTCCTTCGCCATCAAGCCGAAGAAAGCCATGTCATCAATGAAATACCGCCTGAACATCCGGCGCGGTTCCTGCAAAAATCGGTAAAACCACTCCAGGCCGCTGTTCTGCATCCAGACCGGTGCCCGTTTAACCTTGCCGACGGCAACGTCGAAGGTTCCGCCAACGCCCATGGCGAAGGGAACCTTCATCTCCGCCTGATACTTGCCGAGAAACTGTTCCTTCTTTGGCGAACTGATGGCGACGAACAGCAAGTCAGCCTGCGCAGCCTTCACCTGTTCGACCACCCCAGCTTCCTCTTCCGGCTTCCAGTAGCCATTTCGGTAACCAGCAATGGTCAGGCCCGGATATTTCTTCTGGTAAATCGTACTGACGCCAGAAACCACTTCCTCGCGAGCGCCGAGTAGAAAAACCCGCCAACCCTTCTGGGCCGAGCGCTGCATCAACGACTCGAATAAATCGACGCCAGCAACGCGCTCCTTTAGCCCCTTGCCCAGCAGGCGCGAAGCCCACACCACCGGCATACCGTCCGCGTTGATCAGCGCGCAATCGTTGATGATCTGGCAAAGCTCCGGGTCACGGCTGGCCTTCACCAACTTGTCCACATTCACCACCACATGCTGATGCGGCTTGCCGCTATGGATGAAACCCTCAATCGTCTGCAGGGTTTCTTCCATTGTCAGGTTGTCGATCTTGCAACCCATCATTTCAATGCGTTTGTTCATCAGGCAAGTTCCCTGGCCAGAATCTCAACGATTCGCTCCGCCGCCTTGCCATCCCACAAGTGCGGCCGGCGGCCCTGCTTGCCCTGGCCAGCCAGAACCTTGCGCGCCTCAGCTACAATGCGCACCGGGTCTGTCCCCGCCAGCACATTCGAGCCTTCATCCACCGTCACCGGCCGCTCCGTGTTCTCACGAATCGTGATGCACGGCACGCCGAGCGCCGTCGTTTCCTCTTGCAAGCCGCCGCTGTCCGTCAGCACCACGGCCGCATCCTTCCACAAACTCAGGAAAGCCATATAAGCCTGCGGGCCAGCCAGCGTTATGTTCGGCCCGAGATCGACGCCGAATTTCTCCAGATTGGCACGGGTTCGCGGATGCACCGGGAAGATCAGCGGCAATTCAGCCGCAATCTCGCGCAGCGCACCGCCTATTTTCCCCATCATCGCGGCACTATCGACGTTGCTCGGCCGATGCAGCGTCACCACGCCATATCTGCGGTCAACCGGAATTTTTGCCGAAATTTCAAATGTTGAAGGATCGACATCCTTCAGCTTTTCAGCCTGATAAAGCACGTTATCGACCATCACATGGCCGACATAATGGATCGCCGACTCGGCCTTGCCCTCGCGGCGCAGATGCTCGACACCGCTCGGCTCCGTGACAAAGAACCAGTCCGAAATGGCGTCCGTCACCAGACGATTGATCTCTTCCGGCATCGTCATGTCGCCGCTGCGCAAACCCGCCTCAACGTGAGCAACCGGAATGTTCAGCTTCTTGGCCACAATTGAGCAGGCCAGCGTCGAATTCACATCGCCAACCACCAGCACCGCATCCGGCCGCTGCGACTGGAAAAGCTCCTCGAAAGCCACCATCATCTTGGCCGTCTGCTGTGCATGGCTACCGCCACCAGCCGCCATGAAGACATCCGGCGCAGGAATACCGAGTTCCTCAAAAAATACATCGTTCATTTCGCGGTCGTAATGCTGGCCGGTGTGAATGATCTTGAAAGCCATGCCGCCGTGGACCTGAAAGGCACGCACGATGGGGGCGATCTTCATGAAATTGGGCCGGGCACCGGCAACGAGATAGATAAGAGGATTAGCCATGGTTTTTAACTTGAAAAATAGTGAATAAATTAGCGGACTGTCAGTTCGGTACCGACAAAGGATATCTGACGGTTGCCTACTATGACCACAGGCTTTCCCGTCTGAAAAGAAATTTCTGCTCTCGGCTGCGCACAGTCTGTACGCATGACCGCAACAAAGTACGCCGAAGATTTTGGCGTCTTGTAAAAGAATCGATTCCAGAAATGCGGGCCGTAACCTCCCGATAGCACAGGGGCTGGCGAATAGCCTGGAGTCACCGCCAATCCAAGGCTATCCGGTGCAACAACCTCGGTACACATTTCGGTATCTCCCAAATCCAGCAGGTACCCTTCGGCATTCGCCGTCAGCGGCGAAGTCGTGTGTAAATTCCACTCCCACTGTCGCGGCGTGGCGCTCTGAAGCTGATCAATCACCACCAAAGTTGCTGACGGGCGCAGAAAAACCAGTGCCCTCTTGGCCATCGACAACTCCCCGGCATAGGCAGCGGTCGCATCGCCAGTCACCACATCGTAGTCAGCGGTTGTGACAAACTGGCTAATCTTGCCGGAGAACAGGGTGTTTCCAAGGCCATCGGCTCCCAAGGATTGCCCCCGGCCGCCATCGATGGTGATGGCGTTGTGGGCCTTGGTCTGTTTGTACCAATTTCGCCAGTGCGGTGAATTGTAGGAATCGTAATACCCGCTATCCATGGCCAGCACCTTGCCATGGGCATAGATCAGAAAACTGTTCTGATCCGCATGCGAATGATTCAACGAGCCATACGGGCTGCTCTTGAAATACACCGAAACCCGCGAACGATCAGGCAACGAGCTATGCAGCGCAGCCCACCCCACATTCGTAAAAACCGCGCTATTTACCTCGCTGCTTGGCCAGGGCGCACTGCTAACAACATGGCGCGGGCTAAGCAAGCTGTGCAAGCGCGCCGTATCCTCGCCGAACAACTGTTTCTCGTACCAGCGGGCGAGCGGTGTTTCGAATCGACTCATGATCGCCTTGCCAAAGCGAGCCCATTCCTCTGACCGGGAAATCTCGGCGCCATCGCCAAAAACCCCGGCCGGCGTGCCTGGTGGCAAGTTGTAAACGACGAAGCGGGGAAGCTGTGCCACCCAAGCCTTTTGGTAAATCGGAATGCCCAGCACGCGGTCGATCAAATCCCAGGACAGCAATGAATCCCCGACATCCCACAAAACATAGCTGCTGCCATTCGCATACCCGCCATCATCCCCACCCCAAGGGCTAAGGTTGGCGAGGTAAACCTGCAAGGCCTGCTCTACCAAAGCGCGAGCTTCCGGCACCTCACGCAGAACAATCGTCAAAGCACCAATGAACTTGCCCAAAGAATGAAAGGCAACGCCGTCACGCGGGTTAGCTATTACCTTCGTCAAGGCTCCCGGCAATGCTGAAGTCGCGCAAGTTTTAACGACATTCCGCATAAGGTCGCGTTCGCCACTCGTCAGCGCCAGGTAGGCAAAATCGTAAGTCAGCGCGAAGTAATAGGCATAGGCCCTAGCCTGAGTTAACTCAGCAACACAACCCGTATCCAGAATTTGCGATGAAAAAGACGCCATACGTGCCCGCATTTCAGTCAAATACCAAGGGTCGCGCATCAGATACCAGCCTAGTGCCGACTCCGCCATCCCTTCCAAGACGCGTTCCTGCTGAAACCAGTTGTTCAAGCCACTGAGCGTCTTTACTGACCTGGCAGTCGCCGAGAACGTCGTATTGGTTGTAGTCAGCGAGGTCCGATGCAAAGTGCCAGACAAGGACTTCACCCCATTGGCCCGCTCGGCCGAAGCTGCAGCAACAATGCCGGCGTAGTCAGCCTGCCCGCGGAAAAGCCGCGGGTGCCCCATCAAAGCAGCCTTGTCGAAGGCCACCAGCGCAGCAGAAATGGCGGGTGCAGCAAATCGAGGATCGCTCGCCGAAAAGGCAAGCGCGGCGCTTCCCCAGCCACAAACCAACAAGAATATATGCAGCCAAATTTTCACGGGGCCAACTTTGCGTATTGCCAACGCAGGCGCTCAAGCACCACGTTCGCGGAATAAAACTCTCGAACTCTAGCCAAGCCACGAGAGCAAAATACCGCGCTTTTTGAGCTATCCAGCGCAGTAAGCATTGCCGCTGCAAGCTGATCAACCTGGCCGGGCTCAACCACCAGCCCGCTGCTACCATTTTCCAGCATCTCAGGCACTGCGCCGACACGAGATGCTACCACCGGAGTGCCGGCAGCCATCGCCTCCAATATCGACATCGGCATACCCTCAGCGTAAGAGGGCAATACAAAAACCCCGGCTCGCTGCAACAAGCTGGCTTTCTTTTCCCCATCCACCCAGCCGGGGAATTCAACCCTCGATGCCAGCCCCAATTCCAGAGCGGTCTTCTCAAGCTGAGCCTGAGCCGACCCGACCCCACACAAAATCAGCCTGACATCAGGGACAACCCCAGCGACTACCGAAAACGCATTCAGCAGATCGAATACCCCTTTTTCCTGCTCAAGGCGGCCAAGAAACAAAATACTTGGCTCGCGCTTTCCCAAATAAATATCTCCCTCCGGAAGATCAATCGGGTTAGGCATGACCTGTACAGGCACGCTTGGCACCCTGGCACGCAGCCACGCGCCAATTTCTTCATTCAGGCAATAAATCAGATCGCACCGCTTGAGTGTCTCCAGCACCTTCTGGCGGCCCGCATCATCAAGTCGTTCATCAACAAACTGTCGGAATTCACCGCCATGCAGATGAAAAATCACCGGCACCCCGAAAGCAAACGCCAGCGACATGAACGCCCGCTTGCGCCAGAAACTGCCATGCGACGCCCCATGCACATGCAGCAAACTGACCCGATGCATGAGCAGCAAGAAAGTGAAGCGCAACAAGGCAGAAGCCGCCACCCAAAGTTTGCGGCCAGCCCCGCCTTCTGTTGCCGTCGTCAAATAGCGGCAACGACTTTTCGAAAATAGCCCGTTTTTCCGGTAGACCGCAACAACCGATGCCATGCCCCCTTTTGCATCAGGGCAGGGGCCGATCATGACCGCAGTTTTCACGAAAGTGCGCTTTCCTCTGTGTCGATATGAGCCGCGCCCAGGTAGCGCGAGAGATCCAGCTTCTGCACCAGCAACCGATGCTTGCCAGAAACCGTGCGGGCAATCTCATCCACCCGCACCACTTCAATCTCCAAGCCACCTTGCGTCTTGGCACGAATACCAGACGCCAGCGCCTCCTTGGCGCGTGATGACAGATCGTTTTCCGACAACACCTTGAGAACAGCGCGACCTGGCGCAGTCTGTTCAAACTGCATGCGGTCGGCGCTCGCCAACTCCTCAAAGTGCGCCGCACCAATGGTGCAAATCGATATCAAGCGATGATCGTTACACACCAAAAATTCCTGCAGGCGCCCCTCAATGCGATCAACCACAGAAAAACCAGGACGAGTCAGGTTCGGGCTGCTGCTCCACATCGCCAGATCACCCGTCCGGTAACGAATCAAGGGCATGACTCGATTATCAAAACCGGTGCCAACAATCTCACCCAGCACGCCGGGTTCTGTCACCGGGCGGCCATCAAAATCGATCAGTTCCACCTTGCCATAAAGCGGCCAGAAGAAATAACGCGGATCATTCGGTAGCGAAATCGACTTCACCGCCCGCTCGGAATGACCATAATCCAGCAACACCGGGCAACCAAAAACCTCACGAATCAATTCAACCTGATAGTCGTAAATATTCTCGGAAAACAACTGAACAGAGCGAATACGCTCCGTTACATCCGGGGCCGGGTTCTCTTGCAACCACTTTGCAAGCGGCACCAGAGCAGAAGGGAAAGCGTGAATAAACGTAGGCTTCCATTGACGCGCCGCCTCAACGTAGCGCGGCATATGCTCAGCCTCCAGATGGTCCGAACTCAAATGCAAATAACTCTTGATCGGATCAAACATCCAGATCGGCCCACCCGGCTTGTTTGCGCCCGGCACCGTGCGCCCACGCAATGCAAGAATCGTATCGCCAGTGCGAATACCTGCAATCGTGTCGAAAGTACCGTTGTACGCAAAGTCTTTTGAGCGCGACACGTACTTTTCAAGATAAAGCTTCATCGGTACAGACGTAGAGCCACCGGTATGCGTCAGCAAATGCGTTTTGGGTGGCATCGCGCTGGAAATGAAGCGGTTCGTATCCGCCTTGATATCTTCTTTGGGCAACAACGGAAACTCAGCCAGTAACTCGACAGGAGAGCGATCCAGCTTGACCCGGCTTTGCAGCGAAGCAAATGCAGGCACCGTCTCAGCGGCCCAGCGCAGGGTAAAAAGCAGCTTTTCATCCGCACGCTGGCGCAACCACTGCTCATCATCGCTGCGCTTGATTTCAGCCATGAACTCATCGTATTTCGCCCCATAGCGCATGCTGGTCGGAACGCGCGCATAAGCACCACCCAAGGTGTTTTTTACCCACTGGGGAGCAGATGTGTAGTGTTTTAGAAAGGGGTGGATGATGTCTTCAATTGGCATGGGGTGAACTCACAAAATCAGCTTGGGAATGGGCAGGGTAATTGTCCGAACTACTGAGAATTCTTGCAGGAATGCCCACTGCAGTTGCGCCAGCGGGTACATCGTGCAAGACCACGGCATTGGCGCCGATGCTTGCCCCTTTGCCAATTCTGACTGGCCCTAGAATTTTTGCGCCGGTGCCGATCATTACGTCATCTTCGATGACCGGTACTTCATAGTGCTTACCTCGTCCACCAATCGTGACATGGGCGCCGATATTGACCCGATTGCCAATAACTGCCCTACGGTGAATCACAATGCCCAGCCCCTTGTAGCCAAGAAGCACACTTTCACCCATCTGGACACCCGGTGGTACCACAGCCGAAAAGACGATGCGGTTGAAGGCGTAACAAATCTTGGGCAACACCGGGATGCGCCAGCGATGAAGGCGATTGGAGAGGCGCCAGACGGCCTGCATCATATGCTTGCCCCCCCCCCCGTTAGCGCTAGCTCGGTGCAGCGGTAACGGAAGCGCTCGATCATTGTTGATAGCGAGAAACGTGCTTCCACCTCCCGGCGGGCGGTGCTGCCCAAGGCTTGGCGCGCTGGCGCGGTGGCCAGGCATTCCAGCTGAGCGACTAGGCCATCAATGTCGCCGGCGGTATACAACAGACCGTTGTGGCCATTCGCCACCTGTTCGCTGAGGCCGCCAACGTTGCTGGCAACCAGCGGTTTGCCAAGCGCCATGTATTCCAGAGTGGCAATCGGGAAAGTTTCGGCATGGGAAGTCAGCGCCATGATGTCGCAGGCTGCAACGTAGGGCCGAACATCCTGCTGGAAACCACACATTACGACGGCATTCTGGAGGCCGAGCGCGTCACGCCGGGCTTCGATCTGCGGACGCGTGATGCCGTCGCCGACCAGTAGCACTTTGGCCGGCAACTGCTTGTCGCGCAGGCGACGCAAAGCTTCCAGCAAATCGATTTGGAACTTCTCTTCGCGGAAGCCGGCGCACATACCAATCACCAGATCCGTATCGGTAAAGCCAAGATCGCAGCGTAACTGCTTTGCTTCAGTAGCCACCGCAGTCGCCGAAAAGTGGTCAAGGTCGATACCGTTGTGAATGACCTCATCAGTGCGCGGCTGGATGCCCAACTGTCGGAAAAATTGCCGTTGTAGTTCGCTGACGAAAACGATGCATTCGGTCATGCCGTAAAAGTGGCGGTAAATGGCAAAGCGCAGGCGGTCACTGCGGTGGCGTTGCACCACCTCCATGCTATGACAGACAAAAAGCAAGGGTGCGCGCGTGCGGCCGAGCATGCGGGCTACTGTCGTCATGGCCAACGAATATTGTGAAGTGGCGACCAGCACATTCGGACGAAAATCGCGGATCAGCCTGGCCAGATTGCGGATGGCGCTGAAGTCGATGCCGCCCCGTGAGTTACAGCAAATGATCTGCCCGACGCCACCGTCAACCAGTTCACCGGCAAGTTCGTCGTGCGGCTTCAGGTAGGCGACAGCAATCTCGTTGCCGAGTTTTGCCAAGCCAGTGGCGACGGCTACCAGATGGCGTTCGGCACCGCCGAATTTGAGGTGGTCGGAAATAAATAGGATTTTCATGTGCGGATAGTGTTGAGGCTTGAATAAATCGGTTTTCTTAGGCATTTGGCAAGCCAGTGATGACCTGACGACATTTCACAATTGAGTAAAGTGTGTCGAGCACATAGCGTAAAAAGTAGGCCATCGAGACGGCACCAAGCCCGAATTGCGGCAAGAGGATGATGGAGAGTCCCAGCCAGAAGAGTGAAAAGCCGATGTCGGTGGCGGCAACCCACCAGGTATGACCTTTGGCAACGACGACATAGCGGATATACCAGGCGGTTGCCTGCATGACGACCCCGGCCAATTGCCAAGCCATGATTTGTTTGAGGGGAAGAAATTGCGCGGTGTAAAGCAGGGGAACGAGCAGGTCGAGAAGGAAGTAGATTGCTAGCGCGCCTATGGCTACAACCGGGATGATCCGTGAGCCGCCTCTTTGAAGTTCGGTGCGCATTTCGGTGCGGCTATGAATTTCGGCAAAGCGTGGCAGGAAATGCATGGCAAAGAGTGCCGAAAAGACGGAAAAGTAGAGGTCGGCCAGTCGAGTTCCCGCTTGCCAGTAGCCGACATGCTCCAGATCAAGTTGTTCGGCAATGGCGTTACGCAGCAGGATGGGGACGACCGCAATTGTCGTTGCCGTGATGATCGACGAGGCAAAAAAATGCAGAAAATTTCGTTTGAAATTTGGATCGCTTTTGAATGACAGAAGTTGGGCCAGCCAGCCGCTGTTTCGGTATTGAATCAGCAACAGAATGCTGGCGAGCGCGGCGGACGAGGCGAGCGACCAGAAGGCACCGTGAACGCCCCAGAGCGGAATCATTACGACTGCTGAGATCGTTCCTGATAGCGCGATGAGCAGTTCGCTGACGGTGAGTGACTTCAAGCGGCGGGTGCCGCGAGCGGTGGCAATGAAGGTGGTGTTGAAAAATACAGGGAGGAGAGCCAGCGCGGCAAAAACCACTTGTAGTGAATATTCTCGCGAATGAAACATCCATTCCGAGATGGTGCCTGCGAAAGGGATGGTCACTGCCGTGATGAAAAGGCCGATCAGGAATGACAGGCGCAGGGCTTCGCCGATCAGCCTTTGCCGCTTTTCGGTGTCATCAATACTCGCAATTTCTCGTGTAAGGACAGTTGCGATGGGGGCGACCAAAGGGCCGCTGAATACGCCGAACAGACTCCAGAATTGTCCGTATAAACCGACACCGACGGGGCCAAGGTAGATCGCTGCGATCTTGACGTTGACTAAACCCAGACCGAGACGTGCGGCGGTTTGGATCAGCGAGTGAAAGGATGAGCGCAACAGGCTCATTGGGCTGTTCGCAAGGCTCTGGCGGCTAAACGTGCCAATTGTCCCAAACTTGGCGGTTTGCCTATTTCTGCCAGCGAGGTACGTGCCTTGAAAACTGTCGAAATGCCTTCCTTGGCTGCGCCACGCCACAGGCTTAGCAAAATTTCTTCGCAGACATTTTGGAGAACCGCTTGGTCATACCAACGATATTTTTCGTTCGTGTGCAGAATTTTCTCAAGCCAGCGACCGGCTTCTTGGGCTTCAGATGAACTATTGCCATCTGCCACCGCGTGAGCGATTTTTTTATGAAGCTCTGCTTCAGCAATGCTTGCACTGACGCCCATTTGTTGGAGTAGGCGTTGTTGGGTAAGCCAAGCATCGATTTTGATTTGTTGCCATCGCGTCCCCATCAATCCTTGTGAATTGATTCGGTATTGCATGAGGTAGTTCGGGATGTAGGCAATTTGCCAGTTGTCGGCCAGGCGACTAATAAAATCGTAGTCTTCTGCAAGCATGGTCTTGAATAGACCTGGAGGCAGAGCATCCCTACGCATCATCAATGATGAGGTAATGAAAATATTCCGGAAAATCAGCATTGGGCGTAGAAGACTGTCGGGGTAGGGACAGTCGCGCAGGCCTATTTTTTTTCCTGATTCATCAATCAATTCTGCCCACGTACCAACCAGGCCGACGTCAGGGTTTTTCTCCAGGTGTTTAAGTTGTTCATCCAGGCGATTCGGCAACGCAACGTCATCAGAGTCAAGGAGAGCAATGTAGTTGCCACGTGCGGCGAGAATGCCTGTGTTTCGTGCTTCCGCATTCCCTTTGTTTTTTTCGTGACGAATGTACCGGATGCGCTGATCAGAAAACTTTGCTATGACATCGGCGCTGCCATCCGGCGAGGCGTCGTCAATGACAATTAACTCCCAATCGGTCAGCGACTGGTCAATAACGCTCTGGATGGACTGCGCCACGTAGCGCTCTACCTTGTATACCGGCATGATGACGCTGATTGTCGGGGTGCGTTCCAAAATGGTTCTCCTGGGGACTAGCAAGCTGAGTTAGTTGTTTGAATATTTCAGCGAGTTTATTGATCGATGGTTGTGGACATGAAAGAAATGGTGTCATTAGCGCTTTTGCAGCCAATCTGCTTATCGTTAGCCCCGTAGATGATGTTCATAATTTTTGATGGCAGGCATCCCGTATCGCTCTGTGACAAACGCGTGGGTTTTTATCCCTATTTCTGTTCGGGTTGAGGCATCGAGAAGAAGTTTTTGCAGGGCGGCGACTGTTTCATCTTGCGTAACGCAGGCGCTACCAAAGCTTTTCTTTTGGATCAGACCATCTGGATCGAAGGTGGCAACAATCGGCGTTCCATTCGCCCACGCTTGCAGGTAGGTGTTTGGAAATCCTTCGAGTTCGGAGGTGTTCAGAAATAGTTTGGCGCGGCTGAACAGGTTGGCTGTTTCTCTATGCGCGATGCCACCCAAAAACTGCAGGTTTGGTAAATCTTGCGCCTGTTTTTTTACCGTTTCAAAGATTTCGGGCTGGCTGGAATAAGGGCCACCTGCCATGACGAAGTTGACGGAGGGAAGGCGCCTGGCCAGATCGATTACCCACTCGGGTCGTTTTACCGAGCGCAAGTTGGCGAGCCAGAGTACGTCAATCTCCCGATTTGCTTGAGGGGCGGGCTGATCGGGAATATCGACCAGCATGTCGGCGACTTCGGATTCAAGGCCGTAGTTGGTCTTGAGCAGCTTTTTTTGATGTTCGGTTTGAACCAGAATGCTGGCTGCCTTTTTGATACCCCATTCGTAAAGCCAGCGATCTCTGGCGTTGGAAACGAGAAGGCGATCCGGGCAGCAATCGGCATCTGAGGCGACACGGAACACGAAGCGCCGCTTGTGCAGGGCGCAGAAGGCGGCCACGTAGCCAACGATGCTTCCGGCGCAGCTAACGTAATACGTGTCGGCATCGGCCGTCTTGAGCGCCTGCCACAGCGTAGTCAGCCGCGGATAAATCATGCGTATGACCGGCAGGCCGGCGTCTTGACGAAATGTTTTCAGGACGCGAACGTTCTCAATCTGAGTATTTTGCGCTTGCCCAAAATCTCCGGTTACCAAGGTGACATTGGCACCTCGCCGGGCTAAGGTTCTGGCCAGTAGCGAGTGTTGTACTTCTTCTCCACCGGGGCTGGCACCTGGCACGGATTGGCCAGAAATTACTGGCCACGCGAGATAGCTGACCAAGCAAATTTTGTGTGTCATTTGAAACCGCCAGCATGAGTTACAGCGGAACTTAGTCGATTTTCAGGTGATTTTTTGGCCCGCAATCCACCGCGCCCGATAAGAATCCCTACCGCACACCATAATGGGGTTTGGGCAACGGTTGGGGTGAAGCGGTCATCGCTAATGCCTTGCAAGGCCATGACTATCATGGCAACGGCGGCACCTTCAAAGAGATGGCGCATGGCTGGGTCGGTGTCGCTCTTTGCGTATTGTGAAAACTGTTTGAACAAGTAGATCAGGAAGCCTGCGATCAAGGCGCCAAAGATGATGCCGTAGTCGTAGAGCAAACCGATGTAGGCGCTGTGGGTGTGGCCAACGAAGAGGATGGCGCCGGTCAGGATGGGGCGTGACCACATGATGGCGGATGGCCCGTGCGGGAAAAGCCAGGTCAGCGAGAAGTCATCGAGGAGTGGGAGCCAAATTTTGTCCAGGCGACCGGCTGATATTTCTGCGCGGTTGCCGGTGGCGACGCCAGTGCCCAAGCGATCCATTATGGGTTCAAAGAAAATGAGGCCGATGATGGCAGCGGCCATGGCAAATACGATCATGGTGCCGATTTGTCGGCGGCGGATCAGAAAAATTGCATTGGTGACCAAAAATGCACCGATGCCGGCACGAGAAAAGGTCATCAGGATGGCAATGGCGATGGGGATCAGTGCCAGGAAAAGCAGGGTGCGGGAAAAACCTTTGTGGCCGGCCAAAGAGAAGATCAGCAGCGCGTAGCCGAGATTGAGACAAAGGCTGATTTCGTTGGCGTGCATGCCGAGCATGGATAGAAATCCGCGAGCATTGGCTCCGGATAGTAGTCCGATGGAGGCGCCTGAGAGTACGAACGCGCCAAGTACTGCGCCAGCCAGCATGAGGCATCCCGTCGAGATGACATGAACGTAACGGCTTGGATTTTTTGCTTCTTGAATTACTAGCGCCAATAGAAAGGCGCCTAGGATGGCGAAGTTCGGCTTGATGAACATGTCTCTGAAATAACCGAAACCGGAATTGAAGCTGACTAGCTTCATGGTTTCAAAAGCGCTGGGTATTTGGCTGACGTTGGTGGCGCCCAGAAGTGCAGCCAGCATAAATGGCAGCAGGTAGTAATAAATTAACGACGGTGTCCAGGGAACCGAAAATTTGCCGGTGCCGGCGTGGCTGATCACGTAGCTGAGTATGGTGCCCAAGATGAGCAGATTGATGGGGTTCAGGCCTTGAATGCCGCCTAGTTCGCGTGGAATGAAGACGGTGCCTGAGATGTGGATCAAGACGAGGACGAGGATTGTCCCGACCCGGTAGTCCAGTAGCGTCCAGGCCATGAAAATGATGACCAGAATGAAGGCGGGAATAATGATTCCGGCAATGGGGACGGCCATGCCGAAGACGACGACGACGAAGGCGTAGAGAAGACTGAGGAATATCCAGCGGGCCGACGGCAAGCGTTGAGCGGCTTCTGCAATAAATTTTTGAGAAGCGATCAGACTCGCCATCTTTGTCTTTCCTGTGTTCGCCCAGATTTACCCGATGGATACGTTCTGGCTGATGTCGTTAATCAATTTGCGCTAGTTGCCAGGTGGCTTTAGCTGGCTATCCGACGATCTACTGGCTTGCGTCACCAAGCAGTTTTTTTCGCAGTTCCGGCGCGCTTGCTTGTAGTAGTTCGTTGGTGAACTCGATCTGGCGACGGTAGGCGATTTCCGGGTTGTCTTCGATGCTGGAGACGCGGAAGAGGTAGCCGTCAGGGATAAGGCCTGAGAATGCGTATTTCAACTGCGCTATCTGGCGATCCAGATAGCTGCGCACAACGCCGTCACCCATGGTGAACCAGTAGGTTACCGGTTCGGTGCGGAACTGGTGTTTGGCGACCATGCGGGTGACTGGTACTTGGGCGCCACTGACTTCAATGACTTCGTGTTTTAGGTTGTTGATCTGGAAGCCTTGCGCGGCATAGCAGACTTCTTGTCGGTGGGCTCGCATTTCGCGGTTTTGCGAGGCGCCATAGGCAACGGAGAGCATGACGTGCTGACCTTTGCTGTTGACGTAGGTGCGGCTTACCGTCTGGTCGTAGATTTGTTCTATGGTTGCTTTTTGGGCCGGTGAGGGGTCAATCGGCATGCTCTTGGCGTCGACTGTCCAGTCGCCAAAGGCTTTGGGGATGCTTCTCTCAATGTTGACTTTGGGGGCGCTGTCCGAAAGCTTTCGAGTTGGGGTCAGCGCAATGCTGCCGAGTGCTGCGCATGCCATCAGGGCAAAAATGAGCATTGCTGTGGGAACGATGGCGAACGAGTCCATCCATGGCCAGAAGGCGGTCAGGGTGCGGGGCTTGGTCACGTCTGTTCTCTTTGATTCTTGGCGCCGAAGCGCAGCAGCGAGTCGGTGGCGATGATGAGCATGAGTGCGGTGATGAATAGCACCATGCCGGCAAATCCATGAACAAATCCCTGGCCGGCTTCGTCGCCGAAGTAGTAGGTGACCAGCGTTAGCGTGATGACACGGATAACGTTGGCGGTGAAGGAGATGGGAATGATCAGAATGGCCAGGACCGTATTTCGCGTCCAGGATTCATGTTTGATAATGTGAAGGTAGAGCAGGCCGAGTGCTTCCAGCGAAAATAGGGTGTGTAGCCCGGCGCAGGCGTCGGCAACCAGCAGTTGGTATTGACCCATGTGCAGGATGACGCCGTTGCGGGAGATGGGGTAGCCAACGTTGTAGAGGATGTTTTCAGTGACGTAGGAGACGGCAATTTTCATCGGCATGGTGAGCGAGTCGACGATCGGGCCGGGCAACGGAATCATGAAAAACAGAAAGAATATTGGGAACCAGGCGGCCTTGAGGCCCTTGCCGCCACGCATGAGAAGCAGCAGAGCGGGCAGGATGAGCAGCAATGATCCAATTTCGAAGATGACCAACCCCTGGGAGCGCCCCAGGGTGTAGGTGATCAGGCCGATGATCAGGAGTGGCCAGCCGATAAGTGGTTTGGGCGCAACAGGTGCTTCAAGTACGTCGTTGCGCAGGCTCCAGAATAAATAGAGGGCAACGAAAAGTACGATGGGGCCGTGAACTTGATCATCGCTGCGCCAGAGCGTGCGCGTCAGATCGAAGATGGTCGGGATGAAGAGCATTCCAATACCTAGAAGTACTGGAAACCACTGGGTCAGGGGGCTTGGCAGAGGTTTGCTCAGGGTGTTCACGAAACGGGTCTCGCTTAGTTGCCGTTGAGGACAGAGCCAACAACGGTAGCCCCGGAGTGTTGCAGGGAAGTCGTTAGGTCGCGCAGTCGGGAGGCGTGGGTGATGTTCTTTCGACTAAGAACAATGGCGCCGCCGGCACGGGCAGCAATCATTTGCGCGTCGGCAAATTCGGCGCCGGCCGAGGTGTCGAAAAGAATGACGTCAAATTGCTGTTGGGCGGCTTGAAGCATGCTGGTGAACTGTGGGCGGCTGAGCAGTTCTTGCGGATTGGGCGGAATTGCGCCTGCCGGGAGGACAGATAGCCCGAGCAGGTTAGGAATGCGATTGATGGATTCGTCCAGGGTGGTTCTGCCGGCCAGGATGGTAGAGAGCCCGGTGCGATTGCCGAGTTTGAATATTTCGTGCTGCCTCGGGTTGCGCAGGTCGGCATCAATAAGCAGGGTGCGTTCGCCTAGCTGCGAGAATACGACGGCGAGGTTGGCGGCGATGTAGCTACGACCTTCGCCTGTGTCAGGGCTGGTCAGTGCCAGCATCTTGTTGCCGGTTTCGCCATCAAACCAGCGCAGCATCAGTTGGCTACGCAGGGCGCGAAGTTTTTCGACGACAGGGCTGAAGGGCTTGAAGGCGGCAACTACTTCTTCGCTGATGTTTTTATCGTCAGGGAGAAGGTAGGGGTAATTGAATTGGTGTGAGAGTGCGTAACGGACGTCTGCTTCGGTCAGCAGGCCGAGTTGGATAGCGGCGTCACCAAAGCGCAGGCCCTCAGCTTTTTGCAGCTTGATGATGCTTTCGGCGGCATCGGCGCTGAGTCGGCCTGAGTCGACGAGGATTGCCCCGATAGACTGGCTGGCTAACCCGTGATGCTGAGCAGCACGGGAAATAATGGATTCGGGTGTGGCAAAGTTCATGGCTGTTTCGCTCATGCTGGGCGTGCTTGACGTGAAGAGAAGAGGCGGCGCAGGGCGCTCATCCAGTTCAGGTCAGTTTGTTCGGCATCAAGCGATGCGAGGACGGGAATGCCGAGGGTCTGTACCAGATCGTCAGCGGAGCGGATACGACGCTGGCTAAGTTCAAGTAGAAGCGCAGCGCCAACGCCAAGCATGAGGCCGACGAACATCGATAGCATGATGTTGATCATTCTCTTGGGGCGTGCGTGTTTGGCAGGCTCGGTGGCTGTGTTAAGGACGGCAACGTTGGTCTGAACGCTTTGCGACTCGAGGCGGCTCTGGGTGGTGCGCTGGCCGACTGCATCAAAGGCGCGCTGGGCGGTTTCAACCTCACGAACGAGCAAGGTGATTTCGTCACGCTGTTCTTTGAGTTCGAGAATTCGCTTCTTTTGGGCGTTGACCGCAGCAATCAGTTCGCTAACCTTTTGTTTGCTGATATTTCCGGCGGTGCCGATGGAACTGGAGATGCGCGCGATTTCGGCGTTCATCTTGCTCTTCAGTTCGGCCAGTTCGGCTTGTGAGCGCTGGTATTGCGGGTGATTGACGCCAAAATTGCCAGAGACCTCTTTCAGGCGGGATTCCAGGCGGGCAATGTCACCCTTCATTTGGCTGATCAGACCGCTTTGCATGACTTCCGGCAGGGTGTCGGCGCTGCCGCTGCTCTTGCGCTTGCTGCTGGAGTCGGTGCCTTGGGCTTGGGCAACGGTGAGCTGGGTCGAGAGTTCGTTCAGTTTCTGGGTTTCGTAGTCCAGGCGTTCGTCGGTGGCGACGATGCCGGATTTTTGCTGGTAGTCGGAAAGGGCCTTTTGTGCGGTGTCGAGACGTTCGCGGTATTGCTTGCTTTGTTCGTCGAACCATTTGGCGTTTTGGCGGGCCGGTTCGATGCGCAGTTCGAGATTGACGTCGATGTAGGCCTGGGCGAAGGCATTGGCCATGGCTGCGGCAAATTCCGGGCTGGCTCCGGAGTAGCTGATTGAGATGACGTTACTTTCGCGCGAGGGCTTCACGTCGAGTTTTTTCTGCAACAACTGAGCTAGCCAAGGCCCGATCTTTCCCTTGCCTTCTGTGGCTTCCTGCCACTGCTCCTGAATGTTCGGGTTTTCATCCATGCGCAACATCTTGATGACGCGCATGGTGACGCGGTCACTGTTGATGATGTCGACCTGGGTGGCCATATAGCCAGGAGCCATCAAGCCGGGCAGAACCATGCCGGCGATGGGGTCAGGTGACTTGACGTCAAGTACCACAGCGGCGGTGGCGCTGTATTCCTTGGGAAGCATGAATGTAACTACCGTGGTAGCAATCACGGTAGCAAAAAAAGTAAACATCACCAGTTTGCGGTGTGCCCAAAGAATGAGCAGGAATTGTTGCAAGTTCATTGTTGATTCGCCTTAAAACAGGCTTTCGCGTACGAAAATGACGTCGTCCGCTCGGACGGGCTCGTTGGCTTCCAGAGAAAGCCGGCTGATTTCACCGCCGGCAATGCGGCGGTGGACGCGAATTCTGTCTTCGGTGCCGCGCAGTGTCGGGCCACCGGCCTGGGCCAGGGCTTGCTGAACGGTCATGCCGCGTTCGATGCGGTAGGAGCCGGAGCGCTGCGCTTCGCCGTAGATGTAGAAGACCGGGGCGCGGTGGACGTAGATGACGTCGCCACCGGATACCTGAATGTCTTCGTCGCTCTTGTTGTCGATGAAGATGGCCGGGAAGTCGATTTCGCGGCGGAAGGGCTTGCCTTCGCGGATGCCGGTGATGACCACGGTGTCCGAGCCGTTCGGGGTCATGCCGCCGGCCATGGCCAGAACGTCTGAAACCCGGTTGTTGGCGGTTTCAAGCGGGAAGCGGCCGGGACGGTTAACCTGGCCGAGTACGGAGATTTGATTGCCGCGTACCTGCATGAGAATGATGTTGACCTGCGGCTTCTGCACGAAACCACCATCCTTGAGGCCTTTGGCGATGCGCTTTTCGGCTGCTTCGATGCTCAGGCCACCGATGTCGACGGTGCCGATCAGCGGGTAGGTGATGGTGCCGCTTTCGGAAACGCGGCTGTCGAGGGTCAGATCCGGGTTTTGAAAGACGACGATGCGAATGGCGTCGCCTTGCCCGAGTTTGTAGTCGACATTGACACGCGGTTCAGCCGCTGCCGCCATTGATGAGGCGGTAAGCAGCGCTGCCGAGAGCAGTAGCCAGAGTGAAGCGAGGAGGCGGTGAATTGCCTGGGTCATTGAGTCTGCTTTCTTTTCGGTGGCGTGGCTGATCATTTCAGACCGGCGACGCCTTTTTCGATGGCGTTGGCGACGGGCTTTTCAGTACTGGCCGGTGCCGGAGTGGCTGCCGCGGCAGCAACCGGAGCGGCTGGCTGGGCGGCGGGGGCTTCGACGGTCTTGGCAAAATCGCCAACCAGTTCAATTTTGGCGGCGTCCTTGAGTTTCTTCATTTCTTCAGCAACGGCCTTGCTGCTGCGCTGGTTCTGCAGGAACTGCTGAATTCGCGGCTTGGCGGCGGCTTCGTCTACCGGAGCAGATTGCGAGGCAACAACGCGCATGACGAATGCTTGCTGCGGGCCATCGATCAGTGCGGTCTGGCCATCTTTCATCTGGGCCAGCTTGGGCAGGAGTTCGAGCGGCAGCTGTTCGGCGGCACGGGCGCCAGCATTGCCACGAGCCGGGATATTTTTGCTCTTCAGCCATCCAGCAATTTCTTCCATCGGCTTGCCCGAGGAAACCAGTGTCTTCAGTTCGTCCAGCGGCGCACCCGTCTTGGCAATGGTCAGCTCCTGGATGTTGTACACGCGACGCTTGGCGAAGAGGTCTGGGTGTTCGTCGTAGTAGCGCTTGACTTCTTCGTCAGTGGCCTTGGGCTGGGCGGCGGCAATTTGCTCCAGGTAGGCGCGGGCCAGGATCTCGCGGCGGGCGGCTTCAATATTGAGCAGGACTTCAGGGCTGCGGTCGAGTTTCTTGGCGAGGGCTTGTTCAACGGCAATTTGCTGGTCGACCAGGCGGTCAAGGACTTCCTTGCGGGCACGTGGTGCGTTCTCGTTGGTGACGCCAGAGGCCTTGGTCAGCACGGAATTGATCTGATGGACCGAGATTTCAGCGCCATTGACCTTTGCGGCTACCTGCGTCGCAGCTTTTCCATCGGCTTTGTCGCTTCCGCAACCAGCCAGCGGAATGGCCACAGCGAGAGCAGCGGCGAGCAGTGAGAACGATTTTTGAAAGCGGTGGGCGTGCATCGGGAGGGGTCCTTGATAAGTGATTTCTATGACGGCCGGAAGGCGATTGTAGGAAGCCAAGATGTCAAAAAGATTAAGGCCGACATGTTAGGGGATATTTTTGCGCCAATCCCTCGATTTTTTCACGCGAAATGCATGAATTACGCTTTTAGAATGGACAGGGAGAGAAGGATTGAGGCACAATGTAGTCATATCGGACTATGGTTTTCGCATTTTTTTGAGGTGGCGGACGTAATATTTTTGACTCAGTATTAGTGTTAGGGTGGTCTTACCCAATTAAACGCATCGCTCACTTTTTCACCACTTCCCCATCGTATTGGTTCTTCTGGAGTTCTTAAATGGCCTTTAAATTCAAGCCGCTAGCCGCAGCTGTTTTGTTTGCAGCTTTCTCTGTCCAAGCTTTTGCTGCAACCAAGACGCTCGATGGCGATCACTTTACGATCACTTATGACGAAGCGGTAATTGGGTTGTTTGGCGCGCCATCGTTGGTGAATTCCAGTCTGGTCTTTGGCAATATCGGTGGTTCCCCGGGTTTCGCTGCTCAGACGGCCAGCGGTATCAAGTTCACAAACTCCACTTTTGCCTTCACGATTACCGCAGACCAGGGTTACAAGCTTTCTGGCTTCAATCTCTTTGAAGCTGGCGACTATGCGGTTATCGGTGGCGATAGCGCCGTGCTCGTGGGCGGCCAACTGCGTGTCAAGCCGGTGGGCGTTTCGGCCATGACCTCCCAGATTACCGCGACGGCGCCCCTGTCTACCAAGACTTCATTCTTGTCGTACGCCACCACCGACTGGGAAGCGCACGCCAGTGTCGTTCCGGCGACTGCCCTGACTTCCGCGACCGTCAGCATCGAAAACATCCTCGGTGCCTACGTTCCTGCTGCCGGCTACGCGTTCATCGAAAAGAAGAACGTCGAACTTGGCTTCATGCTCTCAGCAGTGCCGGAACCCGAGTCCTACGCCATGCTGTTGGCCGGTTTGGGCATGATGATGGCGGTGGTTTCCCGTCGTCGCAACAAGCGTTCCTGATAAGTGCTTGCTGGCATTGGGGATGCGTCTCCAGTGCCAAATAGAAAGGGCCGGGAGTTTCCCGGCCCTTTCTATTTGTGCCTTCACCGAATAAAAAGGCCGGCAGATATTTCTCTGCCGGCCTTTTGTTATGCGGTACGAACGGTCTAGCTAGCCGTTGAGTTGGCTATTCCTCATTATCGGCTCAGAAGATGAAGTTGCCCGGAATTGCTACAGCACAGCTCTGGTTCTTCAGCAACACCAGGTTGCGGCTGAGAGCAGCGCCGGCGGCATCCGGGTCGATGCTGATCATGGCATCGCTGCCAACGGCCTTGCAGGTGACGTATCCAGCAGCGATCGGGTTGCCGCTGACGATGCCTGTTGATGCTAGTACCTGTGTCAGGACGACGCGGTCGATACCTGGCTGGAAGTCGGTGATGGTATCGACACCGTCGCGCAGGCTGGTGAATACGAACTGGTCGGCGCCCGTACCGCCGGTCAGTGTATCGGCACCGATACCGCCGGTGATGACATCGTCGCCAGCCGTGCCAATGAGGGTGTCACGTCCAGCCGTGCCGCCGATTTGCTTGACCAGATTGAGGCCAATGATGACCGGATCGTGGTCGGACGAGCGATACACCGTGTTGCTGTAGTAGTCGGGGCCGCAGGTGGCGCAGGCGGGCTGCTTGAACTCGGTGTTGTAATCGATGATGGCCGGTTCGTCGGCGTTGATGCGCCAATGCTTGGCACCCGCGATCTGGGCGCTCAGGCTGGGGGTGGCCAGCGCGTGGTCGAGGTAGCCGGCTTCGCCATCGAAAACATAGGAGTAGCCGAAGCTGTCGAAGCGGGCTACCTGGTCGACGTAGCCGGCATCGGTGAAGTTGAGGATCGGATCTTCCTTGCCGTAGGCGTTCAGGTCGCCGATGACGATGACGTCATTGTCGCCGCTGCTGATTTGCAGGTTTTGCACGGTGTTGCGCAAGGCTTGCGCCTGTTCGGTACGCAGGACATTCCAGCAACCCTGGCCATCGCCCTGATCGGCGTTGGTATCGCTGCTTGATGACGGGCAGCTACCCTTGGACTTGAAGTGATTGACGACAACGCTGAATTTCTCGCCATTCGCCGCCGCAAAGGTTTGCATGAGCGGCGGGCGGTTGTGGATCGGATCGTTGTCGGAAATTGCCTGATTTATCGGGTTGACCGCAGAAGGCTTGTAGATCATGGCAACGCGGATCGCGTCGTCGCCGGTGCTGCCGTTGAGGTTGGTTACGGCGGCGTAGACGTTGTTGCCGTAAGCGGTGTTCAGCGCGGAAACCAGATTCTGGAGCGCAACGTTGCCGTTATTCTGGATTTCCATCAGGCCAACCACGTCGGCGTTGAGCGCCTTGATCGCATTGACGATCTTGGTTTGCTGACGGGTAAATTCAGCCAAATTGTCGGCACCGCGGCAGTTGGCGGCCGCGCTGGCGCCGCCCAATGTACAGCCCTGACCGCTGCCGCCACTGGCTGTCTGGCCGTTGGTGAAGGTGGTGAAATAGTTGAGAACATTGAAGCTGGCGACCTTGATGTTGCCATTGACGCTAGCCGGTGCGGTGGTGCGCGGGTTGCTGCGGGTGAATGTCGGCGCGGCGGTCGGGTGGATGCGGAAATCGCCCAGACCGGTGTTGCTGCTGGTGGCCAGACCGTAGTCGATGACGCCGGTGATGCCGTCGATGCTGTCGCCGGCGCGCACCGTGTTGTCGGCGGCAAGGTAGGGCGTCGGGTTGGGGTTCTGCAGGCTGGTGCCGTCGTCGAGCAGAATGCGGCGGCGGGCGTTGTTGTCAGCCATCTCGATGGCATCGAGGCTGCCGGCCGGGTAACGATTGGTCGGCTTTTCGAGGCGGCCACCGGCGGAAACCGTGAGCTGGCCGAAGCGGCCAAGGAAATAGTTCTGACCCACGGTCAGCGGCCCTTCAATGCGGACGAGCATGCCTTCGTAGCGTTCGAGATCGCCTTCGTTGATTTCCGGGAAGGTGATGACGGTTGGCGCGATGGTGATGCCAGACGCGACGACGGTGACCGAAGCGTTGATCAGTTCGGTCAGCGGATTGGCTGCCGTGGCGCTATTGGTCAAGGTGCCGACGTTGAATTCCTTGACGGTGGCGGCAACCCGCACGCGATTGCCGACCGCCACGGTCGGGGCGGTGCTGGTGAAGACGTAGATGCCTTCAGAGGTCGCCTCGTCGGCATCCGGGGTTTCGTCCTGCATGAAAAAGCCGTTGTTCATCACCTTGGTGACGACGCCCTGGGTGGTGACTTGCTGGCTATCCAGCGGGCTGCTCGCGCCGTTGCCCTGGATGGCATGGATGGGCGTTATTCCGCTGATATTCACGTTGACCGTGCAACTGGCGCTCTGGGCTTCGTCATTGGCGAAATCGACGACCACGGCGTAATTGCCGGCGGCAAGATTGGCGGCGGCATTGAGCGCAACGGAGGCAGCGCCACCATCGACAGACGCGGCGGTCAGCGTGCCGAGCGTGAAGCCGGCCGGGGTGCCGGCGGCGAGGCTGGCAGCATTGACGACGCTGTCAGCATCGGTCGCCGTTAGCATGATGCTGCCACCTTCACCCTGGGCCAGGGTTCCGGCCGGGCAGGTGGTTGAAATCGGCTGGTTGATGTCGCCACCACCCGTGCCGCTGCCGCTGATGGCGATGTCGTCAATGCCGACCCATTCGTCATTTCCACCAGCGTTGATCGTCATGATGCGGAGTTGCAGTTGCGGCTGGTTGTTGGCCGCAGCCGGCAGAATGACGCTGACTGGGGTTACCTGCGTGGCGCTATTGGCTGTCGTGGCATCGGCGACGAAGGCGGCCGGAACATTGATGAAGTTGCCGCTGGTGCCGACCCGGTATTGCAGGGCGACCGGCTGGACGGCGTTATCGGCAGAGCCATCGACGTCGCGCAAATTGTACGCAACCTGGATATTCTGCAAGCCGGTGGTATTCAGGTGAAGCTGGATGTACGGTGCGTTGGCAGTACCGGAGCCGGCGAGTGCAATGGTCGGGTCAGTGAGTTGAAATTCGGTGACGCCACCCGTGCCGAAGGTGTTCGGGGTGTTTTGGTTGGCGTTGACGTCAATGACCAGCGAGCCCTCTCCCAAAATGGTTTGCGGGTCAGCGCCAGTAAGGCCGTCGCCACGGTAGCCGATGATGCCGGGCGCGCCGCTCCAGCTATCGTTGGTCGAAATCAGACCAGCATTCGACCAGTTCTGGCTAAACGGCAGCATCTGATAGGTAGCATCGGCAAAAGCCGGCGCCATGGCGGCTACCAGGCTGGCGGCGATGATGGTTCGGGCGAAACGATGCGATTTCGAAGCGTTGGTTTTCATGGCATGTCACTCATGGAAAAGGGGGCAGGGAGCCGTATTGGCATCAGAGAAACTTAAAAAAATGGCCCCCGCAGGAGCCATTTTTGAATCATTGAATCGAGCCTGAACGAATCAAGCTTGTTTGGAACGGCGTAGCGCAGCCAGTCCCATCAGCCCGAGGCCGGCCAGGAACATGGCGTAGGACTCGGGTTCGGGAACAGCGGCGTAGATCACGGTGCCGGCACCATCGAGACCATTTTTGGTGTAGGCCAGATAGGCGCCGCTGACATCGTTGTGGCCAGCGACGAAGGCAACTTTCGGCTCAATGCCGGATGCTGAGTAGGAGAGACCAAGAAAGGCGCCGTCCAGATAGCTGACATCCGGCGCTGCATCGGCATCGAACAGCGTGTAGGTTTGGCCGGCAAATCTCAGGCTGAGGCTGCTCAGGCCGCGAATTTCGCTGCCGATACCGCTCAGGCCGAGGTCGTCGAAGCTGAAGTTACCGAAAAAGCTGGAGCCGGTCAGCGAGCCTGAATCCATCATGCCCGAGAAGCTGTAGGTGGCTGCCTGAGCAGAGGGAAGGGCAGCCAGCAATAGGGCGGCAAGCGCGGTGGTACGGAAGAGTCGTTTCATGGGGAATATCCGGTTCGATTAGCGATTGCGGCGGCGGGCAGCGACGGCCAGCAGGCCGAGACCGGCGAGCAACATTGCGTACTGCTCGGGTTCCGGAACGGCGGCGATGGTGAAGTTGCCGACCAACTGACCACTGGCGCTGGCCTCGACGGCTTGCAAGCCGTCGGCGTTCAGGCTGCTCATCATGTTGCCGCTTAGCTGGAATTCGTCGCCCACTTTGCCGGTGAAGCCAAGGGTGAAGGACTCGGTTCGCGTCGACTCGCTGCTGAAATCGAACAGCGCTGAAGTTGTGCTGTCATCCGGGCCCGTGAAGGCGAAGTCCATGGTAAGCGTGCCACCGTTCAGGGCGTAGGTGTTGATTGCCGTACTTTCGACTGCAAAGCTGATGGAAACATTGGAGCCGATGGCTTCGCCGTCGCCAACGATCTTGAGCTTCAGGCTGGGCATTGAAACCAGCGTGTTGGCGCTGAAAATGGAACCCAACGGCGAGGTGAGCGACTGTGAAACGCTCATTGAAAAGTTCTGGCCGGCCTTGAAGAACGATGCATCGGCAGCGTAGGCGTGGTCGATGCCGTTTCCGGAATAGACATTGGCGCCAAAGAAGCTGAAGTCATCATCTTGGGAGGTGTCGATAGCTTCATCGCTAAAGAACTCCTCGTTTGCCGTGCCGTTGTAGCCAGCAAAACCCGAGTAGCTGACCACCTCGAAATGCGCTGCCTGGGCGGCGCAGCTGCCGGCCAGCAGCAGGGCGGCGAGCAGTGGCTTGATTGCGTGTTGTTTCATGTGTTCAAACTCCTGTTGTGCTCAGCCGATCAGAGGGGGGCGGCGATCTTGGTGATGCGGTTTTGCGGGCCGGGGGCAACGCCGGTCGGGTTGGCGGTGAAATAGGCTTCCAGCGCATCGGTATCGACCGCACCACCGAGACGGTTGGTGCCGCCGATCAAGGCGGTGAAGGTGTCGCCGCCGTCGGCCATGAAGCTGTTGACCGTGACGCGGTAGGTGGCGGCGGTATCGACCGGAACGCCGTTCAGGGTGACCGAGTTCGGCACGACATAGCTGTTGCCACGGATGCTGGTGGTGAAGGTAACGCCTTCAGCAGCAAGCAGGTTGCGATCCAGAGGCAGCGGGAAGGTATGGGAGTAGGCAAACCCGTTGGACACCTGCAGGATGCGCGGGTACGGCTGGGCGGTGCCCCACTGCTGTTCGAGCGCGGCGTAAATCTGCGCACCGGTCAGTGTCATGGTGACCAAGGAGTTACCGAACGGCTGGGCAGTGAAGGCTTCGCCGTAGGTCACGTTGCCATCGGTCTTGCCAGCAGCGGCAAACGGGATGTCGGCGCGAATGCCGCCCGGATTCATGAAGGCGATGACAGCATTGCCCCTGGTCGGGCTGGCCGTGGCGGCGAGCTGTGCGTCGGCAATCACGTCACCCAGTGCCGATTCGCCAGCGGCGCTGAACGTGCGGGACAGCGTGGCGGTGATGGTGCCGACGACACGGGCAGCCGGCACGGCTGATTCTGCCGCGTAGTGATCGACAACTTCCTGCACCGACACATTGAGCGGCACGGTGTTGTTGCTGACGGCCGGTACCGGCACCGGCACGTTGTTGGCAGCGATGCTCAGCACATCCTTGCTCTTGGTGTCGATGACCATGTCGATGTCGGTCAGGCGGCGGGCGTACTGGAAGGCGGAAGTAACGCGAATCGGCTTGCCGGCACTGTTGTTGACCAGGCAGCTGTATTCCTGGTGGGTGTGGCCCGAGATAACGAGGTCGACCGCCGGGTCAAGGCGATTCACGATGTCGAGAATGGCACCAGAGATACCGGTGCATTGGCCACCGGAAACGGTCGGGAAGCCACCTTCGTGAACCAGGACAACGATGGACTGAATGCCCTGCGCCTTCAATTGCGGAACCAGTGCGTTGACCGTATCGGCTTCGTCGCCGAAATTCAGGCCGGCAACGCCGGACGGTGACACGATGGTCGGCGTGCCTTCGAGCGTCATGCCGATGAAAGCGACCTTGTTGCCCAGGAAATTCTTGATGCCGACACCGGGGAAAACAGTCTGGCCGGTGGTGGTGTCGAGGACGTTGGCAGCCAGGAACTTGAACTTGGCGCCGGCGAATTCGCCGTTCGTCAGGTCGGCCGGCAGGCCCTTGCCGGAGTAGATATCGGTCGGATGATTGCCGCCGTTCTGCATGCGCAGCAGTTCTTCCTTGCCTTCGTCGAACTCATGGTTGCCGACGGCGTTGAAGTCGATGCCGATACGGTTCATTACTTCGATCGTCGGCTCATCCTTGAACAGGGCCGAGGTCAGCGGGCTGGCGCCGATCATGTCGCCGGCTGAAACCACCGCGTTAAGCGGGTTCTGGGCGCGCAGGGCGTTGAGCTGATAGGCGAAGCTGGCAGCGCCCGGATTGCTGCTGGAGCCTTCGCGGCTCTTGATGTAGCCGTGGAAATCGTTGAAGCCGATGATCTTGACCTTGATGGTCGTGCCGATAGCCGAGGTCTGGGCGGCGCTCATCAGCTTGGCGCGTTCGGCGGCACTGATTTTGGTCTGCTTGAGCAGGTCGAAGCTGATTTTAGAAACGTGCGACAGGAAGGCGGCCTGGCTACCCCACTGCTGTTCGTCGAGGATCAGGCCATCGATGTTGTTGCAGGCCAGATCAACGACCCGATTCGGCACGCCGCTGTCGGTGCTGCCGAAGACCACATTTTGGCCGGAGGTGTCGGTGCAGGCGGTGGTGACGGCAAAAGCCGAGTGGCAGGTGAAGGCGCTGGCGAGTACGAGCGCCAGGGTGGAAAGTTTGAACATGGGAATCTCCTCGGGGCGATGGGGCGCGAAACGGTGACTGGTTCAGAAACAGTTCGGCCGGGACGAATGGCCCCGGCCGGTGAGTCAATATTTTTGTTTTTAGCGGCTGCGACGACGAGCGATGGCACCCATCAGGCCGAGGCCGGCGAGCAGCATGGCGTAGTTCTTTGGCTCGGGAACGGCGGTGACCAGCACGGAGCCAGTTGGGAGGCTGGTGCCGGCTTGCCAGTTATCGGTGTTGGCAAAAGTGGAGAGCCACTGATCCTTGGTTTGAGCCGAGCCGCTCAGTGCGCTGGATTTGACGCTGAAGCCACCTCCGACAGCCTGATTGAAGCTGACAGCGGTTACACCGCCGACCAAATTGGTCGGGATGTTGCCCTGGCTGGAACTAGTGGCGTTTTCGAAACCGTTGGTGTCATCGAACATATACAGCTGAGTTGTTGGGTTGAACAACGGATTGGAAGCTGCAGCCTGGAAAGCGTAGATTTGATCGCCGCCTTGGCCTAGTGCCAGGGAAGCATAGCTGCCGCTGGTGGTGCCAGCGATTGAACCCGAGGTTGTGAAAGCGGCGGAGGTGCTGGAGATGATCGTTCCGGCAGTAACAGCGCTGGCGGCAGTCCATTTAGTCAGGTTTTCATTACCGTCGCCGTCGGTGGCGCTGGCGCCACGAAACGCTGAACCAGTCCAGCCATTGTCAGTGAAGTAAACGGTTTCACCGGCTGCGATGTTGCTGAGGGCAATGAAAGAGAAAGCATCTGGTGTGCCGTTGTTGATGCGGCCAACGATGGCGATGTCACCAGCGTTGAGTGCAGCGTGAGCGCTGACGCCGGTAGCGGCGAGCAGAAGGGCGAGGACGGTCTTGCGGATCATGGTTGTTACCCCTGTTGATAGTTGAAGACAAATTCGAATTTGAGTCTGCGAGTGACGTCCAGCATATGGATCAGGCGTGACAGGAACAGCCTTGCTGGCGAGGGACAAAATGAGCCGAACGGATTAGTTTTGGTGACTTGTTGAAACAAAACAGTGACGCCATGCCGCTCTGTCTTTTTCGAGGAAAGTCTTCCCTACCTTGCAGTCAGCTTCCCGGCCGCTTGAAAGCGGGCAAGGATTTCGCCGTGCTGGTGCCAAAGGCGACGCAGGCCTTCGACGCCGAGGTCTTCGCTGCTGCTCGCTTCAAGTCGATAGAGCAGGATCAGCATGGCCCGTAGTTCCTGGCAGATTTGCGGGTCTATGCTTTCGCTGCGGCCAGACGTTTGATCGTTCTCCAGAAAGCGGCGCACGGCGGCCCGGTCGCTTGGATCAAGGCCGCACTGCGGGGCAAGCTGGGTGATCAGGCGACGGAGCGCCTGAATGTCTTCCGGGTGGTTATTGGCTGCGGGTATTTGGCGGCTCATCGGTTTCTTCCTTCGGCGCGGCCGGCACCTGCAATTTTTGCAGTCCGGCGTGATTTCGGAAGAGTATTGCGCCGTCAGGTTTCACTCGTGTGAAGCGCGGCATGGGCTGCCATCTGAAAATTTGAGGGCTTTTAACACACCTGTAACGCTGTGTTCCTAGCATAATAAGCTTTTGTCACGGTTCCCCACGATGCAGATCCGATTGGATAATTGTTTGAAACAAAGCCGGATTTTTGTGCTCATGGCAATGTTCCTGAGTGGGTGCTCCCACCCCGATTTTCGGGGCGGGCTTGATTTCATGGCAGCCGGTAAACGAGAAGAGGGCGTCGCCTCGCTCCAAAAGGCCGCGCGTGATCGGCCACGTGATGCCGAAATCAAGGCCGCGATGATTCGCCACAAGGGCGAGTCGATCGATGCATACCTCGATGATGCGGCGCGTCAGCGGGCAGCAGGCAAGCCGGAAGCGGCCGACGCTGCCTACCGCCGGGTGCTCGGACTGGATGGGCGAAATACCCGTGCCTTGCAGGGTTTGGAGCAACTTGCGGTCGACCGGAAAAATGCGGCGCAATTGGCAACGGCTGAACAGTTGTTGAAGAAGGGCGACTTGCTTGGCGCCGAGCGTATCGTGCGTACCGTGCGGGTGCAGGACCCGCAAAATTCACAGGCGCGTGGTTTGCAGCAGCAGATCGATACACAACGCGAAAAAGAATTGAATCCGGCAGCCAACCCGGCCGTCAAGGCAGCACTGGCCAAGCCGGTGGTGCTGGAGTTCCGTGATGCGACGCTGAAGTCGGTTTTTGAAGTGCTGTCGCGTTCGTCCGGCCTGAATTTCGTGTTCGACAAGGACGTCAAGGGCGACACCAAGGTAACCTTTTTCGTCCGCAACAGCCCGCTGGAAGACATCCTGCGCCTGATTCTGTCGACCAATCAGCTGGAAAAGCGCCAGCTCAACGACAATAGTTTCCTGATCTACCCGAATACCCCAGCCAAGGCCAAGGACTACCAGGAGTTGGTGGTGCGCAGCTTTTATCTGGCCAACGCCGATGTGAAGCAGGCGCAGACGCTGATCAAGACTGTGGCCAAGAGCAAGGACGTCTTTGCCGACGAAAAGCTGAATCTGTTGATCGTCAAGGACACTCCGGATGCCATGCGGCTGATTGAACGCCTGATCGAGTCCATCGACCTGGCCGAGCCGGAGGTGATGCTGGAGGTCGAGGTGCTGGAAGTGACGCGCAGCCGCTTGAATGAAATCGGTCTGGATTGGCCGGACTCGATCGGCTACGGGGCGTTGCAACAGACAATATCGACAACGACCAGTACCGCTGCCGGCATTGTGCAGAGCATCACGCCGGGCGGGACGCTTGCTCCGGGGTACATCGGCCTGAAAAACGGCGGCTCCAACCTGACCAGCTTCGTCGCCAACCCCGGCCTGACCCTCAATCTCAAGGGCCAGAATGGCGATACCAACCTGCTGGCCAATCCGCGTATCCGCGTCAAGAACCGCGAAAAGGCCAAGATTCACATTGGCGACAAGCTGCCGGTGTTCACCACGACGTCCACCGCCAACGTCGGCGTTTCTGCTTCGGTTACCTATCTGGACGTCGGTCTCAAGCTCGATGTCGAGTCGAATGTCACGCTTGACGACGAAGTGTCGATGAAGGTCGGGCTGGAAGTCAGCAGCATCGTCAAGGAAATTGCCGGGCCAACCAATTCGCTGGCCTATCAAATCGGCACGCGCAGCGCGAGCACCGTGCTGCGCCTGAAAAATGGTGAAACGCAGGTGCTGGCCGGCCTGATCAGCGATGAAGACCGCAAGACCACCAACCATATTCCCGGTCTAGGCGAGATTCCCGTCGTTGGCCGGGCTTTTGGCAGCCAGCGGGATTCGACGGTGAAGACGGAGATCATCCTGCTCATCACGCCGCGCGTGCTGCGCAATATTCATCGTCCGGACTTTGGCCAGCCGGCCTTGCCCTCAGGCACCGAATCGGCGATTGGGTCGGCGCCGATGGTCATCAAGACACAAGGGCCAAAATCGCTTGGCATGGCGCCGAGTGGTGGTTCGGCCAATGCCGCCATTGTCAGCCGGACGACGGTGCAAGCCGTTCAGGCGCCGGGCGCCGAGCTGGACGGCTTGTCGGGTCGTGGCGCCGGCGTGCCGGGGGCGACGCCTGAGCCGTTCCAGTTTATCGGGCCGACCGATGCCTCTGCCGGCAGCGAGGTGGAGCTGGGCCTGGTGGCGCCGGGACAGGCCGGAAATTTGATGGTCGATGTTTCCTACGATCCAAGCCTGCTTGAGGCCAAGTTGCCGGCTGCCAGTTCGGCCGGGCGTATTTCGCTGCGCGTCGATCAGGGCCGCGGCACCTTGCGTCTGCGTGCCTTGCCCGGCGCCAAGGGTGAAGCCCGACTCGACGTGACCGGTGCAACGCTGGAAAGTGGCGAGCCCTATACCGGCGCCGCCAGTTCGCACGTACTGAGAATCAACTAGTGGTCTGCTTGGTAATTGGCGAGCCAAAATGAAGGCGACGGATTTGTGTTCCTGGATAGGCGCGAACCGCAGCAATAGCCGAAGCTATTGCGAGGATGAGCAACAACGCCAGGGGCACAAAGACAAGCTTTCATGGATCGATCAATTGCGAAGCAGACCACTAACCATGATCGGCAAGCCGGGCCGGGGTTTTACCCTGATCGAACTGGTCATCACCGTCGCCATCGTCGGCATCCTGGCGATGACGGCGATGCCGATGATCGAGATGACGGCCAGGCGGCAGAAGGAAACTGAATTGCGCACGGCCCTGCGTGAGATACGCACGGGGATCGACGCCTATCGGCGAGCGATAGACGAGGGCAAGCTGGAGAAAAAAATCGACGAAAGCGGTTATCCGCATCGGCTGGAAGAGTTGGCCAATGGCGTCGAGAACATTCAGGACCCGAACAAGGGAAAGCTCTATTTCCTGCGCCGTTTGCCGCGCGACCCGTTTTTTCCCGACCCGGAAGCTCCTGCGGCCAGCACCTGGGGCAAGCGCAGCTACGCCAGCCCGCCGGATCAGCCGCTGGAGGGCGCCGATGTTTTTGATGTTTATTCGCTGACCAAGGGCAACGGCCTGAACGGCGTTCCTTACCGGGAGTGGTAGCCGATGCGCTCCCGTAAAAAAGGCTTTACGCTGATTGAACTGCTGGTCGTCATGTCGGTGATCGCCACGCTACTGACCATTGCCGTGCCACGTTATTTTCAGCACCTTGATCGGGCGCGCGAAGCTTCGCTGCGCGAATCGCTGGCCGTCATGCGTGACGCTGTCGATAAATTTCGAGCCGACACCGGGCGTTACCCGGAAACGCTGGAAGAGCTGGTGACCAAACGCTACCTGCGCAAAGTGCCACCCGACCCGATCACCGAAAGTACCGAAACCTGGGTCATCGTGCCGCCCCCGGACGAACCCGGTCAGCGCAAGGTCTGGGATATTCACAGCGGGGCCGAAGGGCAGGGGCAGAACGGCAGCGAATATTCGACATGGTGAGGTTCTGCACCCCACGGGAACTTCTAGCGTCGCAAAGGAAGTCCCCTGGCGTGGAAGATTGCGGTCAACCAGAAATTTTGGCCAAAAATGAAATTTTCCGGGAGGCCGGATTTACCTATATCGGCCTGATGTTCGCGATCGCCATCGCCGGTATCGCCCTGGCCGGTATTGGTGTTCTCTGGCAGATGGAAAGCCGGCGCGAGAAGGAAAAGGAGTTGCTTTTCGTCGGCGAGGAATACCGTCGTGCCATCGGCAGCTATTTCAGCAAATCGCCCGGTGGCGACACGCAGTTTCCGCAAAAACTCGAAGACCTCCTGCTCGACACCCGCTTCCCGAACCCGGTCCGCCATCTGCGCCGCCTCTATCGCGAGCCGATGAATCCGGACGGCCAGTGGGAACTGATCCGCCAGCAAGGCCGCATCATCGGCGTCGTCAGCCGCTCACAAGAGGTGCCTATTAAAATCGCCGGCTTCGGCCCCGAGCAGGAAGATTTCGAGGGCGCCGTGAGTTATTCGGAATGGCGGTTTATCAGCAATGGCACAACAGGTCAGGTCGGCGCTGCCAATGCGCCCAATGCACCCAATGCTGCACCAGGGCAGGGGAGCGCTTCCGGTGCGGGTGCTGCTCCGGCTAGCCCGGCCCCGGCCCCGGCGGTCGCCGCAAAAATTTTCACAGGTAGAAGATGAGCCAGGGAAAAGAGAGCCGGCCTCAGAAATTCTGACAGAAGGATAAGTGATAGCCTTGCTCAACCGTAGGCCGCGTAGCGGCCGAGAAATGGAGCAAGAGTATGACGAGAAGGAAGCGGCGGAATCACTCGCCGGAGTTCAAGGCCAAGGTGGCGATCGCTGCCGTGAAGGGCGAGAAGACGCTGGCCGAACTGGCGCAGCAATTCGATGTTCATCCGAACCAGATTACGGACTGGAAGACGCAACTGCTGGAACGTTCGTCGGTCGTGTTTGGCGAGAAAGCGACAAAGGAATCCGGGCCGGATATCCAGACCATGCAGGCCAAGATTGGTCAGCTGACGCTGGAGAACGATTTTTTAGAAAAGGCGCTCAGGAAAAGGGTTTTTCTACAGCGTCAACGCTACACCTGCAGGGCTCCACTTATCGCCGTGGAAAATCTGTCCAAACAAACGGGACCAGCTCTGTAGACGTGCATATTCGTCGCTTGCGCAGCGTTCTGGAAAACCATGAACTGGACGGCATGGTTCAGACGGTTCGAGGCATGGGCTATCGCTTTTCGATCAGCCGGAATGGTGCCTGAAGCCCCATTTTTATTTGGTTTGTCGTATATTGCTGCACCATCTATTTTGGATATTGGATTTTCTTAGGTGTCTTTCCCTACTCGTCAATTCTTCGGCTGCCTGCTGGTGGCCTGCATGGCTCCTTCCGCACAGGCCGACGCGGACGATACCTTCAATGTCTATTTGGCCGAGGGGTATCAGCAAGACAGCAATCTGTTTCGTCAGTCCGCCAATCAACAGAGCGATTCAATTCTGACGACATCAGCGACACTGGCCTTCAGCAAGCCGCTTGCTCAGCAGCGTTTTTCGCTGGATGCGAGCTTGATCGACTATCGCTATTCGAAAAATGACTACCTGGATTATCGCGCCACGAATTACAACGGTGCCTGGAACTGGGCGCTGACGCATCGGTTGACGGGGGTTCTTTCGTTCAGCCAGGTCGAGGCCCAGACCAGTTTTGTCGACTACTCGCAGGGTGCTCAATTGACCCGCCCGATTGTGCGGCGGACCAATGTCAATCATTTCGGCGCTGAATGGCAGGTCATGGGTGGCTGGCGATTACTCGGTGGCCTGACCAATAATCAGCAATCCAACAGCAGCACATTCACAGCGCAGAACAGCTATGAGTTGAACTCCTGGGAGCTGGGCGCGAAGTACGTCTGGCCGTCCGGCAATTACCTGCAATTGCTGCGTCGAGAGGGTAGCGGCGAGTACAAGGATCGGGCTCTGGTTGGGTTCGATGTTGTGCCAGCACCGTTCAATTCTCAATTTGATACCGGATTTACTCAGACGGATACCGAGGCTCGTCTGTATGTGCCGCTCACCGGTAAATCAAGCCTTGACGGCCGGGTGATGCACCAGACGCGAAAGCATGATCATTTCAGCCAGCGGGATTATTCGGTAAATATTGGCCGCGTTGATTACACCTGGCGGGCAACCGGGAATATCTCGTTGGCGACTGGCTTGCGCCGCGAAGTCGCCGCTTATCAAACGCCGATCAGTAGCTACTACGTGGCCGACGGTTTCAATATCCAGCCGGCCTGGCAGATCAGCCCTAAGGTGGTTGCGCGCTTCAACTACGATTGGCAGCGTCGCAAATACGAGGGCGCGCTGGTTACCGGTCAGCCGGAATGGCGCGACACGCTGCAAACGGCTCGCGTCAGTGTGGACTGGGCGCCGGTGCGCTGGGCGACGCTGTCGACCGGCTATCAGCGCGACACCCGAAGTTCAACCCGGGTCAATTCTGATTTCAAGGCCAATATCCTTAGCCTGAATGTCCGTTTGAGTTTCTGATTTTGGTCGAAATTTCCGGTTGACCGTACGGCCGGCAGTTGCTTCTATGGTCCAGGGGTCAGCCTTTGTTTCTGTGGCTGCAGCAAACCTGCACCTCTTGCTGCTTCTCGCTCAGTGACCGCCCAGTCGCTGGTAATGCGCTACCACCAGCGGCACGTAACGCCGGGTTTCGGCGTAAGGCGGCAGGCGGCGACCATGGCGGATAACCGCATTTTCCCCCGCGTTGTAGGCGGCCAGCGCCAGTTCCATATTGTTGTCGAACATGCCCAGCAGATCGCGCAGATAGCGCGCGCCGGCCCGGATATTTTCGCTGGGATCGAGGAGATTGACGGTGCCATAGCGGCGGGCTGTGCTCGGCAGCAATTGCATCAGGCCGGTGGCGCCCTTGGGTGAAACGGCGCGCTGGTTGTAGCCGGATTCGACGCTGATTACCGCGTGCAGCAGCTTGGCGTCGACGCCGGTGTCGCTGCTGGCGCGCATCACCGAGTCGTGAAATGGCCGCTGGCCGTAAGGCATCGCAAACACGCCGCGCGGCGCACGCAAGGCCGTGCGGGCCGGTTCAAAGCGGTCGGCCAGAACCAACCGGTAGCGCTTGTCATCGGGAATGTTGCTGAGGTGCTCGACGCCGTCTTCATCGACAAAGCCGAAAATGCCGCTCGCCGCCAGCGCATGCAGCGGCGCGAGAGCAGCAAGGGTAAGGCAGAGGAGGGCGGGGCGAAAATTCATGGAGCTTCAATCATATAACCAACCGTTCAGTTTAGGCACGGCGTGTTACAAAGGATTGACCATTGCATGACTGGCTGGCCGCTCGGGCCTGAGTCATGCTGATGTAACGCGGCTTGCATAGTATTATCATCAATACGATTAATCACTTTTGGCGAGCCCGCGTTGCGCAAATTTATTTCCCGACTCTTCGATCGTTTTCAGCCGTCTGCTGCCGCATCACTGATGCGTCAGCGTGGCTTTACCCTGCTTGAACTGCTCGTCGTCATGGTCATTATCGGTCTGCTCGCCGGCTATGTCGGCCCGAAGTATTTTTCGCAAATCGGTAAATCAGAAATCAAGGCGACCAAGGCCCAGATTGACTCGCTGGAAAAAGCGCTCGATCAATATCGCCTTGATGTGGGGCGCTACCCCAATACCGAGCAGGGTCTTGCGTCTCTAATGAAGCGCCCGGCAGGCGAGAGCCGCTGGCAGGGGCCGTATCTGAAAAAAGATGTGCCGCTTGACCCGTGGGGGGCTACCTACCAGTACGCCCAGCCAGGTGAGCATGGCGAGTTTGATCTCTTTTCTTTCGGCAAGGATGGCAAGGCAGGCGGCGAAGACGAAAACGCCGACATCACCAACTGGTGAGCCTCGGTTAAGTCATGAACTACGAAGTGATGGCCGTCTTTCCTGGCCGGGGCGTTTCCCGGCTGACGGTGGCGGCCGAGTCTCCTGAACTGGTTGCATCGGCGCCTGCCCTCCAGGGAGGCGTCGTAGTCTCGCTGCGTCCGCTCGGCCAGCGCAAGGCGACGGGGCGGGGCGGAAAATTTCCACTGCCCCTGTTCACGCGGCAGATGCTTTCGCTGCTCAAGGCCGGCCTGACGGTTGTTGAGGGCCTGGAAACGCTGGCTGAACAGGATCAAGGCTCGCTGACGTCCGATATCCTGAGCAGCCTGCTGACGCACCTGCGCGAAGGACAGTCGCTGTCGACCGCGCTACAGAACCACCCCGAGGCTTTTCCCGATCTCTATGTTGCTACGGTCAGGGCCAGCGAGCGTACCGGTGACATGCCGGAAGCGCTGCAACGCTACATCGTGTTCCACGAAAAAGTGGCCGACCTCAAGAAGAAGATCGTCAGCGCCGCCATCTATCCGGTCTTGCTGATGTCGGTCGGCGCCATCGTCACGCTTTTTCTGCTCGGCTACGTTGTGCCGCGTTTCGCCCTTGTTTTTGCGGACAGCGGGCGTGATCCGGAAGGGCTCTCCAGCCTGCTGTTCGCCTGGGGCGGTTTCATCAACCACCATGCCGGGGCGCTGGCTATTGGTTGTGTGCTGGCGATGGCCGGGCTGGTTGGCCTGTTTTCACTGCCCGCCGTGCGCGCCGCAGTTGCCCGTGCGGCCTGGCGCGTGCCGGCGCTCGGTGAGCGTATTCGGCTGGTTTTTCTTGCCCGTTTTTACCGCACTACGGGCATGTTGCTGCGCGCCGGTATCCCGCTCAAGACGACGCTGGGCATGGTTGCCGACATTCTCCCGTCGGCGCTGCGTAGCGGCTTGCTGCAGACCATTGCCGACATCGAGCAGGGCCAGCCGTTTTCCAAGGCGGCCGAAAGTGGCGGCCTGACAACGCCGGTGGCCATGCGCATGATTGCCGTCGGCGAACGCAGTGGCCAGCTCGGCGACATGATGGAAGCCGTCGCCACCTTCTATGACGAGGAAATCAACCGCCTGGTCGACACCTTCACCCGTTTGTTCGAACCCTTGCTGATGACGGTCATTGGTGGCGTCATTGGTGGCATCGTGCTGCTCCTGTACATGCCGATCTTCGAACTGGCCGGGAATTTCCAGTAGGATTCGCGATGAACTCACCGATGGAGGAACGCTTTCTGACCGATAGCCTGGAACATGATGCCTTGCTTGCCCAGGCGCGCCAGTTGGCGGCGGCCGGCGGTGGATTGCCGGCGGTGATGGCGGCCCTGCAGGCCGATTTCGGCCAAGGCGAAGAGGCGGCCGGTGAGCTGACCGCAGCTGCCTTCGGCTTGCAGGCGATCAGCCTGGCCGAGCTGTCGGAGCATTCGCTGGCCTTGGCGCTGGCGCCATTTGCCGAGTTCATCCGGCGCCAAGCGCTGGTGCTGGAAGCTGGCGACGCCTACCTGATCGCCACGCCCAACCCGTTCGATGCCGCTTTGCGCGACTGGCTGGAGGGCCTGGTTCCGCTTGGCAAGCGGTTGCATTGGCGCCTGGCGCCGCCGTCGGTGCTGACCGCCTTTTTGGCTCGCGAGGAATCACGAGTGCGGGCGCTCGATGGCAGCTTGAGTGGCGAAGGCGGTCAGATCGCCATCGGTTCTGTGGCCGAAGATCTGTCGCTGCAGCGTATTTCTGAAGACGGCAGTGCGGTGGTTCGCCTGCTGCGGTCGACGCTGCATGACGGCTTGAAAGCCGGCGCCAGCGACATTCACATCGAGGCAAATAATCGCGGTCTGGCGATCAAGTACCGCATCGACGGCGTGCTCAATTATGCCGGTTCCATCGATGGCATCGAGACTGCCGAGCAGATGGTTTCGCGGGTCAAGGTGCTCTCGGAGCTCGATATTTCCGAGCGACGCGTGCCGCAGGACGGTCGCTTCAAGGTGAGCTGGCAGGATAGGGAGATCGACATCCGAGTCTCCATCATGCCCAGCATCTGGGGCGAGGATGCCGTTTTGCGGGTCCTCGACAAGCAGGCATTGACTGACCATCTGCAAGGCCTGCGCCTCGATGCCATGGGCTTTGACGCCGACATCATGGCGCGTATTCGGCGGCTTTCCAGCGAGCCTTACGGCATGGTGCTGGTGACCGGCCCGACCGGCAGCGGCAAGACGACGACGCTGTACGCAGCGCTGACGGAAATCAATCACGGCGAAGACAAGATCATCACCATCGAAGACCCGGTCGAGTACCAGCTTTCCGGCGTCTTGCAGATACCGGTCAACGAGAAAAAAGGCCTGACTTTCGCCCGTGGCCTGCGTTCCATCCTGCGTCATGACCCGGACAAGATCATGGTTGGCGAAATCCGTGACCCGGAAACCGCGCAGATCGCCGTCCAGGCGGCATTGACCGGTCACCTCGTGTTCACCACGGTGCACGCCAACAATGTGTTCGATGTGATCGGCCGCTTCCTGCACATGGAAGTCGATCCCTACAACCTCGTTTCGGCGCTCAATGGCGTGGTTGCCCAGCGTCTGATCCGCACGCTGTGCCCGGCCTGTATGCAGCCGACTGTACCGACAGCGGACGATTTGAGTCATGCCGACATCGATCTCGCCGCCAGTTCCGACTGGAAATTCCAGCGCGCGGTTGGCTGCGGCGGTTGTCGCGGCACCGGCTATCGCGGCCGGAAAGCGATTGCCGAACTGCTTGTCCTCAACGACGAAATCCGCGAGCTGATCATCAGCCGCGCCCCGATCCGCCAACTCAAGGAAGCCGCCCGCCGTGGCGGTACCCGCTCGCTGCGCGAAAGCGCCCTTGACCTCGTCCGCGACGGGATCACCAGTCTGGAAGAAGCCAATCGTGTCACTTTCGTGGCTTGACCGCCTGACCCTTTTTGTTCACCCGCAGCGCGTTGTTCTCGAACGACAGTCGTGGCGCGGTGCTGTTTCCCGGCAACAGGCCGACGTTGCGCCGCCAGCCGCTGGTGACGCTGACTGGCAGCCGGCGCTTGCCGCTGCCGAGGCGCTGCTCAAGGCTGATGGCAAAGGCGGTGCGGCGTTGCATGTGGTGGTTGCCGACCATTTCGCCAGCTATACGCTGTTGCCATGGAGCGAAAATGTCATTGGGAAAAAGGCTCGGTTGATGATGGCCAGGGCGCTGCTCAAGCACACGCTGGGCGAACGGGCTGACCGCCTGGAGATCGCCCTTGATCGCCCGGTCTTTGGCAAAAGCGGCATTGCTGCCGGCATCGATAGCAATCTGCTGGCCGGTCTGCGTGCCATGGCCAAGACCCGGCACTTGCGCCTGAGCAGTCTGCAGCCGCGGCTGATCGCCGAACTGGCGGCGCACCAGAAGCAACTGGACGACGGCTGGTTTGCCTGTCTCGACCTCGGCTGGCTGACGCTGGCCGGTGTGCGCGATGGCGAAATTTCCAGCCTGCGCAATCACCGCGCCAGCACCGCCGATCCGGCGATTCTGGCGGGCGAATTGTCGGGTCTGCTGGCGGCCGAGGCTGCTGCGGTCAACGGGAAAAAAGTGCTGATTTCGAAGATTTCCGTAGCCCTTCCCAAACTGGGCGCTAGCTGGGAAATGACTGAAGTGCCAGCAATTGGCGGAGGCGCTCATGCGTGATCCAGCCCTGAATTTTCAGCCGCGCCGGCCCGGCTTGCTGACGGTGGTACTGCTCCTCGCCAGCTTGCTGCTCTGTGCTGACGCATGGCTGGAGGCCAGCACCTTGCGCAGCCAGCTTGACGAAGCCGAGTCCAAACTGGCTCAGGCCAAACGCCGGGCTGACCGGATTGACGTCAGCCGCCGTGACAGCCGTCCGGAAAATGTCTTCTCGGCCGATGAAAGCAAGGCACTGCGCCAGGCCATCGGCGCCATCCGTATCGACTGGGAGCGGCTGTATCGCAGCATCGACGAGGCCACCACGGAAAATATCAGCCTGCTCGCCATCCGGCCCAATGCGGCGGGCAAATCCGTACAGATTTCCGGCGAGGCGCGCGACATGAAGGCGGCGCTGGCCTTCGTCGAAGCCCTGCGTCGTGAGCCGCTGGACAACGCCGCACTGCTCTCGCACCAGCTCAAGCAGAACGACCCGCAACGCCCCATCATTTTTGAGATATCCGCGACATGGCTGACCGGCTCCTGAAACTCCTGCTGGCTCGCCTGCAATTTGTCGCGGCCAATTTGCCGCTGTTGCCGCTGATTGCCTTTTTATTGGTCGTCACCGCCGCGTTGACGCAGTTATTTCTGCTGCCCGCTCGCGAAGAGGCCATCGAAGAGGCAGAGCGCCGAGTGGCCAGCCTCGAACGCAGCACCCGGCGCGCCGCAATTGAAAAGCAGAGCGAACAGACCACGCCTGAAGACACCCGTCAGCGCTTGCTGGATCGTTTTCCGATGCAGGATCAGCTTAACGCCGAGCTTGGCGGCCTGATTGAACTGGCGAACAAGGGCGGGCTGCAAGTGCCGAGTGGCGACTATCGTCTGATGCCCGGCAAGGACGGCCTGTTTGATCGCTATGTGCTCAATCTGCCGGTCAAGGGCAGCTACCAGAGCATTCGCCGCTACGTTGTGGCGGTGCGCAAGGCATATCCTGATCTTGCGGTCGACGACATCAGCTTGCGTCGCGAAAATATTGCCAGCCCGGAGGTCGAGGCGCAGATCCGCTTCATTCTGTTTGGCCGAAGGAGTGCAGCATGAAACCGAAGCAGCGCTGGCTGATCCTCGGCAGTTTGCTGCTGGCTACGCTTGTCGCCGGTTATCTGGTCGAGGACGAACCGGCACCTGAAAAAACCAAGCGCAAGGGGAGTGTTGCAAAAAAATCTGCGGTATCACCTTCATCTTCAGCTGGTAGTGGTCGTCTTGTTGCCAACAGCGCTGTACCTGAGCAGGTCGCCCAACCGCTAAGTTTTCCCGAGCCGGAGCTGGATGAAGTGGGGAGCGATCGCAAGAAGGTGATTGATCCCTTCCGCACAAAAAGCTGGTTTGTTGCCCCGCCGCCGCCCAAACCGCCCAAGCCGACAGCGCCGCCGCTACCCTTCCAGTTTCTTGGCAAGTTGAACGAAGAGGGTGAAATCCGCGTCTTCCTCAACCACCAGGGTAAGCACATCATCGCCAAGGTTGGCGATGTCATCAACAACACCTATACCGTTGAAGAAATCTCTGGCGGGCAGATGGTTCTTCTCTACCAGCCGCTGAAAGAAAAACAGATTCTTTCAATTGGCAGCGACAAGTAAAGCGCTGCCATTCGTAGTTGATCCCGCGCCGATGCGCGGGATCGTTCAAGCACTTATTTTGCCTTTCGACGACGGGCGGCAACGCTGATCAAACCAAGACCAGCCATCAGCATGGCCCAAGATTCCGGCTCCGGCACTGGTGCCGTGTAGCCGGCAAGATCAGTCGCGCTGACCTTGTAGGAATGCAGGACGCCGGGCAATAGCTTGTAGTCGCCGGTCAGGGTTGCCGAGGCGGTGCTATCGCTGGTCAGGAAACATCCCGAAGTTGAGCCTAGCGGACACTGGATCGAGGTCTTGTAAGGATCAGCATCGCTGAAGCGGAAATAGACGTCGAACTGGGTGCCCTTAGCATTTTGGGTGACGCTGTAGTCGTTGTCCGTGCCAGCCAGCATCATGAAGCTGCCGTCGGCCAGCTTCGGCCCAATCGCCAGGCCTTCCCATTTTTCGGGTGACTTGTTGCCTAGGGCAGACAGGGTGTTCAGGTCGAGATCGACAATCACGCCTGATTTGCTGACCATGGTGTAAACGGCTCCAGCGGCACCGAGATTAATGTTGCTGACATCGGTCGCACCGGTCAGGTTGATTTTGTAGACTTCCTTGTCGGCAGTGGCGAATTCAGCACCAACACCGACGCCACGATTGTTTCGTTCGAGTACATAAAACTCATGGTCGTTGATGGCGACCAGCGAAGAAATGCCCTGTCCCTGATTGTTTCGCTTCATCTGGTAGGCATATTGGCCGACGGCTTCGCCGGTAGTTACGTCGAATTTGACGATGCGATTGACCGAACCACTGCTGCCGCCTTCATCCAGCATGGCACTTTGCAGCATGGCATAGGCGTACTTGCCGTCCGGGCTGATAGCCAGGCCTTCAAAGCCGCGATTGGTCCGCTTGCCGGCGCTGTTGCCGGTGTCCCCAGCGTAGTTGGCAACGGTCGTCGTCGCGTTGCGCGGGACCAGATTGGCCGGCGTGTTGAAGGTTCGGAGCAAATTGCCGTTGCGGTCGAATTCGCGGACGGACGGGCCATATTCGTCGGAAACCAGGAAATTGCCGTTGGTCGGATTTACGACGAAGCCTTCCGGATCCATCGAATTGCCGAGCACGTTGGTTGGCGCGGGGGCCAGGCCATTCAATGACGAGGCACCGTTCTTGAACACAACGGTCTGAGCAATCTGGAAATTGGAGATGGCACCAGTGGTCTGATTGAAATCCAGCGTAAAGCGCTGGACACGGGTGTCGTAGCTTAGCGTGCCGCCACCCGGGCCGCGGTCGGAAAGTCCCCACCATTCGTTGCGGTTGGTGTCGTAGTAAATATCGGAAAAATACCCGACGCGGCCGTTGTTCACGGTTGTGCCGCCGGACTGGTCTAGCATGCTGCCATCCAGCGCAAGGCCGTTGACGAATGAAGGGGCGGCCTGAGCGGCACTTGCAAACAAAATGCCCAGCAGCGCGATGCTTGGTTTGAGTTTCATGATCACTTTATGAGAATGGTTGTGGGTGGCGGTCGGAAGGGACAAAAAACAAATGCGCTTTTAATCGGTTCCGAAATATCTCCCGATTTGCGACGGCAATCCCCCGCGCCTGACTGTAGATTCATTCTGTTGCTGGAGTATGACAACGCGCGAAAGCAGAGTTCGCCGCTTGGTATGGCCCCGATCTAGAACTGGGTTTTGTATGAAATATCTCGTCAGAGGGTGAGTTTCATGACCAAAAAAAACCCGGCGTGAAGCCGGGTTTTAATGGTTTTGAACGGGGTCAGCCCTTGACGTGCAGGCCGCACTCCTTTGTTTCCGGGTTCTCCCACCACCAGCGGCCGGCGCGCACGTCTTCTCCCGGTGCGATGGCGCGGGTGCAGGGGGCGCAGCCGATGCTGGGGTAGAACTTGTCGTGCAGGGCGTTGTAGGGCACGTCGTTTTGCTTGATGTAAGCCCAGACCTCCTTCTCGGTCCAGTCGGACAGCGGGTTGAATTTCTCCAAGCCGTTGCCTTCGTCGTATTCGCGGAAGGGCAGGCCGGTGCGCGTGGCGGCTTGCTGGGCGCGCAGGCCGGTGATCCAGGCACGCTTGCCGGCCAGGGCGCGCTTGAGCGGCTCGACCTTGCGGGCGTGGCAGCAGGCCTTGCGCAGGGTGACGGAGTCGTAGAAGCCGTTGATGCCGTGGTTGCGGACGAAGGCTTCTACCTCTTTGGCTTGCGGGAAGTAAATTTTGAGCTTGAGGCCGTAGTGCTTGCGCAGGGCGTCCATCAGGTCGTAGGTTTCGAGCGGCAGGCGGCCGGTGTCGAGGCTGAAGATTTCAATCGGTAGCTTGGCCTTGACGATGAGGTCGGTCAGCACCATGTCTTCGGCGCCCAGGCTGTTGGCGAAGGCGGCGGTCGACCAGTTGGCGGCGATGTCGGCGAGCAGGGCCTTGACGGCCTGGGTCTTGGTGGCGACGCTGGCGGTCAGTTCGGGGGTGATGTTGAGCAGACTGGGGGACATGGCGGGATTTTCCGAAGAATCAGGCGCGGCGGCGGAAATGGGGTTGCGGCTGGGTGGTCGAGGCCTGGTAGGCGTCGCTGAACGGGCTGAAGCCGGCTTCGATGGCGTACACCGCGTTCTTGCCGTCCTTCAGCGCATAGCTGTCGAAGCCGACGCGCTGCATGTAGAAAAGCTGGTCGTGCAGCACGTCGCCGACAGCGCGCAATTCGCCTTGATACTTGTAGCGCTGGCGGAGCAGGCTGGCTGTCGAATAGCCGCGGCCATCGACGAATTTGGGAAAATTGACGGCGATGACGATGAAGTAGTCGAGATCGGCCGCGACATCTTCGACGCGCTCATCGGGCTGGATGAGCAGGCCAATGCGCTTGTGGCACGAGATGATCTCGGCCTTGCGCGCTTGCCAGACGGCGAGCGGGAAGATGACGTCGCCGGCGGGCAGGGCGACCGTTTCCGGCGTTTCGCCTTCAGCGATTTCGAGCGTTGTCCAGGTGTCGACCGCAGCAGTGCCTTGTTTGATAAGTTGCGCCATTATGCGGCCTCCTTTTGTGCTGCCTTGGCCTTGCCGTGGGCGCGGCCTTCGTAAACGCGGTTCTTGAACGGGTCGATGCCGATGCGATCGAAGGTGTCGAGGAAACGCTCGTCGGCGTGACGGCTTTCGACATAAACCTTGATGATCTTGTCGACGACATCCGGCATTTCATCAGCCGCGAACGACGGGCCGATGACCTTGCCGAGCTTTGCGTCATTGCCTTGGCGGCCGCCCAGCGTGACCTGGTAGAACTCGGAATCGTTCTTGTCGACGCCGAGAACGCCGATGTGGCCGACGTGGTGGTGGCCGCAGGCGTTCATGCAGCCGGAGATGTTGAGGTCTATCTCGCCGATGTCGAACAGGTAGTCGAGGTCGTCGAAACGGGCCTGGATGGCGTTGGCGATGGGGATGGACTTGGCGTTTGCCAGATCACAGAAGTCGCCGCCCGGGCAGCAGATGATGCCGGTCAACAGGCCGATGTTCGGCGTCGCCAGTCCGGCCACTTTGGCCTTTTGCCAGACTGCGTAGAGGTCGGCCAGCTTGACGTCGGCCAGGATGATGTTCTGTTCGTGGCTAATGCGCAGTTCGCCGAAACTGTACTGGTCGGCGAGGTCGGCGACCATCGCCATTTGCTCGGAGGTGATGTCGCCCGGGGCGACGCCGTGCTTTTTCAGCGACAGCGTGACGGCGGTGTAGCCCGGCACTTTGTGCGGATGAGTGCTACGGTCAACCCAATTTTTGAACGATTTTTCAAGTGCCAGCTTTTCGCTCAGGCCGGCATCGTCGGCGCTCAGCTTTTCGTAAGCGGGTGCACCGAAGTGGGCGGCAACGCGGTCGAACTCGGCTTGGGGCAGCGTGGCCGGGCCATCTTTCATGTAGGCCCATTCGTCTTCTACTTGCTGGCTGAAGGCTTCAATGCCGGTGGCTTGAACGAGAATCTTGATGCGTGCTTTGTAGGCGTTGTCGCGACGGCCGGCGCGGTTATAGACGCGCAGGATGGCTTCACAATAGGTCAGGATGTGCTGCCAGGGCAGGAATTCACGAACAACCTGGCCGCGGATCGGCGTCCGGCCGAGGCCGCCACCGACGATGACGCGGAAACCCGTTTCGCCGTTTTGTTCTTGCAACTGCAGGCCGATGTCGTGGAACCACGTCACGGCGCGGTCTTCCTTGGTCCCCGAAATGGCGATCTTGAACTTGCGCGGCAGGAAGGCGAATTCAGGGTGGAAGGTCGTCCATTCGCGGAGGATCTCGGCCAGCGGGCGCGGGTCGATCACTTCGTCTGCGGCGACACCGGCAAACGGGTCAGTGGTGATGTTGCGCAGGCAGTTGCCCGAGGTCTGGATGGCGTGCATCTCGACTTTGGCCAGCTCGGCCATCATGTCCGGCACATCCTCGATCTTTGGCCAGTTCAGTTGCAGATTGTGGCGCGTCGTGAAGTGGCCGTAGCCACGATCGTACTTGCTGGCGACATGGCCGAGGGCGCGCAGTTGGGCCGAGCCCAGCATGCCGTAAGGCACCGCAATGCGGAACATGGGGGCATGGCGCTGGATGTAGAGACCGTTCTGCAGGCGCAGCGGGCGGAATTCGTCGTCGGTCAGTTCGCCGGCTTTCCAGCGGCGAACTTGATCTCGGAACTGGTCGACACGCTCGTTGATGAGCTGGCGGTCGATGGCATCGTATTTGTACATGAAACGTCCTTCGGGAAAACGTCAGGCAAAAACCAGCTTTGTGCCAATGAGCACCAGCATGGCAGCCAGAATACGGCGCAGGATGTGCTCCGGCACCTTGGCGGAAACTTGTGTACCCACCCATATGCCGGGCAGCGAACCGAGCAGCAGCGCACCGAGCAGCGACCAGTCCACGCCGCCGAGCATCCAGTGGCCAAGGCCTGCAACCAGCGTCAGCGGCACGGCGTGGGCGACATCCGATCCGACAATCTTGACCGGCGAAAGTTTGGGGTAGAGGAAAAACAGTGCGGCCACGCCGAGGGCGCCGGCGCCGACCGAGGAAATAGTGACCAATACGCCGAGCAGGGCGCCGACGGCGACGGTAATCTTGCCCAGGCAGCACTGGCGCAACGGCGAGTCGTCGTGCTTGCCCGCATAGTCGCGCAGCTTGCGGCCGAAAAGAATGGCAACAGCGGTTAGCATCAAGGCGAATCCGAGGCCATGCGAAATGATTTGGCCGATCACATTGCTGCCCTTGGGCAGTTGCGATAGCACGAGCAGCGTTATCGCGGCGGCGGGAATGCTGCCGGCTGCCAGCCGGCCAGTGATGGCCCAGTCAATATGCCCTTTCCTGCCGTGCGCTACCGTACCGCCGGCCTTGGTCATGGCGGCGTAGAGCAGGTCGGTGCCCACGGCAGTAGCCGGTGGGACGCCAAACAGCAGCACGAGCAGCGGCGTCATCAGCGAGCCGCCGCCAACGCCGGTCAGTCCGACAATGGCGCCGACTGCAAAGCCGGAAAGGGTGTACAGGTAATCCATGGGACGGATGTTAACAGCGGCCATTTGAATCAAAAAGAATATTGGGTTAGATTGTTATATCGTTAGGTTATTAAGTCTCGCCATGAAACTCCAGCAATTACGTTACATCGTCGAAATCGAGCGTCAGGGGCTCAACGTCTCCGAGGCTGCCGAGTCGCTCTACACCTCACAACCCGGTATCTCAAAGCAGGTCAAACTGCTCGAAGACGAACTAGGGATCTCGATTTTCGAGCGCAGCGGCAAGCGTTTCACTGGCGTGACAGAGCCGGGCAAGGCGGTGCTGGCCATCGCCGAACGTATCCTGCGCGAGGCGGAAAATCTGAAGCGGGCCAGCGCCGAATTTGCTACCGGCGATAGCGGCCGGCTGGTTCTGGCGGCGACGCATACGCAGGCTCGTTACGCCTTGCCGGTGGTTGTTCGTGACTTTGTGGCGCAACACCCGGACGTCAAGCTCGAAATGCATCAGGGCAGCCCGACCCAGATTGCCGACTGGGTGGTGGCTGGCGAGGCCGACATCGGCATCGCCACCGAGTCGCTCGACCAATACCCCCAACTGATTACCCTGCCGGTTCGTCAGTGGACGCATTGTGTCATCGCGCCGGAAGGGCACCCCATTTTGAAATCGCAGCCGCTGGCGTTGAACGAGCTGGCGAAATGGCCGCTGATTACTTACGACACGGCCTTTACCGGGCGTTCGCGCATCAACCGCGCTTTCGAGCGTATCGGCGCCCAGCCCAACGTCGCGCTGACTGCCCTCGATGCCGACGTGATCAAGACCTACGTCAGCCTTGGCCTTGGTCTGGGCATCATTTCTGCGCTGGCCTTCGATGCTCAGCGCGACGCCGGCCTGATTGCGCTCGATGCGGCGCACCTCTTCGAGTCCAACACAACGCGCCTGGCGCTGCGCCGTGGCACCTACCTGCGGCGTTACGACTACGACTTCATTTCGCTATTTGCCCCGCATCTGTCGAAGCGGGTGGTCGAAATGGCCATGCAGGGCGGTGGCGACGAATATCAGTTGTAGGTTGTGGCTGGCTGCATGCGCGGCGCCGTGTCGCGCAGAATGAGCGAAGGCGCCGAAAAGGGCGCCAGCCGTTCGAGGAAATCGAGTAGTTCCAGCACCGGCGAATTGCGGAAGAAGGTGGCGCTGGGCGTTTCGATCCACAGGCGGTCGGCGTAGGCGTGCAGTTCGTGCGGTTTGTCGCCAAAGCCGTCACCGTCTAAGTCGAAACCTTCATAGGTGTCCCAGGTGTTGCCCCACCAGGTATCGTTCATCGGGTCACCGTCGCCGATGACCGTGACCGGCCACAAATTGCTGCGGAAAGTGTTGTTGATGGCGATGTGGCCGCCCTTGGCGCCGTAGAAGTAGATGCCCGTGATGTTGTGGGCGATCACGTTGTTGATGAAAACAATGCGGTTAATCGCGTCCATCGGCGAATCGGCCATGATGCCGTGGGCGCAATGGACGATTTCGTTGTCGACAATCAGCGCCGCAGAGGTTTCCTTGAGCGCGATGCCTGCTCCGGAGGCATCCATGGCGTGCAGGATGCGGTTGCCGCGGATGATCAGGCCATCGGAGTTGAGGGCGATGATGCCGGTCGAGTTTTTTTCCAGAAGGTTACGGTCAACCAGACTTCTGTGCGAAAAAAGGAAATTGAAAGCGCGCCGGCTGTCACGGATAGTGTTGCCCGAGTAGCGGTTGTGCGGCGAATTGCTGACCGTAATGTCACGAATGTGGGCAATATCGTTGTCCTCGATCCGGTTGCCGGTGCTGTACCAGAGGCGCAGGCCGTCACCGCGATCGGCTGAATCGGTGCCACGTGAGCGGATGCGATTGTGGCGCACGATGCTGTCGGTTGTCCGGTGCAACGAAATGCCGAACAACACGTCCTCAAGAATGTTGTTTTCAATCAGCAACTGATTGCCTTCGCTGACCATGATGCCCCCGTCGATAGCATCGTGTGAATTGCCACTGCCGCGCAGCAGCAGACCACGGATGGTGACGCGGTCAGCCTTGATGGTGAGCACCGTTCCCTTTGCTCCGCCGTCAATGACGACCTTGCCCATCCCCTCCAGTGTCAACGGTTTGGTGATGACACCGGGGCCGCGATATGTGCCGGGAGGCAGGCGAAGGATACTGCCCGGCAGCGCCGTGTCGATCCAGGCTTGCAGGGATTGGTCGGCCTGTGCCGGCACCAGCAGGCACAGGCAAATCAGGGCGAAGTAGATACGAAGAACCATTGGCGCCGATTTAGCCACCATCGGAGAACGCCAGCCTCGACCTGCATCAAGTTTTCAGCTGATTCTGTCGGGCTTATTCCCAGTATTCGGTCACTTCGCTGGCCCATGCAGTTGCTGCGAGCAGGGCGCGATTAAGGCTGTCCGGATCAATGCCGGCTGCGATGCCGGCAATTTCCATGCGCGGCAGATCGAAGTTTTCGCTGGCTTCGGCCACCGCCAGAAGTGGCGCGTAGGGGCCACGGTGTTCGAGCAGGGCGCGCCGGATATCGTCCGCCAGCAGCATGTCGTCGAGAATTTCAGCCAGTGGCCGGTGCAGCAGGGCCCCCAGGCAGGAAAAAATGCCGGTCAGAAAAAGTGGGTCGTGTGACTGGCCCGGCATTGAGACCTCGCCCAGTACTTCCATCAAGCGGCCGCGGGTCAGGGCGTTTTCAACCATCAGCCAGTCATCGACATGGGGGTCGCGCACGGAAAAAAGGAGCACAGCGAGCCAGCGGGTCAAGCGCTGGCGGCCAAGGATGATCAGCGCTTGCTCGAGCGAGTCGATGCGGTGGGAAAGGCCGAGGGCCGGCGAGTTGAGGTAACGCAGAATACGAAAACTGAGCAGTGGATCCTGTTTCATGGCTGCGGCAAGTTCGGCCGTTTCAGCATCGCTCTGGACGAGACGAAGCAGGTTGACCAACTGTGCCCGATGCGGATCAGCAGCAGGGTCCGGCTTGTTTTCCGGAGGCGCGGAGGCGAATTTTCCGTGAAAATACTCGTAATACCATTGGCGACAGCAACGAAAGTCGTCCTGGGTGTCAATGTTGCAAGCGATCAGGCGGAGTTGCTGCGATTTCTCCACGGCCCGGACCGCCGCGGAGAAATCGCGGGGGGCGTTTGCATCGCTGCCGCTGACGTCTATGGCGGCGTGATCGGCCAGGGTGATGAGCTTGGCGAAAGCAGGATTTTTAGGTTGGCGAAAAATGCCGACCTGGATGCCGCGTTCATGGAGCTGTGCGATGGTGTCACCGATGATCTCCGCTTCAGCGTCTTCCGCTAGCTGAATTAGTAGTACGACGTTCGTTGTCTTCAGGCGCTCAATTGCGTCGAGATCGAGGCTGGATGAGCTAAGCGGAAGAAACGCGAGGTTGGTGTTCCAGGCTTCCGGGCTAGCGTTCAGGGTGTCGAGCAGGGTTTTGTCGAAATCACGTTGCCGCGCGCCCTCTGCATTGGCCAGCGCCGTTGATTCCTGCAAATAAAAAAGATGACCCGAGAGGCGGTTGCTACGGTCAAAAACCGGTTCACGACGAAGGAAAGGCGAGACCTTGCTGATCACTTGCGAGGAGGGTGTCGCAGCTTCGGGGAGCTCTGACGGAGAGCCGATTGGCCGGGTGGAACCCCCGCCAAAGAGGTTTTTCAGGATTCTGAACAAAAACGTCTCCCCCAAAACAAAAATGCCCACCATAGTGGTGGGCATTCTCGCATGGTCGCTGACGGATTAGTCGACCTTGGCCTTGCCGCGCAGTTCCTTGACCAGGCTTTCAACCTGTTGCTGGCTCGCGCGTTGCTGCAACTGCGGCTTGACCTGATCGAACGGCGGCGGGGTCATCGGACGGGAGTCGTCGAGCTGGATGACGTGGTAACCGAAGTCAGACTTGACCGGGGCCTTGGTGTATTCGCCCTTTTTCAGCTTGCCCAGTGCTTCGCCAAACGGCTTGACGTAGGCGTTCGGGGAACTCCAGCCGAGTTCGCCGCCTTTGTCTTTGGAGCCGGGGTCTTTGGATGCCTTGGCCAGTTCTGAGAACTTCTCGCCCTTTTCCAGCTTGGCGATGATGGCCTTGGCTTCGTCTTCTTTCTCAACCAGCACGTGGCGGGCCTTGTATTCGGTGCTGCCGAGGTTGTTCTTGATCAGTTCGTATTCAGCCTTGAGCTGGGCTTCGCTGATTGGGTTCGCCTTGACGTAGTCGGACAGGTAAGCGCGGATCAACACGGCCTGCTTGGCCAGTTCGATCTGGCCCTGAATGTTGGCGCTCTTGTCGAGGCCCTTCTTTTTGGCTTCCTGCGCAAGAATTTCGCGACGGACAAGCTCTTCCTTGACCGCATTTTGTAGTTCAGGGGAATCCGGCGCACCCTGGGCCTTTTGTTCGGCAGCGAAGGCGTTATAAACGGACTGGGAGATCGGCTGGCCGTTGACAGTGGCGAATGCCTTGCCCTTCTCGGCAGAAAAGGCCGGGGCGGAAACGATGGCGCCAGCGATCAGCAGAGCGGCCAGACGGGAGAGCTTGAGCATGTATCTATCCTAGGGTAAGGGGAGTAACGAAAATTATACTTCGCCGGGAACTTCGGCGCGGATGCTGAGCGCATGAATCCGTCCGCGCATCAGGTCACCTGCCGCATCATAAATCATGCGGTGACGGGCAATGGTACTTTTACCGGCAAATGCCTGTGCAACAATTTGTAACTGGTAGTGGCCGCCGCCATCGCGCGCACCGGCATGGCCGGCATGGCGGGCGGAGTCGTCTTCAATGCTGACAGATTGCGGTTGCAGCACGGTGAGGCGCTGGCGCAGAAGTTCGATGGTTTCGGCGCTCACGCCGGCAGGACTTTCTTGAAAGGCTTGATGACGACTTTTTCATAGACGCCGGCGGCAATGTAGGGATCGGCATCAGCCCAGGCCCGTGCCGCTTCGAGCGAAGCAAATTCCGCAACAATGAGGCTGCCCGAAAAGCCGGCGGGGCCGGGGTCGGGCGAGTCGATGGCCGGGCAGGGGCCGGCCAGGATCAGGCGGGCTTCGGCCTGCAGGGCCTGCAGGCGCTCGACGTGGGCCGGGCGGGCGGCCATGCGCTTGTCCAGCGTGCCGGCCTTGTCTTCAGCGATGATGGCGTAAAGCATTATTTTTCTTCCTCAACGTATTTGGAAAGCAGCATGCCCTGGCCGAGCACGAAGACGAGCATCAGGCCCATGCCGCCGAAGAGTTTGAAATTGACCCAGGTATCGGTCGAGAAATTGAAGGCGATGAACAGGTTGAGCACGCCCATGACCAGGAAAAAGCCGATCCATGCCAGATTGAGCTTGCCCCAGATGGGTTCGGGCAAGGTCAGTTGTTCTCCGAGCATGGCCTTGATCGGGTTTTTTTTCAGGATCAATGCGCTGAACGCCATGCTGCTGGCGAATACCCAGTAAAGAATGGTTGGCTTCCATTTGATGAAGGCTTCGTTCTGGAACGCCAGCGTCATGCCGCCGAAGACGACGACGAGTACCAGGCTGATCCAGAGCATCTTGTCGACCTTGCCATGGCGAAAGTGAACCCAGATGATCTGGGCAACGGTGGCGGCGATGACCACGATTGTGGCCAAGAGTATGGGCGCCAGCTTGATGTCGTCAGGGACGAAACCAAGCAGCGAGCCCATCCAGCTGGCCGCGAGTTCGGGGCTTTTTTCGGCGTACTTGAAAGTCGCGAAAAAGAGGATGACAGGGAAGAGGTCGAAGAGCAGTTTCATGGCGGAGCATTATATACTCTGCGAAACAACTGTCCTGCAAACTTGGGAGTCTATGAACAACGTCCTGATCATTGATGACAGCGACATTAACCTGACGCTGATCAAGGCGCTGGTGCTCAAATTGGGTGACTGTAGCCCTGTCGTTTTCGATAATCCTCTGGCGGCGCTGGAGTGGTGTCGCGGGAACGTGCCTGATCTGGTCATCGTTGATTACATGATGCCGGACATGGATGGGCTGAAATTCATCAGCGCCTTCCGCGCCTTGCACGGGCGCAACGAAATTCCGGTGCTGATGATCACGGCCAACGATCAGAAGGACATTCGCTACGATGCCCTGCTCGGCGGGGCCAATGATTTTTTGACCAAGCCGATTGACCGGATCGAGTTTTCAGCGCGCGCCCGCAACATGCTGTCGCTGCGAACCGGTCAAAAATACCTGGCCGATCGTGCCGAACATCTAGCGTCACTGGTTGAGGAACGCACTGCTGAAATCCGTGAGCGCGAAAAGGAGTTGATTTTCCGTATCTCGCGCGCGGCAGAATTTCGCGATCCGGAAACCGGTGCGCACATTCAGCGCATGGCGCATTACTCGCAGGTCATTGCGCTCGGCCTCGATCTCAGCATTCCCCAGCAGAAGCTGATTCTGGAAGCGGCGCCGATGCACGATGTAGGCAAGATCGGCATTCCTGATTACATTCTGCTCAAGCCCGGCAAATTGACGCCGGAAGAGTTCGAGGTGATGAAGGGGCACTCGAAAATTGGCCATGAGTTGCTTAAAAACAGCCGCTCGGAAATCATGCAGGCGGGTGCTGAGGTGGCGATTTCCCACCACGAGAAATACGATGGCACCGGTTATCCGTACGGTCTGAAGGGCAACAAAATTCCGCTGTTCGGCCGGATCGTCGCAGTCGCCGACGTTTTTGATGCGCTGACTTCAGAGCGTCCATACAAGCGGGCGTGGCCGCTGAGCGATGCTTGCAAGTTTCTGGAAGATGGGCGCGGCAAACATTTCGATCCGTTGTGCGTCGAGGCTTTGCTCGCTGGTTGGGAGCATGTTCTTGATATCCGTCAGCGCTTCCGCGACGAGGAAGTGCCGTTGATTTGACCGGATCTTGGCGCATTGCAGTGGGCGCTGGTGGCTGGAAAGGAGCGTTGAATGGCAGAAGTATTCGTACTTGACCGGGCATCAATTCTCGAACGTCTCGGTGACGACGAGGATATTTACGAAATGATGGTCGAGATGTATCTGGAGGACGTTGGCAACAATTGTGCTGCGCTGTCGGCTGCTTTCGATTCCGGGGATGCATCGGTTTTGCAGCGCGAAGCGCACACGGTCAAAGGCTTGCTTGTGACGTTTTCAGATGCGGTCGGCGCGGCTGATGCCCACGACCTTGAGCAGATTGCCAGGCAAGGCGAAATCGCCGGCCTGGGCGACGCTGTTTCGGGCCTGCAGCAGCGCTTGCGTGAAGTGGCCGCCGCCCTAAGCGCCGGGTAGGCGCAGGAACGCGGCGGCGCCAATGACGCCGCCGGCCGGGTTGTGCGGTACGACCCCGAGCAGGGGCGCCGGCAACAGCGACCGTAGTGTTGCCAGATTTTCATCGAAACGCGACATCGCCGGATCGATACGGTTGGCTACCCACCCCGCCATGGTCAAGCCTCTTGCCAGGATGGATTCCCCCGTCAACAGGGCGTGATTCAAGCAGCCGAGCCGCATGCCGACGACCAGAATTACCGGCAGGCCGAGTTCGACGGCCAGATCGGCGGTGCTGTGGTCAACGCCCAGTGGCACGCAAAAACCGCCTACGCCTTCGACAATGACCCGATCAGCCTGTTGCCGGGCGGCATCGCAGCTGGCCTTGATCAGCCCGAATTCAATGCTGACGCCTTCATCGGCCGCAGCGATATGCGGCGCTATGGCTGCCTGGAAACAATACGGGTTGATGACCTTCCGTGAGAGTTCGACATTGCTGGCGGCACGGATGGCTTCGACATCGTCGTTCAGTCCCGCCGCATCGGTGCCGGCGGCCACCGGCTTGAGGCCGGCGGCGCGCAGTCCATCCCGGGCCGCGCGGTGGAGCAGGGCGCAGGTGATGAAGGTCTTGCCGATTTCGGTATCGGTGCCGGTCAGAAAGTAAGCGGGACACATCGGCGGGCGGCTATTTGCGGGCATAAAGATAGATGACGTCGTAGCTGAGCGGCAGGCCGGCCGGGGTACGCAGCGGTTCGTAGGCCGTTTCGGCGCGCAGGAAGGTGGTGCGGCTCATCAGGCTGGTGCGCCGGCCGTCGCCGAGCTGGTTGGCGCCGATCGCCTTGACGGCGCGGAGCAGGGTTTTGAAGTCGGCGTAATGGGCAATTTTTGTGCGTTTTTTCGTGTCGACCGTAGCAAAGCCGAGACCGGACGCAACTTTCCGGATTTCATTCTCGCTGTGAAAACTCAGCGTGTGGCGATAGCTGTCGATACCGGCAAAGGCGTGGCGCAGTTCGTGGAAGGTGGCCGGGCCGAGGCTTGCCAGCGCGACGAGGCCATTCGGGCGTAGCGTGCGCAGCGCTTCGCGCAGGGCTAGCGCGAGATCGCACCACTGCACGGCAAGGCTGGACCAGTACAGGTCGAGGCTGGCATCGGCCAGCGGCAGGTGTTCCAGATCGCCGGCGATGCGACAGCAGGGCGTTGGAATCCGCTGCAGCATGGCGGGCGAGAGGTCGAGGCCGAGGGTGTGAGCGTCAGGAAAACGGGCCTGCAGGTCGGCCTGCGCGTAGCCGGTGCCGCAACCGGCATCAAGAACGCGGGCCGGGTCGATGGCGGGCAGAGCTTCAGCCAGCTCGGTGCAAATGCGGCGCTGGATGTCGGCAGCGCTGTCGTAAGTCGGCGCGGCGCGCTCGAAAGACAAGCGGATGCGGGCTTTGGAGGGGCGGCTGCTGCTAACGGAGTTGCTGCTGCTAGTCATTCAGGAATTGGCGCACCGTAGTCAGAAAATCGTCCGGGCGGGACATGAAGGGCGCGTGGGCGCAGTCGTCGAAAACAGCCAGCCGGGCGCCGGGTATCAGCGCGGCGAGGGCTTCAGCGGCGCCAAGCGGCATCAGCGGGTCGGCCGCGCCGTGGATGAGCAGGGTGGGTGCCTTGACCTGGGGGGCGAGGTCACGCAGGTCGACGTCGCGCAGCCAATTCAGCCCGGTCGCCAGCACTTCGCCCGATGGGCGCGGGTCGGCCAGTTCGAGCAGTTCGAGGGTGATGGCCTTGGCGCGCGCATCGCCGCGGTTGAAGCCGCCGACGAAGCGGGGCAGCATGGCTTCGACATCGGCCGCAATGCCGGCGGCGAATTCGGCCAGCATGTCGGGCGCCATGGCGTGCGGCCAGCCGTCGCGCTGGACGAAAGAGGTGGTGCCGGCGACGAGCAGCAGCTTGCCGACCTTGTCCGGATGGCGGGCGGCGACGGCCAGCGCCAATTGGGCGCCGAGCGACCAGCCGGCCAGCGTGCTGCCCGGTTGCAGCCGAGCGGCGATGTCGTCGACGGCGGCGTGAAAATCAGCGATCAGCGGCGCATTGCCGTAGCCCGGCAAATCAAAAAACTGGCCATTTATCGCGTTGACCGCAGCATTCAACGGGCCGCGGCCGACGCACCAGCCGGGCAGGAAAACAAGGGGGCGGGCGAGGGGAGCGCTCATGACAATTCCTTCAAGGCAGCGATGAGTTGGTCGATGTCGGCCTCGGTGTGGGCGGCGGACACGGAAATGCGTAGCCGCGCCGTGCCTTTCGGCACCGTCGGCGGGCGGATGGCCGGCACCCACAGGCCGCGTTCCCACAGGGCTTTTGACAGGGCGACGGCAGCCTCGTTGGCGCCGACGATCAGCGGCTGGATGGCGGTCAGCGAGGGCAGCAATTTCAGCGGCAGGCCGGCCAAATCGTCGCGCAACTGAGCGATGCGGGCCATCAGGTTGGCGCGCAGGGCGTCACCGTTCTGGATCAGTTGCAGGCTCTTGCTCAGCGCGCAGGCGATGGCCGGCGGCTGGGCGGTGGTGAAAATGTAGGCGCGGCCTTTTTGCAGCAGGTATTCGATGGCCGTTTCCGAGCCGGCGACGAAGGCACCACCGACGCCAGCCGCCTTGCCCAGCGTGCCCATCAGCAAAATGCGCGGCGAGGCGGGCAGGTTGAAGTGGGCCAGAGCGCCTTTACCGTGCCGGCCGAGCACGCCGAAGCCGTGCGCGTCGTCGATCACCAGCCAGGCGTTGTAACGTTCGGCCAGCGCGAAGATCAGCGGCAGCGGCGCGAGGTCGCCATCCATGCTGAACACGGCGTCGGTGACGATGATCTTGTGGGCGGCCGTGCTGGCGGCGAGCATCTTTTCCAGCGCCGCAACATCGTTGTGCGGGTAGCGCTGGACGTCGGCGCCGTTCGCCTTGGCCAGTTGCATGGCATCGATCAGCGAGGCGTGGTTGAGCTTGTCGGCAAAGACGGCATCGCCGCGCCCGGCCAGCGTGGGCGTGACGGCGAGATTGGCCAGGTAGCCTGTGGAGAAGGTGAGCGCGCGTGGGAAGCCGGTGAAGGCGGCGATTTCGTTTTCCAGCGCGTCATGCGGCGCGAGGTGGCCGCTGACCAGATGCGAGGCACCGGCACCGGCGCCCCATTGCAGCGCGCCATCGGCCAGCACCCGGGCGATCTCGGCATTGCCGGCCAGCCCGAGGTAGTCGTTGCTGGCGAAATTGAGCAGATTTTTCCCGTCGACCGTGGCAATCCGGCCACAGGGGGACTGGAGTACGCGGCGGCGGCGGGTCAGGTCGGCGGCGGCGATTTCGGCAAGTTCCGCAACCAAGCGGCTTTCAGTCATTTGCGCTTACCCGATTTTCGACCTGCAAGCCGGGCACGCGAACGAATTCCTGCTGAATATTTTTGCCCAGAATCCATCCATCGGCGCGCCGAAGAATATCGAGTTGCCCGATTTCCGGGTGGAGTTCCTTGGGCAGACGAATGGCTCGGCTGTTGCCAGACTGAAAGATACAAGCGTAGGTCATGGGGCTATTCTTGATTGCAAATACCTAAAATGTGTGTGGCAAAGGGTTGATCAAGTTGTGGCCTGCACGCCCAAATTTTTTGCCGCTGGGTTTGAGAGTAGCAAATGCCGCTCGGAAACAGAACGAAGACGATTTGATCCGCTGTTTGTGGTTTGAAAGCATTGCCCTCAGGGGCGCGGATTTGGCTGGAAATTGAAACGCCCGGCGACGTCGTTTCGATGAATGGGTTGCACCGGGAACTGGCTCCAGTGAATATCGGCCACGGCTTCGCCGGACATCGTTTTTAGCCAGTTTTCCTCGTTGACCGTAGCATTCCCGCTTTGGCGGCATTGGTCGAGAAAGGCGGGCAAATCGCGGTCATCGAGCAGGCCGATGCCGAGCGTGGTTTCGACCAGGATGCTGCCTTCTTCATCGAGGTAGACGGCCTTGATGTCACCGGCTGGTTCGCCGGTATGGCTGACGAAGGACTCGCCTTCGCGCCGGAATATCCACGGGGTGTAGGCCAGCGCAACGAATACCCGTTGCGGGCCGTTCTGCACGAACCAGCAACCGCGGTCATCGACCCCGTATTGCCGGTTGAGCAGGGCAATGAAGCCGTGATGGGTGACGCGTTCTCCCTGCAATCGCCAGTCACCCCGCCGGTCGAGCGACAGCCAGTCGTAACAGGCGGGGACGTTGGGCCACTTGGCGATGGCAGAGAGATCGACGGTCATCAGTCGGCGTACGCTTCCATCGGCGGGCAGGCGCAGTTCAGGTTGCGGTCGCCGTACACATCGTCGATGCGATTGACGCTCGGCCAGAACTTGTTGGCAGCCACCCAGGGCAGCGGGAAGACGGCCTGTTCGCGGCTGTAGGGGTGTTTCCAGTCGGCATCGATGACGTCCGCCTGCGAATGCGGGGCATTCTTCAGCGGGTTGTTGTCGGCTGTCCACACGCCATTTTCGATCTGGCGGATTTCCTCGCGGATGCTGATCATGGCTGCGATGAAGCGATCCAGTTCAGCCATCGATTCGGACTCCGTCGGCTCGACCATGATCGTGCCGGCGACCGGGAAGGAGACCGTCGGCGCATGGAAACCGTAGTCCATCAGGCGCTTGGCGATGTCGATCTCGGCGATGCCGGTGGCGGCCTTGATCGGACGGATGTCGAGGATGCACTCGTGGGCGACGCGGCCGTTCTTGCCGACGTAGAGCACCGGGTAGTGCGCAGTCAGCTTTTGCGCGACGTAGTTGGCGTTCAGGATGGCAACTTGCGTCGCCTTCTTGACGCCTTCGCCGCCCAACATCGCCAGATACATCCAGGAGATGGTCAGGATCGAGGCCGAGCCGAACGGGGCGGCGGAGACCGCGCCCTGGCCGGCGTTGACGCGGTTGGCATCACCGGTCGGCTGAACGGCGTGGTCGGCCATGAATGGCGCCAGGTGCGCCTTGAGGCCGATCGGCCCCATGCCCGGTCCGCCGCCGCCGTGCGGGATGGCGAAGGTCTTGTGCAGGTTCATGTGGCTGACGTCGGCACCGATGAAGCCGGGCGAGGTCAGGCCGACCTGGGCGTTGAGGTTGGCGCCATCCATGTACACCTGGCCGCCGTTGGCATGGACGATGGCGCAGATCTCGCGGACCGCTTCCTCGAACACGCCGTGCGTGGACGGGTAGGTGATCATCAGGCAGGCCAGGTCGTCCTTGTGCTCTTCGGCCTTGGCCTTGAGGTCGGCGACATCGACGTTACCGTTCTCGTCGCAATCGACGACAACGACCTTCATGTTGGCCATTTGTGCCGTCGCCGGGTTGGTGCCGTGGGCCGACTTGGGGATCAGGCAGATGTCGCGATGGCTGTCACCACGGCTGGTGTGGTAACGGGCAATGGCGACCAGGCCGGCGTATTCGCCCTGTGCACCGGAGTTCGGCTGCATGCAGATGGCGTCGAAACCGGTGACTGTCTTCAGCCAATCGGTCAGGCCGGCGATCATTTCCAGATAGCCGACGGACTGATCGCGCGGGGCGAAGGGGTGCATGCCGCCGAATTCAGGCCAGGTAACCGGAATCATCTCGCTCGTCGCGTTCAGCTTCATAGTGCATGAACCGAGCGAAATCATCGAGTGGTCGAGTGCCAGATCCTTGTTTTGCAGCGATTTCAGGTAGCGCAGCATCTCGTGCTCGGTGTGGTGCGTGTTGAACACCGGGTGCTGGAGGACGGCGTCGCTGCGGATCAGCTCGGCAGGCAACGCGGCATCAGCGGCGGCAACCTGTGCGTCTATGGCTTCGATATCGAGTGTGACTTCTGCGATCAGCTTGAACAGCGTGGTCACGTCATCGCGCGTCGTGGTTTCGTCGAAGGAAATGCCGAGCACTCCGGCCGCGACGCGGCGCAGGTTGTAACCGGCGGCGAGGGTGTCGTGATAGACCGTTTCGGCGCGGGCACCCAGGTCGAGGTGCACGGTGTCATAGAACTGCTTGGTCAGCAGGGTGACACCGGCGCGCTTGAGGCCTTCAGCCAGAATGGCAGTTAGGCGGTGGATGCGGCCGGCGATGGTGCGCAGTCCCTCGGCGCCGTGATAGACGGCGTACATGCCGGCCATGTTGGCGAGCAGAACCTGCGAGGTGCAGATGTTGGAGTTGGCTTTCTCGCGGCGGATGTGCTGCTCGCGGGTTTGCAGCGCCATGCGGTAAGCCGTCTTGCCGCGGGCATCCTTGGACAGGCCGATGATGCGGCCCGGCATCGAGCGGACGAAGGCTTCGCGGGTGGCGAAGAAGGCGGCATGCGGGCCACCGAAGCCCATCGGGATGCCGAAGCGCTGGCTGGAACCGAGGGCGATGTCAGCGCCCATGGCGCCGGGTGACTTGAGCAGAACCAGCGCCATCAGGTCGGAGGCGACAGCAACCGTCGTGCCCTTGGCCTTGAGGCCGGCGATGGTGGCGGTTAGGTCGCGGACTTCGCCGTTGTCGCCCGGGTACTGGAGCAGGGCGCCGAAGAAATCTTCACTTTCGATTTTTGCAGCATTTTCCGGGTTGACCGCAGCAATGACCAGTTCAAAGCCAAAATAGCCGGCGCGGGTCTTGACCACGTCGATGGTCTGCGGGAAGCAGTTGGCATCGACCAGGAAACGGTTGGATTTCGACTTGGAAACGCGGCGCGCCATGGTCATCGCTTCGGCAGCGGCCGTGGCTTCGTCGAGCAGCGAGGCGTTGGCGATTTCGAGGCCGGTCAAATCAACGACCATCTGCTGGAAATTCATTAGCGCTTCCAGGCGGCCCTGGGCGATTTCGGCCTGGTAGGGCGTGTAGGCGGTGTACCAGCCCGGGTTTTCCATGACGTTGCGCAGGATGACCTTGGGCGTCAGGGTGTCGTAATAGCCCATGCCGATGCAGGACTTGTTGACGACATTCTTGCTGGCGATGGCCTTGAGGTCGGCCAGCGCTTCATGTTCGCGACGCGGGGGCGGCAGTGGCAGGTCGGCCGGCAGGCGGATGGCGGCGGGAACGGTCTGGTCGATGAGCTGTTCCAGGCTGTTGGCACCGATGGCGGCGAGCATGGCGGCGATTTCCGTCGAGCACGGGCCGATGTGGCGACCGATGAACTCGTCGTGCTGCTCCAGAGCGGAGAGCGGTTGATTGAGCGGCATGGGCTGTCCTAGCTTAGGCGGCGTCAGCGACGGCCTGGTAGGCGGCGGCGTCAAGCATCTTGTCGAGGTCGGCGACGTTGTCCGGGGTCATCTTGAACAGCCAGGCAGCGTAGGCGTCCTGATTGACCGATTCCGGTGCATCGGCAGCAGCCTGATTGACTTCGGTGACGGTACCGGCGATCGGGGCGTAGACGTCGGCAGCAGCCTTGACGGATTCAACGACGGCGATTTCCTTCTCGGCAGCGTAATGGGCGCCGACTTCCGGCAGTTCGACGAAAACGAGGTCGCCGAGGGCTTCCTGGGCGTGGTCGGTAATGCCGACGGTGACGGAGCCGTCAGCGTTGAGCAGCATCCATTCGTGGGAGGCGGCGTACTTGAGGTTGGCGAGGACGTTGGACATGGTTTTCTCCTGAATGGGTTGAATTTACTGAACTGCTTTGCCGTTGCGGGCGAATACGGGTTTGGTGACCTTGGCCTTGAGCGCCTTGCCACGAATATCGACTTCGACTTCGTCGCCGACCTGCACGCCGAGCGGCAGGCGGGCGAGGGCGATGGACTGCTGGAGCGTCGGCGAGAAGCTGCCGGAGGTGATTTCACCATTACCGTGCGCGGTCATCACCTTTTGGTGGCCACGCAGCACGCCCTTGTCGAGCAGGATCAGGCCGAGGAACTGTTTCTGCTGGCCTGCTGCGGTCAACGCGGATTTTCCGACAAAATCGCGGTCCGTGTTGAGCGAAACCGTCCAGGCCAGACCGGCGTCGAGCGGCGAAACCGTCTCGTCCATGTCCTGACCGTAGAGATTCATGCCGGCTTCGAGGCGCAGCGTGTCGCGGGCGCCGAGGCCGCAAGGGGCGACGCCGGCGGCATTGAGCTTGTTCCACATGGCTTCGGCTTCGCCGGCTGGCAGCATTATTTCGTAGCCGTCCTCACCGGTGTAGCCGGTGCTGGCGATGAAATACTGGTCGACTTCAGCAGCAAAGAAAGCCTTCAGACCTTCGGTCGCAGCCTTGGCCTGGGGCAGCACTTCCCAGACCTTGGCGCGGGCATTCGGGCCCTGCACGGCGATGATGCCGAGGTTGTTGGCACCGTCGCGGCGTTGGGTGATGGTCACATCCAGTTTCCATTCAGCCGCCTTGGCCTGCATCCAGGCCAGATCCTTCTCGGCCGTTCCGGCATTGACGACGATGCGGAAGCGCGTTTCGGTCAGGAAATAGATGATCAGGTCGTCGATGACGCCGCCGGCGTCGTTGAGCATGGCAGCGTAGAGCGCCTTGCCGGAAACCTTGAGTTTCGCGACATCGTTGGCAACGAGGCGGGAGAGGAAAGCGCGGCAATCGGCGCCGACAACATCAACCGGGCACATGTGCGAAACGTCGAACATGCCGCAGTTGTTGCGGACCGCGTTGTGCTCCTCGATCTGCGAACCGTAGTTCACCGGCATATCCCAACCACCGAAATCGACCATCCGGGCATTCATCGCGCGGTGAGCGGCATTCAAAACTGTTTTCTTCAGCATATCAGTCCTTTACAGGCATTTATCAATGCCATTTCTGGAAACGAAAAAGGGGTGAAACGAAAGATCGGATCTTGCGTTTCACCCCTCTGTCCTCGATACCTGAGAGATTTGCCCCATCGGTGGGCGCTGTAAACGCCGCTCTCCAGAGTTTTTGGTGCAACAGCTACATTGCACCTGCGTTCCGCGGTCCTTTTGCCTGAGCGTTTTCGGGTGAAATTGCGCCTTCGGCGGCAGACTGAATCTGCGCTCTCCCACGGAACGGGAGGCACTATAACGGGATGCATCGGTCTTATCAACCTGCTGCACTGCACAAGGGAGGCCGGAGCATGGCCTCGTTCGTGCTAAACTCTTCGTTTGCCTTCAATTGCTTACCCGTGACGCCAGCCAATTTCGATTTTCATTGCCACTCCATCGTTTCCGACGGTTTTTTGCCGCCTCAGGTGGTAGCTCGGCGCGCCGCCGGTAACGGGGTCGATCTCTGGGCGCTGACCGACCATGATGACCTCGGCGGTCTCTCCGAGGCCCGGGCAACGGCGGAAGAAGTCGGTATGCGCTTCGTCAATGGCGTCGAAATTTCCATCGAATGGCGCGGTGTGCCGATTCATGTTGTTGGCCTCGGATTTGCCGCCAACGATTCGGCATTGACCAGCGGCCTTGAAGATTTGCGCCGTGGTCGCGTCGACCGCGCCAAACGCATGGGCGATGCGTTGGCAGCTATCGGCATCCCGGGTGTCTATGAAGGCGCCTTGTGTTTTGTCACCAACCCCAGCTTGATCTCGCGAGCCCACTTCGCCCGCTATCTGGTGTCCATCGGTATTGCCCGTGATGTGCCGGGGGTTTTTCAGCATTACCTGACACCAGGCAAGCCAGGATACGTCGATCATCGCTGGATATCACTGGAAACTGCGGTCAACTGGATCAACGGCGCTGGTGGTGTGGCGGTCGTAGCGCACCCGGGGCGCTACAAGATGTCCGGTGCTGACATGCGCCATTTTCTGGATGATTTCAAAGATCTTGGCGGGAGAGGGATCGAAGTTAGTTGTGGCAGCCATTCGCCAGATCACATCCTGCATTTTGCCCGGCTGGCTCGGCACTACGAATTTCACGCCTCGCGTGGCTCCGACTTTCACGGACCTGAAGAGAGCTACGTTGATCTCGGCAGGGCGCCGCCGTTACCGGAAGACCTGAAGCCGGTCTGGCGCCTGGTGGTTTAGTCATGGCGCGCGTTGTCAATATTCACCCGGAATCGCCGCAGCAACGCTTGCTCGCTCAGGCTGCAGAATTCATTCGCAATGGCGCCATCGTTGCGTTTCCGACGGATTCCTGCTACGCGCTGGGTTGCCACCTGGGCGACCGGGAGGCACTGGATCGCATTCGCCAGATCCGCCAGATCGACGAACGCCACCACCTGACCTTGATGGTTCGCGACCTTTCGGAGATCGCCCATTTTGCCCGCGTCGACAACGCCCAATACAGGTTGCTCAAGGCAACGACACCGGGAAGCTATACCTTCATTCTCGAAGGCTCCAAGGAATTGCCGCGCCGGGTCATGCATCCCAAGCGCAAGACCATTGGCCTGCGCGTTCCGGATCACCCGGTGGCGCTGGCTTTGCTGGAGGAGCTGAACGAGCCGCTGCTGACGACTACACTGCAATTGCCCGGCGAAGAGTTTCCGCTGACCGAGGGCTGGGAAATCCAGGATCGCCTTGAAGATCATCTGGAACTCATTCTTGATGGTGGTCAGTGCGGGACGGAACCCACGAGCATCATCGACCTGACCGGTTCTGTCCCCGAATTGATCCGGGCCGGGCGCGGTTCGCTGGAACCTTTCGGGCTGAGCTGATGATGGATATCAACGCAATCGTCCAGGCGATCGCCATTCTCGCCCTGCCACTGGTTTTCGCCATCACGCTGCATGAGGCAGCCCACGGCTACGCCGCGCGTCACTTTGGCGACCCGACAGCTTGGCAGCTTGGCCGGATCAGCCTGAATCCGTTGCGCCACATCGATCCGGTTGGCACCATCCTGATTCCTCTTTCCATTCTTCTTTTTTCCGGCGGCAATTTTCTGTTTGGCTACGCCAAGCCGGTGCCGGTCGATTTCAGCCGCCTGCGCAATCCCAAGAAAGACATGTTCTGGGTGGCAGCCGCCGGGCCGGGGGCCAATCTGCTGATGGCCTGCGCCTGGGCGCTGGCTTTCAAGCTTTCATGGCTGTTGCCGCAGTTTTTCAGCACACCGCTGGCGCGTATGGCCGAAATGGGCATCCAGATCAACTGCGTGCTCATGGTGCTCAATTTGATTCCGCTGCCACCGCTCGATGGTGGGCGTATTGCTGTCAGCCTGTTGCCGCACGCGATGGCCTATAAATTTGCCCAACTTGAGCGCTGGGGCTTTCCCATTTTGCTGCTCTTGTTGTTCACCGGTATTCTCGGCGCAGTCATGAATCCGTTGGTCAATTTGTCGACTTGGGCTATCGAACTCATTTTTGGTCTCTACTAAATAAATATGTACGCAGAACGTGTTCTCTCCGGCATGCGCCCGACCGGGTCGCTGCATCTTGGCCATTATCACGGCGTTCTCAAAAACTGGATCGAACTCCAGCACGAGTACCCCTGCCTGTTCTTCGTGGCCGACTGGCATGCGTTGACGACGCAATACGACAACCCGCAGGGGATCGAAAAAGCCTCGATGGACATGGTCGTGGACTGGTTGGCGGCTGGTGTCGATCCGAACCAGGCGACCTTGTTCGTTCAGTCCCGTGTGCCCGAGCATGCAGAACTGCACCTGCTGATGTCGATGATGACCCCGCTCAGTTGGCTGGAGCGCGTGCCAACCTACAAGGATCAGCAGGAAAAGCTGGCCGGCAAGGATCTGACGACCTACGGCTTCCTTGGTTATCCGCTGCTGATGAGTGCCGACATCCTGATCTACCGCGCCGACAAGGTGCCGGTCGGCGAAGACCAGATTCCGCACGTCGAATTCACGCGCGAACTGGCTCGTCGTTTCAACCACATGTACGGCCGCGAACCAGGCTTCGAGGACAAGGCGCGTGAAGCGGTCAAGAAGCTGGGCAGCAAGAAGGCGCGCCTCTACGAAGAGATGCGTACCCGCTTCCAGCAGAACGGCGACCGCGAAGCCATCGAGCAGGCCAAGGCGGTGCTTGATGAAGTTCAGCATTTGTCGATGGCCGACCGTGAGCGTTTGTTTGGCTACCTTGAGGGCACAGGCAAGATGATTCTGGTCGAGCCAGGTTACCTGTTGACCGAGGCATCCAAGATGCCAGGGCTGGATGGCCAGAAAATGTCCAAGTCTTACAACAACACGATCACCATGCGGGAATCCGAGGAGTCGGTGGCCAAGAAGGTCAAAAGCATGCCGACCGATCCGGCGCGGGCGCGTCGCACCGATCCGGGTGATCCGGCCAAATGTCCGGTCTGGCAATTGCATCTGGTCTATTCGAACGATGCTTGCAAGGAATGGGTGCAACAGGGCTGTCGTACCGCCGGCATTGGTTGTATCGAATGCAAACAGCCGGTGATCGACGGCATCCTGAGGGAGCAGGCACCGATGCGCGAACGCGCTCAGGTCTATCTCGACGATCCGACGCTGGTCAAGAACATCATTGCCGACGGCTGCGAGAAGGCGCGTGAATATGCGCGCGAAACGATGCGCGATGTCCGCGAATCGATGGGGCTGGAATACAACTGATGTTCGCGCAGTTTTTCGCCCAAGACTGGGAAACCCTGATCTGGATCGGCATTGGCTTTGGCGGCCAGGGCCTGTTCATGATGCGCTTTGTCGTGCAGTGGTGGTCAAGCGAAAAGGCCAAGCAGGTCGTGGTACCAGTCGCCTTCTGGTATTTCAGCATCCTGGGCGGCGTGGTGTTGACCATCTATGCCGTGCATCGCAATGACCCAGTCTTCATCTTCGGGCAGGGGCTCGGCCTGATCATCTATTTCCGCAACCTGCATCTGCATTTCAAGGCCAAGGGCCGCGCCGCGGCATCCTGAACGCATGAGCGAACTTCTCGAGGCACCGCCGGTAGGCGAAGTCGAACCGGTAGCCCGTGTGTACGGGCAGCCGCTCGAGCAGTTGCCGCTCGATCTCTATATCCCGCCTGATGCGCTGGCGGTGATGCTCGACGCTTTTGAAGGACCGCTCGACCTTTTGCTCTACATGATCCGCCGCGCCAATATCGACATCCTCGATATCCCGATGGCGCCGCTGACCCGGCAGTATCTCGATTACGTCGAGGCGATGCGGGCGAGCAATCTGGAATTGGCGGCCGATTATCTCGTGATGGCGGCGATGCTGATTGAGATCAAGTCGCGCATGTTGCTGCCACGGCCCAAGCTGGGCGAGGGCGATGAAGCCGAAGATCCGCGCGCCGAGCTGGTGCGCCGGCTCATGGAGTACGAGCAGATGAAGCTCGCCGGCCAGAATCTGAATGCGATGCCGCAGGCCGAGCGCGAGTTTTTCTGGGTCGAGACGCTGGTCGAAAAATCGCTGCTGGTTCGACTGCCGGAAGTCTCGGTCAGCGATCTGAAAGACGCCTGGATGGCGGTCGTTCGTCAGGCCAACCTGAAGCGGCATCACAAAATCGGGCGCGAGGAATTGTCGGTGCGCGAGCACATGGGCATCATCCTGCGCGCCTTGCAGGCGAGGGGCGGATTCGTCCAGTTCGAGCATCTTTTCGATCCGGAAATGGGCGTGCCGGGACTGGTCGTCCATTTCATCGCCATGCTTGAACTGGGTCGCGAAAAGCTCATTGAAATCACCCAGACCGAAGCCTTTCAACCCATTTACGTCCGAGTGCATCAAGGTGGAACCGAGCCAGGTCAAGAGAGTGCTTGAGGCAGCGCTGCTCGCTGCCCGCGAGCCGATGTCCCCGAGCGAAATGAAAAAGATGTTCGACGAGGAACTGTCGACCGAGACCCTGCGCAAGCTGCTCGACGAGCTGCGCGAGGAATGGGCCGAGCGGCCGGTCGAGCTGATCCAGCTTGCCTCCGGCTGGCGCTTCCGGACGCGGGCCGAATATCTGCCGTATCTGGAACGCCTGAACCCGGAGCGCCCGCCCAAGTACTCGCGTGCCGTACTTGAAACCCTGGCCATCATCGCCTATCGCCAGCCAGTGACGCGCGGCGACATCGAGGAAATCCGCGGCGTTGCGGTCAATACCAATGTTGTCAAAACACTTGAAGAGCGCGGCTGGATCGACGTTGTCGGCCACCGCGAAACCCCCGGCCGTCCGGCCCTGTTTGCCACCACCAAGCAATTTCTCGATGATCTGGGTTTGCGTAGCGTCAGCGAATTGCCGCCGCTCGAACAAATCGCCCAGACACTGGAGCTGAACCATGAAAACCAATAAACGCTCACCTCTTCGTTCACCCGGCAAGCCGGGCGGATTTCAAAATAAGCCGGAATTTCCGGTTGACCGTGGGAATGCGCCCGCGCGTGGCCGAAAGTCACGCAATGCGCACGACGAGGCGCCCGAGGCAGCAGAAATCGTCGAGGCACCAAAGTCGCGCCGCCGGGCCCCTTTGCCGGCTACCGGTCGGGCCAGCCGTGGCACCGTCGCCCGCAGCGGGAAGCTCGTCGTCGAGGCCAAGCCGGAAAGGCTGCAAAAGATTTTGGCTCAGGCCGGCGTTGGCTCCCGCCGCGAAATGGAAGAGTGGATTACCGCCGGCAAGGTCAGCGTCAATGGCGTCGTAGCGACCATTGGTCAGTCTGTCGTGCCGACCGACAAGGTCAAGATCGGCGGCCGGCTGATCAATATCCGCTTCACCGGCAGTTCGCGCCCTCCGCGCGTCCTGATGTACCACAAGCCGGAAGGCGAAATCGTCTCGCGCGACGATCCGGATGGCCGTCCGTCGGTCTTCGCGGCGCTGCCCCGCATGCGTGGCGGTCGCTGGATCAACGTCGGGCGTCTTGACTTCAACACCTCCGGCCTGCTCATCTTCACGACCTCCGGCGATCTGGCCAACAAACTGATGCACCCCAGCTCCGAGCTGGTTCGCGAATACGCCGTGCGCGTGCTGGGTGAGCTGACGCTGGAAGCACAGCAGCAACTACTCCACGGCGTCGAACTGGAAGATGGTCGCGCCAATTTCGGAACATTGCACGACGGCGGCGGCGAAGGCGCCAACCACTGGTATCGCGTGACGATTTTCGAAGGCCGCAACCGCGAAGTGCGTCGCATGTTCGAGGCGGTTGGGTGTACGGTCAGTCGCCTGATCCGTGTTCGCTACGGTCCCTTCGTCCTGCCGCCGCAATTGAAACGAGGTATGGCGCGTGAGTTGAAAGAGGCAGAAATCAAGACCTTGATGCGAGAGCTCGAAAGCATGCCGCAAAGCCAGCGAAAAGCTGCCGAAACCACGTAAAGCGATTTACCGGGGGGAATAAATCCGTTATAATTCACGGGTTTGTTCCCCCCGTCGTTTTTGGCGGGTATCTTTTTTTATTGAGGTGGGCGTTTCGCCCATTTTTTATTTGTGGCTATGGATTTAAACGCACTGCTTGAAACGACTGTTGTCGGTCTGGGTTATGAGCTCGTTGATGTCGAGATGTCGCCTCGTGGCCGGACGATTCGCGTCTTCATTGACGCTCCGGGGCGCGACACGGGGATCGACGTTGAGGATTGTGCCAAGGTCTCCAATCAATTGACCCGCATTTTCGAGGTCGAAAATTTTGATTTCGATCGTCTGGAAATATCCTCGCCGGGTCTGGATCGTGTCGTCAAGAAGGTCGAAGATTTCGAGCGTTTTGCCGGTCAGGGTATTCAGATCAAGTTGCGTATTCCGCATGGCGGCCGCCGCAATTTTCAGGGTGAACTCCTGGGTTGCAAGGATGGAAAAGTTGGCCTTCGTCTGGAAAAAGATGATGTGGAACTGGAATTCAATAATATCGAGAAGGCACGTCTGGTGCCTCGTTTCGACTGAAGGACTAGGAGGTTTTAGCCCATGAGCCGTGAATTGTTACTGCTGGTTGATGCATTGGCCCGAGAGAAAAACGTATCCAAGGAGATCGTTTTTGGTGCCCTTGAGCTTGCGCTTGCTTCGGCGACCAAGAAACGTATCCATGACGAGGCGGAAGTCCGTGTCTCGGTTGATCGCACTACGGGTAACTTCGAGTCCTTTCGTCGCTGGCAAGTCGTGCCGGATAATGAATACGTCAACGAGTATCTGGAAATCCCTCTCTCCGAGGCCCAGAAGGATGATCCCGAGATCGAGTCCGGGGATACCCTGGAAGAAACGATCGAGCCGGTCGATTTTGGTCGCATCGGCGCGCAGGCCGCCAAGCAGGTCATCCTGCAAAAAATTCGCGATGCCGAGCGTGAGCAGATTCTGGCTGATTTTCTTGATCGCAAGGAACATGTCGTCTCCGGTACCATCAAGCGCATGGAGCGCGGAAACGCCATAGTCGAAGCTGGCAAGATCGAGGCTATGTTGCCCCGTGATCAGATGATCCCCAAAGAGAATCTCCGTGTCGGCGATCGCATTCGTGCCTACTTGCTGCGCATTGACCGCAATGCGCGTGGTCCGCAAATTGTTCTGTCACGCACTGCCCCTGATTTTGTTGTCAAACTTTTCGACATGGAAGTGCCGGAAATCTCCGATGGTCTGATGGAATTGAAGGCCTGTGCCCGTGATCCCGGTCTGCGTGCGAAGATCGCCGTCAAGTCCAACGACCCGCGTGTCGATCCGATCGGTACCTGTGTCGGCCTGCGTGGTTCCCGAGTTACAGCGGTTCGCAACGAAATCGGTGGCGAGAATATTGACATCGTCCTGTGGTCGGCTGATCCGGCTCAATTCGTCATTGGCGCGCTGTCGCCAGCTGAAGTCTCTTCGATCGTTGTTGATGAAGAAAAACACGCCATGGACGTGGTGGTCGACGAGGATAACCTCGCTATCGCCATTGGTCGCAATGGACAGAATGTGCGCCTTGCTTCTGAACTCACTGGTTGGACCATCAATCTGATGACTCAGGATGAGTCAGCGAAGCGGTCCGAGGCTGAGTACGCCGTGACCCGCGTTACCTTCATGGAAAAGCTTGATATCGATGAAGAGCTGGCTGATTTGCTGATCGAAGAGGGTTTCTCCTCGCTTGAGGAAGTGGCCTATGTGCCGCTCGCCGAGATGCTGGAAATCGACGGCCTTGACGAAGGAATCGTCAATGAACTGCGTAACCGCGCCCGGAATATTTTGCTGACGGAAGCCATCGCGACCGAAGAGCAGTTGGAAAACGTTTCTGAAGACCTGATGGGTCTTGAGGGAATGAGCAAGGAGCTGGCCGCTAAACTGGCTAGTCACAACGTCAAGACCCGCGATGATCTCGCGGAACTGGCGGTGGATGAATTGACCGAAATGACCGGCATCGACGACGAGCGTGCCAAGGAACTTATTCTGAAGGCACGGGCTCACTGGTTCGAGTGAGCGGGAGGTAGGAAAGTATGTCCGCAACAACAGTTTCACAATTTGCCGTTGAACTCAAAATGCCCGTCGTGGCCCTGCTCGAGCAATTGGGTAAGGCCGGCGTTGGCAAAGGGGGCTCCAACGACGCACTGACCGACCAAGACAAGGCCAAACTGCTCGATTACCTGCGCCGCGCGCATGGTGACGAATCACAGGCCAAAATTACCCTGACCCGCAAACAAACGTCGGAAATCAAGGCCACTGATTCTCATGGCCGCGCCAGGACCGTTCAGGTCGAGGTGCGTAAAAAGCGTGTTTTGGTCAAGCGTGAAGTCGGCGAACATATGCCGGAAGTCGAGCTTGAGGCGCCGGGCGAAGAGATTGAGGTCGAGTTGCCGGTTGTTGAGGTTGTTCCTGAGCCGGAGCCGATTCCTGAGCCAGTTGTCGAAATCATTCCTGAGCCTGAAGTGGTGGCGGCACCGGTCGAGCCGGTTGTTGAGCAGTCACCACAGCCGCCGGTTGAAGCGCCTCCCGAAAAGACTGGCCCGATCATTCATGATCGTGCCGCAATTATTGGCGCAAAAGAGTTGAAGGCTCGCGAGGTTGAGTCTCGCCGTTATACGACACTGCGCGAAATTCAAGAGCGCGAACTTCGCGAAAAGCAGGCCAGGGAAGCTGAATTGGTTCGTATGCGTCAGCAGGCAGAAGCCGCTTCAGCTGCAGCCAAGGTTGCCGAGTTGGCGAGGCAACAGGCTGCTGCTGCCGCCAAGTCAGGTGAAGGCGCTGCTCCGGCCCCTGCAGACAAAGGTACTTTGCACAAGAAGCCGGATGCAGTAGGCAAAAAGGGCGACAAGGGTCGTCCAGCCGATGATGGCAAGAAAAAGGGTGGTATCAAGACCCGCGGCTCCGATATCGGCAACTCCTGGAAGAGCGGCCGTGGTGGTCACAAGCGTTCGCACAAGGACGATGATGGCCAGGGTAGCTTCCAGGCACCGACCGAGCAGGTCGTTCGTGAAGTTCATATCCCGGAAACCATTTCGGTGTCCGATCTGGCGCACAAAATGGCCATCAAGGCTGTTGAAATTATCAAGGTCATGATGAAGATGGGTTCGATGGTTACCATCAACCAGGTTCTGGATCAGGAAACGGCCATGATCGTGGTCGAGGAAATGGGTCACAAGGCGCTTGCCGCCAAGCTGGACGATCCTGATGCCTTCCTTGAAGAGTCGGCCGAACATAAGGATGTGCCACTCGAGCCGCGTGCTCCGGTGGTCACCGTGATGGGTCACGTCGACCACGGCAAGACCTCACTGCTCGACCACATTCGCCGCGCCAAGGTGGCTGCTGGCGAAGCCGGTGGCATCACCCAGCACATCGGTGCTTACCACGTCGAAACTGATCGCGGCATGATCACCTTCCTCGACACCCCCGGTCACGAAGCCTTTACGGCCATGCGTGCTCGCGGTGCGAAGGCGACCGACATCGTCATTCTGGTCGTCGCAGCCGACGATGGCGTGATGCCGCAGACCAAGGAAGCGATCCACCACGCCAAGGCGGCCGGTGTGCCGCTGGTGGTTGCGGTCAACAAGATCGACAAGCCGGATTCCAATCCGGATCGCGTCAAGCAGGAACTGGTGGCGGAAGGTGTGATTCCGGAAGAGTACGGCGGCGATTCGCCGTTCTGCCCGGTGTCAGCCAAGAAGGGTACCGGCATCGACGAACTGCTTGAGCAGGTTCTGTTGCAGGCAGAAGTACTTGAACTGACGGCGCAGAAGGATGCGCCGGCCAAGGGTTTGATCATCGAAGCACGCCTCGACAAGGGGCGCGGTGCCGTGGCGACCATGCTTGTTCAGTCCGGTACGCTCAAGCGCGGCGATGTCGTGTTGGCCGGTCAAGTGTTTGGTCGCGTTCGTGCCATGCTTGACGAGAACGGTAAGCCGATCAACGAGGCAGGCCCGTCCATTCCGGTCGAAATTCTCGGTCTGTCCGACGTGCCGGCCGCTGGCGAAGAGGCAATCGTGCTGACCGACGAGAAGAAGGCGCGTGAAATCGCCTTGTTCCGTCAAGGCAAGTTCCGCGACGTCAAGCTGGCCAAGCAACAGGCGGCCAAGCTAGAAAATATGTTCCAGCAGATGGAAGAGGGCGAGGTCAAGACCTTGCCGCTGATCGTCAAAGCCGACGTCCAAGGTTCGCAGGAAGCGCTGGTGCAGACACTGTCCAAGCTTTCCAACGAGGAAGTCCGTGTTCAGATTATCCATGGTGCCGTCGGTGCGATCAGCGAATCCGACGTCAATCTGGCGCAGGCCTCGGGAGCCGTCATCATTGGCTTCAATATCCGGGCTGATGCGGGTTCGCGCAAGCTGGCTGAAAACTTTGGCGTCGACATCCGTTACTACAACGTGATTTACGATGCGGTCGACGAAGTCAAATCGGCACTGTCTGGCATGTTGTCTCCGGAGAAGCGCGAACAGATCACCGGTATGGTGGAAATCCGTCAGGTCTTCCAGGTTTCCAAGGTTGGTGCCATCGCTGGCTGTTACGTGCTGGAAGGCTTCATCAAGCGCAATTCTCGTGTCCGTCTTCTGCGCAACCACGTGGTTCAGTGGGACGGCGAGCTCGATTCGCTCAAGCGTTTCAAGGACGATGCCAAGGAAGTGCGTTCCAACTTCGAATGCGGTCTGTCGCTGCGCGGCAATAACGACATTCAGGTGGGTGACCAGCTCGAAGCTTACGAAATCCAGGAAGTTGCACGCTCGCTGTAATGAAGAAAAAAGGATTTCAGCGTAGTGACCGGGTCGCGGAGCAGGTTCGCCGCGACCTTGCCGATCTGATTCGGACGGAGTTGAAGGATCCGCGCGTCGGCATGATCAGCCTGACGGCTGTCGAGCTGACGCCGGATTACGCCCATGCCAAGGTGTTTTACGCAACGCTCAATTCAGAACATCTGGAAGAGATCGAGCGTGGCCTCAAGCGGGCTTCCGGCTTCCTTCGGCGCGAGTTGGGCCGTCGCATTCACATTCATACTTTGCCCGAGTTGCATTTTGTTTACGACAACTCCATCGAGCACGGTGCCAGCATGTCGTTGCTGATCGATCAGGCCAATGCGCTGAGCGATTTGACGCCGGAAGACTAAGCGCCCCATGCAAGTCAAGAAGACCTGGAAACAGGTCGATGGTGTGCTCTTGCTCGACAAACCCATCGGATTCACGTCGAACGACGCACTGCAAAAGGCGCGCCGTATGTTTTCTGCGGCCAAGGGCGGCCATACCGGCACGCTCGACCCGCTGGCGACGGGCTTGTTGCCGCTGTGTTTTGGCGAAGCGACAAAGTTCTCGGCTGACCTGCTCGATGCCGACAAAACCTACGAGGCCGCCCTCAAGCTTGGCGTGACTACTGACTCTGGTGACGCCGAAGGCAAGGTGACGGCAACTTCCACGGTCAACCCGGAAAAAGCGGCAATTTTGAAGTTGCTGCCGCAGTTCACCGGCGATATTCAGCAGATTCCCCCGATGCATTCTGCCCTGAAGCGCAATGGCCGCCCGCTTTACGAACTGGCCCGCCAAGGTATCGAGGTGGAACGCGAGGCGAGAGCGGTGACGATTCATGCCATCGACCTGCTTGATTTCGTTGGCGATAGCCTGACGCTGCGGGTGGCCTGCAGCAAGGGTACCTACATTCGCGTGCTGGCCGCCGACATCGGCGCGGCGCTAGGTTGCGGCGCGCACCTGACTGCCTTGCGCAGGACGCGGGTTGGCGATCTCGATCTGGAAGGGGCTGTTACCCTGACCGAACTCGACGCGCTAGACGAAGCTGGGCGCGTGGCTCGGTTGAAGCCAGTCGACGCGCTCTTGCACACGCTGCCGATCCTGAACGTCGAGGGGGAGGCGGCACAGCGTTTCCGCCACGGAAATCCCGTTGATTTGCCCGCCGGCTTGAGCGGCAAAATCCGTGTCTATGAGAACGGTATGCTGATTGGTGTCGGCGAACCGGGATCAGGAGATCGATTATGGCCAAAACGGCTGGTTCAGCTTGCTGATTCGCTGCTATAATCCAACGCTTTCCGTCGCCAACGGAAAATTTTATCCACTGGCGCTGGCTCTATCAAACCGGGGCGGCGTCGTTTTCATGAAAGAGAGTTTGAAATGGCATTCACTACTGAAGTCAAAGCCGGCGTCGTCGCCGAATTCCAGCGCGCCAAGGGCGATACCGGTTCTCCGGAAGTCCAGGTCGCACTGCTGACCGCTCGCATCAACGATCTGACCCCGCACTTCAAAGAGCACAAGAAGGATCACCACTCCCGTCGTGGTCTGCTGCGCATGGTCAATCAGCGTCGTAAGCTGCTGGATTACCTCAAGGGCAAGAACATCGATTCTTACCGCACCCTGATCACCAAGCTCGGTCTGCGCAAGTAAGCGAGATCGACGCCACGAAAGAGCGGCCCGGAGTTTTCCCGGCCGCTTTTTTCTTTTTTTGCAGTCCTGTTTGTTGTTGTCTATTGTAAGTTGTTGATAAATCGTTGTTTATTGTGTTGAGAGTGAAAGGAAAATATGTTTAATGTCGTGAAAAAAACCTTCGCCTATGGTGCCCATCAGGTCACCATCGAAACCGGTGAAGTTGCCCGCCAGGCTGGCGGTGCCGTCCTCGTTTCCATGGAAGAAACTGTCGTTCTGGTTACCGTTGTGGCCGCCAAGAGTGCCAAGCCGGGCCAGGATTTCTTCCCGCTGACCGTTGATTATCAGGAAAAAACCTACGCTGCCGGCCGTATCCCCGGTGGTTTCTTCAAGCGCGAAGGCCGTCCTTCCGAAAAGGAAACGCTGACCTGCCGCCTGATCGATCGCCCGATCCGCCCGCTGTTCCCGGATGGCTTCTACAACGAAGTTCAGGTCATCGCCACCGTGATGTCCCTGAACCCGGAAATTGATTCCGATATCCCGGCCCTGATCGGCGCCTCCGCCGCCCTGGCCATCTCCGGCGTGCCGTTCAACGGCCCGATCGGTGCCGCCCGCGTTGGTTACATCGACGGCCAGTACGTCCTGTGCCCGACCCTGAGCCAGCTCAAGGGTAGCCAGCTCGACCTCGTCGTCGCCGGTACTGAAGCTGCCGTGCTGATGGTTGAGTCCGAAGCCGACCAGCTGTCCGAAGAAGTCATGCTCGGCGCTGTTGTTTTCGGTCACACCGAAATGCAGAAGGCGATCAACGCCATCAACGAACTGGTCGAAGAAGCCGGCAAGCCGGAATGGGAATGGGAGGCTGCACCGAAGGACGAAGCGCTGGTCGCCAGCTTGACCGCATTGGTCGGTGCCAAGCTTGAAGAGGCCTACAACATCACCGTCAAGCAAACGCGCAGCCAGGCCGTCAAGGTCATTCGTGCTGAAGCCATTGCTGCCTTGTGCCAGGGTGAGGGTGCTCCGGACGAAAATACCGTCGGCAACCTGTTCCACGAAATCGAAGCTTCCATCGTTCGCGGCCGCATCCTGAGCGGCGCCCCGCGTATCGACGGTCGCGACACGCGTACCGTGCGTCCGATCACCATGCGTTCCGGCGTTCTGCCGCGTACCCACGGTTCGGCCCTGTTTACCCGTGGCGAAACCCAGGCGCTGGCAGTTGCCACGCTCGGCACCAACCGCGACGAGCAGATTATCGACGCACTGGCCGGCGAATACCGTGACCGCTTCATGCTGCACTACAACATGCCCCCGTACGCCACCGGCGAATGTGGTCGTGTCGGTACGCCGAAGCGTCGCGAAATCGGTCACGGTCGTCTGGCCAAGCGCGCGCTGCTCGCCGTGCTGCCGAAGCCGGAAGATTTCTCCTACTCGATGCGTCTGGTGTCGGAAATCACCGAATCCAACGGTTCGTCCTCGATGGCTTCCGTTTGCGGCGGCTGTCTGGCCCTGCTGGACGCTGGCGTGCCGCTCAAGGCGCACGTTGCTGGTATCGCCATGGGTCTGATCAAGGACGGCAACCGTTTCGCCGTGCTGACCGACATTCTGGGCGACGAAGATCACCTCGGCGACATGGACTTCAAGGTGGCTGGTTCGACCAGCGGTATCACCGCGCTGCAGATGGACATCAAGATCCAGGGCATCACCAAGGAAATCATGCAGGTTGCACTGGCCCAAGCCAAGGATGCCCGTATTCACATCCTGAACCTGATGCAGGAAGCTGCTGCCGGTCCGCGTGAAGAAATGTCGGCCTACGCACCGCGTCTGTACACCTTCAAGATCAATCCGGAAAAGATTCGTGACGTCATCGGCAAGGGCGGTGCTGTTATCCGCGCCCTGACCGAAGAAACCGGCACCACGATCGACATCCAGGACGATGGCACCATCACCATTGCCTCGAGCAGTGGAGAAGCCGCTGCTGCTGCCCGTGCGCGTATTGATGCGATTACGGCTGAAGTCGAAATCGGCAAGATCTACGAAGGTACCGTCCTCAAGATTCTTGATTTCGGTGCAATCGTTTCCGTGCTGCCGGGCAAGGATGGTCTGCTGCACATCTCCCAGATCGCTCAGGAGCGCGTCAACAAGGTCGAAGACTACGTCAAGGAAGGCCAGATCGTTCGCGTCAAGGTTCTGGAGACTGACGATCGTGGCCGCGTCAAGCTGTCGATGAAGGCTGCTGCTTCTGAAGAAGGTACAGCCGCTGCTCAGCCGGTAGCTGCCGAAGCGGCTCAAGAACCCCAGCAATAAATTTCAGCCTGGCCTGAACGTACAAAGGGCGCCTAGCGGCGCCCTTTCTTTTTTGCATTTTTTCCGGTTGACCGTAGCAATCCCGGAAAAGGGCAAATTACTTCGCCATCTGCTTTTCCTTGAGCTCATCCAGCGTCTTGCAATCGATGCACAGCGTTGCCGTCGGACGTGCTTCCAGGCGCTTGATGCCGATCTCTACACCACATTTGTTGCAGAAGCCATAATCGCCACTTTCGATGCTGGCGAGCGTCTCTTCGATCTTCTTGATCAGCTTGCGTTCGCGGTCGCGGTTACGCAATTCGATGGCCATGTCGGTTTCCTGGCTGGCCCGATCATTCGGGTCGGCAAACACCGTTGCTTCGTCCTGCATGGTGTGAACTGTGCGGTCAATATCCTCGCCCAACTCCTTTTTGAGCGTCTCGAGAATCTTGCGGAAATGAGTCAGTTGCTTCGCGCTCATGTAATCCTCACCGGCTTTCGGTTGGTAAGGAGCGAAGTGCTTGTGGAGCAGTTCTTCTGCCATGTTCTTGTGCGTCCTGGTGACGAAAAAAGCGATTAAATATCATGAAGGCACTATCGAAGCAAGAAGTCTTTCTTGCATAAAGATAGGCTCTTGATCTGGCGCGGTTTTCCGAGCGGTGTTAAAATGCAGTTCTCGTGTCGGGGCGTAGCGCAGTCTGGTAGCGCATCTGCTTTGGGAGCAGAGGGTCGTGAGTTCGAATCCCACCGCCCCGACCAATTCCTCCTTGTTTCACCCTCAAGTGCCCGTAGCTCAACTGGATAGAGCAGCTGCCTTCTAAGCAGCAGGTCGGGGGTTCGAGTCCCTCCGGGCACACCAAAAACAACCCCATGGCACTTCGTGGTTTTCCTCCTGCATGCCAAGTGAGGAATATTTCCTTTGCTGCATCATCTGTCTTGGATAAAGTGGTGTTTGAATTGCACCGCGACTTGACTTGTGTCGGAATAATTTACAGCGGCTAGCGGTGAGCCAGTCTTTAGTCTTTGCGACATATATAATTATATGTATTTAAACAATAAATTATATTTGGCGTGAATTTTGCATGGTCTTTGGTATCTAGCACCCGATCGTCGTTGCCTTTTGAGCGGAATTGAAATGAACACACAAGATGAACAAGCCAAATTTGCTGAACTGAATGAAAAAAAGGGACGTAGGCGTTTTGTTCGGGCGGTTGGCGTTGCTGTTCCTGTTGCGTTAACCGTGACAGCGCGTTCGACAATGGCTGCGACATGTAATGTCGTATCTGCGCACGCCTCGATTAATCTGACGAATAGCCATAATTCAACGACAGATGTCGGTATAACCAACAATGCACAGACGCCAATCTACTTGGCTGCGCAGAATCCCGCCTATTTCACCGGCGTCAATAGAAATTTTCTAACCACCTTTGGATTTGGTGGGCCGAATTTGTCGATGCGGCAGGTGCTGATACAACAAGTCCCCACTTCGACGTTCGCGAGCTATATTGCTGCCGCATATGTGAATCTGGGAAAAGAGCCAGCAATTGGCGTGTGTTATACCTTGCAAAATCTCAAAGATATGTGGCAATACGGGCCGTCTGGTACATATCATCCAGTTGCGAGCGATACGACGGTCAATTGGAACCAGCTGCAGATTATTGATTATTTGATCGATACTTGGACGAATTGAAGCTATCACGAGTGAAACAAGGCACTCTCAGAAGAATATGACGTTTTCTGTTTGCGGTCAGCTCCATATCGAGGAAGTAGATGAGGGTGCGTTGGTTTTTGATTCAACTTCTGGGGCGACCACTTTGATTGGCCAAAACGCCAAACTTCTCCTTGATTCGATGTCTCGCCTAGGTACGGTTGATGAACCGAATCTTGTTGAGCTTTGCAGCAAAATGCGTGAAGATGGTTCAGAGCTTTCAAGTATTTTGGCTTCACTTGAGGCGTCTCGACTTGTTTTTCGGTGCTGACCCTATCTGGGTGCTCATCTACTGAGTTGAGCGATGCATTTGAGGCTGGGCGCTTCAGACTTCACCTTGGGCCTCTGATACTCAAGATTTCATGCGATATTCCAGAGTTTTTTTCCATATTTCGGCAACTTTACGGCGATCACCCCGTTAGTTTGAACGGTGGTGAGTACGATTTCGATCTTGCAGTTCGCCCCCCATCTTTTTTTCGCCGCTGGATCCGACGCAACGCGACCTTTGAGTTTTGCGGGGATGCACCTTTCCTTCCGATGGAGGTTGGACATGCATATGCCATGTTCGAGTGGGGCCTCAATTGGGCTGTCGCATCGTTTTTGCACAACCATTTGATTCTTCATTCCGCAGTCGTGGAATGGAAAGGCAAAGGTGTACTGCTTTCAGCGGTCTCAGGAAGTGGAAAAAGCACCCTCTCGGCAGAGCTGTCATTGCAGGGTTGGCGTTTGCTCTCGGATGAATTGGCATTGCTTGACGATGAACTGAATCTGATTTCGCTGGCTCGCCCCGTTAGTTTGAAGAACAGTTCAATCGATCTGATTCGTTCCAGGCACCCATCAGCAGAAATTGGGCCATTGGCGAGGGATACGCACAAAGGTACGGTCGGGCACCTAAAAATCTCTGGTGAATCGATTGCTCAGTACCAGCGACCAGCCATCCCAAAGCTGATCGTGTTTCCTAAATGGAGCGCAGGTTCGCCGCTTCGAGTGGTGCCGGTGGGAGGCGGTCAGGCTGCAATGCGGTTAATTGACCAGGCCTTCAATTACGCTATCCTCGGTACCGAAGGCTTCCAGCGTCTTGTCGCCTTGGTACGCAATGCCGAGGCTTGGGAAATCGAATATTCCTCCTTGGACGAGGCGCGAGAAGCGCTTGAGACATTGGTAGAAGAGTGTGGCCAATAAATCGCCGTTGTTGAAATATTTGGCGGAACCGACGACATCGATTGAAGATTTCGGCCCAGAACAATGGAGCCTGATGTTCTCTGAGGCACGGAGAGTTGGGCTACTGGGTCGCTTGAGTTCGAGTTTAGGGCCTATTGAGGCAAGCATCCCCGCGCGCCTAAAAAACCATGTTTCATCATCCTTGGTTGAAGTGGCTGCTTTCCAGCGGGATGTGCTCCGAGAGTTGGATCACATTGAACGTGCCTTGGCTGGGCTTGCAACCCCGGTGCTTTTACTAAAGGGTGCTTGCTACGTCCGCATGGGTCTTAAGGCTGCCATGGGGCGAATTTTCAGCGATGTCGACATTCTCGTTACAAAAGACAGGGTCGGGCATGCCGAGGCTTCGCTGATGCTTGGCGGCTGGCAAACCGGTGAGCTTGATCCGTATGACCAGCGCTATTACAGAGAGTGGTCACACGAAGTGCCGCCCATGACGAATCGACGTCGTGGTACGACTATTGATTTGCATCACGCTTTGGCAATGCCAACCTGCAGGATTCACATCAATTCGGACAAAATGGTCAGGGACGCCATCCCAGTCGACGGAACTGGCTTTTGGTGGCGCCTTAAGGACGAGGACATGCTGCTTCATGCAGCCTGTCATTTGATGTTGAACTCAGAGTTTGATCGTGGCCTTAGAGACCTTTGGGATATTGATCTCCTATTTCGGGAATTTTCCGAAAACTCGGCAAGTTTTATTTGTTCACTAATGGAGAGGGCTGCTGACGTTGGTCTGGAGAAAATTACGCAGCAGGCCTTGTTCCTTGCCAGGCACTTCTTCGGAACGCCTATTCCTCCGTGGGCCATTTGCAAACAAGATGGGATATTTGTACGCTTAATTGGATGTGCTGCGTCAACCCGGCATTTAGATACGAGACCCCAGTGGCAATGGGTCGCAGATGTATTGCTAAGCTATAGGGAAATGTATATGCGTCTACCCGACCGACTGTTGGCAGTGCATCTGATCCATAAAGCGTCCGAATTGTTTAGCGTCGCTGCAAAGAGGCAGCGCGTAGAACAAGCGCAGCTATAACCTACGCGCTAAATACTTTGATGCGTGTAAAAAAAAGCTCGACTTAAGAGCCTCACATGGCCCTGCGTAAAGTAATTTTTGGAAGCGCCGGCGATGGGGAGGTAATTTTTGCGTCAAAAGGATGCTCGTCGCGTTGATAGATGTTCCGAATTCGTTGCACGTAGCCTTGAGTTTCGAGGTACGGCGGAATTCCTGCATATCGGTTAACCGTCCCTTCTCCTGCATTATATGCGGCGGCTACCAAAGTGATATTGCCCTGGAAATAGGCAAGTAGCCAACGCAAGTAGGACAGTCCGCCGCGTATATTTTGTTCGGGGTCAAACGGCTTTTTGACATTGAAGCGCTCGGCAGTTTCCGGGATTAGCTGCATCAGACCTTGGGCGTTCTTTGGTGATAGCGCGGCTGGGTTGAAATTGGATTCAGCGCGAATAATGGCCATGGCAAGCCGTGGATAGATTCCATATTCCGGTGCAAGCTTCTGGACAAGATCCATTACCTTGCGATGTTCAGGCGTAGCTCTGGCGACAATATCTTTCCCTGCTGTATCGTGAACATCCGGTTCCGCTAGGCAGGAGGGGGTTTCCGCAACCGGCGAGCCTACCTGGCGCAACATACGTTCGGCGAGTGCATCTCCCTGTTTGGATGCCATCGTGAAAAAATAGGCAGCTGTAGCATCGTCACGCGTGATTCCACGACCCATTGCATACATCCAGCCAAGATTGTATTGGGCTTCGACATCACCGAGGCGCGATGCTTCACAATAGAGTTCGGCTGCTTTTTCTGGATTTCGTGGGGTGCCATTTCCGTGCTCGAAGGCTTTCGCCTCTGTTCGCAAATTGACAGCGCGCTCCTTGAGGGCGTTGGCATCAGCGGCAAACGAAGGCCTACAGATGGTGCTACTAGCAACTAGCAGATATAGCGCCCAGGGGCGATACTTCTTTTGGATGATCCTTGTGCGCTTCATGGCCTATCCTTAAAAACAGCACGACCGCGGCAAGAGCCTCGGTTCCGACGTCGCCAAAATGTGTACATTTGATGTCAGAAATAACACTACAATTTTCAGTCTAGTCACGAATTCCATAGTGAAAAGGGCTTCGATTGGATTTTTTGTTAGCTGGCAATCGCCAAATCAACGACTGCAATAGTGTTCAATCCGAACTCAAAGTGATTTCAGCAACTGATTGACCTCTGCTTGACCCGGAAATTTCTCCCCAATCTTTGCCAAGGCCTCAAGTTCTTTCCGTGCGTCGTCCTTTTTCCCGGTGGCAATAAGAACCTTGGCTAGATTTAGCTGGATGGTGCTTGCTTGTGGTGAGAGCACCAACGCCTCCCTTAAGAGTTCGATTGCCTTATTTGTATCGCCCTTCTCAGCAAGGAGCATGGCCAATGTGTCCATGAATGCGGGTTGTTTTGGAGCTAGCTGGTTGGCCTTTTCGGCGTACTCAAGTGCCTTAGGCGCTTTGCTCTGCCCACTTGCCCATGCAAGGTTGTTGAGGATTAGTGCATTGTTTGGCTGCAAACCGAGGGCGCTTTGGTAGTGGTTTACCGCTTGGGGGTAGCTTTTTTGCGAGGCGGCCAAGTCACCCAAGTACATTCTGAAGGCAACATCTTTGGGGTGATCCTTTAGCCACGACGTGGCAGTTTGATCTGCATCTGTAGCACTTCCCGATGCCCGCTGGAGCGTATGCAGCTTGATTGCAAGCTCTGGGGCAGGGGTTTGCTTTAGACCGTTGCGAACGGAGTTGACTGCCTCAGCCCATGCTTTATTGAAGGCTTGAATGTCGCTTTCAAGGAGATAGCCAACCGCTTCTTTCGGGCGTTGCTTTTGAATCGTCCTAGCAATTTCAAGTGCATTGCTCGGGTTTTTGTTTTCCATTGCAACCTGAATGAGGACACGCTGTGCATCAACATTGTCTGGTTTGATTTCAAGCGCTTTTTTCAGGTTTTTTACACCCTCATCCTTGTTTTTGTTCGCAAACTGGATTTCCGCTGATCGAAGCAAAGGTAGTGGCGAGCCCGGTTGAAGAGATGACAACTTTCCATAAGTGATCAGTGCTTGATTGAGGTCGCCTGACAATTGCTGAGTTCTTCCGAGTGCATCGAGAATTTCCGCCTTGTCGGGAATGGACGTGGCTGCTTCATTGGCTGCGCCCAGTGCTTTTTTTACGTCCTTGTTCTTCAGGTGGTATTGAATAAGTGCAAGCCTAGGGGCAATTTCGCTGGGATTGGCGCTAATCGCTTTTCCTATGGCTGAGGTTATCTCATCTGCCGTACCGCCGTTGGCTGCTTTTAATTCGGCGAGGGCTAGCAGGGCTTGAATATTTTTTGGGTCGACCGCAAGCAAAGTCTCAAAGCGCTTTCGTGCGTCGTCTGGCTTTTTGTTGATAATGTCCAGGCTCGCCAGACTAGCAACTGCAGGAAAGAAAGTCGGGTTGACGGATAGTGCCTTTTCAAAGTTCTTGCGGGCACCATCTACATCCTTTCGGGCGAGTAGGGCGCGGGCACGTAGGTTGTACGTTGCCGGATTTTCAGGCTGCTTCTTTTCTAGGCCGTCAATCGCCTTCAGAGCCTTGTCTAGCTGGTTGCTTCGCAGATGCGCGGCGATCAGGGCAAGGTCGGCTGTTATGCCTTTGTCTGAAATGGAAATTTGTTCCAGTTCCTGAAGCCCGTTTTCTGAATTGCCTTGAGCCATGTGCGCAACGGCCAGGGAGGTCTTTTTCGCAGCATTGTCCGGTTCGAGTTTGCTGGCTTTTGCCAAGTACTCTGTAGCCTTGTTGGAGTCACCATGTTGCAAATATGCTTCGCCTGCAAGTGCCAACAGTGCCGAGTCCTTCTCGATGCTGCCGAGTACAGGTTGCAGTGCATCCAAAGCCTTGCCTGGTTGCCCCGCTCGCAGGTAGCTGGCGATCAACATTTGCCTGGCAAGCCTAAGTCCTGGCGCTATTTGCAATGCCTTGGTTAGGTAGGTTTCGGCCTGAAGGTAGGAGCGTAGTTGGAATTCGATGGCGCCAGCTAGTTGGAGCGCCAATGGATTGTTTGGTGCAATTCGAAGGAGTTGCTGTGCAGGTTCGCGAGCAGCTTTAAATTCCTTACGTTGATAGTTAACCTGGCCATCAAAGTAAAAAGTTTGGGGATGCTTGGGGGCAACCGTTTTGAGTGCTTCTAGTTGCTTTACTGCATCATCGACCTTGTTGGCAGCTAGCAACGAGGTGATTGCCGCGGAATGGGCTGCCAAGTAGGAGGGTTTCGCATCAATGGCTTTCCGGTACTCTACAAGGGCACCGCTGGCGTCGCCATCAAAACTCAGCAAGCTTCCCTTTATTAACAAGGCTTCGGGATTGCTAGGGTGTTTCAACAACAGAGTGTCAATTTTTGATCGAGCTCCAGTCAGATCTTGGCTTGAGGCCGCTTCCCGGATATCTGCGAGCCGCGCAGGGACATAATCCGGTTGGGTTGCTAGCGCTTCAGCCAATAGCTCTTTTGCCACTTCGCGCTTGCCAAGCGAAGCATTCGCTGCGGCTAGAGTTGTGTTCATGGCTGCAAGAGGCTCTCCTGCAGTCAGTTTTGTTTTTCCGAATTCCTCCAACAATTTTTTTGCCTTGCCGCCTGCCAATAGCGTACGGGCAAGCAACGGCACAACCTCGTCAGCAGGGTGCTTGAGTTCTAGTGCTTTGCGCAGTTCGACTTCAGCCCCGGCAATATCACCGGTTTCGAGTAACGCTGATCCGAGTAGGAACCGTGCCTCCGCGAGCGTTGGATTTTGCTGCAGCGCATTTTTTAATTGGATGACGGCAGCCTTCGTGTCGTTTTTTGCCATATACGCCTTGCTTGAGGCGATTAGGCTCTCAGGTGACTCTCCACCACACGCAGCAAGGAGCAATGTCAGAAATAGGGCCGAAATGGCCTTGTTGAACTTGGGGCGGGAGGTTTTCATGATTTTTGCCTTCTCAGAAGTATGTCTATTTCAAGCCAAGACGATGCATCAGGTCATATAAGGTTGGTCGGCTGATACCAAGGATCTCGGAGGTGCGAAGTAGATTTCCGTTGGCTCTTCCCAGTGCAGTGACGATTGCCTGGCGCTCTGCTTCGTCTCTAACCTTGCGCAGATCGATGAATCCGGTCTCGTCGGGGGCAGTACCGTCCAAGCCGATATCTTCGCGGGTAATTCGCGAGCCATCGGCCATGATCACCGCTCGTTTGATGCAGTTTTCCAGTTCTCGCACATTTCCTGGCCACTGATGCGCTTCGATGGATCGAACTGCCTCTTCGCAGAGGGTCATATTGCCGCGTTTTTGCTCATCCGAAAACCGATGCACAAATGCATGTGCCATCAGCGCTGCGTCACCGCTGCGCTGGCGCAACGGGGGTATCGGTACGACAATTTCTGCCAATCGGTAATACAGATCTTCTCGGAAGCCGCCATTGGTGATTTGCGCTTTTAAATCCTGATGCGTTGCGCAGACGATACGAACATCTACTGGGATTTCCTGGCGCCCGCCAAGGCGTTCAACCACTCGCTCTTGAAGAAAACGCAGCAATTTTGCTTGAAGCGGCATGGGCAGGTCACCAATCTCATCAAGCATTAGGGTGCCACCGTTCGCAGTCTCTATTTTTCCCAGTGTGGTTTTGGTGGCGCCGGTGAATGCACCTTTTTCATATCCAAATAATTCACTTTCCAGGAGATTTTCAGGAATCGCCGCACAGTTGATGGCGACAAAGCGCTCATCTCTACGTGGTGAAGACTCATGAAGGCCACGGGCCAATAGCTCCTTGCCAGTACCGCTTTCTCCTAACAGAAGGACCGTCGCACTACTGTTGGCAACTTTCTCAATAGTCCGGCACACCCGTTGCATTCCAGCGTCGCGTGTCAGCAAGCCGGCAAGTGCCAGGGGGTGCTGCGTGGCAACTAGGCGATGGTTTTCTTGTTGTAGATCGTGTAGTCGAAACGCTCGGTCTATTGTTAGTGCCAGCAACTCAGGTTCAAAAGGTTTGGCAAAAAAATCGTATGCACCGAGGGCGATAGCGCGCAGGGCGTTTGTTCGGTCATTCTGACCTGTAAGGACGATCACCTTGGTGCCGGGTGCAGCAGCCAGAATCTGCTCAAGTAGTCTGAATCCCTCTGAAACTGAGTCTGCGTCAGGAGGCAAACCGAGATCCATGGTGACTACCGGTGGTGAGTGACGGTGTATTTGCGCTAGCGCGCTTTCTCGATCTGCTGCGGTCAACGTCTCAAATTGATCAAAAGACCAGCGAAGCTGCTTTTGCAAGGCGAGATCATCTTCGACTATGAGGAGAGAGCGGGATTTCTCTGTGCTCATGCCGCCTCCTGCTCGCGAAGATCCGAATCAGTGCGAATTAAGAACAAGGGGAGTGTGACTGTAATTCGGGTTCCCTTGCCTTTTTCGCTCTCAACCTGCATTTCTCCCCCTAATTCATTAATGTATTGCGCGCTTTCGTAAGCACCGATTCCCATGCCAGCATCCTTGGTACTTTGAAAAGGTTTGAAAAGGCGATCGCGGATGAATTCCGGGGTCATCCCGTGCCCTGTGTCTCCCACCTCAATGGCAGCCTTGTCGTTCTGACGTTCTAGAGAAATCCACACCCTGTCAGATGGAGAGGAAGCATCCAAGGCATTTTGCACAAGGTGTCCAATGACTCTTTCAAGTCGTTCTTCGTGGCCGCGAGCAATCAATCGATCTTGCATGTGAATTTCGATCGCTCTTCCCTGATTCATTTTGTCTTTCTGAAGGCGTTGGATGACATCAGCAAGATTAACACCGCAGATGCCCCCTGGGGGGGCGGCCCCTTCCCTTAGCTGCATCATCAACTGGCGCATGCGCTCGACAGAGTGATCTACGGTCATCAGCATGTCCTGCTGAAATTCTGGATTGCCGTGGTGACGCTCTGCATTTTTCAGCATCAAAGAAAGTTGTGTAATGATGTTTTTGAGGTCATGAACGACAAAAGCGGACATCTTGTTGAAGGCGTCAAATTTCCGGACTTCTAGCAAGGCTTCGGTTGCCTGCATTCTGGCAAGAAAACTGGCGGCCTGGCAGCCGGCTGTACGGAGTAGGTCGTTAACTTCCCAGTTGACACTGATAGGTGTGCGCGACCTTGCAAGAATGACAAAACCGTGCATTTCATTTCCTGCCATCAGCGGAACGATCAACCAGGCGTTTGGTAGCTCGGATAGCCAAGCGGGAATTTCCAAATCACTGTAGCGAGCGGGAAAACAGCGGAACTCTTCCATATTGATGACCCACCCGCTGGCAAGCAGGAAACGGCAGAGCGGAGAGTTTTGTTGAACTTCGGCGACGCATTCAGGGAGATTCCAGCGCGCATGCTGCCTATAAAAGGATGCACCGGCTTCTCGCAGCCATAAAGTCCCGCCTGGACTTTCCACCATGTTTGCCAGGCCCCGAACGACCTGTTGCCCCATGGTCTGTGGGGAATCCTCCACGCTTAAGGCTTGCGTAAAGCGCAGCCATTCTTCGCGATAATCGTAGCGATAGCTAAAAAAATGCTTACCTATCAAGACCTTGATTTTTGCCCGGATTGAACCAGAAATCAGCAATGCACCCAAGACAAGCATTGCAGCAAAAACTAACGCGAGTTGGAAGGCTCTGCCCCATTCTCCGCCGAAGTAGCGTACGTAGTAGCCCACTCCCGCCATGAACAGAAGGTACAGTCCCGCGAAAAGTAGCGTAGCCGAGTGAAATGCAGCCTTTTGGGATAACCGGATTTTTGAGGTCCAGTCTCGGCTTCGCTCGGTTGCCAGCAGCAGCAACGGTAAACTTATCGCGTGAACGAAACCGCGAACTGTCAAGGCATCCCCGTCAATACGATTGAACATCATCGCGTCAGAAAAGAGATAGACATCGAAAACGAATTGGAACAGCAATGCGAGGCAGAGCGGCTTTACGTTCCAACGGGAGTCTTCGGAGACGGTTCGGAACAGTTGTTCGACAAGAACAAGACCGATCACCGCTTCTGCCAATCCATGGAAGATTAGGGTGCGTAACCACTCGAGTGGAGATAGCCAGCCCAAGGCAAGCGAAATTTGGAGCGCGATCCCGGATGCGACCAATAGCCAACAAGTCAACGGCAACCAGGAGGGTAGCAATGGTTTTGCTTTTGAATCAGCGGTTGGGCCGAGCAGAGCAATTACAAACGCGTACCAAGCTCCGTACCTGATGACATCTGCGAATGCAGAAGTAAGCAGGAGTATCGCCTGGCCGCTCAGTGCATAAAGCAGACCTGCTAAAGCCCAAATAGCAGAAAGTGTGGCGACAAGAACCATTCTTCGTGGACGCGCCCCACTGCGCCAATCGCTACCAAACGAAAGCAGGTATATCGAGAGAGATAGATATCCTAAGGCGGCGAGACCGAAACCCCAGGCAATCAATGACGTACTTGAAATATCCATGCAAAGGACTTATTAGGTCACCAATGTCAGCGCTGCCTATGATTAATGAGCGCCCTTGCCGGTCAGGACGACACCTACGGTTTCAAAGAGCACCACGATGTCTAGAAACAGGGAGTGATTTTTTACGTAATATAAATCGTATTGAAGCTTTTCGGCCGAGTCTTCGACTGTTGCACCATAGTGGTATCTTACCTGCGCCCAGCCGGTAACCCCCGGTTTTACGCTATGTCGTACGGCGTAAAACGGGATTTCCTTGGTTAATTGATCAACGAAGAAAGGGCGTTCCGGGCGCGGACCAACCAGGCTCATATCACCCTTCAAGACGCTGAACAACTGGGGGAGTTCGTCGACCCGAAGTTTGCGAATAATTTGGCCGAGCCGGGTTACACGATTGTCTTTGGCTTGAGCCCAAATAGGTTTACCGTCCTTTTCGGCATCACGTCGCATGCTGCGAAACTTGATAACGTTGAAGAGGCGACCGTTGAGTCCAACACGTTCCTGCCGATAGAGCAGTGGAAAGCCATCCTCAAGCGCAATGAGAATGGCGACCACGAACATTACCGGAAGAGCCAAGATGATCAGGATGCTGGCACAAACGATATCGAACAGACGTTTGACGACCGTTCGGATCATGCCTTGACCGAAGCCGTCGCCAAAAATTAGCCAACCTGCATACAGTGAATCAAGGCGTATTTGTCCGAGGGTCTGCTCAAAGTGGCTTGCCAGGTCCAATACCCGAACGCCCTGCAGTTTGCAGTCGAGCAGTTCGCGCAAAGGCATGGCTCCACCACGGCGCTCACTGAGTGCTACCACTATTTCATCGATATTTAAATTCCGGGCCGTATCGGTCAGGGAGTTGTCGCGGCTGAGAATCAAGTTTGGTGATACCTGTGGCTGGTCCTCGTTACTGCCCGGGAAAAAACCGATAATCTGTGCTGAAGGATCTGAGCGATCCAAAGCTTGTTTAACTGCCAGGGCGTGCTGTCCGGTTCCAAACACCATAATGCGACGACGCAACATTTTAGTCGCAGTGTTGTGACTGGCGCCAACGCGGGTCACAAGCATACCGAAAGCAGCTGACATTGCAGACAGTTGGATCAAATCGCGGTTGACCGTAGAAATGGGAAGCAGGGCATAGAGTCCGTAAGCTACCGGTATGGCCAGGTAGAGGGAAAGTACCGCGCGGGCTCGTGTTTCGGCGGAGGTGCGCCCGGCAACGCGTTGATATAGGCCTAAAAACGCGTTGATTGCCAGCATTACGATCCCAAAAATCACAGCAAATGTGAGAACTTGCGTCACGTTGATTGGAAGGCCGCTGTTGATCCACATTAGCGAAATGAAAAGGCTAACGATCAGAAACGAAAAATCGAACAGAATCCCGGCTACGCTGCGCCAAGTAAGCCAGTGATTAAACACTCTGATCATTTAGTTAGTGCTCCCAGAAATTTTGCTGCCAACGCTGTACCTGACTTCCGCACGGAAGCGAATCAGTTGGCATTTGGAGAGCATTCATATTATTTGCAGAGGCATATTATGCCCGTGCTCTATTTCACATTGAGCATGAATCAATGTGTCGATTGGTGAGGGACGCCTTTATTTTAGCGGATGCTCTGGGCGCTTAAACAAGAACCTCGATGACCTCGGGGTGCCCTAAAAATCGCTGCGGACTCGCGCTCGCACCATACGCACCGGATTGAAATACCACGACGAGATCGCCTGGAACCGATACCGCCAACGTCATGCGGTCAGCCAAAATATCAAGCGGCGTGCAGAGTGGACCGACCACACTGGCGATTTCAGTTTGGTCGGCGTTTACATGATTGCCAATCGTGACTGGGTAGTTTTTTCGGATGACTTGCCCGAAATTTCCAGACGCGGAGAGATGGTGGTTGAGTCCGCCGTCAACCACCAGAAAGGTGTGACCGCGCGAAATCTTGCGGTCGACGATTCTGGAGACATAAATTCCGGCTTCGCCCACCAGGTAGCGTCCAAGCTCGATCACCAAGCTGGCGTTGGGAAAATCTGTCTTTGCTCGATGGCTGAGTTGTTTCAGATTGTCACCAATCGGTGCCAGATCGAGGCGTTTTTCACCCGGAAAATAGGGAATACCAAAACCGCCGCCGAGGTTCAGGAAACGCACCGGAGAGGGGGCGTGGCGAGAAAGTGCGAGTGCCAGATCATAGGATTTTTGCTGTGCCTCGCAGATCGATTCTGGCTTGAGATTTTGTGAGCCGGCAAATAGGTGGAAGCCTTCGAATGCCAGTTTTTTCTCGCCGACTCTTTCGAGCAACTCCGGAACCAGTTCAGCATCAACGCCGAACTGCTTGGGGCCGCCGCCCATTTTCATTCCCGACCCTTTGAGCTCGAAATCGGGATTAACACGAACGGCCACTCGGGCCGCCAGTTCAAGCTCATGCGAAATATCCGCAAGGATATCGATTTCCCGAAATGACTCTATGTTGATGAGAACGCCTGCAGCTACAGCTTGCCGAAGTTCGGAGTTGCGCTTTCCTGGGCCGGCGAAACTGATTTCGCTTGGGTTGGCGCCGGCATCGAGGGCAATCTTCAATTCGCCGGCGGAAGCAACATCGATCCCGTCAACCTGGCCAGCCATGAAGCCAACGACAGCCGGCATTGGGTTCGCTTTCATTGCGAAATGCAACTTCACGTTCTCAGGCAATGCGGCACGCAATTCAGCAACACGTGATCGCAGCAAATTTCGGTCGTAGGCGTAGAAAGGTGTTTGCCCTACTTGCTCTGCCAACCGTGAAATGGGCATGCCGCCAACCAGCAATTGGTTGCCAGCTGAGACAAACTGATTCATCGTCGTATGGGTCGGTGCAACGGGCATGGGTATGGTCATTCTGTATTCAGGCTAAATGAGAGAGTTTATTGATTTTCTGCTCGACCCACGCGGTCGACAGCGTTTTTCGGTCAATTTTGCCGTTCGGGTTTCGAGGCAACGGGCCTTCCCGCACCTCGATGCCACTGGGCACCATATAGGCTGGCATGCGGACTCTGCATTCGTTCAGCAATGCGTTCGCGTCAAGAATCCCGCCAGCAGGCGGGGTGGCGATTACTTGAATGGCATGCCCCAATCGGTCGTCGTCCACGCCAAAGGCGACGCATTCGCCGACCAGCTTAGTTGCGTAAAGGATTTCTTCGACCTCAGTCGGGCTGACCCGGTAGCCGGATGTCTTCATCATTTCGTCGCGACGGCCAATGAAATACAGAAAACCTTCTTCGTCCATTCGTACGGTATCGCCCGAGAATACTGCCATCTCGGGCAGGACCAACCCGGCCTCGCGGCCAGGCGCATGGACCGGTAGCGGTTTGTAGCGTTCAGCCGTTTTTTCCGGATCGTTCCAGTAACCCATGCCGACCAAGGCGCCACGGTGCACCAATTCGCCTGGCTCGTTCGGGGCGCTGGGAGAGCCGTCCTCGCGCAGCACCAGAATTTCGGCATTCGGAATTGCCTTGCCTATTGAGTCCGGCCTACGGTCAACCTCTTCCGGCGGCAAAAATGTCGAGCGGAACGCCTCGGTCAACCCGTACATAAGGAAAGGCTTGGTTTTTGGCAGATGACGGCGCAATGCCTCCAGCGTTTCGCGTGGCATGCGGCCGCCGGTGTTGGCGAAGTAGCGCAGATGCTCGGTGATGCTTTCAGGCCAGGTTAGCTGCGTTAGCTGAATATAGAGCGGTGGAACCGCCGTCAGACCAGTGACCTTTTCGCGCTCGATTGCCTTAAGCACATCTCTGGGCAAGAGGTAATTCAGTAAGACAACCCGTGCACCTGCGTGGAATGCAGTTGTCAGCTGGCTGAATCCGGCATCAAAAGACAGGGGTAGGGCAGCCAAAAGCGTGTCATCCGCACGATTTTCAAGGTAGCTCGCCACACTTTTGGCACCTGCAACCATGTTTCTATGCGAAAGCACGACCCCTTTCGGTTTGCCAGTACTGCCGGAGGTGTAGAGGATGCTAGCAGGGTCAGCGTCAATCACGCGGTTCGTTACCGGGCAGTCCTGCTCCAGGAACTCGCTCCACCAGAAAAGTTTGACCGGTGAATGCGTTGGGAGCACCCCTTTGCTGTCCAAAACCACGACAAGACGCAAGTCGTGGCAGGTAGCTAGCGTGTCTTGCAGCAGGTTCAAACGTTCGGTCGAAGTGACCAGTATGCGCACGTTGCAATCGCGCAGGATGTAGCCCACCTGTTCTGGCTTCAGTATAGGATTGATCGGTACAAATACCCCACCTGCCGCCGGCGAGCCAAAACTGGCTACAACGGTTTCAACGCGTTTTTCAAGGTAGATGGCAACACGTTCCCCGCGCGCAAGGCCAAAACCGCTCAACGCAGAAGCAAACCGCGATGTAAGTGCAGCCAGCTCTCGATAACATAGCGTGACTTTCCCATCGCTGAGCGCAGGAGTCTCTTCTGATCGATCTCTCGCGTTGAAAATCAGTTCATGTAAAAGGGTAGATTCAGTCATCAATAGCTCGTGTCAAATGTTAAACTTCGCCCTGTGAATTACGATGACACATAACTAGGGCGACGTCTTGTGAAGTATCTCACGGAGTTCTGTAGGGGACTCGGATACAGTGGTTGCTGAACTTCCATCAGGAATAAAAATGAATTTTAAGCGTGAAGTAGTTTCTATGCTCGACGATGTTCTTCACCTGGAAGGAAGAGCCTCTACGTTTGACGAAGATACTATATTGCTGGGCAGTGTTCCGGAATTGGATTCAATGGCAGTCATCGCTATTATTTCAGCCATCGAAGAGCGCTTCGGGTGCTCGGTTGAAGACGATGAGATTGACGGAGCAGTTTTTGCTACCTTGGGGTCGTTGATCGCTTTTGTGCAGCGAAAGGCGGACGGGAAATGACAGGCTGTGGGCTATCGACAATCCCGGAGCTTTCACAATCACAGCCCATGATTCACTTAGTCAACGTTGGATTTGCTTGATGGATATTTCCGAAATTGTACGTTTCGATACATGGGGAAAGCCTGTAATCGATCGCTCCCCTCTTGGCTTGTTTTCATATGGCTACCTGATTCGGGAAACCGAAAAGCTGATCCTTGACTTGTTTGGGCGGGGCTTGGTTTCCGGTACGACACATACGTGTCTCGGTCAGGAGCTGTGTCAAATGTCCGTAGTCCGGGCGTTGAATCACCCGGATGACTATGTCCTTTCGAATCACCGAAACCACGGTCATTTTCTGACGTATTCCGGGGATTTTCTTGGCCTGGTTGCGGAAATCGTGGGGCGTCAGGCTGGTGTCTGTTCGGGCTATGGCGGAAGTCAGCATTTGGCTTATCGCAATTTTCATAGCAATGGCGTCCAGGCTGGGATGACCGGCATTGGCGTTGGTTTGGCGACAGAAGTGAATTCAAGGTCCAGTCAAGGAGTCGTGGCCGTCATCATCGGTGACGGCACGCTAGGTGAGGGCATGCTCTATGAGAGCATGAACCTGGCTTCAATCTGGAATGCACCGGTACTTTTCGTCGTCGAACATAACGGTATTGCACAGACCACCTATACTCGTGACACCATTGGCGGCGATATAGTGGCGCGAGGAAAAGCATTCGGGCTCGCCGCTTGGCGCCTGAGTGATCGCGATGAGAACTTCTCAGAACAGGTCGAACGTGTTGTTCAGGACACCCGCAACAGTGGACGCCCCGGAATGCTGGTCATCGACACGGGCCGCCTCGGGCCGCACAGCAAGGGCGATGACCTCAGGGATGCCCTTGAACGAGAAGAGCTTTCTGCAGCCGATCCGCTAATGGCGTTACGGAAGCAGCTTTCCGATGAACAGGTTGCAGCAATTGAATCGGCATGCAAGTCGTTCCTGGCTGAAGTTGAGAAAAAGGCGCTTGCGTCAAGTTTGGCAAGTTTTGATCAGGTGCCTGAGCATTCATTCATTCCGTCGGTTAGCATCAATTTTCCCAAGGCCGATTCAAGTTCGTCGAACGTCAGAATGGCTCTCAATGATGCGCTCCATAAACTTCTCGAGCATGACCAAAACGTCGTGCTCCTTGGCGAGGATCTGCACGATCCCTATGGTGGTGCCTTCAAGGTCACCGCCGGGCTATCGGAGAAATTCAAGGGTCGAGTCATTTCCACTCCAATTAGCGAGGCGGGCATTACTGGGGCGGGTATCGGCTTGGCGATGGCGGGGAAAAAGCCGATCGTCGAGATCATGTTTGCGGATTTCCTGACCCTGTGTATGGATCAGATCTACAACCATGCCGTGAAGTTTCCCAGCATGTTCGCCGAGTCGCCGGTGCCCATCATCATTCGAGCGCCATGCGGTGGCCGGCGCGGCTATGGGCCGACCCATAGCCAAAGCCCTGAAAATATATTTGTCTCGGTACCCGGTTTAACGGTGCTCTTCGGCAGCCATCGGCACAATATTGGTCAGTTGCTGATCGACGCATCGACTCGTTGGCCCAATCCAACACTGTTTCTTGAGCACAAATTGCTCTACGGGGAAAAACTGGATGTACAGCTGTACGAAGCGATTCCTTGCGACGTCGCTGATCTTGGCGCCGAACTGTTTCCGACCCTCCGCAGCGGAAGCCTCGATCCTGACATCACCTTGTTGTCGTATGGTGGCATGCTGCCGATCGCTGAAAAAGCGGCACGCATTTTGGAAGAAAATGAAGAGTTGACCGTGGAAATCATAGCGCCGGCGCTGCTGGCTCCGCTTCCGCGTTTTTCGCTGTTGAATATCTTGTTGAATCGGCCGCGGATTCTTGTCATTGAAGAGGCGCACCATCAATTTGGTTTCAGCGCTGAAGTATTGGCAACGCTTACCGAGAATGGCTATAACGGCAAAGTTGGTCGCCTGGGCAGCGCGCCGGTGCCGATTGCCTCGGCTCGCAGCATGGAAAGCGCCCAGCTGCCGGACGAGGATGCAATCGTCTTGGCAGTTATGGACTTACTGTAGTTTCAGGAAGCAAATAAATGGCAACTCCAATTTACGTACCGCGAATTAACAATAATGATGACGAAGTCAAAGTCCTGTCCTTTGACGTGAGCATTGGTGACAAGGTCCAGGCTGACCAGGTTGTTGGTCAGGTCGAGACTGACAAGGCCGTTCTCGATGTAACCGCCCCCTCGGCTGGCTTTGTCCTTGGTTTCGTCGCTAAGGCTGAGGAAGTTGTTCGGGTCGGCAGCATCATGCTCTGGCTTGGTAATACCAAGGACGAGGCAATCCCGGCGCTTGAGGAGGTTGCAGTCGGGCAATCTGCTTCCCGCAGTTCTCAAATTACGTCCAAGGCTCGTTTGCTCCTGCAAAAAAACGGGCTGCAAGCCGATGTCATACCGCCGGTAGATGGAAGAATCACTGTCGAGGCTGTCGAGCGCTATTTGTCGGTACTCGGTGGTGCAAAGACAGAACCAAAAGATGCTGGCGCGACGCAACTGGTCGACGGGCTGCCTGATGTTCAAGGCAACCCGGTCAATCTTACCCGCGAAGAAAAAGGCATGGCGGCCACGGTAACCTGGCATCGCGATTTCGCCGTGCCCGGTTATATTGAGATCGACTACGATCTCGCGCCGTGGGCTGAGTACGCCAAGCAGTTTCAGGATGCCAAAGGCTTGCTGATGCCGCCCTTGTTGCCACTGATGGCATGGCGCATGGTGGAAGTCGCACGGAAAATCCCGCGCTTGAACGCAACCATGGTTGGCAACAAGCGTTTCGAATACGCTCCGGTCAACCTGGGTTTCACCATTCAGGCTGGGGACGCGCTGTATTTGGCGGTGGTCCGGGACGCTCAGGAGCAGGACGAGTTCGGCTTCGTCAACGCACTCGGCGATGTGCTGCGCCGTGCTGCAGGTCACAATCTGCGTGAATCGGAGGCCTCAGGAGCCACGATCGGGTTTTCCAGTATGGAGCGCTGGAAGGTGACACGGCACATTCCGATTTTGCCGCCACATACTGCGTTCATGGTCGCGCATGCTGCAGGGCAAGGCGGGAAGGGGGTGCTAGGGGCGAGTTACGACCACCGTGTCTTGAACGGCGGGCAGGTCGTCGCAGCGCTAAAGAAAATCGCACTGCCAAAAAATAACTGACTCAAGGGAACAGAGATGGCACTAAATAAAGAATCGATTGAAGCTGAAATCAAGGCCAAAGTCGTCGAAATCGCAGCGCAGACCGGAGATGATGCTTCCGAACTGGGACTCGACGACATCATCCCAGCAACCGGCCTTATCGACTCGACGGGCCTCCTCGAATTAATTGCCTGGTACGAAAAAACTTACGAAATTCCTCTGGCACAAGAGGAAATCAATATCGACAACCTCGGTACGCTGACGCGAATGGCTGAGTTTGTACTCCGAAAAAAAGGACTCATTTAGTCCACTGCAACACGAGATCACTATTTTGTTGGTAACCACAGCATCTTCACTGCGCCCCTTTTTTCTGTCCAGCGGCATTGGGCGGATTTTCGCTCTTTATCATGCACCTAACGGCGACGCAGAGCCTTGGGGCAACGTACTTGTCGTCCCCGCTTTCAATGAGGAGATGAATCGCTGCCGCAGCATGGTCACCACGCAAGCTCAGGCTCTGGCACAACTTGGGGTTGGTACGCTGGTCATCGATCTGTATGGTACCGGCGAGAGTGATGGTGAGCATGGTGATGCACGTTGGGACATCTGGATTGAAAATGTGCGTCAAGGAATTGAATGGCTTGACGCACAGCCAGGTGGATGTATAGGACTTCTCGGTATTCGTTTAGGAGTTGCATTGGCCCTCAACGCACTACATCTGGATCAAAAAAAGCGAACATTAATCGCCTGGCAACCCGTCGTAGACGGCAAATCGTGCCTCACCCAATTCATGCGTATGCGGATCGCTGCCAATATGGACCGAACCGATATACCGAAAGACACTACGGCAGGAATGCGGGCACAATTGGCAGAAGGTAATAGCATTGAAGTGGCTGGTTACGACATTCACCCTGAACTAGCCACGTCCATCGAGAATCTGCGAGTAAGCGAGTCGTTTCCATCCGAGTCGGTGTCAATAGCCTGGCTTGAAAAAGGTAATGGGGAAGAAAATACGATATCTCCTGCCAGCGAAAAACTTCTTACCGCTTGGAAGTCATCGGGAAGAACCGCTGAGGTCATTCCTTTTGACGGCGCCGCATTCTGGGCACTCTATGAACGGTTTCTTGCTCCCGATCTTGTGAAAAAAACATCTGACTGGGTAGAACTGTTGCGGCCAGAGAAATGAACGAAAAACCCATAGTTATAGAACGTGCAGGCGGGTCACCTTTGGTGGGCATGCTTCATCCTGCTGCGGGTAATCAGGAAGTCGGCGTACTGGTAATGGTTGCCGGTGGTCCTCAATACCGCATCGGTGGCCACCGGCAACTGGTGCTTTGGGCGCGGAAAATATCGGCCCAAGGCTTCCCAGTATTCCGGTTCGACTTCAGCGGGATGGGAGACAGCTACGGTGAATACCTCGATTTTGAAAATACCGAAGACGATATCGGCGCAGCCCTCAATCGGTTTTTTGAAGAAACGCCTTCGCTGAAACAAGTCGTTCTTTGGGGCGAGTGCAATGCCTGCTCTGCATCATTGGTCTATGCCCACAAGGATCCACGCGTCAATGGCATCGTCATGCTCAATCCATGGGTGCGAACCGAGCAGGGGCAGGCAAAAGCGGTTGTGAAACACTACTACTTGAACAGGCTTACCCAACGGTCATTCTGGGCAAAGGTGGTTAGCCTGAAATTCGACTTTCTTGATTCGATTCGCTCTGCCTTGCAGATGATCTCCCTCGCTCGTGGACAGGTTGAGGGAGGGCAGGATAAGGCCGAACGGAGTGCTGCACCTGATTTAGATCTCAGGCCACTTCCCGACCGGATGCTTGATGGACTATCACGGTTCAACGGCCGGATCATGCTGGTGATGAGCGGACGGGATCTGATCTCCAGGGAGTTTGATGATCTGCTGCAAGCCGTACCAGCATGGCGCAAACACCTTGCTGCGCGCTCCTTGGTTCGCCACGATCTTAAATACGCTGACCATACATTTTCAAGCAGAGAATGGCGCGATCAAGTTGCCGAGTGGGGAATCGATTGGCTTCTGGCTCTGGCGCCAAGTCAAGGCATCGTCAAAGACAGCAAGTAGCGTATTGAATATCATGGCAAAACCGATTATCGAACCAATTTTTGACGCGACTCTGCCAGAGTTTGCGGCCTTTCTCGAAGAACATATGCCTGCGAAGCGGACGGCCAAAGACTGGATTTCGGGCTTAAAGGCCAACTGGGGAGCTGTTCGCCCTAACTACGGCTTCCTGATGCGGGATGAAGGGAAGGTTGTTGGAGGAATCGGCGCGCTCTATGCCGACCGGACTATCCGTGGCCAGAAAGAAAGTTTTTGTAATATTACCAGTTGGTGCGTTCTAGATAGCCATCGCAAATACAGCATGCAATTGGCAATGAGTGTCGTTGGACAGGCGGGGTATCACTTTACTGATTTTTCCCCGACTAAGATTGTTGCCGGCGCACTTCAGTTCCTCAAATTCAAGGCATTGGAAGAAGGGGTTGCGGTAGTTCCCAATTTGCCCATTCATCCCTTTCGCGGACGTGTGGTGACCGACTCTGACCAGATCGAGAGAGTGCTTTCCGACTCGATGGCCAATATTTGGCGGGATCATTCGTCCTTTCCCTGGTTGAAGCACTTGGTTGTTGGTGGGCAGGCCGATTGGTGTCACGTTATTTACAAGCCAGGGCGATTCAAGGGCATGGCTTGTGCAAATATCATCTACATCAGTGACGGATGTATATTTGGCAAATATCTGAACCGTCTGGGTTGGCATTTTTTCTGGCAAGGCATAATGACAACGCATATTGAGAGAAGGGTGCTGGGGCGACTACCAAAGCTGGCTCGAGTACGAACCGGATTTAATCCAAAGCAGTTTCTCAGTCAGACGCTTGATTCCGCGGATATTGATTATTTGTATTCCGAGACTGTAGCTTTCGATTTGTAAGGTTTTCAGCGGACTATACTTGGCTTTGAAATCGGCTGCGGGGGATTCTCCGCTCCTTTCCCCCCCCTGTTCATCACTTCTCGTTCCGCATATCAGGGTAAAACCTAGCAGCCTGTCGGACTAACGCATTGCCAATGGGATAATGTTCGCTTGCCCACTGAATTCTTCTTGAGAAATGAGCCGCTTCCATCCCGTTGACCGCCAGACCGGCTACCTGCTTCCTCCTTCAGTCGATGAATGGCTGCCGGAAGACCACCTTGCCCGGTTTATTGTTGAGGTGGTTGATGGGCCCGATGTCAGTGCGTTGGAGACAGCCTACGCGGGTCGTGGCAGTGCGGCATATCACCCCTCCGTGTTGTTGGCGTTTCTGGTTTATGGCTACGCCAACGGGGTGTTCTCAAGCCGGAAGATTGAGCGGGCGACCTATGATTCGGTGGCCTTTTGCTTCATTGCGGCCGGTACGCACCCTGACCATGACACGCTGGCGACCTTTCGCCGACGCTTTCTCGACGAGTTAGCCGACCTATTCGTGCAGGTGCTTGAGATGGCGCGGGAAATGAAGCTCCTGAAGCTGGGCACCATCAGCCTGGACGGCACCAAGGTCAAGGCGAATGCCTCCCGCCTCAGCGCCCTGTCACACGGCCACATTGAACACCTGGAAATCCAGCTCAAGGCAGAAGTCGAATCCTTCCTGGCGCAGGCTGACCAATCTGCGGTGCTGGACGGCAAGAATCTACCGGCGGAAATTGCCCGCCGCCAGGCACGACTGGAGGCCATGGCGGCTGCCAAGGCCAAGATCGAGGAACGTGCCCAAGTCCGTTTCGAGAAAGAGCAAGCCGAGTACGAGCGCAAGTTGGCGCATCGCGAAGCCAAGGCGAAGGAAAGCGGCAAGAGACCCGGTGGCAAGCCGCCGAAACCACCGACAGCCGGACCGAAGGCGGAAGACCAACTGAATCTGACGGATGAGCAATCGCGGATCATGCCGGTCGCCGGCGGTGGCTTTGAGCAAGCCTATAACGCACAGGCCGCGGTCGATACGGGCAGTATGCTGGTTGTTGTACCCGGCGTGAAACAAGCCTGCAACGACAAGGAACAGGTATTGCCGATGCTCAAGCAGTTGGCGGCGCTGCCTGCCTCATTGGGGCAGCTGAAGGCGCTCGTGGCGGACACGGGCTTTTATAGCGCCAGGAATGTCGACGCCTGTGAGGCGCAGGGGATTGACCCGTTCATTGCGGTGAAGTGGGACGAGCATCATCCTGGGCCGGAGAAAAGCTTTACCGAGCTGGTGGCGTTGCCAGCGGATGCAACGCCCGTCCAGGCCATGGCGCACAAGCTGAAAACCAAAGCTGGGCGGGCGCTCTACGCCCTGCGCAAGCAAACCGTCGAACCCGTGTTCGGCATCATCAAGTCTGTGCTGGGCTTTCGCCAGTTCTCCCTACGCGGCCTGAAGAAAGTCACGGGGGAGTGGATGCTGGTTTGCCTCGCATGGAATTTGAAGCGCATGGCCGTATTGCGTCCGCAGTAGCGAAAGCAAGGGGGATTCGTGCGTCTTCAAGTAAAAATAAGCGAATTTCGGCCTCGCAAACTCAATTCTTTTGATCCGGTCGGCTCAAGTCCGGCAGGCTGCTAGGCCGTTCTCCTAATCATGGAAACACTATCTGTGTTTCGAACCGCCAAATACAACTTAGCTTGAACTATGCATTCTCTGGAATCTCGGCGCACCCTCACACTCTCGATCTGGTTTTGCTATGTATTTTTGGTGATCTACGGGAGTCTAGTTCCCCTGGATTTCAAACCGATACCCTTAGGTCAGGCCTGGGCCGCCTTTCAGCACATCCAAATGTACAAACTCGGGGTCGAGTCACGTGCCGACTGGATAGCCAATGGCGTACTCTATGTTCCGGTTGGTTTTTTGACCGCACACCTGCTGATAGAAAAATTTTCCGACGCCTGGCGGTTTTCCCTATTGTTTCTTAGTGCATTATTTTCGTTTTCACTTGCATTTGGCGTTGAGTTCACTCAGTTGTTTTTCCCCCCGCGGACGGTTTCTCAAAATGATATTTTTGCCGAATGTGTTGGGAGTCTGATTGGTCTGATACTTGCTGCACGTTACTCAGACTGGTTCAAAGTACTCATGCACGCATTTTTTGGCAATCCAGGGTGGCTGGCATTGCGTCTTGTAGAGGCCTATCTTGCCGCGTACGTCGCCTTCAGCCTTTTCCCTTTTGACATACTGCTTTCCATCGGCGAATTAGAGCAAAAAATCCTGGATGGAAGTTGGGGGCTGCTGCTCGCCGACGATGAGCACGGAAAAGTCCTGGTTGCCCTAAAATTGATCGCCGAAATAATTCTAACACTGCCTTTTGGACTATTACTTGGCTACCGGGCATCGGGCCCATCTGCCACTTTAAAACAGGCTGCCTGGTGGGGCTTGGGGCTCGGCTGCTTCATCGAAATTGCACAATTCTTTACCGCTAGTGGCGTCAGTCAGGGGCTCTCGGTAGTAACCCGCATTCTAGGTGTGTGCGGTGGAGTGGTTCTGTGGAGCCATCGTACGAGCTGGTCGCCGGAACGAGTCGCCGAACTTGTAAGTCGCTATGCAATTCCTGTTGTCGTAATTTATGTTTTGGCTCTCCTGCAAGTGAATGGGTGGTTTACCCACGAATGGAATGGAGCAGATTTTGCCGTTTCCCAATTCAAGGAATTGCATTTTTTGCCCTTTTATTATCATTACTTCACTACAGAAGCGAAGGCGCTTTTTAGTCTAGCCAGCGTTTGCTTGATGTATCTACCGATTGGGCTACTTATATGGTCAAAAGGTGGATCACCGTTTCAAGCCTTTTGTTATGCCTTCTTCGCCACTGGCATTCTTGAAGCGGGCAAACTGTTTCTGCAAGATTTGCACCCCGATCCGACCAATCTCGTAATCGGCACGTTAGCAAGCTCGGGCGTCGTTTTTTTGGCGCGTGAGCTTGCTAAGACACCGGCACCTGCTCAATTTCTAGAAGCACAAGCCGAACAGCGCCCTGCGCCTGCATGGAATACACTCCTGAAAGTTCGTATTAAGGCTGACAACCGCTCGCCAAATTCCGTCATGTTTGCCGTGCTGGCGTTTGCTGCATTCTGGGCAGCAACCTTCCCGACTCAACCTACATTGCTCGTCCTTCTCCTGGCCGCCTGTGCGGCAATCATCTGGCTCCGTCCCGTACTACTCGTTGCCATCATTCCGGCAGCCTTGCCGGTACTTGATCTTGCTCCATGGAGCGGACGTTTTTACCTGGATGAATTTGATCTGCTGACGGTTGTCAGTCTCGCCATCGGTTACACCCGTATTCCGCCCGCCCTTCGTGGAAAGCAACCCATGGATACGTACTTTGCACTAGCAAGCAGCCTGGTCGCCATCAGTTTTGCCATTGGCGCCATTCGTGGCTTGACTCCGTGGCAAACACCCAATGCCAACGCTTTCACAAACTACTACAGTCCGTTCAATGCTATTCGCATATTCAAGGGTGCGCTGTGGGCCTTCCTGGTCTACGGGTTGCTGCGGCGTCTGGTCGCTGCGGGAGTCAGCGTGCAACGGCCATTCGCCTGGGGATTGGTCACGGGGTTGATTCTTACGGTTGCTGTGGTGCTTTGGGAGCGCATGGCATTTAGTGGCCTGTTCAATTTCTCCAGCGATTACCGCATCACGGGGCCGTTCTCGTCAATGCACACTGGTGGCGCCTACATCGAGTGCTTTCTGGCGCTTGCAACCCCGTTCCTGGTGCTACTCGTTGTACAAACCAGGAGTTGGACAAGCAGACTGCTTGGAGTATTGCTATTGCTCGCCACCACATACGCCCTGATGGTAACATTCTCACGCAACGGCTACGCGGCATTTGGCCTTGCTTTGGCCACCATCCTGTTTTTCGTTGCATTCAAATCCGGGCGATGGCAACAACGCAGTATCCTCGTTGCCGTACTGGCTGGCGCAATACTGGCCGTAGCTCTGCCAGTATTCACCGGCCAGTTTGCCCAGGATCGAATCGCCACTGTTGGCAGGGACTACGTGGTTCGCCAAGCCCACTGGGAGGATGCGCTCGACACCCGCACACCAAACTTGCTCACCACCTTGTTTGGAATGGGTTTGGGCCGTTATCCCGAAACTCATTATTTGCTAAGTCGGGAAGATACCCACTCGGGCACGTACCAGTTGATATCCGAAGCTCAAGAAACATTTCTCAGGCTGCTCCCCGGGAGTTCAATTTACGTAGAGCAACTGGTTCCTGTTCAACCGCAACAGAAATACACGTTGAAATTCGATGTCCGGGCCAACGTCCCTGACGCAACGTTCGCGATCCCCATTTGTGAAAAATGGCTGCTCGCATCGTTCAACTACTGTGTCTCGACTTCGGTAGAGATTGGTAAGGAAACAGGTGGCTGGCGCCACTTTGAAGTTCAGATCAAAACTGATCCTTTGAGTGTTAGCCCTTGGTATTCCAGGCGGCCAATCAAACTCGGACTCTACAACGGCAACAACAAGGTCACTGTTGACGTGGATAACGTCCGACTGGAACCCGTTCAGGGCGATAATCTGCTGGTGAACGGCGATTTTTCTAAGGAAATGGATCACTGGTTCTTTTCAGCCGACAGCCACTTGCAATGGCACGCCAAGAGCCTCCCAGTCTCCGTTCTTTTCGACCAAGGTTGGTTTGGTTTGCTGACACTGTCCATATTTTCGATTCTCACCATAAAGCGTGCGGCAGGGCGTGCATGGCGAGGAGATCTGAGCGCAGCAGCTGCGCTGGCAGCCTTTAGCAGTTTTTTGGTAGTCGGCCTGTTTGACACGCTGATTGACGGACCTCGCTTCCTACTACTTTTTCTACTTCTCGGGTGGTTCTGCGGGTTCAGAAACGTCAAAGATTCACGAGGGCGGTAATAATACCTACTGCCGCTTAAAATTTTGATGGCATATGCAGATGGCCACGGTAGACTGCACGGCATCTTTTTTGCAGCTTGGAAATGTGCATTCACAAACCAAATCGGCCCCATTTATGACTAGCAATACTGATTGCCTTTTCCTCGGAAAGCCCCGTTTCAACGACTCGGCGCTAATGCAAACTGCGGCACGAGAGGGCGCCTTGGCCGCCTGGCTTCAGGCATTTCGCGCAAAGGGCGTCAAGTCTCCAGAGACTGTATCCGGCGATTTCGCGATTGCAATCAAAGAGCCAAACGGCAGGACTTTCCTCGCCATAGACCGTTTTGCAATCCGCACACTTTGCTATCGTCAGGTGGGCGATCACCTACTGTTTGCCGAACGTGCTGACGACCTGGCAGATGCGGCCACTGAAATCGATCCGCAAGCAATCTTCGACTACCTCTACTCGCACGCTATCCCTTCGCCGAGAACTATCTACAAAGGTATCTACCGAGTTCCGCCAGCGCATTACGTTTTATACGAAAATTCCCGGTTGACCGTAGCACCCTACTGGACGCCGGCCTTTGAAGAGGTGTCGGCCCCTTCATTCGATCAGCTACGCGACGAATTCAGAGCCCTTCTGCAACAAGCAACCGCTCGCCAGTTGAACGGTGGCAAAGCAGGGTGCTTCTTAAGTGGTGGCACGGACAGCTCAACGGTCGCCGGCATGATCGGGCTGGCGCATGGCACCCCGGCAGCAACGTACTCCATCGGCTTTGAAGCCGAAGGCTACGATGAAATGGAGTTCGCTCGCATCGCTGCCAAGCGTTTCAATACCGAGCACCACGAGTATTACGTAACCCCCGCGGATCTGGTGCGTAGCATCCCCATGGTCGCCGCAAGCTATGACCAGCCGTTTGGCAACTCTTCGGCGCTACCAGCCTATTATTGCGCCAAAATGGCAAAGGATGACGGTGTAACCCGCATCCTTGCCGGTGATGGCGGCGACGAACTCTTCGGCGGCAATTCCCGCTATGCCAAGCAACGCATGTTCGATTGGTATCAATATATTCCAAAGCCTATTCGCACAGGCCTGATGGAGCCTCTTTTGAACACCCGTCTCGCCGGCAGTCTGCCATTGGTGAGCAAGGCATCGAGCTACATCGAGCAAGCCAGCGTCCCGATGCCGGACCGTTTGCAAATGTACAACCTGATTACCCGTTTGGGTATCGATCAGACGCTAACCGCAGGATTCTTGGGGAAAGTCGATATTTCCTCGCCGTTGCAACATCAACGCAAAGTGTGGGCCAGTGCGCAAACCGCCAACAATACCAACCGCGAACTGTCATTCGATTGGCGATACACGCTGGCCGAAAGTGATCTACCGAAAGTCTGCGGCACCACCCGTCTCGCCGGGTTGGAGGTTGGTTTTCCCATGCTGGACGACGACCTTCTGGCATTCTCGTTGCGTTTGCCAGTCGACCACAAACTCAAGGGCCTGAAACTACGCTGGTTTTTCAAGGAAGCACTGCGTGGGTTCCTGCCTGATGAAATCATCACCAAGAAAAAACAAGGCTTCGGGCTACCCTTTGGCGTCTGGGCTATCCGAAATGAAGCCCTGCTAAAGCTGGCCTCGGAATCAGTCCGTAGTTTGGTTGACCGTGGCATCCTGCGTGCCGATTTTGTTGACGATCTCCTGACCAAGCGCCTTCACCAACACCCAGGATATTTTGGCGAGATGATCTGGATCTCCATGATGCTGGAGCAGTGGCTGCGGGCGCACGCTCCTGCATTCTCCGTTTCAAGAAACTAGATCCCAGAGCCTGTCTCCAAACCAATAGCCATTCATGCTTTTTACCAGTTAAGCCTTTTTCTACGGCTACCCGTGCTCCATCACCCGACCGTCGACCAACTGCATCAGCTCCGCCTGACCGGCATGGCCAAGGCGCTGGCCAGCCAGGCCCAGCAGGCCGACATCAGCCAACTCTCCTTCGAGGAACGCCTCGGTCTGCTCATTGGCAGCGAACTGGCCGAGCGCGAATCCCGACAGAAAGAGGCACGGCAACGGCCAAGTCGAGGATCTAGGCAAGGGAGCAGAGCAAGCGGGGAAATCCACCCGAGGAGGGCGCATTCTGATCGGGGCCGCGTAGGGAAATCCGTTCCGGACTTCGTCCTCCACGGCTTCCCCTACGCATTCATCGTGGCCCGGAAATCGATAGTTATGAGCTACACTTATCCACAAGCCAACCTATGTCAGGTGGCTATCACACCTGGTCAAAATTCAACGAGCACAGGTGGTCAAAATTAAACGCGCGCCGACATATATTTTCTCAATTGAAATTTGATCTGGCAAAAGCCTTCGGGAAATCGCTCGCTCCTGAAGTCAAACAGAATGTTGGCACCCCCGTCCAAAGGCCTCCGTCGTTAGCTATCGAACAGGTGATGGAGCGCTTCTTCAAACAATTGGCAACAATTGAAAACGCATCATTTTACTTTTTGATCGACACTGATCGCACCCACCTTTTTGACCAAATGGATGCTGACAGCGACGAACTTCGGGCCTTCAAAAGAACGGCTCGGTCGGTCCATGCGAATGTTATCGATCCAGAGGCTGCATTCCGTGAGTTTGTTTCAAAGTCCGGATCGGCACTAGAGGTCGGGCCCTATGATCGACATTGGAACCGCTCTGCTGTTCAGGTCGTTGCTGAAAAAATTGCTGCCGAGTTGCGCGTCACGAAGTAATGAAACGTCGAATTTCTTTGACAAAATGGCGTGAGATAATTTTTTCCGATTGGTGATCCATGCAGTGGTAGATATTCCATGCGGTGGTCAATGTGAGTAGACGTGAAATTGTTCGCACAAGCTACTATTTTGACCAGAATGATTTTTTGTGAACAGGTATGATAACTGGATTTGTGGATACAAAAGGTCTCGAAATATCTGGGCAGATTTTTTATTTAATATATGCCATTTATTTCTCTATTTAAGTCCACGGTGCCGTAATTTTACGAGCCCTGATGATTTTCGAAAGTTTGTCGATTCATGAGCAATAACAAACGGGTGCTGATTGTTGCATACCATTTCCCTCCAGTCAGGGTTAGTAGCGGCATTCAGCGTACGCTGAAGTTCTGCACCTATCTTCGAGAATATGGGTGGGATCCATTGGTTCTGACGATCTCTCCAAATGCTTACGAGATCACCAGTCCCGACCAAATGAAGGAAGTCCCGGAGGATGTAGTTGTCGAGCGCGCCTTCGGTCTGGACACCTCGCGTCATCTGGCGATCGCCGGCAAGTATTTCCATCGGATGGCACAGCCAGACCGCTGGATCAGCTGGTGGCCAGGTGCGGTATGGACAGGCATGCGTATGATCAAGCGCTACAAGCCGGACGCCATCATGTCTACTTTCCCAATTGCTACCGCACATCGGATTGGTTTGAGCCTGCAAAAACGAAGTGGACTCCCGTGGGTTGCTGATTTCCGTGACTCGATGACAGAGCCGGGCTATCCGCGCGACCCGGTGACGTGGAAAATTCAGCGGAAACTTGAAGAGCAGGTAGTAAAACACTGTACAAAAGCTGTCTTTACCACCGAGCCAACGCGGCAGATGTATGCGGAACGTTATCCGGAGTACGACGATACGCGCTGGGCAGTTATCGAGAACGGTTTCGATGAAGAAAATTTCATCGACGCAGAGACAGAGCTTGATGCCACCCCATTGGGGGCGGACGGGCAAATTACGCTAGTCCATAGTGGCGTGCTATATCCCCAGGAGCGGGATCCCCGACCATTTTTTGCCGCGCTTGCTACGCTAAAGCGGGCCGGAAAAATTGGTGCTCGGAATCTTCAGATCGTTTTGCGGGCGACAGGAAACGACGGGCTTTATCAGCCAATGATTGCCGAATTGGGCATAAGCGACATCGTTCGCCTTGAGCCTGTTGTCGCCTATCGGGATGCGTTACGCGAAATGTTGCGAGCCGATGGCTTGCTCCTCTTGCAGGGGAGCGTATGCAATCATCAAATTCCTGCCAAGATCTATGAATACTATCGCGCCGGAAAACCCATTCTTGCGCTGGTCGACCCTAGCGGTATCTCGGCCAATATGCTTCGAGAAGTCGGGGTTCCGGATATCGCCGATATCGCAAATGCTGAACATATTGCAGACACCCTTCTTGCCCTCATGTCAGCCCTGAAAGAGGGCCGGCGAGCAGGTGTTGCAAAAAATGCGGCGGCCAAGAATTCCCGCAAATCAAGAAGTGCGGAGCTTGCAAATCTATTGAATAAACTCACAGCTTGAAGCCAGGAGCAAACATGGGACTCATGAATATTGCATCACGCCTCAAAGAGCGTTACATCGACGAACGGCAACTGCCAAATGAGGCCAAACAGCAACTGGAACTGGATCGCTCAGGCTTGCCTGAGATCGATGCCGGGCCTGAAGCAGTCGCCGCTGCAGGCATCCAATGGCTGAAACGCTCACAAGATAACTCCCTGCACCAAGATGGAGGTTCGGCGCGGGATTACAGTCTGGTCAAAGGTTGGGCCAGTTCATATCCAGAGACTTCGGGCTATATCGTGCCGACGCTCATCGATTATGCCGACAGGACTAACGATCAGGAACTGCTGGAGCGAGCCAAACGTATGCTCGACTGGTTGGTGTCTATTCAATTCCCCGAGGGCGGATTTCAGGGGGGCAAAGTTGATGCCAATCCCCATGTTCCAGTGACCTTTAATACCGGGCAGATCCTGATGGGTTTGGCCGCAGGTGTTCGCAGATTTGGCGATGCCTATCGCGCCCCAATGAATTCGGCTGCGTCATGGCTGCGCGACACCCTTGACGCAGATGGTTGCTGGCGCAAGTACGCGACCCCGTTTGCAGCTCCTGGTGAGAAAGCATATGAAACACATGTCGCCTGGGGGCTTTTTGAAGCGGCACGTTTGACACCTGATCAAGGTTTTGGCGAAGCCGGCCTAAAGCAGGTTGGTTGGGCGCTGACCAAGCAGCGAAAGAATGGCTGGTTCGCCAGCAATTGCCTCGAACTACCCGATATGCCACTCACACACACCATCGGCTATGTGCTGCGTGGAGTGATCGAGGCCTACAAGTTCTCCGGGGATGCCAATCTGCTGGTGGCTGCTCAACGAGCCGCAGATGCATTGCTCAATGCAATTGAAGCAGATGGTCGCATTGCCGGGCGTCTCGACCATGAATGGAAACCCGCGGTTGACTGGGTTTGCCTGACCGGTAGCGTTCAAATTGCCGCCTGCTGGTTCCTACTGTATTCCGTCACGGGTAAGGCGGAATATTTGGAAGCTGCAAAGCTTGCCAACCGATATGTCCGCCGTACAGTCTTCCTTACTGGAAGCCCCGATGTTGTTGGCGGGGTTCGTGGAGCATATCCTGTCAATGGGGAATACGGTCGGTATGAATACCTGAACTGGGCGGCAAAGTTTTGCGTCGATTCCCAACTCATGGAAATGGCCGTTGTCGACCGACTCCGTTAGCCTTCGTGTCGGATAGTATTTCTAAAAATTTCAGCCTATATTTCCAGAGAGCCTCACGATGAATATTATTCCTTGGCGTGTAAGAGCTGCAATTTCAAATCACTTCCCGCTGGCTTACCACCTCACATCGAATCTGTTCCGCAAGCGTGAAGGTGCGGAATATTGGGATAAGAACCTTGCTGAATGGTGGGAACACGACGTTCGTCGCTGGCCAACCAAGTCCAAAATCATCTCAGAGCGATGCGATCCGGCGGGAGCGCTAATCGACATTGCCTGCGGCAATGGCAGTATTCTCAGGGATCTTCGCAAGCTAGGCTTTCAGAACCTATCAGGTCTAGAAATCTCGAAATACGCCGTCAATCGCTTGCGCGAAGAGGGCTTTACCATGTTTCAAGGTACCTTGCCGCGCATTCCTGTACCTGATCAGAGTTTCGACACAGTAATTGCCTCGCAGGTACTCGAACATATCATCCGGAGAAATACTTTCGCTTCTGAAATTTCACGAATCATGAAGCCCGGGGGGCAAGCCTTTATATTCGTCCCCAATGATTGTCTTGGCCCAATCGATGAGCCAGAACACGTCATAAAGTACAACCGGAAGACCTTTGAATCATTTCTTAACCGCCATTTTGACGATGTTTCGGTAGAAATCGTCAAGGATGCCAACTTCGCGATGTCGGTCCTGTTAGGCCACGTACGAAAATCAGCCACTAAAGGCCTGCGCTCGTGACGCTTCGCAGTCAAGTTCTTGCAGGGCTCAAGTGGACTGTCATGGGCCGCCTGAGCTCGCAAGTGGTTACCTGGGCAATAACAATTTATGTGATTCGCTTGCTCAGCCCAGAAGACTACGGGCTGATGGCTCTTGCGGCCATATTTAGCGCCCTGTTTGCCTTGGTCGCGGAAATTGGGCTTGGCCCAACTTTGGTACAGACCAAGGACTTGCCACCGCAAAGACTTCGGCAGATTTTTGGACTCATTCTTCTATCCAATGGGGCCGTTTGCCTATTCATGGCAGTGCTCGTAGCCCCGACGGCGGCATGGTTCTTTGGCGATGTACGTCTTGAACTGGTCATCCAAGTCATCGCACTTCAATTTCTTCCAGCTGCGTTTGCTGTGGTTCCCGCTGCCTTGTTGGAGCGCGATATGAAGTTCCGCGGCAGAGCCCTTATTGATCTTGTATCGACGGTGGTGGGGGCGTCAATAACGCTCTTTCTGGCCTATCACGGCTATGGGGTATTCGCCTTGGCGTGGGGTGCTGTGTCTCAGTCGTGTATCCGGTCAATCGGATTGAATATTGTTGGCCAATGTCCCGGGCGGCCTCTTTTTGAATTTGCCGGTTGCGGCAACATGTTCAATTTTGGCCGAAATGTCGCAGCGACTCAGTTGGTCTGGTTCTTCTATTCGCAGGCCGATTCATTTATCGTCGGCAAGTTACTTGGCAAGCACGACTTGGGTATTTATTCGGTCTCGATGGATTTGGCCTCCCTGCCAGCCTCGCGAGTTTCGGCAATTCTGAATCAGATCGTTTTTCCGTCGTTGTCGAGGGTAAAAAGAGAAGGTGGTTCGGTGGGGCCCTACCTTCTTAAGGGAGTGAGGAGTGTAAGTTTGTTGTCGTTTCCCGTGATGTGGGGCATTTCTAGTATTTCCCCGGAACTTGTCCAAGTGCTGTTGGGGGAGAAATGGACAGAGGCTGTGCTGCCACTAGCACTCCTATGCCTAATCATGCCGTTGCGTGTCCTTTCGCCACTATTGCACGCTGGACTGCACGCTGTTGGGCGTGCAGATGTCAGTTTCAGGATTACTTGCATTACAGCAATAGCCATGTGCAGCGCTTTTTTGGTGGGGACTCAATTTGGGCTGATTGGGCTTAGCCTCGCATGGCTTATCGTCTTCCCTGGGGCGTTTCTATTCAATTTGCTGAGATCCTGTAAGCACATGGATGTTAAGGCTCTGGAGCTTGCAACAACCTTGAGCAAGCCTGCCCTATCCTGTGGGTTTATGTATGCCTCCGTGGTGTTGGTTCGCCAAATACTTCCTTGGCCAGGAGGCTTCAGCACCCTATGTATACTGATTGTTGTTGGCGCAATCGCCTATGTTGCATTTACCTTTGCCTTCAATCGTCAGGGGGTGGAAGAAATACGGGGATTATTGAAGTACAGGGCAAATTGAAAAAGTAACGTTCAACCACTTTCTTGCAAGTGATCGTGCAAATAAACGTCATAAATTTCGCACTGTCCGGTATGTGTGGTTTTTCGCAGCAAGTTGGCAATCTGGCGAGGAAGAAACGTAAAGACAGGACGTTGTTTCTTGGCGGACAACGCGGATACCGCTGAAAGGACCGGGGTCACTTGGTCGTTAGTCAGAGCATCCAGATTTGGCAAGAATACCGCTTTGTGAGGCCCAATCCGTGCAATACCAAGTTTTCCGCTCTGCTCGTGCTCAAGCCAGATGAGCTGACTATCGGCTGTTTTCCATGGCAGCCAAGGTGGGCGAACAAATAGCTCGTCCGTGATGACTGGCGCTTCTTGTGTACTACCAACAATCGGGTTGATCAAGGATATCGCTCCGGCCAGCAACCTGACATCGCTTGTTTCCGCCAAATGACAATGGACGGAATTAGGTGTACCCTCCCCAGCGCTGCGAAATACAACTCGAACGAAGGGTAGTTTCTTGAAACCAAGTTTGATTGCAAGATCGGCAGAAGCATGATTGCTCTCGGCCACGTAACAGCTACAGTTGCGTGCCCCAGCCTTGGTAATTTCAGCCAAGCCCTCACGCATGACACGTTCACCAAGACCCAATCTGCGAAAATTCGGCAGGGTATAGAAGTACCCGTAGTACCAAAGGTCACGGCATGTAGAAGACTGGGAGAAAACCGACCGCGATGCAACGATTTCCTGATCAGACTTTGCAAGCGCACCGATCACAATCGTAGACTCACCAGCGAGCCAGCGCCCGACTTCCTGCCGGATGCCTAACCACAAAATGGGCGCATCAGGCTCGTCAGGGTGTCGCGTCCAATAGCCCTGTCGAAATGACAATGAAAGGCGCTGGACGCGCAAATCAAGTGGAGCGGGGATCAATGTTTGTTGCGTCCATTGCTGAGTACAAAACTCCGCACTCGGCGGGCAAAGTTAAGCAGTCCAATTTTTGCCGCAACCAAACGGGGCCGCAACGTCTTTTGCCCACTAATACACGAGCGTTCAATAGCACCAAACCCTGTCTTAAATTTGTAAAGGCCGTGATCAAGTGATTTTGGTTCCGCTGCGGAGGCTGACATTCCCCCCAGATTAAATTCGCGCACGCCTACCGCAAATTCCTGCTGGATGGCGAACCAGAGCAGACCTTTCGGGGCATTACGCGATAGCCCATCAGGTGTTGCCCCTCCGTATAGATAGTACGCATTTGCACCAAACACTCCGACCACCACGGAGGCGATGGCTACTCCATTTTCTTCAGCCAGATAGACGCGAGCACGCCCCGTTTTGACAAGTTGCTCCTGCAGGGCTTGATAGGTGGCTTCACGCATTGGATTCCCCGATTTTCCCTGAGCTCTGTGTCGCAACGCTGTTTCCTGTTCAATGCCATGCAGCGCAGAGACGACTCCGTCATCAGATCGAACGCGGCATTCGACACCCGAACGCTCGAAACGTCGAATGTCGTTGCGCAATGTTGGTCGCATGCCATTCCAGGTTGCTTCCAGACCCGGTTCAAGCGACAAGACAAACTCACATCTTGAATTCTCCACGTATCCCAAGGGTGCCAGTTGGATCGGGGATGCGCCATCATAGGCAAACGAGTTGAGTTGAAACTGGCTGACACCCCGACTGCGTAAGGCCCACTCAACATCAGCAATCGCACCTACCCGGTCAATGGCGAGGGGAATGCAATCGGCGGAGGCGCTAGGCCAGCGAGACATAGGCCATTTGCCTGACGCTGAGAGGTACACGATAGCTGCAAAGGAATCGTCCCCTTGGCTGCTCTCCAGAAACAACGGCCGCAAGTTGTTCTGGGTGCAGACGAAGGATGCCCACTCGGTTGTCAGTTGCATTGGACCGTTTTGGGATGCTATCCGCTGGTTCCAGCGCGTCGAATCAACGGTCTCCAGTGCTGATATCTTATTCAAAATAAATCCACCCTAAGGTCTGCCTGCCAAGGCAAAAGCACAACGGATACCGAATCTCGTGGGAGTGCGATCCCAAGGTGTAAAGCGAGGCATCATGAAAGGATCGGTATTGACCGTCGCTATAGCCTGCTGAGTCGTGGCCGCCGCAACAAAACCTGCTTGACAGAGCATCTCGGCGTGCCGAGAAGATAGGTCAAGTTGCGGATTGCCATTTGGATAGGCGAATACGTTAACCGGTTCTGACAAAATCGTTTCCAACTCGATCTTTCCGCGTGTTATTTCTGAATAGGCGTCGTCGTCGGTGAGTGATTTAAGGATCGGATGCGAGTGAGTGTGCCCGCCAAGTTCCATTCCGGCAGCGCGCGTAGCTCTGACTTCATCAGCGCCCATCATCAACCCGGAACGGTCATCGACGCCGGCACGCTGTGCTATTTCTCGAGCCGTAGCTTCGCGCTGGCCGTGCGGAAGGTACTTGAGTTTGCCCAATATCGTACCGATGGCACTGATCTGATTTGTCGGTGTCGTCAAGTCGTATTGGTCTAGTCCAAACTCTTTCAAGTCGAAAGCTTCGTCCGGAAAAAGCCGGATAGCCTCGATGATGTCATCGTTCCACATTCTCCCCCCGTCAAGAAAGCTTGTGGCAATGAAGAAGGTCGCGGTCAGGCCATGTCGCTGGAGTATCGGTAGTGCAACCGAAAAATTGTCCTTGTATCCATCGTCAAAGGTGATGCATGCAGCTGCTTTTGGTAGCGACCCGCTCTTCAAAAGGCTGACTGCTCGACCGAAAGGTAGTACGTTGAAATTCCTGCCGATCAGACGAACCATCCAGTCAAATTGCTTGGCATCAGGTTCGCCCGGCAACAATGGATCCAGCTTGGCCAGGACACGGTGAAAAATGAAAACCTGAAGCTTTCCACGGGAACCTCCCGGTGAAAGGCGGTTAAAGATTGGCTTCATCAGGCTCGGAATCATTTCCTGGCAGCCTTGCCGGAGCCACGCATTTCAGCGATCAGTCGTTCTAGTGGCTTGGAACCTGGAGCATTTTTCAGACCCTCTTCCGCAACAGCCAGAGCTTCGCGCTGTCTCCCTTGTTTCATCACGCGCTGTGCCCACCAAAGATAGGCTGGCCAATATTCCGGGTTCGCTTCCCAGGCTTTCTTGAAGGCGATTTCCGCGTTCTGGTCATCTTGCAAACCGAGATAGGCTTGGCCGACCTTGGTATAAATTTCAGGTAGCAGAACAAATTCGGGAGTTGCTCTCTCGATAGAGAAATTGAAATCTTGGATCGCCATAGTTAGGCGATGCTTGCGTTCTGCAGCAGTTCGTCCCGCTTTGTACGTCCTCGCGAGGGAAACCAAGCCCCAGCAGTAGTGGTGAATGTGTTGGAAGTCTTTGCCAAGCCGATCACGCCAGGCTGCCTCGTGTTCTGGTTTGAAATAGTTGGGCGCGACATTGCCCTGATTTCTGCAGTAGGTTGGAAGCAACTGATACTCTTCCTTGGTCACTTCTACGGCTTGGGCCAGATTGGCCAAGAGACAGCCAAGAATCATGAAAGTTACCATCGAGAATTTAATAGATGGTTGGGCTATATAAAAACAATCGATAACAAGCCTATTTATCAAACTGACCATCTTATTCCTCCGATTGGTCTATCGGGTCTCATAGAAGTGATTTCGTGGGAACCCGAAGTACTAGTCAATAGTTAATTCTTACTTAGATGCTGGGCTATGGGCAAATTGTAGGTGGCGCATACCTACAGCCTGCCCAGTCGTGGAAAGAGTCTTGCAGGAGGCCATTGTTCCAATGATTTTGGGATGATCCAAGCTGAAATTTGCGAATGGCGGGTCACAAGATCTGATAGGGCAAATGCTGAACCGACCGCGAAGAGGGTTGTGAAGCAGCCGAAGACGAGAAGCATAATAGGTGAGGTGACATTTCCAAAGACAAGGGGTATCAGTTTGCCGATAACCACATAGGCAACTGGGTGCATCAAATACACCAATAGAGAATTTTTCCCGATGGCCTCAACCCACTGAAGCTGTTTGGGTAGAGAGGCGAGCCAAACAACTGTCAGGACGCCCATGATTCCCGATATGTCCTGGAGAAACAGGATTCCGGGTTGGTTTATTCCGACAAGTTCAAATGTGGCTATTTCCAGATGTGTAGATCCCGAAACCAAAACACCGTAACTCAAAATAAAAATTGATGTGACAATCGGACCCCACAATCTTGGCAATCGGCGATTCAACAACTCTCGCCAAACTAGCCCAAGGAAAAAAATGTTGATGGCAATGGCAAATCCGAAAGGTAGCCACAACAGGATGGATCGCGGCACTAGTGGAGTCGTCAAATGGGCTACAAGCGCGATTCCCAATCCGACAAGCTTAATGCGATCTGAGCGAAGCGAGTCAAACATGGCCAATAGGCAAGTCAGTCCGAAGAGGGTGGGTAAAAACCACAGCATCAGTAGTCCGGAGGCTGATTTCGTAAATGGGGCGTTTCCGATGAGCATTGCAAGCCCCCATGCCAATAGACTGTCACTTGCGCTAGCGTGACTGCGGTACATCAGAAAAAAAGCCAGAGTTGTCGCTGACAATGCCCACCAGTACGGAATCATGTATCGGGCAATACGGTTACTGATGTAGCTTAGGCTCCATTCTTTTGTGCCGAAAGTGAATGCAAGAAGAAAGAATCCCAAGACATGAAAGGTCAACGGATCAAAGAGGTTAGGCACAAGTTGCCTGAACCAGTCATTGTGGTCGGCAGCAACGACGATAATGAGGATGCCTTTGATGCGTTCCGAGTTTCTCCCAAGCAAGTTTTTGAGAGTGTCATAGGGATTCACTGTCATGCCAGTGCCATGGCATTCGAATTCATTTTCTGGGTTTGACCGCATACCAAATGACGTAGCGCGACTAGAACCGCAAAAATCATATACATGAAGTCGAAATATGCCATGTTCAGCGCGGCTCCCGAAACCACATAGGCAAAGAGTGTGTATTGCAGCGCCTTTGCCAGGTCGCGTGCCCAGTGCCATTCCGGCTGATCACGAGCCGCCCGTATTGTCGCCGAGGCATTGCGCCAGGAGCTAATCAGGATGGCGAGGAAAATACCCAACCCAACAAAACCGAGGTCGCCGAGTGTCTGAAAGTAAATGCTATGGGCTGCAAAGGCCCGAACTGGGTTGGGTTCATCCGTCGGAATGAAGCTAAGCTTGTGAAACTCCTGGGCATAATTCATCCATATTGCGAAATCCTGTATGGCATGAAATCCCCCGCCAAAAACTGGGTGATCCAACGCAAGCAATGTGCTTTGCTTCCAGGCAATGACTCTCCCCATAAAGGAGTTATCCTGATTGGCCTCAGCAATTGTATCCATGCGGTTGGACCAGCGTTCAGGCGCAAAGGCAAGTGCCGCAACGACCAAAGGTATGAGTAGCAGGGTGTTCCTCATCTTCTTAGGGTGACGCATGAATGCGAGGCCGCCTACAGCAATAATTCCTAACAATCCGCCACGGGAGAATGTGCCCATGATTGTTGCTAACATTAGAAGCATTGACCCTAGTAGCGCGAGTTTCACCAGCTTGTGGCTGGACTGGTTATGTAGATAGAAGACTATGGGGATCAAGGCGATCATGGCCAGAGCGAAGTGGTTGTTGTCACCGATAATCGATAGGCCTGGACCATAAATGTGAGATGCCCCGCCTGATGCCAGAAACTTGGCGCCACTTACGACGCCATGGAAACCAAGTGAAAGTACCGAGGCATAAAGCAAGGCAATAATCCGCTCCTTGGATGTCATAAGCCCGGCAACCACGAAGGCAAATACGATAACCTTGATAAAGTTTCCCCATTCGCGCATGGCATCGTCGGTTGACGAGATGCCCGTTAGGGCGGAAATCGTTCCCCATATGCCAAGCAATGCAAGCAGGAATAGCGTTGCATTTGGTGGCAGTTTTTTTGGTTCTCGCGAGATTAGCCAAGCGAGAAGTGTAATGATCGCAACGATTTTGTTATACGGGATTGCAGCTGCGAAGCCATAGGAAAAGAAATTCGGAATGACAAGCGCAGTCCAGCACCAAAGCAGCACGCCAACGTGTGGATAGCGGAATACCTGGCCCATCGCCAACATGGCGAAAAATCCGAAGAACAGGGCTATGTCACGCATGCCTGTATCTCTTGGTGTGGCTTTCCTGCTGCAATGATGAAGTCAGTTTGCTCATTCATGTTCCTGCTTTTTATTCTTTGCTGTTTCAAGGCGAGCGCTCCAACTGACGAGGATCACCATCGCCAAAATATCAAAAACCCACAATATCGATTCCATGTGTCCTGACTCCTATTCAGTCGTACCCAAATTCAATCCGGGTTGCTCTCAGGGCTTGACCTGGCTCACAACGTATCGATGTTTGCCGGATTTTTCGGGGGGGATTTCCGCCAAGAGCTGGATATCAATTTCTACGTTGCTTCCTAGTCTGGCCTGCAGACCTTCGCGGATTGTCTTTTCATCGGCAATGCCGAAGGTGGGGTTTGCTACGACCTGAACACGAGTCAGGCTCAGTGTTTCCTGGATGATCTTGAAGGCGCGTACGGCCGGCATGTCACGAAGGATATAAATGAGGGCAAGTCCGTGCATCACTGTGCCGTCAGAGGCAACCATAAAGTCCGTGCTCCGCCCTTGAATTTCCTTGAGCAGCGGCAGGCCGCGACCACAACTGCAAGGTGTGTTTCCGAGTGTGCCGATGTCGCCGGTACGGTAGCGTATAAAAGGGAAGTCCGAGGTTGCCAGGTGGGTTACAACAATCTCCCCTGAGGTGCCAACTGGTTGTACCTTGCCTTGCTCATCGATTATTTCGACGATGATGTCTTCGGCAGTGATATGCATCTCGCCGGCCGGGCATTCGTGAGCGATGAATCCTGCATCACGTCCGCCGTAGCCGTTGGCTACCGGACACGCGAATGCGCTGGAGATTGCTTCGCGCTGGTGCTCGTACAAGCGTTCGGAGGTGCAGAACACGACTTTGATACCCAGATCGTTTAGGGGTATCCCTCTTTTTTGGGCATGAGTGGCGATATGGCTGATTGCCGACGGGTAGCCGAAGAGCATCTTTGGGCGTCGCTCGCGGATTCGAGCGACGAACTGATCCAGATTGGTGTCGTTCATCAGGAAAGCTGGCATGAGTTCGGTGCGCATCAGTTTGTCGCGGATGGCACGGACCCTGTCCTGGGTGCCCAGTTCGATCGGGGATCCCCAGACGACAATTTCCGGGTCGCCGATGTCGACGTCCCACCAGCGGGTCGCACGCCATTTTGCCGCGACGTCGTGGCTGACGCGCTCGGTGCCGATGAAAAAGATCAGGGGTTCTCCGGAGGAGCCTCCGGTGTTGAAACGGGCCAGGCCTTGAGCGATATCCGACTTCATCCGGTCGCCTTCGCTTCGGATGATTGATTTGGTCAGCAGCGGAAGTTTCTGAAGATCGGACAGCGATTGAATCTTCTGCGGGTCTAAGCCCAGATTCTTAATGCAGTCGCGATAGTAGGGGACGTGAGTGCCGACTTTGGTGAGAAGGGTGCGCAGGCGTTCGAGGCGGAGTTCTTCCAGTTTCTCGGCCGGCCACCATTGGGAGTTATCCATCGCCTGGCGAATTGCCACGGTGTCGTGTTTTTTCAGCTTTTCCTGCAAAGGGAACAGGATGTTGGCGACGAGCGCGGTTTGGAGTCCCATGGAAATTTCCTTAAGTCGTCAAACGGCGTGCGTAGCTGGCTTGCTCATACACGCTGGATAGCAGTGGCCATACTCGCTGCCATGTGTATTGTTGCACTTCTGACAGGCCATTTTTGACCAGATGTTCTGACAGGGCTGCATCGTTCATCAATCGGAGTATGGCCTCGGCCATTGCGTCTGGCGAACCGGGGGGAACCAGCAAAGCGGTTTGGCCATCCTTGACGATGAAAGGAACGCCACCGACGTTGGTGCTGACAACGGGTACCGCGCTGGCCAAAGCTTCAAGGACGGAATTAGGCATGTTGTCGACGAGGCTTGGATTGATGGCGATGTCGGCATTTCGATAGGCTTTGGCCATCGCATCTCTATCAAGGCGGCCGGCGAATGTGATTGAATCGGCGAGGCTCAGGCTTTCGGCCAAGGCTTTGAGTGAAGCGGCTAGCGGGCCTGAGCCTGCGATGGTTAGCGTTGCATCGGGATACTTACGGTGAACCGTAAAAAAGGCCCGAATTGCAGTTTCGTTGTCGTAGATAGGTTCGAGATTTCTGGCGATCAGGAGATGGCGCCGGGAAGGGCGGTGTGGTGTCGGGTTGCTGAAATGTTCGATGTCGACAATATTGGGTACGATTTTCGCTGCCATGTTAAAGCTGGCAAATACGGTTTTCAGGAATCCTGAGGGAACGACCAGTGCGGATGCCTGGCGCATGCTCAACCCGACTGATTGCGATGAATTAGCCAGGAATGTTGCCGCTTCGCCGCCCCGGTAATTGACAATAACCGGAGTGTTGCGGAGCTTGGCGATCCAGATGGCAGGCGTCGCAAAGAGGTGCCATGACCACCCGGAATTGGCCATGACATGCAGAAGATTGCACTGGCCGGTGATGTTCCAGAGTTTGAACAGGTATGGAATAAGGCGAAAGAATGCACGGATGACGGGAAGGCCGGAAACCCAAGATGGACGGTATTCTGCATTGGTTTGGACAACGGACACCGTTAGCCCTTCTCCGCGGAGAAGTTCGGCCAGCTGTCGGGTCTGATTGGCCATGCCGCCGAATGGTGGGGGCAAGGGGCCAACCAGCCCAATGTGCATCGGCTGATCTGCCATTATCCGTGCTTCACCAGGCGGGAATATGGCTCGCGATAGTTGGCTACGCTGTTTCGCCAGTTGCGCGTGTTTTCGACGAATTGACGGCCATTGGCTTTGAGCGTTGGCCAGTGGTCGCGGTTGCCGAGCAATTCCAGGATAGCGAGTGCCAACGATTGCCGGTCTCCGGCCTTGAAGAGAATGCCGGTCTTGTTGTGCTTGACGAGTTCCTTGTGGCCGCCAACGTCCGAGGCGACAAAAAGCTGGCCTTGCGCCATGGCTTCGAGTGGCTTCAGGGGCGTGACGAGTTCCGTCAGGCGCATTGGGTGGCGCGGGTAGGCGAGGACGTTGATCAGGTCGTAATAGCGGCTGACTTCACTATGCGGGACGCGGCCCGTAAAGATAACGACATCGTTCAACCCCAGTTTGTCCGCTTGCCGACGCAGATTGGCTTCCTGCGGGCCACCGCCGACGAGCAGGACGCGAATGTCGGGGGTTTTTTCTATGATGGCAGGGAGAGCTTCCAACAGCAGATCAAGGCCTTCGTAGGCGTAGAAGGATCCGATGAAGCCGATGACTGTTTTGCCGGTCAGACCCCATTTTTTCTGCAGTTCCGGATCTGGAGGGCTGGCCAGATTGAATGAACCGATATCGACTGCGTTGGGGATGACGGTTACTTTTTCAGCAGCAACGCCTCGCGCTACGATGTCGGCGCGCAATCCTTCGCAAATGGTGAAGACATGGTCCACTTGCTGGATGGCCCGGGTTTCAAGCTTGCGGGTGGCGCGATAGCGCAGGCTGCCTTCGTTGGTGGTGCCATGGTCAACGGCTGCATCTTCCCAAAAAGCGCGGATTTCGTAGACCACAGGGATGCCGAGTTTGCGCGCGACCTTGATGGCCGGGAGTGCATTCAGGACAGGAGAGTGGGCGTGAATGATGTCGGGGCGAACTTCAAGGGCGACTTCCTCAAGCCTTTGTTCCAGTCGTTTCATCAAGGCTAGCTCCTTGCCCAGCGGGAGCTTGGCAAGGGTGCCGGTTGCTAGCGGAGTGCGATAGAAACGCAGGCCGTCAACATCTTCGAAGGGGGCGGATATCTCACCTTGCTTGGGCGAGGTGAGATGAAAGGTTTCCCAGCCCAGGGCGCGTTGTTCCCGCAAAAGTGCGGCGGTGCGAAAGGTGTAGCCGCTGTGCAGGGGGATCGAGTGATCGAGAACGTGCAGCGTGCGAATCATGCGGGTTCGCCTTGTTCCATGACGTTGCGCAGAAAGGCTTCAAACATCAGGATGGTCCAGATGCTGGCGCTGTAGTCACGGCTGCCATTGCTGTGGGCATCGACCAGATGTTGCAGGTATTCGCGATTGAACCAGCCCGTGTCGGCAAGGCGGGAGCCGAGCAGCGCATCCTGAACACGTTGTTTGAGCGGGCCTCTGAACCAGCGGGCGAGTGGTACTGAAAAGCCCATTTTGGGCCGATATAGCACGTCGTTGGGGAGGTAGGGCTCCATCGATTTCTTGAGCAGGTATTTGGTTTCCTGGCCGCGAATTTTCTGTGAGGAATTGAGTGTCGCCAGCCATTCAATCAGTTCGTGATCCATCAATGGTTCGCGGACTTCCAGCGAATGGGCCATGCTGGCGCGATCGACCTTGGTGTTGATGTCGCCCACGAGGTAGGTCTTGAGATCGAGATATTGGATGAGCGCCAGCGGGTCATCGGTTTTGGCTTTGGCCGCGTACTGATTGAAGACCTCAATGGCATCGTAGCCGCCAAGGGCTGATTTGAAGGCAGGGCTGAACAGTTGATTCCGCATCGGGGCGCGCAGGATTGAGACGGAGTGAAAGTAAGCTTCTACCGAGGTACGGGCAATACCTTCAAACGTGGTCTTGGCACGAAATACACGCGGCGCCCAGTCCGCTTTGGGATAGAGCTTGCCCAAGGTACCAAATATCGGGCGGCGCAGACTCAGCGGCAGAGCTGAGCGCATCTTTTCTTCCATCAGGTGCAGTTTGTAACGGCGATAGCCGCCGAAGCTCTCGTCGCCACCATCTCCGGAAAGCGCGACGGTGACGTGCTTTCGCGCCAGTTGGCAGACGCGGTAGGTGGGGATGGCGGAACTGTCGGCGTAGGGCTCGTCGTACAGTTTGGCGAGGGTGTCGATGAGGTCGAAGTCGTCACTTTCGACGATGTCGAGATAGTGGTTGGTTTTGTAGCGGTCCGCCACCATCTTGGCGAATTCAGATTCGTTGAAGGCCGGGTCGGAAAAACCGATGGAACACGTGTTGACCGCAGCTTTCGAGAGCCCGGCCATCATGGCGACCACGGCACTTGAGTCAACACCGCCAGAAAGGAAGGCGCCGAGGGGAACTTCGGAGATCATCCGGAGTTTGATCGAATCTTCGAGGCGGTGCGTGAGTTCAGCGCAGGCGTCGGTATCGTTGATCGGATTGTCTAGGGTGAAATTTATGTCCCAGTATTCCCGGGGATGGCCAACCGGCTGGCCACGACGCAGCAGCAGCGTGTGGGCAGGAGGGAGTTTTTTTGCTTGCTTGAAGATTGCCCGTGGTTCGGCCACATAGCCTAGTGCGAAGTATTCTTCGACGGCACAGGGGTCAATGTCACGCTTCAGGCCGCCGTGGGCCAGGATGGACTTGAGTTCGGAGCCGAAAAGGAAGGTGCCGCCGTCGAGCAGGGCGTAGTAGAGCGGTTTGACACCCAGCCTGTCACGGGCAAGGAAAAGGGTTTCGCGATTACGGTCCCAAAGGGCAAAGGCAAACATGCCGCGAAAGCGATCCACGCATTTTTCGCCCCAGGCTTCCCAGGCGTGGACGATCACTTCAGTGTCGCTACGGGTATGGAAGGTATGACCCAGCGACTGCAGCTCGGGGATGAGCTCCTGGTAGTTATAGATCTCGCCGTTGAAGACGACGCAGACGGTTTGATCTTCGTTGTATAGCGGTTGCTGGCCGGTAGAGAGATCGATGATTGAAAGGCGACGGTGGCCAAGCCCAACGCCGGGTTCGATGTGCAACCCGCCTTCATCAGGACCGCGATGGAACTGCGATTCGTTCATGCGGTGGAGGACTGCACGATCGATGTCGCGTATGCCTCGAGTGTCAAAAATTCCGGTGATTCCGCACATGGGGTGTTGTTCTCTGTCAGGCGTTGAGTTGCCGCGTGCTATGGCCAAGCAGGCGGTCGTATAGTTGTTGATAGTTGGTGACCATCGCAGTCATGCTGTAGTGGTTTTCCACTAGTTGGCGGCTTTTTTTGCCCAGGCTTTTGGTTGATTCACGCTGTTGTGCAAAACCCACGATAGCTTTCGCCAAGGCCTCAGGATTGGCTGGTGGAACTAGGCAACCATTTTGCCCGTTCTGGACTAGTTCGACGTTGCCGCCTACGGCTGTGGCGATGATTGGCAAGCCGCTGGCCATGGCCTCAAGGATAGTGTTCGAGATGCCTTCACCGAGGGATGGAAGGACAAAGCAATCCAGCCCGCGCATGATCTCGGGCATGTCGCTGCGTTCACCGGGGAGCCACGCCAGTTCGGCGAGGCCAGCCGCTTGGAGTATGGCCAACGAATCTTGACGCAAAGGGCCGTCACCGATCATGACCAGACGCAGTTGGTCACGCAATTCCGGTGAAATTTTCAGGGCATGAACGAAGGCTTGGGCGAGGTTGGTCTGATCCTTGACCGTCTGCATGCGGCCAACTGTGCCGACCAGCCAAAGCCCTGGGGCGTCGAACGGGCATCCTGGAACGATTTGTCTAACGGGGGCGGGGTGGAAGCGGGTGGCATCTACCCCGTTATATATCTGAGTCACGCGCTTCTCATTAATGCCAACGGGTTGAACCAGATAGTGTGCCAGATCCTTGGATAGTGCTATGTAATGTTTCACGAATGGACTGTAAATCCGTCGCACCCATTGGTATTTTTTACTGGTGCCATCGAAATCACCGACATCACGACCGTGTTCGCCGTGGAGACGCACTGGAACCTGGGCGGCCCAGGCTGGTACGGCTGTTTCGAGTGCGGCCAGATTTCGCGTGTGAACAATCGCTGGCTTAAGTTGTCGGAATAGTTTGTAGAGTTGCGGATAGATCCAGAGCACATGGCCTGGGCGCTTGCTTAATGCGATGAATTTGACGTCCGGACGGTCAATTCGCTTCTTGAAGTCGGTGATTTCGGTGAGTGCTATGACGGCATGGCGATAGGCATCTGCTGGCATATGGTTGATCAGGTTGACGACGCCGTTTTCAAGACCGCCGGTATCGAAGCGGTGCACGACATGGGCGACTAGGGGGCGCCGATCATTCATTTTTTCCGTGCCTCGGCCAGACTACGATGAATTTTATCCCCTAGCTCGCTAGCGAAGGCGGGTAACAATACGTCGGCGGTGGGTTTGGGCGCGTAAATGACCACGATGGCGCTGTCATCGCCAGTGCCTGTCAGCCTGCCCCAGGCCGACAGCCATTTGGCCTCGATATCGCTACTGGTCAGGCGACCGTTGATCCAGTACCACTGCCATACCGTATAGCGATCATCGGTGCTGTTCTTTTTGTTCAGCAATTCTGATTCCAGAATACTTAGCGCTGAGCCGCCAACATTTGCATTTGCCAATCGGCTTGTGACGATTTGCCATTGCGGGTCATTTGATGCCACCAGCACATTGGTCGATGTGACTAATTTTCTGTCGTAGTTCTGATTTTGGTAGTAGGCAACGTAAAGGCCGACCCACCCATCCGGGCTGTTGTACGCAGAGTGCAGTTCCGTTGATGGATTGACGAATCGTGGCTGCCAATTAACGGGTGAGGGGGTTTCCTGCCATGGGCCAACGGTTGCTGCAGGTGAAAGCTGAATATCGGCTGATAGGCTGGTTTGCTGGCGAAATTTTTCGTAAATTGGAGCGGCGGCGACGATGAGCGCAATGATGGTCATTGACAACCATGGGGTTTGCGTCGACTCACGATGGCTGGCTAAAGCCTGCTTGTTCGGTTGATTCGATGCGTCGGGCTCTGCCCAGCGCATGCCGATCACGAACATGATGGCGATGACGATGCCGAAAAAAATCCAGCCATAGATGAGGTGGTCTACGCCGACTGCCAGCTTGTTGCCGGAGAGATGGCCAAGCATCACGATAATGTAGGCACGTAACCAGTTGGCAACAATGGGCACGATTAGCGCAACAAGGATGAATGTCAGGCGGCGTTTGAGAGAGGTATAGTTCAGATAGGCATACAAGGTGCCCACCGTTAGCGATGCGATCAGGTATCGGATGCCACTACAGGCTTCAACGACGGACCAATGGCCGCTGGGGATGATGAAGTTCTGACCTTCGCGGTAAACGGGTATCCCGGACAGGCGCAACGCCAGCACGGTGAAATCGGCAGTCCACTCCATCAGGCGCGGCAGCAGGAAATCGCCTATCGGGACGGCGAATAGCAGAAAGATGAGCGGGAACGCCAGCTCTTTGCTCGCCGATGGGCCAACCAATGCCATGATGGCCAGAATGATGATGCCGACGACCGAGAACTGGGTCAGCGCGTTGACTGCAGTCAGTTCTCCAAGCCACCAGCAAAATACCAGGCACGGGATTGCGAGGGCAAAAACATAGGCTGGACTCGGCTGAACGGTGGCCAGACGATGCCTTTCACGCCAGATCAGCCACAGCGAAATTGGCGGAACAATCAACCCGTGAGCATAGGTTTCCGATCTCCACCAAATTTGCGCCATTGCCTCAAGAGTGCCCCAATACCAGTAGCCGATCCAGCCGAGAATCGCCAGGACTGCCATCAAAGTAGTTTTCCAACTTACTTTGGCAGTTGCCACATGTTGGTTCATATCGTGGCCGCCTTCACGGACGAAAGATACTTGTCCATGCCGCCAAGATGGGCGTCCCAGCTGTAGCGCGCCAGGACGCGCTGTCGAGCTGCGTGACCTATCTGAGCCCTTCTATCTGCATCTATGAGCAGGCGGTCAATCTCATCAACAAATTCAAGGGGCGTCTGGGCGGTTAGCAATTCTTGACCAAAAATGGCGTCGACCGCAGTCGCGCATTCCGTCGAGGCAACCACTGCCCTTGACATCGCCATTGCCTCTAAAATCTTGTTCTGGATGCCTCGAGCGATACGTAGCGGAGCTACTACGACCGCGGCGTGCTGGATGTATGGGCGGACATCTGGAACTGTGCCAGTAATGGTGATATTTGCATTTGCCAATGCCAGAACCTCAGTCGTTGGACTGCGGCCAACGATGTAAAAGTGGACCTGTGGCCGGCGTTCGAGGAGTGCCGGCAACATCTCGGCGGCGAACCAGCGCACTGCGTCGACATTTGGCAGGTAATCCATCGCACCTGTGAAAACTACCGGGATTTCGTTGGGCGAGTAAGGAGTTGGACGCCCTGCGTCAGGGGAAAAAAAGTCAGCATCGACGCCATTGCATATGGGGGCGACGCGATCTGCGCATTCCGGCGCCATTTCGGCGAAGAGCGCTGTTTCGGCAGCGGTGACAAAGAACGAACGGATGGATCTGGCAGCTATTTTTCGCTCATAGGCGAGTAAGGTGCGACCTTCACGCCGATATAGCCAGGACATTGGCCAGCGGTGGTTAGGTGCGTATTGTGTCCATTTGGCTGAGTCGACATCAACGAAATCAACCACCACTGGAAGTTGCGGCATTGATTCGACGTACTGTGCCATGGGCGAACTGAAAACCACGGCGGCATCAATTTTGTGTTCCCTGCAGATACGATCAACCCAAGCCTGCATTACTCCGTTACGGTAGTAACCCAAACTCAACGGATCGTTAGTTGCAAGTGCCGTAAGACTGCGAATTTTGGCAATTTTTGGGTCAAGTCGTGCCACATGAAGGTCACCACAAAAGCTGCGAACTGTATCTATGTGCTCCATATCGGAAGGATCATCGACGAATGTACCGAGGAAGACCTGATGCTGGGCAGCGAGGTGCTTCAGCAGATGGTAGGAACGCACCTTGTCGCCTTTGTTGGGCGGGTAGGGTAGGCGATGGACGAGGTACAGAATATTCGCCATCGTCACCCCAGGTTGCGCACGATATGCGGACCAAGCCAGTTTGCAAGGCCGATCGGCATACGTCGCCAAGCCTCGATGAACAATTTGTATTTGGTGTTGTTCGGATTGTTCTGAGGGATGCTGTCGCGTTTGTAGAGGCAGTACTCATAGTGCAGCGGTTGCGGTTCGAAGCCCCAGTTTTTCTTGAATGAGTAGGGGCCAGTACCGATCTTGCTCCGTCCGTAGTCGAATACGCGGAGCCCGCGCTCGCAACTGAGCCGCATGAGTTCCCAATATTTGAAATCGTTTGCTGCAAGGTCACGGGCCGCTTCGTCGTCGCCAGCGTAATAGGGGAGGACTTCGTCCCGGAAGTAGAAAGATAGAACGCTGCTCAGCAACTTACCCTCGGGTGAGGTGACGGTCAGGATTTCACAATCGTTGCCGAAAACCTCGAGCAAGGTGTCGAAGTAGCGCTTGGGCAAGGCTGGTGTGCCGTGGCGATGGACATTATCGGCAAATACGGAAAAAAATCGGTCAGTGTTGCGGTCGACCTGACTTTTAAGTCCATTTTTGATGCCTTTCCGAACCATGGCGCGTTGTTTGCGCGGGATGGCGAGCATGTTGGCTTCGACTTCAGGCAGAATTTCCTTGCGGAAAGTGACATATAAATCCTGAGTCGGCCACTCGGTGTGCTGCGCCATGACGTTTCGGAATTCAAGGTGGTCGACACCTAGTTCGAGGGCACGTTTTTGCGCCTCTGTTTCCAGGTCAGCGATGGCTTCCTGATTGTTTGACGCAACCCCAGCATAGACAGCAAAAGGTAATGAAACGAGGGAGTTTCCAAAGAGGCGACTATTGACATGCGCCAGCGGCAAAACACCTACAATCTCGCCCGCCTGTTCTGCATACAGAAAAAAGGTCGGGTGTCGGAAAACGCTCTTGATAATTTGCTGCCATTCAGCACGATGAAAAAAGGTAGCTTCGGGGCAAGAGAAGACGAAATCGTTCCATCGCTTCATGCCTTCTTGGTCGGAAGGGAGCAACTGCTTGATGATCATGGGTTCACGCCTGCTTCAGGAACAACTCGTCCATTCGTCCCCAGGAAAAATCGGCAAGCAGACGATGCAGACGACTTTCCATGCGATCAATATTGACGTAATGACGAAATCGCGTTTTGGCACCAATGCCGGGTATGCGCGGTTGGCCGCTATCTATTTCCCAGGGGTGGAAGTAGAAAACAGCGGAGAGTCGGTCGACATCATTCACGTGGCGGATCATCCAGCGTGAAAGTTCGTAGGGCATCAGACGGAAATAACCACCGCCACTGGCCGGCCAGTTACGATTGAAGAAACGTAGCGTAGTCGCAGGTATTTCCAGAAGGTTGCCGACAAGATGGGGATGGCGGGGCGCATTTGGCATACCGTAATGATCGTGGCGGATTGGGTAGATGCTAGAGCTGTACTGGTAACCGGCTCTCTCCAGTGTTTCGAAGGCCCATAGGTTTTTTTCACCGATCGAAAAGCTAGGGGCCCGATAACCCTTAATCTCTTGTCCGGAAAGATCTTCTAGGATCAACTTTGCGACATTGATATCGGCGAAAAAACTTTCAGGTGTCTGGTCGCTAACGCGTTCATGGCCATACCCATGGCTGGCCAGCTCGTGTCCGCTGTCTACAATCCTCCGGATAACTTCCGGATAACGTTCGGCGAGCCATCCCAAGGTGAAGAAAGTACCTTTAGCACCATGGTTCTCAAGCATCTGAAGAATGCGGTCAACATTCTGCTCTACCCGGCATTCATGAATGGGCCAGTCGGTGCGAGGTATGTGAGGTGCAAAGGCTGAGACTTGAAAATAATCTTCAACGTCGATGGTCAGCGCATTGCACGTTGCTGCGCTCTGATTCGTCATTGCTGGATGTTCACTTTTACTTTGTGCTCGACCGGCAAATCAAGTGAGGTGGAAATACGGCCACTCTCGTGAAACTGGGAGAACATGATCATATAAAAACGGCGGAATTTGGCTTGAAGGGGCCAGTATTCACGCATCTGCTTTCTCGCTGATTGGCGGTGGATTGGCAGTGGCGCCGTTCTTGCTGAAGAACTGCTGCAAAAGGGTTAGCGTCGCGCCATTGATTCTTTCCAACTGAACCAAGCTACTCTCAAGTCGGGCTAAACGTTCCGCAACGTGTTCCGCACTTAGTGCGGCAATCAGTTCCCGAGGCGCATTGGCGCAGTTTGTACCGGAGGAGGTCGTGGAATAGGGTGACGGGCCATTGCTGGAGTTAAATGAGTATTGGAGCGGGATTTGAGTCTCGCCACCGATCGTTTCTTCGAAGATTTCTCGGGCAACTTCTTCGACATCTGCGATATCAAAGTTTTTCTGTTGGTTGAGATAACCAAACAACAGTAACCTGTCGCAGACCGAATTGATCCGTCTCGGAATACCGCTGCTAGCCTTGAAAATAGCTTCAAATGCTGCTCCGGTGATACTCGGAGAGTCCGTTGCACCAGCGTGATGCAAACGATGTTCTATATAGGCCTGGGTTTCGCTGACGTCCAGAGGTCCAATATGACAGGCAGCGATCACGCGCTGGCGGAACTGCATCATGTGTGGACTTTGCAAGATTTGACGGAATTCAGGTTGACCGATCAGGAAACTCTGTAACAAGGCTTGATTGCCATACTGAAAATTTGAAAGCATTCGAAGTTCTTCGACGGCACGCGCTGTCAGATTTTGCGCTTCATCGACGACTAGCAGGCAACGTTTACCTTTTGCCGTCATGCTGATCAAAAATGCTTCGAGCGACATCAATACGTCAGATTTCGCGACGTCCTTGGTACGCAAGCCAAAAGCTGCACCCACTAGACGCAAGGTATCGTCGGCATCAAGCTGGGTGCTGACCAGTTGAGCAGCAACAACCTTTTCAGGATCAAGCCCGTCAAGAAGCCCGCGAACGATCGTTGTTTTCCCAGCGCCAACCTCACCAGTAACGACAATGAACCCTTCGTTTTGATGCATTCCGTACTCAAGGTAGGCTTGAGCACGAAGGTGTTGTTTGCTACCGAAATAAAAGGCAGGATCCGGATTTAGCTGGAATGGCTTGCTGGTCAGGCCGAAGAATGATTTATACATGATTTTAGAAGAGCACCGATATTGTGCCGATGAGGGCATTTTCGGTATACGGGCTACCGATGTTGTCAGATTCCGTTCTCCGGAAAGTGACGCCACCCGTGGTGTAGGCGCCAATTTTTGAGGTCAGATTGGCCTGATAAGTTGATGTCTTGGCTTTGAGCGCAGAGTTACCTAGGCCGGTACTTTGCTGGCGCGCAGCCGTTAGGTTGATGCTCGATAACGGACTGAGTTGATGCGAGAGGTTGATGCTTGCACCACGTTGTCGAATGTTGCTTGTGTTATTTAACAACGGATCATCGCTAACTGCTGTTGAGGCCAGTATTGAACGATTTTCAGTCCGGTTCAGCATTAAAGTAAGCGTGTTTCTCGAGCCTTGTATCGCAAGCGCCAATTGTTGGGTTCGCTGAATGGTGGCTCTGGATGTAAGAAAGCTACTAGTTACTTGGGTGTTTGGAGATGCACCAGACTGGATCAACAAATTGTTTGCACACGCATTTGATGCTTGATCCAGTTGAATGGGATCGGTATATAAGCTTGAAAGCTGCTGGTTACAGATTTGGCGAAAGAGATCAAAAATCGTACCTAAACCAACCGACGTGAACTGATTCGGCAGCACCGAGACATCCTTGGTGTCCGAATAGCGAATGCTACTAAGCGGAAAGCGTTGGTTGATACTGTAACGGTGCCCGTTACCAAAGAAGCGGCGCTCCTTGAAGGCGGAAATTTGCGTTCGTTCTGACGGAGTCCAGTCGAAACCATAGCCATGCGTGGGGTGCGCTTCCATATTTTGGGAAGCATAGTTGTTCGACTCTCTACCTCCGCTAAAGGAAACACGGAGTTGCGGAACAATGGTGTAGGTTGCCGTGGCGTACATTCGCTCGGCCTCCGTTGTTCGTCCTCTGCTGTAATCTGCTGTTTGCTGGGTTGCATCGGCTGACCATTTGAGATTTTGAAATGGTGTGCTGCCACGCAATTGGCCAGCCCATTCACTCAGTTCGATATCCGATGCGGTAGAAATATTCGATTGGGTTGTTGACCAGTTGTAACGCAAAGAATAGTCAACAGCACCGCTCAATTGTCCGCGAATATAGGGAGACAGGCGATAGGTGGATGTTTCTGAATTATTGCTGTTTAGATTTGCATTGCTGGGGGATTGGGCGCCGAACGCGGAGATTGCCTGTTGAGCAATGACGCCACTGAAATCAAGAAAGAGCCAGTTGGACACTGCTTCAAGAGTACCAAAGCTGTTCAGAGCATTCTGAGTGCGGTTCTGAACCGACGAAGTTGAATAAAATTGCCCGACCAACGAATAATCAAAATAAGCTTTCAGTCGGGCTGATTTCGCATCTACGCGTATGCCGGGTGCCAATTCCGTAATTAAGCCGCTTTCCTTGCCATTTTTTTCTCCACTGATTGCTAAGTTGTCGCTCCATGTTTCAGTTAGCCTTATCCGAGGTTTGATATCGATCGCCCGAACGGGTTGGCCACTTGGGTCACTAGCCCCGGCGTTTATTGATATTGAGGAATATCCCGACGATGAAGCCGCGTCAGTTTGAATCGTTGAACCAGGGATGCCTTGCTGAGCAAAGGCGCCGTCGAAGGCAAAACAAGTGAAAATTGAACATGCGGTTCTTGCCAGGCAAATCGAACTATTTTTCATGCCCATATCCATAGCCGTACCCGTAGCCATAGCCATCCATTTTTTCTGCCCTGACTTGATTGAGAACCATCATTTTGACCGGGCACGACTGGATCGTAGTGATCGCTTGTTTTACGGCCGCCTGAAGCGTGTTTTCGGCATTTACAACCATTACAACCTGCCCCATATGGGTTGCCAATACTCTTGCTTCGGTGGTTAGCAGCAAAGGAGGTGAGTCAAAAACAATTATTCGATCATTGTATCGGCTTGCCATGTCATCGAGCAGGCGAATCATTACGTCACTGGCCAGCAACTCCGTGGCTCTGGGGTGAGGTGTGCCGCTCGGCAGAATCGAAAGCTTTTCGATATTGGTTCTCAACAAGACGCCAGATATATCGAGGGAGTTCTCTTGCAGAACGTCTAGCAATCCCTTGCTAGGCGGAAGACCTAGCATATTCAACACAGATGGACGAGCTACGTCTGCATCGACAAGCATTACGGTATTGTCGAGTTCCATAGCGATACTTATCGCCAGATTGATGGCTGTAAAGCTTTTCCCCTCACCTGGGAGCGCGCTTGTTACCATGATCAGATTGCCGTTGGCAATCGGTGTGGTGCTGCGCCCCATGGCATTGGCAATCAATGGACGCTTAATTACTCTGAACTCATCGGCAAGTTGGCTGCGTGCTGCATTTGGGACAAGCAAACCAGAGGCAGAGATTGCATCTAGGTTCAAAGTGGTTTCGGCGCTCTTGGGTGAGGGCGTATTTTCACTAACTATGTCAAGCTCAGGTTTTTTGAGTACTGTGGCCGGGGGCGGCAGCGGATGGGCTGGCTTGGTGGGCGAATTGGCCGAAGAAAAGGTCTTCAGGTTCCCCTCATCTTCCGGGAGTTCAGCGCCGGCTTGGCGCAATTGCTCTAGTCGCTTGGCTGCTTGTTCAATTAGATTCATTGGGAACCTCAGGTGGCACGCTGGGACATATATAGAAGAAGCCCCAATCCAATTGCATAAGCCAGCACCAAACCGCTTGTGGCAATGAAAAACCGACGGAGGCTTGCACGCTCCAGAATCCGTCGAGATTCGTTTGGAATCAATGAAACAGTTCCTAAGATAGGTAAATCGGTAGCCTCGCGCAAAGTTTTGCTGTCAAAGAAAACGGGTTGGATTTGGCTAGCAGCAAAGGCGACAAAGAGCCCCGCTGCAATAGCCAGCACTAGCCCCAGAGGAAACAGTAGCAATCGATTCGGCGCGACAGGCTTGGAAGATGCACGGGGTGGGTCAATGAGCCTGAAGTCAGCCATGGATCCCGCTGAATCTAGGTCTCCAGACAGTTCGGCAGAGTCCCGCCGAGAAACCAATTGCTCATAGTTTTTCTTATCCAGATCGTAGTCACGATTCAGTTGGGTATATTCTGCCTCCAATTGTGGTTGGGACTTCATGACTGATGTCGTGCGCTTATAGCGTTCTTCATATTCGCTAACGCGAGCACGGAGCGAAGCAGCATTTGCTTCTGCTTCCGCGAGAGATACCTTAAGCTGTTGAAATACTGGGTTGTTGCTTACAGAAGAACTGGGGTTTGCCGCAGCAAATTTCTTGCGCGCCAGAAGCTCCTGTTTCTTTTGCTCTTCAAGATCTTTGATTAATCGTCGTGTGCCAACGACATCAGGATGTTGCTCCGTGTAGCGTTGAAGCAATGCGTCTAGATTTCGTTTCTGAACGTCGATTCGGCCATCGATCTCGGGTAGAGAGACACTTGAATCCCCGCTGCTAGCTTCTGGAAGCAGAACTGGCTCTTCCCCAACTATTTGTCTGCGAAGTGCGTCGCGAGACTGCTCTGCCTCACGAAGTTCAAGGCGGGCCGCGCTGAGTTTGTTGGTCAGTTCCCCAAGGCGGTCAATGCCGCTTTTACCTTCAGCAGTAGCAAGCTCAAGATTTCTTAATTTGAATTCCTTTAGCCTGTTTTCTGCACTTTCGAGCTTTTTTTCGTAATTCCTAATTTGCTCTTCAAGAAATTTTCTTGCGGAGTCTGAGTCTTGGCGCTTGTCACCTAGGCTGGATTCAATAAAAATTGAAACAAGGGCCTGAACGACTCGCTGGGCCTTGGCTGGGTCAGGGTCGCGCGATGAAATGGTGTAAAGGTTATCGCGGCCAACACCTTGAATTTTCAATGTATCGGTTAGCGAGTCGATGAGTGCCTCTTGTTGAGCCTTGTTTTTTATTTCAAGGTCAAGGTCAGCCATTCGAATCAGTTTTTCCAAATTTGGCCTGCTGATCAATGTGCGGCTGAGCATCATTACTTGCTGTTCTATATTGGGCTGAACGGCGAGTCCTGCCATCAACGGCCTCAAAATAGACTGAGTGTCGACATATATGCGGGCAGATGCCTCAAACTGATTTGGAATGCGCAGGATCACACCCGCTGCAATGGCACCTACTACCCAGGCGACAAGCATACCGAGGCGCCGATGTTTCCAGGTTGCGCGCAGGATGGTAAAGGCCTGCCGAAGGATTTCTTCCATCTAATAGCTCAAATGTTTTGCCGCTACCGTAGAAAAGGGTAGCGGTGGGTTATTTTGAAAAGCTTAGAACCAGCTTTGCGGGATGATGAGGACGTCGCCAGGCTTCATCTCTACATTCGCGGAAACATCGCCATTCTTGATTAGATCTTTCAGGCGAACCGCATATTGAGCATTATTTTCTGCGGTACGCAGGATCGTTGCGCGGTTGCCATCCGCGAAGTCAGTAATACCCCCAACCGCGATCATGACGTCAAGAATGGTCATTTTTTGTTTGTAGGCAAGAATCTGCGGCTTCGCTGCGGCACCGACGACACGAATCTGTTCGCTGTATGGTCCGACAAAATTGGTAACAATAACTGTCACTACAGGGTCGCGGATGAACTTGCCAAGCTCTTTCTCGATGTCACGCGCCAGAGTTGTTGAGTCCTTTCCCATCGCACCAAGGTCGTCAATAAGCGGGGCTGAAATTTTGCCATCAGGCCGAACTGGCACGCTCATTGATAGTTCAGGATTCCGCCAAACTACGATGTTGAGCGTGTCACCAGGGCCAATCTTGTAGCTATAGTCAGCAGTTGCTGCATTGATAGGCGCTTGGGGATGCGAGGCGCATGCACCCAGCGCAATCGTGATTACGAGGATGAACTGCTTTGAATAAGAAAGCAGTCGATCAGAAATAGGGGGCATGGTTAGATCCTAAAAAAATCGCGGGGAGGCGCTTAGGGTAAGCAACGGACATAATCATAACGGAATCCGGGAAGGATGACTCCAAACACCTTAAGGCGAGCGGAAGTATTTCACACAAATGATTAAACGCCGTGGCGTAACGCTTCTCCGATGTCGAGTTGCGATGCTCTGCGAGCAGGAGTCAAACTGGCCAGAATGCACGCCAGAAAGCCAATACCACCTGCAGCAAAAACTGAAATAAAATCCAAGCGAATGAGGGCGATATAGCCTAGATTGGCGTTCGGAGGTGGGGGCATAGGTATTCCAATTGCGGAAATCACCAAACTGGATATGCAGCCAAGTAGCATGCCCAATATGGCGCCGAGAAATCCTAAGTAAAAGCTTTCCGCAACAATCAATTTGAAGATGTCGCTGGTTCTGCCACCAATTGCCTGCATCGTTCCGAATTCCCGAGTGCGCTCAAACAGAGTCATGCTGATGCTGTTTGCGACACTTAACAAAACCATGACCAAAATTATCAATCGGAGAACTCCGAATTGACGATCGTAGAGTTCGACAGTTTTTTCGTAAAAATCCGATATTTGGCTCCAGGTGGTTGTGTCGAACTTTCTTCCAGAAAGGATCTGTCTAATTTTTGTTGTTGCTTCCGTTGTTGCTTCGGTTTGCTCTAACAAGACTATTAGCATGTGAACCGCAGACGTATCCATTAACATTTGGGCAGAGGCCAAAGGGATGCGTATGGCTCGCGAGTCGAAGTCTTTGGAAAAACTCTGGAAAATTCCAACGATTTCAAAGTCAAGCGTATTTACCGCGCCTTGCGCAAGCGTTGCTAGCAAGGTCACGCGATCTCCAGTTTTCAGGCCAAGGCTTTTTGCAACACCTTGGCCGATCACGATGCCATTTGCATCTGAATCGTACAGTGGCCGCCCTGCAACGAAGTGTAGGTACGTTCCGATTTTGTTTTCGATGTCAGCCTCTATGCCTTCGCCGAGAATGCCTAGGTCACGTTTGCCATTGTTTAATGTGCCACTGAAGCTCAGGCGCGAACTAACTATTTGTACTGAAGGAACGCTCTTCACAAGTTCGGCCTTGAGATCGGTAGCCTTGTCGATCAAAAATTTCTCTGGCGCCTGGTTTTTTCCATCTTGGTAGCCTAGGCGAGTAATCTGAATATGGCCTGTTTGCGAATGAATGATCGCCTCACCTAACTGGATGAAAATATCCTTCACAAACCCGCCAGCCAAGATTAGGCTGGCTACACCAATCGAGATTGCTGCCAAAGTAGCCGCAGAGCGGGCTCTGTGTCGAAAAATGTTGCGCAGTGCAAAACTAAAAAAATGCTTACGTGACATTATTGGTTGTACCGCAAGGCATCAACCACATTCATGCGGCTTGCCTTCCAGGCGGGCATCAAGCTGGCCAACAAGCTACTGGAAATTGCCAAAAAAAGGCCGTCAACCGCAAGATTGATCGTGACTAGAATCTGACCAGTGTAACCATGGGCCATGCCTGGCGGTGGAGGCATCGGAATTCCAATCGCGGAAATAATGTGCGCAAGAGCAAGACTGAGCATGAGTCCTGTCGCTCCACCGATAACGCCGATCAACAACCCTTCAAGCATGAACAGGCGCATGATCTCGCTGCGCTTTAAACCAATGGCTAGGCTGGTTCCGATCTCTGTTGTACGTTCAAGCACACTCATTGTTTGGGTGTTCGAGATGGTGAGGACAATGATTATCGCAATAATTAGCTTGACTACATCGACCTGTTTGGAGAAAAGAACGACAGTTTTATTGTAGAAATCTGCCAATTCACTCCATTGTAAGATTTCGAAAGTGCCACTAGGCAAGCTAGACTTAAGCGCTGAGGCAACCAGTTCAGTGTTTTCTGTGGAGTTTAGCAAGGCAACCCACGTAGTAGCGCCTTCGACCCGCATCAGTTTGCGCGCAACTTGTATCGGGATACGCAAAGCGTAGTCGTCAAAATCCTTTGTGATGGTTGCAAAGATACCGGTTACTGTAAGCTCAACCGCGTTGGTGCTTCCATTGGCGGAGGTTACGAGCAGTACAATTGAGTCTCCAACCTTTGCACCAACACTTCTGGCGAGGCCTTCTCCCAAAATTGCAGAGCGTTCGGCGGCGTCGGTGAGTGGCTTGCCTTCCACAATGTGGATACGCGCACTGATGGGTTCTTCACGCTGAGGGTCAATACCGTCTCCAATGAACGGTATGGTTGCTTCCCCAATACTTAGAAGTCCACTAAACGCCAATCGAGGTGCCAAAGTTTTTACGTTCGGATTTTCTTCGATCAGCCTCTGTTCAGCAGATTTTGCAGGAAGAAGATAGCGGTAGGGGTCGGCTATACCTTTTTCAAAATAGTCAGGACGGGCGATCTGAATGTGTCCAAGCTGCGAATGAATAGTTGCTTCTCGCATATTTTGAAATATCCACGCGATAAAGCCGCTGGCAAGAACAAAAGCTACCACCCCACCCGCTACACTCAAGACCGCGACAAGTGTTCGGCGGGTGTTGCGTTGAAGATTTAATACAGCCATCCTAGAATCGGCTGTGAGATAGGTCATCGGCAGCATATTTGATACAGTTTATTCTACTATGATGTCCATTATCGCTTTTTTGTAAGGCGCAGGCAGCCATGTCTTCATTCGATTACTACAATGCTTTCTCCCGCAACATTGGCTGGGTTACCGAAAGCGAACAGGCGCGACTTCGGCAAACACATGTCGCCATAGGTGGCTTGGGTGGCGTGGGCGGGGTACATCTCCTGACGTTGGCGCGTCTTGGCATTGGACGATTTTCAATTGCTGATTTCGATACATTTGACATCGTAAACTTCAATCGACAGGTCGGTGCCATGGTGAGCACTATTGGGCGACCGAAGATTGATGTGTTGTCCGAGATGCTAAAGGACATTAACCCTGATGTGGAACTAAGAGTGTTTCCTGAAGGGGTGCACGAGAACAATCTGGATGCTTTTCTTGACGGCGTTGATGTCTATGTCGATGGTTTGGATTTCTTTGTCTTTGACGCCCGGCGCGCAACGTTCATGGCGTGCGAGAAAAAAGATATTTCTGCTGTTACTGCTGCCCCCTTGGGGTTGGGGACGGCACTCCTGGTTTTTGGTCCAGGAGGGATGAGTTTTGAGGATTATTTTGGATTCTCCCAATGCAAAGACGAACTTGATCTTGCCATTCATTTTTTGGTAGGGCTTTCGCCGGCCATGTTGCAGCGAGGCTACGTGGCAGACATGAGCCGCGTCAATCTGCATGAACGGCGGGGGCCTTCATGTATTGCCGCCTGTCAGATGTGTGCCGGTGTCACCGCTGTCGAGGTTCTCAAATTGGCATTGGAGCGTCCTGGGGTCAGGCTTGCCCCGTGGGGAAGCCAGTTTGATGCTTATCGAATGCGCTACGTGCGAACTTGGCGACCTGGCGGCGCCAGGAATCCAGTTCAGCGACTGATGAGAGCACTCGTCAGAATGCAGCTAGAGAAAATGGGGCAAAAACATGGTTGACCGCAGCACTCTGTCACGAGAAACACTGCTGCAGATTCTTGACCGTGCCCGCTGGGCGCCCAGCGGCGATAACACACAGCCGTGGCGATTTGAAATTGTTGGAGACGATCGGGTTGTCGTTCATGGCCATGATACCCGTGACGAGATTCTCTACGATTTTGATGGCCATGCCAGTCACATGGCACACGGAGCCTTGCTTGAAACTATGAAAATAGCTGCCAGTGCGGTGGGCTTGGCAATGTCGTGGCAGGCGGAGAGTGATTCAGAATGGCGGCGTATCAAATACATGGTTACGTTTACTCCATCAGCCGAAATCGGGATCGACCCACTCAGTGAATGTGTCGAGCAGCGTACCGTGCAGCGTCGGCCGATGAAAATCGGCTCGCTGTCGGCAACCCAGCGCCAGGCTTTGATCAAAGCGGCGGGGGGGGCATTCGTTGTGCAGTTCTTTGAAGCACTGTCGGAGAAAAAATCGATCGCAAATTTGCTTTGGGATAACGCCCACATCAGACTAACTTGTCCAGAGGCTTTTCCAATTCACCAAAGTATCATCGAGTGGGGGGCGCAGTTCAGCAAGGATCGAATTCCAGAGCAGGCTGTCGGCGTTGATCCGGCAACCGCGAAATTGATGCGCTGGGTCATGCAGAGCTGGCGTCGTGTCGAATTCTTCAATCGTTATTTGATGGGAACGATCGCGCCAAGAGTCCAGTTGGATTTCATCCCGGCGATCATGTGTTCCGCCCACCTGCTGATCAAACCGAACGTGAAGCCGAGTTGTTTGGAGGACTGGGTGGCACTGGGTGGCGCAATGCAGCGAGTGTGGTTGACGACGACGCTACTTGGGCTGCACTTGCAGCCTGAAATGACACCGGTGATTTTCCGATGGTACGCGCGGGCCGAACGAAAGTTCTCAGAACGCCCCGAGTTTGCTGCGAAAGCTTTTAGTCTTGCAGGACAATTTGAACGCATTGCCGGAGCGTCAGATCAGCAAGCGTTTGGATTCTTCTGCCGTATTGGCGTCTCGTCCATTCCCAAAAGCCGATCGGTGCGATTGGGCTTGGACGAGTTACTTTCCAGATAAAAGGCTATTTTTCTCGTTGCTTGATGGTCAGACGATGTTCGGTGATTTCAAACCGCCGAAGCGGAAGAAAGTGGCCAGATCATTGAAGTCTGTCTGTTGGTACGAAGGCATGCCAAGATAAAATTCATTCAACTGCTTTAGCATCGGATCGGGCAGCGCTCTACGGGAGGGGCTTTTGGCTGATACCATGTACGGAACCATGAATGTCGAGTGCAAATCACCAAAATCCTTCAGATGTTTTGACCAACCTCTTTCCCAAGTATCCAGCTCAAATGCAGCACGAAGCGAGTTGAGGTAATCGACAGCGAAGATTTCGGGTTGCCGGCCTTCGTACTGATAGGCGAAGTAATGAATCGCAGCTTCAGTCTTCAGGTGAGCGAAATCAACAAGATAAAGTCCGCCACCTGGTTTGAGGACGCGCTGCACCTCGGAGAAACAACGAAACAGCGAAGCCTCGTCTGGCAGATGATGCAGAACAACCGTCGTCATCACTGCATCTACGCTGGCTGCCCCAAGCATATTCAAGTCGGTGATGTCGCCATGCATGAGCGTTACATTTGTGATCCCCTTGTCCTTCAGATTGCGTTCGGCCATGCCCAGCATTTCGTCTGAGAGATCAATACCGATAAACTTCACATCTGGGTTCAGCGCCGCGATTAGCCCCAGTTGATTGGCTGGCCCGCAACCCAAATCTACAACGGTATCACCCGGCTTGATTACCTCGCAGATTTGAACGGCATGGAAGAGATACAGCGGAGCCATTACGCCGTCTTCGCGACCCGCCTCGTGGAAAGAAGTTACCTGATCGGCATCCTCCATGACAAGATTTGGCTCGGGAATGCGCCAAGAGTCTTTGCGCGAAGCTACCTCCCGAAAAAGCTGCCTGAGAACCGGTAAGCTGGGCATGTTACTTCTCCGTCTATTAAGCGTTTATACGTGCTTAAGACTATCCGACATGTCGATAAATATCTATATCAATGTCAGTGAGGAATTCTGAAATAAGTAATTGCCGGGCAATCTGCGTGAAAATTGAGACCGAAAAAAAGCCCCACGAATATGTGAGGCTTTTGAGTCTGTAGCGTTTTGCTAAGCGATTTAGGCCTTGCGACGACGAGATGCGCCCATACCGAGAAGGCCGAGACCAACCAAGGCCAGCGTAGCGGGTTCCGGAATCTTGTTGAAGTCTGAGCCACCAACTTCACTATTAACTGCAACGGTGGTTGCAGCTGCGCAATCGGGGGCGCATGCAATGCCTTGAGTGGTATTGTTGAAGGTGCTAAAAGCCAATTCGTGGAACGGGATTGGGGCGATGAAATAAGCCTTTCCAGCGTTGGTCAGAACGAAGTTTGTGTTTACATTCTCGAACGCACCCCCTAGAACATCCAAGCCAGCAACGCCAGAAGTCACGGTGTCAGCGAAGGCCAGCAATACGTCGTCGGCATCGGTGTCAGTTACGCTGGCTGCTGTACCCGGTAGTGCAGCTGAAACGTAGGTGTTTCCGAAGCCAGCATCAGCATAGAGCTTCAGGTCGATGCTGGTTACGCCACAGGTAACGCCAACGCCCAAGGCTGATCCGCAGCTAAACGTCTGAGTAAAGGTAGCAAATAGATCGTAAAAAGTATTCACACCAGATACGAGGCCATTCACAGTAGAGGCGCCGTTTTTGAAGCCAGTGTATGTGATCCAGCCTTGGGACTGATAGTTGTTACCGCCCAAACTAGTAATTAGAGCTGACGACTGACCACTGACGAAGTCAGCAGTAAAAATTGAAGAGCCACCAAAAGCGGTCGGGTCGACTGTAAAAGGAAGGCTTGCTGCCATGGCGGTGGAGGCTGCGCCGGCGCCGAGGGCGATAACGGCGCTCGCCACGGCGGTGCGAACGTATTTTTTGAGAGTAATCATATTGGATCTCCTGGTTGTACACATTAAGAGTGGCGGTGAGTGCTTACGCGGAAAGTATCAAGCAATCTGCATGCCAGATGGTTGTGTTATTTTTAAGATGCTGATTATTTTGAATATTTTTTTATTTGTCAGCGTACTCAAATATTTTTTTGAGTGTAGTGTAAAAAAAACCGACACATAGAATGGTTTTAGAAGCTGTAGCGAACCTCTGAGTAGATGCGGTCTTGTTGATCGTATCTTCCAAAAAGGCCGGTCGCAGGCCCTTTGAATATGTCAGCGCCAAGGAGCAGGCGCCAATTGCGTTCAAAATTCCAGGCTAGTCGTGGGCGCAGTAGCCAATCGCTCCGGTTCAGGCTGGAAATGAAGATAGCTTGCGCCTCCCATTTATTGATGAACTTTGTATTGAGTAATAGGCTGTAGCCATTTTCTTCCTTGTCAGGAATCTGAGTGGCGTTGTAGTTGGAGTAACGACGCTGGAATAGTTGAACGTTGAAACGGCTTTCAGCTGGAAGGGTGAAATCCAGGCCGACAGCCCAGTCGAGGGTGTTTTGCTGAACGACCCCGTCGCTGTCGCTCAAGTCTAGAATGCTGAAACTGCGGCCTTTTGTATATACGCCTTCGGCCTTTAGGACGACGTCGCCAAAGTCCTTGGAGATGGTGCTTCCGTACTGATGAATTCGGTCGTGGCGTGCTTGAAAGACTGCTGTGGGGCCATCGAATTGACGGTAAAAGGTTGGGCTGATGTCGGTGCTGCGGTAGTAGAAGCCCGAGATGTCCCAGCCGTTTTTCAGGGTTGACAGGCGTAGACCGTAGTTCATGTTGTCTGAATCACGTTGCGGCCGAATTTCCTGGAGATAGCGCACGTTCGGGGTTGTAGGCATCGGGTAGAACTCGGCGCCGGGCTTGCCTATGTTGTCGTAGCTGGCTACAGGAATCCACAACAATTCTGCATGAAAATCATCGGCGAAATATTCGGCGCGGGCCGCCCATTGGGGGGTACGCATTTGATCGAATTCCGGAAGTACGAATTCGCGAAGGTCGCGGGCAGAGACTACGTCGGCGAAGAAAAGGCCGACCATTTCGCCCCAGACAACGTGTTGTTTGCCGAAGCGGAAATCCCAGTTGCCGTTGCTGTAGTCAAGATAGTTTTCGCGTAGTTCTACACCGTAGCGCTGGTTTTTTTCTACCTCAGAGGAGTAGAAATCGTTGATTGCGTACGCAAAATCATAGTCAAGACGGGCGCCCAGTTTCCACTTCAGGCCTTCACCCAACTTACCGGAACTGCCTAGTTCGGCGCGGGTGCGTAGCTTGGACCAATGTGCCGGGGCGGCGATGGTGCGAGCCGCTTCGAACTGGACGAAGCCTTTGATGCCAGGGCCGGCTTCTTTCGGTGAGGATGAGAGCTTGGGAAGGTCGTCGCCAAATAGCGAATCACGGTTCAATGAATCGTCGGCAGCGTTGGCGCTGAGCGATAGAAAGAAGGCGGCAAGAACGCTCAAATGGAAGGTGGTTTTCGGGGTGTGCACTGGGTGTTCCTGTGGGTGTTTATGTGTGTTTATTCGTCTTCGGAGTCGGCTACGGGGCGGACGCGCGCCAGACTCCATGTCTTGTCAATGGCGTTGCGGACGCCGAAGGCGGTGATGCAGCCGTCTTCCATTTGCACCAGACGGTCGGCACGGTCGATGACTTTTTGGTCGTGTGTGGAGAAGATGAAGGTTGTCTTCAGGCGACGGTTGATTTGCTTCATCAGGCTGAGAATTTCCCGGCCTGTTGCCTTGTCGAGATTGGCGGTTGGTTCGTCGGCGAGGACGATGCTTGGTTTGATGGCCAGGGCGCGGGCAATCGCAACCCGTTGGCGTTGGCCGCCGCTGAGCTGGTTGGGGCGGTGATCGGCGAATTTGGTCAGGCCGACGATATCCAGGAAGTAGTTAACACGTTTTTTCCGCTCTTCAGCGGAGATGTCGTCGCGTCTCAGTAGAGGATATTCGACGTTTTCGGCGGCAGACAGTACCGGAAGCAAATTGAACGTCTGAAAGACGAATCCAATCGAACGAGAGCGCAGGTCGGCTAGTTCGTTCGGGGTTTTTTCGGAGACATCTTCTTCGTTGATGAATATCTTGCCGCTTGTCGGCTTGTCGATGCAGCCGATCAGGTTGAGCAAGGTTGTCTTGCCGCTTCCGGAGGGGCCGGAGATGGCGAGAAAGACGCCAGCGTCAATAGACCATGTAATATCATTCAACGCTTGGACGGTCTGTTCGCCAAGCTGGTAATCCTTGAAGACGTGTTCGACTCGGACAACGCTCATGAGGCTCTGCTACCGTCAAAATTTACATCAGGATTGTGCGGGAGAATATTCATGGTACGAAATGGCAGTGTTCGGAATGGCAACTGGGTTTTCGCTCTGGCGTCCGGCATTATTCTTTTGCTCCAGTCGATGACTGTTGCGGCACAGGCTACCAGCGTTGCGCCGATCGATGATGCGCTTGCCCGAAGTATAGTAGAAAAGGCGGACAAAGTTCGCTTTCCCGCTGACGGGTTTCAGGTTGACATTGTAATAAATTCGCTGCGTCCGGACAAAGATGCGGATACCCGGAAATACCGTGTGCTTTCCAAGGGAAACGAAAACACCGTGGTCATGGTGACTGAGCCGGCTTCGGAGCGGGGGCAGATTATCCTGATGAAGGGGCGCGATCTGTGGGTGTTCATGCCGGAAGTATCGCAGCCGGTGCGGATTTCGCTGGCTCAGCGTTTGACCGGGCAGGTGGCCAACGGGGACTTGGCGCGAGCCAATTTTTCCGGCGACTACAATCCGAAAATCGTCTCTAGTGAGAAGATTGGCAACGATAGTTATCACGTTCTGGAGTTGACCGCGGTGGATCGCAGCGTGACTTATCAGCGCGTTGTTTACTGGGTCAACGAGAAATCGGGCTGGCCTTTGAAGGCTGAGTTTTACTCGCTGTCAAATCGCCTGATGAAGAAATGCAGCTACGAGAATTTCCAGACATTGGCGGGACGGACTCGTCCGACGCGTTTGGTCATGGAAGATGCCTTGCGCGGCGGCGAAAAATCAATTCTTGATTACAGCGAAATGAAGCTGCGCGATTTGCCGGACAAGATTTTCACCAAGGAATACCTGAAGAAACTGGACTGAGCGCGGCTTTTAGTCGAAGAGCAGGGCGGCAGCAACCTTGCGACCTTCTGCTGCAAGGATGTTGTACGTGCGGCAGGCAGCTTGCAAATCCATGACATCGAGGCCGATGCCGGCCTGGGCGAAGGGACGGAGCAGCTCGCCTGGAGGGAAGCGCAGGCGCTTGCCGGTACCGAGCAGGATGATTTCGGTGCCCAGGCCAAGCAAAATCTGCATGTCGGCTTCGGTTAGCGAAATCACCGTTGCCGTTGTCCATTCCGGAACGATCGAGTCTGGCAGCAGAATGATGTTTTTTTGATGTTTTTCCTGGTTGACCGCAGCATAGTCATCGCCATAGGCGGTGAACAGGTTGAGTCCGGCGGTGTTGGTAGTGTGTAGTTTCACTGCGCGATCATTCCAAAAAGCCCGCCGAAATTGCGGTGCACCATACGATAAAGTAGGATTATACCTTTGGCCCTTGTGGGCCATACGCCGTCAAGCTGGAAGATTCCCATGAAACACGTCAAGAAGTCAGCCAAACTAGCCAACGTCTGCTATGACATCCGCGGCCCTGTGCTGCAAAAAGCCAAGCAGATGGAGGAGGAGGGGCACAAGATCATCAAGCTGAACATCGGCAATCTGGCCGCGTTCGGTTTCGATTCGCCGGAAGAAATTCAGCAGGACATGATCCGCAACCTGCCGAATGCGGCCGGCTATACGGATTCGAAGGGTATCTTTGCGGCGCGCAAGGCGATCATGCACTACACCCAGCAGAAGGACATCAAGGGTGTGACGCTGGAGGATATCTACGTCGGCAATGGCGTGTCCGAGCTGATTGTCATGGCGATGAATGCCTTGCTTGATGCCGGTGACGAAGTGCTGGTGCCTGCCCCGGATTACCCGCTGTGGACGGCTGCGATCAGCCTTTCCGGTGGTACGCCGAAGCACTACCTGTGTGACGAAAGCAAGGGCTGGTTGCCTGATCTTGACGATATTCGCAGCAAGATCAACGCCCATACCAAGGCGATTGTCATCATCAACCCGAACAACCCGACCGGCGCACTTTATCCGGACGACCTGCTGCACGAAATCATCGATATTGCCCGCAAGCATCACCTGACGATCTACGCCGACGAGGTCTATGACAAGGTGCTGTACGACGCCGCAAAGCACACTTCGATCGCATCGCTGGCCGAAGATGTGTTGATGATCACCTTCAATGGCCTGTCGAAGAACTATCGTTCCTGCGGCTATCGGGCTGGCTGGATGGTGGTTTCCGGTGACAAGCGCCATGCCAAGGACTACATCGAAGGGCTCGACATGCTGGCTTCGATGCGCCTGTGTGCCAACGCGCCGGGTCAGCACGGAATACAGACTGCGCTCGGTGGCTATCAGAGCATTGACGACCTGGTCAGGGATGGCGGTCGCCTGCGTCGCCAGCGCGACATTGCGCATGAGTTGATCACGGCTATTCCGGGGGTTTCCTGCGTCAAGCCGAAAGCCGCGCTGTACATGTTCCCGAAACTTGATCCGGCGGTTTATCCGATCAAGAACGACCAGCAGTTCATCTCTGAACTGCTGCAGGAAGAAAAAGTGTTGCTGGTGCAGGGTACGGGCTTCAACTGGCCGCATCCGGATCACTTCCGCCTCGTATTCCTGCCGCACGAAGATGATTTGCGGGAGGCGATTGCTCGTCTCGCCCGCTTCCTGGAAAACTATCGCAAGCGTCATCATACCAACCAAGAAAAGTAAGCAAAGACCATGAAACCTATCAATGTTGGCCTTATCGGCATCGGCACCGTCGGCGGTGGCACCTGGACCGTTCTCAAGCGCAACGAGGAAGAAATTACTCGTCGCGCCGGTCGTCCGATTCGCATTACGGCCGTGGCCGACAAGAATGTTGAGCTGGCAAAGCAGATCACCGGTGGTGCTGCTCGCGTCACTGACGATGCCTTTTCTCTGGTTAACGATCCGGAAATCGACATCATCGTCGAACTGATCGGCGGCTATGGCGTGGCCAAGGAAGTCGTCATGCAGTCCATCGCCAACGGCAAGCATGTCGTGACGGCCAACAAGGCGCTGCTCGCCGTGCATGGCACCGAGATTTTCACTGCCGCCCAGGAAAAGGGCGTCATGGTTGCGTTCGAGGCAGCGGTGGCAGGTGGCATTCCCATCATCAAGTCCCTGCGTGAAGGCCTGACTGCCAACCGCATCGAATGGGCGGCTGGCATCATCAATGGCACAACCAATTTCATCCTCTCCGAAATGCGCGACAAGGGCCTGTCCTTTGACGACGTGCTCAAGGAAGCCCAGCGCCTGGGCTACGCCGAAGCCGATCCGACCTTCGATATCGAAGGTGTCGATGCCGCGCACAAGGCGACGCTGATCGCTTCCATCGCTTACGGCATTCCGGTCCAGTTCGACAAGGCTTACATCGAAGGCATCACCAAGCTCGAAGCCTCCGACATCAAGTACGCCGAGCAACTGGGCTACCGCATCAAGCTGCTCGGTATCGCCAAGCGCCGTGAGAACGGTATTGAACTGCGTGTTCATCCGACGCTGATCCCGGCCAAGCGCCTGCTGGCCAATGTTGAAGGTGCGATGAACGCCGTCATGGTCAAGGGCGATGCCGTTGGTACGACGCTGTATTACGGCAAGGGCGCTGGTGCCGAGCCGACTGCTTCGGCCGTGATCGCCGATCTCGTCGATGTCACTCGTCTGGCCACGGCCGATGCCGCCCACCGCGTGCCGCACCTGGCTTTCCAGCCGGATGCCATGTCCAGCCTGCAGATCCTGCCGATGAGCGAGATTGAAACCGGTTACTACCTGCGCCTTCGCGTTGAAGACAAGCCGGGCGTCCTGGCCGATATCACCCGTATCCTGGCCGACCAGGGTATTTCCATCGACGCCATGCTGCAGCGCGAGCCGGAAGAGGGCGAGGGTGAGACCGACATCATCATCCTGACCCACGTCTGCAAGGAAAGCGCCGCAGACGCCGCGATTGCCAAGATCGAAGGCTTGTCAGCCCAAAAAGGCAAGGTCAAGCGGATTCGTCTGGAAGAGCTGCAGTAAGAAAATCCGGCATTTGTCAGCGAAACGGGCGCTTCAAGCGCCTGTTTTTGTTTTTTGGCCTTTTTTCCGGTTGACCGTAGATTCTGCTTCATTCCTGATGCGCTCCCGGCACAAGCAACGGTGCGGGTTTAATCCCGGCACCACTGCTTATTAACGACAGCCATCACGGACTCAGTCCTTATTTTTACTCAGCGTAAACTTGACGCGATCCTGAGCCGCCTTGCCTTCGCCTTCGACGCTAATACTCGCTTCATGGCTGCCGGCTTTCACCTCATTTGCCCGGAAATGGAGCGACTTGCCGCGCCCGACGATCTTGCCATCCAGGCGCCAAACCAGCTTGTCATCAGGAATGGCGACGCCGCCCGCTTCAAAGGCTCGACCCCAGAGACTCAGGCCTTGGGAGCCTACCAGTTGTGAACCTTGGCACGGATGAACAATGGTCACCCGAGGACCGAATCGGGGCACATCCAGTTCACGAACCACGGCCACACTGCTGAAACCGTCATGCAGAACGACGCGGATGGCGATCCGGCCTGCCGGCAGATGCGCTGCCGACAAGTGTGTATCGCTGCCGGAAATGCCCACGGCCAGCCCCTTCCACGGGTAGGTCCATTGCGTTTCCTTGTCCAGCTTTCCCTCGGCGGCGGGCGCCCATTGCACCCAGATCGCCGGCACGGCTTCGGGATCAAGCGCCACGCTCCAGGCCAGGTCAAGTTGCCCTGTTTTGGAAATGGCGCAGCGTCTCAAGCTCAGGCCGGGTTTACGCTTGTAGGCCCGCCGCGCCCAAAGGACGCGCTCGCCTTCGCGCAGGCGAAGCTCGAAGCCGTCTTCGCGCCAGGGCAGGCGCGCTTCAAACAGGTAAGGGCCGGCCGGGTTCTCGCCGGGGGCACTGGCGCCCAGGCCGCCGCAACCGGCACAGGAGGCCTCCGGCACCGAGGCATGCAGCCAGCCATAAGCCAGTTTGCCGCCTTTGGCATCGAGCAGTTCAAGCTGGATTGACGTCCGCTGGCCGGCAGTTTGCAGCGACTGCAGCGAGGCTCGTGTCACCGACTGGATATGCGCCTTCCCGTCCTCATCGACACGGCCGAGCACTGTCAGCATGTCGCTGTATGCGGCGGATTTCGCCATGCCCTCTCCTTGTTGCCCGACCGCGACCGTCGTAGCGTTCAGGCCGGCGGCAGCCAGATACAGATTGTGATTGTGCAGCGAAACCCAACGTGGGCCGCAATAGCTCATGAAGTCGTTTTCGCTGGGCGGGTGCAGGGTGCCATCACGAATGTCGAGACCATATTCGCCGATACGCGCCATTAGTGCAGCCGCCGTATCGTAGGGTTCATAGGCCGGGTAGGTCGTATCGAAGGTCCCGACATTGCCGCAGGGGGCGTGCGGTCGGCCGAGTAGATGGCCGATTTCGTGGGCCATCGTAATCTGGTCGCCCAGCGTGCCGGTGGCGACCCCGCCGCCGCAACCGATCACCGGCCCCATCGGCACGCCGTTCGGCAACAGTCCGTAGTAGAGCCAGCCGGCCTGATTGCCGTCGGCATCGCGGGCCTGGGTGACCAAGGTCATCAGGGTGCCCCAGTTCGGCGTGCACCCCCCCGGTGTCGGTGGTTGATCGTTGAGCGGCACGGTCAAAGTGACGGCGCCGGCATTCCGCGTCTGGACGTCCTCGTTGATCGGCATGGTGGCCATCGTGTAGCCCAGCGAGTTGTCCAGATCACTGATGGTCGGTGCGGCGATCACCAGATTGGGCGTTCCCGGCGGGGTCGGAATTCTCGGCGGGCCATCGAAGGCGACCAGGATGCCGGCCAGTTGCAGGCGCTGATCGCGGGCAAAATCGACCGTCGTTTGGACCGAACCAAAGGTCGTGCTGAACGGCTCGCCGGCCTGCAGCGAACGGGCCGTCAGGCGCAGGCGTCCGGTCGCCTCGGCGGCGGGAATGACGAAATTCAGTGTCCGGTCGATATTGCCGCGAACATCGCCATAGGAATCGTTGGCGCGGACCCCGATCGGCAGTGACCGCGACGGGAGTGTGAAACTGGCCGCGACGTTGCCACTGACGATGCGCTCGACGAGCAGTTCGCCAGTAATGCCAGGCCAGCGATGGTCGGGCATGCCGGTGGACAGCGACTTGACATACACCCGCACCCAGGCGGCCTTGTTGCGGACCAGGGTCATCGCGTTGTCGGCCTGGCGATCGTTGGCATCGGTCAAATGCTCGGCCGAACGGTAATACTGGATTGCCTGGGTGACTTCGATGCCGCTGGCGATCAGGGCCGGATCTTCACTGATCCAGATATCGATGTCACGAACGTCCTGGCCGGGCTGGCAGCCGCCGGTCGCCGTCAGGCGGGCATGCCAGCGCTCCGGAATGTTGATCTGCGGCGCCAGCAGCGAGCTGGTTGCACCCACCGCCGGCAGGTTGTTCATTTGCGCCACGGTGCCGCCTTGTGCATTGCTGACCAGCAGCGTCCGGTCGGTCGCGCCGTAGGCCCGCCAATGCACGGCAAACGGCGCCCCCGGCCTGACGGTAAAGGGGCCGACGTGACTGCCGCCCAGGTGCAGCGCTTCGATGTACGGGGCGCTGCCGTCGAAGTTTTCAAAAACCTGGCCGGGGACATTGTTCGGAATCAGGACACCGCAAACCAGCCGGCTACCCGCCGGTATCTTCAGCCACAGCCCGCCTCCCGTCGTGGCGGGGACGATGACGGTAATCAGCGTGTCGGACCAGCTTTGCGCGGCGACCTCCAGCTCGCCGCCGCCGAGGCGCCGGAAGACCACCGTGCCGCCCGTGCCGAAGCCGCTGCCGGCAATGCTGATCAGGTCGCCCGGACAGGCAACGGCTGGCGTCACCGACTGGATGGTGTAGGGCACGCTGGGGACGCCCGGCCCGACGTCGTTGAAACATTCCTTGTGCCAGTCGAGCCAGGGCAGGCAGTTACGCCGGTCAGGCAGGGGAAAGCCTTCATCCGGGCCGGACGGGAAGGGTCCGCACTCCGGAAAGCGCCAGTCGAGCGCCGCACCGAAGCGGGCCAGTGCTGCCTCCGAACGCCCGGCATCGAGCGCCAGCCGGTGGATGTTGCCAAAATCCTCGAACTGGCAGAGCAGGCGATAGACGCCGCCGAGCAGGCGATTGATCGAATAGAGCCCGGCGCCGCCGATGGCAGCGGCCGCAGCGAGCAGGGGGATTGAGCGTTCGGGGGAAATGGAGGGGCGGTCTTCCGGTGTCCACTGGCGATGGGCATGCGGCTTTTCGTCGCGCTTTTCCGCCCAGTCCTTGGGGATATTCGGCATCTCGAGATTGCCGGCATTGAGTTGTTCCACCGTCTCGACAAAGCTGCGCACCGCGTAGGGGTTGCCTTCCAGCACGGCCAGGGCATCGCGCATCAGGCCATTGGCCAGGCCCAGCGGTGGCAAGGGACAACGCGCGCCCTTCATCAGCCGGTCAAAGCGCGGTGTTCCCGGCGGCGCCAGCAAGCCTACGGCACGATCAATGGCGCCCAGTGCGGTGGCCAGGGGGAAAAAATCTTCCTTGGCTTCAGGCAACTTGATTTCCGGGGTGACGGGTTTACGTTGGCGCTTGCGTGGCTGGCTCATGACGCACTCCTTCAGGAAGAGTTAAAAACGACCGTTTGAAAGTTCAGTATTGTCGGTGAATACGACATTGTCAAACTTGAATTGCGTTGTTGCCAGCCCTTGAGATTTTTGCCATTTTTTGCCGTTGACCGTAGATTCGGCGCAATTCTGAAAACCTCAGAGAGTGAGCTGCAGGCACAGCTCGCCCAGCCGTTTGACGGCGGCATCGACCTCCGAGCTGTAGGGCCAGCCGCAGTTCAGCCGGACAAAATGCGCGAAACGGTTCGAGTTCGAAAACATCAGGCCTGGTGCAATCAGAATGCCTTCGGCCAGCGCTGCATCAAAGAGCCGCTGTGACGAAAGCTGGTCGGGCAGTTCGACCCAAAGCGTCATGCCGCCATTCGGGTGATTCATCCGGGTGCCGGGCGGAAAGTAGGTGGTTATCGCTTCGGTGATTTGCTGGCGATGATGGCGCAGCGTCCCGCGCAGGCGGCGCAGGTGGCGGTCGTAGGCGCTGGTAGCCATGAAGTCGGCGGCGGCGAGTTGTGAGAGTTCTTCGTTGTAGTGGGTCTGGGCATGCTTGAACATTTCAACGCGCGCCTGCCAGCGCCCGCCGGATATCCAGCCCAGACGCAGACCGGGGGCCAGAATTTTGTGCAAGGAGGCGCAGTGGATGACGTTGCCGGTTTTGTCCCAGGACTTGAGTGCGCGCTGCGGCGCCTCGTCATCGCACAGCGCACTGTAGGTGTCGTCTTCGATCAGCGGAATTCCCTGCTGCTCGCAGAAGGCGACCAGCCGTGCCTTGTGGGCATCGGGCATGATGCTGCCGAGCGGGTTTTGCAGGTGCGGCACGATGACCAGCGCCTTGATGCCGGCATAGGTTTGGGTCGCCAGTTCAAGGGCTTCGAGCGAAATGCCGGTGTGCGGACTGGTCGGGATTTCCAGAGCTTGCAGGCCCAGGCTTTCGAGGATTTGGAGCAGGCCGTAGAAGGTCGGTGATTCAACCGCGACGATGTCGCCGGCTTGCGTCACGGCCCGCAAGGCCAGATTTAGCGCCTCGATACAGCCCTGGGTGATGACGATGTCTTCTGGTGCGATCAGCATCCCGGCGCTCATGGCACGTTTGGCCAGAATGCCGCGAAAACCCGCGTTGCCGTTGTGCGGGCCGACGTTGACCAGCAGTTCCGGGTTATGGCGCAAGGCTCGGGTAGCCGCGTTTTTCAGGGCTTCGCCGGGGTACAGGCTGGGCGCGCCTCTGGCTCGGGAGAAATTGGCTTTAACCGGGCCTTGCCGGCAGCGGGCGATGAACTCGGAAACCCGGGCGTGCACGCCGACGTATTGCGCCGGGTCGAGCGGCTGGTTGGGGGCGGGTTCGGCCAGCGGGCGGATGGCCAGTCGGTGCGGCTGACGCACGAAATTGCCGGAACGTGGCCGGGCTTCCAGCCAGCCGTCGCTTTCAAGTTGGCGGCAGAGTTGCAGGGCGGTTGACAGGCTCACTTCATGGCGGGCCATCAGGGCACGGATGGAAGGAAAGCGATCGCCACAGGCCAGCGAACCGGTCTCAATGGCTGTGCGGTAGTGGTCAGCCAGGCGGCGGTAGAGTGGCGCTTGATTCATGACCCATAGTCTCCGGTTGGTGCGCGTGGGAACAGATATAGAAGCGGCTTAATTCCACCGTAACAGATGCAAGGATTTTGGCGCTGTATCGGTCGAGATAGTTCAGTGTTGTGGCTGTTGCTGATTTGGTCAGCGAACTACGATTTCTCCAGCCCTCAAGTCGGGGCGCCATTGGAGAAATCAGCATGGAAAATCATCGAACCATCCCGCTTTCGCTGGGCGCCGGCGAGACGCGACGGCTTTTGCTGGAGGCCGGTAGCACCGTCCTGGTTTTGAGTGGACAGATGGTCTGGCGCGATCCGCCGGTCTGGGTGGCCGAATCGGTCGTTGCCAACGCGCAATCACTTGGGCCGGAGGAGGCAAGGGTGGTCGAGTCTTCGGGCTGGGTTGAATTCAGCGCACGGCACGCAGTGCAGGCGGTGATCATTGCCCCTGACGGTGTTGCCTTCTGGGCGCAGGTGGGGCATTGCCTGGCGCGCCTTTTTGGCGCAAGCGACGAGCAAAAACGCGCGCTGTGATTAGCGAACCAGCCGAAAGAACGATTTGGCCCCGACTGGTCTTGGGAACCGTAGTGTGCTTTGTCCTCGGCTAATGGCGATTCCCTTGCCAGTCGGTTGATAGGGGCCCATGACCGAATCGGCGTGTTCGATGCGCCAGATCGTTTTGGCCGGTGACAGCACGGTCAGTTCGAAAAGCGTATCGCTTGCAGCGCGCAGCCTAGGGGCAAAGGGGCGGGCCAGCGGTTCGCCAATGAATACGCCTTCGCCGGGCCAGGCGACGCTTTTCCAGTAGGCTTCGATGGCTGTATTGCCCTGCAGGTAATGGAACATGGCGATCGCCGGCACCGGGAATTTCTGCTGATGATTGCATGGCTCCCTGACCGTGCCGAAGCTGGCCGTGGCGCCTGCCTCCAGCCAGCGCAGGCTGCTCATCTGTGTCGAGTCGGTCAGCTGTCCGCCGAACGAGGTCAGGTGATCGGCCAGCGCGCCCGCCTTGAAGTTGAGCGTGTTGAGATTCGGCACCTGGGCCAGCCCGGTAAAGTAAAAAAGCACATCCTTGCGGTCAACGATGGAATCAGCCTCAATTTCTTCGATGGGGACGAGCCCTTTCAATTCGGCTTTGGTCAGGCTGAATTGCCCGGCACGAACGCTGCGGGCCTTGTCCGGCGTATTGAGCAGGTAGGCCTTGCCGTCGGGGAAGGTGGAATCCGAGGCGACGCCCCGATCAATCAATGCCTTGACCTCGTCGAAACCCGTGCCGGCCAGCATCATGGCCAGGCGCAACTTGTGGTCGATGAACGGGTAGCTGCCGGGCGTATTGAAATAGCCGCTGGCGGCAGTCGGGCCGCAGTTGGGCGAACAGTATTTTTCGTCGAACCCGAAGGCCAGCGCCGAAGTCATTGACATGCAGCCGACCCGATACGGCTCGGTCCAGGCTACGGCATAGGCCTGAATGTGTTTCGGGGTGAGTCGGTCGATTTCGGCTTTCAGCGGTTCGAATTCCTGGATGCTGAGCGCTGTTTTGCCGACCGGGAGGCGCAGGTGAATGACGTTTTCGTCCGGGATATGGCGAGCCTTCTGGTAATAGGCGCCAGTCTGCCGGGAGAGTGGATCATCGTCGTTGATGAGCAGGGCGACGTCGTCGGCACCGATCCCCGTTCTCGGCAACAGGATGTTTGGGGATGCCATGGCCGCCTGCGACCAAAACAGGACGGCAAGCTGGACGCCGAGAAGCAGGGCGGCAATCGAGCGGAGGGAATTCTTGTTGGGCATGGTGGTGCGCTTGTTCGAACTTGATGGGATTGTCGCGCATAATCTCGCCTCGAGATTCTTTCATCCCCAGTCATTCCGGAATATGAACGCGCTACACGACCAGCTACGCCTGAGCATGCCGCAATTGCGGATCACCCCGCTGTTGATTGCGGCCAACGTCGTAGTTTTTGTCGCGATGCTGTTCAGCGGTGCCGGCCTGTGGCATTCGCAAAATGGCGTCCAGTTGGCCTGGGGCGCCAATTTCGGGCCGGCAACGCAGGATGGTGAGTGGTGGCGCCTCGGCAGCGCGCTTTTCCTGCATTTCGGCCTGCTTCATATTGCCCTGAACATGTATGCCTTGTGGGATGCCGGCCAGTGGGTCGAGCGCATGTACGGGTATTTTCGGTTTGCCCTGATTTATTTTGCCGCCGGGCTGGCCGGCAATCTGCTGTCGCTCGTCGTTCATGCCGGACAAGCTGTCTCCGGCGGTGCTTCCGGCGCCATTTTCGGACTCTATGGTGCACTGCTGAGCTACCTCTGGCTGGAGCGTTCGCGCATGCAGCCGGGGGAATTTCGGTGGCTGTTCTGGGCGGCCATCGGTTTTTCGGTGGTGAGCATCGTTTTCGGCTTTCTGGTGCCCGGTATCGACAACGCGGCGCATATTGGCGGCCTGGTTGCCGGTTTGCTGATGGGCATGCTGCTGATCAAGTCGGATGGCAATGTTATTGCCATCCAGCAAGGCGGCAGAGTGGCCTCGGGGTTGGTATTCGTGGTTCTGATCAGCGCCATGGTGGCCAGAATTCCGCCACCCGCCTATCGCTGGAGCGAAGAAAAGCTGGTCAGGCAGGAAATCGGCGAATTTCTGGAGCAGGATGCGGCCATTTCGCGAACCTGGGAAAGCGTTTTGCAACAGGGGCGGCGAAAAGGGGTCTCATCCGATGATCTGGCCGATGTCATCGAGTCGCTGGTCGTTGAGCGCTATGAGCACAGTTTTGAAGACCTCTCCGCCTTGCCGCACGATGCAAGGTTGCCGTCGGCGCAGCAGGCAGAGCGCTTGCGGATCTATGCCGAGCAACGGCGAGATGCCTCGCGGGAGATGGTGGAAGGTTTGCGGGCGCGGGACGGGAAGCGGATTCAGAAGGCGCTTGAAGATGCGCGCAAATCCCGGCGGGACAAATAGTGGTGTGCCCGATATGAATTCAAATCACCTGATCACCGTGGGGTTATCCCGATAAGGATCAAGGAAATGGCTTCCTCACTCGCGCAAAATCGCAGCCGATTGCCATCCCGGCAAGCCACTCCAGGAGCTACCCATGCAAACCATTCACGCCTGTAACCACACGACCGCTGAAGCCCTTTACCCGTTCGATGCCCGCGGAATCGCCAAGCGTTTCCGCCACGCCGCCATCTTTGGCGCACTGGATGCGCTGCAGCCCGGTGAAACCATGCGTTTCTGCAACGATCACGATCCTCTGCCGCTGCTGGCCCAGCTTCAGGCCCGCTATGGCGCCCATCTCACCATCGAATACAAGCAGCGCGAGCCCGGCGCCATCGTGATCGATTTTTCTGTTGTTGGCTGAGTGATACCCACCGCGAGCCTGACCCTCCTTTCATTGATAGGCAGCGTCGTACTGACGCTGAGCGGGTTGGGTTCGCCGTTGGCGGTGGCGCATCTGGCGTTCGCCGTCGGCATCGTGCCGCTGATATTCGCGGCCATGATTCATTTTGTGCCGGTGTTAACGCGCACCGGTGATCCAGCCCGTCGGGTGGTGTTGCTGCCCTCTTTGGCGCAGGCGAGCGGCCTGCTGGCTGTTTGCGCGATGCAAGGTTGGGTGCCTTACGGGCTGCTGCATCTGGCAGCTACGGTCGACCTGATTTTTGCGGCTATTTTGATGCACTGGATGGTGGGGCGCGCACGGGCGGCGCTGGGTTCGCCGCATCCGGGCTGGCGCTGGTACGGTGCGGCGCTGGGCTGTTTTATCCTGGCCCTGATTGCCGTTATCCTGATGGCTGTTTGGCCTTCCAGTTGGCCTCAATTGCGGCTCTTTCATCTGCACTTGAACACGCTCGGCCTGATCGGGCTGGCGGCACTGGGTACTCTGCCGGTATTGCTGCCCACCGCATTGGGCAAGCCCGACCCGGAGGCTGCGGGGTGGCTGCGACGGCGCGTCTGGCTGGCGACATCCGGGGTTTTGATCATCGCCCTGGGGGCCGCCGTCGAGTGGACATTCGCCGCCCCCGGCACGGCCCTTCTGTTGGTTGCGGCGCTTGGTCTGCTGGGGCAATGGATTCGGCGTTTCGGCTTCGTCTCCTTGTTGTGGGATGGCGTCACCGCCTCCTTGCTGGCCGCCGTCATCGGCTTGGTCCTCGCACTCATTGCCGGGTTGTTGCACGGTGCCGGCTTGATCTCGACCCAAGCATCCCTCCCTGCCTGGGCTTGCGGCTTCCTGCTGCCGCTGGTGACCGGGGCGCTCAGCCAGTTGTTGCCGGTTTGGCGCTGGCCGGGGCCGCAGACGCCGGCGCGCCTGGTAATGCGCAAAAAGCTGGCGGCTTCCGGCGCGGTGCGTGCTGGATTGTTCCTGTCCGCAACCATGGCCTTGGTGGCTGGACAGGCACAATTGGGGGCGGGGCTGGTGGCCTGCGCCCTGGCGCTCTTTGTCATTGGCTTGCTGCAAGCCGTGCGCGTGCCACGGTCGACGCGGTAGAATCACGGTTTTTCGCTTTTCAGGGCTTCGTCATGCGCTATCTATCGACCCGCGGTCACGCCGCAACCCCGTCTTTTTGCGACATTCTCCTCGGCGGTCTGGCCCCGGACGGCGGTCTCTATCTGCCCGAAAGCTACCCGCAGATTTCCCGGGCCGAACTCGATGCCTGGCGCCAGCTCTCGTACGCCGATCTGGCCTACGAAATTCTTTCCAAGTTCATCACCGACATTCCGGCCGCTGATCTGAAGGTGCTGGTCGCCAAAACCTACACGGCTGACGTCTATTGCCACACGCGCAACGGCGGTGATGCGGCCCAGATCACGCCGCTGACCAAACTCGAAGACGGCCTTTACACGCAGGAACTGTCGAACGGCCCGACGCTGGCCTTCAAGGACATGGCCATGCAGTTGCTCGGCAACCTGTTCGAGTACGTGCTCGACAAGCGTGGCGAATCGATCAACATTCTCGGCGCCACTTCCGGCGACACCGGCTCTGCCGCCGAATACGCCATGCGCGGCAAGCACAACGTCAAGGTTTTCATGCTCTCGCCGGATGGCAAGATGAGCGCTTTCCAGCGCGCCCAGATGTACTCGCTGCAAGACCCGAACATCTTCAACATCGCCGTCACCGGCCTGTTCGACGACGCGCAGGATATCGTCAAAGCCGTCTCCAACGACGCCGCCTTCAAGGCCAAATACAAGATCGGCGCCGTCAATTCGATCAACTGGGCGCGCGTTGCAGCGCAGATCGTCTATTACTTCCAGGGCTATTTCCTGGCCACGAAATCGAACGACGAGCAGGTCGCCTTCGCCGTGCCGTCGGGCAATTTCGGCAACATCTGCGCCGGCCACATCGCCCACCAGATGGGCTTGCCGATTGCCCAACTCGTGCTCGCCACCAATGAAAACGACGTCCTCGACGAGTTCTTCCGCACCGGTGTCTATCGTCCGCGAACCGCCGCCCAGACCAACATTACCTCCAGCCCGTCGATGGATATTTCCAAGGCCTCCAACTTCGAGCGCTTCGTATTCGACCTGGTCGGCCGCGATCCGGCTGTCGTCAAGGAGCTGTGGGCCAAGGTCGACAAGGGTGAAGCCTTCGACCTGTCTTCCACGGTCAACTGGAAAAACTTGCCAAAATTCAAATTCGTTTCCGGCAAGAGCACGCACATCGACCGTATCAACACCATCCGTTTTGCCCAGGGCCGCTACAACGTCATGCTCGACACGCACACGGCCGATGGCCTCAAGGTGGCACTGGAGCACCGCTTGCCCAACATCCCGATGATCGTGCTGGAAACCGCCCAGCCGGCCAAATTCGAAGAAACCATCCGCGAGGCGCTGGGTGTGGAACCGGTGCGCCCGGCCGATCTGGCCGGCATTGAAAGCCTGCCGCAACGCGTCGTGGTCATGGCGCCCGATGTCGACGCCATCAAGCAATTCGTCGCCGAGCGCGTGTGAGCATCGACCACGAAGCTTTCTGGTCGGCCCGCTATCGTGGCGTCGGCGATGAGTACCTGTTCGGCACGGCGCCGAACAGGTTTCTGGCGGCACAAGCCGAGCGTTTCGGCGCCGGCATGAGCGTCCTCTCCGTTGCCGACGGCGAGGGGCGCAATTCGGTCTGGCTGGCCGAACAGGGCTGCCGGGTGACAGCGACCGAAATTTCGCCGGTGGCGCTGGAAAAGGCCGCCAAGCTGGCGCGTGGCCGAGGCGTTGCCATCGATTTCGTGCAGGCCGATATTCTGAGTTGGGATTGGCCGCAGGCTGCGTTTGACGCCGTGGTCGGCATCTTCATCCAGTTCGCCAGCGCTGCCGAGCGGCCGCGACAGCTGGGCGGGATGAAACAAGCGGTGAAATCGGGGGGCTTGCTGTTTCTGCAGGGCTACACCCCGAAACAGCTGGAATTCAAGACGGGCGGGCCGTCAGCGGTGGAGAATCTCTACACCGCAGAGATCTTGCGTGAGGCGTTTGCCGACTGGGAAATTGTGTCGCTGCAAGTGCATGAGGACACGATTGAAGAAGGTTCGGCGCATAGCGGTCGATCAGCGCTGATCGACCTCGTCGCGCGCAAGCCCTAAAGGTAGATGACGGCCGGAAAAACGGCCACTGCCAGTACCAGCACCAGCCACTCCAGGTTGCGGCGGGCAAGAAAGCCCGTGAAATGCAAGACCAGGATGGAAATGGCGAAGATATAAAACAGCGCAAACAACATCAATGACTCCCCTCGCCGATCAGCTTCTGAATGGTCAGACCGCAATTATGACGACAAATAGATAAAATACCTAGCCGACAAAGCGCATCGAGAGATCGAGCGCCTTGACGTCCTTGGTCAGGGCACCGATCGAAATCCGGTCGACGCCCGTCTCGGCAATGCCGCGCAGGGTTTCCAGCGTGACGTTGCCGGAAGCTTCGAGAACGGCACGGCCGGCGTTGATGGCTACCGCCTGGCGGAGCAGGTCGTTGTCGAAATTGTCGAGCAGGATCATTTTTGCACCAGCCATCAGGGCCTGATCCAGCTCATCGAGGTTCTCGACTTCGACCTGGATGAACTTGCAGCGATCGGCTGCACCGGCGGCCACCGATTGTGCCGCCGCCATCGCCTGCGCAATCCCGCCAGCGGCGTGAATATGGTTTTCCTTGATCAAAATGGCGTCCCACAGCGCCAGCCGATGATTGCCGCCGCCACCGGCGCGAACTGCGTATTTCTGCGCGATGCGCAGGCCGGGCAGGGTTTTGCGGGTATCGACCACCTGCGCTTTCGTGCCGGCCACAACGTCGGCGTAGATGCGTGCCTTGCTGGCCACGGCAGACAAGAGCTGCAGGAAATTTAGGGCGGTGCGCTCGGCAGTGAGCAGGGCGCGGCCGTTGCCGTCTATTTCGCAAAGCAGCTGATTGGCCGCGATACGGTCGCCATCGGCGGCATGCCATGTCACGCGAGCGCTCGGGTCGCAGCGGTGCACGGATTCGTCAAACCAGTCGCGGCCACAGAGCACGCCCGGTTCGCGGCAGATCACCGTGGCCTTGACCTGACGCTCGCCAGGTACGAGGCTGGCTGTCAGGTCGCCGGCACCGACATCTTCGGCCAGGGCAGCGGTGACGTTGCGGGAGATTTCGGCGGCGAGCGGGTAGTCGAATTCGATGGGCATGATGGAATCGGTCAGCGTTGGAGAGGCGATTTTACAGGCTGTTGTTGCCGGCAAGCCAGGCGTTGAAAAGAGTGTGCGCGGCGTTGATGACCTCACCAGCCGTCAGCCCGACCGGCCCGATGCCTTCGGCGACCAAGCAATCCGCAGCCGCGCCATGCAGATGGACGCCGGCCAGCAGCGCCAAGTCGGCCGGCCAGTTTTGAGCAAGCAAGGCGGCGATCATGCCGCTCAACACATCGCCCATGCCGGCTGTGGCCATGCCGGGGTTACCAGTTGAATTTAGCCAAATTTTCCCGTCGACCGTGGGGCTAGCCGTTGATTCTATGGTCGTGGCAATCACCGTACCGCAGCCCTTGAGCGCGACATGGCAGTGGTAACGGTCGGCCAGTTCACCTGCCGCCTTGAGGCGATCAGCCTGGACGTCGCCGACTGAACAGCCTAGCAGGCGCGCAGCTTCGGCCGGGTGTGGGGTCAGGATGGCGGGCAGCGGACGGCTGCGGAGATCGGCCTCAAGCTGACTATCCTCGGCCAGCAGGTTAAGTGCATCGGCATCAAGCACAAGCTGCACCGGCGCCTTGATTGACTGTTCGAGCAAGCGCAGCGCTTCCGGCGACTTGCCGAGGCCGGGGCCGCAGGCCAGTGCTTGGAGGTCGGCCTGAAACAACGCCTCGGCGCGGCGGATCATGATTTCCGGCTGCAAGGGATCGACCGCCGGCGCAGCCGGGTCGAGCATGCCGAGATACACGCGGCCGGCCCCCAGCCTCAGCGCGGCGCGAGCGGCAAGAAAGGCAGCGCCAACCATGGACTCGCTGCCGCCCAGGATGCCGGCGCTACCGAAACTGCCCTTGTGCGTATTGTTGCGGCGCGGCCGTAGCAGGGCAGCGAAGGCATCCGTGCTGATCAGCCGGGCATCCGCCTCGGCCGTGGTGGCCACATCCAGCGCCAGATCGGCGACTTTGATTTCCCCGCACTGATCCGGCCCGTCCGCCGTAAACAGCCCCGGCTTGGCAGCAATGAAGGTGATCGTGTGCGTGGCCTGAATGGCAGGCGAAAAGACCTGGCCGGTATCGGCGTTAAGCCCGGACGGGCAATCGAGTGCCAGCAAAGGGCAGCCATCGCGCTTGGCCAGCCGGTTGGCGGTATCGATCCATTCCGCGTAGCGACCGGCCGGCGCACGAGCGAGGCCAATCCCGAACAAGCCATCGACAATCAGGCTCCAGCGGCTGATATCCGGAATCTCCGCCAGCACCAAACCGCCCGCATCCAGAAACCGCCGGCGGGCCGCCGCCGCATCGGTCGGCAACGAGTCCGGTTCGCCCGCAAAGACCAGCCGGACATCGAAAAAACGCACCCGCAACAGCCGCGCCATCTCGAAGGCATCCCCGCCATTGTTCCCCGGCCCGGCCAGAACCAGAAGCGGATCACCGCGGTCGGCAGCCAGCTCGCAAGCCCATTCCGCAGCAGCAGCGCCCGCCCGCTGCATCAAAGGCTCCGATGCATGCGCAGCCTCGATGCGGCGTAACGAAGGACTCAGGAAGAGTGGGGTATCCATGCTGCTATTTTAGGGGATGGCACGGGATTCGATAGTGCGGTTTGGTGATGGCTGAACAGCAGTCGAATTTTGCCGAAGCAGCCTACGCCCAAACCTGCCTTGCCAAGCGAATGGTCGTGGCGTGGATGCTGACGGTGTCGTCGATATTTCGCGCGTAGCCGCCGGCCATGGCGATAGCGGCAGGGGTTCCGTGTTCGCGGCAACGGGCGAGGACTTGGCGGTCGCGTTCGGCCAGGCCGTCGAAGCTCAGGCTCAGGCGGCCGAGGCGGTCGTCGTGGTAGGGGTCGGCGCCGGCCAGATAGATGACGAGTTCGGGGCGGGCGAGGTCGAAGGCGGTGTCGAGGCCGTGCTCAAGCTGCAGCAGGTAGGCTGTGTCGGTGCAGCCGTCGGGCAGTTCGATGTCGAGGTTGCTTTGTTCCTTGTCGAACGGGTAGTTGCGGGCGCCGTGGATGGAGAAGGTGAATATGCTGTCGTCGCCGCGCAGGATGCTGGCGGTGCCGTTGCCTTGATGGACGTCGCAATCGACGATCAGCACGCGTTCGGCCCGGCCTTCGGCCTGCATGGCACGGGCGGCGACGGCGGCATCGTTGAAGACGCAGAAGCCTTCGCCGTGGTCGCGAAAAGCGTGGTGCGTGCCGCCGGCGAGGTTGGCGGAAACGCCATCCTCCAGCGCCGCCCGGCAGGCGCCGATGGTGGCCCCGGCGGAACGACGGGAGCGTTCAACCATGCCTTCGCTCCACGGAAAGCCGATTTGTTTTTCGGCCGTTTTTTCCAGTTGACCGTGGGAAACGGCGTGGATGTAGCTCAGGTCGTGGGCACGGCCCAGTTCTTTGTCGGTGGCGGCGTGCGGCAGGTGAAAATCGGCCGGGCTGAACTCGCCGCTGGCGAGCAGTGCTTCGCGCAGCCGGGAATATTTTTCCATCGGAAATCGATGCCCGGCCGGCAAGGGTAAAACAAAGACATCGGTGTAAAACAGCCGCACGACCGACGTCTTCGGGAGAAAGCTTAGTTGAGCGCAGCCGACATCTTGCGGCGGAATTCGCGGATCAGGTCGTCGTACTGGTCGCTGCCGGCGAGGGCTTCGAACAGGGTGAGCAGGGCCTTGCGTCCGGCGCCTTCATCGAAGGCGCGGTCGCGGGTGACGACTTCGAGCGCGGCTTCCATGGCGGCGCGGAAGTTGCCCTGCGCGGCGTAGGCACGCGAGAGGTCGAGGCGAACGGCGTGGTTGGCCGGGTTGGCGGCCAGTTTGGCTTCCAGTTCGGCCGTGTCGGCGGCGCCGGCGGAGAGTGCGAGGCGGGCGCGCAGGGCGTTGGCGCGGTCGGCTTCCTGAGTGTAGTCGCCGGAGAGCAGCTGGCCGGCTTCGTCATTGCGGCCGAGCTGCATCATGACATCGACGGCGTCGAGCTGGATGGCCTGGTCTTCCGGCTTCTGCTTGCTGGCTTCGACCAGCTTGGCGAGGGCTTCTTCGAGCTTGCCTTCGATGACCAGTGCGGCGGCTTCTTCACGCAGGTTGCCACCGGGGCCAGCAGGCAGGGCGACACGGTCGAGGAATTCGCGGATCTGGCCTTCGGGAAGCGCACCTTCGAATTCATCGACGAGCTGGCCCTGGAACAGCACCTTGACCGCCGGAATGCTGCGTACGCCGAATTGCTGGGCGATTTCGGGGTATTCGTCGGCATTGACCTTGGCGAGCAGGAAGCGGCCCTTGTATTCCTCGGCCAGCTTTTCCAGCATGGGCTTGAGCACCTTGCATGGCTCGCACCACGGCGCCCAGAAGTCGACGACGATGGGCACCGTTTCGGCGGGCTGGAGTACCTGGGTTTCGAAGTTTTCGATGGTTACGTCAAAGGCAAATTCGGACATGGCGGGGCCTGTGAAAATTAGAGTCGGGTGAATTCTACCGTTCGCCTCATGGCGGCGGGAGATTGCAGGGATAGTGTCGCGTTGTCGTTCCGCGCCAGCCAGTCGGCGAGGCGGGACGGGACATCGGGGGTGTCGGGCAGTCGGTCGTGCAGTTGTTCGCTTGCTGTGTCTTGCGCCAGATGCAGGCCGGCGAGCGAATTTTCAAGGGGTGCCCGGCTCAAGGCCAGCCAGTGGCCGCTCGCTGCATCGGCCGTGTGGTCGAGCTGGGCGCACAGGACCTGGGCGCAGCGGCCTTCGTCGAGCCAGATGATGGCCAGGCTGAGCAGCAGCGACCAGTTGGCGCTGCCCTCGCTGTCGAGCGGCAGGTGCGTGGCGGTTTGCAGGCCGGGCAGAAAGCTCTGGATCTGGGCGGCGGCGATGGCTGGCTGGGTGGCGAGGAAATCATAGGGCATCGGCTCGGCGCTGCCGGAGCAGACTTCATCGAGCAGGGTCAGTGTTTCGAGCCGCGGGCCGCTGGTCGATTGCCAGAGCAGGGCGGTAGGCAATTGGCGGCGTTCGGACGGCAGGCAGGCCAGGGCACCGACCAGCGCCAGCTGGGTGAGCGGTGCGGCGCGGCGTAGTGGCTTACCCAGCGCGGCACGTACGGCGGCCGGCAGGTCGGCGGGGGCGGAGCTTTGGCTGAGGACGGCGGTCAGGTTGATCATCCGTGGCGCTCCACGATCAGGCTGGCCAGACCACCACCGAAACCGATCAGGTTGAGCAGGGCGCGTTCGATGTGTTCGGTGCTGCGCTCGACCATCGGAAACAGGGCGATTTCCGGATCGACTTTGGAGAAACCAGCCGTGGCGGGGATCTTGTCGGCATCGAGGCAGGCGAGCAGGGCGGCGAGTTCGGCCACGCCGCTGGCGCCCAGCGTGTGGCCGAGGCCCGGCTTGAGCGAAATGAGCGGCGGCATGCGCTGGCCGAAAACGCTGCGCAGGGCGTTGGCCTCGGCCAGATCGGTGGCTGGGGAGCCGGCGGCCTGCAGCTTGATCAGCTCGATGTCGGTGGCTTTCAAATTTGCGTCATTTAAACAGTTGACCGTGACATCGGCGATCCGGCTGCCGTCTGGGTTGGGGCCGGTGGTCGAGTAACCGTCGAGGCCGGTGCGCAGCCCGGCGATGCGCCAGGTGGCGGGCTTGGCGCTGAGGTGGACGGCGGCGACTGCCTCGCCGAGAACCAGACCATCGCGTCGGGCGTCGAAGGGGCGGCCGGCGGTGCGCGAGAGCAATTCCATGGCGGCGAAACCGGCCAGCGTGCTGTCGTTGGCGAGTTCGACGCCGAGGACGATGGCGTCGTCGATGAGCCCGGCAGCGATCAGGCTGCGTGCGGCATCGAGGGCGGAAAAACCCGAGATGCAGGCGTTCGAAAACGAGTACTTGGCGCCGTTCAGGCCCATCCATTCGCCGATTTTCTGGCTGAACGAGGCGGTGGCGAGCGGCAGGTCAAACGGCGCGCCGAGTTGCTCGAAATGGCCGATCTGGAAGGATGAAGAGGCGATGAACAGCGGTGTTTCCGGTGGCAAGGGGCCAAGCTGGCCGGCGACCTGGCGGAGCGCTTGCTCGGCGCGGACTATCCAGTTGGCTTCGTCTAGCGGCAGTCCAAAATAGGGAAACGCACGCTCACCCAGTTTTCGTTGGCCGGCGCTGCATTCGCCATTCCACAGCGCGCTGGCAACAGTGGCCGGCGAATCGCCGCGGGCGCAAAACAATGCTGTTTTGGCGATGAAGACCGGACGCGTCATGCGCGGCTGGCCAGCCAGGCGTCGAGGTGTTCGGCCATGCTGGCGACGCTGGACAGGATGCGGCGGGTTTCCTTGCTGTCCGGCAGGCGCAGGCCGTAGGTTTTCTTGATCGCCATCGAGACCTGCAGGGCATCGAGCGAATCGAGTTGGAGCGGCGCTTCCGGCCCGAAGAGGATTTCGTCGTCGGTGATGCTGGCCGGATCGCAATCCTTGTCACAGGCTTCGACGATCAAGGTTTTGAGGGCGAGGCGGAGGTCAGTGGTCATGCGGTTTGGCGGCGGTTGAGCCAGGTCGCGACGGCAAGGGCCAGGGCCGCGCAGGCGAGGAGTTTGACGAGGTCGGGCAGGATGGCGGCAAAGTCGCCATGACGCAGCATGACGGTGTGGAAGCCGTTGAGCGCCCAGGCCATCGGCGACCATTCGGCGAGGGTCTGCATGGTGCCAGGCATCATGAACTTGGGGACCATGATGCCGCCGATGGCCGCCATCAGGATGTTGCCAACGCCGCCGATGATCGTCGATTGCTGTGTTGTTTGTGCCAGGCTGGCGACGAGCAGGGCGCAGGCGACCGCAGCCAGGCTGACGGCGGCGGCGACCAGCCAGCAATGGAACAGTCCGACGCCTGTCGGCATGACGAGCGCCTCGCCACCGAACAGCGGGACGCCCCAGATGCCGACGGCAACCATCAGGACGGCCTGAATCTGATTGACGACGAAAAAGGGTAGCAGTTTGCCGAGCAGAACATCGCGGAAAGGGACGCCCATGGCGGCGAGGCGCTGGAGCGTGCCTTGCTGCCGTTCGGTGATGAGGATAGCGGAAATCGGGATGACGACGAAGAACATGGCGAAGACCAGCCAGGCCGGCACGTTTTGCTGCACCGACGAGGGCGGGCGGATGCTGCGGTCGTTCTGCACGGCAATGCTGACGATTTCGTCAGGCCAGTCGCGTTCGGCCGGCCGGGCGGCCGTTGGCAGGCCGAACAGCTTGCCGGCGCTGTGCGTCAGTTCGTCGGCCCGCAGCATGCCGAGCGCGGCGCTGGTCTGGTTGCGGAAGGCCAGTTGCAGCGCCGGGTTCAACGTCGGATCGACCATCAGGGTCAGTGATTCGGTAGCCTGGCCGTCGGCTCCGGCCGGGGTCAGCAGGCGTTCGCCGAAGCCCTTGGGCAACACCAGCGCCAGCGCGTAGCGGCCGGCGCGGATGTCGGCCCGGGCGGCATCAGTCGTCGCCGGGGCGGCAACGTGGCGGAAGCTGCCGGTCTTGTCGAGGCGGCGGGCCAGCGATTGCGAATGCGGGCTGCCATCAAGGTCGACGATGGCGTAGGCCACGTCGATCGCTGCGCCAGGCATGAAGGCATCGTGCAGCGCCATGGTCATGACCAAGATGAAGATGATGGGCATGACGAAAAGGGCGGCCAGACCGTGCCGGTCGCGCAGCAAAGCCAGGGTTTCCTTGGTCCACAGGGCGGTGAGGCGGGTCATGTTCGGCTAGTCCCGCAATGAGCGCCGGGTCAGGCGCATGAAAAGCTGTTCGAGGTTTTGCCGTCCGACATGCAACTGGCGCACGGTGCAGCCGGCTTCGGCCAGTTCGTCCAGTAAACGGGCCGCTTCCACGACCATGGAAACAGAGGCTGGCCCTAGGGTCGACCGGAAAAATAGGCCAAATTTGAAATGGCCGAGATCGGTCGCTGCGTAGCGTTCGGCCAGGGCGGCTGGCAGCGGCTGGTCGAGTTCGATTTCGGCGCTGCTGTCGGCGGTGGAAAGCAGGTCGTCGAGCGTGCCTTCGCTCAGGACGCGGCCCTGGTCGAGGATGGCGACACCCTGGCAGATGGCTTCGACTTCCTCCATGTAGTGGCTGGTGTAGAGCACCGTCGTGCCGCTGGCCGGCAGGGCGGCGATGGATTCGAGCAGGAAGCTGCGCGACTGCGGGTCGACGCCAACGGTGGGCTCGTCGAGCAGCAGCAATTGCGGCCGGCCGAGCAGGCCGATGGCCAGGTTGAGCCGCCGGCGCAGGCCGCCGGAGAGTTGTTCGGCGTGTTTGCCGGTGACCTGTTCGAGCCGGGCGAAGGCGATGGCGGCGTCGATCTGCTGCCGGCGTTCGTCGCGCGCCAGGCCCAGTGCGCCGGCGAAGAACGCCAGATTTTCGGCCACCGTCAGCATCGGGTAGAAGGCGTAATCCTGCGGCACCAGCGCGATGGCGCGCGGATTGGCGGCGCGGGCTTCAGCCAGCGGCTGGCCATTGAGCGAAATGCGGCCGTCGGCTACGGTCAACAGCCCGGCGAGTAGCGAAATGAGCGTCGTCTTGCCGGCACCGTTCGGGCCGAGCAGGCCGTAAACGCCGCCAGCCGGGATCGTTAGCGAAACATCCTGCAGCGCTGGGGAAGCGGCATCGCGATAGCGGTAGGAAACGCCATCAATCTTGAGCATTAGGCGGCGCGGCGCAGATCGCGGAAGAATGTCTGCTCGCGGTCGGCGATGGCGCGCAGCTTGTCGGCCAGCTTGAACGGATTGAGCGGCTCGCGGTCGCGGATCATGCGGGCGGTGGATAGCGCGAATTCCCGCCACTCGTCGCCGATGTCGACGAGCGTTTCGGACAGTTCGTTGAGCGCCGGGCGAGCCAGTCGTTCGGCTGCTTCCTGCAGGAAAGCGGCGTAGATGAAGCGGAAGCCGCCGCCGCCCGTGCCGATTTCTTCCTGCATGCGGACAACCTGGCCGATGAACATCTTGGCGGCAGCTGGATTACCGGCTGCATCGAGTCGCTGAATGGCATTGGCCAGGCGACGAATGCCGCGCACGCCAATGATCGGGATGGGCGAATCGAGCAGGATGCGCGTCGTTTTCTTGATGGCCTTGGGCAAAACCTTGGCCCAGTCGGGCTCGGATGGCTTGCCTTCCGGGTAGTAGAGCAGCCCCTTGGGCGCCAGCACGCCCTTGGCAAAACGGGCACGACGGAGGTCGGCCGGGGCGCAGGTTACCGTCGTTTCAACCACCGGGTCGGATAGCTTGTAGTCGCCGCTCGCCGCATCGCGGCCGTAGGCCAGGACATTGTGGGCGTTGAAATGAAAGCGCAGGTCTTCCGGCATGTAGGGCAGCCAGAACACGGAGGTCTGCATGCCGACCAGCTGGCCGGCGTCGAGCAGTTGATCGAGGCGCTGTTCGCCGGCTTCCGGGTTGCGGAAAGTTTCGAAACGCATCTTGAGGCCGAGTGGCTTCTGCAGGCCCTTGATGATGAACTTCGGCGGCATCCGGTAGGCGACCAGCGGCAGGCCGTTGATCTTGATGATCGGCAGATAGGCGAAGGAGAGCGCCGACGACAGCCCGAAAGCCATGGCTTCCGAGATCGGCAGGCCGAGATGGCGCAGCATTGACGACATGACGCCGCTTTCGCAATGGGAAGCGTGGCTGTGCTGGAATTCCATCATTCGGCTTTCTTCAGCTGCTCGACGCTCAGGCCCATGGCGTCGCCATAGCGCTGAAGCAGCCCGGCCGACAGCCCGACAAAAATGTCGGGTCGGAAATGGCGGCGGATGCGCCATTGCCACAGACCAGTGACTTGCGACAGCAGCGGTACGTCCATGCGCGCCTTGTGCATGTGGTATTCGAGCGCCGAAGTCTGGCCGGCGATGACGCGCTGGCGGGCATCTTCGGCCAGCCGGTTGAGATCTTCGACGGCCTGCCGGGTGACGATTTCCTCGACCTCCCAGCCGGCCGACTGGACGATGTGCAGCTTGCCGTCGGCGCCCCGCGCGTACATTGCCTTGCGCTGGCCGCCCAGCGTGCTGTTGCCTTCCTGCGGGACTTCGCTATCCAGCATGGTCGACCGCCGTCAGGTGCATCAGCGAGCCGGTGAAACGGCCGCTTTCCGGGATGAAGCAGAGCAGGCGGTCGCCATGTTTGAGGCGGCCGCTTTTGAGCAACTCGTCAATCATGATGTAGATCGAAGCGGAGCCGGTGTTGCCCTTCGTTTGCAGATTGGTGAACCATTTTTCCTGGGCGATGGGGAAGCCGACGGTGGACATGCAGTCGGCCATCGGCTGGCGGAAATACTCGGAAGACATGTGCGGCAGGAACCAGTCGATATCGGCTGGTTTTACATCACGCGTGCGCTGCATTTTTTCCAGCGACTTGCCGATGGTCTGGTAGGTCACTTCGGCATTGAGCAAACGGACATCCTGCTTGACCGAGAATATGGACAGAGCCGCCCGCTGTTCCTGCGAATAGTGCTGCCAGCCCTGCAGCGAACCATCGCCCAGCTTTTCACCGCCGGCATACATGCAGACTTCCATCGTATTTGCCTGCGACAGGATGTCGATCCAGTCGATGCGCAGCGACAAGCTGTCAGGGCGCGGCTGATCCTGGAGCAGAAAAGCCCCGGCGCCGTCGGACAGCATCCAGCGCAGGAAATCCTTCTCGAAAGCGATTTCCGGATTGGTTTCCAGTTCGGCTACCCGGTGTTCCGATTCGGCGGCGAAATTGCGCGCATGCAGGATGCTGGAGGACAGTTCGGAGGCGGTTGCTACCGCGTTGCGGGCCAGACCGGAAAGGACGCTCATGTAGGCATACTTGAGCGCCGTGATGCCGGCCACGCAGATCGCTGCGGTCGACACTACTTCGCAGGGCGGAATGCCCAGTTCGCCATGCACCATCACGCCGTGGTTGGGCATGATCTGATCCGGAATGGTCGTGCCGCTGACCAGGCAATCGATGTCGTCAGGGGAAAAGCGTTCGCAGGCAAGGCCGCGCACGGCTTCGGCAGTCAACTGGGCATTGGTGTGGGTTGGAGCGCCGGTCGTCGGGTCGATGGCGTAATGGCGCTGGCGGATACCGTTATTGCGCAGCACGATGCGCCGGGCGCGCGACGGTTTGCCGGCTATCATACCCAGCACTGTTTCGATGTCGTCGTTGCCGACCGGCGCGTTGGGCAGGAAGACCGATGTGCCGTTGATGTAAACCTTGCCGCTAGGGTGCATATTTTTGTAAGTTGAATTCCTGCGAGCCGGATGGCAGCTCCAGTTCGGTCTTGAGCCGCTCAAGCCGCGGTTTGAGCAGCGGGGAAAACAGCCATTGTAACAACAGGCTTATTGGAACGACGGTCACGATGAGCGTGATCAGGTAAACCACAAACAGCAAAAGGACCGGGCGCCGACGCCACTGGCCCCGTTTGCCGAACAGTCGGACGAGTTTCGACCAGACCCCGAAAGCGCGTCGCCCGGCACGTTCGCTGACCGCAAGACGGGCATTGACAGTGACGGCACGCAAGCCGGCCAGCATCGGTTGGCCGGATTTTTCACTGTCATTGTTCAAGCCGTCGGCCAGAGCTAGCCCGAAACGACTGGCTTGCCGGATTTCTTCAGGCGACACGCCGGCTGGTGGCAGACCCAGAAAGCTGTTTTTCTTGCCGGTCCATACCCAGCGCGGCGTGGTGATGAAGGTGGCCAGTGGATGCCCCTGGTCAGTGAAGGCAAGGTGGTCGATCAGGCGGCCACCGGCGCTGGCAACCAGTTGTTTCATCGTCTCCTGTGCAGACAGCCACATGTTGCGACAGGCGACGAGGGTGATGACGGGTTTGCCGGAAACCAGCTGCCGGCCTTCGGCGCTTCGCAGGAAAGCCGTCATCGGCAGGGCGGGCGAGAGATACCAGACTTGATAGGTCAGGATCACCAGATCGAAGGGCGTGTCCGCAGCGATGCACAGCGGGCGCAGGGGCGGCGCGTCGAGCTGTACACATTCGGGAAAGGCATCGAAGAAGTCGACAATGGGCCACGGAAACGGAAACGGTGTTTCCGGTTTCAGTGTTTCAACGTGTACGTCGTGCCCGGCAGCACGCAAGGGATCGACGATCCTTGCGGAAATATCCGAAAGCTGTCCCGATTGGGAGTAGTTGACGACGAGAACGCGTTTCAAGAGGCATCCACTGGGCTGGCGAACTCGTCATTCTAGCAAATCAGTTTGTTGCCACGGATATGGCGGGATATCCCATTTGGGAGTGCGATATTTGGTCGAGACGCTTGGGCTTTTTGGCCCTTATCGGCTATGATTCTGCTTTCCCGCAGCCTGTCTTTCCATGACCAAATTTGTTTTCGTTACGGGTGGTGTCGTGTCCTCATTGGGCAAAGGCATCGCCGCCGCGTCGCTCGGGGCCATTCTGGAATCCCGCGGCATCAAAGTCACCCACCTCAAGCTTGACCCCTACATCAACGTCGACCCCGGCACGATGAGTCCTTTCCAGCACGGAGAGGTTTTCGTCACCGAGGACGGCGCCGAGACCGATCTCGATCTCGGGCATTACGAGCGCTTCACCAGCGCCAAGATGGCCAAGCGCAACAACTTCACGACCGGCCAGATTTACGACTCGGTACTCAAGAAAGAGCGTCGCGGCGAATATCTTGGCAAGACCGTTCAGGTCATCCCGCACATTACCGACGAGATCAAGGATCGCATCAAAGCCGGCGCCGAAGGTGCCGACGTGGCGATCGTCGAAGTCGGTGGCACGGTTGGCGACATAGAGTCGCTGCCCTTCCTTGAAGCCATCCGCCAGATGGGTATCCAGGAAGGACGCAACAACGTCTGCTACATGCACCTGACGCTGCTGCCTTATATCCCTACGGCCGGCGAATTGAAGACCAAGCCGACCCAGCACTCCGTCAAGGAACTGCGCGAAATCGGTATCCAGCCGGATGTCCTGCTGTGCCGCGCCGATCGTTCGATTCCGGTCGAAGAGCGCCGCAAGATCGCGCTTTTCTGCAATGTGATGCCGGAAGCGGTCATCGAGTGCCTCGACGCAGATTCGATCTACAAGATTCCGGGCATGCTGCACGACCAGATGCTTGACGAAATTGTCTGCCACAAGCTGAACATCCTGGCCAAGGCCGCCGACCTGTCGGTCTGGCGCAACCTGATCGTGGCGCTGGAGCATCCGCAGCACGAAGTGACCGTGGCTTTCGTCGGCAAGTATGTCGATCTGACCGAGTCGTACAAATCGCTGATCGAAGCGATCAAGCATGCCGGCATCCATACTCGCAGCCAGGTCAATATCGTCTATCTCGACTCCGAGGACATCGAAAAGAACGGTGTCGGCGTCCTCAAGGGTGTCGACGCCATTCTGGTGCCAGGTGGCTTCGGTCGTCGCGGTACGGAAGGGAAGATTGCCGCGATTCGTTACGCCCGCGAAAACAAGGTGCCTTATCTCGGCATCTGCCTCGGCATGCAACTCGCCGTCGTCGAGTTTGCCCGCGACGTCGCCGGCATGGCGGATGCGCATTCCACCGAGTTCGTTCAGGACACGCCTTATCCGGTCATCGGCCTGATTACCGAATGGCTCGACGCCTCGGGCAAGGTCGAAAAGCGCAGCGAAGACTCCGATATCGGCGGCACGATGCGTCTGGGCGGACAGGTCTGCAAGCTGGGTGACGGTACGCTGGCCCGCCAGATTTACGGTGCTCCGGAAATCACTGAGCGCCATCGTCATCGCTACGAGGTCAACAATACCTTGCTGGCGCAGCTTGAAGACAAGGGTCTGATTGTTGCAGGCCGCGCGCCGGGCACCGATCTGTGCGAGATGGTCGAGTTGCCGTCCGATGTGCACCCGTGGTTCGTCGGTTGCCAGTTCCACCCTGAATTCACCTCCAACCCGCGTCAGGGTCATCCGCTCTTCACGTCCTACGTGAAGGCCGCGCTGGCCAATCAAAAGGTCAAGGCTAAATGAAACTCTGTGGTTTCGAGGCTGGTCTTGACCAGCCTTTTTTCCTGATTGCCGGCCCGTGTACGGCTGAGTCCGAACAGCTTTGCCTTGATGTGGCTGGTCACATGAAGGAAGTCTGCGGTCGACTGGGAATTCCTTACATTTTCAAAGCCTCCTACGACAAGGCCAACCGCAGTTCCGGTAAATCGGTGCGCGGTCTGGGGCTTGACGAGGGGCTGCGGATTTTTTCGGAAATACAGCGCCAGATCGGTGTGCCAGTGCTGACAGATGTGCATACCATCGAAGATATTCCTGCAGTTGCCAGCGTTGTCGATGTCCTGCAGACGCCAGCTTTCCTCTGTCGCCAGACCGATTTCATCCACGCCGTAGCAACCTGCGGCAAGCCGGTGAATATCAAGAAGGGGCAGTTTTTGGCGCCGGGCGACATGAAAAATGTGGTCGACAAGGCGCGTGAAGTGAATAACGGCGCTGACAACATCATGGTCTGCGAGCGTGGCGCTTCCTTCGGCTACAACAATCTGGTGTCCGACATGCGCAGCTTGGCCATCATGCGTGAAACCGGCTGTCCGGTGGTTTTCGATGCAACGCACAGCGTGCAGTTGCCGGGCGGGCAGGGTACGACTTCTGGCGGTCAACGCGAATTTGTGCCTGTTTTGGCACGGGCGGCAGTTGCTGTTGGCATTTCTGGCCTGTTCATGGAAACTCACCCCTGCCCTGAAAAAGCCTGGTCGGATGGCCCGAACAGCTGGCCCATGGATCGCATGGAAAGCCTGTTGGTAACACTTGGTGCTCTCGATCGGGCAGTCAAGCTGGCCGGTTTTGAAGAGCTGAAATGAGTTGCTGTCAATTTTGATTAATTGGTTTAAGTTTCTAATTTAACCTTCTGATAATAAGGAAGAAGTATGAGTTCAATCGTTGATGTTGTAGCACGCGAAATTCTGGATTCCCGTGGCAATCCCACGGTCGAGGCAGATGTTCTGCTGGAGTCAGGTGTCATGGGCCGCGCCGCTGTGCCGTCGGGTGCTTCTACCGGCTCCCGCGAAGCCATTGAGTTGCGTGATGGCGATGCCAGCCGTTACCTGGGCAAGGGCGTCATGCAGGCGGTTGAGAACATCAACACCGAAATTTCCGAAGCCATCATTGGCCTCGATGCGCAGGAACAGGCTTTCATCGATCAGACCATGATCGACCTCGACGGCACCGACAACAAGTCGCGTCTCGGCGCCAATGCCATCCTCGCCGTATCCATGGCTGTCGCCAAGGCTGCTGCCGAAGAGTCCGGCCTGCCGCTCTACCGCTACTTCGGTGGCATGAGCCCGATGCAGATGCCGGTGCCGATGATGAACATCATCAACGGTGGCGAGCACGCCAACAACAGCCTGGATATCCAGGAATTCATGGTGATGCCGGTTGGCGCTGCCAATATCCGCGAAGCCATCCGCTGCGGCGCTGAAATCTTCCATGCGCTGAAGAAGCTGCTCAACAAGGCGGGTCACTCTACCGCCGTCGGCGACGAAGGTGGTTTCGCCCCGAATCTCGGCAGTCACGCCGAAGCCCTGCAAATCATCATGCAGGCCATCGAAGTCGCCGGTTACGTGCCGGGTCAGGACGTTTTGCTGGCACTCGACTGCGCTGCTTCCGAGTTCTACAAGGACGGCAAGTACAAGCTGGCGGGCGAAGGCCTGGAGCTGACTTCGGCCCAGTTCGTTGATTACCTGGCCAATCTGGCTGACCAGTTTCCGATCGTCTCGATCGAGGACGGCATGTCCGAAGCGGACTGGGACGGCTGGAAGCTGCTCACCGACCGCCTGGGCAGGAATGTGCAGATCGTTGGCGACGACGTGTTCGTGACCAACACCAAGATCTTCAAGGAAGGCATCAAGAAGGGCATCGGCAATTCGATCCTGATCAAGATCAACCAGATCGGCACCCTGTCCGAAACCTTCGCCGCCGTCGAAATGGCCAAGCGCGCCGGTTACACCGCCGTGATCTCGCATCGCTCCGGTGAAACCGAAGACAGCACCATCGCCGACATCGCCGTCGGCCTGAATGCCGGCCAGATCAAGACAGGTTCCCTGTCGCGCTCCGACCGTATCGCCAAGTACAACCAGTTGATTCGCATCGAGGAAGACCTGGGTGATACCGCTTCCTACCCCGGTCGTGAAACCTTCTACAACCTGCGCTAATCACGCATGCGTTGGCTGACGGTCGGCCTTCTTGCAGCCATCGGCCTGCTCCAGTTCCCCCTTTGGGTGGGGAAGGGGGGCTGGCTGAAGGTGTGGGAGTACGACCGTCAGGTACAGCAGCAGAAGGAAGTGACCCGCAAGCTGGAAATCAGGAACGCGGGCCTCGATGCCGAGGTTCGCGACCTGAAGCAGGGGTATGACGCCATTGAGGAGCGTGCCCGCTTCGAGTTGGGCATGGTCAGGCAGGATGAAATTTTCGTGCAGATTCCGGAAAAAGTTCCCGGAAAATAATTCTTGAATTCGCGTTGACCGTAGTAGTCACCGCTATTTGCCTCCGTTAGAATCGTTCCCGGCAGTGCCCCACGCAGAGCGCTCAAGGAGAACAACATGCTGCTCAAGGTTGGCGAAAAAGCTCCCACGTTTTCGTTGCCGGATGCCGATATGGAGACTATCGATCTGGCAAAATATCAGGGGCAGAAGCACATTGTTCTGTTCTTCTACCCCAAGGATGGAACGCCGTGCTGTACGAAGGAAGCAACGGATTTCTCGGATCATGAGAATGAGTTTTTACGGCAGGATTGCGTACTGTTCGGCATCAGTCGTGACGACTGTCTGAAGCACGCAGAGTTTCGCGACAAGGAGGGCATCGGCATCGAGCTGTTGTCTGATGCGGAAGGCACGGTCTGCAAGCAATACGGCGTCTGGCAGGCCAGAGAGGTAGATGGCCACCGGAAATTCGGCGTCTCTCGTTCTACCTTTATCATTGATCGCGGCGGGGTCATTCGCCATGCGCTCTACAACGTCAATTACAAAGGTCATGCACTGGATGTGCTGCGCCTCGTCAAGGAACTCAATTCATGAACACGCTGGTTGCCAAGAACTCTGTCATCACGCTCGATTACCACGTCACCGATCCGGATGGCGAAGTAGTCGACGAAGGTCGCGAGCCGCTCGTCTATCTCCATGGCGGGTACGACGATATCTTCCCGAGAATCGAGGAAGAGTTGCAGGGCAAGAAAGTCGGCGAGTCGATCAAGGTCAAGCTGCAGCCAGACGAGGCGTTTGGCGAGTACGATGCCGAGATGGTTCAGGTCGAGCCACGCAAGGATTTTCCCAAGGAATTGCAGGTCGGCATGCAGTTTGAAGGCGGCCCGGAAGAGGGCGATGAAGATGATTTCGTGATCTATCGCGTGACCGAGATTGCTGACGACAAGGTCGTGCTTGACGGCAACCATCCGCTGGCTGGCATGGCGCTGGTATTCACCTGCACGGTGACGTCGATTCGCCCGGCCAGTGAAGAGGAAGTCGAACACGGTCACGTTCATCATCCGGATGATGATGAGGAATCCTGCCACTGATCGCAGCTTGATCGTTTGTCATCGAATGCCCGCTTCAGCGGGCATTTTTACGGCTGCCTGATTGGCCAGGGATGGGTTTCGAATCGGAACAGGGTGGCAGATTCGGTATCGATCAGGCCATAGGTCCAGCCCATGACCGGGTAGCCAAAGGTTTCAATACGGGTGAAGTTCGCAATTTGGTTTCCCCGCTGGTCGTGCAGTGGTTTGTCGATCCGGCTGATATGGCTGTCGCCATGCACGGCGACGACCTGGCCTGAAAAACGGATGGTTTCCTCACGCAGCGTGTCGAGAAATTCCCGATAGCTGGGTTGCGGCATGCCGAGGGCAAAGTTGGTGAAGCCCGGGTTGGCCTGGAAGAGGATCACGATGCCGGCCAGGCCGTCATGGCGGGCGATGGTGAAGCTCTCTTTCAACCATTGCAGCACGAGCGGATTGCGCGCCAGATATTCCTGACTTGGTCCGCCAGTTTTGGTCCAGTTGTTGTTGCCGCCAGGAATGTTGAGGCTGACGAAGAGAACCGGGCCGACCCGAAAGCGCGCGTGTTCAGGTGACTTTTCTGACTGGCGGAGGAGGGCGATTTTTTTTCGGCCAAGCGACTGGTTTTTGTTCCAGAACAGGCTGCGCAATTTGCCAAGGCGTTCCAGCGGATCGTAGGCGCCATTACTCTTGCGGCTGCAGTCAGTCCATTCGTTGTCGCCAGGAACGAAAATAAACGGGACACGGCTGGCGTCAAAAAGCTGCCGGCGGTCTTCAAATAATGCGTCGTCGCAACGATCCTTGCCGTGCTTGAAATCTCCGATGTGAGCAACGAATTCGGCGTGGCGGTCGGCGATGGCGTCGAGCATTGCTGGCAGTTCGGCCCGCTCGTGGTCCGAATAGGGCACGTCGCCGATCAGGGCGAAACGCCAGGTCTCGGCACTTGCCAGCGTTAGCCAGCTGGCGACGACTGCGGTCAACCCGATTTTCAGGCAAAATTTCCAGTTGACCGTACAAACTGCCCTTGAGTTGATGGCCGCCTGACGCGGCCCGTAGCCGGTCACCGGAGCAAACCCTTCAGCGCATAGAGTGCGTCGAGTGCCTCGCGCGGCGTCAGGCTGTCCGGGTCGATGGCGGCGAGTTGGTGGAGGGCCGGGTGCGGCTCCGGTTCGGCTGGCTTGGGTGCTTCTGGCGAAAAATCCTGAGCGAAAAGGTCAGGTTGCAGCGGGTCGACCGTGGCGCGTTGTTCGAATTCGCGGAGCTGCTTGCGGGCGGCGCGGACGACTGCCGTCGGAATGCCGGCCAGCGCGGCGACCTGAATCCCGTAGCTCTGGTTGGCCGGGCCTTCTTCAACAGCGTGCATGAAGACGATGCGATCATTGTGCTCGACGGCGCCGAGATGGACGTTGGCCAGTTCGGAGTACTCGTGCGACAGCCGGGTCATCTCGAAGTAGTGCGTGGCGAACAGCGTCAGGCAGCGGTTCTTGTCGATCAGATGGCGCAGGATGGCGAAGGCCAGAGCCATGCCATCAAACGTGGATGTGCCACGGCCGATTTCGTCCATCAGCACGAGGCTGTTGGCCGTGGCGTGATGCAGGATGGCGGCGGCTTCGGTCATTTCGACCATGAAAGTTGAACGGCCGGAAGCGAGGTCGTCAGAGGCGCCGATGCGGGTGAAGATGCGGTCGAGCGGGCCGAGCACGCAGCGGTCGGCCGGCACGTAGCAGCCGATGTGGGCGAGCAGGGCGATCAGCGCGACCTGCCGCATGTAGGTCGATTTACCGCCCATGTTCGGGCCGGTGATGAGCAGCAGGCGGCGGTTTTCGGCGAGCAGGCAGTCGTTGGCGATGAAGGTTTCGGCGTTGTTGGCCAGCTCGCCCTCGACCACCGGATGGCGGCCGCCTTCCACGGTTAACCCGATTTCTGCGGCAAATTCGGGCTTGCACCAGTTGCGCTTGAGGGCGGTTTCGGCGAAGCCGGCCAGCAGGTCGAGGTGGGCGACCGCGCGGGCGATGACTTGCAGGGTCGGAATGACCGGTTGCAGTTCGTCGAGAATGGCTTCGTAGAGCAGCTTTTCGCGAGCCAACGCCCGTTCCTGCGCCGACAGCGCCTTGTCCTCGAAAGCCTTGAGTTCGGGTGTGATGTAGCGTTCGGCATTCTTCAGCGTCTGCCGGCGGCGGTAGTCTTCCGGGATTTTCTCGGTATTGGCGTGCGTGACTTCGATGTAGAAGCCATGCACCTTGTTGTATTCGACCTTGAGGCTGCTGATGCCGGTGCGCTCGCGTTCGCGGGCTTCCATGTCGACCAGGTAGGCGCCGCAGTTGTCGTTGAGCGAGCGATATTCGTCGAGGTCGGCGTCGTAGCCGGGCGCAATGACGCCACCGTCGCGAATCTGGGCGGCCGGTTCGCTGCCAATCGAACGAATCAGCAGATCCAGTGTGGCGAATGGTGTGTCGAGATCACCAAACAGCTGCCCGACCAGCGGCGAGACAGCGTCTGCCAGCGGAGCACGCAGGCCATCGAGGCGGGCCAGCGATTCGCGCAGGCTGGCCAGATCGCGTGGCCGGGAGTTGCGCAGGGCGATACGGCCGGCAATGCGTTCGATGTCGGCGATGCCGCGCAGGCCGCGACGAATATCGCCGGCGATGCGGCCATAGTCGTCGAGCAGGAATTCGACCGCACCATGGCGAGCGGCAGGAAGATTGCGTTCGCGCAACGGGTGATGCAGCGTGTGACGGAGCAGGCGCGAGCCCATGCTGGTCACGCAGTTGTCTAGCAAGGAAAATAGCGTCGGCGACGGCTGGCCGCGCAGGGTTTCGGTCAATTCCAGATTGCGCCGGGTGGCGAGATCGAGGCCGAGGTAGGCGCCTTCGATTTCCACGGTCAACCCGCGTAAATGGGTCAATTTCCCGGCCTGCGTTGCCTGCGCGTATTGGAGCAGAGCGCCAGCGGCGGCGATGGCCGGCTTCAAGCCTTCGGCGCCGAAACCGGCCAGCGAGGCGACTTCAAACTGATCACAGAGCAGGCGGCGGGCCGAGTCGAATTCGAAATACCAGTCTGGCTGCCGGGTGCGGGCAACGTCGAGGCCGAAATTGGGCGTCCAGCTTTCCGGGTAGAGGATTTCGGCCGGGCGGATGCGTTCAAGGGCCGCCGGAATCTGCTCCGCCGGCACTTCGAGCAGCACGAATTCGCCGCTGGCCAGGTTGAGCCGGGCCAGTCCGGCGGTGTTGCGCAGGGTGGTGACGGCGAGCAGCCAGATATCCTGCTTGTCGTCGATCAGCGCCGCATCGGTCAGGGTGCCGGGGGTAACGATGCGCGCCACGGCCCGTTCGACCGGCCCCTTGCTGGTTGCCGGGTCGCCGATCTGCTCGCAGATCACCGCCGATTCGCCGAGTTTGACCAGGCGGGCGAGGTAAGGCTCCAGCGAATGAAAGGGGATGCCGCACATCTTGATCGGTACGCCAGCCGACTGGCCGCGCGTGGTCAGCGTGATGTCGAGCAGGCGCGCCGCCTTTTCCGCATCATCATGGAACAGTTCGTAGAAATCGCCCATCCGGTAAAACAGCAAGGTGTTCGGGTGGCTGGCCTTGAGCGCCAGATATTGGCGCATCATCGGCGTGTGTTTGGAAAGGTCGGGCGCGGCGTCTTTAACCATGGGTTTGTCGTTTATTGTTCTTTGTGGGCGGTCGAAAACTACTGGCGGATTTCGCGCATATTTTCCGGTCGACCGTAGCAATCGCCGGTGCTGCGGAAGGGGTTGATGTCCAGGCCGCCGCGCCGGGTGTAGCGGGCGTGAACGGCCAGCGCCTCCGGCGCGCAATGCTTCCGGATGTCGGTAAAGATCCGCTCGACGCACTGCTCGTGAAATTCGTTGTGATTGCGGAAGGAAACGATGTAACGCAGCAGCCCGGCGCGGTCGATCGGCTGGCCGCGGTAGCGGATGACGACCATGGCCCAGTCCGGCTGGCCGGTGACCAGGCAGTTGGATTTGAGCAGGTGGGAGAACAGCGTTTCTTCGACGACTCCACAGGCTTGCGTAGTCAGCAGTTCGGGGGTCGGCTGATAGCGGTCGCAGGCAATATCCAGATCGTCAAGACAGGTGCCTTCCGGGATGCCGATCACGGCTTGCGGGCGGTTGGCAAGCGGTTCGAGCGCAACGCTGAGTGGCATGCCGGCGGCGGCCGAGAGGTCACGGGCCAGGGTTTGCGAGACGGTCTCAACATTGGCGAAAGTGCTCTGGTTGAAGGAATTAAGGTAAAGCTTGAAGGACTTCGATTCGATCAGGTTCGGGCTATCGGCCGGCACGCGGAAAGTACCGACGGCAACGACCGGTTTGCCCTTCGGGTTGAGCCACGACAGTTCATATGCATTCCACAAATCCTCGCCAACAAAGGGCAGGGCGACTTCGACTATGCCCAGTTCGCTGCGCTTTAGCTGGCGCGGAATCGGGAAGAGCAGTTCGGGTGCGTAGTGGCTCTGGTATTCCGTGGCCTTGCCCAGCGGCGAGGCGGCGCTTGGGTCGGCAGCATTGATCGATGGATTCATGGCGATGGATTTTACCTGCAACCCTTCAGGGCAGCGTCAGTTCGATCAAGTGCGGGCCACCGGCAAGCAGTGCAGCGCGCAGCTGGTTCCGGAATTCCACGTCGGATTTGGCGCAGCCATAGCCGATGCCGAAGGCAAGCGCGGCATGCTCGAAATTGATCTGTTGCGGCGTACGCCAGCCCTGTTCGAACTCAGGCAGATCGCGTTGCGGCAGATGATCGAAAATGCCGCCGCCGGCATTGTTGACCACAACGATGACGGCATCCCGTCCTTTGGCAAGCGCCAATCCACCCAGATCATGCTGGCAGGTAAGGTCGCCGATCAGCGCAACAACGCGGCCATGTACGGCGGCAATGCCCATGGCCGTCGAAATATTGCCGTCGATGCCGCTGGCGCCCCGATTTCCGTAGAAGTGAATGGCCTTGCTGGCGCAGCCTGAATGCCTGTCTACTTGGCGGATTGCCAACGAGTTGCCAACGAAAAGCGGGGTTTCGTCAGGTAGCAATTCAAGCAAGGTGCCAATGTGAGTAACATCAGCCTGCGCGGATGCAAGGGACTCCTGCTCAGCAAACATTGGCAGCCAGTCATCGGGCGCCGGAGTGATGTTTTCGGCTAGCAGCGCACTGCAGAGCTCGCTTGGATGGCAACGAAACAGGTGGGTTAGTCGGTGCGAGGGATCGGCCCACGTCGGCCATGCTTCGGCCAATCCATGCGTAGCCTGAATGCTGGCAAGGTGGTTTTGCAGGCGCCGGGTGACCGGAAAACTACCGAAGCGCAAAACCCACTCCGGCGGACATTTTTCGGTGAAAGAGGGATCGGCAAGCCAGGTGTCATAGCGGACGCTGAGGCGCGAGCGATCGTGCTTGCCGAAGCGCAGACCGGATAGCGGCTCGGCGAGGATAGGGCAGTTCAGGTGAGCCGCCAGCGCAGCGATTGAGTCTCGGTAGGCGCCTGTCGCCGGCATCTCTCCGCAAACAATAATGCCGGGCCGCCCACTGATGCGTCGGGAAAAATCACGTACCGTATCCATCGCCGGAAGCTGGGAACCATGTGCGAGATGAATGGCTTCCGGAATCAAAGCGGGGGGCGTCGCGGTAAGCGGCAGCAGCGGTTCGCGGAACGGCTGATTGATATGAACCGGGCCGGGATGGGGCCAGATCGCCTGTTCATAAGCATGGGCAGCCAGCCGGTGCAGGTAATCAGCTTCGAAGCCATGCTCGGGGGTGCCCAGGAAATGGCTGGCGCGAACGTGTGAAGCAAACAGGTTGATTTGATTGATTGTTTGATTGGCGCCGCAGCCATGATGCTCCGGCGGCCGGTCGGCAGAAACAAGAATCAGCGGGACGCCGGACTGGCTGGCTTCGATTACGGCGGGCAGCCAGTTGGCGGGCGCTGTGCCTGAGGTGGCTAGCAGCATGACTGGCCGTCGACTGGCCTTGGCAATCCCAAGTGCAAAAAATGCTGCGCTACGTTCGTCGACCGCAACATGGCAGCGCAGCCGTTCCTGCCGCAACATGGCCAGAGCCAGCGGCGTAGAGCGCGAGCCTGGAGAAATGATCGCTTCGCTAACACCGGCTGCAACAAAGCCGGCAATCATGGCCTGTGACCAGCAATAATTGAGCGTACCGTTATCAGCCATCGTTTCCGCTTAATGAATAAAAACGCCAAATTGTAGTCGCAGCACGCCACCCGGAGCTATCGCCCCATGCTATTATTCGCCGCTCATTGCAGCCCGCCAATCGTTGGGATGTAGTGAAATGGAGTGGTAGTTCAGTTGGTTAGAATACCGGCCTGTCACGCCGGGGGTCGCGGGTTCGAGTCCCGTCCACTCCGCCAACATTCCAAAAAGCCTGTTTTCTCGATCGAATACATCGGTCAAGAAAACAGGCTTTTTTTCTAGTGCGGGCGGATAGTCCTGGTTATGCTGCAAAAGTTAGTGAGGTGGCCGTGCGTTCTGGCATTGCTGCTCCCATGATGAGTTTGCTTCTTGTACGGTCAACCGGAAAAATGGCCAAAAATGAAAAACGGGGAAGGCCGAAACCTTCCCCGTTTGCTTTGTGATTGCCCGAAGATCAGAAGTTGATGCCGACCTTGGCGAGCAATGCCCAGTTTTCGAAGCTGACACGATCGCTCTCGCTGGTGTTCAGGTAGCGCAGGTCGAGGCCGGAGTAGTACATGCCCTTGCGGTAGTTGGCACCGACCACGGCGCCGTAGCCGAACAGGTTTTTATCCGCGCGGCCGTTGTCGGCCATGACCAGCGCGAGCACGGGGCCGGCGCCGACCGAGAAGCCGCTGCCAAGCGGCAGGGTGTAGCGCGGCGACAGCTCGAAAGAAGTGGATTTCATGCCGGACTCGTCGACATGGTTGATCTGCACGTGGGTGCGGATGCGGTTGTCCGGAGTCTGGATCAGGCCGCAGTTCATGTTGAAATCGAGGCCGTAAACGAACATGGAATCGCTGTTGGTGTCAGGGGAACCCATGACGCCGAGGCTGATGGCCAGACTGGGTTCTGCCTTGAAACCAGCTTGCAGGCCGGGCAGGAACTTGAGGCCGTCAGCGTGGCTGGCGGTGGCGCCGAGGGCAAGGCCGGCGAGCAGCAGGGCGGAGGCGAGTGGCTTGATATTCATGGTTTCTCCAGATCGTTGGTTGCGGTCATTGGTTTTGCCTGCTGGGCAAAACCGGCTTTGGAGAAATTTTAGCGGCCGGTGTCTGGCGAGTCTGTGACCCAGGTCACCTAGCTTTTACTTCTTGAATAGCGCTTCCTGAATGGCGTCCAGATCGGCCTTTTTGACGAGGCCCATTTTCTTCTGGACGACTTGACCATTGCGGTCGATGAACAGGGTGTAGGGCAGGCCGGCCTTGGTGTTACCGAGCGCCTGCATCAGCGGGATGCCTTTTTCCTTGCCAACGAAGACGGGGTAATCCATCTCGTAGGCCTTGGCGAAATCCTTGGCGGGTTCGGCCTTGTCCTCGATGCCGATGCCCAGCACTTCTACCTTGCCTTTGTTGGCGGCGCGGAATTTGATCAGCTCGGGGATTTCAGCGCGGCAGGGGCCGCACCAGCGAGCCCAGAAATTGACGACCAGTGGCTTGCCCTTGTAGCGTTCAAGCGCGACCGGCTTGTCGTCCAGATCGTTCAATATGGCGGCGAAGAGTGGAGCGGAAGACGGTTGATCGTCTGCCACGACTGTCGCTGCAAAGGCTGACCCTGCGGTCAACCCGGAAAAGAGGCCAAAAATGAAAACTGCAAACAGCTTTTTCAAGGCAGATCACCACGGCGGAAGATGAAGTAGCCGATGGTAGCACTGACAACGCCAAGGGTTGCCGGGTAGACCAGCGCGAAAACCTTGTAGCCGGCCGTGCCGAACAGATCGAGGATGACGTAGGCCGAGGGGCCGAGGACGATCAGTTGCGGGTCGAACAGCGCCAGCGCCGCGGTGCGGAAAACCTGCAGCGGGTTTGCCAGCGCCAGCGTGACGGCGAGTTCCGGTGCGACTTTGCCCTGAATCATCACGCCGAGCAGGATCAGGTCGAGGAAAAGCAGCAGGAATAGCCAGACCATGAAGGCGGCGCCCTGCGCCATGTCGGTGGTGCGCGCGATGGCCGAGATGAGCATGCCGATGCCGAGGAAGCAGGCGGCCATCACGGCAAGCAGGGCGGTGTAGTAGCCAAACATGTCCCAAGGCACTTCGATGCCCTGGATGGTCGCCCAGATGACGGCGCCGAGCATGGCCAGAAAAACCGGCGCAAAGACGACGATGTAGCGACCGACGATTTTGCCCCAGAACCATGCGGACAACGACACCGGCAGCGACAGCAGGTATTCGAAGACGCCCGCCTCGCGGTCGCCGGCCACCGAGCGGACGGTGGTGATCAGCACGAAGATCGGCAGGATGGCCATGGTCAGCTGGATGTAGGTGACGAGCAGGCGCGACAGGCCGATGAAGCCAAGCACCCGCGATTCGGTCAGGCCGAAGAGGAAGAGCAGGGCAACGATGCCGCCGAAGACCAGCGTGTAGATTTGGAACCAGCGGGCGCGCAGGGATTCTACGATATCGAGTTTGGCGGTGAGCCACAGTTGTTTCATTTGCTTATTTACCCTTGGCCAGCGTGTGCTGGCGCATGTCGGTGAAATCAAGGCTGCCCGGCATCGGCATCGATACGGCAGCGAAGTTGTAGCCCATCGGCGATGTCTTGGTGATGAACTGGGCGCGTTTGGGGTCGAGCCAGGACATGTCCTCGCGGCTCTTGCTATTGAAATCGGCGAGCCAGATGCGCGTGGCGGCATCGGCCATCCACGGGTACTTGTCGGCTTTTTCCTTGAGCCAGAAGGCAAGGCAGCCCGGGTCGTCGAACTTGAAGACGGTGTTGTTCGGCCCACCGCGCATCTCGGCAGCAAAGCGCCGGTCGGAAATGACCATGCTGCAACGCACGCAGGTGTCGCGATCCCACTTTATCTCGGCCATGCCGTCCGGCCAGCCGCCCTTGTTGCCGCAGCCTGACAGGGCAGCGGCGAGCGGCGTCAGGAGCAGGCCGCCGAGGCCTAGACGACCGAGGAAATCACGGCGCTGAGCGTCGCACATGGTCAGGACTGGATCTCGGCCAGCGACAAATCGCTGACCAGTGCCGTGTAGCGCGAAATGATGCCGAGGAAGCGCAGGCGGTCCGGTCCGGCGATTTCGCCTTCCCACACCCGGTTGTCGTCACGGCTGCTCAGGTTCCAGCCATCCAGCGCCTTGGCGAAGGCCGGCTCGAAGCGGCTGAGGACGATGCGGCAGGCCAGTCGGGCGGTCAGCGTGACGGCGTCGGCCACCTTGTCGTCGAGGACGACCTTGCCCATGTCCATTTCGATAACGCGATTGACCAGCGCCGAAACTTCGTCGAGACGGTGGCTGGAGATAATCATCGTCGCGTCGTCGAGGCGTTCGGCCAGCAGATCGAAGAAGATCTTGCGCGCCTCGGGGTCGAGGTTGGCGGCCGGTTCGTCCATGACCAGCACCTTGGCGTCGCGTCCCAGGGCGATGGCGATCAATAGCTTCTGCTTCATGCCGCCGGACAGGCGCACGAACTGGCGGGCAAGGATGCCGTCGATGTCGAGACCCAGACGCTTGGCGATGGCGTGGATGCGCTGCGGGTCAGTGCCGCACAGCGAGGCGGAAAAATTGATCAACTGGCCGACCGGCATTTTCAGTGGCGGCGGCAGTTGGGGCACGAAGCCGATGGTGCCGAGGACGGCGGTGCGGTTGTTGCGCGGGTCTAGGCCGTTGATGGCAACTTCACCATCGTGCGTGTATTCGCCGAGCAGGCAGCGGATCAGGGTGGTCTTACCGGCGCCGTTGGAGCCGATCAGCGCGACCCGCTCGCCGATGGCGATATCGAGGCTTATGCCATCGAGCACGCGCGCTTTGCGGAAGGTTTTTGCGATGTTCTTGAACTGGATCATGACGCGGATTATAGGCAGCGCAGACCTGTCGTCTTTGAACCTGAATCAAAAATTGTGAGCCAGTTGCCCGTTAGCAGGGGGCAGGACGCCTTGTTGTGGTTTTTTGGGTACAGCTGGGATGTGACTTTTATTGAATGTATAGAATTTGTAATATGTTGCTGTTATGCTGATTTGGCAATGTCATTTTTCTAAACATTTTGCAAAAGGCAACATCATGAGAAACAACCAGCCGGTGAATGATCGCGAATACGTCGTCGGGCCTGACTGCATCATCATCAGTCGTACTGACCATAAAGGTGTTATCACCTACATCAATGATGATTTCATTGATGTTTCCGGTTTTTCTCAAGATGAACTGATCGGTCAGCCGCACAACATCGTTCGCCACCCGGATATGCCCGCCGAGGCCTTTCGGGACATGTGGGCTACCCTGAAGCAAGGCAAGCCATGGGGCGCCGTGGTAAAGAATCGTCGCAAAGACGGCAGCTACTACTGGATCAAGGCGATGGCGACACCATTGTCGTCGGGTGGAAACATGTCGGTGCGAACCAAGGCAACCCCCGATCAGATTCGTGCCGCTACCGCGCTCTATGCCCAGATGCGTCGCGATCCGTCGGTGCTGCTTGAGCGAGGCGAGGTGCGTGGCGGCGCGCTGAAGCGCTTTGTCCGGCGCATCAACGACATTGATCTGAGCAAGCGTTTGTGGATGTCGACCCTGGCGTCCATTGCCGTGGTTAGTCTGAGTTTGTGGCTTGGCTTGCAGGCCGTGTCGGCGGTGCCGGTTGCCGCCCTGACGCCGGATGTCGCATCGCGTCTGGCTGATTTGCACCAGGCCATGTTAGTCATCGGTGGGCTGACACTGCTTGCCTGGCCGCCGTTTGCGTGGTTGATCATCCGCGAGTTCAATCGCCCCGTTCGGGCAGCTATCGAGGCAGCGCGCCGCATGGCTTCGATGGATCTGAGTGTGCCGATTCCGGTGCATGGCGATGATGAAATCGGGCAGCTCCTGTCGCAACTCGCCGTCATGCGCAATCATTTTCAGGAAATGGCCGCATTGCTTCGCCAGAGCACCGTCAAGCTCGATGTGATGGCGCATGGCCTTGCCGAATCCAGTCAGGCGTCGGCCAGCGCAGCGTCGGATCAGGCGGATGTGGCGACCAATATGGCCGCTTCGGTCGAGGAGTTGTCGGTCTCGATCGACCATGTCACCGAGTTTGCCAGCGAGGCGGAGAGCGTTTCCCGAGCCTCTGGCAGTGCATCGCTAGACGGCGGAGGAGTTATCCAGCGTGCGGCCGATGAAATGTCGCACATTGCCGAAACGGTGAATGGTTCAGCCACGGCAATTCGTGAGCTGGAGTCGTATTCGGTCGAGATTTCCAGCATCGTCAATGTGATCAAGGAAATTGCCGATCAGACTAACCTGCTGGCGCTCAACGCCGCGATTGAAGCAGCTCGTGCAGGCGAGCAGGGACGCGGCTTTGCCGTCGTGGCCGACGAAGTACGCAAGCTGGCAGAGCGTACGGCTTTGTCGACCAAGCAGATCGGCGGCATGATCGAGAAAGTGCAGTCCAGCTCGCGTCACGCTGTTTCCGAAATGGAAAACAGCGTCCAGCAGGTCGAAGCCGGCGTTGACCTGGCACGTCAGGCCGAGCAGTCAATTGGAACTATTCAGGTCAGCTCCAGCCAGGTTGCCGATGCGGTCAACGAAATTTCCCTGGCGATCAAGGAGCAAAGTAGTGCCGCCCGCGAGATTGCCCAGAATGTCGAGCGCGTCGCCCAGATGACCGAGCAGGGTTCGCGTGCCAGCCAGGCGGCGGCCTCGCTGGCTGTTGATGTCAATTCACTGTCCGGCGAATTGCGCCGGCTGGCGGAAACCTTCAAGATTTGAACGAGGTGAATCTCGCGGTCAACCGGAAAAATTCGCCAAAATCCCAGGTGGCCTGGTCTGGCATCGTTTCAGAAAGTGCAGCGTATTCGCCGGGTCGTTGCCGGCCCAGCAAGGGCCAGCGGTAATCGGCTTATTTGTCGCGAGCGCGTGATAGCCATTTAAGCAGGGTGTCGAACAACTGTTCGGGATCAACCGGCTTTCCGATGTGGTCATCCATTCCGGCGTCGATACATTTTTGCCGGTCACCGGAAAAGGCATTTGCCGTCAAGGCCAGTATCGGTAGCGTTTCCCGGCCGGGCATGGCGCGGATGGCCTGGGCGGCTTCGATACCGTTCATGCGGGGCATTTGCAGGTCAAGCAGAACCAGATCGAAATTTCGCTCCCCAGCCAGTTTTACAGCCTCAACACCATCTGCCGCCAAATCGACAATCAGGCCAACCGACTCGAGCAGTTCGCGCGAGACTTCCTGGTTAATCGGCTCGTCTTCGGCGAGAAGCACACGCGCCCCAGAAAAGCAGGTTCTAAGCGTATCTTCCGGCAGGTGAAACGAGGGGAGCGCAGCCGGTTGAGTATTGCATGCAGCTTTTTGCAGTCTCGCGGAAAACCGGAACGTGCTACCCAAACCGACCTGGCTTTCCACGCTGACGCTGCCCCCCATCATGCTGGCCAGACGCTTGCTGATTGCCAGCCCTAGTCCGGTTCCCCCGTATTTGCGGGTCATCGAGTTGTCGGACTGCTCGAAGGCGATGAACAAGCGCTTCTGATCATCAGCCGAAATGCCGATCCCGGTATCGCGGACTGCAAAGTGGAGGAGGATGTTTTCAGGCGTTTCTTCAGTGGCCGAGACATCGACGCTGACCGAGCCTTCATGGGTGAATTTGATTGCGTTGCTGGTCAGATTGACCAGTATCTGACCCAGCCGCAGGAGGTCACCTTTCAGTGACAGCCTGGACAGTTCTGGCGCGATATTGAAACTCAGCGTCAGCCCCTTTGCCATGGCGGCCGAGAGCGTCAGGTTGCTCAGGTTCTCCAGCGCTGTCTCCAGCGCAAACTCGACTGTATCCAGAGTCAGGCGCTCGGCCTCGATTTTGGAAATATCCAGAATGTCATTGATCACGTGGAGCAGATGCTGGGAGGCTTGTGAGACTTTATTGAGCTGATCGCACAGTTTCGGGTCGCTTGCGTGTCTCAACGCCAGCGTGGTCATGCCCATGATGGCGTTCATCGGCGTGCGCAATTCGTGGCTCATGTTAGCCAGGAATGTGCTCTTGGCACGACTGGCGGTTTCGGCCGCCTCCTTGGCGATGGAGAGCGCAGTAGTGCGCTGCTCGACCAGTTCTTCGAGGTGGTCGCGGTGACGCAGCAGCTCGGCCTCAGTGTTCTTGCGTTCGGTGATTTCGCGCGTTATTCCATGAAAGCCGATAATCGTTCCCGAGCTGTCGCGCAGGGGTTTGGATAGCACCTCGCCCCAAAGTACGCGGCCGTCCTTGCAGCGATGCTCGACTTCGAAGGTGATCGAGCCGAGCGGCGTTCCCGCCTGTTCGCCTTGAAGTCGCTGTTGCATGATCAGCTCTACCCTGGCAGCGCCTTCTGGCGTGAATGCCTCGAGAACGTGATGGCCGACAACCTCATCGGCTGTAAAACCACGTAAACGTTCGTCGGCTGGGCTGATGTAAGTAAAAATGAAGTTGCGGTCGGTTTTCCAGACTACATCCTGCACATCTTCGGTGAGCAAGCGGAAGTGGGCTTCGCTGCTCTGCAGCCTTTCCTCGGCCAGGTTCTTCTCGAGCGCGATGCTGGCCAGGCTGGCACATTGCTCGATCAGGTAAATGTCTTGATCGGCCGGCGTGTGTGCCGTGCTGTGGTAGATGGCAAAGGTGCCGAGCACCCGGCCGTCCGAGGCGAGAACCGGCTGCGACCAGCAGGCGCCAAGCTCGGCGCTGGCGGCGAGTTCCTGGTACGGTACCCAGTACGGATGGGTCGCGATATCCTCTACGATGACGCGTTGGCCGGTGAAGGCGGCTGTGCCGCATGACCCCACGCCCATGCCGATGACGAGCCCCTGGATCGCGTTGTTGTAAAAGTCAGGCAGGCTGGGGGCGATGCCTTTCTCGAAATATCTTCCTTCGCGGTCGAGCAACAGGATGCTGCACCGCATCGCCGGGTAGAGTTGTTCGGTACCATGCACCAAGGCTTCAAGTACGCGGGGAAGCGGCTCGCCGCTGGCCAGCATCTCGAGCACATGGGTGCGGAACTGGTCGTGCCGTTCGGCGCGTTTTGTCTCGCTGATGTCGATGAAAGTGCACACGACCTGGCGCAAGGTGCCGTCGGTCGCCAGTTCCGGTTTTGCGCTCACCAAAAGCCATACGCGGTCATGTGTCGCGGGGCGGTACACACCCATGACGACATTTTCCACCGGTTCACCTGTGGCGATCACCTGCGACACCGGATGTTTCGGACCAGGGAAGTCCGAGCCATCTTCGTGAATGACGTTCCAGTCCGGATCTAGGGTAGTCTTGCCAAGCAACTGACTTTCGCTGAGTCCCAGCAGTTTCAGTGCAACCCGGTTGCTCTGGAGGATCTCCGAACTGGGTGACTGGATCAGGACGCCGACCTGAAGATCTGCTATCAGCAGGCGATAGCTTTCCTTGCTTTCCCGCAACGCGGTTTCGCGTTGGATCAGCGTTTCAAGCAGGCGATTGAAGCCACCAATCATTTCGCCGATTTCATCGTGCCGGTCAACGCGCAATAGCTGAGGTGCCTGACGAGTATCCGTCAGCTCGGCCAGTGTGTTCGTTGCTTCAATCATCGGCGCGAGCTGCCGACGCAACATCCACGCCGTCATCCACCAGACCAGACCGCCGGCCAGCAGGGTAAGCACGAGTGCAGCCAGCAGGATGCGCTGGTGCATGGCGGAAATCGATGCGAACGCTTCTTCGGTCGGCTGGGTGGTCACAATGAACCAGCCTGCCACTGGAATGCTTCTGGCTGCAGAAAGCTCTTCGATGCCTCGGGAATTGATGGCAATGCCATAGCCCTCATGGCCCTGCATGTACCGGTCGTGCATCTTGTTGACGCCGGGGCGAGGGGCGGGCTGCATTATGCGGCTCTTGTCTGTTGCGGTGACGATTAACTGGTGCTGCCGGGCGATGATCAGATAGGCGCCACCCTTGCTGAAGCGGGTTTCGGTAACTTTGTCCAGAAAGTTTGGCATCCCGAGATTGACCGCGCCGACCAGCGCGCCGATGACTTGACCTTTGCCGTCCCGAATCGGTACGGCCATGCCGATGGCGGGGGCATGCAAAATCTTGCCGATGACCGGGCGGCCGATCGTTGATTTGCCTTCTTTGACGGCACTGCTCATGTAATCACGATCAGCGTAGCTGGTGCCGACGCGTTCGCTGGAAAACGGGACGGCGGCGATTGCTATGCCGTCAAGGCGGGTGGCATGTATGCCCGCGTTGAACATGAGTTGAAGAATTGGACGCTGCTCAAGGAAGGTTTGCAGGTTTGCCGCATTCCCTATCAAGTTTGGTGATATTTCAGCTGCTATTCGTTCAAGCGCCTTCAGCCGCTCATCCAGGTCAGCATTTATTTGTGCGGCGACTACAGAGACTGACGAAAACTGCTGTTCACCAAACTGCTGCTGCATATCCTCGCGTAGCGTGCGGTTGGCGTAAAACGTGAGTGACCAGATTCCAATCAGGAAAACCGCGAGGGTGACAAGCGTCAATCTCGTTTTGAGTGAGGTCTTCTGGAAGCTGTTGAAGCTCATGGTTGGCCTTCGCTGCCAAAAATAGTTGTCTACAAGGACATTGCCTGAATATCGCTATCTGGGTATTCACCAAACGGGAAAATGCACGCCGGAGCGCGGTTTGGATGTTTCGGGGATTTTAGCATTTCCGTTACGCCTGCACAGCGCGGCGAGCCGGATGATGCAACGATTGCCTTGCTGCGACAACAGAAAGGCTGACCCACGGTCAACCGGAAAAATTGGCCAAAACTCAAGCCAGCTTCGACAGCCCCTTTACGTCGAAGCTCAGCGAGCCGGTCGGGCAGGTGTCGACACACAGCCCGCAGCGGGTGCAGTCGGGGCCGATGGGCACTTCTTTCTCGACGGCCCGGCCCTTGATGACCGTGTCGAGAACGTGCGGCACGAGGCAGACTTTACGGCAGTCGCCTTCATGGAAACAGCCGTCAAGCTTGTAGAGAATACGCACCGGCGAGACGATGCCGACGACGCCGTAAGTCAGGCCGATCGGGCAGGCATAGCGGCACCAGGCGCGGCGCGAGAAGAAGACTTCGAAGAAAAGCAGGGCAAGTACCCAGAGCAGGGCCAGGCCCGGGCCGTAGATCAGGGCGCGGGACAGGATCCCGGTTGGCGAGATGGCTTCATAGACGGTGTAGCCGGTGGCCAGGGCGAGCAGGGCGAAGATGACCCAGAAAACGCTGCGCAGGCGACGGTCCATGGTCTGGTCGGTGACCAGTTTTTTCTTGGCCAGGAAGAGGTGGATCTTCTCCGCCCATTCGGCGAGCAGATGGTAGGGGCAGACCCACGAACAGAAGGTGCGGCCACCGAGTAGCACCCAGAGGATGAGCACCGTCCCGGTACCGATCAGCAGGTTGTTGATGATGTGCTTGTGGGCGAGCATGACCTGCAGCGCCGAGTTGAGGTCGATGAGGTGGAAGCCGACGAAGCGCGAGGCGGTCAGCGCGCCTTCGAGAATCTGGATGTCGAGGAAGAAAGACAGCGTGAACAGCAGATTGGCGAAAATCAGCGTTGCCCAGCGGCGGTTGCGCCAGGTGTTCTTGTGTTCGGCGTGGGCGCGGGCGTGCAGTTTTTCGGCGATGAGGTCGCGGTTGCCCTTTTTGTAGAAATGAATCTGCTGGGCGGCCGGGCTGATTTCCTTCGGCTTGGTCGGTTCGGCGCCGAACAGGACTTTGATCTGATCGACAAACCGGCGTTTGAGGAGTGCGCTCATATTTTCCAGACCTCGCCGGCTTCAATGGTGATGGCTGCGGGTTCGACCGGGCAGACCATTTCGCAGACGCCGCAGCCGACGCAGGGCTCATGGACGACCGGCGATTTACGTTTGCTGCCATCCGGCGCGAACACGGTTTCGATGGAAATTGCGCCCTTGACCGGGCACTCGCGAACGCACAGATCGCATTCGGCGACATCGTAAGGATGGCTGCTGACCTTGACCGGTTTCCAGCGGTCGACTGACATGTAGCGCAGCTGGCCCTTGAAATCGGGGCCGCGCGTCTGTCCCTTGAAACCTTTGCCCTGAACGGCCAGGCAGGCTTCCGGGCGAGTCAGGCGGGCGACACCGATGCGCTCGTGCATGTTGAGCGTCGGCTCGGCATCCTTTTCCTTGGCGATCAGGATCGGCTTGGCGGCCAGCGCGGCACCGGGGCGGACCTGGAGGAAAGCCGGCTTGTGATACGTCAGCGATCCGGTCGGGCAGGCCAGAATGCACTGCACGGCATCGCAAGAGAAATCGCAAGCCTGGGCGCGCGGGTCGATGTAGGGCGCGCCAACGCCCATGCCATCGACCAGATCGGCCAGCTTGATGGCCGATACCGGGCAGACCTGAACGCACTGGCCGCATTTGATGCAGCTACCGAGAAAATCTCTTTCATCGAGTGCGCCAGGCGGGCGCAGGCGCTTCTTCTGAGCGTAGACGAGGGGCAGGAAACCGGACATCGCCGCCCCGAGAACGCCGCCGGTGAGCAGGATGGTGCGCAGCACGCGGCGCCGGGTGGTCTGCCGCTTGGCGATTGATACAGCCGGCGTTGCGTTGGCTGCCGTCTTGCGAGGCGGCTTGTCGCCACTATCGCTTTCGACGTCGTTTTCGATGTCGCTCATGATCGTGCCGTTCTATCAGGTTTGACGAAGCGCGGCTTTTCGTCGCGCAGAATCAGGTCCGGTGTGGAGAAGGGGGCCAGGCGTTCAAGAAAATCGAGCAGCTCCATGACCGGCGAGCTGCGGAAGAAGCGGGCGATGGGCAGTTCCATCCAGATCTGGTCGGCGTAGGCGTACAGCTCGTGGGTCTTGTCACCGACACCGTCGCTGTTGCGGTCGAAGCCTTGGTAGTCGTCCCAGAAATTGCCGATCCAGACGTTCTTCGGGCTGTTGTTGTTATCGCCGTGCCCGCCGTAGGCGACTTGGGTCAGGTTGCCTTCGAACGTGTTGTCGACCACGTTATTGCCACCGGTTTCGCTGTTGAAGAGGATGCCGGTGCCGTTGTAAGCGAAGCGGTTGTTACGGATTTCGATGGTGGTGTCGGGCTGAAACGGCGAGAGGTCGGAGCCGATGCCAACGCCGCAGTAGATGATCTCGTTGTTTTCGATGATGGTGCCCGAGGCTTCCTTGAAGCCGATGCCCATGCCGGTGGCGCCGGTGGCATGCGAGATGATGTTGTCGCGGACGAGGCCGCCTTCGGTATACATGAAATAGACGCCGACCGCGTTGTCGTAGAACGCGTTGCGCTCCACGACGTTGTCGTTGGCGAACATGAAATGGATTGAGTAGCGGCTGCGCCGGCCGAGGTTGTCGCGGAAGACATTCTTGTGCGAGTACCAGGCGACCATGTCGCGCGAGTCGATGATCTGGTTCTTCTCGATCAGGTTCTCGTTGCTGTACCAAAGGCGCAGACCGTCGCCACGCACGCCGAGTTCGCGGTTCTTGGAGCGGATGCTATTGCCGCGAATCGTGTTGTTGTTCGACTGTTTGAAGTCGAGGCCGAACAGGCAGTTGTCGAGCTCGAGGTTCTCGATGGTGTTGTGGTTGCCGCGCACATCGAGGCAGGAGTCGTCGGTGTCGTGCGAGTCGCCGGAGCCGGTCAGGTGAATGCCGCGGATCGTCGAATTGCTGGCGTCCAGCACCATGACCGTGCCGCGGTCTCCTGAATCGATGGTCACCTTGCCATCGCCGTCAATGGTCAATGGCTTGTTGATGGTGACCGGGCCGGAGTAGACGCCGGGCGGGGGCTTGAGCACCGAGCCGGCGGGGGCCTTGTCGACCAGATCCTGGAAGGGCTTGAGGCCATGCACGCGCTTGTCACGCTCGTGCAGCATGAAGGTCGGCTTGGGCCGGTCGACATCGGCGCGGGCGCCCATGCCGGCAGGTACATTCGCTTGCGGTTCGGTGTTGGCGGTGGAGATAACCAACAGCAGCGCTGTGGCCAGACCGAACCGAGCCAATTGGGGCAGGCGGCTCACGTCGGGCTACTCGGCGGTTCCTTCGCGCAACTGTTTGCGGCGGATGAGCAGGGCCAGCATCATGCAGACGAAGATCACCAGCAACAGGCCGTAACCCCAGTACGGATACGAGAAGGTCGAGAACTGGGCGACCTTGCCTTCGCCGAAGACGGTGGGCATGAAGGGCTTGACCGTGAAGGCGCCCCACGGGTGCATGTTGTGGCCGAAGAACCACAGCCATCCGGCGTAGGTGACGACGAAGAATACCGGAAGCAGGGCCGGAACCAGTGCCAGCAAAAGCTGGAAGGGACGGATCTTGGCCGTGGCGGCGATGACGAAAAGCATGACGCCGATCAAGCCGAAAATGACGATCTTCGAGATGTTGCGAACGTTGTCACCCCACACGGCGATCTTGTCCGGTTCTTTGAAGAATGTGCCGGCTTCCTGCATGTACGCTTGCACATGGCTTTCAAGGTGACCGAGCATGAACTGGTCGACAATCATCCAGCCGGCGACGGCGGCGAAGCCGGCGCTCAATATCAAAATTCGTGGTTTTTTCTGGTTGACCGTGAAAGCTAGCAGCATCACGGCAAAGAAGCCGAAGAAGAACTTGGCCAGCGGCTTTTCGACCGGTGCGCCAGTGGCGATCGGGAACATGCCGACGTAGTGGTTGATGGTGTTCATTTCATGAACGCAATCGAGGCCTTCTGCTCCCTTGTCGACATCCTTCTTGGCGTCGGTGATAGGGTTGTAGCGTTCGTCGTCGTGGGCGAGATCTTTCTGGATGATCTCGTTGGCCATGCGGGTGCCCTTGCCGGCTGCCTTGCAGCCGTTATAGACACCATCGAAATGGAAATGGATGCGGATGCCATCGGGGAAGGCATCGGGCGGGTAATTCGGGGCGGTCAGCGAAACCCACCAGATCGGAGCAAAGTAGGCAGCGACCAGGCAGATCAGAGAGATCAGGGTCAGACCACCGATAATTTTGTTTTGTTTTTCCATGATGCCGTTCTCTATCATGTTGCGCCCGGTTTGGGGTCGGGTTGTGGGCTGCCCGTCAGTGACGGGCAGCGGTGCTACAGCAGAACTATTTTACTTCTTCTTGCCGCCGGCTTTCGGCTTGCACATGTTGCCCGGCATCTGCAGGCTGGCCTGATAAGCCGAAATCGAGATCAACTGGTCATTGTTGTATTTCTTGATGATCTTGACCATGTCCGGATTGGCATTGCGGCGGTGGCCGTCACGAATCTCGGTCATCTGGCGCAGCAGGTACTTGTAGTGCTGGCCGGCGATCACGGGATAGAACTTTTCTTTCACGCCTTCGCCGTTCTTGCCGTGGCACTCCAGGCACTCCTTCTCGTACAGCGCCTTGCCTTCGGCCAGGCGCTTTTCGGTGTCGGCCGGTACCTTCCAGTCCTTGCCGGCATCGCCCGGCTTGGAGTCGTAATGGCCGTGATCGAGCGGAATGCACAGACCTTCGATGTAGGCGGCGACGTCGGCCAGTTCCTGGGCATCGGTCAGCGTGGCGGCAAACGGGTACATCGTCGGGTTGTCGCGCAGGCCGGCACGGATGTCGGCCATCTGCTTGATCAGCACGGTAGTGTGCTGGCCAGCGAGTTGCGGGAATGTACCGTCAGGACGACCAGCGCCGGAGGGCAGGTGACAGGCGCCGCAGGTTTCGTAACCTTCTTCGCCGCGCTTCTTGTCACCCTTCTTGGTCAGGGCTTCGACTTTTTCGCCGGCCTGGGCATTCCATTTGTAATCCTTGCCTTCGATGCCCTCAGTTTTCGGGGCTGGTGGTGCGGCAAAAGCGATGCCCGCTGACAGCAGGCTGATCAAAAGGAGTGATGCTTTTTTCATGTTCGGTTTCCTTTTATGGCGTGTTATTAAAAAACGCTGAAACTATTGTTGCACAATGTATATCAGCGTTCTTTGATGTTGGTCAGAAGCCGGAAAAACCGGCTTCAAAATATCATTTGAGTTTTGACAAATATTCCGCGATCGCCTTGATTTCCTCGTCATTGACAAGGTGCATGACGCCCTTCATGGCGGCGGTCTGGCCGTTGTTGCGGGCACCGCTCTTGATGTCTTTCATTTGCGCTTCGGCGTAGGCGGCGTTCTGACCAGCCAACTTCGGATAGTTCGGCATCAGCGGCTTGTCAGCCTTGGCGCCATGGCAGGCGTTACAGGTTTTTTCTGCAAAAAGCTTGGCGCCGTCGAGTGCTGCGACGGCAGGTGAAGCGACGAGTGCAGCTGCAATCAAAGTCATTACAAATTTCATGGTTATTCCCTCCTGAATGTGAAACGGGGAACAGATTCGCTCTGTTCCCCGTTGAATGCTTTAAGTCAGATCAAGTTTGCTGCTTACTTGACCTTCTTGGCACCGTTCTGCTCAAGGTAGGTCTTGGCACGCAGACCGATGTCAGCTGCCTTGACCTGGTATTGCCAGACTTGCTCGGCCCACAGGTTCGCCTGGTCCCAATCCTTCTTGGCGGCTGCGGCTTCATGCTTGCCCTTGGCTTCCTTCATCTTGTTGAGCTGGTCGGTCGCGTCATCGACCATGTTTACCACATCCGGGAAGTCCTTGAAGTTGACGCTGGTGATGTAACCAACGACGGAGTCAATGACGACCTGGGTGTCGGCAACCTTCTTGACCGTGGCCTTGTAGTCGGCTTCGGTATAGACAGCCTTGGCTGCTTCAACCTTGCCCGGCTTCCAGCCCTTCGGCTTGACCAGCAGGTAACCCTGCATTTCAAGGTGCAGCGCGGAGCAGAACTCGGTGCAGTAGTACGGATAGACGCCTTCCTTGTCAGCCTTGAACTTGACGGTGACCGTCTTGCCCGGTTCGACGGAAGCATGGACGTTCATGGTCGAGACCGTGAAGCCGTGGGTTTCGTCCTGAGCACGTTCGAGGTTGGTCAGATGGACCGTGATTTCGTCGCCAACATCAGCCTCGATAGTTTCCGGGGTGATGTGGGAACGGATCAGTGTGCCGTAGACCGTGATCTTGTTGCCCTTCTTCTCGGTACGCTCTTCGCCGGCACGGACAGCACCCGGGTGCGGCTTGTCGGTGCGGGAATCGGTACCAACCTTGTAGCGCACGCCCGGCTTCAGCTTCGAAGCTTCGATGGCGACTACGTAATGTGGCTCACCCAGCGGCAGCGGCATGTCGTACAACAGTTGCATCTTGTCGTTCGAAATGTCGATCAGCTGGTGATTCTGCGGGTGCAGCGGGCCAACCGGCACGAAGCGGTCGATCGCCAGCTTGTTCAGTGCAACCAGGTAACGACCCTTCGGGTCAGCCGAGTCACCTTCCATGGTCATCAGGTGACCGATGTTGTAGTGAACGGAGATCTTGTCGAGTACCTTGCCTTCGCAGTGGTTCCATTTAACGACCTGCGAATCGACGTACAGCGAGGTGTAGGCGATACAGGGCTTGGAATCATACTGGGTGTGCAAGGGGCCGAGGCCAAGCTGAACTTGCGTATGCAACGCATCCTTCATGCCGATGACCGGAATGCCGTACGGATCCTTGGATTCGAACTTGCCGGCCTTGATGGCGGCCTGGATCTTCTCGAAGGAATAGACGGAGACGTGGGTGTCGAGCTTGCCGGCGACAGTCAGGAACTTGCCGTCCGGGGTGACGTCGACGCCGTGCGGCGATTTCGGTTCGGGAACCAGGAAGAGGATGCCTTCCTTGATTGCCGTTTCCATCATCAGCACCTTGTGGCCGTTGATGGTCTTGGCCTTGCCGGCGGCGACCAGTTCGGCAGCCTTCTTCCAGTTGATCACGTGCAGATAGTCGGTGTCCTTGGCGGAGCAACCGGCTTCGTACGGTGGGCGACCCTTTTCGATGCCGCCGACGTAACGCTCGGAACAGAAGGAATTGGTGAAGGACCAGCCGTCGGACGGGCCTTTACCCGCGTCAGACAAGTCCTGGCTGTAAGGCGGCAATTCCAGAGAGAAGGATTCCTTCGGGTTAAGGCGGCCTTCCTTGCGGTCGAATTTCCAGTAGGTGATACCGCCACGATATTTTTCGTTGAACTCTTCGAGCGGGTAGAACTTCTTGTTCTCGAGCGGCGAGGCGTACTGGGCGGCTTCGATGATGTATTCGGTATTCGGCGTGGCAAAAGCGCCGCCGTGTTCCGACTTGAAAATCGGGTTGACCACGATCTGCTTGGTTTCGAAGTCACGCAGGTCGATCACGGCGAGGCGTGGATTGGCCTTGTCATTGATGAACAGGAACTGACCGTCGTACTTGCCCTGTGTTTCGGACATGGCCGGGTGGTGCGTATCGCCCCAGTTGATTTCCTTGCCGTCGATGTTGCCCTGACGCAGCACGGCCTTGGAGTTCTCATCGAAACCGTAGCCTTGCCACGGTTCCGGCGTGAAGACGCCGATGTACTTCAGGATGCGCATGGACGGAATGCTATAAACAATGATCTGGCCGGACTGGCCGCCCGAACTGAAGGCGACGAACTCGTCGCGCTTGCCGGTCGGAACGTAGGTCTTGGATGCGGCGAGCAGATCCTGCTGGCTCAGGCCGCGACGCTTCATGACGTCCTGCAGCGATTCGGCAGACCACGCAGTGGCTGCAAAACCTGCGGCCAGCATCAGCGCGGTGGTTTTCACTACAAATTTCTTCATCTCGATTTCTCCCATGAATACCAGAAGTCAGAACTTCTATTCCCCCCATCATCGCCTGCGACAAAATGCCACTGCGACAATATGCCGCACACTGTATGCCGCACCGGATATGAAAGAATTGATCTCTGCTAAATTCAAATGCGCCATATCAGCGAAAATGGTTCGTCAAAAAAGCCTGAAGACCTTGAATTCAACTTGTGAATAAGAAAATACTGATGGACGTGATTGGCCTGGAGCTGATCGCGCTGGTTGTTGTTGTCGGCTACAAAATGTCGCCGATGTTGCTGCCCAAGGCTGACGTCACCATTCAGCCTGATCCGGTCTGTAATTTGCAGCGCGAGGCCTGTAGCGTGGTGTTGCCATCCGGCGGCAAAATCCAGTTGGCGATGGCCACGCGCCCGGTACCGCTGGTCAAGCCGTTCGAGGTGCAGGTCACGACGAGCGGTTTTTCGCCGACGCGTGTCGAGGTTGATTTCGCCGGCATCGACATGAATATGGGGTTGAATCGGCCGCAACTGGCAGCGCGCGGCGAGGGGCTTTACGCCGCCGAAGTGACGTTGCCGGTCTGCATTACCGGCCATATGGATTGGCAGGCAACTGTGCTGGTCGAATCCGGTAGCGAGCGGATCGCTATCCCGTATCGCTTTTCGACCGGGGAGCACAATTAATATGTCAGAACGTGTTTTGACAATACTGGCTGGCGCGCTGGCCTTGCTGATCGCCGGTGTATTTTTTTTCTGGCATCCGGAAATGCCAGAAAGGCAGCTACCCAAAGCGATCATTGCGGAGGGCGGTGATTTCACCTTGCAATCGGCCAACGGCCCGGTGTCCCTGAAGGATTACGGCGGCAAGCTGGTGCTGGTTTATTTTGGCTATACCTATTGCCCGGATATCTGCCCGACTTCCCTGGCGGCGACTGCGGAGGGCCTGAAGCAGCTCAGTCCCGAGGAGCAGGCCCGCGTCGCGATGATCTTTGTGTCAGTCGATCCGAAGCGCGATACCCCGGCCCGTTTGAAGGAATACGTCGAGTTTTTCCACCCGGCCATTGTGGGCGTGACAGGGTCGCCGGGAGTCATTGCCGAGATTGCCAAACGCTACGGCGTGTTCTATGCCGAGCAGAAGGTGGAAACGGCGGGTGGCGGTTATGTCGTTGATCATTCGGCCGAGACATTCATCGTCGCCCCCGATGGCCAGTTGGCCGGCAAGATGGCCCACGCCACACCGCCTGATCAGGTTGTCGTCGCCATCCGAAAATATTTGAAACCCTGAAGGAGCATTTCCATGAAACAACTGTCCCTGCTTGCCGCCAGCCTGATGTTTTCTGCCGGCGTATTTGCCGGTGCCGCCGACAACGTTTCCGTGCAGGACCCCTACGTTCGCCTGGCGCCGCCCAACGCGCCGGCAACCGGCGCCTTCATGGTGATCAAGAACAACGGCGACAAGGACGTCAAAGTCCTCAAGGCCGACAACCCGGCCTCCAAAGTCACCGAGCTGCACACCCATCTCAACGAAGGCGGCGTCATGAAAATGCGCCCGGTGCCGGCCATCGACGTCAAGGCCAAGGGTGAAGCCGTGCTTAAGCCGGGTGGTCTGCATGTCATGCTCATCGACCTCAAGGCACCGATGAAGGAAGGTGACGTCGTGCCGATTACCCTGAGCTTCGACGACGGCAGCACCAAGCAAGTCGATGCCAAAGTCGTTCGTCCGATGGCCGGTGGCATGCCGCCAGCCATGGACCACAAACATTGAAATTTGCCTGATTTTTCCGGTTGACCGTGGAATGTTGCGGTCAACCGGGTGAAATGGACTAAAACCATGTTCATGGTTCTCTTTGTCCTGATTTTCGTCCTGCTGCTTTATTCGTTTCTGGCCTGAGCCACGCAGGCCGCGACCGGCCGTTCCGTCGGCTTGCGGAAAAACCGAAATCTCTCCCGCTGGGTTCTCGTCAGCGCTGGCTGGTGGCTGTAAGCCAGTTTCCCAGGGTTGCGTAGAGCAATTCAGGCTCGACCGGTTTGGTGATGAAATCGTTCATGCCGGCCAAAAGGCAGGTATCCCGAACCTCGGTCAGCGCATTCGCTGTCATGGCGAGGATGGGAATATTCCGGCACTGGCTTAGCTCCCGGATTTTACGGGTGGCTTCCAGACCGTCCATTTCCGGCATTTGCATGTCCATCAAAACCAGGTCGTATGCGTTTTGCTGGATCATGCGCAGCGCTTCCAGCCCATTGCTGGCGATATCTACAGCCAGCCCCACGTCTTCGAGCAATATTCGCGCAACTTCCTGATTGATCGGTTCGTCTTCGGCGACCAGCACGCGCCGGCCTTGATGCGTCTGAAGTCTGGCGATGGCGTCAGCCAGGGACATGCTGGTAGACGCCCCGTGAGCCGATCCCTTGCCCAGCCGAACGGTTATGTAAAAGGTGCTGCCTTGCCCTTGGGCGCTAACGACCCCGACCTCACCGCCCATCATTTCAGCGATGTGGCGGGTAATGGCCAGGCCCAGCCCGGTACCGCCGTATTTGCGCGAGGTTGAGTTATCGGCTTGCTCGAAGGCGGTGAACAGGCGGTGTTGCTGCTCGGTCGAGATGCCGATGCCGGTATCGCTGATGTCAAAGCGCAGCAAATAGCTGTCGGCGGCTTCATCAAGTACTCGCCCGGTCAGGGAAATTTTGCCTTGCTCGGTGAATTTGACGGCATTGCCGAGGAAATTGACCAGCGCCTGCGAGAGTCTTGCGGCATCGCCATGGAGCGCTTCCGGCAGGCTGGAAACATGGTGGGTGAAGACCAGGCCCTTGGCCCGGGCTGACTCGCCAATCACGGCCTCAATGCGTTCCATCATTTCAGCGAGGTTGAAATCTGCCTCTTCCAGCGAAAGCCGCCCGGCTTCGATTTTCGAGAGATCGAGGATGTCATTGATGACGGACAACAGGTGCTTGCCAGATGCCGCAATCTTGTCCAGTTGCCCCGTCTGGGTCGGGGTCAGTCCTTCGCTCCGCATCAGGTAGGCCATGCCGAGAATGCCATTCAACGGTGTCCGGATTTCGTGGCTCATATTGGCCAGGAACTCGCTTTTGGCGTGATTGGCTGATTCTGCCGCCGTCTTGGCTTCGGCCAGTTCGTGGGTACGCGTCAACACCAGTTCTTCCAGATGATGACGATGCTGCTCAAGTTCTTCGAAATTTTTCTTGCGTTCGGTGACATCGCGCGCCACGCCGAAGGTGCCAATCAGCGCCCCCGACGCATCGCGCAAGGGGCCCTTGGTGGACAGGTAGGTTACAAGGCCAGCCGGCGTCGTGACGTTCTCTTCGAAGGTTTCGACCTGGTTTTCCTGAAGCAGGCGGCGCTCGTTGCTCATAATCACGGCAGCATCACGCGCCGGAAACAGGGTCGTGTCATCGTGGCCAAGAACCTGCTCCGCCGGCTTTCCCAGATCCTTCAGGCAGGCTGGGTTGGCGAGCAGGTAGCGACCCTGCTCGTCCTTGACGAAAAAGGCATCGGTGGTGTTGTCGGCAATGGCCTCCAGCATGCTGAGGAGTCGCCAGTGTTCGGTCTGCGCCATCTGGCTCACCTTTGCCAGCAGCAACTGCTGGCGGTCGCGCAGGCTGCGCAGGATGGCCAGTGCGGCTAACAACAACCCGGCGCCGACCAGGGCGATCCCGACGCCTTCGCGGTTGGCGGTGTCGAGGATCTCGGACTGATCCTGCTTGACGACCAGATGCCAGCCTGTGTCGCCAATTTTCTCGACAAATCCGATGGCGGAAACGCCGCGGTAGTCGGGGCCTTTGATGATGCTGCCGGTAGCCGCCTCGCCGCGCAGCGATTGACCGGCAATGAGACCGGGGGTGTCAGCTGGCAGGCGAAATTTCAATGCTGCGTCCTTCTTGAAACGAAGGTCGTTGATGTAAAGCACGTCGTTGCCATCGCGGCGGAAGAGGAGGGATTCCGCACTGTTGCTGGGGACTGGCCAGGACTGAATGAGGGGGTAGAGGTATTGATCAGCAGCCGATACCAGCGCGATGGCTATCACGGGGCCGCCATCGGGGAGCTGCAGCGGCGCGATAAAGGCAATTTGGGGCGATGAATTGGGTGTGGTGCTTGGATAGAGGTCAGAACCGACTGCGTTGCCTGTGGAAATGGCCTGCCGAACCGCGGTGAGTAATCCTGGCGCTGGTGCCCCGTTGCTTTCCCCATGTTCACCGAAAACCTGGCCGCTGGCGTCGAGCAGCATAATGCTGCGATAGCCATGGATGGTTCGGTAATCGTCCAGGCGGGACTGAATATCGCGCCATGCGGCCGTGTCGCGCTGCTTGATCCATGTTGCAATCATGCCCGCAAGGTGGCTGCGTCTTTTCAGCAGCTCGGCATCGCCCATGCGTTCGGCATGCCAGCTAACGATTTGCTCAACCTTGAAGGTGGCTATCGTCTGCAAACGGGCAAGCTCGCGGCGCTCGTGCTGAGCGAGGTTGAGCTGATAGGCCACGGTGGTCAGGATAACGGTTACCACCACCAATGCCAGCGCCAGCCATCGCCACGGGGCGGGTGAGGCGAAGGCCGACTGGTGAGCGTTATTCTGGGGTTCGGCGATGCGCAAGGTGGATATTCCGATGGACTACGGAACCGGCAACTGAACCGGGCGGGCAAAATAACCTCTGACTTTAAACGCGCGGTGAAAACGCCAGTTGATCCAGATCAAGTGTGGTGTTGTCCGGCCTCTGCTTCAGGCGCGCTCATCCGGCGCTTTGCGAAAATGCCGAGCCGATTTCAGGGGGCATCAAGCGTCGGTATCTCGTGCCTGGGGGGTAGTGCTGCGGTCAACCGGAAAAAATGGCCAAAACGGGCAAACCGGGTATCAGGTCTTGACCGGTCTTTTGGACAGTTTGCGTTGCAGTGTGCGCCGGTGCATTTTAAGGGCGCGGGCGGTGGCTGAAATGTTGCCATCGTTTTCGTTGAGTACGCGCTGGATATGTTCCCACTCCAGGCGATCGACCGATAGCGGTTCATCCGACGCCATGACGTCGAAGTCGGGTTCGCCGTCATCGTCGAAGGCCGCCAGGATGGCCTCGATTTCAACCGGTTTGGCGAGGTATTGAATTGCGCCGAGCTTGACGGCGTCGACAGCAGTGGCAATGCTGGCATAGCCGGTCAGGACAACGATGCGGCAATCGGGATTGATGGCCAGCAACTGCGGGATCAGTGCCAGGCCGGAACTGCCATTCAGATTGAGGTCTAGCACGACGCGCCCGGCTCGCATTTCGCGGGCGGCCAGTAGTGCCGATGCCGTGTTCAAAGCCCCTTGGGCTAGGTGGCCGCGGCGTTCCAGGGTGCGGACCAGAATGGCGTTGAAACTCGGGTCGTCGTCGATGACCAGCGTTGATTCGTTCATGGTTGCTTCCGTGGCAATTCAATGCGGACAAGGGCGCCGCCTTCTTCTGGATTGGAGAGAGTCAGCGTGCCGCCAAGCTGCTCAATCGCGCTGCGGGTCAGCATCAGACCGACGCCGCTGCCGCGTTCGTGGGGCGGAAAACTGCTTCGACCGCCCTCAGCCAACACGTCTGGCGGAAAGCCCGGGCCGCGGTCGCGGATGTCGATGCAAATATCGCTGGTGGCCCAGGCGAGGCGGAGTTCCAGCGGAATCGGCGTGGCGTTGGCTGCATTGTTCAACAGATTGAGTACGGCTTGCTCCAGCCTCGGGTCGGCAACGATCTCCGGTGCGTCACCATCGCTGGCGATGATCAACCGGCTACTGGCCTGGGGACGGGCCGCGTGCCAGTGTTGGCGCAACTGATCAAGCCAGCGGTCGGCCGGTTGCAGCGGTGCACTTTCAAGTCGCTCGGCACCGGCCCGGCGCGACAGCCCGGTAATGATTTCCTTGCAGACGCCAATTTGTTGGCGGAGCAGGGCGATGTCTTCGCGTACCGGGGCACTCAGGCTGGCGTCATTGGCCAGTTCGCCGGCGAGCAGGGCCATGGTGCCCAGTGGTGTGCCGAGTTCGTGGGCTGCACCGGCAGCCAGCGTACCCATGGCCATGATCCGTTCGTCTCGCAGCGCCTGTTCGCGGGCGGTGGCCAGTTCAGCGTCACGCGCCCGGATGACCCGGGTTGTGCGCACGATGAGCCAGCCGATCAGTACCGCCGACACGACAAAAATCAACCACATGCCGCCCAGGTGAATGCGCGTTGCGCGGGTGGCATCCGCCATAGGCAGCGGCAGGTAATAGACCATCAGCAGAGAGTAGGCGGCGATGGCAACACTTACGATGATGGTTACGCAGCGGGCCGGGAGCGTCAGTGCGGCAATCGCAACCGGCGGGAGAAGCAATGAAACGAGTGGATTTGCCGCGCCGCCACTGAGAAAGACGATGGCGCTCAGCAGGCCGATGTCGAATAACAGGTGACTGAACAACTCGCCAGCCGAAGCTGTTTTTGAACGGGCAATCCGCCATTGTGCAAAGGCGTTGAAGAATCCGGCGATGGCGACGATGCCGAGCAGCGGCACCTGCGGCACCGGAATTTCCAGCAGGCCGGGCCCCATCATGATCAGTTGCGCCAAAACGGCCAGTACCACCCATCGCCCACCGACCAGGCGGCGCAGGTTGGCCAGGTGGTCGGTATTCTCCGTGGTGCAATTGGCGAGTAGCATGAGCCGGATTATGCGTGATTTGTGTCAATTTTCAGACGCTTGAGAGATGCGACAATTCGCCGCATCCCTATCCGGAGTGCTTTGCATGCTGAATTCCCTGCGTTTTGCCTTCTTTGCCATCGTGCTGGTTGCCAGCCAGTCGGTCGTTGCGGTCGACCTCGAAAAAGGCAAGGAAATCAACGGTACCTGCGCCGCATGTCACAGCGACAACGGTCAGGGCGGCAAAAAAGGCGAGTATCCGCGCATTGCTGGCCAACAGGTCAAATACATCGAAAGCCAGCTGAAAAACTTTCGCTCGCGGACTCGGGTAAATATCCCGATGTTTCCCTACACGCAGGAACGCGAGCTGTCGGATGCGGATATCAAGGACATCGCTGCCTATCTGACCGCTATCGAACTGGACACCAAAATGCCGACCTATACCGGCACGGAGGATGCGCTGACCAAGCTGCTGATGGCGGAGAAGGTGATGATCATCCCGCGGGCCGAGGGGGATCTGGCCAACGGCGAGAAGATCTATCAAAAGCAGTGCGCGGCCTGTCATGGCAAGACCGGCCGTGGTCGCGGCATGTTCCCGATGCTGGTCGGGCAATACACCAACTATTTGCAGCGCCAGGTCGATCTTTACCTGAAGGGCGACCGGCCGCATGACGAAGAGGGTACGGTCGGCCTGCTGAACGCGCTCAAGGCTCAAGACATCCAGGACATTCTGGCCTACCTCACCTCGATACAGGTGCCGAAAGAATGAAACGTTTTAGCCTGGTCCTGATCACCTTGCTGTTGGCTGGCAGCGCGTGGGCGCACGGCCATTCCGGGCAGATTGATGACAGCGTGCCGGACGCTCAGCGCATCCGTTTCTGTGAACGCGTCCGCGATCATGCCCTGCAGGCTTTCTACAATCGCGACAAGGGCCGGCCGATGAAGCTTTTTGACGAGGACGGCAGCGACGGCGCGCGGATCACCAACCACATCATCCGGCGCATTTATGCCGAACCGCAGATCTCCAGCCCGAAGAAGGCGGAAACCTTCGGTCGGGCGACCTGCAATGAAATGATGGGCGTGAAGGCGGTTTCAGAGTAGGAAGGGGATGAAGCGCTTGGTGCGCTGCATGTAGTCTGCGTAGTCGGCACCGAAGTAGGCCATGCATTCGCGCTCGTCGGCCTTGGCCGTCAGCCACAGGAACAGCGTGGCCAGGCCGGCGATAAAGGTGCCGAGCAGGCTCGGATCCTGAAAGTAGGCACCCCAGGCCAGGGCCAGCAGCGACGCATACATCGGGTGGCGAATGTAGCCAAAAATGCCGCGCGAAACGACCTGGGTGGTTTTTTCGAATTCGTAGAAAGTGCCGTCGTCGCGCTTGGCGTTGGCCGCGCCGTGACGACGCAGAGTACGGGTGCCTTCGGCCACCAGAAAAATGCTCAGCAGCATCAGCATCCACGATGTGAACTGATGCGGTGAATAGGGGTCATCGCCCCAGATGCCATGATTCAAAACTATTAGCCCGAGAATGGCCTCCCAGGCAAAGAAGCGATAAAAGCCATGACTGCCGGGCTTGCGCAGTGGTTTTCTCGATAGCCAGATGACCACGGCGGTGCCGGCCAGCAGAAGGGTCAGATCGTTCATATTCAGTTGGAGAAAGCGGTGGTCAGGGCGGAAATCATGTAGCCGTGGTCAAGTACCCCCGCACTCTCGCGAATGCTGTGCATGGCCCACATCGGCGAGCCGACATCGACGCTCGGAATGCCGAGTCGCGCGGCGACGATGGGGCCGATGGTGCTGCCGCAGCCGAGGTCGGTGCGGTGGGCGTATTGCTGGCAGGGTACGCCGGCTTTTTCGCAGATGGCCATGAAGCGGGCCGCCGTGTCGGCGCTGGTGCTGTAGCGCTGGTTGGCGTTGCTCTTGATGACCGGGCCGGCATTGACGGTCGCGTGGTGGCAGGGTTCGTAGGCGGCCGGGAAGTTGGGGTGCCAGGCGTGGGCCATGTCGGCGCTGATGAAAAAACTCTGGGCCAGCATCCGGCGCTGGTCTTCGCCATCCAGTCCGGCGCTGGCGGCCAGTCGGCTGATGACATCGGCGACGAAGCTGCCGCCGGCGCCGGCGGCGCTTTCGCTGCCAACCTCTTCGTGATCAAAGAAGGCGCACAGGCAGGTGGCAGCCGGTTCGCGTGTGGCGAGCAGGGCGCTCAGTGCGGCGTGGCAGGAGGCGAGATTGTCGAGCTGGCTGTTGGCGACAAACTCACGGTCAACGCCCCAAAAGGCCCCTTTTTGCGTGTCGTAGGCGTTCAGTTCCCAGGTCTGCAGATCGGCTGGTTCAACCCCCAGCACCTCGGCAATCGGCTGGCGAAAGCGGGCTTCGGCTTTCGTGCCATCTGCCGAGACGCCTAGCAGCAGGGGCAATTCGGTCTGCTTGTTGAATTTCAGGCCGGTCTCGTTGACCTCTCGATTCATGTGAATGGCGAGGTTAGGTAGGCGCAGCAGCGGTTCGTTGAAGCGGACAAGGCGCGAGGTAAAGCCGCCCGGCGTGCGGACATTGACGCGCCCGGCCAGCGACAGGTCGCGGTCGGCAAAGGTAGCGAGGATGGGCCCGCCGTAGACTTCGACGCCGAGGCGAACCATGCCGGCAGCCTCTTCGGCCGGCTTTGGTTTGAGACGAAGTCCTGGCGAGTCGGTGTGGGCGCCAACCATGCGCAGGCCAGTGGTGGCTGCCGGCTGATTGCCGACGATGAAGGCAATGATCGATGAGCCGCCACGCACGATGTAATGGCGGCTACCTGCTTTCAAATTCCAGCGGTCGATCTCTTCCAGTCGGTTGAATCCGGCTGCCGTCAGTCGCGTTTCGCAGCTCTGGACGGCGTGCCAGGGGCTGGGGCTGGCGTCGATGAAATCGAGCAAATCCTGCGCTTGGGCACGGGTGGCATCGGAAATTTTCATGGTTTGTTCAACAGTTCGAGCAATAGATTGGCAATGCGGGAATCATAAAGCATTGCGATGTGGCCGACAGGGGGTAGTTCGACATCGCGGGCGCCGGGCAGGCGCTGGTTGTCCTGTGGCATGACGTAGTTGTCGTAGGCGTTGCGCAGACTGATGACCGGAACCTTGATCGTTTCGCTGGCCATGTCGCGTAGCCAGAGCGAGCCGGGGGTCATTTCGCGCGAGTTCTGACCAAAGCCGATTTTGCTCAGGATGCTTCCAGCGTGCGGTGTGGCTAGCGTGAGCAAGCGATTGACTCGCTCATTGCCGTGACGGGCAAGATAGGAGCGGCAGATCAGGCCGCCCATGCTGTGGGCGACCAGTGTTACCTGCTTGCTGCCGGTAGCGGCGCAGACTTCCTCGATGCGCTGATTCAGTTGCGGCACCAATTTGCCCATGCTGGTGTAAGGCGGAACCAGGCTGACCGTGGCGACCGAATGGCCGGCTGCTTCCAACCTACGCCGCAGCAGCCACCAGACACCACGGCTGCAACCGTAGCCATGCACGAGCAGGATGGGGCATTTGCCTGCTGGCAGGCGGTCGACCGGCATCCACAGGCGCTCGAAGGGGATGACGAGCAGGAAGGTGAGCAGGAAGGCCAGGTATTCGCCGACCATGATCCGGAGACGACCGAAGAAGCCAAGGTCAGGTGCCGGTGACGCGAAATTCATGCCGAAAAACCAGGTCGTGGCATTCATCCAGAAGCGCAGGCCAAGCAGGCAGTTGATCGCACCAACGATGGCCAGCGGCCAGTCAAGATGCAGGAATTGGCGGCCGAAGGCCAGGTAAGCGGCGGTTTCGAGAGTGATCCAGATCAGTAGCGAGATGGGTACCATGTCGAGGTCAGGCCGCTTCTGCTTCTGGCTTGGGCAACCACAGACAGGCGCCTTTTGAGTCCTTGTCGATGCTGGCCAGCACGCGCTGGTGTTCGACCAGTTCTTCCGGCGAGGCGCGGCGGACGATGAGCGGCTTGCGCTCACGGACCAGCCCGTCGGCGTCAAGATTCGGGCGCGGCGCGGTATCGGGTTCGATCATCAGCGAGTTCTGGCCACGCGTCATGGCCATGAATACGTCGGCCAGCAGTTCCGTATCGAGTAGCGCGCCGTGCAGGGTACGGCCGGAGTTGTCGATTTCGTAGCGTTCGCACAGGGCATCAAGGCTGTTGCGCTTGCCGGGGTGCAGGTCCTTGGCCATGCGCAAGGTATCGATGACGCCATTGCAGACCGTTTCGACCGGCACGCGATCAAGGCGACGCAGTTCGGCATTCAAGAAGCCGATGTCGAATGGCGCGTTGTGGATGACCAATTCGGCGCCATTGATGAATTCGAGAAACTCGTCGACGACGTCGGCAAACTTCGGCTTGTCGGCGAGGAATTCGAGGCTGATGCCGTGCACGCGTTGCGCCCCCTCGTCGATTTCGCGCTCCGGATTGACGTATTTGTGCAGGTGACGGCCGGTGAACCGGCGGTTCTCCATTTCGATGCACGCCACTTCGATGATGCGGTGACCCGAACGTGGGTCGAGGCCGGTGGTTTCGGTGTCGAGGACGATCTGTCTCATGCGGCTTCCTTGCTGGCTAATTCTTCGATGCCCCGATTGGCCAGGGCATCGGCGCGTTCGTTTTCCGGATGACCGGCGTGGCCTTTGACCCAAATCCATTCCAGTTTGTGTTGTTTGACCAGGGCGTCGAGTTGCTGCCACAGGTCGGCATTCTTGACTGGCTTCTTGTCTGCGGTCTTCCAGCCGTTCTTTTTCCAGCCGTGAATCCACTCGTTGATGCCCTTCAGCACGTATTGCGAGTCGGTGTGGATTTTCCCCTCGATGGGGCGCTTCAAGGCTTCGATGGCGCGAATGGCCGCAGTCAGTTCCATACGGTTGTTCGTTGTTTCTTTTTCGCCGCCCCACAGTTCCTTTTCATGCTTTCCGACGCGCAGGATCGCGCCCCAGCCGCCGGGGCCAGGGTTGCCCTTGCAGGCGCCATCGGTAAATATTTCAACGATTTTTTCAGCGGCCATGGCCTTCCTTTTGTGCGATCGGGCGCAGTGCCTTGGCGCGCACCGGTTTGTTGCGCCAGTTGGGGGTGATCAGGTGCATGCCGTGCACGCGTTTGATGGCGCGCAGCACATACACGCCGCCAGAAAAATTCCACCAGCGGTTGCCAGCGGTTTCGATGAATTTCCAGCCCTGAACCCATTTGAGTTGCTCGACCGGCGGGATGTAACAGCCGAGGTTGCCACGGTCGACCTCGAAACTGAGCAATTTCAGCCAATCCTTCAGCCGATTTATGGAGAGGTAATTACCATTCCAAGGGAATTCGCCGCTCCGGTCGAGCTTTCGCTTTACGCCCCACAGCGATAGCGGATTGAAGCCAATGATGATGACCTGGCCTTCCGGGATCAGGACGCGTTCGACTTCACGCAATATCTGATGGGGCTCATCGCTGAACTCAAGCACATGGGGGAGCACGACGAGGTCGGTGCTGAGCGAGGCAAGGGGCAGGGCGGCGCTGTCGCACAGCAGGTCGACGGCACCGTATTCTCCAGCCTTCAGACGCAGGGGAATACGATTGGCGCGAAGGAAATCGCCCTGGGGCAGGCCAAGCTGCAGGGCGTGGAAGCCGAATATGTCGGCGACAGCGGCATCGAGTTGGCGCTGTTCCCAATCCAGCACGTAGCGGCCTGGTGCGGTCGACAGCCACGCATCGAGCCCGGGAATTGACATTCGGGGCGCTGCGCTCGATAGTTCCGGTATGTTTGAAGTCTCTTTCATTCCCGCGTTCAAGGACAATTACATCTGGCTGCTGACCCGGGGCAAGCGTGCCTTCGTCGTCGATCCTGGCGATTCTGCGCCTGTGTGCCAACGTCTGGAAACCGACGGCCTGACGCTGGAGGGCATCCTGATCACGCATCATCATGCCGACCACCAAGGTGGCATTGCCGAGTTGAAAGGACGCTGGCAAACCGAGGTCTATGCACCGGCCAACGAGTCTATCACAGGCTGTACCCGTCCTCTTTCCGGGGGAGAGCGGATTGATGTATTGGGCCAGATGGTCGAGGTCATGGCTGTTCCCGGACATACTTCAGGGCACATTGCCTACTACGCGCCGGGCGCGATATTTTGTGGTGATACGCTGTTTGGTGCCGGTTGCGGCCGGCTTTTCGAAGGCACGCCGGAGCAGATGTCGGCCTCGCTCGACAGCATTGCAGCTTTGCCCGGTGAGACGCGGGTTTATTGCGCCCACGAATATACCGAGATGAACCTGCGTTTTGCGCTCGCAGTTGAGCCGGAAAATATGGCCCTGCAGGCGCGTGTAGCGAACGTAGCTGCCTTGCGTGCTGCCGGTTTGCCCAGTGTGCCTAGCTTGCTGGCGGAAGAAAAGGCAACGAACCCGTTCTTGCGGTGCAGTGAAGCCGCTGTCATCGAGGCCGGGTTGCAGCATGCTGCGGTCAACCGGGAAAAAGCCGAAATTTTCAAAGCGATCCGCGGCTGGCGGAATAATTTTTAGGGCTTTGCTGCGCGAACCCGCGTGCTTACTTTTTGTAGCGTATCCAGTACGCGAGCGGCGTTGAACGGTTTGATGATGAAGCCACAGGCACCGTTCTGAATCGATTCCTGCACGGTATCCGGATCGGAATTGCTGGTGACCATGACTACCTCGATTTCCGGGTGCGCAGCCTTGATTTCGCAGAGCGCTTCTATCCCGTTCTTCTCCGGCATCATGACGTCCATGCAGACGATATCCGGTTTCAGGCGGGTCGCAATGTCGACCGCAGACTGGCCGTTTCGTGCCTCGCCAATCACGTCGTACTCCTCGCCACGCAACATGCCGCGGAGAATGCTGCGCATCATGTCGTTATCGTCGGCGATGATGATTGAGAGTCGTCTTCTGGCCATATTCAATGATTTCTAGGCGGCGTCGGCACGGCAGACGCGATCCCGGCCTTCTCGCTTGGCTCGGTAAAGCGCCTTGTCGGCCGCGAGGATCAGGTCGTCTGGCGGGTTGTCAAAGCCGGGGGCTGCTGAGGCGATGCCAATACTCATCGTGACACGCCCGTCAGGCGATGATTCGTGTGGAATGTTCAACTCTCGAATGGCCTGGCGAATCTTTTCTGCCACCATCAAGGCGCCGCCTATCGTCGTTTCGGGCAGGACAACCGCGAACTCTTCGCCCCCATAGCGGGCCACAATGTCAGAAGGGCGTTCGGTATTCAGGCTGATGGCCTTGGCCACCTTGCGCAGGCAGTCGTCACCGGCCTGGTGGCCGTAGGTATCGTTGAACAGCTTGAAGAAATCGACATCGCACATCAGCATCGCGATGCTGTTTGAGTGACGACGTGCCCGGCGCCACTCCAGAGCAATCGCTTCATCAAAGAAGCGTCGATTGGAGACCCCGGTCAAGCCATCGCTGGATGAAATCCTTACCAGCTCCCGATTCGCAGAATCCAGCTTGCGCGTCATGGCAAGCAGCGATCCGCGCATTCGAACAAGGCGTTGCATGGCCCTGATTTTTGCGCCCAGCACGATTTGACTGACTGGTTTTAGAAGGTAGTCATCGCCGCCGGCAGCAATGCCTTTTTCAACATTGGCGTCATCGCCAAGCGATGAAAGGAAAATGATGGGCGTCCACTCGCCCAGCTGCTCCATCGCGCGAATACGTTGAGCGACAACGAAGCCGTCGATATCGGGAAGAACGACGTCAAGAAGAACGAGGTCAGGCTTCATGCGAGCAAAGACTTCCAGCGCACCTTCTCCCGTTTCGGCGGTGAGGGCCGTTGCGCCAAATTGTTCGACGTACTGCGTCAGCAAAAGGCGATTGGCTCGACTATCTTCGACGACAAGAATTTTCATGTGAGTAGTCAGTGCTCGATCGGCGGAGTCTAACGGCAATATTGCTTGAAGAAAACCAGTGCTGACGCCGCAATTCCCAAGGTTCCGGCGCCCCAGCCGATTCCCCAGAACAAGGATTTTTGCGCCTGATGGTGCGCGTTTCGCTGCTTGAATTCGAAATACTGTTGAAATTCGCCAAGGGTGAGCAGTGCAGCGAACAGGAAAAAAATCATCCCGCAGAACATGGAAATGATCAAGCCGTTGGTCAATTCGCGGCAGGCACCTGCGGTGCGATGGAGGTACACGAGCAGCGCGTCGGTGCGAAAGGCGAAACTGCTGATCAAGTAGGCCAGTCCAACAAAGACACTGATCAGGCCAAGAACGAGCCACGTCTGCCAGCGCTTGAGTTGCGCCAGTGCGTTAAAAATGTCATCGATGATCCATTTCATGTGCTTTTACTAATATTTCTACCGTGCCGGTGTGCTAAATTTCGCGAATATAGAGCAAGAAAGGCACAATATCATGACAGAGCCGACCGCAAACAATTCAACAACAATGTCTCATTTTGCCGGAGGACTCAAATCGCCGCGTAGCTTGCGAATTGGCAAATGGCTGGTCGGGATTTTTCTGCTTTTTGGCCTGCTTGGCTATTTTGCCGCGCCCCCGCTGATTAAGTCGATTTTGCAGAAGCAACTATCGGCGCAATTGCACCGCGATGTCAGTATTGAAAAAATCGACATCAATCCTTATGGTCTGTCGGCGAAGGTCAGTGGTTTTTCGGTCAAGGCCGAGGGCGGTAAAGAGATTGCTGGTTTCGATGAGTTCTTTGTCAATTTGTCCTCAGAGTCCATTTTCAAGCTGGCGGCAATCGTTGATGAGGTCCGTGTGGCGGGCTTGCGCGTTGCCGTCGCCCGTGTCTCCGAAGGGCGCTACGACATTTCGGACCTGCTTGACGAATGGATGAAGCCCAAGGATGAGCCGGAAAAGGAGACGCCGCGTTTTTCAGTCAATAACATCCAGTTGATCAATGCCAAGGTCGTCTTTGACGATCAGCCCAAGGGCAAGATTCATACGATCAGCGACATCAACCTGGCGCTGCCATTTGTATCCAGTTTGCCTTATCACACCGAGATACTGGTCAATCCCTCCTTTTCAGCTAACATCAACGGCTCGCCGCTGGCGCTGACTGGAGACAGCAAGCCGTTCTCGGAAACCCGCGAAAGCAAACTGAATCTCGATCTTGATCGCTTCGATCTGGCCGGCCTGCAGCCCTATTTGCCGGATTCCCTGCCGATCAAACTCAAGGCGGGAACCTTGGATTCCGAGCTCAAAGTGCTCTTCAAAGAGGTTTCGGACAAGGTTTACTCCGTTGCGGTGGTCGGCAGCGTGCATGTTTCCGGGCTGGCGCTGCTTGAAAGCCAGGGGCAACCGCTGGCCAGCTGGAAGCGGCTGGATGTCGACCTCGACAATGCCGATCCCATCAATCGCAAGGTGGAAGTCAAGCGTGTCGGTCTGGATGGCCTGGAGGTATTTCTCGCGGTCAATCAGCAGGGTGAATTCAATGTGATGCGCGTCGCTGATCAGTTGGCCAAGCCGGCTGCGCCGGAAGCCAAACCTGAGGCCAAGCCAGAGGCGGGCAAGCCATTCGCGTGGTCTCTCGGGGCGTTTGCCCTGACCAATGGCTTGATTCACTGGCAGGACGAGTCCACCCTGACACCAACCGTCGGCGAGGTGCGGAATCTGCAGGTTACCGTGGGCAAAGTCGATAGCAAGCTGGTTGAGCCCATCGTGATTAGCGAAATAAGTTATCAGGTTGATCTCGGCGATCGTTTTCGCGTCGAGAAAATGGCTTTCAAGGATCTCAGCGTCGACCTGCCGGGGCACCGCATCAATATTGCCGAGGTGAGCAATACCGGCGCCCGTGCGCGCATGTTGCGCAACAAGGCGGGCAAGATCGAGTGGGTCAGTTCGCCCGTGCTGAAAACGATACGGGCAACCGATGCCAAGGCCAAGGATGAAAAGCCATGGATCGGAAAAGTTGGCAAGTTGTCGGTTGAAGATCTCGGCTTCCGTTTCGAGGATCAGTTTCTCAAGCCTGTCGCGGTGCAGGAAATTGAGGGCTTCAATCTCCACGGCGAGGAGCTGACCAACGAGCCGAACAAGAAGGGCAAGATCACCCTGAAGAGCAAGATCAATAAAAAGGGCAGCCTGAATGTGGATGGCAGTCTGCAAATTTATCCGCTCGACTTGGCGGTCAAGCTCGAAACAGTGGCGATTCAGCTCCTGCCACTGGAGCCGTATTTTGGCCAGTTCCTCAATATCGCACTGACTCGCGGCCAGATATCGAACAAGGGTGAGGCCACGGCCAAGCTCGATACGGTTGGCCTGAAGGCCGGCTACAAGGGGTCGTTCACGCTCGGCGACTTTGTTGCGGTCGACAAGCAAAACAGCACGGATTTTCTCAAATGGAAATCGCTGTATTTCGGCGGCATAGATTTCCGCCTGGAGCCGATGGCGATCAATATCGGTGAGATTGCCCTGACCGATTATTTCTCCCGTCTGATCCTGAACAAGGATGGCAAGCTGAATGTGGCGGATATCGTCAAGAAGCAGGAAGGCGCCGCTGCTTTGGGCAAGAAAGACGAAACAAAGTCCGCTGACGCCAAAGAGGTAAAGGTGGCTGCCAAGGATGCAGCTCCGGCCAAGCCGCCGGTGCCGATCAAGATTGCCAAGATCACGTTGCAGAACGGTACGGTCAATTTCTCCGATCTTTTCGTCAAGCCGAATTACACGGTTAACCTGACCAAGCTCGGCGGGCGGGTTAGCAACCTGTCGTCGGTCGCCGATACGGTGGCCGACCTGGAGTTGCGCGGCAAATACGCGAACGCGGCCCCCGTTCAGATTCTTGCCAAGTTGAACCCGTTGGCGGCCAAGGCCTATCTCGACCTCAAGGCGGATATCACGGGCGTCGACATGGTTGGCTTCTCGCCGTATTCCGGAAAATACGCCGGCTATGCTATCGAAAAAGGCAAGCTCTCGCTGAATGTCGCCTACAAGCTTGAAAACAACCAGCTGGCGGCGGAAAACCGATTGTTCATCGATCAATTCACGTTTGGCGAAAAAATTGACAGCCCGGATGCCACCAAGTTGCCGGTCAATCTGGCTATTTCCTTGCTCAAGAACAATCGCGGCGAGATCGACCTGGCCCTGCCGATTTCCGGTTCGCTCGATGACCCGCAATTCTCGATTGGCGGTCTGGTCATCAAGGTCATCGTCAATCTGTTCGTCAAGGCCGTGACTTCGCCGTTTGCACTGCTCGGTTCGATGGTTGGTGGTGGCGAGGAGTTGTCCAACGTCGAATTCGCTGCCGGCCGTGCCAGCTTGAGTGACGCTTCGAGCAAGAAGCTGGCGTCGCTGGCCAAGGCATTGAACGACCGAAATGGGCTGAAACTTGAAATTACCGGCCGGGCCGATCCTGAGGCCGACAAGGAAGGCGTCAAGCGCGTGGCGATTGAGCGTGCCATGAAAGCTGAGAAGCTGAAGGATCTGAAGAAAGGCGGCGAAGGACAGTCACTGGATGACATCGAGATTGCTCCGGAGGAAACGAAGACCTACCTGACCCGCGCTTACAAGGAGGCCAAGTTCCCGAAACCGCGCAACATGGTCGGCCTGCAAAAAGACCTGCCGGTCGAGGAAATGGAAAAGCTGATGCTGACCAATCTGCCGGCGACGGCCGATGACATCAAGGATCTGGCCAATCGTCGCGCCGAAGCGGTGCAGGGCTGGCTGGTCGAGCAGGGCAAGGTTGCGCCGGAGCGTGTTTTCCTGTTGCCGCCCAAGGTTGAGACTGACGACAAGGGCAAGGCCAGTCGTGCTGATTTCTCGCTGAAGTGAGGTCGACTTGAGCGCAACGATGGGGCTGGCCCTGGTGGTGGGCGTGGTGGTGGTCATCCTCTTGCAGGTGGTCTTGCTGCTGCGCGGTACTCGGCGCACGGATGACGAGTTGCGCGCCCGGGCGCAAATGGAAATGCAGGAAAAAGGTTTGGTGCGCCTGGAGCGCGAACTGCGCGAAGAACTGGCGCGTGGGCGTCGCGAGGATGCCGAGGAGGCTTTTCGCGATCGTGAGGAGCGGGCGCAGTCGTCAACGCTGCTGAGTCAGGTGGTGACGACGCAGGTCAGTCAGTTTGGTGCTTTGCAGGCGGAAAGGCTGGAATCGTTTGCGCGCGAACTGAGCCGTTTTTCACTGGGTCTCGACGAGCGTTTTGAACATTTGAAAATTGCCGTAGAAACCCGGTTGACCGCAATACAGGCCGACAACGCGGCAAAGCTCGAAGAAATGCGACGTACCGTTGACGAAAAGCTGCACGCGACGCTGGAGCAACGCCTGGGCGAATCCTTCAAACTGGTCAGCGACCGTCTGGAGCAAGTGCATCGCGGCCTTGGCGAAATGCAGACGCTGGCCGCTGGTGTCGGCGACCTGAAGCGGGTTCTGACCAATGTAAAGACGCGTGGTACCTGGGGAGAGGTTCAGTTGTCAGCCTTGCTCGAACAATTGTTGACGGCCGAGCAGTTCGCCAGCAACGTGGCGACCAAGCCGGGCTGCAATGAGCGCGTCGATTTCGCCATCCGCCTGCCGGGCAAGGATGACGGTGCCGTGGTCTGGCTGCCAATTGACGCCAAGTATCCGATCGAGGATTACCAGCGCCTGCTCGATGCGCAGGAGCGCGGCGATCCGGCGGCGCTTGAAGAGGCTGCGCGGGCAATCGAAAACCGGCTGAAAAACGAGGCGAAAAGTATCCACGAAAAATATGTCTCACCGCCGCACACGACTGATTTCGCCTTGCTCTACCTGCCGCTGGAGGGCCTCTACGCGGAGGCGCTGCGCCGTCCGGGGCTGGCCGAAACCTTGCAACGCGAATGGCGGGTCAGCCTGACCGGGCCGACGACGCTGGCCGCCATGCTGAACAGTTTGCAGATGGGCTTTCGCACGCTGGCCATCGAGCAGCGTTCCGCCGAAGTCTGGGCGGTGCTCGGCGCGGTCAAGACCGAATTTGGAAAATTTGGCGAGGCGCTGGCCCATACCCGGAAGAAGCTGGATGAGGCGAGCAACAGCATCAGCAAGGCGGAAACCCGGACTCGCCAGCTAAGCAAGCGCCTGAAGGATGTCGAGGCGCTGCCTGTGGCAGATTCCGAACAATTGATTGGCATGGTGGAATTCGATGGCGAAGACGAGTGAACTGGAAGCCGCCTACAAGGCGACGACTTACCGGGTATTTCTGCCCAGCGGCATCTGCGAACTGCGCCTCGGAGAGCCCTGCGAAACCCTTCGCTGCTGGCTGGAAACCGCCGATTGCACAGCGTTTGCGCTGATCACGGCGCACAACCCGGGCGGCGTGCCAACCGACGAGGCGGTCAATGTCGAACGTCAGTCGCAGTTGGAGTGCGAGCTGCTTGAAGGCAATTACGAGCCATATGCCGCGCAGCACGAGGCCGATGCCGAGGCTTGGCCGGACGAGGAAAGCTGCTTCGTGCCGGATATTTCGCCGGAAGATGCCTGCGCACTGGCTGCCGAATATGGGCAGAATGCGGTGGTCTGTGGCGGAGCTGATGCTGTGCCGCACCTGGTTTGGGTACAAGAAATCGAACAAGACTGCGAACAATGAGCAAAAACATTGGTCGTTTCGAGCTGCGCGGCGAGTTGGGGCGCGGTGCGCAAAGCATCGTCTATCTGGGTTTCGATCCGCAATTGCAGCGCGAAATCGCCATCAAGACCCTGCATTTCGCCCAGCCCGATCCGGCCCAGAACTGCGCCTTACTGGACGAAGCGCGGACGGTCGGCAAGATGCGTCACCCCAGTATCGTGCCGATTTTCGAAGCCGGCGAGCAGGACGGCGATCTTTACCTGGTCTTCGAGTACGTGCCGGGCAAGAACCTGGCCGATTTTCTGCGGCAGAGTGGCGCCTTGCCGCCGATCAAGGCGGTTTCGATATTGCGGCCGATTCTCGATGCCGTTGCCTACGCGCACGCGCAGGGCATCATCCACCGTGACTTGAAGCCGTCAAACATCCTGCTTGACGATGACGGTACGCCGCGCGTCATGGATTTCGGCATCGCGGCGCGGCTTGATAGCACCAGCGATGCGGCTGATCGAATCACTGGAACACCCGCCTACATGGCCCCGGAATACGTTCTGCGGCGTGAAATCAGCGAGTGCTCCGATGTCTTCTCGGCCGGGCTGATTCTCTTTGAAATGCTGACCGGGCAGCGCGCCGTGGTCGCCGACAGCGTCGCGGCGATCTTGCAACGCTTGGCCAGGGAAGATATTCGATTACCCCAGGATTCCACGGTCGACGAGCATTTGAGCAGTATTTTGCACAAGGCCATCGCCCGCGATCCGTCCGTCCGTTACCAGACCATGGCGCAATTTGGCGAGGCGCTCGACAACTATCTCGATCCGGAAGAAGAGGTGGTGCCGAGCGGCGGGCGGCAGGCGACGCTGGAATTCCTGTTGCGCCGAATGCGCCACAAGAGTGATTTCCCGGCCTTGTCCGAATCGGTCAGCGCCATCAACAAGATCGCCAACAGCGAGACGGAGAGCATCGACAAGCTCTCCAACACCATCCTCAAGGATTTTGCGCTGACCAACAAGCTGCTGCGCCTGGTCAATTCCGCCTATTTCCGGCCGGCCGGTGGCGGCAATATCAGCACTGTGTCGCGGGCGGTCATCGTGCTCGGCTTCGAGGCTGTGCGCAATATCGCCATCACCGTGCTGCTTTTCGAGCATCTGCAAAATAAGGGCAACGCCAACCAGCTGAAAGAGGATTTCCTGCGTGCCAACCTGGCCGGCGTGCTGGCCAAGGACATCGGTGCAGCCGCGAAGATGCGCGACCTGGAGCAGTCGTTCATCTGCTCGCTGTTTCATAGTCTGGGCCGCTTGTTGTCGCAGTTCTACTTTCCGGAGGAGTCCGATGAGATTCGCCGGGTCATGGCCCAGAAAAGCTGCGCCGAGGACAGCGCCGCGATGCAGGTGCTGGGCATTACCTTCGAAGAGATGGGGATTGCCATTGCCCGCCAGTGGGGTTTTCCGCCGCTGATCGTCAATTCGATGCGCAAGCTGCCGGCCGGGCCGGTCAGGAAGCCGGCCCAGCAGGAAGACCGGCTACGCGTGCTGTCCGGCTTCTCGAACGAACTCTGCGACGTGATCGCCCAGGCCACGCCGGAAGCGCGTGAGCGCGAGTTGAAAAAATCGATGGCGCGTTTTGCCGAGGCGGTGGCGCTGGATCAAAAAGAGGTGCACCAGACCGTGCAACGGGCCGTCGAGGAAGTGGCAGATTTCGCGCGCATCATCCATCTCAATTTGCCGCAAACCACGTTCGGCAAGCAGATGCGTTCGTTTGCCAATGCCAGCGCGGATGAGAATGCTGCGGTCGACGGGAAAAAACAGGCAAATCCAGAGGATGGCACCGTGCTCGGCGAGAGCGATCCGCTGAGTGGTTTGGATAGTGGCGCCGGCGCGCAGCCGGTCGATGCCCAGGCCGTGCTGACGGCAGGTATTCAGGACATCAGCAATACGCTGATCGATGGCTTCCAGTTGAACGACGTCCTGCGCATCATCCTTGAAACGATGTACCGCGCCATGGGTTTTAATCGCATTGTGCTCTGTATCCGCGACGCCAAGGCGGGGGTCATGCAGGGCCGTTTCGGTTTCGGAGTGGATGCCAACGAGGTCGCCAAGGCCTTCCGTTTTCCCTTGAGCTTTACGCCGGACATCTTTCACGCCGCGACCTCGAAAGGCGTCGATCTGCTGATCAGCGACATCAACGACCCGAAGATCGCCGGCCGCATTCCCGACTGGTATCGCAAGGCTGTTTCGGCCAATTCCTTCGTACTCTTCCCGCTCAATATCAAAGGCAACTCGGTCGCCTTGATCTATGCCGACCGCGATGAGCCGGGCGGTATTTCAATTCCGGAGAAGGAGTTGCAGCTACTGCGTACGCTGCGTAATCAGGCCATTCTCGCGATCAAGCAGGGTTCCTGACTCCTTCTGTGCCGGAAGCTGGCGCACCATTGAAAATGCCCGCAACGCGGGCATTTTCAATGGGTATCGGCAACGCCTACCAGAGCTGCCACCAGGCGCTCTTGCGTTCCAGTCCATCCTTGTACAAGCGGCTGTTCGGGAAGTTTTTCCGCATCACGCGATCGGCATCATCACGCAGGTCGTTCATGCCCATTTTGTCGTAAGCCGTCACCAGCGCGAACATGGCTTCTTCGATGGCCGGGGCTTGCGGGTAGGTCTTGATAGCAAACTGGGCGCGGTTGGCGGCGGCAATGTAGGCGCCGCGCTTGATGTAGTAACGGGCAACGTGTACTTCGAGCGAGGCCATCGCATTGATCAGGTAATTCATCCGCAGCTTGGCGTCCGGCGTGTATTTGCTCTCCGGAAAGCGGGTGACCAGTTCCTTGAAGGCATCGAACGACTCGCGGGCAGCCTTGGGGTCGCGCTCAGTCGGATCCTGGGTGCTGATGTAGGCGGTAATGCCGAGATCTTCGTTGAAGGTGATCAGGCCCTTCAGGTAGTAAACGTAATCGACCGTCGGGTGGTTGGGGTGCAGCTTGATGAAGCGGTCGCAGGCAGCCAGTGCAGAACCCGGCTCGTTGCCTTTCCAGTAAACGTAACCCAGCTCAAGCTGGGCTTGCTGGGCATAGCGGCCATAAGGGTAGCGCGACTCCAGCTTTTCGAGCAGTTTTGCTGCCTTGTCCCAGGTGCCGTCCGCTTGTGCGTCCTTGGCCTCGGAATAGAGCTTGCCGGCAGACCAGCCGGTAGTTTCATCGAACTGCTCGGTGGTGGCGCAACCAGCAATGAAAACAGCAACGAAAACAGCCATCAGCACGCGGAATAGGGCGGGAAATGACTGGAATGCGGGTAAACTTCGCATCATGAATGATCCTGTTGAAAACTCCGGCGATTATAGCCGAACTGAACCCGTCCGCCTGACCGTTCCTGATGCCAGTTATGGTCGTCGTCTCGACCAGGTGCTGGCCGACCTGTTGCCGCAACATTCCCGCAATCGACTGCAAGGCTGGGTGCGTGAAGCCTGCGTGCAAGTCGATGGCAAGACTGAAACCGAACCCAAGCGCAAGATGATGGGCGGCGAGAAGCTCTTGGTCAGCGAACCGAACGATATTCGCAACCAGCCTGAACTGCCGGAAGACATTCCGCTCGACGTCGTTTTCGAGGACGAAACGCTACTTGTCGTCAACAAGCCGGCCGGGCTGGTCGTCCATCCGGGCAGCGGCAACTGGAGCGGAACCTTGATGAACGCACTGCTGCACCACGTGCCGGGTATCGAGGCGGTGCCGCGCGCCGGTATTGTGCATCGCCTGGACAAGGACACCAGCGGTCTGCTGGTTGTTGCCAAGACGCTGGAGGCGCAGACCGATCTGGTTCGCCAGCTGCAGGCGCGGACGGTGCGGCGCATCTATCTGGCCCTTGCTGCCGGCGCGATGAAGCACGAAGGTACGGTCGACGAGCCGATTGGCCGGCATCCGTCGCAGCGCATCAAGATGGCCATCGTGCCGGAAAACCGTGGTGGCAAGCCGGCGACGACCAATATCCGCATCCTTGAGCTCTTCCCCTACACCACATTTGTCGAGTGCTCGCTGGAAACCGGAAGGACGCATCAGATTCGCGTGCATATGGCGGCGATTCATCACCCGCTGGTCGGTGATCAGGTCTACGGAAAGCACAACCCTAAGCTGCCCGAATTTCCTCGGCAGGCGCTGCACGCCACGCGCCTCGGTCTGGTTCATCCGTTGACCGGCTTCAAAATGCAGTGGGAGGTGCCGATGCCGGAAGACATGCGCGACCTGCTCGACGGTCTGCGTTATGGCTGATTTGCTGATTCCGGACTGGCCGGCGCCAGCCCGGGTTCGCGCGTTGCAGACGCTGCGTGGTGGCGGCTGTAGTCAGGCGCCGTGGGATAGCTTCAATCTTGGCGATCATGTTGGCGACGACCCGGCCCATGTCGCCACTAACCGAGCCACGCTGTGCGCTCACTTGCCGGCCGAGCCGCTTTGGCTGACGCAGGTTCACGGCATTGCTGCGGTCAACCGGGAAAATTGCCCAAAATCGAAGGAGGCCGATGCGGCGTTCAGTCGTGAGGCAGGAAGCGTCTGTGTCGTGATGACGGCCGATTGTTTGCCGGTACTCTTTTGCGATCGGGCCGGAACGGTTGTTGCGGCCGCTCATGCCGGGTGGCGCGGGCTGGTCGGCGGCGTGCTTGAGTCGACCATTAGGGAAATGGCCGTGCCGGCGGGTGAACTGCTCGCCTGGTTGGGGCCAGCCATTGGCCCTAAGGCCTTTGAAGTGGGTGACGAGGTTCGTGCCGCATTTGTGGCTGACGATGCTGGTGTTGCGCCGGCGTTCGCGCCGCACGGGCCGGGCAAATGGCTGGCCGATATCTATGAACTGGCTCGTCGTCGTTTGCGGCGGGCAGGCGTCGAAGCCATTTACGGCGGCGACCTGTGCACGGTCAGCGATCCCGGCCGGTTTTTTTCCTATCGCCGAGACGGCGTGACCGGCCGTCAAGCAACGCTGATCTGGCTGGCCGACGGCGTATAATCCGCGGCTTTTGTTTGAACCGAATTCCGTGAGCACTCTTTCCTGGATCATTGCCGTGTCGCTGGCCGGTGGCGCCTTGAGCGTATTTGCCGCCGCTGCCGTGAGCGTTGCTATGGGCGCACACCGTGTCAGCATGCTGATTTCCTACGCCATTGGTGCGCTACTCGGCGCGGCATTTCTGGAAATTCTGCCGCATGCGCTTGAACACGGCGATGTGCACCGCACTACGGGGACCGTACTGTTCGGCATCATGGCCTTCTTCGTGCTCGAAAAGCTGGTGCTCTGGCGGCATTGTCACCACGACCACTGCGAAGCGCACGATGCCCACGCACCAGCCCACGACCACGGCCGTTCAGGCCTGCTCATCCTGGTTGGCGACACCTTCCACAATTTCGTGGACGGCATCCTGATCGCCGCAGCCTTTTTGCAGAGCACCGAGCTCGGCATCGTCACTGCGATGGCCATCATCGCCCACGAAATCCCCCAGGAAGTCGGCGATTATCTGATCCTTCTCCACTCCGGGTATAGCCGGGTCAGGGCACTGGCGTTCAATCTGCTGTCCAGCCTGGCCACGCTGGTCGGTGCAATGCTCGCCTATTTTGCACTGGCCGATTTGACACAGTGGATTCCGACGCTACTCGCCTTGGGCGCCGCCAGCATGATCTACGTTGCCGTGGCTGACCTTATTCCCGGTCTGCACAAGCGTTCAGCCCTGAAGGAGTCTATTCTCCAGGTCTTATTGATCGGCTCGGGCATCGCTTCCATCGCCATCGTTCAGGCGCTGGTTGGCGAGTAATTCCCGGTGAGCCCGGCGCTGTCGCCGGGCCTTGGTACCACCCAGCCACATCAGCAGCGAGCAGGGTATAAACCCGTAAAACAGGAATGAAATGATGCCGGAAACAACGGTTGGTTCGTTGACGGCTATCAGCAATGTTACGTAAAGCCAGCCGATTGCAACAATGTACATATTAGGAGCCTCTGAGGTGCCCTAATTATGCATGTAAATCCATTGACAGCGCGGAATCGGGTATGCAGAATCCAAAGGCTGACACCCCGACAACTACAGAGACGAGTCTTCCCATGGCGCAGGGATCGAACAACAACGATGCATTCTTGGGTTCTGCCGAGCAGTTCATGCAAACCGGCCAGAACATGATGCAGCAGTTCATGGACTATCTGGGCAAGGCGGGGCCGCAAGTCGGCGCGACGCCTGCCGCAGCCGACCCCCAGGCGCTGACGGCACTGCAGAAGCAGTTCATGGATCAGCAGATGTCGCTCTGGCAAGCTGTGCTGGGCAAGCAACCGGGGCAGGAACCTGCCTTCAAGGTGATGCCGGAACCCGGTGACCGCCGCTTCTCGGCTCCCGAATGGCACGAAAGCCCGATTTACAACTACATGCATCAGGCTTATTTGCTGAATACCCAGTATCTGAAGCAAATGGTCGAAGTGATTCCTGCCGAGGATGCCAAATCCAAGGAACGCATGCGCTTCCTGGCGCGCCAGATGGCCGATGCCATGGCTCCATCGAATTTTGCCGCGACCAACCCCGAATTCATCAAGCTGGCCCTGGAAACCAAAGGCCAGAGCATTACCGACGGCATCAACAACCTGATCAAGGACTTCGAGAAGGGGCGTATCTCGATGACCGACGAGTCGGTCTTCGAAGTCGGCCAGAATATCGCGACCACCGAAGGCGCCGTTGTTTATGAAAACGATCTGATGCAGTTGATCCAGTATTCACCGCTAACGCCGAAAGTTGCGACGCGGCCGCTGGTCGTCGTGCCACCCTGCATCAACAAGTTCTACATCATGGATTTGCAGCCGGACAATTCGCTGATCCGTTTCATGGTCGATCAAGGCAATACTGTTTTCCTCGTTTCCTGGCGTAATCCGTCAGAGGCGCACGGCCAGGTCGGCTGGGACGATTACCTCGAAAACGGCCCGATTGCCGCGCTACATGTCGCCCAGGAAATTACCAAGGTCAAGCAGGTCAACGCGCTTGGCTTCTGTGTCGGTGGCACCATCCTGACGTCGGCGCTGGCTGTCCTCAAACAACGTGGCGAAGACCCGGTCGCCTCGCTGACGCTACTGACGACCCTGCTCGATTTTTCCGACACTGGCGAAATTGGCCTGTTCATTGACGAAAAAGGCGTTTCTGCCCGCGAAGGCACGATAGGGAAAGGTGGCCTGCTACCGGCCCGCGATCTGCAAAACACCTTTTCCTTCCTGCGTGCCAACGACCTGGTCTGGAATTACGTCACTGGCAATTACCTGAAGGGCGAGAAGCCGAAGGCTTTCGATCTGCTCTACTGGAATTCGGATTCAACCAATTTGCCGGGGCCGTTCGCCTGTTGGTACATGCGCAACATGTACCTGGAAAACAACCTGTGCGTGCCGGGCAAGCTGGCGATGTGTGGTGAGAAGGTTGATCTCGGCAAACTCGATATGCCGGTCTATTTGCTGGCCACGCGCGAAGACCACATCGTGCCGTGGCAATCGGCCTATCAGAGCACGCGCATACTCGGCGGTAACGTCCGCTTCGTGCTCGGCGCATCCGGCCACATTGCCGGCGTAATCAATCCGGTCAGCAAGAACAAGCGTAGCTACTGGGTCAATGACGACGTGAAAATTGAGGCGGAAAGCTGGTTGACCGCAGCAGAAGAGAAGAAGGGAAGCTGGTGGGCCGACTGGGCCGACTGGCTCAAACCGTTGTCAGGAGAACAGCGGGCACCGCGCAAACCGGGAAATACCAAATACAAGCCGATCGAACCGGCGCCGGGCAGATACGTCAAGGAACGCGCGGTATAAAAACTTCTCGATGAGGGATTAACAATGTCGCGAGTTGCACTGGTTACTGGAGGCATGGGTGGCCTTGGCGAGGCCGTTTGTATCAAGCTGGCTGCGCTGGGCTTCAAGGTGGTGACGACCTATTCACCAGGAAATCCGAAGGTGATTGACTGGTTGAAGGGTATGAACAACATGGGTTACGGCTTCAAGGCTTACCCGTGCGACGTGACCGATTTCGACTCGGCCCATGAATGCGTTGAAACAGTCACCAAAGAGGTTGGCCCGGTCGACGTGCTGGTTAACAACGCGGGCATCACCCGCGACATGACTTTCAAGAAGATGACCAAGGGCGACTGGGATGCGGTGATGCACACCAATCTCGACTCCGTCTTCAACATGACCAAGCAGGTCATGGAAGGCATGATGGAGCGCAAATGGGGCCGCATTATCAATGTTTCATCGGTCAACGGTCAGAAAGGTGCTTTCGGTCAGACCAACTATTCTGCAGCCAAGGCCGGCATGCACGGTTTCACCAAGGCGCTGGCGCTGGAAGTGGCCAAGCAGGGCGTCACGGTCAACACGATTTCACCGGGATATATCGGCACCAAGATGGTGACGGCCATCCCGCAGGAAATTCTCGATTCAAAGATCCTGCCGCAGATCCCGGTCAATCGATTGGGCAAACCGGAAGAAATCGCCGGCCTCGTTGCTTACCTTGCCTCAGATGAAGCGGCATTCGTGACGGGTGCCAATATTTCCATCAACGGTGGTCAGCACATGTTCTGACCGGCGTAATTTTTTACCCCAGTACTATTTAACAACAGGAAGGAATAACTATGACTCAACGTGTTGCTCTCGTTACCGGCGCTATGGGTGGTCTTGGAACCGCAATCTGTCAGGAACTGGCCAAGGCTGGCCACAAGGTGGTCGCTTCTTACCACCCGCAATTCGACAACAAGGATGCCTGGCTGGCTGAAATGGCCGAAGCCGGCTTCAAGGATTTCGTTTGTGTTGCCGGCGACGTCTCTTCGCTGGAAGACTGCCAGAAGATGGTTGCCGAAGCTGAAGCCGCTTGCGGTCAGGTAGACATCCTGATCAACAATGCCGGTATCACCCGTGACCGCATGTTCGCCAAGATGGAACGTGACGGCTGGGATGCAGTGATCGCCACCAACCTGACCTCCCTGTTCAACATGACCAAGCAAGTCTCCGCCAAGATGGCCGAGCGTGGCTGGGGTCGCATCGTGAACATCTCCTCCGTCAATGGCGTCAAGGGTCAAGCTGGCCAGACCAACTACTCCGCCGCCAAGGCTGGTGTGATCGGCTTCTCCAAGGCACTGGCTGCCGAACTGGCCGCCAAGGGCGTGACCGTCAATGTCATCTGCCCGGGCTATGTGGCCACCAAGATGGTTATGGCGATCAAGCCGGAAGTGCTGCAGTCCATCATCGACACCGTGCCGATGAAGCGTCTGGCCAAGCCGGAAGAAATCGGTGGCGCCTGCGCCTACCTGGCTTCCGATCTGGCAGCGTTCATGACCGGTGCCACCATGAACATCAACGGTGGTCTGTACTACCAGTAAAAAAAATGTTGCAGCTTTTAGCATGAAATATTGCTGAAATTTTGCGACGCAACAGGAACGGGCGCTCTAGAGCGCCCGTTTTTTTTGCTATAATGTTGCGCTGCACTAAATCATTCCTTGAGGATCACCGCATGTCGGAACCGGTACGCATGATCAAGAAGTACCCCAATCGTCGTCTCTATGACACCAAGACGAGTGCGTATATCACGCTGACTGATGTGAAGGAATTGGTCCTTAAGTTTGAGACCTTTCAAGTAGTCGATGCCAAGACCAACGAGGATTTGACCCGCAGCATTTTGCTCCAGATCATTCTTGAAGAAGAGTCGGGCGGCATGCCGATGTTCTCCAGCGAACTGCTTTCCGGCTTCGTTCGATTCTACGGCAGCACGATGCAGGGCATGCTGGGTAAGTACCTAGAAAACAACATGCGAACGTTCGTGGATTTTCAGGGCAAGCTGCAGGAACAGTCGCGCACCCTGTACGGCCCGAATGGCGGGGATAATACCCACATGCAAGCGGATTTCTGGAATCAGTTCCTGAACTTCCAGCAGCCGGCTATGCAGAACATGATGACTGCCTACATGGATCAGTCAAAAAAAATGTTTCAGTCGATGCAGGACCAAATGCAGACTCAGACGCGAACCATGTTCACCGGTTTTCAATACAACCCAGGTGACAAGAGCGAAAAGTAACGCTCCCGGGTAGCCATGCTGCCCGGTTTGGCTTTCCAGCCAGTCTTTTGAATTTGCTGTTTTTTCCGGTTGACCCCAAGGCCAGTCGCTGCTGCTACGGTTGCAGAAAATGCCTGACGCTCACCAGCCACCACGCAGTATTTTTCCGCCCACTAGTTCTTGAATTGGATGGGATCGCTGATCACCCCAGCGGCTACCAGCCGATCAATTTCCTCGGCGGACAGACCCAATGTGGCCAGTCGTTCGCGCGAGTGTTCGCCGAGCAACGGCGGTGGCATTCGAATCTCTCCCGGTGTCCTCGATAGCTTGGGCGCCGGTGACGGCTGTTTCACGCCTGCGACCTCGATAAACGCTTCACGAGCCACGTTGTGTGGATGTGACGGCGCATCGGTCATGGTGAGAACTGGCCACACGCAATCGTCGGTATCGTCAAACAGCGCGTTCCAGTGGTCGCGCGGGGCTGACTTGAAAATCGCAGTCAGGCGTTCCTTTCTGGTTGGCCAGCCCGCGGTGTCATATTGCTTGCCCGCGAAATCGGGGTCGCCGGCGAGTCCAAGGCGATCGATAAAGGCTTTGTAAAACTGGGGTTCGAGCGGGCAGACGCTGATCCACTCGTCGTCGGAACATTGATAGACATCGTAGAACGGGGCGCTGGAGTCGATGGCGCATTGGCCCTGCCATTCACCCAGGGCTTCAAGATTGAACAGGCCGTGCGCGAGTGTCGCTGCGCCTTCGCACATTGCAGCATCGATTACCTGACCCAGGCCTGAGCGCTGGGTTTCAATCAAGGCGCAGGCAATTCCCCAGGCCAACATGAGTCCGCCGCCTCCCATGTCGCCAACCAGCGTCGGTGGTGCCCATGGGGCGCCACCGTGGCGACGCCCGGTGTCCAGCACCCCGGCAATCGCCGCATAATTCGCGTCATGTCCGGCGCGCGGGGCGAGTGGGCCTGTTTGGCCCCAGCCGGTCATTCGCCCGTAGATTAGGCGCGGGTTCAGGGCCAGGCATTCGTCCGGGCCAAAGCCGAGGCGCTCCATAACACCGGGGCGAAAGCCCTCGATCAGCACGTCAGCTTCCTCGATTAGTTTCAGGACGAGGCTTCGGGCTTCGGGGTGCTTGAGATCGATGCACAGCGATTTTTTGCCGCGATTGGCCACTGCCTTGCGGCCGCCACCAAACAGCTGTGAGGCAAAAGTGCCGCCGGCGCGCTCCAGCAGGGTGACGTCGGCGCCCATGTCCGCAAGCAGCATGCCGCAGAATGGTCCGGGGCCGATGCCGGCGAATTCGACGACCTTGATGCCAGCCAGGGGGCCTCTGGATTGATTTTCAGTGTTTTTTTGCATGATGCTCGGCATGGAAAATTCAGCGGGAGTCAGAAGATATCATCCAGTGGAGTTGCGCTGGGATATTCCCTGTCAGGGAGGTAGTCGGCCTTGGGCGGCGGTCGTTTTTTACAAGTCGTAGCCGCAGGATTTGATGATGGCTTTCGCCTTTTCACCTCTGAGATAGGCAAGCAGGGCGGTCGCAGCAGGTTTGTCGCGGCCGCGATTGAGCAGGACAGCATCCTGGCGAATTGGCTGATGCCGGTCTGATGGCACAATCCAGGCCGAACCCTGGTTTATTCGGCCATCCTGCCATATCTGCGAAAGGGCGACGAAGCCGATTTCGGCGTTGCCGCTGGCGACGAACTGGTAGGTTTGGGCGATATTTTCACCCTGAACAAATTTGCTTTGCAGCGCGGCAAGCAGCGCCATATTTTGCAGTACTTCGATCGCGGCGGTGCCGTAGGGGGCGGTTTTCGGGTTGGCGATCGCAAGGTGCCGAACATCATTTTTTTGAAGCACATCTCCCTTGGCGTCCACTTTGTCAGGACGCGCAGACCACAGCGCAAGGCGGCCGACAGCATAGGTAAAACGGCTGCCGGCTACGGCGTGCCCGACTTTTTCAAGCCTGGCAGGGGTTTCGTCGTCAGCGGAAAGAAAAACCTCAAATGGTGCCCCGTTGGCGATCTGGGTGAAGAACTTTCCGCTCGCACCAAAGGTCAGCCTGAGCTTATGCGCGGTGTCGCGCTCAAACTCGAGGGCAATCTTCTGCATGGGCGCCGTAAAGTTGGCGGCGACAGCGACCTGCACCTCATCGGCGAGCGCCGGCGCGGTAAGCAGTGAGGTCATCAGGATTAGAACGTAAGGCAGGCGCATCGAGGCGAGATATACCATTCTGGCGTCAAAGTACAAAGCCGAATGGGCAAATGCCGTGGACCGTTGAAGGAGTGATGCTGAAGAATGCCCCGAGTTTTGTCGGTCTCGGGGAATTGAAACAGGGTTGTGGTGGCATCAATAATCCTGTTTCTTCGTTTGCTGCCTGAGCAAGGCGAATGTCTGGTCAGGCGCAGCCCCAAGATCTTCCGGCTTGGCTTGCCACGTAAAGATTATGGGAATTCTTTCGGCGCTACTGGCGGCTGATTTTGTTGAATTTCAGTCTTTTTTCCGGTCGACCGCAGAATCCGGATTTTCACAGCACTCGGCTCGATACCCCATAAAATAGGCTATCTCTCTTAGCATTCAAGGCAGGTATTAGCGTGAAACAGATTACCTTCGATTGGCCGCAATCCGCCAGCGCGCTGGTCCATCAGGCAAAAATTAGCAGCGACCTGGCGAGGCTGATTATGGACGGCATTTCTGAAGTCGAATCCTGGTTGATTGCCCATCAGATTTTGCCCATGCTGCAGGAAAGGGGACTGAAGACGATTCATTTCAGTCACGCCGGGCAAGGGCACGAAAAGCGGATCGCCTCGTGTATTCCGCTGCCGGATGGCAGTGCGTTTGTCTGCAATGTGCGTGGCTCCTGGCGTCCTTTTGAGCGGCATGAGGCCACCCATGAAATGCAGTATATTGGCTCGCGCTATGCGCCTGGAAAGTGCTGGCAGGACGATTTCGAGGCAGTACTCAGTCTGCCGGATGGAAGTTCGAGTTCGCTGAGCCCGGTCGAACTGGCCAATGTCTGGATGGAAACCACCGGTGCGAAATTAAGCGGCTTCGAGACGGGGATTCTCGATCACATCGAGGCCATCGGTTACGACATGGCCGACAAGGTATTCACGACACAGGGGCGTCTGGGGCTGTAGCCGGGTCGAGGTGTTGAAAGCCAAGGCCGGCGCAATCCGGCAGTTGCAAGCGACCGTTGAGAATGCGCGGTGCCAGGCCGGTATCCCCTGAAAACCAGTCGGCTGTCGCCAGGCCATGTACCGCCAACGGCGCAACAGCCGCCGCCAGATGGGCGCAGGCGAGCAGGCCACAGCTGCTTTCCAGGCTGGATGTGACAATGACTTCCAGCCCAGAAGCGCGGGCCCGCAAGGCTAATTCGACGCTGCTCAGAAGGCCGCCGTGGCGGGCGGGTTTGATGACAATACGGCGCACCGGTGGATGGCGGAAAAAGTGGGGGTCGAGCAGGTCGACCGACTCGTCGATGGCCAGCGGGAATGCTGCGGTCAACTGCAGTTTTTGCAGAAAATCGAAAGTTGGGTCGGCCAGCGGTTCTTCTAGGCCTTCGACTGGCAGGTCGGCACAGGCCGTGATGAAATATTGCGCATCGGCAAAATGCCAGCCGCGGTTGGCGTCAAGGCGCAGCTGCAGCCCGGCCGGCAAAGCGGCGGCGAGTTGGCGCAGGGCAGCGATTTCGTCATTGATCGGGCCGACGCCGACTTTCAGTTTGAGGACGCAAAAACCGGCCTCCGCAGCGTCAGCCAGCGCGGCGGGTGAGCATGTCAAAATTGAGCCCAAATTCCGGTTGACCGTGAGACCAGTGCTTGCTTCCATGGTCGAGAGATTGTTCGCCGGTGGCTCGCCGCTGAGCCAGGCATGAAGTGGCAGCCCGGCTTGCTGGGCGATGAGATCAAGGTGAGCGCATTCCTCGGCGAAGGCTGTCGCAGATTCCTCGCTGATACCGAATTCCGGGAGCGGCGCACAGTCACCCCAACCGGTCAGGCCATCGGCGGTTTGCAGCCGAAGCAGGCGTCCCTGACGTTCGCTGAGCTCGCCCTGGCTGGTAAGCCACGGGTGCTTGAGCGGCAAGGCGTAGGGCAGCCAGTTGGCGGCAACGATCTTCACGGCCGCTTGCGGTACTTTCCGAAATTGGGGGGGCGGCGTTCCAGCCAGGCGTTGCGTCCTTCCTGGCCTTCCTCGCTCATGTAGAACAGGCCGGTGGCATTGCCGGCCAGTTCCTGGATGCCGGCCAGTCCGTCGGTGTCGGCATTGAAACCGGCCTTGATCATGCGTAGCGCCATGGGCGATAGTTTGAGCATGTCGCGACACCAGTTCACGGTTTCTTCTTCGAGTTTTTCAACCGGCACAACGGCGTTGACCAGCCCCCAGTCGAGCGCGGTGGCGGCGTCGTACTGACGGCAGAGCAACCAGATTTCCTTGGCGCGTTTTAACCCGATAGTGCGTGCCATGAGCCCGGCGCCGAGGCCGGCGTCGAAGCTGCCGACGCGCGGCCCGGTCTGGCCGAAGCGGGCGTTTTCGGCGGCAATCGACAGGTCGCAGACCAGGTGCAGCACGTGGCCGCCACCAATGGCAAAGCCGGCGACCATGGCGACGACCGGCTTGGGCAGGCGGCGAATCTGCATTTGCAAATCGAGAACATTGAGGTGCGGCGTGCCGCCTTCGTCAATATAGCCCTCGGCGCCGCGTACCTTCTGGTCGCCGCCCGAGCAGAACGCCTCGTGACCCGCACCGGTCAGGATGATGGCGCCGACAGTGTTGTCGCGATGGGCGCGATGAAAGGCGTCGATCAGCTCATTGACCGTTTCCGGGCGGAAGGCGTTGCGCCGTTCCGGTCGGTTGATGGTGATCCTGGCGATACCTTCGGCGGTGTCGAAAAGTATATCGTTGTAGGTGTGGGCGCTTTGCCAGTTGATGGGTTGGGTCATGGATACGACGGTCGGTTGCGATGAGCCGAAGTATAGCCGCCGTAGCGCACTACAAGGACTGATCGGATGCCTCTATCAAGGCTGGTTTTCTGGGCTTTGACAGCCAGTTGATGAGTGTCTCGAACAGCTCCTCCGGCTTGACCGGCTTTTTGATGTGTTCGTCCATTCCTGCATCCATGCAGAGTTGCCGGTCATCCGAAAAAGCGTTCGCGGTCAGCGCGAGAATCGGAATCGTATCGCCGCCGGGTAGCTCCCGGATGGCTTTTGCGGCCTCAAAGCCATTCATGTTGGGCATGCGAAGATCCAGCAGGATGAGATCGTAGCGGGTTCGCTTTGCCATCTCTACCGCCTCAACGCCATCACTGGCCATATCGACGACCAGGCCGGCAGTTTCCAGCAGTTCGCGTGCAACCTCCTGATTGATCGGCTCGTCTTCGGCGACCAGTATCCGCGCGCCGGCATGGGCGCTTTGAAGCCTCTCTTCGGCAGTCTCCAGGTTTTCAGAAACGGGTACAAACGCTGGCTGGCTGGCCTTTTCAAATTTTGCTGTGAACCAGAAGGTACTGCCAGAACCGCGCTGGCTTGAAATGCCAATGGCTCCCCCCATCAATTTGACCAGGCTTTTGCAGATGGCCAGTCCCAGTCCGGTGCCGCCATATTTCCGGGTGGTTGAGGCATCGGCTTGGACAAACGGGCTGAAAAGCTTGCGTTGATCGTCTGCCGAGATACCGATACCCGTATCTCGGACTTCGAAGCGAAGCACCAGGTTTTTCGGCGTTTCGTCAGCCATTGTTGCGGAAATCGCAACTGACCCGCTGGGTGTAAATTTGATGGCGTTGTTGGTCAGATTGAGCAGTACCTGCCCAAGCCGAGAAGGGTCGCCCTTCAGATTCGGGCACGGATAGGATGGGGCATTGACAGTCAGTTGAAGCCCTTTTTCATTGGCTGGTGGACGGGCCAATGTGTTCAGCGTTTCAAGGACTGTCGGTAAATCGAACTCGACGCATTCCAGATGAAATCGCTCAGCTTCAATTTTCGAGATATCAAGAATGTCGGTGATGATGCCCAACAGGTGTTCCGAAGCAAGCTTGACCTTGTTGAGCTGCTCGATTTGCTTGCTATCGGTAGCCCGGCGCAAGGCGAGATTGGTCATGCCCATGATGCCGTTCATCGGCGTGCGCAACTCGTGACTCATGTTGGCGAGAAAGGTCGTCTTCGCCCGATTGGCCGATTCAGCAGCTTCCTTGGCGATCGACAAGGCGGCGGTTCGTTCTTCGACCAGCTGTTCCAGATGATTATGGTATCGCTCGAGCTCCGCTTCGATCTGTTTGCGTTCAGTCACGTTTCGGCCTGAACCGACCGTTCCGATGACTATGCCGTCCTCGTTGCGAAATGGAGCCTTGCGCACGTCGAGGTAGAGCAGTTTTCCCTGAACGTTTCCGAATTCATCAAATGAGGATGGAACGCCACCTTCCAGTGTGATCGTGTCGGTATTCTGGCAAAGCTCTCCGAAGGTATGCCATTCCGGGTTTTCCGGATGACTTTCTCGCTCGCGAAGGGCAAAGAAGAGATCGGATTTTCCGACCGGTTCATCAGTGTCGCGGGCCATCAAGAGACCTTCGCTCATAGCCTTGTTGGCGAAGATGTAACGATTTTCCAGGTCTTTTGCCCAGATCATGTCGGTGACGTTATCGCACATAAGGCGCAGCATCGCTGCCAGTTTGCGCGAGTGCTCATTTGTTTCAGCCAGCTCGGTCGTGCGTAGCGCAATTCGTGCTTCAAGCTCTTTTTCAGATCGTTCGAGGGTTGTCCTGGCCATTCGTTCCGCTTGAAGCGCATCCGCTTGGGCATGTTCCTTGTCTCGACGCAAAGCGTGGATACGGTCGGCCAGCGCAAAGGAGAAAAGAAGCATCTCAAGAGCGGATCCGATCTGCATCCCGTAAGTCGTCAGCAGGGTCGTCGGCAACCAGTTCAGTGTCCGCATGGACAACATGATGACGCCCAGCAGAAGCAAGGTCCAGGCGGTCAAGAACAGCCCGGCACCGGGCTGGCGGCGCTTGAGGGCAATCAGGCCGCAGGCAACTGCCGTGAGAGAAAATGCCGAGCCAACGATCGCAGTTGCTATGCCGCCCGGACGATAGGAATAGAAAACGGCAATCAGGGCTGCGCCTATACAGCCCATTTGCAGATATTGGAACAGCTTGTCGAAGGTGGGCAAGTTCGTGGCGGTGTTGAGAAATTGGCGAGTAAACATCGCGCCGAAGTAGCCGGTCAGGCAGAAGCCGACAGGCAAGGCGAGATTTCCCCAGGCTGGCGATCCTGGCCAGAAAAACTGGTTGCCCAGACCAAAAATGGATAGTTGGGCAATGACCATCCCGGCAAGGCAGGCGACGTAGCTTAGATAGATGCGCTCGCGCAGCGAAAAATAGAGCAGCAGGTTGTAGAGACCCAGCGCCATCAGCATGCCGAAATAGGTCGACAAAATGCCGTAGGAGGGCTGATCGTAGGCCTGCAAAGCGGAAGGCGACCAAAGGGTCAATGGCAGGGTCAGGCTGCCTTGAGAGCTGACGCGAAGATAAATGGTCTGTTCAACGCCAGGCGTCAGATCAATCGGAAAGACCAGGTTGCGGTGGACGAATGGCCTGGCCGAAAAAGGCTGGAGGTCGCCAGCAATTTTTTCGATGACATCGTTTCCCTGGCGCGTAAAGAATCTGACCTCGTCCAGCGAGGGATAGGCAATTTCCAGTAACCAGCGCGGAAGTGCGTTTGCTTCCGGCGCCAGTTTCAGGCGCAGCCAGTACGTAGCGGTGGAGTAACCGAAGTTGAGATCACTTGTCCCCGAAATTTTCTGGAATTTACTGGCAATTTCTGGGTTTTCCAGTTCTTCGAACCGCAACTGGCCAGCAGCGTCCTCCAGGACTTCGATGTGTGGCCGAACGGCAATCGAGTATGTGTCCTGCGTCAGGCGCACGCCGGATTGCGCATGAGACAAACTCAGTACGGCGTAAAGCAGCAGGAAAAGCAGTGCACGATGGAATGCCATGAAGCAGACAGAAGCCCCTTTTTTTGACACGATCATACGCTAAAAGTGATAGGCACCGGTAAGGGAAAATGTTTGCAATGTGGAATATTCGTGCTTAGCGCTTCGGAATGATATTCATGCCGATGCAACATTGCAGGTCATATTCAGGGTGTGGCTATGCGAATGAACGCAACGCGTGGGAAGATGTCAGCTCGACAGTCAGTTGGGAATTTATCGTGAGAGAACGTCGACGCTCCCCCCGCGTTTACCTGAAAGGGCATGTTTACCTGAGTCTGGGTGGGCATAACCTTGAGTTGCCTGCGGCCGACATTTCTGTGTCCGGCGTGGGAGTGCTGATCGACGCCAGCCTGCTTGGGGCCAAACCGAGTGGGGAGGTCGGTGTTTGCCGGATCGATTCACCCGATCTGGGCGGGCGAATCGAGGCCTATGTCAGCGTGATGCGGATTCGACGTCTTGGTGAGCGTCGACTGGTTGGCTTGCGTTTCGAATCGATCAGCGACGACGAGTTGGAGTTGATCCACGAATACAAGCGGAAGTGCCGGGAAAATCCGGCAGCTTCCTGATTGTTCGCTTTCCGGTTGGACTGACTCAGGGCCGAAAGAAGTCTTCCAGATCCTGAAATACTGCGTGTTCGGCGTTATGCCGACACAGCGCGATGACGTCCTCCAGTTTTTCGACCTGTTTCATCATTTGCGGCAGACGCTGGTCTTCGATGACCAATAGCCAAATTCTGCTCAGGCTGCCGTCGCCGACCGGCAGGCAAAGAATCCCTTCGACGTTGTATGAGCGCCGCGAAAACAGGCCTACGACGTGCGACATGACACCCGGATGGTTTTTGACATCGATTTCCAGCACGGCACGGGCCAGGGCGTTTTGTTCATTGCGGTTGATGGCGTTCATTTCAGGCTCCAATCATGTCGCGGTTGGCGGCACCCGGCGGCACCATCGGATAGACCTTCTGTTCAGCATCGATGCTGGCGTGAATCAGGCAGGGGCCGGGGCGTGCGATGGCTGCCTGCAGCGCCGCTTGAGGGTCCGAGGCCTGATCGAGATCAAGCGCGGCAATGCCGAAGCCTTCGGCGACCTTGATGAAGTCGGGCATTCCCTTGAACTTAGAGGCAAATAGGCGCTCGCCGTAGAACAGGGTTTGTTGCTGGTGAACCAAACCGAGCACGGCGTTATTCATCAGCACGATCTTCACGTTCACGTTTTCCTCGGCGGCGGTGACCAGTTCCTGAATGTTCATCAGGATCGAGCCGTCGCCGGTAAAGCAGACCACGGTGCGCTGTGGTTCGGCCAGCGCGGCGCCGATCGCGGCCGGCACGCCGAAGCCCATGGTGCCAAGGCCGCCGGAAGTCAGCCATTGGCGTGGCCGGCGCAGCGGGTAGGCCTGGGCGACCCACATCTGGTGCTGGCCGACGTCAGTGGCGATGCTGGCTTCGTCATCCAGGCAGGCGGCGACGCTGCGGATCAGGCCGAAATGCGAGCGCGGGTTGTCGGCGCCGTTCATGTCGAGCGGAAATTCGACTTTTAGCGCGTTGCTACGGTCAACCCAGATTTTTCGCGAATTTTCAGAAACTGCCGGCAGCAATTGGTTGAGCGCTTCCTGAACGTCGGCGGTGATGCCAACGTGCGCGGTCTTGATCTTGTGTAGTTCGGCAGGGTCGATGTCGATGTGGATGATCTTGGCCTGCGGGCAGAAGGCGGCAACTTTCCCGGTGGCGCGGTCGTCGAAACGGGAGCCGACGGCAATCAGCAGGTCGCATTCTTCGAGGGCGAGATTGGTGTAGCGCGCTGCGTGCATGCCAAGCATGCCGAGCGCCAGCGGGTGATCGACGGGCATGGCACCAAGCGCCATCAGTGTCATGACGGTTGGCAAATTGGCTTTTTCAGCCAGCTCAATGGCTCCTTCTGCCGCGCCGGAATGGATGACGCCACCCCCAAGATAAAGGATGGGGCGTTCGGCTGCGTTGATCATTGCAGCCGCTTGCTCGATCAGCGCTGGCGCCACCTTCGGGGCTGTGCGGGTACGACCGGGTTCCGGCAAGTCGCTGATTTCGACGGCCTGACATTGCACGTCCTTCGGGATGTCGATCAGCACCGGGCCGGGGCGGCCGGAGGCGGCGATCTCGAAGGCGCGAGGGATTACTTCGAGCAACTCTTCCGCCGATGAGACCAGGAAATTGTGCTTGGTGATGGGAATGCTCAGGCCGTAGGTGTCTACTTCCTGGAAGGCATCGGTGCCGATCATGGCCTTGGGTACCTGGCCGGTAATTGCGACCAAAGGGATCGAGTCGAGCTTGGCATCGGCGATGGCAGTCAGCAGGTTGGTCGCGCCAGGGCCGGAGGAGGCCATGCAGACAGCAACTTCGCCGGTGGCGCGGGCCATGCCCTGGGCGATGAAGCCGGCGCCTTGTTCGTGGCGGGCCAGCACGTGGCGGATGGCGGTGGACTGCCCGAGCGCGTCATAGATCGGCAGGATGGCGCCACCCGGATAGCCGGTGACGATGCGGATGCCCTGGCGTTCGAGCAGACGCACGGTGATCTGGGCGCCGGTGAGAGTTTCTGTCATGGAGGTTTCCTTTGGGTTGGTGGCTTAACCGGCGGGCTAAAAAACAAAACCCCGCCGGTTTGCGCCGGCGGGGTTTGGGGTTCTGTGTTGCTTCTTCTTACCCGATCCGCGACGGCGCGTGCACAACGACGCCTACTACGACCACGCGTACGACGACCGGTTCAACTGCAAATGCAGAGAAAGCTCGGAAGGTACGGTTTGGGTTCATGCGGGTGGGGGTTGCGTGAATGTCAGAAGAGCCACAACTATCGCTGAGGCCGCAGGGAAAATCAAGTTTATTGCTGGCAGGGTAATTTGCTGAGAGTTTTTTTGGGGATTTTTCAGGCCAATCAGAATGAATTATTGGATACTTGGGTGCTAACGATAAAAATGCTGGTTGCCATGAATATCTATCGACAGGGAAATTCTCATGACTGAGATCTCGGGCGCTGCCGAGGGTGGCTTGGTTCGCCTGTTTCATGCCAGCCTGGTGTGGCCATTGCAACTGGAGGCACTTACGGTCAGTGGCTCCGAAGGGCGGCACTGGGAGGTTTTCGAGTCGTGCACTGAGTCGACGCCGTGGCGTCGGATTGATGACGAATTCATGGAGGATTCGAGTCAGTTCAAGGAGCGCCATTACCGGGAATTTGTTTCGTTTTTGCCGTACGTTCAGCGCTTTCTTTACGGTGAAGGGCGTTCGCGCAATTCGCGACCGGACGATCCGCCAGGAAATTCCCCGATGCACGTTTTTCGGCGCAAGGATATTGCTCGCTTGCGGCTGGTGTTGCGCAGGGGTGATGCGCCTATCGAGCTGAAGATTGTTCACCTGGATCTGTATTTCTTCCACGACCTCGATGTGGTGCAACTCAACCTGGAAGTTTGTGCCGAAAACCTGCCGCTCAACACGGTACGCGACATCCTTTTCCGCTTTGGACGGGCCTATCCGTCGGGCTGGGAGGAGGGGGGCGAGGGCTTGCACAACGTTTATCTGGCTGAGTGGATTGGTGTCGATGGTCAGGTCATTGCCCGTTCCGATGCCGAAAAGCGTGAGAAATATCTGAGCTACGTTTGCCAGCATCGTAGCCCCTGCGTTTCCGAGCATTGGGCCAGCCTGTTGCGCCCGATGGTGTTGTCGCACTCCGATGAAGTGGGGGGCTTACGTTACCGCCTGATCGAGTATCAGCGCATGCCGGTCATGGCTTTTCTCGCGGTCGACCAGCCTCGCTCGCTGAGCCGCGAGGCATGGGTTCGCATTGGTCTGGCGACCATGTTGCATCCGAACGAAACGCTGCCCATCAACGAGCCGGGCGTCGTCGAGTTTGAAAGCCGTTTCTGCCACGACCGTTTCTGGACGGACAGTGAGGCAGGCCCGAATACCCGCTTCATCTGCACAGGCAATGCTTTTACTGTGGTTGGCGATGCGGCGTTCCCGTTTTTCATGGATAGCGAACGCGGGGTTTTGGCTCAATTCCGCCACCAGTATTTCATTGTTTTCCTGATTGCTCACTTGCACCGTGCCTCGTTGCTGGCGTTTTCGGAGGTGCTGGTTGATGCAGTCAATGACCTGGATATTCGCAACGACAATTCGGTGCGCCGCTTCAAGCGCCGCATCCGGGCCAATTTCGAGACTTTCCTGCGCTTCACGCACCGCTACTGGTTTCATGAGCTTTCCGAGCGCCCGCATGTGCAGGCCATGTATCGGCTGTGTTCGAATCATCTTCACAACGATGCGATGTACGACGATGTTCGCGACGAAATTCGTGAAATGAGCCATTACCTCGACAGCGATTCGCAGCGCCGGCAATCCAACACGGTGGTCCGCCTGACCGTGATCACGATTCTCGGTTTGATCGCGACGGTGACGACCGGCTATTTCGGCATGAACATCATTCCGTTTGGCGAGGGATCGATTCTGGAACGTGTCCTGCACGGATTGGTGGCAACCTCGATATTTATCTCGCTGGTGCTTTTCGCCGTCGCCAAGTCGAAGCGGCTGTCCGATTTCCTCGAAGCGCTGTCGGACGAAAAACTGACCCTGCTCGGCAAGTTCCGCGCTCTGTGGGGCGTGGTCGGCAAGACGGAGCGGTGAAAACTCATTCTCCGGCAACTCTGATTTTGGCGGTTTTTTCCGGTTGACCGTGGGATTGCACGCTATTGCTGTCGCATTGGCTTGCAGGAACCGCGCGGCTCGATTTCGCCACTATGGTCGCAGAAGTCCGATTTCCCGGGCGGTCGCCTGGCCGATCAGCGTATCGGCCAGGCTGGCTGGCATTTCGGCTGTCTGTGCGTCGACTGGCGTGCGGCCACCCATTATTTCCGCCATTTCCTGCGGGAAGCGCGGATTGCGCTGCGGCTCCGCGTAGCCTTCCGGGTAGCTTGGCTGCAGCGTCGCCAGATCGTATTTGTCGGTCGCACCGAAGGTGTGCAGCATTTCGTGGGTGATCACGATATTGTTTTGACGCCGTTGCTGGCGGCTGGCATAGGCGTGGATGACGCCAATCTGGCCCTTGGAAAGCCCCGTCGAATGGGGTACCACGCCGTTGCGTTCGGGGTCGTGAAAGAGCACAAACAGCCGGATGTGAGGTTTCGGCCCTTTGATCTGGTCATGCTGCGACGCCCACCAGCGTAGTTTCAGCGTCCACACAATCGCATCCAGTGCGCTTGCCTGGCCTGGCGGCAACGGCGGTGCATCGGCAAGCGGCGGCGCGACGTTGAGGACGATTGGTTGGAGTACGGAGCTCCCATTCTTGTCGGTCTGTGCCTGCATCCACTCGGCGATATCCGCAAAGCTGTCGCTGTTCAAAGCCCGGATGTAGGCTGCGGTGGCCGGTGAGGTATCTCCGGCAATCGGGTAGATCGCGACATGGATACTGTGTTCCCAGGCGGTCAAGCGTGAATTACTGCGCCATGCGCTGAGGCCGACAGAAGCGAGGACAACGAGCAGGATCAGGATGCGGAATTTGCGGAACATGGTTTCGGACAGGGTTTCCTACGTACCGGGCTTTTGAGGGGGGCTGCGAAGGCTAATGCACAGATCCACGAGGTGGCGGATTCAATCCAGAAAAAAACCCGGCAGGGCCGGGTTTGGTGGAGTCACTGAACAATCAGGCTGTCACTGGAATCTTGCCGATCTTGATTTGCCATTCTTTCGGGCCGGTTTCATGCACGCTGATGCCCGAGGAATCAACGGCGACGGTAACCGGCATGTTCTCGACATCGAACTCGTAGATCGCTTCCATGCCCAGGTCAGCAAAAGCTCGACCGAACCTTGGGCGTCTTTGGAAAAGGGGTTAATATGTAGGGTCCTCTTGGGGGGAATAAATATAAATACCTGTTTGTGTGGTGTATTGGGGACAATGAAACTTGAAAAATTAAAAAAAAAATCCCAAAGTTCCTTTGAATTATAATATAAAATTGGAAAAAAAAAAAAAAAAAAAGGGTAATTGTTTGGGTGGGAAAATTGAAAAGTGTGGAAATAGAATATCGCCTTTGCGACCCTGTTAGCGCCCCCCCTACGGCCAATCAATGTATGCGCCGACTTTGTTTTCCCTTGACTCGCCTCGATATCGACGCGGCCCCGCCCCGGGCTCGGATTTGCCCGATCATCGAAGATCAGGGCGGGCCGTTTCCCTTTTTTCCATTCCATCAGCATGTCGGGGGTAACTTGGTCCCATCCGGGTGCGTTTGGGTCGGTCCGGCCGGGGCGGGCCGACGACTTCGTCACGCACCCCGGAAAATCGCCCGGTTCCCGTAATAACCCTCGATTTTTGTAAGTCGACCGGCCCCGCTTTTTTCCGCCCCCTGGCCACATTCCGCCCAAAATAGCTTTTGTGGGGCGCGGGCAATCGCGGGCCCCGGTCAGCATCTTGGCCATTTACGGTGGTCAGGCCGCCTAGGCCCTGAGCGCCAACGCCCAGCGCGTTGATCTTTTCCATCAGTTCGAGACGCAGTTCTTCCGGACGGGTCAGCTTGGCGCCAGTCGCTGCTTTCGCTTTTAGTTCGTGGATGTCGACCGGAGCCATGATCGACTCCTTGGCCAGCAGCATGGCCTTTTCCGGCGTGCCGCCGATGCCGATGCCGATGATGCCCGGCGGGCACCAGCCAGCACCCATTTCCGGAATCTTGTGAAGCACCCAATCGACGAGGTCGTCGGACGGGTTGAGCATGGCGAACTTGGACTTGGCTTCCGAACCGCCGCCCTTGGCGGCACAGATCACTTCGACGTGATGACCGGGTACGAGTTCGAAATGGACGACCGCCGGCGTGTTGTCCTTGGTGTTCTTGCGGGCACCGGCCGGGTCGGCCAGCACCGAGGCGCGCAGCGGATTGTCCGGGTTGCCGTAGGCGCGACGGACGCCTTCGTCGATCATCTGCTGGATGCTCATGGTCGCATCCGGCCAGGTGACCTGCATGCCGACCTTGATGAAGACCATGCCGATGCCGGTGTCCTGGCAGATCGGGCGATGCCCTTCGGCGGACATCCGCGAGTTGGTCAGGATCTGGGCGATGGCGTCCTTGGCAGCGGGGCTTTCCTCGCGCTCGTAGGCTTCACCGAGGGCCTTGATGTAGTCCAGCGGGTGGTAGTAGCTGATGTACTGGAATGCATCGGCGACGGACTGGATCAGATCTTCTTGTTTGATGGCGGTCATGCGCAACTCCGGAATTAATGGTGTTTTTGATGTTGCAGAGCGAGAGTCTGGGTCATGGTTTTGTCTACCATCGCCATGGCCAGGGCGGAGAACAGGAATACGACGTGAATGACCACCTGCCACATCAGCGTGTGCTCGGACAGGTTGTTTGCATTGATGAAGCTCTTCAGCAGGTGGATCGACGAAATACCGATGATGGCTGTCGATAGCTTGATCTTGAGAACGCCGGCATTGACGTGGGAGAGCCATTCCGGCTGGTCCGGGTGGTCTTCCAGGTCAAGTCGGGATACAAAGGTTTCGTAACCGCCAACGATAACCATGATAAGCAGGTTGGCAATCATCACCACGTCAATGAGCCCCAGTACTGCCAGCATCACATCGGCTTCGGAGATGTGCGCTGCATCGATTGCGCTATGGACGAGATGGCTCAGTTCGACCATGAACAGCCAGCAATACACCACTTGGGCAATGATCAGGCCGACATAGAGCGGCGCCTGAATCCAGCGGCTGGCGAAGATAAAAGACTCGAGGTATTTGATTGGAGAGCTCATCACGGGATTCAAGAAAATGGGACTCGAAGTTTATCACGCGACCAGCGCGCTTCCAGAGCCACCTGATTGCTGCGCCGCAGCGTGATTTAGTAAGGCATTTGTAAGAATATCGACGTCTAATGCCGCTTCAACGCTGGCGGGGGAGGGTGGTGTTTCTCCAGCTTGCGCGGCTTTACACAGTTCCAGGGTCAAGCCTGGGATCCAATCGGTTGTTTCAACATAAATTGCGAAGTACCGCAGAGGAGAAGAATATGTCGAATGAGTCCGTGCAGCTAATTTATCCGTCTGACGAAATGGTCAAGAACGCGGCGGTTTCGGGGATGGACGCCTACCGGGCGCTGTGCGCGGAAGCGGATGCCGATTACCCGGAATTCTGGGCCAAGCGCGCCCGTGAAATGATCACGTGGAAGCAGCCGTTTACCCAGTCGCTGGATGAGTCCAAGGCTCCGTTTTTCAAGTGGTTTGCCGATGGCAAGCTGAACGTTTCTTACAACTGCCTCGATCGTAACGTCGAAGCCGGTCTGGGCGAAAAAGTCGCCATCATCTTCGAAGCCGACAACGGCGAAGTGACCAAGGTTACTTACAAGGAACTGCTCTCCAAGGTCGCCAAGTTCGCCAACGCCCTGCGCGGCATGGGCGTCAAGAAGGGTGATCGCGTCGTCATCTACATGCCGATGACCATCGAAGGCATCTGCGCCATGCAGGCTTGTGCTCGTCTCGGCGCCATCCACTCCATCGTCTTCGGCGGCTTCTCCGCTCAGTCCCTGCGCGATCGTATCAACGACGCCGGCGCTGTTGCCCTGATTACCTCCGACGGCCAGTACCGCGGTGGCAAGGCCATCCCGCTCAAGCCGATCGCTGACGAAGCCTTCGCCATGGGTGGTTGCGAGTCCGTCAAGAACGTCATCGTCTTCAAGCGCACCGGCGGCGACGTCAACATGGTTGCCGGCCGTGACACCTGGCTGCACGACGCTGTTGCCAACCAGTCCGACGTTTGCGAACCGGAATGGGTCGAAGCCGAACATCCGCTGTTCCTGCTCTACACATCCGGCTCCACCGGCAAGCCGAAGGGTGTTCAGCACTCCACCGGCGGCTACCTGCTGCACGCCATTATGACCATGAAGTGGACCTTCGACATCAAGCCGTCGGACGTCTTCTGGTGTACGGCCGACATCGGCTGGGTCACCGGTCACACCTACATCACCTACGGCCCGCTGGCCTGCGGCGCGACCGAAATCGTTTTCGAAGGCGTCCCGACCTACCCGGATGCCGGCCGTTTCTGGAAGATGATCCAGGATCACAAGGCAACGATCTTCTACACCGCACCGACCGCCATCCGTTCGCTGATCAAGTCGTCCGACACCAACCCGGCTGTCCATCCGAAGAGCTACAACCTGTCTTCGCTGCGCATCCTCGGTTCCGTTGGCGAGCCGATCAACCCGGCTGCCTGGACGTGGTACTACGAAAACGTTGGCGGCGGCCGTTGCCCGATCGTTGATACCTTCTGGCAAACCGAAACCGGTGGTCACATGATCACCCCGCTGCCGGGCGCAACCCCGCTGGTTCCAGGTTCCTGCACCCTGCCGTTCCCGGGCATCCAGTTCGCCGTGGTCGATGAGACCGGTGCCGATCTGCCGTGGGGTCAGGGTGGCATTCTGGTTTGCAAGAAGCCGTGGCCGTCGATGATCCGCACGATCTGGAACGACGACGAGCGCTTCGTCAAGTCGTACTACCCGCAAGACTTCCAGGGCAAGTACTACCTGGCTGGCGACGGCGCGATCCGCGACAAGGACACCGGTTACTTCACCATTACCGGCCGTATCGACGACGTGCTGAACGTTTCCGGTCACCGCATGGGTACGATGGAAATCGAATCTGCGCTGGTTGCCAATCCGCTGGTTGCCGAGGCTGCCGTTGTCGGCCGTCCGGACGACCTGACCGGTGAAGCCATCGTCGCCTTCGTCGTGCTCAAGGGCTCCCGCCCGACCGGTGACGACGCCAAGCGTATCATCAAGGAACTGTCCGACTGGGTTGGCAAGGAAATCGGTCCGATCGCCAAGCCTAAGGACATCCGTTTCGGTGACAACCTGCCGAAGACCCGTTCGGGCAAGATCATGCGTCGTCTGCTGCGCGGCCTGGCCAAGGGCGAGGAACTGACGCAAGACACCTCGACGCTGGAAAATCCGGCTATTCTGGAACAACTGAAGGGCTAAAAAAGCTCGTTCCAGCATGAGCCAGGAGGTGGCGAGCTTGCCACGCTGCCTCCAACGACTAAAAGGCAAGGAGGAGACAATGGTCGCCCATAAGGTGGCCTCCCGTGTAGTCGCATCAGACTATATGCCAACAACGGCTGGCACGCTTGGCGTGCCAGCCGTTTTCATTTTTGGGATGGACTTGTGAAAAGAGCAAATCCGACCCGCCAGCGGCTGGCTGCACTTGGCCTGCTTGGCGTGCCCATGCTGACTTACCCGCTGCTCAGCTTGCCTGGAGGCACGTTTGGCGGAATACCCGCGACCTATCTCTATCTGTTCGGCGTCTGGGCCGGATTGATCGTGTTGGCGGCATGGGTCGCCGAGCGAGGCAAGTAGATGCTGTCCGGTTGGTTCATCGCGCTGCTGGCGACGGCCTATCTTGGGCTGTTGTTTGCCGTGGCGCGTTTTGGCGATGCGCGCGCCGACGCCGGTAAATCGATCATTTCGGCCAATGTTTACGCGCTATCGCTGGCCGTCTATTGCACCTCATGGACTTTCTACGGCAGCGTTGGCCGGGCGACGTCCGGCGGACTATCTTTCCTGACTATTTATATTGGCCCGACACTGATGCTGCTTTGCGTCGGCGTCATCATCAAGATGATCCGCATCAGCAAGGCGCAGCGCATCACGTCGATTGCCGATTTCATTGCGTCGCGTTACGGCAAGAGTCAGTTGCTGGCTGGCATGGTGACGGTGATTGCGGTGATTGGCGTCGTTCCTTACATCGCGCTGCAGCTGAAGGCTATGGCGGCCAGCGTCGATGTCCTGCTTGAACATTCCGGCAGCAGCGTGGAGGTCTGGGGGCTGGATTCAACCTTCCTGATTGCCGTCGTGCTGGCATTGTTTTCAATCTTGTTCGGCACCCGCCATCTCGATGCCACCGAGCGCCACGAAGGCATGGTGGCGGCGGTGGCTTTCGAGTCGGTGGTCAAGCTTGTGGCGTTCATGGCGGTCGGCTTGTTCGTTACCTACGGCATGTTCGGCGGCCTGGGTGACTTGTTCCAGAAGGCGGCGGCCAGCGCCAACATGGAACGCTTGCTGCATCTGGATTCCGGGCGGGCGGGGACGTGGACGGCCCTGATCATTCTCTCCGGGTTGGCGATTATTTTCCTGCCGCGCCAGTTCCAGATCATTGTTGTCGAGAACGTGGATGAGTCGCACCTCAAGCGCGCGGTCTGGCTGTTTCCTTTGTATCTGCTACTGATCAATATTTTCGTATTACCGCTGGCGCTCGGCGGCTTGCTGCATTTTGACGGGCAGGGCATCAATCCGGATACCTTTGTGCTGACGCTGCCGCTCGCCCGAGGTGCCGAGGCGCTGGCGCTGCTTGCGTTCATCGGTGGATTGTCGGCAGCGACGGGCATGGTGATTGTTGAAACGATCGCTTTGTCGACCATGGTCTGTAACGATCTGGTGATGCCCATATTGCTGCGGTCAACCGGAAAATTTGTCGAAAAACGACAAGACCTTTCCGGCTTGCTGATCGGCATCCGGCGCGCTGCGATCGCGCTGATCCTGTTGCTCGGCTACATCTATTTCCGCGCCGCCGGCGAAGCCTATGCGCTGGTCGGTATCGGCCTGATTTCATTTGCCGCCGTCGCCCAGTTTGCGCCTGCCATGTTCGGCGGCATGTACTGGAAGCAGGGGACACGTTCCGGCGCCGTGGCTGGCCTGCTCGCCGGTTTCGTCATCTGGCTCTACACCTTGCTGCTGCCTTCTTTTGCCAAATCAGGCTGGATTGGGAGCGGGTTCGTTGATCAGGGTTTGTTCGGCCTGGGCTGGTTGAAGGCGCAGGCGCTATTCGGGCTGACTGGTCTGGACGAGATTTCACATTGCCTTTGGTGGAGCATGCTGGCCAACATAGGCAGCTATATTGCGGTGTCTCTGAATTCAAAACCGGATGCTGTCGAAGCCAGTCAGGCTGAGCGTTTTGTCGATGTTTTCCGGTTTGATTCACGCAATGCCGAGGCGCGCTTGTGGCGTGGCAACGCGTCGCCAGATGCGTTGCTCGGCTTGCTAGAACGCTTTCTCGGCGTAGCACGGGCGAAGCAGCAGTTGGGCATTTACGCGCGCTCACGGGGGGCCGATAACTGGCGCAGCTTGCCGGCAGACGCCGACTTTGTTCAGTTTGCCGAGGCTGAACTGGCTGGAGCGATTGGCTCGGCCAGCGCCCGGGTGATGGTGGCTTCGGTCGCGCAGGAGGAGAGCCTGGGGCTTGAGGAAGTGCTCGACATTCTCGATGAGGCGACTCAGGTGCGGGCCTACAGCCATGAACTGGAGGCAAAACGGAGCGAACTGGAGGCTGCGACCACGGAGTTGCGGGAGGCCAATGAACGTCTGCGCGAACTGGATCGCATGAAGGATGATTTCATTTCGACGGTGACCCACGAGTTACGGACACCATTGACGTCGATTCGGGCACTCTCGGAAATGTTGCATGAAGACCCCGACATCGAGTTGAGTGACCGCACCCGCTTCCTTGGCATCATCGTTGGAGAAGCCGAGCGTCTGACTCGCCTGATCAATCAGATTCTGGATATGGCCAAGATGGAATCTGGACGAGCCGAGTGGCTGACGGCCGAAGTTGATCTCGGTGAAATCGTCCGTGAGGCCATGGCATCGCTGGGTCAGCTATTCCGAGAAAAGGGCGTCACGCTGGCGGGTGATATCCCGGCCCAAGGCCCGGTTGTGCTGGCAGACCGCGACCGGCTGACGCAGGTGATGATCAACTTGCTGTCAAACGCGGTGAAGTTTGTGCCGGGCGGCAGCGGTCGCGTGCAGGTCACGCTCGTCAGCACGGCAGAGCTGGTTCGCGTAGAGGTGCGTGACAACGGCCCGGGGTTGACCGCGGAAGAATGCAGTGTCATTTTCGAGAAATTCCGTCAGGGTGGAAACACCATGACAGATAAGCCACAGGGTACCGGTTTGGGGTTGCCCATCAGTCGTCAGATTGTTGAATATTTTGGTGGTAATCTGTGGGTTGAAAGCGAGCCCGGAGCCGGAGCAAACTTCATTTTCACGGTGCCGTTACCGGCGCCGGAAGAATAACAAAGGGAGACAAACCGCATGAGCAAGAAAATTCTGATTGTTGACGATGAGCCCAACATCATTATTTCCCTCGAGTTCCTGATGAAAAAGGAAGGCTTCACCGTAGCCGTCGCCGGTGATGGTGACGAGGCGCTGGCCAAAGCAGCTAGCTTCGAGCCGGATCTGGTTTTGCTTGACGTGATGATGCCGAAAAAGTCCGGTTTCGAAGTCTGCGAGGCGCTGCGCGCCGACCCGGCGCGAGCTGGCTTGCAGATTGTCATGCTGACTGCCAAGGGGCGCGATACGGAGGTGGCCAAGGGACTCGCCATCGGCGCGGATGCCTACGTGACCAAGCCTTTTTCGACCAAGGATCTGCTTGCCAAGGTGAAAGCCATGCTCGGCGTCGCCTGAGCGGGGTTCTCTAAGCGCTTACAAAAGCGACCGCTGACCTTACGGTCAACGGCAAAAACAGCCAAAAAAATCAGAATCAATACTCGTCGGGATGCGCGCCATGAAGGCTAAACATCGTTTCATCGTTGCCGTGATTGTCCTCGGTCTGTTGATGACCGGGCCGTTCGTTGTTACCTCGCTTCTCGTCTGGCTGGACATGAAGGACGCTGAGCGCACCATGCTCACCGAGCTACTTCTGTCGCGCCTGCCGGTGGGAACAATGATGACCTTGTTCGGCTTCGTGGTCGGTGTCGGTGTCTTGCACAAACTCTTCAAGCAGTACGTTGAAGGACTGTTGCGGATGGCCGAAACGCTGCGCCTGATGCTCGGCGCCAACCGCAATTTCCGCGTCAGCATCGAAGGTCCGCCGGAGGTGCAGCAACTGGCTCAGGCCGCTAACGATCTGGCCCAGCAGCGCGATGCACTGATGGACGATGTCGACTCACAGATTGCGACGGCGAAGGCCTCGGTCGAAGAGGAAAAAAACCGGCTGGCCGCCTTGATGTCCGAATTGGCGCAGGCTGTGGTGGTCTGCAATCTGGACGGCCGCATCCTGCTGTACAACAACCGCGCCCGATTGCAGTTCAAGGCGCTGTCGCAGGGGCCGACCTCGGTGGCCGGTGGTGCGCTGATCGGGCTGGGCCGTTCCATTTTTTCGATTCTGGAAAAGAGCCAGGTCGAGCATGCCCAGGAAGTCATCCGGCAACGGCTGTCGGCAGGCAAGACGGCGATCTCCAATTTCATCACGACGACGCGCGGCGGCCAGTTGTTGCGCGCCCAGATGGTGCCTGTTCTTGCTGCATCGGGCGAGGAGGGAGAGGCAGCGATGTCCGGCTATGTGCTTACGGTCGAAAACATTACCCGCAGCATCGAGCAGGAAGCGCGTCGCGATCAGGTGCTGCATTCGCTGACCGAAGGAAGCCGTTCGACCATTGGCAACATTCGCGCGGCCGTCGCCAATCTGATCGACTATCCCGACATGGAACCGGAACTGCGCGAGCGCTTCGTCAAGGTGGTCGATGATGAAGCGGCCAAGATGAGCCATAGTCTCGACGAGACGATGGGCGAATTCTCCGACTCGATGAAGACGCGCTGGCCGCTGGAAGACATTCTTGGCATCGACGTCATCGCGGCCGCTCAGCGCCGCATCGACGACAAACTGAAGTTGTCGACGAAAACTGAAGAACTTGATGACGCACTGTGGATCAAGGCGGACAGTTACGCGCTGGTCTTCGCGCTGGTTTGTCTCGCATCCAAATTGCAGGATCACTACGAGCCGCGCGAACTGCGATTCCGCCTGACGTCGGCAGGAAATCTGGCTTATCTCGACCTGATCTGGGCAGGGGCGGCGATGTCTTCCGAGACTTTTTACACGTGGGAAATGGAGACGATGCAGATCGGCAGCGAAACCTCCCCGCTGACCCTGCGTGACGTCATCGACCGGCATGGCGGCGAAATCTGGTATCAGCGCGAAAAGGCGGCGCACCGAGCCTATTTCCGTTTCGTGCTGCCGGTGGCAGTGCCTGAAGTCGAGCCGGATCAGGAGGAGCGAACCGGTGGCAAGGGACGACCGGAATACTACGATTTCGATTTGTTCAAATTTGAAGACAAATCCATCGACCTTGATCGCAAATTGTCCGAACTGACCTACACCGTCTTCGACACCGAAACAACCGGTCTGGAGCCGTCCAATGGCGACGAGATCATTCAGGTGGGTGCCGCCCGCATCGTCAACAACCGCTTGCTCCGTCAGGAAACATTCAACCAGATCGTCGACCCCGAGCGGCCGCTGAAGCCGGAATCCATCCCGATCCACGGCATCACCGAAGACATGGTGCGCGGCCAGCCCAATATCGATGTCGTTCTGCCAGCCTTCCACGAATTCTGCGAAGACACCGTGCTGATCGCCCACAACGCTGCTTTTGACATGCGCTTCCTGCAACTCAAGGAGGAGCGTACCGGCATCCGCTTTACCCAGCCGGTGCTCGATACGTTGCTGCTATCGGCTGTCGTCCATCCCAACCAGGAATCGCACAAGCTGGATGTCATTCTTGAGCGCCTGGGGATTGCGATTGGCAAGCGCCACAATGCGCTGGAGGATGCGTTGGCGACCGGCGAAGTCTTCCTGAAACTCGTCAAGCTGCTGGAGGATCAGGGCATCGTTACCGTCCGGCAGGCACTCGAAGCGGCCGAAAAAACCTATTTTGCCCGAGTGAAATACTGAGTACACCGTGATCCCCGACTTCATGCTGCCTTGCCGACAGCAACTCGAACTGTCATCAGAACTCGATGCGTTGGCCGAACTCGATGGCGCGCCCGCTCTGGCAGGGCGCCTGCGCGAGTGCTTGCTGCTTGCAGCTGGCAATGGCCTGGATGGCGCTGTTGCCTCCCGTCTCATTTCCGCCTTCAACGATCTGCTGACGGCAAAAATTGTTCAACTGACGGCCCGTCGCCATCACTTGCCACCGGTTGCCTGGTGCTGGCTCGCGCTGGGTTCAGAAGGGCGCCACGAGCAGACATTTTTGACCGATCAGGACAATGGCCTGATCTTCAATGCGACCAGCGTGCAGGAAGCGGCTGCCATGCGTCAGCTCTTCCTGCCCTTTGCCCAGGAGGTCAATCAGCACCTTGCCGAATGTGGCTTCGCTCTGTGCAGTGGCAAGATCATGGCTGGAAATCCCGAATGGTGTTTGTCGCTTGATGAGTGGCGGGAGCGGTTCATTAACTGGGTGCGCCGCCCGGAGCCGGTGGCCTTGCTCAACGCCAGTATTTTCTTTGATCTCCAGCCGTTGTTTGGCGAACTCGCCTTGGGCGAGCAATTGCGTACGCTGCTATTGTCGCTGACGGTTGCGACGCCATCGTTTCAGCACCTGATGGCAGCCAATGCGCTGGCAGCGGAAGTGCCGCTCAGTTTCCGTGGCGAAGTGGTGGTCGACGACGACGCGTCGATCGACATGAAAAAATATGGCAGCCGAATTTTTGTAGATGCGGCCCGCATTTTTGCATTGACCAGCGGCGTGAGGGCGGTAAATACCACTGAGCGGCTACGTGAAGCAGGGGCGGCGATAGGTTTGCAGGCGGGCGAGATTGCTGCGGTCAACGCCGCTTTTTCGCAAATTTTGAGATTGCGGCTGAGTCAGCAAATTGAAGCGTCAGCCAATGGCGAAGTGGCGGGGTATGGCCTGAAACCTGCCGCATTGAATGACATCGATCGGGCCATCTTGCGTGAGGCGCTCAAGCAGGCGAAACGTCTGCAACAACGTCTCAAGTTAAACTATGCACTCTAAAAATATGAGGTTGTCGTGACTACGCAACAGCAAACAGGGCAGGAAATGGTCGTCGGTCAGGTTGAAATGACGCTACGTGAGGACGGGCGCTCCCGCATGGCCAGCAATACGCAGGCCTTCCTGCGCAAGCACGCGCCATTCAATAAAATGCAGCCGGATGCGCTGCAACGCTTTGCCGAGAAGGCCCAGATCGTTTTTTACGCGGCCGGTAGCGAGATTGTCGGGCCTGATTCCGGCAAGGTCCGCTTCTTTTATCTGATCGAATCGGGCAAGGTGCAGGCTCGCCAGTCAGGCGAAGTGGCCGTCACAGAATATTCCATCCTCAGCCTGGGGGCAGGGGAGAGTTTTCCGATTGGCTCGGTCACTGCCGGGCGCCCATCGACCAACGTCTATCTGGCCGTCGAAGATACGTTCTGCTATCAGCTGCCAGCTGAAGATTTTCTGGCGCTGATGACCTCCAGCCCGGAATTCAACCTGTTTTGCACGCGCTATATTGCCAGCCTGCTTGATCAGTCGCGCCGTCAGCTGCAACTCCAGTTTTCGCAGCGTGCCAGCGAGCAGCAGACACTGAACTCGCCGCTCGCCGGCATCGGATCGCGTTCGCCGGTCACCGTTCTGCCCGAAACACCGGTTCGTGCTGCGCTGGAAACGATGTCGAAGGCCGGCGTCGGTTCACTGGTCGTCGCCGGAGAGGACCGCAAGGCGGTGGGTGTGTTTACCCGTACGGATTTGCTGGATCGCGTGGTGCTGGCCGACTTGCCACTGACCACGCCGATTGTTCAGGCGATGTCACCCAACCCATTCATGATCGAAGAGCATGCCACGGCCTACGACGCGATGTTCGCCATGGCGACGCACGGTATTCGCCACGTGCTGGTCACGGACGCTGAAGGCAAGCTGACCGGAGTCGTCTCCGAGCGGGATCTCTTTTCGCTACAGCGCGTTGGCCTGCGCCAGATTCGCCAGTCCATCGACAGTGCGAGCGATGTCGAGGCGCTGCAGCAGGCGGCCGCGGATGTTCGCCAGCTTTCGTTCAACATGCTGGCCCAAGGTGTCGGCGCCGAGCAACTGACGCAATTCATCTCTGCGTTGAACGATGCGCTGACGCGTCGGGTCATCCAGCTCAATCTCGAAAACCATAATTTCGACGGTATCGAATGGGCCTGGCTGGCCTTTGGCTCAGAGGGGCGAGACGAGCAGACCTTCAGTACCGACCAGGATAATGGCATCGTTTTCGCTCCGCCCGAGGGTGCTTCGGTCGACGCATTGAAACAACGCTTTTTGGCTTACGCCCGTGACGTCAACAATGATCTCGATCGCGTCGGCTTCCCGCTCTGCAAAGGCAACATCATGGCGAGCAATCCGCAATGGTGTCTGACGCTGACCGAGTGGAAAGAACAGTTTTCCAACTGGATCCGGATGCCTCAGCCCGATGCCTTGCTGAATGCCACCATTTTCTTCGATTTCCGGGCATTGTTTGGCCAGGCCGAACTCGCCGATGCCATGCGCCGGCACCTGCTGGCACAAACCACGGCCAATCCGATGTTCCTGCGTGCCATGGCAAAGAATGCCCTTGACGTTGAGCCGCCGCTCGGCAAGATCCGCGATTTCCTGACCGATCTCGAACCCGGCCATCCGGGCAAAATCGATCTGAAGAAATACGGATCGCGAATTTTTGTTGATGTGGCGCGGATCTACGCAATGGCCAGCGGCGTGCACAACACCAACTCGATTCAGCGCCTGCGGCTCGCGGCCCAGCGCCTGTCTATCCGCAGTGATGAAATCAATGCCGTGCTGGAAGGCTTGAATTTCATCCAGTTGCTTCGCCTGCAACATCAGTATCTCGAAGGCGAACCGGGCACGCAGGGGGATAACCTGATCGATCCGGATACCCTGAACGAACTGGATCGGCGCATCCTGAAGGAGTCCTTCCGCCAGGCCCGCAAGATACAGACTCGCCTCAAACTTGATTACCAGGTGCAATGATCATGCTCGGCCTGAAAAAATTCCTGTTTCGGGGCGGCGCACCGACCAGTCTTCCCGATGATGTGCGAGCTTCGCTTGAAGTATGGCGTGCCAGTCCTGCGCCGGCGCTTGACGATCTGCATTTTCACACCCGCTACGTGGTGGTGGATATCGTCAGTAGCGGCTCGAACCCCGATAGCGACCAGTTGCTTGGCATTGCTGCAAGCACGATCTGGAAAGGTGCTATCCAGCCTGACGAAACCTTTTACGCGAATTTTTCAACGCTGGATGGTGAAGGTGCTGCGGTCGACCGGCAATTAACGGCATTTTTGCTGTTTGCCGCCAAGGCGCCACTGGTGACCTACCATATTCCCTACGTAGGCGGCTTTCTTCAGCGCGCATTCAAGGAGCGACTGGGCGTCGACTTTCAGCCGCAATGGATCGACCTTGCCTGGCTGTTGCCATCGATGTTTGAAGAGAAGGGGCATATGGTCATGCCGCTTGATCACTGGATTGATGTCTTCGGTCTCGATGCAGGTAGCGGTCGCCGCGATGCCATGGTCAATACGCTGCTGCTGGCCCGCATTTGCCAGATGCTGACCGTACGGGCTGTCGGCAAACAGATCGATACGGCAGCCCGGCTGATCGACGAGTCCCAAGCCAGCAGTTTTCTTCGCCGAAACCACTAGCTCCAGCGGATGTTGGGCGCACTGACCAAACTACAGCGCTATTACCTCTATTACACGGGGAGCTTCCTGGCATTTATTGGGGCGCTCGCCGTGTTGGAGCAACATGGGATGCCGCCACGCTGGATCGGCTATTCCTTCCTCTTTTTTACCATTTCGATGTACGCCGTCATCGGCATCGTCAGCCGGACCACCGATGTTTCCGAGTACTACGTCGCCGGCCGGCGTGTTCCGGCATTCTTCAACGGGATGGCAACCGGCGCCGACTGGATGAGCGCCGCCTCCTTCATTGGCCTGGCGGGTACGCTTTACCTGTCCGGTTTTCAGGGATTGGCCTACGTCATCGGATGGACCGGGGGCTTCGTGCTGGTTGCGCTCTTGCTCGCCCCGTATCTGCGCCGTTTTGGCCAATATACTGTTCCTGATTTTCTCGGTGCCCGTTACGGTGGAAACGCTATTCGCCTGGTTGCTGTTGGCGCGGCCATTTTGGCGTCCTTCGTCTACGTAGTGGCACAAATTTATGGGGTTGGCGTCATTACCAGCCGTTTCGTCAGCCTCCAATTCGAGATTGGCGTCTTTGTCGGCCTCGCCGGTATCCTTGTCTGTTCTTTTCTGGGCGGCATGCGGGCTGTGACCTGGACCCAGGTCGCCCAATATCTGATCCTGATCGTTGCCTACGTCACCCCGGTCGCCATCCTCTCCTATAACGTCACAGGAAATCCTGTGCCGCAGCTTGTCTATGGACAGGTGCTACAGCAGGTTACAGACCTGGAAAACCGGCTTTTCCAGAGCCCGGCGGAAATCGAGGTCCGTCAGCTCTATCGGGAACGGGCCGATTTGTATGCCCAGAAGATCATGCAGCTGCCTTCATCATTGAGTTTCGAGCGCGAACAGTTGTCGGCGCAGATCAATCAGCTCAAAGCCAGCGACGCGCAGATGAAAGATATTGTCATCCTCGAAAGGCAGCGCCGCGACCTTCCTCATGATCCAGATCAGGCGCGGGTGCGTTGGGAAAATGCCATGTTTTCGGCCGTTGACCGCAGCAAGGCGCCCATCCATCACGGTGAGGCATTTCCCGGTGAAACAGTGGAGGAGCAGGATATCCTGCGCATCAATTTCCTGGCGCTGATCTTCTGCCTGACCATCGGCACTGCGGCCTTGCCCCACGTTCTGACCCGCTACTACACCACGCCAACGGTGCGACAGGCCCGAGAGTCCGTATTTTGGTCGCTGCTGTTTATCCTGCTTTTATATATCACTGCGCCGGCTTACGCAGTCTTCGCAAAATATGAAGTCCTGTCGCATCTTGCAGAAATTCCGATCGCCAAACTGCCCGGCTGGGTTGCTGCGTGGGCCAAGGTAGGTTTGGTCGGCATTGAAGATATCAATGGCGACGGCATTCTCCAATTGGCTGAGCTATCGCTGAATCCCGATGTCATCGTTTTGGCCACGCCGGAAATTGCCGGCATGCCCTATGTCGTCTCCGGTCTTGTTGCAGCTGGCGGTTTGGCAGCTGCCCTGTCAACAGCCGACGGACTGTTGTTGACGATCACCAGCGCGCTCTCCCATGACGTCTATTACCGCATCATCAGACCAGACGCATCAACTCAGTTCCGACTGGTCATTTCAAAATCGATGCTACTGGTCGTTGCCGTATTGGCTGCTACCGTTGCTGCCCAAAAACCTGGAACCATTCTGTCCATGGTCGCCTGGGCATTTTCCATCGCCGGTTCTGCTTTCTTTCCCGCGCTAGTCCTCGGCATTTTCTGGGAAAGAGCGACGCGCGCAGGAGCCCTTGCCGGCATGGTTGTCGGGATACTTCTTTCCATCTATTACATCATGCGTGTCGAATTCGACAGCATTCCCTTCCTGGGTATCAGCGGCTTCAATATGGATCCGTGGTTCCATGTTCAATCCACCTCGGGCGGTTTGTTTGGTGTCTTCGCTGGCTTCCTGACAATCATAATAGTGAGCCTCGTTACACGGCCAGATCCACGGGCTGCAAGCTTTCTCAAGACTATCCGCTTCAGAAATGGAGTAGGGCAGTGATGGCTACGGCAGATGAGTACTGGCGCAAAACAAGGCGCCTGACCTTCACCTTGCTTGTATTCTGGGTACTCATTACTTTCGGACTGACTTGGTTCGCCAAGTCAGCCAACGAGATCGTCATTCTCGGTTTTCCCCTCGGCTTTTACATGGCAGCTCAAGGTGCCCTGATTCTGTATTTGATCATCATCTGGTTGTACAACCGACAGATGATTAAAATTGATGCCGAATTCGGTATCGAGGACGATTAAGGAGGCCTGACATGACCTTGCTTTTAATTGGTGCCGTTAGATCGATCGTCGAGATGCTCGGCCTATGCATGCTTGGGCAGAGCTTTCTGTACGTCCTGGCAGGACAAAATAGAGGGAAAAATCGTATCTATCAGTTATTTGACCTGATCACCAAAGCTCCCCGTCGGGTGGTGGCAAATATTCTGCCCATTTCAGCAAGTGCTACCGTCATAGGTGTGCTCAGCTTTGTAATCCTTCTGCTAGTTTGGCTAGGACTCGCATTTCTAAGAAAGTCTATTTGACCAAGGCCGTTGTTCTGCTACAATGCGCGGCTTCCGGAGGGGTGGATGAGTGGTTTAAGTCGCACGCCTGGAAAGCGTGTGTAGGGTAATCCCCTACCGCGGGTTCGAATCCCGCCTCCTCCGCCAGTAATATGCAAAAAGCGCCTTTTTCGGGCGCTTTTTTGTATTTTGCGTCTTCTAATTGACCAAAAATTAAGTTCGACAATTCTTTTATGGCTGAAAAACTAAATTTCACAGTAGATCTAGAGGCTGGTATTTTCGTGGCTCGGTGTATTGAACTGGAAATTTCAACCGACGGACTCACCAGGGACGAAGCTGTAGAGAATCTGAAGGAAGCACTCGATTGTTATTTTGCCAATCCTGATGCGCGCCTGGAAAGGCATCTCGGCGAATGAAGACTTGCTACGCTAGCCGTCATGTGAATTTCGTAGGAACTTCAGATATTTGGTTCTGGCTTCACTGAATAACAAAAAAGCGCCCTTGGGCGCTTTTTTGTGGGGTGGCTTTTTAGCCGCGAACAGATTCAGGAAGTTTGTCTTGAATTAGCTTGAGTAACGGGGAAAAAACCTTGGGGGTGCCAGCAACTAGATTGCCTGACTCGAGGTAGGTTGCATCACCGCGCAAGTCGCTGACCAGGCCGCCTGCTTCAGCGATGAGAAGGGCACCGGCAGCCATGTCCCAAGGCGAAAGGCCAAACTCCCAGAAGCCGTCGTATCTGCCACAGGCGACGTATGCCAAGTCAAGCGAGGCAGCACCCGGACGGCGCTGGCCTGCTGTCTTTTGAGCCAGTTCCTTGAAAATCACCATGTATGTGTCGATGTGGTCGAACATTCGATAAGGGAACCCTGTTCCGATCAAGGAGTCCTGAAGCTTGGTACGCTTGGAAACGCGAATACGGCGTTCATTCAGGAAGGCGCCGGCACCTTTGCTGGCAGTGAATAGTTCGTTGCGGTTGGGGTCGAAGACAACGGCTTGTTCGATCACTCCGCCCTTTGCCAAGGCGATGGATACGGCATATTGCGGCATACCATGGATGAAGTTTGTGGTTCCATCGAGTGGGTCGATTATCCACTGGTACTCGGTATCTCCGTTCCCTGTGCCAGGGGTCGTGCCGGACTCCTCTGCTAGAATGCCGTACCCTGGGTAGGCATCTTTCAGTGTTTCGATAATTGCGGCTTCTGCTGCCTTGTCAACTTCTGTCACAAAGTCGTTGGGCTGTTTGGTCGTGACTTTGAGCAAGTCCAGATCATTTGAGGCGCGATTAATGATTTGGCCAGCACGGCGCGCTGCCTTGATGGCGATATTCAGTGTTGGATGCATGAGCTTAAAGAGCTGACGGGTGCAAAAAGCACCCGAAATATATTTAAAGAATGAATTTTACACCATGAACCCTGAAGTCCTGCTTTCACGTATCAGAGTCGTACTTTGCCGCACGAGTCACCCCGGCAATATCGGTGCTGCGGCACGAGCCATGAAAACGATGGGTTTGTCCAGTTTGTATCTTGTTCAGCCCAAGCAGTTTCCTGATCCGGAAGCTGATACGAGGGCAACCGGTGCGGTAGACTTGTTGCAAAGGGCGATCATTACCTCATCGCTCAGCGAGGCGCTGGTTGGCGCTTCATATGTTGTCGCCCTTTCGGCACGTCAGCGCGATATTGGGCCCGCTCTCGGCGCCCCGCGGGAAACTGTTGCGCGCCTTCTGTCCGAGGCCGAGCGGGGCGATGTAGCCTTGGTTTTTGGAAATGAGACGGTTGGTCTAAGCAATGAGGAAATTCTTCATTGCCAAGCGGCTGTGACCATTCCGACAAACCCGGACTTCAGTTCGCTGAATCTTGGATCGGCAGTTCAAGTGCTTTGCTATGACTGTCGAATGGCAGCATTTGCCGAGCGGCCGCCCCATGTCGACGCCGGCGTTACGCCTTTTTCATCACCGGCAGCAACGCATGATGAAATTGAGGGCCTTTACGCTCATCTCGAATCTGTAATGACGGCGACTGGGTTTTTCAATCCGAAACAACCTGGGCGCTTGCTGCCAAAATTGCGCCGTTTATTTGGACGAGCACGCCTGGAAAGGGATGAAATAAATATTCTTCGAGGGGTTCTGGCTGCCACTGAGGTCAGGACTGGCCATGGCCGCAAGGGCTGATCCAACGTTCAGGTGAAGCTACTGCGCATTTCTGCAGCCAGTGCTTCAATTTCCGGTCGAAGGTGGCCGTATTTTTCTTCAATTGAAGCCAGTTCAAACGGTAATTCTGGTTGATCCTGCATCAGCCATTCAAAGTGTCCGCCGCTGAGCATATTGGCGACATAAATGATGTCAGCCAGGTTTCTGATCTTTGTTGGCGTTGCTCGCATGTGATCATGATCGACCGTTGCCTCCACAATTTCCTCGGGCAATCCCAAAGCGTTTAGCAAGGAAACACCAATGCTTTCGTGCCACTGTACGATCAAATATTTGATGCTGTCCGGGCGATGGCGCAATTCTTCGTACTGAGTGGCACGATAAAGCATGTAAAACGCACCCAGATCGTGAATCAGGCCAGCCAGCATGGCCTCATCAGCATTTTGGTGGGGCATCTGGCGTGCGATGACACTAGCCGCGGCAGCTGTCTGGACAGAATGCTCCCATAGCGAGTGGGTAATTTCGGAAAATTCGGCCATACCCTTGGCGCGCATAAGCTGAGTCATCACGATGCTTAGCGCAGCAGTACGTACCGCATTGAGCCCGAGTCTAAAAATAGCAGACTTCAGGTCAACCAACTCACGTCCTTCTGGGTTGAAAACCACGGAGTTGGCAAGATGGAGCAATTTGGCAGAAATCAGCGGCTCGACGGAGACCGCGTGAGCAATGTTGGCGATGCTTTGCTCTGGGTCATGCAGTACCTTGCGAAGACGCAGAACAGCGTCAAAATAGGTCGGGAAAATAACTTCGCCGGAAAGCTCTTTGGCGATGTCTGTCAACATTTCAAAGCGTTGAATTTTCAACGCTTCTCCCTTTTTGTCCAGATCGTGAGCGGCTTCGGCGGAGGTCATGGCAGTATTATCAAACAAAAACCCCGCCGTGTGGCGGGGTTTGGGGGGCTTGTTTGCCCCCGTATTGCTGCACGCTAAACAAGGCTCTTCGTCGTTTTCATACGGTGGACATCTGTTTTTCTGACCGATGCACGGGGACATGGGCATAGAGGAAGGAGGGAGTATCCGGCGTGTTGAGTTGGTAAATCTTGAGCTTGAGGTATTCGGTGTCACGAAAGCCACGGGCCCGACGGCGCAGCAGGCCAATGGATACGTTGCCGGCCTCAAGTCGGGCCGTCGTGATCTGGTGATCGGCGTAGGCACAAATGCCTGAGCGGTGCGACTGCAAAGTCCTCACGAATTTTGCCAAGCCAGTGATTTTGGCGGCTGTGGCCAGGCCACACCAGTCATCAAGGCGGGCGGCCATGTCGGCAGACGAGATCGGTTGATGCCACAGCCGCTGCAATTGCTCTTTGAGGGCATAGAGCGTTGCCAGCGGCTGGTTCTGCGTCAGCAACTGGTCGAGTCGGTTCTGGTCGGAATCCTTGAGTGTGTTGCGATTGGACAGCAGCAGCCACAGGCTTCCCTTGATGGTCTGCTGACCGGTCAGGTCGTCGAGTTTCTTCGCTTCCTTGAACTGCGCCCGCCGACAATCGCGGATCACCTTGCTGAACATCTGCATGACGTGGAAGCGGTCGAAGACGATGGCGGCGGACGGCAAGCCCTTCTGTACGGCGGCGATATAAGCCAAGCCCATATCGATGGCCACCGCTTCAATACCGTCTGCACATTCCTGCGAAAGCGCATCGAGAAACTCAAGCAAGGTGGCCGCATCGCGCCCCTCTTTCACCCACAGGATGCGTCCGCAGTGCTCGCCCGGCGTCAAGTCATAGACCAAGGTCACGTAGTCATGACCCTTGGCGCGGGCCACTTCATCAACGCCCAAGTAGCGAATGTCGGTCAGCAAGCCAGGTCGCGGCGGCACCACCGTCTCGGTCAGCGTGGCCGCATCGAGCGCCTTCACTGAGTGCCAGGATAAACCCGTGTGCCGCGCCACGGCCTCGATCGGCATGTACCGGCACAGTCCTGACACCAATCGGGCGAAGCGCCGGGTCGCACGCGTGCCGGGCGCCACAAACGGCACGGCTTCGGTGCGCACGCACGACGGTGACAGGAAGACCTGCGCGTACTCAATCTCAACCTCGCAGGGGCGACCGCCCAGTGGGACATCGCGCACCGTTCGCCGTAACCAGCGATTGACCGAACCGGCACGTCCGCACCTGGCATCGACCGGCCGATGCCGACGGTCGCGCCGGCATATCACCTTCACCTTCCCTGTCGCCTCGTCATGTCGAACTTCCTTGATCACTTGCCCCTCGTACCCCAAAATCCCAGCCGGGATGACTGCTCCCATATCGTTTGCCTATCTGCGTCCTCAGAGAACACAGGTAGATACTCGGTTTCAGGGATGTCAGTCATCCCTTTTTACCGTCGTCAAACGACGAAGAGCCCTAAACAACTTGCTCCAACACTTCGGGTTTGATTAGCATGAACTGTGGTTTGGCAACTGCGTTGGCACTCCAAAGATCGAGGTCTCGCCTCGCAGGAAATGCTAATCTCTGTACGATTGTCGCGTTAGCCAATGTTAGTTGCAGGCGTCCTTCAGGCTCTTGCCGGCTCGGAATTTCGGTGATTTGGCAGCCTTGATCTGCAGTGTCTTCCCCGTGCGTGGATTTCGGCCGATGCGGGCAGCGCGTTCGCCAACATAAAATGTACCGAAGCCAATCAGGCTGACCGTATCGCCTCCTTTGAGTGCGACCTTGATGGCGTCAACAGCAGCGTCAAGTGCACGGCCAGCAGCTGCCTTGGAAATGTCAGCTTGGTTGGCGATCGCATTGATCAGTTCAGTCTTGTTCATTCAGGTCCCCTAAAGAGTTGATTTGAAACGTTGAAAACGCTTTGAGGGCAGATTTATAGCTCCGCCGAAATCCGTGTGTCAAGCGGATTTGCAGACAGTTTTCGAGGGGGTGATGATTGGAAAGGATGTGTTACGTATTGTTTTGGCATCCTCTCCTTCTGAATCAATGGGTAAGCACCGTTTTTGCTGCAACCCCCTCACCGCCAGCTTGTACGGTCGAGTCGGCCACTGCAGGTTCAGTAAGTGCTTCCGGCATGTGTTCAAGCGCTCGCTCCAAAACCTGATCGATCCATTTGACCGGGACGATTTCGATCTTGTTTTTGATGTTGTCAGGAATTTCGGTCAAGTCTTTGACGTTCTCTTCAGGGATCAATGCGACCTTCAGGCCGCCACGTACGGCCGCGAGCAGCTTTTCCTTGAGGCCCCCGATCGGTAGAACTTCGCCGCGCAAGGTGATTTCGCCGGTCATGCAGACATCACAGCGAACTGGAATGCCCGTGTAGGACGATACCAACGCTGTGGTCATGGCTCCGCCTGCTGACGGGCCATCCTTCGGTGTGGCACCTTCCGGGACGTGGATGTGGATGTCGGTTTTTTCGAATGCTTCGTCCTTGATGCCGAGGCGACGAGCGCGGGCCCGGACGACCGAGCGGGCTGCTTCAACGGACTCTTTCATGACATCGCCCAACGAACCGGTTCGGATAATGTTGCCCTTGCCCGGCATGATGGCGCATTCGATGGTAAGCAGTTCCCCGCCAACTTCCGTCCAGGCCAGACCGGTGACTTGACCTACCTGGTTTTCTTTCTCAGCCATGCCGTAGCTATAGCGGCGGACACCGAGGAATTTATCCAGATTTCTCGCGTTGACCGCAAGCTTCGTGTCGCGCTTCTTCAGGACGAGGGTTTTGACGACCTTGCGGCAAATCTTGGAGATTTCTCGCTCTAGCGCGCGGACACCAGCTTCGCGGGTGTAGTAACGGACAATGTCGCGCACCGCACTGTCGGCCACGGCGATTTCAGTCTTTTTCAAACCATTGTTCTTGATCTGCTTGGGTAGCAGATAGCGCATGGCAATATTGACCTTCTCGTCTTCTGTATAACCGGACAGGCGAATGACTTCCATTCGGTCAAGTAGCGGAGCCGGAATATTCAGAGTGTTGGCAGTGGCCACGAACATGACGTCGGAGAGGTCGAAGTCGACTTCAACGTAGTGGTCCTGGAAAGTATGGTTCTGTTCCGGGTCGAGTACTTCGAGCAGAGCAGAGGATGGGTCACCACGGAAATCCTGGCCAAGCTTGTCCACTTCGTCGAGGAGGAAAAGCGGATTGCGAACGCCAACTTTCGTTAGGCTTTGCAGAATCTTGCCCGGCATGGAGCCGATGTAGGTACGACGATGACCGCGAATTTCGGCTTCGTCACGAACGCCGCCGAGCGCCATGCGCACGAATTTGCGGTTCGTGGCCTTGGCGATGGACTGGCCGAGCGAGGTCTTGCCGACACCGGGGGGGCCGACGAGACACAAAATTGGCGCCTTTACCTTGTCGACGCGCTGTTGCACAGCGAGATATTCGACAATGCGCTCCTTGACCTTATCCAGCCCGTAGTGATCGAGATCAAGCACCTTTTCGGCTTCGCGCAAATCCTTGCTGGTGCGTGTCTTTTTGCGCCACGGCAGGCCAACCAGGGTCTCGATGAAATTACGGACGACCGTAGCTTCAGCTGACATCGGCGACATCAGGCGCAGTTTTTTCAACTCGCCTTCGGCTTTGGCCAAGCCTTCCTTGCTCATGCCTGCGGCCTTGATCTTTTTGTCCAGTTCTTCGAGATCGGCACCTTCTTCGCCTTCCCCGAGCTCCTTCTGGATAGCCTTGACTTGCTCATTCAGGTAGTACTCGCGCTGGCTCTTTTCCATCTGGCGCTTGACGCGGCCGCGGATGCGCTTTTCAACCTGCAGGATGTCGATTTCGGCTTCGAGTTGCGAAAGCAGGCGGTCGATACGATCACGGATGCTTTCCATTTCCAGCACTTCCTGCTTCTGCTCAAGCTTTAGCGGGAGGTGCGCAGCGATCGTGTCTGCAAGACGTCCGGCATCTTCGATGCCAGCGATAGAGGAAAGTACCTCGGACGGAATCTTTTTATTGAGCTTTACGAACTGGTCGAACTGGGCAACCACGGCGCGGCGCATGGCCTCGATTTCGTGGTCTTCAACGCCGGGTTGGGTCAAGGGCAGGGCGGTTGCCATGAAGACGGAGGACTGCACCTCGATGGCTTCAACTCGCGCACGCTGAGTGCCTTCGACCAGCACCTTGACGGTGCCGTCGGGCAGCTTGAGCATCTGCAGGATGTTGGCCAGGCAGCCGATGCGATAGAGGTCTTCTGGTTCCGGTTCGTCCTTGGCGGCCGACTTCTGGGCTACCAGCAGGATGTTCTTGCCGGCTTCCATCGCCATTTCGAGCGCCTTGATGGATTTCGGGCGGCCGACGAAGAGCGGAATGACCATGTGCGGAAACACCACGACATCGCGCAGTGGCAGCAACGGCAGTTCAACGGTTTCCGGGAGCGTGTTGGGGTTCGACATTACGATGCCTTTGAAATAGGTATGTGCCCCTCAGATGGGGGCGGGGAACCGCAATTCAAGTCCCGACTCAGTTGGAGCCGGAAACCTTTGGCTGATCGGCGTAAATGAGCAGGGGGGGAGTGTCGCCGGTGATCATGTTTTCATCGATCACCACTTTTTCGACATTCTCCATGCCCGGGAGTTCGTACATCGTATCAAGGAGTGCGTGCTCCATGATCGAGCGAAGTCCACGTGCCCCGGTTTTGCGCTCCAGGGCCTTTTTGGCGATGGCGGAAAGGGCGCCTGAGCGAATCTCCAATTCAACATCTTCCATGCCGAACAGCTTCTGGTATTGCTTGACCAGTGCATTCTTCGGTTCAGTCAGAATCTGGATCAGCGCGTCTTCTTCCAGTTCCTGCAGTGTGGCGACTACCGGCAGTCGACCGATCAGCTCGGGGATAAGGCCGAATTTGATCAGATCCTCGGGTTCCGTTTCGAGCAGAATTTTGCCAACGGCCTTGCCGTCATCCTTGCTCTTGACTTCAGCGCCGAAGCCGATACCGCCCTTTTCGGAGCGTTTCTGGATGACTTTTTCCAGGCCCGCAAAGGCACCGCCACAGATAAAGAGAATATTCGTGGTATCGACCTGGACAAAATCCTGGTTCGGATGCTTGCGGCCGCCTTGGGGCGGAATCGAGGCGGTGGTGCCTTCAATGAGCTTGAGAAGCGCCTGTTGCACACCTTCACCGGAAACATCTCGCGTGATCGACGGATTATCGGATTTGCGCGAAATCTTGTCGATTTCGTCAATGTAGACGATGCCTTGCTGTGCCTTCTCAACATCGTAGTCGCACTTTTGCAGGAGCTTTTGGATGATGTTCTCGACGTCCTCTCCGACATAGCCAGCTTCGGTCAGCGTCGTGGCATCTGCCATGACGAACGGCACATTGAGCAGGCGGGCCAGCGTCTGAGCGAGTAGCGTCTTTCCGGAACCGGTCGGGCCGATGAGCAGAATGTTGCTCTTGGATAGCTCAACCTCGCCAGCGTTCTTGGCGCTATGGCGCAAACGCTTGTAATGGTTGTACACCGCCACGGCAAGAATACGCTTGGCAACTTCCTGTCCGATGACGTACTGGTCAAGAATGGAACTGATTTCGCGCGGCGTTGGCAGGTCGGAACGACCGGCTTTGGCGGCCTCTTCAGGCAATTCGTCGCGAATAATGTCGTTGCAGAGTGCGATGCACTCGTCACAGATGAATACCGATGGGCCAGCGATAAGCTTTTTGACTTCGTGCTGGCTCTTGCCGCAGAAGGAGCAGTAGAGCAGTTTTTCCGGCGTGCCTTTGGTCATCTGTAGCTCTCCGTTCAGGCCGCGTCGCGGCGGGACAATACCTTGTCGATCAAGCCGTATTCAGCTGCTTCTGCGGCCGAAAGGAAATTATCGCGGTCAGTATCTTTTTCAATGCGTTCCAGCGGCTGGCCGCTGTGTTCGGCCATGATCCGATTGAGGCGATCACGAATCGACAGGATTTCCTTGGCGTGGATGGCGATATCCGAGGCTTGGCCCTGGAATCCACCGAGCGGCTGGTGAATCATGACGCGGGAGTTGGGCAGGGCGAAACGCTTTCCCTTGGCGCCGGCGTTGAGCAGAAACGCGCCCATTGAGGCGGCCTGACCAATACACAGCGTCGACACGTCGGGCTTGATGAACTGCATGGTGTCGTAGATCGACATCCCTGCAGTCACCGAGCCGCCCGGCGAGTTGATGTAGAAGTAGATGTCCTTGTCCGGATTTTCGGCTTCAAGAAACAACAGTTGGGCGACGACCAGATTGGCCGTAACGTCGTTGACAGGGCCGACAAGAAAAATCACCCGCTCTTTGAGGAGGCGCGAATAGATGTCGTACGCGCGTTCGCCGCGGCCGCTCTGCTCTACCACCATCGGGACCATGCCGAGTGCCTGTGGATCCCAGTTGCTTGCGTTGTTGATATTCATGTCAGCCCTTGTGTGTTGCCGTTTCGTTACGTTCAAGACGATTGTCGTTTTCGCGACAAGGTCAGGATTACTGTTTTTGACCCATCAGTTCATCAAAAACAGCAGCCTTGTCAGTGACCTTGGCCTTGCCCAGGACCCACGCAACTACGTTGTTTTCGATGGCGACGCCTTCAACTTCCTGAAGACGCTGCGGTTGAGCGTAATACCAACGGATCACTTCTTCCGGATGCTCGTAGCTCTGGGCATTTTCTTCGACCATTGCGCGAACTTGTTCCGGCGTTGCATGGAGCTTTTCGGTTTTTACAACTTCAGCAAGGATCAGACCAAGAATGACGCGGCGCTTGGCCTGGTCTGCAAACCATTCCGGTTGGATAGGCATGTCGTTGATCTTCATGCCACGCTGTTCCATGTCCTGGCGAGCAGCCTGCATTAGGCGCTGGATTTCCATATCGACCAGTGAGGTCGGTACGGAGATCGGGTTGGCCTTGATCAAGGCTTCCATGACCTGGTCTTTCAGCTTGCCTTCAATGCGACGCTTAACTTCGCGCTTCAGGTTGGCTTCGATTTCAGCGCGCATTTTGGCCACGTCGCCATCGGCGATGCCCATGCCAGTGGCGAATTCTGCATCAAGCTCCGGGAGAACCGGGGCCTGAACTTGCTTGACGGTGATGTCAAACTGGACTGTCTGGCCAGCCAGTTCCTTGGCGTGATAATCGGCCGGGAAGGTCAAATCGAACGTCTTGGTTTCACCCGTCTTGGCGCCTTCAACGGCATTTTCGAAATCAGGCAGCATCATGCCCTGGCCGAGAACGAACGGGTAATCGCTGGCCTGACCGCCCTGGAACGGTACGCCATCCTTCTTGCCCAAAAAGTCGATGACGACGCGGTCTTCCTTGGCGGCAGCGCGGTCGGCATCTTCATAGGAAACGCGTTGCTTGCGCAGAATGTCGAGGGTCTTGTCGACTTCAGCGGCGCTGACTTCGAGGATCGGACGTTCGACTTCTGCGGTCGACAGGTCGCCAGGCGTAAATTCCGGATAGACCTCGAAAATGGCCGAAAACTCGATGTGGGTGGTGCTTTCGGTGGTCTTCGGCTCAATGCGTGGGTAACCGGCAACGCGCATCTTTTTTTCGGTGACGGTTTCGCCGAAAACGCGGTCGAGTTCCTCGGACAGTACTTCGTGCCGTGCCTGGTCGCCGTGCTGCTGCTTGACGATGTTGAACGGTACCTTGCCCGGGCGGAAGCCAGGCACCTTCATGTTCTTGCCCATGCGCTTCAGGCGCTGTTCCATTTCCTTCTCAACATCGGCAATAGCGATGGAGAGATCGACGCGGCGTTCAAGTTCGTTAGCTTGTGCAGTAGTTGCTTCCATGAGAGTTCCTTGTGACGACAGAGCCGAAAAAATAAAGCTGACAATAATATCACGGGAGCTTCGCTGTCGGATGCTTCTCCCTTGCCGCGAGGATCTTTGTATTGAGAGAACGTTTGGCTGTAGACAGAGCCCGCGGAACTTCGTACAATGCGCGCCTTCTTCAGCGGCGGCTGTAGCTCAGTTGGTAGAGTCCCGGATTGTGATTCCGGTTGTCGTGGGTTCGAGCCCCATCAGTCGCCCCAAAAAACATTGAAGAAACAAGTAATTAGGCCATCAAAACGGATGGCCTTTTTGCTTTCTGGATTTCTGGTAAGCACATGGTAAGCAGGGGGCGCCTATTGGTGGTGACGCCAGACGATGCACATCATGACAATATGCCGTCGACGATCCAAAGGATTGCCCATACGACCGGGATGGCCAATACAGCCCCGAGCGGGTTGCTGAACAGTGCAGGTAGCACCGTTATGGTGGCAAGAACGATTTTCATGGATTTGAACGCATGGTCCGGCTTGCCACGGCCAGACTGACGCCGAATCCGGCGATCACGAATAGCAAAATCAGCCATCCGGTGCCTTTCGTCCCAGAGAAGAAAAGCATCGCTGCAATCAGCCAGCACAACCAGCCAAAACGAAGCAGTTTCACGACGAATCCTTTGCAGATGCCAACAATCAAAGCATGGGTGTTGCCAACTTGGATGTCAAATCGATAACGGCTGTTTTGCCTGAAATTTGCCCATTGATCGCTAAGCGGCTGCTCGGCTTCAAGCTGGCTGCCGCCAATTCGGTCAACGGCCGATCGCTCTTGATTCGCTGCTGCAACAGCTTGATATTTCGATATTGCAGCCCTGTCTGGCTTTCGATTTCCTGCGCACTCAGGCCGCGCTTGGTCAAGGTATAGACAATGCCAAGGTTTCGAACCTCATCCAGGCGCATGCCGGGGGCCATGATCGTCTCACCGCCAAAATTGGCGATCATGCCCAGGAAAGCATCCTCGCCAAGCAGCCGCTCAAGCACGTGGCCCGGGATATAGCTTTCGGGTACATAAAATGTTTTCTTGGCTGATGCAAACGCACAAAACACCATGGCAGGAAGTGGTCCGATGGCGTCGCTGATCTTGAGGAACATCGTTTGCATGCCGCCATGCTGCAAGACGGCTCAACGCGCTGCCTGTGGGCATTTTTAAGCGTCTGGCAGCGAATGAGTGGCCGCCATCAGTCGGTGAAGGTCTGGTAACCCCCGGGCCTCGCGGATACCGGAAACTGATGACGGCTTGAAGGGGCTACGGTCAGACTATGCCGACATTGGACATGTCCCCGGCCTCGCGGTTGTGAGAGTCTGACCGTAGCGAACGGGTTACGCCAGGATGATCTCCGGGCGGGCATCAGGCCGGCGCAGGACGCTTTCTCCGGCCAGCTCAGCATCGACGATTGCCGCCTCTTCTGCTACCTCCAGGCTGTAAAGTTCATCCTCGATAGTTTTCAGGCGCTTCACCTTATCTTGGGGTGACAAACCCTCCGGCAGCGCATCGACCATGCCGCTCAGTGCTTTCTTGACGGCGCTCTTGCCCAGGATGGCAAGCAGCAGCGGCCCCATATCCAGCGAAAGCGGCGCCGCGCCGGGTGCTTCAAATACGGCCGCATTGCCATGGACATGGCAGGGGGTGAAGGCTTGCCCAGCCAGGGCGCGCTCGCAGGCGATCTGCAGCGCATCGCGGCCCTGCTGCTCGGCAGCCGATAGCCAGGCATCGATGCAGCCCCGCACCTCCTCCCGGTTACGTCCCTGGCGTAGGATGGTCAGCCGTTCGGCCTTCAAACCGGCGATCTGCACACGCAGTTGATTGATCTTTTCCATGTCGTTCCTCACAGATGCACCAGTTCGCCGCGCTGGCTGGCGTATTCCACCAGGCGCTCGGTCAAGGCCTGGCTCTGCTTGAGTTCGTCGGCCTGCGCCTCGGTCTCAAGGCGCAGGCGCTCAGCCAGACGCCGGGCCGCCAGCAGGCGCTTGTGATGGGCATCGGAAATGCCGGCTGCGGCGAGCTCTTCCGGCGTCACCCGAGCCAGCGCCTCGGTCGGCATGGTGACGATGCTTTCGGCCAAATCCTCGACCTCGGCGGTCAGACCGGCCTCGATCTTTGCCACCTCCTTGGCGGCTCCGCGATAACGCGCGGTCAGCAGCCGATAGGCTGCCTGCCGGTCCCGGTGCTTGTCCAGGAGCATCAGCAGCTTATCGGCGTTCATGCCTGCCCCTGGCGCTGCGCCCAAATCTGGCTGGCCATGCTGCCGTTGCCCGACTGGGGAAGGATGTTGCTGACCTCAATGGCCAGATCACTTGAGGCGCGATAGTTCTGCAGCATCTGACGTAAAACAGCCAGCGGCACCTTCGATTCGATGACCGTATCAATCAGATCGGGGAGCTTGGCCGCCTCGCAGATCGCCGCCGCATTGAGTGCGTATTCAGTGGGCTGCAGGGGCACCTTGGGGGACAGCGAAACGCCACGGGCCTTGGCGAAATCGACCAGGGCATTCTCGATAGCCTTGATCCGGCCGGTCAGGGTAGTCGGTGCCGCTTCCGGCGGGATCGGCACCGATGATGTCTTGCCCCAGATCGCCCGCACTGCATCGGGCATTCGTTCCAGATCGAAGCGAGCCGCTATCGGCATGGTTGCGCTGATTTCGTCGGCAAAGCCCAAGTCGACTGCTTCCTGCGCCGATAGCCAGGTTTCGGCGTCGAGCAGGGTCTTGATCTTGTCGGCCGACTGCCCGCTACGGTTGCTGTAGATCGACGTCAGTGATTCGCCGATCTTGTCCATGGTGTCGGCCAGCTCACGCAGGTCTGCGGCATTTCCGGTAGCTACGCTCCACGGATTGTGAATCATCATGAAGGCGTTCTCCGGCATCATAATCTTGTCGCCGGCCATGGCCACCAGGGACGCTGCAGACGCAGCAACGCCCATCACGTCGACCAGGATCTCTGCCGGGTGCTGCCGCAAGGCGTTGTACATCGCCAGGGCGTCGAACACGGCGCCGCCCGGTGAATTGATGCTCAGGTGAATGACCGGCGCGGTAATACCGTTCAGGGCCGCGATGAAATCCTTGGCCGAAACGCCATAGGCGCCAATGTCATCGTAAATGCTGATTTCCGCCGGCTGTTCAGCGCCGGCCTTCAGCTCGAACCAGTGTTTTTTCATTGAAATTCTCCAGGGGAGGAAGGGAACCGGCTCACGGTTGAGCCGGTCGCAGCGCCATCAGCCATCAGCCATCAGCCATCAGCCATCAGCCATCAGCCATCAGCCATCAGCCATCAGCCATCAGCCATCAGCCATCAACCATCAACCATCAGCCATCAACCATCAACCATCAACCATCAACCATCAACCATCAACCATCAACCATCAACCATCAACCATCAACCATCAACCATCAACCATCAGGCGGTCAGTTTGATGACCGTACGCGGCAGCGTGCAGAGGTTGACCGGGTTCGACTGGGCTTCCAGCATCGCGCCCCGGTTGAACGGCAGCAGGTGCGATTTCGAGTAAATCGGCAACCCTTCGGTATTGACCGCCTCAGCATAATCGGCCGGTGCAAAACGGGTGATGAACAGGCCCGGCACGCCCACGGGAACCAGGTAGGCCTCGCCGGCCGGAATGAAGTCAGTGCCGTTGTAGCGCCCGCGATACTCGGTGAATTGGACGCCGCCGATATTCACCGAATCGCGCACGTCGTCGCGCAACATGCTGGCTGCTGTCCAGCCGGCGGCGAAGTTTTCGACGGAAGAATGGCCCATCATGGCGTCCAGGAAGCCAGGGGAGCACAGCGCGATCCAGCCGGTCGGCTTGAGGGCACCCAGGGCATCTTCAGCCAGCCGTTTGGCGGCCATTACCTTGGCCTGTACCTTGACGGTCGACACATCCAGTTCGAAATCGGTCGTCTGCTGGGAAACTCCGAATTCACTGAACAGATCGATCAGCACGGCGCCGGAGGCGTCGAGAATCTGCCCCTTGATGGCGCCAACACGGTGATATTCGATGGTGGCTTCGATATTCTGGCGCATCGGCATCAGGTGATCGTCGTTCAGCGAGGTTTCCAGGGATTTCAGCTCCGTGCTGCCAAACTCGCGCACATCCTGAATGGAGTCGGCCAACAGGGTCGAGCGCTGGATCAGGTGGGCGCATTCAAAGCTCACGCCTTCGCGTTTGCCGGGGGTGAATACCGGCGCCGGTGCGCCGCGCCCGATATTGGGAACCAGGGTCAGTGTGTTGTTCTTGAGTTCGATGGCCGCCTTGGTCGTGGCAATGCCGCGCTCAGCGAAGAGTTTCAGGGCTGCGATCTGGCCGGGCACGTAGGGGGCCTTATTGATTGCGGCGGTCAGGGATTCGGCGGTAAACAGGTCGCTGCCAAAAATATCGTTCATGGTTCAGTTCTCCAAAAATCAGCGGGTAGGTTTGCCAGACAGCCAGGCGGCAAGGTCGGTCGAACGCACGTACTTGAAGCGTTTGCCGATGCGGATCAATTCCAAAGGAATGGCGCCGTCTTCGATTCCCTGTTCGAACAGCTCGGGGGAAAGTTTTGCCAGGTTGGCAGCAGATGACAGCCGACACAGACCTAAGGGGGTCTGGTCAACATCCGGAATGAGGTTGGGAAGGTTCATCAGTAGGCCTCTCGTTGAGTGACCCGCTAATTCTGGGTTTCGTGGAATTTCTCCGCCTGTGGGTGGATTTCAAGCGGATTGATTGGCTTTGGGCGGTGCTCCCCCCTCCCTTTCGGGTGTCGTCAGGCGCCGGGGGGGTTAGGCTCAAGTTGATCGAACGACTGGTTCCACGATCACTCCGCGCCAGAGCCGGATGCCGGCATTGCCGGCCGCTATGATGGCGACTGACCGGCGGCTTGAAGTTGTTCACCCGCTCGAGTAATGCAATCGTCCAGAATTTTCTCCAGCAAGCCGGGAACGGTATCGGGAGCGGCGGCTGCGATCTCGGAGGCAGCCGCCTCCAGTTCCACCAGGAACAGTTTCTCGATCAGCTCATCTTCACGCAGGCGGCCTTCCAGGTACTGGATACGCTCCTTGGCTTGCAGCAGTTCCGCCTTGGCAGCCTTCGCCTCGCGTTTCCAGTCGTCGACCGTTTTCGTTAAATCAGAGAAGATGCGAGCCCGTAGCCTGGCGGGGTCGGTGTTCTGAATTACCCGCTTCGCCGCTTGCGCCGGATCAAGCGTACCGTCAGGAAAGAGCTGAACCAAGCCGCGCTTGACCCACTGGCTGGCTGTTTGCCGGCTGACGTTGCACATCCGGGCAAATTGCGCAGGTCGTACCCGGATGCCTTGAGCCAGATCGGCAGGGTCAAACGGAAGTGACAAGCGCCCGGATTCCGGAATTTTTTCCTGAGAGTTGTGCGTGTCTGTCATCTTGTCACGGTCAATGTCATCTGTTCATTTACTTTAAAATCAACTACTTACACGCGGCACGAGCTCAGCGATACCCTTGTGCGCCCGAACATACAGGGGCCCCCGCTTGCGGGTGATGCGGGTCATTGCGGGTAACTTTTCGGCCCATTTATAATTTTTGTCTCTGACACTTTTTCACGTCCAAGAGAAGATCACCCGCAATGACCCGCATCACCCGCAGCAGTTACTAACCAGCGGACAGTCTTGGTACGACCTTCAGCGCCGGCATGTTTCAATACCAGTCCGCCTACAATGCGGTCACGGTGGGCGCGTAGCCAGTAGCCAAGTCTGCGGGCGTTGGGCTTCTCGCTGCACACCAGTTGCAAAGCATCATAGAGGTCTGGGTTCACTTTATCGAAGCCCATCGGTGATGCCTGCATACCGGCGGCGACCACATCGGCGGCCGTCTGTCGCGTTGCTTTGAACAGTTCGTACCAAGCAGCTAGGAGCAGGCGCGTGGCTTCGAGGTCGGGGTCTTGCTCCCGTAACTCCTCTGAGGTCAGGAGAGGGTCGGGGAAGTCGAGCCAGACCAGCGGCCGCCTGACCATGTGATCCCATTGCTCGAATCCGCCAAAGCCGTGCAGGCCGGCGATCCTCGGCGATCCGGCCGCAAGATACGCGGAAACGATGGTCAGGCCCCAGGTGATGATCAGGCCCCGGCGGGCGGCAATGTCTTTCAAAAAGTCATTGTCGAATGCACGATGCTCGGGGCGCTCGGTCTTGGCGTCAAGGCGAACCATGATGACCCGGCGCTTCAAATCGCCGACGATGGCCAGGTTGTTGCCAGTAGCCACGAGTAGCGAATGCGTTGGTACGTTGAGCATCCCGGACCCGCCAAGCGGGCGCAGTCGAACGAATTGCTGCGTCGCCACCTGACACAGCAGATCGCCCTTCAGCGGGCGCTCGATGTTGTCGACCGAGATGACCGCATCACCGGCAAGGAAGACACCCGCCAGGCGCTTCTCAGTTTCGGCGTCGTCGTGGCCCAGAGAAAGGACGCTAGCCCGGCGAGCCGTGGCGATGATCGCCAGCATTTCACACAGCAAGGTTTTGCCGGTTCCTGGCGTCGGCGCGGTGATCGCGACCAGAGGGGCGGCGGGAAGCAGGCGGCGCTGCAATGCGGTCAGGATGCCGGCCAGGATCGCGGCGCGGTCCGTGGCATCGACGAACGGGAAGCTGGCGACCAGATCAACCAGCTTGCCGGCGGCTCGCTTGGCATCATCCTTGGTCGGCTTCGCTGGCGGCGCTTCATAGCCGGGGATCGCGGCGAAGGCGCAGAACAAACCGCTGCCGGGATCGTAGCCCGGCTCGTCAATGACGCGGTTGTCGTCGGTGATTGTCGGCGCCTCAATGAAGCCAGCGAGGTCGGGGAGTTGTGGCCAATGCCCACGAGACAGAAGTGCATCGGCGACGCGGCGAGGGCAGTCGCAAGGTTTGTATGACGATGACCTGGCGTCGAACTTCTCGTGGATTGCGGCGCGGCCCGCGAGCTCGGCTAGTAGCGGCGACTCGACCGGGTGCACCATGATCGCCCCAGCCGGACGCTTGACACTCTTGTCGGCCGGCTCCTCGGCCTGATAGACACGGGCGAGCCGGCCGGCGTAGCGGTAGACGTTTTGCTCGGGTGATTCGCTCAGGGCCGTTTCGACTTGATCCAGAATGCTCGGTAGTTCGCCGGGTATGTGGCGAATGACGCGTTTTCCATTGGCGTCGTAGGTAGCGCCGTCGGGTGCGTTGCTCTTCCTGTCTTTGCCGGCCAGCTTGGCGGAGGCTTTTTCCAGATTGGTAACGTTGGTCATTGCCAATCCTGCAGAACATCCCGCTTTTGCCGGTGACGAATAGAGAAGTGGCTCCGCGAATCCGGACATCCGGTTAAGTGAATTCTCTGCTTCAATGGGCGATGTAAATCGCCTGCCAAGGAGCAGAAGCAATGAGAAGACCCCGCCGTAACCACACAGCCACCTTCAAGGCGAAAGTGGCGATCGCCGCCCTCAAGGGCGATGAGACGCTGGCCGCGTTAGCGGAGAAGTTTGATGTTCATCCGAACCAGATTACCCAGTGGAAGACGCAACTGCTGGAGAACGCCTCCGGCGTCTTCGCCACGGCTGCCGAGAAGCAGTCAGCAACGCCAGATCTGAAAGACTTGCACGCAAAGATTGGCCAGCAGGCGCTGGAAATCGATTTTTTGGCCGTCGCGCTCGGTCGCATCGGCGATGCGAGCGCAAAACGATGATCGACAAGAACCACGAGTTGCCTGTCGTGCGGCAGGCGCAATTGCTGGAACTCTCTCGCTCCTCCGTCTATTACCTGCCGCAACCAACGCCCGAAGTTGACCTGCGGCTGATGCGGCGAATCGATGAACTGCACCTGGAGCATCCCTTCGCCGGGGCGCGGATGCTGCGTGACATGCTCAAGCTGGAAGGACATGAGATCGGTCGCAAGCATGTCGGCACGCTGATGAAGAAGCTCGACATCCAGGCCATCTACCGCAAAGCCAACACCAGCCGGCGCAACCAGGCACACCGCATTTATCCCTATCTGCTGCGGAATCTCAGCATCGACCGTCCGAACCAGGTCTGGGCGATGGATACCACCTACATTCCAATGCGCCGGGGCTTCGTCTATCTGAGCGCCGTGCTCGACTGGGCCACTCGCCGGGTGCTGGCGTGGCGCCTGTCAAACAGCCTGACCGCCGATCCCTGTGTCGATGCGCTGGAAGAGGCCATCATGAAATACGGCAAGCCGGAAATCATGAACACAGACCAAGGCAGCCAATTCACCAGCTCCGCCTTCATTGGCTTGCTTCAGGAGCTCAGGATTCAGGTCAGCATGGATGGCAAAGGTTGTTGGCGGGATAACGTCTTCGTTGAGCGCCTCTGGAAATCGGTCAAGTACGAAGAAATATATCTGCACGGCTACGAAACCGTTTCCGAGGTCAGGCAGGCACTGGCTCGCTATTTCGATTTTTACAATCGGCGTCGTCCGCATTCATCCCTTGACGGGCTAACCCCGGATACGGCTTACTTCAACCCGTCGCTGCTCGCCGCAGCGGCTTAACCCGCAGAGAAATCACCTAAGAAAACCGAATTTCTGTCCAACTGCACGGGGCCACTTCTTAGCGTCGATGTAGCCAAGGAGCAGGTCTATGTCACTGATCCACGAACACTTACCCTGCATTTTCATCAGAACCAACAGCGCAACAAATAACGGGTCGTTCTGATCGTAGAGACGGCTTTCAGCGCTGGTAGCGAGCACGTATTTGTCATACGTGGAATCGTCTTTTATGGCGGCCGCTGCCCGTCTACAGATTTCGTACCAAGTAACAACACGGCCATCGGCAGAAGATCGCGCCGGTAGGTTATTGCACGCCAATGTGGCCAGCGCATCGATATCTAAAAATCCGTGGGCAGGAAGACCATCGAGGCGGTTTCGCTCGATTTCGGAGATCGAGTCGTATGCTTGTTCTTGGGGGCCGGCCATGTCATACCCCCGACGAAGAAAGGCGAGGGGCGGTCAGTTTGCGCTCGGCCCATTCGTTCAGATCTTCTACCAGGTAGACGGCGCGCTTGCCGAAGCGGCGGTATGCCGGGCCGCCTCCGGTGGTCACCCATTTTTGCAGGGTGCCCTTGGCGGTTTTCAGGCCGCGTTCAGTAAGGTACTGCGCCGCTTCTTCGCGACTTAAAAAGTGTTTTTCCATGATCGCTCCATTCCGCCTTAGAAAGTAGGCATGCAGCGAGTTTAGGAAACGACAGGTAGCGCGTCACGGCGATAATCTGCCCGGTTTTAGCTAGGTTTTCGCACCATTGATTTGACGTATGTAATGCTTCAACGCTTCGTCTATATCGGGGTCGTCGCCGCGCTTGGCGATGATGCGGCTGCGGCGGGGAACGAATCCGGATTGCGCTAGCACGGCGCGGCAGGCGCGAAACAATAGGCCATTTTCACTAGACGAAATTGGCAGGCCATCGCGCTTGAATATCTTGATGGTTTCCTCTACTGCGTAACGCTCCAGATTGGCTTTACGTGGGCCCGCTTTGCCGGGTATGGCAGCGAGCACCCGCATGTAGTTATTAAGTCCGAGCAGGGGCCACTGCAATAAAGATTCGTCCATGCCCATTCTGCAGCGATTTAGATGATCGTCGCTGAATCCGCCAAAGTCGTCATTGATGGTCTCAATGGCCGATGTGCGGTAATTTTCGTACTTCGCCACCTCGTAATTTTTTGAAAAGTCACGAACTTTTTCCAGCAACTTCGCGGCGGCGGTGGCAATGGCCTTTGCGTCCTTCTTCATATTGCTGTGCAACAGGGTGTCTTGCATTGACCTGGCTTGAGCTACTGTTTCAGCAAGTTTTTCGAGTTGGCGGCGAAGTTGAACCGAAAGCTCGGACGGCCATTCAGCATCAGTATCCTGCATGAGCTCTCCTCTTTTGCTTCTTTTGCTTGGCGCCACCCAGGGCCGGTTGAATGGTCAGGCGTAGGGTGGCGAGCGCCTCTATAGCAGGCTATCTGGCAAATGGCCCGGGTGGTAGGCTGTTGAAGCCCGGAGCAAAACTAGGTTTCGACCAAACCAGGCGAAGCGCCGAGCGGCTCGCGGTAGCTTCTTGGTTCCGTGTGGCGCGAAGCGGACCATCAACTCTCGGCGGGCGAGGTAACGCCATTATTTTCGCCGCCCATTGTGCATCGCGCCGCCGACATTCTTCGGCACGCAACTCACCTAGATCATGGGGGATACGGATTTCAACGTGATATTTTCCGCCGGATGCCTTTTCAACTCTTTTGGTGCCAGGGCGCCGGCCATAGTTCGCTGTTGGAGATCCCGTGAAGAGAGAATCGTCGGGAAGTATGATAACCCTGGTTTTTCGCATACCGGGAAGCCCCGGGAAAAATCCGGCTGGCACTAGCCCGGCGCTCACCAAATCATCAGCGCTGCCGAGGAAATCATCAGTCCAGTACATTGCCTTGCGCTGTACTCCTGGAGCGAATGGCTCCCAGTCGCTAAATCCAAATAATTGCTCCCTTTCTGGGAATGTAATCCATGCTTCGAAGAGACCGTCTGCCTCGCCTCGAGCATGTTTAACTACGCACTTGAATCCACGCGGATCAACCGTGTTGAGTTTTTTTTGCGGTCCGCCAATCTCACCAGGGAAGGCCAATCCAACCCCAATTCCTATGACTTGGAGTTGGCCCTTTGTGCCGCAAATAAGATCGCCCCACAAATACTCGTGGTATTTGAAAAGCCCGTTGAGATTTGCCGTAGAATTTTCCGCAGCCATGATTCACTCCCGTAAGTGATGATTGGTTAGCCGGGCGGGATGCGTCAACATCCTGTTCCGGCGCTTTGCCTGAGTCCGTCAGGCGGCGGGGTTGCTCTGTATCGTTGCCTGCTTGACCTTTGGTAACCCGGCCTCCCGTGCTTGCCAGAGGTCATAGGCGGTTTGCTGCGCCAGCCATCCGTCAGCGCCTCCACCGTTCTCGACGCCCAGCCAGCCCTCAATCCGCAGCGCCATCGTTGGGGAAATGGCAGCGCGGCCATTCAGTACGCGAGAAAGCGCGGCGCGGGTAACGCCAAGCTGCGTAGCCGCTTCGGTGACGGTCAGGCTCAGGGCGGGCAAAACATCTTCGCGGAGCGTCTCGCCGGGATGCGGGGGGTTGAACATTCGGCTCATCTTTTTTACCTCTCAGTGGTAGTCCTGGTAATTGACCAGAACAGCGTCGCCATCTTCAAAGGTGAAGGTCAGACGCCAGTTGCCATTCACCGTTATCGAGTAGTGCCCGGCCAGATCACCGGATAGGCCGTGAAATTTCCAGCCGGGCACGTTCATATAGTCGGGGCTTTTCGCTATATCGAGGCGGATTAGCTGGCGTGACAACCGGGTTGCATGATGCGGCTGAATACCGGCTTTGCTGCCTTTCTCGAAAAAGGTTTGAAGTCCTTTGTGCAGAAAACTCTTAATCATGGTTAAGTGTATAGCGTAGCGTTTCGCATATCAAGTAATTGTTGGATTTGTTGCTGAAGTCAGGCTGACTTGCTTTTTCTGGGTTTCTTCAGTGGCACTACGTCCGCTTTTTTCTTGCCGTTGGCTTCATTCATTCCGGCCATGGCGATCGATGCGGCGCGTTCGGCCAGGGTGGTTCTAGCTCGCTCGGCAAAGTGGATATAGCGTTGCGTGGTCGAAACCTGCTTGTGGCCCATCGCTTCCATCAGTTCAACGGCTGATGCGCCGGCCATGGCTAGATGCGAGGCGAGAGAGTGACGCAGGCCATGGAGCCCGAGATTGTCGGGAAAGTTCGCCTCTTTGCGGACATCCATCCACGGTTTCGCAATGTTCAGCGTTCCTTCTCCCTTGGATGGCTTGAAAACGTAGTCCTCGGGTTCGCCCTTGGGTTGTCTGGCGATAATCGTTTGGGCCTCGGCTGGCAGGCCAATGATGCGTGGTTTGCCTGTGCGCGATCCGGTCTTGTGGGCCTTGGGGGGCAGGGTAATCAATCCTGACTTGAGGTCGACGTACTGCCAGTGCAGGCCGACCACTTCGCCGCGCCTCGCTCCGGTCAGTGCAATGAGTCGAATCGCATCAGCAACATTTGACCGGATGCGGTGTTCGTTTTCCATTTTTGCCAGGGTGCGAAATAGAGCGGCGTAGTCGTCCGATCCGCCAAGGATGGTTTCGCGCTGGCCAGGCTGGGCCACTTTGATTGATGCGGCCGGGTTATCCTTCAGGATGCCTTCAGAAATTGCCCAGGCGTAAGCGGCGCGAAGTATCAACACCGACTTGTCAGCAGTCCCGGCGCCACCCGTCACCTTCGCCAAACCCCGCGCAACGGTCTTAAACCGGCCCGCCGTCTTGCCGTCCTTGATGGCATTTTGAGCCCGGCGAACATCGTCTGCAGTCAGGAGGTCGGCGAACTTGTTGCCGAGTAGCGGTATCAGGTGCCGCTCAATGCGCCCCTTGTCGGTTGCCTTTGTGGTTTCGGCCTTTTCAGCAAAAGTCGGCGATTCGACGTAACGATTCAGCAGGGTTTCAACGGTGATGGCTTCCCGGCGTTGCTGCTTGTGCCCCATCGGGTCGTTGCCGGCTAGAACCTCGCGAAAAAGGTCTTTCGCCTTCTTTCTGGCTTGTTCGACGGTAAGCGTGTCGGATAGCTTGCCGATGGTGTAGCGCCGCGACTTGCCTTCATTCGTCCGGTACTGGAATACGAAACTCTTGACGCCAGAGGTGAAGACTTTGACACCGAACCCCTTCGGATCATCAGCCCAGACAAAAGCATCCTTGTCGGATGGCTTAAGATTGTCGACTTCGACCTTGGTCAGCTTCGCCATTTTCACGCCCCATTTGCCCGGTTTTTCTCTGCTTACTTTTCGCTGTGGTAAGCACATGGTAAGCAGAGAGCGGTAAAAAGTAGTAATTTGTTGCCTAACAACTGGACTGATAGTAAGGCGTAAATAGCGGAATATCAAGGAAATTTATTTAATAAGTAACTCCCGGTAAGCGGGGGTAAAGTTCTGGGAATTGTATTGTGATTCCGGTTGTCGTGGGTTCGAGCCCCATCAGTCGCCCCAGAATTTAACCCCCGCACACCGCAAGGTCTGCGGGGGTTTTCACTTTGGAGCCTGCGAACGTGACGAATTCCGAAATTGCCTGCCTGCAGCCTGCGATGGTCTGGAAGCATTTTGCCACCTTGTGCGCTACGCCGCGTGCTTCGAAGGCTGAGGCGACGCTGCGTGACTCCTTGCTGCGGTGGGCCTTGGCGCACGGTCTGGAAGCGCTGGTCGACGCGGCGGGCAACCTGATCATTCGCAAGGCGGCGAGCGCGGGTTGCGAGAATCGTCCGGGCGTCGTGCTGCAGGCACATCTCGATATGGTGTGCCAGAAGAATGCCGACAGCAGCCACGACTTTTCCCGCGATGCGATTGTTCCGGAACTGCGCGATGGCTGGTTGGTGGCTGAAAAAACGACGCTGGGGGCCGATAACGGGATAGGCGTGGCGCTGATTCTGGCGGCGCTTGAAGATGACAGTCTCGTTCATGGGCCGCTTGAAGCCTTGCTGACTGTTGATGAAGAGGCCGGCATGGGCGGGGCGCGGGGTCTGGAGGCGGGAGTCCTGCAGGGCCGGCTGATGCTCAATCTCGATACCGAAGAGTGGGGTGAGTTTTATCTGGGCTGCGCCGGCGGGCTTGATGTGAATGTCGAGCGCGCTGGTGTGGCTGAGCCTGTTCCGGCCGGATTCGAGGTATGCCGGATTGCGTTGCGCGGCTTGCGTGGCGGGCATTCCGGCGTCGATATCCACGAAGAGCGGGGCAACGCGATCAAGCTGCTGGTTCGCGTGTTGCGCGAGCTGGATGGGGTGACGCCGGTTCGGCTGGTCGATCTGGTCGGCGGCTCGGCGCGCAATGCCTTGCCGCGCGAGGCGGTGGCGACAGTGGCCGTGCCTGGCGGTCGGGGCGGGCGTCTGGCGGGTTGGCTGGCCGGGGTGGAGGCTAATTTGCGTGCCGAATTGCGGGGAATTGACGAGGACGTGAGCCTTGCTGTTTCGCTGGCCGAGGCGATGCAGGTCATGTCGGTCGCCGAACAGGAGGTCTGGCTCGGTTCTTTGCACGCGGCGCCGCATGGGGTGCGCCGGATGAGCCGGCAGGTGCCGGGCGTGGTCGAGACGTCGAACAATCTGGGCATGGTCGATGTGCACCCGAATGGTGGATCGTGCAATTTCATGGTGCGTTCGCTGATTGGCAGCGGCAGTCTGGCGCTGGCCGATGAAATTGTCAGTTTGTGGGCCTTGAGCGGAACGAGCGCCGAGAAATCGGGTTTTTATCCGGGTTGGGCGCCGAATCCTGATTCGGCATTGCTCAAGTTGTGCCAATCGGTTTATCGGCGGGATTTTGCGGCGGATTCGAAGGTGCAGGTCATTCATGCCGGGCTGGAGTGCGGCATCATCGGCGACAAGTATCCGGGGATGGATATCGTTTCGTTTGGCCCGACCATCCGTGGCGCGCATGCGCCGGGCGAGCGGGTTGAGATTGCCTCGGTCGAGCGCTGCTGGCGGTTGTTGCGGGCGATATTGACGGACATTCGATAGTTCCCGCCTCGGGAGGCGCGGCCAGACTATTTCAATTTTGGCTGTTTTTTCCGGTTGACCGTGGAAGTTGCAAAAAGCTGGCTAGCGGCCCCGAATCGCCTCGCGCCGGGCCAGGCCGAGTTTGGTCGAGCGTTCCATCTTTTGCACGAAGGCCGGGAAGTCGAGGCCGAACTTGGCGCGTAACTCCTTGGCGTAGTTGTGCAGCCAGCGCCAGCGCGGCTCGAAATGGCGTTCCTTGAAAGCGTAGAGCACGTGGTTGCCATCGTCCGGCACCGAAATCACGATGACCTGGTCGTCGAAAACGTGCATGGCCTCGCCGATCAGGCCGGCGTAGGTTTCCTTTTCGCCTGCCAGATTGATGACCAGCACGCCGTTGCCGGAGAGCTTGGCCCAGGCGTTGTCGAAGAATTCGCGGTTAGCCAGGCTGGGCGCGAAGCCGGTCTTGTCGAAGGCGTCGACGAGCAGGGCGTCGATGCCTTTCTCGGTCTTTTCAAGGAATTCGGCACCGTCGGCTTCGAGAACCTGCAGGCGATCATCGTCCGGTGGTAGCAGGAAGGTGTCGCGGAAGGCGATGACGTTGGGGTCGAGTTCGACGGCCGTCAATTGCGTGCCCGGCATGCGCTGGTAGCAGAACTTGATCAGCGAGCCGCCGCCGAGGCCGATCAGCACGATGCGCTTCGGGCGTGGCTGGAAGAGCAGGAAGGCCATCATTTTCTGCGTGTAGCGGATGGCCAGATCGTGCGGAGCCTTGAGCGACATTTCGCTCTGCATCAGGCGCACATTGAAATAGAGGAAACGCGATTTGCCGTCGTCGATGACGAAAGGCTTGGGGTAGCTTTCGTCGAGCAGCTGGGCGCGCAGTTCGCCTTCGCGCGCCCATGACGGTTCGTGCATGAGCACGGTGCCCGTTTCGACTTCAAACGGGCTGGGTATTTCAAACAGCTTGGTCAATCGGGCAGATCGGTGGCGTGGAGCAGGAAGACGAATTCGTCGCCGGCAGCGGTGTCGAGCCAGGTGAAGGGCAGCGTCGGGTAGGCGGCTTCGAGGTCGTCGCGGTTGTGGCCGATTTCGACGATGAGGATGCCGTTTTCGGTCAGGTGCTTCTTGGCTTCGCGCAGGATGATGCGCGTGAAATCGAGGCCGTCTTCGCCCGAGCCGAGCGCCAGTTCAGGCTCGTGCAGGTATTCCGGCGGCAGCGCGGCAACCGATTCGGCGTTGACGTAGGGCGGGTTCGAGATGATCAGGTCGAACTTGCGGCCGGCCAGCTTGGTGAAGGCATCGGACTGGATCAGTTCGACGCGCTCGGTCAGGTGGTAGTCGGCGACGTTGCGCTCGGCGACGGCGAGGGCATCGTCGGACAGATCGACGGCGGCAACTTCCGCATTCGGGAAGGCGAGGGCGGTCAGGATGGCCAGGCAGCCGGAGCCGGTGCACAGGTCGAGGGCGGACTCGATGGCCCACGGATCGTCGATCCACGGCGTGAGCTGTTCGTCGAGCAGTTCGGCGATGAAGGAGCGCGGGACGATGGCGCGGTCGTCAACATAGAAGCGGTGTTCGCCGAGCCAGGCTTCGTTAGTCAGGTAGGCGGCCGGCAGGCGGTCCTGGCAGCGGCGGGTGTAGATGTCGAGCAGCAGTTCGCGCTCGTGTGGCAGCAGGCGGGCGTCGAGGAAGGGTTCGAGGCGGTCGAGCGGCAGGTTGAGGGTGTGCAGCGTCAGGTAGACCGCTTCGTCCCAGGCGTTGTCGCTGCCATGGCCGAAAAAGAGCTGGGCGGCGTTGAAGCGGCTGACGGCGTAGCGGATGTAGTCGCGAACGGTGAACAGTTCGGTTTTGGCGGCAGTGGTCATGCGGTCAGCGTTTGTTCGAGAATGCGGCGATATATGGCCGACAGCTTAGGGAAAGAATCAACAGCGATGCATTCGTCGATTTTGTGGCTGGTCGCGTTGACCGGGCCGATTTCGAGCATCTGCTGGCAGATTTCGGCGATGAAGCGGCCGTCTGATGTGCCGCCCGTGGTCGAAAGTTCGGTTTCGACACCGCAGATTTCGCGGATCGCGGTGCTTGCTGCATCCGCCAGCGGGCCGCGGCCGGTCAGGAAGGGGCGGGCGCCGAGCGTCCATTTGATGTCGTAATCCAGGCTGTGCTTGTCGAGAATGGAGAGCAGGCGCTGCTGCAGCCCTTCCGGCGTGCTGGCTGTGGAAAATCGGAAATTGAACTTAATTTCCAGTTGACCGGGGATAACGTTGGTCGCGCCGGTGCCGCCGTGAATATTGGAAATCTGCCAGGTCGTCGGCTGGTAGTACTCGTTACCTTGATCCCATTGCGTGGCGGCCAGTTCGGCCAGGGCCGGGGCGGTTTCGTGGATCGGGTTGCGGCCTTTCTCCGGGTAGGCGATGTGGCACTGGATGCCCTTGACCGTCAGGTTGCCGGACAGTGAGCCGCGGCGGCCGTTCTTGATCATGTCGCCAAGCGTGTCGACCGAGGTCGGTTCGCCGATGATGCAGAAATCGAGCCTCTCGCCGCGTGCCTTGAGCGCTTCGACGACGATGACTGTGCCGTCGGTGGCGTCGCCCTCTTCATCGGAGGTGAGCAGGAAGGCGAGCGAGCCGGGATGGTTCGGGTTGGCGGCTATGAAGGCTTCGACGGCCGTCACAGAGGCGGCGACCGAGGATTTCATGTCAGCCGTGCCACGCCCGTAGAGCATGCCGTCGCGGACTTCCGGGGCGAACGGTGGCGAAGTCCACTTGTCGAGCGGGCCGGTCGGCACGACGTCGGTGTGGCCGGCAAAGACGAACAGCGGTGCGCTAGTTCCGCGCCGCGCCCAGAGGTTGGTGACGCCGTTGCGGTTGATGAACTCGATGGTGAAACCGAGTGGCTTCAGTCGGTCAGCGATGATTTCCATGCAACCGCCATCTTCCGGTGTGACGGAGTGGCAGGAGATGATCTGCCGGGCCAATTCAAACGTAGGGTCGGACATCAATGGGTTTCTTCGTCGTGGTCAGCCAGGCTGAGCGTAAATTCTTTGAAAGAGGTGCCGCCATCGCTGGTGCTGTCGAAGTCCAGTGCGGCATCAATTTTCCGGTCTTCCTTGCCGTTGGTGCTACCGAATTCGGAATTGTTGATCAGCCACGACAGGTTGGTCGGCGAATCGGCGTTGGCCAGGGCTTCGTCGATGGTGATGGTGCCGCTGCTGTAGAGATTGAATAGATCCTGTTCGAAAGTTTGCGATCCCGGGGCCAAGGTTTGTTCCATGGCATCCTTGATGCCTTGCACTTCGCCGCGCTCGATCAGTTCGCTGATGTGGCGGGTGTTGAGCATGATTTCGCTGGTCGGGATGCGCTTGCCGTCCGGCTTCTTGACCAGGCGTTGGGATACGATGGCGCGCAGGGCGACGGAGAGGTCGAGGAAGAGTGCCGGCCGGTTTTCCAGCGGGAAGAAACTGATGATGCGGTTCAGCGCGTGGTAGCTGTTGTTGGCGTGCAGCGTGGCCAGGCAGAGGTGGCCGGTCTGGGCGTAGGCGATGGCCGCCTGCATGGTTTCCTTGTCGCGGATTTCGCCGATCAGGATGCAGTCCGGCGCCTGGCGCATGGCGTTCTTGAGTGCCGATTGCCAGTCCATCGTGTCCATGCCGATTTCGCGCTGGTTGACGATGGATTTCTTGTGCTTGAACAGGAATTCAATCGGGTCTTCGACCGTCAGGATGTGCCCGGAGCGGTTGGCGTTGCGGTGGTCAAGCATCGAGGCGATGGTCGTCGACTTGCCGGAACCTGTGGCGCCAACGATCAGGATCAGCCCGCGCTTTTCCATGATCAGCTCGCCGAGGATGTTTGGCAGCCCAAGTTCGCCCATGGCCGGAATGTTGCCCAGGATGAAGCGGATGACGATGCTGGTCGAGCCGCGTTGGCGGAAAATGTTGACTCGGAAGTTGCCGACGTTCGGCACGCCGAACGACAGGTTCATCTCCCAGTTAGCCTCGAAGGTCTTGATCTGATCCGGCGACATCAGTTCGTAGGCGATCTTCTCGATCATGTCCGGCAGCATCACCTGCTGGTTGACCGGGAGTGTGTTGCCCTGGATCTTGATGTGGATCGGCGCGCCGGCGGAAATGAAAATATCCGAGGCCTGCTTTTCAGCCATCAGTTGGAACAGTTTGTCGAGAATCATGACAAGACCTTCGTGGTGGTTTGACTTACGGGCGCAGCAGTTCGTTGATGCTGGTCTTCGAACGGGTTTGCGCGTCGACCTTCTTGACGATGATGGCGGCGTACAGGCTGTAGGCGCCATTGGCCTTCGGCAAGGTACCGCTGATCACGACGGAACCCGGGGGCACGCGGCCGTAGGTGACTTCGCCGGTTTCACGGTCGTAGATCGGTGTGCTCTGGCCGATGTAGACGCCCATCGACAGCACGGAGTTTTCACCGATGATGACGCCTTCGACGACCTCCGAGCGGGCGCCGATGAAGCAGTTGTCTTCGATGATGGTCGGGTTGGCCTGCAGCGGCTCAAGCACGCCGCCAATGCCGACGCCGCCTGAGAGGTGCACGTTCTTGCCGATCTGGGCGCAGGAACCGACCGTGACCCAGGTGTCGACCATCGTGGCTTCATCGACGTAGGCGCCGATGTTCACAAACGACGGCATCAGAACGGCATTCTTGGCAACGTAGGAACCCTTGCGGACGATAGTGCCCGGCACGACGCGGAAACCGCCCTGGCGGAACTGCTCTTCGGTCCAGCCTTCGAATTTGGTGTCGACTTTGTCGTAGAAACGAACGTCGCCGGATTCCTGAACGCGATTGTCGCGGACGCGGAAGGAGAGCAGGACGGCCTTCTTGATCCACTGGTGGGTAACCCAGTCGCCATTGATCTTTTCGGCAACGCGCAGGGCGCCGGAGTCGAGCATGCCGACCACCTGGTTGATGGCGGCGATGACGTCGGTCGGGGATTGCGGGGACAGCTCGGTACGGCGTTCCCAGAGTTCTTCGATGATGGCTTGCAGTGGATGGGTCATGGGTGTTCTCTCTGATTAAAGTTGTTGGGCAAATTGACGGATGCGTTGGGTGGCGTCGAGGCATTCGGCCAGCGAAGCGACCAGCGCGATACGAATGAAATTGGCGCCCGGATTGACGCCGCCAACTTCGCGGGCCAGGAAGCTGCCGGGCAGGGCGACGACATTATAGTGTTCGAGCAAACCGCGGGCGAACTCGGTGTCAGCGATGGGAGTTTTGGCCCACAGGTAGAAGCTGGCGTCCGGCATGCCGGTGCCGAGCACCTCGGCGATCAGCGGCGTGCAGGCAGCAAACTTCTCGCGGTACTGGTTGCGGTTGTCCAGCACATGCGCCTCGTCGTTCCAGGCAGCGACGGATGCGGTCTGTACCGGAGGCGCCATGGCGCAGCCATGGTAGGTGCGGTAAAGCAGGAATTTCTTCAGGATCTTTTCGTCACCGGCCACGAAGCCCGAGCGCATGCCCGGCACGTTGGAACGCTTGGACAGGCTGGAGAACATGACCAGTCGCTCATTCGTACGGCCGAGGAGCTTGGCCGCCTGGAGGCCGCCGATAGGCGGGTTGGCTTCGTCGAAGAAAATTTCCGAGTAGCACTCGTCGGAAGCGATGATGAAGCCATATTTGTCCGAGAGGTCGAACAGGGTTTTCCAGTCGGCCAGCGACAGCACCTTGCCGGTCGGATTGCCCGGCGAACAGACGTAGAACAACTGCACTCGGGACCATTCTTCTTCGCTCAGACTGGCGTAATCGAAAGCAAAATCGTTGTCGGGCAGGTTGTTCAGAAAGCGCGGCTCGGCGCCGGCCAGATAGGCCGCACCTTCGTAAATTTGATAGAACGGGTTCGGGCTGACGACCAGCGGGACGTGACCACGGCTCGGATCAATGACTGTCTGGGCAAAGGAGAAAAGCGCCTCGCGCGAACCGTTGACCGGCAGGATTTCGGTTTCCGGATTGAGCGCCAGATCGTAGCGGCGCTGACACCAGTTGGCGATGGCCTGCCGCAGCGCCGGGATGCCTTGCGTCGTCGGGTAATTGGCCAGGCCCTTCAAGCCATTGGCCAGCGCTTCCATGATGAAAGCCGGCGTCGGATGTTGCGGCTCGCCGATGGATAGCTTGATCTCTTTGTATTGCGGGTTGGGGGTGACGCCGGCGAACAGGGCGCGCAGCTTTTCGAAGGGGTAGGGCTGGAGTTGGGCGAGGTGCGGATTCACGTCGAGCGTCGAATGGGTGTAAAAATGTCGATTATCCCTGAAAACGCATTCGCTGCCTTATGAACAAACTTGTATTTCTATGGATCGTTTTAGTCAGTACGCAACTGGCTGCTTGCGCCATCGGCTACCAGGCCCACGGCAGCCTGAGCGATGTGCCGGGAGAGATGCGCGGCAAGGGTTTTCCCGGCAACATGACCGGCGGCGGTCGCTTTGCACTGGCCGACCGGGATGGCCGCCTGCAATGTGATGGAGAACTCGCCGCGCCGGATATTTCGCCGGTGCCGGGCAGTTGCGAGGGCGAGGCCGGAAAAGGTGTCGTTCGTTGCACTGACGGCCGGACAATTCCGGTGCGCTGGTCGGCAATTACCTGCCGATCCCTCCACGGTAGCGGCGAGGACAATCATGGAAATCGGCTCATTTTTCGGGTTGACCGCAGGCGCTAGCGCGGGCTGCTTAGAGGCAGCGCCACGGGCTGGTTGCGCTGACTTCGCCGCAAGTTGGACGCCCCGCCGTCAGTGCCTGCGGGCCGCTTTTGGGTTCCCGATTTTGGTTTAGCGACTGCCGGATTTATTTGGCTTTTGGCCAGTTTTTCCGGTTGACCGTGGAGCTCCGCCTGGACGGGCTGCGGGGCGGGCGCCAGGGCGTTTCGGGGCGCTGTCGAAGCCTACCCAGTTGTCGGGTGTCTTTTTGCCGCTTCGGCCGCCAGCGACCTTTGGTTTTTTGATCTTCTTGGCGGCAACCGCGGCAATCGCGGCGGCCCCGGTCAGCGGAACCCGGTGGTCAGGCTGGAAGCCCGGTTCTTCTTCGCGGCTAAGGGTTTGCTTGAGCAGTATTTCGATGGCGGCGAGCATCGGGGCTTCGTCGGCGCAGACGAGCGAGATGGCTTCGCCGGTGGCGCCGGCGCGGCCGGTGCGGCCGATGCGGTGGATGTAGTCTTCGGCGACGATGGGCAGGTCGAAGTTGACGACTTGCGGCAGGTCGTCGATGTCCAGCCCGCGGGCGGCGACGTCGGTGGCAACCAGAATTTGCACTTCGCCAGCCTTGAAGCTTTCGAGAGCGCGCAGGCGGGCCGGTTGCGGCTTGTCGCCGTGGATGGCGTCGGCCTTGATGCGCTTGGCGTGCAGTACTTTGACCAGTTCGTCAGCGCCGCGCTTGGTTTTGACGAAGACGAGCACCTGGCCCCATTTCCTGTCCTTGCGCATGAACAGGAAGAGTTCGGTCTTGCGCTTTTTGTCGACCGGCACCATCCACTGTTTGACGGCCTTGACGGTGCTGTTGGGCGGGCTGATTTCGATGGTCAGCGGGTTGCGCAGGCGGGCCTTCGCCAGGCTGCGGATGACTTCGGAGAAGGTGGCCGAGAAGAGCAGGGTTTGCCGCTTTTTGGGCAGGGCGGCGAAGACGGCGTCGAGCTCGGTCGAAAAGCCGAGGTCGAGCATGCGGTCGGCTTCGTCGAGGACGAGAATCTGCACCTTGTTGAGCTTGAGGGCGTTCTGGCTGTAGAGGTCGAGCAGGCGGCCGGGGGTGGCGACGAGAACATCGACGCCACGGCGCAGGCGCATCATCTGCGGGTTGATGCTGACGCCGCCGTAGGCCGCGTAGGTGCTGACGCCGCTGTGTTCGCCGTACTGGCGGAAGCTGGCGTGGACCTGTTCGGCCAGTTCGCGCGTCGGCACGAGGACGAGGGCGCGCACCGAGTTGCTGCCGACCTTGATGCCATCGGTAGCCAGGCTGTGCAGGATGGGCAGGGCGAAGCCGGCGGTCTTGCCGGTGCCGGTCTGGGCAGCGGCCATCACGTCGCGCCCTTCGAGAATGGCGGGAATGGCTTGCTCCTGAATCGGCGTCGGCGTCTTGTAGCCGAGCGTTTTGAGGGATTGGAGCAGCGTTTCGGCAAGGCCGAGGGCGGAGAAGGTCATGGGCGGGGAGGGGAAAACGCGTGGTCAGCAAAGGAGCGAGTTTAACCCGCCGCTTTGATCGCGGCGGGCTGCAATCCGCTTAGCGCCGCGTGAGCAGCAGGCCACACTCCAGATGGTGCGTGTAGGGGAACTGGTCGAAAACCGCCGAGGCGGCGATCAGGTGGGTGTCCTGCAGGGCGGTGACGTTCTCGAACAGGGTCTGCTGGTTGCAGGAGATGTACAGGATGCGATTGAAGCCACGGGCCAGTTCAAGCGTGATGGCGTCCAGCCCGCTGCGTGGCGGGTCGACGAAGAGCGCGGCGTGGCGGAAGGGTTCTAGGTCGATGTCCTTGAGGCGCGTGAAGGTTTCGCGGCCGGACAGGGCATCGCTGAACTCTTCGCTCGACATGCGGGCGATGGCGACGTTTTCTACGTTGTTGGCGGCGAGGTTGTATTGCGCGGCATGGACGGAGGATTTGCTGACTTCGGTGGCGAGCACCTTGTCGAACAGCGGGGCCAGCGCGATGGTGAAGTTGCCGTTGCCGCAGTAAAGCTCGACCAGATTGCCGCCAATGCCGGCTGCCTGCTGGCAGGCCCAGCCGAGCATCTGGCGGTTTACGCCGCCGTTGGGCTGGGTGAAGCTGCCTTCGACCTGCTGGTAGCGCAGCTGGCGGCCATTGAGCTCGAATTCTTCGAGCACCCAGTCGCGGTCGAGTACTTTTTTCTGGCCCCGGCTGCGGCCGATGATGCGGATGCCGAGTTCGCTGGCAAGCTCGCGGGCGGCGGTTTCCCAGGCTTCGTCGAGGTTGCGGTGATAAATCAGCGTGACCAGCATGTCCCCACTCAGCGTGGCGAGAAAATCGGCCTGAAACAGGCTGCGGCGCAGGGTAGGGCTGACGGCAAGGCAGTCGCGCAGGCGCGGCATCAGGGCGCAGATGGATTCGGTGGCGGGTGGGAAGGTGTCGAGGGTGATCGGCACTTTCGGGTCTTCCGGGTCGAACATCGCGTAGTCGAGGCGGTCGCCGTCGTGCCACATGCGGAATTCGGCGCGCAAGCGGTAGTGCAGCGGCGTCGAGGCATGGGCGACGGTGTTGGCTACGCCGAGCGGGGCAAAGGTCTGCTCGAAATGGGCGAGTTTGCTGGCGAGTTGGGCCGGGTAGAGGGCGGGGTCGAAAACGGGAAGGGGCATGGTTTACGCGGTCGTGGGGGCGGTGCCGGGCCAAAAATTTTGGGGATGGCCTTGGGTGGAGGGCGAAATATACGCTGGTCTGTCGGTCAGGGGGAGGGGCGACCGCTTTCTGGATGACATTCCGCCACTGCGTGTTGTTTGACGATCTGAAATCGATGTTGTTCTGGTGGCGTTTTTCATTTTCAGGCGGTATAAAGCCCGAGTCACTCGAACAGAAATTACCGATTAGGACTGTCATGAACGCATCTCCCCGGATGATCAATGCCCTGGTAACACCTTTGCTTATGCTGCTGGCCCTGCTGCTGCCGCTGTCGGTACAAGCCAGCGACGGTGGCGGTGGCGCGCCGGAGCCGACAGTTTTTACGGTCAATCTTGGCAAGGAAAATTATTTGCAGTTTGGCCTGATTTTCGAAACGGCCACGCCGGAAGCAGCCCACTCACTAGCTTCCTATAAACCAAAGATCCAGCATGAAATCATCCTGCTGCTGTCCGGCAAGGATGCAGCGAAAATGCGGACCCTGGATGGCAAAAAGGAACTGATTGAGGAAATCCTCGAATTGGCAAACCACATCATTCACGAAGATGAAAAGACGGGCATCAAGGACGTCCTGTTTACCAAATTCCTGATTCAGTAAGGTCGCCCATTTCGTTGATGACGGCACATTCTGCATCGGTTGAAGCATCGCTGGCATCGGTAGTCCAGCATCTGCGCCAGGCCCGGCGGGCATTGTTCATTACCGGGGCCGGTATCTCCGCCGATTCCGGCCTGCCGACTTATCGAGGCGTTGGCGGTCTCTACGACAACGATGAGACGGCAGATGGCATGCGTATCGAAGAGGCGCTGTCTGGCGACGTCTTTGCCGCGCGACCGGACATTACCTGGAAATACCTGATCCAGATTGAAAAAACCTGTCGCGGCGCCAAACCGAACGCAGCGCACTTGGCGATTGCCTGCCTGGAGCAGAATCTCGATCAGGTGATGGTGTTTACTCAGAACGTCGACGGCCTGCACCGGCAAGCCGGTAGCCAGGTTGTCATTGAAATCCACGGCAACCTACAGGAATTGGCCTGTACGGCCTGCAGCCACGAGGAATCGGCCTCCGATCTGGGCGCGCGGGAGATGCCGCCGTTGTGCCCCGTTTGCGGCGCGGTGTTGCGGCCAAAGGTCGTGCTGTTCGGCGAAGCCTTGCCTGAAGGGGAACTGGATCGGTTTATCGATGCTTTTGAGGAAGGTTTTGATATCGTTTTCACAATTGGTACGTCGAGTATTTTTCCCTACATAACGCAGCCGGTTGTGCTGGCGGCATGTAGCGGAATTCCGACCGTAGAGATCAATCCGGCACGGACGCAGCTTAGTGACATCGTCGATATTTATTTGCCGCTCGGCGCCGCTGAAGCGATGTCCGAAATCCTCGACAGGCTTGGCCTATGCCCCGATTCGGCCGATTAGTTGGGGATTTGCCACAGCTTCCTCGAAGAAAAATGGTGCGGTGCAACAAAGTGGTTGACAAGCTGATTTCAACGGCTAGAATTGAGTCATGGTGCAGTGCAACATAACGCTGCAACGACAACATCACCCAACCTCAGGAGATTCAACCATGTTCACCAAGCCCCAAGATTTCGCCATGTCCGGTATCAATTCCGCCCTGTTCTTTGCCAACACCACGTTTGATGGCATCGAGCGTCTGGCTCTGTTGAATCTGGCCGCTGCCCGTTCGGTTTTCGAAGGCACCATGTCCAACATCACCGCTCTGCTCGGCGCCAAGGATGTCAATTCCTTCGTTTCCCTGCAAAAGCAACTGGCTTCCCCGTCCATCGAAAAGGGCATGGAATACTCACGCAACGTGATCGCCATCGCTTCTGAAACCAAGGACAAGCTGGCCAAGGAAGTCGAAACCAAGGTTGCTGAAACCAACGCCCAGGTTTCTGGCCTGGTCGAAAAGGCCCTGGCTTCTGCTCCGGCTGGTTCCGAAGTTGCTGTCGCTGCCGTCAAGACCGCGATCAAGTCCGCCAACGAAGCCTACGAAGGCCTCAACAAGGCTGCCAAGCAGGCTGCTGAAGTTGCCGAAGCCAGCGTTGCTGCCGCTACCAGCGCCACGATGAAGGCTGCCGTTGCTGCCCCGAAGGCTGCTGCCAAGAAGGCTGCCTAAGCGCAGATTGCTTCTTGCAGTGAGATAGCCGCAGCCCGTCTGCGGCTATCGAAAAAAGCCCTTGCTCATCAAGTTAATGCCGTTCAGTCAAGTCTGAACGGCATTTCATTTTGCGTGCAAGGTATTGTAAACATTATCGAACACGGTTAACTTTTGGCCCGATGGCATCGAGCCAACTTCGCGCGACGACGGATGTTCTGCCAGTCCCTGGTCTTGACCGGCTAGCTGAGCATCGGCTGCTGATATGAATTGAACAAGCGCTCAGGGCGAGCGGTACGGCCAGAATCCGGCGGCGGAGATTGCCAGCCGAACAAGTGGTGTGGCTGGTCATAGCGCAGGCGTTGTTCCGGCACCAATCCAAGCCCGAAGTACTGGCGACACTGGACCTGGCATTGCCGTTTGCGACAAACCGTGTCATCAGCAAGAGTGCTGTCACGCAAGCCAGGCAACGTCTGGGCAGCGACCCGCGGAAAGCCTCTTCAATCAGACGGCAAGCACGTGGTGCGCGCAAGATGCCCAGCGCCATACGTGGAAGGGACTCTCCCTGTGGGCGATGGATGGCACCACCTTTCGCGCGCCTGATAGCGCCGAGAACCGAGATTTTGGTGCCCAGGCATACGCCAGCGGCAAGGTGGCGAGTTGCCCGCAGATCCGGGCCGTCAGCGTGACGTCGATTCCCACGCATCAGGTTGCCGGCATGGCCTTCGGTAGCTCGCTGTTTCACTTGGGTCAGCAACTCAAGGAGCCGAATGGCATCTGTTTTGCACAGTCAACCGTGACAAACTTGACGCATCGGACATCGATTTGATGATTCTCTGCAACGACGACGCTCAGGCTGATGTACTTCGGGAGGCAACTGACCCTGACTCACTTATGCTGCCGCTTTATCTGGCTCAAATTTCCCAGTTTTTCCGGTTCACCGTAGAAATGGCCAACCACCCAATCAGTCGCTTGATGCTGGCGCTTCGGCTTCCCCGATCAGTCGCCGGCTTTCTTTCGGGTCGCGAAAAATGAGGGGCTGTGTCTGGCGGTCATGGTTTCCGGAGTTTTCAAGCGCCGCGCTGACGATTTCATGGTGCGGGCTTTTCGGGCAGACCGGGTCGGCCGCGTCGGCATCGCCGGTCAGCAGGTAGGCCTGGCAGCGGCAGCCGCCGAGGTCTTCTTCTTTTTTGTCGCAGTCGCGGCAGGGCTTTTTCATCCAGCCGGTGCCGCGATAGTGGTTGAAGCCTTCTGATTCGTACCATATCTCGCGCAGGCTGCTGTCGCGGACGTTGGGGAAACTCAGGCCGGGCAGCATGCGGGCGGTGTGGCAGGGCAGCGCGGTGCCGTCAGGCGTTACGGTCAGGAAGACGTTGCCCCAGCCGTTCATGCATTTCTTGGGCTTGCCTTCGTGGTAATCGGGGACGACGAAAAGGATGCGCATGCGTTCGGCGAGTTTGGCTTTCCACTCGTCGGTGATGGCTTCGGCGCGGTGCAGTTGCTCGCGCGACGGCATGAGCTGGTCGCGGTTGAGCAGCGCCCACGAGTAGTACTGGGCGTTGGCCAGTTCGAGGTATTCGGCGCCGAGTTCGTCGGCCATTTCGATGATGCGGCCGATGTGATCGATGTTGAGGCGATGGATGACGACGTTCATGACCATCGGCCAGCCGCGCGCCTTGATCATTTCGCCGACCTTCTGCTTGAGGTCGAAGGTGCGCGTGTGGGTCAGGAAATCGTTGATTTCCTTGGTCGAATCCTGGAAAGAAAGCTGGATGTGGTCGAGGCCGGCGGCCTTGAAGGCGTCGAGTCGGGCTTCGGTGAGGCCGACGCCGGAGGTGATGAGGTTGGTGTAGTAGCCGAGCTGGCGGGCTTCGCCGATGAGGATTTCAAGATCGTCGCGCAGCAGCGGTTCGCCGCCGGAAAAACCACATTGCACGGCACCGAGTTCGCGCCCTTCGCGCAGCACGCGCAGCCAGTCGTCGGTGCTCAGTTCGGTCTCGTGCTTGGCGAAATCGACCGGGTTGTAGCAGAACACGCAGTGCAGCGGGCAGCGGTAGGTGACTTCGGCCAGCAGCCACATCGGCGGGCCGATTTTGGCCGGGGCGTTCATGTTTTGGCTCCGGTTTCCAGGCGCAGCCAGCGTTTTTCGATGGCCATGGCGAGGAAGGCCTCGACATCGCCGCGCAAGCCGCTGGCTGAAAATGCCGCTTCAAGATCGGCGACGATGGCCGTGACGTCGCGCTGGCCGTCGCAGCGGGCAAGGATCTCGCCGCCGCTCTGGTTGAGCTTGATCATGCCTTCCGGGTAGAGCAGCACGTGACATTGCTGCGCCGGCTCCCACTGAAAACGGAAGCCGTGGCCGAGGCGCGGCGTACCGTCCATCAGGCGACTTTCCGTTCGGCCTCGACACCATTCGTGCCGTAGTGCTGGCCCATGACGTCGTTCATCGACCACAGGATGTCGAGCTTGAACTTGAGAATCTGCACGGCGCGTTCCTGCATGGCGCGGGTGCGGAAGTAGTCGAGCGTGACGTTGAGCCCCTGAATCACATCGCGCGGCGCCTGGCTGGTCCGGTTGCGGAAATATTGCAGGCCGGACGATTCGATCCACGGGTAGTGCCCGGGCCAGGTGGCCAGGCGCTGGAGGTGGATGACCGGGGCGAACAGTTCGGTCAGCGACGAGCAGACGGCCTCCTGCCACGGGGCGCGGCGGGCGAAGTTGATGTAGGCGTCGACGGCGAAGCGGACACCGGGCAACACGTGGCGCAGATCGACGATTTCCTCGCGGGTCAGGCCGACGGCTTCGCCGAGGCGTATCCAGGCTTCGATGCCGCCGGCGTCGAGCATTTTTTCGCCATTCGGCAGGCCGTATTCGAAACCGTCATGGTCGAGGATGCGCTGCACCCAGCCCCGGCGCACCTCGCGGTCCGGGCAGTTGGCCATGATCGCCGCGTCTTTCACCGGAATGGCGATCTGGTAGTAGTAGCGGTTGGCCACCCAACCGCGAATCTGCTCGGGCGTGGCGTGGCCGGTGTTGAGCATGACGTTGAACGGGTGGTGGATGTGATAGGCCTTGCCGTTCTCGCGCAGCTGCGCTTCGAATTCTTCGCGGCTCCAGGCCGGGCGGCCGTCGTCGGCGTCGTGGGATTCGGCAAGGATGTCGGCTCGGATCATGGCTGTCTCTCGTTTAAATGGTGATGCGGGCGCCGTCTTCGGCAACCTCGATGCCGCGCCGGGTTAGTTCGGCGCGCTGCGGCGAGTTTTCGTCGAGGATGGGATTGGTGTTGTTGATGTGGATGAGGATCTTGCGCACGTGTTTCGGCAGCTCATCCAGCCAGTCCATCATGCCGCCGGGGCCGGATTGCGGCAGGTGGCCGATGTCGCGGGCGGTCTTGGTGGACAGGCCGGCGGCGATCATTTCGTCGTCGGTCCAGAATGTGCCGTCGACCATCACGCAGTCGGCTTCCGCCATGCGGGCGAAGACTTCCGGCGTGCGGGCGCCGAGACCGGGGGCGTAGAACAGCTTGTGGCCGCTGAGCTGGTCGGTGATGGTGACGCCAACGTTGTCGCCGTCCACCGAGGCTTCGCGGTGCGGCGAGTAGGGCGCAGCCTTGCTGGACAGCGGCAGCACGGAGAATTCGATGCCGGGGACCTTGGGCATGGCGAAGGGCGTGCCGTCGAGCGGGATGTCGTGGCGGTCGACACCGCAGTAGTGTTCCAGCACCTTGAGAACCGGGTTGCCAGTGGTCAGGTCTTCGTAGACCGGCTCGGCGCACCACAGCGGCATTTTCGACTTCTGCTCGCGCAGCATGAAGAGGCCGGTGGCGTGGTCGATCTGGCCGTCGACGAGGAGGGTGCCGCCGATGCCGGTGTCGCGCAGGGCGCGGTTCGGCTGCAATTCGGGGGTGGCCTTGATCTGTTGCAGGACGTCGGGCGAGGCGTTGAGCAGGGCCCAGTCCTGGCCGTCGTCGGCGCTGACGCAGATCGATGACTGGGTGCGCGGTTTGGCGCGGACGCTGCCGTCGCGGATGCCGGCGCAATTGCGGCAGTTGCAGTTCCACTGCGGGAAGCCGCCGCCGGCCGAGGCGCCGAGAATGATCAGTTTCATGGTTATTTGGAACCGTCATCCCGGCCGTAGCCGCGATGACGGCGGATCCCTTAGCGGGCGGCGATGTACATCGTGATTTCGAAGCCGAAGCGGAAGTCACAAGCGGTCGGGGTTTCCCATTTCATGTCGATAGTCTCCGTTATGGATTGAAAGTCCGGCAGCACATGCCGCCGGTTGTCCGCTGCTTTCAGCGATGCGGCGGACTGGATTGAACTATCGCAAGGGGCGCGACTTGGCGCCCCGGAGGATTTATGAATTGGCCATCATGATTTTCATGAGATTCCGGTCGTGCCGGTTAGCCGGTGCCGACGATGGGTAAAATGGCCGGCATGACCGCCGCTTCCGCCACCTTGCATTCGCTGCTGCCACCGTATGACAGCGGCTGGTTGCCAGTCTCCGGCGGCCATCGCATTTACTACGAGCAACGGGGGGCGCTGGCGGGCATTCCCGTACTGGTTTTGCACGGCGGCCCCGGTTCCGGTTGCTCGCCGCTCATGGCCGGCTTTTTCGACCCTGAGCGTTATCGCGTCATCCTGCTTGACCAGCGCGGTGCCTGCAAAAGTTTGCCTGCCGGGGGCTGCGAGGACAACACGACGTTGCTACTGATCGACGACATTGAAATTTTGCGCCGGCATCTGGCGATAGACCAATGGTTGGTGATGGGCGGCTCGTGGGGCGCCACGCTCGGCATTTTGTATGCAGCAGCGTATCCCGCGCAGCTCAGCGGCCTGCTGTTGCGCAACCCGTTTTTGGCGCGAGCGGCCGATCTCGACTGGTTCTTTGGCGGCGCCCGCCAGCATCATCCTGCGGCGTGGCAGAAATGGGCGGCGCTTGGCACACCGGAACTGCCAGGTGCCATGCTGCCTTGGCTGGCTGAGTGCTTTTGCAACGGCCATCCCTCAACACTGGCGCCCCACGTCGCTGCCTGGCATGGCTGGGAGTGCGCCCTGGCCCGGTCGCCGATCAGGGCTTTGCGTCCAGGTGAGATCGATTCGTTGCAGGCACGCTATCGCCTGCAACTGCATTATTTCAGCCACGCCTGCTTCATTCCGGCAGGCGGCGTGCTGGCAGCTGCCGAGTGCATTGCGGCAGCCAATGTGCCTATCCACGTTGTGCAAGGCATCGCCGACCACGTTTGTCCAGCCAGCGCGACTGCCGTGTTGCTGGAAAAACTGCCGAATGCCGGTCGCACCTGGATCGAGGGCGTCGGGCACGATCCTTTTGCCGCGGCTATGCAGGCGGCAACGCTGGGGTTGCTTGGTTCCTTTGCAGATCTTGGGCGGTTCGCGGCCTGAGCAGGGTAGTACATCCCCGGCGGCACGGGTTTTTCCGATCAGGTTTGGCCAAGGTTCGAATTTTGGCCGCTTTTTCCGGTTGACCGTGGCAGCTCGCGGTATCGGTTTCCGTCAGCGCCCGTTCGCCCTTTGGCGACAGGCGGCGCCACCACGCGGCGATTATGCCAATTCGCGGTGGCGCAATGCCTGCAGTTCGGCAACAACCTGATCAAGCAGGAGGGACGCTTCAGAAAGTTTGCCTTCCAGACCGTCAAGTTGGCCGTGTATCGTCTGGCCTTCAATGTCGCGGCAGATGGCGGCAAGGCTATCGGCGCCAACGGTCGCGCTGGCCGACTTCATCGTATGGGCAGCCAGCCTCAGGGCCTGATGGTTTCCCGAAGTCAGGGCATCCCACGCATTGGCCATCTGTCTGGGGGTGTCAGCAAGGTAAGCGTCGATTACCCGGCCGACAAATAGTCCTTTCCCGGATCGGTCCATGTTGCGAAGCGTATCCAGTCCAGCCGGGTTCAATGCCAGTCCCGTCTTGTCAGCGCTGGTGACCGGCTCGACGGACAGCTCGGGACTGGAAGCGACGGCGACATATCGGCTCATGGTGTCGAACAGGAGCTTTTGCCGGAATGGCTTGGTCACGTAGTCGTCCATGCCGGCAGCCAGGCATTGCTCCCTGCTGCCGCGCATGGCGTTTGCCGTGAGCGCGATAATCGGCATCCGCGGCAAGTGCTTGCCGGCAGCGGCTTGTTCTGCCTCCCAGGCACGAATGCGGCGGGTTGCTTCGTAGCCGTCCAGATCGGGCATCTGGCAGTCCATGAGAATGATGTCCCAAGGCTTTGAGGTGGCCTCCGCAACGCCGTCGATACCGCCTTCCGCGATGGCTACTTCGCAACCAAAGCGGCGCAGGATGGCGCCGGCCACTTCTTGATTGACGGGGTTGTCTTCCACCAGCAGCACTTTGACCGAAACCAGCGTGTCTGGCTGCTCCTCGCCAGACATATTGGCCTCGCCGTCGTCGGGTGCCAGGCCAAGCACAATGCACACCGCGTTGAACATCCGGGATTTTCGGACAGGCTTGACCAGGTGCTTGTCCACGCCGGCGTCGCGGGCACTGCGCGTCGCCGAAATGCGATTCAGCGAGGTCAGCATGACGATGCGGATGTTCGGGAAGAGCTGAGGTTCAGCGCGTATTTTGCGGCTCAGGTCGATACCGCTCATGCCTGGCATCAGCATGTCGAGCAACACGATGTCGTAAGGCTGGCCGCAGACCGCCGCCATGCGCAGCTTGTCGAGTGCCTCGTTGCCATCGGCTGCTGTTTCCGCGGCCATGCCCCAGCCCTGCGTGTGCATGAGCATGATCTCGCGATTCGTGTTGTTGTCATCAACAATCAGAACCCGACGCCCTTTCAGTCCATTGTCATCGCGCTCGAATTCGGCAAGCGCCTGTTCCGCTGCCGGCCTGGCTTTGACGGTGAACCAGAAGGTGCTTCCGGCGCCTAGTTGGCTGGTGACGCCCACTTCGCCGCCCATCAGTTGGCAGAGGCGGCGAACAATGGCAAGGCCCAAGCCGGTACCACCGTAGTGGCGTGCGGTGCTGACCTCGCCCTGGTCGAATTCCTGGAAGATGGACGCCTGCTTGTCGGTGCAAATGCCGCGACCGGTATCCTGAACCTCGAAACGCAGATCGATCAGCTTGTCCGGGCCTGTGTGGGCAGTAATCTCCAGTTTGATTTCACCGCGCTCGGTAAATTTGATCGCATTGCTGAGCAAATTTGAAAGCACCTGCCGTAGTCGGCCAGAGTCCGCATTGGCCCAGAGCGGGACGTCTTCCGCCATTCGGCAACTGATCTCAAGCCCCTTGTTCTGAGCCGCTTCGGCGAATAGGCCAATGACGTCCTCGGTCATGTCGCGTAACGCGAAATCTGTCGGGTCGAGTTCGAGTTTGCCGGCTTCAATCTTGGAAAAATCGAGGATGTCGCTGATCACGTTAACCAGCGCCTGCCCTGAACGGAGGGCGGTTTCGGCCTGGCGTCGCTGCTCTTCCATGAGCGGCGAATCGAGCAATAGCTCGATCATGCCCAGCACACCGTTCATTGGCGTACGAATCTCGTGACTCATGTTCGCCAGGAACATGGATTTTGACTGGGTGGCTTCTTCCGCGCGTGCCTTTGCCAGATTTGCGTCGGCCACGGCAAGTTTCAAATCCAGGTTGGTCTTGGCCAGTTCTCGGTCACGCTCTTCGATTTGGGCCAGCATCCGGTTAAAACCATCGGTCAACTGACCGATTTCATCATCTTCCTCCTTGCGGGCGCGCAGCGAAAAATCCTGGTCGCTGGTTACTTTGCGCATCGAGTCTGCGAGATGGAAAATTGGGGAGACAATCCTTCGTTGCAGCCGATATGCCCAGTACAGGGCAAACCAGGCGGACAGAACCGTGACGCCAAGAATCATCAGGATGCTGAAGGCCAGCTCGGTATAAAAGCGCTTGGGGCTGGCGTGAAGGTGCAGGAAGCCAATGGCTTCGCCATACATCATGATGGGTGACACGTGGTCGATGGCATCCACCTGGAAGCGAAACGCCTGTGTTTTAGCCTCGATATTTGCCTTCAACCAGGCGTCGCCATGCACCTCGGCTGGCGTTTCTGAAGCCTGCTTGCCGTGGCCGGCAAAGTATTCTCCGTTGCCGTTTAGTACCGTAACCGAAGATATGTCCTGCTCGGCCGAGAGGGACTCCAGGAGTTTTTCCGCCTGCCGTGGTTCGTCAAATTCCAGCGCAGCCTTGACGTTGCTGGACAAAACCATCGAAATGGCCGACAGACGTTCGGTAATGGCGGTGTGAAAAGACCAGAACTGGAAGGCTACGAAAGCGATGGTGACGAAGGCCAGGGCGCTGCCAACGGTTGACCAGATGAGCCGCCGAAGTTTTTCACGGATCGAAGTCGGGGTTGATGAGGCCAGGCTGGGCGGTTGCATCGGGCTAGTCTATGACAGTCGCCAATTCCAGCAAAGAGGCGCCTGGCTCAAGCCCGCCATCGCGCGCCAGGCGAAGGTTTATTTCGAAGGTGATCTTGTTTTCACCTTGATTCAATCCAATCATGCCGCCGCGCCTTGCAAAATCCGGGTTGTCGCTGATGGTGAGCAGTCCGCTGCCACGATTACGCAGCACCGGCGGGACACCGTTGGCCAGCTCTCGGGTGCCGGCGGCAATGAACAGAACATGGCAACCCTTGATGTCGTTGGCCGAGAGCGAGTCCAGCTTGTGAAACTTGGCCGTTCGGTCGCGTGCCGGTTTGCCATCGGCTGCGGCTAGCGCTTCGGTAACGCCTGAGTTGCCATAGGCGCAAATCTGCAGGGGGGCGTTGCTGGCGAGCAGCGATGCTGGCCACTCGACGAATTTGACCAGCTTGAAAATCAGGGCTGCCTTGATGCGTTCCTCCCGCGGCGCCGTCTGCGCCCAGGCGTGCGCCGACATCAGCATGATTGCTGACAAGATGGCTGCCGCGGCGCTACGGACGGGTGGCATGGTCGGGAGGCGGATTGATGCGTCTCAGGATCTGTCAGAATTTCCAGTTAAGCTGGCCAAAGACGGCGCGTTCAATCTGCATCTGCTGAACGTCAAGCAGTTCGGAGGCAAATTCCTTGTGGCGCTTGTGCAGGAGATTGCGTCCAACCAGTGCGAGCTCCAGCCCCTTCGACGGTCGCCAGGCGAGGCGCATGTCGGCTTCGTTGTAGGCGGGAATCGGGGGAACACCCTCGCTGACTAGTGGCAGTTTGCTGACGTGACGTAACCAGATATCCACGTCGGTATCCGACCTTGGGTTCCACGCCATGCGCAGTCCGAGTTGATGTTTTGGCGTGCTGCCTTCGCGATCAGTCGTGAAGGCATGGGGTTCTTCCTTCATGCGCACACGCAGTTCTGTCCAGGAAAACTGGAATCGCAGATCCGGACGAACGCGCCAGTCGGCTGAGAGTTCCATGCCGTTGCTCTGCCCCGTGGCCTGGTTGCTCGCGAGGGTTGGTTGCTGGATGTAGGCTTGACTGGGGGTGAAGAAGCAGACAAACGGGGATGGTTGGCATACAGGCGTACCGAATAGGCCGGTCCTGAGATCCTTGTAGTTATTGTGGAAAACAGCGAGATCAAAACTGAGCGTCGGCGTGATGCGTTGCTTCCAGCCGGCTTCGTAGGCAATCACGGTTTCGGTGTCGACGCGACCTTGGGCAGTGATCAGGACTGGCAGAGCCAAGGGATTTCTCGACGAGAGCGGGGGCAGTACCGTCTGATTGACCGAGCCGCCACTGTCGATGCGGCTGGGGGTGCGGACCGCACGCGCGGCTGATCCCCAGAAGGTTGTTGTCTCGCTGGGCGTCCACAACAGTTTGACGTTTGGCTGGTGTTCCAGGCCCGTGTAGTCGTTGTGTTCCAGCTTGGTGCCGAGGGTGAGCACCAGTTCCTTCTGCATCAGGGTGATGTCGTCCTGAATGAAAAGGCTGTAGAGCGAATTTTCGGATGACGCCGGGGAGAAGGTGGAAAACTGCAGAATATTTGACGGGATGCCGGTGAACGACGGTGTCATCTCGTCTTGGTTCAGGCGGTATCCAGCGCCGATGACCAGGTCGTGACCGCTCAGTCGCTTGCTGCGATACTGGAAATCGATGTCAACGGTGTTGCGAACCTCGTTCGAGTGTGCGGGCCAGTCGCGTTTCGTATGATCGAAGTAGCCTTGCACGGTGAACGAGTCGGTGGCCGAGATGTCGCGCTGCCAGCGACCGAGCAGGTTGCCGCCGGAAACCGTCTGGGTGGTTCCGGTCAGGATGTTATAGGGGGCGCTCAGGCTGTTGAGAAAGGCTGATTCACCGGATCGACCGTCGTAATAATCACCTTGAACCGTCACCGCATCACGGGCGCTGGGTGTCAAATCGGTACGGAAACCAACGCGCTGTTGCTGCCATTTATCGTCGCCGCGTGCACCAGTGGATTCAACAATCGAGCCGTTGCGGTCGAAGCCCTTGGCGTAGATGCGCCAGTGGCCGATGTCGCCCACTTTGCCGCCATAACGTACCGAACCTGTGCCACGATCATTGCTGCCGGCGGCGGCTTCAATCAGTCCTCCCTGGGTGGCTGCCGACGATTTGGTGATGATGTTGATTACGCCATTGACGGCATTGGCCCCCCACAGCGCCGCACCGGGGCCGCGGATGACTTCGATGCGTTCGATATCGGCTAGCACGGTGTCCTGAACATCCCAATAAACGCCGGAGAAGGTTGGCGTATAGAGGCTTCGGCCATCGATGAGCACGAGCAGTTTGTTGGTGAACCGGCCATCCATGCCACGGGAGCTGACGCCCCAGGTGTTGTTGCTGATTTGGCCAACCTGGATGCCCGGGGCCATTCGCAACAGGTCGGGGATGGTGCTGGCACCGGAGCGGCGGATATCGTCGCTGGTGATAACGAAGACAGCGGCGGCGGCACGGGAAACTGTCTGCGGCTTTTTGGATACGGAGGTTATTTCGAGATTGAGGACTTCCTTGAGATCAAGGTCGAAGAAAGGATCGTCTTCGGATCCCAGTGCCAGATGCGATCCCAGGGCGACGATAATGCCGAACGCGATTCTGGATAACCTGGCCTGATGCGTGTGCCCTCTATTCATGGTAATACCCCCAAAGTCTAAAGTTCTAAAAATGACATTTATGGGTCATTTTACCATAAAAATCATCAATATGCGGCTTTTGCGATGTGCGAGCCTGCCCGATTGCGGACAATGTTTAGAACTTGCTGGAAAGGCGGCTTCGATGAAATCGCTGGTCTTGAAAATGCTTGCGCCTCAATCTGCGGGTTTCACATCAGCAACCTCCGACTTGCCGAGCGTAGCCGTCGACTAAGGGTGCTGCAGCACCGCGTTTTCAACGCATCTTGCTGCCCGCAGTCCGCTTCTGACTGCACCTTCCAGGGTGGCCGGGTAGTCCGCCCAGGTGTAGTCGCCAGCCAGGAAGATGCGTGGCTCGGTGGTCTTGAAGTCAGGGCGAAGCAGGCCGGGGCTGGCCGAGAAGGTGGCGCGTTTTTCCCTGATTACCTTGTGCCAGCTCGCCGCTTCGGGCATTGCCAGTTCGGCCTCAAGGGTGGTGGCCAGCGCCGCATCATCGAACTTTTCCCAGTCGCCATGGCCGCTGAGTACGCAGGCGAGCAGGCCATGACCGCGATCAACGATCCATTGGCCATGCTGGCCGAGTCGGTTGCTTAGTGGGAAAGCGGTTTTGATTTTTGGCCCGAATTTCAGGTAGACCGTAGCAATCGGCTCGTAGGCGAAATTCGTGGCCGCGGCAGGCCACAGGGTGCCGACGTGTTGCGGCGCCGTGGCGATGATGGCTGCGGCAAAAAGTGTACCGTCGATCTCGATGCCATTTCCAGTTTGCGCGATCTGCTGAACACGTGTGCTTAGCCGGATTTGCGCCCCCTTGGCCAGCAGCCAATGCCTGGCTGGTTCCGGCAGCAATTGGCCGAGATCAACGCGAGGCAGCAGCAAGTCCGTGTCTTCGCGGCGCGAACTGCCCAGGCTATCGCGCAGTACATTGGCGAAAAGTTGGGCCGAGGCGCGTTCGGCTGGCAGGTTCAGCGCGGCCAGGCAGAGCGGTTCCCACAGATGGCGGCGAAGGGTGCCGGTCTGGCCGGCATCATCGAGCCATTCCGCCACGGTCATTTCCTGCGCTAACCGGAAACCCCGGCGCTTGATGCCGTCCATCCACCACGCCGTTTTCAGCTTTTCTTTCCAGTTGACCGCCGAAGCCGTCAGCAAGCCCCAGGCAACGTTCAGCGGCGCGGGCAGGTGGGGCAGGGCGAGGCGAAAGCCGGTGTTGTCGATGACCTGCAACGGTTGGCGGTCGAATAGCTTGCCGGGATCAGCGCCGACCCGGCGCATCAGCGCCAGCGTGTCGCGGTAGGCGCCGAGCAGGATGTGCTGGCCGTTGTCGAGTTGGCGACCGTCGATCTCGACGCCCCGAGCCCGACCACCAAGCCCGCGGCCGGCTTCGAAAAGCGTCGTTTCTGCGCCGTTCGCGGTCAGTTCAACGGCTGCTGCGATGCCCGCCCAGCCGCCACCGATGACGGCGATTTTCAAGGGATCAGGCCTTGATCCAGGTCTTGAGCGCCAGCCACAGCTTACGCGTCGGCGGCAGCGAAATGCGCTGGTGCAGGACCTGGAAGTTCTCGCGCTTGATCTCGTCGAGCACGGTGCGATAGATCGCCGCCATGATCAGGCCGGGGCGCTGGCTCTTGCGGTCGACGGCCGGCAATTGGGCAAACGCCTGCTCGTAGTACTTCTCGGCGCGTTCGTACTGGAACTGCATGAGGGCCGTGAAATTGTCGGAATATTTGCTGTTCAGGATGTCGGCTGCCGGCACGTTGAACTGCTTGAGTTCATCCATCGGGATGTAAATCCGGCCCCGTCGGGCGTCTTCGCCGATGTCGCGAATGATGTTGGTGAGCTGGAAAGCCATGCCCAGATCGTGGGCGTATTTCTGCGTCTGGCGGTCGGTGTAGCCGAAGATTTCCGCGGCAAGAAGTCCGACGACGCTGGCGACGCGGTAGCAGTAAAGCGACAGGCCCTTGAAGTCGAGATAGCGCGACTGGATGAGGTCCATCTCCATGCCGTCGATGATTTCCAGCAACTGCTCTTTCGGCAGGTTGATGCTCTTGTCCAGCCCCTTCAGTGCCAGGCCAACTGGATGTTGCGGCTGGCCGTCGGCGACGCGTTCGATTTCCTGTCGCCACCAGGTGAGCTTGGTCGAGGCGATGGACGTGTCGTTGCATTCATCGACCACGTCATCGACTTCGCGACAGAAAGCGTAGAGCGCCATGATGGCGCGGCGGCGCTCGACAGGCAGGAACAGGAAGCTGTAATAAAAGGAGGAGCCGCTCTTGGCGCACTTCTCCTGGCAGTATTGATCGGGATTCATGGGGTCACATTCTAATGGATCGAACGGCGAGAACGGCCCAATCCCACTTGCCAAGCTTCGGCCGGCGGGTGAAGACATCGCCGCGCACCTGGCGGATGCGTTCAAGAATGCGCAGCCCGCCCTGCATGGTCAGGCGGATTTCCCAGCCGAGCCGGCCGGGCAGGGCATGAACCAGCGGCGCGCCGCGCTTCATCAGGGCGGCGGCGCGATCGATTTCGAAATCCATGAGCGCCGCCCAGTTGGCCGACCAACGGCTTTGCGCGACGTCGTCTTCGCCAACTTTGAAGTGTGGAAAGTCAGTCAGCGGTATGTAAATTCGGTCTTTTTTCCAGTCGACCGCAACATCCTGCCAAAAATTGATCAACTGCAAGGCGGTGCAGATGCAGTCAGATTGTTCGAGGTGCTCCGCCTCCGTGCGGCCAAAAAGATGCAAAACCAGTCGCCCGACCGGGTTGGCCGAACGCCGGCAGTAATCGAGCAGTTCCGGGTAATCTGCGTAGCGCGTCTTGACCACGTCCTGCGCGAAGGCATCGAGCAGATCGCGAAATAACTGGATGGGCAATTTGTGCGTGGCGATGGTTTCAGCCAGTGCAACGAAAAGCGGTGTCTGCGATGTGCTGCCGGCTTCGATGCGATCCAGTTCGGCTCGGTAAGCGTTCAATGCCGCCAGACGCTCGGCCGGCAGGGCGTCGCCTTCGTCGGCAATGTCGTCGGCGCTACGGGCAAAGCGGTAAATGACCTCGATTGGCCGGCGCAGTTTGGCCGGCACAAGAAGCGAAGCAACAGGAAAATTTTCGTAATGATCGACGGACATTGTGAGTCAGCTCTGGAGCTTGGCGCCTAGTCAGTGCTAGAATGCGCCCCGCTTGCCCAAGTGGCGAAATTGGTAGACGCACCAGATTTAGGTTCTGGCGCCGAAAGGTGTGGGGGTTCGAGTCCCTTCTTGGGCACCAAATATAGCACAAAGCCCTGATTATTCAGGGCTTTTTTGCTTTTTGACTGTCGGTGTTTCGAGTTGCCTGCGATGGTGGCAATACGACCCCAAATAATCCTGGGCTGTACCGGAAGCACCTATACTGATCAAAGGAGCCAGAGCGTTCCTGGTGACAGAGGAGTCCATCGTGAACAAACTTATCGTCCCGGTTTTGCTTGCGCTATTGCTAGTAGCGCTTCCCGCTCATGCCCAACGAGGCTATGGTCATGGTGCTTATGGCCATCACCGCGGAGGTGGTTCCGGTTGGGCTGGACTGGCTGTGTTCGGTTTGCTTTCCGGGTTCGCGATCATGGCTGAACGGAGTCGGACGATCTATGTTGAGCCATCATCTGGCCCGCCTGCCTATCCACCTCAGACAATTTACATTGAGCAACAGTCGTTGCCGGTCGCGTCGTCCGGCCATGTATCGGGCGTCTGGTATTTCTGCGGTTCAAGTGCGATGTATTACCCGTATGCCCAGGCGTGCCCGGAGGGCTGGCGGACAGTCTTGGCGCGTGAGTAATTAATCTGTTGTTTGTTCAGGATTTAGGGATGTATTCAGTACTTCGCTGAAAAATTTCCCGGCGGGCATCCGGAACCCGGCCGCGTTTGGATGGCCGCCGCCGCCATAACGGGTGGCGATTTCCGAGACATCGAGCGCTTTTCCTTTTGAGCGCAGCGAGGCCTTGACCTCCCCGTTTCGGGAAAGTTGCCAGATCAGCGCATAGCTGCCGCTTTGCTCTGCCAGCGTGTTTCCCAACTCGGAGGCAAACAGTGCGTTTGTGTTGATGGCAATGCCAGGAATTGAGAGCCAGGTTTGGTCACCGTCGGTCAGTACCGCTTGTCCATGGCGCAATGCCTGCAGCGCATCCACCGGGTCACCGCGAAGTTGCGCCGGCATACGAAGGCTGCTTTGCGCCAGCCACTCGATCTCATTTTGGCAAAACTGTTCGATGGCAGAACCTTGCGCGATGGCTTCAACGTAGCGCGGCGCCACCTCGTCAGGCGTGTCATCAATTAACTGGTGCCAGGTTGAAAGTTCAAAAGGCAACAGACGCAGAGCGCGGCAAAAGGCTCGCGTGCCGGGTATCGCAAAGCGCCACATGTCCTGATCCTCAATGTGCCGAAGTACCAATGGCATCGGGGCATTCGGATGGAAATGCTCCCAAGCCAGGCGCGCACCGGATTTTTCAAGGTCAAAGGCAACCGTTAGCGGCAATTTTGGATGCTGATAACTGCGCAGGCTCTTTTTGCTGGTTTCAATTTTGTCGCCCCAGGCAATCAGTGCCGAGGCATGGTGGTCAATTTGAGTCACCGATTCGGCGATGCCGGCCATTGTTTCCAGGAAATCTGGTGGAAACGAAAAGTCTAGAATGAATACCTTGTGGCCGGCGATATCGGCGAGCGCCCACGGTTCGCCGTGGTGCATCGGGCGATAGGTCGCTGAATCGCCGTAATGGCGCCATGCAGCGTAGGCCGAGCCAAAGCCATCCAGGCAATCGCCATGGTAGATAACGGTAACGGGAGATTGCGGCATGTTCAGTAATGCGGCGGCAGTTCGTCGCGCAGGTTGCCCTGTTCATGCGACTGCGCACTTTGGGCCTGTTCGCGCAAGGCGCGAATTTCCTTTGCCAACAAATCAATCTGCTGTTGCTGACGAAAAACAATCCGGTTCAATTCGTCGACCAGATCTTCGGTGTAGCTGATCTTGATTTCCAGTTCGGTAATGCGCGATTCCACAGGGGATCCTTATTTTTCGCTACGCCAGTCGCGCAGAGTTTCCTTGGGAGCGGGTGGAGGCGCGTCATTGCGCGGCGGCCGAAGTAACGGCATTGCTCCGCCCACTACCAGAATCAGACATATTCCAAGAATTATCCAGCCTTCGTTCATTCACCACCTCTTTGCTTAAGCGAGAAGTGTAATTGTCTTCTCAAAAAATCGCGAAGGGCTGTTGACATCGGCTTTTACGTCTGTAAAATGCGCGCTTCTTTAGGCGGTTAGCTCAGTTGGTTAGAGCGCCACGTTGACATCGTGGAGGTCGTTGGTTCGATTCCAATACCGCCTACCAAATTCCTAACGGAGCTTAATTGATGATTTTCCGAACTTGCACCGCAGTTCAGAAACACTAATCGAGTCAGCCTTCGTTTGACCAAAAAAGTGCGGCTCACTCCCGCACTTTTTTTTCGCCTAGAGATTTGCCATGCCTGATATCAAACTGCCCGATGGTTCCATCCGCTCTTTTGAACAGCCGGTAACAATCGCCGAAGTCGCAGCCAGCATCGGCGCCGGTCTGGCCCGTGCCGCGCTGGGCGGCAAGGTCGATGGCAATCTTGTCGATACCTCGTATCTGATCGAAAAAAATGTCGATCTGGCCATCATCACCGAGCGCGATCCCGAAGGGCTGGAGCTGATCCGCCATTCGACCGCCCACCTGCTGGCCTTTGCCGTCAAGGAGCTGTTTCCGGATGCGCAGGTCACCATCGGTCCGGTCATCGAAAACGGCTTCTATTACGATTTCGCCTACAAGCGTCCGTTTACCCCGGAAGATCTGGTTGCCATCGAAAAGCGCATGGCGGAACTGGCCAAGAAGGATATTCCGGTAACGCGCGAAGTCTGGGCGCGTGATGATGCGGTCAAGTTCTTTCTCGAACTCGGCGAAAAATACAAGGCTGAACTGATCGGCGCCATTCCGGCCGACCAGCAGGTTTCGCTCTACCGCGAAGGCGATTTTATCGACCTCTGTCGTGGTCCGCACGTGCCGACGACGGGCAAGCTCAAGGTCTTCAAGCTGATGAAGGTGGCCGGCGCCTATTGGCGTGGCGATTCGAAGAACGAGATGCTGCAGCGCATCTACGGCACGGCCTGGGCCAAGAAGGAAGACCTTGACGCCTACCTGCACATGCTGGAAGAGGCTGAAAAGCGCGATCACCGCCGCCTCGGCAAGCAATTCGACCTGTTTCACATGCAGGACGAAGCGCCGGGCCTGGTCTTCTGGCACCCCAAGGGCTGGGCGATCTGGCAGGAAATCGAAAGCTACATGCGCGCCGTTTATCGAAACAACGGGTATCAGGAAGTCCGTTGTCCGCAGATTCTCGATAAGTCGCTGTGGGAAAAGTCGGGCCATTGGGAGCATTACAACGACAACATGTTCACGACCTCGTCGGAAAACCGCGATTACGCCGTCAAGCCGATGAATTGTCCGGGTCACGTCCAGGTTTTCAATGCCGGCCTGCGCTCCTATCGCGAACTGCCGTTGCGTTACGGCGAGTTTGGCTCCTGTCATCGCAACGAGCCAGCCGGTGCGCTGCATGGCCTGATGCGCGTGCGCGGTTTCGTGCAGGATGACGGTCATATCTTCTGCACCGAAGATCAGATCGAATCCGAAGTGACGGCCTTCAATGCGCTGGTCAAGAAGGTCTATGCTGATTTCGGTTTCAACGATGTCGCCGTCAAGCTGGCCTTGCGTCCGGATAGTCGTGTTGGTTCCGACGAGGTCTGGGATAAGGCCGAAGATGCGTTGCGCCAGGGGCTGCGGGCTTCCGGTCTGGAGTGGACAGAGCTGCCGGGCGAGGGCGCTTTCTATGGTCCGAAGATTGAATTCCACATCCGCGACGCCATCGGCCGCTCATGGCAGTGCGGCACGATGCAGGTCGACTTCTCGATGCCGGGTCGTCTCGGGGCTGAATATGTTGGCGCCGACGATACGCGCAAGGTGCCGGTCATGTTGCACCGGGCCATCCTCGGTTCGCTGGAACGCTTCATTGGCATCCTGATCGAGAACTTCTCCGGGGCCTTGCCGCTCTGGCTGGCACCGGTGCAGGCAGTTGTTCTGAATATTTCCGAAAAACAGGCGGATTACGCCACCGATGTTGCGCAAAAGCTGCATTCGGCGGGCTTCCGGGCCGAGGCGGATTTGCGTAACGAGAAAATTACCTATAAAATCCGCGAACATAGCTTGAACCGGCTGCCTTATCAGCTCGTTGTGGGCGATAAGGAAAAAGCGGACGGTCTGGTAGCCGTGCGTACTCGCGGTGGTCAGGATCTCGGACAGATGTCCGTGGATGACCTGATCAAGCATCTTCAGAACGAAGTTGCGGCGCGGAGTGGCACGGCTTAATTTTTGTTGTTTTCGGGGGTTTCACCATAGCTCAGAACAAGGCGCATCGCCTCAACGAAGAAATCACGGTTCCGGAGATTCGTCTCCAGGGTGCAGAGGGTGAACAGCTTGGCATCGTCAGTATTCGCGAAGCCTTGCACATGGCAGAAGAAGCCGGGGTTGATCTCGTTGAGATCGCGCCGACCGCCAAGCCGCCAGTCTGTCGCATAATGGACTATGGCAAGTTCAAGTACCAGGAACAGAAGCGCGCTCACGAAGCCAAGTTGAAGCAGAAGCAGGTGCAGGTCAAGGAAATCAAGCTGCGCCCGGGCACCGACGAAAACGATTACCAGATCAAGCTCAGGAACATGACGCGTTTCCTGGAAGAGGGCGACAAGGTCAAAGTGACCCTGCGCTTCCGGGGCCGCGAAATGGCGCATCAGGAATTCGGTATGCGTCAGCTGGAACGGATCAAGGCAGACCTCGACGAAGTAGGTGCAGTCGAGCAGATGCCAAAGATGGAAGGTCGTCAGATGATCATGATCATCGGGCCGGCCAAGAAGAAGTAGTTAGTAGCAAACGTAGTTTTATAAGTGCTTTCGGGTAGTCAAAGCGTTTCCGTAGTGGAAACCACCTGGCGGCATGTCATTAAGGAGCATTAAATGCCCAAAATGAAGACCAAGAGCAGCGCCAAAAAGCGTTTCTCTGTTCGCGCTGGTGGTTCCATCAAGCGCGGCCAAGCCTTCAAGCGTCACATCCTGACCAAGAAGACCACCAAGGTTAAGCGTCACCTGCGCGGTGCCGCCGCTGTTAACGAGCGCGACGTCGCATCCGTCCGCGCCATGATGCCCTACGCATAAGGAGATAGAAGATGCCTAGAGTTAAACGTGGTGTAACAGCGCGCGCGCGTCACAAGAAGATTCTTGTTCAGGCCAAGGGTTACCGCGGTCGTCGCAAGAACGTATATCGCATCGCCAAGCAGGCGGTGATGAAGGCCGGTCAATACCAGTACCGTGACCGTCGTCAACGCAAGCGTCAGTTCCGTTCCCTGTGGATCGCCCGTATCAATGCAGCGGCACGTGAGCTGGGCATGAAGTACAGCACCTTCATGAACGGTCTGAAGAAGGCCAACATCGAAGTCGACCGCAAGGTTCTGGCCGATCTGGCCGTTTTCGATCAGCCGGCTTTTGCCGCTCTGGCCGCCCAGGCCAAGGCACAGCTCGGCGCCTGAGCGAATGTGTAACTAAAAAAAGGAGGCGCAAGCCTCCTTTTTTATTGGTGGTTTTGTTGGTGGACGTCTATGGACAATCTTGATCAAATCGTTAGCGAAGCCCAATCGGCTTTTGCTGCCATTTCTGACCCCGATGCGCTGGAACAGGTAAAAGCCCGTTTCCTTGGCAAGAGCGGACAGATCACCGAACTGCTCAAGGGCTTGGGCAAACTGCCGCCGGAAGAGAAGAAAACTGCCGGTGCGGCGATCAACGTCGCCAAGACAGCCGTTGAAGCTTCGCTCAACGAGCGTCGCGAAGCGATTCGCAAGGCTGCGCTCAATGCGCGCCTGGCCGAAGAGGCGCTGGATGTCACGCTGCCTGGTCGCGCTGAAGCGCGCGGTGGCCTGCATCCGGTAACCCGCACGCTCGAACGCATCGAGGCGCTGTTCCGCTCCATCGGTTTCGACGTGGCCGACGGTCCTGAGATCGAGGAAGACTTTTTCAATTTCACGGCCATGAATACGCCCGAGGATCACCCGGCGCGTTCGATGCACGATACTTTTTACCTGCAGAACCCGGACGGCAGCATTGCTGACAAGGTCTTGCTGCGCACGCATACCAGCCCGATACAGGCGCGCTACATGAAGGCGCACGTCGAACGCCACGGTCAACTGGAAAAAATGCCCGAAATCAGAATCATCGCGCCGGGCCGCGTCTATCGTGTCGATTCCGATGCGACGCATTCGCCGATGTTCAATCAGGTCGAAGGCCTGTGGGTCGGCGAGGGCGTTTCCTTTGCCGACCTCAAGGGCGTCATTGCCGATTTTCTCAAGAGTTTCTTCGAGACCGACGACTTGGTAGTACGTTTCCGTCCTTCCTTCTTCCCGTTTACCGAGCCGTCAGCTGAAATCGACGTGGCTTTCATGAGCGGCGCGCTGAAAGGCCGCTGGCTGGAAATCGCCGGTTGCGGGATGGTGCATCCGGACGTGCTGCGCATCGCCGGCATCGATCCGGAAAAATACACCGGCTTTGCCTTCGGCTTCGGTCAGGATCGCCTGACCATGCTGCGTTACGGCGTCAATGACCTGCGCCTCTTCTTTGAAGGTGACCTCCGTTTCCTGAGGCAATTCGCATGAAATTCTCCGAATCCTGGCTGCGTACCCTTGTCGACACCCAGTTGTCGAGCGAGGAGCTTTCCCATCTGCTGACCATGGCCGGCCTTGAAGTCGAAGGTCTGGAGCCGGTTGCGCCCCAATTCAACGACGTTGTCGTCGCTCAGGTGCTGGAAGTCGTCAAGCATCCCGATGCTGACCGTCTGAACGTCTGCAAGGTCGATACCGGCCGCGGCGAGCCGACGACCATCGTCTGCGGTGCGCCGAATGTGGCGGTCGGTTTGCGCGTGCCGTGCGCCTTGCCGGGCGCCAAGCTACCCGGCGATTTCACCATCAAGATCGCCAAGGTGCGCGGCATCGAGTCGTCTGGCATGCTCTGCTCGGCCAAGGAACTCGGTATCGCCGAAGAGGCTTCCGGCCTCCTGATCCTGCCGGCCGATGCGCCGATTGGCCAGTCGATTCGCGAGTATCTCGATCTCGACGACAATCAATTTGAACTCAAACTGACGCCGAATCGCGCTGACTGCCTCTCCCTGACCGGCGTGGCGCGCGAAGTGGCAGCCATTGCCGGCGCCCAAGCCAAGCTGATCGAGGTGCCGGAAGTAGCAGCAACCATCGCCGACCGGCGCGCCGTTGTTCTCGATGCGCCGGATGCCTGTCCGCTGTATTTCGGTCGTGTCCTCAAGGGCGTCAATGCCAAGGCGCCGACCCCGGAATGGATGAAGCGCCGCCTTGAGCGCAGCGCCATCCGCTCGATTTCGGCACTCGTCGACGTCACCAATTACGTCATGCTGGAACTCGGGCAGCCGCTGCATGCCTTCGATAACACCAGACTGGAAGGCGCCGTGCATGCCCGCATGGCAAAGCCGGAAGAAAAGCTGCTGCTGTTGAACGAACAGACCATCAATATCGACGCTGACATTCTGGTCATCGCCGACGATGCCAAGCCGCTGGCCATGGCCGGCATCATGGGTGGCGAGGAAAGCGGCATCACGCTGGAAACCAGCGAACTGTTCCTCGAATCTGCCTTCTTCGCACCGAAAGCCATTGCTGGCCGTGCCCGCCGCTACGGTTTTGGTTCTGATGCCTCCCATCGTTTCGAGCGCGGTGTCGATTTCGGCGGCGCCAAGCGTGCCATCGAGCGGGCTACGCAACTGATCATCGATATTTGTGGTGGTGCTGCTGGTCCGGTAACTGAGGCCAAGGCTGAAATGCCGGCGCGTAATCCTGTGCGTCTGCGCACAGCGCGTGCTTGCGCGGTGATCGGCATGACTTTTTCTCCCGAGCAGATTGCCGACCTGTTCAACGGCCTCGGCTTGCCCTTTGTTCGCGAAGGCAACGATTTTCTGGTGACCCCGCCAACCTGGCGCTTCGACATCGAAATCGAAGAAGACCTGATCGAAGAAATCGCCCGTCTGCACGGCTACGACAATATCCCGGCTCCGGCGCCACGCGGCAACATGAAAATGATGGTGCAGCCCGAAGCGCAACGTCCGGCGGCACGTGTTCGCCAGATGCTGGTTGATCGTGGCTACCAGGAGGTTGTCAATTTTGCTTTCGTCGAGGAAGCCTGGGAGGCCGATTTTGCTGCGAAGACCGCCGAGGCCGACCTCATTCGCCTAGCCAACCCGATTGCCAGCCAGATGGCCGTCATGCGCTCGACGCTATTTGGCGGTCTGATTTCAAATCTGGTCACCAATCTCAAGCGCAAGCAGAACCGCGTTCGCTTGTTTGAAACAGGGCGCGCTTTCGAGCGCAACGCCGCTGCAACGCCGGTGGCCGGCTTCGTGCAGTCCTGGAAACTGTCCGGCCTGGCCTACGGCGGTGCATTGCCGGAAGGCTGGGGTAGTGCGGCACGCAAGGTTGATTTCTTTGATGTGAAGGGCGATCTGGAAGCCTTGCTGGCGCCGGCACAACTGTGCTTCGAAAAGCTTGTGCATCCGGCCCTGCATCCGGGTCGCGCGGCGCGTGTGCTGCTTGATGGTCGCGAAATTGGTTGTCTGGGCGAGCTGCATCCGGAATGGGTTCAGAAATACGATCTTCCCTTGGCGCCTGTCGTGTTTGAACTCGATTTCGATGCCGTCAAGTCGGTGCAGGTTCCGGTTTGTGCCGAGGTATCGAAGTTCCCGCCGGTCATACGTGACCTGGCCATTGTCGTTGATCAGAGCGTTGCATTGCAGACCCTGATCGATGGCTTGAAAGGGCAGGTTTCGCACCTCGTTCAGGACATCCAGTTGTTCGATGTTTACGTCGGTAAGGGTGTCCCCGAAAACAAAAAAAGCCTTGCTTTCCGGATAGTTATGCAAGATACTCAACGCACTTTGCAAGATTCGGAAGTTGATGCTGCAATGCAGCAACTGGTGTCCTGTTTCGAACAGGCATTCGGTGCTCAACTGCGTGCCTGACGGAAATAATAACGATGACGCTAACCAAAGCTGAACTCGCGGACCTGCTTTTCGAAAAAGTCGGTCTAAATAAGCGCGAGGCCAAAGACATGGTCGAAGCTTTTTTTGAAGAGATCCGGAACTCGCTGGAAACCGGCGATGGCGTCAAGCTCTCGGGGTTCGGTAACTTTCAATTGCGCGACAAGCCGCAGCGTCCGGGGCGCAATCCAAAGACCGGCCAGGAAATTCCCATCACGGCACGTCGTGTCGTTACCTTTCATGCCAGCCAAAAGCTGAAGTCTGACGTAGAGCTCGCCTTCGATGGAACCGCGGCATAAAGCTTCGGGCGGAGAGGAGCTTCCGCCGATTCCCGCCAAACGCTACTTTACTATCGGTGAAGTGAGTGAGTTGTGTGGTGTCAAACCACATGTACTACGCTACTGGGAGCAGGAGTTCAACCAACTCAAGCCGGTGAAGCGTCGTGGAAACCGGCGTTATTACCAGCACCATGAAGTCTTGCTGGTTCGACGTATTCGCGAGCTTCTTTATAATCAGGGTTTTACGATTAGTGGAGCTCGAAATCGTCTGGATGAAGGTGGTGCCGTTGAGGTTGCTGCGCTTGCCGTTCCGGAGGGTGTAAAGATCGAAGGTGGTTTGCGGGGTGAATTGCAATCAATCATAGCGATGTTACAGCTTTGAAACTGTCAATTTTTTGTCTATAATGGCGGGCTTGTCGGGGCGTAGCGCAGCCTGGTAGCGCACTTGCATGGGGTGCAAGGGGTCGCGAGTTCGAATCCCGCCGCCCCGACCAAGAAACAATTCGTAGATTCAAGCAGTTAGGTCAATCGAGAGATTGACCTTTTTGCTTTCTATCCTACAGTTTTCAAATTCGGCCCGTTTTTGAGGGCGCAGTGGAAAAGCTTTTATCAATCGGCCTCTTTTTCTCGCACCTTTATGTTTCGGCTGGCTAGGTCAGTATTGGCTGCAAGGGAATTGTCAAACCATTCAGATTTCTAGAACGTGCTGCTGCGAACAGGCTGATCGCTTTGCGCCGCTGGTCGTAGCATTTGGTCCGAATTGTTAGAAGTGGAGAGGATTTTTTCATGCTGGCTAATCACTGGTGTGCATCCGTGGATGCCACCATTCAGTTGCGAACGGGGTGTAACCCGCTTGAAAAACATGGCCCGCAGGCGGTGCTGGTTCATGTTGATGCCTGGGCGCCAACGGATGCGGTGCCCAATCCGCACGATATTCGCCAGGTGGTCGACTATGAGGTGATATTTCTGGCGATACGGAAGCTGGAGAGCAACGCCCACTGTGAGTGTCTTGAGTCGAGCATTCTGGAATTGATGGACGCGATTTTCGGAATATCGATCGTGGCGTCGGCCTATGTTTCGATGCAGAAGCCGCATGTTTATAACGGTCAGGCAACCCCTGCCATTTCACTTTCACTGACGCGCGAGCAATGGACAACGACGAAGCGTTGATCTTCGGCATTGGCGCAGTCGCCAGCAACGGCATGCTGGGCTTGGCGGGCTGGTTGCCTTGGGATATTCCTGAGGAGTTGGCGTACTTTGAAAACATGGTCGCTGGTGCAGCGCTAGTGATCGGTCGGCTGACCTATGAATCCATGGATGTGGTTCCTGTCGATTCCTTTGTGGTCAGCCATCGCTCCGATTTGGTTTTACGCGCGGGTTGCACCCGGGTTTCGACTGTGGAAGAGGGGCTGCTAGCGGCACTAGGTACCGGCAAGCGGGTATTCGTCATTGGCGGGGCATCCGTTTACGCCGCAGCGTGGCCCTATTGTCATCGTTTCTACCTGACTAGAATTGAGCAGGCGTTCGATGGCGACGTTCTGTTTCCGGCAGAAATTCCTCTGGACACATGGCCGGTGCATGAGGAGTCGTTTGTTTCACTTCGAGAACACAAAACGGGCAGAGACGTGGTTTGTCGCTTTCTGGAATACCGGCAGCCAAACCCCCGGCCTCTGCCGGCCCTCGATACTGTTACGGTGGTACTGTAAAATCTTGCATTAGCCCGTTGACCGGCTGTTTACTTGATTTGGTGGTCATCAAGCACTTCGAGCAAACATCTAGTATTTATTCCGCACGTCGTTTCCCTGTTTGGACTGCATGAGAACCAATCTAAAAGTTCCTTTTGCTCAAAAAGATGAGGCCAAGAAGCTGGGGGCCAGGTGGGATGCTGCTCGAAAAATTTGGTTTGTCGATGACAAAACGGATCTGTTGCCGTTTTCAAAATGGTCACCTTCGGCTCACGTCGAATCCGGCAGCGATGTAGTAGTCAAGCCAGCGTCAGCGATGCGGTTACAAGCGACTGGTAAGGTCATCATTGGTAGTGAATATGTCGAGCAGGCACGCGTTTGTGAGTGTTTGCCGTGGAACGTGTGCGACAAATGCGAGGCTTCGGCGCTGCGCCGTTAGTGGGAAATACCTTGTCAGGCAATCGCGTTGCGATGCGCCTGCAAAATACCTGAGCCTGAAAAGGAGAAAGCCCCGCTGGGGGAGGCGGGGCTTTCAAGGCGGCCGATAGAGGGGGAGAGCCGCCTAGGCTGTTGGGGGTCAGCACATGCGCCCAAGATACGTGCTGTAATGCCGCATCTCAAGTAACAGATTGCAACAGGTGGTATCGGTTTGTGCGGCCGTTTTACCCCTTAGGTTTTTGGGGGTGGTTAAATAAGGCTTGCAATGATTTGGCGATTTTCTTATGATTAAAACGAACGTATGAATCATAAGAAAAAGAGGCGACCCAATGGAAAACCGTACTGTCGATACGCGCGAACGCATTCTCGATGCTGCTGAGCGCCTTTTCATGGCGCATGGCTACGAGGGCACATCGATGCGCCAGATTACCGGCGAGGCCGGCGTCAATCTTGCTGCGGTGAATTATCACTTCGGCTCAAAAGAGTCGCTGATGCAGGAAGTCTTCCGGCGTCGGCTCGACTGGCTGAACGAAGAACGCATGCGCGTGCTCGATACGCTGGAGGCTGAGGCGGGTGGTGAACCGGTCAAGCCGTCGGCAATTGTCGATGCATTTTTCGGCACCTTGCTGCGCATGGCGGGTGACGAAAATCGTGGCGGGATGACCTTTCTGCGCCTGCTGGGCCGTACGCTGACCGAGCCCTCAGAGTTCATTCGTGCGTTCCTGGCGCATGAGTACAAGACGGTCATGGACCGCTACAAGGAGGCGCTATTCAAGGCGCTGCCCGAGGTGCCCAAGGCTGAAATCGTCTGGCGCTTCCATTTCATGCTCGGCGCTACGTCCTATGCCATCGCAGGTACCGACGCCCTGCGTCTGGTCACCGACTGGCAGATCGAGGACGAGGATTCGACAGACCGCCTGGATCGTCTGGTACCACGCTTGATGTCGTTCCTGCTCGGTGGACTGCGCGCCCAGTTGCCGCAATTTTAGGTTGCTGCGGTCAACCGGAAAAAACGACCAAAATCAAAAAGACATAAAAGGAGACAACAGCATGTTCAACAACCTCATCCCTCTGCTCGGGTTCGTCACCCTGGTGGCTTTGGTCGGGCTGATTCTCGTCCGGCCGATCCGCCGGGCGCTGATCACCCGGCCCATTTTTTCCACCTACCGCAAGGTGCTGCCGCAGATGTCGGATACCGAGCGCGACGCGCTTGAAGCGGGCAGCGTCTGGTGGGAGGGCGAGCTGTTCCGCGGCAAGCCGGACTGGCAGAAACTGCACGCCTACCCGCAGCCGAAGCTGACGCGCGAAGAGCAGTCCTTCCTCGATAACGAATGCGAAGAAGCTTGCCGCCTGGTCAATGACTGGCAGGTCACGCACGAACTTTACGACCTGCCGACCGAAGCCTGGCGCTACATCAAGGACAAGGGCTTCCTCGGCATGATTATCCCGAAGAAGTACGGCGGCCTGGAGTTTTCGGCCTACGCCCATTCGCAGGTGGTGACCAAGTTGTCGACGCGTTCCAGCGCGCTGTCGGTTTCGGTCATGGTGCCGAACTCGCTCGGCCCGGCCGAACTGCTGCTGCACTACGGTACCGACGAACAGAAGAATCATTACCTGCCGCGCTTGGCCAAGGGCATCGAGGTGCCGGCTTTCGCGCTGACCAGCCCGTGGGCCGGCTCTGATGCGGCTTCCATTCCCGATACCGGCGTTGTCTGCAAGGGCATGTGGCAGGGCAAGGAAGTGCTCGGCATGCGCGTTTCGTGGGACAAGCGCTACATCACGCTGGCGCCGGTGTGCACGGTATTCGGCCTGGCTTTCCACCTGTTCGATCCGGATGGCCTGCTCGGTGACAAGAAACACATCGGCATCACCTGTGCGTTGGTCCCCTACGACCATCCGGGTGTCGATACCGGCCGCCGCCATTTCCCGCTCAACGCCATGTTCATGAACGGCCCGACGCGCGGCAAGGACGTTTTCATGCCGCTCGATTTCATCATCGGCGGTCCGGAAAAGGCCGGTCACGGCTGGCGGATGTTGATGGAGTGCCTGGCCGCCGGACGCTCGATTTCGCTGCCGTCTTCCAATACCGGCATGGCCCAGATGACTGCACGCGCCGTGGGCGGTTATGCCCGCGTGCGTTCGCAATTCAAGATGGCTGTCGGCAAGTTCGAGGGCGTCGAGGAAGCGCTGACCCGCATCGGCGCGTACACCTACATGATGGACGCCGTGCGCAAGATGACGGCCGGCGCCGTCGATCTCGGCGAGAAACCGTCGGTCGTTTCGGCCATAGCCAAGTACCACGTCACCGAACGCGCCCGTCAGGTGGTCAATGACGGCATGGACGTCATCGGCGGCAAGGGCATCTGCCTTGGCCCGTCGAACTTCATGGGCCGTGCCTACCAGCAGGTGCCGATCGGCATCACCGTCGAAGGCGCCAACATTTTGACGCGCTCGCTGATCATCTTCGGCCAGGGCGCCATCCGCTGCCATCCGTATCTGCTGCCGGAAATGCAGGCGGCGCAGAATCCGGATCAGAAGCAGGGGCTGGTCGATTTCGACAAGGCGTTGTTCGGCCATATCGGCTTCACGATCAAGAATGGTTTCCGTGCGCTGTGGCTGGGCATGACCGGGTCGCACTTTGCTGCGGTCAACGTCGAAACGGCGCCGGAAATGAAGCGTTACTACCAGCAACTGACGCGCTTCTCGGCGGCCTTTGCTTTCATGGCCGACATCTCGCTGCTCGTCCTTGGCGGCAGCGTCAAACGGCGTGAAAAGCTGTCGGCACGACTCGGCGACATTCTGGCCCAGATGTACCTGATTTCCTGCACGCTCAAGCGCTACGAGGAAGAAGGCCGCAAGATCGAGGATGCGCCGCTCGCCCACTGGGCGATCTGGGATGCCATGTACAAGGCGCAGGAAGCTTTCGACGGCGTCATCGCCAACTTCCCGGTGCGTTTCATCGCCGCCTTCCTGCATCGCTCGATCTTCCCGTGGGGCCACCCCTACGTCGTGCCATCCGACGAGGTCGGCCATCAGGTTGCCAAGGCGCTGATCGCCCCGTCCGCTACCCGCGACCGGCTGACCGCCGAATGCTATCTGCCGCTGGTCGAAACCGAGCCGGTCGGCGCCATCGAACTGGCGCTCAAGGCGACGCTGCTGGCCGAACCCATCGAGGCCAGAATCCGCGAAGCCGAAAAGGCCGGGCAGTTCGACAACAACCCGCAGGCCAACGTGCGTGACATCGCCATCGTCGCTTTCGAGGCTGGCGTGATCAGCAACGCAGATTACGAAATCATGAAGGTGCGCAACCACCTGCGCGATATCGTCGTCCATGTCGATGACTTCCCCTTCGACTACGGCGTGGCAACGGCCAACAAGCCGGCGGAATCAAGGATGGCGGCATGAGTGAAGCGATGATTGTTGAATCGCAGAGGCGCGGCGCAGAGAAATTCGAGAGTTTGGCTTTCTCTGCGACTCGGCGTCTCTGCGTCGAAAGGCATTCCCAGTGAAGCAGATCTACGTTGTCGACGGTGCCCGTTCGCCGTTCCTCAAAGCCCAAAAAGGCCCAGGCGTCTTCGCCGCATCCGATCTCGCCACCCAGGCTGGCAGGGCATTGCTGCTGCGCCAGCCGTTCGCACCGAGCGATCTCGACGAGGTCATCCTCGGTTGTGCCGCGCCCTCACCGGACGAAACCAACATCGGCCGCATGGTCGCCCTGCGCCTTGGCTGCGGGAAAAAAGTACCGGGCTGGACGGTGATGCGCAACTGCGCCTCGGGCATGCAGGCCATCGACTCCGCCATCGCCAACATCCAGTGCGGGCGCTCCGAACTCGTGCTGGCCGGCGGCGTCGATGCGCTGTCCCGGGCGCCGCTGCTCTATTCCGACGCCATGGTGCGCTGGTTCGCCGGCATGATGAGCTTGCGCACGGTCAACCAGAAAATCGGCCATTTTTTGAAATTGCCGCTGGCCGAGTTGCTGAAGCCGGTGATTGGTTTGATGAAAGGCCTGACCGATCCGGTCGTCGGCCTGTTGATGGGCCAGACGGCCGAAAACCTGGCCTGGAAATTCGGCATCAACCGCCAGCAGATGGACGAGTTCGCTGTCAAAAGTCATTTGAAGGCAATGTCGGCTCGCGCCGCCGGTTACTACAGCGAGATCGTTCCGGTCGTCGATGGGCAGGGCAAGGTCTATGCGGAAGACGACGGCGTGCGCGCCGACGCCAGCATGGCCGGCATGGCCAAGCTCAAGCCTTTCTTCGACAAGAAATACGGCAACATCACTGCGGCCAACAGCTCGCAGATCACCGACGGCGCCGCCTGGGTGATTCTCGCGTCGGAAGAGGCTGTGCAGAAATGGGGCCTCAAACCGATCGGCAAGATCGTCGACAGTGAATGGGCCGGCCTCGATCCAGCACAGATGGGCCTCGGCCCGGTGCACGCTGCGACGCCCATCCTGCAACGGCACGGCCTCGGTCTGAACGATATTGATTTCTGGGAGCTGAATGAAGCCTTCGCCGCGCAGGTGCTTGGCTGTCAGGCTGCGTGGAAATCCGACGAGTACTGCCGCGAACAACTCGACCTGCCCGGCGCCCTCGGCAACATTGACGAGGACAGGCTCAACGTTGATGGCGGCGCTGTCGCCATCGGCCACCCGGTCGGCGCCTCGGGCGCACGCATCGTGCTGCATCTGCTGCATGTGTTGAGGCGCAATCAGGCCAAGCGTGGGGTTGCGACCATTTGCATTGGTGGTGGCCTTGGCGGCGCGATGCTGGTGGAGGCGCTCTGACATGAACACCGATTTCAATTTCGGGCATTTTTTCCGGTTGACCGCAGCAATCGGCCAGCAGGAGCAAAACGCATGAAACACTGGCAACTGATCAACGAAGAAAACGGCATCGTCGTCGCTGTCTTCGACAAGGCGGGCGAATCGGCCAACTCCCTCTCAGCCGAAGTCATGGCCGAGTTCGGCGAAATCCTCGACCAGTTCGACAAGCAGCCGCCCAAGGGCCTGATCGTCCGTTCCGGCAAGGAGGCCGGCTTCATCGCCGGCGCCGACATCGAGGAATTCTCGCAACTCGATTCCGCCGACAAGGGCAGGGCGCTGGTGACGCGCGGCTGGCATCTGTTCAACCGGCTGGCTGCCGTGCCGTACCCGACGCTGGCGCTGGTCCGCGGCCATTGTCTCGGTGGTGGGCTGGAGCTGGCGCTGGCCTGCCGATATCTGCTGGCGGTCGATGAATCGGGCACCAAGATGGGTCTGCCCGAAGTCATGCTTGGCATCTTCCCCGGCTGGGGCGGCATGCTGCGGCTACCGAAACGCGTCGGCCCGGCGGCGGCACTCGACATGATGCTGACCGGCAAGACCATCGACGCCAAGCGCGCCAAAAAAATGGGGCTGGCCGACGATTGCGTGCCGCCTCGTGTCATGGAAATGGCCGCCCGACAGCTCGTGCTCTCCGGTCAGCCGCGCCGGCCGCTGCCATTCATGCAGCGCCTGCTCAATGGTCCGCTCAAATCGGTCGTCGCCAACGGTGCCCGCAAGCAGGTGGCGAAAAAGGCTCGGCCGGAACACTACCCGGCGCCGTACGCCATCATCGACCTGTGGCAGAAGCACGACGGCAATGCCCTGGCCGCACCGGAGGTCATCGACCGCATCATCACCTCGCCGACGGCACGCAATCTGGTTCGCGTTTATCACCTGCAGGAACGGCTCAAGGGCTTCGGCAAGTCGTCCGACTTCAAGGCCTGGCGCGTCCACGTCATCGGCGCCGGTGTCATGGGCGGTGACATTGCCGCCTGGTGCGCCCTGCGTGGCATGACCGTGACGCTGCAGGATCAGAATCTGGAGCGCATCGCGCCGGCAATGAAACGCGCGCATGCCTTATTCACCAAGCGCCTGCGCGAGCCGCTCAAGATTCGCGACGCCTTTGACCGCCTGATCCCCGATCCGAACGGTGATGGCGTCGCTCACGCTGATGTCGTCATAGAAGCCATCTTTGAAAACGTCGAGGCCAAGCACGCGCTGTTCAAGTCGCTCGAACCGCGCATGAAGCCGGGAGCCGTGCTCGCTACCAACACCTCCAGCCTCAAACTCGAAGACCTGCGCACAGTTTTGAGCAAGCCGGAACGCCTGGTCGGCATCCATTTCTTCAACCCGGTGGCCATGATGCCGCTGGTCGAGGTGGTCGAAGCCGATGGTGCTGACCCCGCCGCCGTGCAAGCTGCCTGCGCCTTCGTCAAACAGATAGACAAGCTGCCTTTGCCGGTGAAAAGCGCGCCCGGCTTTTTGGTCAACGCCGTGCTCGCGCCCTACATGCTGGCCGCCATGCGCGCAGTCGACGCGGGCGTTTCGCCGGAAACTGTCGACGAAGCCATGCTCGCCTTCGGCATGCCGATGGGGCCGATCGAGCTGGTCGACACCGTCGGCCTCGACATCGCCATGGCCGCCGGCAAGCAGCTGGCCGGTGGCGCCGACGCACCGCGCTGCCTGATCGAGCGTGTCGAGAAAAACCAGCTCGGCAAGAAGAGTGGGCAGGGCTTCTATGCATGGCCCGAGGGCAAGGCTGCAAAGGGAGCGCCGGGCAACGTACCGGTCGGCTTGGCCGACCGGCTGGTCACGCCGCTAGTCGACCGTGTTGAAAAACTGGTTGCAGATGGTGTAGTTGCCGACCCCGAACTGGCCGACGCCGGGGTGATCTTCGGAACAGGTTTCGCCCCCTTCACTGGTGGCCCAATTCATTTTCGGCAAGTAGCCAAATAACAGTGTTGTTTATTTCCAACGAACGTTTGAAATATTTCATTTCAAACAGTGTTTCACACTCATGTTTGAGATTTAATCGTGGTCGTAGTAGTGGGTGCTTATTTACCCAAATAACAAAACAGGAGACAAACCAATGAACAAAACCATCACCCCGCGCCTAATCCCGGCGCTGATCGCCATCGCGTTTTCCGGCAGCGCCGCTGCTGCCGGATTTCAGTTGCTGGAGCAAAATTCCAGCGGCTTGGGTAATGCCTATGCTGGCTCTGCTGCGGTAGCCGATAACGCGAGCACGATTTTCTTCAATCCGGCGGGTATGACCCAGCTTCAGAAAATTGAAGTCTCCGGTGGCCTGACTGCTGTTGGTACTAGCTTCAAGTTCAGCGATCAAGGTTCAAGCGCCGGTGCTTTCAACGGGACAGGAAATGGCGGCGACGGCGGCAGCTGGGGCTTCATTCCCAACGGGTATCTCTCTTGGGGCTTGACCAAGGACTTGTACGTGGGTGTTGGTGTCGGCGCCCCGTTTGGTCTGAAGACTGAATACGATGAACGCTGGGTTGGTGCCGCTCAGTCTCGTGAGTTTGATGTCAAAACCTACAACATCAATCCGTCCATTGCCTATCGTGTCAACAACTTTGTGTCGCTCGGTGCTGGCCTGAATTTGCAGCGTTTGGAAGCGACCTATAAGCGTGCAACGGCTATCAGCGCGAATGGATCGATTTCGCCCTTGAAGCTCACACTGGATGATGATTCGTGGGGCTGGAATATTGGTGCGTTGTTCAACCTCAGCCCGAAAACCAAGCTTGGTATTTCGTATCGTTCGGAAGTTGAATACAAAACAAACGGCAAGATTGAAATCACCGGTCCGGCTGCTGCCAATAGCTCGGATGCCAAAGCAGATATCACCTTGCCCGACGTCTTTGTGCTGAGCGTGACGCACAAATTGTCGGATCGGATTGAACTGCTGGGCGATGTTGCCAGAACGGGCTGGAGCAGCATTCCCAAGGTTGATGTGATTCGTGCTTCAGCGACATTGAGCGGCCTGCAGATTGGCTCCATCGCGCAGACCTTGGATACCGATTTCAAGGATACGTGGCGTTTTGCCTTGGGTGCCAACTACAAACTGAATGACGAATGGATGTTAAAGGGCGGTATAGCCTATGATCAGACACCGGTAAAAGGCGCCAGTACTCGACTGGTCTCACTGCCCGACAATGACCGTACGTGGTTCAGTGTAGGTGCCCAATGGAAGCCGTCAAAGACCCTGACGCTTGATGCCGGCGCTACCTACCTGTACGTCAAGGATGCTTCGATTGACAACAATCAAGGTACCGTCGCGGCACCGCTACGTGGCCGCGTTACCGGAACCTACGAAGACAGCGCCTGGATCTTCGGTGCACAGGCTTCGATGTCCTTCTAAGTTCAACATGTATTTTGCTTTTCAATCCCCGGCCCGTCCGGGGATTTTTTTGTAAATTTGCCCGAAATTCCGGTTGACCGCAGAAGTGGCTGACCTATAATTCATACGTTCGTTTTAATTTGACGAAGCGGAAAATAAGAGACCAAAAGGAGATGCAATTGAACAAGCTGATCGTGAAGAAAGCGGCCGTTCTGGGCGCTGGCGTGATGGGGGCGCAGATTGCTGCGCACCTCGCCAACGCCAACGTGCCGGTCGTGCTGTTCGACCTGCCGGCCAAGGAAGGTGACAAGAACGGCATCGTCAACAAGGCCCTCGATGGCCTGAAGAAGCTGGACCCGGCACCGCTGGCCAGCAAGGGCAAGCTGCAGTTCATCGATGCGGCCAACTACGACGAGCATCTGCCGCTGCTCGCCGAGTGCGATCTCGTTATCGAGGCCATCGCCGAGCGCATGGACTGGAAGAACGACCTCTACGCGAAGATCGCGCCGCACCTCGCGCCGAACGCCATCATTGCCTCAAACACCTCCGGCCTGTCGATGAATGCGCTGGCCCAAGGGCTGCCGGAAGCGGTTCGTCCGCGCTTCTGCGGCATCCACTTTTTCAATCCGCCGCGCTACATGCATCTGGTCGAGATCATCGGCACGCAGAGTACGGACGGCGGCACGCTCGATGCGCTGGAAACCTGGCTGACATCGCGTCTTGGCAAGGGCGTCATCCGTGCGCTCGATACGCCTAACTTCGTTGCCAACCGCATCGGCGTCATGTCCATTCTCGCCGTCATGCACCACACGCAGGCCTTCGGCCTCGGCTTCGATGAAGTCGATGCGCTGACCGGCCCGAAGATCGGTCGCCCGAAGAGCGCCACCTATCGCACCGCCGATGTCGTCGGCCTCGATACGCTGGCTCATGTCGTCAAGACCATGCAGGACACGCTGCCCAACGATCCGTGGCATGCCTATTTCACCAACCCGGCCTGGCTGCAGGCGCTGATCGCCCAGGGCGCGCTCGGCCAGAAAACCCGTTGCGGCATCTTCCGCAAGCAGGGCAAGGAAATTCAGGTGCTGGACCTGAAGGCGCAGGATTACCGCAAGTCGGCTGGCGAAGTGGCCGAGGAAGTCGACGCCATCCTAAAGATGAAGAACCCGGCCGAGAAGTTCGCTGCTCTGCGCGCCTCGGCGCACCCGCAGGCGCAATTCCTGTGGGCCATCTTCCGCGACATTTTCCACTACGCCGCCGTGCAGCTCGAAAACGTTGCCGACAACGCCCGCGATCTCGACCTGGCCATGCGCTGGGGCTTCGGCTGGTCGCAGGGGCCGTTCGAAACCTGGCAGGCCGCCGGCTGGAGCGACATCGCGCAGGCCATCGCCGCCGACATCGCCGCCGGCAAAGCCATGAGCGCCACGCTGCTGCCGGCCTGGGTGCTGGATGCCGGACGTACCGGCGTGCATACGGCACAGGGTTCGTATTCGGCCAGCAAGAATGCCTACGCTGCCCGCTCGGCATTGCCTGTCTATCAGCGCCAGCTCTTTCCCGAGCGCGTGCTCGGCGAGAGCGGCGCAACGCCTGGGAAATCCGGTGAAACGCTGTACGAAAACGATGGCGTTCGCCTTTGGACCTTGCCTGCGGTCGACGGGAAAATCGGCATCATTTCTGTCAAGTCGAAGATGCATACCATCGGCAACGAAGTGCTCGACGGCGTCATCGCTGCCGTGCGCCATGCTGAAACGACGCTCGATGGCGTGGTGATCTGGCACGAAGCACCGTTTGCCGTCGGCGCCAATCTGGCGCAGGTGACGGAAGCCATTGCTGCCGGCCAGTTCGATCTGCTTGAACAGACCGTCGAGAAATTCCAGCGCGCTTCGCAAACCCTCAAGTACGCGCAAGTCCCGACCGTTGCAGCTGTGCAGGGCATGGCACTGGGTGGCGGCTGCGAATTCGTCATGCATGCCGGCAAGCGGGTCATGGCGCTGGAGAGCTATGTCGGCCTGGTCGAGGCGGGCGTCGGCCTGATTCCGGCCGGTGGCGGTTGCAAGGAATTCACCGTGCGTGCCGCTGACTGGGCCGCGCAATCGGCCACCCCGGGCGAGGTCTTCAACTTCCTGCAACCGGCGTTCATGACCATCGCCATGGCCAAGGTAGCGACGAGTGCTGTCGAGGCCGTCGAATACGGCTTTGCCAAGCCGTCCGACACCATCCTGTTCAACGCCAACGAACTGCTCTTCGTGGCCATCCGCGAAGCCCGCGCCATGGCCGATGCCGGTTACGCCCCGCCGCCCATGCCGCGCGCCATTCCGGTTGCCGGCAAGAACGGTATCGCGACGTTCGAGATGATGCTGGTGAACATGAAGGAGGGCGGCATGATTTCCGCCCACGACTACAAGGTCGCGAAATATGCAGCTATCGCCCTGTGTGGTGGCGAGGTCGAGACGGGCAGCCTGGTCGATGAGGAATGGCTGATCACCGTCGAACGCCGCCTGTTCGTCGAACTGCTGAAAGACCCCATGACCCAGGCCCGGATCAAGCACATGCTCGATACCGGCAAGCCGTTGCGCAACTAATCGGGCTGAGGAAAAAATTATGAGCAAACAGATTCAAGACGCCTACATCGTTGCCGCCACCCGTCTGCCGGTGGCCAAGAAAAACGGCATGTTCAAAAACGTCAGGCCGGACGACATGCTGGCCCATGTCATCAAGTCAGTTGTCGCCCAGGTGCCGGGCATCGACCCCGCACTGATCGGCGATGTCATCGTCGGCTGCGCCATGCCGGAAGCCGAGCAGGGCATGAATGTCGCCCGCATTGGCTTGCTGCTGGCCGGGCTGCCGATCACCGTGCCGGGCATCACCATCAACCGCTTCTGCTCCTCCGGGGTACAGGCGGTGGCCGATGCCGCCAACCAGATTCGCCTTGGCCTGGCCGACGTGATGATCGCCGCAGGCACCGAGTCGATGAGCGTCATGCCGCAGATCATGGGCAACAAGACGTCGATGAACCCGGCCATTTTCGCGAAAGAGGAAAACCTTGGGATCGCCTTCGGTATGGGCCTCACCGCCGAGAAAGTGGCGAACCAATGGAAGGTCGGTCGCGAGGCACAGGACGCCTTTGCCGTCGAGTCGCATCGCCGGGCCTGTGCGGCGATTGCCGCCGGTCACTTCAAGGCCGAAATTTCGCCCTACACGGTGCGCGAAAGCTTGCCTGATCTGGCCTCCGGCGAAATTCGCATCCGCGAGCGCATCGCCGATACCGATGAAGGCCCGCGCCCCGATTCGGCCCTCGACAAGCTGGCCAAGTTGAAACCTGTTTTCCATGCCCGTGGTTCGGTGACGGCCGGCAACTCGTCGCAGATGTCCGATGGCGCCGGTGCCGTGATGCTGGTTTCCGAGAAGATTCTGCGCGAACACAACCTGACGCCGCTGGCCCGCTTTGCCGGTTACGCCGTCGGTGGTGTGGCGCCTGAGATCATGGGTATCGGCCCGGTCGCGGCGATCCCCAAGGTGCTGGCGCAGGTTGGCATCACGCAGGACCAACTGGACTGGATCGAGCTCAACGAAGCCTTCGCCGCGCAGTCGATCGCCGTCATGCAGGAACTAGGCATCGATCCGACCAAGGTGAACCCGCTCGGTGGCGCCATCGCCCTCGGCCACCCGCTCGGCGCGACCGGCGCCATCCGCATCGCCACCGTTGTGCATGGCCTCCAGCGCACCGGCGGCAAGTACGGCATGGTGACGATGTGCATTGGCACCGGCATGGGCGCTGCCGGCATCATCGAGCGGATTTAAGGAAATCCGCGAATGCCACGGTCAACCGAAAAAAATGGCCAAAATTGACATCATGAAACCCGCCTGGCTGGCCAAGCTCTCTCCGACCTGGCGGGCACGCATGGTGCGGCTCGGCTTCAATTTTCATCCGGCCTTTCGCAGCACCGGTGGGCGGGTCACCCATGTGGCGAATGATCTGCGTCACATCAGGATTCGTCTGCCGCTGAACTGGAAGACGAAGAATATTGTCGGCTCCCTCTACGGTGGTTCGCTCTTCGCGATCACCGACGGCGCGCATCCGATGATGCTGATGGCGGCGCTGGGCGACGGCTATATCATCTGGGACAAGGCGGCGAGCATTCGTTACCGCAAGCCCGGGTTTTCTACGTTGTATGCCGATTTTGTGCTGAGTGACGAGGAGCTGGCTGAAATCCGGGCTGAACTGGCGAAAAATCCGGAGCTTGAGCGGACTTATGAGGTCGAATTGAAAGACCGGCAAGGCACCGTGCATACGGTGGTGGAACGGACGGTTTATATCGCCGACAAACATTACTACCGACAAAAGAGCGGTGGAGGAGACTAATAATGATTACATCGTCAAGCGTCCGGCGGACGGCACTGATCGCTGCGTTGCTGGCTGTACCTGGCTTGCACGCGGCCGAGGTGGCTGGCGTCAAGCTGGATGACAAGATTCGTGTCGGCAGCAATGAGCTGGTGCTGAACGGTGCCGGCCTGCGCAGCAAGCTGTTCATCAAAATTTATGTCGGTGCGCTGTATGTTGGCCAGAAGGCAACGACCCCGACGGCGATCTATGACAGCCCGCAACCACGCCGCATGGCCTTGCGCCTCCTCCGTGACGTTGATGCCGAGACCCTGCATGCGGCGCTCGCCGACGGTCTGCAGAGTAACCATACGCCGGCTGAGTTGGCTGACATAAAGCCGCAGGCTGACCAGCTGGCCAGCATCATGAAAGCGATTGGCAAGGCCAAAGAAGGCGATACGATCACCCTTGATTTCACGGCAGATGGTGTCGCGGTGGGGCTGAACGGGGATACGCGTGGCAAGGTCGCTGGCGTTGGTTTTGGCAAAGCCCTGCTCAAGGTCTGGCTGGGCGAAAAGCCCGCCGACGCTGCGCTGAAGAAGGCGTTGCTCGGCAATTAAGGCATCGGAGGAGGAGACTAAAATGGAAAAAATCTGGCTACAAAGCTATCCGAATGGCGTGCCGGCAGTCATCGACATCGACCATATCCCGTCGCTCGTCGCGCTCTTTGAAAAGGCATGCGCGACCTTCGCCGACAAGGTGGCCTACATCAGCATGGATAAGGCGATGACTTATCGCCAGCTCGACGAGGAGAGCAAGGCATTCGCCGGCTGGTTGCAAGCGAAGGGTTTGAAGAAGGGCGACCGCGTCGCGCTGATGATGCCCAATCTGCTGCAATACCCGGTGGCGCTGTTCGGCACCCTGCGCGCGGGCTGTGTCGTGGTCAATTGCAACCCGCTGTACACGCCGCGCGAACTGGAACACCAGCTGAAGGATTCCGGCGCGACAACCATTGTCATCGTCGAAAACTTTGCACACACGCTGGAGCAGGTCATTGCCCACACGGCGATCAAACATGTGATCGTCACGCCGATGGGTGAAATGCTCGGTTTGAAGGGCGTTATCGTCAATTTTGTCGTGCGGCATGTCAAAAAGCTGGTGCCAGCCTGGGATCTGCCCGGCTCGATCCGCTTCAACAGTGCGCTGTCCACTGGCCGTAGTCACGGCTGGCAACCGGTGCCGCTGGCCCAGGACGACATCGCCTTCCTGCAATACACGGGCGGTACGACGGGGGTGTCCAAGGGCGCCATGCTGACGCACGCCAATATTGCATCCAACGTCACGCAAGCCTACAACTGGATCAAGCCGGTGGTGCGCGAAGGCGAGGAATTCATCATCACGGCCTTGCCGCTGTACCACATCTTCGCACTGACGGCGAACTGCCTGACTTTCCTGATGATCGGCGCGCGTAACCTGCTGATCGCCAATCCGCGTGACATTCCCGGCTTCGTCAAGGAGTGGGGCAAGTACCCGGTGACGGTGGTGACCGGGGTCAATACGCTGTTCAACGCGCTGCTCAACAACCCGGATTTCGCCAAGCTGGACTTTTCGACCATGCGTGTCACGCTGGGCGGTGGCATGGCGGTACAGGGCCCGGTTGCCGAAAAGTGGAAGCAGGTAACCCGCACGCCCCTTCTGCAAGCCTACGGACTGACTGAAACCTCTCCGGCCGCGACGATCAATCCGCTCGATATGGGCGCTTTCAATGGCTCGATCGGCTTGCCGATTTCCTCAACCGAAGTTTCCATTCGCGACGATTACGGCAGCGAAGTGCCCTTGGGGCAGATCGGCGAAATCTGCATTCGTGGCCCGCAGGTTATGAAAGGCTACTGGCAGCGGCAGGATGAAACGGATCTGGTTTTCTACCCGGATCGTTTCCTGCGTACCGGTGACATGGGTTACGTCGACCCAAAAGGCTTTGTTTTTCTGGTTGACCGCAAGAAGGACATGATTCTGGTCTCCGGCTTCAATGTTTATCCGAACGAGGTCGAGGAGGTTGTCGCCATGCATCCGGGTGTCAGCGACGTTGCCGCCATTGGGGTCATCGACGAAAACTCCGGCGAGGCGGTGAAGATATTCGTCGTCCGCAAGGATCCGAAGTTGACCGAGCGCATGCTGATCGATCACTGCCGCGGCCTGCTCACCGGCTACAAGATTCCCAAGCACGTCGAATTCCGTGACGACCTGCCACGCACCAACGTCGGCAAGATCCTGCGCCGCGCTTTGAAAGAGGGCAAGTAATGCCGATTCCCGCATCACTGAGCAAAAACCTGTCGCTGCCCGTCATCTGCGCACCGATGTTCATCGTCTCCAACCCCGATCTCGTCATCGCCCAGTGCAAGGCCGGCCTGATCGGCTCCTTCCCGGCGCTCAACGCCCGACCGATGGAAGTGCTGGACGAATGGCTGACGCGCATCAAGGCCGAGCTGGCAGCCGACCCGAAAGCCGCGCCGTTTGCAGTAAATCAGATTATCCACCCCTCCAACGAGCGGCTCGAACACGACATGGCCTTGTGTGTGCAGCATCAAGTGCCGCTGATCATCACCAGCCTGTCGGCGCCGACGGCCATCGTACCGCCCGTGCATGCCTACGGTGGCAAGGTTTTTCACGACGTGATCAGCGTGCGCCATGCTGAAAAAGCATTGGAGGCCGGTGTTGACGGCCTGATTCTTGTCTGCGCCGGCGCCGGAGGTCACGCCGGCATGCTCAGCCCGTTCGCGCTGGTTGGCGAAATCCGCAAGTTCTACGACGGCCCGATTGCGCTCTCCGGTGCGATTACCAATGGCCAGTCCATCCTGTCAGCGCAGGCCATGGGGGCCGATTTCGCCTACATCGGCACGCGTTTCATCGCCACTCACGAGGCCCACGCCGCCGAGGCTTATAAGCAGGCCATTGTCGATTCAGCGGCGAGGGATGTGGTCTACACGCCGTACTTCACCGGCGTGCATGGCAACTACCTGAGCAAGAGCATCGTCGCCGCCGGCCTCGATCCGGCTAATTTGCCGGAAAAGGACAAGACCTCGATGAATTTCGGCGGCGCAACGGCCGCCAAGGCATGGAAGGACATCTGGGGAGCCGGGCAGGGCGTCGGTACCATCGATGACGTCTTGCCAACCGCCGAACTCGCCGCCCGCCTGAAGCAGGAATACCGCGCCGCCAAGGCCGCGCTGTGCAGCAATCCATTCTGAAAAAACAAAACGGAGACAAACCCAATGAGTGACTACCGCGCACCCGTTAAAGACATGCGTTTCGTCATGGACGAACTGGCCGGCTTCAAGGAACTGAGCCAGATTCCCGGTTTCGAGGATGCCACCACAGATCTCGCCGACGCCGTCCTCGACGAAGCCGCCAGATTCACCGGTGGAGTTATTGCCCCGCTCAATCGTCTCGGCGACAAGGAAGGCTGCAAGCTGACGCCCGGCGGCGTCACCACGCCGCCGGGCTGGAAGGAAGCCTACAAAGCCTTCTGCGAAGCCGGATGGAATGGCGTCACTTCGCCAGCCGAATTCGGCGGCCAAGGCCTGCCAGACACGCTGGGCGTTGCAGTCAAGGAAATGGTCTGCTCGGCCAGCCTGTCCTTTTCGCTCGGCCCCTTGCTCACCACGGGCGCTGTCGAAGCCTTGCTGACCTGCGCCAGCGACGAGTTGAAGTCCATCTACCTCGAAAAGATGATCACCGGCCAATGGACCGGCACGATGAACCTGACCGAGCCGCAGGCCGGCTCCGATCTGGCCTTGATCCGCTCACGCGCCGAACCCCAGGCCGACGGCAGCTACAAGGTATTCGGCCAGAAGATTTTCATCACCTACGGCGACCACGACATGACGGACAACATTGTCCACCTCGTACTCGCACGCCTGCCCGACGCGCCGGCCGGGGTGAAGGGCATCTCGATGTTCCTCGTGCCGAAATTCCTGGTCAATGCCGATGGCAGTCTCGGCGCTCGCAATGATGCCTACTGCGTTTCCATCGAACACAAGCTCGGCATCCACGCCAGCCCGACCTGCGTCATGGCTTATGGCGACAACGGCGGCGCTGTCGGCTACCTGCTCGGCGAAGCGAATCGTGGCCTCGAATACATGTTCATCATGATGAACGAAGCCCGCCTCGGCGTCGGCCTGCAGGGCATCGCTGTCGGTGAGCGCGCCTATCAGCAGGCTCTGGCCTTTGCCCGCGAGCGCAAGCAGGGCCGCGATGCGGTGACCGGCGAAGCACTGGTCACCATCGACAAACACCCCGACATCCGCCGCATGCTGATGCTGATGAAATCCCGCGTCGAAGCCTGCCGCGCCATGGCCTACTACGCCTCCGGTCTGCTCGACCGGGCGCATGCTGCGGTCGACCCGGAAATTCGACAAAAATCGCTATTCCTGGCCGAATTCATGATCCCCATCGTCAAGGGCGGCGGTACCGAAATGGGCATCGAAGTCACCTCGCTCGGCATCCAGATCTACGGCGGCATGGGCTTCATCGAAGAAACCGGCGCCGCCCAGCACTGGCGCGATTCGCGCATCACCACCATCTACGAAGGCACGACCGGCATTCAGGCCAACGATTTGCTGTTCCGCAAATTGATGCGCGATCAAGGCGCCACCGCCAAGGTCGTTTTTGGCGAGGTGCACGCCACCGCCAAAGCCCTCGGCGCCTCCGGCAAGCCGGAATTGATGGCCATCGGACAGCGCCTCGGCGCCGCACTCAAGGCCTGGACGGATGCCACGGAATGGCTGGCCGCCAACGCAAAAACCGGCCTTTCCGGCGTGTTGACCGCAGCAGTTCCCTACCTGCACCTGTCCGTCACCGTGTGCGGCGGCTGGTTCATGGGCAAGGCCGCGCTCGCCGCTGCCGGCTACCTCGACACCGGCGAAGGAGACCAGACCTTCTACCGAGCCAAAGTCGCCACGGCCCGCTTCTACGCTGACCAGATGCTGCCGCAGGCCGCCGCCTACGCTGAAACGGTGAGGGCCGGGGATAGTGCGTTGGCAGGGATCGGCGACGAAGTTTTCTAAAGCGAACAAAAGACTGAAGCGGACTGAAGCGGAGTGAAGCGTCTAGACATATAGTCGGGTCTTCAGTAGGTTTCCCCGTGGGATTTGGGGAGCCACTATCTGTGCAAACTATTTGCCTGTAGAGATCAAGATTAATTTCAGTGTTTTTGCAAATTTTCTCGGCCGGAAATTCCCATGGCCGAGAATTTTTTATCATTTGCGAAAAACGTTCTGATTTTCGAACCTCTGTCTGCTAATGCAGCCTGTCCTTCATGGCGCGTTGCGCTTCGCGTTTGGCATCCTTGTCGAGGGAGTCGGCGCGCTTGTCGTGCTGCTTTTTGCCTTTGGCTAGGCCGACTTCAAGCTTGATGCGACCGCGTACGAAATGAAGGTCGATTGGAACCAGGGTATATCCTGCGCGCTCGACTTTGCCGATCAGTTTGCCGATTTCATTGGCGTTCAGCAGCAATTTGCGGGTTCGTATGGGGTCATGCTGATTGTGCGTCGAAGCGGTCGGTAGCGGGCTGATGTGCATCCCGATCACGTAAATCTCTCCGCTTTTTATGATGACGTAGGATTCCTTGATATTCATTCGGCCAGCACGGATGGCTTTGACCTCCCAACCTTCGAGGACGATGCCAGCCTCGTACTTTTCTTCGACAAAATAGTCGTGAAAGGCTTTTTTATTGACCGTAATGCTCATGCTGCCAAGCGTTCCTTTAAAATCGTGATTCTACAGGAAACAGAAATCACTGACGCTGCATGGCCCTTGTTGAAAAAACCGTATTAATTGAGCAATCTGCCCAGCGCATGTTCGAGTTGGTCGATCGTTGCGAGGATTACCCCGCTTTTTTGCCTTGGTGCAGTCATACCGAAGTGAAGTTTCGCGACGCGGCAAAAACTGCGGCAACGCTTCACATCAATTACCACGCGGTGAAGTCCAGCTTTACAACGGAGAACGACAAGGAGTTTCCTCGGCTGATGAAAATTCGGCTGGTCGACGGCCCCTTTCGTCGACTTGAAGGATCGTGGCATTTCAAGGCGTTGGCAGAAAACGCCTGCAAGATTGAATTTCAGTTGCATTACGAGTTTTCCAGCAAGTTGTTCGAAAAAGTAATTGGCCCGGTGTTCAGCCATATTGCCAATACCTTTGTTGATGCCTTCGTGCGACGCGCTACGAAGGTTTATGGAGTTGGCCATGGCTGAAACGTTGAGTATCGAGGTTTGCTACGCCTTGCCCAACAAGCAGGAGGTTGCCCGTGTCAACTTGCCCGAAGGGGCCAGTGTGCAGCAGGCACTTGAGGCTTCCGGTTTTTTGACAAAATATCCGGAAATTGACATCAAGAAGAACAAGTTCGGTATCTGGAACAAGCTTTCCAAGCTGGATTCCGTTCTGCGCAATCAGGATCGTGTAGAAATCTACCGTCCGCTGATTGCCGACCCCAAAGAGGTTCGCAAGCAGCGTGCTGCCGAGGGTAAGGTCATGAAAAAAGGCGCCGGGGACTCCGACGCCGAGGGCTGATCTGCTGCTGACGGATTATTTGCAGGATTCAGCCATGAACTTTCGGGCGCGTTCCATTTCCTGGTCTCGCTGAGCCGTGTCCATGAACTTGCGCTCGCCCTTGTCGTCGTAGAGGGTAACTGGCTGGTTGGACTCTAGCGTTGCAAGATTTCGCCGGGAGCGTTCACAGTTTTCACGCTTCTCCGATTCGGCGGTTTGTTCCTTAGCCTGTTTTTCGGCTTTGTCCTTGGCGTCCTGCTGACGCTTCTTGAAGTCGAGATCCTTTTCAGCGATATTTTTTGGGGCATCGGCGACCTTGGGTGCATCGGTCGGCTTTTCGACGACTGTTTCCGAGACAACGGCAGGCTTGACACCGCCGATCGATCGGCGGCCTTTGGCGTTAGCCGGTGGTGGAACGTCAGAAACAACAGTTTGGCCATTGCTGTCCTTCCATTGGAAGGTTTCGGCATGAGCTGAACTGATGGCTGCGGTCAACGCCAAAAAGAGAGCAAAAATAGAGGCAGGTTTCATGGTCATCCGGGTTTTGTTGGCTTTTCTGTATAATACGATTTTGTGACCTTGGATTAAAGGCTAAAGGCCATGCGACTGCTGCAAAAAGCCCTGACTTTCGACGACGTTCTGCTCGTTCCCGCACATTCCCAGATTCTCCCGCGTGACGTAAGTTTGTCTACGCGGCTCACGCGCAATATCACCCTGAACCTCCCGCTCTTGTCTGCCGCGATGGATACCGTCACGGAAGCGCGCCTCGCCATAGCAATGGCGCAGGAAGGTGGGATCGGTATCATTCACAAGAATTTGTCACCCAAGGCACAGGCAGCCGAGGTAGCCAAGGTAAAGCGTTTCGAATCCGGTATTTTGAAGGATCCGATTACCGTTTCTCCGCTGATGGCAGTGCGTGATGTCATTGAAATTACCCGTCAGTACAAAATTTCCGGTTTGCCGGTGATTGATCGTTCCGGCAAGGTGGTTGGTATTGTTACCAATCGCGATCTGCGCTTCGAGACCAATCTTGATCAGCCGGTCAAGGCCATCATGACCCCGCGCAAGCGCCTGGTGACGGTCAAGGAAGGCGCCAGCGTTGATGATGCCAAGGAACTGATTCGCAAGCACCGCCTGGAGCGCGTACTCGTGATCGATGACGAGTGGCACATGCGCGGGCTGATCACCGTCAAGGATATTCTGAAATCTACCGAGCACCCGCTGGCCAACAAGGATTCCTTCGGGCGCTTGCGTGCCGGAGCAGCTGTTGGCGTGGGTGCTGGTACCGAAGAGCGAGTTGAGTTGCTGGCTGAAGCGGGTGTGGATGTCATCGTCGTCGATACCGCCCACGGCCACTCGCAAGGCGTTCTCGACCGCGTCCGCTGGGTGAAGAAAAACTTCCCGCAGATCGAGGTTATCGGCGGCAATATCGCGACTGCTGATGCCGCTCGTGCGCTTGTTGATATGGGCGCTGACGGCGTCAAGGTTGGTATCGGCCCGGGCTCGATTTGTACGACGCGGATCGTCGCCGGCGTTGGCGTGCCACAAATCACCGCCATCCAGAACGTCTCCGATTCGCTCAAAGGGACGGGCGTGCCGATGATCGCGGATGGTGGCATTCGTTACTCGGGAGATATAGCCAAGGCGATCGCGGCGGGTGCCGATACTGTGATGCTCGGTGGTCTGTTTGCGGGTACCGAAGAAGCGCCGGGTGAGGTTGAGCTCTTTCAGGGCCGTTCCTATAAATCCTATCGCGGCATGGGTTCGCTGGGTGCGATGCAGGCGGGTTCCTCGGATCGCTATTTCCAGGAAAACACCTCCAACGTCGATAAATTCGTTCCCGAAGGGATCGAAGGGCGCGTTCCGTACAAGGGTTCCGTGCTGGCTGTAATCCACCAGTTGATGGGTGGCCTGCGCTCCTCGATGGGCTATCTCGGCAGCCCGACGATTGCGCACATGCACGACAACGCCAGTTTCGTCGAAATTACCTCGGCTGGCATCCGCGAGTCTCACGTTCACGACGTGCAGATCACCAAGGAAGCGCCGAATTACCATCTAGACTGATTCATTCCGCGTTCCAAAGGGCGGCTCCGGTAGCCGCCTTTTTCATTCAAGGTTTTGAAAATGGCTCACCAGAAAATCCTCATTCTCGATTTCGGTTCCCAGGTCACCCAGTTGATCGCCCGTCGCGTCCGCGAAGCGAAGGTGTTCTGCGAAATCCATCCGTACGACGTTTCGGACGAGTTCATACGCAGCTACGGTGCCCAGGGCATCATCCTGTCTGGCGGCCCAAGCTCGGTGACTGAGGGCGATACGCCGCGTGCGCCGGAAATCGTTTTCCACCTGGGTGTCCCGGTGCTCGGCATTTGCTACGGCATGCAGACCATGGCCCAGCAACTGGGTGGCAAGGTGATGACGGCCGAAGCGGCCGGCAAGGCCCGAGAATTTGGCTATTCCGAGGTCCGCGCGCACGGCCATACGGCACTGCTCAAAGGGTTGGCCGACTTCACGACGGCCGAAAGCCACGGCATGTTCAAGGTTTGGATGAGCCATGGTGATTCCGTGATGGAAATGCCGGAGGGCTTCAAAATGATGGCCTCGACGCCGTCCTGCCCGATTGCCGGGATGGCCGACGAGAATCGCAAGTTCTACGCTGTCCAGTTCCATCCGGAAGTCACGCATACCCTGCAGGGCCGAGCCATTCTTGAGCGCTTCGTGCACGGCATCTGTGGTTGCGGTGCGGACTGGGTGATGGGCGACTACATTGCCGAAGCAGTGGCTTCGATTCGCGCCCAGGTGGGTTCCGATGACGTGATCCTCGGCCTGTCCGGCGGTGTCGATTCGAGTGTTGCCGCTGCGCTGATCCATCGCGCCATCGGCGATCAGCTGACCTGCGTTTTCGTCGATCACGGCCTGTTGCGCCTGAACGAAGGTGACATGGTCATGGACATGTTTGCCCGCAACCTGGGCGTCAAGGTCATTCGTGTTGATGCGGTCGACGACTTCATGGGCAAGCTGGCCGGCGTTTCCGATCCGGAACAGAAGCGAAAGATCATCGGCAAGGAATTCGTCGAGGTTTTCCAGGCTGAATCGAAGAAGCTGGTTGCGGCCAAATGGTTGGCCCAGGGCACCATTTATCCGGACGTGATCGAATCGGCGGGCAAGGGCAAGAAGGGCGCCCATACCATCAAGAGTCATCACAATGTGGGTGGCCTGCCGGAAGACATGCACCTCAAGCTGCTTGAGCCGCTGCGCGAGTTGTTCAAGGACGAAGTCCGCGAGCTTGGCGTCGCGCTTGGCTTGCCACGCGAGATGGTCTATCGCCACCCGTTCCCGGGACCGGGTCTGGGCGTTCGCATTCTGGGCGAGGTCAAGCTGCAGTCAGCCCATCTGCTGCAACGGGCTGATGCCATTTTTATCGATGAATTGCGGTCGACCGTAGCAACCGAGCGCGATGTGGCTGCCGGCGCCTGCACCGAGGCTGACATCGGCAAGACTTGGTACGACCTGACCAGCCAGGCTTTCGCCGTCTTCCTGCCAGTCAAGAGCGTCGGCGTGATGGGCGATGGCCGCACTTACGAAAACGTGGTTGCACTGCGTGCCGTGGTGACCAGCGACTTCATGACGGCGCACTGGGCGCATCTGCCCTACGAGCTGCTCGGCCGCGTCTCAAACCGGATCATCAATGAAGTGCGCGGCCTGAATCGGGTCGTGTACGATGTCTCCGGCAAGCCGCCGGCGACCATTGAGTGGGAATGAGGTAAAGCATTTCGCTAATAGGCAAAGCCCAGTTTTTCTGGGCTTTGCCTATTCTGGGCTACGGGTTTGATGGGTTCAGCCGTAGCGTCAAATCGGTCGTGGGGCGCCATGGATGGTTGACGCTGCCAATACACAAAATTCCTACACCCTCAGGTTTGGCGAAACAAGCTCCATGGCGTGAGTCACACACGCAGACCCGCCATCCAGTTCACTTCCCTTGTGAGAACCGCCCCCCGGCCTGACAATCAGTTCTCTTGAAATAGTTCAGAAATACTTGTCACGATGACGCGTCGCCTCTTTCTTTTGCTGTCGATAACGCTGCTGCTGGCTTGCAACCGAGCGCCGGTGGCCTTTCGCAATACTGATCTGACGGGAGCGACGTTCGGCCGACAGTTGAGTCTGAACGATCATCATGGCCAACTACGTTCGCTGGCAGATTTTCGCGGCAAGGCAGTTGTGGTGTTCTTTGGCTACACATCCTGTCCGGATATCTGCCCGACCATGCTGGCGCGTCTGGCCGATGTGATGAAGGTGCTCGGTGATGACGCCGGGCGGGTTCAGGTCTTGTTCGTCACGGTCGATCCTGAACGCGATAGCGCCGACCGCCTGAAAGATTTCGTGCCGTGGTTTTACCCGACCTTTCTCGGCCTGCGCGGCGATGCGGCGCAAACCAAGGTGGTGACTGCTGAGTTCAGGGTCTTTGCCGCCCGCAAGCCGGTGAGCGGCGAACTCGGCTATGTCATCGACCATTCTTCGGGTGCTTATGTTTTTGATCCGACTGGTCGCTTGCGGCTGTACGTCAAGGACACGGTCAGTGTCGACGACATCGTGGCGGATGTCCGCATGCTGTTGCAAGGCAGCTAGGGCGGCCCGGCTTGGGGCAGGTATACTTGCGCCCCTTCGGCAACAAATTTTCTGGCATTTTTGTGATCGGTGAGCATTTTCGCCTGGCAAAGTCGGGCGGGAACACCAAGGGGCAGCAGGCAAATGGATATGAATGAGGAATTGCCCGTCGTTTTAAGTGACGCGTTTTTCATGCGCGAAGCCATGTCGCTGGCGCGCGCGGCAGAGTGCCTGGGCGAGGTGCCGGTGGGTGCCGTGGTGGTGTTGAATGGCGCTATCGTCGGTCGCGGATTCAATTCGCCGATTGGCGAGAGCGATCCTACGGCCCACGCCGAAATCGCCGCGCTGCGCGATGCAGCCCGAGTTCTCGGTAACTACCGCCTGCCGGGCTGCGAACTGTTCGTGACGCTGGAGCCCTGTGCCATGTGCGCCGGGGCGATCATGCATGCGCGCATCAGCCGCGTCATCTACGGGGCCCGTGACGCGAAGACCGGTGTGCATGGCAGTGTGGTCGATTTGTTTGGCGTTGAACGCCTGAATCATCACGCCACCGTTGAAGGTGGCGTACTGGCTGAAGAATGCAGCGCCATGTTGTCTGCTTTCTTTGCCGGGCGTCGGAAAAAAACTTCATGAAACTGCATATTTCTGTCGCGCGGCAGCTCATGCGGGTGGTCGACGATCAGGGTGAGATTGTGCGCGAGTATCCCGTGTCGACGGCCTCTGCCGGTGTTGGTGAGATTTCGGGCAGCTACCAGACTCCTCGCGGTCAACACAAAATTCGGGCCAAAATCGGGGCAGGTCAGCCTGAAAACACGGTGTTTGTCCGCCGCCGGCCGACCGGTGAAATCTGGTCGCCGGATCTGGGTGAAGCATTCCCCGGCCGTGACTGGATTTTGACGCGCATCCTCTGGCTATCGGGTTGCGAGCCTGGCTGCAACCGGCTGGGCTGCGTCGATACGATGCGACGCTACATCTACATTCACGGCAGCCCGGACTCGGCGGAGATGGGATTGCCCGGCTCACATGGCTGCGTGCGTATGCGCAACGCGGACATCATCGAACTTTTTGACCTCGTGCCAACCTATTCGGCCGTCGAGATCACCGAAGACTGAAGCGGCTGGCCATTCGGGCCAAAGCTGTTTTCGTGCACGGTGACGATACCGTCGCTGCGCTGCCAGGCCAGCGTCGAAGCACGCGTGCCGTAGGTTTCCGATTTGACGAAGACGGCAGACAGCAGGCGTTCCCATTCAATCGGAACGCCGGTGCTTGGCAGGCTTTCGTCAGCCACGATGGATTGATCGGCCAGCAGTTTGAAAAAGGCTGATTCATCCGGCAGCTTGAGCAGGGCTTGGGCAAAATTTTCGCGCGCAGTCAGCAGCTTGGGCCAGGGGCTGTCGAGTCGGTGGTTTGACAGGCCATAGACGCCCGATGCCAGCGGACGTGGATTTCCGTCGCGATTGGAAAAATAGAGCAGCGAATCGCCATCGGCCAGCAATAGATTGAAGCCGGAATACTCAGCACCATCGATTTTTGACGCGTACTTGCCGGCTGAGTCACGAGAAGTCAAGAAGTCTCGGGGCAGCGCGCCTCGTGACAGCGCACCCTTGGCCATGCCGGGTTCGCGGACATTGGTAACCGCGGCAAACCGTCCGGCTTGGCTGATGCCGAGCCATGTTCCCCCGGCTTCCAGATCACGCCCGCCGATGACATCCGGCGCCTCTGGCCAGTGCGCGAGGGGTACGGTTGGCCGGGCGTAGAATTCGTCACGATTGGCCGCGACGACCAGCGGGTAATCCGGATGAACCCGCCAGCCGACGACGATCAGGCACATTTCATTTTTGGCTGTTTTTACGGGTTGACCGCAGCAGCCTTGACCGACGGGCCTTCCAGTGAGCCGAGGCGGACATTTTCGGCGAAATTGCTCTGTATCACCGCCAGCGCCTCGTAGCCACCGGCTGGCGAAGGCGCAACGGTCATCACCGTGCCGCAGGACTGGTCAGGATTGTCCGGCGAATGCAGCACATCGCCGGCTTTCAGCGCTTGCTGGCTGGTCATGCGGAACAGGTGGCGCTTGACCTTGCCGAGGTATTGGGTACGCGCAACGATTTCTTGCCCCGGATAGCAGCCCTTGTGAAAACTGACGCCGCCGATTTTTTCGAAATCGGCCATTTGCGGCACGAATTCTTCCTTGGTGGCCAAGGTGACGAGGGGAAAAGCGGCCTGAATATCGAGCCATCGCCAGGCGGGAACGCCGGCCGGGCGAGCCTTGACGGTGAGCTTTTGCCACAGCGAGGCCATGGCAGCTTCCGGCGCGACGACGATGAAACGCACCGCATCCAGGCGAATGACCGTCGTGCCCTGAGCTGCGGCGGTGGTCATGGCCTCCGTCGGGATCGGCAGTCCGGCATCGGTCAGCGCTTCTTCGGCCTGCGGGCCGGAGAGCCCGAGCATGATCGTGGTGTCGGTCAGTTTGGCCAGTTTGACTTTGGCACGCAGGACGAACATTTGCAGGCGCTTTTGCGTTGCCTCCTGGAGGTCGGCCGAGAGGCCGAGGAAATAGCTTTCGCCCTGGTGCCAGGCGATGAAGCTGGCCTGCATCCGCCCTTTGGCCGTGCACCAGCCGGCATGCTGAACCTGGCTATCGGCCAGGTGATTGACGTCACTGGTGAACTGGCTGTGTAAAAACGCCTTGGCGTCATCGCCGGTGGCTTCGATCAAGCCAAGGTGCGTCAGCGGAACGAGGACGGTACGCTGCGTGGCAGCCTGTAACTCGCCGGGGGCATCGCCGAAGTTGAGAAGCTCGGCAGAGTCGGCGTCGAAGACACCTTCGGCAGATTCCAGAAAGCTGCGCCAGTTGGGGTTCATGAGGGCTCCTGATTGGGTTTCGTTTATTATATCGCTCGTTATAACGTGCTCGTTCCACACGGGCAAGACCTGCTTGTTCCTGTCGAGTTCCCGTGCGCTTTCTGTTCAAACTTTTCCTTGTCGCCGTAGTGCTGCTTGCTGGCTTGGCCGGTGGCGCCTGGTGGTGGGCGAATCAACCGCTCGCCCTGCGCAATTCTCCACTCGATTTTCGCGTGACCGCCGGCAGCAGCTTGCGTTCGGCGATTTCGCAGATGCGTGACGCGGGCATCGATGTCGATCCGACGATGCTCGCCATGCTGGCTCGTTTCAACAAGGCAGATACGGCCATCAAAGCCGGCAGCTACGCGGTCAACAATGGAATTACGCCCTTGCAACTGCTCGACAAGATGCTCAAGGGCAAGGTGACGCAAGGCGAGCTGACGCTGGTCGAAGGCTGGACTTTCCGCCAGTGGCGGGTGCGGATGGACAATCACCCCGACCTGAAGCACGAGCTTCGCGGCATGAGCAACGCGCAAATCATCGAGCGCCTGGGGCTGAATGTGGCCAGCCTTGAAGGCCTGCTGTTCCCGGATACCTATCTTTTCGACAAGCAATCCACTGATCTGGAACTGCTGGCTCGTGCCAATCGCGCCATGCAGCGCAAGCTGGATAGCGAATGGGCGCAACGCGCCGCCGGGCTTCCCTACAAGACGCCGGACGAAGCGCTGATCATGGCGTCGATTGTTGAAAAAGAAACCGGCCGTGAAGCCGATCGCAATCTGGTCGCGGCGGTTTTCGTCAATCGACTGCGCAAGGGCATGATGCTGCAAACCGATCCGACGGTCATTTACGGGCTCGGAGAAGCATTTGACGGCAATCTGCGGCGGCGCGACCTGCATGCCGACACCCCGTACAATACCTACACCAGACATGGCCTGCCGCCGACGCCAATCGCCATGCCGGGGCAAGCCTCCTTGCGTGCCGCGCTCAATCCGGCCCAAAGCGACATTCTCTATTTTGTCGCCCGAGGCGATGGCAGCAGCCAGTTTTCACGGACGCTGGATGAACACAACAACGCAGTAAATCGATACCAAAGAGGTGGCAAGTGAAAGGTAAATTCATTACTTTCGAAGGCATTGACGGTGCTGGCAAGAGCAGCCATGTCGAATGGCTTGCCGAATTACTGCGCGCGCGCGGCATTGTGGTTCAGGTTACCCGCGAACCCGGCGGCACGGAGTTGGGTGAAAAGCTGCGGACGCTGTTGCTCAACGAGCCGATGCACCTGGAAACGGAAACTTTGCTCATGTTTGCCGCTCGTCGCGAGCATCTGGCCAAATTGATCGAGCCGGCGCTGGCTCGGGGTGAATGGGTAATCTGCGACCGCTTCAGCGATGCCACCTATGCCTATCAAGGTGGCGGCCGAGGTCTCGATCGCGCCAAGTTTCTGACGCTTGAGCACTGGGTTCATGCGCATCTGCAACCGGATCTCACCTTGCTCTTCGATCTGCCACTTGATGTCGCCCGAGAACGCATCGTACTGGCCCATCGAGTGCTCGATAAATTTGAGCAAGAGCGCGTTGATTTCCATGAACGTGTTCGTCAAGCCTACCTGGATAGGGCGCATACAAATCCTTCCAGAATGCGCGTCGTCAATGCCGATAATGCCATCGAAGATATTCGTGTACAACTTGAACAAATCGTGTCAAATATTTGTTTATGAATGTAATTGATCTTCATTCCACAGTCTGGTCTGGCATGCAGGCAAGGCGAGGGCGCCTGCCGCATTCGCTACTGCTGATCGGGCAAAAAGGTTTGGGAAAATATGAGTTGGCGCGCCGCTTTGCCGCCAGCCTGCTCTGTGAATCACCGACGATTGACGGCCTGGCTTGCGGAAAATGTCTGGCCTGCAACTGGTTCGAGCAAGGAAATCATCCGGATTTTCGCTTGCTGCAACCGGATGCGCTGAGCGATGAAATCGAGGTTGAGGAGGGCAAGAAAAAGCCCAGCCAGCAGATCACCATCGACCAGATACGAGCGCTCGACGAGTTTTTTAATATTGGAACGCACCGTGGCGGATTGCGGATTGTTTTGGTAAACCCGACCGAAGCGATGAATCGAAATGCCGCAAATTCACTTCTCAAAACACTTGAAGAACCAGCCCCAGACACCTTGTTTTTAATGGTTTCAAGTGAGCCTATGCGCTTGCTGCCAACTATTCGCAGCCGATGTCAGGTGGTGCCCGTGCCGGTGCCCTCAATGAAGCTGGCACAAAAGGTATTGGCTGATGAAGGCATCGCTCAGGCGGAGCGCTGGCTGGCCATGGCCGGTGGTTCGCCAGGGCTGGCCATGGAACTCGCGTCCTCCGGGCAAGGGGGCTGGCTGGAGTTGTTGTCGGGACGCCTTGGCTTGGGCCGAAACGGCGATCCCCTGGCGATCGCGGCTGAACTGGAAAAGACAGTCAAGGACAGCAAAGGCAAGCTGGCGTTGAAACACATAGTTGATGCACTGCAAAAATGGCTGGTCGATCTGACGCTGGCTAGAAACGGCTTGCCGGTTCGATATTTTCTGCCGCAACAATCCATAATTTCAGGCTTGGCTGATATGATTCCGCCTGCACGCTTGATACATTCGTATCGGGCCCTGATTACACGCCGCCAGGAGGCCGAGCAGCCGCTCAATGCGCGCCTCTTCCTGGAAGGCATCCTTCTGGATTATCGAGCCCTGTTTGCCAATTGATCAACAATGAGTGAAGCAAAACCCGCTCCGCAGCGCCCCAGCGTCCTTTCGCTCAATATCAATTCAAAGTCCGCCTTGTACGCGGCCTTCATGCCACATTTGAAAAGTGGCGGCATCTTTATCCCAACCACGCGCGGCTACAACATCGGCGATGAGGTTTTCATGTTGCTTTCGCTGATGGACGACCCGGCCAAGCTGCCGATTGCCGGTACTGTCGTCTGGATTACGCCGGCTGGCGCTCAGAATGGCCGGGCGCAGGGTATTGGCGTGCATTTCAATAACGACGAAAGCGGCCAGGAGGCCCGTCGGAAAATTGAAGGCCTGCTCGGCGGCGTCATGCAGTCGGCCCGCCCCACGCACACGCTCTGACTACCTCCGATGCTGGTTGATTCGCACTGTCATCTGGATTTTCCCGATCTGGCCAATCGCATGCCAGATGTACTGCAACGCATGCAGGAAAACGATGTCGGCGTCGCTGTCTGCATCGGTGTAAACCTTGAGGATTTTCCAAGGGTAATCGCGCTGGCCGAGGAGCACGCGCAACTCTATGCAACGGTTGGCGTACATCCCGAATACACGGATGTCGAAGAGCCGGACGAAGCGCGCTTGCTGGCGCTGGCCGGGCATCCGAAAGTCATTGCCATCGGCGAAACCGGCCTTGATTATTACTGGCAGAAAGATCATCCCGAGTGGCAGCGCGAGCGTTTCCGAACGCATATTCGTGCCGCCCGGCGTTGTGGCAAGCCGCTGGTGGTGCATACCCGTGATTCTGCCGCCGACACCCTGCGCGTACTAAAGGTAGAGGGCGCTGGTGCGGTGGGTGGTGTCATGCACTGTTTTACGGAAGACTGGGATGTCGCCAAATTGGCGCTTGATCTGGGGTTCTACCTGTCTTTTTCCGGCATTGTCACCTTCAAGAACGCGACGATCGTCAAGGACGTTGCCCAGAAATGCCCGCTGGACCGAATTCTGGTTGAAACAGATTCTCCTTATCTGGCGCCAGTGCCTTACCGTGGCAAGCCAAATGAGCCGTCGTATGTGCGCCATGTGGCAGAAGAGATTGCCCGTCTTCGTGCCATGCCGATTGATGCCGTTCATCAGGCAACCACCGATAACTTTTTTTCGCTGTTCAAACACGCAAACCGGCTATGAAAATTAATCAAAAATTCCTGTTGACCGCAGCATTTGTCCTCGGCTGTCCATTGATGGCATGTGCAGCAACCTATGATGATCTGATCAATGCCGCCAGGATGGGCGATTCCTCCGAAATAATCAGGCTTGCCGAAAAGGGCGCTTCCATTGATACAACGGATATTGATGGCAATACCCTGTTGATGTTGGCGGCCCGCGATGGGCATGTTGAAACGGTCGACTATCTGATCAAAAGCCGGGCCAAACTCAATGCTCGCAATGCCGCTGGGGATACTGCGTTGCGCCTTGCTGCCTTTCGCGGCCACCGGAAAGTTGTAGAACTTCTGTTGGCGGGTGGTGCCGCAGTCAACATGCAGGGTTGGACGCCGCTTGCCTATGCCGCGTTCAGTGGCCACCTTGATATCGCAAAACTGTTGATCAAGGCAGGCGCTGACGTCAATCTGGCTTCCGAGAATGGCACGACCCCGCTGATTGCTGCGGCACGTGGTGGTCATCTGGATGTTGCAAAACTGCTGATTGCCAGTAAGGCTGACCTTGGCCGCACGCTTGATGGCGGTGAAACCGCGTTCGATATCGCTTTGCGATTCAACAACACAGATATCGCCGAACAGATTCAAAAGGCTGGCGGAAAGTCTGGCAAATCAGTCACGATCGAGGTTCGGTAGGGATTATTACTTTCGTGCGCGATTTCTGATTGTCATATTTGTAGAATGTAATAGGATTCGTGAAAAACAGCACATTTGTTAAGTGCGGTCGCTCGGTAGTATTGGAAATGGCGTCTTGCAGGCGAATTGCCCAAGTTGCACCAATCCATACAACCGAGTGTATTGAACACGATGAGTCTCCAAAGATTGTTTCGCAAGCAGCCCCGCTGGATGACAGCAAGGCGAGGGAATGAGCTTGCGGTTCGCCTATCGACCTTCCTGCTTGTAGGGTTCGGTTGTGCATCGAGCGCCCTGGCGACGCCAGAGAAGGCATCCAGCTATTACGAAGATGCGCTGAAGCGCTACGATAGCAATGAAATTCCGGCTGCCGTCATCCAGCTCAAAAATGCGATTCAACAGGATTCGAAAATGCTTGCCGCGCACCTCTTGCTCGGCAAAGCCATGCTCAGGAATGGAGACCTGAAGGGGGCAGAGGCCGCATTTGAAGAGGCGCTCAAGCAAGGTGTCAATCGAGGCGAAGTTGCGCTGCCGCTCGGGCAGATTTACCTCGCGCTAGGTCGCCCAGAAGCGGTCATCGAGAAGATTTCATCCTCTGGTTTGTCTCCTGCCTTGCAGGTCGAAGTGTTGACCATGCGTGCAAATGCCTACTTTGAGTCGGGCAAAAATAGTCTGGCCACGCAAAGTCTCGATAGTGCGAAGGCGATTGACCCGAAATCCGCATCGCCGTTGATTGCTGAAGTTCCGATGCTGCTGGCTGCGGGAAGGCTTGATCAGGCGAAAGAGCGGGCTAGCAAGGCGCTTGAATTGGCGCCCAACAGCGCCTTTGCCTGGAATGTGAAAGCCTCGGTGTTGCACGCGTCCTTCGAAGCGGCCGGTGCGATGGCAGCTTACGATAAAGCCTTGCAATTAAATCCAAAACACGTCGATGCCCGCGTGGCCCGGGCCGCGCTGCTTATCGATTTAAAACGGGAATCAGACGCGCGAAAGGATCTTGATTTTCTGAGGGCAAATGCTGAAGACGAGCCGCGCGCAGCCTATTTGCGCTCAGTGCTGGCCAGCCAGAAAGGCGATGCGCCAGCGGTGACTGAGGCGCTTGGTGAAGTTACTCGGACTATTGATGCTCTGCCACCAGCCTGGTTGGCACGACGCGAGCAATTGTTGATGGCAGCTGCGCTCGCCCACTACGGGCTCGGCAACCATCAAAAGTCTCGCGAATATCTGGATACGATCATTTCGCGTAGCCCGAACAACCTTGGGGCAAAAAAACTTTTGGCCTCGATTTACGTAGACACCAAGGACCTTGGGCGCGCTCAGCCCCTGCTTGAGTCGTTGCAACGAATGTTGCCGGACGATCCGCAGGTTATGTACCTGCTCGGAACGGTCAATTTGTCCCAGCGACGTTATGCGCAAGCCAGCCAGCAACTGGAAAAGGCCGCCGCACGGACAGGGTCACCGGACATGAATCGCTCCCTTGGTTTCAGTCAGTTGGGGCAGGGGCAAACCGAGCAAGGTTTGGCTAGCCTAGAAAAAGCTTATGCGACCAATCCCGCTGACATCCGGGCCGGGATGGCGTTGGCAACGCTCTACATTCGCCTCGGAAAGGCAGAGAAGGCGCTCAAAATCGCAGACGCGATGGTCAAGCGTGATCCTGCAAATCTCACTGCATTGAACTACCTCGGGTCGCTCAAGGGAGCCACTGGGGACAAGGCTGGTGCTCGCGCCTTATATGCGCAGGTTCTCTCCAAAGACCCGGCTTTCGCCCCGTCAGTTCTGAATCTGTCTCGCCTCGATGTTGGAGAGAAGCGGTTTGATGAGGCGCGCCGTCGTCTGGATGGCTTGTTGAAAAAGGACAGCAATGATTCCCAGGTTTTATTTGAATATGGTTTGCTCGAACAGCGCGCAGAAAGGCCAGCGGATGCGATACGTTATTTTGCCAAAGCCGGGAATGTACAGCGCGTCGACCCCAATCCCGGATTGGCGCTGATTGATCTTTATTTGAATCAGCACCAAGGGGATCTGGCTCTAACGGCAGCCAAGGAGCTTGCAGGTAAATTTTCTACGAATCTAAAAGTACAGCTTGCCTTGGCTAAGACCTACCTGACCAATGGCGCCGCTTCAGATGCGAGAACTGTGTTGACAGGAGCAACCCGTCTGGCCGAATTCGATCCCAAGTCTCAGGTGGCAATAGCGCGCATGCAGCTCGCTGCAGCCAACCCTGATGGTGCGGCTTACAGTGTGCACAAGGCTCTTCAGGGCAACGCCGGCGACGTTGCTGCGCTTGCATTGGCTGTTCAGGTTGAGGCACGACGCGGCGACTTGGCCAAGGCAGACTCCGCCCTGAAGGTACTTTCTGCCAAGTATCCTGCAGCTATTGAGACGGCTCGGGCTGGTGCCGATTTGGCGATGTCGCGCGGTCAGTTTGCAACGGCCATTGCTGGGTATCACAAGCTGCTTTCTCGTGAAGAGACTACCGGCAATGCTCTGGCACTGGTTGATGCGTATATGGCCGCAGGAGAGGCTGCCAAGGCGTCAGCCTTTCTTGAAGTCTGGGTCAAGAACCATGTTAATGATAAGCGGGCACAAAATGCCTTGGCGGAAACCCAGTTTCGTGCCGGTCAGCTGGCCGCGGCAAAGCAGAGCTACCAGCGAGTAATAGCGGCTGCCCCGGAAGATGCTGTTTCGCTCAACAACTACGCAAACTTGCTGCAACAAATGAACGATCCAGCAGCGCAGGAAGTAGCGGAAAGGACAATCAAGCTTTCGCCGAGCAATCCCGCCTATGGTGACACGCTGGGTTGGATACTGGTCAGCAAGGGGCAGGCCGAGGCTGGACTGCGTTACCTGCGAGAAGCCCGACTGCGTAGCCCGGAAAGTAGTGAAATTCGATTCCACCTCGCTTTTGCTCTGGCAAAGATTGGACGTAAGGAAGAGGCTCGTGAGGAGTTGGGGGTGGCACTAAGTGGTTCGCAGTCTTTCTCGAGCAATCCACAGGTTGCCCTGCTGAAACGAGAGCTGGGGCTATGAGTCGGAGGAAATGTGTCGGGATTGTTTACGCATTTACTTTAGTAATAGACACCAAAATTTTAATGTGTTGAATATATTGAATATATTATTGTGGCCCAATATTTGCTTTTGTAAGCACAACAAACATTCAAGGGTAAAAAAATGAAAAACCAATTGAAAGCACTGTCTGCTGTTTTGACCTTGGCGTTGGCAGGTCAGGTTTCAGCCGCTACCACCTGGACTACCTGGACTGTGGGTCAGACAGTCGCAAGCGGCAACAATGTGCCCGTTTCGGTCGTTGCGGGAAACAATTCGGCTGTCACATCAACATCAAGTGGTTGGGCTGACACGGGAACCGGCACCACGCGATCGATTGAGTCGCAAACGTTATCCAGTTATCCCGGTCTGGCGATTACCAACAAAGATGCGTGCGGTACCGCTCCCTGTGATACCCAGGAGTTCGATCAACCCGAACATGCGATCGACAACAACGAACGCTACGAAATGGTAATGCTCAATTTTTCCTCGGCTGTCCAGTTGGCAAAAATGCAAATGAGCTGGGCTGGTGGGGGAGACTCGGATGTAACGGTGATGGCATATACGGGCGGCGGCGCTCCTTCTTCGCTGGAAGGGAAGACATGGACTGCAGCCAGCCTGACGGGGTGGTCGGTAATCGGGAATTACGCCAACGTCAGCACCAATCTGACGACTATCAACTCTGGTGGTACTTTTTCTTCGTATTGGTTGATTGGGGCCTATAACCCGTTGGGCGGCAGTAATGTAGTCAGTGGTATCGGCGATCAGAACGACTATGTGAAGTTGTCTGCGGTGACTGGTTGCGTTCAGGGTACGGTGGATTGTGGTCCGCGTAACAATACCCCGGAACCGGGTTCTCTGGTGCTGATGGGTATCGGGCTGTTTGGCCTGGTTCGCATGCGTAAAGCGCGGCAAGGCAAATAGCTAAAGCAGCAAACAAAAACGGCACCTTCGGGTGCCGTTTTTGTTTGCGCTTACTGTTTTTGAGTTCAGGTGCTTTCGCTGCGATGCGAGTTGATAAGTGCTTCCAGGGTTGAGACTGAGCGCAAGTGTTGCTTTGCCGCTTCGTCGTTCGCTTCGAGCACGATCCCGTAGGTTTTTTTCAAAGCCAGCACTAGTTCGAGTGCATCGATCGAGTCCAAGCCTAACCCATCATCGGCAAATAGCGGTGCATCATCGCCGATGTCGTTGGGTGAAATATCTTCGAGATTCATCGTTTCTATGATGAACGCCTTTAATTCCTGTTTTAGATCGCTCATTTTCTAGTTCAATTTCTTCCTCAGTTTGATGCCTGAAAAGCCAAGAGTGGCTTCGTCTCCACCCTCGATTAGACGTAGCGTGTCGCCGCGACTGGTACCCAGGCCAGCGGTAACCACTTCGTTGTTGGATACTGGATAAAAAGCGATGCGTAGCAGCAGATCGGGGACTTCCGGGAAATGGGCCTCGCCGACGAGTAGGCCATTATCTTCCAATAGTCTCAATTTATCCGGTGCGGGGCCGTCGATTTTGCCAACAATTTCGTAGGTGCCAAGATTTTTCAGGAAACGCTCGGGTATGACAGTAGGCGTTATTTTCTCGCCGAAAATTAGCGATTCTTCACCGACGCGGCCGACGATGATTTGTCGCCCATCAACATTGGCCATTGACAGGCGAATGTCTTCGAAGGCGCCAACGCGGACTGCCATCATGCCAAATAATCGATACTTGATGGTTAGCAAGCCGTCTTCGTGCGGCACCAGCCGAAACAGGTGTCCGGCTGCATCGACGTCAATTTGGCCATTTTTCGTGTTGACCGTGGCCAAACCAACCATGGTGTCGAAATTGCCGTCGAACTGGTGCAACTCATCGCTGGTGGGGGCGCGTTCTTCGGCTCTTGGTGCTGGCGTAGAAGCTTGATGAATGCCGGTCTTGGTCTGAAGCATCAAGCGCAAGGCTTCTGTTGCAATTTTCGAAACGGCGACGTGTGAGGTCGATGAGTTGGACAGAACGACTACGCCCAGTTTGTGCTCAGGTAGCATCGCCATCATGCTGTGTGAGTCGGGTAAGGATCCGCCATGGCTGGCCACGGCGCCGCCACCAGGAACATCAATGCCGCTCATCATCCAGCCTAGGCCGACGTATTGGCCGAAGGTCAGCGGGAAACCCTTGTTTTGAATACGCACCATTTCGCGTGCGGAGGCGGGGGTGAGAACTTGCTGCTGGCCTGCCTTGCCATCGGCGAACTGCATTTTGAGAAACTGACCAAGGTCGACGACATTGCTTAGCAGGTTGGCAGCAGGCATGTCGCGCATCGAGAAGACCTCGATTTCCTTGTTGCGGTCGTAGGCCTTGGTGATCGGGCGGGGGACAAAGCTGCTTTGCGTCATGCCCAGCGGTTGAAAGAAACGGCGATCCATGTAGCTGTCGAAAGGTTCGCCACTGACTTTCTGAATTGCCGCGCCGAGCAGCGCCATGCCAAGGTTGGAATAGGAAAAGACGTAGTTTGCCGGGAAGGCCTGGTATTCGTCTTGAATGTTGTTGACTACCGAATCGAAGCGGTCCGGATCACGAACGAACAGGCCTTGCAGGAAATTAGAAGGCAGGCCTGAGTGGTGGCACATGATGTTGCGTGGCGTCACCGGCGCGGTGTTCGGGAAGCGTGTCCTGATCGAGAACTCGGGTAGGGCAGCGACCAGTGGCTGATCAATGTCCAGTTTGCCCTGTTCGGCCAACTGCATGGTGGCGGCCGCCGTGAATAGCTTGGCGATTGAGCCAGCGCGATAAATTGTCTCCGGCGATGCAGGAACCTTGTTTTCCAGGTCGGCATAGCCGAAACCTTGTTGCCAGATCACTTTTTGATCGTCGATCAGCGCAATGCTGATGCCGGTAATTTCGTTTTTCGCCATCTCGCGGTCGACGAGCCAGGAAAGGTATTTCCGGGTGTGGCTATAGTCGCCTGGCAAGTTGCTGCTCGGCGCTGCTGGTGGTGCTGTGGCACAGCCACCGAGCAAAAATACAGAACCGGCAAGGAGCAGGGCAAGACGGTTCAACATGGATTGATGCTTTCTCGGCGTGGGCGGGAGATTATAAACAGTTGGGACATTGTTACTCCGGGAAAAATAACTGACAAATTCAGTCGAGTATTTTAAAATCGCTCGTCTAGTCATAGGGAGATCAGGGTTCATGTTCCGGTATTTGCGTGAGGACATCCGTGCGGTTTTTGACCGCGATCCGGCCGCCCGCTCATTCTGGGAGGTGCTCACCTGCTACCCGGGTATTCATGCTTTGATCATGCATCGTCTGGCCCACTGGTTGTGGGGGCGTCGTCTGCGCTGGCTTGGGCGCTTTACCGCACACCTTTCGAGGATGCTGACAGGGATTGAAATTCATCCTGGAGCCACTGTTGGCCGCCGCTTTTTTATCGATCATGGTATGGGGGTCGTGATCGGCGAAACTGCCGTGATCGGCGACGATGTTACGCTCTATCATGGTGTCACCCTGGGTGGTACTTCCTGGAACAAGGGGAAGCGCCATCCAACCCTGGAAAATGGGGTGGTGATCGGCGCCGGCGCCATGGTGCTTGGCCCGATTACTATTTCTGCGGGGGCCAAGGTCGGTTCCAATGCGGTGGTCACCAAACCGGTGCCGGCAGGTGCAACAGCCGTCGGAAATCCGGCGCGAAATATCGAAAATTCCGAGCAGACCCGCCAGCGTGAGGCGCAAGCTGAAAAGCTGGGCTTCTCGGCTTATGCGGTGGCGCGGGATCAGGATGATCCAGTAGCCAAAGCAATTCACGCGTTGCTGGATCACGCCGCGGAGACCGACAGGCGCCTTGCATCCCTTGTTAGAGAGCTCGACGCGCAAGGTGTCAAGTGTGACCAGGATGTACAGCAGGCGGATATTTTTGATTCAAAGTACCTGGGCAAAATAGTTGACTAATTTTCTCTGGTTTGTATATAGTTGACTATAACACTAGGTTATTAGCAGGAGTTCGGGATGCGTTTGACGACCAAAGGACGTTTTGCCGTTACAGCGATGATGGATCTTGCCATGCGTGGTGAGGATGGGCCGGTGGCGCTGGCCAGCATCAGCGACCGGCAGAAAATTTCGCTGTCTTATCTTGAGCAGTTGTTCGGTAAGCTGCGGCGCCACAAGCTGGTCGACAGCGTGCGCGGCCCTGGTGGTGGTTACTGTATTGCCAGGCCGTTTGATCAGGTTGCCGTGGCGGATATCATCCGTGCAGTCGATGAGCAGCTTGACGCGACCCAGTGTGGTGGCAGGGAGAATTGTCACGACGAACATCGCTGCATGACGCATGATCTGTGGTCGACCTTGAATACCCGGATGTTTGACTACCTTGCCTCAGTGACGCTGGCTGATCTTGTCGCCAGCGAAAACCTTAAGCGTGGTCCGGTCACGATTGTGCTTGAAGACAATCGACGCCTTGGTCCTTCGCCTCGTCCGCGCAGTGGGCGTGACAAGGTGCCAGCGGTCGTCTGAGTTTTGTCATGATCCACCCTGTTTACCTCGACCACAATGCGACGACACCGCTTGATCCTGCGGTGCTGGCCGCTATGTTGCCCTGGCTGGAAAGCCAGTTCGGCAATGCATCGAGCCGTCACGAATACGGCCGGCAGGCACGGCAAGCGATTGATGAGGCTCGGCAGAAAGTGGCTGTAGCGGTCAATGCACATCCGACTGAGGTGGTTTTTACCAGTGGTGGTAGCGAGGCCAACAACCTGTTTCTGAAAGGCGCTGCAGCCAGCCTTAAACCCGGTTTGATTGCGGTGAGCGCCATCGAGCATCCTTGTATTCTCAAACCCGCAGCACAGCTGGCAACACAGGGCTGGCAACTCAGGCAGGTTGCGGTCAATGGGGGTGGTGAGGTCAATTTTGAAGATTTCATCGAGGCGATGCTGGCAAAGCCAAAGCTTGTTTCGGTGATGTCAGCCAACAACGAAACCGGTGTCGTTCAGGATGTATCCGCTCTGGCCAGTGCTGCCAGGACGTGTGGCTGCTGGTTTCATACTGATGCGGCGCAGGCATTCGGCAAACTGGGTATTGATTTTCGTGCGCTGAATGCTGCAGGCGTCCATGCCATGACCTTGTCGGCTCATAAGGCTTACGGGCCCAAGGGGGCGGCCGCGCTGGTGCTCGACAAGCGGGTTGAATTGCAGCCTCTGATTGCCGGTGGCGGCCATGAGCGCGGGTTGCGTTCCGGGACTGAAAATGTGCCGGCTATCGTGGGATTTGGCGTGGCGGCGGAACTTGCAGCGCAACGCGTTGCCGAATTGCCGGATCGTTTGCGATTGCTGTTGTGCAAGCTGGAAAACGGGCTGGTGGCGCTTGGTGCGACGATCTTTGCGGTCAACTCGAAAAAATTGCCAAATACCAGTTATTTTTCCTTCCCGAATATTGACGGGGAAACCTTGGTTGGCAAGCTGGACCGCGAAGGATTTGCTGTTGCCAGTGGTGCTGCTTGTTCTAGCGCAAACCCGGAACCGTCGCACGTCCTGCGCGCCATGGGTGTCGCGCCTGACATTGCCCGCGGTGCAGTACGTGTGAGCCTCGGCGCGAGTAATACCGAGGCCGAAATTGAACAATTCATTTACGCCCTGCAGGTTACAGTCGGACGCCTGCAGGGACTGACAGCGGTTGTTGCCAACTGAGCTGCCTGAATAACCCGACTTAGCGAGAATGAAGATGAAACTCCCGATCTACCTGGATTACTCTGCAACCACCCCGGTCGACCCGCGCGTTGCGGACAAGATGATTCCCTACCTGTGCGAGCATTTCGGCAATCCGGCCTCGCGTTCGCACAGCTTCGGCTGGGTAGCGGATACGGCTGTCGAAGAGGCTCGCGAGCAGGTTGCTGCGCTGGTCAATGCCGACCCCAAGGAAATCGTCTGGACCTCCGGCGCGACCGAATCCAACAACCTCGCCATCAAGGGCGCGGCCAATTTCTACGCCGGTACCAAGGGTAAGCACATCATCACGGTCATGACCGAGCACAAGGCTGTGCTGGACACCGTACGCGAAATGGAGCGTCAAGGCTTCGAGGCGACCTATCTCGATGTCAAGGAAGACGGCCTGATCGATCTGGAAGTCTTCAAGGCGGCGATTCGTCCGGATACCGTGCTCGCTTCAGTAATGTTCGTAAACAACGAAGTTGGCGTCATTCAGCCGATCGCTGAAATCGGTGAGATTTGCCGCGAGAAGGGCATTTTCTTCCACGTCGATGCGGCGCAGGCTACTGGCAAGGTAGAGATTGACCTGAGCAAGCTCAAGGTCGATCTGATGAGCTTCTCCGCTCACAAGACCTACGGGCCGAAAGGTATTGGCGCCCTCTACGTTCGTCGCAAGCCGCGCATTCGTCTTGAGGCGCAGATGCACGGTGGTGGTCACGAACGGGGCTTCCGTTCCGGTACTCTGGCGACGCACCAGATCGTCGGCATGGGCGAGGCATTCCGTTTGGCCAGAGTAGAAATGGCCGAAGAAAACAGGCGTGTCGGGGCTCTGCGCGACAAGTTGCTGAAAGGCCTGCAGGACATCGAGGCCACCTACGTCAATGGTGACCTGACGCAGCGTGTGGCGCACAATCTCAACATCAGTTTTGCTTATGTTGAAGGCGAATCGATGATTATGGCGATCAAGGATCTGGCAGTTTCGTCCGGCTCGGCTTGCACCTCGGCCAGCCTTGAGCCGTCTTATGTTTTGCGCGCCCTGGGCCGTGACGATGAATTGGCGCACAGTTCCATTCGTTTCAGCATAGGTCGCTTCACGACTGAAGAAGAAGTGGATTACGCCATTCAGTTGCTGCACGCCAAGGTTGGCAAACTGCGCGAACTGTCGCCGCTCTGGGAAATGTACAAGGACGGCATTGATCTGAGCACCGTCCAGTGGGCTGCACACTAACAAAAACGATTAGAAATACCCCCGGAATTTTTGGAGAATTAACATGAGCTATAGCGTAAAAGTCATTGATCACTATGAGAATCCACGTAACGTTGGTTCTTTTGGCAAGGAAGACGACGGCGTCGGTACCGGCATGGTCGGAGCCCCGGCCTGCGGCGACGTGATGAAGCTGCAGATCAAGGTGAACAAGGCCGGCGTGATCGAAGATGCCAAGTTCAAAACCTACGGCTGTGGTTCGGCCATTGCTTCATCCTCGCTGGTGACCGAATGGGTCAAGGGCAAGACGGTTGATCAGGCTTTGTCGATCAAAAATACCGAAATTGCTGAAGAACTCGCCCTGCCGCCGGTTAAAATCCACTGTTCGATCCTGGCCGAGGATGCCATCAAGGCAGCCGTGGCGGATTACAAGAAAAAGCACGGAGAATAAGCATGGCAGTCACCTTGAGCGACAAGGCGGCAACACACGTCGCCAACTTCCTGACCAAACGCGGCAAAGGTATTGGCCTGCGCCTCGGTGTGCGGACGAGCGGCTGTTCCGGCATGGCCTACAAGCTGGAATTTGTCGACGAGGTGAATCCTGACGATTTGGTCTTCGAACACAATGGCGTCAAGGTGATCGTTGACGCCAAGAGCATGCCTTACCTTGACGGGATGGAACTCGATTTCGCTCGTGAGGGACTGAATGAGGGCTTCAAGTTCAACAATCCGAACGTCAAGGATCAATGCGGCTGCGGCGAATCGTTTAACGTCTGATGGATCCCAGGACCGACCATTTCTCCCTTTTCGGGCTGAATCGGGCTTTCCGGCTCGTTTTGTCAGATCTTGATTCGCGTTACCGGGACATTCAGGCACAGGTTCATCCGGATCGTTTTGCGAATGCCAGCGATGCTGAGCGACGCCTCTCAATGCAGTGGGCCACCCATGCCAACGAGGCTTACCAGACGCTGAAAAAGCCGCTGGAGCGTGCTAAATATCTGTTGCACCTCGCGGGTCACGACATCCAGGCGGAAAACAACACCGCCATGCCCACCGATTTCCTGATGGAACAGATGGAATGGCGGGAGGCGGTCATGGAAGCGCGCGGTGGCGGCGACCACCACGAACTGGAGCGTCTGCATAATCGTCTGCGTGGCGATATTAACGGCCGTTACGACGAACTCGGACAATTGATCGACGATTCTAGCGATCTCGCTTTGGCGACAGACTGTGTTCGTCGCCTGATGTTTCTGGAAAAACTTTTGTACGAAATCGACGACGCGCTGGCGTCGCTGGAAGAATAAAAATGGCTCTGTTTCAAATCGCCGAACCGGGCGAATCGGCGGCACCGCACGAGCACAAGCTCGCCATCGGTATTGATCTCGGCACCACCAATTCGCTGGTCGCCACCGTTCGTAGCGGAATTTCGATCTGCCTGAGCGACGAGCAGGGGCGCCCCTTGCTGCCCTCCGTCGTCCGCTATCACGCGGACAACTCGACCGAAGTCGGTTACGACGCCCAGACCAAGCAGGCGGTCGACCCGAAAAATACCGTTGTTTCGGTCAAGCGCTTCATGGGCCGTGGCCTGAAGGACATTTCGCACGTTGAATCGATGCCCTATGACTTCGTCGAGGCGCCGGGCATGGTCAAGGTCAAGACGATTGCCGGCATCAAGAGCCCGGTTGAAGTCTCGGCTGAAATCCTGAAAAGCTTGAAATTGCGTGCCGAAACTGCGCTGGGTGGTGATCTGGTCGGGGCGGTGATTACCGTGCCGGCATACTTCGACGATGCCCAGCGTCAGGCCACCAAGGATGCGGCCCGACTGGCCGGGCTGAATGTGCTGCGCCTGCTCAACGAGCCGACCGCGGCGGCCATTGCCTACGGGCTGGATAACGCGGCCGAGGGAGTTTACGCTGTCTACGACCTCGGTGGCGGCACCTTTGATATCTCCGTTCTCAAACTGACCAAGGGTGTTTTCGAGGTTATGTCTACCGGCGGCGATTCAGCGCTGGGCGGTGACGATTTCGATCATCGCATTTTCTGCTGGGTTATAGAGCAGGCCAAGCTGCAGCCGCTCTCGCCGGAAGACGGCCGCCTGCTGATGATGCGCTGCCGTGAAGCCAAGGAGTTTCTGACCAATAACCCGGAAGCACCGATCACTGCGCGTTTGTCGACCGGCGAAGTGCTCGATCTGAAACTCGATGTGGCAACTTTTGCGTCGATTACCCAGACTTTGATCTCCAAAACCTTGCAGCCGGTCAAGAAAGCCTTGCGCGATGCAGGTCTGCGCGCCGAGGACATCAAGGGCGTGGTCATGGTGGGCGGCGCCACGCGCATGCCGCAGGTGCAGAAGGCGGTAGGCGATTTCTTCCGTCAGGAGCCGTTGACCAATCTAGACCCGGACAAAGTCGTCGCACTGGGCGCTGCGACCCAGGCCAACCTGCTGGTCGGCAACAAGACCGGCAAGGATGACTGGCTGTTGCTCGACGTCATCCCGCTGTCGCTTGGTCTGGAAACCATGGGTGGCCTGACCGAGAAGGTTATTCCGCGCAACTCCACAATTCCGACCGCCCGCGCTCAGGAATTCACCACCTTCAAGGATGGTCAGACGGCGATGGCCATCCACGTCGTTCAAGGCGAGCGCGAACTGGTCAGCGATTGTCGTTCGCTGGCGCGCTTTGAACTGCGCGGCATTCCGCCGATGGTGGCCGGTGCAGCGCGTATTCGCGTGACTTTCCAGGTTGATGCTGACGGCTTGCTGTCGGTGGCGGCTCGTGAGCAGACGACTGGAGTTGAATCCAGCGTTACCGTCAAACCCTCCTACGGTCTGTCAGACGACGAAATTGCCGGTATGCTCAAGGACTCGATGGAGCACGCCAAGGATGACGCTATCAATCGCGCCTTGAAGGAGGCGATTGTCGAAGGCAAGCGCATGATCGAAGCGACCGAAGCGGCGATGAAGGAAGACCCGCATTTGCTGAACGAGGCTGAAACCGCCAAGATCAAGGCCACTATTGCCAAGCTGGCCGATACGATGACGGGCGACAACCGCCGTCTGATCAACATCGCGATGGATGATCTTGGTTTCGAAACACAGGCCTTTGCCCATCGCCGCATGGATCAGAGCATCAAAAAAGTGTTGTCCGGCCGCAACGTGGATGACATCAAAATGGGAGAAGACGCATGACACAAATCATTGTGCTGCCGCATGTCGAGTTGTGTCCGGATGGCGCGGTAATCGAGGCGGAAGAAGGCAAGTCGATCTGCGAAAACCTGCTGGCCAATGAGATTGAGCTGGATCATGCCTGCGAGATGTCCTGTGCCTGTACGACCTGTCACGTCATCGTGCGCGAGGGTTTCAACTCGCTCGAAGCCGCCGAGGACATCGAAGAGGACCTTCTCGACAAGGCCTGGGGCCTGGAACCCAATTCCCGTCTCGGTTGTCAGGCAATTGTGCGGTCAACGCCGTTAACGGTCGAAATTCCGAAATACAGCATCAACATGGCGAAGGAAGGGCACCGCAAATGAAATGGACCGACATCAACGATATCGCCATCGAACTGAGCGATGCTTACCCGGATATCGATCCACTGAAGATCAACTTCGTTGATCTGCGCGATTGGGTCATGGCCTTGCATGGCTTCAACGACGACCCCAAGCACTGCGGCGAAAAGATTCTCGAAGCCATCCAGCAAGCCTGGATCGACGAAGTCGGCTGATTCGGCCATGAAGTCGCGTGATCTTCCCGGTAGTGGCAGCCAGCTCAATGTCCTGGGTGGTCCGCTGCTGACTTGCAGCGACAAACCACTTACAGGGTTTTTCCGTGATGGTTGCTGCAATACGTCGGAAGACGATTTTGGCAGTCACACCATCTGCGTCGTGCTGACCGAAGAGTTTCTCGCCTTTTCAAAAGCGGCTGGCAACGATCTGTCCACGCCGCGCCCGGAATACGGCTTTCCCGGCCTTGAGCCGGGGCAGCGCTGGTGTCTGTGTGCTGCGCGCTGGCTTCAGGCCTATGTGGCTGGCAAGGCGCCGAAAGTCTCGTTGAACTCGACCAACCAGGCTGCTCTGGAAATCGTCTCGCTAGCCCAGCTCAAGCAACACGCGGTCGACTTGCACTGACATGGCGTGTTCAGCGCCGACCGCCTTCCCGGAAGCGCCGGAAGATATCACCTGCGAAAAATGCTCAGCCTGCTGCTGTCAGCTTGAAGTCATGCTGATGGAAGGTGACGACGTGCCCAGGCGATTTTCGACGCAGGACGAGTGGGGCGGCTGGGTAATGCGGCGGCTGGACGACGGCTGGTGCGCGGCGCTCGATCGTGACACCATGCGCTGCACGATTTACGAGCGCCGGCCGGACAATTGCCGGGTGTTTGAAATGGGTGACAGCGATTGTCAGCGGGAACGTGCTATTTTCTACGCCCCGTATGAGTCCGCCCCTGACGCACGACAAAATAATGTCTGAAAAACAAGCCAACAATCCACTGCACGGCCTGACCCTGGAAGCCATCCTCAATCGGCTGGTTGCCCGCTATGGCTGGGCTGAGCTGGGGCAGATCATCGATATTCGCTGCTTCAACCTCGACCCAAGCATCGCCTCCAGCCTCAAATTCCTGCGTCGGACGCCCTGGGCGCGGGAAAAGGTTGAAGCGCTCAATATTTCTACTGAATTTGACACGCCATGACCTACGAAGAACATCTCGACGAAGTGACCACGCTGATCACTGAAAAATACGATATTGACGACCAGGCAGCGATAAAGATGGTGATGCGCGCCCAGGCCGATGACTTTTTTACCGGCCACGACGACGATCCAAAGATTTGCACGCTGGATCGGGCGCATCTCGACGCCAAAGCTGTTTTCAAGAAATACAAGTAAGGTGCGCTCGACCCGTGCAGCAGCCGCGGTCGACCGGCTGAATCAACGCAGCGAAGGCCGTCGCTACCTGATGGTGATGACCGGCGACGGCAAGTTTGTCCTGCGTGAGCGGCTGGAGAGCGGCGACAAGGATGTTGCCGAAGCTTTGCCGCTCGACGATTTCGTCCGTCTGGTCAAATCGACGGGGCCGCAAGTCGTGGCTCGTGTCACCAAGAACGATGCCGCCTTCGCCAAACAGCTGGTCAGGAAGACCTGACCATCCGCCGCTCAGTCGAATAGGTTGAGCAGCGAATCCAGACCACCAAAATTGATCGCCACATCGGCCTTGGCGCGTGTAGCCGGCTTGGCGCGGAAAGCGACCGATAGGCCGGCTTGGGCCATCATCATCAGGTCGTTGGCGCCATCGCCGCAGGCGATGACCTGCTCCTTCTTGAGACCCAGTTCATCGGTCAGGCGGGCGAGGTGATGGGCCTTGGCGGCGGCATCGACGATGTCGCCCACGACCCGGCCAGTCAGCTTGCCGCCGGAGATTTCCAGTTCGTTCGAGGTGGCGAAATCGAAGCCGAGTTCGATGCGTAGGCGCTCGGTGAAATAGGTAAAGCCACCTGAAAGAATGGCCGTGCGCAGGCCGGCGTTCTGGCAGGCTTCGAGCAACTCGCGGGCGCCGGGCGAGAGCAGCAGACGCTCGCCGAATACGCGGGCGAGTACGCGGGCGTCCAGCCCGGCGAGCAGCGCCAGACGCTGGCGCAGGCTTTCGCGGTAGTCGATCTCGCCGCGCATGGCGGCTTCGGTAACCGCCGAGACTTCTTCTTTTTTGCCGGCGAAATCAGCCAGTTCGTCGATGCACTCGATGGTGATCAGCGTCGAATCCATATCGAAGCAGATCAGGCCGAAATCGGACAGCTTTTTGCCGGACTCGACAAAAGCCCAGTCGAGCTTTTCGGCTTCGATCAGCGGGATCAGCGCGTCGAATTCCGGCGTGCGGCTGGTGCCTTTGAGCCGGACGACTTGCGGCGGACGCGGTTCAACAGCGCTGGCATCCGTGGCCGTAACAATACGTTCGAGCAGGAAAGTGGGCAGCGCGCCGCCCTGGATGATCAGATTCATTTTGTGATGGATTCCTTGATCAGTCTGACGGCGCCTTCGGCGTCATCGGATTCCAGCAGGCTTTGCTGGATGCGGGCCGGACTGAGGGTTTTGTCTGGATATTGGGCGGTGATTTCGTCGGCAAACTGCGTGGCTTCGGGGTAAAAACGCAGGAACATTGTGCGCAGTTGCTGGCCCGTGGCATTGCTGAGTTCGACCGTCATGTCGATACGGCCAGGACGAATCAGCGCCCGATCCAGTTTTTCGAGATGGTTGGTGGTCAGGAAAACGATGCGTCCTTCCTGGGCCGCCACGCCGTCAATGGCGTTGAGCAGGCCGCTGAAGCTGACTTCGATACGGTTGTCCTGCTTGTCGCGGGCGACGAAAAAGGCATCGATGTCTTCGATCAGGATCAGCGAGCGCGGCGGGGTTTTTTGCAGCAGGTCGGCGATGCTCTGGTCGTTCAGTTTCGGATTGGTCAGCGAAACGGCGCACAGTTTGAGGTGCTGTTCGCCAGCCAGCGCGTAGGCGAAGCTGGTCTTGCCGGTGCCCGGCGGGCCGTAGAGCAGGTAGCCGCGGCGCCAGGGAATGCCGAGGTCGGCGTACCACTGCCGACGCTGGAAAAACTCCTGGACGTCGCTGATCAGTTGCTGCGCTGTCTCGCCTTCAAGAATGACCGAGTTGATCTGTCGGCGCGGCCGCGAATCGGCCAGATTCCACGATTCACCCCAGCGATCGATCGAGTAGATCATCGTATGGTCGGCCAGGCGCGCATAGGCGCGGCGCATGACGTCTTCGAGCATTTGCTCAAGCAGGCGGCGGGAGGCAAACAGGGCGCTGATCTTGACCGTCTCGATGACCTGCAGATTCATCGAAATATCGCGCTCGATCCACATCGGCCGCTTGCCGTACCAGAACAGATGAAAACCCGGCGCCGGGCTGTAGAGCAGGCGGGGCAGTCCCTCCGGCGTTTCATCCTCGAGGTCTTCCTTGTTACCCTGAATGACGGTGAATAGCCGGCTGTTGCGCCCGTAAGGCAGTTCGTTCAGCCAGGCGATGTAGGCATTGAACAGATCGTTGCGCGAATCGATCACGGCGGTAACGACGACAGCCCGCTTGGCGTAGTTCCACAAGGTCAGCGGCAGATTGCGCAGCGAGGCGAGGATCAGACCCATCAAGCCAAGCACCAGTCCGCCGGCGACGACCTGATTCTGGAACTGTTCCCGGATCGCGCTGGTGATTAGCTCAAGCATGCATTATTTCGATTTTGGACAAAATTTCCGGTTGACCGTGGCACTGCCTGACAATCCCACACAAATGAATAGGGGTCTGGCCGCCTGGTATAGAAACTCAGCAGACGCTGTTAATTCCTACGTTCGTTGCCCCTATGATGTCCGAGTTCTTGGAGCTTGCGTCGTATGTTGTTGCATCGCGCGGTCCAGCAACAAAACGATTGAATCCGACGTATCCGCCATAGCTGTTTTTGGCGTTGTACTCTCTGCAAACTACTATGCCATCGGGGGTGCCAACCGTTCGCATATTCCTGAATATGGGGCTGTCCGGATCCTTTAATCCATTCTTTACGGCCAGCATCGCCGCATCCATCGCTTTTCGCTCGCCATGCTCAATAATGTAGTCGCGCATTTCTACTGAGTAGTTGTAAATGTCAACGTGCGCGTTTCTCTCTATCGCACGCAGTGAGTCTCTGTATGCAACTATCCCGCATCCTGAGAGAAATGACGATGACACAAGAGCCACTAACGTGGTCTTTGCAATTTTTCTCATATTGCTACCTAGGCGGCTATTTCACCGCGTTGTCGATGCATCAGTTCAAGAAGAAATTCCGGAGCAAGGTCGGCGCCGTTATCCCAGACCACGGTTTTCATGAAAGGATCGTGACGGGCCGTGGCAAATACCGCAGGCTCGCGCAGCGGCTCGAATATTTCGCCGTCCAATTCGCCGGAGAGGTCAACGTCTCCGCTTTCGCCATTGTTGAAGCGCAGGCGCAGGCGGTAACCGGGAAGCGGGGTGACCTCGATGGTATGCAAAATCATGGCCCTTACTCCAGCGGTTCGATCGGGTTCAACGGTTTGCGTGCTGCGGCCAGGGTCCAGTCTTCTGCAATCTGGTCGCGATGCAGGGCCAGCCATTCGCGAACCAGTGACAGGGCTCGGGCCGGCAGCGAACCGGAGTAGACCTTGCCGTCCAATGTAATCAGTGCCTCAAACTCGCCATAGACCGCGTGGAAATGCATTGGCGGATGATCGCGCCAATACATGTAAATCACTATGCCGAAAAAGCGGGATATCTCGGGCATTTCGGTCTAGGCGTGTTTCTATGCTTTAGGAAAGCCGTTCCGGCAAAACGTCGCGCAGCAGCACAGCTGCATCGCGGATCATTTTTTCGGTGGTAGCCCAGTCGACACAGCCGTCAGTCACCGAGCAGCCGTATTTCAGTTGCGACAGGTCGGCCGGGATGGACTGGTTGCCGGCTTCGATGTTCGATTCGATCATCACGCCGACCAGCGACTTGTTGCCCAGGCGGACCTGATTGACGATGTCGGCCATGACCAGCGGTTGCAGTTCCGGCTTCTTGAAGCTGTTGGCGTGCGAGCAATCGACGACGATGTTGTTGGGCAGTTTGGCCTTGGTCAGTGCTTGTTCAACCATGGCGACCGAGACGGTGTCGTAGTTCGGGCGGCCATCGCCACCGCGCAGCACGATGTGGCCGAAACCATTGCCCTTGGTGCGGACGATGGCGACGCGCCCTTGCTCGGTCAGGCCGAGGAAGGAGTGCGGCTTGGATGCGGAAAGGATGGCGTTGATGGCGACGCTGAGATCACCGCTGGTGCCGTTCTTGAAACCGACCGGGGTAGACAGGCCGGAGGACATTTCGCGATGGGTCTGCGATTCGGTCGTGCGGGCGCCGATGGCGGTCCAGGTAATGAGGTCGCCGTAGTATTGCGGGGCGTTCGGGTCGAGCGCTTCGGTGCCGGTCGGCAGGCCGATTTCGGCCACTTGCAGCAGGAAATCGCGGGCTTTTTCCATGCCGATGTCGATGCGGAAGCTGTCGTCCATAAACGGGTCGTTGATGTAGCCCTTCCAGCCAACCGTGGTGCGCGGCTTTTCGAAGTAGACGCGCATGATGATCTGCAGCGTGTCGCCGACTTCATCGGACAGTTTTTTCAGGCGGCGGGCGTAGTCGAGGCCGGCAACCGGGTCGTGGATGGAGCAGGGGCCGACGACGACAAACAGGCGCGGGTCCTTGCGATCCAGAATCTTGCGCAGCAGATTGCGACCGTGGGTGACAGTCTTGGCGGCCTTGTCGGAGATGGGCAGCCGGGCCTGAATCTCTTCCGGCGTCGGCATCGTGTCGAAGGCAGTAACGTTTACGTTTTCAATGTCGTGGGTCGTCATATTAGTTTGTCAGCTGGCGAATCATGTCTTTTACTGCGGCGACTTTATCGGTCAGGGTCGGGCAGTGGCGGAGAAGGGAAATTTTATCCTGTCCTGCTAATTTATAGCTGCGGTTTTTCTGAATCAAATTAATGATCTTAATCGGCTCGATAGGCGGGTTCTTGGCGAACTCCGGGCTGAACTGCAGCGTGATCTGGTCGTTGGTGGCATCCAGCTTCTGGATGCACAGCGGTTTGACTAGCAAACGCAGGCGGTGGGTGGCGAGCAGGGATTGCGCTTGCAGGGGTAGTTCGCCGAAGCGGTCGATCAGTTCTTCCTGCAGGGCGTCGATGTCGTCGGCGCTTTCGCCGTTGGCCAGGCGTTTGTACAGCGTCAGGCGTTCATGGACGTCCGGGCAGTAGCCGTCAGGCAGCAGGGCAGGCGTGCGCAGGTTGATTTCGGTGCCGATGCCGAGCGGCTGGGTCAGATCGACGGCGGCCAGATGCTTGCCCTGCTTGAGCGCTGCGACGGCGCGGTTGAGCATGTCGGCGTACATGTTGAAGCCAACTTCCTGCATTTCGCCGGACTGGTTGTCGCCGAGCACTTCGCCGGCACCGCGGATTTCCAGGTCGTGCATGGCGAGGAAGAAGCCGGAGCCCAGTTCTTCCATAGCCTGAATGGCTTCCAGGCGCATTCGGGCCTGCTTGGTCAGCGCCTTTTCGTCCTGCACCAACAAGTAGGCGTAGGCCTGGTGGTGCGAACGGCCGACGCGGCCGCGTAGCTGGTGCAATTGGGCGAGGCCGAATTTTTCGGAGCGGTTGATCAGGATGGTGTTGGCGTGCGGGTTGTCGATGCCGGTTTCGATAATGGTCGTGCACAGCAGGACATTGGCGCGCTGGCCGGTGAAGTCACGCATGACGCGTTCCAGTTCGCGTTCGTTCATCTGGCCATGGCCGATGACGATACGTGCTTCGGGCACCAGCTTGGCCAGTTTTTCCTGCATGTTGTTAATGGTGTCGACTTCATTGTGCAGGAAATAAACTTGCCCGCCACGCTTCAGCTCGCGCAGCACGGCTTCGCGGATGATGCCGTCGGAGAAGTTGCTGACGAAGGTCTTGATGGCCAGGCGTTTTTGCGGTGCGGTGGCGATCACCGAGAAGTCGCGCAGGCCTTCCATGCTCATCGCCAGCGTACGTGGGATGGGCGTGGCAGTCAGGGTCAGGACATCGACCTCGGCACGCATGGCCTTCAAGGTTTCCTTCTGGCGGACGCCGAAACGGTGCTCCTCATCGATTACTACCAGGCCGAGGCGATTGAACTTGACGTCCTTGCCGATCAGCTTGTGCGTGCCGATGATGATGTCGATCTTGCCGTCAGCCAGATCCTTCAGCGCCTGCGCCGATTCCTTGGCGGTCTTGAAGCGGGAGATTTCGGCGATCTTGACCGGCCAGTCGGCAAAGCGGTCGGCAAATGTCTGGTAGTGCTGCTCGCAAAGCAGTGTAGTCGGACACAGCACGGCCACCTGCTTGCCACCGGCCACCGCGCAGAAGGCGGCGCGCAGGGCGACTTCGGTCTTGCCGAAGCCAACGTCACCGCACACCAGGCGATCCATCGGCTTGCCGGAGCGCATGTCTTCGATGACGGCGGCGATGGCCGTCGCCTGGTCGTTGGTTTCCTCGAAGCCGAAGCCGTCAGCAAAGGCTTCGTAGTCGTTTTCGTCAAATGCAAAGGAGTGGCCCTGGCGGGCGGCGCGGGCGGCGTAGAGGGCGAGCAGTTCGGCCGCGGTATCGTGCGCCTGTTCTGCCGCTTTGCGCTTGGCTTTTTCCCACTGGCCGGAACCGAGGGTATGGAGCGGCGCACTTTCCGGGTCGGCGCCGGAATAGCGGGAAATGACGTGCAACTGGGCGACCGGCACGAAGAGCTTGGCTTCGTTGGCGTAATGCAGTTCGAGGAATTCCTGCTCGCCGAGGCCGAGATCCATGCGCACTAGGCCAAGGTAGCGGCCGATGCCGTGGCTTTCGTGGACGACTGGGTCGCCGACCTTGAGTTCGGCCAGATCCTTCAGCCAGTTGTCGAAGGTGGCTTTCTTCTGCGATTCGCGCCGGGTGCGCCGTGGTGAGCCGGCAAAAAGCTCGGTTTCGGTGATGAAAGCGAGCTTTTCCAGCGCAAAGCCGGCGTGTAGCGGGCCGATACCGAGGGCAAGTTGGCTGTCGCCGCCCAGGAAGCCGGCAAGATCGGTGCTGGCCTCCGGTTTCAGGCCGTGTTCGGCAAACATGGCGGCCAGCGTTTCGCGTCGGCCGGCGGTTTCGGCAACCAGCAGCACGCGGCCAGTGAATCCAGCGAGGTAACTTTTCAGCGCGCCGATCGGGTCATCGCTTCTGCGGTCAACGGCAATATTCGGCAGTTTCCCGGAAGCGTTTTCGTTTTTGCCCTCAAATGCCAGTCGACCGTAGGATTTTGCTGCGGTGAAGAAGGCTTCGTCGGTCAGGAATAATTCTTCCGGCGGCAGCAGCGGCCGGGACTTGTCGCCCTGCAGCATGTTGTAGCGCGAGCGGGTGTCGTTCCAGAAGGCGGCGATGGCGCCCGGCGCGTCGCCGTGGGTGACGAAAATGGCGTCCTTCGGCAGGTAGTCGAAAATGCTCGCCATTTCATCAAAAAACAGCGGCAGGTAGTACTCGATGCCGGCGCTGGCGATACCGGTGGAAATGTCTTTGTAAATGCCTGATTTGGCCGGGTCACCCTCGAAACGCTCGCGGAAGGCCTGGCGGAAATGGGTGCGGCCCTTGTCGTCCATCGGGAATTCACGGGCCGGCAGCAGGCGGACTTCAGGCACCGGGTAAACCGTGCGCTGGGTGTCGACGTCGAAGGTCTTGATGCTCTCAATTTCGTCGTCGAACAGGTCAAGCCGGTAGGGTAGCTGCGAACCCATCGGGAAGAGGTCAATCAGCCCGCCGCGGATCGAGTATTCGCCGGGCGACACGACTTGCGTTACGTGAGCGTAACCAGCCAGCGTGACCTGGCTGCGGAATTTCTCGGCGTCGAGCTTTTGCGCCTTCTTGAACTCAAACGTGTAGGCGGCCATGAACTCCGGCGGCGCCAGCCGGTTGACGGCGGTTGATGCAGGCACGAGCAGGATATCGACCTGCCCCTGCAAGGTGGACCACAAGGTTGCCAGACGCTCGGAAACGAGATCCTGGTGCGGTGAAAAGTGGTCGTAGGGCAGCGTTTCCCAGTCCGGCAACTGTCGCACGCGCAGGTTTGGGGCAAACCACGGAATCTCGTCGAGCAGGCGCTGGGCATCCGCTGCGCTGGCAGTGATGACAGCGAGCAGCTTGCCAGCATTGCGGCCGGCAATTTCGGCTAGCGCCAGGGCGTCGGATGAACCAGCCAGAGAAGGTACATCGATTCGGGTGCCGGGCTTGGGCAGGGCGGGGAGGGAAAGCAGGTGGTTTGAGTTGGGCACAAGGGCGCGGTGCGGCATGGCGGGGCAAGAATTATAACTTTTTCGAACCCCCAACTTTTTCGAAAAATTTTTGTTTGAAGCGGATTACATTCCGATTACGATGACATTGTGACAAGACTATGCCAACAGCTTGGCTGTCATGTTTTCGTTTGTTTCCTTTCCTGGCATTTCATTTTGCAAATCCGGAGGTCTCATGAAAATCACTCAGTTTTCACGTAACAAAATCCTTACGCTTTTATCCTGCCTTGCATTGCTCGGTACCAGTCTGTCGGCGACAGCGGCGACCGATTATTTCCTGAAGTTCGACGGTATCGATGCTGAAGGTACCTCCAAGGGGCATGAGAAATGGAGCGACATCAACAGTTTTAGCTGGGGCGTCTCGGCAACCTCGTCTTTTCTAGGTGGCGGCGCCGGGGCCGGAAAGCCGGTTCTGTCTGATTTTTCTTGGACGCAGGGACTCGATAGCAGCTTTACGCCGCTCTTTGCGGACATTACCAGCGGCAAGCACATCAAAAATGCAGTGGTGGATTTCACGACGGTCGGCAAGACTTCCCAAGTCTATTTCAAAATGACCTTTGACGATGTCCTGCTGACCAATGTGGCCTTGTCGGCAATTGGCGGTACCGATTCGACGTTTGCCGGCAGTTTTGCCTATGGCAAGGTGACCCTCGACTACTGGGCTCAGAAGGCTGATGGTTCGCTCGGCGCGAAAACCAGTGCATCCTATGACTTGAAGACCGGCACAGGAAACGTGGGCGCCGTTGCTGCCGTTTTTGCACAAGGCTTGATTGGTCCGCAGGTTGCAGTGGTGCCTGAACCGGAGAGCTACGCAATGTTGCTGGCTGGCCTTGGTTTGATCGGTTTGATTACCCGGCGACGGCTCGGCGTGTGAACCCTTGGCGGTTCGCCGGTTGGCCGTGCTCTTCTACGGTCAACCGGAAAAATCAGGGAAAACAAAAAATCCGGGGCAACCCGGTTTTTTATTGCCGGAAATCCGGCACTTTCGGGCGAAACGGTCAGTCTCGTTCGGGTCTCCCCAGAATGCCGAAAGCGTATGCTGGCGTGGTATTATGCTGGCCGTCTGATTTTTTTGGATGTTTCGGATTGAACGATGTCTATCGTTACTGAGAAACGCGCCGACAGGGAGCGGCGTCTGGCTTCTGGGCGCCCGCCAGTGGGTATTGGGGAGCGCCGTGCAAATGAACGGCGGCAAACCACAATTGCGGATATTCCGTTTGTTGAGTGGGCAACGCATTTCGCTTCTTTCCAGCGAGCGCTGACTGAAAAGAACTTAGAGCAGTCGGCTGCGATCAAACCACCGGCGGCCAATGATGGAGGCGTTAAATGAATGTAGCTTCAACCCAGGAAAATGAGCGCCGCAAGGTGTCACAACGGCGTCACGTGGATCTCGGCCCACCGTCAGGCATCCTTGAGCGGCGGGTCAATATCGAGCGCCGCCTGTTCAGTTTCGGCTCGGATAGCGGTGAGCCACGCTATGGTCTCGAATTGAAAAGTACCTTCCGCAACCGCTAGTTGCAAAGCCGACTTTTCCCTGCGATGCATCGAACCGCTCAATGCATCGCTTCTCAAGCGCCAGGCTGATTGCCTGGCTGGTTACTTCGCGCTGCTTTTCCAGCTTTCCCGGCAGGTTTCAATATCACCGTCGGTCATGACCGGCTTGATGATGCAGCGGGACTCCCAGGCCAGTTGGCGCTTCTGTTTGTCCTGTATGGCTTGCTGGTGTTGCTGATCGCCTGATTGTGCTTCACGGCGCTTTTTCTCGTTGGCGGCAGCGATGGCAGCTTGTTCCACGTCCTGACGGCGCTGCGCTTCCTTGGCGGCGTATTCGGCTCGGCGGGTGGCGTCGGCATCGCTCTGGGCTTTGGCCTTTTCCGCTTCGGCCTTCGCTTTGGCGGCTTCTCTGGCTTGTCGGACAGCGGGGTCTTCGTTGGTGTTTGTCGGGTTGGTATTGTTGTCAGTCTGCGCCTGTTCCTTCCGGGCGCTGCGGTCGCTGTGCCTGACCACGCTGCCGATGCTGATGTCGTGCGAACTGCTGTCGCTCGACTGGTGGCTGGTGTGGCTTTCTGCGTTCGGCGAGTTTGTGTGCGACGAATTGTGCGACGAGTGACCGCGTCCGCCTTTGGCCATGGCGGCGCTGGAAACGGCCAGTGCCAGTGCCGCGACAAGGATTGTCAGCTTTTGTACGCCCATGAGCTTCCCCTGAAGAACCGTTGGTTTTTGTCATAAATTCGGTAAAAATTATAACTTCGTTAGTCCCGGCGCGGAAAGGCGATTGTTACGGTCAACCGGAAATAATTCTCGAAAACCAGATTCCTGCGGCCTGTGCCGGGTTTTCACCCTGATCCAGTTCACGCATTTCATGAGCGTTTCGCAAATGGTTTCTGGCGCGCAGGTAGGCCGATTTTCCGACGACTTCGCCGCTGTCGAAAAGCATGAGCAAGGGCGCGATGAGCAGTTCGAGGGCCTGCACCCCGGCGCGGTCGACCAGGCCGCCGTGGCAGGCCAGCGCCTTTACCTGAGCGTCACGCTGAGCGGTGGCACGGATGGCGGCCGGGGCCACATCTCCGGAGGCGAAGAGAATCAGCGGTAGCGCCTGCATGTCGCCATCGTGGCGGATCAGGTCGAGAACGTCGATGAGGCGTTGCGTGAGGCGCGGCACGTTCTGTGTGGCATCGATGAACTGCATTTCCTGAGTGGATAGCAATTCCATGGCGAAGGTGGCGTAGCCGAGTTCGGCAAAGTTGGCAGCGATAGTCGCGTCAGCCACCGCGTGATGCGAGCGGGCGATCAGGATCAGGCCGCGTGGGGAGTCCGGCCGCTCAAGCTGACCATGCAGCGGGCCGTGCGCGGTTTGCAGCGTGATGTGGCGAATCATTTTGACAGTTGAACGGGAATGCGGAAGGGGCCGAATGCTTTGCCATCATGGCCCAGCGTCGGGCCGAAATGGCCGGCAATGGTGGCCTGGCAATGCGGGCAATGGCCGTCGGGCGTCAGATCGTAACGGCGAATATCGTACCAGTCGCGGACGATCAGTGCGGCATGGCAGCTTGGGCAGAAGGTCGTGCCGCCTTCGTGGTCATGGACGTTGCCGGTGAAAACATGGTGCAGACCCGCATCGAGCGCGATGCGGCGGGCTTGCGTCAGCGTTTCCGGCGGCGTGGGCGGGGTGTCGCTCATTTTCCAGTCAGGGTGGAAGGCCGAGAAATGGAGCGGGACGTCAGGCCCGAGTTCCTTGGCAACCCAGGTGGTGAGTTCGCTGATTTCCTGCGGGCTGTCGTTTTGGCCGGGGATGAGCAGCGTGGTGATTTCCAGCCAGCAGTCGGTTTCGTGGTGGATGTAGGCGAGGGTGTCGAGAACGGGCTGCAGGTGGGCGACGCAGAGCTTGTGATAGAAGCCGTCCGTGAAGGCCTTGAGATCGACGTTGGCTGCATCCATGACCGCAAAGAATTCACGCGCCGGCTCGGGGTGAATGTAGCCGGCGGTGACCGCCACATTGCGGATGCCTTGCTCGCGGCAGGCGAGCGCGGTGTCGATGGCGTATTCGGCAAAAACCACCGGGTCGTTGTAGGTGTAGGCGACCGCATCGGCGCCGTAGCGTTTGGCCGCCTGTGCAATCTCCTGCGGGCTGGCGCTGTCCATCAGACGGTCCATGTCTTTCGACTTGGAGATATCCCAGTTCTGGCAGAACTTGCAGGCCAGGTTGCAGCCGGCGGTGCCAAAGGAAAGGATGCTGCTGCCCGGGTAGAAGTGGTTGAGCGGTTTTTTCTCGATGGGGTCGATGCAGAAGCCTGATGAGCGGCCGTAGGTCGTCAGCTGCATGGCGCCATTGACCATCTGGCGGACGAAGCAGGCGCCGCGCTGGCCTTCGTGCAACTGGCAGTCGCGCGGGCAGAGGTCGCATTGCACGCGGCCGTCGGGCAGGGCGTGCCACCAGCGGGCGGGGTGGAGGGATTCAATCCCGCCAGGGGACTTCCGTTGGGGCGCGGTCAACACGAATTTTCCTTCCATTTTTGAACTTGATAGCGCTCAAGCCGGACGCCCGGCCCCCAGTAATCGGCCGGGAGGCCGGCTTTTTGTTTCAGATGGGCCATGAAACTGACCGGATCGGGCAATTGTTCCCAGACTTGCGGCAGGAAGGTCGCGCGGTGATTGCCTGCGGTGAAGATGACGCCATCGGTTTCCGGCCGAAGTTGGGCGAGCGCGTCGGTTTCGCTGGTGAAGGAGATGGCCTCGGCCGGCGTCAGCAATGAAATTTCGACCTGGGTGTTTGGTAACTCTTCAGCACTCAGCGGCTTGAAGCGCGGGTCGCGGAAGGCAGCGGCGAGGGCGTTTTCATGCACGTCCTTGAGCAGCGGCCGCCAGGCTTCAAGGCTGCCGATGCAACCGCGCAGGTTTCCATGCTGGGTCAGCGTAACGAAAGTGGCACCTTTTTCGTGGAGTTCCGGTCGGTCGACCACCGCTTTTATCGGCTGACCGAGACGGGCGGCGATGGCGTTGCGGGCAGCCATCAACAAGGTCAAGCCTAGTTCAGGCATGGCGAACCTCCGGGAAGCTGAAGGCGGCGTAGCCAACCACCCGGTTGCGGTCACCCGCCGTGTCGCCGGAGTTGCACAGGCCGAGCAGCGACGGCGTCAGGCCACGCTGGCGGGCGGCGAGCAGCAGGCCATTGATCGGGAAGGCGCCACAGGCCTGTTCCGGCTGGAGGTGGTCGTCAAGCTGAAGAATGTGCTGACAGGTGTTGCGGTCAACCTGCTGCGCCGTGCCGTAGGGCAGGAAATGCGAGAGGTCGGAACTGACCACAATCAGTGTTTCCGGGCCGTCCCACAGGCGGTCGAGGACTTCGGCCACGGCTTCCGGTGAGGCTTCGCCAACGGCGAGCGGAACCAGCGTGAACTGCGTCAGCACGCGCTGCAGGAAGGGAAGGTGCACCTCCAGTGAATGTTCGAAGGCATGCACCTTGTCGCTGAAAACGATCTGCGGCATATCGGCGATGGCGGCAATGGCCTGGGCGTCGAGGCGAATGGTACCGAGCGGCGTCGAAAATGCCTCGGCTTCGGGCAGCGCAATGCCGTTGAGCGCCACCCGGTGCGTCGGCCCGAGCAGGATGACGCGGCGGATCGTTTTGGCCCACGGCGCCAGCGTGGCGTAGGCCGTGGCCGCCGTCGCACCGGAATAGACGTAGCCGGCGTGCGGCACGATCAGGGCCTTGGGTTGCGTTGCCTGCTCGCTCCGTGCGTCGGCCAGCAGTTGGTCGACGGCGGACGCCAGCGCGCCGGGATCGCCGGGGTAGAACAGGCCAGCGACAGCGGGAGGTCGGGTAGTGATCATGATCGACTCCTCAAACGAGCAGTAATCCGCCGGCCATGCCGAGGCCGATGGCGAGCAGGCCGGGCAGGGCATAACGGGCCAGATTGGCACCGCCAATGCTTAGAACCAGCCCGATCTTGAAGACCAGGTTGGCCATCAAGGCCAGTGTCACGGCGATGACGGCATCGCCCCCGGCCAGCTTTGCCAGATTGAACATGCGCAGGGTGGAAAGCACGCTGGCGTCGGCATCGGTCAGCCCGGAAACCAGCGCCACGATAAAGACGCCGCTGCTACCGGCAATGTCCTGCAACCACGCCGAGGCGAGCAATACGACGGCGTAGAGCAGGCCAAAGGAAATGGCGGTCTTCAATTCGGTCGGGTTCTTCACTTCCGGCATCGGCAGATCGCCCGCGCTGGCGAGCGTGCGCCAGCCATAGAGCGTCAAGGCGATGCCCGGCACGATGCCGCAGGCGAAGACGGTAACAACCGGAACAATCAGCGTCGGCGCTACAATGCCGGCAACGATGCCGATGCGAATCATCACCATCACGTTGGCGATCAGGATGACGATGGCCGACATTCGGATCAGATTGGCGTGGTCACGAGCATGGCGGGAAAACATCATGGTTGTTGCGGTCGACGAGGCCAGGCCGCCAAAAATGCCAAGCAGCGCCGCGCCGTGGCGGGCACCGACAATGCGCAGGGCAAGGTAGCCGGCCAGCGCCAGACCGGAGATGAGCACCACCATGTACCAGATTTGCCGTGGGTTGATGGCGTTGTACGGCCCGAAATCCTCGCTCGGCAGAATGGGCAGGATGACCAGCGAGAGCACCGCAAATTGCAGGATGGAGTTGATGTCCTTGGGGGTAGTGCGTTCGCTGAACTGACGCAATTCCGCCTTGAAATAAAGCAGCACCGTGGTCGTGATGGCGAGCATGACGGCCAGCGTCGAATAACCGAACCAGACGGCCGCGCCCAGCCCGTAAGTGATGATGATGGCCGCCTCCGACGTGAAGCCGCGAAACTGCTCTTCCTGCCGGGTCGAAAAATTGGAGGCGACCATGCTGCCCGAGATGACCAGCAGGCCGGCCGCCAGCAGCCACGGGCCGCCGGTTTTTTCGCCGAGCAGGGCAAACAGGCAGCCCAGCATGGCAACCAGCGCGAAGGTGCGCAGCCCGGCCGAGGCGTCAGGCCGCCGCTCGCGCTCCATGCCGATGAGCAGGCCGATACCGAGCGCCGTGGCAAAAGCCTCGACCGGCACCGCCAGTTCGGGAACGACAAAGGTCATGCGATTCCTCTTTTGTCTGCGTTCTTCAGTAAAATTAAGCCATGCCACGCCATTACGCAATCGTTCCCGCTGCCGGCAGCGGCTCCCGCTTCGGTGCAGAGAAGCCCAAACAGTATCTTGATCTGCTCGGCCGCCCGCTGATATTTCACACCTTGGCCGCCTTGACGGCCTGCCCGGACATCGAACGCGTGTGGGTCGTGCTGGCGCCAGACGACCCGTGGTGGCCGCGCTACGACTGGAGCGAACTCGGCCCCAAGCTCGAAACCGTGCGCTGCGGCGGCGCGACGCGGGCCGAAAGTGTGGGCAACGGCTTGCAGGCCGCAGCCATGGTGGCCGCCGACGACGACTGGATTCTGGTGCACGACGCCGCCCGGCCATGCCTCTCGGCCGTCATGCTTGACGCCCTGTTTGCCGAGCTGGCCGATGACCCGGTCGGTGGCATCCTCGCCGTGCCGGTGGCTGACACCCTGAAGCGCGCCGATGGCGAACAACGCGTCGCCGCCACCGAGCCCCGCGACGGCTTATGGCAGGCGCAGACGCCGCAAATGTTCCGCTACGGTCAACTGGAAAAAGCGCTCAAAAATGAAAAGTCAGTCACCGACGAAGCCGGCGCCATCGAAGCACTCGGCCTCAAGCCAAAACTGGTGCGCGCCGATTCGACCAATCTGAAAGTTACCTATCCGGCCGACCTCACCCTGGCCGCCATGATCCTGAGAGCACGCAAATGACCAAGCCAATCAATTTTCGTGTCGGGCAGGGCTACGATGTGCACAAACTGGTCGAAGGCCGCAAGCTGATCCTAGGCGGCGTCGAGATTCCGCACCCGACCGGCCTGCTCGGCCACTCCGACGCTGACGCCTTGCTCCATGCGATCACTGACGCGCTGCTCGGTGCCGTCGCCCTCGGTGACATCGGCCGCCATTTTCCCGACACCGACCCGCGCTACAAAGGCGCCGACAGCCGCGTCCTGCTGCGTGGCGCCGTGGCCTTGCTGGCTGAAAAAGGCTGGCGACCAGTCAATGTAGACGCAACGCTGATCGCCCAGCAACCCAAGCTGGCCCCGCATGCCGCGGCGATGGTCGCCAATGTCGCAGCCGATCTCGGTATTGCGGCCGATTGCGTCAATATCAAGGGCAAGACCAACGAGCGCTTGGGCTATCTCGGCCGCGAAGAGGCCATCGAGGCGCAGGCCATTGTGTTGGTGGAGCTTGCCGGCTGAATATCTTCTGTACTGCGACGACCCGATGACCGCCAGATACATTAACCCAAAGCATCTTGTCTTAATGCATTTGGCGTTGAGCAGAATATATGAGGGAACTTTTGATGAGGGAGACATCAAGAATTTGTTGCTTGGTATGCGTGATTGCTTGCAGGAGGCTTCCTTGAAAAGTCGCCAGATGCAGAGCGCTCCGGCAGCGATCCGCCTTGGGCTTCCTTATCTCGTGGATATAGCACACTCAATTGCGCATCCCGAAATGAAGGATCAGGGGCCAATTCGAAACTATGTAAAGAGCGCTGATTTTCAAATGGCGAAGGCGCTCAAGAAAATGCCACGTCACAGAATATTTTCGACGGACGAACAATCGAAAACGATTAATATCGCACTTCCCCCAGCGATTAAGCCGCTTAAGGCTTACGACCTCACTATTGCCTTTCTAAGCTTTTTGCCGGAGATTTTCCCTGAGGCAATCGAGCTTGATACTGTTGCAAAGCAAGGCTCAGATATTGAAATCTGCCTGCTGTCCTTGCTTCACTATATGCAACTTCCGTTACTAGACGATCCTGTAGAGCAGGAAAATCCTAACGAGCTTCGCCATGGGTACTTGGCATTCCATACATGGCAAGGTTCCCACCATATTTATGCTGGGGTCGTTAATTCTCACTACGGAAATGTGCTAAGTGGGGGCTCCAACCAAAATGCAAGAGCTAAGCCGTTCATTAACGTTCTTCCTGTGTTCAATAGTGCTGTACCTGCCGATGGCGATTTAACATTCGATGCGCGCAATCCAGCAATTTTATTTGCAGAGCGTGGTGCCTCCGAAAAACTGGTGCTCAAAGTAATTGGGGTGCTCCCAAGTGCCACTGTCTAACTAGGCGGTCGAGCCTACGCCCCTTGGCTAGCCTCGATCCATGGCTCAACTTCAATGTTCCTGAGCATCCCCTATCTTAAATCGACTACTTCCGCAGATGCCGGCTGAGAGCCGCCAACAAGTCACTGCCAAGCGGGCAACCGCCAGAGTTTTCTTCGCCCTCTGGCCGTCGGCCGAGTCGGCGGGTGAACTGGGCCAGATCGCCCGCGAAGCGGCTGCCCGTTTTGGCGGTCGGGCGACGCGGCCGGAGAGTATTCACCTGACGCTGGCTTTCCTCGGTAACGTGCCCGAGGCGCGGTTGCCGGCATTGTTGGCTGTCGCTGCTGCCGTCAGCGCCGAAGCTTTCACGCTGAGTATCAACCGACTCGATTTTTGGGCACACAACCATCTTTTGTGGGCCGGTTGTTCGGCGCCACCTGCGCAGCTGGCTGAGCTGGTTTCCACGTTGTGCGAGGCATTGAGGGTAGCTGGCTTCAAGACCGGGCGAGCCGGGGGCGAGTTTTCGCCGCATGTCTCGCTGGTGCGACGGGTGCCTGCGGGCGCGGTTTCGTCGGCTGATTGTCCGCTGCCGGTCGGCACGCTGCGCTGGCCTTGTTCCCGTTTTGTGCTGGTTCGCTCGCAGTTGTCGGCAACGGGGAGCAACTACCGGATCATCGGCGAGTTTCCGTTAGCGGGTGAATCGCGTGGCTGACGTGGCGCGCCCGGATGCGCCGGTCGACGGCGATTTGAGCCGGATTGAAGGGGCGCATACGGTGCGTAACGTTTGCCGCGATTTTCCGGAGTGGCATCTCGGGCGCTCGCCTTATGTTCTCTGGGCACTGGACGTCGATTTCCCGGAAGTCAGGGCGCGGATTCGGCGGGCTGGCGATCATCTGGCTGGCTTGCTGCTCGATGGCTATTGTCGCCAGCCGCACGTCACGTTGGATCTTTGCGGCTTTCCGTCGGTCGCTCCCGAACAGGCTGACGAGTTTGCTCACGAATTGCTGGATCGCCAGTGTTCGGCCTTGCGCACAGCGAGTGTGCCGGCTGTGGAGATCGAGGTGGGGGGCTTGGCCAGTTTTTCCTCGGCGCCGTTTTTGACGGTTGATGATCGCCACGGACACATTGCCGTGCTGCGCCATTGCCTCGCCATTGACGGCCAGAATCGGCTGCTCGGCGACTATGTGCCGCATGTGACGGTCGGGCTATATGCCGATGCCTGGCCGGTCGAGGCCATCGCGGCGCGCTTCAGTAACTACGCAGCGGGCGAACGATTGTGCTGCCGGGTCGAGCGCATCAGCCTGATGAGCTATTTGCCGTCACTGGTTGGCGGGGCGCTGAGTTGTCTGGCGGATTACGAGCTGGCGACTGGCCAGATGCGTTGGCATCGTACGCTGCGCTGAATCATTGTATTTTTGCGTGTTTTTTCCGGTTGACCGCAGCAGGCAGGTTTTGCGCGCCTTTCTACGGTAGCTAGCTGGCGGCTTCCGCTGCATGCAAATCCGCCAGCATATTTCCGCGACAGCTTGAGTGGCCCTTGATCCAGTAGATTGTGGCGTGATCCAGCAAGAGGGCGATGCCTCGTTCGCTCAGCATCTGCGATAACTCAGGGTCTTGGGTACTGCCTTTTTCCTGGGTGCGGGTCAGTCTGATCACCGCATCCTGATTGTCTGAAAACAAGGCGAGCGGCCGGCCAGGAAAATGTTGTTCCGCCTGCGTCAATGCGAACAGGGCTGCCTGTAGTTCGAGTTCGTTGCTGCCGACGATCGGCACGGTCTGCGTGCTGATCACGGCTTCGCTTTCCGCAGTGTCAAAGAGCACAGCGGCCAGCCCGCCATGTCGTTTCGCGCTGGCGTCGCTGAATACCAGTAAAACGCCGGCGTAGCGAGCAGCAAGCCGCAGGGGGAGCGGGCCGGCTGATGGGTAAATGATGCGAACAGTTTTCTTTTTTCGTCTTCTTGGCATGGGCGTCAGCCGGGTGATGAGCTACATACGAAGAATAATCTGAATTCTCCAGGCGGCCATTCAGTGGACAAAAATGGCCCTGAAAAGGCGAAAGCCTCGTACCGGGGGGAGTACGAGGCTTTCTGGACGGCCCAAGGGGGAGGGGGAGGTGGGGGCCGTCAGGCTGATGTCTGGTCAGCGCATGTGTCCAAGATAGGGGCATCGCCCACGCATTTCAAGTAACGGTTTGCAACAGTCAGTGTCGTTGTGTGTATGCCCAAAAATCATGGTTGGCAATGTGGCTTGCGCTCGGGAAGAGAGTTGAATCAGCTTGGTCAGAGTGCTACGGCCTCAAGGCGGTACAACAATTGACCGGGCGATATGCCCAAGGTCATAATTCAAATTAATTTTGAAAGCTGTTTTGCCCGTCATAACAATTCCCTCTGCGACTCGCTTGGCCATGCTTGTTTCGCTCTCCGTTTTTCTGGGGAAGCCTGCGTTCGCCGAGGTTTTGACGATCCCGGGGAGTGGAAATCCGGCCTACGTTCTGGGCGAGTTGGCCAAGGCCTTCAATGCCCGCCAAGCTGCGCATCGCGTTGTGATTCCGCCTTCGTCGGGTCACGCCGGGGCCGTACGCGATGTCAGTGAGGGACGCGCGCCACTCGGACGGGTGGGCCGTCCGCTCAACAGCGAGGAAATGGCAAAAGGGCTCACCTATTTGCCGCTGGGCCGCGATGCAATTGTTGTGGTGGCCGGGGCAGAGGTGAAGGCAAAAGGTATTTCGTCGGAGCAGCTTGCCGCCGTATTCGCCGGAAAAATTACCGACTGGCGTGATCTGGGTGGCCAGCGCGCACCAATCCGGGCGATCAGCAAGGAAAGCTCAGATGCGTTACGGCGTCAGCTCTCCGGTCAATACAAGGATCTGATTTACGCCGATTCGGTCAAGATCGTTCATCTTGACCCCTATTTGATCGAGCTTCTGGATCGGTATCCGACCAGCTTTTCGGTCATGAATCGCTCGGCGCTTTTTGCCTGCAAGACCAAGGTGGTCGTTCTGGCGCTCGACGATGTTGTCCCGAATCTCGACAGTCTCGCCAACGGGCGGTATCCCTTGTCAATGGAGTTTGGGCTGATTCATCGGCCTGGCGGTCTTTCTCCCGCGGCGAAGGATTTCATCGAGTTCGTCAATTCGCCGGATGGGGCAAAAATTCTGGCCATGCACGGCGTGCTGGTTCCGGTTGCCGCCAGATGATGATGTCCATCAAATCATCGAATCCGCTGCGCCTGGGGTTGTCCTTGCTGATTATCCTGGTGGCAGCACTGTCGTATTGGGCTGCGTCGCAGCAGGCGGCTGCCCAGTTGAAGCAGGCATCAATCAGTCGAGCCGAAGAGAAGGTGCTGACGATCAGCCTGGCGCTGGAAAACCTGGTAGCCGCTCAGTATCGCCACGTGGAGGTTTCAGCAAGCCTCACAGCCAACCGCAATAGTCTGGGAAGAAACCTTGTCAGTAGCAATACGGAAGGCGCTCATGCGGCCATCAAGGAGGTTCTCGACCAATCGTTGAAGGATTCCGGTATTGCATTTCTGGAGATCATCGATCGCAATGAGCAGGTGGTTTATCGAACCAATCCATCCGATGCGCCGACCGATCCGACGGTCAGCTGGGGGGCATTTGAGGGCCTCTCTGGCCGCAACGTGGTATCCGGCGCCGTTGAATCAGGTTTGCTCACCGTGCGGGCAAGCGAACCTGTGTATTTCAGCAAGGCGGTCGTCGGCGTAGTGACAGCGGGGCTAAGAATCACCCCGGACATCCTCCGGGAAATCACCCGAAATCTGGGGGCCGACGTTGCCCTGTTGTCGAGAGAGGGCAAGATCCTGGCGTCGAATGCAGAATCGCTCGAACGCATCGACATTCAGGCCATCAACGAAGCGTTTTCGCAGAAATTACCCGTCTACCGCAGCAATGATGCCCTGCAGCGGATGCGGGGGTATTTTCCAACGATGCTGGTTGATGGCGCCTATATGCTGGTCATTGAAACCACGAGTGACCTGCCACCGGTGCCGGGCAGTCGTTATGGCATGGTTATTTTGCTGGGTGTTGCGCTATTGGGCGTTGCGCTCGGCATGCTTGGCCTGAGCTTGATCCTGCGTCCGCTGGCCCAGGTGCGCCAACGCGTTCAAACGATGGCGCTGGAATTGACTGGCCGCGAAATTCACTCGTCCACCCGCTGCGACATTGGCTCTGTTACCGATGTACTTGATGCGCTGAGCGAAGGTCTGGCGACCCGGAATGCAGAAATGGCGGCTGCCGGCGCGAAAGCCGAAGCGGCCATGCGGGCCAAGAGCCAATTTATCGCCAATATGAGCCATGAAGTGCGGACGCCCATGAACGCTATCGTCGGGATGACCCATATTTTGTCCCGCAGCAGTGAAGATCCCGGGAAGCGCGACAAATTGGGCGTAATCCGCCACGCAGCTGACCAGCTCATGCAATTGCTCAACAACGTACTCGACTTGTCGAGGCTGGATGCCGATCAAATTCACCTTGAGCAAACCCAGTTCACGTTGGGCGCCTTGCTGCGTCATCTGGAGAGCCTGGTCAGCAGGCGGGCCGAGGCCAAGGGATTGAAGCTGGTTTTCGATATTGAGCGCAGCCTGCTGGATAAAGTCCTAGTGGGTGATGCCTTGCGCCTGCAGCAGACACTGGTCAATCTGGTCGGCAATGCCATTAAATTCACCAGCAAGGGCACCGTAACCGTCTCCGTTCGCCTTGCGGACGAGGCCGATTCGTCGCTTCGTCTCGATTTCGCCGTTTCCGACACCGGCATCGGCATAGCGCCGGCGTTGCTGGAGCGAATTTTCGCTCCCTTCGAGCAGGTTGACAGCTTTGCCGCTCGGAAATTTGGCGGTTCGGGCCTGGGGCTGACCATCAGTCAGCGCTTTGTTCAGCTGATGGGCGGCAAAATCAGCGTGGAGAGTGCCCCTGATGCTGGCAGCAGGTTTTCGTTTTCGCTTCAGTTTGGCAAAACCCAATTGCTGGCAGAGGATTTGCCGCGCGTTGAACTCTCGGGTGATGAAGCGGAAAAGCGGCTGCGGGCCGATTTCCGTGGAACACGACTGCTACTGGCCGATGATGACCGGGTGAATCTGGTCATGGTGCATGAGCTGTTGCGAGATGTTGTCGGGTTCCATCTGGATATTGCTGAAAATGGCGAAGAAGCCGTTCAGCTGGCGAAGGAACACCAGTACGCCTTGATTTTGATGGATATGCAGATGCCCCAAATGGATGGCCTGGAAGCCACTCGGCGCATTCGCCAATTACCCGGATACGTGTTCACTCCGATCGTCGCAATGACCGCCAATGCCTTTGCCGACAGCAACGCCCAATGCGCAGAGGCCGGAATGAACGATTTTCTGGCCAAGCCGGTGGCGCCGGATCTGCTTTTCGTGACGCTGCTGAAATGGCTGCAGACATCGGTGAAACACTAAGGCTGCGGCCTGATCACTGCTGCGTTTTGCTGCCGGAAAGTCGTTCCGGGCTGAGGGCCATCTGCTAAGATTCGGCCCTGATTTTTCAGGCATCTTCCCTTGTCTTCCCTCCCGGAAATATTCTCTCCCGAAGGCCCGCTCGCCCGGGCCATCAGCGGTTATCGCATTCGCGAACAGCAGCTCGACATGGCCGAGCGCATCGCCGCCGCCATCAAAGGCTGTTCGGTCTTCATCGCCGAGGCCGGCACCGGCACGGGCAAGACTTTCGCCTACCTCGTCCCGGCGCTGCAGTCGAACGGCAAGGTTATCGTGTCGACCGGCACCAAGACCCTGCAGGACCAGCTGTTCAACAAAGACCTGCCGATGGTCCGCGACGCCCTCAAGGCGCCGGTCAAGATCGCGCTGCTCAAAGGCCGGGCCAACTACGTCTGCCCCTACCACCTTCAGCACGCCATCGCCGACGGCCGTTTCCTGACCCGCGAGGATGCCGCCGACGCCCGCCGCATTTCGGTCTTCGCCAAGACTACGCAGAGCGGCGACAAGGCCGAATGCATCGAGGTTTCCGAGAATTCACCGGTGTGGAGCCACGCCACTTCGACGCGCGACAACTGCCTCGGCCAGGATTGCCCGGACTACAAGGAATGCTTCGTCATGCAGGCGCGGCGCGAGGCGATGGCGGCCGATCTGGTTGTCGTCAATCACCACCTCTTCTTCGCCGACGTCATGCTCCGCGACGAAGGCATGGCCGAACTGCTCCCCGCCTGCAACACGGTCATCTTCGACGAAGCCCACCAGTTGCCGGAAGTGGCGACGCTGTTCTTCGGCGACACGGTGTCGACCGCGCAAGTGCTCGATCTGGCCCGCGATGCCCGCGCCGAAGGCCTGACCTCGGCGCGTGACTGCCTGGCCTTGCCGATGGCCAGCAAGAGCATTGAAAAAGCCGCCAAGGATCTGCGCCTGGCAGTCGGCGTAGACTCTGGCCGCTTTTCCTACGGTCAACTGGAAGAAAAGCCCGAATTCGCAATTTCCCTGAAGGTGCTCGAAGACGAAGTCGCCGCTTTTGCCGCCTTGCTCGAAACGCAAGCCGAACGCGCCGAAGGTCTCGAAAAATGCTGGCAACGCGCCACCGAGCTTGAGCAGCGGCTCGGTCAGTGGCGCAACCTGACGGACGCCGGCTACGTCCGCTGGGCCGAAGCCTTCACCCATTCGCTGCAGCTCAACGCAACGCCGCTCAATGTCGCCGAAATCTTCCGCAAGCAGATGGGCGGCCATCCACGGGCCTGGATCTTCACCTCGGCCACCCTGGCCGTGCAAGGGCATTTCCACCACTACTGCGCCGAACTCGGCCTCGGTGAGCCGGATTCCGCCTGCTGGCACAGCCCCTTCGACTACGACAAGCAGGCCATCCTCTACGCCCCGCTCGGCATGCCCGACCCGAATGCCTGGAACTACACCGACGCCGTCGTCGAGGCCGCCTGGCCGGCCGTCAAGGCGGCCAACGGCGGGGCTTTCTTCCTGTGCACCAGCCTGCGCGCCATGCGTCGCACACACGAACTGCTCAAGGCCAAGCTCGAAGACGAGAACATCGACATGCCGCTGCTCGTTCAGGGCGAGGGCAGCAAGAACGATCTGCTGCAACGCTTCCGCCACCATGGGAATTCGATATTGGTCGGCAGCCAGAGCTTCTGGGAAGGTGTCGACGTGCGCGGCGAGGCGCTGTCGCTCGTCGTCATCGACAAGATTCCCTTCGCGCCGCCCGATGACCCGGTGCTCTCGGCCCGCATCGAGCAGATGAAAAAGGAAGGCCGCAACGCCTTCATGGAATACCAGCTGCCGCGCGCCGTCATCAACGTCAAGCAGGGCGCCGGCCGGCTGATTCGCGACGAGAACGACAAGGGCGTGCTCATGATGTGCGATCCACGACTCATATCAAAGCCCTACGGCCGCCGCGTCTGGCAAAGTCTGCCACCTATGAAACGGACCCGCGAATTGCAGGTCGTCCTCGATTTCTTCGCCAACCGGTAAGCGGATGAAAACCATCTTCGAGCAAATGCGCGCCCAGCAGCCGCAATTCTTCTCCAGCGCCGACATCACCATCGCCGCCGAGCCGATGCAGGCCATGGCCGGGATCATCACCGCCATCGAGTCGGTCATCGCCATGCCGGCCTACCAGGCGCATGCGCTGGCTCAGGCGCCGGAAATCGCCCGTTTGCCGGTCAAGTCGCGCGGCGTTTTCATGGGCTACGATTTTCACCTCACCGAAACCGGCCCCAAGCTCATCGAAATCAACACCAACGCTGGCGGCGGCCTGCTCAACGCCTATCTGCTCGCCTCGCACGGCAAGGTGGAAGAGGCCGCGCAAATTCGTGACGAATACGTCGCCATGTTCCGCGAGGAATGGCGCTTGGAACGCGGCGACGCACCGCTGCGCCGCATCGCCATCGTCGATGAAAACCCGGCCGAGCAGTTTCTCGCCCCCGAATTCGCGCTCTTCAAGGAATTGTTCGAGCAGCACGGCATCGCCGCCGTAGTGGCTGATCCGGGCGAATTCGAGAGCGATGGCCAGCAGCTTCTGCACGCCGGCCAGCCCATCGACCTGCTCTACAACCGCCTGACCGACTTTGCCCTCGATGCCACGGTGAACCGGAAAATTCGCGCAATTTTCGAATCGGGTGGTGTCGTTATCACGCCGCATCCACGCGCCCACGCTCTCTACGCCGACAAGCGCAATCTCATGCAGCTCTCCGACGAAGCCGCTCTACAGGCGCTGGGTGTCGACGAATCCACCCGCCAGATGTTGCTCGCCGGCATCCCGAAAACCGTCGCCGTGACGCCGGAGCAGGGCGAGCAATTCTGGGCCGAACGCAAACGCTGGTTCTTCAAACCGCCGGCCGGCTTCGGCAGCCGCGCTGCCTATCGCGGCGACAAGCTGACCAAGCGGGTCTTTGAAGAAATCCTGCACGGCGGCTACATCGCCCAGGAAATCGCACCGCCGTCCGAGCATGTCGTGCCGGTTGAGGGTGTCGAAACGACCATGAAAGCCGACATCCGCTGCTACGTCTACGCCGGCCGCATCCAGCTCGTCGCCGCCCGCCTGTACCAGGGCCAAACCACCAATTTCCGGACGCCGGGTGGCGGTTTCGCCCCGGTTTTCGTGGCATGAACGGTTAAAATCCGCCCATGAAAGTTTTCGGTATCGCCGGTTATTCCGGCTCCGGCAAGACGACCCTGCTGGAAAAGCTCATTCCCCAACTGACGGCACGTGGCCTCAAGGTGTCGGTCATCAAGCACGCCCACCATGGTTTCGACATCGACCGCCCGGGCAAGGATTCCTACCGCCACCGCGAAGCCGGCGCCACGGAGGTGCTGCTCTCCTGCGGTGACCGCTGGGCGCTCATGCACGAGCGGCGCGACGAGGTTGAGCCGACGCTCGACGAACTGATCGGCCACCTCTCGCCCTGCGACCTCGTGCTGATCGAAGGCTTCAAGCAGGAACCGGTGCCCAAGCTCGAAGTCTACCGCCCGGAAAACGGCAAGCCGCCACTCTTCCCCGAGCGCAAGGACATCGTCGCCGTGGCCACCGATGCCGCCATCGAAACCGGACTGCCGACGCTGCCGCTCAACGACTACGCCGCGATGGCCGATTTCGTCATGAACCACCTTAATTTGCAGGCCCGCCCATGCTGAGTTTTGAACAAGCCCTGGAAAAGCTGCTGGCCGCCGCCCAGCCGGTCGAGGAAATCCGCTCGCTGCCGATTACCGCCGCTGCCGGCCGCATTTTGGCCGTTTCGCAGCAGTCGACCGTAGCAGTCCCGCCGCTCGACAACTCGGCCATGGACGGTTACGCCGTGCGCGTTGCCGACATCGCCGCCGCTGGCGTCTGCCTGCCGGTCAGTCAGCGCATTCCGGCCGGCACGGTTGGCACCACGCTGCAGCCCGGTACCGCAGCCCGCATCTTCACCGGCGCTCCGGTCCCGGCCGGTGCCGACGCCGTGATCATGCAGGAACGCTGCGAGCATGGCGAAAATGGCGTCGTCATCAACCACCTGCCGCGTGAAGGCGAGAACATTCGCCGGGCCGGCGAAGACATCTCGGTCGGCGCCGATATCCTCAAAGCCGGCACCAAGCTGCGCCCGCAGGAAATCGCCCTGGCCGCCTCGGCCGGCCTGCCCGAACTGCCGGTCTATCGCCGCGTCCGCGTCGGCGTCTTCTTCACCGGTGACGAACTCGTCCAGCCCGGCGAACCGCTGCCGCCGGGCGCCATCTACAACTCCAACCGCTACGCCCTGCGCGCGCTGCTCGAAGGCATGGGCTGCGAAGTGCGTGACCTCGGCGCCGTCGCCGATACCCTCGAAGCAACCCGCGACGCCCTGCGCCGCGCCGCTGCCGACAACGATCTGGTACTGACCAGCGGCGGCGTTTCGGTCGGCGAGGAAGACCACGTCAAGCCGGCCGTCGAAGCCGAAGGCAGCCTGAATATGTGGAAGATCGCCATCAAGCCAGGCAAGCCGCTGGCCTTCGGCGAAATCCGCAAGGCGGATGGCAAGGCCTGGTTCCTCGGCCTGCCGGGCAATCCGGTTGCCGCCTTCGTCACCTTCCTGACCATGGTTCGCCCGTTCATCCTGCGTTTGCAGGGGGCGGCCAGCGTTTCGCCGCGCGTCCTGAACCTGCCATCCGCCTCGGTGTGGGGCAGGGCCGATGGCGCCCGCCTCGAATTCCTGCGCGGCTGGCTCAACGACAACGGCGCCGTCGAGTTGTACAAGAACCAGGGCTCGGCCGTCGTCACCTCGCTGTGCTGGAGCGATGGGCTGGTCCTCAATCCGCCGGGCAACACCATCGCCGTCGGCGACACGGTGAGCTTTGTATCCTTCGCGGAGCTGCTGTCGTGAGCGTCAAAATTCTCTACTTCGCCGGCCTCAAGGAGGCCCTCGGCCTGCCCGGCGAAACCATCGAACTGCCGGCCAGCGTCGCTACCGTCGGCGGCCTGCGTGACTGGCTGGTCGGCCAGGGACGCGACAAGCTGGCCACCGCCAAAAACCTGCGCTGCGCCGTCAATCAGGACATGGCCAAGCTCGATGCCACAATAAAAGACGGCGACGAAATAGCCTTCTTCCCGCCGGTCACCGGCGGCTAAGAGGCGCCAACAAAATGCCCCTGGCGTCGTTGAACCTCCTCGCCGTACTGCTCGTACTGTCTTCGTCCCCCAAGGGGACTTCCTGCGGGGCGTCGGTCCGCCTAGCCAGGGCCGCTTCGCTGCCTTTTGTTAGCGCCTCTAAGTCGTAATAGAAAGAATATAAATGTCCATCCAATGGTTCCCGGGGCACATGACCCAGGCCCGCAAGAAGGCCGGCGAAACACTGGCCGTGGCCGACGTCGTCGTCGAAGTGCTCGACGCCCGCCTGCCGCAGGCGAGCAGCAATCCGATGATCCACGAGCTGCGCGTCTTCCGTCAGCGCCCGTGTCTCAAGCTGCTCAACAAGGCCGATCTGGCCGACCCCGAAGCGACCAAGGCCTGGCTGGCCTATTTTGACGCCCAGCCCGGCGTCAAGGCTGTCGCCATCTCCTGCAAGAAAGCCAGCGACGTGGCGCGCATCCCCGGTCTGGCCCAGAAGCTGGCGCCGCACCGCAACGACGCCGTCAAGCCGCTACGCCTGATGATCATGGGCATTCCCAACGTCGGCAAATCGACGCTGATGAACGCGCTGGTCAAGAAAAAGGTGGCCGCCGTCGGCGATCAGCCGGCCGTCACCAAGAGCCAGCAGCGCATCGACATCAGCAACCGCCTGACCCTCTACGACACCCCGGGCATGCTCTGGCCGAAGATCGACCACCCCATCGACGGCCTCATGCTCGCCGCCAGCCACGCCGTCGGCGTCAACGCCTACATCGATGAAGAAGTCGGCACCTGGCTCGCCACCTACCTGCTTGAGGCTTACCCCAAGCTACTCATGGCCCGCTACGGCTTTGCCACCGAAGGCATGGACGCCGTCGGCGTCATCGAAGCCATCGCCAAAAAGCGCGGCTGCGTGATCAAGGGGCGGGGCGGTGAACTCGACATGGAAAGAGCCGCCGCCATCCTGATCCTCGACTACCGCTCCGGTGCCCTCGGCCGCATCAGCCTCGAAACGCCGGCGCTGCGGGCTTCCCGGCAAGCCGAGTTGAAGGCTGCGGGCAAACTGCCGGTGAATCCCGATCTTGCGGTCGACGACGGGAAAGCCTGATTTTCAATTTATTTACCGCTGCAAGACGCTCTCTATTGCAGCCTCTCAGCAGATTTGTATATAATTCGCGCCCTGTCAGCCGCAAGGCCGACAGCACCGTTCCTCGATAGCTCAGTTGGTAGAGCGCCGGACTGTTAATCCGTAGGTCCCTGGTTCGAGCCCAGGTCGGGGAGCCAAAAATACAAGCAAAAAGCCCAGTTCAGAAGACTGGGCTTTTTGCTTTTCTGGGCTGGCGTAGTGGAGTTAGGCTACGGCGCGTGGTCGTTAGTGGCAACGGCTGATGATGGCTGGGAGCAAACGGAAATGAATCTGACGCCTTTGATTCGAAAGCTTTAACAATAAATATTAAAAACACATGCAGTTACTAAAACGAATCTATAGAATCCAATAGTAAATGCATATCAGTATATGGATTCAATAGGTGCGGCATTATAACGCCCGAAGGTGCGCTTGCTAGAGTACTGGAATTCATAGAAGTTGCTCTATTGCGGGCATTTACAATATGGCTATTTTGTATAGCCTCAAAAAATGACTTGTCTCCTTTTTCATAGCTATTTATTCCAACTTCGGCCAAGCGATATTTAAATTGACTTTGATTCATAAAGTCATCGTAACTAGCAAATGGCGCAGTGTTGGCTTGAAAATGAAGATACAACCATACTTCAAAACATACATTCGAAAGCGCAATTTTTACTCCATTTTTTTGCGCTTTATTGTAAGCCTTTAGATGAAAACTATCAGGGTACTTGCTTGCGGACTCTCTATCGTAAACAACCCAAAAAATATCGTGCGAGGGGCAATCCCTACTATTTTTATGCGCAACAGCAACATCAACAAGTTGTACAGGGGTGTTTTTTTTGGTTGGCTCAACTTTTACAACATTACGGCGACGGCAGTCCCGAGGGAACTTTAGCCCAATATAACTATTTAAATAATTAGGTTCTGTTTTCTCTCCCTCGCAATATATATGCAATACGGGTAAAAGCGGTAAAGATGCAACTGGTCTTTTTTTTGGCATTATCTAGTTCTCAGCACTCAACTTCGTTAGCGACTGAAAAATCGGAACTGCTAGGACGGAGGAGGTTTGCAATGGCCTGATAATTAAATCTAGGAAGAGCACCAAAGCGACCTTCATCATACCAGTGACCATATGGACTATCTTGCTTCACCATTTGTTTATCAAAATCAGCCAATGAGTATAGCTTTGTGGCCCCTTCTGACTTTTCGGTAAACCAAACCTGATCTCTTCTTAGGTTGCTTGGCTTCATTAAATGAATATTATGGGTCGAAAATATAAGCTGAGCGCACTTAGTATTTATATCTGCGTCATTAAAAAGCTTAATGATCAGCTCCGCTATATGGGGGTGGAGGCTACTATCAAGTTCATCTGCTACTAGCACGCCTCCGGTAGAAAAAACCCGAATAAGCAATGGCATAAATCCAAACATCTTTTGAGTCCCATCTGACTCAAGTTTCTTGGAGAACGGAACCTCGACTCCTTCTTCGTTTTTGTGAAGAAATACAAATCCATCGCTGTTTTGATCAATAACCCTCTTCTTGACATTTTCAGGAATTCCTTCTGGAAATAAAATATTAGGAAGTCTTGGCTTGTCGTTCCTTTTTATTTCTGAAATACCTGTGTCAACGTGGCAAAGTAATTTTGATATTTTTTCAAGCGAATGTGTATCAAGTGATACATCGGAAACAAATAATTCTTCAGACGAGCGAAGATGTACAATTTTATTAAGAAAAAAGTTGTACACGGATCTAATCATCTCAGGCGAAGAAGCGTTATTTCCAGCTTTTGACAAGTAACTATTGTTTGCAAAAAATGCGATCCGCTTTTCTCCGCCTTTGTAGAGACCACCAAAACTTATTGTTTCCCAATTATCTTGGGAGTTTCTTTTGAACAAATTAGCCTTTTGCCTAGAAGGATAAAAGTCCAGAGACTCCTCTAAAATTGAAGTTTTGTTATAGGAGATCTTATACACATATCTCAATTCATCATCATTAACAAACTCGATCTCGAATGTTACTGGGGAGTTTGTTGAAGACGCAGAAAGTCTGAAGGGCTCATAACAAGGGATAACGTCATTTTCTTTCAGTCCTCCAGATTCGGTTGCAATGTATTGCAGAGCACGAAAAGCGAGTAGAACATTTGACTTACCAGATGCATTAGCGCCATAGATTCCCGCACTTCTCAATACTCCAATCTTGTCTCCAGAAGGATAGGCGACATGGGTTGGCAAATGTGTTTTTGGGTTGTCAACGTGCATGCTAATCACATGCTCACCTTTAAGTGAGCGAAAGTTTGAGGCGGTAAAATCGATAATCATGATATCTCCATCGCGTACTCGGTGAAATTTTTCCGACTTCTGGCCTAAAGTTGAAGGTTAGCACGATGCAAATGTTTTTGTTTGAAAGTTTTCTTGGTGCTTCGTTCCATCTTTCAGCAGGTCAAATCGACATTGGGGTCAGCTTGATTTGGCGTAGCCGCCATCTCAATGCCTCAACCCCATTTCAACTTTGGCAATTTTTTCCGGTTGACCGTGGCCTTCCCCCGGAGGTCATCGTTCTTGCGACTCTCCAGGAGTGGCTTTGCCAAGCTCAGCATCCCAAACCTTCTCGTGAACCCAGCCGCGCAAGGACTCCCGCATTTCTGGTGGTAACCGACTCGCACCCTTGAGGATCAAATTCCCCAGAAGGTCTTCCCGTTCGTTGACGGCATCGGCGGCGAGCATCGCGGAACCCGGGTTATCGGCCAGGAGTACTTCCAGGAGTTGCTCAGCCTGGCGTATGTCCTTATCGGATTTGGTTTTCTCACCTACCGGACGTAGCTGGGAAACGGCCAGTTTGTGAAGTGCGAACCTCGCTGGGTCCGGCACTTTTACCGGGATTCCTGCGCCGTTGAGGACCACGGCGTCCTGAGTTTGGTTGAGAAGGTAGTCCATGTAGGGAAGCGGCATGGCGTGAACAGAGAAGCGCTCAATGAGCACGGGGGTTCGCTCTGTCGCAGCGTGTTGTGCGGTTAAAAATTCGACCTTGAAGCCGTCAGGGGCAATCAGGTTGAAGGGGGGAGCGCTTGGTAGCAGTTGTGGCGGCCACTTCAGGGCCGGCTCGGCTAGCCGAAGATCGTCCGGTATTGAGCGCTGGAGGCCGATATCGAGTTCCCGCTCCAGGGAAAAGTCCATGTCGCTTGTTCGCATCAGGGCCGAGCCGAAGGAGACTCCCAGCATGTTCCCGTAACAAGCGAAGGCAAAGGAACCTACGAGGACCCCGCCGGCGTCAAACAGGCCCGCCTGGCTCATGCGTGACAGCAATTTTGCGGGGCGCCCTGGCTCCAGATGGGCACCACCTACGCCCAACATGGCGACGAGTCGTTTGCGCGCGTCACTCAAGCCTGCGGCATCTGACTGCGCTGTCCGCCACTGGTCGATTTTTGCCAGCAATTCGTCGGATTCCCTGCCCAGCGAGATTTGCCGCCTTTGCCCGTCGACCTGAGGTGTCTGGTAGTACCAGTAGATCCCGCCGTTGACAGTTTTCTTGGTGAACGCGCCGCCCGGCGGCAGTCGGCCCGCATCCCCGCAGGCCCGGTCCTTGAGGTCGGCATACAAGGTGGCGCAGGTTTCGGAAAGTCGCTTCATGATGAAATTATACGCACGTAATTTACAAGTGAGTATAAATTATTGCGCTACCCGATTTCTATTTTGGGCATTTTTTCCGGTTGACCGTGGCAAGCGGAATGCTGGGTTATGGCGGCGTCTGATTCAGCACTGGCCAAATCCGCCAGCATTAAAAGGGGACAGACCACGTTTTTTTGGTGCCTAGTTCACTATGCAACCAGCTTGGGTCAAGATCAGCGCAGTTCGGCCAGGTAAGCGCACCTAGCTCAAGTTTTACCTGGGCGAAAAACTCGGGAGAAGTCAATGGCGCATAGATGCCGGGATTTGAACTTGTCAAAATTCCGGAGCAATCAATGATTCCGCTCCTGCCATCACGAAAGGTCACGGCCAGTTTGTAATCGGGAAGAACCGATACCGCCTGGATTCGCCAAGGAGCTGCTGGAATTATTCCAGGGGTTGAATTTTCTTGGGTGCTTGTTTGGCTTGACATAGATTCCAGTCCTCCATGAGCTCTGTCCGGTGTTCGATAGCCCACTCGATGGTGAGGTTCAAAGCACGTTTTGGCAGGTAGCCTACGATGACTTCAAGTGTCCGAATATCGATCTGGGCTTCGTGTTCTGCATACATGGCGTGAAAGTGTGGTGGTGCATGCTCCTGCCAGAACATCTGGATGACGATGCCAAAGAATTGGCTGATGGTTGGCATAAACGGAAAGGTGGTTTGAAGAGACTTTGATGCTAGCACAGCAAGGAAATATCGTTTCACGCATCGCTGTTACTCACGCCTTGCAGTTTGCGCCAGGTAGTGATGGACGCGATACCCGGTGCAAGCCAGAGTGAGAGCCACGACCCGGCGAGAATGGCCAGTGCCAGCGCATTGGGTGCCGTACGCGTTACCAGGTAGATCAAGGCCCAGCCAATTGCGCTGAGCGCTATGGCCGAAGCGACATAGGTGAGCAACAGATGACGAAGGAATACACCTACAAAGTATCCCAGCGGAACATCGACAAGCTGCATTTTCCCCTTGCGAAAGGCAAGGAAGCAGACTGCGGCACTGATGGCAAGGGATGTGGCAAGGAGTTGGAGCCAGAACTCAGGCGTCCATTGGGCTCTGCCGTGGGCAAATAGCACCAGGATGACTGAGCAAGCGAGCGCGCTCAGTGCGAATACGATGCGAAGGCTGTGGATAGGTGTTTTCATATAGTCAAAGGCTGAGGGTTCCAGTGGGAGAGTTTAAGGTGGCAACTGGGGACCCGCCCAGCGGTTTATTTATGCGGTTGTTTTGACTTTGCAGCCACCTCACCCAGACTTCAATTTTCGCCGCTTTTTACGTTTCACGTAGTAAACCCGGTTGACCGTGGCAAGCGGGGTGCTGGGTCATGGTGGCGTCTGATCCAGCGCTTGCCAAATTCGCCAATGCCCGCAAGCCGAGCGGGCGCGGCGTTCGGCGTTGTCCCAGCCACCGCCCTGGCAGAGGCCTTCCGAGGTTTCCGCTTCGATTTTGACGGTTCCCGGCTCTTCGCCAGGTTGGCGCCAACCGCGCCAGTGCTCGCAACTGGCGCACCTTTTGCGGTCGACGGCGTGGTTCAGCAAGTTTTCGCGGCCTTGACGTTGTAAACCGTGGCGTAGCCGGCTTGTTGCGAGAGAAACTGGCTGACGGCCTTGGTTCGGTTGCCGGTGCAGCAGATGACGATGACCGCTTCGTTTGGCTTTGCCAAGGGTTTGACCTTTTCGAGCCAGCACTCGTGGTCAGTGTTGCAGTGGGCTATGTCACTTCACCGAAGTTTTATTTGGCATGGCGATCCTGAGCGACGCGAAGTTTGTCGAGTTGGCCAACCAGCTGGTGCGAGGCGTCGTTGAGTTCGGGCAGGAGCAGGTCGGCTGAATCACCGAGGCCGTTGCTGCTGAGCTCAACGATCTCGTTGGCCAGCGCATGAAAGCGGTCGTGGATGGCGAGCAGCTGGCGAAAGTCAGCTGAAGCCCGGTCGACGTCCTGTGCGTCTTGAAACGCTTTGGTGAGCGTGCAGCCGCGATGTTCCGAGAGTGGCATGTCGGCGTAGTCGCCGCCGGCAAAGGCATTCAGAAATTGTCGCCGCCATTGTGTGTGCAAGCGTATGGCGCTGTCGATGTCGATACGCTTCATGGGCGATTCTCCGGAGTGCTGTTGGCCAGCGGCTTGGGTGCCGCTGCTTGCCGAAGACTGAATTATGCCGCAGACGCGTGTATGGACAAGGGGCTTGCAGTGGCTTTCCGCAGCACTTTCTCATGAATGCTGCGGTCAACCGGAATAACCGCCAAAAACTGACGTTTCTCGCAGGCCTCTTCAGGTGCGAACGATACGGGCGCGACGTCGCCAGCAGGCCGGTGTTTTAAGCGCTTCAACATCGGTGGGGCGAGTGCTGAAAATGGCGTGGGCACGTTCGAGACGGGCTTGCTCGTCATGGGAAATGCCGGCGATCAGATCGAACCACTGTTGCAAACGTTTCATGATGGCGACTCCTTCGGGTTACTTTGGTGACTGGTTGGATATACAGTACATGGCGTTTGTTTGCAGATTATCGGAAAGCTGTATGGATGTACAGTGTTCGGAAAAAATATTTAACGCGGTAGTCTTGTGCATCGTTCACAGGAAAATGAAAGGCTCATGATGGCGCGCCCCAAATCTGCCTGGATTCCGCCGGCCGGCGCGCTTGCGACCTATCGCGGCCGTACGCGTCAGTCGATGCGTAACGTACGGGTTGTGGCCGAGGCATCGGCAGGCCGCATGGTGGTCGAAGCCATTGGCAAGCGTGGTGTTCTGGTGCGTTTCACGGTCAAGCGCGACAACCTTGTGCCGATGCAGCCGGATTTGTTCGATTAATTTCGGCTGTCGGCGAACAGGCGCAGCAACGCGCTGAGTTGTGTCCGGTGATTGACGATTCGGGCGAGCAGCCCTGGCCAACGCTCTCCTGCTGGGCGCAGATAAACGCTGCCGCTACCGATGGCTTCAACCAGCGCCAGTTTGTTGCTGGTTAAAACATAGCGCTGCCCGGTTCTGAGAAAGATGTCGCCTGGCTCGTTGGCAACGGTGATCCAGATCGTACCTGATATGCAGGTGACGCCAAGCCCGCCGGCCTTGTTCAGCCGAAGCGGTTGGTTGGTGAAGAGTTCGATTTCTCCCTGAGGCTGGTCACGTGGCATGGCGTTCTCCCTTCATTGATGCAAAGCAGTTTAGGTCGCCACGATTTGTTGATACAGTTGCAATTAAAGAAAATTGTGACCGGCACAGTTGCGCGGAAATTAATCTGTGCTGGTCGCTCGATGCCTCAACTGTATTGGTGATTTATGTCTGAAGAATTGTTGCGTTACGAGCGTCTGGCCGCCGAGTTGGCGGGGATGATTGCCAACGGCATTCTGTCGCACGGCGAGCGCCTGCCATCCGTGCGCCGCTTGTCGCAGGAAAAGCGGGTTTCCGTGTCGACCGTGGTTCAGGCCCTGCGCCAGCTTGAGGATAGAGGCTTGGTCGAGGCACGGCCGCAGTCCGGGCATTTTGTCCGGCGAGCCATGCCGCTACGGGCCGAACCGGTAGTGCGACTGACGCCAGAGGCGCCGATTCCTGTCGATATTTCCCAGCGCCTGGTGCGTGTTCTGCAGGCCGGTACCAGGCGAGGCGTTGCGCCGCTGGCTGCTGCCTTGCCGGCGCCGTCACTGCTGCCGGTGGCGGCCTTGCACCGTTTATATGCCGGCGTGGCGCGGCGCCACCCGAAGTTGCTCGAAGGCGGCAGCCATATCAATACGGATGAGCCGGCCCTGGTTCGCCAGCTGGTGCGCCGCTCGCTGGCCTGGGGCGGGCCGCTGGCGGCTGAAGAGTTTGTCATCACCAATTCCTGCACCGAAGCGCTTGGCTTGTGTTTGCGGGCAGTGACCAAGCCCGGCGACACCGTGGCGGTTGAATCACCGGCCTACTATCTGATGCTGCAACTGCTGGAAACCTTGGGTCTGAAGGCGCTGGAGATTCCGACCGACCCGCGCACCGGCATGTCGGTCGAGGCGCTGGATCTGGCGACCCGCAACGGCGGCATCGCCGCCTGCCTGATCGTTTCGAATGGCAGCAATCCGCTCGGCTGCGTGATGCCGGATTCAAAAAAACGGCAATTTTCCGAGTTGACCGCAGCACGCGGCGTCGCGGTGATCGAGGACGATATCTACGGCGATCTGCACCTGGGTGGCGAGCGCCCGTGGCCGATCAAGGCTTTCGACAAGACGGGCAACGTCATGCTTTGCTCATCGTTCTCGAAATGCCTGTCACCGTCTTTACGCATCGGCTTTGTCGCAGCGGGGCGTCGCCGCCCGGCAATTGCCCTGCAAAAAACCATTACCAGCGGCGGCACCAATCCGATCACCCAACTGGTGCTGGCCGAATATCTGGAGTCCGGCGCCTATGAGCGCCACTTGCGCAGCTTGCGGCGCACCTACGAGCGGCAGGTCGAAGCCATGCGCCTGGCAGTCGGCCGGTATTTTCCGGCCGCTACCCGGATCGCCCAGCCGCTGGGCGGTTATGTGCTGTGGGTGGAATTGCCGGAAGAGATCGACACCACCCGTTTGTACGAGCGAGCGATCGCTGAAAATCTGGCCTACGTGCCGGGTGAGCTGTTCTCGGCCAGCGGCATGTACCGGAATTGCCTGCGCCTCAATTGCGGCAACCCGCATACGCCGGAAATCGAGGACGCCGTGCGCCGCTTGGGTGCCATCTTTTCCAGCCCCTGAGCAAAGGGGCGAGTCGAAAATTACGGTATCATTCGGCCTTTTGGGCAAGCAGTATTTGCCTTTTTGAACGCATTCGAAGGATTTTTCTCCTCATGTTCGACGCAGTCCGCAACAACAAAAGAATCGTCCAGGTATTTCTCGCGCTGATCACCCTGCCGTTTGCCTTCTTCGGCGTTGATTCCTACATGCGCAACGGAGATTCAGGCAGCGATGTCGCCACCATCGGCGACGTCAAGATCGCCCAGCAGCAGTTCCAGCAGTCCTTGCGCGAGCAGCAGGATCGACTGCGCACGCAGCTCGGTGCCCAGTTTGACCCCAAGCTGCTGGAGAACCCGGAAGCCCGCAAGGCCATTCTTGACGATCTGATCAACCAGCGCCTGCTGGTCATCGAAGCCGGCAAGAAGAAAATGTTTGCCAGCAACGATGCTATCCGTCAGGCGATTGGCGGGATCGACGCCTTCAAGGTCGACGGCAAGTTCTCCAGCGAACGCTACGAAGCTGCCTTGCGCGCCCAGGGCATGACGCCCGCCGGCTTCGAAGCGCAGCTGCGCCAGGATCTGACCCTGCAGCAACTGGCCGGTGCCATCGGCCAGTCCGGCGTGGTTTCGCGTTCGGTTGCCGATCGCGTGCTTGCCCTGCAAACTGAAAAGCGCGACGTACTCGAATATCGTCTCGCTCTCGACAGCTATCTCGGCAAGGTCAAACTGGCTGACGACGCTGCGAAAAAATTCTACGACGAAAACGCCAAGCAATTTGAAACGCCTGAACAGGCCAAGGCTGAATACCTTGTCCTCTCGATGGAATCGATCGCGTCCCAGCTGGCCGTGACCGAAACCGAAGTCAAGGCATGGTACGAAGGTCACAAGGATCGTTACCAGCAACCGGAAGAGCGCCGTGCCAGCCACATCCTGATCGCCACCGAAAAGCTGGGCAAGGACAAGGCAAAAGCCAAGGCCGAAGAGCTGCTCAAGGAAATCCGCAGCAACCCAGCCGCGTTCGCCGACCTCGCCAGGAAAAATTCCGATGACCCCGGCTCAGCCTCCAAGGGGGGCGATCTTGGCTTTTTCGGTCGCGGCGCGATGGTCAAGGCCTTCGAAGATACGACCCAGAATTTGAAGGAAGGCGAGATTTCTGGTGTTGTCGAATCTGATTTCGGCTTCCACATCATCAAGCTGACCGGCATTCATGCAGCCAAGGAAAAGCCGCTGGCCGAAGTGCGTGCCGACATTGAAGCCGAGCTGAAGAAAGCCGCCGGTTCACGCAAGTTTGCCGAAGCGGCCGAAGCTTTCAGCAACATGGTTTATGAGCAATCAGACAGCCTGAAGCCGGTTGCCGACAAGTTCAAGCTGACGATCCAGAAGTCCGACTGGCTCGGCCGCCAGGCAAATCCGGCCAATGGCACGCTGGGCAACGAAAAACTCCTCGCTGCCCTGTTTTCCGACGAGGCAGTGAAGAACAAGCGCAATACCGAGGCCGTTGAAATCGCGACCAACACGCTGGTCGCAGCCCGCATCGCCGATTACAAGCCGAAGGCTTTGCAGCCGTTTGACGGCGTCAAGGCCAGCATCGAAACCCTGCTCAAACACAAGGAAGCTCAAGTGCTGGCCAGCAAGGATGGCGAAGCTCGACTGGATGCCTTGAAAAAAGGCGAAGACAAGCTGACCTGGGGGGCCGCCAAGAGCATTTCGCGCATGGATGCCCGCCTGCTGCCGCCGCCTGCTGCGCAGTCCGTTTTCCGCATGGAAACCGGCAAGTTGCCTTCCTATACCGGCGTCGAATTGCCGGGAGCAGGCTACGCACTGTATAAGCTGACCAAGGTTGAAGCGGGTGAAAAGCTGGACGATGCACGCAAGCAGGGCATGATGAAACAACTTGGCAATATGGTTGCCCAGGAGGAAGTCCAGCTCTACCTGGCTGCCCTGCGCGGTCGCTACAAGGTTGAAATTAATCAGGCGGCGCTGGAGTCCAAGGACAAATAAACAGCGACCTGAATGACAGAAAGCGGGCTGCGGCCCGCTTTTTTGTTGTCCGTACTTTGCTGCTACGCAAGCTCCATGAAAAACGCCGACCGGGATGAACCGAATCGGCGTTTTTATTTTTGACGTTTTTTCCGGTTGACCGTAGGAAACGTCCGCAGCGAACGATCAGCCCGGCAGCGGGTCGGCGTTACCCAGCGCAACCGTGTTCATGCCGCCATCGACGTACATGATTTCGCCGGTGATGCCGCTGGCGAGGTCGGAGAGCATGAAGGCAGCGGCATTGCCGACTTCCTCGATGGTCACGTTGCGACGCAGCGGGGCGTTGTGCGAGTTGTAGGCGAGCAGCTTGCCGAAGTTGCCGATGCCTGAAGCCGCCAGGGTCTTGATCGGGCCAGCCGAAATGGCGTTGGCGCGGATACCTTCAGGGCCGAGGCAGAAAGCCAGGTAGCGCGTGGCGGCCTCAAGGCTGGCCTTGGCCAGGCCCATGGTGTTGTAGTTCGGCATGGTGCGCTCGGCGCCGAGGTAGGAGAGGGCGAGGGCGGCGCTCTTGCGGCCCTGCATCATCGGGCGAGCGGCCTTGACCAGCGCCGGATAGCTGTACGACGAAATCTCGTGGGCGATGCGGAAGGCGTCACGGGTGATACCGTTCAGGAAATCGCCTTCGATGGCTTCGGTTGGGGCGTAGGCGATGGAGTGAACCAGGCCGTCCAGGCCGTCCCAGCTCTTGGCCAGTTCGGTGAACAGACTGGTGATCTGCTCGTCGCTGCTGACATCCAGCGGGAAAACCAGCGTGCTGTCGAATTCGGCAGCAAACTTGTTGATGCGGTCGATGAAGCGTTCGTTCTGGTACGAAAAGGCGAGTTGAGCGCCTTCACGATGGCAAGCCTTGGCGATGCCGTAGGCAATGGAATGCTTGGACAGCAGCCCGGTGATCAGAATTTTTTTGTCGGCGAGAAAGCCCATGTTTTGTTCTCCCTAAGGGGTTTAGCCGCAGGATTATAAACCGGGAAACAGTGATTCGCGTTATGCGAACACCGTTTCCGGGTTCGGGCTTACATATTCGGGTAGGTCGGGCCTTCGCCGCCTTGTGGCACCACCCAGTTGATGTTCTGGGTCGGGTCCTTGATGTCGCAGGTTTTGCAATGCACGCAGTTCTGCGCATTGATCTGCAGACGCGGGTTGGCACCGCCCTCGTCGCGCAGGATTTCATAGACTCCGGCCGGGCAGAAACGCTGTTCCGGCGCGTCATATTGCGCCAGGTTGACGGCAATCGGCACGCTGGCATCCTTGAGTTGCAGGTGACAGGGCTGGTCTTCCTCGTGGTTGGTGCTGGACAGGAAGACCGAGGACAGTCGATCGAAGGTGATGACGCCATCAGGCTTGGGATAAACGATGGGCTCGCACTCGGCGGCCGGTTTCAGCTTGGCATGGTCGGGCTTGGTGTTGTGCAGGGTCCACGGCGCCTTGCCGCGCAGCACAACCTGATCGATGCCAAACATGATGGAGCCGAGCATCAGGCCCTTATTCATCCACGGTTTGAAGTTACGTGATTTATGAAGTTCATCGTACAACCAGCTGTTTTTAAACAACTCCGGGTAGGAAGTTAGCTCATCGCGCTGGCGTTCGCTGGCCAATGCCTCGAAGCAGGCTTCGGCGGCCAGCGAGCCGGTCTTGATGGCGCAATGCGACCCCTTGATGCGCGCCGCGTTAAGGAAACCGGCATCGTCACCGATCAGCACGCCACCGGGGAAAGTCAGTTTGGGCAGCGATTGCAGGCCGCCAGCGGTCAGGGCGCGGGCACCATAGGCAATGCGTTTGCCGCCTTCGAGAAACTTGCGGATTTCCGGATGTGTCTTGAAACGCTGGAACTCCTCGTAGGGCGACAGGTGCGGGTTGCTGTAGCCGAGACCGACAACGAAGCCGACGGCGATCTGGTTATTTTCCAGGTGGTAAAGAAAACCACCGCCGTAGGTGTCCGGCTGCATCGGCCAGCCGCCGCTGTGAATGACCAGGCCTAGCTGGTGCTTGGCCGGGTCGATTTCCCACAATTCCTTCAGGCCGATGCCGTAGGTTTGCGGGTCGGCATCTGCGGTCAACCGGAATTTTTCGATTAATTGCTTGCCGAGGTGGCCGCGGCAACCTTCGGCAAAGAAGGTGTATTTGCCGTGCAGTTCCATGCCCATCTGGAAATTCGGGCCTTCCGAGCCGTCATGCAAACGGCCCATGTCACCAGTGGCGACGCCTTTGACGGCGCCGTTCTCGTCGAACAGCACTTCCGACCCGGCAAAACCGGGGTAGATTTCGACGCCCAGCGCTTCGGCCTGTTCGCCGAGCCAGCGGCAGACGTTGCCGAGCGAGATGACGTAGTTGCCCTCGTTGTGAAAGCAATCGGGCAGCAGGCTGTTCGGTACCTTGGTGGCGCCGGTTTCGGAGAGGATGAAGAAACGGTCTTCGGAGACGGGGGCATTGAGCGGAGCCCCGCTTTCCTGCCAATTGGGCAGCAGTTCAGTCAGGGCGCGCGGGTCCATGACGGCACCGGAAAGAATGTGGGCGCCGATTTCGGCGCCTTTTTCGATCAGGCAAACGCCCAGATCGCTCCCTTTTTCTGCCGCCAGTTGTTTCAGGCGGATTGCTGCCGCCAAGCCGGCCGGGCCGCCACCCACGATGACGACGTCGAATTCCATGGATTCACGTTCCATGATGTCTCCTGATTTTATTGTTAGCTTGATTTCAATACGGTACAGTATGGAAATACTTTGATCAACACCACTCTAGTAGTCAGGTTTATGGAACACAAGAAAAAGCTGATACATGTCACGAAGATGCCCATCCGCTGGGGTGATATGGATGCCTATGGGCATGTCAATAATACGGTGTATTTCCGCTACATGGAGCAGGCGCGGGTCGAGTGGATCGAGGATATGCAGGTGCCGGTGCGTCCTGGTGGCGCCGGGCCGGTGATCATCAATGCCAGCTGCACCTTCTTGATTCCGATGAACTATCCGGGCATGGTCGAGGTACGCACCTTCGTTGGTGCCATCGGCCGTTCCAGCTGCCAGACCTACGTCGAAATGCGCATCGAAGGCGATGAACGCATTTTTGCCGAAGGCGCCGCCAAGGTGGTGTGGATGGATACGCAGACCGGAAAATCGGTGCCGTTACCCGATCACGTGCGGGCCAGCCTCGAAGCAGAGTAAACTCGCAGCCCATCGCATCGTCGAAACCAAAGAGCATGGGCAAACGAAAAATCTGGGAAAAACTGCTGTCGAGCGAACGCCTGGGAGCCGGCAAGGCACCCGGTACGGCCGAGCGCACGGCCTTCCAGCAGGATTACGACCGCATTGTCTTTACCTCCGCCTTTCGGCGCATGAAGGACAAGACGCAGGTTTTTCCGCTGTCCAAGAGCGATTACGTTCGCACCCGCCTGACGCACAGTCTTGAAGTCAGTTGCGTCGGCCGCTCGCTGGGCGCTGTGGTCGGCCGCGAAATCATTGCCCGGCACGGCCTGCAACACGTTGAATCGGGCGATTTCGGTGCCATCGTCGCTGCTGCCTGCCTGGCCCACGACATCGGCAATCCACCGTTCGGCCACGCCGGCGAGGATGCCATCCGTGAGTGGTTTCGCCATTCCGGTCTGCTGGATCGCCATGATTTCACACCGGCCCAGAAAGCCGATTTTGAACGCTACGAGGGCAATGCGCAGGGTTTTCGTATCGTCAGCCGGCTGCAAAGCCCGGCCAATCCGGGCGGCCTGCAACTGAGCAGCGCGGTGCTGGCAACTTTCACCAAATATCCGCGCCCGTCGCATCTCGAAACAGAGCTTGACGGCAAGAGCGGCAAGAAATTCGGCTTCTTCCAGCAGGATTCCGATAATTTCAGGCAGGTTGCGCGGTCAACCGGATTAATCGAGCGAATTCCAAATGCCGCCTGGCACCGCCACCCGCTGGCTTTTCTCGTCGAAGTGGCGGACGACACCTGCTACCTGATCGTCGATCTCGAAGACGCAGCCCGGCTCGGCTTCGTGCCCTACAAGGATGCCGAATGCCTGCTCGCCGACCTTGCTGGCAACACGATCAACGCCGCCCGGCTGCACCATCTGCATGATCCCAAGGAACGCCTCGAATACTTGCGCGCCAAGGCCATCGGCTGCCTGCTCGAAAGCGCGGCGGCGGTCTTCCTCGAAAACGAGGACGCTATCCTGAGCGGCAAATTCGATGACGAACTGCTCGAAAGCTCGCCCATCGCGCACCCGCTACAGGCCATTCTCAAGCTGGCCAAGGAAACGATCTACACCGCCCGCCCGGCGCTGGAGATCGAAACAGCCGGTTTCGAGGTTCTCGGCGCCTTGCTCGGGTTATTTACCAATGCGGTCGAGGCGGGGGCAGGGCATGCCCGCCTCACAACCCGCGAACGCATGCTGCTCAAGCTGCTGCCGACGCAGTTCCTCGGCCACGGCGGCGAGCCGGATTCCGACCCGTATATTCGCCTGCTGCAAGTGGCCGATTTCGTCGCCGGCATGACTGATTCCTACGCAGTGGACATGTACCGCAAGCTCAAGGGCTTCGATCTGCCGACCTAGCTATCTACCTGAGTTTGCTTATGTATGACGAATGGCATGAGCACGTGATGTGCGGTAAATTGCCAGCTGTAAAAATTTCCTTCGACAGAGTTGCGATGATTTTTCCTGATGAACGTCGCTAAAACGAATAAAAAGCAGAGGACAAAACATGTTTTTTTCAGGTAGCAAGCAATTGGCGGCCCTCAAACACGATCTTCAGGCCGCGCAGTCCAGAGAATCAGCGCTTGAAAGTGAACTCCAGGCTTTGCGCTACGAGTTGAGCTCGCAGCAGGAAGCGGCCAGCCTGCGGGAGCGGGAATTCGATGCCCTCAAGGGTATTCTCGGCAACCTGGCTTCGTTTAGCGAGACGCTGGGAGGCTCGCAGGCAAGCCTGGGTCAAATGGCCGCGACGCTCAAGGAAGAAAAAAACCAGGCCATCAAAGCGACTGAGGTTTCGATCGCCAGTGGTCAGACAACGACTGAAATCGCTTCCAACCTGCATCGTCTTGCCGAAGATTCTGCCCTGACTGCCAAGGAAGTCGAAGGGCTGGCCCTGCTCGCCAGCGAGATCCGAAAAATCGTCCAGTTGATCCATGAAATCGCCGACCAGACCAATCTGCTGGCGCTCAATGCGGCGATCGAGGCGGCGCGGGCCGGTGAATCCGGGCGCGGATTCGCGGTGGTCGCCGACGAAGTCAGAAAGCTGGCGGAACGCACCTCCAAGGCGACGACCGATATCGAAGGCCTGGTTTCAGGTATCACCAAGAACTCCTCGGCCGCCAAGGATGCGATGGAAATCCTGTCGCGCACGGCTGATGATTTCAGCCAGCGCGGCGGCCGGGCCACCGAAGATATGCGGCAACTGATGGGACTGTCGCGAAAGATGGAGGAGGTGATCGCCGGCAGCGCCTTGCAGAGCTTTATCGAAGTGGCCAAGGTTGATCATCTTGTTTTCAAGTTCCGGATCTATTTGGGCCTGTTCGGCCTGATTGACCTGCAGGCCAGCCAAGTGGCAACGCACACCACCTGCCGGCTTGGCAAGTGGTACTACGAAGGAGAAGGCCGGGATTGTTTCAGCCGTCTTGCCGGTTACCGTGAAATCGAGGCGCCGCACATCGAAGTTCACAAAACAGGCATCGCCGCGCTTGAGGCAAGACAGAGTGGCAATACCGACACAATGCTGCGAAACCTTGAGCAGATGGAACGTGCCAGCTTCGCAGTCATCGACAATCTGCAGCGCATGTCGGATACGGCCATGAGCGATCCAGCGGTGCTCTGCCACGCTTAGCGGGCGGCTTCACCCCGGGGGCGAAGGTTTTTGCGTGCTTTCATTTTCTGCTTGCCAAAAACCAGTTACTGTACAAAAATACAGTTATTGGTTTTTAGCGGAGACCGGCCATGAAACTCACGCCACGTCAGCAGGAAATTCTCGATTTCATCAAAAGCACGCTGGAAGTGCTCGGCGCGCCACCGACGCGCATGGAAATCTCCAGTGCCTTCGGCTTTGCCTCGCCCAATGCGGCTGAAGATCACCTCAAGGCGCTGGCCAAAAAGGGCGCCATCGTCCTTGAGCCGGGCTCGGCGCGGGGTATTCGCCTGGTCGAACAACTTGGTTTGCCGCTGATCGGGAGCGTCGCCGCCGGCTCGCCGATTCTGGCCGTCGAAAACGTCCAGGGCCGTTACGCCTTCGATGCCAACATGTTTTCGCCCAAGGCAGATTTTCTGCTCAAGGTGCGCGGGCTGTCGATGATCGACATCGGCATGTTTGACGGCGACCTGCTCGCCGTGCACAAGACTAATCAGGCCCGCGACGGGCAGATTGTCGTCGCGCGGATCGATGAGGAGGTGACCGTCAAGCGCCTGCAGCATCGGGGTGGCTTTATCGAACTAATCGCCGAGAATCCTGATTTCCAGCCGATCATCGTCAACCCGGAAGAGGTCGAATTTGCCATCGAAGGCATTGCCGTCGGCCTGATCCGCGGAGCCATCTCGAAACTGTCATGAACGCCATGCCGTTGCCGGTCGCTTTGGCGGATGTGCTGGCCAGAGGCGATGTCTGGCGCGGCGACACGCTGGCCAGCCTGCCGGAAAGCGCGATTCCGAGCGGCCATGCCGAACTCGATGCCGAATTGCCGGGTGGCGGCTGGCCACGCGGAAATTTGACTGAAATTCTCGTTGACCGTAGCAGTGTCGGCGAAATGAGCCTGCTCTTGCCGGCACTGGCCCAACTGTCGGCGGCTGGCGGCTGGCTGGCACTGGTGGCGCCGCCGTGGTTGCCGCATGGCCCGGCCTGGGCGGCGGCCGGGCTGGCGCTGGAACGCCTGGTCATTGTTCAGGCTGGCAAGAACGCGGCGTGGAGCGTTGAACAACTACTTGCCTGCGGTGGTTTTGCCGGCGTGCTGGCTTGGCCGGATGCCGGAATCAGTGCCCAGGCCTTGCGCCGATTGCAGGTGGCTGCCGAAGGTCGTTCGGTTTTTGCCTGTTTATGGCGGTCGACCGCAGCAGCGCAGATGCCGTCGCCCGCCCCGTTGCGGGTGATGCTGAACCCGGCCGCCGAAGCCGGCCTGCTTTCGTTGCGCATCATCAAGCGGCGTGGTCGACCCGTTTCCCGGCCGCTCGATTTGTCCATCCCTCGTCCCATTCCTTATCTCGGGAGATCGTCGCGTGCTGTGGCTGGCTCTTCACTTTCCCTGGTTGCCGCTCGAGGCGCTGCCGCTACGCCAGTCGCCTAGCGCCGTCGTCGCGCGCGGGCGGGTGCTGGTGGGGGATCGAGCCGCCGTCGGGGCAGGAGTTTGTGCAGGTCAGAAGCTGTCGACGGCACTCGGCCTGCTGCCCGGGCTGGCGGTTTTTGAGCGCGACGAAAAGCGCGAACGACAGATGCTCGAAAACCTTGCCTGCTGGGCCGGTCGATTCACGCCGACGATCAGTCTGGCGCCGCCGGACACCTTGCTGCTCGAAATTGGCGGCTGCCTTCGCTTGTTCGGGGGCGCCGAGGCGATCATTGCTGCGGCGCTGGCCGGGTGTTCCGAACAAGCGTACTCGGTGAGTTGGGCTGCTGCGCCGACCCCGCTGGGGGCTGGCTGGCTGGCACGGATTGGCGCGGCCAGTGTTTATCCGGAAATGGCGGGCATGCAGTCGGCCTTGGCCAAGCTGCCTTGTGCCATTCCGGGCTGGCCGAATGAGGTTGAAAATCGGCTGGAATCCTTCGGGCTGAAGCGGCTGGGTGAATTGCTGACCATTCCCGGTGCCGGTTTGCGGCGGCGCGTTGGAAATCGGCCAGTCGATGATCTGCTGCGGGCCTGGGGTGATCTGCACGATCCGCAAAAGTCTTTTGTCTTTCCCGAAAATTTCGCCATCGACATTGAGCTGCCTGCCCGCGTCGAGCACGCGGAAGCGCTGGCTTTCGCCGGGCAGCGCCTGTTCGCGTCGCTTGCCGGATGGTTGCATGGCCGGCAGTTTTTGGTCCGTTGCTGCAGTCTGCAACTGACTCATGATGAGGGCGCCCCGACTTTGCTGGCCTTGAATTTCGCCGAGCCGGCAGCCGATGAGGCGCGCTTTCTGCGCCTGCTCCGCGAGCATCTTTCAAGCCTCAAACTGAAGGCGCCAGTCGAAGCCTTGCGTTTGCAGGCGGATGAACTGGTCGATATGCCCAGCGCCAGCGCCCAGTTGTTCGAGCAGGCAGCGGAGGGCGAAGGGGCGCTGGCCTGTCTGGAGCGCCTGCGCGCCCGTCTGGGCGACGGGGCGGTGCAGGCTTTGGGCGAAGCGGCCGATCATCGACCGGAATGCGCGACGCGGTCGCACGAAGTAGTTTTCGATTTTGGGCTAAATTTCTCCCCCAAGGGGACTTCCTTCGGGGCGCGGTTAACCCTAGGGCCAGCCGTTGCTTCTATGGTCGCAGCATCGGGAAAAACGCCCAATCCGCCGCCAAAAATCGGCCGAAACCGCCCGCTGTGGCTGCTTCCCAAGCCGCAAGCCCTGCCCGAACGGGCTGGCAGTCCGCAATGGCATGGCCCGCTGAAACTCCTGTCGCGCTCCGAACGACTGGAAAGCGGCTGGTGGGATGAAGGCGAGGGCGGCGCGGCCGGCGATGTGCGACGCGACTATTTCGTCGCCCGCAACCCGCTCGGGCAATGGGCGTGGATCTTCCGCGATGCCGAAGGCTGGTTCCTGCACGGCCTGTTTGCCTGATTTTCCGGCCAGAAACCATCATGTCTTTGCCTGACTACGTCGAGCTGCATTGCCTCTCCAATTTCAGCTTCCTGCGCGGTGCCTCGCATCCGAACGAGCTGGTTGAGCAGGCCACGAACCAGGGTTACTCGGCGCTGGCGCTGACCGACGAGTGCTCGCTGGCCGGTATTGTGAGGGCGCATCAGGCGGCCAAACAGGCCGGGCTGAAACTGATTGTCGGCAGCGAAATGACGACCGTCGATGGCCTGAAACTGGTCTTCCTGGCCAGGAACCGCGAGGGCTACGGCAACCTGTCGGCGCTCATCACGCTGGCCCGACGGCGAGCGGAGAAGGGGGGTTATACCTTGCAGCGGCATGACCTGAATGTTGTTTCGCCAAACGGCGCAGTGCCCGATTGCCTGGTGCTGTGGGTGCCGGGCGAGGCTGCCTCGGTCGAAGACGGGCGCTGGCTGGCCGAACGGTTTTCCGGCCGCCTGTGGATTGCCACAGAGCTGCACGCCGGGCCAGACGATGCCGCCAAATTGGCAGATCTGCAGGCATTGGCCGAGGCTTGCGACTTGCCGCTGGTGGCGACCGGCGATGTGCACATGCACATCAAATCCCGCCGGCCGGTGCAGGATGTGTTGACCGCGCTGCGCCTGAAAACAACGGTTTTCGACGCCGGCTATGCGCTGTTTCCCAATGCCGAGCGCCATCTCCGCACGCGCTTGCGCCTGTCCCGCCTCTATCCACCGGAACTGCTCGCCGAAACGCTGAAGATCGCCGATCTGTGCAGCTTTTCGCTCGACGAACTGCGTTACGAATATCCGGAAGAAATCGTGCAGCCCGGTCATACGCCGACTTCCTGGCTGCGCAACGAAACCGAGCGGGGTTTGCTGCGGCGCTATCCGCAGGGTGTTCCGGATTCGGTTCGAAAAATCGTCGAGCACGAACTGCTTCTGATCGCCGAAATGAAATACGAGGCCTATTTTCTGACGGTGTACGACATCGTCTGCTTTGCCCGCAGCGTCGACATCCTATGCCAGGGCCGAGGTTCGGCGGCCAATTCGATTGTCTGCTTCGCGCTGGGCATCACCGAGGTCAGTCCGGATCGTTCCGGCATGCTGTTCGAGCGCTTCATCTCGAAGGAGCGCGGCGAGCCGCCGGACATTGACGTCGATTTCGAGCACGAACGCCGCCCCGAGGTCATCGCCTACATCTACAAAAAATATGGTTGCGAGCGGGCAGCGCTAGCCGCGGCGGTGATCACCTACCGGACCAAGGGCGCCTTGCGCGATGCGGGCAGGGTGCTTGGTTTCGAGACGGCGCGCATCGACGCGCTGACGGCTTCGCTCGCCTGGTGGGACAAGCGCGAGCAACTGCCGGAGCGTTTTGCCGAGCAGGGGCTGGACCCGGCCTCGCCCCGCGTCGAAAAATGGTTGTGGATTGCTGGACAACTGCGCGGCTTTCCACGCCACCTGACGCAGCATGTCGGTGGCTTCGTCATGTCACGTGGCCCGCTGGCCCGGCTGGTCCCGGTCGAAAACACGGCGATGCCGGACCGTACGGTGATCCAGTGGGACAAGGATGATCTCGATGCGGTCGGCCTGATGAAGGTCGATGTGCTGGCCCTCGGCATGCTCTCGGCGATCCGCCGGATGCTTTCAATTTTGAGCGAAATTTCCGGTCGACCGTGGCATTTGAAGGATATCCCGCCTGAAGATCCGGCCACCTACGAAATGCTCTGCCACGCCGACAGCATGGGCGTCTTCCAGGTCGAATCACGCGCCCAGATGGCCATGTTGCCACGCCTCAAGCCGCGCAACTTTTACGATCTGGTGGTCGAAGTCGCCCTCGTTCGCCCCGGCCCGATTCAGGGCGACATGGTGCATCCCTACCTCAAGCGGCGGCAGGGCAGGGAGCGCATCGAAAAAGTATCGCCGGCCGTCGATGCCGTGTTGGCGCGCACCTACGGCGTGCCGATTTTTCAGGAGCAGGTCATGCAACTGGCCGTCGTTGCTGCCAATTTCACCCCCGGCGAGGCCGATCAGCTGCGGCGGGCGATGGCTGCCTGGAAGCGCAAGGGCGGTCTGGAACCCTTCGAGCAAAAGCTGCTCGCCGGCATGGCCGCCAACGGCCTGCCGGAAAGCTTCGCCCGGCGCATCATTGTCCAGATTCAGGGCTTCGGCGAATACGGCTTTCCCGAATCGCACGCCGCCAGCTTTGCGCTGCTCGTCTACTTCTCCGCCTGGCTCAAGCGCCACCACCCGGCTATCTTCCTGTGCGGCCTGCTCAACAGCCAGCCGATGGGCTTCTATGCCCCCTCCATGTTGATTCAGGATGCTCGCCGCAACGGCGTCAGCGTGCTGCCGCCCGATGTTACGAGCAGCGACTGGGATAGCCGCCTCGACGAAAACGGTGCTCTCCGCCTTGGCCTGCGCCAGATCAGTGGCCTGTCAAAAGCGGCGGTGGAACGGATTGCTGCGGTCGACAGGAAAAATCACCCATTTTTGAATGTTTCCGATCTGGCCGCCAGAGCCGGTCTACAACGCCGCGATCTCGATCAGCTCGCCGCAGCGGACGCCCTGCAAAGCCTGGCCGGCCACCGCCGACAAGCCGCCTGGGCAGCCACGGCGGCGGTCGTGCAGGGCGACCTGTTCGACGCCTCGCCCATTCATGAGGTGCCCACCGAGCTTCCCGAGCCGAACGATGGCGAAAACCTCGTCGCCGATTTCCGTAGCCTGGGCCTGACTTTACGCAGCCATCCGCTGACGCTGTTGCGTCACCATCTTGCCGAGCGCCGCTTTGTCACCGCCGCTGACCTGAAAGGCACAGGCCATCGCGCTCTGGTTCGTGCGGCCGGCATCGTCGTCGGCCGCCAGCGTCCGGGCACCGCCACCGGCATCGTGTTCGTCACGCTTGAGGACGAAACAGGGCTGGTCAATGTCGTTGTTAAACCTGAGCTCGTCGAAAAGCAGCGGCGCGAACTGCTTGGTTCAACGCTGCTCGGCGTTTATGGGCAATTGCAGATAGAAGGCGAAGTCATCCACCTCGTCGCCAAGCGCCTGGTCAATCTTTCAGACTGGCTCGGCCGCCTGCAAACGTCGAGCCGGGATTTCCACTGACAGGAAGATCGGAAAATTTCGCTATACTGTACAGATGAACAGTCGTCGGCGAATTGCCCACCTCGATATGGATGCCTTTTTCGCATCCGTTGAATTGCTCCGTTACCCGGAGCTGCGTGGGCAGCCAGTCGTCGTCGGCGGGCGCAACGTTCATCAGCCGGTCGAACAACCTGACGGCAGCAAGCATTTTTCCCGGTTGCGGGAATACGCCGGGCGCGGCGTCATCACCACCTCGACCTACGAAGCGCGGGCATTGGGCGTCTTTTCCGGCATGGGGCTGATGAAGTCCGCCCAGCTAGCCCCCGATGCCATTTTGCTGCCAGCCAACTTTGACGCCTACCGCGACTACTCCCGCCGCTTCAAGGCTGCCGTGGCGACCATAGCGCCACAAATCGAAGATCGCGGCATCGATGAAATCTACATCGATCTCAGCGACATTCCGGAGGAAACCGAATCGCTGGCGCGGCGCATCAAGCAGGCTGTATTCGATGCCACCGGCCTGACCTGTTCGATCGGCATTTCGCCCAATAAGCTGCTGTCAAAAATAGGTTCGGACCTCGACAAGCCGAACGGCATCACCATCCTCGACATGGAACAGGTTCAGACGCGAATCTGGCCCTTGCCCGCCAAAAAAATCAACGGCATCGGCCCCAAGGCCACCGAGCGACTGATTGGCCTGAGCATCAATACCATCGGCGAGTTGGCCGCTACGCCCGTCGAGCTTCTTGTCCGCAAGTTCGGCCAAAGCACCGGCGCCTGGCTACACCGGGTTGCCCACGGCATCGATGACCGGCCACTGGTGACCGAATCGGAGCCTAAATCGATCAGCCGTGAAAGCACCTTCGAACGGGATTTGCATGCGAAGCAGGACAGGGCGGAACTGTCTGAGATTTTTACCGCACTCTGCATGCGGGTGGCCGACGACCTGAAACGAAAGGGTTACGCCAGCCGAACCATCGGCATCAAGCTGCGCTACTCGGATTTTCATGCCGTGACACGGGATGTCACCTTGCCGGGCGGTGTGAGCGATGGCGCTGAAATCAGAAAGGCAGCGGGGGAGTGCCTGAAACGGGTGCCGCTAACACAAAGGATTCGCTTGCTGGGCGTACGGGCCAGTGGCCTTGTGCCGCTGGGGGTTTCAGAGGATGCAGCGGTTGCCGTTCAAGCCGAACTGCCGCTTTAGCGAAGGCGAGGTGCCTTCCGGATTTTCCGGCCGCAAAAAAAATGGCGGAACCGAAGTTCCGCCGTTTTATTACCGGGTACTAAGCTGCTCAGGCCTTGATGACGGCAGCAATTGCCTTCGCCACGTAGTCCAGATTCTTGGTGTTCAGCGCAGCCAGGCAAATGCGACCGGTGGACACCGCGTAGATGCCAAACTCGTCGCGCATGCGATCAACCTGTGCGACGGTCAGGCCGGTATAGGAGAACATGCCGCGTTGCTGAGCAACGAACGAGAAGTCCTGAGCTACGCCTTGAGCCTTGATGGCATCGACCAGGCCGGTGCGCATGGCACGGATGCGGTCACGCATGCCGGCCAGTTCGGTTTCCCACATCTGGCGCAGTTCGGGCGAGGCCAATACACCAGCAACCAACGCGCCACCATGGGTCGGCGGATTCGAATAATTGGTGCGAATGACGCGCTTGAGTTGCGACATGACGCGGCCCGATTCTTCCTTGGCGGCGGTAACAATGGACAGCGCACCGACGCGCTCACCGTACAGCGAAAAGTTCTTGGAGAACGAGCTGGAGGCGAAGAATTGCAGGCCGGAGGCGGAGAAGGCGCGGACGGCAACGGCGTCAGCGTCGATACCATCGGCGAAGCCTTGGTAGGCCATGTCGAGGAAGGGAACCAGGCCACGCTTCTGGCAGACGGCGACGACTTCTGCCCACTGCGCATCGGACAGATCGGCGCCGGTCGGGTTGTGGCAGCAGGCATGCAGCAGGATGATCGAACCCGCATCGAGGCCATTCAGGCAGGCCATCATGCCGTCAAAATTGACACCGCGCGTTGCTGCATCGTAGTACGGATAATTTTCGACCACGAAGCCGGCGGATTCAAACAGGGCGCGATGGTTTTCCCAGGAGGGATCGCTGATGTACACCTTGGCATCCGGATTCAGGCGCTTCAGATAGTCGGCACCGATCTTCAGGGCGCCAGTGCCACCCAGTGCCTGGGCAGTGATGACCTGGCCGTTGGCGATGAGGGAGGAATCTTTGCCCAGCAGCAGATTCTGCACTGCCTGGTTGTAGGCGGGCGAGCCTTCGATGGGCTGATAACCGCGTGGCAAGGCGGCTTTTACGCGCGCCTCTTCGGCTGCCCTGACGGCAGCCAGCAACGGAATTTTGCCGTTGTCGTCGAAATACACACCAACGCCGAGGTTGACCTTGGTGGTGCGCGCATCGGCATTGAAAGCTTCGTTCAAACCGAGGATAGGATCGCGCGGGGCCATTTCCACCGCAGCGAAGATCGAAGAGGACATAGGAACTCCGTGGAATAATACAAACAATGTCCGCGCAGCCAATTTGCCACGCGACGAAAAACCGAAGAATTTTAGCATGAGCGAAACCAACAACATCATTCCGGTTGTCTGCTTTGATGGCAGCCCCTTCCGATTGCATCAGCCGTTTCCACCGGCTGGCGATCAACCCGAAGCGATCCGACAACTTGTCGAAGGGCTGGGGGACGGCTTGTCGTTTCAGACGCTGCTTGGCGTCACCGGCTCCGGCAAAACTTACACGATGGCCAACGTCATCGCTCGTACCGGCCGCCCGGCATTGGTACTGGCGCCAAACAAGACGCTGGCGGCGCAGCTGTATTCCGAATTCAAGGAGTTTTTCCCCGAGAATTCTGTCGAGTATTTCGTTTCCTACTACGACTACTATCAGCCGGAAGCTTATGTGCCTTCACGCGACCTGTTTATCGAGAAGGATAGTGCGATCAACGAGCACATCGAACAGATGCGGCTATCAGCGACAAAAAGCCTGATCGAACGTCGTGACGTGGTGATCGTGGCCACGGTCTCCTGCATTTACGGTATCGGCGATCGCGACGAATACCACAACATGATCCTGACCATGCGCGTAGGCGACAAGCTGGATCAGCGCGCCATCATCAAGCGCCTCACCGACATGCAGTACGAGCGCAACGAGATTGACTTCCATCGCGGCACCTTCCGGGTGCGTGGCGACATCATCGATATCTTTCCGGCTGAACATGCCGAACACGCCATCCGTGTCTCGTTATTTGACGATGAGGTCGAGGCGCTGCAGTTTTTCGATCCGCTGACTGGCCATTTGTTACACAAGGCCTTGCGGTTTACGGTATTTCCGGCTTCACACTACGTCACACCGCGTGCTACGGTGCTGCGCGCCATCGAGGCGATCAAGGACGAGCTACGCGAACGTATTGAGTACTTTACGCATAACCACAAGCTTGTCGAAGCACAGCGCATCGAGCAGCGTACGAGGTTTGACCTGGAAATGCTTGATCAGATTGGTTTCTGCAAGGGAATCGAGAACTACTCCAGGCACTTCTCCGGACGGAAGCCCGGTGAATCGCCACCGACGCTGATTGACTACCTGCCGGCTGATGCGCTGATGTTTGTCGACGAATCCCATGTCAGCATTGGGCAGGTCGGCGGCATGTACAAAGGTGACCGCTCACGCAAGGAAAACCTGGTTGACTATGGTTTTCGCCTGCCGTCGGCACTCGACAACAGGCCTTTGCAGTTCAATGAGTTCGAGTCGCTCATGCGCCAGACCGTCTTTGTGTCGGCCACCCCGGCCGAATATGAGCAACAGCATGCCGGTCAGGTTGTCGAGCAGGTGGCACGCCCAACCGGACTGATTGATCCCGAGGTGATCGTCCGTCCCGCCTCGACACAGGTTGACGATCTGCTGGTGGAAATCGGCAAACGGGTTTTAGTTGGCGAGCGCGTGCTGGTTACAACGTTGACCAAACGTATGTCGGAGGATTTAACAGACTTTCTCGCTGACAACAGCATCAAGGTGCGCTACCTGCATTCGGACATTGATACTGTCGAGCGCGTTGAAATCATCCGCGATCTGCGCCTTGGCGAGTTCGACGTTCTCGTCGGCATCAATCTGCTGAGGGAGGGGCTGGATATTCCGGAAGTTTCGTTGGTGGCGATTCTCGATGCCGACAAGGAAGGATTTCTGCGATCGGAACGCTCCCTCATTCAAACCATCGGCCGCGCCGCACGCCATATCCATGGCACAGCAATCCTGTATGCTGATACGATTACACGGTCGATGCAGCAGGCGATTGCCGAAACAGGCCGGCGGCGTGAGAAGCAAATTGCTTTCAATCTGGAGTATGGGATCACGCCACGTGGGGTGTCCAAAAAGATCAAGGACATCATCGACGGCGTTTATGACGCCGGGTCTGCTCAGACAGAGTTGAAGGCAGCGCAGCAGCAAGCGGCATACGAGGCCATGGATGAAAAAACAGTGGCCAGGGAAATCAAGCGACTCGAGAAAGCGATGCTGGAGTGTGCGAGAAACCTGGAATTCGAAAAAGCGGCGGCGGCCCGCGACGAACTCTTCCGGCTTAGAGAGCTGGTATTCGGTGCGGCGCAGCACGACCCCTACGGAGAGACAAAATGAGCTATCGCGTGCTACTTGTCTGCATGGGCAATATCTGCCGCTCACCCACGGCAGAAGGTGTTTTTAGATACTTCATAAAAATCAATAACCTTGGCGATGTAGTTGAAGTTGATTCTGCGGGTACGCACGGCTATCACGTCGGTGAGGCACCTGACACACGAACTCAGCGCGCCGCCTCGGCGCGGGGTTATAACCTTTCGCAGCTACGCGCGCGCAAGGTGGCTCGGCAGGATCTCGATTATTTTGATCTGGTCTTAGCCATGGATAAAAGCAATCTTGATAACCTGAGGCGCATGGCAACGCCAGAGCAACAGGCGCGCATCGGCCTATTCATGGATTACTCGAAAAACTTCGATGATGACGAGGTTCCCGATCCGTACTATGGCTTGGGGCACGGCTTTGATCTGGTTCTGGATATGGTGGAGGATGCCTCGCTGGGTTTGGTCGATGAAATCAAAAAGAAACTTGGCCGTTCGTAATCTGGTTAAACGTAGAAATGAAAATGGGCTCCCAAGGGAGCCCATTTTTAATGCACTGAAATAACTTTATTTGCCGGTTTCAACCATGAGCAATGGCTCACCTTCAGCCTGTGTCGTCTTCGGCTTGCGCGGGCGGCCCAGCTTGACCGGAGCTTCGACTGGAGCGACAGCCGGCGCTGCTGCACTCGTTTGAACCAGAACCAGGCCACTCTCGGCGAGCGCTGATGCGATATCAATCGGTTCGGCGGTAGCAACTGCCGGCGATATCTCCTCAATTTTTGGGCTAATTTCCATGTTGACCGTAGAAGTGTCTACTGGGGCGGGGTCTGCAACCAATGTCGCAGCAATCGGGGCGGGTTCGGCGGCAGGCGTGGCTTCAACAGCTTCAACAACCGGAGCTGGCTCCAGAACCGGGGCAGCCGTTTCGATGGAAGCGACGGATTCGGCTGGGGCAGATTCAGCGACTGGGACGGCGGCAGGAACAACCACTACCACCGGTTCCTGACTAACCATCGCTACCACTGACTCCGGTGCCGGGTGCTCGGCGGACTGAGCAACAGCTGTCGTCGCCTCGCCTTCATTGCGCCGATCGCCACGACCACGGCCACCACGACGGCCGCGGCGACGATTGCCCTGATCGTCACCACCATTGGCATCCGTAGCGTCGGTGCCGACGAGCGGGGCGATCGTCGCCGACTGATCGGCGCCAACTGCCTGCGGATTCAGTTTGCTCTCGACGGCTTCTGCTGGCTGACGTTCGCCGCGCGGCTTGCGCTCTCCACGCGGGCGACGCTCCTGGCGTTCACTGTTGCCGGCACTCGCTTCCTCGGTCGGTGCTTTTTCGGCATTCCGCTCGTTACGGTTGCCACGCTCCTTGTTGCGTTCGCCGCGCTCCTCTTCGCGCTTGTTGGCGTTGCGTCCGCCGCGACGGCCATCGCGATCACGACGATTGTCGTTACGACTTTCGCGGGGCTTCTTGGCTGGCTCGGCAGCGACAACCGGCTCGTCAGGTTTGGCCGGTGCCCGGAACCAGGAGAATATCTTGGAGAAAAGACCGGGTTCTTGCGGCGCAACGACGACAACGGGGGCTTCAACTTTTTCCGGAAGGTTAGGTGCGGGCTGATCCGGGGAAATTCCCTTGATGGCAGCTTCCTGACGCGGCTTGGCAGCTTCTTGTTGGGTGGCCTGCTTGATGGCCTCCTCAAGCGGCATGTCGACCATTTTGTAGGAAGGTTCGCGGGCTTCGTCCTGATTCAGGTCGTCGTGGCGCAAACGGGTGATCGTGTGCGCCGGCGTTTCCAGATGAATGTTCGGAATCAGCAGGATGGTGACCTTGTGGCGCAATTCGATAGCCTGGATATCCGGGCGCTTTTCGTTGAGCAGGAAGGTGGCGACATCGACCGGTACCTGAACATGGACGGCGCCGGTGCTTTCTTTCATCGACTCCTCTTCCAAAATGCGCAGGATATGCAACGCAGCGGATTCGGCGGAGCGAATGTGGCCGGTGCCAGTACAGCGCGGGCAGGGGATATAGCTGGTTTCAGCCAGGGCCGGGCGCAGGCGCTGACGAGAGAGTTCCATCAGGCCGAAGCGGCTGATCTTGCCCATCTGAACGCGGGCGCGGTCGAAGCGCAGGCCGTCGCGCAGACGGTTTTCGACGTCGCGCTGATTTTTCTGGCTTTCCATGTCGATGAAGTCGATGACGATCAGGCCACCAAGGTCGCGCAGACGCAACTGGCGGGCCAGTTCATCGGCGGCTTCCTGGTTGGTCTTGAGTGCGGTTTCTTCGATGTCGGAACCCTTGGTCGAACGACCCGAGTTTACGTCGACAGCAACCAGTGCTTCGGTGTGATCGATGACGATGGCGCCACCGGAGGGCAGATTGACCTGACGGGCGAAGGCGGTCTCGATCTGGTGTTCGATCTGAAAGCGCGAGAACAGTGGCACGTCGTCGCGGTAGCGTTTAACGCGATTGACATTGCCCGGCATGACCGTGCCCATGAAGGCGCGGGCCTGCTCGTAGACTTCGTCGGTGTCGATCAGGATTTCGCCGATATCCGGCTGGAAGTAATCGCGGATGGCGCGAATGACCAGGCTGCCTTCGAGGTAGATCAGGAAAGCGCCGCTCTGCTGCTGGGCGGCACCGTCGATGGCGGTCCACAGTTGCAGCAGGTAGTTCAAGTCCCACTGCAGTTCTTCGGCTTGACGGCCGATGGCTGCGGTACGGGCAATCAGGCTCATGCCGTTGGGCACTTCGAGCTGATCCATGACGTCACGCAGTTCGGCGCGTTCGTCGCCGTCGACGCGACGGGAAACACCACCGCCACGCGGGTTGTTCGGCATCAGAACGAGGTAGCGGCCGGCCAGGGAAACGTAGGTGGTCAGGGCGGCGCCCTTGTTGCCACGTTCATCCTTGTCGACCTGGACGATCAGTTCCTGACCTTCCTTTAGCGCATCCTGAATGCGGGCGCGGCCAGCTTCAGTTCCCGGCAAGAAGAAGGCACGGGAGACTTCCTTGAAAGGCAGGAAGCCATGGCGGTCTGCACCGTAGTCGACGAAGCAGGCTTCGAGTGACGGTTCGATGCGGGTAATGACACCCTTGTAGATGTTGCTCTTGCGTTGTTCCTTGGCGGCGGACTCAATGTCGAGATCAATCAGTTTCTGACCATCGACAATGGCGACACGGAGTTCTTCCGCCTGTGTCGCATTGAATAGCATGCGTTTCATTATTTTCGGGCTCCAGCGCACAGCGGCACGCTGCAACGAAACGCCCGGGCAGGCAGCGACAGTTTCAGTTATCGGGTTGCGTCATGAGTGATGGTTGGCAAAGGCGATGGTGAATGTGCTGATCAAAAAACGGTCGCGTGCTTTTTATTGAAATGCGCGACCTGAAAATTCCTGCAACGGGCAATCCGTGCGTGCTTACAGTGGGCTTATCCATTAACATCACTACTTTTGGTGAGTGAACTTAACCAGTCGTTTTACGTTGGTCTGGCCTGGGCAGTTGGCACAGGTGAGACTTTCGAGCCTGCCGCTTGGCGGTCGCGCATTTAGCGCAAGGTCACAAACGGTCTGACGGTTCGGCATCTCTTGCAAACCGAGACGTAGAACGCAGGCAGTATATTAGAAAATGACCGGGGTAGGTAACAATTCAGTCACGCATGCGCTGATCGGCGAAGAAGAAGTGGGGCAGCGCCTCGACAACTTCCTGATTCGTTGCTGCAAGGGGGTTCCCAAGAGCCATATTTATCGGATTTTGCGTAGCGGCGAAGTAAGGGTGAATAGTGGTCGGGTTGATGCAACCTACCGCCTGCGCGCTGGGGATTCCGTGCGGATTCCACCGATTCGGATTGCTGAACGGCCCCAGAATGAGGTTGACGAAGCGGCCAAGGAACGTGTCGATCTGCCGATCATCTACGAAGATGAAGCGATGCTGGTGATTGACAAGCCGGAAGGTATCGCGGTGCATGGTGGTAGCGGTGTCAGCTTTGGCGTTATCGAGGCCTTGCGCCGGCAGCGGCCACAGGCCAAGTTTCTAGAGCTGGCGCATCGATTGGACAGGGAGACATCCGGCGTCTTGCTTGTCGGCAAAAAGCGCCTGGCACTAACCGCCTTGCACGACATGTTCCGTGAGCATGGAGCTGGCGCCGACAAGCGCTATCTTGTGTTGGTGAAAGGGCGCTGGATGAATCTGACCCAGCACGTCAAATTGCCGCTGCACAAATACCTTACCGAAGGTGGGGAGCGCCGCGTTTCGGTAAATCCCGACGGCAAGGCGTCGCATACGATTTTCCGATTGCTGGCGCGCTGGCAGGGGATGAGCTTGCTTGAGGCCCAGTTGAAAACCGGACGCACGCACCAGATTCGCGTTCACTTGGCGCACCTTGGATTTCCTATTCTGGGCGATGAGAAATACGGCGATTTTGCGCTGAACAAGAACCTCAAACGTGATGGCTTGAAGCGGATGGCCTTGCACGCATGGCGGATGGCTTTTCGTCATCCCCTGACCGGGGCGCCGCTTGAATGTGTTGCCCCCTTGCCGGACAGTTTTGGCGGCTACATTTCCGCGGTCAACCGGAAAAACGAGCAAGAATTCAAAATTGATAACCTCGAACAGATGCTGGGCAGCAAATGAAATATGAGTTGGTTGTTTTTGACTGGGACGGCACCTTGCTTGATTCGGCGGGTGCGATTGTTCGCGCCATTCAGTCTGCGTCACGTGATCTGGGTTTGCCAATTCCTGACGACGCGCGCGCACGCCACGTTATTGGTCTCGGTTTGGCGGACGCTCTGCAGCACGCCGTTCCGGAGCTGAAGCCCGAGAACTACCAGGCAATGATAGCCCGCTACCGCCACCATTATCTGGGCGGTGACCAAGCGTTGAAACTGTTTGATGGCGTTCCCGAAATGCTTCAACGTTTGAGTGGTGCAGGGCATCAGTTGGCGGTGGCGACCGGCAAAAGCCGCCTGGGGTTGGAACGGGCACTTGATCACTCAGGGCTGCGTCCGTTTTTTCGCGCCTCGCGCTGTGCTGACGAATGCCACTCCAAGCCGCATCCGCAGATGCTTGAGGAGCTGATGGCGGAATTCGGCATGTCTGCCGCGTCGACCGTGATGATTGGCGATACCTCGCACGACCTGTTGATGGCCAGTAACGCCGGTGTTGATAGCCTGGCGGTAACCTATGGTGCGCATCCTCACGAGCATTTGCTGGAGCACAAGCCTGTTGTGTGCCTGAATAGCATTCAAGAGCTGGATCAGTGGCTGCAGAACTTCGCCTGATTTGCCCCGCTCAGGATGTATCCGAAGCCGGTAAGGGCGTTCGCTTTGCGGTAACTCGCTACGGGCGCGAGGTTCCCGCGTTCGTCATTCGTTTTCGCGGCCTGATACATGCCTACGTGAATCAATGTGGTCATGTACCGGCTGAACTCGACTGGCAGCCCGGCGAATTCTTCGATGATTCCAAGCTATACTTGATTTGCTCGATTCATGGCGCACTTTATGCTCCCGAATCAGGCAGATGCCTCGGTGGACGCTGCCAGGGAAATGGCTTGAAGCCCCTGAGGGTGCGCGAGATAGACGGACAGATTTTTTTAGAGCAAGAAAATTATCATGGATAACCCCCAACCCCCCAACAACGAATCCGCCTGGGAGCGGAAAACTCTTGAAAAGCTGGTGTTTGCTGCCCTTGATGAGCAGCGAGCGCGGCGGCGCTGGGGGATAGCCTTCAAGGCGCTTGGTTTCGTTTATCTGCTCGTCGTACTTTTTGCCGTGGTAGATTGGGGTAGCGGGGGGGAGCATCAGGAGCGGCATACCGCGATGCTCAATCTCACCGGTGTTATCGAAGCCAAGGGTGAGGCCAATGCCGAAAATCTCGTTGCTGCGCTGAACAGTGCCTTCGAGGAGAAAAATGTGGCAGGTATTATCTTGCGCATCAATAGCCCCGGCGGTAGCCCGGTGCAGGCCGGGATCATCAACGACGAGATACGTCGCTTGCGTCTTAAGCATCCGGAAAAAGTACTCTACGCAGTTGTCGAGGACATGTGCGCCTCGGGTGGCTATTTCGTCGCCGCCGCCGCCGATAAAATCTACGTAAACAAAGCGAGTATCGTTGGCTCCATCGGTGTCTTGATGGACGGTTTCGGATTCACCGGCACGATGGACAGGGCTGGTGTGGAGCGTCGCCTTCTGACGGCTGGTGACAACAAGGGTTTCCTTGACCCGTTTTCGCCTCAGGCTCCACAACACAAGGCTCATGCCCAGACCTTGCTGAACGATATTCACCAGCAGTTTATCGATGTTGTCAAAGCAGGGCGTGGCAAGCGACTCAAGGAAACGCCGGAAATGTTCTCCGGTCTGATGTGGACTGGCGCGCAGAGCGTTCAGCTAGGCTTGGCTGACGATTTTGGCAGCGTCGACTCGGTTGCCCGCGATGTCATCAAGGCGGAAAAAATTCTCGATTACTCCGTCAAGGACAACATCGCTGAGCGCTTTGCCAAGCGTCTCGGTGCAAGCACCTTTGCAGGTTTCTGGAAGGGTTTTTCCGAGAGTGCTCTCGGGGTTCGCCTCTACTAAACGCTAGGCCAGTAACAAAAAGACCGTCGGACGCCGCTCGATTTCGGGCGGCGTTTCTTTTTTCCACCCCTGGATCGTTCGTGTCTGAACGGATTCGGTTGCGAGTGTCAAGTCGGTAGCTACGGTCATTCGAGTCGCTGGCTGGCACGCTAGCAATATTGCATCGAACATGGCCCGATTTCGGTAGGGCGTTTCGATGAAAAGCTGCGTCTGCTGGCGTTTCCGTGATTCGCCTTCCAGTTCGCGCAGCGCCTTCATCCGATCTGTCTCCTTGGCGGGCAAGTAGCCCTGGAAGGCAAAACGCTGCCCGTTCAGCCCTGAGGCCATCAGCGCCAGCAGTAGGGAAGAGGGGCCAATCAACGGCACGACACGGATGTTTTCCTTTTGAGCCAGCGCTACAAGGTTGGCTCCCGGGTCTGCCACGGCCGGGCAACCCGCCTCGGAGAGCAGGCCAATATCGTGCCCAGCCCGCAACGGGGCCAGCAGTCGATCAAGCGCGTTGTCCTTGGTGTGCTCGTTCAGCTCTTCCAGTTGCAAAGATTGCAGGGGTGCGTCGGTTCCCGCCGCCTTCAGGAAGGCGCGTGCTGTCTTGGCTTGTTCGACGACGAAGTAGGTCAGTGGTCGGATGACACCTAGCACGTTGCTGGGCAACGACTCCTGCGGGGCGGTAGGGCCAAGTGGAACGGGAATCAGATAGAGAGTTCCGGCCATTACAGAACTGCCACGCCTTGATTTCGCAGCAGGTCGCACAATGCAATCAATGGCAGTCCGACCAGTGAATTTGGATCGTCGCCACGCATGCTGCGTAGCAACGCGATACCCAGCCCTTCCGATTTGGCGGAACCGGCACAGTTGTATGCCGGTTCGCGCCGCAAGTAGTTCTCGATTTCCTGATCGCTGAGTTCCCTGAAGGTCACCAGCGTCGGTACCCCGCGAACCTCTGCTGAGTTTGTGACGGTGTTTAGCAGGCACAAACCTGTAAAGAAATTGACGGTTTTTCCGGACAATGTGCGCAATTGCTCGACGGCTCGTTCGTGCGTTTCAGGTTTTCCGAATATTTTGCCGTCGACCGTAGCAACCTGGTCGCTGCCAATAATCAGCGCGTCAGGATAAAACTCTGCGACGGCTCGCGCCTTGGCTTCGGATAAACGCAAAGCAATATTTTCGGGTAACTCCCCGGGGAGGGGGGTTTCGTCAGTTTTTGGGTTGGCGACATCGAAAGGAAGGCCCAGGCGCCTCAGCAACTCACGACGGTATGGCGAGGTGGAGGCAAGAATGATGTTTTGCGTCATGAAAGGCTCTTTACAACAAAGCTTTGCGATGAATACTTGAAGCAGCACTTTGTTTTTGACTTGGAAAGCCAAAAATAATATCATTCAATGTTTAGGTCGTAACAGGTCAAGATTGAAAAGGATTTCAGACGCTTTCGCTTTTGCCAGAGATGGTCGTGTTCTCGAAGGGACGCTGGCTGTTTCAGGCCTTGAACGCCTGCATGATTTGCTCGTGGGTCAAGACGGAGAAGTTGCTTTCCGTCTTGCTGGTTTCAAGGGTGATAGCGGAGAAGCCATGTTGCAACTGGAGGTTTCGGGTTTACTCCCGTTAGCCTGTCAGCGCTGCCTGGAGGCTGTACCTTTTGATCTTGATGTCGATAGCTTGCTGGAACTTGTTCCTGCCGGTGCCGAATTGTCGCAAGACGAACTGGAAGACGACACCCGGGATTTCCTGCCCGTGGAACGCGAACTGGATGTGGTCGAGTTAGTTGAGGATGAAATCCTCCTCGCCCTGCCAGTGGCGCCGCGGCACGAAAAATGTGGTTTACCTGGCGCGGCTGATGCTGGCGAACGGATCAATCCTTTCGCGAAATTGTCCGGGCTAAAAGGTAAGCCGAACTGATTTTTTTGGAGTAACAAAATGGCCGTTCAACAGAACAAAAAGTCCCCGTCCAAGCGTGGCATGCACCGTGCTCATGATTTTCTGACCGCTCCCCCGCTGGCCGTTGAATCGACCACCGGCGAAGCCCACCTGCGCCACCACATTTCGCCAGCTGGTTTTTACCGCGGCAAAAAAGTAGTCAAGGGTAAGGGCGAGTAATCGTTCAATGAAGGGCAGGCTGCTCTTGATGAGCCGCCTGCCTTTTATTTTGCCATGACAACCCGCATTGCCATTGATTGCATGGGGGGTGACCACGGTCCGTCAGTGACGGTGCCTGCGGCCATTCAATTTCTTGCGGAGCATCCGTCAGCCAATCTCGTCCTGGTCGGACAGGAAGATGTGTTGCGCCCGTTGCTCGGCAACCATGCTAGCGATTCACGCATCCGCCTTGTTCACGCCTCCGAAATCGTAGGCATGGATGAGTCGCCGGCGCTTGCGCTACGCAACAAAAAAGACTCTTCAATGCGGGTTGCCATCAACCAGGTCAAGGCTGGAGATGCCGACGCCTGCGTTTCTGCTGGCAATACCGGAGCATTGATGGCGATTTCCCGCTTCGTTCTGAAGATGCTGCCTGGCATTGATCGGCCGGCTATCTGTGCACCGCTGCCGACCGTCAATGGACATACGCACATGCTGGATCTTGGCGCCAATGTTGATTGCGGACCGGAGCACCTGCTCCAGTTCGGCATCATGGGTGCCATGCTGATATCTGCCATGGAGCACAAGGATCAGCCCACTGTCGGCATTCTCAATATTGGCGAAGAGGACATCAAAGGTAACGAAGTCGTCAAAGCCGCAGCCGGATTGCTTCGTACCTCCGGTCTCAATTTCATCGGTAACGTCGAAGGGGACGGTATCTTCAAGGGCGAAGCCGATGTTATCGTCTGCGACGGTTTTGTCGGCAATGTCGCTTTGAAAACTTCAGAAGGCCTTGCTCAGATGCTGGCATCGTCATTGAGAACTGAATTCAAGCGGAACTGGCTAACCAGAATCGCCGCCCTCATCGCGATTTCGGTGCTCAATAACTTTAAAAAGCGCTTTGATCACCGCCGCTATAACGGCGCGATCCTGCTTGGCCTCAAAGGCATATCGGTCAAAAGCCATGGCTCGGCTGATATGCTGGCTTTTGGCAATGCTATTTCACGCGCCTACGATGCAGCCGAGAACCACGTCGTGGAGCGGATCACCATCCGATTGGCTCAAATGACGCCAACCCCGGCTGTCGTCGAGGAGAATGTCTGAATGTATGCACGCTTGATCGGTACCGGCAGTTATCTACCAGGTACTCCCGTCAGCAATCAGGATCTGGCAGCGCGTGGTATTGATACCAACGATGAATGGATAGTCACCCGTACGGGTATTCGTAGCCGCCACCTTGCCAATCCAGGTACGACATCTAGCGAACTCGGTCTTGTCGCTGCGCAGCGAGCACTGGAAATGGCTGGCATCTCCGCGGCTGATCTAGATCTGATCGTTGTTGCGACATCAACACCCGATTTTATTTTTCCAAGCACCGCCTGTTTGATCCAAGCCAAGTTGGGCAACAAAGGTGCGGCAGCTTTTGACGTACAGGCAGTTTGCGCCGGTTTTACCTATGCGCTGGGCATTGCGGAGAAATTTATCCGCTCCGGAAGCCACAAGCGGGCGCTGGTGATTGGCGCCGAAGTGTTCTCGCGTATTCTTGACTGGAATGATCGTGGCACCTGCGTTCTATTTGGTGATGGTGCCGGCGCAGTTATCTTGGAAGCGTCTGAGAAGCCAGGCATCCTGGCTACTGCGATGCATGCCGATGGTAGTCAGAATGGCATTTTGAATGTTCCCGGGCAGATTTGTGGTGGGCAGGTAACGGGCGATCCCTTTTTGCGGATGGATGGTCCGGCTGTCTTCAAGTTTGCCGTGCGGGTTCTGGCCGACATTGCTGATGAAGTCTGTCATATCGCAGGTATTCAAACAGGCGATGTCGACTGGTTGATTCCGCACCAAGCGAACATTCGCATCATCGAAGCCACTGGCAAGAAACTGGGCGTTGACCGCAACAAAGTGATCGTGACTGTCGACCGCCACGGCAATACATCCGCCGCCTCCGTTCCTCTAGCACTGGATGAAGCAGTACGCGATGGACGTATCCAGCGTGGCCAGAAAGTCCTGGTTGAGGGTGTTGGTGGCGGCTTTACGTGGGGCGCAGCCCTTCTCGAATTCTGAACCAGGATACAAAGCGATGTCTTTTGCATTCGTATTTCCAGGCCAAGGCTCGCAGAGCGTTGGCATGATGGCAGCCTATGGCGACTCAGTCGTGGTTCGCGCTACATTTGACGAAGCCTCAGCAGCATTAGGTGACGATCTGTGGGCGATGGTTGCTGACGGCCCAGTCGAGGCATTGACGCAGACAGTAAACACTCAGCCCGTCATGCTGACTGCAGGTATCGCAGTTTGGCGCATGTGGCTAGATAAGGGTGGCAAATGTCCCGCGGTTCTGGCCGGGCATAGCCTCGGTGAATACTCTGCGTTGGTTGCAGCAGGCGTCATTGACTTCAAGGATGCCGTGCCGCTGGTTCGCTTGCGCGCAGCTGCTATGCAGGAAGCTGTGCCCTTTGGCACCGGTGCCATGGCTGCAATACTTGGTCTGGATACTGCAGGTATTGTCGCAGCCTGCGCCGAAGCGGCGCAAGGCGAAGTCGTGGAACCTGTAAATTTCAACGCAAATGGTCAGACCGTGATTGCGGGCCATAAGGCCGCTGTGGAGCGGGCAATGGAAGCCTGCAAGGCGCGTGGCGCCAAGATGGCGAAGGCACTTCCGGTTTCTGCACCATTCCACTCTTCACTGATACGTCCGGCAGCAGAAAAACTTGCTGATCGCCTTGCCGAACTTAACTTCAATGCCCCCCAGACGCCAGTGATCAACAATGTTGACGTTGCCATCGAAAATGAACCCAAGCAGATCAAGGACGCATTGATCCGTCAGGCCTATAATCCGGTGCGCTGGGTAGAAACGATCCAGTCGATGGCTGCTCTGGGCATCACGACTGTCGCAGAGTGTGGCCCGGGCAAGGTACTGGCTGGCCTGACCAAGCGTTGTGCTGACGGTGTTGTCGGTGTCGCGTTGGCTGACGCTGCCTCCATCGAATCCAATCTTGGTCTGGAGTAATTGATGTTGGACGAAAAAATAGCGTTGGTTACCGGCGCTACTCGCGGTATCGGTCGCGCCATTGCGCTGGAGTTAGGCAGACAGGGCGCTACGGTAATCGGCACTGCCACCAGCGATGACGGTGCGAGCAAAATTTCAGCTTATCTGCTTGAAGCGGGCATCAAGGGAAAGGGTATTGCCCTGAACGTGTGTGATCTCACGCAGACGGACGTGGTACTCGCAGCGATAGCCAAGGAGTTCGGCCCCATCACGATTCTGGTCAATAATGCTGGCATTACCCGCGATAACCTGACCATGCGCATGGGTGACGATGAATGGGATGCGGTTATCGACACCAATCTGAAGGCGGTTTTTCGTCTGTCGCGTGGCGTCATGCGCGGCATGATGAAGGCGCGCTTCGGGCGCATCGTCAATATTTCATCGGTGGTCGGCTATTCCGGAAATGCCGGACAGGCTAACTACTGTGCCGCCAAGGCCGGTGTTGCAGGCCTTAGCCGCTCGCTGGCTCGCGAGCTGGGCAGCCGTAATATTACGGTCAATTGTGTCGCCCCAGGTTTTATAGCGACCGACATGACCCATGCCTTGACCGAAGAGCAGAAGGCGGCCATGCTAGCCACCATTCCGCTGGCACGAGCTGGTACACCGGAAGATGTAGCGGGCGCCGTCGGTTATCTGGTTTCGCCTGCCGCCTCATATGTTACGGGAACCACCGTACATGTGAATGGTGGCATGTTTATGGATTGATTTCGCTTAGCTTCGGCTTTTGATAGAATCGAATTGTTTTTTTTCGTACCCCTGAGGGGAAGGAGTTTTTCTAATGGATAACATCGTAGAGCGCGTCAAAAAGATCGTCGCCGAACAACTGGGCGTGAACGAAGCGGACATCAAGAACGAGTCCTCATTTGTGGACGATCTGGGCGCGGATTCCCTGGACACCGTTGAACTGGTCATGGCACTCGAAGAAGAGTTCGAGTGCGAAATCCCTGACGACCAGGCAGAAAAGATCACCACGGTCCAGCAGGCTGTCGATTTCATCCTCGCCAACAAGAAGTAATTCATTCTCGTTGACTTAGGCAAGGCCGGCCCCCATGGCCGGCCTTGCTACATTTGCTTTCGGAGTGCACCTTGGCACGTCGCAGAGTCGTAATTACCGGACTGGGCATTGTTAGCCCAGTCGGAAACACCGTTGAAGAAGCCTGGCAGAATATTCTGGCCGGCAAATCCGGTATTGCCGCTGTCACCAAGTTCGATACCACGACCTTCCCGGTTCAGTTTGCCGGTGAGGTCAAGAACTTTGACATTACCCAGTATATTTCCGCCAAAGATGCGCGCCGCATGGATGATTTTATCCATTTTGGCCTGGCTGCTGGCATTCAGGCTGTGCGCGATGCAGGCTTGGACAAAGAAAACGCCGTGGATCTCGAGCGCGTTGGCGTTGCCATCGGGTCCGGTATCGGTGGCTTACCGCTGATTGAAGCGACTAAAGATGAATACACGGCCGGTGGCGTACGTAAAGTTTCGCCATTTTTTGTGCCGGGTTCAATCATCAACATGATCTCAGGAAATTTATCGATCGAGTTTGGCTTCAAGGGACCGAATATTGCCTTGGTTTCTGCCTGCACGACCGGTACTCACTCGATTGGCGACGCGGCACGTATCATCGAATACGGTGATGCAGACGTCATGGTTGCTGGTGGCGCTGAATCGACCGTATCTCCGCTGGGCATGGGAGGGTTCTGTGCGGCTCGTGCGCTATCGACTCGAAACGATGACCCGACTACGGCCAGCCGGCCTTGGGACAAGGATCGCGACGGTTTCGTTCTGGGCGAAGGCGCTGGTGTCATGGTTCTGGAAGAGTACGAGCACGCCAAGGCTCGTGGTGCCAAGATATATGCTGAACTGGTTGGTTATGGCATGAGTGCGGATGCTTATCACATCACTGCGCCGAACATGGATGGGCCGCGCCGTTCCATGATCAATGCGCTGAAGAATGCCGGCATCGCTCCATCTGACGTCCAGTACCTGAATGCCCATGGTACGTCGACGCCACTTGGCGACAAAAATGAGTCGGATGCCGTCAAGGCAGCGTTCGGTGAGCACGCTTACAAGCTGGTAGTCAATTCGACCAAGTCGATGACGGGGCATTTGCTGGGCGGCGCCGGTGGCATCGAGTCGCTGTTCACTGTGTTGGCGATTCATAATCAGATATCGCCGCCAACCATCAATATTTTCAATCAGGATCCAGAATGTGATCTTGATTACTGCGCCAATGCGGCACGGCCGATGAATATTGAGTATGGCCTGAAAAACAACTTCGGCTTTGGCGGAACCAACGGATCGCTGGTCTTTAAACGCGTCTAATCCGGCTATTGAGGAAAATGAACGGTGCAGTTTCCGATGACCATCGGACTGCGCCGTTCGCGCTTTGTGGATGTTTTGCTTCTGATGCTTGCAGCACTGCTTAGTGCGGCAATTTTGAGTTTTCAGTGCGCCCCATCAGTGCGTGCAATGCTGTTTGTCGTTGTATGGGTTTTGGCAATCCAGGCTTGGTATGCACTTGCGCCGACTATCAAGGCTATCCGACTTGAACGTAACGGTGATATTTTCATTACGGTTATCGGTGAAAGCGATTTTTCGCAAGCTGTGCCTCAGCCTAGGGCGACGATTCATCCATGGTTGAGCATCATCCGTCTGACGACGGAGGATGGACGAACTGTGACGCTGATTGCTACGGTCGACAGTCAAAATGAGGCAGATTTCAGACGCTTGCGCATGTTTATGCGCTGGCAGGCCAATTTCAGCGTACTGAGCGACGACGCCTGATCACAGTATTTTTTGCCTGGCTTGCGATTTCCGGATAGTCCCGGGAAAAGTGAAGTCCGCGGCTTTCTTTACGCTGCATGGCGCAGCGAACGATCAAATCAGCAGTGGCCACCAAGTTACGCAACTCAATCAGGTCGTGGCTGACTCTGAAATTGGCATAGAACTCTTCGATTTCGCGGCGCAACAAGCCAATGCGATGTTTGGCGCGCTTCAAGCGCTTTGTAGTACGGACAATCCCGACGTAATCCCACATAAAACGGCGAAGTTCATCCCAGTTGTGGGAAATCACTACCTCTTCGTCCGCATCAGTAACCCGACTCTCGTCCCACAGCGGCAACGAAGGACCACCCGTTTTCGCGCTTGTCAGAATATCCTTGACCACCGCTTCGGCGAAAACCAGACATTCAAGCAGCGAATTTGAGGCGAGGCGATTGGCGCCATGTAGTCCGGTACACGATGCCTCCCCGGCGACATATAGGCCGGCAACATCGGTTCGGCCGCTTAAGTCGCTGACAATTCCGCCGCACGTGTAGTGGGCAGCCGGAACCACAGGGATGGGTTCCTGAGCAATATCGATGCCAAGCTCCAGGCAGCGGGCGTGAATATTCGGGAAGTGATTCCGAATGAAGTCCTCGCCCTTATGGGAGATATCGAGGAAAACACAATCCAGTCCACGCTTCTTCATTTCGAAGTCGATGGCGCGAGCAACGATATCGCGTGGTGCCAATTCGGCACGATCATCGTGTTCCGGCATGAAACGGGTGCCATCCGGCAAGCGTAAGAGGCCGCCTTCGCCGCGTACTGCCTCTGATATCAGGAAGGACTTGGCCTGCGGGTGATACAGGCAGGTTGGATGGAATTGAATAAATTCCATGTTGGCGACTCGGCAACCTGCACGGAAAGCCATGGCAATGCCATCGCCAGTTGAGGTGTCCGGATTGGTTGTATAGAGATACACTTTTCCCGCGCCACCAGTGGCAATAAGTGTGTTAGCTGCGCCTATGGTAACGACTTCGCCATCACGGTTGTTCAGAACATAGGCGCCAAAACAGCGTTTTTCGCCTGTTCCCAATTTGTCACCGGTAATTAGATCAATGGCGATATGGTCTTCCAAAACCGTAATGTTCGGATTGGCTCGGACTTTTTTGGTCAGCGTATCCTGGACGGCCATTCCAGTGGCATCTGCCACGTGGATGACGCGGCGGGCGCTATGCCCACCCTCTCGTGTCAGATGATAGCCAGCGTCGTCTTTGGTGAAGGGAACACCTTGCTCAATGAGCCATTCGATGGCATGTCGGCCATTTTCGACAACAAAACGTGTCGCCTTTTCATCATTCAGCCAGGCCCCGGCTATCAAAGTGTCCTGAATATGCGCTTCTATTGAATCATGGCTATCGAGAACTGCAGCAATTCCTCCTTGGGCCCAGCCTGAGGCTGAGTCTTCAAGGCTACGTTTGCTGACCAGTACAACACTGCAATGGGATGAAGCCAGTCGTAAGGCAGCGGATTGGCCGGCCAATCCGCTACCGATAATAAGGACATCAAATGTCTGCACGCTGTTCTCTGTAAAGGTGATTTTTCGGCAAATATAGCACGCAGAAAACGATTCATCCGGTTACAGATAGTCACAAATAGGGATAAATACCTATCGGCTTGGTGAAAATGGCTGCGCTATACTTAAGCCATAAATATAGCAATGATCAAACCCCAGGGAAACGAGAGCCATGAGTGAGCGCGAGATCGATCAAGTACTGGTCGAGCGGGCGCAAGGCGGAGATAAGCACGCCTTCGACCTGTTGGTAAGCAAATACCAGCGCAAGCTGGGTCGTTTGCTGTCCCGCTTCATTCGTAATTCGGCAGAAGTTGAGGACGTCTCCCAGGAGGCATTCATCAAGGCTTATCGTGCATTGCCTTCGTTTAGAGGAGACAGTGCCTTTTATACGTGGCTGTATCGTATCGGCATCAATACCGCCAAAAACTACCTCGTTTCACAAGGCCGTAGGGCGCCGACAACGACCGAATTTGACAACGACGAGGCTGAAACCTTCGACGATGCGTCGCAATTGCGCGATATCAACACACCTGAAAGCCTGTTGTTGACCAAGCAGATTGGCCAAACGATCAACGCGGCCTTGGACGCGCTGCCTGATGAGCTGAGAACAGCCATCGTGTTGCGCGAAATCGATGGCATGTCCTACGAGGAAATTGCTGGCATCATGGACTGCCCGATTGGCACCGTGCGTTCCAGAATTTTTCGCGCTCGTGAAGCGGTGGCTTCGAAACTGCGCCCCTTGCTTGATACGGCCTCTGATAAACGGTGGTAACTGGGGAAATGGAACAGACTGTAGTCCAAGCCATTGTTCGCACCATTGACGGTAAACGTGCCCACGTTGAAGTCGAGCACGGTGGTTGCGGCCGGTGCCATGAAAAAGGGGGATGTGGTGGCCAGCAACTGACACAGATGTTTTGTGGCGGCCCCAAAACCTATCATGTCGACAATTTGATTGGCGCGACTATCGGCGACCGGGTAACGATTGCGATCGCTGCTGGCAGCGTAAGCCGGAGTGCAAATTTGGCTTATGTTTTACCGTTGACCGCAACAATTGCGGGGGCCTTGCTTGGCGCTTCATTGGGTGGCGATTTGAGCGCCGCGGTTGGTGCCGGGGTCGGCTTGGCCCTGTCTTTCCTGTATGTCATTGTTCGCTCATACAGCAATGTTAAAAATCTCTCTGACCGTCCTTACATCATTTCCCGTTCCTAACCGAGTCCGGAGGTAATGTTGTCCATGAAGCGCCTGATTTCGATTTTTTTCTTTGGATTCCTGAGTTCATTTGCTTTTGCCCAAACCCGCGGGTTGCCAGACTTTTCCGAACTGGCAGAAAAGCAGGGCGCAGCCGTAGTCAACATCAGCACGACACATGTTGTACGCGGACACTCACAGGCGACACCTTTTCCGTTCGATGAGAACGATCCGGCCTTTGAATTTTTCAAGCGCTTCGTCCCGCGCAATCCAGGCGGTGCCATTCCTCGTGATTTCGAGAACAAATCGCTCGGCTCAGGCTTTATTGTCAGCGGCGATGGTTACATCCTGACGAATGCTCATGTCGTAGAGGGCGCCGATGAAGTGACGGTGCGCCTCACTGACAAGCGTGAGTTCAAGGCAAAAACCATCGGGGCCGACAAGCGTACCGACGTAGCATTGCTTAAAATTGAGGCAACGGGTCTCCCCGTCGCCAAGCTGGGCGATCCGGCGCAACTTAAGGTTGGTGAGTGGGTTGTCGCAATAGGCTCTCCATTTGGTTTTGACAACTCCGTAACAGCCGGAATCGTCTCAGCCAAAGGTCGCTCCTTGCCGCAGGAAAACTATGTTCCATTCATTCAGACCGATGTGGCAATCAACCCGGGAAACTCCGGCGGCCCACTCTTCAATATGCGTGGCGAGGTGGTCGGCATCAATTCCCAAATCTACAGCCGAAGCGGTGGCTACATGGGGGTTTCATTCGCTATTCCCATAGATGTAGCCATGGAAATTCAGAGCCAGTTGCGTACGTCCGGCAAAGTCAGCCGGGGCCGATTGGGTGTCGTGATTCAGGAGGTAAGCAAAGAGTTGGCCGATTCACTGGGTCTGACTAAGCCGATGGGTGCCGTGGTGAATTCCGTCGAGAAAGGTGGCCCGGCAGAGAAAGGTGGGATCGAGGCAGGTGACGTCATCCTGAAGTTTGATGGCAAACCCATCAATAGTTCGGCTGACCTGCCTCGTATGGTGGGCATTACCAAACCAGGTTCGCGTTCCACTGTTCAGGTTTGGCGCAAGGGGGCTACCCGCGAAGTTGGCGTGATCGTAGGTGAAATTCCTGACGACAAACTCGCCAGCACGAAACCACAGCGTAGTGCCAAGCCTGCGGAGCAGGCTACCAATCGCCTAGGTTTGGTGGTCAGCGAATTGAGTGCAGACCAAAAACGCGAACTAAAAATGAATTCTGGCTTGCTGATTGAAGATGTCCGCGGCATCGGTGCACGCTCAGATTTGCGTCCCGGCGACATCATTATTTCCGTCATCAGCAAGGGCGCGACAACTGAGGTCAAGTCAACTGATCAGTTCAACAAGCTTCTTGCTCAGTTTGAGAAAGGAAGCAATGTCACCCTGCTGATCCGACGTGGTGAGATGCAGACCTTCATTACCATCAAGGGTTTGAATGGGGCCAATTGAATTGACCGTCATGAGCCGTGGCTACTGCCATCTATGCCACGACATGGAATTGGCGCTGAAGCCGCTTGCTGACGAGTTCGGCGCTTCAATCATCGTACTTGACGTTGATGCCGACCCTGCCCTCGAAGCAAAGTACGACGAGTTGGTTCCGGTGTTGCTCCATGGTGAGATTGAGCTTTGCCATTACTTTCTGGATGAAGCCAAAACCCGTGAATATTTAGCGGGAATCCGCTAAAATTCAGGGTCTTCTGAAAAGGGAAGGGCGCCGGACAGCGCCCTTTTTTACTGGCACCAATGGATCATATTAGAAATTTCTCGATTATTGCGCATATCGACCACGGCAAATCGACGCTGGCTGATCGCATCATTCATCTCTGTGGCGGCCTTTCTGACCGAGAGATGGAAGCGCAGGTCCTCGATTCGATGGATATCGAACGAGAGCGCGGCATTACCATCAAGGCGCAAACGGCAGCCCTTAGTTACAAGGCGCGTGATGGCAAGGTTTACAACCTGAACCTGATCGACACACCGGGGCATGTCGACTTCTCTTATGAAGTATCACGCTCGCTATCTGCCTGCGAGGGCGCTTTGCTGGTTGTTGACGCTTCTCAAGGAGTTGAGGCGCAGACAGTGGCCAACTGTTACACCGCCCTGGAGCTGGATGTCGAAGTGGTGCCGGTCTTGAATAAGATCGACCTGCCATCGGCTGACCCGGAAAATGCCCGTCAGGAAATCGAAGATGTAATTGGGATTGACGCAACCGAAGCCGTCCTTGCGTCAGCAAAGACCGGGCTTGGAGTCCAGGACATTCTTGAAGCGGTTGTCGCTCGCATTCCCGCGCCCAAGGGAGACTCAAACGCTCCACTCAAGGCCTTGATTATCGACTCCTGGTTCGACAATTACGTTGGTGTTGTGATGCTGGTGCGTGTCGTCGATGGCGTCATGAAGCCCAAGGATAAGTTGCTATTCATGGCGACCGGTGCTCAGCAACTGTGTGAACAGGTTGGCGTTTTTGCCCCCAAGTCCGAATCGCGTGAGGCGCTTCGGGCTGGCGAGGTCGGCTTCGTCATTTCCGGCATCAAAGAGTTGAAAGCTGCCAAAGTAGGCGACACGATTACCACGGTAGACCGCAAAGCGACTGAAGCTTTGCCTGGCTTCAAGGAAATCAAGCCACAGGTATTTGCAGGTTTGTACCCGGTTGAGTCCAATCAGTATGATTCGCTGCGTGAATCGTTGGAAAAGCTCAAACTCAACGACGCCTCGCTGCAATACGAGCCTGAGGTTTCACAGGCACTTGGCTTCGGCTTCCGATGTGGCTTCTTAGGCTTGCTGCACATGGAAATCGTCCAGGAGCGACTGGAGCGTGAATTCGATCAGGATTTGATCACCACGGCACCGACGGTGGTCTATCAGGTCGTCATGCGCGATGGTTCGATCGTCGAGGTCGAAAACCCGGCCAAACTGCCGGATATCACTAAAACTGAAGAGGTGCGCGAGCCGATCATTACGGCCACCATCTTCGTGCCGCAGGATTACCTGGGCAATGTCATCACGCTATGCAACCAGAAGCGCGGCAATCAGGTTGATATGCACTACCACGGCCGCCAGGTAAAGCTGGTATATGAAATGCCGATGGCGGAAGTAGTGATGGATTTTTTCGACAAGTTGAAATCCTGTTCAAAAGGCTATGCCTCGCTTGACTATGATTTCAAGGAATACCGTGCTGCCGATGTGGTTAAACTGGATATCCTGATCAACAGCGAAAAAGTTGATGCGCTTTCACTGATTGTTCACCGCGCGAATGCTCAATACCGCGGTCGAGAGTTGGCCAGCAAGATGCGCGAGCTGATTCCGCGTCAGATGTACGATGTGGCCATTCAGGCGGCCATTGGCTCACATATTATTTCACGCGAGAACGTCAAGGCTATGCGCAAGGATGTGCTTGCAAAGTGCTACGGCGGCGACATTTCCCGCAAGAAAAAATTGCTTGAAAAGCAAAAGGCCGGCAAAAAACGGATGAAGCAAGTCGGTAGTGTAGAAATTCCACAAGAGGCATTTCTTGCCGTCCTGCGCGTTGATAACTGAGAGTAGCGATGAACTTTGCCCTAATTCTATTCGTGCTGCTTGTTGTTACCGGCATGCTCTACGCGGTCGATATTCTGAAGTTCCGACCATTGCGAGCCAGGGATGCCAAGGAGCCGCTGTGGGTAGAGTGGGGAGCCAGCTTTTTCCCGGTTATCCTGGTTGTATTCATACTTCGCTCATTCCTTTTTGAGCCCTTCAAGATCCCTTCAGGGTCGATGATTCCCACCTTGCTGGTTGGTGACTTCATCCTGGTCAACAAGTTTACGTATGGCATTCGATTGCCCGTCATCAATAAAAAAATTATTGATATCAACTTGCCGCAACGCGGCGATGTGATGGTCTTCCGTTACCCGGAGGATCCGTCGCTGGACTATATCAAGCGAGTTGTCGGTCTTCCTGGTGATACGGTTTCCTATCAAAGCAAGCGACTGACCATTAATGGACAAGCTGTGGATGCACAGAAAGTGGGCGACTATCTTCATCCGGAGCGCTTGTATTACTCGGAACAGTTTCAGGAAAAGCTCGGAGATGTCGAGCATCGTTTGCTCAATGATACTGATGCGCCAGCATTTATCCCGGATGCAGCCCGTTTCCCGCATCGCGAAAACTGCACCTACAATGCCGCTGGTGTGACTTGCAAGATTCCGGCTGGACATTACTTCATGATGGGCGACAACCGTGACAACAGCCGCGATAGCCGTGCTTGGGGCTTCGTGCCGGAAGAAAATATCGTCGGCAAGGCGTTCTTCGTCTGGTTCAACTTTAGCGACTTCAGCCGGATCGGTTCATTCAGGTAAGGGGATATAGATGAAATATCAACGTGGCGTTGCCCTTTCCGGGCTACTGTTCTGGAGCATTGTTCTGGTTCTTGGCGCAGTGCTTACCATGAAGGTGGTACCAACCTACCTTGAGTACTACAAAATCCTGAAGGATGCCAAAGCGACAGTAGCCAAGGTTGGCTCGGATGCAACCGTCGCAGATGTTCGACGCACCTTCGACAAGTTCGCTGAAATTGACATGCTCGAATTTCCATCCAATCAACTGGATGTCTCCAAGGATGGTGGCAGGGTAGTGATTGAGTTTTCTTACGAAAAACGTATTCCTCTGTTCTGGAATGTCAGCCTTGTGATTGATTACAAAGGGTCGACCGCTGGCTAGGACATGACCGCGCAAACTGTTGCGGCCAGAATTGGCCACGCGTTTTCCAATCCGGCTCTGCTCAGAACGGCGCTGACCCATCGCAGCTTTGGCACTCCGAATAATGAGCGTCTGGAGTTTCTGGGTGATGGTGTGCTTGATTGCGTCATTGCAGCGGTTTTGTTCCATCGTTACCCGGCGCTGCCGGAAGGGGATTTGTCGCGGCTAAGGGCGAATCTTGTGAATCAGAATACCCTTCATCAGATCTCGCTCAATCTGGATATCGGAGGCGCTCTTCGCCTCGGGGAAGGCGAGTTGAAAAGTGGCGGCGCGCTTCGCCCATCCATTCTTGCCGACGCACTCGAGGCGCTGTTTGGTGCCATTTACCTTGATGCGGGATTTAACGCTGCAAGCTTGGCCATCGAGAAACTCTATGCCCCGTTGATTGACAAACTGGAGCCGGGGCAGCTTCAGAAAGATGCCAAAACCCGTCTTCAGGAATGGCTGCAAGGGCGGAAGAAAAGTTTGCCTCGCTATCAGTTGCTGGAAGCTACCGGAGCCGCTCATGACCAGCGTTTCGAAGTTGCCTGCGAAATAGATCACCCCTCATTGCGAACCATCGGCCACGGTACCAGCCGCCGAATCGCCGAACAGGTTGCGGCCGAGATGGCCTTGAAAGTACTCACTGCATGAAAAAAATCCGTTCCGGTTATATTGCTATTGTCGGTCGTCCCAATGTTGGCAAATCAACCCTTCTTAACCGCTTGGTCGGTGAAAAAATCAGTATCGTCTCGCGCAAGGCGCAGACGACCCGACACCGGATCACCGGCATCCTTACCAAGGACGACGCCCAATTTGTCTTTGTAGACACACCTGGCTTCCAGACGAAATTTTCGAACGCATTAAATCGGGCCATGAATCGGGGCGTTACCCAAACCCTGAGTGATGTCGATGTTGTGCTGTTTGTTGTTGAGGCTGGCCGCTATGACATCAAGGACAAGGCGGTTGTCCGCTTGCTTCCGAAGGATCGACCTGTAATTCTTGTGGTCAACAAGACCGATCAGCTGAAGGATCGTACTGAATTGCTACCGTTTTTGGCAGAAGTCTCCGCTGATCACGATTATGCTGCTATCGTTCCGGTCAGCGCAGCCAAAGGGCGACAGACGGAAGATTTGCTAAGCGAGGCCAAAAAGCATCTGCCGAATGACGGACTGATGTTCCCGGAAGATGATCTGACCGATAAAAGTGAACGTTTTCTCGCTTCTGAATACATTCGTGAAAAAGTTTTTCGCCTGCTTGGCGATGAGTTGCCCTATGCAACAGCCGTCGAAATAGAAAGATTTGAAGTCGAGGGTGACCTTCGGCGGATTTTTGCCGCCATCGTCGTTGACCGCGACGGCCACAAGGCGATCGTTATCGGCAAGGGTGGCGACCAATTGAAACGGATTGCCACGGAAGCGCGTCACGACATGGAGCGACTCTTCGGTGGCAAGGTTTATCTTGAAATATGGGTCAAGGTGAAGTCTGGTTGGAACGATGACGAGCGCCTGCTAAAGAGCCTCGGTTACGAATGAGCCTGCGGAGCAAAGTCGACGGCCAGCCGGCTTACGTTTTGCACACCAGTCCCTTTCGGGAAACCAGTCTCATTGTTGAAGTGTTTTCCCGCGATTTCGGGCGGGTAGCGCTGCTGGCCCGAGGCGCGCGTCGTCCACGTTCTGCCATCCGTGGTCTGATGATGGCCTTTCAGCCCCTGGAGGTTGCCTGGGCTGGCAAGGGTGAAGTACTGAACCTGATGAAAGCCGAGTGGCAGGGTGGCCTGCCCTTGTTGGCCGGTGAGGCCTTGTTTTGTGGCTATTACCTCAACGAATTACTGATGTATTTGTTGCCGCGCGAAGATGCGCACGAGCGACTATTCGCAAGCTATAGCGAAATGCTGGCTCGTCTGGCGGCTGATTCATCCGGAAAGGTTCGCGAAGCAGATTTGCGCAGCTTTGAGAAATCACTGCTTCAGGAGCTGGGTTACGGCCTCACACTGAATCACGACAGTGACGGTCAGCCGATTCTTGCTGATGCCTTCTATACTTACCGCATGGAACAGGGGCCGGTTCGCCTGGAGCATGCCGAAGCTGCAGCTCAGGTCGTCAAAGGCAAAACCTTGCTTGATCTTGAGGCGGAGGATTTCTCGGATCCACGTTCCCGCCGCGAAGCCAAGGCGTTGATGCGCACCCTGATGGCTTATTATCTGGCTGGTAAGGAACTCGAAACACGCAAAATATTCAAGGAGTTGCAGGAGCTATGATCGAACTCGGCGTCAATATCGACCACGTGGCAACCATCCGGCAGGCTCGCCAGACTTACGAGCCGGATCCGGTATGGGGCGCCGTTGAAGCGCATCTGGGCGGTGCTGATGGTATTACCGTGCATCTGCGTGAGGATCGTCGCCATATCCAGGATGCCGATGTCCGTCGCCTGCGTGAAACGACCCAGATCAAGCTGAATCTCGAAATGGCAGCAACGGATGAGATGCTTGGTATCGCCTGCACCCTGAAACCGGAAATGGCCATGCTTGTCCCCGAAGGGCGGCATGAAGTAACCACCGAAGGCGGGCTCGATGTCATCGCTCAGGAAGCCCGGCTGAAAGGAATCATTTCACGACTGGCCGATGCTGGCATCGTGACCAGTGTTTTCATTGATGCTGAATTGCCTCAAATCGAAGCTGCAGCCCGGATTGGCGCTAGCGTCTGTGAAATTCATACCGGCCCTTACGCGCACGCTTTTTACGGCAAGGGCCGCGATGCAGGGGCGCCCGCAGTCCTTGTTGAGCTCGACAAGATCCGCCGAGCGGGGCAACTGACCCGACAGCTCGGCATGCGCTTCAATGCCGGTCATGCCCTGAATTATCACAATGTCCAGCCAATTGCCCGCTTGCCGGGCATTCGCGAACTACACATCGGTCATGCCATCGTCAGTCGTGCCATTTTTGTCGGACTGCGCGAAGCCGTGCGAGAAATGAAGGTCTTGATGCGCGAGGCCGCGAATTTTCCGCAAGCGCACGGCGAATGATCTACGGTATCGGCACCGACATCGTGGCTGTTTCCCGCCTGCGCGGCATGTGGGAACGCCACGGTGATAGGTTGCTGGATAAAATTCTGGCCCCGCAGGAGAGGGATGACTTCGCCAAGTCGGCTGACAAAGGGCGGTTTCTCGCCAAGCGCTTTGCTGCCAAGGAAGCTTTCAGCAAAGCGCTTGGTACCGGCGTACGTCCGCCAGCCACGTTGCCGGCCATCGCCGTTGCCCATGATGATTTGGGTAAGCCCGTACTGCACTTCCACGGTCAACTGGAAAAAATGATCGAAAACAAGAACCTGAAAGCGCATCTTTCAATCAGCGACGAAGCCGAATATGCAGTCGCCTACGTCATTCTGGAGCAAGCATGAAGCATCTGCCACTCGGGCCGTTGATGATAGACATCGCCGGTACCGAACTGACTGACCTGGACCGGGAACGACTCTGCCATCCTTTGGTCGGCGGGATCATCCTGTTCACCCGCAACTATTCGAATCCCGATCAGTTGGCGGCGTTGACCGCAGCAATTCATGCTTTGCGCTCGCCGCAACTGTTGATTGCAGTCGATCATGAAGGGGGCAGGGTGCAGCGCTTCCGCGATGGCTTCACGCGCTTGCCGGCAATGGCCACGCTGGGGAAATTGTGGGAGGTTGATCCGGAGGCCGCACTCAAGGCTGCTAATCAGGTCGGCTATGTGCTGGCGTCGGAACTCCGCGCCCGTGGCGTCGATTACTCCTTTACCCCGGTGCTCGATCTGGGTTATGGCCCGTCAAGGGTTATTGGCGATCGCGCCTTTCATCGTCAGCCGGTGGCCATCATCGCCTTGGCCAAGGCCCTTGGCGAAGGCCTTCATCGGGCCGGAATGGGCAGTTGTGGCAAGCATTTCCCGGGGCACGGCTACGTCATTCCGGATTCGCATGTCGAGCTTCCGGTTGATGATCGACCCTTCGAGGCGATGCAGGAGGATATGGCGCCATACTGTCAATTGCCACTTGATGGCGTTATGGCGGCGCACGTAATTTACAACTGCATGGATTGCAATACCGCTGTATTTTCAAATAAATGGATAAGCTATCTAAGAAATGACATTAAATTTGACGGCGTCGTTTTTACTGATGATTTGTCGATGGCGGGCGCTGGCATCGTCGGCGGAATGCTCAACCGCGTCGAGATTGCATACAACGCTGGATGCGACATGTTGCTGGTGTGCAATGCACCAGACGTAGTCGGTGATGTGCTCAGCAACTGGAAGCCGGAAGTCGATCCGGCGCGCGGCAAGCGAGTCGAAGCCCTGATTCCCCAAGCAGCTGCAACGACTTGGGATGCCTTGCTGGCTGACTCCGATTACCAGGCTGCCCAGAAAACCATCGCGGAATTGATGGCCTGAAATGCATTCGGGCAGCCGAAGCTGCCCGAATTAAATACAAGAGAAGCGCCGATTACTTGACGCGGTTCTTGTATTCGTCGGTACGGGTGTCGATTTCGATCTTGTCGCCAATGCTGACGAAGGCCGGAACCGGCAGTTCGAAGCCGGTGGCCAGCTTGGCCGGCTTCATGACCTTGCCGGAAGTGTCGCCCTTGACGGCAGGCTCGGTGTAAACCACTTCGCGCACGACGCTGTTCGGCAGTTCGACCGAAATCGCCTTGCCGTTGTAGAAAACGACTTCGCAAGCCAAGCCATCTTCCAGATATTTCAGCGCGTCAGTCATGTTTTCGGCTTCGACTTCGAACTGCTCGTAGTCGGCATCCATAAACACATACATCGGGTCGGCGAAGTAGGAATAGGTGACTTCCTTCTTGTCGAGGATGACCTGCTCGAACTTGTCGTCGGCTTTGTAAACTGCTTCAGAAGCAGCGCCGGTCAACAGGTTCTTGAGTTTCATTTTGACAACAGCGGCGTTGCGGCCAGACTTGTTGTATTCGCTCTTCTGAACGACGAGCGGGTCGGCACCCACCATAATGACGTTGCCGGAGCGGAGTTCCATTGCAGTTTTCATACGGGATTCTCAAAAGTCAGAAAAAGATAAACGTTCAATTATACCTTGGCCGCACAGAAGTTGACGAGCGCTGTTGCCATATCCGGCGCTGACGCCAGGCGGGCTGCCCAATCCCTGTTGTATCGCGTAAAAAAATCTCGGTCAGCAACGAAGTCCTGCCAGGCTGAGGCGACCCCGTTGCCGGTGTTCCAGGCGAGAAACATCCCACGCATCGTTGCCGCTTGGCCTGCATCCATACCCGCGCAGTAGCGATCAAGGAACGCATCCAGCTTAACGAGATGCGCCTCTTCATCCTGCGAATATATCTGCCAGACGAATGGTTTTCCGGCCCACTGGGCGCGAACAAATGAATCTTCGCCGCGCACAAAATTGATGTCACAACGCCACAGCAAGCGGTCGTAGTCGTCCAGAGGCATGAATGGGATTGGCTTGATATGCGCCTTGCCAAGTTGCCAGGGGCCGCAGCCCCCCAACTGCGCAACTACCGCCGCCAACGGCTTGCCATGGGGAACGTAGCAAGTTACCGCTGTGGGTGATTGCCCCAAAGCATGGAGCAGGGCGCCGACCGGGGCGGTGTCATAGCAAAACAGGCTGATTTCCAGGCAATTTGGTGCCGGGCTTTCAGTAAACCATTGATCGCGTTCGTTCAATAATCTCGCTTCACGCAACAGCCCTCCGCTCTTGGCAGAGAAACCAGGGAAAAAGAAATATTTGGTCAATGGCAGGGAAGGGTGGGGCGACGCCATGCCATGACAACCCTCAGCCCAGGGTTCGGCCGTCAAATATTCGAGATTGATCCAACAGGGCTTTTCAGCGCGCTCTGCCATTGCCTGCAGATATTTCGGTGGTAGTTCGCAGGCAAAGGCTTCGACAATTACGTCTCCAGTGCGGTCGACCGCAATATTCTCTGTCCACAGACAGATATCAATGCCCTGACATGCCTGCACAGCCTTCGTGGTATCAACCGAGGGGCACAAAGGCAGCAAGCTCGTCAGATCATCGACCCACAAGCGAACCTTGCGGCCATGCTCGGCACTCAGTTGCCTGGCCAGGCGCCAGCAAACGCCTATGTCGCCGTAGTTATCGATAACCCGGCAAAAGATGTCCCAATGAAGCTGCATGGTCGCCATGCTACCATCCCCGCCATGCCCAGATTTCAAGACCCTACCGCCTGCATCGCCTGCCCGCGCCTGGCAGAGCACCTTTCCAACATTCGCCAGCGTGACCCGGAATGGCATGCCTTGCCGGTTCCGGCCTTTGGTTCGCTCGATGCCGAACTGCTCGTTGTCGGCCTCGGCCCGGGTGAAAAAGGGGCCAACCGCACTGGCCGGCCATTCACTGGTGACGTCGCCGGAGAACTGCTCTATCCGGCCTTGCATCGTTTCGGTTTCGCTAGCCAGCCAGAACCGCTTGGGGCTGACCTATGGGCCAATGCGGCCATGCAACTGAGTAACTGCCGCATAACCAATGCCGTTCGATGCCTGCCACCGGCCAACAAGCCAACGACAGCTGAAATTCGTCAGTGCAATGGACATCTCAAAGCAGAGTTGGCCGCCATGCCACGCCTGAAAGTGATCGTTGCACTTGGCGCTATCGCACATCAAGCACTGCTCTGGGCCTACGGCCTCAAGCTCAAGGAATTTGCCTTCGGCCACAATGTCAGCCACGCCTTGCCGGATGGACGCACGCTGGTCGACAGCTACCATTGCAGCGGCTACAACTGGCGCACGGGGCGGCTTTCGCGGGAAAGCTTCGAGGCTGTGTTCTCCGGGGTCCAATCCCGTCTCGTCTAAGCCGCACCATCATGAGTTTCGATGCCAAGGCCTTTCTCGCCACGCTAACTGAATTACCTGGCGTGTACCGCATGCTGGATGCCGGCGCCGCGGTGCTTTACGTTGGCAAGGCAAAGAACCTGAAAAAACGGGTTTCGTCCTACTTCCGGGAAAATGTTTCCAGCCCGCGCATCGCACACATGGTCCGTCAGATTGCAACCATAGAGACGACGCCGACGCGAACCGAGGCTGAAGCACTGTTGCTGGAAAACAACCTGATCAAGTCACTTGCCCCGCGCTACAACATCCTGTTTCGTGACGACAAGTCTTACCCGTACATTGTACTGACCAAAGGGGCTTTTCCCCGGCTCGCTTTCTATCGCGGCAATCCGGATCGGAAAGCCGACTACTTCGGCCCCTATCCCTCCAGCTGGGCGGTGCGCGACAGTATCCACCTGATACAAAAGATGTTTCATTTGCGCACCTGTGAAGACTCCGTATTCTCAAACCGCTCGAGGCCGTGCCTGCTCTACCAGATCAAGCGTTGCAGCGGACCATGCATCGGTCTGATCAAGCCGGAAGACTATGCAACGGACGTCCAGTTGGCCTCGATGTTCTTGCTTGGCAAACAGCAGGAAGTAGCACGCCGACTAAATGAGGCGATGGACGCGGCATCCCATCGACTTGCATTCGAGCAGGCAGCCGTTTACAGGGATCTTATTCAGTCGCTACACCAAATTCAAGAAAAACAGTTTGTATCCAGCAGCAAGGGCGAGGATGTCGATATTCTGGTGGCAATCAACGAAGCCGGTCAGTTGTGCGTAAACCTTGCCATGGTGCGCGGTGGGCGGCACCTCGGAGATCGTCCATTTTTTCCCGCCAATGCCGGCGACGCCCAAGTTGCTGACGCATGCGCCGCATTCATCTCTCAACACTACGCTGTGCATCCTGCTCCGTCACGCGTATTGGTTAGCCCCTTGCCGGCCGAAGATGAGACGGGAGACGCCGCGGCAGCACTGGCCGAGTTGGCTGGCCGCGCCGTTCCATTGCAGGAAGCTCGCGGGCTCACCCAAAAAACCTGGGTTGAAATGGCGATGCAGAATGCGCGCTTGGCCATCGTGGCCAGAAATCAAGCGACCGCCCAACAAGAAAAGCGGCTAGCCGCCTTACAAGATGTCCTTGAACTCCCTGAACCTATTGCCCGTATTGAATGCTTCGATATCAGTCACACAATGGGTGAGGCAACCGTCGCCTCATGCGTGGTCTACCAGGAAAATCGCATGAAAAATGCCGATTATCGGCGTTTCAATATTCGCGATATCCAGCCTGGCGATGACTACGCAGCCATGCGGCAGGCCGTTTCCCGTCGTTATGATGGCATTGCAGCCGGGGAGGGCGCTGCCCCTGACCTGATCCTGATTGATGGTGGCAAGGGGCAAGTGGGATGTGCGTTTTCAGCACTCGCTGACCTCGGTCTAGCCCATCTGCCGATGATTGGCGTCGCCAAAGGCGAAGGGCGAAAGCCCGGCTTGGAATCCCTCGTCTTTCCTGATGGCCGCGAGCCATTGCAATTGCCTGCCGAACATCCTGCCCTGCACCTGATTCAGGAAATTCGCGACGAAGCCCATCGTTTCGCCATTACGGGTCATCGCGCCCAACGTGCGAAAGCTCGAAAAACCTCCAGGCTGGACAGCCTGCCCGGCGTCGGACCGGCCCGTCGAAAAGCGCTGGTTGCGAGATTTGGCGGTCTCCCAGGAGTCCTCGCTGCCAACGCCGAACAATTGGCCGAAGTGCCTGGTATCAGCCGGGAAATGGCCGAAAAGATATATTCCGCATTACACTGAACCACATGCCCTTCAATTTACCTATCCTGCTCACATGGCTTCGTATCCTCGCGATACCGCTGTTGATTGCTGTTTACTACCTTCCGGCAGACTGGGCCACTTCGCATGAACGCGATCTTGCCGCCACATCAATTTTTGTAGCCGCCGCCTTTACCGATTGGGCAGATGGCTATCTCGCCCGAAAACTAGACCAGACATCGGCCTTTGGCGCTTTTCTTGATCCAGTTGCCGATAAATTGATGGTCGCCGCGGCACTGATCGTTCTTGTCCAACTAGGCAGAACTGATGCCATCGTAGCCACCATCATCATCGGACGCGAAATCACCATTTCAGCGTTACGCGAATGGATGGCAAAGATCGGTGCAGCAAAAAGCGTAGCTGTATCCATGATTGGCAAGATAAAGACCGCCGCTCAAATGCTCGCTATCCCTATCCTGCTTTATTACCACCCACTATTCGGCATTGACATGCGAGAGCTTGGTAACTGGCTGATCTGGATCGCCGCCTTGTTGACGCTTTGGTCGATGGGCTATTACCTACGTATGGCATGGCCAGAAATTGCCAAGCGGACTGCAGAAAAATAGACGGCAATGTTGACAATATCCTTGTGTCGCCTATAATGCGCGCTCTGTTTCAGTGCGGCAGTAGCTCAGTTGGTAGAGCGATACCTTGCCAAGGTATAGGTCGAGAGTTCGAGACTCTTCTGCCGCTCCAGATTTTCTGGGTAAAGCCTTCAGGCTTTGTCCAAGTAGTGATAGATGTTTCGGTTAGGCGCGATAGCAAAGCGGTTATGCACCGGATTGCAAATCCGTGTAGGTCGGTTCGACTCCGGCTCGCGCCTCCAAGGTTTTGCGGCAGTAGCTCAGTTGGTAGAGCGATACCTTGCCAAGGTATAGGTCGAGAGTTCGAGACTCTTCTGCCGCTCCAAAAGAGAAAAAGGGAAAGCGCTGGTCGCTTTCCCTTTTTTCGTGTTTGGGCATCGATATAATTTGGCGCTAGCCCGGGTGGTGAAATTGGTAGACACAAGAGACTTAAAATCTCTCGGCCTATGGCCGTACGGGTTCGATTCCCGTCCCGGGCACCAACAAACACTTTTATGTCACCCTAGTCTGTGATGCAAGACAAGTTACGTTTCGCTTTTGACAGGATGCTTTGGTTCCTTGTGACAGGAACAATTGGTAATAGCGCGTGAATTTTAACGGCGTAGGCCGTTTTTTATGCTCTCGTTAAGCGCATAATTGTTATTCCGGCGGGTTGTTATGTAAAGCTGTTTGGGAAGGTCAGGGGCGGCGTCGAGTATTGGCGCGGTGGGGTTTTGGGCAAGAATGGCGGCGGCGCGCAAGGCGACGGCGTTGGAGAGTTGGCCGCGTTGCATGGCCGCTCTGAAGGCTTGGCGGGAAATGCCAAGGGCGGCGGCGCATTGCGCGGCGCTGCGGAATCGGTGAATCAGGGCGGCAATAGTGGCGTCGTTCATGGCGTTGTATCCCGTGCGCGGCTTCGGTTGGTTGTTTATGCTCAGTCACCAGATGGTTGTCAGTTGCTAGTGGCTCTCATTTGGCAATGCTGCGACGGAAGGCCGTACAAAGGCCAATCAGTATTTTCTATGCCCGTGATCAGGGGCTGAATCCATGTTTGCAATCACAAAGTATTCACGCCGGGCGCGTGGGCATGCGGTCGCCTGTGATTTGGTGCGGGTGGTTTGTCGTGGGGTAGCAAAGGCCGGATTTCGGCGGCGGTTGGCTGAGGACTTCGCGGGCTATCTGGTGACAGAGCCGGCGGCGTTGCCTGTGTGGCGTGATTTTGAAAGCGGAAAAGTTGTTTTCCTTGGTGGGCGAGATTACCCGGTTGATTTTCGGGAGGGGTTTTGTGTTTCGCCCGGGGAGTTGATAGATGCCACTTGTAGGATTCCTTCCGGGGCGACGAGAAAATATGTGACAGGCGCGGGCGGGGTGTGCGCGGCGAGGGGTGAGGTTTATAGGGATGGGTGGTTAGCGTGACGGCCGAGGTGGTTCGTCTTGCGGAGTGTAGGGCGATTATTGGCGGAGAGCGCGACAAGTTCCGGGCGGTGTGGGATGAAATAGCTTCGCCGTCCGATCGACGGCTGTTGCTGGCGATGGCCAGAAAAACGGCGTCTGAAGCTGCATTTTATGGCCGGGGGGAGTGGTGCAGTTTGCCGGCTGATGTGCGCGGCGATGTGGTGGCAGGATTGAAAAGGTTTGAGGCGTGGGCGGCGCGGCTGAAATGAGCGAAGCGCGGTTTTTGCTGGGTGAGCCGCACAAGTATGTTGATCCGTCAGAAGAGGGTACGCGGCGGATTGATGCGTTGTTGAGGGGGGTTGTGGCCAAGGAAGAAGAGGCCGGCCGGATTTGGCTGCGGAAAAAGGTGGCATTGATGCCGTTCGTGTGGCGTCAGCATGTGACGGCGGAGCATGGGAGGCGCGGCGGGCTGGGGTCGCGTGTTGCAAACGCGTGGTTGCTGGACGTGACGGCCAAGGCGGGCGGGCGATTGCCGCTAGCTGCGACGGATTGGGCGATTCGAGAGGCGGCAGAAGAGGCCGCGAAGACGGCGCAGGACTTCGCAAGGGCGGAAATAGGGGCCGGGGCAAGCAATGACGAGGTGCGGGCGGTGCTTGAGGCGCATTGTGAGTCTTGGGGGATAGAGGCGGCAAAACAAGAGGGCATACCGGGAATGCTGCGGATGCTCGACGGGCGGTGGTATTTGCGCCGATTGCGGCGGTCTCACGGGCGGCGGGCAGAGGGCGCAGCGATTGAAGGCGGCGTAGTCAGGCGTGGTCTGTGGCCTTACGCGTCGCAGGATGCCGTGATACGTCGTCAGGATCAGCGCAAGCGAAACGCTGCGGCGATGGAAAGGGCGGTGGCGATTGCGGCGGATGGCGAAACGGTAGAGATGTCGGAGATCGTAGCAGGAAGCCTTGCGAACCCGGAAAACAAGCGGGCGGAATTGATGGTGAGGATTCGAGGGTGTGATGGATACGCGCATCTTCAGGGCTGGGCTTGTGAGTTTTGGACAATTACCGCCCCAAGCCGATTTCATGCGCAGAAGATAACGGGATACTGCGCCGAACCAAATCCGAATTTTGGTGAGCTGGTAGTAAATGACGAGGGAAAGCCGGTGCTTGACTCCTTCGGAAAAGAGACAAGAAACCCGCTTTCGCCAGCCGATGCTCAGCGTTATTTGTGCAGCGTTTGGGCGCGGATTCGGGCGGCGCTGAAACGCCGTGGGCTAGTGGTGGCAGGGCTTCGCACCGCAGAGCCGCATCATGATGGATGTCCGCATTGGCACTTGATTGTCTATGGTCCCCCGCAAGATTTGTGCTTCGCCCGCCATATCGCTAGGTGGTATGCCTTGCTTGATTCTGGCGACGAGATGGGGGCAATTCAGCACAGATTCAATTTCAAAATTGCAGAATCAGGGACAGGCGCGGCGCATTACGCGGCGGCTTATGTCAGTAAAAATATTGACGGCGGCGGCATGGAAAAAGAGCGGGATTTGGAGACCGGGGGATATATATCATCAACGGTTAAGCGAGTTGATGCGTGGGCGTCGCATTGGTCGATTCGTCAGTTTCAATTTTTCGGTATGCCGTCTGTCGGAATCTGGCGAACGCTGCGCAGGTTGGAGGCCGGGGGCTTGCCGGTTAATGGCGCGTTGGCACGGGCAACGCGGGCGGCGGATGATTCGGATTGGTGCGAGTTCTGGCTGGCGTGCAAGGCGGGCGGGCTGGCCTTGATGAAGTCGGTTGGGGCGCGTCTGACGGAATACGGGGATGTTGCCGCGCCTGTGGTGACGGGCGTTTGTCAGGGCGGGGCGCGTTTGATGTTGGCCGTGCGCGATTGGGTGATTCATTGGGGCGGGCTGGCAAAAAAATCGGGCGGGGTTGTTTTTGACTCTACTCGGTCTTGTGTCAATAACTGTACCGGCGATGATCCGGGAGTTGGCCGGTACGAAGCAATAAAGCGAAGTATTTCAAGGATTGAAGCAGAGTTTTCCGGGATGGCGGCGGCAATTTTCGAGTCGCCACCAATGGCGGCGATAGCCTGAGAAAAAAATACTTGATGCGCCGATAGATTTTGTTTATGGTGCGCGCTAGTCAATAGCGTGTTGCTATAGGCAAAACAAATCTTATTGGAGATTCAAAAATGCGTAAAACTCAACGCGAACTTTCCCGCCTCTTCGGTGCTTGGAAAGTCGGCACTCCGGGCGCTGTTGCCGCCATCCTGCTCACCGTTGTCGGTACTTCTTCGGCCTTGAAATTTGTGGGAAAGATGACTATCGACGGCAATACCTACGAACTCGCCACCGATGCCGGCAAGATCAAAACCTTCTCGAATGTCGACGATGCGCTCAAGTTCGCGGCCAAGGTCGCCGAAAAGGGCAACGGCGTCTATACCGTCGAAGTCGACACGGGCGCGGTGCTGGCCAGCAAGGTTCCGAATGACATGAAAGCGTTCGCTGAGTCTCAGATCGTCCGACTGGCAAAGGCCAAGGTTTCGCAAAACGCGATCATCGCCGAAATCGACGCTGATTTGACGCTCATGGTTGGCTGGGAAGTCGGCAATGCGGCGCAGCAAGCCAAAAAGCTGGAAGTGCAAGCCCAGCGCGCCGCTGTGGTAACTGACGTTGCGGCGATTGATACCGAAGTCGCACGCCTGACCGTTATTGCAAATGCCTAATGGCGGTGATGCCGGGTTAGCTTTGCAGCTGGTCGGCATGTTGCTTTGCGCGGGTGCTATTTACGGTGGCATTCGCGCAGAGCAAAAAGCAATGTTGCGCGATATTGTCCGCCAGCAAAAGGAAATCGAAAAATTTGGGGCGCAGATTGAAAAAATCAGGATGTGTCGAAGGTTTGATGATGACGCCTGTTGATTGGTGCGATTGGGTTGCAGAAAGGGGCGCGGGTAGCCCCTTTTTTTTGTCGAGAGGTTGGGTTATGGCGTGGATTGTCGAGAGGGCGAAAGAGCCTAGCACTTGGCGCGGTGTGGGTTGGTTGCTGGTAGCTGCGGGCGTGTTGCCGGTTGGGTATGTGGATATTCTGGTATCGGCTGGCGTGGCGCTGGTTGGGGCTGTTGAAATTTTGAGGGCAGAAAAATGATAGTAAGTCACATCAAGCCAGTCGAATGGGTCGATACAGGGGAGGCCGGGGTAATCCAGCCGTCACACGTTGCAGCGCTGAGTCACTTCGTCGAACTTGAGCCGGAAGATATTGCGCTATTGACCGGGCCAGCCGGGCCGCAGGGCGTTCCGGGGGCCAAAGGGGATAGGGGCGACGTAGGGCCGGCCGGGGCCGGCGGTGCGCAGGGTGTCGCCGGTGCGCAGGGTGTGGCAGGGCCGCAAGGGCTGAAAGGTGACAAGGGCGATGCCGGGGCCGATGGCGTGGCCGGGCCGCAAGGCGTGCAGGGGGCCAAAGGGGATAGAGGAGACGTAGGGCCGCAAGGTGTGCCGGGCGTGGCCGGGCCGGTGACCAGTGCGCCTTTGCTGTCGCCTACATCTGAGGTCAGGGGTGGGGGCGTACTTCCGTTGGATTATCCATTGGGTGTGACGTTGGATTTTGCGTATCAAAACGGGTATCCGGGTCATTATGGGTCTGTTTTAACGATTAAAAGCTACCACGGGGGCGGTGGTACTCTTCAGATTTATGCGCCGTATTCTCCGTATATTGGCGGTGCCGTGCCGTTGTGTCGGATGGGAAATTTCGAAGTCAATGAAGGAAATAGTTGGACGGAATGGCAGGGTATGGCTGGCGGCGGTGCGACTAATGAAGTGTGGATTCCTGTCGTCCCGGCGAATTTCTCGTTAAATGCGTCAGGGTGTGAGGTCGTTGGACGTGTGAGGCGGTATTGGCTTGAGATGAAGTGCAATGTATCGGTCGCGTCGTCGATAACGGTGAATGTCGGAGCGGGGCAGGCAGGTAAGTTGTCGGTAAGGAGTGCCGCGAGCTTTTCGGGGGGGGAACCGTTTACGTCGTTTTCACCTCAAAGCGGCGGGGTGTTCAGTTCTGGAAACATGCAGGCCATGAGCATTACGGCTGGCCAAGCGATAGTCGGTGCTATCTTCAAAATTGTGTGGGAAGTCGAGTAATGAGCGCGTTTTCATCCGCTTTTTCATCGGCATTTGTAAAACAATCGGCGCAGGGCTTCATTTGCCCGGTTATGGCACAAGCCTTGCTCACGGATGGCGCTGCGTGGCACTTGGGGCCGTCGGGGCTGGTCGTTGGGGATAGGGTATTGATAGGCCCTGCCGGCAAGGTCTATTCCTTCCTGAGTGAGACAACGGCGGCGCGGTGGTGCGAGTCAATGGCCGTGCGCGGGCGGCGCGAAAGGGAGATCGTGGATTCGATCAATCCGATAGCGGCGGCGGCGTGGAAGGCCAAGAAAAGGGCCAATCTCGAAGGCGTTGCCGGTCGCGTGGTGGCCTTGGCCGCGAAACAGAAAAACCCGGAAAAACAGGCCGCAATGATCGAAGAGGCTAATTTTTGCTTGGCAAAGTGGGGCTGAAATGGAAGTAAATCCGGTATCGCTGGCAAACCTTCAGCCGGGCAGGCCAATGACGAAGGCAGAGCGGGAAGCGGGAAAGAATCTGATTCTTGCGGCCATTGTCGAAGCCTTGCGCCATACCGTGCAGGATGATGACGCGGTGCGGAAACATCTGTGCAAGGTAAGTGATTTTGAAGTGACAGAAGCGGCGCGGCTGAAGGTGTTGGACGACAAGGCGCGGCGGGTGTATCAGACGATTTTCGGGAAAATCAGGGACAAGGTGATAGAGCGCGAGGTGGTGTCGATAAACGACTTCGCAACGTTCACCGTAGTGTCGCCACCTGATGGTGTAGAGGGTCGGCCGGGAATCATGAAAAATTCCCCGTTTCTGCTTTAAACATCTGATTTGTTGTCGAGAATCCGAAAACCATCCGCCAACACCTCAACCTTCCGCCGGAAATCCAGAACATAGTCGCCAAAGCGATTGATGTGTTCTAGGCGGTATGGTGCCAACCCAGCCAGTATTTCCTGATTGACTAGCACGCCCTCGGCCTGTAGTTGCTTCAACACCCGGCTCATTCCCACCACGTTGTGCAGGATGACCATGTTGGCGACGAGATGGTTGTACTTAATCACCTTGCGTTGTTCATGGCGTAGGTTCTCGGCGATCTCCCCTTCTCCGCCAAAGAATATTTTCTTGGCGAAGCCATTGAACTGCTCCGACTTGTTGGTTTCGGCATGGATGAGTCGGCGTAGTTCGACGCTACCGACGTATTTCAGCAAGAACATGGTTCGGATGACCTTGCCCAATTCCTTAAAGGCGAAATACAGTTTGTTCTTGCGGCTGTAGGTGCCCAGGCGGCGCAGGATGGCGGATGCTGAGATTTTTCCGAGCTTGATGGAAATAGCCACGCGCAGCATGTCCGGCAAATGGGTTTCGATCATTTGCCAGTTGATAACGTCCGTGAATAGGCCCTCGATGTGTGCAAATTTCTTGTCACTATCCGGGCGATGGAACACCAGATCCTTGATGCCCCGTATCCGGGGCATCAGCTTGATTCCAAGCAGATGCGACAAAGCGAAGACCGTATAGCTCTGGGCCTGCGTATCGCCATGGATGGTGTCCGGTCGGATATCCGAGGTATTGGACATCAGTCCGTCGAGGATGTGCGTCCCTTCGTAAGTGCCGCAGGAAATGAAGTGACTGAACAAGGCGATAAACTTGTCGGAAACGTGGTAATAACCGATGCCGCCATAGCCACCATAGCGAATGTGGTGCTCGGAAATCAGGTTCTGCTCGTAGAGATTCCATTTCGTGCCATCGGCTGAGGCATGTTTTCCCGAACCCCAGTATCCGGGCAATTCGAACTTGTTGTAGGCATTGATCACCTTGACGATGGCTTGTTCCAGCGACTCTTCGGTCATGTATTTGATATTGAGCCAGGCAACTTGTTTGCGGCTCATTCCGCGAATCGACCGCGCCGTCTGGGTCGGACCGAGGTTGCAGCCGTAACAGAACAAGGTGCTGATCACCCGTGGGCGCAATTCCTCGATCCGGCTTTCGGTTCCCATCATGGGTCGGAACAGCTTATGCATTTGCAGCCAGCGCTCGGTATCGATTAGCACATCGACAATGCTGACGTTCTCCATGTGCTCGGTAATCAGATGATCAATCTGGCGGATGCCGGGCGGCAATTCGCTCGCCGGTGGTTTTTTCAGGATCAACCGACCATCGACAATCTCGGCGTAGGCATTTTCCGGGAACTCGGCATCAACGGCTTCGGCTGTTTCCAGCAAGACGGATTTCAATGCCTGGGTAAAGGTCTTGGGATCGGTTTCAACGCCCGTTACCTGGCCATAGTCGGCCAGTTCACGATTCAGGGTTTCATCGTCAACCAACTGTTCGCGATAATCGTCGTAGCGCTCACCATGTTGGATGAAAAGGTCGCCTGATTTCAATTCGTCGCGGATGGCGTACATGACTGCCAATTCAAAGTAGCGGCGATTGATGGTGGCGACTCGTCCGTCGGAACGTTCAGTAACAACCAGTTTTCGCCAGGCGGCGGGCAACCACTGGAGATCGCGCTCTGGTTCCAGTTCGACTAGCGAAATCGGCACGATCTCGTGCCGCGTACTGCGCAGTGCCTGCAACGCCTTCATCATCCGGATCAAGGTATCGTCCTCGCTGCTGCTCTGCGGATTGATGATTTCGATGCAGTTGAGTAATTGGGCGCGCACTGCCTTGTAGGGTTGGATGAGGAACGGCAGGTAATTGCGACCGGCATAGGCCATGTGTTCGTCGCAGATGGCCACCAAGTCATCGACGTCGGCGATCAGACTGGAGCCGATGGCCTCCACGCGCTGATGGTCGGTTCCGTTGATCTGATATGCCAGCAACACCTCCTTCAACTGCCCGATCAGACGATCTGTTCGCTGCAAGTGTTCTTGCTGGTACTCACCCAACTTGGTACGTGCCTGATTGTCCAGGTTCTGGAGCATGCGGACGAACAGATCGGCTGCATCGTCGAGGGTCTGCGCAAACTGCGCGCGGATATAAATGACCGCCAGCGCGTAACGCTTCTGCGGTTTCAGTTCCGCCATTTCGCTGGCATTCAGGGAGCGAGCGATATAGCGATACTGCTTGAGTTTGGGGACGGGAATGTCTGGTTGGGGCAATTGCTCAACCAGCAATTGCAAGCGCCGGATATGTTGGAGGTAGGAGCGGGTTTCCTTGTTGGTGGGCTTTTTCGGTTCCCGCTTGAGCATGTTCCAAGTCGTAACAGCTTCATCCTTACTGACCTTGAACAGGGTGTCGATCCGTTCCTTGACCTTGGTATCGAGTTGGTTGGCGATACCCGCGAAATGCACCTCGTGAATCTTTTCGCGGGCCTGGATCGCCAATCGATCCAAAACCGTGAAGCCGGGCAACTCATAGCGGTGATGGACCAGTTCCTCCAGCATCACGTTGATAATATCGGCCACAACGTGGCGATTGTCGGCGGCCGTCTCGGCAATGTGCTGGAGCCAGGCACGACCCTCCGGATTTAGCGGGCGGACATCCAGGAAGCGGCGTAACGATTCGACCATCCGCTCGCGGCCGGTTGAGCGGTCGAACTGCAACAACTCGTCGAGCCTCGGGGGGCGTGCAAATCCCGTTTGGGCCACAATGTGCTGCCGGATGACGGTCGGCACATCCTTGATACGGATGAAGTAGCCCAGTCGCTGAAAAAGCTTCAGGTAGAGAAAAGCCACCGTGCGTGCCGTTGGTCGTTTGACGATCTGGTCGATGAAGGCAATTTCATCCGGCGTCAGGGTGTAGACCTCTTCAAGATCCTGCGCGGAAGGGTCCGCATTCAAGCGGGGATACGCGGTCTCGTGAAGTTGGGTCATGCTACTGGATCAATCCCAATGCTTGCCGCTTGATGGATCGCGGCAAACTGCCTCCAGAAAACATTCCTTGGCATCGGCAATGCGGTGGAGTTCATCCAGCAAAGCGTATAGATGATCGTCCAGGATATCGGCCGATGGTGTCGGGATGGATAGCTGATATAGGCCGTGATCGCTGTCAACTTGCTGCGCCTGAAAACGGGCGAGACCGGTATCCAGCATGTCGCGTAACGCACTGGCTTCTTTCCGGCTGCTGCCGTTGAACGAAGATAGCTGGATCGATACCTCGATGATCGTCTGTGCCACTTCCGGAATGGCCGGCAGTTGCGGCGTCTGCTTTGCCGGCTCCGGCAAAGCACGATCCAAACCCTGCTCGAAGCGCGCCTTGAGACCAACATCAATCCCGTCCAAATAGCGCATTGCGGCTTTAATGTCGCGCCAGCCGACGTAGGTCATCAACTCCCGGATATCCCACCCGCTCGAACCTGCCCACTGGGCAAATCCCCGGCGTAGGGAGTGGCTGCTGAACGCTTCGGCATCGGCGATTCCCGCTTGCGCAAGGAACTGGCGAAGCATGGGAATGATGCTTCCGGGGAGAAGGCCGGTTTCTGAGAGATGACCCCAGCGGTCAATTTTGCGAAAGAGCGGACCATCCTTGAGTTTGGACAAGGCCAGCCAATCCTCGACTGCCTCCACGGGGCACAGGCGGGAGAGTGCCGGGCAGGAGAACTTTCGCCCTTCCAGTTGGCGATCTCCTTTGCTCCGCGGGAGATAGCAAGTCATGCCCTCGCCAGGCTTGATCTCGATGAACTCGATGCACAGACTGGCCAATTCATCGGATCGGAATCCCCGCCAGAACCCCAGCAGTGCAAGGGCGCGGTCTCGGGTATGTCGTAGCGCGCTGCCGGCATCGCCCCGGACAACGGCGCCGGCCGTCGCCTGCACCAGCCAGTCACTGGTCTGTTGCAGGATGTCCAGTTCCAACGGCTTGGCGCGCTTCTCCTGGGCCGGATGCAGCGCCCGGATGCCTTTAAGAACTTGGCGGATCTTGGCGGCCTTGGTCGGGTCGGGGAAACCGTGCTCCTGGTGCCAGCGCGACAATGCGGCCAGGCGATGCTTGAGCGTGTTCAGGGATAAGGATTCGGCGTGTTCGGCCAGATACCGAGCGATCGAATCGATCGTTGCCGGTAGCAGACCGTGCCACTCGATCTCAAAATGGCGGATGGCCGAGGCATAGCTGCGCCGGGTGTTGGTCCGCTCGGCAGCATCGAGGTAGAGATCGACCTGGCTCATCATCGTCTTTTCAGAGTATCCAAAGACTACTGATGGATACAGGGTAAAGAGAGTGTGAAGCGTGTTTTTCCGTCTTCCGAATTGACACCCATATCCCCGCCGTGAGCGAACACAATAGATTGGGTTATTGCGAGCCCTAAGCCTGAATTTTCTGTCGTGCGCAGGCGCGAACTGTCGACACGGTAGAAACGATCGAACAGACGAGGTAAATGTTCGGCCGGGATGTCGCTCCCTGTGTTCTCGACGGAGACTAGAATCCTGCCTTCACTGTTTTTTTCGACTCGAACGGTAACTTTGCCCTCGTTCGGCGTGTGCCGCAGTGCATTTGAGAGCAGATTGCTGACTGCACGGCGCAGCATCAATCGGTCTCCGACGATTTGGCCGTCACCAGAGAGTGACAAGGCAACCGACTTCTCTTCGGCAAGCACGTCGTAATATTCCAGCAAATCGCCGATTTCCTCGGCGAGATTGATCGGCTCCTGGTTCGGGATGATTTGGTTGTTGTCGGCCTTGGCCAGAAAGAGCATGTCGGAAATGGTACGCGACAGGCGCTCGAACTCTTCCGCATTCGACGCCAGGATGTCCCTATAGTCGTCCGCCGAGCGTGCTTTCGAGAGCGTGACCTGGGTCTGGGTCAACAGATTGCTGACCGGCGTTCGCAACTCATGGGCCAAGTCCGATGAAAAATCCGACAGGCGCTGAAAGGATTCTTCCAAGCGCGAAAGCATGCCATTCAGTGTGTCAGCCAGATCCGCCAATTCGCGGGGGATGGCTTCGACCGGCAAGCGGGTATGCAGGCGATTGGCGGTGATCTCGGCCGCCTGCCGCTTAATGGCCAGTAAAGGCAACAGGCCGCTCCGGACGACAAACCAGCCGAGCAATCCCATCGCCAGGGTTGCCAAGCTCATGAACCCCCACAAGGTCTGCCGGAAGGAAGTCATGAAGTGTTCGTGATGGGTAATTTCGGTGGCAATTGCCACGGTGTAACTACCGCCGCCATCGGTGCCAAACTTGACCATCGAGGAAATCCCCCGCCATGGCTGGTCGTCGTTACTGCTCCATTTGACGGGCTGCTCGCGCTTTGGTGTCGCGCCAATGCTTAGTAGATCCTGCGGAAAGACCATGGATTCGTTGGCATACAGCGTTTTGCCATTCTGGTCATAGACAGCAACGATCAGCCCGTGATGCCCCGTTAACGCATCGTCCAATTGCTGGGTCAGCGTCTCTTTCGGCTGACTATCTGGTTTTCGTTCCAGGATATGCCTCGCCAACTGCATTTTGCCGGTCAGCACATCCAAATCCTGCTCTTCGAAGTGGCGCTCAACCGCATTGCCAATCAGCAGGCCGAGCAGGAACAGCACAAAGGCCGAGGCCAGCGCAAACAGCAGGGTCAGGCGAAGCGTCAGTGAAGGGCCGCGAGTCGGGGTCAATCGGTAATCTCCAGAACATAGCCCATGCCACGCACCGTACGAATCAACTTGGGTTCGAACCCGTCGTCAATCTTGACCCGCAGGCGCTTGATCGCGACCTCGATGACGTTCGTGTCGCTGTCGAAATTCATGTCCCAGACCTGAGAGGCTATCAATGAGCGTGGCAACACCTCACCCTGACGGCGCAGCAACAGTTCGAGCAAGGCAAACTCCTTGGCGGTCAGGTCAATCCGTTTCCCGGCCCGATTGACGCGGCGGCGCAGCAAGTCGAGTTCGAGGTCGGCTGCGCGCAGAATCTCGGATTCCTTGGCTTTTCCGCCACGACGCAAAAGAGATCTGACGCGAGCCAACAGTTCAGAAAACGCAAAGGGCTTGACCAGATAATCATCTGCTCCCAGTTCAAATCCTTTAACCCGATCTTCCACCTGGTCGCGTGCCGTCAGAAACAGCACCGGCATTTCCTTGCCGGCCCGGCGAATGCCTTGCAACACCTGCCAGCCGTCGATACCCGGGAGCATGACGTCGAGGATCGCCAGATCATAGGCCTCTGTCAGCGCCAAATGCAGCCCGTCGAGGCCGTTGACGGCCAAATCCACGACGAAGCCTGCCTCGACCAAGCCCTGCTTGAGGTAGGTGCCGGTTTTGGTTTCGTCTTCCACTACAAGAATTTTCATCGCTCTCTCCGCCAACCATTGGCTATTGATGGCGCATTTTCCGTCGCTTTTAAAGGCCAAATGCCTAGATTACGGAAATGTAATCCGCAAGTCAGCAAGATGTTGGTTTGGCGAAAGCATGATGTCGATCATCGGAGCAAAAGACTCCGCATATTCCCAATGGAGGCATCATGAAAATCATGGCGTTAACGATCGCGCTCGCCGCGACACCCGCCTGGGCCGATTCCCATCCGCCCAAGGAAGCGATACCCGAAACATCCTACCAATCGGCTTTCGCGGATTACAAACCGTTCAAGGATGAGACGCTGTATGACTGGAGTCAGGTCAATGACGAGATGGGGCGCCTGCGCGGACACATGGGACATCTTGAAACCGGCCAAGCGGCTGGACAGCCAACCCATGAGCACGGAAAACCCGCTGAACGCACTCCACAGGCGAGCGGAGACAAACCATGACCTCTACTCGCTCTTTTTTGCCGATGCGTCGCGGAAAACTTCTTGTCGCCACCATCGGCATTCTCGGTTTGGCCGGTTGTGCCACGTTTTCGGACGATGGCGGATTCGGCCGTGTCGAGCAAACGACCCTCGAGCGTTTGGACAAGGACGTCAAATGGGCGCGCAGCGATGCGGAACGCACGACATTGCAAACCCGTGTCGGCGAACTGCTCGCCAAGCCGCTAACGGCGGATGACGCAATCCAGCTTGCGCTCTACAACAATCGCGGCTTGCAGGCGGCGTTTTTCGATCTGGGCATCAGCGAGGCCGAACTGGTGCAGGCCGGGCGTTTGCCCAATCCCCATTTTTCGATGTTGCGTGCCAGCAAACCTGAGAACGGCATCCGGGAGTTCAAGATTGAACAGGCCCTGACCTTCAACATCTTTGCCCTGATCACCATGCCGCTGGCGGTGGAGGTGGAGAAACGCAAATTCGCCCAGGCTCAGCAACTGGCAGTGGTCGATGTGGCCCGACTGGCTGCCGAGACTCGCCAAGCTTATTACACGGCGCTGGCCGCCGAAGAGTCCGTGCGCTACCTACGTAAAGTCAGGCAGGCCGCAGAGGCCGGTGCAGAACTGGCCCGGCGCATGGCGTTGGTGGGCAATTTCAGCAAACTGCGCCAGACTCGCGAGCAGGCGTTCTATGCCGACGCGGCCTTGAACCTGGCCAGGTCTGAGCAGTCGGCAATCACGGCACGCGAACGTCTTGCTCGCGTGCTGGGCCTGCCTGACCGCAACGCCATTCGCTTGCCAGAACGACTCCCCGATTTGCCCAAGACGGTCGACGAATTGCCGGGTATCGAACAGGCCGCGCTCGATCAGCGCCTCGATCTGCAGGCAATTCGCCTCGAAACCGAGGCGCTGGCGAAGAATCTTGGCCTGTCCAAGGCGACCCGCTTCATCAACGTCCTCGAAGTCGGCCCGGCCCGTGTGCTCGAAGGCGCACGCGACAGCGGCTACAAGAAGGGCTACGAAATCAGCTTCGAATTGCCGATTTTCGATTTGGGTGGTTCCAAGGTGGCCAAGGCTGAATCGATTTACATGCAGGCGGTGGAGCGTGCCGGCGAGTCGGCAATCAATGCCCGCTCGGAGGTTCGTGAGGCTTATCACGCCTACCGGACAAATTACGACATCGCCCGTCATTTCCGCGACGAGGTGGTTCCCCTTAACAAGCGGATTTCTGAGGAGAACATGCTCCGCTACAACGGCATGTTGATTGGTGTTTTCGATCTGCTCGCGGATGCCCGAACGCAGATCGGCAGCGTTAACAGCTATATCGAAACCTTGCGCGATTTCTGGATTGCTCGCGGCGATCTGGAGATGGCGATGATCGGCAAGCCGTCGTTGAACGCATCGGCCCGAGCCACCATTGCGGCCACCGGCCGCGCCGACCATTAAGGGGAGATCCACCATGAGCACACGTCGCGAATTTTTCAGAAACCTTGGCATGGCCGGCGGAGCCGTGGCTGCTGCATCCGTCAGTTCCGTCGCGCTTGCCGCCTTGCCCGAACTGGTCTCCAAGGACAACCCGGACACGGCCTCTCCACTGACTCCGCCCAACGGCCGTCCCTACAATCCAGTCGTCACCCTTAACGGATGGACCCTGCCTTGGCGCATGAACAACGGCATCAAGGAGTTTCATTTGGTTGCAGAACCGGTTGTCCGCGAAATCGCGCCCGGCATGAAGGCTCACCTGTGGGGCTACAACGGACAAAGCCCCGGTCCGACCATCGAAGTAGTCGAGGGCGACCGGGTACGCATCTTTGTGACCAACCGGCTGCCGGAGCACACGACCATTCACTGGCACGGCCAGCGCCTGCCCAGCGGCATGGATGGCGTGGGCGGTCTCAACCAAAAGCAGATTCCGGTCGGCAAGACCTTCGTCTACGAGTTCGTTGCGCGTCGCCCCGGCACTTTCATGTATCACCCGCACGCTGACGAGATGACGCAGATGGCGATGGGCATGATGGGATTCTGGGTGACCCACCCGAAAGAGCGCCACCCGCTTATCGAAACTGTCGACCGCGACTTCTGCTTCCTGTTGAATGCCTACGATATCGACCCCGGCAGCTACACGCCCAAGGTCAACACGATGCTCGATTTCAACCTCTGGACCTGGAATAGCAGGTCATTCCCCGGGATCGATTCGCTAAACGTCCGCAAGGGAGACAAGGTCCGCATCCGGATCGGCAATCTGACCATGACCAATCATCCCATGCACCTGCACGGACACGAATTTGTCGTCAGTGGCACTGATGGCGGTCCGACGCCAATCGGCTCGCGTTGGCCCGAGGTGACCACCGACGTGGCGGTCGGCCAGATGCGGCAGCTTGATTTTCTCGCTGACGAAGAAGGCGACTGGGCTTTCCATTGCCACAAAAGTCATCACACGATGAACGCCATGGGGCACGACGTGCCGACCATGATTGGCGTTGATCACCGAGGCGTCGTCAAGCAGATCACGGACTTGATACCCGACTACATGGTGATGGGGGAACGCGGGATGGCCGACATGGGCGAGATGGAAATGCCCATCCCCGACAACACGCTGCCGATGATGACCGGCCAAGGCCCTTATGGAGCGGTTGAAATGGGGGGCATGTTCTCCGTCCTCAAGGTTCGTCGCGACCAGAAACCAGGCGACTATCGCGATCCGGGATGGTACAAACAGCCAAAAAAAACGCAAGCCTATGAATGGACCGGACCGGTGGCGGCCGCAACCCGCAGCCACGATGCCGGCAAGGGCGCGATGCGCCCAGCGGGCAAACCGCAATCCCAGGAGGTCGTGGTCAGGAAGCCTGGCAGCCACGGTCAACACTGAAATCACACCCATATCGCAGGAGATTTATCATGAACAAACTACTCTTGGGCGCTCTAGCTACCATCGGCTTGGGCGCGGCAACGGCTGGGATCGTCGTCGTGGCCGGCGGCGTCGATGTCGGCGCCGATACCCCCCACAGTTCCTTCACCTACCAGGCGCTGACGTTTGCCCGCGAAAGGGCCATTGCCAGCCGTACGAGTGAAATCCAGATCCCGGCTGATCTTACCGATCCCGAGCGCGTGCGACGCGGGGCTGGCAACTATGCGGCAATGTGCGTCAATTGCCACCTGTCTCCGGAAGCGCCAGATTCGGAGATTCGCAAGGGGTTGTATCCGACTCCCCCCAATCTTTCCGACAAACCGGCTGCGCCATCGTCACGTGACGCTGCCCGCGATTTCTGGATCATCAAGCACGGCATCAAGGCTTCCGGTATGCCAGCCTGGTCGAAGGGCGGCATGGAGGATGAGGCCATTTGGGACCTGACGGCCTTCCTGCAAAAAATGCCTTTGCTGTCGGCGACCGCCTACGAGCAACTGGTGGCGGCCAGTGACGGTCATTCCCATGGCGGACTGGAAGGCCACGAGCAGGGGCATGGAGGCCACGAAGAGGCACCAGTAGCCCCGGTCGAGGAAAAACCGGCGGCCAAGGGCAAAAAAGCGCACAGCCATGACCACGGAGCTCACAAACATTAACCCATGAAAATTACAAAAATGTAATCAGGCGGACAGCAAATTGTTGGCGTCGGCTGTCCATACTGACGCCACTCGACTGACACAGGAGATTTGCCATGCGTAACCCCATTCTTGTTCTTGCTTTGAGTTCCGTCTTCGGCGCAGGCCTTTCCACTGCGGTGGCGGCCGGAGAAATGGTGGATGTTTACAAGAGCCCGAATTGTGGTTGCTGCGGGAAGTGGGTCGATCATCTGAAAGATGCGGGCTTTGAGGTCCGCTCGCACAACGTCATGGACGTTCCGGCGGCCCGCAAACAATTGGGAATGCCAGACCGCCTCGGCTCTTGCCACACCGCCAAGGTAGCCGGCTATGTGGTCGAAGGCCATGTGCCGGTTGCCGGCATCCAGCGCTTGCTCAAGGAAAAACCGAAAGCCCTCGGCATCGCGGTGCCCTCGATGCCCCCCGGTTCGCCAGGCATGGAAAGTTCGAAACCCGTTCCCTACAACACGCTGCTGGTCCAGTCCGGCGGTGAAACCAGCATTTTTGCAAAACATTGATCCCAACAGGAGAAACCCATGAAAACACTCATCACCGCCTCCCTGATTGCCTTTGCCTCCCTTGGCACCGTTTCGGTCCAGGCTGCAGGCGACCATGGCGGCCATGCCATGGCTGCACCGGCCACCGCCTCCGCTGAAATGCAAATGGTCGACGGCCAGGTCAAAAAAGTGGACAAGGCCGCCGGCAAGGTGACCTTGTCGCACGGCCCGCTGACCAACCTGAACATGCCGGCGATGACCATGGTCTTCAAGGTTTCCAATGCCGCCTGGTTGGACCAAATGAAGTCCGGCGATAAGATTCGCTTCATGGCCGACACCGTGAATGGTGCCATCACCGTCGTCCATTTCGAACCAGCCAAATAATAAGATCGACTGGCGGCGAGAGGGTGATTCCATCTCGCTGTCAGCATGCTCCATAAAACAAATATTTCAGGGAGGTCGCATGCGCCGACTCAGGCCGTTACCCATTTTGATCCTGTCGCTTGCCATCGCCTTTGGCGCGCCCGTGTTTGCCCAAGAGGCCCCCCTCGGTGCGAACGTCGATAGCCTGATCAATTACGCCAAGACGCGCAATCCGGAATACGCTGCGATGCAGGCCGAAGCCGAAGCGTCGGGTGAGCGGGTGACGCCGGCCGGTGCCTTGCCCGACCCGAAGTTTCGTACCGAGTTGCGCGACATCACCCGATTCGGTGAGCAGAATGCAACCTTGTCCCCTAGTCGCGTCGGCAGCACCCGTTACCTGCTGATGCAGGATATTCCCTGGTTCGGCAAGCGCGACCTGAAGCGAGAGATTGCAGCGCTTGAAGCCGACGGCGCCAAGGGTCGTGCGCTGGGCACATGGGCCGATGTGGCCGGGCGGATCAAAGTCAATTTCGCCCAGCTTTATTACGTGCACCGCAACGAGCAATTGACCCGCGAAATCCTCGACCTGATGACCCGCCTGGAAAAAGTCGCCCAAGTACGCTATTCCGGCGGCCTGGCGGCACAGCAGGATGTTATCCGCGCTCAGGTCGAGCAGACCAATATGCGCAACGAGTTGATTGCGCTGGAAACCGAACAGTACAACCTGCATTCCCGGCTGAACGCCTTGCTGGCCCGCCCAAATAAAGCGCCGTTACAGGTGCCAACCCAGTTGCGCAAGCTGCCGGCGCCGGTGACGCTGGATTACGCCACGCTGGAAGAGCGCGTGCGAACCCGCAACCCGCAACTGTTCGCTGACGAATCGAAAATCAAGGCCGCCGAGAAATCTCGCGACCTGACCTACAAAAACCGCTATCCCGACTTTACGCTAGGCGTATCCCCCATCCAGTATCAGAACGCCATCAAGGAATGGGAGTTGATGGTCGAACTGAATATCCCGCTGCAACAGTCTTCGCGGCGGTCGCAGGAGCGGGAATCCGAGTCGATGCTCAATGCCGCCCGCTCGCGCAAGGAGTCCACCACCAATCAGGTCTCCGCCGAACTGGCCGAGGCGCTGTCCGGCATTGAAGCCGCCCGTCGCACGGAAAACCTGCTGGCCAACAGCCTGCTGCCGCAGGCCGAACTGACCTTCAATGCGGCGCTGGCCGGCTACGAGACCGGCAAGGTGGATTTTGCCACCTTGCTCGATGCCCAACGCCAAATCCGGCAGGCCAGACAAAACCAGCTTAAGGCCCAAGTCGACGCCCAGATGCGTCTGGCCGAAATCGAACGTCTTTTAGGGGAAGATCTATGAACAAGGGTGCGGGACTAACCATCGGCGTTATTGCGGTTGCCGTGGCCGCCGGTAGTGGTTACTGGCTGGGCGGACGTGGCGGCGCCTCCCATGGCGATGCGGCACAGGTCGCCAGCGCGCCAGCCGAACCGTCCAAGAAAGAAAAAAAACTGCTCTTCTACCGTAACCCGATGGGGCTGCCTGATACTTCGCCGGTGCCCAAGAAAGACCCGATGGGGATGGATTACATCGCGGTCTATGAGGGAGAACAGGACGACGAACCGGCATCGGCCAACCAGATCAAGATCAGTACCGAGAAGGTACAGAAGCTGGGTGTGCGGACGGAAGCCGCCCAATTGCGCGTCCTTGACAAGGTGGTCCGCGCCGCCGGTCGTATCGAACCGGACGAGCGCCGCATTTACGCGATCTCTCCCAAGTTCGAGGGCTACGTCGAGCGCCTGCATGTCAATGTCACCGGTCAGTCGGTCGGCAAGGGGCAGCCACTGTTCGAGGTCTATAGTCCGGAACTGGTTTCCGCCCAGCGCGAATACGCAATTGCCGCCCAAGGCGTCGAATCGCTGAAGGACGCTGGCGGCCAGGCGCGGGATGGCATGAAGCAACTGGCCGATTCCAGCCTGTTGCGCCTGAAGAACTGGGATATTTCGGAAGAGCAGGTCAAAGCCTTGGCGAAGTCCGGCGAAGCGCGGCGGACGCTGACTTTTCGCTCGCCGGTTTCCGGCATCGTCACCGAGAAGAAGGCGCTACAAGGCATGCGTTTCATGCCAGGCGAGGCGCTTTACCAAGTGGCTGACCTGTCGGCCGTCTGGGTGGTCGCCGACGTATTTGAGCAGGACATCGGCCAGGTCAGGACGGGGGCCAAGGCCAAGGTCAGGATCAACGCCTACCCGGACAAGATCTTCGAAGGCACGATCAGCTATGTCTATCCAACCTTGAACGCCCAGACCCGCACGGTACCGGTTCGCATCGAACTGGCCAATCCGGGGCTGCTGCTCAAGCCGTCGATGTTCGCCCAGGTCGAACTGCCGGTGGGCACCAAAGGCCAGGTAGTCACGGTACCGACTTCCGCCGTCATCGACAGCGGTGCCCGCCAGATTGTGCTGATCCAGCAGGGTGAAGGTCGCTTCGAGCCACGCGAAATCAAGCTCGGTGCCCGCAGTGACAATCATGTCGAAGTGCTGGAGGGTGTCAGAGATGGCGAGCAGGTGGTGGTCGCCGCCAACTTCCTGATCGATGCCGAGAGCAACCTCAAGGCAGCGGTCGGCGGTTTCGGCCACGCCGCCCATGGCGCCGCCCCAAAAGAAGGGCAAGCGGCAGCACCCGGACAGCCAGGCGCCAAAGGAGCCAGCCACCAGGCCGAAGGCACGGTGGATGGCGTCGATGCGGCAGCCGGCACGATCAGCCTCAATCACGGCCCGGTCGCCAGCCTCAAATGGCCGGCCATGACCATGGAGTTCAAGGCTGCCAACGCATCGCTGCTGCAAGGGATGAAACCGGGAGCCAAAGTCGCCGTCGAGTTCGTCGAGCGGCAGCCCGGCGAATGGGTGATTACGGCCGTCAAGCCGCACGCCGGTCACTGACCGAGAACCACGGAGAGTCACCCCATGTTGGCCAATATTATCGAATGGTCGGGTCGGAACCGCTTCCTGGTTCTGCTCGCCACCTTGTTCATCACCATCGCTGGCATTTATGCCGTGTTGCGCACGCCGATCGATGCCTTGCCTGATCTTTCGGACGTGCAGGTCATCGTCTATACCGAGTATCCCGGCCAGGCGCCGCAGGTAGTCGAGGACCAGGTGACCTATCCGCTGACCACGGCCATGTTGTCGGTGCCGAAATCAAAGGTGGTGCGCGGCTTTTCGTTCTTCGGCGCTTCCTTCGTGTACATCATTTTTGAGGATGGCACCGACATCTACTGGGCGCGCTCGCGGGTGCTGGAATATCTGAATTTTGCCTCCAGCCGCATGCCAAAGGGCGTCACCCCCTCGCTCGGACCGGACGCCACCGGCGTCGGCTGGGTTTATCAATATGCGTTACTTGCCAAAGACAAGACGCTGGCCGAACTTCGCACCATTCAGGATTGGTACGTCCGCTATCAACTGACCAAGGCCTCTGGTGTCGCCGAAGTAGCCTCAATCGGTGGCTTCGTTCAGACCTATCAGGTCACGGTCGACCCGGTCAAGCTACGTTCTTACGGTATTCCGCTGATGAAGGTGGCGCAAGTCATCCGAGACTCGAATCGCGATGTCGGCGGGCGCGTCGTCGAGATGGCTGAAACCGAGTACATGGTGCGCGGCAAGGGCTACCTGCGTGGCAAAAACGACCTTGAAATGCTGGTCGTCAAAAGCGACAAAGGTACGCCAGTGCTGATCCGCGACATTGCTCGCATCGAATTGGTGCCCGACGAACGGCGCGGCCTGACCGAACTCAACGGTGAAGGTGAAGTCGTGTCAGGCATCGCTATGGCGCGATATGGTGCCAACGCGCTGGAAGTCATTCACAATCTCAAAACCCGGATAGCTGAAATTGGTCCCGGCTTGCCTGAGGGCGTCACGGTACAGACGGTGTACGACCGTTCCGAACTGATACACAACGCCATCGACACATTGAAACGAACGCTGATTGAGGAAGCGATCATCGTTGCACTGGTCTGCATCATCTTCCTGATGCACGTGCGCAGTGCCCTGGTTGCCATCCTGATGTTGCCGGTCGGCGTGTTGATCGCTTTCGTCGCCATGCGCTCGTTAGGCATGAACTCCAATCTGATGAGTCTGGGAGGCATCGCCATCGCCATCGGCGCCATGATCGATGCTGCCATCGTGATGATCGAGAATGCTCATAAGCACCTGGAACGCCTGCCAGAGGAGCACACCGATGCCGAGCGCGCCGATGCCATGCTCGCAGCCTGCAAGGAAGTCGGCCCGGCGCTGTTCTTCTCGCTGCTCATCATCACTGTTTCCTTCCTCCCGGTCTTTGCATTGGAAGGCCAGGAGGGGCGACTTTTCTCGCCGCTCGCCTTCACTAAGACCTTCTCGATGGCCGGCGCCGCGCTGCTTTCGGTGACGTTGGTGCCAGTCCTCATGATGTTGTTCATCCGAGGTAAGGTGATGCCGGAAGCAAAAAATCCGGTGAATCGTTTCCTGATTTGGGCCTATCGGCCGATCATCGCCGGCGTCATGCGCTGGAAGAAAATGACCATCGTCGCAGCCGTTGTTGCCTTGGTGGCCTCTATTTACCCAGCCTCTCAACTCGGATCGGAGTTCATGCCGACGCTCAACGAGGGCACGCTGCTCTACATGCCAGCATCGCTGCCCGGTATGTCGATTACCAAGGCTGCCGAGTTGATGCAGACGCAGAACAAGATCATCAAGAGCTTCCCCGAGGTTGCTTCGGTTTATGGCAAGGCTGGGCGCGCCAACACGGCAACCGATCCTGCTCCAACCGAGATGTTCGAAACGGTGATCAATCTGAAGCCACAATCAGAATGGCGGCAGGGCCTGACCACTGACAAGCTGATCGCCGAACTAGACAAGGCGCTGCAATTCCCCGGCGTCGCCAATGCTTGGACGATGCCGATCAAGGCACGCATCGACATGCTGTCCACCGGCATTCGCACGCCGATCGGCATCAAGGTCTTCGGCAAGGATCTCGGCGAGATGGAAAAAATGGCCAAGGAAATCGAGGCCGTGGTCAAAGCCGTGCCCGGCACGACCAGTGCCTTCGCCGAGCGCATCACCGGCGGCTTCTACCTCAACATCGAACCCGACCGCGAACAACTGGCGCGCTACGGCCTGGCCGTCGGCGATCTGCAGGATGTGATCGGCACGGCGCTGGGCGGCGAGATGGTGACAACCACGGTCGAGGGACGGGAACGTTTCGGCGTCACCATCCGCTATCCGCGCGAACTACGCTCCGATCCGCAGCAGATTGCCCGCGAGGTGCTGATCCCGACCATGGACGGGGCGATGATTCCGCTCGGGCAATTGGCCAAGGTTGTCGTCGCCAAGGGAGCGCCCAGCATCCGCACCGAAAACGCCTTGCTCTCTGCCTACATTTATGTCGACATCCGCGACCGCGACATTGGCAGCTACGTGGCCGACGCCAAGAAGGCTGTCGCCGAACAGGTTAAGTTCCCACCCGGCTACTACGTCACCTGGAGTGGCCAGTTCGAGTACATGGAACGGGCTATCGAGAAAATGAAGATTGTCATCCCGGTGACGCTGTTGATCATTTTTCTGCTGCTTTACCTGAACTTCAAGCGACTGACAGAAACCTTGATCGTCATGCTGTCGGTGCCATTTGCGCTAGTCGGCGGGGTCTGGCTGATGTGGTTGCTCGGTTATAACCTGTCCGTCGCCGTCGCCGTGGGCTTCATCGCCTTGGCCGGGGTTGCGGCGGAAACCGGGGTCATCATGCTGATTTACCTCGATCATGCCTGGGAAGAATTGAAGGCCAAGCGCCGGACGGAAAATCAGGCGCCAACGCTGCACGATCTCTACGAGGCCATCATGGAAGGCGCCGTGGAACGGGTTCGCCCGAAAATGATGACGGTGGTGGCAATCATGGCTGGCCTGCTACCAATCATGTGGGGCACCGGGACCGGTTCCGAGGTGATGAGCCGCATTGCGGCACCGATGGTCGGCGGGATGATTTCCTCGACGGTACTGACGCTCGCGGTCATCCCGGCTATCTACGCGCTGGTCAAGCAGTGGCGAATGAAACGGGGGATGGAACAATGAGGCGTAAGCGTTTGTTTTGGATTCCTGCATCGTTTCTTGTGGCGCTGCTGCCCAGCCTTGCCCTGGCTCAAGGCTGGAGCATTCCCAAACCCGGCCCCGGCCTAATGCCCAATCCCGTCATGGGCAAGGCGCTGTTCGCCAATCACTGTGCAGGCTGTCATGGCGGCGACTTGAAGGGATCGGAAAAGGGACCGCCCCTGCTGCACAAGATTTATGAGCCGTCACATCATGCCGATGCGGCATTCCAGTTGGCCGTGGCCAACGGTGTGCGGGCCCATCACTGGAAATTTGGCGACATGGCTCCGGTGAAAGGGGTAACGCCGGACGACGTCGCCCACGTCACCGCCTATGTGCGGGCTGAGCAGCGGAAGGTTGGCATCCAATAGCGGATGGTTCGAACAAAGCACTATGTCGCTGTTGCTTTACTTTAGAACGAATCGCACCGTTACCGCAGGCCCCCCCATGCTCACTTGCGCCACAGCTTTAGCGCTTGGTGCAATGGCAAATGTTCCCTTGGCGAGGAAGCGTTCTCCGTCGGGTATCAAATTGATCTCTTGCTTTTGGTTGCCGGACAAAACCGTAAGTTTTGCCGACCCCTTTGTGATGTCGGCAGGCTTGCCATGATCACGCAAATACAACTGAATCGAATCCGGCTTGGCAACCAGTTCGTAATCCATATCCTTGACCTCCCTGACGACGCCACCATGGAGCGGCTTGTGTTCGTGCCCATGGTCGTGGCCACCGGCGGAGAAGGCAAGGCCCGACATGGAGAGGATAACAGCGGCGAGAAGATGAATCGGTTTCATGAGAATTCCTTTTGTTGAGCAAAAATCAAAGCGCACCGGCATCGCGGTCGGCCATCAGGCGTTCCACATCCTTGCGGCCAAACAGCCAGAACATGGCGGGTGTCAGGAAGGTGTCGAGCAGGGTTGAGCTGATTAGGCCCGAGAAGATGACCACCGCCACCGGATGCAGGATTTCCGTACCCGGCCGCTCGGCCTCGAATAACAACGGCGCCAGCGCAAAGGCCGTCACCAGCGCGGTCATCAAGACCGGCGCGAGTCGTTCCAGCGAGCCGCGCAGAATCATTTTGTGATCGAAGTTCTCGCTTTCCATGCGCATCAGGTTGATGTAGTGGCTGACCTTGAGGATGCCGTTACGCACCGAAATGCCGGCCAGCGTAATAAAGCCGACCAGCGCGGCGACCGACAGCGGCTGCCCGGATAGCCACAAGCCGAGCACTGCGCCAACCAGCGCCAGCGGAATGTTGGCCATAATCAGCGCCGACAGCACGACCGACTTGTAGCGACTGAACAGCACCACGAACATCAGCACCAGCGAGACGATGGAGAGCAGGCCAACCAGCCGCGAAGCCTCTTCCTGCGCCTGGAACTGTCCGCCCAGGGTGATGAAGTAGCCTTCCGGCAGCTTGCTTTCGCCGACGACCTTGCGGATGTCCTCGACGATCTCGGACAGCGCCCGTCCTTGGGCGTTGGCTGAAAGCACGATACGCCGCTTGCCGTCGTCGCGGCTGACCTGGTTCGGCCCGTCACCATCCTCGATGGTGGCGATTTTTGACAAGGGAATCGGGCCACCGGGCGTCTCCAGCAATATCTGCCCCAGCCCTTGCAACGAGCGGGACGACTCGGGCAAGCGCACGACCAGCGCAAAGCGCCGGCCGCCTTCGACCACCTGCGTTACCTTCTCGCCCTCAACCAGGCTTTGCAGCGTCGCCAGAATCTGCGGGGTCGGCACACCGTATTGCGCCGCCGTCGCGTAGTTGACGCTGACCTTGATCTGCGGGGCCAGCACCTGCTTCTCGATTTCCAGATCGGCGATGCCGGGAATACCGGCCAGCCTGCCGCGCAGCGCATCGGCCTGACCGCGTAGCGTGTCGAGGTCGTCGCCAAAAATCTTGATGGCGATCTGCGAACGCACGCCGGACAGCATGTGGTCGATGCGGTGCGAAATCGGCTGGCCGATGGCAATCGCCGCCGGCAGGTTGATCAAACGAGCACGAATATCCGCCGAAATCTCACCCATTGTGCGCGTCATTTCCGATGCCGGCTTCAGACCGACATCCAGTTCGCTGACGTGAACGCCTTCAGCGTGCTCGTCAAGTTCCGCCCGGCCGCTGCGTCGCCCGACGTGCATGACTTCCGGCACCGCCTTGACCAGCACCTCGGCCTGTTGCGCCAGAGCCGACGACTCGGCCAGCGTGACGCCGGGGTTGAGGCGCATGCCGATCAGCAGCGTTCCCTCGTTGAAAGGGGGCAAGAAGGTCTTGGGAAAGAACGGCACCGCGACCGCCGCCACCAGAATGGCGATGGCACCGGCCGCCAACGCGGCTTTGGAATGGTTGAGCACCGTCTGTAAACTGCGGCCATAGCTCGCCTTCAGCCAGGCCAGCAGTTTCGTGTCGCCATGATCTAGCGACTTCATGCGGGGCAACAGGTAGAAGGAAAGCACCGGCGTCACCGTCACCGACACCACCAGCGAAGCCAGCGTCGAAACGATGAAAGCGATGCCGAGCGGCACGAACAACCGTCCTTCCATGCCGGGCAGCGCGAAGAGCGGCAGGAAAACCAGCACGATGATAATCGTTGCGTATAGGATGGCCGAACGCACTTCCATCGTCGCATGGGCCACCAGTTCAATCGGGTGCATCCGGTGATCGTGGTGCTTGGCCCGGTCCTCCTTCAGGCGCCGCAGCACGTTCTCGACGCCGACCACAGCGTCATCGACCAGGCCGCCGATGGCGATGGCCAGGCCACCCAGCGTCATGGTGTTGATCGACAGGCCGTAATAGTCGAAGACCAGCGCCGTCATGAAAATCGACACCGGGATCGCGGTCAGCGCGATCACCGTTGGGCGCAGGGTGCCCAGGAAGAAGAACAGGATGACGGCGACGAAGACTGATGCCCCGATCAACTTGCCTTGCAGCGTGTTGATCGACGATTCGATAAAACTGGCCTGGCGGAAGGTCACCTTGGGCGCTTCCATACCGGCTGGCAGCGATTTCTTCAGATCCTCCACGGCTGCCTCGATGCTCCGGGTCAGATGGATGGTGTCTGCCGTTGGCTGCTTCTGGATGCCCAGAATGACCGCCGGTTTGCCCTCGAAACCGGCATCGCCACGCTTGATGGCCGGCGCAAAGGTCACGTCGGCGATTTGCCGCAATAACACGGGTTGACCGTGGCGGGCCGTCAGCGCCAAGTTCTTCAGGTCGTCCAGACGCGACGTGCGGCCGAGATGGCGAATCAGGTATTCGCGCCCGTTGAGTTCAAGGAAGCCGCCGGAGGTGTTGGCCGAGTAGCCCTTGAGCGCCCCGGTCAACTGCTCGTGCGAGATGCCCAGTTCCGCCATCCGGGTCGTGTTCGGCTGCACCTGGAACTGCCGCACCTCGCCGCCAATGGGAATGACCTGCGCGACGCCGGCGATCGCCATCAGACGCGGACGCAGCACCCAGTCGGCGTATTCGCGCACCTGCATCGGCGAAATCTTCGCCGTGTCGATGGGAATGGCGATCTGCATGATTTCGCCCATGATCGAACTGATCGGCCCCATGCGCGGCGTGACGCCGGCTGGCAGCCCTTCCTCCATAGAGGAAAGACGTTCCGACACCATCTGCCTGGCCCGGAAAATCTCCGTTTTCCAGTTGAAGGTCACATAGATGAAAGACAAGCCGGCGCTGGAGACCGACCGCACGCTTTCCACACCGGGCAGACCGTTCATGGTCGTTTCCAGCGGGAAGGTGATCAGTTGCTCCACTTCCTCGGCGGCCATGCCGCCGGATTCGGTCATGATGGTGACCGTCGGTTTGTTGAGGTCGGGAAACACATCCACCGGCGTGCGCGAGAGCGTGAATGCCCCATAAGCCATCAGCACCAGGCTGGCGATGATGACCAGCAGGCGGTTGGCCAAGCTGTTGTCGAGAAGCCACTTGAACATGATTGGCTCCGCTCAGCGTATCTGGTTGATCAGAGTGGCCGCGCGGACGGCAACCCGATCCCAGGCTTTCAATCCGCTGGTCACCGCCACGTGGGTGCCGTCCAGCGGCTCGGCAGTTACCGTACGCGGCTCAAAGCGTTCCGGCGCCGTCTTGACCCAGACGATGCTCTGGTTGGCCGGGTTCTTCATCAGCGCCGCCATCGGCACGCGGATGCCCGGCACCGCGCTGCGCGTCTGTACGAAGACCCGAACCGGCTGGCCGACGGCCAACGCCGCCAAAACGCCGCCTTCACCCCGGAAGGTCAGCGGCAGGGCCTGCTCGCGCAGGCTGCGGGCGACGCCGACCAGGCGTAGCGGCAGCTTCTGCTCGCCGACGGCGACAAAGGCCCCGGCCACATCGCTGGCGACGGCCATATCGAAAGCCAGCGCCTCGATCAGCATGCGTTCCGGATTGACGATCTCGAACAGGGTTTCGCGGGCTTCGAGCACCTGACCGGAGACGACGTTGGCCGAGGCGATGACGCCGCTGACCGGCGCCACCAGTTGTTCGTTGGCCACGGCGGCTTCCGCCTCCTCGATGACCTTGCGCGGCACAGTGTCGGAGAGTTCGCGCAGGCGGCGCAGGCGGCTTTCGGCCAGGGAGCGGCTGTTGCCGCCGACTTCCGGCGTCACGTAAGCGAGCACCTCGCCCTTCTTGACCGGCTGGCCGGGCAGCGGCAGACCGCGTGGTCCCGGTGTAACACGACCGGCGACGATGGCCTGCACTTTGCCGCCGGCATTCGGGTCCATGACCACCTTGCCGGCCAGCTCATGGGTGCGGGGCAGTTCGCCTAGCTCAACCAGCAGGGTGCGAACACCGATCTGGCGTTGCGCCGGTTTGGGCAGGAAGACGCTGCCGTCCGGTTGGCGCTTGGGGCCATTGCCGCTCGCAGCGGGTGGGGCGTCGCCATGATCATGGCCGTCACCGGCCCGCACTAGCGTTGAGGAAAACAAGATGGAAAAGCAAAGAGCACTTATTAACAGACGGGGCTTCATGCGGCACCTCCGAAACGCGGGTTGCGGGAAGCGCGCAGGCGGCGCAATAGAGCGGCAAGGAGCAGCAGCGCCCCACCGGCGGCTCCAGCCCACAGGGCGTATTCCTTCCAGCCGTGGGTGTGGGCAGTAGTTTCGGCATGTACCTCTTCATGGATGTCGAGTTCGCCAGCCAGCAAGTCGGTTTCCTCGCCGGCGATGACGGTCGCCGCGACCGACACGACCCCCGGCTTGAGTTCCTGCGCCAGCGTCGCCTCGAACTCGCCCTCGGCATGCGGTTCGACGGGTACTTTGACGCCGCCAAGTTCCAGTTCGAGCTTGGCATCCTTGACCGGGCTGCCGTCGGCATAGCGGTCGAGATAGAGCGTCAGTTGCTTGCCATTGACGACGCCGACCAGTTCAAAGGTTTCGGACGTTGCCGCAAAACGCGGCGCGGCTGGACCGGCGGATGAAGCAGGCACCTCGCCATGGTCGTGCCCGTCACCGGCCCAGGCCAGTGGCGCGGCCAGGGCGATCCAGGCGGCCCATCCCAAAGTGGCCAGTGTGTTTGTTGTTCTCATGTTCGGGTTCCTCATTTTTGTTCGGGGAGCAGGCCCAGGGCCTGGCGCAGGGCGGAGATCGCGGCGGCCAGATCAATCCGGGTGCGAGTGCTTTGCCGTTCGGCTTCGACGGCTTCGAGTTCGATGCGCAGGCGGGTCGGCAGGTCACTTTCGCCCAGCCGGAAGGACTTGTCGAAGAACCCCCGCGACTCACGCGCCAGTTGGGCGCGTTTCTCGGCGGCTGCCAGTTGCGTGCGGCTCGATTCGACACGCACCCGCGCCGCTTCCAGATCGGCCGCCAGGCGCTCGCGTTCGAGGCGATGTTGGCCCTCGGTTTCGAGGGCTTCAGCGCGGGCCAGGCCGACCTTGGCGCGATTGCGGCTCTCCGAGCCAAACGGGATGCGTACGCCGAGTGTGACCGTCTGCTGATAGTCGTCGCCGAAAGCGCCCCGCTCGCGGGTGGTGGCCAGCAACAGTTCGGGATTGTTCCTCGTCTGCACGCTGGCCAGATCAGCAGCGCGGCGAGCGACTTCGGCCCGGTCGAACAGTTCGACGACCGCTGGGTGGGTCGCATCCAGAGCGGTGAAGTCGGCAGGCACCGCCGGCGGGGTTTCCGGTCCGTCGGCTGCTGTCTCATCCGGCAGCTTGCCCATCAGTGCACGCAATTGCTGGGTGGCTGCGGCCAGCAGGCTGGCGCTTTCGGCCAACGTTACCTCAGCGCTGGCCGCCGCACCATCGGCCTGATGCTGATCCGAGCGGGCCAGGTCGCCGGCCTTGGCTCGGCGGCGGACATCTTCTGCCAGTTTTTGGGCGCTGACCAAGCGCTCGCGGGCCAGCGACTGTTCGCCACGTGCCCGCTGCCAGTTCCACCAGGCATCACGCACGGCGGCGGCCGTGCGCAGTTGCGCGGCCGTCACCCGGCTATCCAGCGCTTTGGATTCGGCGTCGGCCAAGGCACCCTGACGAGAGCGTTCGCCCGGCAGCCACAGCGGCAAGGCAACGCCGGCCATGTATTCACGGCTGCCTTGATTCTTGCTCAGTTGGTCAGTCTTGCCGGACAGGTCCAGCGAAGGTGGTTGGGCCGTCCAACTGCCGGCAACCTGTCGACGCGCTTCGGCAGCATCGCGGCGCAGGTCGAGCGATTGCGCCTCTGGTTGTCGTGCCCAAGCGGCAGCAAAGGCTTGCGGCAAGGTAATCGCGCCACCAACGGGGCCTGGCGTCGTTTGCGCCCATAGATTGCCGGTCGATAGCACAGCAAGCGAGCACAGCCCGGTAACAAGTAGGCGGGCCGATAAAAAGGTAGTTCGTGAAACCGATTTGCTTCGAGACATCCGATTCTCCAGTGATGAAAAGACACACGGGGAATCGGCGAGGTGCGACCGGGAAGCGTCGCAATGCGTCAGGGCGGATCAGTCCACCGCAGCCGCAAGGGAGAAGCGCAGAAAAGTGCTATCCACCCCGCCGATTAGGCGAGGACGGACCAGTTGGGGCGTTCGGGGTGCGCGAGAGGTGGCGTGGTCAGATTTCCCTGTAGCCAGGGAATCACAAAGGACGCGCTGCTTGAAGCCGGCAAGGAAGCCATGCTGAAAATCGCCGCAGCACAACTCGCATGACAGGCGACGCAATCGCCGTCGATGCCTCCGCCCAAGGTTTTGGCATCCGGTGTGCCATCCTGATCGGCAGCAGCCTGATGCTGGTGGTCATGATGGCCGAAGTGCTGTGCCGCCGCCCCGGTCTCGTGCTGGCAATAGCCGGCGACCGCCGCCCAGGAGAACTGGAACGGCAGAAATACGAGAAGAAGGATAGAGAGCCAGCGGCGCATCGGCGGGATTGTATCAGCGAAAGTCTTTGCCGGAAGTCCACCGCAGGACACGCACGCCGTTACCCACCACCAGCAGACTCGCGCCCATGTCGGCGAACATTGCCATCCACATGGTTGCATTGCCAAAACTCCACCAACCGCACTTTCGGGAATCGGCGCTATTCGACCGAGTAGAGGCGCGACGACTCACCCGCTTTGGGCAAAGTATATACTTTGAGCGTTCCCACGATGTGCGGCCCCATGCCAGGGGCGTTGGCCGGCATGCCCGGAATGGTCAGGCCTCGTACCGACGGCTTTTCGGCCAGCATTTTCTTGACGGCGGAGGCGGGGACATGGCCTTCCACGGTGTAGCCGCCAACTTTCGCGGTATGGCAACTAGCCAAATGCGGGGGTACCCCAAACCGTTGCCGTTCCGCGTCCATGGCTCGGGTATTGACCTGCTTCACCTGAAAGCCGGACTCTTGCATGTGCTTGACCCACTCGGTGCAGCAGCCGCAATCAGGATCCTTATAGACGGTCACTTCGGGCAGTTGTGCCGCAAGGGCGCCCTGTAGTGCGGTGGTCGCTAACAGGCAGGCAATGAGCTTTTTCAACATGACAATAAAACCTTTCAATAGATGGCAGATGGGCTAATCGCTAATAATGGGGAAATGTGATAACCGGCGTCAATCGAACTTCATGTCAATGGTTTTCTCAATCGGCGGATAGCAGATGCCGAGTTTCTCATTGCACCCCTGATAAGACGCATAAAGGGTGAAGGCTTTAGACTTGGGAGCGCGTTCCAGAACGATTTCCGCGACGACGGGCGACTTATAGACTTCAATCAACCCAAAATAGGGGTCGTTCTTCATCTCGCCGGAAGGTAGCTTCACCTCCTTAATCATGACGCCGCTGGCATTCTTCAAGGCGAAGCGGACCTTGTTCTTGTAGAGGTAGTGCTTCTTGGCAGGAATGATTTCAGCCACCACCGTATCGCTACCCTTCAGGGATGCCTTGAGCCGAAACGCCTGGTCAGGAGGCAAGGGTTCCTCGGCTGCCGAAGTGCAATGGACCAGGCCCATGAGCATCAAGGCAGACAACGTGCGACGGTCAAATAGGGAGAAGGCTTGTTGAGCCAATTTGTGTTCCTCGTTTTGATTTATAGCCAGCATTTGCATCGGGATTTCCTGCGCACGTGCTAAGTGGGCGCCTTGCTTTGAGCTGAAGACAGCAAGGTTCCTAAAAGAAGAATAAAGGCACTCAGACAAAGCGCCGTATCGGCGAGATTGAAGGCTGGCCAGTGCCAGCCGCCGGCATGGAAGTCCAGATAATCCACGACCGCTCCCCGGACCAAGCGATCTACCAGGTTGCCGACGGCACCGCCGAGGAGCAGGCTATACCCCCACCCTTCCCACCGGTTCGCCACGCCTTTGAGCAATATGATGGTCAGCCCCACCGAGACGACCAAGGCGAGGGCAATGAAGACATAGCGTTGCCAACCGCCGGCATTCGCGAGAAAACTGAAGGCTGCGCCGCTATTCAGGATGTGGACGAGATTGAAAAACGGTAACACCGTTTCGCCTGCGCCCAAGGGGAAGGCACCCGCGATCCAATGCTTGGCCCCTTGGTCCGCCAAGGCCACACCAGTGGCCAACCCCAGCCAGCGGTACCGGTCCATCATGGGCTTATCCGAGATCATTTGCGCAGTAGTCGCACGCCGTTACCCACCACCAGCAGACTTGCGCCCATGTCGGCGAAGACCGCCATCCACATGGTTGCATTGCCAAAAACAGCCAGTCCGAGAAAGATCGCCTTGATCCCCAGGGCCAGCCCGATGTTTTGCCAGAGCACCGCATGGGTGCGTCGGGACAAGCGAATGGCCTCGGGAATACGCCGCAGGTCGTCGTTCATGATGACCACGTCGGCCGCTTCCATCGCCGTATCCGTGCCGGCCGCGCCCATCGCCACGCCGATGTCGGCACGCGCCAGCGCCGGTGCGTCGTTGATGCCGTCGCCGGTCATCGCGGTCGGGCCATGGCGGCGCTGCAAATCTTCGATGGCCGCCAGTTTGTCCTCCGGGAGAAGATTGCCCCGGGCGTCGTCGATGCCGGCTTCCTTGGCGATGCTCGCGGCCGTCGCCACATTGTCGCCGGTCAGCATGACCGAGACGACACCGAGACGGTGCAGTTCGGCCACCGCCTCCCGCGAACTGTCCTTGATGGTGTCCGCCACCGCAAAAATCGCCAGCACCTGCTGTTTTGACGCCAGCATGGTAACCGTCCGGCCTTGCGTCTCGTGCACCTGAAGGAGTGCCTCGATCTCGGTACTGCACAGGTTGCGCTCCTCAATCAGGCGATGGTTGCCGAGGACGAGGAGTTGGCCATCCGTGCGAGCTTCAATACCTCGTCCGGCGAGTGCGACAAAATCGGTCAAGCCATTTTCCGGAAGCTTGAGACCGGTCACAATCGCTTTTGAGACCGGATGGTCCGAGTGCCCGGCGATGCTGGCCGCCCAGGCGAGCACCTGGGATTCAACGGGTGATAGGATGAGTTAGGGCAATACCAAGCTAGAGAGGCCACTAGGGGCTACGACCCGTCTCAAATCGTACTGAAGGAGCTATGAATGAAGAACGCAAGAGTAAAACACCCGTCACTTTGGATCCCCGAGGGAACACATGGAAAAGCAAAAACGTGTACTCCGGAGCGACGACACCATAACTAAAACTGATCAACAAAAGCAAAGGGATAAGGACCCCGCGAACACGAGTCCTTACCTCTGACGTATACGCTCGAGAGCACACGGAATAAGCAAAAACAGATGAAACGACAAACAGTACAACACGGCCAAAGAAAAGGCATGCAACCGAGAACATGAAAGACGAGAATTTTCAGGGGGTAAAGCCAGCAACTGACACAAGAAGATCCTCAAGTATCCAGAACAGTGACCCATCCGGGATAGAGTTCAGAAACTCGACAGCAGCATCAAACAAAGTGCCCCCTAAAGAAACACACAGACGAAAGGGACAGTTTCAAGACATAAGATAACAGTTGAAAAAGAGTAGCGCGTTAAGAAAAGGACAGGGGTCAGGAAAGTATTGGACCCCCGGAAACAAAAATGCCTCTTGTAAACCACTTAGAAAAGCTTGCGGAGGTGATTGAGTAAAATAGAGATGAAGGACAGCAGTGGATGATGCGGGCAAACGTGTAGGTGCGTGAGGAAGAGCCGTGACAAGGAAATCACAAGATGCCGGATTAGATTTGATTAGTGAACTAGGTAAAACTAATGGGGTAGTTAGCCCCGAAAAGCATTATAAATAGCCCTGCGATAATTACATATTTTTTCCCTTTTCACCTTGGGGAAGGCGTAGTATCTGATTGGACCGCCAATGATGATGGCCGTCACCTGACCATCGAGCGGTATTCGGGCGCCGGGTTTGACCCGCACACTGGCTTCCAGCTTTACCTCTGCGGCCGACACTTCCCGCCACGTTCCATCCGCCTGCCTGACTTCCGCCGTCTCCGGCGTCAGGTCGAGCAAGCCCTTGATGGCGTTACGCGCCCGATCCACGGAGCGGGCCTCGATCAGTTCGGCAATGGCATACAAGGCCATGACCATCGCCGCCTCGGGCCACTGGCCGATCAGGAAGGCACCGGTCACCGCCACACCCATCAGCGCGTTCATGTTCAACTGCCCGCGCCGCAATGCCGCCACGCCTTTGCTATAGGTAGAAATGCCGGACAGCCAGATGGCGACGACGGCTAATGCCATACCGAAGCCCTTGAAAGGCAATGTGTCGGGCGCGAAGAAATCCAGCGCTTCCGCACCGACGGCCAGCCCCAGCGCCAAAACACTTCGCCATAGCTCACTGAGGCCGGCGTTTTTATTCGCTGCCTGCCCTGCCGACACCGACTTGGGGTCAAACCCCGCGTTGCGGATGGCGGCCAAGGCTACATCGAGCGTTTCGGTTGTGGCATCTATCGAAACGGTGCGTGCCGACAGTTGGAAACGCAGTGAACGGATGCCCTCGATACCGGCCACCGCCCGACGGATGTCATTCTCCTCGTTCGGGCAGTCCATGGTTGGAATCAGGAAAACGGGCACGCCATCGCTTTGAGCGAGATTGGAGGCTGGCGGGATTTCTGCGGCTGCGGTCGCTGCTGCGGAACAGCCGCCTGCACATCCGCAATGGGCGGCTTTCTGAAGAGGCTTCAGGTTGGGATCAGGACTCACGGCGTTCTCCTTGTTTCCAGCATTAGAAACCCTTGAGTGACTACAGAGTCAAGCGATTACAATAAAGAAAAATAGTCGGAGCCGAAGCCATGCTTGAGTTCGTCAAAGTTCTGGGATTGTTCGCCATCACCGCGCTGGCTGAGATTATCGGCTGCTACCTGCCGTGGCTGGTGCTGACCCAGCAGCGTCCAGTTTGGCTCTTGATCCCCGCCGCCGTCTCCTTGGGGCTGTTTGCCTGGCTACTGACCCTGCACCCCGGTGCTGCCGGGCGAGTCTACGCCGCCTACGGAGGTGTCTACGTGGCGATTGCCCTGATCTGGCTATGGCGGATCGATGGCGTTGTGCCAACTCGATGGGATCTTGTCGGCAGTGCAGTCGCGCTGGCCGGTATGGCGATCATCATGCTCCAACCGGCTCGTCCCGTTTGAACGTCAGGATGCGAAGATGAAAATCGGCGAACTGGCCCGCCTTGCCGGGACGAATGTGGAAACAATCCGCTATTACGAGCGTGATGGGCTGCTGCCAGTGCCTGCCCGCAGTGAAGGCAATTACCGCATATATGGCGAACCCCATGTCCAGCGACTGTTCTTTATTCGGCGTTGTCGCGGTCTGGACATGACGCTTGATGAAATCCGGGTATTGCTGCACTTCAAGGAGTCACCCCAGGAAAACTGCGCGGATGTGAATCGTCTGCTTGATCGGCACATTGGGCACGTCGCCCAACGGATGCAAGAACTCCAGGAACTGGAGAGGCAACTAAAAGACCTGCGTGAGCGGTGTGGCGAGGCGCGGGATGCCGCGCACTGCGGCATTCTTGACGGGTTGTCGCAAGCGATTGTGTCTGGCGGCAAGACGGCATCCCACGTTCTGGGATCGCATGGGCATGCTGCAAACCGCAGGTTGGCAAAGGGCTATCAAGGCAACCAAGGTTGATGTATTGAGTTGACGTACGATTTATTCCTTTTTCTTTCACCTCCCCAAAAAACAACGTCTCAGCGACGTACGGCAACAAGCTGACGAAACAGTGACCGGGTTGTAATGCGCCCGTTATGGGCGTGACAGCTACCCACAGGCAAACTCTCCCTACGAGGCAATGGGCCTTGATCGTGCAGCAGGGGGAAAATCATGTCCGCACACAATTCGTTCGCCATCTTCAATGCACCTTCCGACTTCCATTTGGATTTGGTTGCCCGGTTGGTTGGCGTGAATCTCGACTGTTTGGAAAAGATGGTTTCCACGCAGATTTCCCCGCTCAAGGAACTCCTTGAGCGAACACCGTCATTTTCTCTGGGTGAGCCTGGGCAAGCAGGGGCATGGTGGGCTGCCGTCGGCTTTTCATCCATCGAGTATTGGAAGACATATACCCTCGACAGTTTGGAATACCAGCACCAAGTTTTGCAGACGCTGGCCCAACATTCGGCAAAGTTAACTTGATGATGTCGTCAAGGCCGGTGCTTTGGCAAGACTCATCCGGGAAGCTCATTGCCTGTACGGAAAAAATCAAGGTGCTCAACGAGAACCTGGATGAACTTCGTCAGGTGGCCCAGGATGCGCTGGAAGACGGAATTCTGATGGGAGGTTGCGAACGGCAATTGCGTGATGCGCTTGCGGAAGCAGTCGGGCATTTGGTGAATCCGTATTCAGCCTCGTTTCCTGACAGCAATGTAATCAGCAAGTCACCTTGTTGACAGTGACGGAAGCACAAACTGCAACTGTTCACTCGATTCGGACCGTTTAAATCCCCAAACTCAGGAGCCAAGATCATGAAAGTTTCCTCCCTCATTGCCGCCGTTCTGTTTGCTGGCACCACGATGACCGGCGTCGTCTTCGCCGATGAAAAGGCCGCCGCCCCGAAGGCCGCCGAGGCCCAAATGGACAAGACCGCGAGCAAGCCGCATTCCCATGTCCAGGAAAAAACCGGCATGCCGCAAAGCATGCCGGATGCCAAGGCCGATAAACCAAACGCAGCTAAGGACAAGAGCAAGCACTACCATCCGCGAGATGGTAAATAACTGTCCAGCAAAGGCCCCGAAACCGGGGCCTGATTATTTCAGCCATGGATATCCGCAAACCGGCAGAGCACGGCGATCGGTGTGTGTGTCGCACACTGGCGCTGGCGGTCGGCTGTGACCCGAAAATGCTGAGTTACAACTATTGTCGGACGGTGCTTCAGACACGCTGGATCGTCGAATGCAATCATGGATGCCAGGCAGAGCCTGCCATAATGGACAGCGATCGAAGATGGCATGACATCGGCCAGATTGATCCGGTGAAGGCCATCCTGATCATGAACGAGTAGTCGCCGTCATGGCAGGAATTCCATCCATTCCACCGGCTGCCAACACACCTTTATCTTCGGTTCAGGGCGGTCATGAGGGGCATGGAGGGGCGTCGGCCAACGCCGACAACGGGGGGTTTTCCCAAGCATTGAATCAGGCGATTGCTCAAAAGGCCAACAATCCCGAAGGCAACCACGGCGCTCACGGCGGGCAAGTTGCCGGGACGGCATCCAGCACGTCATCTGCCCATCCCAACCATTTCTCAATCGGACAAGGTGGTCATGCCGGTCATGATTTTCAGCAGAAAATGCTGGGCGTTCGAGTTTATCGACAGCAAATCCTGGCGTCGAATATCGCCAATGCCGATACGCCAGGCTACAAGGCCGTCGATATCGATATCGAAGAGGCCGCCCAAATCGTCAAAGGTGCATCGGGATCGTTGCCATTGGCAACCACCGCTACCGGCCATTTATCAGGGGGCATGCAGGCACCACCGTTCCCGCTGAAGTACCATGTGCCGTATCAAACCGCAGCCGATGGTAATACTGTAGAAATGGACGCAGAGCGACAGAAGTTCTCTGAAAATTCGCTGATGTACCAGTTTTCTCTGGATCGAGTTAGCGGTCACTTCAAGCACTTCATGGAATTACTGCAGAATTTAAAATGAAAACCTTCGAGCTTCCTGAAACTCCCCGGCAATTGCGCCGCATGTTGGCGCGACGCCTTGGCATCGGCGCGCTCCTGGTTGGAAGCCTCGCGGGAGGTCTTGCCTATTGGGTCGAATCGTATCGCGTCGAGCAGCGTACCCTTGAGCAAGCCATTGCGGGGGTCAGGCATTTCGAGTCGCCTGCAATGCAATTGGCTGTCAGCGGAGAGAAAGGTGATGGTCACTCCGCGATTTCGCAGTTGCTGACCGACGAGTTTGTCGGGATTCGTGTTTTTGCACCCAATGCCGAGATGCTGTTTGATGCCTGGCGACCACTACCCGAAGCATTGAAAGAGGTTGCCCGACAGCAGCGCCATCCATGGCCAATCCCGCCCAATAGCCATAGCAAGCGAATCCCCGTGGCAGGAGAGGAACTGGTCCAGGTCATTCTGCCGATAACCGCCAATGACGGTCGTCTTGCAGGCTATGTCGAGGGAATCAGCCTGGTGTCCCGGTCGGCGCTGCAAGAGAGAAAACAGCAGATTCGCTGGGCTGCCTTGACGGCCTCTATATCGGTATTCATTGCGGCCTTGTTGCTTTACCCATTGATGTCAGGATTGCTGAGCCGAACGGTGGCATTGTCGTCTCGACTCCTGGAGTCCAATCTTTCACTGCTGCGCTCCCTTGGAAACGCCATCGCCAAGCGTGACGCGGACACCGACGCCCATAACTACCGGGTTACCTGCTATGCGGTCACACTTGCCGAAGCGGTGGGCGTAGACAAGGAAACCATTGCCGAACTGGTGCTGGGCGCCTTTCTCCACGACGTTGGAAAAATTGGCATTCCGGATCAGATTCTGTTGAAACCTGGACGGCTGACGAGCGAAGAATTTCAGGTCATGCAGACTCACGCCGTACTGGGCATCGAGATCGTCGCCGGCAATCCCTGGTTGGCCGGTGCCGAGAAGACCATCCGGCATCATCACGAACGCTTTGACGGGAAAGGCTATCCAGACGGACTTTCGGGAGAGGTGATCCCGCTTGCCGCAAGAATCTTTGCCCTGGTCGACGTGTTCGATGCACTGACCTCCGTTCGTCCCTACAAACCGGCTTTGTCATTGGACGAGACGCTGAGCATCATGGAACGCGAGGTTGGGCAGCATTTCGATCCGGCGATCTATGCCGTCTTCCGACAGGTTGCCCCGATGCTCTACGAGCAAGGCCAGACCAGAGATCACGCCCAATGGATACTGGAATTGAAGGTAATGCTTGAGCGGTGCTTCAAAATGAAAACGGCCCCCGAAGGAGCCGCTACTGTATGAGGCGATCTCTTAGCCGCGGTGATCTTTGTGCAGCAATTCATCAACACGCCAGATTTCATTTCCGTTCATGATGATTTTTTTGCCATCCTTGGTTTCCATCACGTGACCAGACTCCATGTATGTCGCACGACCATATTTGTCCTCCATGCCCATCTTTCCGTCTTTGAAGATATAAACCGTCGAGCCGTCTTTCAGTTCGATGGACTTCTGCACTTGAGATGCATCAACGGCATAGGCGGAAACACCCAGTGAGCTCAGGGCCACGATTGCAAGCATTTTTTTCAACATTTTAAATCTCCTCAAGAAGTTGTACCGCATATAAATATTAGTGAGTTGATCCTGACAATTTGCCAACCGATGAGTGACAATTTCGTCACTCATCGGTCAGGCTGATCAACCGCCTTGGTAGGAAGGGTTCTCGGTTACATAGACTGTGATGCCGTCGGCTCCAGATACGATCTTGGCGAGCGGAAACGGTGCGGTACCGAGCGTATCGAAGGTCCAGACGATGCTCTTGCCACCGATATTGATCTTGACGGTCTCAAGGCGTGTCACGTTCAGATACTTGCTGCCGCTGGCCAGGGTGATTTCGCGGTCGGCATTCTTCGTGGCAGCGTAGCCAAACGAAGCCTGTTGATTTGCCGTCGGCGCGCTCTTGCTTTCTGAAACGTGGCTCAGCCAATGGTAGGTGCCGGCTTCGGAATAGTCTTCGTGAGCGTAGCTCGTTCCGGCAGCAGCGAGGCCAATCGCAGCAATCAGGGCAAGTTTGGAAAATTTCGTTTTCATGGTTCTCTCCTTGTGACATCGGGTTAATCGTGTCGGACTCATTTCGTCCAACCGTGATGCCATCTTAGGATTCCGATACCAACAGGACGCTGACCCCCGCGTTACATTTTTGAAAGCTTATGTACGCAAATTGTCAGGAAGCGAACCGGCTATTTCGTACCATTCCTACATGAATTTTCCGCTCGACCGCATATCACAACAAATAATCAACCATTATCACGTCTTACAATTTGCATTTGCATGGCCTTGAATTTCTATAATTTAGTATGTAATATCATATTACGTAATACGGTACGAAATTCGAGGATGCCATGGCCAGAGCCGGAATTTACAAATCAGAAGTCGTCAGAGCACGTAACAACCTGTTGGCGATGGGGCGCTATCCATCGATCGACGCCATCCGTAGCGAATTGGGCGATACCGGCTCGAAAGGCACGATCCACCGCTATCTGAAGGAGATCGAGGAAGAGGAAGGCGGGAGTACCGGCACCCAGGTCGCGGTCAGCGAAGCCATCCAAGATTTGTCAGCCAGGCTGGCCGAACGCCTGCACCAGGAAGCCAATCAGCGCATGACCGCGCTGACCGACAAACACAAGGCAGAAATTGCGGCTCTGAACGACGCCATGACCGCGTTGCGTAGCGAGGTCGAATCGTTCCGCGGACAGGTCGAGCGCCAAGCCCTCGATCTGTCCACTGAAAAAACCGCTCATGCGAACACCGTGGCAGCGCTTCAGGAAGCGCGGATTGCCCGCGCCCAAATGGCTCAGCGCATTCAGGACATGGAAGGGCAACTGGCCAAGGAGGAAACGCATCGTCTTTCCCTGGAAGAGAAGCATCAACACGCCCGCGAAGCGCTGGAGCATTTCCGTACTGCAGCCAAAGAACAACGGGAGCAGGATCAACGGCAATCCGAACAACAGATTCAGTTCCTGCAGGGCGAATTACGTTCTGCCAAGGACTCGGTGAATACCAAGCAGCAAGAATTGATCAGTAGCCACGAAAGCAATGCCAGGCTATCAAGTGAGCTTGGAAATGCACGCAGTGAACTTCATCGACAAGAGGGCGAGTTACGATCACTGCGTTCGGCCAAAGAGCAGTTGGCCGTTGCCGAGGTGAAAAACCAACAGTTGTTAGCGCAATTGGCGCAAGCCAATGCGCGGGTGACCGATCTGGACAAGGAAAACCAAGCGAACGTCAGCAAGCTACAGGAGACTGCGGAAACGGGGCAGCGGCTGGAATCCGAACTGATGGCGGCAAAAGCCGTTGTCGTCAGCCACGAGAAAATCTTTGAGAAACTCACGGCTTTGCAGGCACCGCCGGCGAAAAGCGTCAACACAAAGAATAGCGCTGACAGTCAGAATTCTCTTTTTAATTCAGAAGAGTAGGCGATTTTCGGGGAATTTTTCATGATTCCCGTCCGACCCTCGTGTAGAGGTCGGGATGTCGCTGGAAGGGAATACACACGCAATACTTAAAACAGATGTAAGGGTGTCGGATTACATGACGGCAGAGGTCGTGCCGGGGTCGTGGTTGGGGGATGCAATTCCGGGTTCTGGGGTGTTGGCTGGTGGTTTGCCGGGATGGAATACCATGCAATTCGCGTCAAGTCAAAACGTGGGGCCGGTTACATGGCACGTCAGGGCGGCAATACTGGTAACTGCGACTGGCAGCGATGGGGCAGTCAGAAAGTATTTAAGATACTGTTTTGTTGATAGCTTCGCAGGTGTTAGGGAATATCGACCGGAAACAGCGAGAGATTGGTTTATTCCAGACACGGATTCGATGGCGGCGGCAATGGCTAGATGGTCGGAAGTGGCTAAACGGGGAGTGGAGTGGTTAGGGTCGAGTGCCGTGGCAGGGCAACAGTTTTTAGGCGTTACGCCAGCCGTGGCGTTACAGACATACCCGCGAACGGTGAAGGTGATTCGTGATTTGAGTATCTGGCAGGACACGTATTACATTCGGCGGATACCGATGGACTTGTTTCGTGCCTATTTCGGCTATCAAGAATGGCAGTTGCGGGCGTCCGGGGATTGGCCGGACAGAAAGAAGAACATTGAGGACAGGGTGAAGGTTGAATTCAGAAAGGAATTTATTGAGGCGATGCACCAAGCATCTGTTTAGGTGTAATCAATAAAAACAGAAATTCAGGAATTTTCAGGCAGGAACCGGGCAAGAATCCAAAATGCCGGTTTTCGATTAGGTGTAATCAGAGATAAGGCCATTTGGCCGGGGGGTTTGAATGCCGTTTGTCTTTTTGGCTTTGGTGCCTGCATTGGTGGCGTGGGGTGGTCGTGCGCTGGCTGTTTATGGTCTGTCTAGGCTGTTTTGTGACGAGTCAGTCAAAGAATTGAAGGCCATGCTTGAGGGCTGGGTGATTGAGCGTGTCGCGCACTACTCGGGATTGCAGCTAAACCCAGATGATCCGTTTTCGGATGCGTCGTTAGCTGGGGCCGTTGGTGAAAGGATCGGCGTTCCGATTCGTAGCTTGAAGAACGTCGACACAATCCGAGAGGACTTGGACGGATTCGCGGCGGCGATCATTCAGGACAGGTCAGGGTATCGGGTCAGGTCGATTCAGAACGTCGCCGTGTTGAAAGAGGACTTGATGCAGATCGGCATGGCAGAATTTTCCGGGCGGCTGGGCATTCCGGCTGGAATTATGCCGGGCGAGGGCGTGGCGTTTGACGCTGCGGCGATTCGGGTGCAGTTGTTGGCATGGGCAAAGGCTGAAATGCTGACTCAGTTTGAAGGCGAGATTCAGACGGCAGTTGCGGAGATTTCGGCGGCGGGCGGCGTGGTGGCGCTGGCGGAGTCCATGAATAATTCACTCAACGAAGTAGGATCAATCGAGCGAGTGACATCAAGGAAAATTGCGTTCCGCGTGGCGAACATGATGGCAACGCAGGCGGTCGCAGACTATGGAAAAATTGCGGCGTCGGGGTCGAAGAAATCGCGGCGGCGGGAATCGTTGCGGGCAGCACAGGCGAAATTCAGGGCAGCGCACGGAAACCGACAAGTGTATGTGCCGCTCGGGACGTCAGCGTCAATCGGCTAGTCACGCCACAAGCAAAACAAGGCAAAATAAGCCTCTCTTGATCGGGAGGCTTTTTTATGTTCGCAAAAATTGCGGTGTGGCTGGGTAAGGCGTTTTTGGTGGTGATGGCATTGCTGGGTGTGCTGGCCGTGGTGGTTGTTTGGAATCTGGCCGGATGGCTGAAGGCATGGGGCGAACCTGTGAAAACAAATGAGCCGGTGCCAGTCGTGCAAACAATCAAAGCGCCTGAATATCCGCATGTTGTCACGTTGACCGCAGATTGCCCATGTGCGTCGGGCGCTGAGTGCGTCGGGCCAAGAGGCGGGAAATACTGCCTTGATGCTGAAGGCCGAAAGAAATATAAGAGTCAGCCATAAGTAAAACTTATGGGCACGTAAAAACATTCAATCACGCGGCAAGCCTAAGAGTATTGCGCGGCTTGCCACGTTTGCCCGATGATGGCCGGGTCTGTTGTCTTGGTAGTTCGGTGGTCGCTTTGAATTCGTCGCAGGCAGCAAGCGCGGCGGGCACGAATCGAATCCATGCGGGATCAATCGGCGGGCAATTGGCAACGGCGGAGGAAAAGCTGCCGTCGAGTTTGGCGCGGGCAATCTTTTCGGGGACGGCCCAGCGAGAAACGTACCAATTAAAACGCGGCGAATCAGCTGGAAGCCTTGCAACGGCATAAACCCAGCGGATTAAGTCGATTGCTTCTTGTTGCTCTTGTGAGGTGATGACATGAACATGCGGATTGATTCTAACGGCGTCGGCCGTTTTTTTTATGCTCTCGTGAAGCGCATAATTGTTATTATGTTAAATAATAAAACACACACAAAATAAAGATTTAAAAAGGTGCCTTGTTCCAGACACCGCCCCTATTTTCGGCTGGTCGCGCTGAGGTCAGGCAAGTTGCCAAAGATATGGATCGTTGCATTCTGTGTCGACACCGACGTCTGCATCGTAACGGACATGTTGCCATCCACCTGCCCATTACGCGTAGTAACGAACTGGCCTGACGCCGTCATCATGCCAGCATCCATTCGGAGATCACGGCCGACGATTTGCTTGGGAGTGATATTGATTGTTGAGCGAAGACGATCGAACTTGGTGGCTCCTGCTCGCACTTCGGAGAGTCCGCTACGACGAGAGGCCTCGCCTAGGTCAACGCCATGAAATACTCCGCGGACAATTTCAGTGTTCAACGTCGCCTCTGTATTTCGCCACAAGCTATGCCAGTCGGGTCCGTTCGAGCGCATTCGGATTGTCCCGCTCATGTCACCGTCAATTTTTAGTGACTGAGCAAACGCAGAGCTAACTTTTCGGGTGTCGACCCGGCTCAATGTAGCATCGCCGGCCATCGCCAAACCGTTGCTCCACTCGAGAACCCAGTTTCCTCGAAGAATGCCTCCGAGAAATGTGGTGTCGATGTTTTGGATCAGCAATTTGCCTTTTCGCAGTACTCCCTTGGCTTGCATGGATGCGAACGACACTGACGTACCCGCAGGTTGCCAGGCTCGGCCTTCAATATTCAGCGAGATCCCTTGATTGCCGGGGCGCGCATCAATCGCTAAGGTGCGATCTACCGTTTCAAATACAGCATTTTCAATTAAGCCATCTGTACCAAAAACCAATTTGCCATTCAAATCACCCGATGCAAGATCCTCGCCAAGCGAAATATGCGAATTCTCTATTTCAATTTTTCGAATCACGACAATCGAATCATCCGAGCGCGTGCCAACAAACATCGGTAGCTCAACTATGAGATTGGCGGAAATATCAGCGCCAGAAACAGTTGCCAATGGAATTTGATAGGGTCTGTTACCAAGCAGGTTGATGGGTGAGGCAATGCGTATCTCAGCAATGGTGCTGTCAGACGACTCTCCGATTCGAACTCCTGACAACTTCAGGTGTGGAGTTGGGAAGAGGTTCACGCCAACCAGATCAATTTTGACCGGTACCTTTAGCAATTGGGATGTGGCTAATTCAATAGCGGGCTTAAACCGATCATATGGATAAAAGAATACTATTGAACAAAGAATGCCCAGTAATCCAAACGCGGCCAACATGGCGATACGCCCGAACGAAGTTCGGTGGGTATGAGAACGGTACTCTGGGGTTGGCTTGCGTTTTTCTGAGGCAGCACTATTTGGCAGAATGATCTCCCCCTTGGGCTCTGACGAGGAAGGAAGAATTGGTTTGCCAAAGGATGAGAAATTGCGCGCGACACTATCGCTTTTCACGAAATCGCTGGCGCCAAGCGATTTTTGACCAAAAGTCGAAAACTGCGACATGGCGGACAAGTCGATCTGCTCTGCACCAATACTCGCAACGTTCGTGATTTTCTCACTGGCTCGTACGTTAGCTTCAGCGCTCGGCGCTATATACCCGCCCTCCTCCAATTCTCGCAACGCAGACTCAACGAGCCGGGGATTCCCGATTTTTGAGGTCAAGTCGGCGACGCTCATTTTTCCGTCAACTTGAACTAAAACCATACGCAAATTGCGTTGTACTACGCGTGTGCTCTGACGCACCGCCTCATCGCCGATCGGCGTTTTTGCAAAAACCAGATTACGATCCATATACAAATATTTTTCTTCTTAAAAAACCACAAGATGCTTGACCAAAGGGGGTTCTATCCCTATAATAATTGCCTCTGTTCCTCGATAGCTCAGTTGGTAGAGCGCCGGACTGTTAATCCGTAGGTCCCTGGTTCGAGCCCAGGTCGGGGAGCCAGAGAATACTAAAAAGCCCAGCCAATTCGGTTGGGCTTTTTGTGTTTCCGGCCAAGGTTTCAACATTTAAATCATCCCCTGTACTTTTGCTTCGCTCAACGCATGGCGATGATAGCATCACAAAGGAAAGTACTGGATCGCGTACCAACTGAAAACTGCTGTACACGACTGATTCAGCCGCCTTTTACCGAAACTCCGCTTAAACGGAATGCCGGATGGGTTCCCCGCTCTACCTGGCACATGATTGAGCAACGGAAACTTTTTTCATTTTTGATCTCTCTACTTGTTCAGCAATGAACTGACACCGATAATCGACATCCAGACAGCAACCCTCTCCTTGTCCGCCGCCAAAGAATTGTCCGCCATGCAAAACGAAACCCTGAGGCCGGAACTGACGCCGGTTGGTCGTGCTGAATTCACCCCAAAAATAGCGAAAAATTCGCTAAAGCACAGCGACGGCACGCTGGTCGACAAATACGGGCGGCGCATCACCTATGTTCGCCTATCCATCACCGACCGATGCGATTTTCGATGTACCTATTGCATGGCCGAGGAAATGAGCTTTCTGCCACGCCGCGAAGTAATGAGCTTGGAGGAGTGTTTGCGGGTTGCCGAAGTGTTTGTCGGTCTTGGTGTAACCAAGCTACGGGTAACCGGAGGGGAGCCGCTGGTACGCAAGGACGCCATGTGGCTTATCGAGCGCTTAGGCGCCCTGCCCGGGCTTGAAAATTTGGTTCTGACCACGAATGGTTCCCAACTTGATCGCTTTGCAGCCCCATTGCGGGCGGCAGGTGTCAAACGTATCAACATTAGTCTGGACTCACTGAATCCCGAGCGCTTTAAGAAAATCACCAGAATCGGCGATCTTGATAAGGTGCTTCGAGGTATTCAAGCGGCTCAAGATGCTGGGTTCCGTCGGACAAAATTGAATGCTGTAATGATGCGTGGCGTCAATGATGACGAATTCATCGACCTAGTTCGTTTTGCTGTTTCAAATGAGCTAGATATTTCTTTTATTGAGGAAATGCCGCTGGGAGAAATTCAGGGGCGTCGCAATACTTATATTTCCTCGGAAGAGACTCGCGAAATGCTGTCTCGGCATTTCGACCTAGTGCCTTCAACAGAAAATTCCGGTGGCCCGGCGCGTTATTGGCGAACGTCGGGTAGCGAAACACGCATAGGGTTTATTTCTCCCCACAGCCATAATTTTTGCGACACCTGCAACCGGGTAAGGATTACCGCCAAGGGAGAGCTATATCCGTGCCTTGGCCAGAATGATGCAAGTAACCTACTACCTGTTCTCCGCGCCAGCGACAGTAATTCCAAGGTGCTCCAAGCGATTGTCGACAGCATGGGGATAAAGCCGTTCGGCCATGATTTTACGCAACAGATGGACTCACCCCAGGTTATTCGTTTCATGTCGATGACTGGAGGATAAAATAGATTTGGGACAAACCGGTCGATCCAAGCTCGCATGGTCACATGCGCTGCAACGAAATCCGCTCAGCAGTCGCCCGTTTGTCCTGATACTGATTTCGGTATTTCTGTTGAGCGTGATTGGGAATTTTATCTTTCCCAGTCCAGTCTCCGCATCTTTGGTGTTTGTTCTCCTGCTTGGATCAGCTTGGCTTGCATATGCGGAATGGAGTGCGTTCCAATCAGTACGTCGCGCCTACGACATGGCAATGTTGGCCGCGCATGATGGCTTTTGGGAGTGGGATCCACTAAGCAAAGCGCTGCATGTTGGGTCACGGCTGTTAGAAATCCTTGGCTACCAAGAGGATTTCCTTCCTGATACGCATGCGTGGTTAAAACTTGTGCATCCAGAAGATGTTGCGGCTTACAACCGGGCAGTTGCGCTCCATCTAAAAGGTCAAAACGAGTTTTTCTATTGCGAATATCGTGTATTGGCCAAAGATGGGTGCTACCACTGGATCGCTTCGCGTGGCATGGCGGTTCGCGACCGCCACGGAAAAGCGTATCAGATGGTCGGTTCAGTCACTGACATCACCGACCGCCGAAAGTACCAGGAAGAAATGGAATTTCTGGCGCTGCACGACAACCTGACTGGCTTGCCAAATAGACTACAGTTTGCGGAACATTTGCAGGATGCCCTGAGAGAAGCTCGAGAAAAAGCAGAGCGACTCGCTGTGTTATTTATCGATCTTGATCGATTCAAAAACATAAATGACACGCTGGGCCATCGTGCTGGTGATCAATTGCTGCAATTGATCACCCAGCGCCTGAGTCAAAATATTCCTTCCAACTGTCGCCTATACCGTCAAGGCGGGGATGAATTCATTGTTTTGCTCAATCCGGTAGAGGATGCACGCGCCGCCTTGAGCGCTGCCATGATCCTCAAGGATCAATTAACAACACCGATCACTGGCGGAGAAAGTGACTTTTTCACAACAGCGAGCATAGGCATAAGTCTGTTTCCGGAAGATGCCAGCGATGGAGAGACGCTTCTTCGGCATGCAGATACAGCCATGTATGAAGCCAAGGCAGCTGGCGGCAATACCATACGCTCGCATACGCCGGTGATGAACGAGCGGATCACCTTCCGCATGTCGCTGGAGACGCAGCTTCGGCGAGCACTGCAGGAGGAGCAACTGGCGCTCCATTTTCAGCCAAAGGTTGACACCGTAACCGGCAAACTGGTGGGGGCCGAAGCCCTTCTCCGCTGGCATGACGGGAAAAAGCAGATCCCTCCAGATCTATTTATCCCGGTCGCCGAGGAAAGCGGACTCATCATCCAAATAGGTGAATGGGTCATTGACCGGGCCATCCTGCATATTCTCGAATGGCAAGAGCGATATGGCGACATACCTCCGGTTGCAATCAATCTTTCACCACGCCAGTTCTGGCGCTCATCGGTGGCAGATCTCTTTCTTGAAAAACTGGCGCTGGCTGGATTGCCACCCCATGCGCTAGAGGCTGAAATCACCGAATCAGTTCTACTTGAAGCAGACAAAAGCAGCGTCGATCAATTACTTCATTTGCGTGATTCCGGGATAGCAATATCTCTTGATGATTTCGGCACAGGTTATTCGTCTTTGTCCTATCTGCAACGCTTACCGATCAGCACATTGAAAATCGATAAATCATTTGTCAACAACCTGATCCTTGACGACGGCGCCGTTGGTAGCGAACCGATGGTCAGAGCCATCATCGCAATGGCCAAAAGCCTCTCGCTACTGGTCGTTGCCGAAGGTGTTGAAACCATTACGCAGCGCCAGCTATTGGAAAAACTGGGCTGCGATGTCATTCAGGGCTACCTGATCAGCAAGGCATTGCCAGCTGTCGAATTTGCCGATAAATTTCTTGTTGACTGTAGCAATCGAGGATAAAACGTTCAGAGATCCACCTGCATTAATCGGTATACTGGCATGACAAGAAAAAGGCGACCCAATGGGCCGCCTTTTTTGTTTTCCCAAACCAGCCCGTCAGAGCTGGCTGAAAATCAATTTTGTCTTTTTACAGACCACGCACCGAGCGCTTGCGCTCAATTTCGGTCAGGTAACGCTTGCGCAGACGAATTGACTTTGGCGTCAGTTCGACCAGTTCGTCTTCTTCGATGAACTCGACGGCGGCTTCCAGACTGAGCTGAACGGCCGGCACCAGGCGGACGGCTTCATCGGTACCGGAGGCACGGACGTTGGTCAGCTGCTTGCCCTTGATCGGATTGACCACGAGGTCGTTTTCACGGCTGTGGATACCGATGATCATGCCTTCGTACAGCTTGTCGCCCGGCACCACGAACATGCGGCCGCGATCCTGCAGCTTCCAAAGCGCGTAGGCGACGGCTTCGCCGTTGTCCTGGGAGATCAGCACGCCGTTGCGACGTTCGGCAACCGTACCGTCCTTGACCGGAGCGTATTCGTCGAAGACGTGGCTCATCAGGCCGTTGCCGCGGGTCAGGTTCATGAATTCGCCCTGGAAACCAATCAGGCCGCGGGCCGGGATACGGTATTCGATACGGACGCGACCGCGACCGTCCGGCACCATGTCCTGCAGGTCGCCACGGCGCATACCGAGGCTTTCCATGACGCCACCCTGGGTGTCTTCTTCGACGTCAACCGTCAGCAGCTCATACGGCTCGCACTCAACGCCGTTGATCGTCTTCTTGACGACGCGCGGACGACCGACGGCCAGTTCATAGCCTTCGCGACGCATGTTTTCGAGCAGGATGCCGAGGTGCAGTTCGCCACGGCCAGCCACGTCGAACACGTCGCCATTACCGGTGTCATGCACGCGCAGCGCCATGTTAGTCAGCAGTTCTTTGTGCAGGCGGTCACGGATCTGGCGGCTGGTGACGAACTTGCCTTCGGTGCCGGCCAGCGGGCTGGTGTTGACCATGAACTGCATGGACAGGGTCGGCTCGTCGATCTTGAGCAGCGGCAGGGATTCCGGCTGTTCCGGATCGGTCACGGTACAGCCAAGAACCAGGTCTTCGATACCGGTAATCTGGACGATGTCGCCAGCGTGGCCTTCTTCCAGTTCGATCTTATTCAAGCCCTTATAGCCAAACACCTGGCCAATCTTGGCCTTGATCGGGGTGCGCTCGTGTTCGGCCGCTTCTTCTTCGGTACCGAACATGACCAGCACGTTCTGACCGGTCTTGACCTTGCCACGATTGATCTTGCCGACGCCGATACGACCGACGTAGGAGGAATAATCGAGGGCGGTGATCTGCAGTTGCAGCGGCGCTTCGATATCGGTATCCGGCGCTGGCACGTGGCGCAGAATCGTATCGAACAGCGGAATCATGTTTTCGCGCGGCTGATCGAGTTCCATGGCCGCCCAGCCGTTGAGGCCGGACGCGTAAACAATCGGGAAATCCAGTTGTTCGTCGGTCGCGCCGAGCTTGTCGAACAGGTCGAAGGTCAGATTGACTGCCTGATCAGGATCGGCACCGTCGCGGTCAACCTTGTTAACCAGAACAATCGGGCGCAGGCCAAGGGCCAGTGCCTTCTTAGTGACGAAACGGGTCTGCGGCATCGGGCCTTCAGCAGCATCGACCAGCAGGACCACGCCATCGACCATGCCCAGCACGCGCTCGACTTCACCACCGAAGTCCGCGTGTCCCGGCGTATCGACGATGTTGATGTGCACGCCCTGGTATTCGACTGCAGTGTTCTTGGACAGAATCGTGATGCCACGTTCTTTTTCCAGGTCGTTGGAGTCCATGACGCACTCGACCAGTTGCTGGTGAGCGGCGAAGGTGCCGGACTGGCGGAGCAGCTGGTCGACCAGGGTGGTTTTACCGTGGTCAACGTGCGCGATGATGGCGATGTTGCGGATCGGACGAGCGGACATGGGAAGGCCTGAAAAATCAAAGGCAAGATTCTACCACTGATGCTGCGCCGCAACATCCTTTATCGATTCCCTCCTAACGAAAATCGATAAAATTTGTACGAGGGCACCTATTTTCTCGATCTTTCCACAAATTTCGATTTAGCTGTTCCAGCAGGTTCAGTTCGCTTGCAGCACAAGAGTAATAGAATGACTTGGATATCCGAATGCAATAGCCCAAACGCTTAACTTTATATACAATTTGCATTCAATTATTTATGGAATCCTCATCCGTGATCAAAAGAGTTCTCGCGCTAGCCATCATTTCAATGGGGAGCGCCCACGCATCCAGTTCGCTGAGCGTCAGCACCTCAGACCTGCTGGCAGATAAATCCAACGCAAACCAAAATTTTCAAATTCAAGATCCGGTCGGAGCCACTACGCTCAGCGCCAGCAGTGGTCTTTCTTCAGCCATGGGCTTGGTTGACGCGTCGACTGGCACGATCAAACTTAGCACGCAAGCAGTGACCGGCAACAATACGGTATGGACCGGCGCCTGGGCAAATGCATCGATCAATGACACCATCTACGTTGCGCATAGCGACCCTTACGCGAAGCTAGCAGTTAGCTTGTCTTTCAATTTTCTTAGCACCGCCACCTATAGCTATTCTGCATCCGACGCCATCCGGAATTCAGAACTGGCGAAAACTACCTACGACACCGCCGGGGTCGGCCGAGTCAATGCTAACTTCAGTCTCTACGGCATGGATATCAACATGCCGTCAGATAACTATGAAATGCCGTTTGGAACATTCAGTTTCAACAAGGGGCTTTCCCTGGATTCAAATGCTGGCCCCTATGTGGAACTGAATCATCCCTCCAGCACAATTTCGGAAATCTGGAACGATGGCGTTTACTCACGTTCATATTCGGCGCCGAATGGACAACTCAGCAGTTTGACGATCTCCACCATTCTTGACGTACCAACCAATACAGATATCTCACTGAATTACTCGGTTGAAATGAGTGCACTGTGTTCGGTCATGGGCCAGTGCAGCATCTTGTTTGACGGGTCGCATTCGTTTCATCTTGGCGTAACAGCGCTGGAAGGCACATTGAGCTCGGCCAATGGCTACAGCTACATTGGCGCTCCGGTTCCGGAACCTGAAAGCTATGCAATGATGCTGGCTGGTCTCGGCTTCCTTGGCGCGATCACCCGTCGCCGCAAACGTAATTGAGACTGCATCAGCCCCAAATTCCTTTTGCCTGGTAAGAGCAAAGGTAATAAAAAATAGCGTCAGATTGACGCTATTTTTTTGACCAATTTCTGCTTGCCCATCCAAGCCTTAAGCAAATTTCCACATTTTGAAGAGGCTGCGAATAGCTTGAGCAGTAAAGCTGCCCTGCCCACTCAGCCCTCTTTGTTGCGCATGAAGTCAGCGGTGTGGAAAAAATTTTCCAGCAATTTTTTGCTCAAGGTTTTTTCTATCCCGACATCATCCATGGCCAGCACCATGCAGGCGACCCATTGGTCGCGCTCGGCGACGCCGATTTCAAAGGGCATATGGCGGCCGCGCAGACGGGGATGACCAAACTTCTCGACAAACAAATCCGGCCCGCCCATCCAGCCGGACAGGAACATGTAGAGCTTGTCGCGGGAGCCGACCAGGCTGGCAGGGTGCATGGCGCGAATGCCCTGAAACTGGGGAACAGTGTCCATCAACTCGTAAAAGCGGTCGCAGAGCTTGCCGACGACGGCTTCGCCGCCGATTTTTTCGTAGGTGGTAGTGGTGTTTTCCATGAGTGTTTCCGAGACTGTGATTAAGGCTTGCGTCCCGATGGGCGAGCTCGTTGTGGCGTTGCTGGACGGCCCGGCCGAGCGACCGGCTGACCAGGCTGGCGCGCGGGGCGCTGTCCGACGCGCTGAGCCACATCGGGCTTTTGAAATTTGGCCGATTTTTCCGGTTGACCGTGGGATCCACCTTTGCTTCCATGGTCGAGAGATTTGCCGGGCACGCCGGCCGGTTGCCAGGCGGGAATCAGTTGTTTCTTGCCATTGCCGATCAGGTCGGAACGCCCCATTTCCTTGAGTGCCTCGCGCAGCAACGGCCAGTTGACCGGGTCGTGGTAGCGCAGGAAAGCCTTGTGCAACTTGCGTTGGCGGCCGTTGCGGACGGTACCGACCTGCTCGCTGCTACGCGTGACTTTGCGTAGCGGGTTGCGCTCGCTGTGGTACATGGTCGTCGCCATCGCCATCGGCGTCGGGATGAAGGTCTGCACCTGATCGAGGCGGAAGTTGTTTTTCTTCAGCCAGAGCGCCAGATTCAGCATGTCTTCGTCTTCAGTGCCGGGGTGGGCGGCGATGAAGTACGGAATCAGGTACTGTTCCTTGCCAGCTTCGCGTGAGAATCGGTCGAAAAGCTGCTTGAAGCGATCGTAGGAACCGATGCCTGGCTTCATCATCTTGGACAGCGGCCGCTCTTCAGTGTGTTCGGGGGCGATCTTCAGGTAGCCGCCGACGTGGTGCGTGACCAGTTCCTTGATGTATTCCGGCGAACGCACGGCCAAGTCGTACCGCAGGCCGGAGCCAATCAGCACTTTCTTCACGCCTTTGAGCGAGCGCGCCTTGCGGTACAGCGAGATCAACTTGCTGTGATCGGTATTCATGTTCTCGCAGATGTCCGGATACACACAGGATAGCCGGCGACAGGCAGACTCTATTTTTTCGTCTTTGCAGGTTAGGTGGAACATGTTGGCGGTCGGCCCGCCGAGGTCGGAGACGACGCCAGTAAAGCCGGGCGTCTTGTCGCGCATTTCTTCGATCTCGCGGATCACTGATTCTTCGGAGCGGCTCTGGATGATGCGGCCTTCGTGCTCGGTGATCGAGCAGAAGGTACAGCCGCCGAAGCAGCCACGCATGATATTGACCGAGAAGCGAATCATCTCCCAGGCCGGAATCTTGGCATCACCGTAGGCTGGATGCGGACGACGGGCGTATGGCAGCTCATACACCGCATCTAGTTCTTCCGTCGTAAGCGGCGTCGGTGGCGGATTCAGCCACACATCTCGCTCGCCGTGCGCCTGAACCAGCGCCCGGGCGTTGCCAGGGTTGGATTCGAGGTGAAAAGTGCGCGAGGCGTGCGCGTAGAGCACCGGGTCATCCTTGACCTGTTCGTAGGACGGCAGGCGGATAACCGTGTGCGCCCGGCGTTCGCGACGCCCCGCCAGCCGCTCCTCGCGAGACACGATGCGGACGCTGTGTTCACCCGGCGGTGCTGCGGTCGACCGCGAATTTGAGCCACTTTCCATGGCATACGGATCGGCATGTTTGACCAGCGGCCCCGGTGTGTCGACCGAGGTTGAATCCATGGCATCCCAGTCATCAGAAGGTAGCCAGCCGGTCGGCACCATGAAGGCAGTGCCGCGCAAATCGCGAATCTCGGATACCTTCTCGCCTTTGGCAATCCGATGGGCAAACTCGACAATGGCGCGCTCGGCGTTGCCAAAAAACAGCATGTCAGCCTTCGAGTCAGGCAGTACCGAGCGCCGAACCTTGTCCGACCAATAGTCAAAATGCGCAATGCGGCGCAGGCTGGCTTCGATCGAACCGACAATCACGATGCTGCCCGGATACGCCTCACGGCAACGCTGGGCATAGACGGTCACCGCCCGATCCGGCCGTTTGTTTGGCTCGCCATTCGCCGTATAGGCATCATCAGAGCGGATCTTGCGGTCAGCCGTATAGCGATTGACCATCGAATCCATGTTGCCGGCGGTGACGCCGAAGAACAGATTCGGTTTTCCCAGCTTTTTGAAGTCGACCGCAGAATTCCAGTCAGGCTGACACAAAATGCCTACACGAAAGCCCTGAGCTTCAAGCAAACGCCCTATCAAGGCCATGCCGAAGCTGGGGTGGTCGATGTAGGCGTCGCCGGTCACCAGAATGATGTCGCACGAATCCCAGCCCAGCGCATCCATATCGGCGCGAGACATGGGCAGGAATGGCGCAGGACCGAAACGGTGCGCCCAGAATTTGCGATAACTGAAGAGCGGCTGGGTGATTTTCTGATTTGAATCCATGCAATATTTTACCCGAGTGCGCCGGGGGGCATGGCATACTTGGTTCTTACCCAAAAGCCCAAACCCCTTGCGCGATGATGAATCTTCCCACCCGCGAACAGGCCGGTGTACTTATTGTTTCGGTCAGCGGTCGAATTGACCACACCACGAGCGAAGCGTTCGCCAAAGCGCTTGATCCATTGCTTGATCGCTGCACCCAGGGCCACCCGCCCATTCTGCTAGATTTTTCCGCTGTTGATTACATCAGCAGTGCCGGCCTGCGCGTTCTGATGATGGCCTCCCGCCGTTCCAAAGCCCAAAACGGCAGCTTTGCCATCGCAGCATTGCAACCCATGGTTCAGGAAGTCTTTGCGATCAGTCGCTTCAACCTGATTGTGCCCTGCTACGCCAGCGTCGAATCCGCAAGCAAAGTCATCGGATCATGAAACAAGTTGTATTTTGGGGAACCCGCGGTTCGCTGCCGGTTTCCCTGTCCCACCGTGACGTTCGCGAAAAAATCATTGCGGCTTTGACCGCAGCCAATGGCAAAACGTTCAAAACAAGGGAAGCACTCGACGAGTTCGTGGACAAACTGCCCTTCTCGGTTGCCGGAACCTTTGGTGGTAACTCTTCGTGCGTCGAGATAGTTGGCGATGGCCCGGAGCACTTCATCTGCGACATGGGCAGCGGCGCACGCCCGCTAGGGCAGGCAAAAATCGCCCGCTACGGCGTGCCCAATGCGCAGACCTACCACATCTTTATTTCGCACCTGCATTGGGATCACCTGATGGGTTTTCCCTATTTCGCGCCCATGTACATTCCGGGAAACCGCATCGTTGTGCATGGCTGCCACGCGCAGCTGGAGCAAGCTATCCGGCTACAGATGCAGGCCCCCAACTTCCCGGTTGATTACTCACAAGCCGGTGCCCTTATCGAATTCGATATCATGACACCGGACGAACCACGCTACATCGCGGGCATCAACGTGACGCCCAAGCTGCAAATGCACGCTGGCGACTCATACGGCTACCGCTTTGAGAGCATCGACCGCACGGTTGTCTATTCAACCGACTCCGAGCACACCCTTGAAAATTCCGCTGAACATGACGCCTTCACCCGCTTTTTTTACAAGGCTGATCTGGTCGTTTTCGATGCCATGTACTCGCTGGCTGAAGCGGTATCCGTCAAGGCGGACTGGGGGCATTCCAGCAACATCGTCGGGGTAGAAATTTGCCAGGCGGCTTCGGCCAAGCGGCTCGCGCTGTTTCACCACGAACCAGTGCATGACGACAAGCAGCTCGCCCGCCTGGTCGTCGAAACCCGGCGGCTAGAGCAGATCACCCGGGGTAGCCATGACCCGCTTGAAATCATTTCCGCCTACGACGGGCTGACCATCGACCTGTGAAAAGACTGACCGGCCTGCCCCTCGCCCTGATCCGGGCCGGACGCGGCCGGGCACTCCCATTTCTGTTGCTGCTCGCCGGCTTGGCGATATTGGGCGCCATCGAGCAAACCCCCTTGCTCCGTGTTCGCGAAGCCCAGTTTGACCAATACCAGCGCTTGATGCCCCGTGTCCGCGACAGCGAGCCGGTGATCGTGGTCGGGATTGATAGTCAAAGTCTGGTCAAACATGGCCAGTGGCCCTGGTCCCGCGACCTTGTCGCCCAACTTGTCCACAAAATCCATGCGGGCAAGCCGCTGGCGCTTGGCATTGATATCGTTTTTGCTGAGCGTGATCGGTATAGCCCGGAGTTGCTCAACGCGCGCATTCCCGGCCTGCCTGCCGATGTTCGCGCCGGATTGCCGGATCCCGACAGGTTGTTGGCGAAAGCACTCATCGGCCCCAACACCGCCCTGGCCGTGGTTGGACTGAGCAAGGCACTACCCGGATCGACGCAACCAGCCCGCCCTCTTCCCGAGTTCAGCCACGAGACCCCGATAGACCAAAGCATTCCGCAATATGTCGGCGCCTTGGCCAGCCGCCCGATCCTTGAAAAGGCCGCAGCTGGCGAAGGGCTAATCAACGCCAGTCCGAGCGCGCTTCAGTCAAACAGCGAACACGGCATATTGCGGCGAGTTCCGACGCTGGCTTTCATCAACCAGTTGCCGTTCCTCTCCCTGCCGCTAGAAATGGTTCGGCTCGCCCTGGGTGAAGGCGGCCAGGTCATACCGGAAAGCGGGTTTCGCGGCATGACAGCCATCCGCATTGGCGACTATCGACTGCCGACACAAGCCAACGGCGAGCTCTTGCTTCATTTTGGCCGCGCCTCGTCAAATTACTATTTGTCGGCCGCGGATGTGCTATCTGGTGTGCATCCCCCCGAACTCTTTGCATCCCGCTTCGTCATCATCGGCTTCAACAGTACCGGCCTGCAGGACAGGATCGTAACGCCACTGGGGGAAAGCCTGCCCGGCATCGACATTCACACCCAGGTGATTGAAAGCTTGCTCAGTGGACAAGCCTTGCAGCGCCCCTGGTGGATGCCATACGCAGAGCTTGCAACGCTGCTATTCGTTGGCCTGCTGCTGATTATGGCTATTCCCGTGCTCAGGCCACGTTATGCCGTACTCAGTTTTGCCGGCCTGGCCTTGCTGATCGTTGCTGGTGGCTATGCCGCTTTTTTTGCTGGCCGATGGCTGTTCGATGGCAGTACGCAGGTGCTATTGCTCAGCCCGGTGTTTATTTTGCTGCTGGGCAATACCCTGGTTGCCGCTGATACCCGGCGCCGCGAAGCAGAATTGCAGCTGCAGAACAGCCGCGAGGATGCCGCCCGAGTTGCCGGCGAGCTGGATGCTGCCCGGCGCATCCAGATGGGTCTGCTGCCGAACCCGGCGATTATTTTTGCCAACGAAACACGTTTTGCCATTGCCGCGCTGCTCGAACCGGCACGCGCCGTCGGTGGTGACTATTACGACTGTTTCATGCTCAGCGAGGATCGTCTCTGCCTGGCGGTTGGTGATGTTTCCGGCAAAGGCCTGCCGGCCAGTCTGTTCATGGCCATTTCAAAGACGTTGACGGGAACGCTGACGCGCCGGCAGGCCAACCTGGGCAACGCGGTGCGGGAGCTTGAAAGAGAGCTGAACCGGGAAAATACCGAATATCTCTTCGTTACCACGTTCATCGCCATCCTAGATGTGAACTCGGGCAGCATGGACTATGTCTGCGCAGGTCATGACGCCCCCATCGTGCTGCGAAATGGCGAGCTATCGCGCATCGACACCAGCCCGACGTCGGGCCCGCCGCTATGCGCCGCAGACCACTATCCTTACGTGGCAGATCGGGTGCAATTGCAACCTGGTGACCGGCTATGCCTTTTCACAGATGGCGTTACTGAAGCCCACAACGGTGCCAAAATGTTTGGACTGGAAGGCCTGCAGGCGGCATTCCAGTCCAGCGGCAACATCAGGATTCAAGCTGCTACCAACGCGCTGCGCGATGCCGTTCGGCATTTCGAGGCTGGCCAACCGCCTGCGGATGACCTGACCTTGATGTTGGTACAGTGGAACGGTAACTCACTTAACGAACGCTGATCTCCACGCGCCGATTTTTTGGCTCGTCGACCTCGTCATCCGTCGGCACCAGTGGATCGCGTTCGCCGCGACCAACGGCTTCGAGTTTGGCCGCAGGGACACCGGACTCAATCAACAAATCAAGCAGTCCTTCCGCCCGTTTTTTGGACAGTTTGTCATTGCCATCAACGCTACCAACACGGTCGGTATGCCCGATGACCATGACCTCGGAAGCTGGCCGTTCGGCAATTTCCTTGCGAATATTGGCGAGCGCAGCTTGGGATTCTGCCGTCAGAACATTGCCGCCAGCTTCGAAATACAACACGTAACTCAGCGGACGTCCCGGCTGCGCACTCAGCGCCTGGGCAAAACGCTCCTTCACCTCTTGCGCTGATGACTGATAGGTCTTGTTTGCATCCATGCTGCGCTTGATGGCGGCGTATGGCTGATCCAGCAAGACTTCCCCGGCCGCGTCGCGGACGACGACCGCGCTCTTCTGGCCGTCGACTGAAGGCAACAAGACAATCCGTTCGCTGGCGCAACCGCCGAGTATCAGCATGGCCGCCAGAGCGAAGGAAATACCTGGCTTACTCATCGTTACCACCTGCCACTTCAATGACAAACTCCGTACCGCGCACACCGAGCACCGACGTCGGCGTATGGAAATCGACGGATTCCGGCGTTCGTTTGGCAATCTTGCCGGACGCGACTGACAAGGTTCCCTTGCGTATGCGGATCGACATGTTGCCGTCTTGCGTCGTGTTGTCGAAAGCAAATTTCTCGATGACGATCAGCGAATTCGGGCCGGCCGAGAGCAAGGTATTGTCCCTTAGCGTCACCCCTACCGAGCCATCGGCACCTGTGCGAACGCGATCGGCAACCTCAATCGGGCTGCCAACCTCGGCTGGCATTTTTTTCCCGTTGCGCTCAATGCTGACCTGCCCTTTGGTGACTTTGATCATCCCGGCCGAATCGCCGGCATAGGCCGAACTACAGAAGAAAGAGAGCAGCAGCGCACAAACTGCCGCCCAATGTGTTTTAATCATCGCAAAAACCTTAACTGAATCAATGTCTGCTCATTTTACGGATATTTCCGTCCGCGCGCGCAGTGCTGAACTGCCGGGCCTGCTTGATGCTATCGCAGCCCTTGCGCTTGAACTCGGCATTGCGCCCGACGACGCCGTGCGGCTGCAACTGATTGCCGAAGAGCTATTTGCCAACACCATCGTCCATGGTCATCGTGGCGACAGCGACCATGCTGTCAAGGTATCCCTGAGCCATGAAAACAAGGTATCGACATTGCGTTACGAAGACGACGCAGCGCCTTTCGATCTGTCGAAAATTGGCCCAAAAATCGCGTCGACCGTAGAAATTGGCGGTTTGGGCATCAGCCTGATTCGAGGCATGAGCAAGGCCCTTCGCCATAAAAGACAGGGCGAGAGCAACGTCACCGAAATTGATCTTTAGGCGCCGTTCCGCAAAGCGAGCAACGGTGGCGTGGCGATCAACTGGCGCACGGCCAGCCAACCGATAAGCACCGCCAGCAGCCCACCGCCGGCGGTTGCCAGGGCTGGCAGCCAGAACCCGAAGGCGAGATCCAGCTGAAAGACCTGTTGCCCGACTATGCGCCCGAGCAGTGTGGCGCCAATCGCCGCCATCAACCCGGCCACACTGCCGATCACCGCCAGTTCAACCAGCATGGCCTGCCGCAACTGTGCTCGGTGAGCCCCCAATGCCCGCATCACGGCCAATTCGTAGCGCCGCTCGTCGAAGCCCGTCAGCAGCGCCGAGTACAAAACGATTCCGCCGGCCAGCAGCGCGAACAGGAAAACAAACTGCACCGCCCCGGCCACCTGCCCGACCACCGCCTGCAGTTGCTGCAGCACCGCCCCGACATCGATCAGGGTCAAGCCGGGGAAACGCCTGACCAGCTCGGAACCCACCTCGGCCTGCGCCGCCGGCAGATGGAAACTGGTGATGTAGCTGGCCGGCGCGTCCTCGATGACGCCGGGCGGCGTCAGCACAAAGAAATTGACACGCATCGAATCCCACGACAGCTTGCGCAGATTCGTGGTTCGCACCCGTTTTTCGACACCGGCCACCATAAACACCAACTCGTCACCAAGCTGGATGCCCAGTGTCTTAGCCAAGCCATCTTCGACGGAAGCCAGGCCCTGCCCCGCTTCTTCCGGCGCGAACCAGCGACCGGCACTGACCTGGTTGCCCGCTGGCAAACTGCTACGCCACGACAGGTTGAATTCGCGTTCGATCAGACGCTGGGCGCGTTCGTCCTCCGGAAAACTGGCCGGGCTGACCTCCTTGCCGGCAATTTTGATCAGCCGGGCTCGAACCATGGGCAGCAGTTCCGCCTCGATACCGCTGGCCCTAAGCTGCGCCACCACCGGCTCGCGCTGCTCGGGCTGGATATTGACGACGAAACGGTTGGGTGCATCGGCCGGCACCGATTTTTGCCAGGCATCGAGCAACTCGGCACGAATCACCGTCAGCAGCAGCATCGCCATCAGGCCAATCGCCAGCGCGACGATTTGGACGGCGCTCGTCGATGCGTGGCGCGTCAAGCTGGCCAAGCCTTGCCGCCAGCCAAACCCGACCCCGCCGCGCAGGCGTGCGATGGCGGCAATCACGAGGCGAGCGACCACCCAGAAACCGCCGAGCGCGACGACAAATCCACCGGCCGCCCAGGCACCGAGTTGAACGTTCCCGGCCATCGCCATGATCAGTCCGGCCAACAAGACCAGGCCGAGGGCATAGCCGCCGAGCAACAAGGGCCGCGGCGGCCCGAGTTCGCGGCGCAGCACGCGCAGGGTCGGCACACTGGCCAGTTGCATCAGCGGTGGAAAGGCAAAGCCAAAAAGCAGGACGCCAGCCACGCCGAATCCGCTGACCAGCGGCAGCCAGCCCGGCGCCGGCAATTCGAGCACGAGCAAGGCCGAAAGCCAGTGGATCAAGGCAAAGTGCGCGGCGTAGCCGACGGCGCAGCCGAGCAACGCAGCCAGCAAAGCCAGCCACAAGAAGAGCCAGGCATGGAGACGCAATAGCCCGCCGTGCGTCATTCCCAGGCAGCGCATGATGGCGCAGGCATCGAGATGGCGCTGCATGTAGCGGCGGGCAGCCATCGCCGCCGCTACCGCCGAAAGCACGACAGTGAGCACCGAGGAAAGGCCCAAAAAGCGCTCAGCCCGGTCGAGTGCCCCGCGAATCTCCGGACGGGCGTTGCGGGTATCTTCCAGTCGCTCACCACGCTCCAGCCGGCCGGCCAGCCAGGATTGAAAATCAGCCACGGCCTTCGTTCCGCCAGCCACCAGCAGGCTGTATCGAATGCGCGCACCGGGAAGGACCAGTCCGGTCGCCGCGATGTCGTCGAGGTTCATCATCAGGCGCGGCGCCAGGCTGAAAAAATTGACACCGCGATCCGGCTCCCGGGTCAGGATGGCGGCAACCGTCAAGACTTTCGCGCCAACGGTTACCGAGCCACCCGGCGCGACCTGCAAGGCGGCCGACAAGCGTTCGTCCAGCCAGACGGTGCCCGGCATCGGGCCACCTTCGGTGGGTGCGCCGCTCGCACCGGCTTTCACGGTGATTTCAACCCGCCCACGCAGCGGGTAGTTGCGGCTGACTGCCTTTATATCGGCCAGTTGCGCTTGCTCGGGGCCGATCACCATGCTCGGAAAAATCATCGTCTGTGCCGAGAGCAAGCCACGACGGTTCACCTCGGAAACGTAACTGTCTGGCAAGGCATGATCGGAAACAAGGATAAGGTCGCCGCCCATCATTTGCCGGGCCTCGCGCTCCAACGCCAAGTGCACGCGATCGGCGAAAAAGCCGACGGCAGTGACCGCAGCAACCGCTATCGCCAACGCCGCAAACAGCAAGCGGAGTTCGCCGGAGCGCAACTCGCGGCCCAAGACACGCCAGGCCTGTCCGATCATCACAAACGAACCGACCAGCGGGCGCGAAACTCGGCGGGCGCGACGGCGCGACCGTGCAGATGGCCCTGCAATTGGTGGCAACCGAGCGTCCTCAGAAAATCGGCCTGCTCGGCCGTTTCGACACCTTCGGCAATGACCTCGAAATCCAGGCTGCGGGCGAGTTCCATCACGGTCTTGATGATCGCCTCGTCGCCCGGGTTTTTGCCAATTCCCTCGACAAAGGAGCGGTCAATTTTCAACTGCTGAACCGGCAGCATTTTCAGGTAACTCAATGATGAATAGCCGGTACCGAAATCATCGAGCGACAGACCAATGCCGAGATCGCGCAAGCGTTCAAGCAAGGCGAAAGCATCGCCGCTTACCGCCATCACCACGGACTCAGTCAGTTCAAGCTTGAGGCGGAATGGCTCCATGCCGGTTTCTGCAAGAATCTGGCTCAGTACATCGATAAATTCCGGACGTTCCAGTTGTTTGGCCGACAGATTGACGGCGACCTGCGGTAGATCGAAGCCGCTGGCGCGCCAAAGCATCACCTGACGGCAGGTTTCGCGCAGGACCCAGTTGCCAAGCCCGACGATCAGGCCCGAATCCTCAGCCAGCGGGATGAAACGCATCGGCATGACGAGGCCAAGTTCCGGGCTGTTCCAGCGCACCAGCGCCTCGGCGCCGACCAGACGGCCGCTGCCGGCTTCAACCTGCGGTTGCAGGTGCACCGATAGCTCGCCATTCTCCAGCGCACGGCGCAGCAGGTTTTCCATCTGGATGCGTTCCTGCGCGTTGCGCGTCATCTCCGGTGTGTAGAAATGGTAATTGCCACGCCCCGACGCCTTGGCGCGATACATCGCCGTATCGGCATTGCGCATCAGCGCCAGCACGCTGTCGCCATCGCCCGGTGACTGGCTGATGCCGACTGAGGCGCTCAAAAACAGCTCGTGATCACCGAGCTTGAAGGGGAATTCGAAGGCAGCAAGAATTTCGCGGGCGAGCAATTTAACCTCGTCTTCGCTGCGCACACCTTCCATCAGACAGATAAACTCGTCTCCCCCGAGTCGGGCCAGCATGTCGATCAGGCGCACATGCTCGGACAGGCGGGACGCCACGGAGACCAGCAATTCATCACCAACGCCGTGGCCAAGCGAATCATTGACCTGCTTGAACTGGTCGAGATCGATGAAGAGCACGGCCAGGCGCTCCTTGCGGCGTGCCGTTTCACGCAGGCTCTCTTCAAGCCGCTCGATAAAACAGCGGCGGTTGGCCAGCCCGGTCAGTGGATCGTGATAGGCCAGATAATTGAGTTTGCTTTGCGCCTGCCGGCGTTCTGAAATTTCGCCTTCGAGCTGGTTATTGGTCCGCTTCAGCTCATCGGTACGCGCCGCTACCTGAATCTCAAGGGTATCGCGGGCGGCCGTGATGCGACCCTCCTGATCCTCCAGAATCCCTTGAGCGCGCCGGACCACCAGAAACTGCATCAAATAAAGCAGCGCAAACACCACCACGACACCGGCTGTAACCAGCCACAGGCTGCGGTTCAGCTGAGTGACGAAGGGCGTCACGTTTTGATAGAGCTCCAGAACGCCTTCGACAGCACTGTCCTTGCCGCGAATGGGGACGTAGCTGGACAGCACGTCGACATCAACCAGGGCGCCTTCGAAGCTGTCAATATTGTTTCGGTGAGTCAGATTACTGAACACCTGTCCGCTCATCGCCGAACCAAAGCCCGGGTTGCCCAGCCGACTCTCGCCAATTTGCGCGCTATCGGTCGAAAAAACCGTGTTGCCCAGACGGTTGTAGATTTTGACTTTGGTGATCGCCGTATCACGCATCAAGTCGAGCACGCTGGCGCGCAACTGACTTGCCTCGGTCGACTGCTTGAGAAAATTGATGTCCTGCCCCATCGAGTTGCTCATCAGCGAAGCCAGTGAGCGATGCAGGGAGTTTTGAAAAACCTGCGCCATCGCGACATTGCGGCCTTCGGCCAGATCCTGCATCTGCTGCAGCGACAGTTTCTGGTAAAGCGGGCCGAGTACCCCAGCCGCCAGTACGATCAGGATGAAACTGACGGTCGAGAAATAGCGCGAAAGATTAAACATATAGGCCGAAAGGAGTATCCCGCGAGCTTATTCCATCTCGCGAATCCGCGCCACCGCCTCTTCGACGCGTTTGACGGCAATAACCTCCATGCCGGCGATGGCCTGTTTGGGCCGATTTGCCTCGGGTATCAGGGCGCGGGTAAAACCGAGTTTGGCAGATTCCTTCAAGCGCTCCTGGCCGCGCGGTGCGGGGCGGATTTCACCCGCCAAACCAACTTCACCAAAAACAATAAGTTTCGATGGCAACGGTTTGTTTTTTAATGAAGATGTTATCGATAGCAATACCGCCAAATCGGCTGCTGGCTCGGTGATCTTGACGCCACCGACCGCATTGACAAAAACATCCTGATCGAAGCACACGATGCCAGCATGGCGATGCAAAACGGCCAGCAGCATCGCCAGCCGTTGTGGATCGAGGCCGACGGTCAACCGTCGCGGATTGCCATGCGAGGTATCAACCAGCGCCTGGATTTCGACCAGCAACGGCCGCGTTCCCTCCTGCGTGACCATCACGCAGGAACCGGCAACGTCTTGCCCGTGATGGGAGAGGAATAGCGCTGACGGGTTGTTAACGCCCTTCAGCCCCTTGTCGGTCATGGCGAAAACGCCAAGTTCATTGACTGCGCCAAAGCGGTTCTTGACCGCCCGGACGAGGCGGAAACTGGAATGGGTATCGCCTTCAAAATAGAGCACCGTATCGACGATGTGTTCAAGCACGCGCGGCCCGGCCAGGGCGCCCTCCTTCGTCACGTGGCCGACGAGAATCACCGTGATGCCGGCCTGCTTGGCCAGCCGGGTCAGCTGTGCCGCGCATTCGCGTACCTGCGCCACCGAGCCGGGTGCGCTGGAAAGCTGGTCGGACCATAGCGTCTGGATCGAGTCGATGACGGCGACCGCCGGCTTTTCTGCCTGCAGCGTGGCGAGGATGCGTTCCAGGTTGATTTCGGCCATCAATTGCAGGCGACGGGTGTCCAGACCAAGGCGGCGGGCACGCAGGGCGACCTGCTCACCCGATTCTTCGCCGCTGACGTAGAGCACCTTGTTGTCCACCGACAGATGGGCCAACGCCTGCAGCAATAGCGTGCTCTTGCCGATACCGGGATCGCCGCCGATCAGTACGACGGCGCCATTGACCAGCCCGCCACCGAGCGCCCGGTCGAATTCGCCGATGCCGGTAGCGATGCGTTCGACTTCGCGCGCCTCGATCTCCGACAGATTCTGCAATTTGGCCGTTGGCGCCAGCGATTCGAAGCGGCTGTTGGTCGGGGCCTTTTCGGCGACGGTTTCGACCAGTGTGTTCCAATCGTTGCAGCCGGGGCACTGGCCCTGCCACTTCGGGCTGGTCGCGCCGCACTCGGTGCAGCTATAAATTGTTTTGATTTTGGCCATTATTTCCGGTTGACCGTGGAAGTCTCGTCCAGGCTGACCGGGACGCGGGGCGCCAGGGCGCAGAACAGTTCGTAGGCGATGGTGCCAGCCGCCGTGGCCACTTCATCCGCCGGCACGCTGCCGGCAATGCCCTCGCCCCACAGCGTCACCGGGGCGCCGATGCCGGCTTCGGGAATGTCGGTCAAATCACAGGCCAGCATGTCCATCGACACCCGACCCACCGTTTTCGTCCGCAGACCAAGGACGGCAATCGGCGTGCCGCTCGGCGCATGGCGCGGGTAACCGTCAGCATAGCCGCAGGCAACAACGCCGATACGCATCGGCTTGTCGGCTGTAAAACCGCCGCCATAACCGACGCGGTCGCCGACCGCCAGTTCCTGGACGCCGATGATGGCGCTCTCCAGCGTCATCGCCGGCTGCAAACCCAGCTCGGTGGCGCTCTGTTCGGCAAAGGGGCTGGCGCCATAAATCATGATGCCCGGTCGAACCCAGTTGCCCTGGGTTTGCGGATGGCGGAGGATGGCGGCCGAATTGGCCAGGCTGACCGGGCCGCGCCAGTCGCCGGTCATCTGTTGGAAGCGCTCGACTTGCCAGGCAACACCGCGCTCACCATCGGCTTCGGCAAAATGGGTCATCATCGTGACCTCGGCTTGCGGGAGTTTCTCCAGCATCTGCCTCGCCTTGGTCAGACTGGCGGCGGTGAAGCCCAGTCGGTTCATGCCGGTATTGAGCTTGAGGTACAGCGAAATCGGCGCCCCGGCCGGCGTATTGCCGAGCAGCAGCTCAAGCTGCTCCAGGCAATGAACCACGCTGGTCAGGCGATGCTCGACCATCGCCCGCACATCGCGCGCGCTGAAGATGCCTTCGAGCAGCAGGATGGGCTGGGTAACGCCAGCTTCGCGCAGGGCAAGGGCGTTTTCGCATTCGAGCAAGGCAAAACCATCGGCCTCGGCGCGCAACGCATCGACCGCCCGCCACTGTCCGTGGCCGTAGGCATTGGCCTTGACGACCGCCCACGCTTTCGAGTTTGACGCGTGCCGCTTGGCCAGCCGGTAGTTCTGGAGAATCGCGGTCGGCGCGATGCGCGCACGAATGGGACGCGATGTTTTCATAAAGCGATTTCTTTCAATTTCTTCTTGGCGAATTCGATGAAGGTTGCGGCCAGTCGGGACTGGAAACGATCCTGCGGAAAAATCAGATACAGACTGCGCTTCAAGGCGGGTTTCAGCGGAATGGCGATCAGTTCGCCGAGCTGTACTTCCTTCTCGGCGACCGCACGCGACACGATGGCAAAACCCAGGCCGGTCGCCACCACGCCCTTCAGGGCTTCCGGGCTGCCCAGTTCCATCTGCGTTTTCAGCGTCTCTGGCGCGATATCGTGGCTGCGGAAATAAAAGTCGGTGATTTCGCGCGTCCCGGAACCCGGCTCGCGCGAAATGAATTCATAGTCCGCCAGCGCCTTGGGCGACACGGATTTCATGCCCGCCAGCGGATAGTCCGGCGCGCAGATCGCCCGCAGCTCATCTTCACAGCAAACCTGGCTGGCCAGCCCGCCCAGCTTCGCCGGCGCCTCGATCAGCCCGACATCCAGCGTGTGTTCAGCGACTCGCCCTTCAATGCTCTCGGAGTTGGCGACGATCAGCCGCGCCCGAACCTGCGGGTAAAGCGCGTTGAACTCACCCAGTACGCGCGGCAACATGAATTCGGCGATAGTCGTACTGGCGCCGACAAGGAGCGGGCCGCGCATTTCGCCGGTCATTTCGGAAAGCCGCGTTTCCATTTCATCGGACAGCGCGAGGATTTTTTCGGCATATGAGCGCACCAGTTCGCCCGCCGGCGTCAGCGCAATGCTGCCATGCCGCCGCTCGAACAGGCGCGTGCTGAACTGCTCTTCCAGTTGTTTGATCTGGAACGTCACGGCAGGCTGCGTCATGAACAAGGCATCAGCGGCCCGCGTAAAGCTCAAATGTTTGGCGACGGCATGAAAGACCTGCAAACGCCGGTCAGCCATGATTTTTTCTCCTGGGTGTGTGCGGCCAATATTCAATCACATTCCGCCGTTCTTCCGGCGGGGAACTACAAAATTGGGCAAAATTTCCGGTTGACCGTGGCAGTGCGGGCATCCAAAGCGAAGCGCCAGCGTTGCAGGCTGTCTTGTGTCCAGGAGCCACTCAGCACCCTCGGGGAATTTCGGTCAGCCTTTTTAGCTTATTGTTGCAGCATGTTGCCTCACATTGTTGGCAGTCTTTGCCACTGGCTGTCATCAAGCCTTAACTGGCGCTACCTAGGCTCAATTCTTTCAAGCGGGAATTGCGCAACGATGCACAACAACGACGATCGCGCAAGCCTTGCGCCGAATTCTCAGCGTGGTATAAACCTCGCCCAAAGTCATATATAAGAGACAACTATTCCGTGCCGTTCGGCTTCTACATCATCATGGCTGCGCAGTTTTTCTCAGCGCTGGCCGACAATGCCCTGCTGATTGCCGCCATCGCCGCCCTGCGCGAGATGCAGGCACCGTCGGAATACGAACCGCTGCTCAAAACATTTTTTACCGTTTCCTACGTGCTGCTGGCCGCGTTCGTTGGGGCTTTTGCCGACTCGATGCCCAAGGGCCGGGTCATGTTGATCAGCAACACCATCAAGATCGTCGGCTGCAGCATGATGTTCTTCGGTGCCCATCCGCTGGTTGCCTATGCCGTCGTTGGCCTGGGTGCTGCGGCCTATTCGCCCGCCAAATACGGCATCCTGACTGAATACCTGCCGCACCGCCTGCTCGTGGTAGCCAATGGCTGGATCGAAGGCCTGACGGTTGGTGCCATCATTCTTGGCGTCGTCATCGGCGGTACGCTGATACGCCCGGAGGTTGCGCAGAGCCTGCTTGCTTTCGATTTTCCGTTGATTGATACCGGTGTGGACACGATCGGTGAAATGGCGCTTTCCGTCGTTGCGGTGCTCTATCTTCTGGCTGCCGCGTTCAATCTCTACATTCCGGATACCGGCGTTGATCACAAGGCGCTGAAAAAGAACCCGATTTACCTTATTCACGAATTCAACCACTGTCTGATGCTGCTCTGGCGCGACCGGCTTGGACAGATCTCGCTGGCCGTCACCACGCTGTTCTGGGGGGCTGGCGCGACGCTGCAATTCATTGTCATCAAATGGTCGGAAACTGCGCTCGGTCTTGGCCTCTCCAAGGCGTCGATGCTGCAGGGTGTGGTGGCTGTCGGCGTCGCCGTCGGTGCTATCGCTGCGGCCAAGTTCATCACACTGCGCAAATCGGTTCTGGTCATCCCACTCGGCATCGCCATGGGGCTGATCGTTCTGGTCATGAATTTTGTGAGCGACCTTTGGCTGGCCGTGCCGCTGCTCATCCTGATCGGCGGATTGTCGGGCTTCTTCGTCGTGCCTATGAACGCCCTGCTCCAGCATCGTGGCCACATCCTGATGGGGGCCGGGCATTCTATTGCCGTACAGAATTTCAATGAAAACATTTCCATCCTGATCATGACCGGGCTGTACTACCTGATGATCAAGATGGATATGTCGATCTACTGGGTCGTTACCCTGTTCGGCCTGTTCGTCAGCGGCCTGATGTACGTCATCCGCCTGCGTCACATCGAAAACCAGAAATCACAGGACGACGTCCAGCATCTGGACGACTCGGCGCACCATTGAGCGCGCGCCGGTCAGAGTGCTACGGTCAACAGAAAAAATCAGCCAAAAACGAAATTGTTGACACCGATGCCGGGCAATAGCCCGGTCGGTTAGAACGGCAACTCGGGCGTCGCCTGCTCGCGCAATGTACGGCGGGCAAACAGCAAATCTTCCCAGGCCTTCGCCTTGTCCGGCAGGTTACGCAGCAGATAGGCCGGGTGATAGGTCACCACCACGGGAATCCCGGCGTGTTCAAAGCGCTGACCTCGCAACGAAGCCAGCGACTTGTCGTCATGCAGCACGGCATGAACAGCCGCCTTGCCCAGTAGCACGATGATTTTGGGCTTGAGGAGCGCGATCTGTCGTTCGAGGTAGGGCCAACAGGCCGCCATTTCGGCCGATTCTGGCGTCCGATTGCCCGGCGGTCGGCATTTCACCGCGTTGGCAATGTAAACCCGGTCGCCGCGGGCGATGTCGAGCGAAGCCAGCATGCTGTCGAGCAGCTTGCCGGCCTGACCGACAAAAGGCTCGCCCTGAGCATCCTCATCGGCACCCGGCCCTTCGCCGATGAAAAGCCAATCGGGGTTCTCGTCACCGACCCCAAAAACCGCCTGCTTGCGCTGCTGGCAGAGCGGGCAGGCACGGCATTCGGCAACCTGCTTGGTCAAGGCCGGCCAATCCATGGCATTGATCAGGGCGTGTGAGGCCGAGGCTTGCGGAGTAGCAGCCATTGGCTTCGTAGCAACCGGAATCGGCTTTTCCACAGTGCTGCTGGCAGTTGCTACCGGCTCGCTGATCGCCATTTCTGGCACAACAGGCGAGGCCTCGGACGCCGTGTCGCGCAACACCCAGATTGGCGTTATCCCCATTTCGACCAGCATTTGTTCGCGGCTCAGGCTCATGCCAGTTCCTTGTCAAAAATCAGCGCATCCTCGCGCCCGATCACGGCCGGATAATAGCCTTTGCGCAGGCCGACCTGCTTGAATCCGAAGTGGCGGTAAAGCTCGACTGCCCGTTCGTTTGATGGCCGTACTTCAAGAAACAATTTAGTCGCGCCACTCAGGCGGGCACATTCCATCGCGTGACGCAGCATCCGCGCGCCATAGCCCCGCCCCTGATAGCGCCTGCAGATACCGATGGTCAGCAGATGAGCCTCGTCGATCACCGACATGAGCACCGAAAAACCGATCAGGTCTCCGCCCAGTCGCAGCACCCAGAGGCTATAGCCGGCGTTGAGCGAATCCTCGAAATTGACCCGCATCCAGGGAAAGGCCTGTAACGAGGCCTCAAGCGCCGCAACCGCGTCGAGATCGCGTTCGTTCATGGGGAAAAACTCGGCGGCGATCTTCAAATCATTCACGCCCGACCGCCCTCGCTGAGTCGTTCGGCTACCGTCTTGGCCACCTTGTCGCGGATGTAAAGGGGGGCGGCCAGTGCAGCATCGATACCCTCGCCTCGCATGGCGCGCGGCGCCGCCAGCCGCGCCACGGCTGCAGCAGTCGGCAACACGCCCGACTGCGCAGCTACGCCGGCGGCACTCAAGCGAGCTGCGAGGGCGGGATAAGCCGTCATCGCATTGCCGCAGGCCAGCCAGCCCGGCTCGTCGGGCAGCGCGACGATATCCGGCGCTGCCACGCGAATTTCACCTTGCAACACATAGCCGCCATCGGCCAGTTGATAGTGGCCAGCATAAACCTCGCCCATGCGCGCATCCAGCAGAGCCAGCACGCGCTCGGCCCCGGCCAGCGCAGCTATCGTTTCGAGACTGGTGACCGGAATCAGCGGCAGATTGGCGGTGACCGCCAGTCCCTGCGCCGCGCCACAGGCGACGCGCAAGCCGGTAAAGGCACCGGGGCCGACGCCAAAGGCGATAGCGTCCAGCTGGCCAACCTTCAATCCGGCTTCGGCCAGCAGTTCTCGCACCAGCGGCAAAAGCGTTTCGGAGTGCGAGCGTCCGGCCGGACAAGTGCGCTCAAACAGCGCGCCATCACGCCAAAGCGCACAGGTGCCGAGTTCGGTGGATGTTTCGAGGGCAAGTATCTGCATGGGCCGACATTTTACCGGAGGCGCTCCCCGGCCGGGGTTCAATCTCGGCGCCAGCCCCGTCCGCCACGCCCTTCGCGCTGATCCGGCCAGCCCCGTTGCTCGCGCAATTCGTTGCGCAACTGGCGGCGGTCTTCCGGCGGCACATCGCGCCAGCGCGGTGCGCCTTCGTCGCGGCGAATTTCACGTTCCTGCTGCCAGTGTTCGCGCATCTGCTGGCGCATCTGACGGCGCTCCTCCGGCGGCAGGTCGCGCCAGTAGCCTTGCTGCGCCCACGCACCGCCGGTCGGGCCGAGCAGGCTCAACAGCAATACGGTAAGGGCCAGGCGAGGTTTCATGGTGGAGACGATGAGCAATTAAAGATGTCACCATTGTCCACCCACCGGGCGCGGACAAGCATCACAAAATGTAAGAATATGTTTCCCGGCTGCCTGCCGACAATCCTTGTTACCATTTACGACGACGCATTCACAGCCCGCCTATATCCTTGCCAGCATGAACGAACAACACTCACACATCCTGGTCGTCGATGACGACGCCCGTCTGCGCGACCTGCTGACCCGCTACCTGGGCGAGCAAGGCTTTGAGGTCAAGGCGGCTGCCGATGGCCAGCAAATGGACAAGCTGCGCGCCCGCGAACATTATCACCTGATCGTGCTCGACCTGATGATGCCCGGTGAGGACGGCCTGTCCATCTGCCGCCGCCTGCGTGGACAGGGTGACCGGACGCCGATCATCATGCTGACTGCCAAGGGCGACGAAATCGACCGTATCGTCGGCCTCGAAATGGGTGCCGACGATTACCTGCCGAAACCCTTCAACCCGCGCGAACTGCTCGCCCGCATCCACGCCGTGCTGCGCCGCCAGAGCAGCAAGCCGCCCGGCGCGCCGGAAGACGATCAGGAATTGATTCGTTTCGGCAACATTGAAGTTGATCTCGCCGCCCGCACCCTGACGCGCGGCACCGAACTGCAATCGCTGACCACCGGCGAGTTTGCTGTCTTGAAAGTCATGCTCCAGCACCCGCGTCAGCCGCTCTCCCGCGACAAGCTGATGACCTTGGCCCGAGGTCGCGAGCAAGGCCCGTTCGACCGCGCCATCGACGTTCAGGTTTCCCGACTTCGCAAGCTGATCGAGGCTGACCCGGCGCAGCCGCGCTACCTGCAGACCGTCTGGGGCTTCGGCTACGTCTTCGTTCCGGACGGCGCCGCGAAAGAATGATGCCGCGCACGCTGCTGGCGCGCACTTTTCTGCTGCTCGCCCTGCTGGTGCTGCTGACCACCGCAGCCTGGCTCAGCCTGTTTCGTTACATCGATGCCGAGCCGCGTGCGCGCGAAACGGCCCAATTGGCAGCGTCTGCGGTCAACCTGATTCGCGCCTCGCTGTTCGCGGCAGCGCCGGAAAAACGTCTGGGTCTGTTCAACGAATTTTCAACCCGTGAAGGCATTCGTCTGCTCCCCGCGGAGCCGGAAGACAAAATCGAGGCCATGCCTGACTCGCGTTTTTTCCGACTCCTGCAGCGCGATTTGACTGCGCGTCTGGGCGATCACACGCGGATTGCCGCCGGCGTTGATGATGTTCCCGGCTTCTGGGTCAGCTTTCGCCTCGACGATGCGGACGAAGAGGAATACTGGCTGGTCCTGCCGCGCGACCGTGCCACACGCAGCTTTGCCCGCCACTGGCTACTCTGGGGGGCGCTGGCCGTCGCGCTGGCCCTGGCTGCTGCCTGGCTGATTGCCTCGCGTATCAGCCGGCCGCTCAAGGCGTTGGCGAAATCAGCAGAGACCGTTGGCCGGGGTCAGATTCCGGCCCCCTTGCCGGAAGATGGCGCCGAAGAACTAAGCCGCCTCGCTGTCGCGTTCAATACCATGGCGGCCGATCTGCAGCGCCATGAAAAGGATCGTTCCGAGGTACTGGCCGGCATTTCGCACGATTTGCGCACCCCACTGACCCGTCTGCGTCTGGAAGCCGAAATGAGCGTTGCCGATGATGGCGCCCGGCAGGCGGTGGTTGCCGACATCGAGCAAATGGAAGCCGTGATTTCCCAATTCATGGACTACGCCCGAACCGAATCCGGCGAGACACCCGCGCAGACGGATCTCGCCCATCTGCTCGCCAGCGTTGCAGAGCGCCAGGCCTGCATCGGCCAAACACTGGTGACTGCGATCGAGCCGCTACCGGAAATGATGCTCAGGCCAAAGGCGATCACCCGCGCCGTAACCAATCTGATCGACAACGCCGTGAAATATGGCGGCGGCGAAATCACGCTGGCCGCTTCCACGGTCGACGGGAAAATATGCCTGGAAATAAAGGATCGCGGGCCGGGCGTGCCAGTGGCAGATATTGAACGGCTGAAGCGACCATTCACCCGACTGGAGTCGGCGCGAACCAACGCGACAGGAACCGGACTCGGGCTGGCCATCGTCGAGCGCATTGCCCGACTGCACCACGGTCAACTCGATCTTTTGCCCAATCCAGGCGGTGGGCTGATCGCCCGCATCACCCTGCCGATCAGCCGCTGAACGCGACGCAGGCTTCGTCCATGCCGTCGACGACCGGCTGAAGAACACGGGCAATTTTCTCGCCGTCCAGCCCCAGACGCCGCCAAGCCGTCTGATCGACTGCCATGACCATTTCATCCGCCGTGTGTGACAAACCAAGGCTGTGTGCAACGGCGTCGGCAACGTGCGTGATATCAGCGAGTGAGTCTGCCATCGCGCCGGAGGGCGCGTGATGCTCGGCAACCGCCGAGTGCAAGGATGGCGGAAAGCGCCAGATATCGCAGAGCAAGCCGCCCACAGTCGCATGGTCGACACCCAGAATATCGCGCTCGGCGACGACCAGCGAGCAATCATGCTGCTGGCGATAGGCCAGCACCTCGGCATACTGCTCGGCAAAACAACTGGCCAGCGCCAGTTCCCCGATATCGTGCAGAATACCGGCAGTAAAGGCGAGCTCCGGATTGCGGCCAGTAAGTAGCGCCAGTGCACGGGCAGCCAGACCACTGCCAATGCTGTGGCGGCTATAGGCCTGCGGATCAAAACCGGGACATTGATCGGCCCGAAAGAGACTATTCACGCTGACCACCAGCACCATACCGCGCACCGCCCGAAAGCCGAGCAGGACGATGGCGTCGTTGATGGTCGCCACCCGGCTTTGCAAGCCGTAGAAAGATGAATTTGCCACGCGCAGCAAGCGCGCAGTCAGCGCCTGATCCCGGGATATTTGCCGGGCAAGCTGGCCGACATCCATATCCTCGTTGCCAAATGAAGCGAGTAGCTCGCAAACGACGGATGGCAGCGCTGGCAGCACTTTCAGACGAGCGACAATTTGTTCTTGCGTCAGCAATGTCATGCGCAATGATCCAGACGAAATGCGAGAACAGCCTGATGGAGCGCCATCGTTTCCGCGCCCTCGCCGGCCTTGCGGAAAAGCCGGGCAAGCTGCTGCTCGATCGCTTCCCGGCGCGCCGCCAGAACTGCCGGATCAAGCGTTTCCTGGCTTTCGATTTGCAACTGGCTCACACCCCGGCGTTCCAGGCTTTGCAGTATGCCGTCGGTCAACGCCGCAGCGGCGGGCAAAAGCACGTGTCCGCCATCGTCCAAAACGGCCACTGCGAGACGCATTCCCGGTTCAACATCAGCGATGGCCACGGTCTTCGTAACGATCATTTCGCGAGCTCCTCCAGCAATAGCAGGCGGCCATTCGTCGAGCCGTCCAGGGCGATATGCCGCCAGCGACAAACGTATGTCGTGCCATCAAGAATAACCGAGGCCCGGTTGCCTAGCCCCGCCGCCTCCGGCAAAACGGCCTCCAGCGAGGCCCCCGGAATGGCGCCACGCAGGGCGAAGCGCTGGAATGCCGCGTCGTTGGCGAGGGCGATCAGCCCACAGTCGTCAATGCCGAATACCGGCCAAGGGACTTCGGTCAATACTTCCTGCAAAATCAGGTAGCCCTGCCGCTCCTGAGCCTGCAGCGCCTTGTTCTCTTCTGCCAGGCGAATGCGATCCTCTTCAATGCGAACCAGCTCCCGCTCGGCAATCTCGACTTCGTGAGACAGACGGCTGTATTCATCGGAAATATGTCGCCGACCCAGCGTTTCCTCGACGATCAACTTCAGTGACGCCACTTCGATGGGCAGATGAATGACGCGATGTACTGCGCCGGTACTGGTTAATTCGGCAACCGGTTTGCGACTCCATTGCTTCTTGTCCGCAAGCAGGATGCGTTCACATTGCGGCTGTGTTTCTGCCGCCTGCCGAATGAGCGTGACAGCGTCAAACCCCTTTTTCGGCGCTCCGCAAATCAGGACATCGACAAGGTTTCCGGAAAACCACTGCATGGCCGAATGAAGGTCAGGCGCCGAGCACACGCGATACCCGTCGCGAACGAGCATTGTGATGACGTTTTCAAACCCCTCGACCGCGACAAAAAGCGCCATCGGTTTGCGGGTCCCCGTTCGCAGCAAGGCCGTCGGCAGGCGCTTGTCGATATTCAGCAAATCGGTCATTCCCGTAGCCGCAAGCGGGCGGGAGAAAAAATACCCCTGGATCACATCGCATTGGTGGGAAATAAGTAAAGCAAGCTGCTCCGGTGTCTCGACCCCTTCAGCCACCACTTTAAGTTTGAGATGATGTGCCATGGTAATCACGGCGCGGGTAATCGAGGCATCATCAGAATCGGCGGCGATATCCTGAACAAAAGAGCGATCAACCTTGACGGCATCCAGCGGGAAGCGTTTCAGGTAGGCCAAGCTGGAATAACCAGTGCCGAAGTCATCGAGCGAAATGGTGACGCCCATCTGCTTGAGAGCGGTCAAGGTGCGAATCGCCGCATCGGCGTTGTGCATCAGCATGCTCTCGGTGATTTCAAGATCGAGGCAGGCAGGCGGCAGTCCAGAGTTTTGCAGGGTAGCTGCGACATCCGAGACCAGAGTGTCGGACTGCAACTGGCGCGCCGACAGGTTGACCGAAACACTGGGAATATCAAGCCCGGCAGCTTGCCATTCGACAGCTTGACGGCAGGCCTCTTCCATCACCCAGCGACCAACCTGAACAATCAACCCGGTTTCTTCAAGCATCGGAATAAACTGGTCGGGCGGCACGATGCCCCGCCGTGGATGCTGCCAGCGGATCAGTGCCTCGGTGCCGGTAATCCGACCATTGGCGCAACTGGCCTTCGGCTGGTAGTGGAGCACGAACTCTTCGCGCAGCGTGGCGTTGCGCAACTCGGTTTCGAGCAGCAGGCGGCTGCGAATTTCGTCGTGCATTCCGGCTGAATAGAACTGGTAGCTGTTCCGTCCCTGTTCTTTGGCATGACGTACTGCAATCTCCGCATTGGAGACCAGATCGTGAACATCGCCGCCGTCCTGCGGAAAAAAGACAATGCCGAGGCTGGCCGTAGCGAAGACATCCTGACCATCAACCCGCACCGGCATGATCAGCGTGTCGATGATGCGACGAGCCACGATGCTTGCCTGCTGGTTGTCGGCGACGTCCGGCAGCAGCACGCCGAAGAGATCGCCGCCGAGGCGGCCAAGCACGTCCGACTCGCGCAATGAGCCGGAAAGGCGCCCGGCAACCTGGCGCAGCAGTTCGTCTCCAGAGGTATGTCCTAGCGTCTGATTCAACTCGCGAAAGCGATCAATGTTGACCACCATCAAGCTCAAGGGCAGATCATTTCGCTTCGACAAGGAAATCAGGCGGTGCACCTGATCGTAGAACATCAACTGGTTGGGTAACGCGGTCAACGCGTCAAAATGAGCAAAATAAGGTGCTTTCCACTTGTCGGCAAGCAGGCTGGTGATGTCGCTGGCCACACCACCGACGCTGACAATCGCACCCTCCTCGTTTCGCACCGGGAAATTCCTCGCATGCAGCCAGCGCAGACCTTCACCCGGGCGCTGGACGCGGAATTTGATGTCCAGTCCGCCCATCCGGTTTTCGTGCATTTGGGCGACGACCCTGGCCCGGTCATCTTCGAGCACATAGTTCAGCCAATCCTTGCGATCCGCGTAAAGCGCTTCAACGTAGCGTCCCCAAATCTGCTCATAGCCTTTGCTGACGTAGGTTACGTTCCAAGTTTCCGCATCCAGCAGCCAGTAGCACTCGGGAATATTGCTGGCCAACTGGAAAAAGCGCGCCACACCCTCGTCGATGCCATCAATATTGTCCGCGCTGACCAATGCCTGATGCTGTTCGTACGAAAGCTGAACCTTGGTGCACTCACGTTCGATGACAGCAAGGAGGCGTGTCGGGTTGCTCTTGAAAACAAAATCACAAGCCCCGTTTTCAAGCAGCGCAAAAGGAAATTCCAGCGAGCCACGGTCTACGGTCAGGATGACCGGGATGCCAGGAGCGAATTCCAGGAGCAATTCAACGGCTGACTCCGGTGGAAAACCAGGCAGCGAGCAACTGAGCAAAACGACATCCCACGTCTCGCAGCGCAATGCCTCTTCAAGTTCGCTGCGCAGCGCCAAGCGACGGGAATAAAGGTTATGCCCACCACCGCGAAGCGCATCCAGCAAACGCTGACCATCACGGTCGACCGCCTCCAGCAGCAATACCCGCAGAATTGACTCGCTATCGGAACGGGTTTGTTGCCCCAAAAAAATCCCCTTGAAGCGCCCGGGTTACGTCGTCGAAAGCGCTGAAATTGTTGTGATTACGGCCTATCAACTTATTACCGACATTTGGCCGCAAAACTTTAGGGCTAAGCGCAAAAACGTAAAGATTTAGCCAAAATTTCTGGCTCTCCGGGCACGGAAGCATTTGACGATACGAAAGCGAAAAATGAGAAGACAAGGAAAACTGGGCCTATTCTTTTTTCGCTGCTTTTTTCGGTTGACCTTACGGGTATTTTGTGGACGAAAAAAAGCCGGGCTTCCCCGGCTTTTCAATTTTGGCTGTTTTTTCCAGTTGACCGCAGCAAGTACGGTCAAAACAGAATCAGGCCTTCTTGTGGTTCGCCAGCTGCGTCCAGGTATCGACCACGGTGTCCGGGTTCAGCGAGATGCTGCTGATGCCCTGATCCATCAGCCATTCGGCCAGGTCGGGGTGGTCGGACGGGCCCTGGCCGCAGATGCCGATGTACTTGCCGGCCTTGTTGGCGGCGGCGATGGCCATGGCCAGCAGCATCTTGACGGCCGGGTCGCGTTCGTCGAAGAGGTTGGCGACGAGTCCGGAGTCGCGGTCGAGGCCGAGCGTCAGCTGGGTCAGGTCGTTGGAGCCGATCGAGAAGCCGTCGAAGATCTTGAGGAAGTCGTCGGCCAACAGGGCGTTGGACGGGATTTCGCACATCATGATGAGCTTGAGGTCGTTCTCGCCCTGCTTGAGGCCATGCTCGGCCAGCAGATCGACGACGCCTTGGCCTTCGCCGACGGTACGGACGAACGGCACCATGAGTTGCACGTTGGTCAGGCCCATTTCTTCGCGGACCTTCTTCATGGCGCGGCATTCCATCTCGAAACAGTCACGGAAGGACTGGGCAATGTAACGCGAGGCGCCACGGAAGCCGAGCATCGGGTTTTCTTCTTCCGGCTCGTAGAGTTCGCCGCCGAGCAGCTTGCGGTACTCGTTGGACTTGAAGTCGGAGAGGCGGACGATGACCGGGTTCGGCCAGAAGGCGGCGGCGATCGTGGAGACGCCTTCAACCAGCTTCTCGACGAAGAATTCCTTCGGCGAAGCGTAGCCACGGGCGCGACGCTTGATTTCCTCGCGCTTCGAAGCCGGCAGGCGCTCGACGTCGAGGATGGCCTTCGGGTGGATGCCGATGACGTTGTTGATGATGAACTCGACGCGGGCCAGACCAACGCCGGCGTTCGGCAACTGGGCAAATTCGAAGGCCAGTTCCGGGTTGCCGACGTTCATCATCACCTTGACCGGGACGTCCGGCATGGCCGAGATGTCACGCGAGGTGATCTCGAAATCGAGGCTGCCGCGATAGACGTGGCCGGTATCGCCTTCCGTGCAGCTCGCTGTCACGATTTCGCCTTCGGTCAGCGTTTCGGTCGCGTCACCGCAACCGACAATGGCCGGGATGCCCAGTTCGCGAGCGATGATGGCGGCGTGGCAGGTCCGGCCGCCACGGTTGGTGACGATGGCCGAAGCGCGCTTCATCACCGGTTCCCAGTTCGGGTCGGTCATGTCGGCGACGAGCACGTCACCCGGCCTGACCTGGTCCATTTCCTTCGGATCCTTGACGATGCGGACCGGGCCGACACCGATCTTCTGGCCAATGGCACGGCCGGAGGCGAGCACCTTGGAGAAGGACTTGAGCTTGAATTTCTCGACCTTGCCAGCGCCAGCCTGCGACTGCACGGTTTCCGGGCGGGCCTGCAGAATGTAGAGCTTGCCGTCGATACCGTCCTTGCCCCACTCGATGTCCATCGGACGACCGTAGTGCTTTTCAATGATCATGGCGTAGCGGGCCAGCTCCATGACTTCGGCGTCATTGAGCGAGAACTGGTGACGCAGGGACTCCTCGACTTCCTCGGTGACGACCGACTTGCCAGCTACCTTCTCGGCCGAGAAGGTCATCTTGATCATCTTGGAACCGAGGTTGCGGCGCACGACGGCGTGCTTGCCAGCAGCCAGCATGGGTTTGTGAACGTAGAACTCGTCCGGATTGACAGCGCCCTGAACGACGGTTTCGCCGAGGCCGTAACTGGAGGTCACGAAGACGGCATCACGGAAGCCGGATTCGGTGTCGAGCGTGAACATCACGCCGGCTGCGCCCTTGTCGGAGCGAACCATGCGCTGGATACCGGCCGACAGGGCGACGTCGGCATGGACGAAGCCCTTGTGCACGCGGTAGGAAATGGCGCGGTCGTTGTACAGGGAGGCGAAGACTTCCTTGATGGCGTGCAGGATGTTTTCCAGGCCGACGATATTTAGGAAAGTTTCCTGTTGACCGGCGAAGGAAGCATCCGGCAAGTCTTCGGCAGTGGCGGAAGAGCGCACGGCGAAGGACATGTCGGTGGTCGAATCGGCCACCAGGCGCTGGTACTGCTCGGTGATGGCGATGGTCAGTTCCATCGGGAACGGTGTGTCCATGATCCACTGACGGATCTCGGCACCGGTCTTGACCAGGGTGTTCACATCATCGACATCGAGCACATCGAGCACGCCATTGATCTTGGCATCAAGGCCGGACTGCGCCAGAAAATCGCGGTAAGCCTGCGCCGTGGTGGCAAAACCGCCCGGCACGCGCACGCCGGTATCGGCGAGCTGGCTGATCATTTCACCAAGAGAAGAGTTCTTGCCGCCGACTTTGTCGACGTCGTTCATTCGGAGTTTTTCGAAAGGTAGGACGAGCGGTTCCATGGGGCTTCCTTACTAAGGGGTCAAATTGAAAATCAGAAAGTGGATTCGGAAAAATCGGGGCTGAGGCGACGGGCAGCCGTTTCGCGGCGTGCAACGCTACGCAGGGTTTGCGCCAGGGTTTCACGGACAAAATCTATGTGTGTTTCGGCAGCGGCGCGAGCGGCCTGCGGCTTGCGGGCGATGATCGCGTCGAAAATGGCCGCATGCTGGTTCTTGAGCAGTACATCCGCAGCGGGCAGTGTCTTCAGTTCACCGAGATTCAGCCGGATATTGTCGTGCATCAGACGGAGCAATGCGGACGATAAGTGCCCGAGCAAGGCATTGTGGCTGGCCTCGCCGACAGCCTGGTGAAATGCAATGTCGGCGTCTGAACGCTGATCCATGTTTTCGTGCGCATAGGTAGCCGTCAAGGTTGAGAAACATTGATCGAGGCGCGTCAGGTCTGCCTCGGTGGCACGCTCGGCAGCCCATTCGGCAGCCTGGCCTTCGATCATGCGACGAAACTCGAGCATGTCCTCGCGCAAATTGGGATGGCTGCCCATCATGTCCTGCCAAGGGTCGAAGAACGTCGATTCGAGCGCATTGGTGATGTACGTACCACCACCCTGACGACTCTGCACCATCCCCTTGGAAGCCAGCTTCTGAATCGCCTCGCGCAGCGATGGTCGTGAAACACCGAATTCGGTCGCCAGTTCGCGCTCCGGAGGCAGGCGGTCGCCCGGCTTCAAGGAGCCTTCAAGAATGCGGCGCTCCAGCGACGAAGCGACGGCATCAGAAATACGCGGAACCTGAACTTTATTGAGGGGCATGGCGCTCAGCATGATTGGTAAGACCACTGCATTTTAATCACCGAATCGGCAAAGTGCAAGTATAGGATATTCCCTTACTTTATTGACTAAGTAACGGTATTAACGTAAATTTTCGATAGTTGAAGCATTGGTCTTACCATTTAACCGTAAAATAATTCACACTGGAGACAAAATGAACTTAGCGGAATCCGCAGCACCACGGCCAACCGACGTTTACTTTTTTGCAACCTGCGTGGTCGACCAGTTCTTTCCCGGCGCCGGGATGGATGCCATCACCCTGCTTGAGCGCGAGGGCATCCGGGTTCACTTTCCTGACGAACAGACTTGCTGCGGTCAACCGGCATTTACCAGTGGTTTTCGGGACGAGGCGCGCAAGGTTGCTGCGCTGCAATTGAGCCTGTTCCCGAACAACTGGCCAGTCGTGGTGCCCTCCGGCTCCTGTGCCGGGATGATGAAACACCACTACCCCACCCTGTTCGAGGCTGACCCGGTTCGCTCGGCACAGGCCGTAGCGCTGTCGGCGCGCATCTTTGAATTCACTGAATTCCTGGTCCACGTGCTGGGCTACCAGCCTGAAGACAAGGGCGCCGACTGTACCGTCGTGCTGCACACCTCATGCTCGGCCCGCCGCGAAATGGGCGTTCATCTGACCGGACGGACGCTGCTGGGCAGCCTCAATGGCGTGACCGTTGCGCAACAGGATCATGAGTCGGAATGCTGCGGTTTTGGCGGCATTTTCTCGGTAAAACAACCGGAAATTTCCGGAGCAATGGTTGAAGACAAGCTCAAGTCGCTCAAGGCCACCGGCGCCGAGCGCGTCGTCAGCGCCGACTGTGGTTGCCTGATGAATATACTTGGCCACGCAGCGTGGAAGGATGAGCAGGATGGCCGCAAGACACCCAGCCTGCCAGGTGAGCACATTGCCAGCTTCTTGTTGCGGAGGACCGCCAAATGAACGCCCGTGATCGCATCCTTGCCAAGCTGAACGCCGCCCCGGTTCTGCCCAAGGCTGACCCCGACGTGGCCAGTTGGTATGAAACCCATCGCAACCAGGAAAGTACGGCCGACAAGGCGAGCCGGTTTCGCAGTTGCATCGAACTGGCCCACGCCGAGGTTTATGCCGTAACCCAGGCAAGCTGGTTACAAAAGCTTTGGGAGGTACTCACTGCCAAACAGATCGCCAAACTACTCGTGGCGCCGGGCACTGCCCACGGTCAACGGGCCATCAACGAACTTTCGCCAAGTGACGTCGAGTGTCGGGCCTACGACGTGCCTATCGAAGACTGGAAGACCGAAATGTTCCGCGACATCCCGGCCAGCCTGACTTCAGCCCGTTGTGCAATTGCTGAAACCGGCACCCTGGTGCTCTGGCCCGACGCCGACGAACCGCGCCTGATGTCGCTGGTGCCACCGGTACACATCGTGCTGCTTGATGCCGCAACGATCCACAACACCTTTTATGAGGTGATGCAGCGCGAAGGCTGGGCCAATGGTCTGCCAACCAACGCCCTGCTCATCTCCGGCCCGTCGAAAACGGCCGACATTCAGGTGACGCTGGCCTATGGCGCACATGGCCCGAAAGAACTGGTGGTCCTGCTGATCGGAGACGAAGCATGAGCGAGCATAACTTGAACTTCATGCCCACCGAGGGCTTCCGGGCACGGGCAAAGGATGTCGTCGAAAACCCCTTCCTGCGCCAGAGTTTCCGTGGCGCGATGGATTTTCTGATCACCAAGCGAGCCGCCCAGTTCCCCAGCCCGGAAGAGCTGGAAACCCTGCGCACGCTAGGCGAGCAGATTCGCCAGTACAACCTCGGCAAACTGCCTGCCCTGTTGCTGCAGCTGGAGGAAAACCTGACGCGCAACGGTATCCAGGTGCATTGGGCGGAAACGCCGGACGAAGCCAATGCCATCATCCTCGGCATCTGCAAAGCGCATTCGGCGAAGCTGATGGTCAAGGGCAAGTCGATGGTCAGCGAGGAAATCGAGCTGAACCACGCCTGCGAAGCCGCTGGCATTGACGCGATGGAGTCGGACATGGGCGAATACATCGTCCAGTTGGCCGGCGAAAAGCCATCGCACATCATCATGCCGGCGATCCACAAGACCAAGGAAGAAATCGCCCGCCTGTTCAACGAGAAGGTGCCGGGCGTCGATTACACCGACAACGTCGATGAACTGATCCAGATCGGCCGCCGCGTCCTGCGCGAGAAATTTCTGGTGGCCGATATCGGCTTGTCCGGCGTCAACATGGCCGTGGCCGAAACCGGCACGCTGTGCCTGGTTGAAAATGAAGGAAACGGTCGCCTGAGCACAACCGCACCGCCGGTCCATATTGCCATCACCGGCATCGAAAAGGTTGTCGAGAAACTGGCACACGTTCCGCCGCTGCTGTCTTTGCTCACGCGCTCGGCAACCGGCCAGAACATCTCGACCTACTTCAACATGATCTCCGGGCCGCGCAAGCCGGGTGAGAAGGACGGCCCGACCGAAGTTCATCTGGTGCTGCTCGACAATGGCCGAACGCAAGCCTACGCCGACGAGCAACTGCGCAAGACCCTGCAATGCATCCGCTGCGGCGCCTGCATGAACCACTGCCCGGTCTATACCCGCATCGGTGGCCATGCCTACGGCACGACCTATCCCGGCCCGATCGGCAAGATCATCTCGCCGCATTTACTGGGCCTGGAAGCCACGGCGAACATGGCCTCGGCCTCATCGATGTGCGGGGCCTGCGGTGAGGTTTGCCCGGTGAAGATACCTATCCCAGAATTGCTGATGCGTTTGCGCGAAGAGTCTTACAGCGCGCCGCACGCCAACCCGGCGATGCGCGGACAGGGGGCGGGTTATAGCCGCTTGGTGACTTCGATCTGGCGGGGATGGGCGGCGGTCTATCGCTCGCCTGCGTTGTACGGCGCAGTGACCTGGTTGGGAAGTCGATTCAGGTGGCTGATGCCGGCAAAGCAAGGCGGGTGGACATCGGTGCGCGTGCCGTTGAAGCCGGCACCCAAACGGTTGCGGGACATGTTGCGGGAACGAGGCTGATGTTTGTTCACTGGAACAAGCTTGGGGCTCCGCCTTGCTGGCGGGCGTACTTTCTTTTGCTTCGCCAAAAGAAAGTAGCCAAAGAAAAGGCGACCCCTGGGTCGGCGCCCCTTCGGGGTACCTTGCGCTACTCGGCAGGCCGGGCGGCTTGCCGGAACTCGCCTTCGGCTCAGACATGGCAAGCCGAAACCCCCCGGCCAGCCTGCGTTGCTCAGTGCCTCTCAAGGGGCCCGAAAAGCGTCTCGCGACGAACCGGCAGCAAAGAATTTGACTGTCACGGTCAACCGGGAAAAAAGCCAAAAAACGAAATTCCCTGCCTAACCATGGACGCCATACCGGGCCCCTTGGGAGGTGCCGAGCAACGCAGGAACGCCGGGAGCGGTCGGCGAGGACTGTTTGAGGGGCAAAGCCCCGAGTTCCGCAGCCGCCCGGCGTTTCGAGTAGCGCAGGGAACCGGCGCAGCCGGCACCGACCGAGGGGTGGCCTTTTCTTTGGCTACTTTCTTTTGGCCACACAAAAGAAAGTACGCCCGCCAGCAGGGCGGAACTCCAAGCTCATCGAAGCCACAAGCGTCGAGCATCAACCCAGAGTCGCCTTTGATCTGCTTAGGCGAAGCAAAAGCAAGCAAAACCAAATAACAAACCCGAGACAATCCCATGAGCCAGCTCATCCAGCAACTCCGCCAGCACCTCCCGGAAACCCAGGTCATCACCGATGAGCTGAGACTGCTTGCATACGGAACAGACGCCAGTTTCTACCGCCTGACCCCGCAGGTCATTGCCGTCATCGAATCAGAAAGCGAACTTCAGGCAGTTCTGGAGACAGCCCAGCAAACCAGCACCCCGGTCACCTTCCGGGCAGCTGGAACAAGCCTCTCCGGCCAAGCCATCACCGACGGCATCCTCGCCCTCATCGGCGAAGGTTTCGCCACCTGCGAGATCAACGCCGACGCCAGTCAGGTCAAGGTTGGCCCCGGCATCATCGGTGGTGAAGTCAATCGCCGCCTGGCGCCATTCGGCAAAAAAATCGGCCCCGATCCGGCGTCGATCAACGCCTGCAAAATCGGCGGCATCGCCGCCAACAACGCCTCCGGCATGTGCTGCGGCACAGCCCAGAACAGCTACCGGACAGTGGCCGGCATGCGTGTCATGTTTGCAGATGGCAGCGTGCTCGACACCGAAAACGCACTGAGCAAGGATGCTTTTTCAAAATCCCACGCCGTCCTCCTCGGCGAACTGGAGCGCATGGGACGCGACACCCGCGACAACGCCACGCTCGCCGACCGCATTCGCCACAAGTTCAAGATCAAGAACACCACCGGCTACAGCCTCAATGCGCTGGTTGATTACGAAGACCCGATCGACATCCTGCTGCACCTGATGATTGGCTCGGAAGGCACGCTCGGGTTTATTTCGCGGATCACCTACAACACGGTGCCCGAAGACCCCTTCAAGGCCAGCGCGCTGGTTTTTTTCCCGGACATTCGCAGCGCTTGCGAAGCGGTCATCCGCCTCAAACCGCAACCGGTTTCCGCCGTCGAGTTGCTCGACCGACCGGCGCTGCGCTCAGTCGAGAACAAGCCGGGCCTGCCGGCCATCATGCGCCAATTGGGCGACGACGCCGCAGCGCTGTTGATTGAAGTGCGGTCTGCTACGGTCGACGGGATAAATGAGCGAATTTCAAAGGTTCATGCCGCGATGCACGGCGTCGCCACCGTCGAACCGATGGTTTTCTCAACCGATCCAGCCACCTGCGAGATGTACTGGAAAGTCCGCAAGGGCACCTTTCCCTCGGTCGGCGCGATGCGCAAGACAGGCACCACCGTCATCATCGAGGACGTCGCCTTCCCGATTGCGTCGCTGGCCGATGCGACACTCGATCTGCAAACCCTGCTCCGCCACCACGGCTACCACGAAGCCATCATTTTCGGCCATGCGCTGGAGGGTAACCTGCACTTCGTTTTCACGCAGGATTTTGGCGACCAGGCCGAGATCGACCGCTACGCCCGCTTCATGGACGACATTGTCGATCTCGTCGTGACCAAATACGACGGCTCCCTGAAGGCAGAGCACGGCACCGGCCGCAACATGGCGCCCTTTGTCGAAATGGAGTGGGGCAAGGACGCGGCTGAGCTGATGCGTCGCATCAAGGCTTTGTTCGATCCTGAAAACCGCCTCAATCCAGGCGTCATCCTCAACGACAATCCGGCCGCGCACCTTGAAAACCTCAAGCCGATGCCGGCCGCCGAAGACATCGTCGACCGCTGCATCGAGTGTGGTTTCTGCGAACCGCTCTGTCCGTCGCACCGCCTGACCCTGTCGCCTCGGCAGCGCATCGTCAGCGTCCGTGAGCTATCGCGCCGCGCCGCCGTTGGCGAGCCGGCCGGCAGCATCGGTGCCGACTACGCCTACATGGGACTCGACACCTGCGCCGCCTGTGGCCTGTGCTCAACCGCCTGCCCAGTGGGCATCAACGTAGCTGACCTGACCCGCCGCCTGCGTGGTCGCCAGCTTGGTGACACGGCACGTGCGGTCAACGCCTGGACGGGCAACAATTTCGGCACACTGGTTAACGCCTCGCGCCTTGGCCTGACGGTCGGCCACGCCGTATCCGGCGTCCTCGGCGACAAATTCCTCGGCCGAGTCTCCGGCGGCGCCTGGAAGAAAAACATGCCGTACGCTGGCAAATCACCTGTCACGCGCACCACGCAAGGCGATCCGGTCGTCTATTTTCCGACCTGCGGTGGCCGAATTTTTGGCCCCTCGACCCCCGGCGAAGCCCAGCTCGGCGATGTCATCATCGAGTTGCTGACCCGCGCCGGCTACGCCCCGCGCCTGCCCGAAGGTTTCGACAAGCTGTGCTGCGGCCAGACGCTGGCCAGCAAAGGCATGGCGGAAGAAGCCGACGCAATGTCGAACACACTGGAAGCGGCGCTGATGAAAGCCAGCGAAAATGGTCGCTACCCGGTGATCATGGATGCCAGCGCCTGCTCGACCCGCATGATCGAGCGCCTGGCTGGCCGACTCAAACTTTACGATTTTCATGAGTTCGCCCATGACGCCTTGCTGCCCCGTCTGTATCTGACCAAACAAGCCGGGCCGGTTGCCTTGCACGTCAATTGCAGCGTTCGCCGCACCGGTTCCGACGCCAAGCTGAAAACGGTCGTCGCTGCCTGCGTCGAGGAAATCATCGAATCCGCCGGTGTCACCTGCTGCGGCTTTGGCGGCGATCGCGGCTTTGTTGTACCGGAACTCAATCAGCACGCCTTGCGCAAAATTCACGACGAGTCGTTTGGCAAATCGCCGGCCAGTTGCGCCTGCGGCGTCTCAACCAACCGCACCTGCGAAATCGGCCTGACTGCGGAAACCGGGCGCACCTATCGGTCCGTCGCATACCTCCTTGAGGAGTGCAGTCGAAAGGAGAACGCCGTGACGTGCTAGACAAAAGAAAGCCCAATCGCAAGGGGGACTTGCACTGGGCCGAAATAGAGCGCTAACCCTATGAAATCAGCAGGGCATTCGAGTTAATAAACTCGCCTAGCACCTGACTGACCTGACGTCGATTCCCGACTTTTAGTCGCCGATTTTTCGATGATATGCCCTCGCAGCCCCGACAGCTGCGAGCAGCATCGTCATCCAGTATTCTGGAGGTAATCTATTCATGTGGCAAATGAACGTTGATCCATTGGGAAATATCGCGTTGTCCGCGCTTGTCGCGGCCATACCGATCTTTTTCCTGTTCTGGGCGCTCGCAATCAAGCGCATGAAAGGCCAGTTTGCGGCCATGGGCGGTACCGGCTTGGCGATTCTCATCGCCGTGCTGGTTTACAAGATGCCGGTTGATCTGGCTGCACTATCCACGTTGTACGGCGGTGCGTTCGGCCTCTTCCCGGTATGCTGGATCGTTATCACCGCGCTCTTCATCTACAACATGTCGGTGAAAACCGGACAGTTTGAGGTGATCAAGAACTCGCTGGCTTCCATTTCGGATGACCGTCGCCTGCAGGCGCTGCTGATTGCCTTCTCCTTCGGCGCCTTCATCGAAGGCGCGGCTGGCTTCGGCACGCCGGTGGCGATTACCGCTGCTATGCTGGCCGGTCTGGGCTTCAATCCGCTCTACGCAGCGTGTATCTGCCTGCTGGCCAATACGGCGCCCGTCGCCTGGGGTGCCATCGGCATTCCTATCGTCGTCGGTGGTCAGGTCGCGGGCATTCCCGACTTTGCACTGAGCCAGATGGTCGGCCGCACCCTGCCCTTGATCAGCGTCTTCATCCCGCTCTATCTGGTCGTCGTCATGGCTGGCTGGAAAAAGGGTTGGGAAGTTTGGCCGGCCTGTTTCGTCAGTGGCGGTTCGTTTGCCATTGCCCAATTCATTTCTGCCAATTCGCCGATTACCGCCCCGCTGCTTCCGGACATCGTCGCTTCGCTGGCTTCCATCATCTGCACGGTGATCTTCCTCAAGTTCTGGCATCCGAAGGAATCCTGGCATTTTCCGGATGAACCGAAGAGCCTTGGCAAGCAGGAACTCAAATTCACTGGCGGTCAGATTTTCCGCGCCTGGGCTCCGTTCATCATCCTGTCGCTGTTCGTCTGCGCCTGGGGTATCAAGCCGGTCAATCAGGCTTTGAATCAGATGACCAAGCTGGTTTTTGACTATGCCATGCCGATTTCCGGTCTGGACAAGATGGTGATCGACCAGATTGGCAAGCCGAAAGCGGCCGTCTATAACTTCAACTTCCTGAGTGCTGCCGGTACGGCCATCCTGTTCGCCTGGTTCTTCTCCATCATGGTCATGGGCGCCTCGCTCAAAACCGCCATCGGTGTCGCCGGCGATACGCTGAAGACCCTGAAATGGCCAATCGTGACGATTGCGACCATTCTCGGTTTTGCCTACATCATGAACTTCTCCGGCATGGCGATTACGCTGGGCTACGCCTTTGCCGAAACCGGCGTTGCCTTCCCCTTCTTTGCCGCGCTGCTTGGCTGGCTGGGGGTGTTCATGACGGGTTCCGACACCTCGACGAACGCCTTGTTCGGCAAGCTTCAGGCGGTCACCGCCGAAAAGCTCGCGATCGATCCGGTCATCACGATGTCGGCCAATACCTGCGGCGGCGTTTGCGGCAAGATGATTTCGCCGCAGTCTATTGCCGTGGCAACCGGCGCTACCGGCCTGGTCGGTCGTGAATCGGAGATTTTCCGCTTCACCTTCAAGCACTCGATCTTCCTTGCGATCATCGTCGGCATCCTGCACATGCTGTGGACTTACGTGTTCCCCGGCATCGTTCCGGCCTACGTCAAGCCTGCGGTCGCTGCAGCTGCGGCCTTGAAGACCGCCGCGGGTCCGATTGTGATCAATCCGGATGGCCTGATGTGGCTCGGAACCTTCGTTGGCATCGTGGCGCTGGTAACCTTGATGTCGCGCGTTCTTGGCGCCAATCTGGCTGCGCCGGTCGAAGGTCGTGACGAGGTGCATTTCCACTAATGTCTCCACAGGGCGTTTGGCGCATGCCGAACGCCCTGCAGACTTCGGGAACTCCCCACATGGCATCGAGAAAATATTTCGTTACGCTATGTTTTGGGGTAGTCCATTTCACTCAACCGCCTGGAGATCTGCCATGTACAAAAATATCCTTGTCGCCATCGACGATAGCGAAACCTCACGCAGCGCGCTGACAGAAGCTGTCCACATTGCCAGAACCAGTCAGGCGAAGCTCCACATCGTCCATGTCGTCGATGAAATTCTGCTCAACATGCATGGCCATGCAATGCTCGACATGGGTAGCGCCAATACGGCTGTCAGTAATCTTCGTCAAGCCGGCCAACAACTACTCGACAACGCGTTGAAGGATGCCGCCGATATCGACACCGATACAATCCTGCTCGAAGCGCTCAAGCGCCGCGTGTCTGAAACGATTGCCGAAAAAGCCAGGGAACTCCATGTCGATCTGATCGTCATCGGCCGCCATGGCCAGCGCGGTTTGGCTACAATCCTTCTCGGCTCGGTCGCCGAACAACTTGCCAGGCTTTCCGAAGCCTCCGTACTCCTCGTCAGGAAACACTAAATGCAGCAACCCGCGCTCGACAACAATAAAGACGAACCCCTCCGCGACGACATCCGTCTCCTCGGCCGCATTCTCGGCGACACCGTGCGAGAGCAAGAGGGCGAATCGGTTTACGACATTGTCGAGCGCGTCCGCCAGACCGCCGTGCGTTTCGCCCGCGACGGCGACCCGGCCGCCCGCAACGAACTCGCCGCCCTGCTCGACCCGCTGCCGCGCGACACGACGCAGGCCGTCGTCCGCGCCTTCAGCTACTTCCTGCAACTGGCCAACATCGCCGAGGACGAGCACCACATCCGCCGGCGTCGCGCCCACGACCTGGCCGGCTCGCCGCCGCGCGAAGGCAGTCTGATTTTTGCCCTGGATTCCCTGTCGACCGCAGCAGTGTCGCCGGAAGCCATCGCCGACTTCTTCGCGCACGCCGTCGTTGCCCCGGTGCTCACCGCTCATCCGACCGAAGTCCAGCGCCAAAGCCTGATCCGCAATCATCGCGATCTTGCCCGCCTGCTCGACCAGCGCGAACGCCTGCAGATGACGCCGGAAGAGGCGGCCGAGAACGATCTCGCTCTGGCCAATTCCATCCTCACCCTGTGGCAGTCGCGCATGCTCCGTCCAGTGCGCCTGAAGGTGCTCGACGAGGTCAAGAACGGCATCACCTACTTCAAGGAAACCTTCTTCACCGAACTGCCGCGCCTTTACATCCAGGCGACGCAGCAATTGCAGAAGCGCTACCCGGATACCCAATGGGCGCTGCCGCCCTTCTTCCGTGTCGGTAGCTGGATCGGCGGCGACCGCGACGGGAACCCTTTCGTGACGGCTGAAATCCTGCGCGAAGCCCTGCGCCTGCAATCGGCTGCTGCGCTGAATCATTACCTCGAAGAAATCCACGAACTGGGCGGCGAACTGCCGCTCTCCGACCTGCTGGTCAAGGTCACGCCGGAACTGCTGGCGCTCGCCGAGCACTCGACCGACCACTCGCCACAACGCGCCGACGAGCCATACCGCCGCGCCCTGTCCGGCATTTATGCCCGCCTCGCCGCCACGGCCCGCGTGCTGGATCAGGTCGAACCCGTCCGCCATGAAATCGGCAGCGCCGAGCCCTATGCAACGCCGGAGGCCCTGCGCGCCGACCTCAAGGTGCTGGCCAATTCGCTGAAATTGAACGGTAGCCGCAATCTGGCCGGCGGCCGTCTGCGCCGGCTAATGCGCGGCGTGCAGATTTTCGGCTTCCATCTCGCCCCGATCGACCTTCGCCAGAACTCCGAAGTCCATGCCCGCAGCGTCGCCGAACTGCTCGCTGGCGCAGGCCGCTGCCCGGATTACGAAGCACTTTCCGAAATTGAGCGAATTTCTCTGTTGACCGCAGAAATCGCCACCCCACGCCCGCTTTACTCGCCGTACCTTAGCTATTCGGAAGAAACGCAAGGCGAGCTGGCAATTTTCTTCGCCGCCCGCGAACTGCGCGCCAAATACGGCGCCGCTGCCCTGCCCAACTGCATCATCTCGAAGACCGACGGCGTCTCCGACCTGCTCGAACTCGCCCTGCTGCTCAAGGAATCCGGCCTCTTGCTGCCCGGCACCAAGCCGCAGCTCGACGTCAATATCATCCCGCTCTTCGAAACCATCGAAGACTTGCAGAAGAGCGCGGCGACGATGGCTGGCGTCTTCTCCATCCCGACCTACCGCGAACTGATCGCCGGCCGCGGCAACGAGCACGAAGTCATGCTCGGCTACTCCGATTCCAACAAGGACGGCGGCTTCCTGACCTCGGGCTGGGAACTCTACAAGGCCGAAATCGAATTGGCCCAGGTCTTCAAGCAGCACGGCGTTCGCCTGCGCCTGTTCCACGGCCGCGGCGGCTCGGTTGGTCGCGGCGGTGGCCCGACCTACCACGCCATCCTTGCCCAGCCGGCGGGTGCCGTTTCCGGCCAGATCCGCCTGACCGAGCAAGGCGAAGTCATTTCGACCAAGTACGGCAACGCCGACACCGGCCGCCGCAACCTCGAAGTGCTGCTCGCCGCGACGCTGGAAGCCAGCCTGACCGACCACGAAAACAAGGTCGAGCCTGCCGAGCAGTTCCACACCGTGATGGACGAACTGTCGCTACGCGCCTTCAACGCCTATCGCGGCCTGGTCTATGAAACGCCGGGGTTCACTACCTATTTCCGCCAATCGACAGTGGTTTCCGAAATCGCCCTGCTCAATATCGGCAGCCGCCCGGCTTCACGCAAGGCTTCAGAGGCAATTGAAGACCTGCGCGCCATTCCCTGGGTTTTCAGCTGGGCACAATGCCGCCTGATGCTGCCGGGCTGGTACGGCTTCGGTGCAGCGGTCGACGGCTATCTGGCGGCCAACCCTGACGGCATGACGACGCTGCGCCGCATGGTCAAATCCTGGCCCTTCTTCCAGAGCCTGCTCTCGAACATGGACATGGTGCTGGCCAAGACCGATCTCGCCATCGCCTCGCGCTATGCCGAGCTGGTCGCCGATGTCGAATTGCGCGACCGCATCTTCAGCCAGATCAAGGCCGAATGGGCACTGACCAGAAAGCACCTGCTGGCCATTCTCGAACAGGACAATTTCCTCGCCGACAACCCCATGCTCAAGCGCTCGCTCCAACTGCGCTCGCCCTACATGGACCCGCTCAATCACCTGCAAGTCGAATTGCTCAAGCGCCACCGCGCCGGCGAAACCGACGAGCGCGTGGCGCGCGGCATCCACCTCTCGATCAACGGTGTGGCTTCCGGTCTGCGTAACAGCGGTTAAAATTGCGGGATGCCTACCACTATCAAACGCACCGTATTTTTCGTGTCCGACGGCACCGGCCTCACCGTCGAAGCCCTCGGACACAGCCTGATGACCCAGTTCGAGGACATCGAGTTCAAGCAGATCCGCATCCCCTTTCTCAAAACGCTTGAGAAAGCCCAGGAAGCGGTTGCCCGTATCAACGCGCAAGGCGAAGCCGACGGCATGCGTCCGATTGTTTTCACGACGCTGATCGACCCCGAACTGTCGAACCTCGTTCACCAGTCTGACGCCTTCTGCCTGTCCTACTTCGACTCTTTCCTGTCGCCACTGGAAGCCGAACTTGGCCGGCAATCGAACCACACCGTCGGTCGGTCGCACGGCTCGGCCGAGAGTTCGGAGTACAAGAAACGCATCGAGTCGATCAACTACACGCTGGCTCACGACGACGGGATCACCGACCGCGATCTCGAAGAGGCCGACGTGATTTTGGTGGCCGTGTCACGCTGCGGCAAGACGCCGACCTCGCTTTATCTGGCCATGCAGTTCGGCCTAAAAGCCGCCAATTTCCCGCTGATTCCTGAAGACTTCGACCGTGGCCGCCTGCCGAGCACCCTTGAAAAGCATCGCCCCAAGCTGTTCGGCCTGACCATTCAGCCCGAGCGCCTGACGCAAATCCGCGAAGAACGCCGCGCCGGCAGCAAGTACGCCTCGCTGGCCAATTGTCGTTACGAGATTGCCGAAGCCGAAAAGATGATGCGCCGTGAAGGTATCCGCTGGCTGGATTCATCGACCAAATCGATCGAGGAAATCTCCACCACCATCCTGCAGGAACTCAAGCTGCGCGAGTAGTTTTCGGCGTGTTGGTGGCTACTAAAGCTTGCGGCGCAAGGCCTCAAAAAGGCAAATCGCCGCGGCGGCCGCCACATTGAGCGACTCCACCGCGCCCGGCATCGGAATGCGAATTCTGAGTTGGGCAGCTGACTGCAATTCAGGGCTGACGCCCTGCCCCTCAGCCCCGAAAATCCAGGCCAGTGGGCCATCCCAGCGCGCTTCATAAAGCGAGCTTGCCAGCTCCAGCGTAGTCACCGCCGTCGTGCCTTGATAGTCGGCCATGAAGCCAGCCAAGTCAGCATCTTCATAAATGTTCAGGGCGAAGTGAGCGCCCTGCCCGGCCCGCAGCACCTTTGGCGACCAGGCAGAAGCACAGCCAGGCGACAACAAGGCTTGCTGGACGCCGGCCGCAGCGGCCGTACGCAACAAAGTACCGACGTTACCGGGATCCTGAACACCATCGAGCAAAATTGCCTCTTTTTTCCGGTTGACCGCAGTAACCGCCGTTGGCATCCTGGCCACCGCCAGCAAACCACTCGGTGTATCAACCAGGCCCAAATCGCGCATCAGGCCATCGCTCAGAACCACGGTTTCCCGGCCTGCAACAAAGGCGGCAACCTCGCCGGCAGCGAGCGCAGACTCAGCGACAATCAGAGTGTCAACCGGGCCAAGTGCAGCCTCGTAGGCTTCGACCAGATGCACGCCGTCGAGCAATGTCTGCCCCGTTTTCCGGCGCTCACGACCGGATTCCACCAAGCGTTTCAGCGACTTGAAAAAGACGTTGTCGCGCGACTGAATCAGTTTCATAGCAGCGAGAGTTGCTTTGCCACCGGTCCAAAACTACGGCGATGCACTGGCGAGGCGCCGTACGCCTCCAGCGCCTGAAAATGTGCCGCTGTCGGATAGCCCATATGGCGGTCGAAGCCGTACATCGGGTATTGCGCGTGCAAATCCAGCATGTCGGCATCGCGTACCGTCTTGGCCAGAATCGACGCTGCGGCGATCGAGGCGATTTTGCCATCACCCTTGACCACCGCTTCGCAGGGAATGTCCAGCTTCGGACAGCGATTGCCATCAACCATCGCGGCGCTCGGCCGCACAGCCAGACCAGCTACCGCGCGCTGCATGGCAAGCATGGTGGCGTGCAGGATGTTCAGCCGGTCGATTTCTTCGACCGAAGCCGATGCTACGGCCCAGGCCACGGCTCGCTCGCGTATCAGTATCGCGAGGGCATCGCGCTTCTTTTCGCTCAGTTTCTTGGAGTCATTAAGGCCGGGAATCGGCCGCAGTGGATCAAGTATGACCGCTGCAGCAACCACGGTGCCCGCCAGGGGCCCACGCCCCGCTTCGTCAATGCCGCAGACGAGGCCGGGCGGAACGATCAGTTCAGGCATTCGATGACCGCGTTGGCAGCCTTCTCAGCCGTGTTTTGCCGCAGTTGCCAATGCATGTCGGTAAACGCCTCTTCCACAGCCTCGGCGTTTTCCTTGTCCTCATACAACTTGATCAAGGCCTCAGCCAGATTTTCCGGGGTTGCCTCATCCTGCAGGATTTCCGGCACGACATAGCGGCCGGCCAGCACATTGGGCAAGCCAACGTAGGGTTGATAAGCCATCCGTTTCATCAGCCAATAGGACAACTTGGCAATCTTGTAGGTAATGACCATCGGCCGTTTGATCAATGCCGCCTCAAGCGTGGCCGTACCACTGGCGACCAGCGACACATCGGCAGCACCAAGCGCATCCTGAGCGTGGCCAAAAAGCAGCCGGAATGGCACGTCGGTTGCCTGCTGGCGGTAAATCGCCGCTTCAAACTGAAGCCGCGTGGCGCGGGTGGCCAGCGGCACGACGAATATCGCGTTGGGCAGGAAGCGTTCAAAAATAATCTTCGCCGTCTGCACGAAGGTATCCGCCATCATTTCCAGTTCGCCATGGCGGCTGCCCGGCAACATGGCGAAAATTGGATAGTCACGCGGCAGAGCCAGTTTCTCGCGAACAGCCTTCTTGCTGGTTTGCATCGGAATGATGTCCGCCAGCGGATGACCGACATAGGTGACCGGAATGCGCTCTTTTTCGTAGAGTGGCGGCTCCATCGGAAATAGCGCCAAAACACGGTTGACCGCACGACCAATTTTCTTGATGCGCCCGCCACGCCAGGCCCAAATGGATGGACTGACATAGTGGATGGTGCGCAAGCCGGCAGCTTTCAAATTGCCTTCCAGCCCAAGATTGAAATCAGGTGCATCGACACCGATAAAAATATCCGGTTTCAGGTCGAGCAAGCGCTTTTTCAGCTGTCGGCGAATACCGGCAATTTCCCGGTAGTGCTTCAGTGCGTCCCAATACCCCATGACCGAGAGCTTTTCCATCGGCCACCAGCTATCGAAACCGTGCCCCTGCATCTTAGGCCCACCAATCCCGAAGAAGACGGCATCCGGCAAACGCTCCTTGAGAGCGGCAATCAGGTGGCTTGCCAAGAGATCCCCAGAGGGTTCTCCTGCCACCATGGCAATACGTACAGCGCGGCCCATATCAGCGAATAATGCCTCGCTTGGAAACCTCAAGAAAATCGACAAGGCGCTGAACATCCGGCTGGGTCTTTGCGTCCTCAGCCAACTTGCTCTTGGCTTCTTCGAGCAATAAACCGGACTTGTAAAGTGTGCGGTATGCACGCTTGAGCGAAGTAATCGAGTCGGCAGTGAACCCGCGGCGCTTCAAACCTTCGACGTTGATGCCATACGGCGTCGCCGTGTTGCCAGCCGCCATAAGGTAGGGTGGAACATCCTGCAAAATGACCGTGCTGACAGCTGTCATTACATGCGCGCCAATGCGGCAGAACTGGTGCACCCCGGTAAAACCGCCGAGGATCGCCCAGTCTTCAACAACCACGTGGCCTGCCAATTGCGAATTGTTGGCAAAGGTAGTCTTGTTGCCCACCTGGCAATCGTGCGCGATGTGCACGTAAGCCATGATCCAGTTGTCGTCACCGATCCTGGTTACGCCAACATCCTGAACGGTGCCAAGATTGAAGGTGCAGAACTCGCGAATGACGTTGCGATCACCAATTTCAAGGCGCGTCGGCTCACCGGCATATTTCTTGTCCTGTGGCACCTCGCCGAGCGAACAAAACTGGAAAATACGATTGTCTCGCCCGATACGGGTATGGCCGCGAATCACGGTGTGCGGGCCGACGACAGTGTTGTCGCCAATCTCGACATGGGGGCCGATGATGGAATAGGGGCCGATTTCGACATTGGAGCCGATTTTGGCACCTGAATCGACAATGGCAGTCGAATGGATCATCTTAGAGATTCCGCTGGGCGCACATCAAACGAGCTTCAGCAACCAACTGGCCATCAACGCGTGCCTCAGCCTTGAATTTCCAGACGCCGCGCATTTGACGCTCAATCTCGGCATGCAAATGCAGTTGGTCACCCGGCAACACCGGTTTCTTGAAACGCGCATCATCAATGCCCGCAAAGTAAAAAACGGTATCTGCCGAAGGTTTCTCGGACATCGACTTGAATGACAGTATGCCCGCCGCCTGCGCCAGCGCCTCCATGATCAGCACGCCCGGCATCACCGGATGATGCGGAAAATGGCCTACAAAAAACGGTTCATTTATCGTCACATTTTTGTAGGCATGGATGGATTTGCCCAATTCAATTTCTACCACACGGTCGACCAGCAGAAACGGGTAGCGGTGCGGCAGATGCTCCATTATTGCTTGAATATCCATTTAATCAACCCTCTGTATGTTTTTCTTTAAGTTGTTTCTCAAGATCGGAAACTCGCTCCGCCAGCTTGGACAGGCGCCGAATATGAGAGGCATTGCGCATCCAGTGCTCATAGCTATCCAGCGGGAAAACACTCGCATATACCCCACCAGGCTCGACGATACTACGCATCACCGTCGAAGCACCGGATATGGTCGTATTTGGCGCCAGAGTCAGATGGCCACTGATCATGGAGGCACCACCCAGAATACAATGCTCCCCCAACGTGGTACTCCCCGCCATGCCGGTGCAGCCAGCAATTACCGAATACGGACCAATGTTGCAGTTATGCCCGATCATGACCAGATTATCGATTTTGCATCCATCACCGACTATCGTGTCATCCAGCGCACCACGATCAATCGTGGTATTGGCACCGATTTCTACATCGTTGCCAATCTCCACCACCCCGATCTGCGGAATTTTGACCCATTCCCTGCCATCAGGTGCAAAACCAAAACCATCAGCACCGATCACCGCACCGGAATGTATGATCCCACGTACTCCAATCCGGCAGCCATGATAGATCGTAACGTTTGGATAGAGGACAGTACCTTCGCCTATCGTAACGCCATCGCCAATTACACAGCCAGAATGAATACTGACGCCTTCGCCAATGATCACATTCTTGCCAATGCAGACGTGTGATCCAACTGAAACGGATTTTGGCAACTCAGACTCTGTCGTCGCTGAAGCATGGAAGCCGCCAAACGTGGCCGATGCGGGATTCAGTAAAGCAGCCACCCGGGCATAGTATGCATACGGATTCTCCGTAACAATACGCGGCCCCGAAAACCCATCGGCAGCATCAGGAGCCAATATAACCGCGGCCGCCCTGGTCGCCTGCAATTGACTACGGTATTTGCGATTCGCGAGAAATGCGATATCGCTTTTTCCGGCCGAAACCAAGGTGGCAACTTGAGTAATTAACGTTTGCCCATCCCCAAGCACATCGCCGCCCAATTGGGCGGCGATGTCGGCAAGAGAACGGGAATTCTCGCCTTGGCCAATCATTACTTGCTTTCCGACAGGGCCTTGATCACACGCTCAGTAATATCCAGGCGAGGACTAACCCAAACGACATCCTGGAGAATCAGGTCGTATTTCTCGGCTTCCGCGATCTGCTTGATTGCCTTGTTAGCTTTTTCGATAACTGCTGCATTTTCCTCGTTCTGGCGCAAGTTTAGATCCTCGCGGAACTCACGTTGACGCCGCTGGAATTCGCGGGAAACCTCTCCGAATTCCTTTTCCTTGGTGCGACGTTCACTTTCTGCCATGGTCACAGAATTTTTTTCCAGATTCTCCTGCAGCCCTTGCATTTGCTTGGCCATACGCTGGAGATCCTGATCGCGCTTGGCAAACTCTCCCTCGAGTTTTTTGGCAGCTTTCTGAGCCGCTGGCGCATCACGGAAAATTCGCTGGGTATTGACGTAGCCAACCTTCAATTCGGATGCAACCGCACTGGTTACAAACAATGCGGACAGCAAGGATGCGAGAACAATAGACTTGATTTTCAACTTGACACTCCTGAATTAAAACGCCGTGCCCAACTGGAACTGGAACAACTCCGACTTATCATCTGATTGCTTGTTAAGCGGACGACCAAAACTAAATTTTAACGGACCGATAGGTGAAATCCAGGCTGCAGACAGGCCGGTAGAGTAGCGAATGCCTCCGCTGCTTTTATCGCCATTGTCACCATAAACCTGGCCGGCATCAACAAACCATCCCATTCTGAAACTCTTTTCCATTCCCGGAATGCTCCACAGCACTTCGGCATTACCAATCACCCGTCGATCTCCGCCAAGACGGTACTCGGTACCAGCTGAATTCGTAATTGGACCAAGGCTGGATGCCTTATAGCCGCGCACCGAACCAATACCGCCCGCATAGAAATTCTTGAAAAACGGCAAAGCTTCACCTCCATACCCACTGGCGTAACCAATTTCGCCATTGAGCATCAGGGTAAATTTCGAATTCAGCGGGATAAAATGCTGGAGTTGATATGTGGCACGGTAATAGGTCAGATCGCCGCCCGGTATGGCCACTTCAATGCCAGCCTTCTGAAACGTCCCTTTTGTCGGGAAAAAGAAGCTGTCTTTACCATCACTAGTCCAATTAAGTGTAACTGGAATGGAAAGTTTGGTAGTAGAAGCACTAACATCACCCGACTTGAAACCTACATAATCTTTGTAGTACTGAGGGCTGTTGTCATATGCCGAAACCTTGGTCGAATCAATCCCCAACCCGAATCCAAGCGCCTCTTTTTCACCAATCGGAAAACCAAATCGAAGTCCCGCCCCAGTCGATGCAGAACTGTAGGTAGCCAGTGCAGTGGAACTGGTATTGACGGTCCGGTGATAAATATCAAAACCCTGACTAACACCGTCTTCCGTAAAGTAAGGATTGGTGTAGGAAAAGACATATGTCCGATAGGACTTTGCAGAATTCACCTGGATTGCGACGTTGTTGCCGCTACCCATAAAGTTATTTTGAGCGATCGAGCCGGAAAGAATGATCTTGTCAGTGCTGGATGTGCCAACACCCAACATCAGGTTGCCCGTCGGCTTCTCCGTAACATTGACATTGACATCCAATTGGTCAGACGTTCCTGAAACAGCCGGGGTTTCTATCGAAATGTCGCTGAAATAGCCCAAACGGTCTATTCGCTGCTTCGAAGCGGTCACCTTGTCAGCATCATACCAACCACCTTCCATCTGGCGCATTTCCCGGCGGATAACTTCATCGCGTGTCTTGGTGTTCCCGGCAACGTTAACGCGACGCACATAAACGCGCTTGCCTGGGTCAACAAAAATAGTGAAGGCAACCTTGCGTTTATCTTTATCGATTTCCGGTGCGGCATTCACATTGGCAAACGCGTAACCCTCCTTGCCAAGACGTTCGCTGATAGCCTTGGTCGTTTCATTCAACTTTTCCCGCGAGAAAACATCCCCCGCTTTGACAACGACCATTTTTTTCAGCTCATCCTCGGCAACAGCAAAATCCCCTGCCAATTTAACGGAAGAGACTTGATAGCGCTCGCCCTCATTAACATTGGCCGTGATGAAAACGTCCTGCTTGTCCGGAGAAATTGAAACCTGCGTAGACTCGACAGAAAACTCCAGATAGCCCTGGTTCATGTAGAAGGACTTGAGCTTTTCCTGGTCAGCAGACAGCTTTTGGCGGGAATACTGATCGTTTTTGTTGTACCAGGTAAATAGTCCCGGTGTAGATAGTTCGAACAGGCTCAGCAATTCCTTTTCGGAAAATGATTTTGCCCCGACAAGGTTAATCTGCTTGATTCTGGCAGCGGCGCCTTCTTCAATGTTGAAATTGATCCCGACTCGATTTCGCTCCAGTGGAGTGATCGTAGTCGTGATGTTGGCGGCGTACTTGCCACGCGTAAGGTACTGACGCTTCAGTTCCTGTTCGGCTTTTTCAAGCAAAGCACGATCAAAAATTCGACCTTCGGCAATCCCGGTTTCCTTAAGTGCCTTGAGGATGACATCCTTCTCGAATTCCTTCAGGCCAACAAAATTCAGTGTGGCGATTGCTGGCCGCTCCTGAACCACAACGACCAAGACATCCTTCTCGATCTCGATGCGAACATCCTTGAAGAATCCGGTAGCGAAAAGCGCCTTGATAGATTGGGCAGCTTTTTCATCGGTCATTGTTTCACCGACCTTGACGGGTAGATAACCAAAGACAGTACCGGCTTCGGTCCGCTGAATACCTTCAACCCGAATATCCTTGACCGAAAACGGTTCAAAAGCCAAGACAGGCGATGAAAACAGGCTGGCAATCAGGACGGGCAGCAGGGATTTTTTCATTGTTTAGCCGTTAAACAGGCGGGTCAAGTCATTAAAAAAAGCGAAAGCCATCAAGGCAAATAGAATGGACATGCCAACTTGCTGCCCAATCTCCATAGCTCGCTCGGAAAGCGGCCGGCGCCTGACGACTTCAATTACATGATACAACAAATGCCCACCGTCCAGCACCGGGATAGGCAGCAGATTCAGAACACCCAAACTAATGCTGAGCAATGCCATGAACTTGAAGTAGTAATCAAACCCAAGGCGCGCAGATTGCCCTGCGTAGTCAGCGATGGTGACAGGCCCTGACAGATTTTTCCAAGAGACCTCCCCGGTCAGCATCTTGCCCATCATCACTAGGCTGAATACAGACTGATCCCATGTTTCCTGAAGCGCCTTGGTAGCCGCCGCAAAAGCTCCGTAATGCACAAACGTTTTCAACTCTCTCTGAGGGGCTGACGGCTCCGCAACAGCCACACCAATTTTCCCAACAGTTTTTCCACGTTCGGAGACGATTTCTGGCACTAAGTCGATTCCGACAATACTGCCTTGACGTTGCAGTTCCAGATGAACCGATTGCCCCGACGAATTCCGAATAGTTGTAACGAACTCAAACCATGACGAAATTTCCTTGCCAGAGATTGCCATCACCTTGTCACCAACCTGTAACCCAGCCCGTCCGGCAGGGCCGTTGGCAACTATTTTGCCAATAACAGGCGGCAAATCAGGTCGAAAGAGACGGATGCCTAGACGTTCAAGCGCATCACCTTCCCAGCCATTTTCACCGGCCGCGGACAAGTAGAGTTTGCGGACAGTAACGTCACCTCGCCCGTTAACGACTTCAAGCGCAACACTTTCGTTCCCAACTGACTTTTTCAGGAGCACCCAACGCAAATCGTTCCAGGTCGCAACCTGCTGGTCATCAATTGAGGTAACTTGCTCCCCGTTCGTGACCGAAGCCATCGCTGCAGGAGTACCGGCCGGCGGAGTTCCGAGCACTGGCAGCAATTCGTCAGTACCGTGCATGAAGATCGCCCAGTAAATCAGAATTGCCAATGCAAAATTGGCTAGCGGCCCAGCCGCAACGATCACGCTTCGTTTTCCAACGCCTTGCCGATTGAAGGCGCGATGAGTTTCATTGGCTGCCACTTCACCCTCGCGCTCATCAAGCATTTTGACGTAGCCGCCAAGGGGGAAAATGCTGATGGCCCACTCCGTCTGATCCTGCCCAAGGCGTCTTTTCCACAGCATGCGTCCGAACCCGACCGAAAAACGCAGCACCTTGACACCACATAGCCTCGCCGCCACGTAGTGCCCCAACTCATGGACAACAATCAGGACGCCGAGAACAACGACGAATGCTCCTGAATAGAAGACAAAATTATTCACGCGAAACAGCGTTCCTGTACCATTTTCCCGGCGATTCGTCGCGCCTCGGAATCGGCAGCAAGAACATCGGCAAGACTACCTTCCGGACCGGCAGGCAGCGCTTGGAGGACGGCCTCGTCAAGTTTTGCAATACCAAGAAAAGGCAGATGCCCATCCAGGAATGCCGCAACAGCAACTTCATTGGCAGCGTTAAGAATTGCCGGAGCCGTTCCCCCTTCGCGCAAAACATCGTAGGCCAATTGAAGGCAGCGGAAACGCTCGAAATCAGGCGCAACGAAATCGAGATGGGCTATCTTGAAAAGATCAAGCGGCTCGACGCCAGAAGCGATGCGCTCAGGCCAAGCCATCGAGAACGCAATCGGTGTCCTCATATCGGGATTGCCCATCTGGGCGAGAACAGAACCATCCACGTACTGAACTGCCGAATGAATCACGCTTTGCGGGTGAACAACAACCTGAATCATCTCTGGCGGCGCATTAAATAGCCAGTGTGCCTCAATGACCTCCAGCCCCTTGTTCATCATGGTGGCGGAATCGACTGAAATCTTGCGCCCCATCACCCAGTTAGGGTGAGCACAAGCCTGTTCAGGTGTCACGCCAGCAAGATCGACCAGCGGGGTATTCCGAAACGGACCGCCAGAGGCGGTAAGAAGAATCTTCTGCACACCGCATTGATTCAAGCCTCGGGAAAAATCACCGGGCAAGGATTGGAAAATGGCATTGTGTTCGCTGTCGACCGGAAGAAGTGTCGCACCATGCTCACGTACCGCACGCATGAACAGTTCTCCGGCCATAACCAGTACTTCCTTGTTGGCCAACATGATCTTCTTGCCCGCTTTTGCCGCAGCCAGCGTCGGCTCCAGACCTGCCGCACCAACAATGGCTGCCATCACTGCATCGACCTCAGACAGGGATGACAACTCAACCAGCGCTTCAATGCCGTGGCGAACCTCGGTTTTCAGACCGACGGCGACGAAACGCTCGGCAAGCTGAGCCGCAAGTTTTGCGTCACGCAAGACGGCAAAACTCGGCTGAAACTCAAGACATTGCTCGTATAGCTTGTCGACCTGACTGTGAGCGCAAAGCGCAAAGGCTCGGTATCGATCAGGATGGCGACGGATAACGTCCAGCGTGCTGAGCCCAATCGAGCCAGTCGAACCCAACACCGTAATACTTTGCACCTTGATGCTCACCGGATCGAAAAGACCAGCCACGCCAAGGCAACAACCGGCAGGGTCGAGGTAAGGCTGTCGACGCGATCAAGTACGCCACCATGGCCTGGCAGGATATTGCTACTGTCCTTGATCCCTGCCTTGCGCTTGAGTAGCGACTCGTAGAGATCGCCAATGATGCTTACAACGGTGATAGCAAGAAGTGCCGCGACCCATACGGGCAAAGACATCAACTCCAGTGCAAAAAATTGGCGCATCACAACACCATAAACAACCACACCAATCGCGGCACCAATCGCGCCCTCCCAGGTCTTCCCTGGGCTGATTGAGGGAGCCAATTTATGCTTGCCGAAAGCTTTTCCAGAAAAATATGCAGCAATATCGGCAACCCAGACGACGGCAAAAATGCCAAGCAGGACGCCGGGGCCAAGCGCTCGCAATTGAACCATTGCGAGCCAGGTGGGTAGCAGAACGACAGCACCAACCAAAATGCCGCCAACGCCGCTGAGCGACCACTTGTACTTGAGCCAGAGTGGCATGACGAGACACCAAAATATCGCTGAAATGCCATATGCCCAGAATACCCAGGGACGATATGGCATATTTGTGTCACCAGCTCCGATCGCATTCGGATCGATTTGCGAAATAGCAGCACAAATCAGCGCGGTCACTACGCCAAGCATGACTCGCCCGAGACTTGACTTGCCGAGCAGCGCACCCCACTCCCAGGCTGCGATACCGATGAAACAGGCAACCACAAATGCCCACGCAGCTTGCGACAAGTAAAAAAGGCTGGGCAACAGGAGCGCCATCAGGGCCAGTGCTGTGATGACGCGCGTTTTAAGCATTCGGCTTGTCTGTCAGTTGCTCACTGGTACGACCAAAGCGGCGCTCGCGTTGCTGAAATGAGGTAATCGCCTTGTCAAACTCGGCCGTATCAAAATCCGGCCACAGCGTCGGCGTGAAATAGAGTTCGGTGTAGGCCAACTGCCAAAGCAGAAAGTTGCTGATTCGCTCCTCTCCTCCGGTACGTATAAACAGATCCGGCTCAGGAGCGTAGCTCATCGACAGATGCGGCTCGAGATCGCACTCCTCCCAGCCATCTCGCTTTTCCGGCTGCGCCGCGAGCATGCGATTCGTTGCCTGCATGATGTCCCAGCGACCGCCATAGTTGGCGGCAATGCTCAAATCAAGGCGAGTATTTCCGGCTGTATTTGCCTCTGCCTGACGGATAAGTGCCTGAAGACGCGGCTCGAAGCGGGAAAGATCACCGATGACACGCAGACGGACACCGTTGCGATCAAGTTTCTCAACCTCTTGCTCCAGTGCCTTGACGAAAAGTTGCATCAGCAGGGAAACCTCCTCCTGCGGTCGACGCCAATTTTCGGAAGAAAACGCAAAGAGGGTCAGGTATTGAATCCCGCGTTCAAGGCAGGCGCGCACCATTTCTCGCACCAACTCTACGCCTTTGACGTGACCGGCGACTCGCGGGAGAAAACGTTTTTTTGCCCAGCGACCATTGCCGTCCATGATGACGGCTACGTGCTGAGGCACCACCGCGGTCAGCGGAAGCTGTCGTGTCGAACTGGAAAAGAATGCCATGCTGCCGGATGTCCTACCGGAACCGGCTTAAACCTGCATCAGCTCGGCCTCTTTGGCAGCGAGCATTTTGTCCACTTCGACGATATAACGATCTGTCAGCTTCTGGACATCGTCCTGAGCCTTACGCTCGTCATCTTCCGGAATTTCGCCCTTCTTCAGCGCATCCTTCAAGTGGGTATTGGCATCACGACGCAGATTGCGAATGGCCACCTTGACGCCCTCGCCTTCCGTCTTGACGATCTTGATCATTTCCTTGCGACGCTCTTCGGTCAGCGCCGGCATCGGTACACGGATGAGATCGCCCTGCGAAGCTGGATTCAGCCCCAGGTCGCAATCACGGATGGCTTTTTCGACCTTTTGCAGCATAGGCTTTTCCCACGGCTGCACGCCAATGGTACGAGCATCAACGAGGGTAATGTTGGCGACCTGATTCACTGGCACCATGGAACCGTAATAATCGACCTGGACGTGATCCAGCAAGCCAATGTGAGCACGGCCGGTACGCACTTTCTGGAGATCGAGTCTGAGCGCCTCCAGCGACTTTTGCATTTTGCTTTCGGCGATTTTCTTGAGTTCAGGAATCATCTGTTCTTCTCCCTCAGCAATACACCAGCGTACCTTCGTTTTCACCACAGACCACGCGCTTCAGCGCACCAGCCTTGAAAATCGAAAATACGTTGATCGGCAATTTTTGATCGCGACACAGCGCGAAGGCGGTCGCATCCATGACCGCCAGGTTTTTGGAGATCGCTTCATTGAAGCTGATCTGGTCATAACGGGTCGCCAAGGGATCTTTTTTGGGATCTGCAGAGTAAATCCCGTCTACTTTGGTCGCCTTGAGCACAATTTCTGCAGCAATTTCCGATCCGCGCAATGCTGCAGCAGTATCGGTGGTAAAGAAGGGATTACCGGTACCTGCACCGAAGATCACGATCTTGCCTTCTTCAAGATAGCGTATGGCTTTGCCGCGGATGTACGGTTCAATGACCTGCTCGATATTCAAGGCAGACTGTACGCGGGCATTCAGTCCAACCTGACGCATCGCGTCAGACAAGGCCATGGCGTTCATCACCGTAGCCAGCATACCCATGTAATCCGCAGTAGCCCTATCCATCCCGGTAGCTGTACCGGCCATGCCACGGAAGATATTGCCACCACCGATCACGACGCCGATTTCCACACCCATGTCGGCAACCGCCTTGATCTCTCCGCAAATACCCGCGATAGTCTGCGGGTTGATGCCATAGGCATCGTTGCCCATCAGGGCTTCGCCAGAGAGTTTCAGGAGAATGCGTTTGTACTTGGGGGCAGTCATCGGCGTTCCTTTCAATTACTTCTTGGCAGCAGCAGCGGCAGCCTGAGCGGCAACTTCAGCAGCGAAGTCATCAACCTTCTTTTCAATGCCTTCACCAACCATGTACAGCGTGAAGCCGGCGACAGAAGCGCCCTTTTCCTTAAGCAACTGTTCGATGGTTTGCTTGCCGTCGGCAGCCTTGACGAAAACCTGACCGAGCAGGGTAACGTCTTTCAGATATTTCTGAACGGTACCTTCGGCAATTTTTTCCAGCATTGCTTCCGGCTTGCCGGCTTCGCGTGCCTTTTCGATAGCGACGCGACGCTCAGTATCGAGAAGTTCTGCGGAAACGCCTGAGGAGTCAAGGGACTTCGGCTTGGAAGCAGCGATGTGCATCGCCAAATCTTTGCCAAGTTGCTCATCGCCGCCCACCAGATCAAGCAGCACGCCAACCTTGGCGCCGCCGTGGATGTAGGAAACCAGCTTGCCTTTGGCTTCGCAACGAACGAAGCGGCGGATGGTCATGTTCTCGCCGATCTTGCCAACCAGTGCAGAACGGGTCGACTCGACGGTACCTTCGCCCATCGGCAGTGCGGACAGCGCAGCGACGTCAGCCGGGTTCTTGGTAGCAACCAGTTCGGCACTGCCATTGGTCAACGCGATAAATTCATCGTTCTTGGCGACGAAATCGGTTTCGCTGTTAACTTCAATTATGGCGCCCTGCTTGCCATCAGCAGAGATGCTGACGGCAACGATGCCCTCGGCTGCGATACGGGCAGAAGCCTTGCTAGCTTTGTTACCCAGCTTGACACGAAGGATTTCCTCAGCCTTGGCCATATCGCCATCGGCTTCTGTCAGCGCCTTCTTGCATTCCATCATGGGTGCGTCGGTCTTGCCACGCAGTTCTGCGACCATGCCTGCGGTAATTGCCGCCATATTTTTTCTCCAGAGCTTTTTAAAACAGGCGGAGCTTAATGCTCCGCCGTTACAACTTTATTCAGCAGCGTCGACCACTTCGACGAACTCGTCATCGCCACCGGCGCTAACGATTTCCTGCATGACCTGATTGCGACCTTCGAGAATGGCATCGGCCACGCCACGGGCGTAGAGCTGAATGGCGCGGGAAGAGTCGTCGTTACCCGGGATGATGTATGCAACGCCGTCCGGAGAGTGGTTGGTATCGACCACGCCGATGACCGGGATGCCGAGCTTTTCAGCTTCGGTGATGGCGATCTTGTGGTAACCGACGTCGACAACAAAGATGGCATCCGGCAAGCCAGCCATTTCCTTGATGCCGCCGATGGATTTCTGCAGCTTTTCCATTTCGCGACGGAAGGTCAGCGCTTCCTTCTTCGGCATCTTTTCGAGTTCCCCGGCCTCGACAGAAACTTCCATGTCTTTCAGACGCTTGATTGAGGTCTTGACGGTCTTGAAGTTGGTCAGCATGCCACCCAGCCAGCGCTGGTCGACAAACGGCGAATTGGCGCGCAGCGCCTCTTCACCAATGATTTCGCGAGCCTGGCGCTTGGTACCAACGAACAGGACTGAACCGCGATTGGCCGACAGCTTTTTGACGAACGCCATGGCTTCGTTGTACTTGGCCAGGGTCTTTTCGAGGTTGACGATGTGAATTTTGTTGCGGGCACCGAAGATGTACGGGGCCATCTTGGGGGACCAGAAACGGGTCTGGTGACCAAAGTGAACACCAGCCTCCAGCATTTCGCGCATAGTAACGGACATAGTAAAACTCCTTAAGGGTTGAACCTCCACCCGCCTGAAACGCCCGCCATTGTTGAATTCTGGCAGACACCCTTAATCGGCGGATGTGTGGATTTTGGTCACCTGCACTGTGCAGGCCACCGTTTTTTCAGCCATAACGGCTGAGAAAAACCTGCGGATTATAGCAGCACTACAGGCATTCCGGAAGATCAATAGCCGTTCTGTTTTAGGGCCAGCAATTGCAGCATCCGAGCAAGATAGGGCTCCCAATCGGGCATCTGCAAACCAAAATCGCGTTCCAGGCGCGTGCAATCGAGGCGAGAGTTGGCCGGACGTCGCGCCGGAGTTGGATATTCCGCCGTGGAAATTGCACGAATGGCCGCCGGTTTCAGGCGCAAATCGAAACCCGGGGTCTGCTCTGCGAGCTGAACGATGGTTCGGGCAAATTCGCACCAGCTGACCGGCCTGGCCGCCGCCAGGTGGTACAAGCGGCTTTGGTTTTTGTCTGCTTTTTCCGGTTGACCGCAGCGCAGCATGGCCAGCGCAACCCCGGTCACCGTAGCGATCAAGGCAGCCGGTGTCGGTGCGCCGATTTGATCATCGACGACGTTCAGAGTTTCTTTATCCCGAGCCAGGCGCAGGATGGTTTTGACGAAATTTCCACCGCGCGCACCGAAGACCCAACTGGTGCGAAAGATCAGCGATTGCCCGCCCGCGGCGCGAATTGCTTCTTCGCCGGCCAGCTTGGTTTTCCCATAAACGCTCTGTGGCCCAGTGGCATCAGTTTCCAGGTAGGGCGATGTCTTACAGCCGTCGTAAACATAGTCGGTCGAGTAATGAACAAGCAGCGCGCCGAGTAGCACAGCCTCTTCGGCAAGAATGCCAGGAGCTTCCGCGTTGATGCGATGCGCCAGATCTGGCTCGGACTCCGCCTTGTCCACGGCCGTATAGGCTGTCGCATTGACGATAACCGAGGGTCGAAGCTCCCGCACAACGGAACGAATCCGTTCCGGATCGGACAAATCGCATTCAGCCCGACCGCAGGCCACGACCGGTCCATGTGGCGCCAGCGAACGTTGTAACTGCCAGCCAACCTGGCCATCCTTGCCGAGCAGGAGAATCGTCATAGAAAACCTGTCAATCCAAAGAGCGTAAGTATGCCACTTTGCGCGTGCTCAGCTTTGCGAAACCCGCCCCATCAATTATCCTTCCCCTTTGCCAACGCACCGTAGAACAGCCATGAGCATCAGTATCAAGACCCCCGAAGAAATCGAGAAAATGAGAATCGCCGGGCGCCTGGCCGGTGAAGTCCTCGACTACATTGAACCCTTCGTCAAGGCCGGTATCACCACCGATGAGCTGGACAAACTCTGCCACGACTACATGGTCAATGTTCAAAATTGCATTCCGGCGCCGCTCAATTACGCGCCCTCTGGTTACAACCCTTACCCGAAATCGATCTGCACCTCGGTCAATCAGCAGGTCTGCCACGGCGTTCCCGGCGAGCGCATCCTGAAGACCGGCGACATCATCAACCTCGACATCACGACGATCAAGGATGGCTACCACGGCGATACCAGCCGAATGTTCATCGTCGGTGAAGGCTCGATCCAGGCCAAGCGCCTGTGCGAAATCACCTTCGAGTGCATGTGGCTGGGTATTTCGGTAGTCAAGCCCGGCGCCCACCTTGGTGACATCGGTGCGATCATCCAGAAATACGCCGAAAAGAACGGTTGCTCGGTCGTTCGCGAGTTTTGCGGTCACGGTATCGGCGCCAAATTTCACGAAGACCCGCAGGTCTTGCACTACGGCAAGAGTGGCACCGGGCCAAAGCTGGAGACGGGCATGATCTTCACCATTGAGCCGATGATCAACGCCGGCAAGGCCGCCATTCGTGAAATGGCGGATGGCTGGACGATTGTCACCAAGGATCGCAGCCTCTCGGCGCAGTGGGAGCACACGGTGCTCGTGACCGAAACCGGATATGAAATCATGACGCTATCCGCCGGTGGTCGCGCCAAGCCCGACTGGATCAATTAATGGTCTGCGACGTTGCCGCCCTGCGGTCTGAAGTCAAGGCAGCCCAGGTGCGGCTGCAGGAAAATTATGAACGAACCGGCGACGCCGAGGCCCTGCTCGTTGAGCGTAGCCTGAACGTCGATGTTGTACTCAACAAGCTCTGGCAGTCCTTCGATTTTCCCGACACGCTGGCTTTGGCAGCCGTTGGCGGCTATGGCCGAGGCAAACTCTACCCGGCCTCGGACATCGACCTGCTGATCCTGCTGCCACAGGAAGTAAACAGCGCCCTCCAGGAGAAGCTTGAGCAGTTGGTCAGTTCTTTCTGGGACATCGGACTGGAAATCGGCCATAGCGTTCGCACCATTCAAGAGTGCCTGGAGGCAGCCGAGAACGACATCACCGTCCAGACGGCGCTGTTCGAGGCACGGTTGATAACGGGCAACGCCAAACTTTTTTCAACCTTCCATAAGCGCCTGCTCGGTCACCTGGATCCACTGGTCTTTTGCGAAGCGAAACAGATCGAGCAGCAGGAACGTTACCTGCGCTACAACGAAACACCCTATAGCCTGGAACCCAATTGCAAGGAGTCGCCCGGTGGCCTGCGCGATTTTCAGGTCATTTCCTGGATAGCAAAAGCCGCTGGCTTTGGCTCGTCCTGGGAAGAGCTGCATCAGAACGGGATCATCACCCAGGAAGGGATGAACCAGGCCATCGAGTGCCATGAATTCATCAGGCAACTGCGGGTTCGCCTTCATTTCATGGTCGGGCGGCGCGAAGATCGGCTGCTGTTCGACTACCAGGGCAACCTCGCCGCCAAGTACGGTTTTGTCTCGAACGAGACGAAACGCGCCTCAGAGCAGCTGATGCAGCTGTACTACCGCAACGCCAAGGCGGTCTGCCTGCTCAACACCATCCTGCTGCAAAACATGGCAGCGGCGCTGACGCCGGAAAGCGAGCAAACGCCACAGCCGTTCGACGACAACTTCCAAACGGTCGGCAATCTGCTCGACATCCGCGACGAAGCACTGTTTGAGAATCAGCCTTCAGCCATCTTCAAGAGTTTCCTCGCCATGCAGGAAGCTCACGAATTGTCCGGCATGACGGCCCGCACGCTGCGCGCCCTGTGGCGTGCCCGCGAGCGGATAACGCCCGAATTCCGCTCCGACCCGGCCAACCGCGCCCTCTTCCTGCAACTGCTGCAGAGCGAACGCGGCATCATTCACGAATTCCGGCGCATGAACCAGCTCGACATTCTCGGCGCCTACCTGCCCAATTTTGGGCGCATCGTCGGCCAGATGCAGCACGACCTTTTCCACGTTTACACGGTCGACCAGCATATCCTGCAAGTTCTGCGCAACATCCGCCGGTTCACGATGAGCGAATTTGCCCACGAATACCCGATGTGCGCGCGCATCATCAGCGAATTTGAGCAGCCTTGGCTACTCTATGTTGCAGCCCTCTTTCACGACATTGCCAAGGGACGCGGTGGCGACCACTCGTTGCTGGGCACCGCCGATGCCGAGGAATTTTGCACAAATCACGGGTTGACCGCAGAAGACACCGAACTGGTCGTCTGGCTGGTCAGGAACCACTTGGTCATGTCACAGGTTGCCCAGAAAGAAGACCTCTCCGACCCGGACGTCATTGGCAACTTCGTCAAACTGGTCGGCGACCCGCGCCATCTGCAGGCACTCTACCTGTTGACCCATGCCGACATCCGGGGCACCAGCCCGAAAGTCTGGAATCACTGGAAAGGCAAGCTGCTGGCCGATCTGTACTTCCTGACAATGCATCATCTGACCGGCGGCGTCGCACCCGCTGCGCATGGCGTTATTGCTGAACGCCAGACCGAAGCCATGCGGCTGCTACGTTTTTTCGCGCTCTCCGACACCGTCCACGAGCGCCTTTGGAAGCAGCTGGACACGGTCTATTTCCTGCGCCATTCAGCCGAAGAAATTGCCTGGCACACGCGTTCGCTGCATTACCGGATTTTCAACAACCAGCCCGTCGTCCGTGCTCGACAGTACCAGGAAGGCGATGGTCTGCAGGTCATGGTTTACACCCAGGATCAGCCCGATCTTTTTGCGCGTATCGTGGGCTTCTTCGCACGTGCCGGCTACAGCATTGTCGATGCCAAGATCCACACCACGGTTCACGGTTACGCCCTGGACAGCTTTGTCGTACTGGATGTTGAAGAGCGCGACAACAACCGTGAAATGGTCGCCTACATCGAGCATGAACTGGAGCAACGCCTGCTGCACCAGACGCCACCGGATGCGCCTTCAGCCGGCAGGTTGTCGCGCCAGGTCAAGCATTTCCCGATCAAGCCGGACGTCAGCATCCGGGGCGACGAAAAAGGTGCGCATTTCATCCTGTCACTGATCGCCGCAGACCGCCCCGGCCTGCTCTACACCATCGCCAACACGCTGGCCGAGCACGGCGCCAACCTGCATACCGCCAAGATCACGACACTCGGTGAGCGGGCCGAAGACGTCTTTCTGATCAGCGGCGGCGACCTGCGCGACACCAGCAAGCGCATTCGCCTGGAAACCGATTTGATAGAGCGGTTGAAAGTGTAGCGCTGCGTGCCTGGCAAGTTCCGGCCAACCATTGGCTGGTCAGCAGATTGTTACGCACATCATTCAGCATGCGCGGAAATCCACGCTCGCTACGTCTGTTTCTCCGCTCCTCAACGGGCAACGCCTAACTTCCCGATGGCGCAGCTGAATTGCCCGAGCCGCGCCCTCTGCGCCCGGCCGGATGCGCCCTCGTCCTTTTTCTGGTCATGCCGCCACGCCAGAAATCGGCCGATTTTCAGAATAGCCGGCGGAGATAGCGCCCCCGGTGTCCGGGCTCCAGGGGCGATGTAAATCCCGGTTAAGAGAACCGGAAGCGCCAATCGCTAAACCGACAGCCCCATCGGCAGGCAGTTGTCAGGGTTGCCGACCAGGCGCTCGATGATTGCCTTGACCCGCCCCATGGCTTCATGCAGCACCGTTTCGAGGCTCTCGAAATGAATGCCATTGACGCTGCTACCCCGTCCGGCGGCGTGATTGGCCACAACATTGATCGCGGCATAAGGCAAGCCGAGTTCACGGGCGAGGATGGCTTCCGGCATGCCGGTCATGCCGACCACGTCGGCGCCATCGCGCTCCAGGCGGTTGATTTCGGCCGCCGTTTCGAGACGCGGACCCTGCGTCGCGGCGTAGACCGCGCCGAGCTTGATCTCGATGCTCAGTTGCTGTCCGGCAGCGAGAATACGGCTACGTAAATCGGCGTCGTAGGGTTCAGTGAAATCAACATGGGTTACCGGCGTGTCGATGCCGTCGAACAGGGTTGATTTGCGGCCCCAGGTGTAGTCGATGATCTGATTCGGCAGAACGATGTCGCCCGGCCCTAGATCGGGGCGAATACTGCCCACCGAGGCCACCGAAATGACGCCGCTGACCTTGTGGTGTGCCAGCGCCCACATATTGGCCCGGTAATTGACCATGTGCGGCGGAATGGTGTGACCATATCCGTGGCGTGGCAGGAACACCGCCGGCTGACCGCAGATCTGGCCGAAAACCAGCGCGCCCGAGGCTTCACCGTAGGGCGTGCGAACAACTTCACGATGCGATACGTCGAGCGTGGATAGCGTTGTCAGGCCGCTACCGCCAATGATTGCCAGCATATTATTGTTTCCTTGTAGCCAGCAGCGAAGCCAGCGTCGGCACTACGCCCTTGAGCGACGGGTGCGGTTTTCGGTTTTGGTTGTTCATTGTATCGTCGCCCAGCTTGCGGTACAGCGCGTTTGCCCGGTTGGCAACGAACGGCAGGTCAAGCAGGGTCTTGCCCGCATGGTAGCTGACCAGCGTGTCGCGGCCGATGTCCTTGGCCTGCCACGGAATCGCGGTGCGGTCGATGAAATGCAGCGCCTGCACACTCGGCAGGCTGGCCGCCTGTTCAGCCACCAGGCGATGCAGTTTCTCGCGGTAGGCAATCACCGCCCGCCCGCTATCGGTCGGCACTGCGCCGGTCGTTTCAGCCGGCGCGCCCATCAGCCAGCAAACCACGGTATCGGGCGCAAAGCCGTCGATGGTGGCACGCTGTTCGTCGGTCAGTGCCGTCAGATCGGCCTGCAGCAAGGCAACATCGCCGCCTTCAACGCGTTGCCGCGTCAGATCAAGGCATTCGCTCAGGGTATCGACGGACAGCACCGTCAAACCGCGCCGGGCCAGCGCCTGTGTGGCAAAGCCGACACCGCAGCCGATTTCCAGAATGCGCTGACCGGGAACCAGCGATGCCATCCACTCGTAATCACCACGGCGGACGTAGGCTTGACCTTCGTTTTCCCAGTAGCCGATGAACTCGGCAACCGTCGCACCACTCATGCATCGTCCTTCATGGCATAAACAGCCGGCAGATTTCGCCAGACGCCGCCGGCATCCATGCCGAAGCCGAAAACAAAGCGATCCGGTACGGTCAACCCGAAAAAGTCGGCAGAAATCGGCTTTTCCTTGCCATTCAGCTTGTCGGCGAAGACGGCGGTCAGCACCTCGTCGGCCCCCATGCGGCGCAGGCTTTCCTTGACGGCAGCCAGGGTCACACCTTCGTCGAGAATGTCGTCAATAACCAGCACCGAGCGCCCCTTGACCGACGTCCACGGCGCCGAGCGCCAGGAAATCTTGCCACCCTGCGTTTCCGGGCCGTAGCGCGTGGCGTGCAGATAGTCGAAGTCGAGCGGAAAATCGAGCTTGGTCAGCAGTTGACCGCAGAACACGGCGCCGCCGGTCATCACACACAACACCAGCGGATACTTGTCGGCCAGACGTTCGCGAATTTCTGCGGCCACCTTGGTCACCGCAGCCTGAACCACCGCTTCACTGTGAATGAGATCGGCATTGGCCAGCATGGCCCGCGCTTTTTGCACGTCCATCAGGCCACCAGGCTCTTCAGGTATTCATCAAAGGCCGGGCCGACTTCGTGGTGACGCTGGCCGAAGACAACCGTCGCCTGCAAGTAGCCCAGCTTCGAGCCGCAATCGTAGCGAACGCCTTCGTAGCGATGCGCCAGCACCTGCTCCTCACTGAGCAGCGAAGCGATGCCATCGGTCAGCTGGATCTCGCCGCCAGCGCCCGGCTTGATGTTTTCGAGGTGATGGAAAATGCGTGGCGTCAGGATGTAGCGGCCGACGACAGCCAGCGTCGACGGTGCCTCCTCCGGCTTCGGCTTTTCTACGATGGCATTGATCTGCTCAAGGCGGTCGGCCACCCGGCGGGCATCGACGATGCCGTAGCTCTTGGTGTCGGCGCGCGGCACGTCCTGCACGCCCAGCACGGAACAACGGTAATAATCGAAAACATCCGTCATCTGCTTCATGACCGGCGGCTTGCCGTCGAGCAAGTCGTCGGCAAGGATGACGGCGAACGGCTCGTCGCCGATGACCGGCTTGGCGCACAGCACCGCATGGCCAAGGCCCAGCGCCTCAGCCTGGCGGATGTAGATGCAGTTGATGTTCTTGGGAATCATGTTGCGGACGAAATCGAGCAGCTGCGCCTTGCCGCGCGCTTCCAGTTCGCTTTCCAGCTCGTAGGCCTTGTCGAAATGATCCTCGATGGCGCGCTTGGAGCGGCCGGTGACGAAAACCATGTCGGTAATACCGGCAGCAACCGCCTCTTCGACAGCGTACTGAATCAGCGGCTTGTCGACGATAGGCAGCATTTCCTTCGGGCTGGCCTTGGTGGCCGGCAAAAACCGCGTTCCCATGCCGGCAACCGGAAATACCGCTTTGCGGACTTTTTTCATTTCGGATTCCTTAGTTCTGTCTATTTCTTAACAAGAGGGTTTACCAGATTTGCCGCGGCACGCTTCGCAGCCTGCACTTTGGATTTTGCTTTCTTGAGCAACGCCTCCGCCTCCTTCTGCTGACTTTCGGCAGTAAGAATATCTGACATTGCTGCATAGACAGGAGATGCTTTGACCCATTGCAGAACATCAGTCAAATTCCCCTTGGCAGCCAAAATGGCTTCCTCGCCATTCAGCAAGCCGTTTTTATGACGACACCAATCACCTATCGAGCCAGCCTTGCAATCGCAGACTACAGACAATTCATTTCCATTTCGTTTAACTACAACCGTATATGCAGACGTTCCATCGGAGCTGTACACGCTGAACTCATTAGTTGTCATCAAACAATCCCCTTTGTTCAGGCACCGAAACTGATTCAGTCTTTGGTTTCTCGTCACTAGCCGAAAACAACATGTCTTTAAGTTCGACTTCACCCAAGACCGGTATCCCTAGTTTACGCGCATCAGACAACTTGGTTCCTGCTTCCTCGCCGGCTACGACATAGTTCGTTTTGGCAGAGACAGAGGAAGTCACCTTCCCACCAGCAGCCTCAATCAGAGCTGAAGCCTCTTGCCTTGTCATTGTTGGAAGAGTTCCAGTAATAACAAATATTTTGCCTCTAAAGGCAAGTACCGAATCCTTAGCGGCTTCGTGCCCAAAAGCAATCTTCAAGCGAGACAAGTCTCGCAAAAGCAGTTTCCCCCGAACTCCATTTAGGCGTGCTATGGCGGTTTTGGCACTCTCCAGCGGAATACCAACTTTACGAGCGACCTCAACTGCATCAGTGCCAAGTAAGGTATCTGGCAACTCATATACGTCCGCAATCTTTTTTTCCCTGTTCGCCCCCAACCCGTCTGGCACTTCCTTTAGCCAACCCTCCTTTTGTTCCACATCTCTGGCTACTTTCAATATCTGCGCCAAATCGACGTTGGCTTTGGGGGCTATCTGCTTAGGCCTAATTCCAGTATCAGGGTCAAGAAGGCGTGCTATCTCTTCCTTGTTGTGAGGCTCAGTAAAAAAAACGTTCAGGGTATGAGCAGTATCCAGACCAACATCCTTGACTAGCAAAAAAGTTGGTTCTGAGCACTCGACAAGCGCTTTAATGTCTCCAAAAAAACTAGCCAGACTCTTCGCAGTACCTTCTCCCACGCCAGGAATACCCAATCCGAAAACAAAGCGAGCCAAAGTAACATCCCTACTTCGCTCAATTTGTTTCAAGAGCTTGTCTGCAAGTACTTCCCCAACCCCATCAAGCGCCAGAAGAACATTTTTCTGCTTCTGCAAGGCGTAAAGGTCAGATGGCCGACGCAATATGTCTTTCTCAACCAAGACATCAATGAGTTTTTCACCAATACCATCAATGTCCATCGCCCGTCGGTGCACAAAATGCTCAATTGCCCTTTTGCGTTGCGCCGGACAAAACAATCCCCCCGAACAATACCGCTTTGCCTCACCATCCCTGCGAATCAACGGCGAACTGCATTCCGGACAATGTTCCGGCATTGAATAGTCGGTGACTGAATGTTTCTCAGCAACGCGCACAATTTCAGGAATCACATCCCCGGCTCGTCGCACCCAAACTTTGTCACCAACCCCGACTCCAAGTGACCGGACAATGTCCTCGTTGTGCAGCGTCGCATTGGTCACCGTGACCCCGCCAACAAATTTAGGTTCAAGGCGCGCCACCGGCGTGATTGCGCCGGTGCGCCCAACTTGGACGTCAATAGCGAGAACGGTGGTCAACGCCTCTTCGGCTGGATATTTGTGCGCGACTGCCCAGCGCGGCTCTCGGCTAACGACGTCAAGTTTCTTCTGCTGCGCCAAAGAGTTGACCTTGTACACCACGCCGTCAATGTCAAACGGTAGGCTGTCACGCTTGGCCAGAATATCCTGATGAAAAGAAACCAGTTCGCTAGCTCCTCTGGCGACAACGCGATGCGTGCAAACCGGCAAGCCAAAGGTGGCCAACGCGTCGAGAACACTAGCGTGCGTTTTCGGTATTTCCCAGCCGTCGACTTCGCCGAGTCCATAGGCGAAGAAACAGAGCGGGCGGTTTGCGGCAATCGCCGGATCGAGTTGGCGGATGCTGCCGGCCGCTCCGTTGCGCGGATTTACAAGCATCGCTTTGCCTAGACTACGCTGACGGTCGTTGTAGCGTTCAAAATCGGGCCGACTCATATACACCTCGCCCCGGACTTCGAGTATGGGCGGTACAGCACCGGCAAGGCGAAGGGGAATCTGCCGGATGGTCCGGATGTTTTGCGTTACGTCCTCACCAGTCTCGCCATCGCCCCTTGTCGCCGCTTGCACAAGCACGCCGTCCACATAGCGCAAGCTGATCGCGAGGCCATCGAACTTGAGTTCGGCGGCATATTCAACCGGCAGCGCATCGTCGGGCAACGCCAGGAGTTTCCTGATACGCGCATCGAAGGCCTCGGCACCTGACGGGCCGGTATCGGTTTCGGTACGGATCGACAACATCGGAACCGGGTGGCGCACGGGCGAAAAAGCCGGCAGCGGCGCGCCACCGACGCGCTGGGTCGGCGAGTCAGCGGTCAGCAGTTCAGGAAACTCAGCCTCCAGCCCCTGCAGTTCGCGGAAAAGTTTGTCGTACTCGGCGTCCGGAATGGTCGGCGCGTCGAGGACGTAATAGGCGCGGTTGTGGCGATCCAGTTCGGCGCGCAGCCCGGCCGCGCGCGCTACCGCCACGGCACGTGCCGCCATCAGGAGAAGAGCCGCAGCGCCTGGGGCGAGCCGGCCGGCAGGTTGTAGCTGGCCATGGTGGCTTGCGGCTTGCCGATGAATTCCCGGCGAATGTGATCCAGCTGCGACTCGCTCAGCGGCTGGCGATTGTCGTCAACCAGCGCGCCCTGCAGCGTCTCGCCGAAACGCTTGGCGATCTCGGTCATTTGCGAAAAGACACGTTCGCCGTGATCGACGCGCGGTACATCAAGCAGGAAAGTCAGGCCGTGCGTCGTCACCGTGCGCAGCGAATCAGCCGAAAACGGCGTGCTTTCGAAATTTTGCAGACTGAACAGAACGCGGCCGTTGTCGTCATAGCGGGTAAAAACACCGCCGATACCGAGCACCATGCCGGCAGCTTCTGCCAGGGCGCGAATCTTGGTGCCCGAGAAAGCGCTGGCGCGGCTGACCAGATTGAGGCCGATTTCGAGGTCGACCGCAGCGCAGAAGCGGTCAATTTCATTGGCCTGATCGGTCAAGCGTGACGAAGGCATGTCAGCCACTGCCATCAGCTCATCGGCCAGCGCCTGCATGGCGTTGGTGAAAATGGTGATGTCACCCTCGGAGACCGGCCCCATGCGGTTGACCAGTTGCAGGCCGACACGGAGGCGACGCAGCGTCGCCTCGCTATCCGGCGACAGGCGCTCCCATTCGCGCGTCCGCTCGTTGTAGCCAACCCAATGCACGGGCTTGTTGAGGCGAATCAGGGCCGAGCGCTGCGAATGGATGATCTGGATGGCCGATACCGGCTCGACCAGCTCCATCGCGACAATGAACTCCAGGCGCGGGTCGAGCAGTTCGGCCGGCACGTCCATGGCGGGCAGATCAGGCTCGTCGAGGACGATCGCTGCCGGAGCAGAAGCCGGACTCGGTTCCGGCGCCGTTTGGGCGGGCGGCGCTTCGACAAGCGGCGTTTCCGGGATTGGCGTCGCTATGCTGACTGCAGGCGTTTCAACCTCAGCCGGCAGTGGTGGCGCGTCGGAAAACGTTGGCTCCTGACGCACCGCCATCCGTGGCGGTGCATCGGTACGGATTTCCGGCTCGCTGCGTTCCGTGACCACCGGCTGCGGCGCGGCCTTCGGCCCGTCACCCAGCAGCACGTCATCGTGATGGGGCTTCATCAGCGCTTCGGTCTGCTTGCGCTGACGGTATTCCTGCCACTTGTTGTAGCCGAAGACGCCGACTACCGCCGTTGCGCCCAGGCCAATCAATCCCATCTGAAGTTCTGTCATCTCGATCTCTTCCCGGGCGCGCCAAAGGATTAGGCTGCGTCCCTCATTTTCAAGGCTTCTTGAATATCCACTTCCACCACGCGCGACACGCCGGATTCCTGCATGGTGACGCCGACCAGCTGTTCGGCCATTTCCATCGCAATTTTATTATGGGAAATGAACAGGAACTGCGTTGCACCTGACATTTTCTTGACCATGGTGCAGAAACGCTCGGTGTTGCTGTCATCGAGCGGCGCATCGACCTCGTCGAGCAGGCAGAACGGCGCCGGATTAAGCTGGAACATCGAGAAAACCAGCGCGATGGCCGTCAACGCCTTTTCGCCGCCGGACAGCAGGTGAATGGTCGAGTTCTTTTTGCCCGGCGGCTGGGCGATGACCTGCACGCCGGCATCGAGAATTTCATCGCCGGTCATCACCAGCTCGGCACGACCGCCACCAAAGAGTTCCGGGAAAAGTTGGCCAAAATGGCCGTTGACCGCGTCAAAGGTGCTTTGCAGCAGTTCGCGCGTTTCGCGGTCGATGCGGCGAATGGCGTTTTCCAGCGTTTCCATCGCCTCGTTCAGGTCGGCCGCCTGCATGTCCAGGTAGCCCTTGCGCTCGGTTGCCGTTTCCAGTTCCTGCAAGGCAGCCATGTTGACGGCGCCGAGCTCGGCGATGGCATTGGTCAAGCGGGTGATTTCGCCTTGCAAGCTGGCTGGCTTGGCATTGCCAAGCTCTGGCAACAACGCATCTTCGTCAGCGCCGGCTTCCAGCAACTGCTGCGCAAACTGCTCGGCATTGAGTGCAGCAGCCTGCTCCTTCAGCTTCAAATCGCCTATCCGAACGCGCAGCGGCTCCAGGCCCTGTTCGATTTTCATGCGCTGCTCTTCCAGACCGCGCAGCATGTTGGTCGCCGACTCCAGCGCATCGCGCTTCTCAGCCAATATTTTTTCAGCGGCCTGACGCGCTTCGAGCGCTGTCTGGAGTTGCCCCTCCATGACATCGGGCGGCGCTGCCTCGACCTGCTCGGCGCACTGGGCGCGGTCTTTCTCGATGCGGTTCAACTCGCGCTGCGCCACAGCCTGCTGAGCAAAAACGTCCTGCAACTTGCCATCGCTTTCGCGCAGCGAGAACTGCGCCTCGCGCAAGGCGCGGTCGAAATCGGAATTCCGTTCGCGCTCGGCACGTACCGCACGTTCGCATTCATCGAGCCGGGATTGGGCGCCATGCACCAGCACACGGATACGACTCAGACCGTCACGGATTTCCGCGATGCGCTCGTCAGCCGCCATATCGCGCTCGCGCTCACTCTCTTCTTCCTCGGCCAGCTCAGCGAGTTGCTCCTGCAGGCGTTCCTTTTGTTCCTTGTAGCGCTCGATGGTCTGCGCCAGCTTGACTACCTCCAGCTGCACGGCATGGACGCGCTGCTGGCGGTCGACGACGTATTGGCGAATCTCGCCCATTTCGGCCTGCTTGTCTTCGACCTGCTCTTCGAGCATCAGCAAATGCTCGCGGATGGACTCGGCCTTTTCCTCGGCGATGGCGATGCCCTCGCCCAACGCTTCGATTTCGCGCTGACGCTCAAGCAGGCCGTGCTCGCCCTGATCCGGCGCAAAGAAGGTAACGCTGGCTGTGCTGACCAGATCGCCGCCACGGGTGACCACTGCCGCCCAGGCAGGTAGGCCAGCGCGCATGGCCAGCGCATCGGCCAGCGTCTCCGCCGTCTGCACCTGACCCAGCCAGTCGTGCAGCGCAGCCTGAATGGCCGGGGAGTCGCTGCGCACCTTGGCGGAAAGCACTTCTGCGACCATAGAATCAACTGCTGGCCCTAGGGTCGACCGGAAATTTTGGCCAAAATCGAAACTGCCGGGCAGCATCACGCTTAGCCGCGCTTCCGGCCGGTCGTGCAGCCATTCGTCGAGCTTGGCCGGATCGTCGCAGGCAATCGCGCTCAAACGTTCGCGCAGCACGGCCTCAACCGCCTCTTCCCAACCGGCTTCAACGTGAATCTTCTGCCACAGCGGCGGTGCCGATTCGAGGTCGTGGCGACGCAGCCATTCCGGCAATTTTCCCGTCTGCTGCGTGCGCGCCTGCATCTGCTCCAGCGCGGCACGGCGGGCCTGACCGGCAGCCAGCTCGCGCTCGATGCGTTGCAATTCAGCTTGCGCTTCCTTGCGCCGGGCCTCGACCTGCGGTAATTCCTGCTGCAATTGCTGCAGCTGATCCTGATCGCCGGCCAGTTCCTCGCGCAGCAAACTAAGCTCTTCTTCCTTCTCGGCGAGATCTATTTCATCCGGTGCGTCGCCGCCGCCGGTTTCCTCGCGCAGTCGCTCGCGACGCAAGCTAATCGCCTGCAAGGCGCGCTGGGAGTGCGACTTGTTGGTCAGCTCGACTTCCAGCTTTTGCTCGCCATTGATCGACCGGGTCTTCAGTCGCTGCAACTCTTCCTGCGCCTGGGCGTGGTCTTCTTCGACCTGCGGAGCGACGTTCATCTGCTCGTGCAGGCGCTCCTCTGCTTCCTCGACGCGCAGCTTGGTGATTTCCTGCAATTCTTCCCATTTTTGCCGGTCGACCGCAAGTTTCTCCGCCGTCGCGCTCCACTGCTTCAGCTCATCTTCCAGCTGCGACAAACGGGCTTCGAGCTGGCTGCGCGAGTCGCGGCGATGGCGGATTTCTGCCTCCAGCCGGGCGACTTCGGCGTTGGCCGAATACATGTCGCTCTGTGCGTTGTGCAGCGCGTCGCCGGCAGCGAAGTGGGCTTCCCTGGTTTCCTCGGCACGCGCCTCGGTTTCGCGCAGCGCGGCACTTTGGGCTTCAAGATCGGTGACGGCGCGCTCGACGTCCAGCGACAAACGCTGCCTCTCAGCCTCCGCTTCGCGCTTCTTCAACAGCCACAACACCTGCTGGCGCAGCACCAATTGTTCGTTCAAGCCCTGATAGCGGCGCGCCACTTCGGCCTGCGCTCCAAGGCGTTCCATCTGGTTGCCCAGTTCGAGGCGGATGTCCTCGACGCGCAGCAGGTTTTCGCGGGTGTCTTCCAGACGGCCGTTCGTTTCCTTGCGCCGTTCCTTGTAGCGCGTGACGCCAGCGGCTTCTTCAAGGAAAACCCGCAGGTCGTCCGGCCGTGCCTCGATGATGCGCGAGATCATGCCCTGGCCGATGATGGCGTAAGCGCGCGGGCCGAGGCCGGTGCCGAGGAAGAGATCGGTGATGTCCTTGCGGCGGACCTTCAAATTATTGATGAAGTAATCCGACTGTCCCTGCCGGGTCAGCGTGCGTTTGACCGACAACTCGGTGTATTGCGACCACTGGCCGAGCGCCCGGCCAAGCAGGTTCTCGAAAATCAGCTCAACGGAGGCGCGCGATACCGGCTTGCGGTTAGACGAGCCGTTGAAGATGACGTCCATCATCGACTCGCCGCGCAGCTCCGATGCTTTCGACTCGCCCAGCACCCAGCGCACGGCATCCATGATGTTGGATTTGCCGCAGCCATTGGGGCCAACGACGCCGACGAGTTGGCCGGGAACGGCAACGGAGGTCGGATCGACGAAGGACTTGAAGCCGGCGAGTTTGAGTTTGGTGAGACGCATGCCTGATTCCGGCGGGGCAAACACCCCCGCCATTGAGGGGGCCGTATAATAACATTGACCATCTTGACCCCATCGCAACCCGCAGGAAGGATCAGCCAGATGAATCCGGATGACCAGTTTCTCGCCCGCGCCATCGAACTGGCGGGTCTCGGCAGCGAAAGAGGCGAAGGCGGCCCGTTCGGAGCCGTCATCGTGCGCGATGGCAAGATCATCGCCGAAGGCTGGAACCGCGTCGTCGCCAGCCACGACCCCACCGCCCACGCCGAAATCAGCGCCATCCGCAGCGCCTGTGCCGGGTCAAATGATTTCCACCTGCAAGGCTGCACCCTCTACGCCTCCAGCGAACCGTGCCCGATGTGCCTGTCGGCGGCCTATTGGGCACGCCTTGAGCGCATTGTCTTCGCCAACAGCCGGGCCGAGGCAGCGGCCATCGGCTTTTGCGACGACGAGCTGTACAGCGAACTGAATCGGCACCATTCAGCCCGCAGCATCGTCATGGAGCACCATCCGCTGCCGGGTGCGCTCGATCCGCTGAAACGCTGGGCCGCCAACCCCGCGCGAATCCCCTACTGATTCCGGAGGAAACCCGTGTTCCCCGCCACCATCCCGCAACGCGCCGAAACCCTGCAGGTACTTCGCCTGATGGGCCCGTTTGATCCTATCCTGATGCTGACCGGCGATGACGAAGGCTACGGTTCGCGCTGGACACTCTCCGGTCAGCAGGTGCAGCCTGCCATCGCCCGGTTTCTCATGGAGTCGGGCTTTATCGCCGACATCGGCAAGACCGAATTCGGTGCGATCAAGCTCATGCTGACCGAAAAAGGCATTGAGTTCCGCGAAAACGGCTTGGCCTGGTGGCGAGAACTGAATTTCCTGGAAAAGCTGAAAATTACGGTGTTTGGGTAGGCGGCTCAGAACCTCATCGGGTGCACTGTCCCGTTGCCCTCGCAAATCCGGGTGTCAGGCTGCAACAGCCGTCGATGAAAAGCTCTCGACCAAAACCAACTGACGGTCAATCGGCCAGCGGCAAGGCGAGACAAAGCAGCGTGCCACCCTTGGTCGAAAGTAGTGGCTTGAGGCTGCCTCCGTGCAAGATGGCAACGCGCTGGGCTATCGCCAGACCCAAACCGCCGATACCACCGCTCGTCCTTCGTACCGGCGGGTCACGCAGGGATTTTTCCTGCTCGAGTCGGTCGATTAACTCTTCCGGCAAACCGGGGCCGCCATCCTCAATCAATATCTCCGCGCGTCCGCCCTGGCGCCGCAGGCTGACTCGAACCGGCGTGTCACCGGGCGCATGGCGCATGGCGTTGTCAATCAGATTGCTCAGTGCCCGTTCGATCAGGTGCAGGTCGCCGTCCAGGTCGATTGGGCCGGGTGCTTCTCCGTGCAGCGTCACCGGTGGCTGCTGCTCATGCAGTTCGAATTTCTGCACAGTGTCGGCGACCAGATCATCCAGCCGAAAACGTTCGCGATGCAGCACATGGCCGTTCGATTGCAAGGCGGCCAACTCAAACAATTGTTGCGTGAGTCGCCGAACCTTGTTGCTTTGGGTTAGTGCGGCGGCGAGCACGCGATCGCGCAGGGCCGGCTGGTCGAGCGCCTGACTGGAGAGGGCTTCAAGGTGTCCATGCAAGGCGGTCATCGGTGTGCGCAAATCGTGGGCGACGCTGGCAATCATCTCGCGGTGCGCACCAATTTGTTGTTGCTCGCGATCATTCTGCGCCTCGATTCGCTGGACCATCTCGTCAAACGCACTGCCTATCGCCTTTACCTCGTCACCGTCATGCGCCACTTGAGCCTGCTCGATGGCCGTGACCGAGTGGTTGCGCAACGAATAGTCGCCAATCTTTTTGGCCATACGGAGCAAAGGAAGCGTCAGGCGGCGAAAGGTAAAAGTGCCCACCAAAAGCGTGACTAGCAGACCAACTGCGCCGGCAATGCCAGCCCCCAGCCAAACTTGGCGCAGGCTAAGCTGCCCGGCCACCTGGTCGCTCGCCGTTCCATTCAGAACCACGTAAAGATACCCTGGTGGACGGGTATCCCCGGCGCGTGGCGGGAACATGGCAGCGCTGAAAATACGCGGTACGCCGGGTTGAATCGGGTCGCTGCCGCGCAGCGGCAAGCTCGCGCCGCCAAGGAAGGCGCGTACCGCATCAAGGTCTACCTGATGCTCGCGAACCATGCCCGGTTCGCCAATATAGGCTTCGACTCTTCCGTCGGCATCAAGGACATAGACCTGAATTCCCGGATTGACCACCATCAGCATGGATAGCAGGGATTCACGGGCGGCTTGATCCGTTGCGTCAGGCGTCGCCTGGGTAATGTGCGGCCAGTGTTCGACGATGTGCTTGGCAAGGCCGTGCGACAGTCGCTGCAGCGACTCCTGTTCGTGTTCGGATGCAACGTGACGGCCAAGAAAAGCCACAAAGGCCCCATACCCGAGCAGCAGCAGGACCAGTGCGAGCGTCAATCTGGCAGAAAACGAACGGTGGCCGATCACAGCAGCTTTTCCTGAAAACGATAGCCGACGCCCCACACGGTAACGATTCGACGGGGGTTGCGCGGGTCATCTTCAATTTTGGTACGGAGTCGATTCACGTGCGAGTTGACGGTGTGCTCGTAGCCATCAAAGCCAGCACCCCAGACGCGTTGCAAGAGCTCGTTTCGACTGAAAGCGCGTTCAGAATGGCGCACCAGAAAATAAAGCAGATCAAATTCACGCAGGGTCAGTGCGATAAGGCTGTCGCCGCGTAGCAGTTCGCGACGTTCTGTGTCGAGTCGAAATGGACCAAAGCGCAATTCCGTCTTGGCCACAGGCGCTGCGCGCAACTGTTCGATGCGACGCAACAGGGCGCGTACTCGCGCCACCAGCTCGAGCATGGAAAATGGCTTGGCCAGATAGTCGTCGGCCCCCAGTTCCAGCCCGAGCACGCGATGCGCTTCGGCCGATCGCGCGCTGAGCATGATTACCGGTACATCGGGGTGCTTTGCACGCAAATGGCGGCAAACTTCCCATCCATCTGCACCCGGCAGCATTAAGTCGAGTAAGACCATGTCCCAGCGTTGGCGATCGATAGCCGCCATGGCCTGCAACCCGTCAGCTTCGCGATGCAGGCGATAGCCAGCCTCCTCCAGATGCAAGCGGAGAACGCTGGCGATGGCATCATCGTCTTCGACGAGGAGCAGTTGCTCGTTCACCGAAGAGCAGCCTCCGTGCGGCGGCGACGCGACAAGCCCAACACTGCCAACAAGGCGGTTGCCATCAACGGCAGGGTTTCAGGTTCGGGGACTGCCTGGAAAGAAATACGATACACGTCCGAGTTGGCACTGAGTTGGCTATCAAAGATGTAGTTTGCCCCGGTCGTCAGCCCGTTGAAACCTTCGAGTTCGGTAAAGTTGAAACTGACCACCCCATTTTGATCAGTTCGCAGACCATTGTTACCAACGAACGCTGCAGCCGCCGGATCGAAGGCTTCCGAGCCGGCATCCCAAATATCGCTGGCTTTCTGACCAATCGAGCCAAGTATAAGGTTTCCCGAATTGTCGAAGAGGCGGAAGGCGGTCGGCGAATCATTGCCGATGAAGAAATCGTTGCTCGGGACGACCATTGCTGCGAAGGTGAAAAACTGGTTCAGCATGTTGTCGACGGTGAATATCTGGCTAACGGACTGGCCCGGTTGTAAAAGTCCACCAATGGTGCCGCGTGTTGCGGTTGGGTCTGCGGCTGCGAAGGCCGGTTGCCATGCGGAGCCACTGCCGCCTTCGGCGACAGAAATGATGGGTGCTGTTGCGGCCTGACCGTTGTTGAATGCGTCGAACGTCCCGTTGTTGAAGCCGATATGCAAGGGGGCGAAACTGATGCTGTTGGTCGGTGCAAGATTTTCCACCTTTACAGAAATGTTGACCGGTGATGCGCTGGCGGCTGCGCTTAGCACGAGCGTGGAAAGTGCGGCTGTGACGAGTGTGGCGGTACGAAAATCAGGGTACATGATAGTGCTCCCGTTGAGATGTTGGTATGGGGTCGTCGAGTGAGAGTTATCGCACTCGTCATAGCCATCTTAGGAAGCAAGAATCCCTGAGTCCTCATCGAGATATCACGGGGCCGTGATGTCTCGCGGAAATGTCCAAGGGAGGGTGGCCGGATTTTGGGTAGAGCCGCTGCTGGAAACCCTCCTTCAGTACGACCGCTCTGGAGAATCGGCAACCGTCAGCAATTGGCCCAGCGCGTGTAAAAGCGCCTACGAACCCTGCCGCCAAAGTCAATCCAAAAAGCATAGGTTGCGAGTTAAATCCTGTTAAATCAGCGTGTTAGACAGTTATTGCCACAAGCAGCTAGTCCAAACGGATTAATTTTTTCTCGCCAATCTCTTAACGCCGTTTAACAATTGATCAGTAAATTCACATTCGGTCGGGGGAGCGTAATTTGTCCCTACGGCGACTGCACTTCGAATGAACCTAACTTGCGAGTACCCAACATGAAGAAACTCAAAATTGCAGCCGCCGCACTTGCCGCTCTCGTGGCGGTACCGGCGATCGCTGCCGACACCTGGGTCGGCACCGCCACCTACACCGTAGGCAGCGTCACCGAAACCATCAACAACTTCAACACCTACGACTTCTCGTCGGCAGGCGTACTGCTCCTCGACACCACTGTCGGCAGCCTGAACGCCAACGGCTACTATCAGTCCTTCGTCACCCAACACCTGTTTGACGACCAACTGATCAACAATCCGCAGCTATCCGCCGGCAACTACGAAATCACCGTCGTCGCCAACTTCAACAGCACGGCGACTTCCGGCAACACCTACGCCGTCAATTCCGGCAGCTTCTCGCTGTGGCTGGGCAGCAAGGATCGCAACTTTGCAACCGATACCGGTTTTGCCAACGGCACCAAGATCATGGAAGGCACCGTCATGAGTGGCGTCGGCTCCAGCGTCACAGTTGGCACCCAGCAATTTGGCGGCGGCGCCCTGCAACTGGCCATCACCGGTTACGACGCGGCGATCTACAACCCGGACACCATCGGCGGCGGCGACAGCATCTTCACCTTGCGTCTCAATGCTGCGGTCGACAACGGTTTTCTCAACCCGATCACCCAGGTTCAGGGCCACAGCTTCGGCGCTGGCGACCTCAAATATGCGGCCGATGGCAACCTGATCCTCACGGCAGTGCCAGAACCCGAATCCTACGCCATGCTGCTGGCTGGCTTGGGCATCATCGGCGCCATCGCTCGTCGTCGCACCGCGCGCTAATCCATAGCGGCCGCTCAGCGCTGCTCGACAAGAAGCCCGCCCACCGGCGGGCTTCTTCATTTCAGAACCATCGCGAACAATCGCTGCGTCGCGGCGATCCTGGAAACCAAGCCGGCCCTTATCCACGGTCAACCGGAAAAATCGGCAAAATTTCAGAACTTCCGGCTCACCACGGCCAGCGTCAAATGCCGCTAGAATGCGGCTGCCACCACCCTGACTCCGTCCGATGCCACGTCCCTCGCTCAACACCCAGATCCTCATCGGCTGCCTGCTCGGCGTTGCGGGCGGACTATGGCTTGCCACGCAACCGGCCTCAACGCCCTTGGTCGGCAACACCCTGTACGGCGCAAAAATGCTCGGCAACCTGTTTCTCGACCTTTTGCGCGTGGTACTCGTGCCGCTGGTGTTTTCGTCGATTGTTGTTGGCGTAGCCAACCTGCGGGCGCATCAGCAGATGCACCGGGTGTGGATCGCGACGATGGGCTTTTTTGCGCTGTCAATGACCATCGCCATCGTGCTTGGCCTTGGTGCTGCCAGCCTGTTCCGGCCCGGCGAGGGGCTGCAGCTGGAGATGTTTGCCGACGCCACCCGCAACTATCAGGCACGCCAGATGCCGCTGCCCGACTATATTGCCCAGTTTCTGCGCGGCATGTTCCAGAACCCGTTCAAGGCGCTGGCCGAGGGCGACATCCTGGCCGTGGTGGTCATTGCGCTGGTCCTCGGCATCGCGCTGGTGGTCGGCGGCGATCGCTATAAAAATATCCGCGTTGTGCTCCAGGAATTGCAGGAGCTCTGCCTGCTCATCGTCGGCTGGATCATGCGCCTCGCGCCGTTCGGCCTCGCCGCGTTGCTGCTGCAACTGGTCGCCAGCCAGAATGCAGCCCTGCTCGCCAGCCTGGGCCATTTCATTGCCGTAGTCGTCGGAACAACGCTGTTTCACGGCATCGTCATCCTGCCGCTGCTGCTCTGGCTGGTCACCCGCATGTCGCCGCTGCGCTTCTGGAAAGGTTCGCGCGAAGCGCTGATCACGGCTTTCGCGACGAGTTCGAGCGCCGCCACGCTGCCCATCACGCTGCGTTGCACCGAGCAGCATTTGCACGTCAAAAAGGACATTGCCAACTTTGTGGTGCCGCTCGGCGCCACCGTCAACATGGATGGCACTGCGCTCTATGAAGCCGCCGCCGCCCTGTTCATCGCCCGGCTAGCCGGCATCGAGCTCGATCTCGCCCACCAACTGATCATCTTCTTCGTCGCCATGCTCGGTGCCATCGGCGCCCCCGGCATTCCCAGCGTCGGCATGCTGAGCATGGTCCTGGTCCTCGAATCGGTCGGCCTGCCGACTGCGGCCATCGCCATCCTGCTCCCCATTGACCGCATCCTCGACACCGTGCGCACGGCAGTGAATGTCGAAGGCGACATGATCGGCAGCCTGATCGTGCAGAAACTGACGGAATCCAGCAGCGAAAAGTCTGTTTGAGCGCGCAGGAAAAAATCACTATCGGTGTGTTGAAGCTATCTCCACCGCTGCTTGTCTGTGCGAACAGCTGTTCCGCAGCCTTGAACCCGACCTGGTAGCAATGAATCGCCTGGTGGCCCGGGCCAGTCAGCCTCCACCTGCATGCGAATCAAGGCGAAACAGACGGTACTGCGGCGACTTGGTGTAATACGACAAGCTCGCTTTCCAGCGAAATCGGTTGCGTTACACATCGTTACAGAAGCAATGTCATCGCAAGTGACCTCGGATCGTTTATTGGGAACGTCCAACCGAAATCGACAGGAAACACCATGATCCGCAACCCGAATTCAGAATCAACGCAATTTATTCAGTCACTCAAGGTGGCCGGTGTGGCGATCAGCAATGAGTTCGAAGTGATCGAGCGCCTCGAAGAAGCGCGAGAATGGCACTACGCCTTCACGACGCTAGTTAAACAAGGGCAGCGCATCGGCATCAGCTTCCTGGCCAACCCTGGCATGAAGTCGGAAACCTTGCAGCGCTTGTTTGCGCAGTACAAATTTGCCGACGAGGCAGAAGCAACCTTCGAAGCCAGCCTGCGCCACTAAGAGAACCAGAGAACCTGTGGATTCCTGACAAAGGTAAAGTAGTAGCCAGCGTGTCTGGGCAAGGTTTCAATTTGGTGCAGGATGCCTGAAAGCCTGACGGCATTGCTTTTTTGACCCTACCCATGGCATGGCGAAACGTAATTTTTGGTGCAAAGCACAAAAAACTTGAATCGATGACAACCAAATCCCGATTGCTGCGTTAAGCATGGAACGAAGCTTATTTTTTAGGTATTTCAGTGCGTAAATTTCTACTCATCGTTTTGACAACCCTGGCCGGAATGAGCGCGCACGCTTGGGAGCCGTCTACCGATGACGCTAATCCCGAAGCTAGTTTTGCGCAGCCGTCCAACACAGAAGCAATGGTCACCATTGCCCCTGTTCCGATGCCTGGTGCTGTCATCGAGTTGGCCAGCTACTCTCCCCAGCGCGCCGGCCTTCGCCAGAGCAAGAAAGTCAAGGCGGCCAAGGTAGCGCGGGCAAAGTCGATGATGTCCCGCTCTGCTCGCGAGCAGATGGCGCTGGCCAACATAGTCAAGAAAACCAGCGACCGGGAACTGCTCGACGTATCGGATGACGAAGACGACGATTTTGGCGTAAGCGACCAGGATCTCCACCGCTCATTCAGCCAGCCCAAAGTTGCCAGGCTGCCAGACCAGACCGAAGATGAAGAAGACACTGCCAACGATCTCCCTGACCATATCAAGCTTCGCTTGCTGTTGGCGCGCTCGAAGGCGGTCGAAGCACACATCCTGAATCAGGCTGGCAAGGCATCCGATGCCGCCGACGATGCATTGTCCGAGACCGTGAAACTCCGCTTGTTCATGGCAAGAGCCCGCGCTGTACAGGTGCACACGGAAAAATTCGGAGCATCTTAAAGACACTGGGGGTATCACTCCCTTGCACTGCTGGCTTAACGCCTGAACGGTGCCGCCGCGTATCCCGACAATGTAGTGACCGACCCCGCAAAGCTGCTACGCCTGCACTCGGGAACCACTGAGTACTCATACTTGGCTGGAAAAACTGGCTCTCAGCCAGTCGACGACGCAGACTTTCATGGAACTACAACGGGAAAGTCGCCGGAAGCAAAGCGCTACATGCGCTCACAGAGTACGAATGTGTGCGACGCAATACCACGCAATACCATAAAGCAAAATGGCCACCTGCAAGGGTGGCCATTTGGCTGAAGCAATGAAGGCATTTTGGTGCGCCCGGAGCGATTCGAACGCCCGACCCCTTGGTTCGTAGCCAAGTACTCTATCCAGCTGAGCTACGGGCGCACACCGAAAGTGCTTTTACTTCTACTGCTTTTTTGTCGAAAATTGAGGTTCTCAACATTTTTTCTGCTGGTGCGCCCGGAGCGATTCGAACGCCCGACCCCTTGGTTCGTAGCCAAGTACTCTATCCAGCTGAGCTACGGGCGCACTGTCAGAGCGGCGCATTATACGGACACCCGCGTAGAATGCAAGGGTTTCGAGGAAATTTGCCGATGAGTTTCTCTTTTGTTCGCATGCCTAAATACCCTGATTGCTGGTCGAGTTGCGGCTCGTGCGCAAGCGGTGATGTGTTCATTCTTGAACTGCTGGTCAGGGTCGGTGACATGGTGGCGCACGATGACACTATTTTGACACTGGAAACGGGCAAGGTGGCGCTGGATATCCCCAGCCCGCACGCGGGCCGGGTGGTTCAGATTCATGTTACCGAGGGCGATACAGTCGATGAAGGCGCGCTATTGGTAACGCTGGAATCAGTTTGAGCAGGCTGCTCAGGCGGCTCGAATCACCCTCTTCTGTCACTTTGGGGAGTCGACCTCCATTGCATTGCGCACTTCGCGTACGCCACGAACGCCGCTGGCGAGATCCAGTGCTCTGCGCAGGGAATGTTCGTCGGGCACGGTGCCGCCTACGGTAACCACCGCCGCTTTGGCAAGAATGCGGAATTGTGACCCGGCGAGGCCGACGTCCGTGCGCAATAGCGTTTCCACTTTTTCAGTGAGCGCGACATCATGGCCGTCAGTGTTGGAGAGGTTGGCTGTGGCGGCTTTGGGGTCATCGATAGCAAAGGCGGAGAGCGTCAGGCCGGCAAAGGTTGCGGTGGCGGCGAGGCTAACGACCATCAGGTTGCGTTTGATCATGGCAAATCCCTTCTTTTGTTGATTGCCAGATATCATTGCGAGCTTCGTGCCAGGCTAGAATTACCCATATAAATCATGCAATTAACAACAAATAGCGTTTTATGAAAACGAGAACCCAGTCGTTCAGGAACGACAGGGATTTTCCTGGCCGGTGACGTGTAGCGTCTATTCAGGCTGGTGCAGGTCTATCCGCGCTTGGCAGCACGGGGTCTGCCTCACTGCGGAACATCGCGGGGGTCAGGTCGTGTTTTTGCAACAGGCGGTAGAACTCAGTGCGGTTGCGCTCGGCCAGACGCGCAGCATCAGCGACGTTGCCATCGGTGAGTTTGAGCAACTGGACGAGATAATTGCGCTCGAAACGCTGCTTGGCTTCGGCATAGTTCAGGGTATCCATCGGCGGCACGCGCAGGGCCCGCTGGACAAGGCTGAGCGGAATGAGCGGTGTGGAGGTCAGGGCGCAACTTTGTTCGACAACGTTGAAGAGTTGTCGGACATTCCCCGGCCAGGCAGCCGTAGCAAGGGCTTCAAGCGCTTCAGGTGCGAAGCCGTTGACTGGCTTGCCGTATTTCCCGGCCAGCAGAAGAACGAAATGTGAGGCGAGCAAAGGGATATCCTCCCGGCGCTCGTCGAGACGCGGCAGGTTTAGCGAAACGACGTCCAGGCGGTAATAGAGGTCTTCGCGAAATTGCCCTTGCGCCATGGCTGCATCGAGGTCGCGATGCGTCGCCGAGAGGAGACGGACATCAACCGGCTCTGCTTTGGTCGTGCCGACCGGGCGCACGACGCGCTCCTGCAGCACGCGCAGCAGCTTGACCTGGAGGGCGAGCGGCATGTCGCCGATTTCGTCAAGAAAGAGCGTACCGCCATTGGCGGTCTGGAACAAGCCGACACGGCTGGCGCCAGCGCCGGTGAAAGCCCCCTTGGCATGGCCGAAGAGTTCGGATTCCAGCAATTGCTCAGGTATGGCGCCACAGTTGATGGCGACGAATGGCCCCTTGGCGCGCGGGCTGGCGAGATGGATGGCGCGGGCCAAAACCTCCTTGCCGGTGCCGCTTTCGCCGCGAATGAGCACGCTGGCGTCCGAGGCCGCGACCATGCGCGCTTCGGCCATCAATTCGGCCATGCGGCTGCTGCGAAAGACAACGCCGGCCATCCAGGCATCACCGTTCAAATTTCCTGGCACCGCTGGATCGTCTCCGGATGGCGAGGATGGTGCGGAGAGTTGCAAGGCGCGGTCAATTTTTTCGAGCAATATCTGGCTGTCAAAAGGTTTTGTCAGGTAGCCGAATACGCCGCGTGAGGTGGCGTCGACCGCATCCGGGATGTTGCCGTGGGCGGTGAGCAGGATGACCGGCAGCGTCGGCCGCGTCCGGCGGATTTCTTCAAACAGCGCCAAACCGTCCTGCCCGGGTAAACGGACATCACTGACAACCACCCGCGGCGGGTCGACGGCAATCTGCGCCAACGCCTGCTCAGCGGAGCCAACAGCGGTCACACGAAAACCTTTTGCTCGTAGCCGCATTGTGAGCAGCTTGAGAATATCCACGTCGTCGTCAACGACCAGTACGTGCGCGCCAGTGTTCATCGCTTGACTCCTTCAGGCCTTGCAGCACGCGGCCGCGGGATCAGGCTTTTTTCTATGTTGGCCAGGTTGTCGAGTTTTTCCTGCAACTCAGCGACCTTGCGCTGGCTTTCCTTCAACTGCTGGTTCAATTGCTGCCCCTGCTTCTCGAGTTGGCTTTCCAGTTTTATCCGTTCCTGGTAATTGTCCGCAATCTCGCGGGCCAGCGGGTGAAAAGGCGTGGCGGCTGGGTCAGTGGATTTTAGAATACCCTCAAGCAGCGCCAGACCTTTGCCGAGATCCTGCTGTGCGCGAGGATGACCGAGCAGCATGGCGACTCTCATCTGCGTAAATGGCGTCTGCGGCACTGCAACCAGCACCGTGCGTTCGCGTCCAAGCTCGGCTGGCGTCATGCGCGAAAGCCCTTGGTAATGGGTCAGGGCTGCCTCCGGGCTGATGTCCTCAAGGTGCAGTTTCCTGGCCATGGGGCCGGAGGCGCAGCCGGTTACGGTCAACCCGAAAAAAAGGCAAAAAATGAAAACTGCCAGCGGTTGAAAGGAGAAGTCGTGATTACTGCGCATCTGGAATTTCCACACGAAAATGGGCGCCCGTTGCTTGCGGGAGGAGATAAACCGCACCGCCCATGGCTCGCAACAATTCGCGAACGATAGAAAGGCCGACACCGCTGCCTTGCCGCGGCGCCGGCGCCATACGCTGCCCCTGTACGAAAGGGTCGAAAATTCGCTGGCGGTCTTCTTCCGCCACACCCGGCCCCTGATCGATGCAGTCGAAGCGCCATAGGCCGTCGGCTTGACTAACAGAAAGGCGGATTTCGCCTTGCTCCGGACTGAAATCGATGGCGTTGGAGAGCAAATTATCGAGAACAACCGACATTTTTTCTGCATCGAGCATGGCTACCGCTTCAGGCGCCTCGATGATGATCTTCAGTTGTCGCGACTGGCTGTGCAACTCCCGACGCTGAACCACGGCACCGAGAAGCCGCGATAGTCGAACCGGTGCTATTTGCAGGCGACGCGCTTCAAAAGAGGCCGCATTGAGCGTCAGCAGGCTCTCGATTTGTTCCTGCAGGTTGCCGACATTGTGCTGGAGGATATCGACGACTTCGCGCTGCCCTGCCGCCAGCGGCCCGGGCACCTCTTCACGCAAGAGTGAAACGCCCTCTTTCAAAGCCGTCAGCGGTGTTTTCAGCTCATGCGAGACATGGCGCAGGGCACGCTCGCGATCAGCTTCCAGTTCGGCCAGACGTTGACGCAGCCAGTCCAGACGCTTGCCCAACTGTCGCAAGTCAGCCGGCCCGCCCACGGTTACCGCCTCGTCGAAGCGGCTGGCGCCGAGACGTATGATCGCCTGTTCCAGATGTCGAACCGGCCGGACAAGCCACCATCCCATCGCCAATGCCACGAGCAGCGCGCCAAACAGGGCCAAGGCAATGCGCCCGCCTAAGCGCAGCCGATTGGCCTCCAACTCTACGAGCGCTTTCCGATTCTGCGCTTCTATCCAGCGTTGCCCGGCTTGCTTGAGCAAACCGTCAAGCTCTGCCATGCGAGCCAGTAAGGGAATGATCTCGGCTTGCGGAATATTTTGATCAAGGCCGCTGCGCAGAGCCTCGGAAACCATCCGCCAACCGCCAAGCAAAGGCAGCAGCGGCTCGGCAGCCTGCCCCTCCAGCCGATCGACGACGGCTAGCGACTGACTGAGATGCTCATCAAAACGTTGCTTAAAAACGGGGTTGTCAAGCACCAGATACTGCCGCGCGCTGCGTTCGATATCGACAGTACGCTCGCCCAATTCCTGAACTGCCGCCATCAACTGAATTGCGCGATCGCTACTTTGGCGGCTTTGGTCGACCAAATGCTCCACCACCAGCCAGCTTTGCACCGCTACTCCGCCGAGCAGCAGAACGATCAAGGCAAAGCCAAGCAGCATGCCCTGGCGAAAGGAAATTCGGTTCATTCGGATTCAATGACTTAAAACTGGAGTTTAAACCGCAACGTCGATGTGGAGAGACTGTCGAGACCGGGGTGCGGCCCTAAGCAATGACAAATCGTCACAATTTTTAACTGCAAATTCAACAACTTGTAGGAATGTCGCAATATAACGACGGTAGGTTCATATAGGTTCGCTGCGTTTAGTTGCAAATGCAAAAATATCTGTCGCCATATCACGACGAAACCACAACGCAGACTTGAAATGGATTTCGTAATTTACCGACAACTAACTGTTTTAATTCAATTATTTTCACATGGCACGCTTATCGCAATGAACATCGGGACAGCCAGTTTCTTAAACTTCACAACGGGAGTCCCCATGTTCAACAAACCAAGTCTGACCAACCGCAATGACGCTATCAACCGCAAGGAGGTCAATAACATCCTTGGTAGCGCTGGCAGCACCAGCACGACATCTCCTGCGCCCGCTCCGGTAGTTCAGCCCGAGAAAACCGAAGCAGCCAACTCGACCGAAAATGTCATCGGCGCCCGGTTGATCGTAGGCCCTGACGTCAAACTCAAAGGTGCTGAAATTCTTGACTGCGACACGCTCGTGGTCGAAGGCCGCGTTGAAGCCACGATGGACAGCAGGGTGATTCGCATAGCCGAAAACGGCTCCTTTTCCGGCAAGGTCAGCATCGACATTGCAGAAATTCACGGCTCGTTCGAAGGCGAGTTGACCGCGCGTTCTCAACTCATCATTCATGCGACCGGCAAGGTTCACGGCAAGATTCGCTACGGCAAGCTGGTGATCGATGAAGGCGGCGAACTCTGTGGTGACATCAATGCCCTTTCAGCGGAAAAGCAAAATCAGTTTCACCTTCGCGATGACGCGATCAAACCCCTGGCTGCCGTGGCTGGTTGATTCCTTAAGGCGTACCTCATAGAATGCTGCCTATGCAATTTGTCATACCATCAAGCACCTCGGCACCCGCAGGTTACCTATCTGCGCTGATGTCGCCAACTGGGCACAACACCACTCTTGGCGCCATTGCCGAATACGATGCTCAGGAACTGGTGGTTTCCCCGGCCGTCAATTATCAGCAACACCGTGCATGTGCAGCGCTGGTTCGGCGCATGTACGCCTGGCGGGGCTACCGGCTTGCACCGCACCGTCAATTGATTGGCGACCCGAATCACTCAACGCTTGCCGCCTGGATGGACGGCGAACTGGTTGCCACCATGACGGCGTCGCGTGACTCTGGCGCAGGCCTTCTGGCCGATGCACTCTACAAAGATGAGATGACGAAGCTGCGCAAGCCCTCTCGCGTCATTTGCGAAGTCACTCGACTGGCGGTTGATAGCGACGCCACCGACCTCACGCTCTTAAAGTCGCTGTTTCGTTCTACCTATAAATACGCCAAGGCTGTTTTTGGTGTGACGGACGTAGTGATCGAGGTTAACCCTCGGCACGCTGCTTACTACCGCAGGGAGTTCGGCTTTACGCAGATCGGCGGCCTCCGCACCTGCCCACGGGTCGATGCACCTGCAGTTTTGCTGCACCGCTCGCTGGGCAATATTCGCATCTAGTTTCCGCTCAGCTTTTTACCGATGGCCAGCCCCCGATCTTCGGGAGGCTGGCCATTTGCGTTGAAGGGCCGTAGACTTCGCGCATCTTTAAAATTTACGACGACAGGTAGGTTGTTCATGGCTCAATATGTAATGTCCATGCTGCGGGTCAGCAAGATCGTCCCGCCCAAGCGGCAGATCATCAAGGATATTTCCCTCTCCTTCTTCCCCGGCGCCAAGATCGGCCTGCTCGGTTTGAACGGCTCCGGCAAATCGACCGTGCTCAAGATCATGGCCGGCGTGGACAAGGAATACGACGGCGAGGTGCAGCACCTGGCCGGTGTTTCCATCGGCTACCTGCCCCAGGAACCACAGCTCGACGCCGCCAAGACGGTGCGCGAGGAAGTCGAATCTGCCCTCGGCGAAGTCATGCAGGCCCAGGCCAAGCTCGACGAGGTGTACGCCGCCTACGCCGATCCGGAAGCCGATTTCGACAAGCTGGCCGAAGAACAAGCCCGCCTGGAAGCCATCATTTCCACCGCCGGTGCCGACACCGAAGCCCAGATGGAACTGGCTGCCGACGCCCTGCGCCTGCCGCCCTGGGATGCCGTCATCGGCGTACTTTCCGGTGGTGAAAAGCGCCGTGTCGCGCTGTGCAAGCTGCTGCTGGCCAAGCCGGACATGCTGCTGCTCGACGAACCGACCAACCACCTCGACGCCGAATCGGTCGAATGGCTGGAGCAGTTCCTCGTTCGCTTCCCGGGCACCGTCGTCGCCGTCACCCACGACCGCTACTTCCTCGACAACGCCGCCGAATGGATTCTCGAACTCGACCGCGGCCACGGCATTCCGTACAAGGGCAACTACTCCAGCTGGCTGGAGCAGAAGGAAGCCCGTCTTGAAACAGAAAACAAGCAGATCGATGCCCACATGAAGGCGATGAAGCAGGAACTGGAATGGGTGCGCAGCAACCCGAAGGCGCGTCAGGCCAAGTCCAAGTCCCGTATCGCCCGCTTTGAGGAACTGTCCAGCCAGGAATACCAGAAGCGCAACGAGACGCAGGAAATTTTCATCCCGGTCGGCGACCGCCTGGGCGGCAAGGTCATCGAGTTCAACGGCGTCACCAAGTGCTTCGGCGACAAGCTGTTGATGGACAACGTCAGCTTCACCATCCCGGCCGGCGCCATCGTCGGCATCATCGGCCCGAACGGTGCCGGTAAATCGACGCTGTTCAAGATGATCACCGGCCAGCAACAGCCTGACGCCGGCACGGTCGATATCGGCCCGACGGTCAAGATGGCCTACGTCGATCAGTCACGCGACTGTCTCGACGGAACGAAAACAGTTTTCGAAGAACTGGCCCAAGGCAGCGACATCCTGCAGATCGGCAAGTTCGAGATGCCGTCGCGCGCCTACATCGGCCGCTTCAACTTCAAGGGCGCCGACCAGGGCAAACAGGTCGGCAATCTGTCCGGTGGCGAACGCGGCCGTCTGCACCTAGCCAAGACGCTGATGACCGGCGGCAACGTGCTGCTGCTCGATGAACCGTCAAACGACCTCGACGTGGAAACGCTGCGCGCGCTGGAAGATGCGCTGCTCGAGTTCCCCGGCTGCGCGATGGTCATTTCCCACGACCGCTGGTTCCTCGACCGCATCTGTACGCACATCCTGGCGGCCGAAGGCGATTCGCAGTGGAATTTCTTCGAAGGCAACTTCCAGGAATACGAGGAAGACAAGAAGAAGCGTCTCGGCGAAGAAGGCGCCAAGCCAAAGCGGATTCGCTACAAGCCAATCACCCGCTAACGACCACAGGCCGAAATTTCGATTTTGGCCTTTTTTTCGGGTTGACCGCAGGAATTAGTATTTCCTGACTCGAAATGCAAAACGGGCGCCACTTGGCGCCCGTTTTTTTCTTCTTCCCCCCGCCAATGCGGAAGGCCGAAACTTTAAATCTTAGTGCTTGAGGTTGGCCGAGAAAACAGCTTTGGACTTCTCGGAAAACTGGAATTCGTTGAAAGCGCGATCGATTTCGGCTTCGTTGCGGCCTTCGGATTGATCTTCGAAGCTGATGCCGATGACCTTGCCGTTGGCGGCCAGGGTCTGGAAGGCGAAACGCCAGCGTTGTGCTTCAGCCAAGCGCTCGCGCAGCTCGGCTTCGTTGGAAATGGTAATACCGGCTTTCTTCAGGGAATCCAGGAATTGATCGAAGGATTCGTTGCTCAGACTGCCCATTTATCTCTCTCCGTTTATGCGGTGTTTGATCACCATGAGCCTAATAACGACTCGACTTTGATTCGGTTGACACGAAAGTGATAGAAATTTGAATGCGATAATGTCGCCCCATGAAGAAGCCAAACACCACCGCCGACATTCCTGAAATCCGCCCCGGGCAGTCGATTGAACTGCTCAAGGAACTCCACATCCTTACCCGTGACGGCAAGCTCAATCAGGACACGCGGCGCAAGCTCAAACAGGTCTATCACCTCTACCAGTTCATCGAACCGCTGCTGGATGGCGCCGAGACGCTGGTCGACCATGGGGCCGGCAAGTCCTATCTCGGTTTCATCCTCTACGATCTCTGTATCAAGAATCGCGCCACCGGCGAAATCATCGGCATCGAAACGCGCCAGGAACTCGTCGAAAAATCCCGCGAACTGGCCGCCAGGCTTGGCTTTGAGCGCATGCGCTTCCTTGCCTGCACTGTCGAGGATTCGCTGACTGCGAGCGAACTGCCGGCACAGGTCGATGTCGTGACAGCGCTACACGCCTGCAACACGGCGACCGACGACGCCATCCGTTTCGCCCTGACCAAAAATGCCCGCCATATCGTCCTCGTCCCTTGCTGTCAGGCCGAAGTAGCGGCCACCATGCGGGCCAGAAAGAACGAATCGCTGTCGCAAAAACCACTGGCCGAGCTTTGGCGACACCCGATCCACACCCGCGAGCTTGGCAGCCACCTGACCAACGTGCTGCGCTGCCTGCTGCTCGAGTCGCACGGCTACGACGTCACCGTCACTGAACTGGTCGGCTGGGAGCATTCAATGAAGAATGAACTGATCATCGCCACCAAGCGCGGCAATCCACGCAAAAATGCCCGCGAACGGGCCGAAGCCATCCTGCGCGAGTTCAATCTCAACGAACTTGCCCCGCGTTTCACGTACTAAGGCGCCATGACCCGAATCCAACACCCTCTCGAACTCCTCGCCCCGGCCAAGAACGCCGATTTCGGCATTGAGGCCATCAAGCACGGCGCCGATGCCGTCTATATTGGTGGCCCGGCTTTTGGTGCGCGCTACGGCGCCGGCAACGATGTCGCCGAAATCAAACGGCTTTGCGATTTTGCCCACCGCTATCGCGCCAAGGTCTTTGTCGCGCTCAACACCATCCTGCACGATGACGAACTCGAAGGCAGCCGCCTGCTGGCCTGGGAGTTATACGAAGCCGGTGTTGATGCGCTGATCATTCAGGACATGGGTTTGCTGGAAATGGACCTGCCGCCCATCCAGCTCCACGCCAGTACGCAGACCGACAATCGCAACGCCGACAAAGTGAAGTTTCTCGAAGATTCCGGCTTCTCGCAGGTCGTTCTGGCGCGCGAATGCAGCTTAAACGAAATTATAAAGATTGCTTCGCAAACCAATGTTTCATTGGAATATTTTGTTCACGGCGCACTGTGCGTTGCGTTCAGCGGCCAGTGCTACATCAGCCAGGCCCACACCGGCCGAAGCGCCAACCGCGGAGAGTGTTCGCAGGCTTGCCGCCTGCCCTACACGCTGGTCGACGACAAGGGCAAAACCATCACCGAGAACCAGCATCTGCTGTCGATGAAGGACAACAATCAGACCGACAACATGTTGGAACTGGCCCGAGCCGGGGTCTGTTCGTTCAAGATCGAGGGCAGGCTGAAAGACCTCAGCTACGTCAAGAACATCACAGCGCACTACCGCGGCCTGCTCGACGAGATCATCACCAACAATCCCGAATTCACCCGCGCCTCGAGTGGTCGCAGCACCTACACCTTCACGCCGCAGCCGGACAAGACCTTCAACCGCGGCTACACCGATTATTTCGCCAACGACCGCCAGGACGACATCGGCGCCTTCGATTCACCGGCTTTTGTCGGCGAACTGATCGGCGAGGTCGTCGACATCGGCGACGGTTCTTTCACCGTCAATGCCGAAAAGCCTTTCAGCAACGGCGACGGCGTCTGTTTCTACAACGGCCACGGCGAACTGGTCGGCATGCGCATCAACCGTGCCGACGGTTCAACGTTATTCCCGGCCGAAATGCCGGAGGATCTGACTGCAGGCGCCACCCTCTTCCGCAACCGCGACCAGGAATTTGAGCGTGCGCTGGAGAAGGAATCGGCCGACCGCCGCATTGCGGTGAAGCCAGTGCTGACTGAAACCGACGACGGCTTCGCGTTGACGCTGACCGACGAAGATGGCGTGACTGCTACGGTCAACCGGAAAAACGGGCCAAAATCGGAATGGCAACTTGCCCAGAACCCTGAGCCGGCCATGGCCAAGCTCACGGAAAACCTCGCCAAATTCGGCAACACGATGTTCGTCGCCGAGCCGGTTGAATTGAAGCTGAGCCAACCGTGGTTCCTGCCGGTCAGCGCCATCAACGCCCTGCGCCGCGAAGCCACCGAACAACTCGAAGCCGCCCGCATCGCCAGCCACCCGCGCCCGCCGCGCGCCACGCCGGCCGCCAACCCGGTGCCCTACCCGCAGGAAGAACTGACCTACCTCGGCAACGTTTTCAACGCCAAAGCCCGCCAGTTCTACGAGAAACACGGCGTCAAGCTGGTCGAGGAAGCCTATGAGGCCGGCAACGAAAAAGGCATGGTCTCGCTGATGATCACCCGCCACTGCCTGCGCTACAGCTTCAATCTGTGCCCGAAGGAAGTAAAACACCTCAAGCCGGATCCGATGACGTTGGTCAACGGCAACGAAAAACTGATCCTCAAATTCGACTGCAAAGCCTGCGAAATGCACGTCGTCGGCAAGATGAAAAAGGGCGTCAAGCTCAACCTCGGCACCATTCGCCCGCTCTGACCATGAAGCCGATTCCCTGTCCGTCCTGCCGGCAAACCATGGTCAAGCAGCGCCTGGAAAAGCTGCATCACGGCGAGGTTATGCTCGATTTGTGTTTCAGTTGTCAGGGCATCTGGTTCGATGAATTCGAAAGCGTGCAGATCACACCGGGTGGCATCGTCAAGCTGTTCGAGTTGCTCCATGAACACCACGACGACCAGCGCACGCCCCTGCGTGAGCCACTGAAATGCCCGCGCTGCGACGAGCGTTTGCTCCATGGCCTCGACGTCGCCAAGCACGGCGGCAAGTTCAACTATCACCGTTGCCTGCAAAAGCACGGCCGCTTCACCACTTTCGCCCAGTTCATGATCGAAAAGGGCTTCGTCCGGCAGCTCAATCCGGCCGAAATCGAAGAACTGTCGGCCAAGGTCGGCATCATCCGCTGCATGGGCTGCGGCGCCCCGGTCGACATTCGCAAGGACCACGCCTGCGGCCATTGCCGGGCGCCGATCACCATTCTCGACCCCAGCGCCGTCGAACAGGCGCTGAGCCGTTTCCAGCACGCCGAAGTGCGCCGCACGACGCGTGACGTCGAGTTGCTGGGCGACGCCATCGTGATGCGCGAGCGCGAAAAATCGCGCCTCAAGCGCATGAAACAGGAACCGGAAAATGCCGGGATCATCGATGCAATCGACCTGATTTCTGCCGGCGCGGAATTCGTCTGGCACCTGATTCGTCGTTAGACCCAATCCCGCTCCAAAAAACTAAAAGTTGTGATTCGAACGAAGTCGCGAATATAATCCGCCGCATTCGAGTGTCCTGACGCGCAACCGCGCCAAGGGATTAAACGGGAAGCCGGTGAATCCGACTGTCATCAAACGACAGTCAGCCATTCCGGCGCAGCCCCCGCTGCTGTAAGCCTGACGACTCCACCTCATGCCACTGTGCTTTGCATGGGAAGGTTGGTGGAGAAGCATGAAGGCAAGCCAGAAGACCGGCTCGATGATCGTGTCTTACCATTCTCCGGGGTAACGAGAAGGGTCTGATGATTCGTCGTCTCCGCGCCTTTTCGCGTCCGCACGGCCATTCCTCCGATCTGCCTTTGTCATACCCCGGCGGCTTATTTTGCTTCGGGGAGAAGTCATGCACATCATGGAAGGCTTTCTGCCGCCAGCCCACGCGCTCGGCTGGACGCTCGCATCCGCGCCCTTTGTCGCCTGGGGCATTCGGTCAATTCGCCGGCGCCTGCATGAACAGCCGGAGCTGCGCATGCTGCTCGGCGTCGCCGCTGCCTTTTCCTTCATTCTCTCGGCCCTGAAGCTGCCCTCGGTCACCGGCAGTTGCTCGCACCCGACCGGCGTCGGCCTCGGCGCCCTGCTTTTCGGGCCGGCGGCGATGGTGCCGGTCGGCCTCGTCGTGCTGCTTTTTCAAGCGCTGCTGCTGGCCCACGGCGGACTGACCACGCTCGGTGCCAACCTCTTTTCGATGGCCATCGTCGGGCCATTTGTCGCCGCCGGCATCTTCCGCCTCGGGCGCCTCGGCGGATTGCCTCTCGCCGGCTGCGTTTTTGCCGCCGCCTGCCTCGGCGACCTGGCCACTTACCTCACCACCTCGATCCAGCTGGCCTGGGCCTTCCCTGATCCAGTCGGCGGTTTTGCCGCCTCGCTGAGCAAATTTGGCGGCATCTTCGCCATCACGCAGATCCCTCTGGCGATCAGCGAAGGCCTGCTGACGGTGCTCGTCGTCAATGCCCTGACCCGTTTCAACGCCGAGGAATTGAAGGGCATGCCGCTGTTTGTCCGGCGCGAGGCGCAGGCATGAAGCGACAAAACTGGTTGCTGCTGGCCGCCGTCGTGGCGCTGACCGCCCTTCCCTTGTGGCTAGTGCCCAAACCGGCCGCCGGGCCGGATGGCCAGCCGGGCGAGGTTTTCGGCGGGGCCGACGGCAAGGCGCAGCAGACCATCGGCCAGATCGCCCCAGACTACCAGCCGTGGTTCGCGCCGCTGATGGAGCCGGCCAGCAACGAGATTGCCTCGCTGCTCTTTGCCCTGCAGGCGGCGATTGGCGCCGGGGTGATCGGCTACTGGCTGGGCGCTTCGATGACGCGCGAAAAACTGCGAAAGGAAGTCGAGCATCGTCAGGCAAGCGGCAAGGACACCCATGCTGATTGAGCAGGCGGCTTACGCCAACCGCTGGCGGCGCGTCGCCCCAGCTGCCAAGGGCTGCCTGGCGCTGGCCGGCCTGATTTCGGCTTTCTTGGCGACGACGCCGGCAGTCGCCGCCGGGGTTGCCGGGCTGCTGATGCTGGCCACTTGGCTCGGCGCCGGGGTGCCTTTGGGGATATTCCTTCGCGTCGCAGCGCCGGCGTTTGGCTTTCTCGCCTTGTCCAGCCTGTCGCTGGTCGTTTCCTTGAGCAGCGACGCCAGCGGCAGCCTGGCCTGGCAATGGGCGCCCGATGCCCTGCCGCGCATCGCCGAACTGGCCGCCCGTTCGCTCGCCTCGCTGGCCGCCCTGCTCCTGCTCGTCCTGACAACGCCGCTGCCCGACCTGATCGGCCTGCTCCGTCGCCTGCACCTGCCGGATGTACTGCTCGACCTGATGGTGCTGTGCTATCGCATGATTTTCGTTTTTTCCGAGGCAGTGCACGACACGCTGACCGCCCAGCAAGCCCGCCTCGGCTACACGACAACCCGGCGCAGCCTGCGCTCGCTCGGCCTGCTTGCCGCCAATCTTGCCGTACAGGTCTGGCTGCGCGCACGCGGGCTGCATTTCGCAGCGATGGCACGCAACGGCGACGGACCGCTGAGCTTTCTGCCCCCGGTTTTCGCCCACGCCCGGCGTGATACGGCCCTGGCCGCACTGGCTGGCGGCGGCCTGATCATCACCACGATACGGCTCGGCGCATGAGCCTCTTGCTCGAAGCACGCTCGCTGCGTTACATCTATGCCGATGGCAGCACCGGCCTGGACGGCTGTTCGCTGGCCATACGCCGGGGCAGCCGCAATGCCTTGCTCGGTGCCAATGGCTCGGGCAAAACGACCTTGCTCCAGCATTTCAATGGCTTGCTCAAGCCTACTGCCGGCTGCCTGAGTTTTGATGGCGCGCCGTTCGACACCAGCCGTGCCGGCTTGAACGCGCTGCGTCGCCGGGTCGGCCTGGTTTTTCAGAACCCGGATCGCCAGCTGTTTTCAGCTAGTGTCTTCGAAGACGTTTCGTTCGGCCCGCTCAATCTCGGCCTGGACGAAGCCACGGTACGCCGCCGGGTGGCCGATGCGCTGGCTGCCGTCGGCATGGCCGAGCAGGCCGACCGCCCGGTGCATCACCTCAGCTTCGGGCAGAAAAAACGGGTCTGCATCGCCGGCGTGCTGGCCATGCAGCCGGAGTTGCTGCTGCTCGACGAACCGATGGCCGGGCTGGATGCTGCCATGCAGGCCGATTTGCTCAACGTGCTCGATACGCTGGCGGCCAGCGGCATCACCATCGTGCTGACAACGCATGACGTCAATTTCGCCTACGGCTGGGCGGAACACATTCACTTGCTGGTGGCCGGGCGTTGCACGGCCTCGTTTCGCGCTGTTGATCTACCCGGCGAAGCCAGCGCACTGAGCGGCGCCGGCCAGCCGCTGCCGACCGTCATTGAATTGCACCGCACGCTGGTCGCGCGCGGCGTCGTCGCCCCACACCCCGCGCCGCGCAGCATCGACGCGCTGCAGTCGCTACTTGCCCCCAAGGAAAGACATTGAAATTTCGCCCTTTTTTCCGGTTGACCGCAGCATGGCCAACCGATGGCTTCATGCTCACCGAAGTGCCCGACCATGTCCGCTGAACGAACGCCCGGCACCATCTGGTTTGTCGGCGCGGGTCCCGGCGATCCCGACCTGATTACAGTCAAGGGTCGCAAACTGCTTGAAGGCGCTGGCGCCGTGCTTTTTGCCGGCTCGCTGGTGGACAAGGCAGCGACGCAGTTTGCGCCGAAAACGTGCGAGATCCGTGACTCCAAGGACATGACGCTGGACGAGATGACCGACTGGCTGATCGCCCAGGCCCGCCAGCACAAGACGGTTGTTCGCCTGCAAACCGGCGACCCCGGCCTGTATGGCGCGCTGATCGAAATGACACGGCCGCTGACCGCCGCCGGCATCGAATGGGCCGTCGTCCCCGGCGTTTCCTCGGCCATGGCCTCGATGGCCGCCGCCGGCGAAACGCTGACCCTGCCGGAAGTGACCCAGACGGTGATCCTCACCCGCGTTGCCGGGCGCACGCCGATGCCGCCTGGCGAAGAGCTCGAAGCCCTCGCCGCGCACAAGACGACGCTGTGCATTTACCTGTCTATCACGCTGCTGCACAAGGTGCAGGAAGCGCTGCTGGCTGCCGGCTGGGCAGAAGACTCGCCGATTCTCGTCGTGCAAAAAGCCAGCTGGCCGGGCGAAGAAAAGATCGTGCGCGGCACCATCAAGGACATCAAGCGCAAGTGCCAGGACGAGAAGATCGCCAGCCAGGCCATGATCGTCGCCAGCCCGACGTTGGGCGCCGCCGACTGGCCTGACCTGATCCGCTCCAAGCTCTACGACCCGACATTTACCCACCGCTTCCGCAAGGCTACGGAGAAACCTCAATGACTCACGACACTACCGTCCTCCTCGTCGGCCACGGCTCGCGCGGCCGCGAAGGCAACAAGGAAACCATCAATTTCGCCGCCCAGTGGCGCGAGCGTCACCCCGAGTGGCGCATCGAAGTCTGCTTCATCGAACACGCCGAAGTGCTGCTCGACGACGGCCTCGACCGCGCCGCGCGCAACGCGCGAAAAGTGCTGGCCATCCCCTTCATCCTGAACGCCGCCGGTCACGTCAAGATGGAACTGCCGGCGGCGCTGGCAAGCGCCCGTCAGCGCCACCCGACGGTCGAATTCACCGTTACCCGCCACCTCGGCATGGGGCGCGAGATGCTGGTCGTACTGCAAAGCCAGCTTGATCGCCTGATGAAACAGATGGCCGTGCCCGACCCAATGACCACCGGCGTCGTGCTGCTCGGTCGCGGCTCGTCGGATGCCGGCGCCAATGGCGAACTGGCCAAGATGGCACGCTGGATTTTCGAGGACAACGAACACGAGCTGGTCGACCTGGCCTTCACCGGCGTCACCTGGCCGCGTCTGGAAACCGTCGTCCAGCGGCAGGTCAGGCTGGGAATGATGCAGATTGCCATCGTTCCGGTTTACCTGTTTACCGGCGTGCTGATCGAGCGCATTCAGGAACAGGTCGAACGCCTTCAACGGCAATATCCACAGATCACCTTTGCGCTGGGCACCCATTTTGGCTTTGACAAGGGTGTGTTCGACCTGCTTGACGGCAAGGTCGGCGGTGCAGAAAACGCAAATTCGGCCGAAGGCAGCATGCTCGAATGCGACGGCTGCAAGTACCGCGAAGCAGCAGAGGAAGAGCATCTGCACGATCACAGCCACACGGCCACGGGCGGCGGCGGCTGCGCGCACGGCCATGACCATCATCAAGGGCACGATCACGGCCATGTGCACGCGTCACCCCAACCGCACGGCTGCGCCCACAAACACGACTGATCGCACGGAGACGAGCATGACTGTAAACACCAACACCGCTACCGAACAACTGACTGCCGCCGGCCGCGCCATCGAGCATGAATCCTTTGCCGTGATCGACGCCGAAGCCGGCCCGCACAACTACAGCGCCGAGCAATGGCCGCTGGTCCGCCGCATGATCCACGCCAACGCCGACTTCGAATTCAACGGCCTGACCGCCTTCCATCCCGAGGCCATGCGCGCCGGTTTCCAGGCGGTGCTCAAAGGCAAAACGCCGATTGTGGCCGATGTCGAAATGATCTGCGTCGGCCTCTCGAAGCCGCGCCTCGCCCACTTCGGCCTGAGCACCCATCACTACATTTCCGATGAAGATGTGATCGCCCAGGCCAGGCTGGAAAACAGCACCCGCGCCGTGCAAGCCATGCGCAAGGCACACAAACTAGGCAAGCTCGACGGCGCCATCGTCGGCATCGGCAACGCGCCCACGGCGCTGATCGAGCTGGTTCGCCTGATTCGCGAAGAAGGCGTGCGTCCGGCGCTGGTCGTCGCCATGCCGGTCGGTTTCGTGTCGGCGGCCGAATCAAAGGATTTGATGATGACCGTCAATGACGTACCCTGGGTCGCCATCAAGGGCCGCAAGGGCGGCTCGACGCTGGTCGTTGCCGCCATCCACGCCATGCTCTCGCTGGCCGAGGCGGAACAGAACAAGCAGGCGGCCTGAGCCAGCGATGAGTGAAGAAAGCAAGCCCGCCAAAATCCGCAAGGGCGACGGCCGGCGCGAACGCGGCAACCGCACCGGCTTTACCACCGGCGCCTGCTCGGCTGCGGCGGCGCGTGCGGCGACCCTCGGCCTGCTCCTCAGCGAAGTGCCGGAAACGGTGCTCTGTCGCCTGCCGAACGGCAGCGAGGTCAGCTTTGCGGTGACTGACGGCTTCGTCGAAGAGGTCGCCGGGCTGGCCCATGCCGTCATCGTCAAGGATGCCGGCGACGACCCGGACGCGACGCATGGCGCCCACATGACTGCCGATGTCCGGCTGCTGCCGCACCGGGCCGGCGAAGTCATTCTCAAGGGCGGCTTCGGCGTCGGCATCGTGACCAAGGACGGCCTCGGCCTCGAAGTCGGCGGCCCGGCAATCAACCCGGTGCCCCGGCGCAACATCATCGACAACGTACGTGCCGTGGCCGGCGAACTGCTCGACCACGACGGCCTCGAAGTGACCATTTCCGTGCCGCTTGGCGACGAAATGGCCAAGAAGACGCTGAACGCCCGGCTCGGCATTCTTGGCGGCATTTCCATCCTCGGCACCACCGGCATCGTGCGCCCCTACTCGACGGCGGCCTTCCGCGCCAGTGTCGTACAGGCCGTCGATGTGGCGGCCAAGCAGGGCCAGACCAGCGTTATTTTCACGACCGGCGGACGCACCGAAAAGTTCGCCATGCGCCAGTTGCCGGAACTCGACGAATCCTGTTTCGTCCAGATGGGCGACTTCGTCAAGGCGGCTTTCACCTCGGCGGTCAAACGTGAATTCCCCAAGGTTTACGTCGGCGCCATGGTCGGCAAGCTGACCAAGATGTGCCAGGGACTGGCCGTCACCCACGCCTGGAAAGCCGAGGTCGACCGCGACATCCTCGCCGAATCGGCCCAGGAAGTTGGCGCCCCGGCCGATCTGGTCGAAGAGATCCGCGCCGCCGAAACCGCCCGCTTTGCTGCCGAAAAACTGGCAAATCTCGGGTTGACCGCAGCATTCCATCGCCAACTGGCCAGCAAGGCGATCCGCAGCCTGAAAACCTGTTACCCCGGCAACTACCACCTGACCATCCTCGTTTGTGATTTCGAGGGTCGGTTTATTTGTCGACTGGAAGAAGAGGAAGTCTTGTGAATACAACCGAGCCGTTGCATATCGAATACCGCGAAGGCGCGCCAATCAGCGTTGAGGCGGCGATTCAGCTTTATAAAAACTCGACGCTGGGTGAGAGAAGGCCGGTGGACCGACCGGATATTTTCGAGGGCATGCTCAAGAATGCCAATCTGACCATTTCGGCATGGCACGAGGATCGACTGATCGGGATTTCACGGTCATTGACCGACTTCACTTACGTGGCCTACCTCGCCGATCTGGCAGTCGATAGCGAATACCAAAAGCGCGGCATCGGGAAGCAGCTCGTTCAGGAAACCCAGAACCGGCTGGGGGCAGCGTGCATGATTGTGCTTCTCGCTGCCCCCAAGGCCAATGATTACTACTCAAAGCTGGGTTTTGAGCACAATCCGCGCGCCTGGATGTTGAAGAAATGAGGGCGCCAATTCTCTTGCTCGGCATCCTCGACGACGGCTGGGCCGGGCTTTCCGACGCCGCCCGCCAGCGCCTGGCGACGGCCGACGTGGTCATCGGCGCCGGCCGCACGCTGGAACTGGTGCGCCCTCACCTTCCGGCCACCACCATTTTGAAAGACATGGATGGCCTGCTCGGCCAGGTGCCGGGCTGGATCAGTGCCGCCCGCGATGCCGGCCAGACGGTGGTCGCGCTGGCCACCGGCGACCCGCTCTGCCACGGCATCGCCTCGTGGCTGACCGGCAAGCTGGGGCGCGACGGCTTCGAGATTCTGCCGGCGGTGTCCACGCTGCAACTGGCCTTCGCCCGTTTCAAGACGCCGTGGCAGGACATCAAGATTTCGACCTGCCACAGCGCCGATGCCGGCGAATGGTTTGTCGGCGCGACGCCGGCGCATGGCCTCTACAAACTGATGCGGGCAATTGCCCTGCACCCGCGTGTGGCGCTATTCACCGGCCCCGACAACAACCCGGCGCGGCTGGCGCGGGCGCTGATCACCGCCGGCTATGGCGACGAGGTGAAGCTGTCCGTCGCCTGCCGCCTGAATTTGCTGGACGAGGAGGTTTTCACCGGACTTTCCACGGTCGACGCGAAAAATCGGCAATTTCCGGAACCCAATGTCGTGCTGGTCGAGCGCAGCGAATCGGCCTCGATGCCCGCCTTCGGCCTCGAAGACCTCGAATACATCCAGCGCTCGCCGGAAAAAGGCCTGATCACAAAGCAGGAAGCCCGTGCCCTGTCGCTGGCCAAACTGCGCCTCAAGCCGGATGCGATGGTCTGGGACATTGGCGCCGGCTCCGGCTCGGTCGGCCTCGAATGCGCCCGGCTGGCGCCGCACGGCCATGTCTGGGCCATCGAGAAAAACGAAGGCGACGCCGCCAACGCCCGCGCCAACGCCGAACGCTTCCGCATCGGCAACTACACCCTGTGCGAAGGCAAGGCGCCGTCCCAGCTCGACACCTGGCCCGACCCGGATGCCGTCTTCATCGGCGGCTCGGGCGGCGAACTCGGTGAGTTGATCAGCCTCATCCTCGGCCGCTTGAAACCGTGTGGCCGGTTAGTCATGAATTTCGTCACCATTGAAAACCTGGCCGTGGCCACCGCCGCACTCAAGGCCGCTGGCGCCACTTGGGATGTCGTCCAGCTTCAAGCCAGCCGCAGCCAGCCCATCCTCGACATGCACCGGCTGGCCGCCCAGAACCCGGTGTGGGTCGTGACGGCGCACGCCCTCTCCCCCAACCCCTCTCCCGTCAGCCGGAGAGGGGAGCAATAGGAATTCACATGACTCTCCATGGAAAACTGATCGGCGCCTCGCTCGGCCCCGGCGACCCCGAACTGATCACCCGCCGCGCCTGGGCCGTGCTGCAGTCCGGCGCGCGTTGGCTGTATCCGGTCAAGAAGGCCGAGGAATCGTCCTACGCGTTGTCCATCGTCGCACGCGGCGGTTTGCCGATTCCGGCCGATGCCGAGGAACTGGTTTTTCCGATGACGCGCGATGCGGATATTTTGGCCAAGGCCTGGCAACGAGCGGCAGTGCGTACCGTCGCCCTGCTTGCAGAAGGCCGCGATCTGGTCTTTCTGGTCGAAGGCGATGCCTCGACTTTCGCCACCTTCGGCCACCTCGCCCGCGTCGTTAGTGAGCTGCTGCCGAGCGTTGAAGTCGAGACGATTCCCGGCGTTTCCTCCTTCGCTGCCGCCGCGGCCACGACCGGCACGGTGCTGGCCGAAGAGGACGAAACCTTCGCCATCATCCCGGCGGCTTACGGCGTCGAAGTCATCGACCATCTGCTGGACGAGTTCGACACCCTGGCCCTGCTTAAGGTCAAGCCGCTGGTCGATGAAGTGGTCGATTTGCTCGAACGCCGCGACCTGCTGGCGACCTCGGTCTTCATCGAGAAAGTCGGCTCGCCGGAGGAACGCATCGTGCGCGACGTCGCCAGCCTGAAGGGCGAGAAAGTGAATTATCTGTCGCTGATGCTGGTGCAAAACCCCAAGCGCGTGCGCGGCGAATTGCGGCGCGGCTGCCGGAAACGCAAGGAAGCGGCTGATTCGTAGATTGCTGCGACCACAGACGCAACGGCTGGCTCCACACCCCAAGGGTGCTTCCTTCGGGGCGCGGTCAACCGGAAAAAACACCCAAAAATCAAAATGGATCCCAACCCCATGAAAATCGCAGTCGTTTCAATTACCAAACACGGCATCGCGCTGGCGGCAAAAGTCGTCGCCGCCCTGCCCGGCGCCAAGTTATTCACGCCGGAGAAATTCCGCGCCGAAGCCGAAGCCGCCGCGCCCGGCGCCGCCCATTGCTACGAAGGCAAGGTCGGTGATCAGGTGCCAGCCCTCTTCGCTGCATTCGACGGCATCGTCGCCATCGTCTCACTCGGTGCCGTCGTCCGCCTCATCGCGCCGCATCTCGGCAAGAAGGAAACTGACCCGGCCGTCGTCGTCATCGACGAAGCCGGCAAATTCGTCATCCCCATGCTCTCCGGCCACCTCGGCGGCGCCAATTCGCTGTCCGGGCATCTGGCCACGGCACTCGGTGCCATACCGGTATTGACCACGGCATCCGACGCCCGGCAGACGCTGGCAGTGGATCTGCTCGGCCGCGAACTGGGCTGGACATTCGCAGCGACGCACGACGAAATCGTCCGCTGCAGCGCCGCCGTGGTCAATGACGAAGCCGTCGCGCTGGTTCAGGAAGCCGGCAGCGAAGACTGGTGGAGCGGTCATGCCAACGGCCGCAGCGGCCCGCTGGCCGCCAATATCCAGCGCTTTGCGCGGCTGGAGGAGGTGGACTGCGACAAATTCGCCGCCGTGCTGTGGATCAGTCAGCGCGAAATGCCGGCTGATTTTGCGTCCAAACTGGCCGGCAAACGCGTCATCTATCGCCCGGCCGACCCGGCATGAAAATCGCCCTTGGCCTCGGCTGCGACCGGGGTACCCCCGCCGCAACCATAGCCCAGTGCATCAGCGAGGCGCTCGCCGTCTGCGGCGCCTCGCTGGCTGACGTCCGGGCCGTGGCCAGCATTGATCTCAAGGCCGATGAAGTCGGGCTGCTGCAGGTCATTCAAGAAAATGGCTGGCCCTGCTTGTTTTACCCGGCCACCGCGCTGGCTGCGGTCGACGTGCCAAATCCGTCGGAAACCGTCCGCAAATTCACCGGGACGCCCTCCGTCTCGGAAGCGGCCGCGCTGCTGGCGGCGAATGCTGATCCGTCCCATTTGATTCTCGAAAAACACAAGTTGCGCGGCCCGGATGGGCGCAACGCCACCGTCTCCATTGCAAGGATGCCCCAATGACCCAGCTCAACACAGCCCCCCTCTCCCAGCCCCTCTCACCTGATGGGCGAGTGGCATCTCGAGGAAAAATCATGCTCGTCGGCCTCGGCCCGGGCAGCAACGACCACCTGACCGCGCGCGCCCGCGCCGCCATCGCCGAGGCCGATACGATCATCGGCTACGTCACCTACATCCGCCTGGTCGCCGATCTGGTGGTCGGCAAGGAAGTCATCAAGAAATCGATGACCGAGGAACTCGACCGCGCCATCGAATCACTGGAGCGGGCTAGCCAGGGCAAGAAAGTGGCGCTGATTTCATCGGGTGACGCCGGTGTCTACGGCATGGCCGGACCGACTTTCGAAGTTCTGTTCCAGGCCGGCTGGACGCCGGATTCCGACATCGAAGTCGAAATCATCCCCGGAGCTTCCGCCCTCAACACCTGCGCCGCGCTGGTTGGCGCGCCGCTGACCCACGATTTTTGCGCTATTTCGCTATCTGACCTGCTGACGCCGTGGCCGACCATCGCCCGCCGCCTCGATGCCGTTGCCTACGCCGATTTCGTCGTCGCACTCTACAACCCGAAGAGCGGCCGCCGCACGCAGCAGATCGTCGAAGCACAGCGCCTGTTTTTGCGCCACCGCGACCCGCAGACGCCGGTCGCCATCGTCAAATCGGCCTACCGCCCGAAGCAGCGGATTGAATTCACGACGCTGGAGAAGATGAACGAATGCGACATCGGCATGCTGTCCACGGTACTGATTGGCAATTCCAACACCTTCGTCCAGCACGGCCTGATGGTGACGCCGCGCGGCTACGCCAACAAGTACGCCGTTGAGGACGGCGAGCGCAACACGCACGACGGCGAACAGGCGGGTCGTTCACTATCAACCGGCCTCAATGGCTGGATGGCGAGTATTCAGGCCAGCGGCAAGAGTGCTGCCGAATTGGCGGTGGAACATCGTTTGCCCGAGGATTACATCGCCGCTGTTTTACTTACCGAGATCGCCGAGGAAGGCGAAGCCAACGAAATCGAGGCCTGAGTTTTTGGCGCCAACCGGCGTCCGGCGCGGTGGGTAACAAGTCTTGGCGCCGGACAAACAGCAACAGGTGTCTTTGGCTGAATCAACAGCCAAAGGTGAAACGGGAACGGGGTGCGCAGCAGAAATTGCTGCAATTCCCCGGCTGCCCCCGCAACGGTAAGCGAGTGCGGGCGCGTCACAAGGCCACTGGGTAAAACCGGGAAGGCGACGCGTCAAAACTTGCAAGCCCGGAGACCGGCCTGTTGCTTTCGTGCCAGCCAGACATTGGCTGGTAACTGCAATTGACTGTCTGCGGGGTTGCGGATGGCTGCGAAAAAATCATGCTAAATGGCGTGGACCGCAGCATTCCTGGCGGATGGTCGAGCTTAGGAGTTTGACCATGAAACCACAGCTTTTTTTCCCAACTGTAATTGCCCTTGCCCTGAGCAATCTGAATACCAGCCAAGCCGCAGGCATCCCCACTCTGCAGGAAGTCACCGTCGGCAGCGGCGCACATGATCTGACCGGCGTTGCCGACTCGGCGACCGAAGGCACGGTGAGCGCCAGGCAGCTGGCCAATCGCCCGCTGTTGCGCCCGGCCGAAGTGCTGGAAGCTGTTCCCGGAATGGTCGTTACCCAGCACTCCGGCGACGGCAAGGCCAACCAGTATTTTTTGCGCGGCTTCAACCTGGATCACGGCAGCGATTTCGCCACGCATCTGATGGGCATGCCGGTCAATATGGTCAGTCACGGCCACGGCCAGGGCTATATGGATCTCAATTTTTTGATACCCGAACTGGTCGGCAATCTGAAGTACCGCAAGGGCGTCTACGCTACCAAAGACGGGGATTTTTCCACTACCGGCAGCTCCCGCATCGAATACCGCCGTCAGCTCGACCAGCGTTTTGTCGATCTCAGCATCGGCCAGAACAATTACCGTCGCCTGCTGGCTGTCGGTGGGGAAAGTTATGGTGAGATCAACGTGCTGGGTGCCATCGAGTTGCTTGGCAACGATGGCCCGTGGAACCAGCCGGAAAATCTCAAAAAGTACAACGGCGTGCTGCGCCTTACATCAGGCACCGCGACCAACGGTTTTTCGATCACCGGCATGGCCTACCAGGGCGAATGGAAGGCCACCGAGCACGTCCCTGAACGCGCCATCACCAGCGGCGAGATCGGCCGTTTCGGCGCCCTTTCCCCGAACGATGGCGGCAAGACCCACCGCTACAGCCTGTCCGGCGACTGGGCAAAGACGGATTCGCGAGGCGCCCGCAAGATAAACCTGTACGTAATCGACTACGGACTCAACCTGTTCTCCGCGCCCTCCGGCTACATCAGCGGCCCTCAGGGCGATCAGCATGAACAAGCCGACGAACGCAGCGTTTGGGGCGGCCAGGCCAGCCGCAGCTGGTTCCTCGGCGCTGCCTGGAAAGACACCGAGCTCACCGCTGGCCTGCAACTTCGCCACGACCGAATCAGCAATGTCGGCCTGTACACGACGGAGAATCGGCTTCGTACCAGCACGGTGCGCGAGGATCGCATCCGTGAAACCGCCATCGCCGCCTACGCGGATGCACGCACGCAATGGAACGATTGGCTGCGTACTCACCTCGGGCTGCGTCGCGACCAGATTTTTGCCCGGGCCATCGCCCTTGGTGGCCAATACAACGCGGACAACGGCGGCTCAGTCGATGCCGGCCAAACCAGCCCCAAGCTCGGCGTCGTTGTCGGCCCCTTCACGCTGCTTGGGCAGACGGAGTTCTATGCCAACTGGGGCCATGGCTTTCACAGCAACGATGCGCGTGGCGCGACTGCCCGGTCCAATCCCCAGGATGGCTCGGCGGCAACGGCAGTGCCGTTGATCGTCAAGGCCGTGGGTAGCGAGCTCGGCATGCGGGCGGCTCCGCTACCCGGCTGGAACAGCAGTCTCTCGCTGTGGCAGATGGCGCTCGCCTCGGAACTGGTGTTCATCGGCGACGCCGGGGTTACCGAGCCGAAGGGCGCGTCACGGCGGCACGGGGTCGAATGGTCGAATTTCATCACGCTGGCCGAAGGCATCATCATCGACGCTGATCTAGCCTGGTCGCAAGCCCGTTTCAATGCGCCCAACCCAGACAATGCTGGGCGCCACGTGCCCAATGCCATTCCCTTCACCGCCTCGTTGGCCTTCACTGCCGACCGTGGCGGCCCGTGGTTCGGCGGCCTGCGCCTGCGCTACCTCGGCGCCTATGCCCTGGAGGAAACCGGCACGCAAAAATCATCGGCCTTCTGGATGGCCAACCTGAAAGCCGGGTACCGGATGAGCCCGACGCTGCAACTCACGCTTGATGTTCTCAACCTGTTCGACAAAAAAGCCAACGACATCGAATACTGGGGGGGCGCCTGTACGCGGAGAGAAACCCTTGGCGGGACTTGCGCTGGCGGAATTGACGGAAAACTGATGCATCCGCTCGAACCAAGGACGCTCCGTCTTGGACTACGCATCGGCTTCTGACGATGCGACACACGCCACTGAAACCGTCGGCAATAAAAAAGGCGAACCGAAGTTCGCCTTTTTTCTGAAGCACTTGCAAGTTACTGCACGCGAATCTCGACGCGGCGTCCTTCTTCCGGGCTGCCGGTACCGACAGTCGATTCCGGCTTGCGGAACTTGACGCGCTCGGTCGCAACACCGCCGGCAACCAGGGCATCACGTACAGCCTGGGCGCGCTGCTTGGCCAACTCTGCATTGCGCGCCGGATCACCGGAAGGATCGTGAAAACCTGACAGGAGAACGATAGCGTTCGGATTGCTAGCAAGCGCTTCCAGGGTCTTGGCGACAACCGCCTTGTCGGCATCGTTCAGTGCAGCAGCGCCGACGGCGAAATACACTTTGGCCAGCGCATCGCCAACCGGGGCGATTTCAGCCTGCTCAACCACCGGCGCAGCAGCTGGCTGAAAATTCTTGCCAGCGCTGGAGCCATAAATAACGGCGACAACCGCCAACACGATACCGGCCAGAACCCCGACGATTACCGCTGTGGATTCGTCTTCATCATTTGCTGCCATAGTCACCCCTCAGAAAAAATAGTCGAAACCTGCAAATCAGTCCGTAATTCTATGCTGAATCCTTAGAAAACAGAATCTTTGGCGCCAACTCAACGTGCCCCTTGTCGCCGCCCAGCCAGATCAAACCATCCTGAATCGTGCATTGCAAGCGCATGCCGCGCTCCGCCAGCGACGCAAGCGCCTTGCCCTCTTCCACGCTCACCGACAGCACGCGCAGATTCTTCTGCCCGGCGACCTTGCCCTGCGTCTGTTGCCACCACATTTCAGCCGTCCGCCCGCCATAACTGAGCACCATCACCTGACGCGCCCGGTTGCAGGCCCGACGAATCAACTTCTCATCAGGCAGGCCGACGTCGATCCAGCGCTCGACGCTGCCCGTCGCGTCCAGATCCTGCAAGTCCGCCTCATCCTCGGTCGCCGACAGTCCGCGCCCGAACGTCAGTGTTTCCGAAGCATTCAGCGCAAAGGCGAGCAGGCGAACCATCATTCGCTCATCGGTTTCCGAAGGGTGACGGGCAATCGTCAGCGTGTAGTCGCCAAAGTGCGAACGGTCGAGGTCGGCAAGCTGCAATTCGGCCTTGAAAATAGTGGATTTAAGCGCCATGGCTGCCTCGAAAAAAGGGGGGATTATCCCATGCGGACGGGAACCCGGCAGCCAGCGATGCAGTCAATTAGCCATTGGGAGTTCAAGTCTATAATCAGCGTTTTCTGATAAACGAGATTGCCATGCGCCACCTGCTCCTAGCCTGCCTAATCGCCGCCACCAGCTTCGCCCACGCCGAAGTCATCGACATCGACAATGCCCAACTCGAAAAGCTCAGCAAAAGCGGCGTCCCTGTCGTCGACATCCGCCTGCAGTCGGAATGGGAAGAAACCGGCATCGTCGGCGGCAGCAAACTACTCACCTTCTTCGACGAAAAAGGCCGCGCCGACGCCCCGGCCTGGCTCGAAAAGGTCAAACCCTTCGCCAAGCCAAACGAGCCGGTCATCGTCATCTGCCGCACCGGCAACCGGACTAAGGCGGTCAGCCAGTTCCTCTCGCAACAAGCCGGCTACGCCACCGTTTACAACGTCAAGGCTGGCATCAAAGGCTGGATAGGCGCGGGCGCCCCGGTCGTCCCGGCAACGCAAACCATCGCCTCCTGCAAGGCCGCGAAAACTTGCTGAAACAGGCCGTCGACCGCAAACGGTGCGCCAGTTGCGAGCACTGGCGCGGTTGGCGCCAACCTGGCGAAGAGCCGGGAACCGTCAAAATCGAAGCGGAAACCTCGGAAGGCCTCTGCCAAGGCGGTGGCTGGGACAACGCCGAACGCCGCGCCCGCTCGGCTTGCGGGCATTGGCGAATTTGGCAGGCGCTCGATCAGACGGCGCCGTAGCTGAATATTCGGCTTGCCACGGTCAACCCGAAAAAATGGCCAAAAAAACGGAAAGCCGCAGCCTTCCGTTCGGATAGCAGATCAGGCCCTGACGCTGAAAGTGATCAGAATTCGTCCTTTACGATAGGGAAACCCAGCGCATCCCAGTCCAGCATGCCGCCCCGGTAGTAGTAAATCTTGTCGACAGGGAAGCCATCGCGAACCATGGCCTTGATCGCCGACGGGCTTTGCGGGCAGACCGGGCCGTTGCAGAAGGCATAGACCTTCTTGGCTTTGCTGCAGTCCCATTTGCCACCTGTCTTGGCGCAGCCCAGCTCATCCATGCGCCCGGCAACCAGCGTGTAGGGAATATGGTACGAGTTCGGAATGGTACCGTTGATGCGGTCGTCCGGCTCGCGCATGTCGACGATCAGTGCGTCCTTGTCATTCATCGCGTGCAGCACTTCGATCTCACCGACCGGATGAACGCCAGGAACCGGAACCAGCGGCTGCAGCCAGCCCTTGTTCTTGGCGCAGGATGTCATTGTGCGGGTAATGACGAACGGACCGTTCTTGGTCTGGACGACAAACTGCTTGTCTTCTCCGATGATGCGCAGCAGTTCCTTGTCCTGGGCGCTGACCCCCATCGATGCAGCAACAATACCCGCCGCCAGCAATAGCTTTCCAATCATGTGATTCCTCCATTGTTTTTGATTTGGCGACCACTATTTATAAGTGATTGCGTATGTTGTAATTTAACAATGTAGTGGCTGTAAAAAGAAAGGCGACCCGCAGGCCGCCTTCTTGATTTTCCCGGTCGCTTAACCGACCCAGCGCCGCGCGTTGCGGAACATGCGCATCCACGGCGAATCCTCACCCCAGCTCTCCGGGTGCCACGACATCTGCACGGTGCGGAAGACACGTTCCGGGTGCGGCATCATGATCGTGAAGCGGCCATCGGCCGTGGTCACGGCTGTCAGACCGTTAGGCGAACCGTTCGGGTTGTACGGATAGACTTCGGTCGGTTCGCCCTTGTTGTCGACATAGCGCACGGCCGATAGCACCTTGGCCTTGTCGTCGGCATTGTCGAACACTGCCCTGCCCTCGCCGTGCGAGACGACGATAGGCACTTGCGAGCCTTCCATGCCGGCGAAGAAGATCGATGACGATTCGAGGATTTCAGCCATCACGAAACGCGCTTCAAACTGCTCGACCTTGTTGCGACGGAAAGCCGGCCAGTTTTCGGCGCCCGGGATGATGGACTTCAGTGCGCTCATCATCTGGCAGCCGTTACAGACGCCCAGTGCGAAGGTGTCCTTGCGCTGGAAGAAGGCGGCGAATTCGTCGCGGCAGCCGTCGTGCATCAGGATGGTCCGCGCCCAGCCGAGGCCGGCGCCGAGCACGTCACCGTAGGAGAAGCCACCACAGGCGACCAGACCCTTGAAGTCCTTGAGGCTGATGCGGCCAAACAAAATATCGCTCATATGAACGTCGACCGCAGCAAAGCCGGCCTTGTCGAAGGCGGCGGCCATTTCGTAATGGCTGTTGACGCCCTGCTCGCGCAGGATGGCGACACGCGGGCGACCGCTGATGTCCTGGTAGACCTTGGTGAAATCTTCCTGCGGATCGAAAGTCAGCTTCGGCGTCAGGCCGGGATCGGTGACGTCGAGGATGCGGTCGAATTCCTGCTGGGCGCAACTCGGGTTGTCGCGCATGGCCTGCATCTGGTAGCTGGTCTCGGACCAGGCACGCTGCAGGTCTACACGCTTTTCACGCAGCACACGCTTGGCATTGCGGGTGACGCGGATTTCGTCCCACTCGTTCATCGTGCCGACGAAATGGTAAGGCACACGCAGGGCACGCAGAATCGGCGTGACCTTTTCGCGGTCGGCGCGGCGAATCTGGATCAGGGCGCCAAGTTCTTCGTTGAACAGGGCGCGGACGATGTTTTCGAAATCGCGGCCGGCCAGCAGGTTGGTCAGTTTTTCGGAACCATCGACATCGCCGGCCCCGGCGTCGTAGCAGATGCCGTCGAGATCGAGCGAAACACCACGGCGCGTGGCGAAGGCCATTTCGCAGGCGGCGACGAACAGGCCGCCGTCGGAGCGGTCGTGGTAGGCGAGCAGCAGACCGTCGCGATTGAGTTTCTGCACGGCGTCGAACAGGCCCTTGAGCTTGGCCGGATCGTCAACATCCGGTGCATCGCTGCCGGTGGCGTTGTACACCTGGGCCAGACAGGAGCCGCCGAGGCGGTTCTGGCCGAGATCGAGCAGCAGCAATTCGGTTTCACCCTGATCGACGGCCAGTTGCGGCGTTTTGGTCTTGCGCACGTCGTCGACCGCAGCAAACGAGGTGATGACCAGTGAAAGCGGTGAGACGACCTGTTTCTTGACGCCCTGATCTTCCCAGGCGGTACGCATCGACAGCGAATCCTTGCCGACAGGGATCGACACGCCGATCGCCTTGCACAGGTCGGACACAGCTTCGACGGTGTCGAACAGGCGGGCATCTTCACCAGCGACGCCACACGGCGCCATCCAGTTGGCCGACAGCTTGACCTTGGCCAGGGTGCCGACATCGGCGGCAGCCAGGTTTGTCAGCGCTTCGCCGATGGCCATGCGGCCGGAAGCCGGGGCGTCGAAGACGGCCAGCGGGGTGCGCTCGCCCATGGCGAAGGCTTCACCCAAATACCCTTGATAACCCATTGTCGTCACGGCGACGTCGGCCACCGGCACCTGCCACGGGCCAACCATCTGGTCGCGGGCGGTCATGCCGCCGACCGAGCGGTCGCCGATGGAGATCAGGAAGGTCTTGTCGGCGATGGTCGGCAGACGCATCAGGCGATAGGCGGCGTCCTTGAGTTCGATAGCGGTGGCGTCGAAGGGGACGAAAGTTTCCGGCTCATGTTTGACGTCGCGGGTCATGCGCGGCGGCTTGCCGAGTAGCGCTTCCATTTCCATATCGACCGGATTGACGCCGAAATGAGCGTCGGTGACGGTCAGGTGGCCGTCGCCGGTCGCTTCGCCAACCACGGCAAACGGGCAGCGCTCGCGCTCGCACATGGCCTGGAATTCGGCGATGCGGTTCGGCGGAATGGCCAGCACGTAGCGTTCCTGCGATTCGTTGGACCAGATTTCGGCCGGCGACATGCCCGGCTCTTCGGTCGGCACCTTGCGCAAGTCGAACACGGCGCCGACGCCGCCCGAGTGGGCCAGTTCCGGCAAGGCGTTGGAAACGCCACCGGCACCGACGTCATGCACCGACAGGATCGGATTGTTCTTGCCCATCTGCCAGCAACGGTCGATGACTTCCTGCGCACGGCGCTGGATTTCCGGGTTGCCGCGCTGGACCGAGGCGAAGTCGAGGTCTTCGGCGTTGGAACCAGCGGTCATCGACGAGGCAGCACCGCCGCCCAGGCCGATCAACATGCCGGGGCCGCCGAGCTGGATGAATTTCGTACCGACTGGGAAGGTTTCTTCCTTGAACGACTGTTGCGCCTGGATGCTACCCAGACCGCCGGCAATCATGATCGGCTTGTGGTAGCCGCGCACCGCGCCAGCGACATCCTGTTCGTAGGTGCGGAAATAGCCGGTGAGGTTCGGGCGGCCGAATTCGTTGTTGAAGGCGGCAGCACCGATCGGGCCTTCGAGCATGATGTCGAGCGCCGAAGCGATGCGCGACGGACGGCCGTAGGCGTGTTCCCAAGGCTGCGGCGCATCGGGCAGATTGAGGTTGGAGACCGAGAAACCGCACAGGCCGGCCTTCGGTTTGGAACCCTTGCCGGTGGCGCCTTCGTCGCGGATTTCGCCGCCGCTACCGGTCGACGCGCCCGGGAAGGGCGAGATGGCCGTCGGGTGGTTGTGTGTCTCGACCTTGGTCAGGATGTGGGTCAGCTCTTCCTTGTAGGAATAGCCGCGGTCGGCATCCGGATAGAAACGCTGGATGGTGGCGCCTTCGATGATCGAGGCGTTGTCGGCGTAGGCCATGATCGTGCCTTGCGGCGCGGCGGCATGGGTTTCGCGGATCATGCCGAAAAGGGTCTTATCCTTCTTCTCGCCATCAACTACCCACGAGGCGTTGAAAATCTTGTGGCGGCAGTGTTCGGAATTGGCCTGGGCGAACATCATCAGCTCGACGTCGGTCGGGTTGCGCTTGGCCGTCGTAAAGACGTCGAGCAGGTAATCGATTTCGTCTTCGGACAGGGCCAGGCCGAGCGAGCCATTGGCGTCGACCAGCGCAGCCTTGCCGCCAGCCAGCGCATCGACGGTATTGAGCGGCTTCGGCTCGAAATGGCGGAACAGTTCGCCGGCAGCGTCGAAACCCGGCAGCACGGAGTCCGTCATGCGGTCATGCAGGAGGGCAGCGACGGTTTTCTTTTCTGCTGCGGTCAACGCGCGGTTTTGCTTCAAAACCACGTGAAAGGCGATAACGCGCTCGATGCGCTCGATGGCGTCTAGGTCGCAGTTCCAGGCGATATCGGTGGCCTTCGACGACCATGGCGAAATGGTGCCGATGCGCGGCGCGACGAGGAACAGTTCGCCGGCTTCACTGCCTGCCGCCTTCTCTTCCAGCAGCGTCGCCAGCTTGGCGCGCTCGTCGGCATTCAGGGCGCGCTTTTGCGCCACGACATGCCAGTAATCGGCGACTACCGATTCGATGTTCGACACGGCCGCCGTCAGGCGATTGGTCAGGCGTTGCAGACGGAAGGCGGAAAATGCGGCGTCGCCCTTGAGGCAAAGAATGTCGGCCATTGGAGAGTGATTTCAGGTTAGGCGGAGAGGCCGGCATTATACCCGAGGGGGCTGGATGCCGGGCTACGCGGGTACAACTTGCGGCGCAATGTGAAGCGTGCCGAATAGCCCACCGTGAAACACGCGTCGCGCCCTGCCATGCCAGTCAAGCTGGCTGGAACGCTCCCGCTACGTTCCCCCTGCCGCACCTGCTTGCCCAAGTACTGAAACTCATCTTAATAGACCTCGACATCAATTTCCATGACCCTCCCCGGCAATCGCGCCTGGGCATCGGCAACCGCCATGGCCAGGCGACCGGCACAAACATATACGTCTGGCATTGAATGTTGGACGTTCCACGGATAACATCCGTCGCGCCCATAACCAACCCGTTTATCCCCATGAAAAAAATGCTATTGATTGTGCTGGCGGCCGTCGCGCTGTCCGGCTGTGCCGTTGGCAACAAGCACGTTTACAACGACGTTGAGGTCAAAACCAGCGCGAAAACCGCGAAATCGGTATCCGTGGCATCGCTCGACCAGCGTGAATACGTGCTTTCAGGACAAAGTACGCCCGATTTCGTCGGCATGCAGCGAGGTGGTTTTGGCAACCCGTTCAATGTCCTGACCGCCAGCGGGCGGCCCCTGACTGCAGAATTTACGACCGCAGTAAAAACCGCACTTGAGCGAAATGGCGCCAGGGTGTTCTCGGTTGAAACCAAGCCGGCCAAGGGATCCCAGCCGGCCATGGCTGATCTGGTTGCCAGTGCTGGTGATCGCCTGTTGTTGCTGAGCATCCGGGAATGGGTCGGCGACAGCCAGATTAATACCGAAGTGCGCTACGACCTCCTGCTGACGGTGGCCGACAGCGGCGGCAAGACACTGGCGACGAAGACATATGCAGGCACTCGCAACCTGGGGGGCAGCCAGTTCAACCCGCCGGGCCACGCCAAGGAAGTGATGCCCAAGGCCTTTCGCGAAGCAATTGAAACGCTGTTGAACAGCCCGGAAATCATCACCGCGCTGCAGTAAGCGACACTTTTTCCCTGTAGAAAAAATGAAAAGCCGGGCGATCCCAGGAATGCCGTTCAGTCAAACACCACCGGCAAAGCCGCTGGCTTGAGATGGTGAGCGCCTCAAAGGCGCCCATAAATCCGTGAGCCGCCCTTGACGGCTCACCCCATGACGAGCTTCATCTGGTCGTAACGCTCGTCTTCTTCTTGACCCCGGATATACGCTCGAACCCGCTCTCGTCCTGCCCAACCGTGGAGACGAAGTAGCCTCGGTCCCAGAAATGCTCGCCCGTAAGGTTCTTATGCCGCCCACCGAACTTCCGCGCAATTTGGATCGCACTTTTCCTGCGGTCAACCTAAAAAACGGGAAAATTTGAAGTTGGGATTTTCGGGAACTCTTGAGTGAACAATGGGTTATCGGCCTATACATGCCTTGGCAGAATGATCCCAATCAGTCGGTAGTTCCTTGGTAACCAGTCGTTGCACGTGAAATCATTCTGAACGGTAGCTTCACCCAAAGCTCTGGGTATGCCCATTCCCGGTAATACCCGCGACCTCAAAGTCACGCGGCTATTGCACCAGACTATGCCCCCCCGCTTCTTTCCAGAGCAAGTAGTTTTTGGCGAATTAATCACCTCACAAAAACCCCAACACCAACTAAATTGTATCGATTATTTTTACACTCTGATAAATAACCAAGCCTAATCGCAACACAATATATCGGCAACACATTGCTTTAATTAAAATCCAACACAGTGTGTATAGATTGGTTCTATTTTTGCATTTCACACTACAACTGCCAGTTCCGAAGCGTGTCATCCGATATGCCATGGATCTGACAACTACCTAAAGTAGTGTGAAATGAAAACCTTCAAGCTCACTCAAACAACCGCCGCGATACTTGCGCTCAGCGCTGGTCTGGCACAAGCCGCCCCGGTTAGCATCTGGACGGCCAACGTCAACTCAACGTTCGACCCCCTGTTTATCGTCGCAACCGACGGTAGCCCTGGTGGCGTTGCTATCAGCAACGGGAACCGTACGCTACGCTGGGGTACTGACATCGGGACTGGCCAAAGCGGCCTGGATATTACCAATTCCCCGATTTCAACCAATCTGACCACCAATGGCCCAGCGGTTGCCAACATTTCGATCACACATGTCAATCAGCCAATTCAAGCTCCCTCACTGGATCGCGTCAACATCCTGTCCACCCTGACACTGACGCCGTTCTTACCAGCTCTGCCGGGACTCCCGGCGGTCACCCTGAGCTTTGGCGTAAACTTCCTCGAAACGCCAAATGGCGGCACGGGCGGGTTCTGTGCTGATGGTGCTGCAGTCGGGTCCGGCGGCGTCAACATCAACGGCTGCGCGGACATTTTCGTCCTCGAATCGAACTCCCTGAATTTTTCGTTCTTTTACGACACAGACGGGCTTGGCGGCGACCCAAGCCAAGAGTATTTCATCAGCTTTTTTGAACAATTCCTGGGTCTCAACCCGCTATCGGCTGCAGCATGCCTGGCGGCAACCGGCGTTGCAGCGCCATGTCTAGGCTTCGAGACGCCGGAAGGACTCAATACAACAGTAAACTTCGCAGCCGTTATTACCACGGACGAAGTCGTCATCAGGGTTCCCGAGCCAGCCTCGCTGGCTTTGCTCGGGCTTGGGCTACTCGGGCTTGGTTGGTCGCGACGCAAGCAACAAAAGAGCTGAATGATTCCCTGTCAGGCCGACTGGGTTTGGCAATTCGCCACCAAACCTAGCCAGCCCTGTTGGCATGCTCGTCGGTGCTTCGGCAAACTTCCCGGAGCACCATTTTTTACCTATCCAGGGATTGGCACAGTTTCAAAATAAAATACTTGCCGAATGAATTGCCTGAACCACAACATCGTGCCACGCGGCCATTGTCAAATTTTCCGACACGGCTTGCGCCACTGCCGAAATTCGTTCGCATCAAAACGTCAATCGCGCTTCGGAACTCCGGCGAATAAAAGGGGCCGGAGCAAATTGATTTACCTGCTCACCCCGCTCCCTCTGGCAGCACGCCATTTCCACGGTCAACCGGAAAATTGCACGAATCCTGAAATGCCGGCTTTCCGATCACCACCAAGGCGAAAGTGCGCTCGCCACGGGAGCTACAGAACGGGGCCGCTGATTCCAACAACCCGGGTTGCCCTACTTCCGCTTGCTTCCTGAAGATCGCACCGACAGCGTAACGAGAAAGGGAAATTCCCGGTCTGCTGACTGGACGATGCGTACATCCGGCCCGAGTGTGCGGGCAAGCCGGGCCGTCAATGCTTTGAGATCCACCGCTTCACAGCGCAGGTCGGCCATGATGCTGCCACGGTCTTCGTACACCGGGAAATCCGAGCACCCTACGGGCTTGAGCGCCTGACCGTAGATTTGGCATGAGCCGCCCGCTTGGTCGTAGGCTGGGCACGGCTTGCTATGGACAAAGTAGAGCCCTTCACTTTCTCTGATTTCTTGCGGGCCTTCTCCGGCAGCAAGCCGCTTGTCGAACACGGCGCGTGAATCGCTGATCTTCCACAAGGTCTTGATCTGCTTCCATTCCATTTCAAGGACCAGGGCGTCGAGTTTGCAGCAGGGTTTCGCGCACTGGGTGCAGTGGGGGATGACGTCCGCCGTCTGATAGGCCGCGGCAGCGGCGGCAAGCTCCGTTGCCAGGCTGCGGCGGGAGCTCATCGAGCACCTGTCGGAAGAAATTGGTCGGAATGAAAGGAAGGAGTCACGGGCACCTGATATCACGCGGGAGAAATGGAGCGGCCGTCAGTATACGGCCAACGCCAACCCTTGGCCGCGAGCGTAACGAACCACGGTGAAATCCTGCCCCATCTCCCCGGCGCTGCGGAAGCACCTTTCCGGAAAAGCCGCTGCCTAACCGGGCCTTCCACGGCCACAGAAAAAAAGGCTGGCCCCACGGTCAACCGGAAAAAATGGCCAAAAATGAAATCGTCTAGCCGACCAGCCGCCCGGACTGAATGCGCAAAACCCGCCCGCAGCGGGCGGCGATGGCTTCGTCGTGTGTAACCAGCAGGAGGGTCGTTCCCTGCTTGGCGTTCAGGTCGAACATCAGGTCGATGACTTGCTGGCCAGTCGCCGCATCGAGGTTGCCGGTCGGCTCGTCGGCCAGCACCAGTTGGGGATTCGGCGCAAAGGCGCGGGCCAGGGCAACGCGCTGCTGCTCGCCGCCGGACAAATGCTTTGGATAATGTTTCAGACGATGCCCAAGGCCAACGCGTTCCAGCCACTCGGAGGCTGCTGCGACCATAGAAACAGAGGCTGGCCCTAGGGTCGACCGTGAAAAACCAGCCAATTCCAGCGGCAGCATGACATTTTCCAGCGCGTTGAGCGAGGGCAGCAACTGAAAGGACTGGAACACGAAGCCGAGCAGACGGCCGCGCAGCTTGGCACGCTGGTCCTCATCGAGCGCCGAGAGCGACACGTCGTCGAGACGGACATCGCCCGCCGTCGGCGAATCCAGCCCGGCGAGCAGGCCGAGCAGCGTCGACTTTCCCGAACCGGAAGCGCCAACGATGGCCACCGTTTCACCCGGCATGACCGAAAAGGAAATATCCTGCAGAATCGTCAGTGGCTCGCCGCCGTTGTCGACGGTCTTGCCCAGCCCTGCAACTTCAATCACCGGTTTTCCTGCCATGCGCTTCGCTCTCTTCCTGTTTGCACTGCTCTTCACCGCCACGCCCGCCCTGGCCGCCAAAACCATTCTGGTCATGGGCGACTCGCTGTCGGCCGGCTACGGCATCCGGCCGGAACAGGCCTGGCCGTCGCTGCTCGGCGCCCGACTGGCCGAAAAGCGCCTTGATTATAGCGTTGCCAACCTGTCTATTTCCGGCGAAACCACGGCCGGCGGACGCTCGCGCCTCGGGCAAGCACTGATCACCCACAAACCCGCGGTCGTCGTCATCGCTCTCGGTGCCAACGACGGCCTGCGCGGCCTGCCGCTCACCCAGATGCGCGACAACCTCAACGCCATGGTCGATGCCTCGCGCGCCGCCGGGGCCAAAGTCGTCCTCGCCGGCATGCGCCTGCCGCCCAACTACGGGCCGTACGCGAGCGATTTTTTCGGCAGTTTCAAAAGCATCGCCCAGAGCAAGAAAACGCCACTGATCGATTTCCTGCTCGAACCGCTGGGAGCCCGGCAAGATCTCTTCCAGCCCGACAACCTGCACCCGTTAGCTGAAGCCCAGCCGCTGATCCTCGACCACGTCTGGCCAGCCCTAGCCCCGCTGTTAAAATAGAGCGAATGAAACCCAATCGCCCCACCGTGGCCGACCTCGCGAAGTACGACGAGATCATCGATGTCCGCACCCCCGCCGAATTTGCCGAAGACCACATCCCCGGCGCCATCAATTGCCCGGTGCTCGACAACGAGCAGCGTATCCAGGTCGGCACGCTCTACAAGCAGGTGTCGCCCTTCGAGGCCAAGAAAATCGGCGCCGCGCTGGTTTCCGAAAATATAGCCAGGCACCTGAAAAGCACATTTCTCGACCGTCCGAAAAGCTGGAAGCCGCTGATCTACTGCTGGCGCGGCGGCGATCGCAGCGGTTCGATGACCACCATCTTCAAGGCCATCGGCTGGCAAGCCGGGCAACTGGATGGCGGCTACAAGGCCTGGCGCAGCCACGTCATCGCCCAGCTCGAAGCCTTGCCGCAGCACTACCGTTTCATCGTCATCGGCGGCGCCACCGGCAGCGCCAAGACGCGCATCCTGCAAGCCATCGGCGCGCTGGGCGAACAAGTGCTCGATCTGGAAAACCTGGCGAACCACAAAGGCTCGGTACTCGGCATCCTGCCCGATTCGCCACAACCCTCGCAAAAAGGCTTTGAAACGGACTTGATGCAGGCCCTTGCCGCACTCGATCCGGCCCGCCCGGTTTATGTCGAGGCCGAAAGCCGGAAAATCGGCAACCTGCATGTGCCCGAGGCGATGATAGCCCGCATCCGGAGCGGCGAGTTTGTCGCCGTCGATGCCACGCTCGACGCCCGTGTCGCCTTCCTGCTCAAGGATTACGACTATTTCCTGACGCGTCCAGAATTTCTGTGCGGCCGCCTTGACGCGCTACGCGCACTGCAAAGCCGCGAAACGCTGGATCGCTGGCAGCAACAAATTCGCGACAGCGATTGGCCGACGCTGGTGCACGAACTACTGGAGCAACATTACGACCCGCTCTACCAGCGTTCGCAGGACCGCAACTACACGGGCCGGCAGACGCCGGGGAGTTTCTCAACGGACGATTTGTCCGAAGATGGCATCAAGCGGCTGGCCGCCGCCGTCGTTCAGTCGCGAACGGCGCAAATCGCCTGACGCATGGCCGGCTTCGGGCTGGCCGTGTAGCCTTCTTCAAAGGCAATCTCTCGCAGCCCGGCAGCTTGTGCAATTTCCCGCAACTCGCCCGGCCTGAGCAAAAAAGCCGGGCTCGACGGCTTGCCATAAGCCTCGTTGCCGAGCATGAACGTTTCGTAGATCAGCACGCCACCCGGTGCCAGCAGGGCCAACACGTCGGGCAAACGCGGCCGCCACAGGTAGTTGGTCACGACGATCCCATCGAATGCCTGACCGGCCAGCGGCCAGTCGTCGCCTTCCAGATCAAGCGGCATAGCGCAGATTCCCGGCACGTCCTGCAATTCAAGAATTGCCTCAAAATTCCTGTCGACCGCAGAAACCGCAAAACCCATCCCGGCCAGCAGGCGGGCATGGCGCCCGCTACCGCAGGCCAGATCAAGCACCAGCCCACCTTTCTTTAGCAACCCGCAATGCGCGCTCACCCACGGGGATGGCGGTATGATTTGAGGCAATTCTTTCAAGGAGTCGTTCATGTCAGGCGTTGTCGTTGCAGAAAACAGGCAGGGAAGATACCAGCAGGCCGTCACTGTCGGCCAGCACCAATTGATCGCCGACGAACCGGAGAGCATGGGCGGCAACGATGCCGGCCCGGCGCCCTTCGACTTCGTCATGGCCGGGCTGGGCGCCTGCACCGCGATGACGCTGCGCATGTACGCCGAACGCAAAGGCCTGGAATTGACCAAGGTCAGCGTTTCGCTCAGCCACGAAAAGATAGATGTCGATGGCGTTTCCCGCGACCGAATCGAGCGCGCCATCGTGCTGGAGGGTACGCTCACCGATGCACAGCGCCAGCGCCTGCTGGAAATCGCCAATAAATGCCCGGTGCATCGCGCCCTGTCACAATCATTTCTCATCGAGAGCGCGCTTGCAACATAGTGAATAGCCCTACAACATCAATGACAATGGCCGGTGGTTGTGCCAGAATTCCGCATTGCACAAAAATATCCTGACGAGGGGTTAACCATGTTGGAACAGCACTATTTAACTTCGCTTTTCGAACCGAAATCGGTCGCTGTCATCGGTGCATCAGACCGCGAAAACTCGGTCGGCAACATCATCTTCAAGAACATTCTCAGCTCGGGTTACAAGGGCCGTCTGCACGCCATCAACCCAAAGCACGAGACCATTCAGGGCCAGCCGTCCTACAAATCGATTGAAGAGATTGGTGCCCGTGTCGAAATGGCCGTTATCTGCACCCGTCCGCAGACCGTGCCGCAACTGATCGAACAGTGTGGCCGCAGCGGCGTCCGCAACGCCATCGTCATCGCCTCCGGCTTTTCTGAAGCTGGCCACATCGGCGCGGCACTCGAACGCAAGGTCATGGAAATCGCCCGTTCCTACAACGTGCGCATCCTCGGGCCCAACTGCCTGGGTATCATCCGCCCCGACCTCGGCCTCAATGCCACCTTCTCCAAGATCACCGCCGCTCCCGGCAACCTCGCCCTCGTCTCGCAGTCCGGCGCCATGTGCTCCGCCGTACTCGACTGGGCCAAGGCCAACCAGGTCGGCTTTTCTTCGGTCATTTCCATCGGCATGACCGCCGACGTCGATTTCGGTGAAATCCTCGACTACCTGATCTATGACAGCCGCACACACTACATCCTGATGTACGTCGAGGGTATCCGTAACTCGCGCCGTTTCATGAGTGCACTGCGTTCCGCCGCCCGCATCAAGCCGATCATCCTGCTCAAGGCCGGTCGCCATGAAGCCGGCTCAGCCGCTGCAGCGACCCACTCCGGGATGGCTGCGGTTTCCGACACCGTCTTCGACGCCGCCGTACGTCGCGCCGGTGTGGTTCGCGTCCAGAACGTCGGCCAACTGTTCTACGCGGCCAAGGCACTGGCCTCCAAGCTCCGCCCACTCGGCAACCGCCTCGCCATCATCACCAACGGCGGCGGGCCGGGCGCCATGGCCGCCGACCGGGCCGGCGACATGGGTATTCCGCTGGCCGAACTGACCAATGAAACGATGGCCGTGCTCAACAAGGCACTGCCTACCAACTGGTCACACAGCAACCCAATCGACATCGGCGGCGATGCCACGCCGGAGCGCTATCGCGACGCCATCATGGCCGTCACACACGATTCGAACGTCGACAGCACGCTAGTCATGCTCTCGCCGCAGGCCATGACTGACCCGCTGGCCGTCGCCCAGGCCATCATCGAAGTGGCCGACAAGCTCAATCGTTCGCTGATCTGCTGCTGGATGGGCGAAGAACAGGTTCGCGAGGCCCGCAAGGCGCTCGAAGAAGCCGGCATTCCGGCCTTCCGGATGCCGGAAACCGCGATCGAACTGTTCCATCACATTTCAAAGTATTACCGCAACCAGAAGCTGCTGCTGCAAACGCCGGAACCGACCCGCCAACACGGCCGGCCGGAAGCCGAAGGCGCCAAGATGCTGATCGAGGCCCTGCTCGCCGAACGGCGCAAGGTTCTGTCGGAAATGGAATCGAAAGCCATCCTGCGCGCCTTCCGCGTGCCGGTGGCCCAGACCATGGTTGCCCGCACAGCAACCGAAGCGCTGCTGCTGGCCGAGCAGATCGGTTTCCCGATCGCCATGAAGGTTGATTCACCCGATCTCTCGCACAAATCCGATGCCGGCGGTGTTCGTCTCAACATAAGCAATGCGCCAGCTGTTCGCAACGCCTATCACGACATCATCGACACCGTACAGAAGCGCCGGCCTGATGCCAAGATCAACGGCGTTTCGATCGAACCATTTCTCTCTCGCCCGAACGGCCGCGAGCTGATGATCGGCGTTTTCCGCGACCCGATCTTCGGGCCGGTCATCACTTTTGGCGCCGGTGGTTTCGACGTCGAAATCTTCAGCGACCGCTCGGTCGCCCTGCCGCCGCTGAACAAGTTCCTGGCCAAGGATCTGATCGAATCGACCCGGGCCTCGAAAATTCTCGACCAGTTCCACAACATGCCGCCGGTCGACCGCGAAGCCTTGAAGGAAGTTCTGCTGTGCATTTCCGAAATGGTCTGCGAATTGCCGTGGATCCAGGAACTGGACATCAACCCGCTGATCGTCGATGAAAATGGCGCCATCGCCGCCGATGCCCGCATCATCATCGATCACGCCTCCAGCTCAAGCGGCGACCGCTACGCCCACATGTCGATCTACCCCTATCCGGTTCACCTCATCCAGGAATGGCAGACGAATGACGGCAAGGTCGTCACCATCCGCCCGATCCGCCCGGAAGATGCCGACATGGAGCAGGAATTCGTCAAGAACATGTCCGACGAATCACGCTACTACCGCTTCATGGACACTTTGCGCGAACTGACGCAGACCATGCTGGTCCGCTTCACGCAGATCGACTACGACCGCGAAATGGCACTGGTGGCCACCATTGCCGACGAAGGCGAGGATGCCAAGGAAGGCCGCGACAAGCAGATCGGCGTCGCCCGCTATGTGGTCAATCCGGATGGTGAGTCGGTTGAGTTCGCACTGGCCGTCGGCGACGACTGGCAGAAGTGCGGCGTCGGCCGCAAGCTGATGACGGCGCTGATCGAGTGTGCCCGCATGAAGGGTTATCGCGCCGTGGTCGGTGACGTGCTGTCGACCAACGCCAAGATGTTCCGCCTGATGACCAGCCTCGGCTTCACGATCCACCCACACCCGGACGACACCGCCGTCAAGCGCGTCGTTCGGCCGCTGACGGGCTAGGCCCTGCCCTGCAACGCGCCGGCTGGCCCGGCGCGCAGGCAAACAAAAAGCCGGTCGATGACCGGCTTTTTAACGACTGAAAATTACGGCAAATTATTCGCCGAAAAAATTCACATCGTAAGGATAGGATTTCTGAGGAATACCGGAGGCAGCGTTGCGCGTCGTGGTGTCTACGTCCTGCTTCTTGTCCCACCACAGGGCGCGGCCTACCTTCTGATCCTCGACCCACTCAGGATTTTTTGCCAGTTGCTCGTTCATCCAAGTCTGGTGATCGGACACGTAGCTGGTATTGACTTCCGCCATTTCGCTGTTTCCTCTAGATATTCAAGACAATTTTGTAATTCTAGCACGCCGGAAGCTGCCATTGAGATGGACACCAAACAGTCGCGTATTGAAATCGAGAGATTTGATCTGTATCAGTAGATTTTTATAATTTACTAATATTCTATGGCTTAAGTAAGGCTGCGGATAATGGAACGTAACGACTTGGGGAGGTCGTCCGCTCCGCGATTATTAGAGGAGACCACATGATGAAACATGTGCGTAGGCTTATCGGCATGGCAATGCTGGGAGTGGCATTGCTTGCCCAGGCAGCGGATAGCCCGGCACCACCGCCGGCTCCCGGGAAAATTGCGACGGCGACTTCAACCACCGACCACAGCAAGCTCGAAGCCCTGAAAGGCCCGTTCAAGACCGGCCCCGAGGTGACCAAGGCTTGTCTGTCCTGCCACAACACGGCCGGCCACCAGGTGATGAAGAGCATCCACTGGACCTGGGAGGCGACCAGCCCGACCACCGGCAAGAAGCTCGGCAAGAAATTTGCCGCCAACAACTTCTGCGGTTCGCCGCTTTCCAACGAAACGCGCTGCACCAGTTGCCACGCGGGCTACGGCTGGACGGACAAGAACTACGACTTCACCAATCAGGAGAACGTGGACTGTCTGGCCTGCCATGACACGACGGGCACCTACAAGAAATTTGGCCCGGATGGCGGCCACCCGCTGTATGCGGACCGCGAGTTCGAGCCGATGGAAGGCCCGCCGGGCAAGAAGCTGTTCAAGGCACCCGACCTGACCAAGATCGCCCAGCATGTGGGCCAGCCCGGCCGCGCCAACTGCGGTGCCTGCCATTTCAACGGCGGCGGTGGCGATGCGGTCAAGCACGGCGACCTCGACTCGTCGCTGAAAAACCCGTCGCGCGAACTCGATGTGCACATGGCCAAGGATGGCGCCAATCTGGTCTGCTCGGATTGCCATACCTTCAATGCGCACCAGCCTTCCGGCAGCCGTTATGCGGCAACGTCGAAGGACAAGCACGGTTTTGACCTGCCCAAGGACGATCACAACCGCGCCACCTGCGAGTCCTGCCACGGCTTCGTGCCGCACAAGCAAGGCAAGATCAACAACCACACGGGCAAGGTGGCCTGCCAGACCTGCCACATTCCCGAATTTGCGCGCGGCGGCATTGCCACCAAGATGCTGTGGGACTGGTCGACCGCCGGCAAGATGGGCCCGGACGGCAAGCCGCTGTTCGTCAAGGACGAGCATGGCCACCTGAAATACTCGGCGACCAAGGGTGACTTCAAATATGGCGAGAACGTCCGCCCTGAGTACAAGTGGTACAACGGCGTCGTGCATCAGGTGACGATCACCGACAAGATCGACGACAGCAAGATTCTCGAACTCAACCGCGTCGAAGGCTCGGCCAGCGACCCTAACGCCCGCATCTGGCCGTTCAAGGTCATGCGCGGCAAGCAGCCTTACGACACCGAGAACAAGACGCTGGTGGTCAACCACGTTTTCGGCGATGACGACACCGCGCTCTGGAAGAACTACGACTACGCCAAGTCGATCAAGGCGGGGATGGACTATGCCGGCCTGCCCTACAGCGGCAAATTCGGTTTCATCGAAACGCAGATGAACTGGTTCATCACCCACATGGTTGCCCCGAAAGAGAAGGCCGTGCCTTGCCAGGAATGCCATACCCGCGCCACGGATGGCCGCCTGAGCGCGATCACCGACATCTACCTGCCGGGCCGCGACAGCAACAAACTGGTCGACATCTTTGGCGGACTGGCCATCGTCGGCGCCATCGGCGGCGGCCTGCTCCACGGCATCGTCCGCATCCTGAGCCGTCGCGAGGAGAATGCAAAATGAGCGAACGCATCTACATCTACAAACGCTACGAGCGGTTCTGGCACTGGTCGCAGGCGCTGCTGATCATCGTCATGATGATCACCGGCTTCGAGGTGCATGGCAGCTACGCCCTGATCGGCTTCCAGAAAGCCGTGCAACTGCACAGCCTGGCCGCCTGGACGCTGCTCACCCTGTGGGCTTTCACCATCTTCTGGCAATTCACCACCGGCGAATGGCGGCAGTACCTGCCTTCGCTGAAGAATGTCGGGGCGATGATCAAGTACTACACGGTCGGCATCTTCACCAACGCACCACATCCGTTCCACAAGACGGTGGTGCAAAAGCACAACCCGCTGCAGCGCCTGGCCTACCTCGCCCTGCTCGCCTTCATTTCGCCGTTGATCTGGGGCAGCGGGATCTTCTACCTGTTCTACGGCGACTGGGCGCGGCTGGGCATCGACCAGAACCTGTCACTGGAAACGGTGGCCATCCTGCACACCCTCGGCGCCTACATGATCACCGCCTTCTTCTTCATTCACGTCTATCTGACGACCACCGGCCACACCGTCTTCGCCCACATCAAGGCGATGATCACCGGCTGGGAGGAAGTGGAAGAACATCGCTAAAACACCCGACGGAAAGTTGCATTTTGGGCGGAGCTTGTTCTCCGCCCTTATTTTTTGTGTATTCGTCCGACAGCGAATTCTCCAACCCTGCGCTCTCGAGTTGATTTGAATTTTGGACATTTTTTCCGGTTGACCGTAGCACGATCGATGGCAGGCAGAGATCAGTCCACAAGCCAATTTTTGTTGCCATTTCTGTCACAGCCGCCATTTGCAGCAAAAGAGTACATCGTCAAACCCATGATTCTGGGCGACAACCACTGACGTGTTCGCTGGCACGACTATTGATTAGCATTTGATAATATTCGTGCAGAGCAAGTTACGAATGCCCACCAAATCAGGAGAACACAATGTCCGAATGCCTTTGCCACGGTGACTCATTCACCATCTGCGACAACCCGCCCCGCCGCCAGTGGATGATGGGCACTGCCGGGGTCGGCGGAGCGCTGGCACTGACCGCCCTCACCCCCTTCGTTTCCAGCCTTTTGCCGTCGGAGCGCGCCAAGGCAGCCGGTGCACCGGTCGAGGTCGATATCGGTAAGTTGGCGCCGGGCGACATGATGATCGTCGAATGGCGCGGCAAGCCGGTATGGATTCTGAACCGCACGCCGGAGATGATGGCGGCGCTCAAAAAGGCCGAACCCATGCTCGTCGATCCGGCCTCGGAACGCCAGCAGCAGCCAAGCTACGCCGCCAACGAAACGCGCTCGCGCAAACCGGAAATGCTGGTCGCTGTAGGCATCTGCACCCATCTCGGCTGCTCGCCCTCACCCGCCTTCACACCGGGCGACGCCGCCCTCGGCGCCGACTGGCCGGGCGGCTTCCTGTGTCCCTGCCACGGTTCGACCTTCGACTTTGCCGGCCGTGTTTTCAAAAACAAACCGGCCCCGACCAACCTCGAAATTCCGCCGCACCAATACCTGAGCGATACTCGCCTGATTATCGGTAGCGACGAAAGCGAGAAAACCTGACATGAAAATCCCCGCAACCAGCCACGGCCTGCTCATCGCCTGCCTGCTCGCCGCCGGCCACGCCCTGGCCGACGACAGCCGACTGGTCGTCAATCTGCTCGGCGTCAGCGACGCGGCCGGCAATCTGCGCGCCTCGCTCTACCGCGAGCCGGGCACCTTCCGCAAGGAAGATAAGGCCGTTCAAGTCGTTTCGCTGCCCGCCGCCAAGGGCGACGCCAAACTCGTCTTCACCGGCCTGCCCCCCGGCCGCTACGCCGTCATGGCCTATCACGACGAAAACGCCGACCAGAAACTCAACCTGCGTTTCGGCATGTTCCCGACCGAAGGCTACGGCTTGTCCAACAACCCGAAAGTCATGGGGCCACCCAAATTCGCCGACAGCGCCTTCGATGTCGCCGGGCCCGAAACCGCCATCAACATCAAGCTCGCCTACTAACTTAACCCATTGGAAAACCCATGAAACAAACCCTGCTCCAGGAAAAATACCCCATCTTCGTCGCCGAAATCGCCAAGACGGAAACCACCCACAAGACCGTAGACGCGCTCGTCGCCTACTACAAAGGCAAGATCGCCGAAAACCCTAAGGTTCAGTTCATCGGCGTTTTTGACCACTACGCCCACACCACCAAGATCGGCGGCCCCATCGTCGAAGGCATGACCGCCGCAATCGACATCATCTTCTGCTTCGGCTTCGCCATTCCGACCCCGCAAATGCTCGCCGTCCGCCCCCGTTCCATCGGCATCGCCGACATGGGCGACAAATTCGTCATCAGCTTCATGGAAGCCCCGATGCAACCAGCCAACCAAGCCATGGAAGCCTGGACCCTGGCCCTGCGCGACGCCTGAACCAGCCCGCCACAAACAAAAACCCCGGCGCTGTCAGGCCGGGGTTTTTGCATTTCAATTTTGGGTGTTTTTTCCGGTTGACCGTGGTGAGCGACAATTGTCGCCCCGTTGCGGAGATAGCCTGCTTTGAAAAGCGATCATTCCGGAACGTTCAAAATCACCGCCTTGCGCGGCGTCTTGCGCAAGGACCGTGGATAGCAAGGTTGGGCATCATCGCTAACGATACGGGTGGCTATCAGTTTGGAACAGCAGCTCGTCCACCGTGAAGCTCTTACACAGCAGCTCCCGAAGCATTCTCTTTGCATCAACGAGGCACTTTCGATGTTCCGCTAGGCGTTGAAGGAATTCAGTAGCGGCCGCGTTGTCCTCCCAGGTCAATATGACCTCCGGTGGCTCGGCGCTGTCCGTCCAAGTGTCTGGCCAATAGACTTTTTCGCCTCGTCGGTAGGCGTCAAGGGTTTCTTCGTAACCACGCTCAAGGACTTCTGATTCAACTGTTCTTACTGGCATCTTAATTATGATGCGTCCTTCTTTCCCTGAGTGGTTCCATTCCAACGATCTGGACATCTCTGTCAGGAAGTCAAATTTGCTGACGTAAAGAGCATCGCTGCATTGCGCCAGCGCCGGGTCAATAATCTCCAGCCCCGCATGCAGTTCATGCCCAAGATCAATGAACATATTTGAAGCCAAGGCTACTTCATGCATGTGATTGTTAAGCGCATTCATGACCGCATATGCCTCACCAGTTTTCGTGGAGCGGAAGCTACTCGCGGTATGGAAAATTGACTCGGTAACGTCATCGAGGGCCTGAACGCAGTAGTAGAGCTTGGTTAGAGAACGACTGGCCTTTTTCCGCTTGTCAGAAGTAAGGCTGACAATTCGGGTTGCAACCTTTTTTACAACGAAAGTGACAACCGTACCGATTACGGTCTCAGCAGTAAGCATGGGGCCTCCTAAGATGCTCAACAGTGTTTACGCGGCCCCTGGGCTCCGTATAACAATTGATATTGCTGACGCCAAAAATCCAGCTCTAAGTTCATACTAATCAGTTACTTGGGATATTTACCATCAGTATAACAACTTCGATATGTCATACCGGATTTTAAATTTCGCCCTATGGGACAAAACTATCGTGAACGACCGCATATGGGATGAATGGCTGACTGGCCGCTCCTGGCCGCATGTCGTCCGATAAATGCGGTGTCCAAGAAGGAGTTTTCTCGTAGCCACTCGGGCTGCCAAGCCGCAGATCACCACCGAACATTGCGCCTATTGGGCACAGGCACAGGCTCAGCCCTAAACCGGTTTCTTCCAGAACAGCCTATCGGTCAGCTTGACGTACCAGGACCTGGATGATGTAGGCCAGGCGGCGTCGGAGGCGGCGCTGCCGAAGGCGTTCATGGCCATGGGCAGAGCGATCGACAGGTTGCACATGACTGTGCCGTAGACCAGCGCGATGGCGTCGCCGCGCGGCAGCAGGGCCTTGGCGACGATTGTAAATAGGGGGCACGCCCCAATTGTTTTGTGACCCCAGACCATGCGCGACTCCTGAACAAGACCGACGCAAACCAAAACCCCGGCGCTGACTGGCCGGGGTTTTTGCATTTCAGTTTTGGGTGTTTTTTCCGGTTGACCGTAGGGCCAGCCGTTGCTTCTATGGTCGCAGGAATCCGCTTCGGGATTGGGCAATGATTCAATCCCGTCGTGTTGCGCTAAACCCAGCCTCATTCTGGCGTGCGGCCTCGCCAGATACCCAGGTCAGAAGAGGCCCGGCCGGATTTTCGTGCTGAGTTTCCGCACAAGCCGCCAGGCAAAGGCCGCACTGGGTGCAAGTGAACATGTGACGCTTGATGCTGCGCGGTTTCAGGCGCATCGGACAAACGACATTGCAGGCAGCGCCACGCTCGGGCAGGCATTCACGACAGGCTTCTGCACGCTGGCGATCGAAGCCGACAACCAGCGCATCGCGATTTGTCATCCAGGCCAGACTTTGAAACAAGCCAACCGAACACATGTAGCGACAAAACAGGTGGCGCGCGAAGAGAAAATCAAGACTCAAAACAGTCGTGACAATGGCCAGAAAAATGCCCTGATTGACAGTCAGTTCGCCGTGCCACAGGTTTCCATAAACTTCTCTGGGCGGCAAAACGTAAGTCAGCAGGACAAGCGCCCAGACAAACGCGACCGCCACGCTGACCAGCAGCGCCGGCCACCACCAGACGGCTGCAGTGCGCCGTTGGGTGCCATCAGGACGATGAGGCGACAATCGCTCCGCATCCCAAACTAAAACTTTCCCACTGGCTCGGATTACCAACTCGTTTATGAATTCGACCATGGGAAAATGCGGACACAGCCAGCCACAGAACAGGCGCCCCCATTTCCACGACACTGCGATCAACAGGGCGGCCAGCGCAAAAACCGGCAAAATCAGGCGCAGGAAAATATGCAGGCCGGCCAGTGCGCCATTGGCGCCCTTACCTTGAAAGGCATCCAGCCCGAGCCGCCACTCCATGCCAAGCAGCCAGGCATGATCGGCTTGCAGATCCAGGCGAAACAGATCGAAAACTGGTGCCAGAATGAAGAGCAGGTAGAACCCTGCCTGCATCAGCCGCCGCCGTTTCTGCAGCCGACGTGCTGCCGGAAGGGCTTCAGAAACGACAGGAATAACCGGGTATTGACGCCGTTGCGCAGTCGCTCTCACGCCTGAACCGGCTTTTTCCCGAACAGCCTATCAGTCAGCTTGACGTACCAGGCGGCGGACTGGACCTGGATGATATAGGCCAGGGTGATGACAAGGGCGGCGTCGGAGGCGGCGCTGCCGAAGGCGTTCATGGCCAGGGCCAGGGCGATCGACAGGTTGCGCATGACCGTGCCGTACACCAGCGCGATGGCATCGCCGCGCGGCAACAGGGCCTTGGCGACGAGGGTGCTGAGCAGGTAGTTGATGCCGTAGAGTGCGAGCAGCGGGCCGACGAGTTGCAGCAATTCGGCCGGCTGGGCGGCCAGTTGCTGGGCCTTGAGGGCCATGGCGACAAAGACGATGCCGAGCACGCCGAGTGTCGAGAAGGGCGGGAATTTCGGCCCCCATTCGGCCTGGAAAGCCTTCGGGCCATGCTTCTTGAGCAGGTAGCTTTGCGTGAAATGGCCGGCCACCATGGGCAGGAAAACGATGAAGAATATCTGCGAAAACACCGCCCACAGATCGACCGGCACGTTCGCGCCCATCAGCCATTGAACGTAGAAGGGCGTCGCCAGCGAACCGAGGATCAGGCCGAGCACCGTCATCTTGACCGCCGCGCCGAGATTGCCGCCGGCAAAGCCGGTCCAGGAAATGGTCATGCCCGAGGTCGGTAGCAGTGCGGCGAGCAGCAGGCCCATGGCGTAGTACGGCTGGTTCGGGAAAAAGGTTTGGCCAAGGCCGAAGGCGACGAAGGGGATAATGCCGAAACTGATCAGCTGGGCGAGCAGTTGCGCCTTGCTGTCGCCGCCTTCGAGCACCTTGCTCAGCTTGAGCGTGACCATCATCGGATAGACCATCAGGAAGGTCAGCGGCACGATCAGCGACTTGAGCCAGGCGGTCGGCGCGAGCAGGCCGAAACCGAAACCGAGCAGCATCATGACTGGAATGGCGAGGATCAGATTCTTTGAAACGAAGGATAAAAACTTCAGCACGATGCGCTCCAGAAGCCCCGCAATGGCGTTCCACTAAATAAGCAAACAATTATACACCGTGCGGTACCGCCCATCGTTTAAGATCGTGCCCTGCCCCATCATTCACTCATGAAATTCCAGGCCACCATGACCCGCTTTCTCCGCTCCCGCTCAAGCCTGCTCGCCGTTGCCGCGATTGTCGGGCTGGCCCTGCTCGTCACCGGGTACACCCGCTGGTCCGGCGAACGTGTAGTCGTTGCCGTGGCAGAACGCGGCGAACTGCGCCAGGCGGTAGTGGCCAGCGGCCGGGTACGCACGCCGCAGCGCATCGAGGTGGCGGCGCAGATCAGCGCCCGCGTTGTCGCCGTCAAGGTGCGCGAAGGCGATGCCGTGACGGCCGGCCAAACGATGATCCAGCTCGACGACACCGAATGGCGGGCGAGCGTCGCCCAGGCCCGGGCCAGCCTGGCGCAGGCCGAGGCCAAACAACGCCAGCTCGACCGCCTCGGCCGGCCGGTGGCCGAGCAAAGCGTGCAGCAGGCGGAAGCCAACACCCAGCAGGCGAAGCGCCAATTCGAGCGGGTCGGCGAACTGGTCGCCAAGAGGTTTTACAGCACCGCCCAGCTCGACGATGCCCGGCGCAACGCGCAGGTCGCCGACAGCCAGTGGCAGGCGGCCAAGTTGCAGCTGGCCAGCAACCAGCCGGGCGGCAGCGAGGCGCAGGTGGTGCGCAGCAATGTCGAACAGGCGCGCGCCGCACTGGCCGTGGCCGAAGCGCGGCTGGCCTACGCCACGCTGACGGCGCCGGGTGCCGGCCGGGTGCTGACGCGCAATGTCGAAGCCGGCGACATGGTGCAGCCGGGCAAGGTCTTGCTGACGGTGGCGCCGAAGGGCGACACCGAACTGACGGCGCAGATCGACGAAAAAAATCTTGCCCTGCTCCAGCTTGGCCAGACGGCGCTGGCCTCAGCCGATGCCTACCCCGGCGAACACTTCACGGCCGAGGTCACCTACATCGCCCCGGCCGTCGATGCCCAGCGCGGCTCGGTCGAAATCCGCCTGCGCGTCGCCGAGCCGCCGGCTTACCTGAAGCATGAAATGACTGTTTCCATCGACATCGCCTCGGCCCACCGCGCCGACACGCTGATCGTGCCGGCCGATGTCATCCGCGACCAGGCGTCCGGCCAGCCGTGGGTGATGGTGGTGCGCGATGGCGTGGCACAGCGCCAGCCGGTCAAGCTCGGCATCCGCGGCGCCGGTCGGGTGGAAATCCTCGATGGCGTTGTCGCCGGCGAAGCATTGGCGGCGGCCAGCCAGGCCTTGGCCGAGGGCCGCAAGGTTTCTACGGTCAACCGGAAATAACGGCCAAAAATGAAATCCTGGATGCCTTTCGAGTGGATCGCCGCCATCCGCTTCCTGCGTGAGGGCCGCATGCAGTCGCTGCTGATTATCGTCGGCGTCGGCGTTGGCGTCGCCGTCATCGTCTTCATGTCGGCGCTGCTTTCCGGTTTGCAGGCCAATCTGGTCAAACGCACGCTCAGTTCGCAGGCCCACATCGTTCTGTTGCCGCCCGAGGAAATCGCCCGCCCGCAATCGTCGGCGGCCGGCGTTGCCCTGCGCCTGCAAAAACAGGCCCAGCGCCTGCGCTCGATCGACCAGTGGCAGCAGATTCAGGCCCGACTGGAAGCGTTGCCGGAAATCGCCGCCATTTCGCCGATTGCCTCCGGCCCTGCCTTCGTCGTGCGCGGCGACGCCAACAAGGCGATCACCCTGCTCGGCATCGACCCGGTGCGCTACAGCGGCGTCATCGCCCTTCCAGAACGCATGGTCGCCGGCCAGTTGCGCGTCGGCGCCGGCGAGGCGGTGATCGGCATCGAGCTGGCCAAGGACCTCGGCGCCGACATCGGCGACAAAATCCGTGTCACGACGGCTGGCGACGCCACCGAAACCTTTACCGTCACGGGCCTCTTTGACCTCGGCAACAAGGGTGTCAATGCCCGCAACGTCTATGTCAGCCTGCGCTCGGCGCAAAGCCTGCTCGATCTGGTCGGCGGCGTGTCGAGCATCGACATTTCGCTGCACGACATCGACGAGGCTGAACGGCTGGCCAGCAAAATTGCCGCCGAAACCGGGTTGACCGCAGACAGCTGGATCAAGACCAACGCCCAGTTCGTCACCGCGCTGACCTCGCAGCGCGTATCGAGCAACGTCATCCGCTTCTTCATCGGCCTGTCGGTCGCCTTCGGCATCGCCAGCGTGCTCGTCGTTTCGGTCATCCAGCGTGCCCGCGAAATCGGCATCCTGCGCGCCATGGGCGCCTCGCAGGGGCAGATGCTGCGCATTTTCCTGCTCCAGGGCGGCATTGTCGGTTTCTTCGGCTCGCTGCTCGGCTCCGGCCTGGCCTGGACATTCCTGATGCTCTGGCGGCTCATGGCGCGCAACCCGGACGGCACGCCGATGTTCATCATCGGCGTCGACCCATGGCTGGTCGCCATCGCAGCCGGCGGCGCCAGCCTGGTCGGCATCCTTTCCGCCCTGCTGCCGGCCCGCCGGGCGGCGCGCCTTGATCCGGTGGTAGCGATCCGTGGCTGATCCCGTGACGACAACGCCCGTTCTTCAGCTCAAAAATATCCGCAAATCCTACGGCAGCGGTGAAACGGAAAGCGAAATCCTGCACGGCATCGACCTGCGCCTCGAACGCGGCGAATTCGCCGCCCTGATCGGCCCCTCCGGCTCCGGCAAAAGCACCCTGCTCAACCTCATCGGCCTGCTCGACCGGCCGAGCGGCGGCCAGCTTTTCATCGATGGCCAGGAAACCGGCCAGCTCGACGACACCGGCCTGACCCGCCTGCGCGGCCAGCGCATCGGCTTCGTCTTCCAGCACCACCACCTGATTCCCGCCTTCACGGCACTGGAAAACGTCGCCATGCCGCTGCTCGTCGCCCGCGGCCGGCCCGACGCCGACATGTTCGCCCAGGCCGGCCGGCTACTCGACCAGGTCGGCCTTGCCGAGCGCAAACAGAACCTCGCCAACCAGCTCTCCGGCGGCCAGCAACAGCGCGTCGCCATCGCCCGCGCCCTGGCCATGAGCCCCTCGCTGGTCCTCGCCGACGAACCCACCGGCAACCTCGACACCCATTCCGCCGACGACGTCTTCGCCCTGCTCCGAGAGGTCAACACCCGGCTCAACACCACCTTCCTGATCGTCACCCACGACCAGAGGCTGGCCGCCCGTTGCGACCGGATCATTGAAATGGTGGACGGCAATATCGTGGCCGACAGGCGGCATCAGGCCGCAACAAACTAAAAACGCCGGGCTAAGCCGGCGTTTCAGTGCATTTCAGAATTGGCCAATTTTTCCGGTTGACCGTAGCAATCCGGAATTTCGACCCAGAGCGCTAGCTCGAAACCTGCGCAAACTGCTCGCGCAAGCCATCGATGACAGCTCCTTCACCGCGCACGGAGAAGAAAGCCCCAGCCTCGTCGGCACGCTCCTCCAGCACCTCGCAGGAAGCAAAGACCTCCTTGCGCAACTGCTGTGCCGACCAGGGCAGGAACAGCTCGGCCTCGACGTGATCGCGCTGGAAAAAAGCGATGATCTTCATGCGTAACGCCGCGACTTCCTCCGGCCGGCGGGCGCTCATCACGACGCAATCGGGGTACTTGGCCCGCAGCGCCGCCTCGCACTCGGCCTGCGCCTCGGCATCGCCGACATGGTCGATCTTGTTGAAAATGCGCAGGCGCGGCACGACATCGGCGCCGATTTCTTCGAGCACCTTGTCGGTCACTTCCAGCTGACGCTCAAAACCCGGGTCGCTGGCGTCGATGACGTGGAGCAGCAAGGAGGCATCGAGCGCTTCGTCGAGCGTGGACTTGAACGACGCCACCAGGCCGTGCGGCAGGTTCTTGATGAAACCGACAGTGTCGCTGACCAGCACGCGCGGCACGCTGTCCGGGTAGAGGGCACGAACGGTGGTGTCGAGCGTCGCGAACAGCTTGTTGGCGACCAGCACTTCGCTGCCGGTCAGCGCCCGCATCAGCGTCGATTTGCCGGCATTGGTGTAGCCGACCAGCGCGACAGCCGCCTGGCTCTGGCGTTCCTGACGGCGGGAGCGCTGGGTCTTGCGCTCGGCCTCCATGGCGAGGATTTCCAGTTGCAGTTCGGCAATGCGGTCGCGAATCTTGCGCTTGTCGAGTTCGGTGTGCGACTCGCCGGCCCCGCGGCCACCAACACCGCTGCGCTGCCGCCCTTGCGATCCAGCCAGCTTGGCCGCCTCGCGCAGGCGCGGCGCCATGTAGCCGAGGCGGGCGATTTCCACCTGCGCCTTGGCTGCCCGCGAGCGGGCGTTGTTGTGAAAAATCTCGAGGATGACCATGGTGCGATCCATCACCATGCAACCCGCCTCGATTTCCAGATTGCGCGCCTGAGACGGCGAAATCTCGTGGTCGACGAGAATCGCGTCGATTTCGGGCAAGGTAGCGTCAGCCGTAAAAGGTAGCAGCTCACCAGCTTCGTCAAAAGCCGGCTCGCCATGAACGAAACTGCGAATCTCCTGACGCTTGCCAACGCCCAGGTAGCCGGTCGTATCGAAACTGTTGCGCTTCTGGATAAAGGTGTGAATCACCTTGAAACCGAGTGTCTTGGCCAGCTCACGCAACTCGGTGAGCGACGCTTCGAACTCCGTGTCGCTAACGCTAGGCAACTGCACGGCCGCCACGACGGCGTAACTTAACTTCTGTTCAACTTCCATCTGCATGCTTGAATTACTTCTCTTGATTGTGCGAAGGCGGATAGTACCCGGCAATGGCACGCATCACCGCAAAGTGCAAAACGCTGCTACGTGCCATCGCTCCGTAGCAGGGGCAGAAAACGCGGGATCGCAGTGTTCCGATCCCGTCGCATCCGCTTATCACCACATTCTGCTGTTTGGCCGGAGCGCCTACGTCTTCGCTGACATGTCCAAAAACATTGGCTCAAGGCGAGCCAGCCTCACTGCTACTCAGCCCCTGTGATGTCCCGCTCTTCTTTGAAAATCGATGGATTCAATCGCAATTGATGTTCGACGATCAATTGCGACGATTGCTCGAACTGATTCAGCGGCCTCTGGCTCAAGGCGCTTACATCGCGAATATCCCGCACGATCCGGGGCGTGATAATGACGACCGTCTCAGTGTTATTGACGCCTTCGGTTGTTGTTGAAAACAGCCGGCCAAGAAAGGGGATATCGCCAAGGAAAGGAACGCCAAGTTTTTCTGCGGAGCTGATTTTCTTGAGCAGGCCGCCGATAAACACCGACTGCCCGTCTTCGCAAAGAAACTCCGTCGTCACTTCCGTACTCTTCTTTTCCGGAATTCCTGAGTTAAGTGTCGTCGAGCTAACCTCCGGGTGAACCTTGAGCAGAATTCGGCCCATCTGGTCGATCGAGGGTGTCACTTTCAAAATGACGCCTGACTCAAGAAATTGAATACTCTCGGTCGTTACCTGATTGATCGTCGTCGTTACTTTATAGCCGGTACTCTTGCCGATGACGGTCTTGGCTTCCTGATGTTCAAGCGCCAACAATTTAGGCGATGAAATCGTTCTTACCCGACTCTTGCTGGCTTGAGCTTCGAGAAACAGGTTCAAGTCGCTATTCACCAAACTAAAAAAGAAACCTGACCGCGCCGGGCCGGCAACCGTGTTCCCCAAACCCAGACCGTTCGTTCCAAATGAACCACGTGTGCCGGGGGCGCTGCCAAAGACGTTGCTCCAGTCCACTCCGAAAATCTCGCCATCATCGAGCGTAACTTCAAGCACCTTGGCTTCGATCAGCACCTGTCTCGGCTGAATATCCAGTTCCTCCAGCAGTTTGGCGGCGCGGGCAATATAGTCCGGCAAGTCTTCGACAACGATCATCCGCCGCGATACAAGTGGCGTCACCTTCCCGATGCGCGACGCATATTTCGTCAGAATGTCTGCTACTTGCTTCGGATCCGAGTACTGGACTCTAAAGGTACGTAACTGGATATAAGCATCAGGGTGTTCCTGGCCAGCATCCTTGCGATCTGAAATCACATAATCGCCGTTGCGATACTCCACGGTGTAACCGCCCGCCTCGGCAATACGATAGATCGCGTCGTGAACCGTTGTGTCGTAGAGATTGACAGAGATATTCCCGACCACCCCTCGCCCAACGATGATGTTGACGCGCTCTTTGCGAGAGAGAACGTCAAACACTTCCTGAATGGAAGCGTCACGAAAGTTGAGGGAAATCCTGGACTCCGCTGAACGGCGAGCGAATCGCTCTGGTTCAGCCGCGGAACTTACGCTGCCGATCAAAAGACAGCAGACGAATGCGCAACACGCAGCGTAGCGGAACGTGCTCATTGGCTGATCCGATCAATATTGGACTTCAACACGGTTGTTCCCATCTTCAACACGATTTTCTTTCCCCCCTTTTGGAAGACCGCTTCATGGTCCCGAACTCGAAGCAAGCGGTATCCATTGATTTCTTCACCCAGCCTCAAGATAACGCCATCCACCGTCACCATGGAGTCCTTGCCCGCCATCATTGCCGAGCTCAGTTGTGGGCTCCATTCAGCGCCGACCCCATCCATGGGTAACACGGGGTCACCGGGCCGGTGATTGGCCGAAGCAGAAAGCTGCGGGCGTACAAACGGATCGTGGCGCAAAATACTCTCTGCATTTGCCGGCAAGGCACCTGCGAACAAAATGAGCACTGTCAAATGCGTCAGGCGCAGAGTCATTTTTTCTCCTCACTGCGCTGAGGGCGGTAGAGGGCAAGCTTGAGCGTCAATTGCACCCGGCGACCTTCGTCAAGCGACTTCATCGAAAAATCGGTAATCGTTGCGCTGCCACCCAGTGCCTCACCAAAACCCAGTATCCAGTCACAAAGGGGCAAGTAGGCACCACTGGCCCCCACCTCGAACGATAGCTCCTCAAAAACCGAAACCATCCGTCTTTCCATCGGCGTGACGCCTGAGAGATTTACTCGGTGTTTGATCGCGGATGCATCCAGTGCCTCCATCAAGGAGGCCACCATCTTGTCATCGGCGCTTGGCAGGCGAAGCTCCCCACTCAATCTGTCAGCAAGCTGCCGAAGCTCAGTCGCCAGCCGAGTCAGCTCACCGGATTGATCGGCTTTTTCGTCGAGCGACGAGGCCAACACCTGATGTGAGGACAACACCTGCTGGTACTGCGCAAAGGGTTTGCGCAAAACCAGTATCCAGCCCTCAAAAGCCAGAAACGCCAAAATCACGGCCATTCCGCCGATGATCAGGCGGATATCCAGCTTTTCGAGTTTGCGAATTACTTGCTCCATCATGGCTGCCCCTCGGTCTTTCCAGCCAGTTGCAGACTAAGGGTGAAATCCACGACCTGAGTCGTCAGGTAGGCTCTCTGCTTGGTATCGACCAGACGCAAATCGGCGACACCAGCCTGCCCCCCAAGTCTGCGCATGAATTCGGCCAGCAAGGAGTGATTCAGCGCGTGACCAATGATATCGACCCGCTGGCTGAAGTCGACCGGAGGTGTACCGGGCGCGGTGTTAGGTACAACAACGATCCCCGCCGCCCGAAGAGCCCCCGGCGAAGAACTGTTAGCAGCGCCGCGGAGAAATTGAACACTGTCGAACCAGATGCCATCAACGTACGCCGTATCAACGGCGTGCAAAAAATGACTGACCTGCTTACCGTTGCGCAAGCCGGCCAATGCCTTGAGCTGCTCTTCGATAACGAGCTTTTTCTGCTGAAGTGTCGCGGCCTGCGCCTTGTCGGTTTCTGCCAGAGTTTTCTGCTGCTGGAGGACCGCCACTTGGGCTTTTCCACTCGAAACCAGATGGTTCAGCGAAATCCAGGCCAGCCCGATAACTGCGACCACGGCAAGAGATGCGACCATGAACAAACGAATCAATCGCTTTAGCTTGAGCGCCCGGCGATATTCGCCAGGGATCAGATCCATCTCAGCCATGCTCCGGCACCCCGCGCAACGCCAGGCCGGTTGCCAAGGCAATTCCCGGTTTGGCGCCGAGAGATTCATCAAACGCAAATTTCTTGTTATCGGGGGCAAAAATCGAGACCGAGTTGATGGTCTGCACCGGCACCTGCAATTGTTTTTCCAAACCGTTCAACAGATACAGGTAGCGCGTGGCACTGCCAGCCAGGTAAGCGACATTAATTGATTTTCCGCGTGTCTTCGAAGCCATGTAAACCAGCGTTTTGTTAATCTCCTGAAGCAGCAATGTCATTTCAGGATGGAGCACTTCGGCCACCATTCTTTGTGCTTCGTCCTGACCATCTGGAGATTTGCCGGAATTAAAAAGGAGGCTCTCGGCCATCTCGTCGGTGAGATTAAGTACATTTTTCAGGCGGAGAAGCATTCGATTTTCAGAGAAATCGATTGCCCGATCAAGGATAAGGCGGCGCCCCCAAATCACCGTCAGGAAGCTTGATTCAGCACCAATATTGATGAGTAGCGCGTTGGGCATCAAAGGGAATGCTGGCCAAGCCCGTGCGCCAGAATGCCGAACCAGGCGAGCCAGGGCCGACGGCCCGACATCCAGTGCCTCAACATCCAGGCCTGCCTCGGTAAACAGGTTGAGATAGGACATGACTCCCTGACGAGGGGCCAGTGCCACCAGGGCTTCACTATTGTTCGACTCATCCTGTTCGTAACGCAGCGGGATGAAATCAAGCACCATATTGTTCAGCTCGTCATGCAGACGCTCTTGCAGTTCAGCGACCAAAGCTTCGGTATCCGATTGATCCTTCGTCGTCTTGTAAGCAACGGTAATGATCTTGATTGCTCTCGCCGGCAGGCAGGATACGATGCGCCGCCCCTTGAACGGCTGCATGGCGCACGCCTGCTTGACCAAGTCTTTAAGTACCTTCGGATTCTGGAAAACATCATCGCGCGGACAGGGATAGGGAACGACCGCCAGCGCACGAATCTGCGGCAGCCCGCCGGTATTTTCCATTTGCACCATATTCAAGGCATCTTTCCCTAAATAAAGGCCGATGCTTGAGGACTGCCCTCTTTTTTTAAAGAGTGCAGGGAGGGCGGTCGAAAATGACTTAAGAAGGTGATCAGGGGCGAAATTCATAGAGTGAGCCGAATGCTATTTCTGACAAACATGATAATGGTTTCATGTTGATTATTGCGAATATGTCACAACTAACTGAGGCGTCTTGCTAGCGCCCTCGCGGCTGTTGATGTTGAATTGATCGGGAATTTCGGTGTAAACAACGATTCCGGTATTGGGGCGGACGCCATCTACCCATTCTTTGACCAGTGTTTTGAGTTCGAAAGTGATCCAGCCGCCCGCGAACCCCGCTGCCGGAGGCGAGTTTCCTGTGGTCTCGTCAGTCGCCGTGGCAATCGGAGTGGGTACGCCGGGGTCGTAGCGGTAATGGTTGTTATAGTAAGTGGACGCGTAATTGTCGCCACCAAGACTGTATACGTAGCCATTTAGCCCGACGGCAGCAGAAGCTTCGGTGAGGGTTGGGTAGTCAGCTTGGGCCGTATAGGTATTGGTCAAAACGTCGTACGCCCAGACTTTATTGATGACTGTATTGCCCTGCATCCCGGCAATCAGATAAATCCTGTTTCCCAGCACGGCTGAACCCATCGAGTCGGTCGCGGTGGGCAGGGATGCCCTGGTTGTCCAACTGTTGGTCGAAGGATTGAATTCCTCGTTGGCTGTCAGGTCAAGAAGGCCGCTCCAGCCACCAATGGCATAGACTTTTCCATTTGCTGACTGTGCGGCAAACCATTGCCGGGCGGTCGGCATCTGGGTCTTGGTTGCCCATGTGTTGCTGGAAGGGTCATATTCCTCATTGTTTTTAAGAGCAATTACGCTTTTGGCACCACCCAGCGCATATATTTTGTTATTGACGACTGCTGCCCCCATATATTTCCGGCCATTGATCATAGTGGCCAAGTTCGTCCATGTATCCGTTGACGGGTCGTACACTTCGTTGCGATTGGTGGCGTTAAGTCCCCCTGCGTCGCCCCCCATGACGTATATTTTGCCGTTGACCACGGCAACAGCGGCCTCTGAACGAGCGGTGAGCATCGGCGCCTTGGTGGCCCAAGTGTTGGTGGCCGGGTTGTACTCTTCGACCACTTTTAGATAGCTGTTGTTGTACCCGCCAATTGCATAAATTTTTCCGCCGACGCTTGCCACCATGTGAGCGCTTCGCGCCGTCGGCATCGGCGCCATTGCGGCCCACACCGGCGCGCTATTTGGTGGGTGAATATATGACCAGTTGGTGCAATTGGTGCTGTAGTTCCAGCTGGCCCCGGGCGTTGCAGCACCCGGGCAGGCCTTGTTGGTGTTGTTGCCCGTTCCTTCGGCCCAGGCGTTGTTGACCGCATTGACCCAGATCGATTTTGTGTTGGTGCTGGCATTGGCAACGCTGGCCACGTAGAGGCGCAGGACGGCAGTGTCGATCGTTGACCCGGCGGGTATGGCGCTGGTGTTGAAGGAAATGAGGGTTCGCCTGTCCTGGGTACTGCTGCGCGACACCACGAGCGTGCTTGCCTGGCCGTTGTTGGCCTGGACGGCGGCGCTATTGTCGAAAGTGTCGGCGATCGCGTTCAGGGTCAGCGTTCCGCCTATCGGGTCGGCGGGGCCGGTCGCGCCGCAGGGAAGCAGATAATTGAAGGTGAGTTTCGGCCGATGGGCCGTGTCGGCGTTGTCGCTGCTGGTGAAGTTTAGCGACCCAACTCCGATCATCATTTTCACCTGCACCCCGTGATTTGGGTAGCGACCGCTGAGCCAGGCATAGGTGAGATCGGCGGCATCAAACGTCATTGAACTGCCGGTCACGGCATCGTCACTGTCGATTGACGCAGCGTGATAACTTCCGCCGGCTGTCGCCCAAGGCAGCGTTCCGTCCATGGTTGTCCAGTTGGCGCCATCGATCGGGCTCGCTGCTCCCGTTCCCTCCTGCCAGGCACTCTGGACGCGATGAATGCTCCCGGTGCCCCACCCCAAACCGCTGCCGGCGTAGAGGGCAAGACTCGTCGACACAGGCAAACTACCGCTCGGAAACATCGAGAGATCGAACCTGAACAAGGGAAAGTTGCTTGTCGAATTCAGATTGATGGTTGTGCTGTTGCCGTAGTTTGTTGTGCTGTTTTTGACTAGATAGGTGTCAATACCGGCCGTACCATCGGGCTGCAGGGTATAAGTTTTAGGCGCTGTTTGATAAACGTAGATGTTGTTTCGGGTCAGTTTTACTGAGGTGCCGTTGTAGCTCCCCGTCGATACAAGGCCTGTCGTATTGCCCCCGCCCGTAGTGGCGTAGGCACTATAGCTGGCGCCACCAAAGTCGGCGTTGGTGACCGGGTTGCCGGTTACCGGAAAGCTACCACCGCAACCCAGCGCCTGAATTTTTGCATTGACAGCCTGCAGCCCTGCCTCGGCAGCGTAGCGCGCCTTATCCTGACTGGATTGGGCAAGCAGCATTTCAGTATTCATGCCGTTGTCGCGATTCAGTAAAAATGCAATTGCCGCGACCAGGCTCATGGCCAGCACAACCGGCAGCAAGGTGAAGCCTGCGTTGCTCAGGCGATGCTTCACTGTGTTCCTCCACCCAGGCGCATCGTGAGAGATAGCGAGCTCGGATTTCCGGTGGTCCCGGTCATGGTCAGGGTGATCGTTCCTGCGTGCCGGTCTATCGCCCCCATATTGCTCGGCAGAGTAGCTGATAGCGCGCTGACATTGCTGGCGATCACCGAGGTGCCGGCGCATGCGCTGTCGCTGGTGGTGGTTTCGACGAGCTGGTTGTTGGCGTTTCGGCAATACATGACGCAGGCGCTGCCTGAACAGCCGCTTGGTGCAAACCAGTCACCTGTCGTGTCCACTGAAGGCGTACTCAGCGCCTTTGGCGTGAGCGCCCGTGCTTTATCGGCCATGCGTTCAAGGGCAAAACGTCCCTGATAAGCCGTTTCATTCGTGCTGCGCCCCTGTGTCTGGGCATCGCTGGCGAGACTGACCAGCGAATTGAGCGCGGCGAGGATCATGACGCCGATGGCAATGGCGATCAGCAGTTCGATCAGCGTCAGACCCCGCTGCTTCGTGCGCGGATTCGATTTCACCACCATCTTCCCACCAGCGTATTCAAGGCATTGACGCTGCCGTCTGCTTCGTAAAAAACGCTGACGAACAGGAGGCCGGTGTCGTTGGCGCTCAAATTATTGCTTGCAGCATCGTAGCGATAGAAAACAACGACTCGCCGGCTGGATGCACCCGCCGCATCGGAAAAACCGCTGCTGATGGAAGTGAGTGTATTGCCCCCGGGAAGGTAGGTTTCCGCATAGAGCTTGCCAAATGGCTTGCTCAACACCTCTTCCATTTTGTTGCGCAGATTGAGTTGCCTGGCTGCCATGGCCGCCGGATTTCCGGAAATTCCTGCAGTTAGCGCCTCCATGGCGGGAACCAGCAAAATGAGCAGCAGCAAAACGGAGAGCAGCACTTCGGCGTAAGAAAAGCCACGCTGCCGGCGCAACCTTTCAGACGCATATGTTTCCATCCCTGGTCTCAAGGCAGCGTTACCAGCCCGGTGAGCTCATTGATGCCAACGGTTAAAGTCCTTGTGCCCAGGGTCAGGAGGACGCCGCTGTTTGCCTGAAGCGCTCCCTGGCCGCCCCCTGCGCCGTCAAAGCCTTGCATTTGGCTCAGCCCCGGCCCTATCAGGAGTTGGGGTAGCGGCTGACCACCCGCCCTGAATTGCGGCGTTAGCGTCACTCCGGAAGAAAAGGAATTTGCCCCTAAATTCAGGTTGACCGCAAGCTTGGTCAGCGGGTCATTGATAGGTGCTGTACCGACGGCTGGCGGCACGTCGGCATTTGAGTTGGAGTAGAAAAGCTTGAGATGCCCGCTGGTCGATTTGCCATCGACCAACACATAACCCCCTGTCCGCCGCGCCTCGCTGAGGGCAAAACGCAGCGTGTTGGCCGTTTCTTCGGCGGCGACATTCAGCTTTTGCGGATCGTTCGAGGCAAGCATGGGAATCGCCGCCGAAGCGATGATTCCCAACAAGACCACAACGATCAAAAGTTCAAACAAGGTGAAGCCACTGTGCGCCATTTTTTGAATAGCCAGGCGGCGACTGGTCATGCCGAGTGCGACTTAGTGTGTTGAAAATGCCTTGCCCTTGCTGTCGAGGCCATTGCTGTTCATAACGATCTCCCCGGTCTTGTAATCGTAAATCCAACCACCCGTTGCTGCTCCCGGCACGAGAGGGGTGCCAGCATTTGCAACGACAACTGCCGAACTGTTGGTGATTGGATCAGGCGGAATGCCCTTGCGCAGATAGGGGCCGAGCAATGTTGTCGGATCAGCGCCGGTGCAGGTGGTGCCGGTGGCGCTGCTGTAGATTGTCATTTGCTCAATAAATGCTTGGGCAGTGTAGATGGCGCCGGTTCCTGCTGCGCCAACAGTGCAGGTTGCACCGGTTGCGGCCACGGCAGCCGGATATTTTCCGCTGTGCTGCGCCTTGTAGAGTTCGATGGCGGAACGCAGGGCATTCAGGTTGCTGTCCAGGGCCGCTTCCTGTGCATCGACGGTAGCGCTGGAAAACTGCGGAATAACGATCGCAGCCAAAATAGCCAGAATGATGACGACAATCAACAACTCAACGAGCGTAAAGCCCTTCTGAATGGTTCTCGCGGCGCTATTTGCAAATGAACGCATTTTTCAGTCCTTTCAATTTCAATACGAATATTATGGGGTTCATGACTGGCATTTGTGAAGAGTTTTATCACGTTTTACCATTTTTAATAATTAATGAATGGCTCGTGATAATTTGAAAATGGGCAAAACCAGCGAGGCGACGATCAGGCCTACGATTACGCCCATCACGATCAGCATCAGGGGTTCAATCGCCTTGGATAGAACAGTAATCCGCTTGGTGATCTCCCGCTCGTAGAAAGCGGCAACCCGAGCCATGACGAAGCCAAGATTTCCTGTTTGCTCGCCGGTGGAAATCATCTGCCGCACCATGGGTGGGACGAATGGAGAATTCTGGAAACCAGCGGAGAGTCCCATGCCTTCATTGACATGATGACGCAGGTCTTCAATGAATTTCGCAAAAATGGAATTGTTCACAACGTCCTGACACGCTTTCAAGGCAACCGTGAGCGGCACGCCGTTGGTCAAGGAAAGTCCGAGAACGCTGAGCATCTGCGTGAAATAGATTTTGATGTAGATGTCGCTGACCAGCGGCAAACTCAGCTTCATCCGGTCGAGAGTTTCCTTACCGCTATCGCTCCTTGCCCAGAATGCGGTCGCCCACGCGCCCACCCCAAGAACAGGCAAAAGGATTGCCCAGTATTGCCGCAAGAAAGAGGAAAGCGCCATCAGGACTATCGTAGATAGTGGCAGCTGATCATGGATCGAAGCGAATAAATCCTCGAATTTCGGAAAAATGACGACCAGTACAAACACCACCACGAGAACCGAGAAAACAATCAGGAAAGCCGGGTAAGAAAGCGCCGTTGTAATATTGCTGCGCAGTTGGCTGGTCTTTTCGTCCATCTTGAGCAGCTGCTCCAGAACCTGGGGCAGAAACCCGCCCGTCTCTGCGGCCGAAACGAGGCTGATGTAGGTACCGGAAAACATTTCCGGGTGTTTGGCCAAGGCCACGGAAAAGCTCTCGCCTTCACTGATTGTGCTGGTGAGCGATCCGAGGATGTTCGCCACCATCGTTTCATCCGTTTGCTGCTGCATGACCTTGAGCGCTTCGAGCAGGCTGACGCCCGTTTGGAGCAATAACGACAAACGCTCGGTAAAGATCATGCGTTGTTCGAGGCCGACACGCTTCGACCCGAAGCTGATGTTCGGATTGAACCGGCTTTGCCCCGGACTATTGGCCGGCGCGCCGTCAAAACCTGGTTTTTGTGGCTGCTTCAGTTCAATGGCCATGCGATGTCACTCCTCGTGGATCACGCGTGACACTTCTTCGATGGTGGTGCGCCCCTCAAGTGCGCGTGATACACCATCGTCGAACATGGTCGGATAGCCTTCCGCCTTGGTAAAGGCCAACAATTCTTCTTTGGTTGGGTTCTTTGCCATCAGGCGCTGGAGGGTATCGCTGGACTCGATGATTTCATGGATACCCAGCCGGCCGCGGTACCCCGAGTCATAGCATTCCGGGCAGCCTCGGCCACGGCTAAGTTTGGCGCTTTCGGGCCAATGGTATTTTTTGACCATCTCTGGCGGAGGCAAATAGGTGGTCTTGCACGCCGGGCAAATGCCGCGAACCAGGCGCTGGGCAACAACGCCAGCCAGGGCCGACGAGAGGAGATAAGGCTCAACGCCCATGTCCATCATGCGTGAGAGCGCACCGACTGCATTGTTGGTGTGCAGCGTCGAGAGCACCAAATGGCCGGTCAACGCAGCCTGAACAGCGATCTCGGCGGTTTCCCGATCACGGATTTCACCCACCATGATGATGTCGGGGTCTTGCCGCAGCACGTGTTTGAGCATACGTGCGAAGGAGAGCTCGATTGATTCGTTGACTTGATTCTGGTTGATCAGATCGATCTGATATTCAACAGGGTCTTCGATAGTCACGATGTTTTTTTCAATGCTCTTGAGCTGGTTGAGCGAGGCGTAAAGCGTGGTCGTCTTGCCGCTGCCAGTAGGGCCGGTCACCAGAATCAGTCCATAGCTGCGGCCGAGCAATTTTTTGAGCAAATTCAGGTTGACCGCACTCATGCCGAGTTTTTCGATGTCGAGAATGGATTGATTCTTGTCCAGAACCCGCAAAACAATCTTTTCACCGTAAATGCCGGGTAAGGAGCTAAAACGCAGGTCGATGGTACGACCCTGCGTGACCACCTGCAGACGGCCATCCTGGGGCATGCGACGCTCGGAGATGTCGAGATTGGCCATGACCTTGAGCCGGGAAACGATGGCGGGATGCAGATCCAGGCGCGTAGACAAAGCCTCGTAAAGCACGCCATCGATCCGAAAACGGACGAACGACCGATTGCGTCCGCTTTCAATGTGGATGTCGCTGGCGCCATCACGGACAGCCCGCTGGATCAGTCCATTAACCAGATTGATAACCGGGCTGCCCCCCGCCATCTCGTCGATGCGTGCAAAATCGGCATGATCCTGTTCAACCAGTTCGATGTCGGTCGCCATGTTGTCGACCAGCTCGGGCATGAACTCATTGCCGCTATAAGCTTCGATCTGATACTTGAGGATTTCCTGACGTTCTGCGAGGACAAGGCGCAGTCTGCAACCGGAGATGTCCTGAATCTCATCCAGCGCAGGAATCGCCTGCGGATCGTTGGTCGCTATCGTGAGCGTGTCATGAACCTTGAACATGGGCAGCACTTCGAGGCGTCGCGCCACATCACGGGGAATCAATTGGATGGCTGAAGTCTCATAAAGCCCGAAGCGCAACGGGATCAGCGGAATTCCGGTTTGCCGACTGACCGCGGCGAGGCGATTGCGGTCGGAAATGGCGCCACTGTCCACCAGCAGAGTGCCCATGCGCTTGTTGCTCTTGGCTTGCAAATGAGCCACGTCGGCCAGTTGCTTTTGCGTCACCATGCCCAGTTCAAGCAGGATTTCCCCAAGTTTCAGCGACGACGGCTTAACAAAGTGGCTGCCGATCGAGTGTAGTTCGCCGAAATTTGCCTGCCCCAGAGCGACGGGATCACCAAGGCCGGTAGCGATCAAAATCGCCTTGATCAATGGTGACGGAGAGACAAATTTCAGGAAGCCGCCCATGTGCGTGAGCCGGTTGTTGGCGCCCTGAATGATCTCCAGTGCCTGGCCGCCGATCAGGGAAACCTGCTCAAAATCCACAATCAGCTGGAAATGGTTGTCCGCAATGCAATCGGCAATGGTGCTCTCCAGCACCTCACAGGCCCCCGCGTCAGTCAGCGGCCCGCTGGGTGCCAAGTGAAGCATGGTTCCTACAACACTGCGTGCAACGACAAAGGACATGGGCTAAACCTTATCGCGCCTGATATTGAAGCGAAGCAGCCACTCTGGTTCGTCGGCAACGATACGCTTGAATACTTCCGTGATGGCAGGATCAAGCTGCGTACCGGAGACCCGAATGATTTCAGCCATCGCTGTTTCATGGCTACGCCCGGCACGATAAGCACGGGAACTGGTGATCGAGTCGTAGGTGTCGGCGATCGCCATGATGCGTGCGTGTAGCGGGATACGGTCGCCTTTCAAACCATGGGGGTAGCCAGTTCCGTTGTATTTTTCCTGGTGATGGCGAGCGCCGGGAATGGCGTCGGCCAGATGCTTGATATGGCGCAGAATTTCGTAGCTGCGCTCGGGATGAACCATGATGAAAGTGTATTCATCCTTCGTCAGCGCACTGGGCTTGCACAACACGGCGTCGGGAACACCTATCTTTCCCACATCGTGCAGCAATGAACCCCAGTGCAAATTCTCCAGTTCGGTGGGCGAGAGTCCCATCGCTTTGCCGATTTCCATCGAGATGAAGTTGACTCGCTCACTATGACCGCGCGTGTAAGGATCTTTTGCTTCGACTGCTTCGATCAGCGCCTGGGCCATCTGCTCGTTGAATTCGCGCATGCTGTCCAGCAGCAAATAGGTATTGCTCAAACTGGATAGCTGGTTGGCCAGCACATCAGCCAATTTGCGATCACTATTGGTAAAGTCCGGCTTGTGAGCGTGGTTTAGCAGAACAACCAGCGAGTCCACCTGCCGCTCAGTGCGCACTGGGCAGGCGAGAACCTTGTACGGCATGTCCGTAAAAATATAGGCCCGCCTCGGGTCATCCGGCGAATTGAGAACAACGGCTTCGCGTGAAGACTGAATAAAGCGATAGAGGTCGCCGCGCATTTCGACCAGCACCAGGTCGAGATTGTGTATTTCCTTACTGAGCGATGTGGCGTACAGACAGAGATTTTGGGAAGGCCTGACAAAAGCCACCACATCGACATTCAGGTGCTCGGTGGTGGATTTGAGCAGGCTCTGAAAAACGCTTTCGTGCCCTTCTGTCTGGTTTCGCACATGCTGATCCACCGCATACACCAGATGCAGTTCTTCGTAGCGTGCGCCGAGCTCTTCCGTCATCATTTCAAGGTCGGCGCTGCGGACATATTCATCGTGAATGCTGGCGCAGAGGTCTTCCATCGCCTCGGTCAGATGATCCAGATTGATCGGCGCATCGTCGCCTGCAAAGCATTCCACGATAACCGCGGCCCGGCCGAGCAATCCTTCTTTGGTGCGCCCCAGCGACTGGTGCAGTGCCGTACTCCGGTCATCCAGGTCAAGGCGACACACGCCTGATTGTTCCTTGTCGTCGCCGGTCGAAATGCTCAGGCCCAGTTCAGTCGCCTTGGATACGCCATCGTTCCAGACGACCAGCCCATCGCGGTCGCAAACCATGAATGGCGTTTTTACCCCCATGGCCCGGTCAAGCCAGCGCTGGTAGCGGGCAAAGTCAATTTCCTGAAAGCAATGATTAAGCATTGCCTGCCTCCAGCGAGGAGCCTGCCGACTGGAAATATTTTTCGAGCCTGCTGGCCAGTACACGCATGCTAAGGGGCTTCTCAAGGAATTCGATATCCTTCACCCTTCTCGTCCAATCCCGATGCTCGTCGTCGGTCATCGATGTCATGACAAAGATCGGGAAGGTTCGATTCGGCATACGACTCTCCAATTCGAGGCAAAGCTCCTTTCCTGTCATTACTGGCATCTGAATGTCAGTAATCATTGCATCCGGAGCCTCGTTCTCGATGACGGACAGTGCTTCCATGCCATTCGGCCGGGTCACAACATGGTATCCAGCGCGTTCAAGATAGAGTTTGAGTACGCGAGTCATATGTGGCTCGTCGTCGACAATCAAAATGCGTTTCATGAGTCCGGGTTCTCCTCCAGATTAACTGGCTGCGCCTTGAATTTGATAATGAACTCAGTGCCTTCACCTGGTTTGCTGACGATGGAAATTTCGCCGTGATGTAGCTCGACGATTTGCTTTGCGAGATACAGCCCCAAGCCGTGGCCGCTACGGGCGACCGTTTCGCTATTGCTGGCCCGAAAGTATTTGTCAAAAACCATTTTGCAGTCTTCCGGCGATATTCCGATGCCTTTGTCACGGATACTGATCTGCATTTGGTTGTCGTCCAAGAGCGCTGCACTCAAGCAGACATGGCCCCCTGGATCGCTGTACTTGATCGCATTGCTGAGCAGATTGTCGATGGCAATCCGAAGTAACTCTTTATCCAGACGAGCCGAGCCGAGATCGGGCGGAATGCGGAGCTCCAGATTGATTCCTTTGCCATGAGCGTGATTGATGAAAGTGTCGAAACAATCCTGCAGCAGGTCATGAACTTTCACCCGTTTCCGTGAAAGCCGCAAGGTTCCGGTCTCCAGCTTCGAAATATTGAGCAAATTGCTGATCAGTGAGGCCATGCGTTCGACTTCACCACGGATGACATTGACCGCGTGCACCCGCTCGGTCTCATCCAGCTCTGGATAGTCGAGAAGCAATTCGCTGTAAGTGGCCAGTGTGTTCAGCGGGGTCTTGAGTTCGTGCGAGACGTGTGAAACAAATTCCACCCCAGCCTGCCTGGCCTGGAATTCACTACTGATGTCCCGGAATACGATCAGACGACCAAACAGGGTGTTCTGGTCGCGTGGCGAGAACAAGGGGTAGGCTGACGTGGCGATTCGCCGGTTTGGATGTTGAGTCGGAACGTATTCAATGCTGGCCTGGCGCATGGCTGGCGGCGCATTTTTGAAGCGCATCAGAAAGGTCAGGACTTCGGGGCTGCGGCACCATTCCTGTGGCGGTCGCCCAACGATCTGCTCACGACCAAGCCCCAAAATGGCTTCGGCCTTGATGTTTGCCAGCGTCGGAATGCAATCATCGTCAATGACCAGAACGCCCTCAGGAATGGCGTTCAGCGCCGACTCTGCCTTTTCCTGCTTGTAGGAAATCAGGTAAGTCGACGTCTGGGCGGAGAGCGAAGCCGAGTCCATCTGCTGCATTCTGGCCTGAAGGAGTTTCAAGAACTGATCAAAGCGCTGAACAAAGTCGCCCAGATTCCCATCCTGCGAAAATGCGAGCCCATTCGGAACAAAGCCGAGCGACATCTGATCTATCTTGTGCCCCAGCTGACCGAGCGGTTTCAGCTCTCGACGAATCAACAGATATGAAAGCGTTGTCAGTAAAAAGATAGCCAATGCCATCAATCCAAGACTGGAAAGCTCACCACTCAGAATGCTGCCTGGCTTTTCGTAATAGCCGACACGCACAAACCCGGCCAGCACGCCCTGATTCATCACCGGCGAATAAAACTCCAGAATTTTTCGTCCATCAACGGGCGCGGTGAGCGAATGTTCGCCGAACCAGGCGAACGGCTCGACCGGCATGCTTGCATTGGGAATTGCTGCGCCAGCCGGCAGCGTCTCGCGCAAAGGGTTGCCAGCACGGTCGACAATGGCACCATAGGCAAAATCCTTGTTGGCCTGAACGTGAATCAGGCGAGCCATCAGGCCGTTGCTATCCGACTGCGACTGAGGCACAAGTTGCGAATACTCGGCGCTAGCCAGAACCCGGCTGAGCGCAACACCACTAACGCGGATTTTTTCTTGGTGGAGCTTGATTTGATACTGGTAGAGCAGCCCACCGACCAGCCCGATCACAAGCAGCGTGGCGCCGATCATTATTAATCCGAGTCGATCATTCTTCATTCTAATAAACACTACCAAGTATCGTCTGAAACATGCGGATAGTCCTGAAAAGGCAGAGCCAGACTGAAAGAATAGCAGCACACCCCAAAAATTAATCGGCCATTTTCGGCCTCTATGCCAGACAAATGCGCGACCATCGCAGTTTTCCAAAATTGCCGGACAAGCTGACACATTCGGGCAGCTCTGAACTAGCCGATAGTCGTTGTGAGATTACTACCAACGCTGACAAGCGCATTCGTATCCAAACTTCTTAACGGCTTATTTCCTCGGCTTCTTGATGGTTCAATTCAATTATTTTTTGTCTTTGAATGGCTTCGCAAGGACTCCCGCTTGCCGAGACATAAATTTCGAATGAGCCAAGCTATTCCGCACTTAAAATGCACCGCCGTTGTTTTGCCGACACCAACCAACACTCACCTCAGTGAAATCGAGACCGCCATGACTGATGCCCTGTACGACCTTCCCCTGAAAAGCCTGAATGGATCCGCACGGACGCTAGGTGAGTTCAAGGGACAAGTGTTATTGATCGTGAATGTCGCCTCCAAATGCGGGCTGACGCCACAGTATGCAGGGCTGGAAAGCCTGTTCGGGCTGTATCGCGAGCGTGGCTTGCAGGTGCTGGGTTTCCCCTGCAATGATTTTGCCGAGCAGGAACCGGGGTCGGCAGACGACATTCAGGATTTCTGCACCACGAACTACGGCGTCGACTTTCCGATGTTCGAGAAGCTGTCCATCAACAGCGAGCCGCGCCACCCGCTCTACGCAAAATTGATTGAGGCAAAGCCGGAGGCCATGTTTCCGGTCAACAGTGATTTTCGCGAAAAACTGGCGGGCTACGGAATTTCACCCAAGCAGCCGAGCGATGTGCTGTGGAATTTCGAGAAATTTCTGGTTGGACGGGATGGGCAGGTTTTGCAGCGATTCTCGCCCGACATGACGCCGGATGACCCGGTTCTGGTGGCTGCCATTGAAGCGGCCCTGGGTTAAACAAGCCGCTTCATTTGACGACGAGTAAGCAATGACCCACCTGCCAAAACCTGACATTTGCCAGCCAACCGGCTCGGCCGAGCTGGCCATGCTCGACGTTTACATGCCGATGATGAAATCGTCGGCGATCATCTCCGCCGGCCGCCTTGGGCTGTTTGAAGCGCTCGCCGGGGGGCCGCTTTCCACCGAAGACCTGGCGGAGAAGATCGCTTCCAGCCAGCGTGGTACCGCAACGCTGGCGGATTTTCTCGTCACCGTCGGCTACCTGCAAAAACAGGGCGACTTGTTTGCCAACACGGCCAGCACGCAGCGCTGGTTCACCCGCGCCGGCCAGGTGGATTACACGCCCGGCCTGCTGTGGACGCACGAGGCGTGGTCAATGATGGGCGGACTGGCTGAAAGCGTGCGCAGCGGCGGGCCGCAGAAACTGCTGTGGGACGCCATGGTCGATCAGCCGCATCTCGGGCAATTGTTCTCGTCCTACATGGGCGCCTTTGCCGCCGATCTGGGGCCGGATCTGCTCCAGCACGTGCCGGTGTTGCCGAGCTACCAACGGCTGCTCGATCTGGGCGGCTCGCACGGCCTGCATTCGATACGCTTTTGCCAGCGCTATGCGCAACTCAGCGCGGTCATTGTCGACATGCCGAGCGCGCTGAGCGAAACCGGTGATGAAATTGAGCGCGAGCAGCTTTCCGACCGTATTCGCCTCAGCCCCGGCACGCTGCAGGAACACGATTGGGGTTGTGACAACGATCTGGTGTTTTACCTGTCGGTCGCCCACAACCATACGGCAGAAGAAAACCGCCTGGCCATCCAGCAGATCGGCGAATCGCTCAAACCGGGCGGCTTGCTGGTCATCCACGAATACATCGCCGAAACGCCGCTCGATGCACTGAACGCCGCATTTCGCCTGACCCTGCTGATAGAAACCGGGACGCAGACGCATTCTTACGCCGATTATTGCAACTGGCTGAATGCGGCCGGATTTGACTCGATTGAGCGCATCGACCTGAACCCGCACGAGAAGGGTTCGCTGATTCTGGCGCGACGCTAGCCAAGGACTGCGCCGCGGGTTTCATCACCCGCGGGGCGCCGACGTATTTCAATTTTTGGCCGTTTTTTCCGGTTGACCGCAGGGCCGGCATTGCTTCTGCCCGCCTCGGGCCAACCGTTGCTTCCATGGGCGCAAAAGCCAGAAAATCACGGGTACAAGCCGCGTGTTGCCCGCGCTTCGAGCACCCGGCTGCAGCCGATGACGAAGGCGGCCGAACGCAGCGGCATTTTCCGCACTTCAGCCATCGTCCAGATGGCGTGGAAAGCTTCCGACATGATGCGCTCCAGCCGGGCGTTGATTTCGTCCTCGCTCCAGAAGAAGCTGGAAAAATCCTGCACCCATTCGAAGTAGCTGACGGTGACGCCACCGGCGTTGGCCAGCACGTCGGGCACGACGGTAATGCCGCGCTCGGCGAGGATGACATCGGCCTCTGGCGTAGTCGGGCCGTTGGCGCCTTCGACGACGATGCGGGCGGTGATCTGGTCGGCATTGTGGCGGTTGATCTGCGACTCAAGTGCGGCGGGCACCATGAAATCGCAAGGCACCGACCAGAAGGCGGCACTGTCAATGAACTCGCAGCCCGGCGCGCCAAGCAGGGTTTTATTCTCAAGCTGGAAGCGTTTGAGGGCCACGACATCCAGCCCGGTCGGGTTGTAGGCCGTGCCGGTAACGTCCTGAATGGCCACGATCCGCGCGCCATGCTGGGCAAAAATCCGGGCGCTGGCTTCGCCGACATTGCCGAAGCCCTGCACCGCAACCCGAGCGCCTTCGATCGGCACATTCAGCTTGCGCGCCGCCTCGCGGGCCGTCACAAAAACGCCGCGCCCGGTGGCGTCCGGGCGGCCCAGCGAGCCGCCGAGCGACAGCGGCTTGCCGGTCACCACGCCGGTTACCGTGCGCCCCGCACCCATCGAGTAGGTGTCCATCATCCAGGCCATGACCTGGGCGTTGGTATTCATGTCCGGCGCAGGAATGTCCTTGTCCGGGCCGATCATCGAACTGATCTCGCTGGTATAGCGCCGCGTCAGCCCTTCCAGTTCGGCCGGCGAAAGCTGGCGCGGATCGACCCGCACACCGCCCTTGGCACCGCCGAACGGCACGTTGACCACGGCATTCTTGATCGTCATCCAGCCGGCCAGCGCCATCACTTCCGACAGGGTCACGTCCTGATGAAAACGGACGCCACCCTTGCCTGGCCCGCGCGAGGTGTTGTGATGCACGCGATAGCCTTCAAAATGCTCGACCACGCCGTTGTCGCGCCGGATCGGCACATCGACGATGAGCGAACGCTTCGGCCGGCGCAGCGTTTCCACCCACGGCCACAGCGCCTTGTCGAGCAATGGCGCGACCTGCTCGACCTGCTGCAGATAGATATGCCAGGGGCCAATATTTTCCTTGGACAGGTAAGAAGGTAGTTGGGCGACGCTCATGACGACTCCTTTCAGGCTGAATTGCCGACAGTGTCGCCCAATGCGAGGCACCTGACTAGCGCGCCTTCATGCCTTGCAGGTATGCTCTCGAAAATAACGATCAACCGGAGAGACCCCATGCCCGCCCTGCTGCCCCAACCCGATCCCGATGGCCTGCTTGAATACTCGGTGGTGTACACCGACCGCGCCCTGAACCACATGTCGCAACGCTTCCAGGGCGTGATGAAGGACATTTCGCGCCTGCTGAAGAAGGTTTACAACGCCAAGGCAGCCATCGTCGTTCCCGGCAGCGGCACCTTCGGCATGGAAGCCGTGGCCCGCCAGTTCGCCACGCATCGCAAGGTTCTGGTCATCCGCAACGGCTGGTTCAGCTTCCGCTGGACGCAGATTTTCGATATGGGCCACATTCCATCCGAAAGCATCGTCCTCAAGGCGCGGCAAGTTGGCAGCGGTTCGCAGGCGCCCTTTGCGCCGGCACCGATTGAAGAAGTCGTCGCCGCCATTCGCGAGCACCGGCCCGAAGTCGTCTTCGCCCCGCACGTCGAAACCGCTTCCGGCATGATCCTGCCTGACAGCTACATCAAGGCGGTTGGCGAGGCGGTGCGTGCCGTCGGCGGCATGTTCGTGCTTGACTGCATCGCCTCCGGCACCATCTGGGTCGACATGGCCGCCAACAACGTTGACGTGCTGATCAGCGCGCCGCAAAAAGGCTGGAGCGCCACGCCCTGCTGCGCCCTGGTCGCCCTCGGCGAACGCGCACGCGCCCACATCGACGCGACCAGCAGCACCAGCTTTGCCTGCGACCTGAAAAAATGGCTGCAGATCATGGAAGCCTTCGAAAACGGCGGCCACGCCTACCACGCGACAATGCCGACCGATGGTTTGGCGACCCTGCGCGACGTCATGCTGGAAACTGAAGCCTACGGTTTCGACAAAGTTTGCGCCGAACAACATGAACTCGGCCGCCGCATCCGCGAACTGATGGTCGCCAAGGGCTTCCCCAGCGTTGCTGCCGAAGGCTTCCAGGCGCCCGGCGTGGTGGTCAGCTACACGACTGACCCGGATATCCACTCGGGCAAGAAATTCCTCGCCCAGGGCCTGCAAACCGCCGCCGGTGTGCCGCTGCAATGCGACGAACCGGCCGACTACCGCAGCTTCCGCATCGGCCTCTTCGGTCTGGAGAAACTGCACGACCCGGCGCAGACCGTCCGCAACTTTGCCAAGGCGCTGGACGCAGTCCAGGCAAGCTGATAACGGATCGGCCTGAAATCGCGGGATCGCCGAATTAAGCGGCGATCCCGTTTTTCATGGACGGGGGGCGCTGGCGCACGGAAATCGACACCTGCTTTCCCCCTGACATGCCGCCAACCCGCGTCAGCAAACGGACTTGTTTCGGACAGCTTTACCAGATCGTCGAAATAGTCCGCTAAGGCTGGCTCAGTCGTCGGACAGGCGAAAACCCTTTCATTGCGCCGAATATTTCCGCTCGCCCGCCGGAACGGCAAACGGCAACCAGTTCTCCGGTGGTGGCAAAGGGCAAGTCGCAAATGGCGTGAACGCACACGGCGGGTTGTAGGAAAAATTGAAATTCAGGCAAATTTTCCGGTTGACCGCGGGGCCAGCCGTTGTTTCCATGGTCGCCGGATTCGCCTTCAGGAAACGCCCGGCGCCATAGGTTTCCTTGCCGCTGCTACGGTCGCGGAAGACGAAGAAAATTTCCTCGTCACTGACCGACATCGGCAACAGCACGACCTGTTGGCCAGCGACTTCAAACACGGCCTGATGCGACACCTCAACCATTTTCAGATCGCCGCTGACGTTGGGCACTTCCATCTGCAAAGGCGGTGACAGCGCCACCCAGTCGGCCTCAATCTGCCAGGCCGGGTCGTAGTCGAAATAGCGCAAGCCGGCAAACGGCCGCTTCGCCGCCCAGCCACGGTCACGCAAACGGACGGCCTGCCGGCTTTCACGGTCAACGGCAAAAAACGACCAATTTTCAACATCGACCACCGAAGGCGCGCCGGCGATGTCGGTTTGCAATTCGCGCCGATCACCGTCGACTGGTTGCCAGAATAGCCGGCCATCCGACCAGTCCAGATCGCCCAGATGCGCCGGGCCAGCGGGTAGTTGAACAAGGGCGTCGGCTGCGCTGCCGACGGCATTGCGGCCGGGTGCCAGCCAGTAAAGGCCGACCAGGCCCAGCCAGCTTTCCGCGCCGGACAAGTCTTCGCGGCGCAAGTCTTGCCAGCGCTGAAATTTTTCTTCATCAGCAAGTTGCATGTTCATCATTTCCATTGCCTATCAATCACCCGACTTTCACCGACGCCAAAATATGACATTCGCGCAACCCTGCGCTATAGTTTCATCGGTTTGTCATTAATTCGCGGCACGATGGTTCCAGCAAAACCTTCCCCACCAGCATTTTTTCGAGGAAACACCCATGAAATCCAGTTTGAAATATATCGCAGCCGCGCTGGTCTCGGCAGCCATCGCCAGCGGAGCCCAGGCTTCAGTCACCACGCTGAGCGCAACGGCCAACAGCGCGCTTCTTGAAGGCAAGGTGAACAACGGCCGCAGCGATGTCCTGGCGTCCGAGTACGGCACCGAGCAAAACGATGCCAACAGCGTCTGGCTCAGCGTGCTGAAATTTGACCTGTCCAGCCTTGCCGGCATGAACGTTTCGAGCGCCACCCTGAATCTCACCACCTTCCTCAACCACAGCAACAGCCCTTATTTGCATCAGGTCTACAGCTCCAGCGACGACAGCTGGACGGAAGCATCGATTACCGGCCTGAACATGCCGGCCACTTCGACGCTAACGCTGCTTTCCGCCACCGCAATCGACGGCACCTCCGGAACCTACTCGTGGAACGTGCTTTCCGGCGTTACCGGCCAGAATGGCCTGTCGGGCAACAAGATCCTCACCCTGCTCGTCAAGCCGGACCTGAGCCAAGCCGGCACCGACTACGGGCCACATTTTTACGAGCGTACCGCGCTCTCCGGCGCACCCTCGCTGACACTCGATGTCTCCCCGATTCCGGAGCCCGAATCCTGGGCGATGTTTGCGGCTGGGCTGGCTGCCGTTGGTGCCCTGGCCCGCAAACGGAAAGCGGCTGCTCGCTAAGCAATCCATCATCTGAAACGCAAAAACGGCGAGGTTTCAACCCCGCCGTTTTTTATTGCTTTGGCTGAAACTCAAACCTTGGCAAAGCGCATGATGCCGCCCGTTGCCGGGTCACAACTGACCTGAATCGTGTCCTTCGGGCCGAATTTCCCTTCCAGAATCGCCTTGGCCAGCGGATTCTCGATCTGCTGCTGGATCGCCCGCTTGAGCGGCCGGGCACCGAACACCGGGTCGAAACCGGCCTGCGCCAGTTCGGCCAGGGCGCTGTCGTCGACCGCGATACCCATTTCGAGCTGGGCCAGCCGTTTCTCAAGATAACCCAGCTGAATCCTGGCGATGCCGGCGATGTGCTTTTCATCCAGAGCATGGAAGACGACCACTTCGTCGATCCGGTTGATGAACTCCGGCCGGAAGTAGGTTTTCACCTCGGCCATCACCGCCATCTTGATCACCCCATACTCGTCGCCTGACATCTGCTGGATCATCTGGCTGCCGAGGTTGGAGGTCATCACAATTACGGTATTTTTGAAGTCGACCGTACGGCCCTGGCCATCGGTCATCCGGCCATCGTCAAGCACCTGCAGCAGCACGTTGAAAACGTCCGGGTGGGCCTTCTCGACTTCATCTAGCAGGATCACCGAGTACGGCTTGCGACGCACGGCTTCGGTCAGGTAACCGCCTTCTTCGTAACCGACGTACCCCGGCGGCGCGCCGATCAGGCGGGCGACCGAGTGCTTCTCCATGAACTCACTCATGTCGATACGGATCAGGTGATCCTCGGCATCGAACATGAATTCGGCCAGCGCCTTGCACAGTTCGGTCTTGCCGACGCCTGTCGGGCCGAGGAAGAGGAAGGAGCCATACGGACGGTTGGGATCGGACAGCCCGGCACGCGAACGGCGAATGGCATCGCCGACCAGGCGCACTGCTTCATCCTGCCCCACCACGCGCTTGTGCAGCCGCTCTTCCATGTGCAGCAGTTTTTCACGCTCGCCAGTCATCATCTTGCTGACGGGGATGCCCGTGGCACGCGACACCACCTCGGCAATTTCCTCGGCGCCGACCTGCGTGCGCAGCAGAACATTCTTCTTGCCCTCGCCTTCGCCAGCTTTTTCGGCCGTCTTCAACTGGGCTTCGAGTTGCGGCAGTTTGCCGTATTGCAGCTCAGCCACCTTGTCGAGCTTGCCTTCGCGCTGCAAGCGGGTGATGTCGGCCTTGAGCCTGTCGATTTCTTCCTTGATGTGCGCCGAACCCTGAACCTGGGCCTTTTCAGCCTTCCAGATTTCTTCGAGGTCGGAATATTCCTTGGCCAGCTTGGCGATTTCCTCTTCGATCAGGCCGAAGCGCTTCTTCGACGCCTCATCCTTCTCGCGCTTAACGGCCTCGCGCTCGATCTTGAGCTGGATGATGCGGCGGTCCAGCTTGTCCATCACCTCCGGCTTGGAGTCAATTTCCATCTTGATCCGCGCCGCCGCCTCGTCGATCAGGTCGATTGCCTTATCGGGCAGGAAGCGGTCGGTGATGTAGCGATGCGACAACTCGGCCGCGGCCACAATGGCCGGGTCTGTGATGTCGACGCCGTGGTGCAACTCATATTTTTCCTGTAGACCGCGCAGGATGGCGATGGTCGATTCGACGCTCGGTTCCTCGACCAGCACCTTCTGGAAACGGCGCTCCAGCGCGGCGTCCTTCTCGATGTACTTGCGGTACTCGTTGAGCGTCGTCGCGCCAATGCAGTGCAGTTCGCCGCGGGCCAGCGCCGGTTTCAGCATATTGCCGGCATCAATGGCACCCTCGGCCTTGCCGGCGCCGACCATGGTGTGCAGTTCGTCGATGAACAGGATGATCTGCCCGGCCTCCTGCGACACCTCTTTGAGCACGGATTTCAGACGCTCTTCAAACTCGCCGCGGTACTTTGCACCGGCCAGCAGGCCGGCCATGTCGAGCACCAGCACCTTCTTGCCTTTCAGGGTTTCCGGCACTTCACCGTTGATGATGCGCTGGGCCAGGCCTTCAACGATGGCCGTCTTGCCAACGCCCGGCTCGCCGATCAGCACCGGATTGTTCTTGGTGCGGCGCTGCAGAATCTGGATGGCGCGACGGATTTCATCATCGCGACCGATGACCGGATCAAGCTTGCCCTGAGCGGCACGCTCGGTCAGGTCGATACAGTATTTTTTCAGCGACTCGCGCTGGCCTTCGGCATCCTGCGAATCGACGCCCTGCCCGCCGCGCACAGCCATGATCGCGGCTTCCATCGCCTTGCGGCTCAAGCCGTGCTGCTTGGCCAGACGACCAGCTTCGTTCTTGTCCTCGCACACGGCAAGCAGGAACATTTCACTGGCGATGAACTGGTCGCCGCGCTTCTGGGCTTCCTTGTCGGTCAGGTTGAGCAGGTTGTTCAGATCGCGACCGATGGACACATCACCACCGTGGCCTTCGACCTTGGGCAGGCGGGTCAGCGCCTGCTCGAGATCCTTGCGCAAGCCGGCCACATTGGCCCCGGCGCGGCCAAGGAGTGAGCTAGTGCCACCGTCGTCCTGATTGATCAGGGCGAGCAGCAGATGCTGCGGCTCAATGAATTGTTGGTCACCGCCAATGGCCAGGCTCTGGGCATCGGCCAAGGCTTCCTGGAACTTGGTCGTGAATTTATCTAGGCGCATGGTAGGTCTCCTGAGGCGGAATTTCTGTTACTCGATAGATGGGGCCAAGCCTGAATATTTCAACCTCCACCTACGAGGAATTCGCGCCACGCAGGCCCAAATAACCCCACGCCATGAAAGGCTTCGTGCTAAATTCACTAATATTAAATTTGATAATTAAATCAAATCAATGGAGGAAGTGTGAAATGTCCATCAAGGCAATGACACTGCGCGGCAAATTGCTCACCATTACCGTCACCACGGTTGTCGCGTTGACTGCCCTGTTTTCCGTGCTGCTGATCAACGGCAAGCAGCAAATGCTTGAAGACCGCGAAGCGAAGGTTAGAAATCTCGTTGAATCGACCAGCGGAATCCTCTCATACTACGAAAAGGCCGCTCACGATGGCCAGATATCCGTTGAAGAGGCCAAGAAATCAGCTGCAGCCGTAATCGGCGCCATGCGCTACGACAAGACCGAGTATTTCTGGGTTCATGACATCAAGGATGCAACGATGATCATGCATCCGATCAAGCCGGAGCTGAATGGCAAGAACCTCGATGGGCTCAAGGACAAAAGCGGAAAGCAGTTCTTCCATGAGATGAACCTCGTTGTCAGGGCCCATGGTTCGGGGTTTGTCGAATACCTGTGGCCCAAGCCGGGCTCTGAGGACGGCATACCCAAAATTTCCTTTGTGCAGGAATTCAAACCCTGGGGCTGGGTGCTCGGATCAGGCATTTATATTGATGATGTCGACACCAAGTTCCGTAGCGACGCCATCAAGCTGATTTTTTGGGGCTTGGGTATCGCTGGATTTATCGGCATTTCGCTGTTGCTTCTCTCCAACAACATCATCAAAACCTTGGGTGGAGACCCGGCGGTCGCATCGGCCATCACCAAGCGCATCGCCGCCGGCGATCTGGCGACGCCGGTCGACTGCCCACTCAACGACAATGACAGCCTGCTGGCCAATATCCGCAGCATGCAGGAAACGCTGCGCGGGATGATCGCCAGCATTGTCAGCAACGCCGAACAGGTTGCAGCCGCCTCCCGACAATTACTGGCGGCATCGGAACAAGTAGCCGACCGGGCCAGTCAGCAAAGTGATGCGGCCTCATCGATGGCCGCCTCGGTCGAGGAAATGGCCGTCAGCATCGATCAGGTCACCGAGAACGCCGCCGAAGCGCAGAGTATTTCGCAGACAGCCGGGGCGATTTCGGAAGAAGGCGCTGCCGTCATTCACACCGCCGCCAGCGAAATGCGGAAGATTTCCGAAGCGGTACAGTCGTCCTCGCTGATTGTTGAAGACCTCGGCCGAAAGTCCGATCAGATCACCTCCATCGTCAACACCATCAAGGAAATTGCCGACCAGACCAACCTGCTCGCCCTCAATGCCGCCATCGAGGCAGCCCGCGCCGGGGAGCAAGGGCGCGGCTTTGCCGTGGTGGCTGACGAAGTACGCAAGCTGGCCGAGCGAACCAGTTCGTCGACCAAGGAAATCAGCGAGATGGTCAACGCCATCCAGAACGGTACGCGGAGCGCAGTGAGCAGCATGCAGGCGGGCGTTCAGCAGGTTAGCAACGGGGTGGAACTGGCCAATCAGGCGGGCGAATCGATCAACCGGATTCGGGATGGATCCTTGCGCGTATCAGCTGTGGTCAACGGAATTTCCGACTCGATTTCCGAACAGAGCATGGCCAGCAACGAGATCGCCCAGAAGCTGGAAACCATCGCTCAGATGTCGGAGGAAAGCTCCGTCGCCGTGCGCCAGACGGCGGATGCCGCACGTCATTTGCAATCGCTATCGACGGCCCTGCATCAGACTGTGGCTCAGTTCAAGACCTGATCTTTATTCGTGCACTAACGCATTTGTCCCAAGGCCGGATTTCGATTCCGGCCTTTTTTTGGGCAATCCCGCATCCAGATCAAGGAAGCCGGAAATAGTCCCCAAAAGACGCAGAAACACCCGTTCTGTGCGACAAAATGCCGCACGAAACCCCTTCCTCGCGTTGCTAAGATCGCCCCCTGCAGTCGCCAGCCGAATGAAGCGCTCCAAGGCGCTTCGCGGGGAGCTGATGGCGCGCTGGCCCAAAAAGGCCTGCCAAACAATGCGTCAAAACCAAGCAAAAAGGGGAGCTTCACCATGCATCACCACATCAAACTGCGCCGCCTCGTGTGGCTCGTCTCGCTCGCCGTCAGTGGCGTCTGCGCCCAGGAATCCGCCGTCGTACTGGGCGAATTGACCGTCAATTCGGCCACGGCAGGAAGCTTGCCGACGCGCAGCATCCTGACTTCGGTGGATATCATGGGCGCCGAGCGTGTGCAGGACAAGAACGTGATGAACAGCTGGGAGCTGATCAGCCAGATGCCGGGCATTCAGACGACCGATTTCCGGCTTGGCGCCGAATCGGGCAAACCCTCCTTCCGGGCCTTCAACGGCGAGGGCTACATCAATGGCATCAAGCTGTTGATCGACGGCGTGCCGAGCAATATCAACAGTGGCAACCTGCGCTACATGGACATGATTTTCCCGCTCGACATCGACTATATCGAAGTCGTCCGAGGCACCAACGATCCACGCTACGGCCTGCACAACATTGGCGGCAACATCAATGTCGGCACGCGGCAAGGCGGCAACTATGCCGAGGGCCGGCTGACCTACGGCAGCTTCAACACCACCGAGCTGCAGGGCGCCTTTGGCCGCGAATCCGGTGGCTTTGCGCAAAACTATTTCCTGTCCAAGCAGGATTCGGACGGCTACCGCGAGCATTCGAAATCCGAGAAGTACAGCCTCGGCGGCAAGTGGTTCTATACCACAGACGATGGCAAGCTGAAGGCCGGCGTCATGGCCCGCACCTACAACCACGAGGCGGAGTCGGCCGGCTACCTGACAGCCGGTGAACTGGCCGCCGACCGCTTCCAGTCGCCGGCCAAGAATGCCAACGACCACGACAACCGTGACATGCAGCAACTGAGCGGCCACCTCGATTTCCAGATCAGCGAAACGCTGCGCTACAGCAGCAAGCTGTACTACAACGCGATCATGGACGAGCGCCACGTCACCTATAACGCCGCTGCGGCGAGTGGCGCCCGGCAGCGACGCGTGTGGGACGAGGAGCAGTTTGGCTGGATCAACAACCTGACCTGGCGGATCAACCCGCTCATCACGCTCGATGGCGGCCTCAACTATGAACATCAGGACAATCGCTATCGGCGCTATCGCTACGCGCTGGCTGTACCAACCAATTTCTCGACGCCGACCGTCATTTCGAACGACGAAAACTACACGCTCGACAACGTCGGCGCCTACATCCAGGCCATCATCAAGCCCAGTGAATCGTGGAAGATCGTTCCGGCCTATCGCATCGATCATTTCAGCGGCAGCACGACCCTGAACCAGACCGGCGCCACCGGCTCGCTGCAGGATTACGGCTGGATCGGCCTGCCGAAGCTGAGCGTGGTGTATAGCCCGTCTCCCGCCGTCAGCATCTACGGCAACTGGGGCCAGACCTTCCAGGTCCTGACCGGCTCCAAGAACCCGGCCTATATGTTGACCGGCACCCCCGACTACAAACCCTCGATCAACACCGGCATCGAACTCGGTACCAAGCTCAAGTTGATCGACCGCACCGAAGCCCGCATCGCCATCTGGCAGCAGGATGCCACCGACGAAGTCGCCAACCTGCCGGCAGCAGATGCTACGGTCGCCCTCGGTAAAACCCGCCGCAAGGGGATCGACCTCCAGTTCACTGCCAACCTGTTCGACAACCTGAAATTCTGGGCCTCGCACGCCATCCAGCAAGCCAAGGTGGTGGGCGGTATCGGTTCGCTGATCGGCAAGGAAGTCTTCTCGACACCGCGCGCCATCACCAATATCGGCCTCGAATACCGCGCCACCGAAGCGCTCAGCTTCAACCTGCAAGGACGCGCCCAGGGCAGCTACTACATCGACGACCTGAACGCCAAAGGCAAGTACGGCGATTACATCCTGTTCGACAGCGGCGTGACTTACGCCTTCACACCCAAGGTCAGTGTCGATCTACAGGTCAAGAACATGTTCAACCGCAACTACGAATATGTCTGGTACGACACCATCTGGGGCGGCGCCGCATCCCAACCGATGTTCTCAGCCGGCGCCGGGCGCGCTGGATATCTGTCGCTCAACCTCAAGATGTAAGTCCGTCGCGGCATGGCATACTGCCGGGCCGCTTTGGCCCGTGCCGCACCGCGCTTCTTGATTCGATGTCCGCCCACCACGCCCGTGCCATCCCCCTGCCCAGCCCTGCCATTGGCCGCCGGCGGGCGGTGCGGGAGTTGATCCGTACCGGTCACCGCTGGATCGGGCTGTCCCTGGGGCTTGTGCTGGTCATCGCTGGGCTCACTGGTAGTTGGCTGGCCTTTTATCCCGAACTCGATCTCCTGCTGCATCCGCAACGGCGCGCACAGGGGCCTGTCCAGCCCATCCGGCTCAACGCCGTTTTTGCAGCCTTGCAAGCCGCAGAACCGCAGCGCGATGGCCCCTGGCGCATCGAGATGCCACGCGACGAAGGCACGCCGATTCAGGCCCGCTACTACCTGCCGAGCGAAACGCGGGGGCAGCATTTCGCCCCGCTGATGCTCACCCTCTCGCCAACCGACCTGACGGTGAGCAGCCGCCATTTCTGGGGCGACGATCCCAGCACCTGGCTCTACAACCTGCATTACGCGCTATTGCTCGGCGAAACCGGACAGACGCTGCTGGCCTGCTGCGGCATTCTGTTTCTTGCTCTGTTGCTCAGCGGCCTTTACCTATGGTGGCCCAGGCCGATTGCCTGGCGGGGCGCGCTCGGTTTCAAACCCAACGCCGCCTGGAAGCGGCTGATCTACGACTGGCATGTCAAACCCGGCGTCTATACCCTGCTCGTCAGCCTGACCCTGTGCATCACAGGGCTGATGCTGGTCGTCCCAGCCTGGTTTTCACCGGCCCTCAATTTCTTTTCCCCGATCACCGCGGGGTATACCGGCACCGGCAGCAGCGCAGGAACTGTGCTGTCGGTGAGCGCCGAGCAGGCGGTCGCCATTGCCCAAAAACGCTTCCCTGATGCCGAACTGCGCTGGCTTGAGACACCGGGCGCCGGCAAGCCGATCTGGCGGGTTCAGATGCGCCAACCGGGCGAGCCAAGCCAGCGCTTTCCGCGTACCCAAGTGTGGATCGATGCCAGCACCGGCGACATCCTGGCCGAACGCGATCCACGCCGCTTCGCAGCCAGCGACACCCTGCTCGCCTGGCTGCATCCGCTGCACAATGGCGAGGCTTTCGGACTGGCCGGGCGTATCGTCGTCTGCCTTGCCGGCCTGCTGCCTTTGCTGGCTCTGACAACGGGTTTCATCCGCTGGCGTCACACGGCCGGGGGGCGAAAGAAGCGCTGATGTACGCAAGGCCAGGATTTCAATTTTGGCCCTTTTTTCCGGTTCACCGTAGCAATCGCAGATTGGGGCACTTCTCCTTGATCATGTTCAGAAACACATTGTTCGGTACCAGGCAGGCCGGATCATCAGCACCACCCAGGGTGACGTTGGCGCTGTAGCGGTCGGAAATCTGGCGCAGCTTGGTGGCATCGCCCTGAGCCCAGCGTGCGCTGTCAGCTGGATTCCAAGAGTGTTTCGCGGAGACGCGGTGCCGCTTGATCAATGAAGGCGCGCACCCGCGATGACAAAAGCCGGGCGTGTGGGTAAGCAAAGCTGACCGGCAAGGGCGGCGTTTCGTAGTCGCGCAGCAGGCGAACCAGCTTGCCAGTCGCCAAATGCTCGCGCACTTGGTATGCGAAAAACCGCCCGCAACCGACGCCTTTCAGGCAGGCATCGATGGCAAAGTCGATGTGATTGCTGGCCAGCACGTGTGGCATCGCCACCCTCTCAGGCCGGCCGTCTTGCTGAAAAGGCCAGTCTGCTTCAAGGCTTGAGCCGGTGGTTTTAATTCCGCGATGATTTTGCAATTCGGCCGGATTTTCCGGTTGACCGTGGATCGCCAGATAGGCCGGGCTGGCGCAGACAATCCGCCGGGTGCTGCCGAGCGGAATGGCCACCAGCGACGATTCGGGCAGCGTACCGATGCGCACGGCGAGGTCGATGCCTTCATCGATCAGATCAACGACGCGATCAAGCAGCAAAAGCTCCACGCGCACCGCCGGATGCGCTGCCAGAAAATCGGTCACCAGCGGCCCGACATGCAGCCGCCCGAACATCACAGGCGCGGTGATAACCAACCGCCCGGCCGGCTTGACTTGCCGCGCCAGCAGCGCCGCTTCGGCCTCTTCGACATCATTCAGCAGATGTCGGCATCGCTCGAAATAATCGCGCCCCTCTTCGGTCAGCGCCATGCGCCGCGTCGTGCGGTTCAGCAGACGAACGCCCAGCGACTTTTCCAGCGCGGAGAGGCTGCGCACCACCGAGGTTGGCGACGTTCCGAGGCGATCGGCCGCCGCCGTCAGGCTCCCGGTCTCGACGATGCGCACGAAGGTAGTCATGGCTCGCAATTTATCCATAGGTCTTATTAAACCGTTTTTTGCATAAGTATTGTAGCCATCAGTCTATTTATTGCGATAGCCGCATAGCTGATGATGGCCTCGTTCCAGCCAAAAAAGGAAATCTGCCGTGTCCCGCCACTTTGCCAGCATCGCTTACACCCCCGGCGTCCGTGCCAGCCAGCGCCTGCTTGGCGGGCGCGATCTGGGCGAGCGTCCGAACCTTATGCCCGGCATGGAAGGCGATGTCGCCAGACCGGAACTCGGCCCGCGTGAGCGCGAATTCATCGCGGCCCGCGACAGCTTTTATCTTTCCACCGTCAGCGAAACCGGCTGGCCGCATGTGCAGCATCGCGGCGGGCCGGCCGGATTTCTCCAGGCATTGGGCCCGAACACGCTGGCCTTTGCCGATCTGTCGGGCAACCGCCAGTACGTCAGCGTCGGCAATCTGACGCACAACGACCGCGCCGCGCTGATCCTGATGGATTACCCGAACCGCCGCCGGCTGAAAATCCTGGGGCAGGTCGAGCTCATTGAGCTTGCCACGGTCAACCCGGATTTATGGGCAAAAATGAAATTTCCCGAGAGCAATGTCGAGCGCATCATGCTCATCCAGATCGTTGCATTTGACTGGAATTGCGCCCAGCACATCACCCCGCGCTATACCGAAAGCGAGTGGCAAAACCGCTGTTCGCCGCCCTCCGCAACGCCCATCACCCAGGAGTAAGCCATGAAACTCTACGATCTTGAACCCTCCGGCAACTGCTACAAGGTTCGGCTCTTTGCCGCGCTGGCCACCATTCCGCTGGAAATCGCTCCAGTCGATTTTATGAGCGGCGAGCACAAACGCGCCCCGCTCATCGAGCTCAACCCGCTGGGCCAGCTGCCCATCCTCGACGACGCCCCGGTCGTGCTGCGCGACTCGCAGGCCATCCTCGTTTATCTGGCCAGCAAATACGCCGGCGAAAACTGGCTACCGCGTGATCCGGCCGAGATGGGCGAGGTCATGCAATGGCTATCGACCGCCGCCAACGAAATCCAGAATGGCCCGGGCGCCGCCCGACTGGTCGATAAATTCGGCTACGCCATCGACAAAGCCGATGCGGTGAAGCGCGCCGGCAACATCCTGCCGGTGATCGACGCGCATCTCGCCAAGCATCAATGGCTGGCGCTGGACAGGCCAACCATTGCCGACTGCGCAGTAATGCCCTACATCGCGCTGGCGCACGAAGGCGGCATTTCGCTCCAGCCCTACCCTAAGATTGTCGAATGGATTGCGCGCATCAAGGCGCTGCCGGGGTTTATCCCGATGTCGGGAATTTAAAGGCGGCCAATAGATCAGCTGAAAATATTGCTACCGGCCGCAGCCAAGCTGCGGTTCGGCAGCTGGCGAACGAGGCTATTTCTGCCAGCGCGCCGCTGCGCTGTCGTCCGCATCGCGCGCATCGACCCAGCGGGCACCATCCGGCGTTGCCTCGCGCTTCCAGAACGGGGCTCGGGTCTTCAGGAAATCCATGATGAATTCGCAGGCAGCGAAGGCTTCGCCACGGTGGGCGCTGGTCACGGCGACCAGCACGATCTGGTCGCAGGGCTTGAGCGGGCCGACGCGGTGGATGACCAGCGCGTCGTAAATTTCCCAGCGCCCTTTGGCGTCCGTGACAATTTCTTCCAGCGCCTTTTCGGTCATCCCCGGATAGTGCTCCAGCGTCATTTCGGAGACGCTGGTCCCGTCGTTCAGGTCGCGCACTAGCCCCAAAAAACTGGCCAGCGCGCCGACCCGCGCGTCGCCGGCGCGCAGCGCGGTCAACTCGACATTCAGGTCAAAATCGCCTTCCTGAACCCGGACGGTCATGCTCAGATTACCTCGCGTGCTTCCATGAAACGCAGGTTGGGGTACTTCTCTTTGACCATGTTCAGATAAACATTGTTCGGGGCCAGATAGACCGGATCATCCGCCCCATCAAGCGCGACATTGGCGCTGTAACGGTCGGAAATCTGGCGCAGTTCGTCGGCATTGCCCTGAATCCAGCGCGCTGTGGCGCAGTTGTAGGACTCGAAAATGACCTGCACGCCGTACTCGTGCTCCAGGCGGCTAGCCACCACGTCGAACTGCAGCGTGCCGACCGCGCCGAGAATCAGATCGGTGCCGGACAGCGGGCGGAACAACTGCGTCGCGCCCTCTTCCGCCAGCTGCTGCAAGCCCTTCTGCAGCTGCTTGATCTTCAGCGGGTTGGCAATACGGGCCAGACGGAAGTGCTCAGGCGCGAAGGACGGAATGCCGGTAAAGCGCAGATCTTCGCCTTCGGTAAAGGTTTCGCCAAGGCGGATGGTGCCGTGATTCGGAATGCCGATGATGTCGCCCGGAAAGGCTTCGTCGGTCGTGCTGCGATCACGCGCCATGAAGGTGATGGCGTTATTGACCGACAGGAACTTGCCAGCCCCGCCCTGCTTGACCTTCATGCCACGCTCGAACTTGCCGGAACAGACGCGCAGGAAGGCGATGCGGTCGCGGTGCTTCGGGTCCATGTTGGCCTGAATCTTGAACACGAAACCGGAGAATTTCGGCTCGTTCGGCTGCACTTCGCGCGTCGTGGATGGCCGGGCAATCGGCGGTGGCGACAGATCAACCACGGCATCGAGCAAGCTCTGCACGCCGAAGTTGTTGACCGCCGAGCCGAAGAAGACCGGCGACTGCTTGCCGTTCAGATAAGCCTCAGCATCGAAGGCATGCGAAGCGCCACGGACCAGTTCAATGTCGGTGCGCAGTTCGTCGGCCTGTGTGCCAATCAGCTCGTCCAGGCGCGGGTTATCAAGACCCTGAATGATCTCGGCCGTGCCCTTCTCGGCCTGCGGGTCGAAGAAGGCGATGGCGTCGTCGTAGAGGTGATAGACACCGCGAAAACGCTTGCCCATACCAATCGGCCAGGTCATCGGCGCGCACTGGATGCCGAGCACCGACTCGATTTCGTCGAGCAGGTCGATCGGCTCCTTGCCCTCGCGGTCGAGCTTGTTGATGAAGGTCAGGATCGGCGTGTCGCGCATGCGGCAGACATTGAGCAGCTTGATCGTCTGCGCTTCGACACCATTCACCGAGTCGATCACCATGACCGCCGAGTCGACGGCCGTCAGCGTGCGGTAGGTGTCTTCCGAGAAGTCCTCGTGCCCCGGCGTGTCGAGCAGGTTGACCATGCACTCGCGGTACGGGAACTGCATCACCGACGACGTCACAGAAATGCCCCGCTGCTTTTCCAGCTCCATCCAGTCCGAAGTCGCATGGCGCGAAGCCTTGCGGGCGCGCACTTCGCCGGCGACCTGGATGGCGCCGCCGAACCACAGCAGCTTTTCCGTCAGCGTGGTTTTACCCGCGTCAGGGTGGGAAATGATGGCGAAGGTACGCCGGCGTGCAATTTCAGTATCGAGGGGAGTCACGGCAGGGCTAGCAAAAGCGGAAAGGCGGCAATTATACCTTCGCCGACAAGCAACCGCCGGCGCTTAGGTGGCAAGAGTTCGACGCAGGCAGTTGCTACGGTCGACCCGAAAAAATCAGAAAAAAAGAAATATCTATAGCCAAACGTTTGTAAGCGCCCGGCGAACCCACCTTGTTTTTCAGGCTGGGGTATCTGGCAACCAGCGATGTGGCAGCAATTCGCCGATCCGGCTGTTGGGCTGAGTCGGCAAGCGAGACAGGATGTCCTTCAGATAAAGGAAGGGATCGTGTCCATTGAGTTTGGCCGACTGGATCAGACTCATGATGGCGGCGGCCCGCTTGCCGGCACGCAAGCTGCCGGCAAATAGCCAGTTCTTCCGGCCCGTGGCGATGGGCCGGATGCGATTCTCGATCCAGTTGTTGTCGATCGGCACCTGACCGTCGTCGACGTAATGGGCGAGCGCCGTCCAGCGTTTGAGGCTGTAATCGATCGCTTTGGCCGTTGAGGATCCATTCGGCACCTGCAATCGGTGCCGGGTCAGCCAGTCATGGAACTCATCGAGAATCGGTTTGGCCTGTTCCTGCCGTATTCGTTGCCGTTCGGCAGGGCTGAACTCGGCGACTTCCCGCTCAACCTGGTAGAGCTTCTGGATATAGACCAGCGCCTGCTGGGCAATCTGGCTCTGGTTGTTGGCATGCAGGTCGAAGAATTTCCGGCGTGCATGGGCCATGCAACCGGCTTCGGTGACGCCGTCGGCGATCAGTGCCTTGTAGCCCGAGTAATCATCGCAGACGAGCGTACCGCGCCAGTCGCCGAGGAATTCCCGGGCATGTTTGCCCGCCCGGCTGTCAGCAAAGTCATAGACCACCGCCTTGACCGGCTCGAAGGCGCCGATGCTGTAGGGCCATAAGTAAGCTCGATGCGTCTTGCCAGCGCCCGGATCGAGCATGGCCACCGGCGTTTCGTCGGCATGCAGGACCGGATAGGTGAGCATCTCGGCTTTCAGTGCATCGACTAGCGGTTGCAGGGCAACGCCCATCTGGCCGACCCACTGGGCCAGTGTCGATTGCGGAATCGGCAAGCCGGCGCGACCGAAGATGCCTTCCTGGCGATACAGCGGCAGATGATCGAGATACTTGGCGATCAGCACCTGCGCGAGCAATCCGGTGGTCGGGATGCCCTTGTCGATCACATGCGCCGGCACCGGTGCCTGTACCAGCGTTTCGCATTCGGTACAGGCCCACTTGCCGCGGATGTGGCGTTCGACCGTAAAGACACCCGGCGTGTAGTCCAATTTCTCGGCAACCTCTTCGCCGATGCGCTTCATCTGGCAGCCACAGGCGCAGGTGGTCGATTCCGGCTCATGGTGAATCTCGGTGCGCGGCAGCTCCGGCGGCAAGGGTTTGCGCTTGGCTTGCCCCTTGGGCTTCGTTTCCGAAAGCTGCGCCAACTCTTCGGTGATCGCCGCCATGTCCGCGGCGAGGGTCTCTTCAAACAACTGCCCTTGCTCAACCGGCAGGCGTTCGGCCTTGACGCCGAAGTAATGGCGTTTGTAGTACGCCACTTCATGCGTCAGCTTATCGATCTTCACTTGGCGCCAGTTGAGTTCCCGGTCTTGCTCAATGAGCAGACGGCGCAATTCGTCGGCGCTGAGTTGATCGATATTGGCAGGAAGCGACATCCAGAAATGATGCCAGCCGGCGACCCCGCCGGCCATCGTGGACTTCCCTACTAGTGGACAGTCACAGAACCCGGATCACGCCACCATCGGCCAGCCGTTCCCAGGGTAGGCCCAGAATCAGGGCGTCGAATTGCCCCCGGGTGAGCGCGACGCTGCCATCGCTTGGCCGGAGTTGAAACCGCCCTTGATTCAGGCGACGGTTCGCCAGCCAAACGCCGTAACCGTCATGCACCAGCACCTTCAGGCGGTTGCCGCGTTGATTGGCAAAGAGGTAGGCATGATGTGGCTTTGCTTCACCGAAGATCCGGACGACCTGAGCCAGGATGGTTTCCGTTCCCGCCCGCATGTCCAGCGGTCGAGTCGAGAGCCACAAGGCATCGACCCGGATCATCGCAGCCAGTCGCGTAACCAGGCAGCACAATCGCCCGACGCCTGAACCGGCCAGTCCACCTTGATCGCGGTGTTGCCGCGCCGGATTTCGATCCGGATATCGCCCAACGCCGGTGCCGCAGGTGCAATCGGCAACTGCACGAAGGCCGGTGCCATCGCCGGTGTTGATTCGAGCATGGGTATCGGTACTCTCCGCGTTGGTGGTTCAACTCCGCGCTCACGCATCCACCGGCGGACCTGATTGGCATTAACACCATTCGCCATCGCAATGCCAGCGACCGAGGCGCCCGCCTCGCAACACGCTTCAACCACCGCCAGCTTGAATTCCTCTGGGTGGTGCCGCCGCCGGCGACTTGGCTTCCGAATTTCCATCGATAGTGTCCACCATCGTTTTTAAGGGGACACGATCTTCGCGGTCTAACGCGTCAATTTACAGATGGGTTCGCCGGGCGCTTACAAACGTTTCGAAGACAACCACGCCATTTATTCACTCGACATAAGAATCCTCGTTTCTTATGCTGGTATGCTTGAAATCATTAGTCAGCCACAACAAAACAGGGAGTATTACTTGTCAAAGCAACTATCGCCAGCTGGAATCATGGCGCTAAAAGAAGCACTTTGCTCTGTCTATTGGTACAAGTCAGAGCTTCGCGGCTTCCTACAACTCTGCCTATCCAAGCCAGGCCTTCTGAACAATTTCAACTGGGAAAACTACAAACGTCAGATCGCATCTGACGTTGTTGACTATCTCGTTGCAAACCCAGCGGCGCACCTGGGTGACTTAACCAAGATTTGCTACGAACTTTGCAAGCTCACCGACTTCTCGCACCTAAAGCCTTTGGACGACGGGCCGCAAAAGGTCGAGAGGGCTCGCAACGCTGTCAATCAACTCAAGCAACTGGTTGAACCGCACAAAGACATAAAGAAGGAACAAGATGACATCAAACAGCGGCAGGAACAGGCCGCGAAGAAACTTCGGGAAAACGCAGCTGTTCGGCAGAAGCTGGAAACGATAAAAACCCGATACATGGCTTTGGTTGGGTCTGACAACGCGCAAAGCAGAGGCTTCGAACTTGAGCGCGTAATGTATGAACTCTTCGAGTTATTCGATCTCGACCCGAAAGCATCTTTCAAGAATCTAGGCGAACAGATCGACGGGGCATTTTCTCTCGAAGGCACTGAATACTTGTTTGAGGCGAAGTGGCAAAAGGAAATGGTCAACAAAGCCGACTTAGCAGTGTTTACCGACAAAGTCAGAACGAAGCTCGAAAACACCCTTGGCATCTTTTTATCAATCAATGGTTTTTCGTCAGATGGTGTTGCCTCACACCAAGCTGGTGGCGCGTCAATACTGCTCGTAGACGGCGGCGACCTTATGGCGGTCTTTGAAGAGCGAATTGACTTCACAAGCTTACTGTTGCGAAAGAAGCGCTACGCTGCTCAGACAGGCCAAATCTATCTCAGCTATTACCAGATGATTGCTTCCGGTAGTGGCTAACAACGCCAAACGTACTCAAGCTTCACCAGATTGCCCTCCGAAACCACCTCGAATCTGAACAACGGTAATAAATGGTAGAAATTACACCTTCGCCACCGTACAACCGCAGGAACTTACGTGGCAGGCAGCGCCTGCCGGTACAGCGCCCGGCTGGCATAAGCCATCCACGGCAGGGTCAGCGGCAGAAGGGGCAAAAACAGGATGCTGCCGATTGTTACGGTCGACAGGAAAAAAGCCCAAAAAATGGAAGGTATGAAACTAGTGAACACGACACGCACGCTGAGTACCACGGCTTCAACCAGCCCTGCCCGGCGCTCGCAGAGCAGCGGCACGGAAAAGGCGGCGACGCAGTAGAGCAGAAAGGCGACGACCAGGCCGGAGACGCCGGCCCAGCGGACGAAGGACATCACGTTGGCGTTGGCCGGTAGCAGGTTGTCCAGCCAGACTGGCGTGGAGCCCAGCATGTAGGCGTAGAGAATCGCTGCATCGGTGACGAAAATCATGAACAGCAGGGTGCAGATCAGGGCAAGTGCCCACAGTGCGCGGGAGGCCTGCGCGTAGCCGCTGAGAATACTGCCCAGCCCGACCGCCTGACCTGCCTCCAGCGCGCCGGCGATGCCAAAAAAGCCGGCCAGGATGGCCGGGCCGATCAGCATGAAGGCGCCTGCCGCAGCCAGGACAAAAGGCGACCACCCTTGGGACAGCAAACCGCCCATGATGACCAGCCCACCCAGCGTAAAAATCAGGGCGTATGCGATGCTGACGCCGCGCGTCGCGTTGGCGACCCGCCAGCCTTCAGCCAGGGCGCGCTGCAGGCTGGATAGGGAAAGGGGCGAAATAGTCATCGATAGTCCGATCAAAAGACTGCCGTACCGGCGGGATTGCCGCAGCATGGACTGAGACTACCGAATTCGCGCCCCGCCCTGCCCTAATGCAAATCAAATTTGCGGGCGGCTAGCCGCCAATACAGGGCCAATCAATCAAATGGTAGCCAGTGTCTGCCGGCCGTACCATTCCTCACCGGCCGGCAGCGTGATCGGCTGGGTCGCCGCTGCTTCGACGCACAGCATGAGACGCCAGCCATTGGCCGACATATCCTTGAGACCGGCACAGCGATCAACCCACGGGTTCCAGACGACCACATCGGGAAAGCCCTGCCCCTGAATGGCAAGGCTTTGCTTGCCGTTGTGCAGGACTTGCGGCGCCTTGACGTTGTGATAAATGCGGTCGATCTCGTCTTCGACGACAAGCTCCGTGATTTCTTCGCGGGATACCAGGCCGTCGTCGATGGCATCGCGGTAATCGTGGCCGGAGAGGCCTTCCAGCGAAATTTTCTCGACGTGCTCGACGCGCAGGTAGCTATGCAGGGCGCTGGTAAATTCGAAGGGTGCGCCTCCCGTGTTGGTGACGCAGAATTCCATGTCGATGCGATCGGCCTCAAGCATCAGGGTCATCTCGGCGTGAAAGTCATGCGGCCAGATTTCCTTGGTTGCATCGTCGCTGCTCAGTTCAAACGTAACCAAGGCGTAATCGTCGCCGGTACGCTGCGCGCCCAGCGACCATTCTCGGGTGCGCACGAAGCCATGTTTGGGCAGGTCGCCCATTTCCGCAAACTGCGGAAAGCAAACCGGAACGCCGCCACGAATTGCCACGCTGCCGTCAAAAATGGCCTTCTCGGACAAAAACAGGCGCTCCTGCCCGTCCGGCGGAACCCAGGACAGCACCTGCGCGCCAAGTTTGCTGATGACCGCAGTAGCACCGCGCGGGCCGCTCAGGCGCAGCGCTTCGATGCCGTGGAATTCGATGGGTTCAATGGAGGGTTTCATGGATATTTGGAATCACGTAAAGGTGGGGACGGACATGCAGAATTTCGACGTCGTGGCCGAGCATGGTAACGCTGCCGGAGCGGCGGTCGTTGCCGGTGTCGCTGTATTCGAAGCCATAGACGCGGCGCAATTTGAGGCGCCCGGCATCATCACGCGCCAGGCGCAAGGAATTTCCGACCACGCTTTCGTCAAGGAATTGCAAACCCTCGCCGTGACAGGCATTGCGTGCAGCCAGCACGCCAATTTCCCTTGCCTTCAGGCTGTCCAGCCAGAACCAGACGCCAAAGGCCATCAGGAGAAGAAACAGTAGTTCAGTCAAATTCATCGTCCAAGTATAGTAAAACGGAAATTCAGCACGGAAATCAGCGCCAAATTACCGGATAATTCGTCAGTCAAAAATCACCCGCAGATCATGGCCTATCCCCTGCATCGATTACGCGAATTTTTTCCATTCGGCCAGTCAGGCGCCGAACGGAAAGGTGATCCCGCGGCTCGGAGTCTGCTTGACTCCACTGCCGGGCTGACACCGCAACAAGCGGTCATCAAGCTGGCTGGCAGCATTCTGCCCGGCATTGGCCGAGAATCGAACATGCACATGCGTTTCAAGCTGCTGGAAGAGGCCCGCCTTGAGACCGAAAAAGCATTACCCACCCTTGAAAAAAATATCAGTCACGCCGTTCTCCCCTTGCCGCTTGAAGCGGCAACCGAAGCTTTGCACGCCGACAACCTGCTCAAGGGGCTGGCCGCTGCTTACACCGGCATCGCTCGCAGTATCAACAAAAGCCATCTTAGCGCCGCATTAAGTCATCTGTTGCATCGTTGCATACAACGCGCCATGGCAATGATTTCCCGCCGCCAGTTGCTGGCCTACCGGGCTTATGCCACGCCATCGGCCGGCTCCTGGCAAATGCTGCACGAACTCTACCAGATGATCCGCGGTCAGGGTTCCAAGCCGCTCAATGGCGAAACCGCACCGATTGAACACGAGTATCTCGGCGCCCTGCTTTTTGCCTATCTTGAACCGACCAAGCTGCCGCGAGCGGAGTTGGAGGTTATCAATATCTGCACGCGCCAACTCGCAGCCTATGCGCTGATTGGCGAAGTCATTCCGAACCACGCGAGCAGCCACGGGACGGAATCCTGTTTTCTGGTTCGCCCGAACGAAGGCACTCCAGGCTATCCCCTGGCTCGCCTGCCAACGGGCTCCTCAATTTTCGGCAGCCTGGTGATCGACTGCACTGAGGTGCTGGCGGCGCTCGACCGAAATCTCACGCGCCGCCCCGGCAAGGCCGTTGAGCCTGATCTTGATGCACCGCCCGCCTTGCTTCAGACGCTGCGCGTTGCGATCGGCGGCAAAAGCGCCCGCCGCTTCAGCCGGACTCGCTTTCGCCCTCGCGGCGACCTGATCAGCGGTTTTTCCACGGTCATCAACTTTCTCGACGGGAACGCCTTGTCTCGCCGTTCGGTCGATTCCTCGTCGCGTTACGACGGCCGCGGTTTTCCCTCCAGCGAATGGGCATTGATCGACGAAAGCCCGGATGGTTTCCGCCTGCGTTACATCAAGGGCGACAAGAGCAGCATGGGCGCAGGTGAAATCGTTGCCTTGCAACCGCGTGAATCGAGCAAGATTCACGTCTGTCTGGTGCGTCGTATCACGTCGTCGCATGTTCGCCTGGAAGTTGGCCTGCAGTTGATGTCACCGCAAGTCAGCGTCGTGGATATTTCTGCCGAGAACACCCCGGAACGGCGGGCTGTGTTCATGCACACCCTGCCGGCCTACGGCAAGTTTGCCGGGCTGATCACGGCCCCTGGCGCCTATCGAACCGGCCAGAAAATCCAGGTCAAATTGCCTGGACGCACATTACATCGCCAAATTGGATCATGCATGGAAGCCAATGAGGGGCTAGAATTCTTCGCCCTAGACCTGCTTCCTGACTGATCCCCCTTAATGCTCAGCTACCGCCACGCCTTTCACGCCGGCAACCACGCCGACGTGCTGAAACACCTCATCCTGATCGAGATCGCCGAATACATGGCTGAAAAGCCTGCGCCTTTCTGGATCATCGACACCCATGCCGGTGCCGGGCGTTATGCGCTGGACTCAGCCCACGCCACCAAACTGAGCGAATATCGCGATGGCGTCGGCCGCCTGTGGGAAGCCAAGGGGCTACCCAAGGCGGCGCTGAATTACCTCGATTTCATCAAGATGCTCAACCCGGGTGGCCAGTTGCGCCACTATCCGGGTTCGCCCTGGCTGGCCCGGCAGTTGCTGCGCGACAGCGACCGCTTGCGGCTCTATGAAATGCATAGCACCGACGGCAAGTTGCTGATGGATTGCTTCAAGGGCAGTGGCCGCGAGGTCGCGATCACCGATGGTGATGGATTCACCGGCCTGAAGGCCATCCTGCCGCCACCGCCACGCCGCGCGCTGGTGCTGATCGACCCATCTTATGAAACGAAGGGTGATTACACCGCCGTGATCAAGGCGCTGCAGGATGCCATGAAGCGCTTTGCCACCGGAACTTACGCCCTGTGGTACCCGATGCTCGGCAAACAGGAGTCCCGCCAGTTGCCGGACAAGCTGAAGCGCCTGGGGGCCACCAACTGGCTGCATGCATCGCTGGAGGTCAAGGCCCCGTCCCGCGACGGTTTTGGCATGCACGGCAGCGGCATGTTCATCATCAATCCGCCGTGGACTTTAGAAAAGACGCTGCACGACACGCTGCCCACGCTGGCATCCCTGCTTGCTCAGGGCGACGGCGCGAAATACACGCTGGAAAGTGAATCAACCTAATTCGGTGTATTTGGCCCGCGAGCCGTAGGCTTTGTCGACCGGGTATTTGACGGCGTTCTTGGCCAGTTTGGCGCGGGCGGCAGCAGCCAGGTCAATGCCGGCCGTGTCGGCAATCAACAGCAAATAGAGCAGGATGTCGGCGCATTCGTCGCGCAGGGCCTCGGCGGCTTGCGGATCGGCTGGCAGCGCATCGATTTCAGCATCAGTTTTCCACTGGGTCAGCTCCAGTAACTCCGCGGCTTCGAGATTCAGTGACGTAATCAGGTTACGCAGCGAGTGGAACTGCCGCCAGTCGCGGGCATCGCGGAATGCCAGCAGTGCTGCGGTCAACCCGGAAAAATCGCTCATTTTCAAATCCTCGGAATAATCCGCGTCGATCATGCCAGCCGGCACCGAAAGCAGCAACTTGAGCCGATGCGCTACGGCCGGCGATGGCGCTGCCGGCGTTTCACAACTCGGGAACCTTGTTAAGCAATTCCGCTCCTATTGAAATATCACTCAGGGCATACTTCCCGCTGGAAACCCCTCCGCCACTGTAAGCAAGTATTTCGATGCGTTAACGGATGCCGGTATTTGAGAAAATTTTCGAGGCAGTACCCGATGGCCTGCTGGTTGCCGATACAGCCGGCCGAATCCTGTATGTAAATAGCGCGCTGGAGCATTTGTTTGGATACGCCCCGGATGAGCTTCTGGGGCAACCGGTGGAGTCACTGACCCCACGCGACATCGCCTCGGCTCACGTCCACTACCGGACGGGTTACCAGGGAGCAGCGCAGACGCGCCCGATGGGTGCCAGCAACAACCTATTCGGCCGCCGCAAGGATGGTGGCCTGTTTCCGGTCGATGTCATGCTTTCGCCGCTGGAAATCTATGACCGGCAGGGAACCCTCTGCGTTGTCCGCGATGCGACCTTGCGCAAGGACGTAGAGGACAAGCTGCACATTGCCAACACGGTGTTCCAGTCGACCCAGGAAGCGATTGTCGTGACCGACATTGATTGCCGCATCCTTGCGGTGAATCCAGCCTTCGAAAAGGTCACGGACTACCAGGAAAAGGAAGTCCTCGGCCAGCATATGCGCATGCTTCGTTCGGGACGGCATGACGAGTTTTTCTACCGGCGGATGTGGGACTCGATTGCCAACACAGGGGAATGGCAGGGGGCGATCTGGAATCGGCGGAAAGGTGGCGAGATTTATCATGAATGGTTGTCGATCAGCACCGTTCGCGATCACAAGGGGAAGCCGATTCAGTATGTCGGGATTACGACCGACATGGGGCGCATGAACCATGTCGAGACAGCCGTCGAGCGCCTGGCCCACTACGATGCCCTGACCGGCCTGCCCAACCGCCTGCTGTTCAATTCGCGAATCCAGAAAACCTGGGAGCGCGCCCACCGCGATGGGCGGCCGTTCGCCGTGATGTTCCTCGACCTGGACGGCTTCAAGGCAGTCAATGACAGCCTGGGGCACGCGATCGGCGATGAGTTGCTCAAGCTCGTTGCAGGGCGCCTGCGCGAACACCTGCGGGAAACCGATACGGTCGCCCGAATGGGCGGTGATGAATTCTTGATCGTCCTCGAAGACGTCGGGCGCGACGATATCGTGAATGTCGCCCAGCAACTGGTTGAGCGCATCAGCGAGCCGTTCGATCTCTGTTTGGCGCAACCGGTTTGCGTCGGACTGAGCCTTGGCTGGAGCTACTATCCCGAACACGCCGACAACGTGCCGGCCCTCATCCGCCAGGCCGATGAAGCGCTTTATCAGGTCAAAAAATCGGGGCGCGGCGCTTGGCGCGAGTACTGCAGCTAAGCAAAAGACGCTTCGCCGGTAAAATAGGCGAAGCGTACGGCTAACCGGTTTTGCTACGGTCAACTGGAAAAAGTCGCCAATTTTCAAACTTTACAAGGAACCCCCATGCCCTGCTACCGCCTCGGCGACCGCCAACCGCAAGTCGGCGACGACGCCTGGATTGCCCCCAATGCCACGGTGATCGGCGACGTGCATCTCGGCGCCAACAGTTCGATCTGGTGGAACGCCACCCTGCGCGGCGACAATGATCCGATCCACATCGGCGACAACACGAATATCCAGGACGGCTCAGTGCTACATACCGACGAAGGCGTGCCGATGCACATTGGCAACAACGTCACCGTCGGCCATCTCGTCATGCTGCATGGCTGCGCGGTCGGCGATGGCAGCCTGATCGGCATCGGCTCGGTCATCCTCAACCGGGCGGTGATCGGCAAGGGCTGCATCGTCGGTGCCAACACGCTGATCCCCGAAGGCAAGGTCTTTCCGGATCGCGTGCTGATCGTCGGCTCGCCAGGCAAGGTGGTGCGAGAACTCACCGAGGATGACGTCGCCAAGCTGAAAAAATCAGCGGAACACTACGTCGACAACGCCAGACGCTACCGCGACCAGATCTCCCCGCTGTAAACGACAACGCGGGGCCGCAGCCCCGCGCTATTGCCCGGTCAGGCGTCGCTCAGACGGCGCTAGCCAGGTTGGACAGAATGATGTTCGGACGCAGGTTTTCCATCACCTTCTGGATTCCCACGCGGGCGCGGGTATTGATCACCAGCGGGGCGCGCAAATTAGGGGTAATGACTGCCTTGCCGCCCTCGTCGTTTCTGAAAAGAACCTGCATCACAGCCACATCTTCCGGCGCCGGCGACTGCAGCAGCGCATTCTCAGCGTCATTCAGTGCCAATTCGTAATCGAAGCCCATGGTCGTCGGATCAACAATCTGGAACGCCAGCGCCGGCTCATCCAGCGATTGCAGCGTGTAGCTGGCGGGGTGCTCCTTGCTTTCCTCGTGCGCCAGCATGAAGCGTTTACTCTGCTCGAAGCCGACCAGGCCGTTCGGAAAATGGATAATTTTCTCCGGGCTGACTTCAACTGCACCAAACAGGTAGGTTTCAACCTTCATTTTTATTCCTCCTCGCAAATGGAACACTTTTTGAATATATCTGCGCAATCCTACACCAAGCGGCCACGGTTGTATTTTCCGGCGCTATTACGCATAGTCCACCCCCTTCTTTAGCAACACCGAACCTCATGCTGCCACCGATTGAACATCGCATTGCCCTCGAACTCGGCGTCCGCCCGGCCCAGGTTAACGCCGCCATCGCCCTGCTCGACGAAGGCGCCACCGTTCCCTTCATCTCGCGCTATCGCAAGGAAGCTACCGACGGCCTGGACGACACCCAGCTGCGCAACCTGGAAGAACGCCTGACTTATCTTCGCGACCTCGAAGAACGCCGCACGGCCATCATCGCCAGCATCGAAGAACAGGGAAAACTGACCCCGGAACTGAAAGCCGAGATCAGCGACGCCGAAACCAAGCAGCGCCTTGAAGACCTCTACCTGCCGTACAAACAGAAACGCCGCACCAAGGCCCAGATCGCCCGCGAAGCCGGCATCGAGCCGCTGGCGCTCGGCCTGCTCGCAGACCCGAACCTGACGCCGGATGACGAAGCCGAAAAGTACCTCAACGCCGAAGCGGGTTTCGCTGACACCAAGGCCGTCCTCGACGGCGCCCGCCAGATCCTGATGGAAAAATTCGCCGAGGATGCAGAGCTACTCGGGCAATTGCGCGAGTACCTGAAGGAACACGGCCTGCTGCGGTCAACCGTCGTAGAAGGCAAAGAATTGGAAGGCGCCAAGTTCCGCGACTGGTTCGACTTCGCCGAAGCCATCGCCAACATGCCGTCGCACCGCGCCCTCGCCCTGCTTCGCGGCCGTAACGAAGGTTTCCTCAGCGTTGCTTTGGTGCTCGATTCCGAACTCGATGAACAGGGCACCAAGCCCGGCCCACAGTCCACCCAAAATCCCTGCGAGCAGCGCATCGCCGTCCGCTTCGGCATCAAGCCGCAAAACCGTCCGGCCGACAAATGGCTGAGCGACACCGTGCGTTGGACCTGGAAGATCAAGGTCTTCACCCACCTCGAACTGGAACTGGTCAACGAACTGCGCGAGCGCGCCGAAGAAGAAGCCATCCGCATCTTCGGCAAAAATTTGAAGGATTTGCTGCTCGCCGCCCCGGCCGGCCAGCACGTGACGATGGGCGTCGATCCCGGCATCCGCACCGGCTGCAAGCTGGCCATCGTCGACGCCACCGGAAAAATGCTCGACCACGCCACCATCTACCCACACGAGCCGCGCTGCGACTGGGATGGGTCGATCGCCACCATCGGCCGCCTGGCCGCCAAGCACCAGGTCAGCCTGGTCGCCATCGGCAACGGCACGGCCAGCCGCGAAACCGACAAGCTGGTGCAGGACGTCATGAAGCGCTACCCGGAAGCGCGGCTGCAGAAGATCGTCGTCTCCGAAGCCGGCGCCTCGGTCTATTCCGCTTCTGAATTCGCCGCCAAGGAATTCCCCGACCTCGACGTCTCGATCCGCGGCGCCGTCTCGATTGCCCGCCGCCTGCAGGACCCGCTGGCCGAACTGGTCAAGATCGACCCGAAATCCATCGGCGTCGGCCAGTACCAGCACGACGTCTCGCAGACCAAGCTGGCGCGCAACCTCGATGCCGTCGTCGAAGACTGCGTCAATGCCGTCGGCGTCGACGTCAATACCGCCTCGGTGCCGTTGCTCGCCCGCATTTCCGGGCTGTCGGCCGGGCTCGCCGCCAACATCGTCAGCTACCGCGACGCCAACGGTGCTTTCGGCTCGCGTGAGGCCTTGAAAAAGGTGCCACGCCTCGGCGACAAGACGTTCGAACAAGCTGCCGGCTTCCTGCGCGTGCCGAACGGCGACAACCCGCTCGACAGCTCGTCAGTGCACCCGGAAGCCTACCCGGTGGTCGAAAAGATCATGGTCGACCTGAAAAAACCGATCAAGGAAATCCTCGGCGACAGCCGCGCTCTCAACGGCCTGAACCCGTCAAAATACACCGACGACCGCTTCGGCCTGCCGACCGTCCAGGACATTTTCAAGGAACTGGAAAAACCCGGCCGCGACCCGCGCCCCGAGTTCAAGACGGCAACCTTTGCCGACGGCGTCGAAAAAGTCGGCGACCTGCGTCCGGGCATGATTCTGGAAGGCGTCGTCACCAACGTCGCCGCCTTCGGTGCCTTCATCGACATCGGCGTGCACCAGGACGGCCTGGTGCACGTCTCGGCGCTGTCCAACACCTTCGTCAAGGATCCGCACTCCATCGTCAAGGCCGGCCAGATAGTCAAGGTCAAGGTGCTTGAAGTAGACTTGCAACGCCAACGCATCGCGCTGACCATGCGCATGGGTGATGAGCCGAGCCAGGCAAAACGTCACGACGGTGCGCCGGCGGCCCGCGGTAATAATAGTCAGAATCGCCCGCAACAGCAGCAGCGTAGCAGCGGCCCGGCACCGGCCGGCAATGCAATGGCAAGCGCCTTTGCCAAGTTAAGGAAATAGGATGATCAGGGTTTACGGCATCAAGAACTGCGACACCATGAAAAAAGCCATGACTTGGCTGACCGAGAACGGTGTCCCCTACGAGTTCATCGACTATAAAAAAGTCGGCATTGCCGAGGCCAATCTGCCCGAGTGGGATAGCCGTTCCGGCTGGGAAAAGCTGCTCAATACGCGCGGCCTGATGTGGCGAAAACTGACTGATGAAGAGCGTTCTGCGGTCGACCGGGAAAAAGCCCTGAAATTGATGGCGCAATACCCCAGTCTGATCAAGCGTCCGGTGCTCGACACCGGTAGCATGCTTCTTGTCGGCTTCTCTCCCGAAAACTACGCGGCCCAATTGAAATGAGCGACAGCTTCGTCCGCCGATTCATCTTCGAAGGCCTCGACATTCGCGGTGCCGTGGTTCGTCTCGGTGACGCCTGGCAGCAAATGCAGGCGGGGCGCGAGTATCAGCCGACGGTGGCACAGTTGCTGGGCGAGACGGCTGCCGTCACCGCGCTGATCGCCGGCCAGCTCAAGCAGCCTGGCCGCCTCACGCTGCAATTGCGCGGCAATGGCCCGATCCAGCTGCTGGTCATGGATTGCAACGAACAGCTGCAAATGCGCGGCATGGCGCGCAGCAATCCGGTCGTCCTGCCGGCCCCCGTTCCAGAGCTGCTCGGTGCCCACCAAGGCGGCCAATTGATGATGAGCCTGGACATGCCGGATGCCCGCCAGCCTTACCAGAGCTACGTGCCAATGGTCGGCGACAGTATTGCGGCCATTTTCGAGCACTACCTCGAACAATCCGAGCAACAGCCGTCACGCCTGTTCGCCACCGCTGCGCCGAAAGCGGCCGCCTGCCTCTTTCTGCAAAAAATGCCGGCCGCCGATCAGCACGATGAAGACGGCTGGCTGCGAATTACCCATCTGGCGTCAACAGTAAAGCCTGCCGAATTGCTCGAACTGGATACCGAAAGCCTGCTCACCCGTCTCTTCCATGAAGACATGGATCAGCGCGGTATCCGGATCTACGACCCGCGCCCGATCGTCTATCACTGCCCGGAAGACCGGGCGAAGGTGAGCGACATGATCCGCAGCCTGGGTCGGGCCGATGCTGAAACCATCCTGGCCGAGCACGGCGAAATTCTGATCCGCGACGATATCTGCAACCGCGATTACCGTTTCAGTCCGGAAGACGTTGCTGCGTTGTTTGCCTGCAGCGAAGGAAAGGCGCTCAATTGAACCTGGCCTCTGATCCATTCATCCTTAGCCGCCGTGTTGAGCTGCTCTATCGCAATCTATGGATGGGGCAGGTTTTTTCCATTGTCACCGCCTCTGCGCTGACATGGGTGTGGGTAGCGCTTCAAGGCAATGCCAATATTTATGCCTGGTTGCTGGCGGCCATTGCGATTGCAGGCTTTCGCATCTGGCAGGCGGCGCAGTACCAGGCCGAAGATGCCGCCACCAGAATCGCCAACGCCGGGCGGTGGCGACAGCGCGCCCATCGGAGCGTGATCGTAGCCAGCATCATCTGGGCGAGCGGCGGCTTGTTTCTGATGGTCCAAAGCGATACGCAGTTACAGCTGTTCACCGCCGTTGCGATGGCCGGCATAGTGGCCGGCGCGGTGCCTTTCCTGGCGGCAGATCGCGTCATATTTCGCAGCTACGCCTGGCCTATTGTGCTCGCCGTTGTCATTGGCACTGCCGGCACCGATACCTTGCACATTGCCTTCAGCCTGATGGGCCTGTTCTTTTTGGCGGGGATAACACGCAGTGCTGATTTCTTTCACGATACCCTGCACGAAACTTTTCGCCTTGAGCACGAAAAGGACGGCCTGCTCGACAATCTGGAGAAAGCCCGGACGGTAGCCGAACGCTCGGACCGCGCCAAAACTGAATTCCTGGCCAACATCAGCCACGAGCTTCGGACCCCGATGAATGGCATTCTCGGCTTTTCCGAACTGCTCAGTCTCGAGGCGCTAAATGATGATCAGAAATCGCTACTGGATCCGCTACGCGACTCAGCCAACCAACTGATGGAGCTCATCGAACACCTGATTCAACTGTCGGCACTCGAAGCGGGGCACGTCAAATTCAGCCCGGCACCATTCGCGGTGAGCGAATTGCTTGATGGCATGCTCTCGTCGCAAAGTCGGGCAGCACTCGCCAAAGGACTGACCTTGGCGAAAGACACCGATGATCGCTTACCGGAAATCCTGGTTGGAGACCTGCCCCACCTGCAACAGGTTTTTCAGCATCTTGTCGGCAATGCAATCAAATTCACCGATCGCGGCAGCGTCAGCGTCAAGGCGCAGCTACTGGAGGAACAGCCACAAGGCGTGCTGATTGAATTCAGCATTTGCGATACCGGCCCCGGCATGTCTCCGGAACAGCTTCAATTGATCGGCGGCGGCGTGCTGACGCAGGGCGATGGGTCCCATAACCGCCGCTTTGGCGGGATAGGCGTTGGGCTACCGATAGTGCGCAAGCTGTTGGCACTGATGGGCGGCGAACTGCGCATCGACAGCGAGCCGGGTAAGGGCAGCACCTTCCGCTTCAGCCTGCCCCTCGAATCTCCCGAAGGTCACACGGCAGACAATAGCATCGGTGCCTGATCGCCTTGATGCTGTAGGCGCTTATAGCACCTTGCCGGGGTTCATCAAGCCGCTTGGGTCGAGTGCCTGTTTGATCGTTCGCATCAGGGCCATTTCAACAGGGCTCTTGTAGCGCAGCAGCTCCTCGCGTTTCAATTGGCCAATGCCGTGCTCGGCTGAAATCGAACCATTCAGCGCATGAACGATGTCATGCACGATGCGATTGACGTCGGGCTGACTGGCGATGAACTGGCTGTTTTCCTGCTTGTTGGCCTTCGACAGGTTGTAGTGCAGATTGCCATCGCCAACGTGGCCGAAGCTAACGAAGCGAATCCCCGGAAATGCCTTGCTCAGCGCCGCATCCGCACGCGTCAGGAACTCGGGAATACTGGCAACCGGCACCGACACGTCATGCTTGATGCTGACGCCTTCGATCTTCTGCGCCTCGGAAATATTTTCGCGCAACGCCCACAGTTTTTTCGCCTGCAGGGCTGACTGAGCGATGACCCCATCGCTGACCTCCCCGCTCTCCAGCCGCGCCGCCAGCCATTGTTCGAGGGCCACCGGGTCGGCATCGGAAAATTCAGCCAGCACGTACCAGGGCGAAGCCTCCGTTGGCCGCTGGGTGTCGGGAATATGGCTCAAGACCAGGCCGAGCGCGGTTTCCGAGACCAATTCAAAAGCCGTAAGCTGGGCATCAAATTGCGTTTTTGCGGCATTTATCAGGTTGACCGCAGCATCCGGCGATCCCACGTTCAGCCAGCAAGTCAGCTGTGTTTTCGGCAACGGAAATAACTTGAGCACGGCGCCAGTGATGACGCCCAACGTGCCCTCGGCCCCGATAAACATCTGTTTCAAATCGTAGCCGGTGTTGTCCTTGCGCAGGCCGCGCATCCCGTTCCAAATCTCGCCGCTGGGCAGCACGACCTCGAGTCCGAGGGTCAGTTCACGCGTATTTCCGTAGCGCAGCACCTGCACTCCGCCGGCATTGGTGGAAAGATTGCCGCCAATCTGGCAGCTGCCTTGCGAAGCCAGCGCCAATGGAAACAGCCGGTCGACGGCACGCGCTGCTTCCTGCACGGCGGCGAGGGTGCAGCCGGCTTCGACAGAAATTGTGTTGTTTTTCGGGTCGACCGTAAGAATGCGGTTCAGCCGAGTCAAACTCAAGACCACCGCCGCCCCGCTCCCGTCCGGCGTTGCCGCGCCGCAATGGCTGGTGTTGCCGCCTTGCGGCACGATGGGCACGCCAGCCTCAACACAGGCCGTGACCACCGCAGCCACTTCGGCAGTGCTGCCGGGACGGACGACGCAGCGCGCGGCGCCGTGGTAGCGGCCACGCCAGTCGGTGAGCAACGGGGCGAGATCGGCCGGATCAGTCAGCACCTGCGCGGCGCCGACTGCTTTGGCCAACTGCGCGGCCAGAGTTGCGATCAGGTCAGACGACCTGGGCGTAGAGGTCGTGATGGTCGGCATCGATGACCTTGACCTGCAGGAAGTCACCCGGCTGGGCATCGAAATGGCCATCAAGGTAAACCAGCCCGTCGATTTCCGGCGCATCAGCCTTGGAGCGGGCGATGGTGCCTTCTTCGTCCACTTCGTCGACCAGCACCTGAATGACCGTGTCGATCTTGGCCGCCAGCTTGTCGGCGGAGATGTCTTCCTGCACCTGCATCAACCAGCGGCGGCGGTCTTCGCGAACATTTTCCGGCAGCAGTTCACCCAATTCGTTGGCCTTTGCACCTTCGACCGGCGAGTAGGCGAAAGCGCCAACGCGGTCGAGCTTGGCGTCTTCGAGGAACTGGATCAGCTGATCGAAATCCTCGTCGGTTTCACCCGGGAAGCCGGTGATGAAGGTCGAACGGATGACGATTTCCGGGCAGATGTCGCGCCACTTGGCGATACGTTCCAGCGTGTTCTCGGCCGAGGCCGGGCGCTTCATGGCCTTCAGAATCCTCGGGCTAGCGTGCTGGAACGGCACGTCGAGGTAAGGCAGGATCTTGCCCTCGGCCATCAGCGGAATAACGTCGTCTACCGACGGGTAAGGGTAAACGTAATGCAAACGAACCCAGATGCCGAAGCTGGCCAGCGCCTCGCACAACTCTTTCAGGCGCGACTTGACCGGCTTGCCACCCCAGAAGGCGGTGCGGTACTTGAGATCAACGCCGTAGGCACTGGTGTCCTGCGAAATGACGAGAATTTCCTTCACGCCAGCACGAGCCAGGTTTTCAGCTTCGGCCAGCACGTCGCCAACCGGGCGCGAAACCAGCGGGCCGCGCAACGAAGGGATGATGCAGAAAGTGCAGCTATGGTTGCAGCCTTCGGAAATTTTCAGATAGGCAAAATGATCCGGCGTCAGGCGCACACCCTGCGGCGGCACGAGATCGGTGTAAGGGTCATGCGGCTTCGGCAAGTGCTGATGAACAATGCCCATCACCTCGTCAGCCGCATGCGGGCCGGTCACGGCCAGCACGGCCGGGTGCGTCGTCTGCACGATGTCACCCTTGGCGCCGAGGCAGCCGGTGACGATGACCTTGCCGTTTTCGTTCAGGGCCTCGCCGATGGCGTCGAGCGACTCCTCCACGGCGGCATCAATGAAGCCGCAGGTATTGACGATGACGAGATCGGAATTGTCGTAGCTCGGCGAAATTTCGTAGCCTTCGGCACGCAGTTTGGTCAGGATGCGCTCGGCGTCGGAAGAGGCCTTCGGGCAACCGAGGGAAACGAAGCCGACGGTCGGCACTTTTTGTTGAATAGTCATGCGAATGGAACCTTATCCGGGCAGGCCGGCGAACAAAGGGCGTATTTTACGGGGAATCAGGACAACACGCAGTCCGGCAGGCGGGCAAGTGCCTGTTTCAGGGCATCAAAACATCGAGCATCGATGGCTGTGCCAACGTTTTCGGCCATCATCTCCAGCGTCTTCGGGATCGGCACGGCGCCGCGGTAGGGGCGTTCGGCCGTGATTGCATCAAAAATATCGGCGGTGGTGATGACCCGCGTTTCGAGGCAAATATCGTCTGCCATGAGGCCGCGCGGATAACCCTTGCCGTCCAGCCGCTCATGGTGTGCCGCCGCCACCCGGGCCAGCTCTGAAAACGCATCAATGCGCGACAGAATGGTTTCGGTGTACATCGCATGCGCCTGAACCGCCACCCACTCGTCCGCATCGAGCTTGCCCGGCTTGTCGAGAATGCTGTTGCTGACACCGAGCTTGCCGACATCGTGCAGCAGCGCGCCGCGCTTCAGCCAGCGACGACGCTCCAGAGAAAAGCCAAGCTCTTCGGCGATCATGTCGGTATACAGCGCGACACGGGAACTGTGGCCCGCGGTGTAGGGGCTTTTCGAGTCGACGACCTGACCGAAGGCGGTCGCAATATCATCGAGGTAATCATCATCCAGCGCCACCATGTGAGTCGCCGGTTCCAGCGCAAGCACGGCATCGGTGATGTCCGGTGACGCCAGGGTAGTCCAGAAGGCATCGCTCTCGGCCACGTGTTCAGCGGCATCAACCAGGCGCGGATCAAACCAGCTACCGGAACGCTGCCGGATTTCATCCAGCGCCGCCTGCGGCCCGCCTGCCGTGTGAAAAACGTCAAGCACCTGCGCCAGCAAGGCAATGCGCGAATAGAGCGAAATCGCCTCGCCCGCCAGCCGCTGCGGCCTGCCCTGCCCATTGAAATGCTCATCAAGACTATAAATTCCGGCCGCCACATGCTCGGGAAAACGAAGTAGGCGGGCAATTTCGGCGCCACGCTGACAGCGGGTGCTGGTCAACTCCTGAGCCACCTCGTCGCCGGAGCGGAAAATCGTCAACACGCTACGAAAGCGCTCAGCCAGTGGCGCCTTGAGGCCAGTATGCTTGAGCACAAAGTTGAGCACCTGCGGCAGGCTATCGCCCACTGTTTTGAAATCGCGCTTGAATGCAAGATCGTCAGTCAGATACAACTCGCAGATGCGCGCTGCGTTGCTGCTGCAACCCAGGTCTTTCAGCAACAGGGTGTAATACAGCCCCCATAATTCGTCATCAGGCAGGCCAATACGGCGGCCGATGTGCATACCGATCCAGCAGCAACGAACGCAATGTCCTTCCGGCTGCCCCTCGGTAATATCCAGTGCATGACTGAGCGCCGAAATCAGCTCGGACAGCCGCAATGGCGGCAGGGCAATGGACGGGGAAGCGGAAGAATCTTTGTCGTGCATTTCACCGCCGAGGTTATCAGAAAACACCAAAGCAAAGTATAAATGGCAAAATCACGACCAACAATCTTGAGTAACTACGCTTTTCTGCCATGCAGAGATGCCCTTTTTGCATCCATGAGAAAATGACCCTCAATTTCTGAGCGAATATGCTTTTTCACACGACAGATATTGGTTATAATTCGCGCCCCTTGCGTCCTTAGCTCAGTTGGTAGAGCGTCTGCCTTACACGCAGAATGTCGGCGGTTCGAGCCCGTCAGGACGCACCAGACATTTACTTCATGACCGGTCATGAAGTTACAAAACCCCGCCCCGGCGGGGTTTTTTGTTTCTGCGTTCGTCCCACAGTGCTCACCATCATGAATGACGGTAAGATGGTGCGGGACAATACTGACGAAATTGCTACGCTCAAAGACCCGAAAAGTCCTTCCGCAAAATGTAAAAAGGTGGCCTGAGCCACCTTTCTACATTTTTTGCCGTTTCAGGCTGTTGACCGCAACATTTCCTATTGTGCCGGCACAGGCGGCAATGCCGGTGCCTCAACAGCCACTGGCGCGGCCACTTTCTTGTGGCCGGCGTCAGGATGCCAGCCGAGCACGGCCAGCATGACCATGAAGCCAACCACGTAAGCAACAGCAACGTGCCAGCCGTGCTTGAGCCACTGAACGGCCGACTTGGCCTCCGGGTACATGTTGGAGAGCGCGACACCTGCCGATGAACCGAACCACAGCATCGAACCGCCGAAGCCGACTGCGTAAGCCAGGAAACCCCAGTCGAAACCACCCTGACGCAGCGCCAGCGCGGTGAGCGGAATGTTGTCGAAGACGGCAGAGACGAAGCCCAGCACGAAAGCCGACTGCCACGAAGCTGGCGGCAGTGCTTCGACCGGCATCATCGAGGCACAAAGCACCAGCGAGAGCAGGAAGATCGAACCCTTGATGGTTTCCGGCATCAGTTCCCAGTCGTGGCGACGCACCGGGATGGTCAGGATGATCGCCACCCAGACGGCGACGCCTATGAAGGGGAAGTGTTCGGCCAGCGCCGGGAATTTGATGTTGATGGTGATATTGGTGGCGACAGCGAAAACCAGCATGGTGGCCACGATGAAGATGCGGCCCCAGTCGACATGGGTATGGGCGTGCGCGCGCTTGATGATCGGCGAGTAGGCATGCTGCTGCTTGGCGCCAAAGTAGCCGATGATCAGCAGCGCGACGCCAGCCGCGACGTAGGCGTCGAACACCTGAACCGGGCTGATGCCGTCGATCCACATCATGGTCGTCGTCGTATCGCCAACCACCGAACCGGAACCGCCGGCATTGGATGCAGCGACGATGGCGGCGAGGTAACCGATGTGCACCTTGCCCTTGAACAACTGGTGCGCCATGGCGCCGCCGATCAGCGCGGCAGCAATGTTGTCGAGGAAGCTGGAAATCACGAAGACCATGACCAGCATGACGAAAGCGCCCTTCCAGTCGTCCGGCAAATACTTGGGCAGGATGACTGGCACATGGCTCTTCTCGAAATGGCGGGCGAGCAGCGCGAAGCCAGTGAGCAAGCAGAACAGGTTGGCAACCGTCACCCACTCATGGCCGAGCAGCCCGATGAAGCCGGCAACGCCAGCGCCAGTCTTGAAACCGGTGAACATGATCTTGTAAAGGCTGATGGTAAACAGCCCAGTCAGTGCAACGTAGAGAGTTGCATGATGGAACAGCGCGACACCGAGCAGGGTCAGGCCGAAGAGTATGAAATCGACGGGGATACCGCCGACAGATGGCAGACCATCGGCCGCAAAAGCTGCAACCGGAAGCAAGAGTAGCGTGGGCAACAAACGATGCATGGGCGTTCTCGTGAATGATTGAATTCTTGTTTTTACGGCAACTGCGTTCGAAAAAAACGTCCGTCGGGATGAATCCTGACCGGGAAACTACGGCATTGTCGACTGATCTGGCGTAGTTTTCAAATTCGGAAATCCCCTAATTACAGAATCCTCATCCCTAGCCTCACGAGGTTCAGGTTCGCCGAGAGTTCCGAGATAGATTCCCTCGACTTTCTGCGACTGGGTTGTGATGTTCCGGCTGTGTTGTTCCCATGGGAACGGCCGGCATGTCCGGCTTCAATTCTTGAAATGCCATTTTTTTGAATGCAGGCAAGCGCGACCACGATTGCGCTGCTACAATGCGCCCCGCTCGAACACGATCACCAGTCGCGTAAAGTTTCAAACACTCGAGCAGATTGCAACTGGCGGTATTTCTGACGCTATCCAAAAGATAAAATCAGAGAAAAACGTAACCAAAGCCTTTTAGATTGTTACGTTGCTGCCAGGACGCCAGACCGCCCATGTGGCTCAGTGGTAGAGCACTCCCTTGGTAAGGGAGAGGTCGGCAGTTCGATCCTGCCCATGGGCACCACCCTGCAGTTGCTGCGGGTAGTGTCAGTTAGGTTTAGCGACCAGCGTGCCGTTCTTTTTAAGTACGGCCAGAAACTCGCTGAAGTTCGCGTCGCGAACTGTAATACCGCTCAAGGTATCCCGCAGGCTGAACATGGACAATTCGATCTCGTTGGGCACCCGCGCATCCTCTTTGCCGGCAGGCTGGGGGTTGGCTACGGTGACATTCGAGACGGCCATGTTTTTTTCCTTTGCTTTCCGGTATTCGACGAATTCATTCTGGGCCGACCCAACTGATCCGTCTGTGAACGAATTCACATCGCATTGCAGACGAGATCAGCAGCCATCCAGACGGCGCTCAAATTTTTTTGAAAGTTCCGGTTGACCGCATGGTCAGTCCGAATTTTTGCGATCCGCGCGCCAGTCGTCGCACCCAATCAATCTTGGATACCGCAGCCGCGGCAAGCATGTGTAAACTGGGTGACCTTCTATTCCAGCCTAGATCATGGAAAGTGCCGTGTATTCCGCTGATTTCGCCGCCGTCTGGCTGACCTTCAAGCTGGCCACTGTGGTGACCTTGCTGCTGCTCGTCATTGGCACGCCAATCGCGTGGTGGCTGGCCCGCACCCGTTCTGTTTTCAAGGGTGCCATTGGCGCAGTTGTTGCGCTGCCACTGGTTTTGCCGCCAACGGTGATCGGCTTTTACCTGCTCGTAGTGATGGGGCCGCACGGGCCGGTCGGGCAGCTGACTGAAGCTCTCGGTCTCGGTTTGCTGCCCTTCACCTTTCCCGGGCTGGTCGTTGCCTCGGTTTTTTATTCGCTCCCCTTTGTTGTGCAGCCGATCCAGAACGCTTTTGAGGCCATTGGCGAACGGCCGCTGGAAGTTGCCGCGACGCTGCGCGCCAGCCCGTGGGATACCTTCTGGTCAGTGGCCGTGCCACTGGCCAAACCGGGTTTTCTGAGCGGCGCCATCCTTGGCTTTGCACACACGGTCGGTGAATTCGGCATCGTGCTGATGATTGGCGGCAATATTCCCGAGAAGACCCGCGTCGTTTCGGTACAGATTTACGACCACGTTGAAGCGCTTGAATACACTCAGGCGCATTGGCTTGCTGGTGGCATGGTGTTGTTCAGTTTTGTCGTGCTGATGGCGCTGTATACCTTCAACCCGGCGCGGCGGAACGCGGCATGACTTTTCAAATTTCGGCAAAATTCCGGGTTGACCGCGGAAGCTTCACGCTGGATGTCGACCTGAGCCTGCCGGGCCGCGGCATCACCGCCTTGTTCGGGCACTCCGGTTCGGGCAAAACAACTTGCCTGCGTGCGATGGCCGGACTGGAACGGGCGCCGGAAGCGTATTTCGCGCTGGGCGACGAGGTCTGGCAGGATGAGCGGCGCCATCATTTTGTGCCACCACACCGGCGGGCGATCGGCCTTGTATTTCAGGAAGCCAGCCTGTTCCCCCATTTGTCGGTGCGCGGCAATATGCAATTTGGCCAAAAACGCGCCGCCCGCGTCGAACCCCGTTTTTCCTTATCGGAAATTGCCAGCCTGCTTGGCATCGTGCATCTGCTCGACCGTTCGCCAAAACAGCTCTCCGGCGGAGAATGCCAGCGCGTCGCCATCGCCCGCGCACTACTGGCCGAACCCAGGATTTTGCTGATGGACGAACCGCTGGCCGCGCTCGACCTTAAGCGCAAGCTCGAAATCCTGCCCTATCTCGAACGCCTGCACCACGAGCTGGCGATTCCGATCATTTACGTCAGTCATGCACCGGATGAAGTTGCACGCCTGGCTGACCATCTGGTTTTGCTGGACGAAGGCCGGGCGGTTGCCAGCGGCCCGCTCAACAGCGTGTTGAGTCGCATCGACCTGCCAGCCACCTTTGCCGACGATGCGGGCGTCGTTATCGAAGCCGCCGTCGCCGAGCACGAGGCCGATGAACTGACCCGCCTTGAGTTCCCTGGCGGCAAAATTTACGTTTCGCACCGCCACGAACCGATCGGCACGCCACTGCGCTGCCGCATCCACGCCCGCGATGTCAGCCTGGCACTGACACCGCAAGTACAGAGCAGCATCCTCAACTGCGTCAGCGCCATCGTCATTGAATTGGCGCCCACCGATACGCCGGGCCATGTGCTGGTCAAACTGGACGTAGGCGGCGCGCCTTTGCTCGCCCGTATCACCAAACGATCAGCCGAAAGCCTCGGTATTTGCCCCGGCCTCGCGCTCAGCGCCCAGATCAAGGCGGTCGCTCTGCTCGCCTGAGCCACTTCAGTTTTCATTTTTAGCTGTTTTTTGCCGTTGACCGCAGCAATTGCGGGATCCAAGGGCGGAAAAGACACGCCCCCTTCAGCGCGACAGAATTTTTCTCCGCATGCATCAAATTGATAAATTCGTCACATAAATTATTTATCTGTTACATATCATAAGCAAGGCAGTATTTATTATCGATTCACCAACAACCGACATTTAGTGTATATTCGACAAATTCATTAAATTCATTACGGATTTGGTCGGCAAGGAAAAATCATGAAACGAGCGTCCCTCTGGATCGCCCTCCTCGCAGCCTTCTCCCCGGGCCTACACGCAGCCGGCGAAAGCCTCGACGACATCAGCCTCGAAGATCTGGTCAAGACCGACATTACATCGGTCTCGCGCAAGAGTCAGAGCCTTGCCGATGTTCCTGCTGCCGCCTTCGTCATTTCCGCCGATGACATCCGCCGCTCCGGCGCACAGAGCCTGCCCGATGTACTGCGCATGGCCCCCGGCATCGAAGTCGCCCAGATCGACAATGGCCGTTACGCCGTAACCGCCCGCGGCTTCAATGGTCGCTTTGCCACCAAGCTGCAAGTTTTGATCGACGGCCGTAGCATCTATCACCCCCTGTTTGCTGGTGTCATCTGGGAACTTGATCCGATCCCGCTCGACGACATCGAGCGCATCGAGATCATTCGCGGCGCCGGCGGCGTCATGTGGGGTGCCAACGCGGTCAACGGCGTCATCAACATCATTAGCAAGCACACGCGAAACCAGACTGGCGGCGCAATCAACGTGACTGGCGGCAGTAAGGGTACGGGTGATCTCTACGCCCGTATCGGCCAGGCAACCAGCGACAGCACAAGCTGGAAACTCTCGGCGCAAGGCCGGCACATCGAACCGTCCAAGCTCGCTGACCAATCGGGAGAGAGCGCAGATCGCCTGAATAGCGCAGTCATCGATTTTCGGCTCGACCACGATATCGGTGGCGGTCGCGACATGAGCATCTGGGCCAACGCCTCGCGTTCAAAATTAAACGACGCCTGGAACACCCAACCAAACTTCGTCCCGACACTCACGCTTTCGAAATTGACGCCCCAGCAAGATGCGCATAGTGAAAGCCTGGTCGGACGCTACCGCTGGCTGAGTGACTCGGGTATCGAATCCTCCCTCCAGGCATCGTTTACGCGATCAGGTGTCAGCATCACCGAGTTCCTCGCCGAGAGCCGGAACACCGTCGACCTCGACTATCAAGGCCGCTATGCCATTGGGCGCCACGACATCCTCTGGGGACTGAGCTACCGTAGCTCAAGTGACGAAATCACCACGAACGAGCCCTACATCGCCATTGCCGGGCGCTCATATACCCAAAGCAACACGGGCATTTTCGTCCACGACGACTGGACGCTGATACCCGAGCGCCTCAAGTTTGGTGCCGGTATCCGGGCAGATCAAACCAGCGCCAACGGCACCAACTACTCGGCTAACGCCTCCCTGCTCTGGACTCCCTCCAGGACGGACTCGGTCTGGCTCAAATACGCTCAAGCACCGCGCACCTCTGCCCGAGCAGAACGCGACGTTTCAATTCTTACCGGGGTTGCAATACGGACGTCTGCCTTGGGTAACACTCCTGTTATCTCTTACTCGCAAGCGAACTCAAACCTCGGCCCGGAAAAAGCGCAGGGTGTCGAGCTGGGCTATCGCAAGCAGCTCTCGAGCGCAGTCAGCGCCGATGTAAGCGCCTATCGCTACCGTTACACAAATTTACGTAGCGGCACCCAAACCGGCATGTTCGGCTGTAGTCCAATGTTTGGTGCGCTTCTGGATACCGCCAAGTGCGGATATTTCGGGCTCGACACAACACCACCATTTGGCACGCCCGTACTTTTCGTCGAAACACAAACCATCAACGGTCTGGCCGGCTGGAGTGACGGCGTAGAGCTATCAGCTGACTGGATGGTCACGCCCAACTGGCGCCTTCAGCTATCGTATAGCTGGAACCATCTGAAAATGGATAGCAGCAGCAATCCCAGCATCAATACCCATGCCGAAATCACCGAGCGCAGCGGCCCCCACCAATACGGTTCATTCAGATCGCAATGGAACATCACCCCCAACCAGCAATTCGATCTCTGGCTTCGTAGCTCAGGTGGCTTTGATCGCCAAAAGCTGATCGATCTTGTGCCGAACACATCCACCGCTCCGACCTTCAGCCACGTTCCAGGTTACGTCACGCTCGATCTTCGTTACGGCTACCGCGTCAACAAGGACCTGGAGTTCGCGCTGATCGGGCGCAACCTGATCAACACCAAACACCTTGAGTACATTTCCGACTTCATCCCGAGCGCCGCGACCTCCATCACGCCGACCTGGCTGCTCAGCACGCGCTGGAACTTCTAAGCACCATCATGTCCTTCGGAAAGATCAATCGCCTCGCACGTCGGATCGCCCTGGCGACTGCACTCGTGCTCGCGATACCGACCAGTTTTGGCGAAGTGACGACAGAGGCGCAGCTCAAGGCGGCTTACCTCGTCAACTTCCTGAAATACGTCGAGTTTCCGGGTACGCGGTCGACCATCAATCTGTGCCTGTTCGGTCGCGACAGTCTCGGCCCTTACCTTGCCAGCTACGAAGGTCGTCAGATCGGTGGCCGCGAACTTCATATCCGCAAGGTTAGCAGCCCGGAGCAGCTCGTCGATTGTCAGGAGCTCTTCATTCCGGACACCGAAGAGGCCCGCGTAGCCGCCGTTTTGCGCTGGGTGGACAAGCAGGCAATCCTGACCGTCAGTGATTCGGAGACCTTCACGAGGGACGGTGGCGCCATCGCGCTGATCCGCATCGACGGGCGGTTGCAGTTTGAAATTAATGCCGAGGCGCTGAATCGAGCCAACCTCAAAGCCAGCTCACAGATGCTCCGGCTGGCGCGACAGGTTACGGGAGCGGTGCGATGAATAGTAACTTACCCATCCGCCGCCAGCTCGCACTGATTATTGCCGTATCACTCGGTGTCAGCCTGTTGCTGACCTCGCTTTTTTTTGCTGTTCGGCAAATCGAACATCGTCGCAATGCCAAACTGACCGAATTGCGCTCAATGGCCGAAGTCATCGCGTTCAACGCGACCGCAGTCGTTGAATTCAAAGATCTGGTCGCCGCCGAGCGCCTCTTCAGCTCGCTGGCCCAGCATCCGGATATTGCTGTGGCCCGCATGCTCGGGGCAAATGACGATTTCAACTATCGCTATCAGCATCCGAACGCAAAGCAGCCCGATGACAGCCATATCGGCCCGGCACGGGTCGGGGAGGCCAGCGCAATATCCGGGTGGCAGCATGTCACGACCATCGTTCCAATCAAGACCGGGAACGACGTGCTCGGCTCGGTAACGATCACTGCAAGCCTTGAACAGGTTTGGCTTGATGCTCTCACCGACTTCCTGACCTTCATTGCAGCCTCGCTGGTTGCCTTTTCACTGGCCGTGCTCATTGCCCGGCGGATGCAGAATTCGCTGCTGAAGGCGCTGTTTTCCCTGACCGACACGGCAAATCGAGTGGCTCATTCAAAGGACTTCACCGAGCGCGCCGAAAAATACGCCGATAATGAAATCGGCCAACTTGCCGATGCCTTCAACACCATGCTGGTTGAAATTGCTGACCGCAATCGTGAACTGATCACACATCGCGATCATCTCGAAGAAGTCGTTGAAACGCGTACGCAGGAATTGCGTCTTGCCAAAGAAAAGGCTGAAGAGGCCAACCGCGCCAAGAGCTCGTTCCTGGCCAACATGAGTCACGAGATTCGCACCCCGATGAATGGCATCATCGGCGTCGCCGATCTGCTCGCTGCCGGCTCACTGAACACACAGCAACAAAGCCAGCTATCGACCTTGCGCGGATCTGCCGACGCCCTGCTCTATTTGTTGAACGACATCCTCGACTTCTCGCGCATGGAGGCTGGTGGCCTGCAACTGGAACAACTGCCATTCAGCATCCGTGAAACCGTCGAACAAGTCGTTTCCATCTTTGCACCTGCCGCGCGCAAAAAAAATATCAACCTGTGGTTCGACATCACCCCAACGCTGCCGGATTACATCGTCGGCGATAAATATCGCCTCGGTCAGGTCATCACCAATCTGATGAACAACGCAATCAAGTTCACCGAAACCGGCACCGTTCGCATTTCATGCCGCTCGCTGACCGACCGCACCGGCCTTGTGCAACTGCAAATCGACGTCCAGGATAGCGGCATCGGGATCAATGCCGATGCCCTCAAGGATATTTTCTCCCCCTTCCGCCAGGCCGACAACAGCATGAGTCGTCGCTTTGGCGGAACCGGCCTCGGCCTTGCCATCGTGCACGATCTACTCGCACTGATGCAGGGCACGATCACGGCAAAGAGCACCCCGGGCAGCGGATCGACATTTTCCATCCTCCTGCCGCTGACCAGTACTCACCGTCTCGGTCGAAAGCTACCTGACTGGATGCCGCTATTGCGCGGTCGCAAGGTGCTGACCATCTGCAGCAATGAGGCAAGGCGCAGTCACTGGATGGCGATGATGCGCTGGGCTGGAATCAAGACAGTTTCTGCACCGGGCCTAGGCGACGCATGGGCGACGATCGAAGCGATCAAACCCGACGCCGTGATTGTCGAGGACAGCGCAGATTTCCGCGAAATAATGCTGGATGGCACCACCGTTTCTCCAGAAGTGCCATTGCTCTACATTTACAGCTTTGAAGCGGCAGACCAGGAGCTACCACCCTTGCCAGCGTGGGTCGGCGGACAACTGCAAGTCCCGTTTGGTGATCTGGCGCTATGGACAGAGCTGGCAAAGCTATGGGGCTTTGCGACAGAAGAAACGAAAGCTCCCGAAATCACCGGCAGTGTTTCCTTCAACGCTCATGTCCTGATGGCCGAGGACAATGACACCAACCGACTGATCCTTGAGCAAATCCTGACGTCACTCGGCTGCACGATCCAGCATGCTGCGAATGGTCAGGCTGCGCTAGAGGCGCTTGAAAATGAACATTTCGACCTGGTGATGATGGACGTCCAGATGCCGGTCATGGATGGCCTGACGGCGACCAGGCATATCCGCGAGAAAGAACTCCAACTCAGCCAGCCGCGTCAATTGATCATCGCGTTGACAGCCAACGCCCTGGCCGGAGATCGCGAAATGTGCCTGAAAGCAGGCATGGACGACTACATTTCAAAGCCGGTCACTATTGGTAGCGTCCGCCTAGCCATGCAGCGCTGGCTAAACAGCAAAAAAATGGTTCAGGTACAGCCCTCTGGAGCGACTGAAATGCCGGAAATCACCAACAACACCATCATATTCGATCTGAACGATCTGCGTGCCAGCCTCGGTGCTGAGGGTAGCCGGATCATTCCGGCCATACTCCAGTCCTATCTTCACGAAGGTCAAAAACATATCTCCGTGCTGAATGCCACTGATCAGATTTTCGACCTGGAGCAAATAACCCGTTCCGTTCATAACCTCAAGAGTTCGAGCGCAGCACTTGGCCTCAAGCAGTTCTCGGCGCTATGCAAGGAGGCCGAAAATGCGGCACGCGCGACCGAAATCGATCGAACCAAAGCATTGCTTCCCAAAATAATCGAACAGTTTGCACGCGTCAGTGAAGCTGGAAAGCAGCTTCAGGCCAAAATGGCGGAGGCTAAACCATGAATGTCGCCACCAGACCGAGAATCCTTATCGTCGACGACGAGCCAGTGATGCGTACCATTACGCAATCCATACTCAGTCAGCACGATTTCGAGGTGCTCACCTTCACCTGCGCTGAAGATGCGCTTAAATCAATTGCCGACGGTGAAACCCCCGATCTGCTGCTGCTTGACGTTTTAATGCCTGGCATGAACGGATATGAAGCATGCAGCATTCTTCGCGAAATACCCCGCCTGGCGCATCTGCCCATCATCATGCTAACCGCGCTGGACGACCAGGCGTCCATTGACGAGGCCTACCGCTGCGGCGCTACCGATTTCATTACCAAACCACTGAACATTCCCCTGCTGCCGCATCGCATCCGATACCTGTTGCGCTCGGCCATTGCTTTCAAGGATCTTGTCGATAGCCAGACCGCCTTGATTCACACCCAGCAGATTGCTCATCTCGGCAACTGGCACATGGATGCAAAGGGAACTATCACCACCGCTTCCCGGCAATACCTGGACATCGTTGCGGCCGCCGACCTCCCGCTCCCGCAGACACACCTGCTGGCACGCGTTCACCGCGAGGATCGCCACACTTTGCTGCACTGCAGAGCCGAATTGAAATTGGGCCATGCCTATCAACTTGACTACCGTTTGCGCAGCCAGTCTGGCAACAACGGCTGGCTCCATGTCCATGAGCGCGGTGCTCCGTACTTTGACGAAAACCAGCTCTACCAAGGTGCCAGCGGATTTATCCAGGACATTTCGGAGCGCGTCGCTCAGGAAGAAAAAATGCGCCAGTTGGCGTGGCACGACCCGGTAACCGGCGTTCTGAATCGCAGTCGACTGACCGAATTGCTCGAACGCGACATGAAATCCGAGGGTTTCAGCTCGGGCATTGCCATTCTTTTCATCCACATCAGCAACCAGCGCGATGTATCAACGGTGTTGGGTCAAGATGTGGCGGACAACGCCATTCGAACGCTTTGCAGCCGCCTCCAGTCAGCACTTGAATCACCGCCAGTGCAATGCGCGGTCAACCCGGAATACCTGCTGGATGCCAAGCTTGCTCGCTACGACGAACATTCCTTTGTCCTAACCCTGCCAGCCTCTCTGAACAGGGACTATATCTACCGGTTTGCTCAGGAGATACATGGAAGCCTGGGGCGCCCGATGATGCCCCTTGGTGAAGAAGTACTCATCACGCCCTACATCGGTATTTCCTACTACCCGGACGACGCCTCGGACACCACTGAACTCATTCGACGATCCATGCTGGTTGCGCTGCACGCTGCCAACCACCACGGTGCCGCTGTCAGTTTCTTCGATCCCAAGGATGACAATGAAGCAACCGAACGCCTTGTTCTGGAGCGCGGATTGCGCGCTGCGCTGGATCAGGGCGGGCAACTTAAACCTTACTTCCAGCCAAAAATCTCGGCGGCAACCGGCGAAGTTGTCGGTGCCGAAGTATTGTTGCGCTGGCAGCACCCCACGCTGGGCTTTATAACACCTGATCGATTCATCTCGCTGGCTGAAGAATGTGGCCTGATTCATCCGATCAGCGAATGGCTGATTGGCGAGGTCTGCGAACTTATTGCCGACTGGCAGGCCATGCGCCAGGAGTGTGGAACGATCAGCATCAATCTCTCAGCGAACAGTTTCTTCGACCGATCGCTTATCCAGTTTATCAATGAAGTGCTAGAACGAACCGGCGTTCCCGCCAGCAAACTGATCATAGAACTGACTGAAAGCGTGCTGATGCAAAACGCCGACATCGCTCATCAGGTCATCGGTGAGATCCGGGGTCGCGGCATCCGAATTTCTCTCGACGATTTTGGCACCGGATTTTCCTCTCTCGGCTACCTCAACCGCTTTAGTATCGACGAGATCAAGATTGACCGTTCCTTTATTATCGACATGGAAAAAGACGGGAAAAAGCGGGCGCTACTCCAGGCTATTATCACGCTAGGTAGCGCACTCGGCCTGAAGGTCGTGGCAGAAGGCGTCGAAACGCAGATTCAGGCGGACATACTGCGACAAATGGGTTGCGATCTATTCCAGGGCTTTCTGTTTGCCCGGCCAATGCCGGCTGAGCAATTTATCGCCTTCCGACTTCCGCTCTGCAACCATGGCGAAATCGCAGAACTGATTCAATAACGCTCCGGCCGGGGCACTGCAGGGCCAAACACCTGCTCCGGAGGAAAACAGGCCGGCAGGCCAAGCCGGCCGTTTCGTGTTGGCAGCCTGATGAATATAGCCAGCCTGACAAGCAGTTGGACGGCATCAGCCGCCAGATGCTCAATCAGCCAGCTCAATCTGCCCGCTGACGTTGGTCGTGACCAGGCTCTCGCCGGCCTCAAGCGGGGCAGGGGCTGCTTCGGCAACCATGGCGCCACGCGCCATCATCATCGGTTGCGGCATGCCACCGCCTTGCTGGACATTGAGCTGCTTGAGTTTCCAGCCCTTGCCGAGCTGTTCGGCGATGACTGCGGCGCGGCTCTGAAAGGCACGGATTGCCTCACGCGTCGCTTCATCTTCAACCCGACGACGGGTTTCCGGCGAGGGCAACAAATTCACATTGCCGACCGCCAGTCGCATTTGTTGCAGCTTGCCGAGCAATTCAGAAACGCTGCCCTGATCCTTTGATTCAAGCACGAGTTCGCTGCGCATGCGCCAGCCGTCGATCTTCTGCGCCTGGCCGTAGACCGGGTAGGTGGCCTGCTGGCCGCTCTTCACCGAAACGCCGGTTTTGGCGCGAATGAGCTTGAGGGCTTCGGCAATGTCGGCGTTGACCCGTTGCGCCAGTTCGGCCGGATTTTTTCCGCTGGCTTCGCTGTAAACGCTGGCCCGAACCATGTCGTTCGCGGCCGGGCGGCTGGCTTCAGCCGAAAGGTCGACCAGTGCGCCGGCCTGGGCCGTGGCGCCAGCGAAACAACCGGCGAGCAACGTCGTCAGGATCTTTTTCATGTCGGGGTCTGGTCACGCATTCGGCCGTAAATGACCAGCAAGACAATGGCGACGACGACCGAGGCGACAAAACCCGCACCTTCACCGGCCTGATACCAGCCCATGGCCTGACCAAGAATGCCGGCGAGGAAAGAGCCGCCAATACCGAGCAAGACGGTGGCAATGAATCCCATATTGTCCTTGCCGGGGTGAAGCAGTTTGGCGATGACACCGACAACGAGGCCAACCAGAATTGTCCAGACGATACCCATAGTTCAAATTCCTTTTCTTGAATCAAGAGAGACAAGCGTATGCCTGTCCAGAGGATACTAACGCGCCGGCATATCGATGGTTGGCATCGGCGGGTAAAAATTTGTTCATCAATTTCACCCGGTCTGCCGTCGGCTATTTCGGCGCCAGGCGTTCAGCCAGCGTGTCCATCAGTACCCGAACCCGGTGCGGCACGTGACGATTGCTGGGCAGCATGGCATAAATGCCGAGTTCGGGCACGGGGAAATCGGCAAGGATTTCGACGACCCGGCCGCTGCCCAGAAAAGTCTCGGCAACAAAATCCGGCTGACACGTAATCCCCAGCCCCTGTGCCGCAGCCTCGGTCAACACCTCGCCATTGTTCGCGTTGAGGCGGCTGCGCACATGAAAACTTTCAAGCTGCCCGTCGACCACGAATTGCCACACCTGGGTGCTACCGGCGTTGGTGTAGCCGAGACAGATGTGATTGGCCAATTCGGCCGGTTTTTCCGGTTGACCGTGGCGAGCCAGATATTCCGGCGCCGCGACGACCAACATGCGGCTCGAACCGATCTTGCGCGCGACGTCGCCGGACTCCAGGCGGCGGGTAATTCGGATAGAAAGGTCGATACCCTCTTCGATCAAATTGATGCGGCGGTCGGTGTAATCCATGTCCAGCGCCACCTCGGGATAGCGCTGCGAAAAATCGAGCAGTAGCGGCGCCAGCCGCTTCAGGCCGTAGCTTAGCGGCAGGCTGATCCTGATATTGCCGCGCGGCGTCAGGCGCTCCTCCGCCACCCCGGTTTCGGCTGCTTCAACCAGATTCAGGATGACCCGGCATTTTTCAAGATAGGCCGTCCCGCCCGACGTCAGGGCCAGCCGCCGTGTGCTGCGCGCCATCAGCTTGACACCGAGGTGCGATTCGAGCGCTGCAATCTGCCGGGTAACGACCGAGCGAGCCACGCCCAGCTGCTGCGCCACGGCCGAAAAACTGCCCAGTTCGGCCACCCGGACAAACAGGTTCATCGCATCCAGTCGATCCATTGTTGCAATTCCAGCAATAGTAATTTGCACATTGTCTGCTATTTAGATCCAAATATCAGGCATAAAGTGCGCTCCATCGACACAGGAGTTGGAGCAATGACACGGACACAACCCGCACTTTTCGTACCGCACGGCGCGCCGACCTTTGCGCTGCGACCGGGTGCGGCCGGCGCCGCGCTGACGGCCATGGCCGGCTCGCTGTCCCTGCCCCGCGCCATCGTCATCGTCAGTGCCCACTGGGACACCGCCTTACCCACCGTCGGTTTTGCCGAGCGTCCGGAAACCATCTACGACTTCTGGGGCTTCCCGGACGAGCTGTACCAGATCCGCTACCCGGCCACCGGCTGCCGCGAGGCTTCCGATGAAGTCGCTGCCGCGATCAAGGCCACCGGCCTGCCGGTCGTTGCCGATGCTCAGCACGGCCTCGACCACGGCGCCTGGGTGCCGTTGCGCCTGATGTTCCCGGATGCCGAAGTGCCGGTCATCCCGCTCTCCATCCAGAGCCGTGGCGGCCCGGAACAGGCCTACAAACTTGGCCAGGCGCTCGCCCCGCTGGCTGCCAAAGGTTTTCTCGTCATCGCCTCCGGCAACGTCACACACAACCTGCGCGATTACCAGATGGCCGCGCGCAGCGGTGGTCAGACGCCAGCTTACGTCCGTGAATTTTCGGATTGGCTGGCGAAACGACTGGCCGAGCGCGATATTCCCGCCCTGCTCGACTATCGCCACCAGGCCCCGGGCGGCGTGCAAGCCCACCCCAGCGATGAACATTTGCTGCCGCTCTATGTCGCACTCGGAGCTGGCGGTGAAAACGCCCAAGCAAAACGCTTCCACGCTGGCATCGACGACTACGTCATCGCCATGGACGCATATTCATTTTTGCCCCAATAAGGAGGTTGACCGTGGAAAACACGCATTACACCGCGACCGCCAAGCTGCTGCACTGGCTGATGGCCGCCCTGCTCTTCGGGCTGCTGGCGCTGGGCTTTTACATGCACGACCTGCCGCTGTCACCTGAAAAGCTGCAGCTTTATTCGTGGCACAAGTGGGCTGGGGTCAGTGCGTTCCTGCTGCTCGCTGTCCGCCTGCTGTGGCGCCTCACGCATCGCCCGCCAGCCTTGCCACTCAGCATGCCGAAGCTGATGCAGTTCGCTGCCCATGCCGGTCACCTGATGCTCTACGTGCTGATGATCGCCATCCCGCTTTCTGGCTGGTTGATGAGCTCGGCCAAGGGTTTCCAGACCGTCTATTTCGGCATGCTGCCCATCCCCGACCTGCTCGACAAGAACAAGGAACTCGGCGACCTGCTGCAGACGGTGCACATGAGCCTGAACCTGCTTTTCGTTGCCGTCCTCGCTGGCCACATCGGCGCCGCCCTCAAACATCACTTCATCGACAAGGATGACATCCTGACCCGCATGGCCCCCCGCCACTCCAAGGAGAACTGAACATGAAACGCATTGCCCTCGCCCTTGCCTCAACACTCGCCTTCGCAGCATTGATTCCTGCCGCCCACGCCGTTGAATTCACGCAGGTTCAAGCCGACAAAAGCGCCGTCAATTTCATCTACAAGCAGATGGGTGTTGCGGTCGACGGCAAATTCAAGAAGTTTTCGAGCACCCTGAGCTTCGACCCGGCCAAGCCGACGGCCGCCAAAGCCAGCTTTGATGTCGAACTGGCCAGCGTCGACACCGGCGCCAGCGAAGGCGATCAGGAAGTCGCCGGCAAGCCGTGGTTCAACACCAAGGTTTTCCCGAGCGCCAAGTTCGTTTCGGGCAGCGTCAAGGCGCTCGGTGGCAACAAATACGAAGTCGCCGGCCAGCTCACCATCAAGGGCAAGACGCAGGATGTCGTCGTCCCCGCCACCTTCACGCAACAAGGCAACGCCGGCGTATTCGACGGCAGCTTCACCATCCGCCGCGCTGACTTCAGCATCGGCGAAGGCAGCTGGGCCAAGTTCGATATCGTCGCCAACGACGTGCAAATCAGATTTCACATCACCGCAGCAAGCAAATAACCCCAACCCGTAACAGGAGAATCACCATGAAAAAGCAAATCGCCACCCTCGTCCTCGCCATCGCCGCTGCCGCCCCGGCACTGGCCGCCCCGGAAACCTTCACGCTGGACGGCACCCACAGCTTTCCGCGCTTCTCGTACAGCCACTTCGGCTACTCAGTCCAGATGAGCCGCTTCGACAAGACCACCGGCACCATCGTTCTCGACAAGGCCGCCAAGACCGCCGTGGTCGACATCGTCATCGACACCAAGTCGATCAGCACCGGCTCAAGCACCTTCAACGAGCACATCCAGGGCGAAGATTTCCTCGACACCGCCAAATTCCCGACCGCCACCTTCAAGTCCACCAAGGTTGTTTTTGAAGGCGACAAGCCGGCCAGCATCGAAGGCAAGCTGACCCTGAAAGGCGTCACCAAGCCAGTCACCCTCAAAGTCACCGGCTACCACGCCATGCCGCACCCGATGGTCAAGAAAGACGCCATCGGCGGCAACGCAACTGTCACCGTCAAACGCACCGACTTCAATATGGGCAAGTACGCCCCGCACGTTGGCGACGACGTCACCATCGACATCGCCATCGAAGCCGTCAAGCAATAAGCAGCCTGCCGCACCCAAGCAGCCGTCCGATGGGCGGCTTTTTTGCATCACCGACACACATTCTGACCAATCAGCGCGCTTGCCGATGAGATCTGACGTAGCTCCCTATCCCCTGCTGTTACAGACTATCGAGCAATTCTGATACATTTGATTCGTATCAAAATCATGATACGGTTTCACTGTTGCAGCGATCTGCTTTCTGGACACATTTTGGGGAATATGCATGCGAGATCACCAGCCGATCAATATTCAAACCTTGCTGAGTCACATCCCGCTGTTCAATGGGTTGAGCCAGGATGAACTCACCACGCTCGCCAAAGGCACGCGCGAAGTGCGTTGCGAAAAAGGCGACATGCTTTTCCATCGCGGCGACCCCTGTAGCGGATTTCACATCTTGGTATTCGGCCAGGTCAAGCTGTCGTTCACGTCCGAGCAAGGCGTCGAGAAGGTCGTTGAGGTGATACAACAGGGGCAAAGTTTTGGCGAAGCGATCATGTTCCTCGACAAGCCCTACGTTGTTTCTGCGCAAGCGCTGAGCAGTTGCCTGTTGCTTCACGTCGCCAAGTCAGTAATTTTCAATGAACTGGAGCGCGATCACCGCTTTGTAGAAAAGATGCTGGCTGGCATGGCGAAGCGTTTGCATCAACTGATGCTTGATGTCGAGGGATATTCACTGCATTCCGGCAAGCAGCGCATCATCGGGTATCTGATGCATGAACTGCAGGATAGCCAGCTTCACGACGAGAATGTGGTGCTCGAACTGCAGATCAGCAAAGGGGTGATTGCCTCTCGCCTCAACCTGACGCAAGAACACTTCTCTCGCATCCTTCATGAACTGAGTGACCTCGGGCTGATCAAGGTTGAAGGAAAAAAGATTCTGATCCCCAACGTTGAGCGCTTGCACACGCATCAATCGGCATAAGCCAGCGCATTTTCGTGACGCGCTGATTGGCTGCGGTCAACCGGAAAAAAGCGCGAAAACCAGACGTCTTCTGGCGCGCTCACGACGCTTTGTCTGATTGATTCTGCGGACGCGCACGCAGCAACTCACCTGAATTCCGGACGAAAAAAGGCGGCCATCGCTGGCCGCCTTGTCCGCTCGCTGCGGTTTATTTGAAGCTATCGGAAAAAAAGCTGTCAGCCCAAGTGAGCATGTCCTGGTAGCTGTCGCCATCGACGCCACTGCTCGGCGCTTCTCCCAGATCGACGCGATGCATGCCCTTGCCCTTGACGGCGCCATTTCCGTCATAGATGTCGCCATATATAAAGTTGGCTGATAGCCACGAGGCGGTGCGCGCGGTAATCGGGCTGTAGCAGGCCGAATTGGTCGCCACGTTCTGATCCAGAACCTCACCGCTCAGTGTGCGCAGAATGGCATCGGCACAAACCTTGGCCTGGGCGTTGGCCATGTGGCCGGACTTGGGAACTGCCTTGCCGTCACTGGCCGGAACGGCACAAGAATCACCGATAACGTGAATGTTCGGGTGGGCCAGCGTAGCGTAACTTAGCGGGTTGACCGCCACGAAGCCGAGCAGATTGACGCCCAGCGAGGCCGCGATAGCCCCCGCACGCTGGTTCGGAATGTAGTTGAGAACCTTGGCATTGCTGATGTTCATCGCCGAAGTGGAAATGCTGCGCGTGGCGGAATCGACGCTAAGGACATTCGCATTCGGTACGTACTGGATGCGCCCGGCATGGGTCACCGTGAAGGCACGGGTGAAGGCTTCAGGCTCAGCCTGAATGCTGGCGTTGGCGTCAAGCACAATAACCTTGGCGCCGGTGCGACCCTTGACTCGGAGATAGTCGGCAATCAGGCAGGCGCGTTCGTACGGCCCCGGTGGACAGCGGTACGGTGACTTGGGCACGGTGAGTACAAACGTGTCGTTGGCGCGCATGGCGGCCAGCTGGCTTTTCAACAAAGTAGTCTGTGCGCCAGCCTGCCAGGCATGCGGCGTCAAATTCGGATTCCAGTTTCCCGGTGCTGGGGTGAAATCAATGCCCGGCGACAAAACCAGATGATCGTAGTCCAGAACCTGGTTGCCAGTGCCGGTTTCCACCGTCAAACGGTTCCCCGCCGGATCGATCGACAGTGCCTTGCCCTGCAAGACCGACACGCCGTGCCTGGTTTTAAGGCTATCGTAGGCAAGTGTGATCCGGCTCATGGACATCGCACCGGTCACCACCAGGTTGGAGAGAATGCAGGAAATATGGGTCGGATTCGGGTCAACCAGGGTGACCTGGACATTGCCGCCCCACATGCGCAGGTACTTGGCCAGCGTAGCGCCACCAAAGCCACCGCCAACGACTACAACACGCGGACTGGTGACAGCCGCACTCACGGCGCGCGGGATTGCAGCAAATGCGGCAATCGCGCCGGCTGACTTGAGGAAATTTCTTCGGTTGAAATGATGCATTTTTATCTCCTGGTCAATCAATCGCCGCCGTTGCCGGGCTGGGTGGACAGGTAGTCGGCGATCAAACGCATTTGCGCGTCGGTATAGCCGCGAGCCTGGCGATCCATGATCCCTTCGACCGGACGAGCCTTCATTTCCTGAAGCTCGTGGTAAATCTCATTGGCCGACTTTCCGGCAATTTCGTCGAAGCCGGGGCCGCTGCCGTTCGTACCGTGACACTGGGAACACTGCGACGCCAGCAATCGGCCAGGCGGTGGGGTTTGGGCCGAAACGGCCAGACTGGCCAGAGCCAGCGGAATACCGACCATCAGGATCCGCAGACAAGACTTGCTTGGGTTCATAAAACCTCCATGGATATTTCAAGGGCTTGAAAAACGTGGGTGAAATTTCCGCACGGAACTCAGCGGCAGTCTTCCCGGTTTGCCAGAAATCCGATAGATGTCGTCCGACCCCGACACTATTGAAACTTGCCGCTCTGGCATACGATAGCGACCATGAAACGCTACCCGCGAACTTTCCTTCAACTGATCACCTTTGGTCACATCCTGTTCGCCATGCCCTTGCTGATCGCTGCCGGCTATGTGTTCATCAAGATTGATGCGCTGAACAGTCACTATCGGGCCACGGTCGAGCATGCCTCGTCATCATTCCTCCTGCGCGGCGAGCTGACCGAAGACCTGCTGCACATGGAGCGCAATTTGCGTCGGCACATCGTGCTGAAAGATATCGATTCGTTAAATGACTACGCGCGCGTCCGCGGCGAATGGCGGGGGCATGTCGAATCCCTGGCCCGCCTTCCGTCGCTCCCGAACTCGATGAGCGACGAGTTGCGCGCCCAGATTGAGCTGGAACAGCAAGCCTATCTGCGCTTGCGTGAAAGCGGCACGATCGAACCGCTGACCGCCGCTCTGCCGCAACTGCAGCAACGCTCGCGCAAATCCCTCGACGACGCCCAGCGAATCCTCGATCAGGAGCAGGCTCGTTTCCTCGACGAGTCAAACACGCTGCGCACCCATCTGATGCTATCCGCCGGCCTCGCCGTGCTGATTGCAAGCTGCTGCCTGTGGGCCATCAGAACGCTCCTGGCCCGCCTGATCGGCCGCTTTGAAAAAGTGGTGATTCGCCTCGGAAAAGGCGACCTAAAGCAAGCGATCGAGCTGGATGGACCTGGCGATCTGCGCTGGCTGGGGCGCTGGCTGGAATGGCTCAGACGCCGCCTGCTATCGCTGGAGGAAGAACGGGCCAGGGTACTCCGCCATGTCTCTCATGAATTGAAAACACCGTTAGCGGCCATGCACGAAGGTGCCTCCTTGCTGGATGAGGAAGTGCCCGGCCCATTGACCGCCGAGCAAAAGCGGATCGTCAGCATCCTGCAGGGCAACTCCCGACGGTTGCAGGATCTGATCGAGGGCCTGCTCCGCCTGCAGCAAGCCGGCCACGCCGCCGAGCGTATCGGCTTCGAGACTTTGCGTTTCGACAACTTGATCAAAGAGGTGATCGAAACTTCACAACTGATTGCTGCCGAGCGCGGCATACAATTCGACCCCGCGTTGGCGGAAACCGGGATTGTTGCCGGCCGGGAGGCCTTGATGACAATCGCACACAATCTGCTCTCCAATGCCATCAAATTTTCACCTGACAATGGCATTATCAAGATTACCCTTACCCACGACGCGCAGCAGGCGACACTTGACGTCGAAGATCAAGGTACCGGCGTCACTGCTCAGGATGCACCGCGAATTTTCGAACCCTTCTATCGCAGTAACGCATCTCGCCACGTTGCCGGCGTTGGTCTCGGGCTTGCTATCGCACGAGAGTTTCTGGCCGCGCATCGCGGAGAAATAAAACTGGTGCCATCCACTACTGGCGCCCATTTTCGCGTTGTGTTACCACTAAAAGCCCCATTTTTGAGAGAAGCAGTGAATGCCTGAGCCCAAACCATGTTGAATACCTTCTGCAAGCTCCTGATCGCTTTTGTTATTGGCGCCAGCCTTTACGGCTGCGCCTCGGAAATGGAAAAACCCGCCGTGGTCGAAGCCCCCCCGCCACCAACCGAAACGGTTCAAACGCCAAGCCGGTCGAGCAGCGATCTCCTGAAAATCATGGACCTGGAGCGCCAGTTGGCCCGCGAGCAGCGTCAATGCGTAGCGGACAAGCGCCGGCTTGACCTATCGCTCAAGGAATCGCAAAAGCAGAGCGAGGAGTTGCAGAAAAAACTGGACGATCTGCAAAACAAGCTGGATGGCTTGTTGAACATTGACCGCGAGTTGCGCAGCCGCGGCAGGAATCGCTGAATGAAACAAGGGGCACGTGTTCTGGTCGTCGATGACGATCCGGACATGCTGCACCTGATCGGCCTGCGCCTGAGTGCGGCAGGCTACGACGTTGCCAAGGCAGGCTCTGGCGAAGCGGCGCTTGAAAGCTTTCTGGCCCATCGCCCGCAAATGGTCATTACCGACTTGCGCATGGGCGAAATGGACGGCCTGATGCTCTTCGATCACCTGCAGCACGAAGCGCCTACCCTGCCTGTCATCATCATGACTGCCCACGGCACTATCCCGGATGCGATCGCTGCCACCCGGCGCGGTGTCTTCAGTTTTCTGACCAAACCCTTCGACGGCCAGGAATTGCTGCGTCGCGTCGCCGATGCCGTACGCCTCTCACCCAACCTGGATCCGGCCCTCGACGCGGCCCATTGGCGTAGCGGACTGCTTACCGACAACGTCGGGATGGAAGAACTGCTGCGACAGGCGCTGCGGGTGGCCGAAGAGAAATGTTGTGCGCTGCTGATTGGCCCGAGCGGCGCCGGAAAAACCTGCCTGGCACTTGCCATTCACCGCGCGGGATACAAAGCCGGAGAGCCTTTTGTCACCCTGTCGTGCACCGACTACCAGGCCCCCGAGCAGGAAGAAATGCTGGGCGCGAAAGACCCGGATGGTGCCTTTGCCCGCGCCCGGGGCGGCATACTGTATCTGCAAAATGTCGGTGCGCTGTCGCATATCGCCCAGGGACGCCTGTTTTCGATATTGCTGGCCCAACTGCAGGCGAGCGACCCGCTGCAGTGCATCGAGCAGACCAGTAAAAACCCCGACTTGCCGGATGTGCAGATCATCGCATCCAGCCCGCGGCCGCTTGATGCCGCCATCGCCGAAGGACGCTTCCGCAGCGAACTTTATTACCTGCTTGGCCGAATGACCCTGCTCGTACCGCCACTGAGCGAACGTGCCGAAGACATCCCGCTGCTGGCCGCTCACTTTCTGAGAGAGGCAAGCCCCGGCAAAAGCCTCAGCCTCGCGCCGGAGGCCGCACTCGCGCTATCGGAGGGGCGCTGGCACGGCAATGTCCGGCAACTCAAGAACATCATCGAACAAGTAGCCGCGCGCAGTGTCACCGAGCTGATTCCCGAAGCGGCGATACGCCGCACCATGCGTGACCTCGAAGACGATCACCTGATCCCGCTCGACGACGCCCGCCGGGAATTCGAGCGGGGCTATCTGGTTCATCTGCTGCAGAAGACGGCCGGCAATGTCTCGCAGGCAGCCCGGATCGCTCAGCGCAACCGCACGGAGTTCTACAAATTGCTGGCGCGCCATGAACTCGACCCGGTCAGCTTCAAACAAAAATTCCGCTGAACGCTGACCATCGGCCTGACTTAAGTTCGGCTTAAGCCAGACTCGTTAAACTGACGAAAACCTGTCACGGATTTCCGCCATGCCCCATCAAAATTTCGTTTTTGCCCTGTTTTTCCTGTCGACCGTAGCAAGCCCGTTGCTGGCCGAGGAAGCACGCCTGAGTCTGCAAACGGCACAGATCAAGGCGCTGGGCATAGAAACAGTGGCCGCCGGGGCGATAACCGGCAGCCGCAGCGGCAGCTACCCGGCGCAGGTGCGCGTGCCCAACGAACAGATGCGCGTCGTTGCGGCGCCGGTCGGCGGGCTGGTCGACATGCTGGCGGTGGCGCCGGGCTCGACGGTCAAACGCGGTCAGGTCGTCGCTCACCTGAGCAGCCCGCAGGCGCTTGAACTCCAGCGCGATGCGCTGCAAGCCGGCAGTCAGGCCGGGCTGCTGCAACAAAACCTCAAGCGCGATGAACAACTTTTTGCCGAAGGCCTGATCGCTGAAAGCCGCCTGCAAGCCACGCGCGCCGCTGCATCACAGGCCAGCGCGCAAGCCAGCGAACGCCGTCAGGGCCTTGCGCTGGCGGGTGCGGCACCGGGCAAATTAGGCGGAAAATTGGCGTTGACCGCAACAATCGACGGTGTCGTGCTCGAACAGGGCGCCCAGCTTGGCCAGCGCGTCGAAACCTCGGCACTGATTTATCGCATCGCCAAACTCAACCCGCTGTGGCTGGAAATCCAGGCGCCGGTCGATATCGCCGCCGGCTTGCGCGAAGGCAGCCTGATCAAAATCGCTGGCAGCGAAGTGACCGGCAAGCTGATCGCCATCGGCCGCGCCGTCGATGCGGCCAGCCAGACCGTGCTGCTCCGCGCCGAAGTCAGCAAGGGTGCCGAAACGCTGCGTCCCGGGCAAGTCATCGAAGTCGAGATCGCTGCTTCCAACAGCGCGCAACAACGCCTGCCCGCCTCCGCACTTATCCGCAACGAAGGCACGACGGTGGCCTTCGTGCAAACGGCGAGCGACGCCAAGGGCGTCAGCTTCGAGGCCCGCCCGGTGCGCGTCATCAGCCAGGGCGGTGACAGCGTCACGGTCGACGGCATCAAACCGGGCGACAAGGTCGCCGTCAAGGGTGTTTCCGGCCTGAAAGCGATGCTCACCGGCGTCGGTAAAGAATAATGCTCACCGCGCTGATCCGTTTTTCGCTGACCCAGCGGTTGTTGCTGCTGGTGCTGACCGTCATGCTCATCGGGGCCGGTGTGCAGGCTTTTCTTGGCCTGCCGATCGACGCCTACCCAGACGTTTCGACGACGCAGGTCAAGATCATCCTGAAAGCCCCTGGCATGACGCCGGAGGAAGTCGAAACCCGCCTTGCCGTGCCGGTCGAGCAGGAAATGCTCGGCATTCCGCACCAGCGCCTGCTGCGCTCGGTCTCCAAATACGCGCTGACCGACATCACCATCGATTTCGAGGACGGCACCGACATCTACTGGGCGCGCCAGCAGGTCGGCGAGCGCCTGGCCGCGGCGATGGGCAACCTGCCGCCCGGGGCGACCGGCGGCATGGCGCCGATCACCACGCCACTCGGCGAAATGTTCATGTTCACCATCGAGGGCGATCTGTCGCTGGCCGACAAGCGCGCCCTGCTCGACTGGGTAATCCGCCCGCAACTGCGGACCATTCCCGGCGTCGCCGACGTGAACAGCCTGGGCGGCGAGGTGCGGACTTTCGAGGTGACGCCCAACCCGCAACTGCTGGCGGCGCGCGGTCTGGCGCTGAGGGATTTGCAGGCGGTGCTCGAAGCCAACAACCGCAACGACGGCGCCGGCCGTTTGAGCGATGGCGAAGAAGCCCTGCTGGTGCGGGCCGAGGGGGCGATTGCCACGGTCGACGACGTAAAAGCCATTGTTTTGCAGGCAAAGGACGGCCACGTGGTGCGCGTCGCCGATGTCGCCAGCGTCGGCCTCGGCGCCCTCACCCGCTACGGCGCGGTGACCAAGAACGCCCAGGGCGAGGCGGTGCAGGGGCTGGTGCTCGGCCTGCGCGGCGCCAATGCGCAAAGCGTGGTTGAAGGGGTCAAGGCGCGGTTGGCCGAAATGGCGCCGACGCTCCCGGCCGGCGTCAGCATCGAAATTTTCTACGACCGCAGCAATCTGGTCGAACGCGCCGTCGGCACCGTGTCGAAGGCGCTGCTCGAAGCCATCGTCCTCGTCGTCCTGCTCCTCCTCGCCTTCCTCGGCAACCTGCGCGCCGCGCTGGTCGTCGCGCTGATGCTGCCGCTGTCGGCGCTCGCCACGTTCATTTTGATGCGTAGCGCCGGCATGTCAGCCAATTTGATGAGCCTGGGCGGCCTGGCCATCGCCATCGGCATGCTGGTCGATGCCGCCGTGGTCGTGGTCGAAAACGTCGAGAGCCAACTCGCCGAGGCGCCGGACAACCTGCCGACCCTGCACCTGATTTTCCGCGCTGCCCGCGAAGTCGCCGCGCCGGTGACCTCCGGCATCATCATCATCATCATCGTCTTCCTGCCGCTGCTCACGCTGCAGGGGCTGGAGGGCAAGATGTTCGGGCCGGTGGCGCTGACCATCGTTTTCGCGCTGGCCTCGTCGCTGCTGCTGTCGCTGACCGTCGTGCCGGTGCTCGCCTCCTACCTGATCAAGCGAGGCGTCCATCACCAGCCGTGGCTGGTCAAAAAGCTGGCCGCCGTCTACGACCGCGTGCTCACCTCGGCCCTCGCCCACAGCCGGACTTACCTGATCGCCGCCACACTGGCGCTGGCAGCCGCGGCCGGCGCCTTCATGCTCCTCGGCAAGAGTTTCATGCCGACAATGGACGAAGGCGACATCATCCTGCAGCTGGAAAAGCTGCCGTCCATCAGCATCGACCAGTCCGTCGTCATCGACAGCGCGGTGCAGAAAGCCGTCCTGGCGCAAGTGCCGGAGGTCAAGGCCATCGTCGCCCGCGCCGGTTCCGACGAACTCGGCCTCGACCCGATGGGCCTCAACCAGACCGACACCTTCATGGTGCTGCAGCCGCGCGATACGTGGCGAAACCCCGACCCAGCGTGGCTAGCCGACCAGTTGCGGGCGGTGATGGTCGATTTCCCCGGCGTCGGCTATGCCTTCACGCAGCCGATCGACATGCGCGTTTCGGAAATGCTGACCGGCGTGCGCGGCGATCTGGCCATCAAGATTTTCGGCCCGGATCTGGCGACCCTGAACAAACTGGCGGTCGACGTCGAAACCACGCTGAAAAAGGTGCAGGGCGCCGAAGACACCTTCACGCTGAAAAACGAAGGCGTGCAGTACCTGAAGATTGCCGTCGACCGCCTGGCCGCCGGCCGTTTCGGCCTGAACGTCGATGACATTCAGAACGACCTGAAAGCCCTGCTAGAAGGCCGCAACGTCGGCACCGTGATCGAGCAAGGCCGGCGCATTCCGGTCGTCCTGCGCGGCCCGGACAGCTTGCGTGCCTCGCCGGCCGACTTCGAAGCGCTGCGCCTGAGCCTGCCCGGCGGCGGCAGCGTCCCGCTGACCAGCGTCGCCAAGATCCAGCGCATCGACGGCCCGGTGAAAGTCGACCGCGAAAACGCCCAACGCTACGTCGTCGTCCAGTCCAACGTGCGCGACCGCGATCTGGTCGGCTTCGTCGAGGACGCCAAGGCCTCGGTGGCCCGTGACGTCAAGCTGCCCGATGGCTACCGCCTGGCCTGGGGTGGCCAGTTCGAGAACCAGCAACGCGCCGCTGCCCGCCTGATGGTCGTCGTCCCGGTCGCCCTGGCGCTGATCTTCTTCCTGCTCTTCTCTACTTTCCGCTCCGTACGGCAGGCCCTGCTCGTCCTCTCCAACATCCCGTTCGCCATGATCGGCGGCATCTTCGGCCTGCTCATCTCGGGCGAATACCTGTCGGTGCCAGCCTCGGTCGGCTTCATCGCCCTGCTCGGCATCGCGGTTCTGAACGGCGTCGTCATGGTCACCTACTTCAACCAATTGCTGGCCCGCGGCATGGCCGTCGCCGATGTTGTCGTAGAAGGCGCCAAACGCCGCTTGCGGCCGGTGCTGATGACCGCCAGCATCGCCGCCTTCGGCCTCGTGCCCATGCTCTTCGCCAGCGGCCCCGGCTCGGAAGTCCAGCGCCCGCTGGCCATCGTCGTCATCGGCGGCCTGCTTACTTCGACCGTGCTGACGCTGGTCCTGCTGCCCATCCTGTTCCGCCGCTTCGGCGTCGCGCCGGCCGATGCCCACCGGGAGAAACTCCATGCCTGATGTCCTGCTCACCCTGATCATGCCCGACGACGTCGCCCGGCATGTCGAAGACCTGCTCCTTTCCCGCCCCGACCTCGTGCCCGGTTTCACCGTCAGCGCGGCCGAAGGACATGGCTCGGTGATTCCGCTGGTCGCCGACACCGAACTGGTCGCCGGCCACGCCCCGCGCACCGTCATCCGCACCGTCGGCCCGGAATCGGCCAAGCGCGAAGTGCTGGCGCTGATCAAGCGCGAACTTCCACGCGCCAACGTTTTTTACTGGCTGATCCCGATCATCGAGGCGAAGCACCTATGAAATTTGCCCATTTTTTCCGGTTGACCGTGGCAATCGCTGCCGGGGGCGCGGGTAGCACCAGTTTCGCCGCCGAATCCTGGCCCAGCCTGCCACCCACCGAAATCGTCACCCGCGTCCTGCTGGCCAGCCCGTCGGTGCAAGCCGCCGCCGGTCAGGTACGTGTGGAAGAAGCCAACCGCAGCCGCCTCGAAGCCGGCCAGTACGAATGGAACGTCCGCCTCGGCGCCCAGCAGCGCCGCAGCAACCCGGCCACCGGCCCGGATGAACGTTTCAACGAATGGAACGCCGCCATAGAACGCCCACTGCGCCTGCCCGGCAAGGCTGGCCTCGACAGCGAACTCGGCGCCGCCGGCGTGGCACTGGCTGAAACCGGGCACGGTGATGCGCTGCACGAAGCCAGCCGCGACCTGCTCAAATCGTGGTTCGTCTGGCTCAAGGAAAGTGCCAGCGCGGCCCAGTGGAGCGAGCAACTCGCCCTCCTTGAAAAGCAGACCAAGGCCGTGCAGCGCCGCCAGCAACTCGGCGATGCCGCCCGCCTCGAATCGATTCAAGCCGAAGCCGCGCTGGCTCAGGCTGAAGCCCAACTGGCCCAGGCCCGCGTCCGCCAGCAAACCGCCGGCGAAGACCTGCGCCGCCGCTATCCCGGCCTGCCGCTGGTCGCCCCTGGCGCCATTGCCGAACCGACGCCAGTCGATGGTAACGAAGCTGACTGGATCAACGCCGTTCTCGAGCACAGCCACGAACTCGAACTGGCCCGTGGCAACACCAAGCGCGCCCATATTTTCGCCGGCCGCAGCAGCCAGGAGCGCCTGCCCGACCCCACCGTCGGCCTCCAGGTTTCCCGCGAACGGGCCGGCGAAGACAAAATTTTCGGCGCCTACATCAGCATCCCGCTGCCCGGCGGCGCCCGCCGCGCCAGTTCCGACGCGGCGCTGGCCATGGCCGATGTCGCCGGTCGCCGCGAAGCCGCCGCCACGCAAAAGATCACCGCCGAATCCGCCATCCTCTACCAGTCGGCCCATGCCGCCTACGCGACCTGGCAAGCCAGCCGCAGCGCCGCCGAGCGCCTGACCCGCGCCGCCGACATGACAGCCCGCGCCTACCAGCTGGGCGAAGGCAGCCTCAACGAGCTGCTGGCTGCCCGCCGGCTGGCCAACGAGGCCCGCCTGTCCGCTGGCCAGACCCAAATGGAAGCGCTTGAGCTGCGCTACCGCCTGCTGCTGGATGCCCATCGCCTGTGGGCGATTGACTGATCCCGCCAGATCGCCCATCGCAGCCCCCCGCCGCCGGGCATAGACGGACTGGCAAGTTATTTGTAAGGATTTCAAATATTCTCCGACATATTGTTCAAGTAGCCATTCGCTGCCTGTTCAAGTCTTCTGCTTCAACGGAGATTCAAATGAAAACCAAAAAGATCACCCAGGCCGTCGGTTCGGCCTTTGCCACCGTTTCACGGCACCCGGTGGCCGATGCGGCGACGCCAAGTGGGGGGCTGACAAGAAGAACTGATCGGGCAAACTCTCGACCTTCCGTCCGTATCACCACAAGCTACGACTAGCCGCTCCATCAATCATGACCACCACGCCTTTCCGCAAACTGCTGCAGGCCAATTTGCTGGCCATCATCAGCCTGCTGATCGCCCTCGCCAGCCTGTCCTACAACACCTGGCGCAATGACGCGACGGAGCAGAACCGCAACCAGCGAGCTGCCGGGTTTGCCCTGCTGCAGGAACTTGCCGCCCTGCAGTTGCTGGTCGACCACCTGACCTACAGCGATGACCACCAGAAAGGCGATGCCATCGCCGGGTGGACGCGGGTCGTTTTCATCGGCGACCTCGCCCATCTGACCTCACCCAAGGTAGCGGACGGCGCCCGCGATTTGCGGACCCGATGGAGTACTGAAGTCGGCCGACTGGACTCCGGCGAAGAGGCCAACAAGACCATGAGCCGCTCGATCGAATCGCTGCGCCAGGAAACCCTGCAAACGCTGGCCGGGCTTCGTTGAGAATTCAATGGTGCACCGCCAAGCCCGCAGGGAACTTATGATAACCAATGAGCCCCCAACGAATGAGGTCACATCATGAACCTGAATTCAAACCTGATTTGCCGCCTGTTTTTCGGGCTCTTCGCCATCGCCCTGTCACTCTCGGCCAGCGCATGGGAACTTGCCGGCAGCAAGACCATCGCGCTACACACGCGGGACGGCCAGCGCATCGTGATCGGCAGCGTCGATTTCACGCCAAAAAATGGGCAAGCCACCTTCACGCTGCATCTTGACCACGCCAAATTGAAGGATTTCTTCCTCTCGATGAAGGAATTCAAATGCCTTGAGGGCGAGGAAATCCATTGCCACGTACCCTATCCTTACCCCAATCCGGGCACCATCAGCCGCAGCGACCTGCGCTGGCTGGAGCACTCGCTGCTCTTTCTCTACAAGCAGCCCAAGGATTTCGGCGCCAAGCTGTGGAACGGCCTCTACTACCAGATGACGCTGACCGACAAAGGCATCGTCGGCACGCCGCAAGCGGTCGATCTCGTCCAGATCGGTGCCCCGCCGGCCAATACCTCGATCCCGCCCTACGGCCCAGCCGATCGCAACGACATTTCGCCGAATTCGCGCTGGATCAACCGCCTGACCATCGAGTAGCGCTAGCGTCAAGCGGCGCAGCCGCTCAGTTCGGTACTTTCTGCCAGCCTTTCTCGGCCATGCAGGCGTGCATCCGCCGTACGCTGGCGTTGGTCACCATTCCCTCGGTACCGGAATAAACCTGCTGCTTGCAGAAAATCTCATCCTGCTTGTAGTCGCCATCCTGCGCGCCACGTTTTTCCCAATGCCACGAGCTGCAAGCCACCAAGCCCAGAAAAGCAATCATCAGTAGTTTCATGCGTCAAATTTTACGCTGATCACAATCCGTTCTTGAGTGGCGCGGCAAGCATCTTATTCAAAAACCACTTTCATAATTTGAATTATTCTGTAGAATAAATTAAACCTTTCAGGAAACGCCGACATGCCCACCGCCCTGCAAGTCACCCCGCTCTCCGACCGCTCCCGCGTCTTGTCGACGGCCGTGGTTGAAGCCGCCAGCCGCCTCGGCCTTGGCTCCAGCGATCTGACTTCCATCATTGGCGCCAGCCAGCCGTCAGCCTCGCGCCTGCTTAACGGCAAGTATTTCATCCCCGAAGGCAGCAAGACCTGGGAGCTTTCCGCCCATTTCGTCCGCCTCTACCGCTCGGTCTCCTCACTGGTCGGCGGCAACGACGAACTAGCCCGGAGCTGGCTCAAGTCGGCCAACCAGGCTTTCGATAACCGCCACCCGCTTGAAGTCGTCAAACGCGTCGAAGGTCTGCTCCATGTCTGCGAATACCTGGACGCCCACCGCGCTCGCGTCTGAAGCCCGGCCCTGGCTGGGCAAGGGCTGGCGGGCAGTCGAGGCGCAGCACAAGGTGGCGACAATGACGCTGGTGCACGGCGATCTCGGCGATCAATCCCTGCTCGAAAACATTCTCGAAGAAGCCAAGCCCCGGCTGCCGCGCGATGCGGATGGCCTGCACTGGCTGCTCTCCACGCCCTTCCGCTACTGGCCCAAGCCGCCCGCCGGCTCGCGCTTTCGCGCGCGCACAGACCCCGGCGTTTTCTACGGCGCCGATGACGAAAAGACCGCCTGCGCCGAGTGCGGCTACTGGCGCCTGCGTTTCTGGATGGACAGCGCAGGCCTCGCCAGCCGCGAAGCGTCGATCCCCATCACCCTCTTCGAATTCCACGGCGCCACGCCACGCAGCCTCGATTTGACCCAACGGCCACTGGTCGCCGACCACGCCGAATGGACCGACCCGGTCGACTACACCGCCACGCAAAAAATTGCCGGCACCGCCCGTCAGGCCGACATCCAGCTGATTCGCTACCAGTCCGTCCGTCATCCCGAAGGCACCTGCCTCGCCATCCTGACCCCGCTCGTCTTCAAGGGTGTCGAGGAAGGATTCCGCAACGTGCAGCATGGCTGGACGCTGTGGCTGAAGCCGCCCGGCCTGACGGTGTGGCAACGCGAACTGACGGCAGAAAGTCATGTTTTCAATTTCGCCTGACCCGAATAAACCAACTGTACCCCTGCGCACGGGCAGATCGAGTCAGGCAGAAAAACAGCGTGGGCGAGCAATACAGCATTTCCTTTCCGCCGCCCCGGCTATAAACTGCTTGCGCTTATCCTGCGACAATTTGGAGAATGAAACATGCTAGGTTCGTTTGAATACAAGCTCGACGGTAATGGTGATGCGCTTGCCTTGGATATCAAGCTCGACTCTGTCAGCGCCAAAGCCTTGGCCCGCCTCGATCGTTACATCAGCTGGCCGGATATCCTGAAACTGACCGAAAACGATCCGGAAGCAGCCAAAGCCGCCGAACGCCTGCATACCGTCCTGCAGCACATGGGGCAATAAGCTGCAGCGCCCGGTTGATCCGGGCGACGAACACCAAACAGGAGCCTGGGCCAACGCCTTCGGCTCCTGTTTTGTTTTTGGGCCTGCCGGCCAACTTAATCTCTGCTTAAGTTCCGCCTAAGCCCGCTTTAAGACTCGCTCGATATACTCGGTCGCCATCGATACCCCAACGAGAAAAGCAATGAAAACGCGAACGACCGTCGCCCTGCTGCTTGCCAGCCTGGCCTGCCACGCCGAAACCCCGCAGCAGATTCGTCAGACTTACGCCACCGAAGCCGCTGGCCAGCAAGCCGGCTTCACGCCGTCCGCCAAGCGCGGCGAAGCTTTCTTTCGCCAACGCTTTGCCAACAACGACAAAATGCCCGGCTGCTTCAGCTGCCATACAGACAACCCGTTGAACGCCGGCCAGCACGCCGTCACCGGCAAGAACATCCGGCCGCTGGCCGTGGCCTCCAACGCGGAACGTTTCAGCGACCCGGCCAAGGTGGAAAAATGGTTTGGCCGCAATTGCAAGGAAGTCGTTGGCCGCGCCTGCACGCCTGCCGAGAAAGCCGATTTTGTAGCGTACATGAGCGAGGTACGCTGACATGAAAACGACCACCTTCATCGCCCTGCTTGCCTGCGCCTTCCCGGCTCTGGCCGACCGTGTCGCGATGCCGGCCAAAACACCGGCCAGCTATACCGCCGAGTGCAGCAGTTGCCACATTGCCTACCAGCCGTCCCTGCTCTCAGCCAAGGACTGGCGCATCATCATGGATAGCCTGGACAAGCACTTCGGTACCGATACTACGGTCGACCGGAAAATCGGCCTGGAAATCAAAACCTTCCTCGAACGCCATGGCGGCGATCCGCGCCACATCGGGCGCACCGCCAATCCGCCACGGATTTCCGAAAGCATGCATTTCGTGCGCCACCACCATGATGTCCCGAGCAAGTTCTGGCGCGATCCGCGTGTGAAGTCGGCGGCCAATTGCGAAGCCTGCCACCGCGAAGCCGCCAAGGGCATCTACAGCGAAAGCGACATCGCCATTCCCGAACTGCGCGAATAAGCCATGTCCAAAATTCTGGTCTGGGACTGGCCGGTTCGCCTCGGCCACTGGCTGATGGTGGGCGGCTTTATCGTCGCCTGGCTCACCGCCGACAGTGAAACCTGGCGGCTGGTGCATGCCGGCGCCGGTGCGGTGGTCATCGCCGTCGCCCTCTTCCGCCTGCCTTGGGGCTTCATCGGCTCACGCTACGCCCGCTTCGCCGACTTCGTGCGCGGCCCGGGGACGGTAACCGCATACCTGAGCAGCCTAATCAAGCTGCAACCCGAGCCGCACACGGGTCACAACCCTGCCGGTGGCTGGGCCATTCTGGCTTTGCTCACGCTTGCCATTTTGTGCGGTGCCACAGGATGGGCCACTTACAACGACATCGGCGGCGAATGGCAGGGCGAACTGCATGAAGGGCTGGCCGCAACGATGCTAAGCATCGTCGTCATTCACGTTGCCGGCGTCATCTCCGGCAGCGTACTGCATGATGAAAATCTGGTGCGCGCCATGCTGAGCGGCCGCAAGGAAGGCAAGCCTGAGGAAGCGATTCCATCGCCCCGCCCGTTTGCAGCCATCCTCATGCTCGCCTGGGTTGCTGCTGCCAGTTGGTGGCTGGCGAGCTAAAATCCGGGCCATGCGTATCCTACTGGTTGAAGACGACCCCGAACTGGGCGACGGCCTGAGCATCGGCCTGCGCCAGGCCGGCTTTGCGGTCGACTGGCTACAGGACGGAAATTCTGCTGATCAGGCGCTACAGAGCGAAAGCTTCGATCTGGTCGTGCTCGATCTTGGCCTGCCCCGCCTGTCCGGCATGGACGTGCTGAACCGCGCGCGCAGCCGGGGGCTGGCCGTGCCCATCCTCATCCTGACCGCTCGCGATGCTACTGGCGACAAGGTTTCCGGCCTTGATGCCGGGGCTGACGACTACCTTGTCAAACCCATCGACCTCGACGAACTGAGCGCCCGCATCCGTGCCCTGACCCGGCGCAGCGCCGGCCGTGCCGCACCGCTGCTGACGCATGGCGAGCTCAGCGTTGACCTCGCCGCCCACGGCGTTACATTGGCCGGGCATGAAATCGAGCTATCCAGCCGCGAGTTTTCGCTACTGCAAATCCTGCTCGAAAACGCCGGCCGCGTAATGACTCGCACCCAACTTGAGCAGTCAATCTACGGCTGGCGCGACGAGCCGGACAGCAACGCCCTCGAAGTCCACATCCACCACCTGCGCAAGAAGCTGGGTGGCGACCTGATCCGCACCCTGCGCGGCGTTGGTTACACCATCCCGAAATGAGCGGAACCGGAACAACCGTCTGGTTTTCACTGCGCCGCCGCCTGCTCGGCCTGCTGCTCGGCGGCGTTGCCGTAGCCTGGCTGGTGACCATGATTTTCAGCTACATCGACGCCCATCACGAAGTCGATGAACTGTTCGACGCCCAGCTCGCCCAGTCCGCCCAGACCCTGCTCGTGCTGGCCAGCCACGACGAGGGCGAGGACATCGAAGACCTCGGCGAAGCGACCCACAAATACCAGCGCCGCCTGCGTTTCCAGATCTGGCGGGCCGACGGAACGCTGCTCATGCGTTCCAAAAATGCCCCAAAAATGCCGTTGACCGTGGAAGCCGGCTTTTCCGAAACGCAAAGCAGCCCAGACGGCCACTGGCGGCATTTCAGCCAATGGAATGAAGACCGCAGCCTGCAGGTCCAGGTCAGCGAAAACCATGACATCCGTGACGACCTGATCGGCCACATCGCCTGGCGCCTGCTCGTGCCAGCACTCTTCGGCCTGCCGCTGATCGGCCTCTGGGTCTGGCTCGCCACCCGGCACGGCTTTGCTTCGCTGGACGGCATCGCCCGCCAGATTGCCAGCCGCGACCCGCAACAATTGCAGCCGGTTCATCCGGCCGCGGCGCCCGAAGAAATCCGTACGCTGCTCGAAGCACTCAACGGCCTGTTTCAGCGCGTCGAGCACACGCTGGAAGCCGAACGCCGCTTCACGGCCGATGCCGCGCACGAACTGCGCACGCCACTCGCCGCACTGCAGGCCCAGTTGCAAGTGACCCAGCGCGCCCGCGATGACGACGAGCGCAACCGCTCGCTCAGCCAGTTGCAAAGCGGCCTGACCCGCGCCGCCCATCTCGTCGACCAGATGCTGCATCTGGCCCGGCTCGACCCGGAATCCGGCCTGCCTGACCCGCAGCCGGTCGATCTGGCCGTGCTGGCCGAAGCCGTTTGCGCCGAACTCGGCCCGCAAATATTGGCCAAAAATCTCGAATTCGATCTGGAATCCAGCCCCGGCTGCATCGTCACTGGGCAAGCCGAATGGCTGCGCGTGCTGATCCGCAACCTGGTCGACAACGCCATTCGCTACACGCCGGTGCACGGCCGGGTTCGCGTCGGCCTCACGAAAAATACCCAGCGCATCGAACTCTCCGTCAACGACAGCGGCCCCGGAATCCCCGCCGAGGAGCGCGAGGCTGTCCTCCGCCGTTTCCATCGCCTGAATCCGGGTAGCCAGCCGGGTAGCGGCCTGGGCCTGGCCATCGTCGCGCGAATAGCCGAATTGCATGGCACCCGGCTCGAATTAGGCGAGTCATCTATGACCAACGGCCTAGCCGTCGCGGTACAATTCCCGATTCACTGATCGCCGCGCGCAAAAAAGCGCACAATAGTGGCCGATTAGTTACTCAGCATTTCTGTAGGCAACAATGACCTCTGCGCACCAACTGGCCCAAACCCCAAGCACCACGGACATTCCGCCTGAAGGCTCCCGGCGCATCATCGACGGGCTGGAGCGCGTGTTCTACGACGGTTACTGGATCAAGACCTACCCGGTCCCGGCCGATACGCTGGAGGCCAAGAAACGCCTGATCGACGCGCTGACGCGGCGGCTCTTCAACCACACCGAGCACGGCCTGAACATTCCCGGCACCCGTCTGCACGAGGCGCGCAGCACCTACGAAGAAGAACCAGACCCCGCCCGCAAGCGCGTCAAGGGCGCCATGCTGGCCGGTGCGCTGTTCAACCGGGCAGCCGACATTTTCCGCAAGCTGGTCGAACTGCAAGCCTGCGGCATCGAGATACTGAGCGACAACCCGTTGATGCGCGAATGCGGCAGATGCCTGCTCGACGCCATGGAACTCGGCCGTTGCGTCATGCACCGCAGCGGCGAAGAAGGCATCGATGAACTGTGGGGCGAGCCGTTCCGCGCCTTCTCGATCCCGCTCGAAGATTTCTACGAGAGCCGCTACATCAAGATCGGCCAGGTCCTGCGCGACATCGACCTGATTTCAAACGCCATGATCGACAACTTTGGCGGCATCCCGGCCTTTTCGGACATCGAAGGCCCGGTACGCGACCTCGCCATCGCAGCCAAGATCAAGACGGAAACCCTGCGCACGGACAAGGATATCTTCGATGTCTGGGCGCGCATGGTCACCGCTGGCGAGCGCCTTGCCGATCTGGCGCTACTGTCCGGCACCGCCGTCTACAGCGCGCCATTCACCTACAACCTGTCGGACGGCCTGCAACTGATCCGCCAGGGCCGCGACCTGATTTTCTACATCTCCCGCGCCAGAACAGCCATGCCGAAAAGCACCAAGGAATACATCCAGCGCTGCAAGAACTACCTGGCCACCGGCCGCGCCCCGCTCTTCCCGGCACATCTCCCCGCCTAGCCAGTCAGGCAAACCGACATCGGGCTTATTCCGCCCTGGAGCGATCCTCTTCTTTCCCGATCTGCACAGCGCCTCGTCACGCCGCTGAAGACGGCGTTGGCTTTTTGCTACAAAAATTCTATATTTGACATATTTGCAGTTGGGTTGTACTTTATTAGTATTACTTATGTAATATAGCGTTTCTAGCCACCTCAAGATGGCAGCAATCGAGTACCTAAACTCTGACGCTTGCAACGCAAAAATATACCGGAGACTAAAATGGCCCTATCCAAACGCCTGCTGATTCTGATGGCCACCGCCATTCTGGCTCTCGTTCTCGTCGCCGGGGTAAACCTGGTACAGATGAACCGGGTTTACAGCGCAGCCAATTTTGGCAACGAAAACGTCGTACCCAGTGTACTGGTACTCGATGATGCGCTGCTGCACTTCAGCCAGGTACGTCTTCGTGTCTATCGCCATATCCTCAACACCGACGACAAAGCCATGGCCGAGATTGAAGCGTCGATCGAGAAGGCCAAGCAAGGCGTACTAGAAGCATTCAAAGCGTACGAACCCCTGGTAACAAACGCCGAGGACAAACGCCTGTTGGATGAAGACAAGGCCACCTTTGTTCAGTATTCAGAGGCCCTGAAACCGCTGCTCGAACTGTCGCGCAAGAATCGCAACGAAGAGGCGCGTGCGATGACGATTGACGTGGCAAAAGTCGCCCGGCATTTGAATGAAGCACTTGAAGCACACATGAAATTCAACGCCGACCTCGGCAAAAAAACTGCCGCCGAGGCCGTCGCCGCCAAAGAGTTCGCTACCTGGTTGTCGTTGGGTGTCTCCGCTCTGGCCATCCTGATTGTCGGTGGCATTGCCCTCCAGATTCGCGGCAGTTTGACAGCGCGCCTGCAGGAAGCCAGCCGCCTGGCCGAAAGCATTGCAGCCGGGGACCTTTCCAGTCGCAACGCCCCGCAGTCAATTTCCAGTGATGAAGCCGGCCAGCTCATCCTGGCAATGGAAAAAATGCGCAAGGATTTGGCCAGCACCGTTGGGCAAATCGTTTCAAGCAGCGACGAGTTGTCCTCCTCGGCCGCTCAGCTTTCGATCACCGCGCAGCAGGTTTCCGCCAGCACGCAAAGCCAGTCGAGCTCCACGTCGGCATCGGCTGCTGCCGTCGAGCAACTGACCGTGAGCATCGACCACGTCGGCGCCAGTGCGGAAGATGCCAGCGACCAGGCCAACTCCGCCGGCAAGCTGGCCATCGAAAGCGGCATCGGCGTCGAAACTGCGACTACGGAAATCAACAAGGTCGCAGCCAGCGTCGATCAAACCGCGCAGCAGATCCAGACCCTGTCGGAGCATGTCCAGAAAATCGGCAACATCACCACCGTCATCCGCGACGTCGCCGATCAAACCAATCTGCTCGCCCTCAACGCCGCCATTGAAGCCGCACGCGCTGGCGAGCAGGGCCGCGGCTTCGCGGTCGTTGCCGACGAAGTACGCAAACTGGCCGAACGAACCTCTTCGTCGGTACAGGAAATCAGCGCCGTCATCAGCACCATCCAGAACAGTGTCTCGACCACGGTTTCCAGCATGCAGGAAAACTGCGACCAAGTCGCCCAGGTAGTCAGCGCCTCACAGAATGCGAGCCGCTCGATGGAAGGTATTCGCAGCGCGACCGAAATGGTTCGCGACGCGATCACCGGCATTTCGGAGGCAATGCGCGAGCAGCGCAGCGCCTCGACCGAACTTTCGCGCAACGTTGAATCAATTGCCCAGATGTCGGAAGAAAACTCTGCTGCCGTCGCCTCGGTGGCAGACACGGCCAATTCGCTGGTATCCGTGTCTGATCGCCTGAAATCGGCCGTCTCACGCTTCCGCGTCTGATGCTCCACGCAGGCTGCCGAGCTTCGCGGCCGGCAGCCTGAATCGCCGCTTTCCGCGAACCTTTCCGGCGCGATTTTCCCGTTTCTTGATTTGCCTCAGCCGGCGGCCAGCGGGCTGCTGCGTATAATCGGCGGCTTATGAACAGCGCCGCCTCACTCGCCGACCACCTCCAGCGCGCCGCCCGCAAAGCGCCGGCCAGTCAGGCTTTACACTGCAATGGTATTACGTGGACGTTCGCGGAGTGGCTGGCCGATATTCGCCAGCTAGCCGACGGGCTCCCTCATAAAACCAAGCAACTGGTTTTGTGTGGCGACAGCCTGGAATCTGCGCGCCATTCCGGCGCCTGCAGTTTGCGAAATTTGCCGTTTTTTCCGGTTGACCGTAAGGCCAGCCATAGTTTCCATGGTCGGAGCCAGAGGGAAGCGCTCCCGGCGTTCAACCCGCCGCTTTCCGACGTCGCCCTGATCATTGCCACCAGCGGTAGCGAGGGCAAGCCGCGCGCCGTGTTGCTCGGCAACGCCCAGCTTGATGCCGCGGCGGCCGCCTCGAATGAGCGCCTGCCGCTGTACCCCGGTGATCTCTGGCTCAACTGCCTGCCGCTTTTCCACATTGGCGGCCAGTCCATTTTATGGCGCTGCGCCCGGGCCGGCGCGGCGGTTTTACTACACGATGGTTTTGTCGCCGAGCGGGTCGCGGCCGACCTTGCCAGCCAGCCCGTGACGCACATCTCGCTGGTGCCAGCCATGCTCGCCCGCCTGCTCGACCTTGGCAGCAAGCCGCCAGCCAGCCTGCGCGTTGCGCTGATCGGCGGCGCCGCGCTGGCGCAATCGCTGTACGACCGGGCCACAGCAGCCGGCTGGCCGCTCTACCCAAGCTACGGCATGAGCGAAACCGCTGCCCAGTTCGCCACCTTCGGCCCGACCGACGGCGCCTGGCACGAAGGCCTGGTTGGCCGCCCCATGCCCGGCCACGACATCCGCATCGGCGCCGATGGCCGGCTCCAGGTACGCGGCCCGCAAGTCATGCGCAGCTACCTCGACGGCAGCGGCATCGATGCCGATGGCTGGCTGACCACCGGTGATCTAGCGCGGATCGACGACACGGGCCGCCTGACCATCCTCGGCCGGGCCGATGACATGTTGATCAGCGGTGGCCGCAACGTCCATCCGCAGGAAATCGAATCCTGCCTTGCCGCCTGCCCCGGCGTACTCGATGTTGCCGTCACTGGCCAGCCCGACGCAGTGTGGGGCGACCTTATCGTTGCCCTCGTCGTCGGCGCCGTGACGCCGGACGACCTGCTTGCGCACGCCCGCCGCCACCTGCCCTCGGCGGCCTTGCCGCGAAAGATACACACCCTTAACCGCCTGCCCCGCAACGCGACCGGCAAGCTCGAACGCGCCTCGCTGCGCCAGCTCGCGGCGGAGGCGGCGACGTGATCCATACCTTGCGCCGCTGCTTGAGCGCCCCGGCAACGCTGGCCCGCCTCACCGATCTGGCCGCCGGCGCGCCGGCCTCGGCCCCGGTCAGTCTGCGTATTTCGCTTGGCCGCGCAACGTCCGACTGGCTGGCGCAGTTGCCAGCCGATGCCCCGTACTGGTATCGCGCCCGCCCCGATCACGACGAGTATCGTCTGGCCATCGGCCATGCCCTGCATGTAACGAGCGCCGGCCCCAACCGGCTGGCCGCCCTGGACAACGCCTTCGCCGGCTTTTGCCGGGACTGGCGGCGCAACGGACCAGCCTTCGCGTTCGCCGGTTTCGCCTTCGATGCGGCCAACGACGCACCGCTGCCCAATGCCCTGCTCGCCATCCCGGCCATCCTGCTCGAATCCGTCGCTGGCGAATGCTCAGTCACCCTCAGCGCACCTGCCGGCCGCATTGCCCAGGCCGCCGCCGAATGGCCACGATGGCTGGCCACGCCGGCCATCGCCAGCGCCCCGCCGCTACGCCCGAGCCGCCCGGAAGCGTTGGCCGAACGGGCCTGGATAGCCCGTGTCAATGCCGCGCTGCGCGACATCGAAGCGGGCCGGCTCGACAAGATTGTCCTCGCCCGCAGCCGGACGATTGAGGCCGACGCACCATTTTCTGCCCCAGCCGTCCTCGGCCAACTGCTCGCCCAGCAACCGTCGAGCGTGGTCTACGCTTACGGTAGCGGCCAGCACGCATTTCTCGGCGCCACACCGGAGCGCCTGGTTCGCCTCAGCGGCCAGCGCGTCGATACCGATGCCCTGGCCGGCACAGCATGGCCCGGCTCGCTGTCCCTCGCCGAAACCAAGAACCGGCACGAACAGGCGCTGGTTGTCCGGGCCATCTGCACAGCACTCGCACCGTTCTGCAATTCACCGCCGATCGCCGAGCCGGCGCGGGAACATGCTGCCGGCCAACTGCGCCATCTGCGCAGCCGGGTTGCCGCCACCGTCCGTCCGGGTACGACGCTGTTCGATCTGCTCCGTGCCCTGCATCCAACGCCGGCCATTGGCGGCTTTCCGGTCACCGCCGCGCAAACTTGGCTGGCCGAACACAACGAACAGCGCACCGGCTGGTACAGCGGCGCGGTCGGCCTGCTTGCTGCAGACGGCGACGGCGAATTCTCGGTAGCCCTGCGCTCCGCCCTGCTCGCCGGCAAAACGGCAGAACTGCAGGCCGGCGCCGGCATTGTCGCCGGCTCCGACGCGCAACACGAACTGGCGGAAACCACCGCCAAGCTGGGCACCTTGCTCGGCGCACTGGCCCCGCCCAGCGCAACAAATTCGGACAACAGCCGCAGCGCCTGAATATTTGGCCGATATTTCCGGTTGACCGTGAAATTCGGACCACCCAACGTCATCGCCTTGTAATATTTGTGCAACAAAATGATGGGCTTGAAGCATATACTTCAGAAAAAACATGGAGATCGTGCGATGACCCATCCCCAACCGAAGCCCCGTTTCCCGACCGAGAATTATCTCAATCGCGAGCTCGGCCTACTCGCCTTCAACCGCCGTGTGCTGGCCCAGGCAGAGGACGAACGCGTACCGCTGCTCGAACGCCTGCGCTTTCTGTGCATCGTCTCCAGCAACCTCGACGAGTTTTTCGAAATCCGCATGGCCGGTCTCAAGGAGCAGGTCAAGGCGCACGCCACGGTGACGACCACCGACGGCAAGACGGCGCAGGAGGCTTACCGCCTGGTCTCGGCCGAGGCGCACGCCATCGTCACCGAGCAATACCAGCATCTCAACGACATCGTCCTGCCGGCGCTGGCCGATCAGGGCATCCGCTTCCTGCGTCGCTCGACCTGGAACGAGGCCCAGCGGGAGTGGATCCGCAATTATTTCATCAGCGAAATGGTGCCAGTACTGACGCCGATCGGGCTCGATCCCTCGCACCCCTTCCCGAAAGTACTCAACAAGAGCCTCAATTTCGCCATTGAACTCGAAGGCAAGGATGCCTTCGGCCGCAGTTCAAACGCTGCCATTGTCCAGGCGCCGCGCGTGCTGCCGCGCGTCATCCAGCTGCCTGAAGAACTGGCCGGCTGTGCCTACGGTTTCGTTTTCCTGTCGTCGATCCTGCATGAATTCGTCGGCGAGCTGTTCACCGGCATGAGCGTGCTCGGCTGCTACCAGTTCCGCGCCACGCGCAATTCCGACCTGTTTGTCGACGAGGAAGAAGTCACCAACCTGCGCACCAAGCTGCAGGGTGAATTGCCGCAACGCCACTTCGGCAACGCCGTACGGCTTGAAGTGGCCAACAACTGCTCTGAGGCGATGACCGAATTCCTGCTCGCCCAGTTCAACCTCAAGCCGGCCGACCTTTACCGCGTCAATGGCCCGGTGAACTTGGTGCGCCTGATGCAGGTGCCGGACTGGGTCGATCGCCCGGACATGAAATTCTCGCCTTTTATCCCCGGCCTGCCCAAGGTCGTCGGCAAGGGCGTCAATATTTTCGACACCATCCGCAAGACCGACGTGCTGTTGCACCACCCCTACCAGTCGTTCGCGCCGGTCATCGAGTTTCTCAGTCAGGCAGCGACCGACCCGGCCGTGGTGGCGATCAAGATGACGGTGTATCGCACCGGCACCGACTCGGTGCTCATGGAATCGCTGATCCGCGCTGCCCAGAACGGCAAGGAAGTCACCGTCGTCGTCGAACTCATGGCGCGCTTCGATGAAGAAGCCAATATCAGCTGGGCGACCAAGCTCGAAGATGTCGGCGCTCACGTCGTTTATGGCGTCGTGGGCTACAAGACGCACGCCAAGGCGCTGCTCATCGTGCGCCGCGAAGAAGGCGGCCTCAAGCGCTACGCCCACCTCGGCACCGGCAACTACCACCCGCGCACCGCCCGCCTTTACTCCGACTTCGGCCTGATGACGGCCAACGACGAAGTTACCCGCGACGTCAGCGAAGTCTTCAAGCAACTGACCGGGCTAGGTCAGGCGCGCACCCTCAAGCACCTGTGGCAGGCGCCTTTCACACTGCACGCAAATGTCGTCGCCGGCATCCAGGCCGAGACCGAAATCGCCAAGGCCGGCGGCAAGGGGCGCATCGTCGCCAAAATGAATTCACTGGTCGAACCAGAAGTCATCAACGCCATGTACGATGCGTCAAAAGCCGGCGTCGAAATCGACCTCATCGTGCGTGGTGTCTGCATGCTGCGCCCGGGCGTTCCCGGCCTGTCCGACAACATCCGCGTCCGCTCCATCATCGGCCGCTTCCTCGAACACCACCGGATCTTCTACTTCCTGGCCGGCGGCAAGGAAACGGTTTATCTGTCGAGCGCCGACTGGATGGAACGCAATTTCTTCAAGCGCATCGAGCTGGCTTTCCCCATCCTCGACCCCAAGCTCAAAAAGCGCGTCATCACCGAAGGCCTCAAGTTCTACCTGGCCGACAACCAGCAAGGCTGGGAAATGAACAGCCAGGGCGCCTACCAGCGCCGCCGCTCGTCGCGCAGCAAACCGCACAACGCACAGGGCGAGCTGATGGTCACGCTGGGGAACAGTTGATCGGCACTCCTGCGGTCAACCGGAAATAACGGCGAAAAATGAAATGCGGCCTGCGGGCTGCATTTATTCCGGCGCAGTAGTCGCTGCCCGAAATGGTGTCCAGGGTCTGCCGTCGAGTTGTTTGCGCTTGGCGTCTTCGACCAGCAGCATGGAGAGCGCATTGACCTGTCGCTCGCTCATGCTGCGGAGCAGCTCGACGAGCGCGTAGCCACGCTCCTGCTGCGGCCCGCCGCGCTGTTTCAACAGCGGCAGGATGGTGGAATTGGCTACCCGGTAGCCCAGCAGGTAGGGCGCAAAAAACGGCTTGTTGTCGCCGTTGCGCCGCGCCCTATTATCGATGGACTGCCATGCGTACCAGAGGTCGCCGGTCTTGGCCATCATCAGGTAACCCTGAATATTGGCCTTGCTCTCTTCCAGCTCCCTGTCGCTGTAGCCCCGGTCGCAATGGGCGCGCTCGTGCCATTGCACGAAGGTGGTGTCGTCCAGGGCAACGGCGCTCTCCTTCGACACGTACACCCGGCACACGCCGTCCGGCGTGACGCGGCGGGCAAAAGACAGGCCGGCCGGGGCACCACTCGCCGCAGTGACCAAACCGGTGGATATGGCCGGGATGCGGGGCGTCGTGGGGGGCGCCGGATAGATGCGCAATGGCGTGAAACCCAGCAACTCAAAGACAGCCTGGGGCACTTCATCCGTGAGGCTTGGCGGAGCGGCATAATCTTCGGCCTGATCCCATTTCAAGGGCGTGACTTTCGGCGGCGGGGCCGCCTTGTCCAGAAACAGCCGCGATCGGGCTGAGTCTGACATTTCCGTGGCTGATGCGGGCTGGGCGACTGCCATCAGAAGTATCGCCGCCATCCCCTGCGCAAGCGCTAGAAAGGCGGGAAGATGCATTTGAGAGATGGGCATAGGCGCGCCGATGGCAAGGAAAGAAAGCTGGATTCTACTGCGGGCTCCCGGCAGGAAAGAACAGCGGAATAGCAGGCGCTGCGGCCTATCACGTCAGCAGCACGCTGCCTCGCTGCGAAGCTGGCGTATCAGCGACGCTTCCCGCCGTCATCCGGCGTAAAGAACAACCCGACACCCAGCACGATAAGCACCAGCGGCCACCATTTCTTGATAAGCCCGACCAGATCGAGTTCGAACAGGTCGAGATTGACGGCCAGCGCAATGGCGCCGATGGCGATGAGAGCGATGGCAGCGAAATTGCCTTTCATGCGGAATCTCCGGTGGGGGTTACGCCCGGCGCACGCCGACGACGCCTTCGACGTCGTGGATCAGCGTCAGCGTTTTCTGCATTTGCTGCAGGTTGGTAATTTCGACGGTGAAACTCATGTGCGCCTTGCCCTGTTTTGACTGGGTATTGACGCCGACGACGTTGAGTTTTTCGCGGGTGAAGATTTCTGAAATATCGCGCAGCAAACCCTGACGGTCATGGGCATCGACGATGATGTCGGCGGCAAAAACGCCGGTCGTCGCCAGGCCCCAGTCGGTTTCGATAACCCGCTCGGGGTGCAGGGCCGCCAGGTTGGCAAAATTGGTGCAGTCCATGCGGTGAATGGAAATGCCCTTGCCGCGCGTGATGAAGCCCTGAATTTCGTCCGGCGGTGCCGGTTTGCAGCAGCGGGCAAGCTGGGTCAGCAGCTTGTCGACGCCGACGATCAGAATTCCCTGATTGCCGGCCACCGGCTTGCTCGGCTTGGCGACGACTTCGTCCGGCAACTGCGTTTCGGTGAGCAGGTCGCCGCCCCGCGCCACTGCCTGGAACTGGCGCTGATTGAGGTCGCCGCGAGCGGCGGCGATGTAGAGATCGTCGGCTTTTGTGAAGCCGAGTTTGTGCGCCAGCTCTTCGATGTTCGCACTGGTCTGGCCGGCCCGCTGCAAGTCCTTGGCGATCAGCGCGCGCCCTTCGCCCAGCGTTTCTTCCAGCGCCAGATTGGAGAACCAGTTGCGTACCTTGACCCGGGCACTCTTGGTATGGATGTAGCCGAGTGTCGGATTGAGCCAGTCACGCGAAGGGCCACCAACCTTGGCCGTGACGATCTCGACTTCCTGGCCCGTTTCCAGTGCCGTGTTGAGCGGCACCAGGTGACCGGCGATTTTGGCGCCACGGCAGCGATGACCAAGATCGGTGTGCACCCGGTACGCAAAGTCGACCGGGGTCGAGCCGGCCGGCAAGTCGACCACCTTGCCTTGCGGGGTGATGACGTAGATGGTTTCGTCGAGAGCCGCCTGCTTGTAGTGCTTGACCCAGTCGGAGCTGTCGGCGACTTCGTCCTTCCAGGTCAGCAGCTGACGCAACCAGGCGATTTTTTCGTCGTAGTCATCCTCGGCGTTGCGCTTGCTGCCTTCCTTGTAGCGCCAGTGGGCGGCAACACCGAGTTCGGCGTGCTTGTGCATGTCCCAGGTGCGGATCTGGATTTCAAGGCTGCGCCCGTCCGGGCAGCGCACCGCCGTGTGTAGCGAGCGGTAGTAATTGCCCTTGGGATTCGAGATGTAATCGTCGAACTCCTTGGGAATCGGCTGCCAAATGTTGTGCACGATGCCGAGCGCGGTGTAGCACTCCTTCAGGTCGTCAACAATGATGCGCAGGGCACGCACGTCGTAGACTTCGGAAAACTCGACGCCCTTCTTGCGCATCTTGTTCCAGATGCTGTAGATGTGCTTCGGTCGACCGTAGATTTCGGCGTTTTTGACGCCCGCCTCTTCCAGCTCCCGGCGCACCCTGGCGACGGCATCGACGATGAACTGCTCGCGCTCACTGCGCTTCTCGTCGAGCAGCTTGGCCAGCTTCTTGTAGGTGTCGGGATGGATGAAGCGGAAGGACATGTCCTCCAGTTCCCACTTCAGTTCCCAGACGCCGAGTCGGTTGGCCAGCGGCGAATAGAGTTCCAGCGTTTCGCGCGCGACTTGAACGCGCAATTCGTCCGGGTTGGCCGCGTAGAAGCGCAGGGTCTGCGTCCGGCTGGCCAGGCGCAGCAGCACGACACGGATGTCTTCGACCATGGCGAGCAGCATTTTGCGCAGCACTTCGACCTGCGCCTTCATTTCAACCGGATTGACTTCCCCGGCCTCAATGTTGATCGCCACGAAACCCTGGGTAATTGGCCGCAGACGATTCAGCCGCGAAATGCCATGCACCAGATGCGCCGCCGGCTTGCCGAAGCGGGTTTCAATGTGGGCGATGCCATGATCGTCCTGGGCCGGAATGGCAAAAAGCAGCGCGGCAATGCGCGATTCGACATCGAGTTTGAGACCGGCGATGATGACCGCCATGCCCAACGCGTGCGACCAGATGCGCTCACCGCTGCCCAGCGTCCGATCCCCATACGCCTGCCACGCGTACTCGACGGCAGATTTTAGGCGATCCGATTCGGCAGGCGGCAAACCCACCGCCAGCGTGGACAGAAACTGTTCGAAATCGCTCAGAGCGGCGACGGAGTGGACGACTGAAACCATGCCGCAATTATACGGCTGATCGCGTCGGCGCACGGTAGCTGAAATCGCTCACACAGCCGAGCACCACACGCCCGGCAAGCCGATCAGGCATAATCCGGCGACGATGAAAAAACTGTTCGCCAACCCCTATCTGCTGCTGATTTTGACCGTTCTATTCTGGTCAGGGAACATGGTGATCGGGCGCGGCGTTCGCGGTGACATTCCACCGTTAACTTTCTCGTTCTGGCGCTGGTTCATCGCCCTGCTGCTCATCCTGCCGCTCGCCTTGCCGCACCTCAAAACCCAGTGGCCCTTGCTGAAAAAAGGCTGGCGGCCACTGCTTGTCCTCGGCCTGCTTGGCGTTGGTGGCTACAACACCTTCGCCTACCTTGCCCTGCAGCACACGACGGCGACCAATGCCGCGCTGCTCAATTCGTTCGTGCCGATCGCCACCATCGCCATTTCCTGGGCCTTTCTCGGCAAACACCTGCGCAGGATCGAAGGGATTGGCGTAATCATTTCACTGTGCGGCGCCCTGACCATCGTCTCGCGCGGCGATCTGGCCGTCCTCGCCCATCTCAACCTCAATGTTGGCGATGTCTGGATGCTGGTCGCTGTGCTCGACTGGGCCATCTACACCGTCGCCCTCGCCTGGCGCCCGGCCGGCGTGCACCCGATGCTGATGCTCGGCGCCACAACGGTCATCGGGCTTGCGGCAATCGCCCCGGCCTACGCCTGGGAACTCGCGCAGGGCCGGCATATCAACCTGCACCTCGGCTCGCTCGCAGCGCTGGCTTACGTCGGCATCTTTCCCAGCTTCCTCGGCTACATCTTCTACAACAAGGGCGTCGCCGAAGTCGGCGCCAACAAGGCCAGCCTGTTCATCCACCTGATGCCGGTCTTCGGCACCATCCTCTCTTTCCTCTTTCTCGGTGAAATTCCGTTGTGGTACCACTATTTCGGAATCGGCCTGATCTTCACCGGCATCTGGCTGACGATGAAAAAATGAAGGAATGGCTAGCCCGGCTGCGCGGCAAGAAGCCAGCACTCGTTCCTGAAGAACTTTGGCGCCAAACCGTCGGCGCACACCCTTTTCTCGAGGCGCTCACGGTCAACGAGAAAAAAGCGCTAAAAACGAAAGTTGAAACCTTCCTCGCCGAGAAGGAATTCAGCACGGCCGGCGGCCTGGATCTGACCGACGAAATCTGTGTTTCCATCGCTGCACAGGGCTGCCTGCCCATCCTCAATCTCGGGCTGGGCGCCTATCGCGAGTGGATCGGCATCGTTGTTTACCCCGATGAATTTGTTGTGCCGCGCCGCATCGAGGATGAATCCGGCGTCATCCACGAATACGACGACGTGCTTTCCGGCGAAGCCTGGGAGGGCGGCCCGTTGATCATTTCGTGGCACGACGTGCAGATGGCCGGCGACGGCTACAACGTGGTCATCCACGAATTCGCCCACAAGCTGGACATGCTGAATGGCGAGCCTGACGGCATGCCGGCGCTGCATTCAGGCATCACCGAAACGGAGTGGGAAGCCAAGTTCGCCGCCGCCTACGACGATTTTTGCCAGCGCGTGGATGACGGCGAGGACACGCCCATCGACCCCTATGCCAGCACCGATTTAGCCGAGTTTTTCGCCGTTCTGTCGGAGAGCTTCTTTGAAATACCGAATGTCGTGGCCGGCGAATATCCGGCCATATACGGCCTGCTTTGCCGCTACTACCTTCAGGATCCGCTGGCCCGGCTGACGAAAGCCGCCAGCGCCTCAAGAACCGACGCCTCCTGATCGCGGTGTGGCGAGTGGCCGCATCGGGGCAGCTTCAGTAGGCGGGTGCCGGGCACTCTCTCGGCAATCACCTCGATCTGACGCATCGTCGCGTACTCGTCGTCCTCGCCCTGGATGGCGAGCACCGGACAACGGATTTTGGGCAGGTATTCCTCGATATTCCAGTCGCGGAAGGCTGGCGACAGCCAGGTATCGTTCCAGTCGAGAAAGACGCGTTCCGTCTGCGCGTGGTGGTAGCGCGCCAGTTTTTGCGCCATATCGGTAGTCTCCCAGACCACCCGCGCGTCACGAATTCCAGCCAGCGTCACATCCTCGACGAACTCGTGCGGCGCCATGACCGCAACGCCGAGCGGCACGTCAGGAAAGGCGCCAGCGAAGATCAGCGCGATGGTGCCGCCATCGCTGTGGCCGATCAGCAGCGGCTTTTCGATACCTAGCGCGGCAATCAAGGCCGGCAACATTTCCTCGCCCTCGCGGTGCATGTAGCGCGGTGTCCGTGGCTCGGCATACGCCTCAGAGCCGCCGTAACCGGCTCGCGACCAGACGATCAATCGGCACCCGGTGGCCGCCGCCAGCTTTTCCGGAAAATGCCGCCACATGGTGACGCAGCCCAAGCCTTCATGCAGCAACAACAGCGTCGGCCGCCCTTCGGCGGTGGCCGGAAAATCGCGGTATTCCAGCTTCAACCCGCTAACAGCGATGCGCTTCATGCGCTCAACAGGAAATTTCTGACGATGGCAATCTGGTCTTCCGACTGGAACATCGGTGCATGCCCGACCTTTTCAATTTCGGCCAATTTTGCCAGTGGACCGCAGGAACCCATTTTTTCCCAGGTGTCACGCGTCAGCAAATCCGATTCGGCGCCACGAATGACCAGTGTTGGCGTCTTTATCTGTTCGTAAAGCGGCCAGAGATTGACATCCTGATCAGCAAACGCCGCTCTGAACGGCTCGGCGATACGTGGATCGTAACGGAAGACCCAGCGGCCATCCGGACGTTGCATGACGCTGGTTTCGGTCAGGTGATGCCACTGCGCCTCGGTCAATGCCCCAAACGGTGCGCTGACGAATTTAACGAAGGCCAGCGCCTCTTCAAAGGTCGCCCAATCGGGGTCGGTGCCGACGTAGGTGCCGATGCGGTGCAACGATTCAGCGGTAATCACCGGGCCCACATCGTTGAGCACCAGTTTGCGGATTGGCGTGCCTTCCTGAGCCGCCAGCGCCATGCCGATCAGGCCGCCCATCGACGAGCCGACCCAATGCACCGTGTCGACATTCAAGCGGGCGATCAGCGTCACCATGTCGGCGACGTATTGCGGAATGCCGTAGGCCGCCGGGTCGCGCAAATGACCACTTTGCCCGCGCCCGACGACATCCGGGCAAATCACCCGGTAATGCCCGGACATCGCCTCGGCCAGCGCATCGAAATCCCGGCCGTTGCGGGTCAGGCCATGAACGCAGATCAGGACACGCGGATCATCGCGGGCGCCCCACTCCGTGTAAGCCATCCGGTGCAGACCGGATGGCCCGACGCATTGAACTGTTTGTTGTTTGTATTTCATCTCTCCACCTCCAGCGCCAATGTATCACCGCTCGAACCAATATCGACGACGTTCATGCCGCCATGCTGAAATTGCCACAGCTTGCCCACCCAGCACGACGCGAACAGCACCATCGCGATCCGTCCTCCAGATATTCGCCGCCATCGCCTCATAGCGCGCCAGGATCTCAGCTTTCGGATGCCCGAAACGACTGCGATAACCGACCGGAATGACTGCCTGGAGCGCCCCGACAGCCTGCAGGAAGTCCGGGGTCGATGACGTTTTTGAACCATGATGCGGCATCAGCAGGACATCGGCTTTGAGCCCGCCCGGGTAGCGCTGGACCAAGGCAGCCTCATCGGGCGCCTCGATGTCCGAAGTCAGCAACATGCGCCGCCCGCCAGCCTCGACCATCAAAACGCAGGACACGTGATTCGGTTTGCCATCGATCGCATAACCGTCGGCGGCCGGGTGCAGCACCTCGAAAGCCACGCCATCCCACACCCAGCGTTGGCCGGCCATGCACCGTTGCCCGGCCAGCCCGTTCACCGACGAGCGCACTTCATCGACCGCCAGCGCTGCCAGGACGGAGGCGGTACCGCCCGAGTGGTCAGAGTCACGGTGCGTCACCATCAGCATATCGACGCGGCTAATCCCCAGCGCCCGCAGATAGGGCACAACCACCCGCTGCCCGGCATCCGACTCGGCGCTGTAGAGCGGGCCGGGATCGTAGATCAACGTGTGCTCGCGCGTTCGCACGACGCTGGCCAAGCCCTGCCCGACATCGAGAATAGTGATCCAGACTTCACCTTCGGGCGGCTTTTCCACCGGCCAGAACAGCGCAGGAACAAGCATCACGGCGCCCAACAAACGCCCCGGCACGCCACGCGGCAACAAACAGACAGCCACACCAACGCCAGCCACCAAAGCCGCCCACAACGGTGGTGCCGGCGCCAGCCAGACCGGCCAGGTCGCGCACCAGTCGAGAAAAACCATCAGCCAGGCCAAGACCTGGTGGGCCAGCGCCAGAATCGGCCACCACGGCACCACCGCACCGAGCAAAGCCAGCGGCGTCACAATGAAGCTGATCACCGGAATGGCCACCGCATTGGCCAGCGGCGAGACCAATGAAAACTGCTGGAAAACGATCAACAGTATCGGCAACGAAGCCAGCGTCGCCGCCCACTGCACGACCCCCCAGGCGCGAACCCGGCTCGTCCAGCCCTGCCCTTCGCCCACCGCGGCGGCGCCAATGTAAAGCAAGGCGCCGACCGCACCAAACGACAACCAGAAGCCGGCAGCCAGTACTGCCCACGGATCGAAGGCGAGCACCACAAACAGGGCCAGCGCCAGAATTCGGCTGGGCGCCACAATCCGTCCGGAAAGCATGGCCGCTGCGGCCACCAGCAGCATGTACAGCGTGCGCTGGGCCGGTACGGCAAATCCGGCCAGCAACGCATAGCCGAGCGCCGCCACGAAGGCGGCCAGAATGCTGGCCTTTTGCGCCGGAAACCATAGCGCCAGCACCGGAACCCGGCGCCAGCCAAAGGACACCAACCAGCCGAACAGCGCGGCGACCATCGTCACATGGAGGCCGGAAATCGACATCAGGTGGGTTGTCCCGGTTCGGTTGAAAGTCGTCCACAGCTCGCCCTGAATCGCCTTCTGATCGCCAATCGTGAGCGCCATCAGCACGCCGGCCCAGGGATAGTTTGCTTCCGGCAGGATTCGCTGAAATGAGGCGCGAATGGCGTGGCGCAGCCGCTCGATGGCGTAGTCAAGCTGCCAGACCATCTCGCTCAGCCGTTCCGGTGAATTCTGGCGAATGTAGCCCGTTGCCCGGATATTGCGCTCCAGCAACCAGGCTTCGTAATCGAAGCCGCCAGGATTAGCATTGCCATGCGGGCGCTTCAAGCGGACGGTAAAGCGCCACATTTCGCCGGGGCGAACCGGCAATCGCTCAAACTGTTCATCATCGCGCCGGCCCTGATACCAGGAGAGCATGACCCGCTCGGGAACGACGGCTTCTGCACCCCAAGAGTACTTCCTGTCGGGCGCGGCCAACCGGGTTTTTACGTCAAATTCGAAGCGTGTGCCGTGGCTGAAATCCTGCGGCAAGCCGGCAATGACGCCAATCACCTCGACATCCCGCCCCTCCCAGTCGGCACCGAGTTGGTCGGCCAGCCGAATCTCCGCGCGCCAACTGGCCCACGCCACACCCAAAACCAGGCAACCCAGCATCACCAGCATGCGTACCGGCCAGTTCGACCAACGCAGGCGCGGCAGGCACAGAAGAATTCCACCGACAGCCAACAGCGCCCAACCGGGCAGTTCCGGCTGCATCTGCAACCCCAGGACACCGGCGGCGAAGGCGAGAATATTCAGGCGCATTTTGCAATAATACGGGCATGCGCCGAACCCTGAAAAAATACCTGCCCGATCATGAAACGATCCGCAACAACCCCTGGTTGAAGCCCTTCGAGTCGTCGCTGCTGCATCCGCGTTTATGGCATTTGAATCGTCACTCGGCAGCCGGCGCGGTTGCTGCCGGACTATTCTGCGGGCTGATTCCCGGCCCGCTGCAAATGCTCGGCGCCGCCATTGGTGCCCTGCTCTTTCGCGTTAACCTGCCACTGGCGATGTTCGTGACGCTGTATACCAATCCGTTCACGATTGTTCCACTCTACCTGCTGGCCTACCAGATCGGCCGACTGGCCATCGGTGAAAGCAATGGATTCATCACGCCGCCCGCCTTCAGCGCGACCGACTTCATCGGCTGGACGAACGCCATGCAAGCCTGGATGCTGACCGTCGCAAAACCGCTGGGTTTCGGCCTCATCCTGCTCGCCAGCGGATTGGCAATTCTCGGGTACATCGCCACGCAGGCCGCGTGGCGAATCTATCTGATCGCCGCCTGGCGACGGCGCAAGGCGCTCAGGTCCTGAAGCGGGCTATGGCGCCGTTGAGGGCCTGAGCCAGTTTCCGCAAGGTATCCGAGGTGGCCGCATTGCCACTCGCCGCCGCGTTGTTTTCTTCGGCCATCTGCGCGATGCGTTCGACGTTCTGGGCGATTTCGGTGCTGGCGGCGGCTTGCTCACGCAAGGCAACGCTGATTTCGGACACGGCATCCAGTACCTGACGTGACTGCGATTGAACCTTGGCGATGGCTTCTCCCGCCAACTGGGCTTGTTCAACACCGGCGGAAACCCGCTCAACGCCTTGTTTCATGCTGGAGACGGCGGTCGCCGTGTCGGTTTGTACGGCCAGAATCATTTCCGAGATTTCGTGCGTCGATTTGGCTGTCCGCTCGGCCAGTTTTCTGACTTCGTCGGCTACCACCGCAAAGCCGCGGCCCGACTCACCTGCCCGGGCTGCTTCGATGGCCGCATTGAGCGCCAGCAGATTGGTCTGGTCGGCGATGTCCTTGATCGTGCCAACGATGGCTGAAATCTGTTCGGATTGCTTGCCGAGTGCTTCGACAGCGACGGCGGATTGATTGACGGTGTGGGCGATGCCCTGGATTTCATTGACGACCGCCTGAACGATACGCCCGCCTTCCGCCGCAACCGCGTCGGATTCCCGCGAATAAGTCTGCGCGTCCTGGGCATTGCGGGAAATATGATCGACACCGACGGTCATCTGCTCGACTGCTGCAGCCATGCTTGAGGCTGAATCGCTTTGCGCCGAAGTGCTGGTAGAAATCTGCTGGCTTGACGAGGCTAGTTGTTCAGCCGCCGTATTCAGCTGGCGAACGTCGCCCTGTACGCCGCCGAGCAATTTGCGGAATGCCGCCGCCATGCCGTTGAAGTCCTTGCCAGCCGCATGCAATTCATCGGCACCGTTGGTATCAAATTCTGCCGTCAGGTCGCCATCCGCCAGGCGACGCGCCCCCGAGGAAAAATCCTGGACGGTGTTCATCACGGAATAGTAGGTTCCGAAACCGAGGTAGCCGACAACCAGAGCGACCAGAATGGCTAGCCCGATTTCAAGCATCAGCGCCTTGCGGGCGTGGTCGATGCGCTCCGTCAGCTGTAGCTCGAATTGGGGAATAAGGGTATCGAACATGACTTTGTAGCCCAGATCGATTTCCTGCGTGGTCAGGGTGAAATAATCCTGCGCTGACGTCTCGAATTTCTCGCCAAGAATATCGTCGCGCACCAACGTAAATATCTTCACGGCGCCCTCCGAAAACTCTTTGGTCGGGCCGGAAAGCGCCCCTTGCAGCGTCGGCGCAAAGCGAACCACTTTCTCCAGATTGATATTCTGGGCTTTCAGCGCCCCCGACATTTGGGCCACCTGCGCCGCAAGGTCAATCCGCAGTTGCGGCGAAAGCTCTTTCTTGGCCAGTGCGCCTATCCCTCTGGCGCGGGTAATACCCATCTGTTCCAGCATAGGCGGCATCTTGGTGACGACCGTATCCATGAAATAGTAGGTGTCCATGATCGGGTCAAGGGTGAGCTGGCTCTCGTCAGCGACATCGACCATGAACTGCAGAACCTTGGCGAGCATTCCCGAGTGGCGTTTAACGCTTTCCAGCTGCGTCCACGTCAATCCCTGACCGCGAATGGCTTCCCAGTCCTGACGAATATCCTTCCATGCTGCGGATTCACGTAACCCCGGCAGGAGCGCAGCATCGGCTGCGGCAACGGCATCGATCACTTCCTTCTCTTTCGCCGCCCGCTTGTCCTTCATGCCTTCATTGCCGCTAAGCACACCGGACGACAGCGCACGGTGCTGCTGCATGAACTGAGTCATGCGATTGATCGGCTTGAGCATCTGTAACCCGGCCAGTTCATCACGCGCTGTAGTGATATCCCGATTCAGCGTGGTGTACACCGAGGACAGCAAAACAAGCATGACCACCGTCACAGCAGCACCAATCAACAAGAATTTGGTGTTGTAGCGCAGTCGGTTCATCAGGGTGACGGCGGGGGAAAAAAGCGCTTGCATTGACAGACTCCTCAGCAGGAACTACCCGAATATCAGTTACCACTAACGTTGGTTTTGTTCAATCTAACACTTATTTCGTTATTCGCAAAAGCCACCGTCATTTAAATGGAATACCCCGTCAGACTTGGCAAGTGGACAAATGCCATGCAAGCTTGGGTGTTGGGAGCGGCAATGCCGCTCGGCATTGGCCTCATCCTGCTCGCCAGCGGATTGGCAATTCTTGGTTACATCGCCACGCAGGCCGCGTGGCGAATCTATCTGATCGCCGCCTGGCGACGGCGCAAGGCGCTCAGGTCCTGAAGCGGGCGATGGCGCCGTTGAGGGCCTGAGCCAGTTTCCGCAAGGTATCCGAGGTGGCCGCATTGCCACTCGCCGCCGCGTTGTTCTCCTCGGCCATCTGGGCAATGCGTTCGACGTTCTGGGCGATTTCGGTGCTGGCGGCGGCTTGCTCACGCAAGGCAACGCTGATTTCGGATACGGCATCCAGTACCTGACGCGACTGCGATTGAACCTTGGCGATGGCTTCTCCCGCCAACTGGGCTTGTTCAACACCGGTGGAAACCCGCTCAACGCCTTGTTTCATGCTGGAGACGGCAGTCGCCGTGTCGGTTTGTACGGCCAGAATCATTTCCGAGATTTCGTGCGTCGATTTCGCCGTTCGCTCGGCCAGTTTTCTGACTTCGTCGGCTACCACCGCAAAGCCGCGGCCCGACTCACCTGCCCGGGCTGCTTCGATAGCCGCATTGAGCGCCAGCAGATTGGTCTGGTCGGCGATGTCCTTGATCGTGCCAACGATGGCTGAAATCTGTTCGGATTGCTTGCCGAGTGCTTCGACAGCGACGGCGGATTGATTGACGGTGTGGGCGATGCCCTGGATTTCATTGACGACCGCCTGAACGATACGCCCGCCTTCCGCCGCAACCGCGTCGGATTCCCGCGAATAGGTTTGGGCGTCCTGGGCGTTTCGGGAAATATGATCGACACCGACGGTCATCTGCTCGACTGCTGCAGCCATGCTTGAGGCTGAATCGCTTTGCGCCGCGGTACTCGTGGAAATCTGCTGGCTGGACGAGGCCAGTTGTTCAGCCGCTGTATTCAGCTGGCGAACGTCGCCCTGTACGCCGCCCAGCAGTTTGCGGAAGGCCGCTGCCATGCCGTTGAAGTCTTTGCCGGCGGCATGCAGTTCATCGGCACCGTTGGTATCAAATTCTGCTGTCAGGTCGCCATCCGCCAGGCGACGCGCCCCCGAGGAAAAATCCTGGACGGTGTTCATCACGGAGTAGTAGGTTCCGAAACCGAGGTAGCCAACGGCCAGAGCAACCAGAATGGCTAGCCCGATTTCAAGCATCAAAACCTTGCGGGCGTGGTCAACCCGAGCTTGCAACTGCTGCTCGAATTGCGGAATCAGAGTGTCGAACATGACTTTGTAGCCCAGATCGATTTCCTGCGTGAGCATTGCAAAATAGTCTTGCGGTAATGTCTCGAATTTCTCGCCAAGAATATCGTTGCGTACCAACGTAAATATCTTCTCGGCACCCTCCGAAAACTCTTTGGTCGGCCCGGAAAGCGCGCCTTGCAGGGTCGGCGCAAAGCGGAGCACTTTCTCCAGGTTGATATTCTGGGCTTTCAGTGCGCCCGACATTTGGGCCACCTGCGCCGCAAGGTCAATCCGCAGTTGCGGCGAAAGCTCTTTCTTGGCCAGTGCAGCCGTACCGCTGGCGCGGGTGATACCCATCTGTTCCAGCATGGACGGCATCTTTGTGACCATGGTGTCCATGAAGTAGTAGGTATCCATGACCGGGTCAAGCGTCAACTCCGTCTCATCGGCAATATCGACCATGAACTGCAAAACCTTGGTGAGCATCTCCGAGTGGCGCTTCACGTTGTCCGGCTGCGACCAGGTCAGCCCCTGGCTCTGAATCAGCTCCCAGTCCTGACGAATACTTTTCCAGGCTGGCATTTCGCGCAATTTCGGCGATAGCGCTGCTTCGGCGGCGGCGAGCGCCTCGCTGACGTCTTTTTCCTTTGTTGCCCGCTTGTCCTTCATGGCCTCATTGCCGCTCAACACCCCGGCCGACAAACCGCGGTGCTGTTGCGTTGCCTGAGTCATGCGATAGACGTGCTTGAGCATCTGCAACCCGCTCAACTCGCTGCTGGCGGCATTGATATCCCGATTCAGCGTGGTGTACACCGAGGACAGCAAAACAAGCATGACCACCGCTATAGCAGCACCAATCAACAAGAATTTGGTGTTGTAGCGCAGTCGGTTCATCAGGGCGACAGCAGGGGAAAAAAGCGCTTGCATTGACAGACTCCTCGGCAGGAAATACCCGAATATTAGTTATCACTAAAAGTAGTTTTGTCTAATCTAACACTTATTTGCTTATTCTCAAAAGCCGCCGTCATTTAAATTGAGTACCCGGTCTGCCTTGGCGGCCAGCCGCTGGTCGTGCGTGACTACGATAAGACTGGCTTCTTGCTGGCGAACGCGCTCGATAAGCAGGCCAAACACCACTGATGCGGTATGGCTATCAAGATTGCCCGTCGGTTCATCGGCCAGCAGACAGGAAGGATCGCTGACCAGTGCACGGGCGATCGCAGCCCGCTGGCGCTCACCGCCGGAAAGTTCGCCGGGACGATGCTCAAGTCGATGGCCCAGGCCCACCGCCGTCAATAGTTCCGTCGCCTTGTCCATGGCCGCCTGGCGCTCCATGCGGCGAATCAGCAAGGGCATCGCCACGTTCTCCAAAGCGGAAAACTCCGCCAGAAGATGGTGAAATTGATAAACAAAACCCAGATGCCGATTTCGCCAATCGCCACGGTCAACCTCGCCCAGCGACGAAAAATCACGGCCCATCAGCGTCACATCACCCGCCGTTGGCGTATCCAGCCCGCCCAGCAAGTGCAGCAAGGTGCTCTTGCCGGAGCCGGAAGCGCCAACAATGGCAACCGTTTCGCCCGGCTGGACAACGAGATCGATGCCAGACAACACGGAAACATCCAGCCCCCCACCGCGAAATACCTTGGATACCCCACGAGCAATCAGAATGGGCTCACTCATAGCGCAATGCCTCCGCCGGATTGACCCGAGACGCTCTCCAGCTCGGGTATAGCGTTGCCAGCAGGGCGAGCACGAAGGCAATCAGCGTCACGCCCCAGACGTCGCCCCATTGCAGTTCGGAGGGCAAATCGGAGATGTAATAAACCTCTTTCGAGAGGAAATGGATGCCAAGCATCTGTTCAATGAAGGGCACGACAACATCAATGTTGAGCGCCAGCAGCACGCCGCCAACGATGCCGAGGCCAAGCCCGATGAAGCCGACCAGCGCGCCCTGCACGACGAAAATGGCCATGATCGACAATGGTCGCGCCCCGAGCGTGCGCAGGATGGCGATATCGGCCTGCTTGTCAGTGACCGCCATGACTAGCGTAGACACCAGATTGAAGGCGGCTACGGCAACAATCAGCGACAGAATGATGAACATCATGTTCTTCTCGATGGCGACAGCGCGGAAGAAATTGGCATGGCTCTTCGTCCAGTCGCTCAAATAGGCATCGGCGTCGATGTAACGAACCAGGTCACGGGCAATGCGCGGCGCCTGAAAGAGGTCATCCACCTTGAGCCGTACGCCGGTCACACGATCATCCATCTGGTAAAGTTTTTGGGCATCTTCCAGATTGATCAGCGCCAGTCCAGAGTCGTATTCGTACATGCCAACCTCGAAAATACCGACCACCTTGAACGACTTCAGTCGTGGCACCACGCCAGCCGGCGTGACCGTCCCCTGCGGCGCAATCAGCGTCACCTTGTCACCGGTAAAGACGCGCAGCGAACGCGCCAGATCGGCGCCAAGAACAATGCCGAATTCACTGGGCCGCAAGTCGTCGAGGCTGCCGCTCTGGATTGTCTTGCGAAAATCGGCGACCCGATCCTCCTGCTCCGGCAGGATGCCCCGCACAATCGCGCCCTTGACCACGCCATCGACCGTAAACATGCCTTGCGATTGAACAAAAGGCGCGCTGGCACGTACTTCCGGATTTTTCATCGCCTGCTCGGCAACCAGCGCCCAATTGGGCAACTCGCCATTGATGCCGGTGATCTGAATATGCGACGCAACACCGAGAATGCGCGTCCGCAGTTCCTTCTGGAAGCCGTTCATCACTGACAGCACGACAATAAGCGCCGCGACACCGAGCCCGATGCCGAGCATCGAGATCAACGAAATGAATGAAATGAAGTGGTTGCGCTTCTTGGCGCGCGTGTAGCGCAGGCCAATCAACAGCTCGTAGGACAATGCCATTCGGGTAACACCGGGCGACGAAAGACGCTATGGTACACTTTTCCATCACAACTCCCCTGCCTGCTGCCCGTGCGCCTCACCCTGTTTGTCCCCGAACTGATCTGGCCTGAACCCAACGACCAATTTACGCTCGGGAAACTTTCCGAACCGGGCTTCGAATGGCTGACTGCTCACGCCACTTTCGAGCGCCAAGCCCGGCGCCCGTATGAAACTGCGCTGGCCCAACAATTCGGCCTGGACGACGCCCCCTTCGGCCCGCTACGCCTGCTCGGCGAAGGCGATGCACAACAGGCCGGCACTGGCCACTGGCTTTGCGCCGACCCGGTTCACCTGCGCTTTCATCACGAACGCATCATCCTCGCCGATGCCGGCGCCTTCGATCTGGAAATCGAAGAAGCGCAGGAAATTGCTGCATCGCTGAACAAGGACTTTGCCGATGTCGGTCAATTCCGCATCGGCACGGCCCGCCGCTGGTATCTGAAGCTGAATGCCGCGGTCAACCACAATTCTGAGCCAATTTCAAAAATGGCCGGCCGCCGCATTGATGGCGAGCTGACTGACAAAAACGGCCCGCTGACCCGCTGGCTCAATGAAGTTCAAATGGTGCTGCATCTCCACCCGGTCAACGAACGCCGCCAGGCCGAAGGCAAGCCCGCCGTCAACAGCCTGTGGCTGTGGGGCGGCGGCACCATGCCCAAGCTGAAAAAGCCGGACTACACCACCATCTGGAGCGACAATCCGCTGGCAACCGGCATGGCCCTGGCCAGCGCCACCGACACCCGGCCTTGCCCCGACAACCTGGCCGACCTTCTCGCCCAAGCCAGCAAGACAGGAAACGAACTGGTCGTCCTCGACAGCTTGCTCCCCCCGGTTCTCTATGAAGACGGCCCAGGCTGGAACGCCGCGTCGCAAGCAATCGAAAGCGCCTGGTTCGCACCGCTGCGCGCCGCGCTTGGCAGCCAGATCGAAACGCTGAACATCGTCGCTCCCACCATCTACGGCCAGTTAAGCTGGACGCTGCACGGCAAGGATCGCTGGAAATTCTGGCGCAAGCCTCGCCCACTGCAAGCCATCGCCAAAGAGCTGGCCGAAGGAACGACCCCGTGACCAACATCACCACCCGCAGCGCGCCGCCCCGCGTTGTCTGGCAACTGGAGCAGCAAGGCCTGCACCCGTTGCTCGCCCGGCTCTACGCCGCGCGCGGCATCAAGGACAAGTCCGAGCTCGACTACGAACTGAAGTCGCTGATCCCGCCGACCGCCCTGACCAATGCCACGGAAGCGGCCCACCTGCTGGCCGACGCCATCGAGGCCGAGGCCAAGATGCTGATCATCGGCGACTACGACTGCGACGGCGCCACCGCGACGGCCGTCGGCATGCGCGCCTTGAAGTCGCTCGGCGCCGATGTCGATTTTCTGCTGCCCGACCGTTTCAAGCTCGGCTACGGTTTGTCGCCGGAAATCGTCGACGTTGCCGCCGAGCAGTCGCCCGACCTCATCATCACCGTCGACAACGGCATCGCCAGCCTCGAAGGCGTCGCCCGCGCCCAGCAGCACGGCATCGCGACGCTGATCACCGACCACCACCTGCCGGCCGAAACGCTGCCCGAGGCCGATTGCATCGTCAATCCCAACCAGCCCGGCTGCGATTTCCCATCGAAATGCATCGCCGGTGTCGGCGTCATGTTCTACGTCATGCTCGCCCTGCGCGCCGAACTGCGCGAACGCGGTTATTTTGCCGAGCGCCCGGAACCGAACTTCGCCACCCTGCTCGACCTCGTCGCGCTGGGCACCGTCGCCGACGTCGTCAAGCTCGACCGCAACAACCGCATTCTCGTCAGCCAGGGCCTCAAGCGCATGCGCGCCGGCCAGATGCAGGCCGGCATTGCCGCCCTCTTCAAAGCTGCCGGCCGCGACCCGAAAAAAGCCACGGCGATGGATCTCGGCTTCATCCTCGGCCCGCGTCTCAACGCAGCCGGCCGCCTCGCCGACATGCGCCTCGGCGTCGAATGTCTGCTCACCGACGATCCCAGCCGCGCCCTGCAAATTGCCCAGGAACTCGACACCCTGAACCGGGAACGCCGCGAGATCGAATCCGGCATGCAGGAACAGGCGCTGATCCTGCTCGAATCGCTCGACGCCAACGAGGCCGCACCCGGCATCGCGCTCTTTGACGAAAGCTGGCACGAAGGCGTCGTAGGCATCCTCGCCTCGCGCATCAAGGACAAGCTGCACCGCCCGGTCTTTGCCTTCGCGCCCGGCGAAGGAGGCATCGTCAAGGGTTCCGGCCGATCGATCCCCGGCCTGCACCTGCGCGACGCGCTCGACCTCGTCGCCAAACGCGCCCCCGGCCTGCTCATCCGCTTCGGCGGCCACGCCATGGCGGCCGGTGCTACGGTCAACGCGGAAAACTTCGAAAAATTCAAGGAATTGTTCGCGCAAGTTGCCGGTGAGCTACTAGCCCCGGCCGACCTGACCCGCACGCTGGAAACCGACGGCAACCTCGAAGGCAGCTACATTTCCCTCGCCACCGCCCGCCTGCTGGAAAACGAAATCTGGGGCCAGGGCTTCCCGGCACCGCTGTTCATGGACGATTTCGAGGTCGAACAGCAACGCGTGCTCAAGGAAAAACACCTCAAGCTGCGCCTGCGCAAAGGCGACACCCGCATCGACGCCATCCAGTTCAACTTCAGCGCCCAACCCGGCAACCGCACCCGCCTCGCCTACCGGCTGACCATCAACGAATACATGGGCGTCGAAAGCCCGCAACTCATGGTTGAGCATCTGGAATAGCCCAATCCTGAACGGTTGAAGCCGTTCCTACGGTCAACCGGAAAAAATGACCAAAATTAAAATTGCGACCGATACCAGCAGTTGGTGAATGGCTGAGTTGAGCACTCTCTGCTTGATAACGATATTCTTGAACAATGGCGGCCAGCCCAAAAGGAGATCACCTTGATGGCAAATATCGGCGAGCAAATCGTTTCCTCTTACCTCCGGTACATTGAGGGGTGCGATTTTATACAGACCAACCTTTACATCGTTGATACGCAAGGTGAAATAGACGTTGTCGGAATTTGCTTGAAGGAGCAAAAAGTCTACATCTGCGAGTCTGCTATCCACCTAACCACCGGACTTCTTTACACGAAGGACAGCAAAACAAACAACATTGAAAAACTGACGGAGAAATTCAGCAGGGACATCGAATACGCAGAAAAATACCTATCCGAATACAAACGCATTTACATGCTTTGGAGTCCGGTCGTGAAGGGCGGAGGCAGGCGTTCCCCAGAAAACGACCAGCTACTTCATCTTGAAAAAGTCCAGGCGAATATCAAAGCGAAATACGGAGTCGAAATCGAACTGGTAATCAACGAGAGCTTTAAAAAGCGCCTCAATCAAATGCGGACATACGCCAAATCGGTGACGTCCGAGCTTAAATGCCCCGTAATGAGGATGTATCAGGTGGAGGCTTACCTGAACGAGCACATACAAAAAAGCCCGTCCACTTCAGTACCTCAATAACGCAATCAATATCGCACGCCAGCCGGTGGTGTAAACGAACCCAGCACATGCAGATAAGCCGCCCGCGCGAAGGCGCTTGGGTTGGGCGAATTCTGCTGGCTCATCGAGCCTTTCATTTGTGCGACGGAGGCGTAATCACGCTCTGTCAGCCAGTCAGTCATACCTTGCAGGACTTCGCTGAGGGCTTGCGGGCCGCGTTTGAGCAGGGCGCTGGCCATGTGCACGACATCAGCGCCGGCGAGCAGCATTTTGAGGGCGTCGGCAACCGTGTGTACGCCGCCGGTGGCCGCCAGCGACAATTTGGTACTGCCGCGCAGGATGGCGATCCAGCGCATGGCGAGCAGCGTGTCAGCCGAGGTCGACAGTTGCACGCGGTCGACGACACTCAGAAGTGGCTCCGCGAATCCGGACATCCGGTTAAGTGAATTCTCTGCTTCAATGGGCGATGTAAATCGCCTGCCAAGGAGCAGAAGCAATGAGAAGACCCCGCCGTAACCACACAGCCACCTTCAAGGCGAAAGTGGCGATCGCCGCCCTCAAGGGCGATGAGACGCTGGCCGCGTTAGCGGAGAAGTTTGATGTTCATCCGAACCAGATTACCCAGTGGAAGACGCAACTGCTGGAGAACGCCTCCGGCGTCTTCGCCACGGCTGCCGAGAAGCAGTCAGCAACGCCAGATCTGAAAGACTTGCACGCAAAGATTGGCCAGCAGGCGCTGGAAATCGATTTTTTGGCCGTCGCGCTCGGTCGCATCGGCGATGCGAGCGCAAAACGATGATCGACAAGAACCACGAGTTGCCTGTCGTGCGGCAGGCGCAATTGCTGGAACTCTCTCGCTCCTCCGTCTATTACCTGCCGCAACCAACGCCCGAAGTTGACCTGCGGCTGATGCGGCGAATCGATGAACTGCACCTGGAGCATCCCTTCGCCGGGGCGCGGATGCTGCGTGACATGCTCAAGCTGGAAGGACATGAGATCGGTCGCAAGCATGTCGGCACGCTGATGAAGAAGCTCGACATCCAGGCCATCTACCGCAAAGCCAACACCAGCCGGCGCAACCAGGCACACCGCATTTATCCCTATCTGCTGCGGAATCTCAGCATCGACCGTCCGAACCAGGTCTGGGCGATGGATACCACCTACATTCCAATGCGCCGGGGCTTCGTCTATCTGAGCGCCGTGCTCGACTGGGCCACTCGCCGGGTGCTGGCGTGGCGCCTGTCAAACAGCCTGACCGCCGATCCCTGTGTCGATGCGCTGGAAGAGGCCATCATGAAATACGGCAAGCCGGAAATCATGAACACAGACCAAGGCAGCCAATTCACCAGCTCCGCCTTCATTGGCTTGCTTCAGGAGCTCAGGATTCAGGTCAGCATGGATGGCAAAGGTTGTTGGCGGGATAACGTCTTCGTTGAGCGCCTCTGGAAATCGGTCAAGTACGAAGAAATATATCTGCACGGCTACGAAACCGTTTCCGAGGTCAGGCAGGCACTGGCTCGCTATTTCGATTTTTACAATCGGCGTCGTCCGCATTCATCCCTTGACGGGCTAACCCCGGATACGGCTTACTTCAACCCGTCGCTGCTCGCCGCAGCGGCTTAACCCGCAGAGAAATCACCTAAGAAAACCGAATTTCTGTCCAACTGCACGGGGCCACTTCTCTCAGGGTTTCCAGATCGATGTCCGGCTGGAAGAAGCGGTTGAACAGCGAGATGCCTGCCGCACCCGCCGCATCAAGCTGCTGGACGAAATGTGGTAGCGATGAAAAGAAGGGCGACAGTTTCATGCTGACCGGGATCGTCACGACGGTCTTCAGTTCGGCGAGCAGCGAAATGTGGTGGTCCTCGATGGCCTCGCCGGATACCCTGGGGTCGCTCGGCATGTACCAGGCGTTGAGTTCAAGTGCATCGGCGCCGGCTGCCTGCATTTCCTTGCCGAGTTCGACCCAGCCGCTCAGTGACGAGCCGTTCAGGCTGGCGATGACCGGGATGGCGAGTCGGGACTTGAGGCGCTGGATCTGTTCAAGATAGGTGTCGAGCCGGCTCTGGTAGTCGTGGCCGAATGGCAGGTGACCGGTGGCCTCGCCGAAAGTGTCGGGGTGAACCAGGAAGCGGTCGATCATCTGCTCGTCGTGCCGCACGTCCTCTTCAAACAGGGAATGTATGACGATGGCCGCCGCCCCTGCATCTTCGAGATGCAGGATGGCGTCGAGGTCGTGGCTGAGCGAGGTCGAGGACGGGACCAGTGGATTCTTCAGCGTCAGGCCAAGGTAGGTCGTGGACAGATCAGGCATCGGGCGTCTCCTTCTTTTCCTCGATGGCGGCTTCCGGCAGCACCATTTCGGACAGTTCGACATATTCCTGGTGACGCAGGCGGGCATCCTTGCCGGCTTGTGCCATGAAATGAACGGAGGCGTCGGGCTTCAGACGTTCCAGGATCGTGAAACGTGCCTCGTTGCGGGCGAAGTCGCTGAACGGGATGCTCGGCGCGGCACTGTCGACCGTCAGTGGGTTTTCACCCTGCTGACGCCGGCGGGGGTCGTAGCGCAGCAACGGCCAGTGGCCGGACTTGACGGCCAGATCCTGCTGGCGATGGTTGTTCGACATATCGACGCCATGCGCGATGCACGGGCTGTAGGCGATGATGATCGAGACGCCGGGATAGCTTTCGGCATCGAGGAAAGCCTTGAGCGTATGAACATCCTTGGCGCCGTAGGCCACCTGGGCGACGTACACGTTCTCGTAATCCATGGCGATGCGCGCCAGATCCTTCTTGCGGTTCGGCTGGCCACCGGCCGCGAATTTGGCGACGGCGCCGCGCGGCGTGGCCTTGGAGTTCTGGCCGCCGGTGTTGGAGTAGACCTCGGTGTCGAGCACGAGGATATTGACGTCTTCGCCCGACGAAAGCACATGATCGAGGCCGCCGAAGCCGATGTCGTAGGCCCAGCCGTCGCCGCCGATGATCCATACGCTACGCCGGATCAGGTATTCGGCCACGGCGGCCAGCTGGTCTGCGGCCGGAGTTCCTATGGAAGACAACTTGACCAGGAGTTGAGCCACCCGTTCGCGCTGTTCCTGAATGCCGGCTTCGGTTGTCTGGTCGGCGTTGAGCAGCGCCTGCACCTGGGCGTCGCCGATTTCCAACGCCATGGCGCGTAGTTGTACGCGCGCCGCTTCGGCCAATTGGTTGGTAGCCAGGCGCATGCCAAGGCCGAACTCCGCGTTATCCTCGAACAGCGAATTGCTCCAGGCCGGGCCACGGCCGTTGGCGTCGGTGGTGTAGGGTGTGGTCGGCAGATTGCCGCCGTAGATCGACGAACAGCCGGTGGCGTTGGCGACCAGCATGCGGTCGCCGAAGAGCTGCGTCGCCAGCTTGATGTACGGCGTTTCGCCGCAGCCGACGCAGGCGCCGGAAAACTCGAACATCGGTTGCAGCAGCATCGAACCGGGAATGGTGTTGCGCTTGGCGACGGTGCGGTCGTAGGCGGGCAGCTTCAGGAAGAAATCCCAGTTCTCGGCTTCCGGCGCGCGCAACGGGGCCTGCTCGGCCATGTTCAGCGCCTTGCGCGAGACGTTGGACTTGTCGCGAATCGGGCAGACCTCGACGCACAGCGTGCAGCCGGTGCAATCCTCGGGTGCAACCTGGTAGCTCATCTTCCAGCCGGCCGGGTAATCCTTGCTGCGAATGGCCATGGTCTTGAAGGTGGCCGGCGCCTCGGCAACCAACTCGGGCGGGTAAGCCTTGGCGCGGATGGCGGAATGCGGGCAGACGAAAACGCACTTGCCGCACTGGGTGCACAAATCGGTTTCGAGAACCGGAATCTGCAGCGCCAGATTGCGCTTTTCGTATTTGGCCGTGCCAGTCGGGAAGGTGCCGTCGACCGGGAAGACCGACACTGGCAGGCTGTCGCCCTTGCCGGCGATCATCGGCAGCGTGAGCTTGCGGACGAATTCGGAAGCTTGCTGGGCGGTGCGCTGGCTGACACGGATGTCGCCGGCGGCGAGTTCGGCCGGCACCGGCACTTCATGCAGGCAGGCCAGCGTCTTGTCGATGGCCCGGTAATTCAGCTCGGCGATGCGCCGACCCTTGCGGCCGTAGGTCTTTTCGACGGCATGCTTGATCGCGGCGATGGCTTCGTCCTGGGGCAGGATGCCGGAAATGGCGAAGAAGCAGGTCTGCATGACCGTGTTGATGCGACGACCCATGTCGGCTTCCAGGGCGACCTGATAGGCGTCGATGACATGAAAGCGAATGCGTTTTGTCACCATCTGCTGCTGCATGGCGGCCGGCAGCGTCGCCCACACCTTGTCGGCCGGGACCGGCGTGTTGAGCAGGAAGACGGCACCCGGCGCGGCATGGGCCAGCAGGTCATGCGTTTCCAGGAAAAGCGGCTGGTGGCAGGCGATGAATTTGGCATCGCCGTCGCCCGTCAGGTAGGTCGAACGGATCAGCTGCGGCCCGAAGCGCAGGTGCGAAACCGTCATCGCGCCGGACTTCTTGGAGTCGTAAACGAAGTAACCCTGGGCGAAGAGCTCGGTTTCGTCGCCGATGATCTTGATCGAATTCTTGTTGGCTGAGACGGTGCCGTCCGAACCCAGCCCGTAGAACACAGCGCCGAAGGTTTCGCGTACGGCATCGGTGCGGAAAGCCGGGTCGTAGGGCAGCGAGAGGTGCGTCACGTCGTCGTTGATGCCGACCGTGAAGCGGTTTTTCCCCGTTCCCACGGTCAACCGGAAAAAAACGGCAAAAACGAAAGCCGGCGTAAACTCCTTGGAAGCCAGGCCGTAACGTCCGGCGATCACCTTGGGTAGCGTGGCGAAGCGCGGCGATTCGCCGGCGGCATCTTCGGCCAGCGACACCAGCACATCCTTGAACAGCGGCTCGCTATCGGAGCCCGGTTCCTTGCAGCGGTCGAGGACGGCGATGGCTTGGGTCGTCAGGGGCAAGGCAGCGAGCAGCGCCGCCGGCGCCCACGGGCGATAGAGGCGAACCTTGAGCAGGCCGACTTTCTCACCCTGACGGTTAAGGTGCTCGACGGTTTCCTGAGCTGTTTCGGCGCCGGAGCCCATCATGACGATGACGCGCTCGGCATCGGGCGCGCCAACGTAATCGAACAGCTTGTATTGCCGCCCGGTCAATTCGCCGTATTGATCCATGGCTTTCTGGACGATGTCCGGGAAAGCGTCGAACCACGGATTCTGCGCCTCGCGGGCCTGGAAAAACACATCGGGATTCTGCGAACTGCCGCGCAGCGTCGGGTGTTCCGGCGAGAGCGAACGATGGCGCTGGGCCGCGATCAGTTCCGGCGGCAGCATCTTGCGCAGCACATCGTCGTCGACGCCGACGATCTTGGCGACTTCGTGCGAGGTCCGGAAACCGTCGAAGAAATGCAGCACCGGCAGGCGGCCAGCCAGCGTTGCCGCCGAGGCGATGGCCGCCATGTCCTGCGCCTCCTGCACCGAATTCGACGACAGCAGTGCGAAACCGGTGCCGCGCGTCGCCATGACGTCGGAATGGTCGCCGAAGATCGACAGCGCGTGCGTGGCAACGGCGCGGGCGGCTACGTGGAAAACCGTCGGCGTCAGTTCGCCAGCGATCTTGTACATATTGGGAATCATGAGCAGCAGGCCCTGCGACGCCGTGAAGGTCGTTGCCAGCGAGCCGGCCTGCAAGGCGCCATGGACGGTACCGGCAGCGCCGCCTTCGGACTGCAGTTCGACGACGCGGGGGACGCAGTCCCAGACATTGGTTTTGCCTTGCGCTGCCCATTCGTCGGACAGCTCGCCCATGCCGGACGAGGGGGTGATCGGGTAAATGGCGATCACTTCAGAAACGCGGTAAGCCACGTTGGCGACGGCTTCGTTGCCGTCGATGGTCAGCATTTTGTTCATGTTCTGTTCTGCCCTGAAAAGCGCGCCGCCTGCGGAAGTGCCTTCCCTCCTTCTATTTATTGCGACGCAGCAAGGCCATTCTACGCCCGCCCGGCAAGCATTTATGCCGTTCGACGGGAAAAAGATTGGGCGCCAAAACGAGGCCCGACACCCTGCCCTAAACCTTTATAATGTCAGGTTTTCAAGTATCTGGATGCCCGACCATGGAAGCCGAACACATCAACAGCATCTCCTACAAGCTCGACGATCTGGCGCAACGCGCCGCCGAGCTGCGGAGGTATCTTTGACTACGATCAGAAACGCGAGCGCCTGACCCTCCTCACGCAGGAGATGGAAGACCCGAAGATCTGGGACGACGCCAAGCGCGCCCAGGAACTCGGCCGCGAGAAGAAAACGCTGGAAAACATCGTGCTGGTGCTGGAAGAAGTCCAGGCCGGGCTCGACGACGGCCGCGAATTGTTCGACATGGGCAAGGAAGATGGCGACGAAGAGACGCTGCTTTCCGTCGAGGCCGATAACGCCGCCCTCGAAGCCAAAGTCGCCGCCCTCGAATTCCGCCGCATGTTCAACAATCCGATGGACCCGAGCCCCTGCTTCCTGGAAATCCAGGCCGGCGCCGGCGGCACCGAAGCCCAGGACTGGGCCTCCATGCTGTTGCGCATGTATTTGAAATTTGGCGAGAAAAAAGGGTTCACCGTGGAAGTCATGGAAGAATCCGAAGGTGAAGTCGCCGGCATCAAGGGCGCCACCGTCAAGTTCACCGGCGATTACGCCTACGGCACGCTGCGCACCGAAACCGGCATCCACCGCCTGGTCCGCAAATCGCCGTTCGACTCGGCCGCCCGCCGCCACACGTCGTTCACCAGCATCTTCGTCTTCCCCGAAGTCGATGATTCAATCGAGATCAACATCAACCCGGCCGACGTGCGCACCGATACCTACCGCGCCTCCGGCGCCGGCGGTCAGCACATCAACAAGACCGACTCCGCCGTGCGACTGACCCACGTTCCGACCGGCATCGTCGTCCAGTGCCAGAACGACCGTTCGCAGCACCGCAACCGCGATGAAGCCTGGCAAATGCTGCGCGCCCGCATCTACGAGTTCGAACTGCGCAAGCAGCAGGCCGAGCAGCAGAAGCTCGAAGACGCCAAGTCCGACATCGGCTGGGGCCACCAGATCCGTTCCTATGTGCTCGACCAGAGCCGCATCAAGGATCTGCGTACCAACCACGAAACCGGCAACACGCAGGGTGTGCTCGACGGCGACCTCGATCCGTTCATCGAGGCCAGCCTGAAACAAGGCGTTTAAGTCGGTGATCGCCAGCCAATGAGGCGTTTCCTCACCTGGCTGGCGATCGTGCTTCTGCTGCCGATCATTGCAGCGGCGCCCCTGCTCTACCTGGCCACCGACAGCCAGGCGCTCCTTGAGCGTAGCGAAGTCATCTCCCCCAAGTCGATTCTCCAGGCCAAACGTCTTTTTGACGCCAATGACCCGCGTCGGCAAAGAAGGGGCGAAGTCCGCACGGTGGCGATTCCGGCGGCGCTGATCGATGAAGGCGTCAATTATGTGGCGGGCAGATATCTGCATGGGCGCGGCGAATTCGCCCAGCTCGAAAGCACCGGCGAGATCCGGCTCAGCATTCCCCTGCCGGGCAAACGATTTCTCAACTTTCGCGCCCCGATCCAGTCCGTCAGCGGAAAACTGCAGATCAGCCAAGCCAGCCTGGGTGCGCTACCCTTGCCAGGTGCGCTGGTCGAATTCGCCATCACCACGGCCGTAGCTGCCTTCGGCTTTGGCAAGGAGTGGGAACTGGCTACTCAGGCCATCCAGAAGGTGGCCATTGACCCGGTTTCCGGCGCAGTTGCCGTCACTTATGTCTGGCAGCCGAGCATCCTCGAACAAGCCCGCGCCGTGGCCATGCAGGAAGAAGACATCAAATACCTGCAAGCTGCCCAGTCGGCGCTCGCTGGGCTGGTCGCGCATAGGGCGCCCGGCTCGACCATCACCCTGTCAGAGGTGATCAAGGCGGCGCTTTCCGGCGCGGCTAGCGATCCGATCAAGCAAGGCCGGGCCACCCTCCTCGTCCTTGCCAGCCATTTGGCCCAAAAGGACTTGGCGGCGGTGGTTCCCGCAGCCAGAAGCTGGCCGCGCATGCGCTGGGTCAATATCACGCTGGCCGGACGCCACGACCTTGCCCAGCATTTCGTCGTTTCGGCCGCCCTCGCTGCCTGGGCGGGTGAACCGGTGGCTGACGCCATCGGTGTCTATAAGGAACTGGAGGATGCGCGCGGTGGCAGCGGATTTTCCTTCATCGACCTGGCCGCCGATCGTGCCGGGACGCGCTTTGGCGAAACGCTGATCAAAAATCCGGCACAGCTGCTGGGCGCTATGCAAGGCACGCTCGTCGATGCGCAACTGCTGCCAGCTGTTGCCGACCTGCCCGAATCCTTGCAGCACGCCGAATTCAGCCGCCGTTTCGGAAACCACCAAAGCGCCGCTTTCCAGGCCATGCAGCAGGAAATCGAACGGCGCATCGATACCCTTCCGCTGTACCGTTAGCCCGACACCATGCTCGACAATCTGTTTGCCAACCTTCCGCCAGCGGGCACCTGCGATGAACAATTCACGTCGCTGCTCAACGAGCCAAATCTGATCGTGCAGCGGATTGTGTCGACCGGACAATGCAGCCCGCCGGATTTTTGGTACGAGCAAGCAGAGGCGGAATGGGTGCTGCTGATTAGCGGCGAAGCGCTGCTCCGCTTTGAAGACGAAACCAATGCGCGGCGACTGACGCCGGGCACTTGCATCGACATTGCCCCCGGCCGCCGGCACCGCGTCGATTGGACAACGCCGGCTGCGCCAACGATCTGGCTCGCCATCTACCGCCCAGCTTCGCCTTAGCAGCCCACCCGAGCAGTGACGATGCCGTCAGGCGTCGTTCACCTCTGAACTGGCCGACAACGCCAGCGTCTTCCGGTTCTCCGACAGCCAGCGCAGGAGCACTGAGTAGAGCAAGCCGGGATTAATCGGCTTCGGGATAAAGTCGTTCATGCCAACCTCAAAACAGCGTTGCCGGTCGCTCTCAAAGGCGTTGGCCGTGACGGCGACAATAGGCACGGCGGCATACCCTGGCAAGCGACGAATAATCCGCGTAGCCTGCAGGCCATCCATGTGCGGCATCTGGATATCCATCAAAATCAGCGAATAGGCTTTCTCACGCACCGCCTTCAGCGCCGCCAGCCCGTCATCGGCCAAGTCGACCGCCAATCCTGTCTTGGCAAGCAGAGTCAACGCCACATGGCGATTGACCGGGTCATCCTCGACGAGCAGGACAGGTTCGCCGGAGAATTGCTCGGCAATCGTCAGAGCAGAGGATGCCGTGCCGCTATCCGGCACGGGTTCGGCTGCCCGGGCAAGGCGAGCGGTAAACCAGAAATTGCTGCCGCGCCCCGGTTCGCTGCGGACACCCACATCGCCCCCCATCAGGCGGGCCAGTTCCCGGGTAATCGCCAGCCCGAGACCGGCGCCCCCAAAGCGGCGCGTACTCGAACCATCAGCTTGCTGGAAGGAGTCAAAGAGCAAGTCAAGATTCTTCTGCTCGATGCCTATGCCTGTGTCGAGCACCTCAAAACGCAGCATGAAATGGGATTTTCCTTGCTCGGTGGCCGAAGCTCTCAAGGTGATCGTACCGCGCTCAGAAAACTTGACCGCATTGGAGGCGTAATTGATCAAGGCCTGGGTCAGGCGCGTTGGATCTCCGCACAGCTGCGCCGGTAGCGCGTTGGCGTCAACGTGAACGGCAATTTCCTTGGCGGCGGCACGCTGTCCGATCATGTCGGCAACGTTGCCAAGGATCTCTCTGACTGACAGTGAGACTGCCTCCAGTTCCAATTTGCCAGATTCAATTTTCGAGAAGTCGAGAATGTCGTCAACCAATCCGAGCAGGTGCAGGCCCGATGACTCTATATGCTCGACGCACTCCCGTTGGTCGTTCGCCAAAGCATCTCGTTTGAGCAGATATGACATGCCGATGATGGCATTCAAGGGCGTGCGAATTTCATGGCTCATGTTGGCGAGAAATTCAGCCTTCATGCGCCCGAGACGCTCAGCTGATTCACGGACGCGCGACAACTGATCGGCCAGCGCCTGCTCCTGGCTCATATCTCGCGTCAGCAACGCAAAACGCCGGCCACCATTGGCCGGGTCGATCTCCAACGATGAAAGTTCGAGCGGAAAAAGCTGGCCGTCCCGATGCAGCCCCTCAAAGTGCAGCCGCTGAACGCCCTGCTCGCCGATCAGCCAGCGCAGGGAGTCGCTGCTCCCCCCTTCGCCGGCGTCGCTCACCAGCAAATTTCCGAAATTCACTGCCTCGACGGCACCTTGGATGCAAAACATTGTTCGGGCATTGTCATCCATCGACAAGATGAAGCCATCTTCGTCGATAACCGTAACACCAAGCTCAGTGGCAGCTAACAGGTCGCGGTTACGTTCCGTTGCCCGCTTGCGCGAAACCAGATTGAAGATGCGCGCCCGCAGTTCATCTGGAAAAACCGGCTTGGTAACGTAATCATCGACCCCCAGATTGAACAGCTCAATCCGTCTGGCCTGGCTATCGAAAGCCGTCACCGCCAGAATGGGAACGCCGCCCCGGGGCAACTCCTGCCGACGAATGCGATTGATCAGGCGAGACCCGCTCATACCGCTGCCAAGCATCACGTCGCTCAGCACCAGATCATAGTCACCCTGCAAAAACGCCAGCCATGCCTCATCCGCTGACTCAAAGGCATCGACAGTCGCCCCCCAGTCACGCAACTGGGCCTCAAGTACAAGGCGCTGATCCAGAGCATCCTCAACATAGAGAATGCGGCAGCGCAAGGGTTGATGAACCTCAAGAAAATGTCGGGCAAAGGCAAGCAGCTCATCCAGATCCTGCTTGCGAAAAACCTCGGTCACGCCGGCAAGGCTGGCCTGAGCTGACAACTCGGCACTCGGTGTGCCGGTCAGCAACACAATGGGCGCCACCGGAACCCGCCCCTCCGCTCTCAGTTGCCGGGCCAGCGCCAGCCCGTCGCCATCGGACAACTGCCCGGCGACCACCACAAAGTTGAACTCTCTCCCGTCAGCCGTCGCCAGCGCCTCAGCCAGCGACGAAGCCTGCGCGAAGACTACGCCACGAAAGCGGCGAAAACTTTGCTGAAGAATCTCCCGATAGAGCGGTGAGCTCTCGACCAGCAGAATATCCACGAAATGACCCTAGTGACATAAATGTGATTATTGATATTAACATTATGTCGCCATTAAATCATCCCATCCGCGCCTCGCAAAAAAAACCACGGCCTCCGCATTCCAGGGAGAAAATGCATTGAAAATTTGAGAGTTTTTCCGGTTGACCGCAGAAGCATGCGCCATATTCATCTGCGCTTTACCGCCTAGCTCGCAGTGGGTCAGGGCAATATTACAGACGGCTTCCTGGCGATGTCACGTGCGTAACGGACACACTGTGAAATCGATATTGCATTTCTTGTCGCTGTACGTTTCTCCAAGGCATATAATGACATTGGGAAAACAAGATCGGATGACTCATCATGGAAACCGATTGCGTCACTATTGATTTAAGGCCAACAAATTCGGCAAACCGGATCAATCCATCTCCCTGGGCTTGGCTCTACGAGCTTCGCCCACCGGGTGCACGCGAAGCAATAAACTGCGCCGCAGGAGGAATTGAGCACGCTCGCTTGTTGCACGCCGCTGCGAATCCTGAAACGCCGTTCAAAGACACCCGCCTTTTCGATACCCTGATAGCTGGCGGCAACATCGAAGTCGCCTGCGCGACAGCGGTACTCGGCATGAACTCGGTATTTGAGGCGGGAAGCGACTTCAGGGAATTCAACACCTGGCAAATTCGTGTTGATCAACTCCTTGCCCTGCCAGACCTTTCAGCGCTCGGTCGCGGTGCGCTACTCATGCAGACTGCGATTGCCCAACTGCTCGGCCCGGGTCAAATGGACGACATTCAGTGCACCGTTGAAGAATTTGGAGAAGCCGCCGAGAGTACCGACTCCGATGCCCAGCGCATTGTGCACGCCAGCCTGCGTGGCTACTGCGAACTGATGTCCGGCCGCCTCAAAATTGCCGATGCCATCGTCCGCGACGCCTTGCATCTCAGTCCGGACCCGGACGCCCACCCGTTTCCAAAGCTACATTTGAAAGCAACCGTGGGCTTGGTCAACGCCCTCCGCAACAACCCCGAAGATACTTGCGCGCACATGGCGGCAACTGTCGCCAGCCCCAATTTCGACAAGCTCCCATCATCGCTCTGGCTGATCTGTATGGGGCACCAATTGCTTTCACTCGCCATTGCCAACCAGCAGCCAGCCAAACTGGAAGCAGTCGCCGACCGCATTCGCACGCGCAGCATCCCGTCGCACAAGCATTACCACCGCAGCTACACTCACTATGCCCTCGGCGCTGCAGCCTTGCTAACTGGCCAGCCCGATACTGCGCTCTTCCACGCCGAAACGGCCATCGACATGGCCATCCGATGCCACAGCACGGTCGCCGAACGAACCGCGACCCTCCTTGCCATCCAGGCCCTCGCCGACCTAAGACAATCCGAGCGCACCTTGAACTGGCTCGCTGCCAGCATGGATAGCTGGAACAAAGCTGGCGCCCATCTGTTGACCGCCAGCGGCGCACTAGAAGAAGCGCACCTGAACCTTGAGCAGGGCCACCCGGATAAAGCGCATAACGCACTTGATCGGGCTCGAGCCGCCCTTCCCGCCGGCGAGCCACTCCCCTGCAACCTGCGCCGACCGGAATTCATCTCAACGCTGCTCGCCCGCCTGACTTCTCCGCCAACACCCACCAAGACACCTCAGCCGGATCCGCGCCCCATCCAGATCACCACCTTTGGCGAACTATGCGTCGAGATCAATGGCAAAAGACTCTACGACCGAGACTGGCATGGCACCCGGACAAAAACACTGCTCAAGGCCCTGATCGTCCTCGGCGGCTACAAGGTTTCGGCCGAACGACTGTGCGACCTGCTATGGCCCGATGCCGATGGCGATGTTGCCCGCAACAACCTGAAGGTAGCCCTTTGGCGGCTACGTCATCTTGGGTGCGAAAAAGGCGAAACGCCGTTGCCCTGGGTTGTTATCAAGCATGGTCACGTCTCGCTGGTTGCAGGTTCGTGTCGAGTCGACAGCATTGAATTTGAACGGAACGCAAAGTCAGCCCATGTTAGAGGAGATGTGACCCAGCTCCGCGATCTACAAGCCCAAATTCCTGAAAGTTTTCTCAATGCAAATGACGACGAAGCTTGGGTAATTTCGCACCGCGAATACCTCAAACATCTCCACCTCCAGAGTTTGAAGTTTCTTGCCGAAAGGCTTCCCCTGAGCGGTTAAGCAACTACTCGCCGTTACTTAAACCATACACATACTCACTTCGCTCGACGTCTTCATACAAATATTTGTGTTTTTTTCATGAAATCGCCTGTAACTGGTTTGTAACCAAATATCCGTTAGATTTGAACAACCCATACTCTCTGAACGAAAGTGTGCGGACAATTTGTCATTAATTTCACAGGGGAGATTCTCATGAATATCGCGCCGAAAAAACGTCCGAGTATCAGTTTTGTCCCAATCATTATTAATGCATTGGAAAATCAAAACACTGACCCTATCGCAAAAACATTTTCAACAAAGCTCGGAAAACCACTAGTCGATCAGTTGATTAAAAACTGGAAAAAAATGTCAGGTCCAGAAAGAGCCAAGAGGTATTTTATTTCTCGTGAATGGAGAGCGCCGCAGGGTGACTTGTCAGTCCAGTTAGCAATTCAATCAAGAACTTGGCTGGCTGCTCGAGACCAAATGATCTTGGAACGAAAAAAGATAATTCGATCTGAAATAGATAAAGCCATAGCAGGGGGCATTGCAAACTATACACCTTCGTTAATCATTCAGAAAAATAAGACACTCGCTTACGAAGTAGCCAGAGCCCTAAATTCAAAGCTATTTGGATGCCGCTGTGAAACAGCAGGGCAAGGAGAGAAGTGGCCCCGTGCAGTTGGACAGAAATTCGGTTTTCTTAGGTGATTTCTCTGCGGGTTAAGCCGCTGCGGCGAGCAGCGACGGGTTGAAGTAAGCCGTATCCGGGGTTAGCCCGTCAAGGGATGAATGCGGACGACGCCGATTGTAAAAATCGAAATAGCGAGCCAGTGCCTGCCTGACCTCGGAAACGGTTTCGTAGCCGTGCAGATATATTTCTTCGTACTTGACCGATTTCCAGAGGCGCTCAACGAAGACGTTATCCCGCCAACAACCTTTGCCATCCATGCTGACCTGAATCCTGAGCTCCTGAAGCAAGCCAATGAAGGCGGAGCTGGTGAATTGGCTGCCTTGGTCTGTGTTCATGATTTCCGGCTTGCCGTATTTCATGATGGCCTCTTCCAGCGCATCGACACAGGGATCGGCGGTCAGGCTGTTTGACAGGCGCCACGCCAGCACCCGGCGAGTGGCCCAGTCGAGCACGGCGCTCAGATAGACGAAGCCCCGGCGCATTGGAATGTAGGTGGTATCCATCGCCCAGACCTGGTTCGGACGGTCGATGCTGAGATTCCGCAGCAGATAGGGATAAATGCGGTGTGCCTGGTTGCGCCGGCTGGTGTTGGCTTTGCGGTAGATGGCCTGGATGTCGAGCTTCTTCATCAGCGTGCCGACATGCTTGCGACCGATCTCATGTCCTTCCAGCTTGAGCATGTCACGCAGCATCCGCGCCCCGGCGAAGGGATGCTCCAGGTGCAGTTCATCGATTCGCCGCATCAGCCGCAGGTCAACTTCGGGCGTTGGTTGCGGCAGGTAATAGACGGAGGAGCGAGAGAGTTCCAGCAATTGCGCCTGCCGCACGACAGGCAACTCGTGGTTCTTGTCGATCATCGTTTTGCGCTCGCATCGCCGATGCGACCGAGCGCGACGGCCAAAAAATCGATTTCCAGCGCCTGCTGGCCAATCTTTGCGTGCAAGTCTTTCAGATCTGGCGTTGCTGACTGCTTCTCGGCAGCCGTGGCGAAGACGCCGGAGGCGTTCTCCAGCAGTTGCGTCTTCCACTGGGTAATCTGGTTCGGATGAACATCAAACTTCTCCGCTAACGCGGCCAGCGTCTCATCGCCCTTGAGGGCGGCGATCGCCACTTTCGCCTTGAAGGTGGCTGTGTGGTTACGGCGGGGTCTTCTCATTGCTTCTGCTCCTTGGCAGGCGATTTACATCGCCCATTGAAGCAGAGAATTCACTTAACCGGATGTCCGGATTCGCGGAGCCACTTCTGAGATCAACCAACAGTTAATCCAACAAAATATGGATTAAAGGTATCCAAGCTAAAATGCCACGATCAGCGCGAAGTTGGACATGACGAGATATACTTGCTGAGCGCTGTCGTTGATGGTAACGGTAAACTTATTACAACCACATCAAACCGGTACTCCATAAACGATGACAGTGATGATGTCCGTTACCCTGATTATTGGATATATCCAATGCAAGATGCGAATGGGTTTCTAGACGCCGCCATTTCAATGTGGGAAGACGATGGTGGTTACTCCGAGGCAGGCCAAATCGTCTCGTCAATCGGCTCAGCGATTTCGACGATACCAAATCCTTATGTTATTGCTGCGGGAGTGGCGGTAACAATCATTGGGGAACTTATTCGTCTCGCAAGTTGGCTAGATGATGATGATCATTATGGCGATGCATCAAAAACTTGGAATTCAGCATCGAATCTTGCCGCAGGCATTGGCTCATATGTAATGAGCTATTACGAAGTTGATGAAGGTTGGGATGATGATGGTCATGATTTTGATTTAACCATAAACCTTCTGTCGGCTTAATAGTTACAACGAGAAGATTTTGCCCCGCTGCTCCACCGCGAATGAGTTTTTGAAGCCCTGCGGAAAAACCAATGGTGGCCACTTTTTAAGGAACTATCATGAACCGTCGTAACTATGCTTTTGGCATTGCAATAACGCTACTTGGGAGTACTTTTTTCACTTTGACGAGGCCTGCACATGCGACAGCCATCCTTTCAACGACAGGCGACTTGATTCAAGGCGCTATCCCTGCATCATTGCTATGGGATGCCACCGAAAATACGCAGATGATGGTCTATCGAGAAGCCCAGAATGTCATTCTTTCCTCGCCAATTTTGGTCAACTTTTCTTCCTCGGGGGACTATGCACCGACTATGCCAAACCCCGCAGCTACCATCAACATCGCAACGGGGACAACACTTACGAGTTTTCTTTTCCACCTAGACCCACCGGATCACAATCAAGCCTCAATAAGCGCCACGATTACGTTTGATGGAGATATTTTAGGGATCATTTCTTCTTATTCTGGTCTTATCGCAACAGATGCCTTACTCGGCGTGCCTGGCACCACCTACGATGCAAAGAGCGGCGCTCGCGGTATGGAGCCCGGCACAACTAGTGTTGGAGACAGCCTGGGGGTTTCAGCGAACTTTAGGACACTAACTCTAAATTTCGGTGCAACAACAATCGACGAAATTCGAGTGCTGGTTGGATCAAGCAACGAAGCTCCCGAACCTGGGACTTTCGCCCTCCTTGCTAGCGGTATTGCAGTGTTTTCATGCTTACGCCGACGCTTCTAGATGAGGGGGAATCTACAGTCAAACGCAACTCAACGCCCGGGGGGCCCCACCCCGGTGTTTCTTCTGTGCAAAGCAACACATACCGGCAATCGACATCGCATCGCCGGCACCGCATGGAGTGGACCTCACTGGATCAAGTAACGCTCTGGCTGGCGGTTCATTACGCCGCCTGAGCGCCCTCGGGAAGCGTCATTTCCGAACCGGCTGATTCCGCCCGGAGAGCTCGTCGCTCATTCGCGGGGCCCCATCGCTGAACAGGCCGCCGGGATTTCGGCTGCAATACTGATTCATCTTCATTTCCACAGTGCCGCTGGAAATGGTGGATACCTGCTGGCCGGGCAACGCATAGTTATGCCCGGTCAGGAATCCGCGCACCCAGACAATGTAGCTTGCGCGCAGATCAGGATCATCTTTCGATTTGGTCCACGCGGAGCAACTCATGTCATCGATGCCCAGCACATTCAGGCCGGCTGCCGTCGATGGGCCAGTGAGCAGAATTGCGCAGAGAACGGCTATCGTTGGAAAAGGATTTCTGAAACGCATCTTGTTTTCTCTCTTTGTTTGGCAGTTAGGTGCATGCCATCTCCTGCATGAAGATTATGCCCCTCTTGGTGCTCTGAGAAAACGCGGCGATTCATTGCCACTCGATGCATTGCTCAGATTGAAGTGTGCGACAGCTAACCCGCGCGCAGTTTATTGCCAGGTTCTGCAAATTCAGAGCGACAGCAAAACACCTATCCAATTGCTCGGATAGGTGTTAACTGCCCATGGACAGCGATCACGAAAATTCTGATTTTGGCCGTTTTTTCCAGTTGACCGTAACAGCCAGCATTCAGGCCCGTTTTCCGCCCCGCCGCGCCGAAGTCGCGACCAAACCCAGCCCGGCCAGCAGCATTGCCCAGCTTTCCGGCTCCGGCACGGCCGGTACGTTGGCGCTGTATTCGACGTGATAGTAATCGGCCAGCTTGAAGGATGTTGCGGCGCCGTAGTGTGTCGGATTTGCGTCGAAGCCAGCCTGGTCGAGGCTCAGATTCGACTTGATTGCAAGGCTGCAACTGGCGTCCCCCGACGTCGGGGCGGTGCCGTCGATGTTGTTGTTGCCGAAGGCAAGGCTGCTGCAATTGCCACTGAGCACGATCTGAAACCATGGGTTGTAATAGCCCTGATGCACGCCGAGCGAAACGACATCGTTGAAAGCGGCACTGCCGTTGGTGCCCTGGTTGGTAACCTTGAATCGATCCTGCGGAAAGGTATCGGACATACCGTCATAGCTATCTACTGAAAACAATGCCTGCATCTTGAGTTCGTTATAGGGGAGAAGCCCTGATCCGCTGAAAGTCCCCACGCCGCTCGCCGAAAACAGTACGGGAATCAGATCAAGCATCATCGGCAACGGCTTATCCTCAACGAAGCGAACGTACATTGAGGACGATGCGCCACCATCCACCTTGGCCCAGCCCAAGACGTTGTAGCCAACACCGGAAGTCGATACGGCAATACTCGGCCCCGCCACGCCCTGAATCCCCAGCATGGTTTGTGCACTGCCCGAGACCTGCCAGGTCGAGGTACCGAATTTTTGATCGTAGGTAGCCCCACCTTTGTTCAGTACGCTGACGATCGGGGTCGTGACCGGCCCGACCGACTGGCCCATATCAGCCCCGCGCGGGCCATCCCACCAGCCGAAGCTAGCCGATGAATTGGCCAAGGGCAATTCTGTTGCCGAGAGTGCCGTTACCGGCAAGGCGAGGCCGACGACAGCGACAGTCCGCCAAGCAAGGTGGAAGTAGCGACTCAATTGATGATTCATGAACTCTCCCCGATCGAAACGTGCAATAAAAAGCCAGAAAATCTCACCACACCAGCCGCTAAAGCCGATTCAATGAAATTGTCGTAGGCCATCGGTTACAAATCGGTTACACCGAAACATCGTGCAGCGCAGGCGATCGTCCCAGAGAGCAACGCCGCGTATCAATGATCCTTGTCGTGCGCCCCCTAAATCGGCGAAAATTCAGTGTTTTACGCGGTCGACCGCAGCAAACCTCATTTTTGAAGGATTTTCCCTCATGGCCACCACCGACAATACCGAACAGCAAGCGCCGGTTCAGCAGGACGAAAACCAGCTTATCGCCGAGCGCCGCGCCAAACTGGCCGAGTGGCGAAAGACCGGGAAAGCCTTCCCGAATGACTTCCAGCGTGAGAACACCGCAGCCAAGGTACTCGAAGGCTATAGCGAGAAGACCACTGAAGAACTCGCAGAACTGCCGGTTGAAGTCAAGGTCGCCGGCCGCATGATGCTCAAGCGCGTCATGGGCAAGGCTTCGTTCGCCACCATCCAGGACTTGTCGGGCCGCATCCAGATTTACGTGACGCGTGACCGCGTTGGCGAAGAGGTCTATGCCGATTTCAAGACATGGGACCTCGGCGACATCATCGGCGTCACCGGCATCCTGATGAAGACCAAGACCGGTGAACTGTCCATCCAGGCCGCCGAGATCCGTCTGCTGACCAAGTCGCTGCGCCCGCTGCCGGACAAGTTCCACGGCCTGGCCGACCAGGAGATGAAGTACCGCCAGCGTTACGTCGATCTGATGATGAACGAGGAAACGCGCTTCACCTTCCGCGCCCGTTCGGCCATCGTCTCCTCGATCCGCAACTACATGACCGGCCATGGCTTCATGGAGGTCGAAACGCCGATGATGCACCCGATCCCCGGCGGCGCCTCGGCCAAGCCGTTTGTCACGCACCACAACGCGCTCGACATGCAGCAGTTCCTGCGCATCGCCCCAGAGCTCTACCTCAAGCGCCTGGTGGTCGGCGGTTTCGAGAAGGTTTTCGAGATCAACCGCAACTTCCGCAACGAAGGCCTCTCGCCGCGCCACAATCCCGAATTCACCATGATGGAGTTCTACGAGGCGTACGCGAACTACAACACGCTGATGGACTTCACCGAGGGCCTGCTCCGCCACGCCGCCCGCGAAGCGCTGGGCAAGGAAGTCTTCGTCTATCAGGGCCGCGAACTGGACCTCTCCAAGCCTTTCCATCGCCTGACCATCAACCAGGCCATCCAGCGCGAGCAGCCGTCTTTCAGCGACGAGCAGCTGGCCGACGCCGAATTCCTCAAAGCCAAGATCGTCGCCTTTGGCGAAAAGGTCAAACCGGGCGGCCTCGGCAGCCTGCAACTGCAACTTTTTGAAGCCTGTGCCGAAGCCCAGTGCTGGGAACCGACTTTCATCATCGACTACCCGGTCGAAGTCTCGCCGCTGGCCCGTGCCTCCAACACCAACCCGGAAATCACCGAGCGTTTCGAGCTGTTCATCGTCGGGCGTGAAATTGCCAATGGCTTCTCCGAGTTGAACGACGCCGAAGACCAGGCAGCGCGCTTCCAGGAACAGATGAAAGCCAAGGATGCCGGCGATGAAGAGGCGATGTATTACGACGCCGACTTCATTCGCGCGCTGGAATACGGGCTGCCGCCGACTGGCGGTTGTGGCATCGGGATTGATCGACTGATCATGTTGCTGACGGATGCCGCAGCGATCCGTGATGTCATTCTTTTCCCCTCCATGCGCCCCGAGTGATGCGTGGCTGCGCTTGCCAATACTGCGTTGCACGGCACCTTGCATAGCGCTGCTATGCGGCGGCACCGTGCGCCTTGTCTTGGCTGCGCTCGCTCACACATCGAGCTTTCCCGGTAAATCAAGATGCAAATTCGCCAGGTTCAAATCGCCAACGACCACCTGCAGGATCGCCTGATCCTGCGCGTATCCACGCAGGCGGATGAGGAATACCGCATCTGGTTTACCCGGCGTTTCCTGCGCGAACTCTGGCCGCATCTGGCCGGCTTGATCGACAAACAAGCGACCCCGCAGCCGGTGGTCGGAGAAATCCCACCGGCTGAAGCGACCAGTTTCGAGCAACCTTTCGTTGACCAAAACGCCACCTACCCGCTTGGTTCGACCCCGCTCCTGACCAACGAGGTCAAATTCGACACGCTGAGCGATGGCACGTTTAACCTGACCTTCCGCGAAGGCCGCGAGCGCAGTTTCCTGCTTGGCCTGACGCCCGATCTGCTGCAAGCCCTGTGCGCCATGCTGCGCGCCGGTGCCGAACACGCGCAATGGGATTTGCGGCTCGACTACGCGGCAACGGCAGCAAGCCCGACGCCCGCCACAGGCCAGCATTCGCGCCTGCATTAGTGGAAAAACTGCAGCCCGCGAAGATCGAATTCGTCGCCAACGGCACGCCCTACTCCGCCGCTTTCGACGACGTCTATCACTCCGCCCTCGGCGGGCCGACGCAGGCCCGGCATGTCTTTCTCGGCGGCAACGAGCTGCCGCAGCGCTGGCAGGGCCGCGACCGCTTCGTCATTCTCGAAACCGGCTTCGGCACCGGGCTGAACTTCCTTGCCACCTGGCAAGCCTGGCGCACCGACCCGCAACGTTGCCGGCGACTGCATTTCATTTCTTGCGAAAAATTCCCGTTGACCGTGGCAGACCTCGCCACCTGCCAGCAAGCCTGGCCGGAGTTCGGCGAACTGGCGGCGGAGCTGCAAAAACACTGGCCGCCTCTGACGCCGGGCATGCACCGGTTGCACCTCAATGACAACCAAGTCGTTCTGACGCTGGTTTTCGGCGATGCCGCGACACAACTCCGCTCGGTCGGCGCCTCGGTCGACGCCTTCTTTCTCGACGGCTTTTCCCCGCCCAAGAACCCCGAACTATGGTCGCCACACTTCTGCAAAGGTCTGGCCCGGCTAACAGCGCCGGGCGCCACGCTGGCGACGTGGACAGTCGCCGGCCACGTCCGCCAAGCGTTGAAAGACGCCGAATTTGACGTCAAAAAACGTCCCGGCCCGGTCGGCAAACGACAAATGCTGGTCGGCCGCTTCCGCTCGCGCCGGCCGGATCGCCACGCCGCGCCAACCGATCGCCGGGCCATCGTCATCGGCGCCGGCATTGCCGGCAGCACCACGGCCCACGCGCTGGCCGCGGCCGGCTGGCAGGTAACCGTGCTGGAACAGTCGCCGGAAGCGGGCCAAGGCGCCTCCAGCAACCTGGCCGGCATGCTGCGCCCCTTGCCCAGCGCCGACGACAATCGTCTTTCCCGCCTCACCCGCGCCGGTTTCCTCGCCACCCGCGCCCTGCTCGCCAGCTTGCCCGACGCCCGCTGGTCCCCGTGTGGCGTGCTGCATCTGGCGCGCGAACCAGAGCACGAAGCGCAGCAAAAACGCGCCGTCGAACAACTCGGCTGGCCACCCGATGTGCTGCAGTTTGTGGAAAAACAGGAAGCCAGCCGTCTCCTCGGCCAGCCGGTCAATATCGGCGGCTGGTGGTTCCCGAGCGGCGGCTGGGTGCAGCCGTCATCCGTCTGCCGCGCCGCGCTGGCCGCTTTTCCCGAAAAAATCACCACGCGCTTCAATGCCACGGTCAACCGGATAATTCGGCCAAAAATGGAATGGCAAGCGCTGGATGCCGAGGGCGATGTGCTTGCTGAAGCGCAGGTTCTGATCATGGCCAGCGGCGCCGCAGCCCCCCGCTTCGAGCAATTCGCCTGGCTGCCGCAACGGTCTGGCCGCGGCCAGGTCAGCCATCTCCCCGCTACTGCAGCCAAGCCGCTCAACGCCGTGCTGTTCCAGATCGGCTACGCCACGCCGGTCATCGACGGCACCCAGCTGATCGGCGCGTCGCTCTCCTACGAAGACGATGACACCGCCGAACGCGAGTGCGACCACCGCGACAACCTCGCCCGCCTGCGCCTGACGCTCCCGGATTTCGCCACCGGCCTCGACCCCGCCACGCTGCACGGCCGCGTCGGCTTCCGCCCCATGTCGCCGGACCGCCTGCCCATCGTCGGCGCCGTGCCGGACAGCATGAAAGCCACGCCCAACACCCGCCTGCACAACATCCCGCGCCAGCCGGGCCTGTACTGCATGCAAGGATTCGGCGCCCGTGGCATAGTCTGGTCAGCACTGATGGCCGACCTGCTCGTCAGCCAATTGGACGGTGCCCCGCTGCCGCTCGAACGCGATCTCGTCGACGCCCTCGACCCCGGCCGTTTCGCCATTCGCTCCGCCATTCATGGCGAGCAGGAGGAAGAGCAAGCATGAAGTGGAACGCGCAGCCCAACGCCCCCTTGCCCGGCACGCACCTTGGCGCGATTGATGATATCGACGACGGCGGCGTGCGGACGCTGGCTCTGGGCAAAATGCCCCCTTTCTTCCAACTCATTCTTCTGCGCAGTGGTTTGCGGGTCTTTGGCTACCTCAATCGCTGTGCCCACTTCGGCGTTCCGCTCGCCAGCCAGCCACACCCACTGCTTTTCGAGTCAAACAAATTTATCCAGTGCAATGTTCATTACGCCCGTTTCGACTGGGAGAGCGGCCTCTGCATCGCCGGCGACTGCGAGGGTGACTATCTGGAAAAACTCCCGATCGATGTGGTGGACGGGCAGATTTTCATTGCCCCGCTGAGGGACGGACAAACCCAAGAGCAGGCCATAACGACGGCAAATCAGCCGGCCTGCTAGACTTCTTTTTTCACTCACACAACAAGAGAGACACGCATGAAGATCGAAACCATCGCCGTCCACGGCGGCTATTCGCCCGACCCAACCACCAAGGCCGTCGCCGTCCCCATCTACCAGACGACCTCCTACGCCTTCGACAGCACCCAGCACGGCGCCGACCTGTTCGACCTCAAGGTCGCCGGCAACATCTACACCCGCATCATGAATCCGACGCAGGACGTGCTCGAAAAGCGCGTCGCCGAAATGGAAGGCGGCATCGCCGCGCTGGCCATGGCCTCCGGCATGGCTGCCATCACCGCCGCGATCCAGACCATTGCCGAAGCCGGCGACAACATTGTCACCTCCAGCACCCTGTACGGCGGCACCTACAACCTCTTCGCCCACACCCTGCCGCAATACGGCATCGACGTCCGCTTCGCCGACTACCGCGATCCGGCTGCCTTTGAAAAGCTGATCGACGCCAAGACCAAGGCCGTCTTCTGCGAATCCGTCGGCAACCCGCTCGGCAATGTCGTCGATTTCGAAAAGCTCGCCGAAATCGCCCACAAGCATGGTGTGCCGGTCATCGTCGACAACACCGTCCCCTCGCCCTACCTGTGCCGCCCCTTCGAACACGGCGCCGACATCGTCGTGCACGCCCTGACCAAATACCTCGGCGGCCACGGCAACAGCCTCGGCGGCATCATCGTCGATAGCGGCAAGTTCCCGTGGGCCGAGCACAAGGCCAAGTTCAAGCGCCTCAACGAGCCGGACGTCTCCTACCACGGCGTCGTCTACACCGAAGCCCTCGGCCCCGCCGCCTACATCGGCCGCGCCCGCGTCGTGCCGCTGCGCAACATGGGCGCCGCCATCAGCCCGTTCAACGCCTTCCTGATCCTGCAAGGCATCGAGACGCTGGCCCTGCGCATGGACCGCATCTGCGAAAACTCGCTCAAGATCGCCAACTTCCTGAAGAGCCACCCGAAGTGCAGCTGGGTCAACTACGCCGGCCTGCCCGACCACAAGGACCACGCGCTGGTCCAGAAATACATGGGCGGCCGCGCCTCAGGCATCCTCAACTTCGGCGTCAAGGGCGGCCGCGAAGGCGGCGGCAAGTTCCAGGATGCCCTGCAACTCGTCACCCGCCTCGTCAACATCGGCGACTGCAAGACCCTGGCCTGCCACCCGGCCTCGACCACCCACCGCCAGCTGTCGCCGGAAGAACTGGCCAAGGCCGGCGTCTCGGAAGACATGATCCGCCTGTCGGTCGGCATTGAGCACATTGACGATTTGATCGCCGATCTGGATCAGGCGCTCAACGCCGCCTGATTTTTTGGGGCGCCACAAAAACCCGGCCAAGTGCCGGGTTTTCTTTTTTGCGTACAAGCCGATGGAGCATTCCCGGCTGCAGAGCCTTGCCGCTGCTCGAACTTCGCTCCCAAGTGCAATTGATTTTGGATATGGCAGAATGAGATTTATCCGAGTATGCTAGTCGGGTATTCAACGCTTCCTCAGGATCAGTCCGATGAAAAAAAATCTCTCGCTGCCGCTGGCCGCCCTCGTTTTTGCTGTAACGCTTGTACCTGGACCGCCGGCGTTGGCCGCCGAGGATCACCATCATCATGGCGAGCACGGCGCTACAGTGCAAAAACTCCAACTCAATGCTGGCAAAAAATGGGCAACAGATGCCGTCCTGCGGCAGTCCATGAATGACATCAACCAAGCCATGGCCAAGTCGCTACCCCTGATTCACAAGGATCATTTCGGTGATTCGGATTACGTGACCCTCGCCACCACTATCAATCAGAAGATCGGCCATGCCATCGAGCACTGCAAGCTCGATGCAAAAACCGATGCCATGCTCCATCTCATCATCGCCGAACTGATGGCCGGAGCAGAGATCATGGAAGGCAAGGCTGCCGGTGCCCGTCACGATGGCGCTGTACGCGTAAAGCGGGCGCTCGAGTCCTACGGAAAATATTTTCAGCACCCGAACTGGAAAGTTGCCCGAGGCTGAACCCAAACATCATTGGCGACATTGTTGAGGAAGTTCGATCATCAACGCTGTGTTCGCAATTGAGCTCCGCGGTAGTGAAATTCGCTACTGAAAATTTCTGGGCCCGGCCAGTAACGCGCAATGGGGATGCCACCCCGCTTGAGGCAACAACAAAAACAACACTAGACGACCGGTCTATTTTTTGGCAAACTTCTTTCCCATGAACACCCGCCACGACAACACGCGCCAGCACATTCTCGACACCGGTCTCGGCATTTTTGCCGGGAAGGGCTTTGCCAGCGTAGGTTTGAACGAATTGCTGAAGGCCGCCGGCGTGCCGAAGGGGTCGTTCTATCACTACTTCGAATCGAAGGAAGACTACGGCAAGGCCCTGCTCGAAGACTACTTCGGGCGCTATCTGGCCGATATTGACAGTCTGTTTGCGCTCGAAGCGGCGTCGGGCCACGAACGTCTGATGCGTTACTGGCAGCGCTGGGGGGACAAGCAGTGCACTGAATGCGCCGAGCAGAAATGCCTGGTCGTCAAGCTCGCCGCCGAGGTCTCTGACCTGTCGGACACCATGCGCCTGACTTTGCGCGACGGGACCGACCGCATTGTGGACCGCATCGCCGGCGCCATTGAAGGCGGTGTCGCCGATGGCTCGCTGCCAGCCCTCGATGCCCGGCCGACCGCGCAATTGCTCTACCAACTCTGGCTCGGTGCCAGCCTGCTCGGCAAGCTGCACCGCAACAGCCAGGCCCTCGAAAATGCCATGCGCTTTACCAGACAATTGCTGACACCTTGAATCATTGAACATCCGACCACAGGCCGCATGCTGTTGCGGCCTCTTTTTAACCCGAACCAATAGACGACCGGTCTAATTTCATCAATTCCCAACCAGGAGACTCACCATGACTTCACTTTTCGACCCGATCAAGATCGGCGACATCGCCCTCGCCAACCGCATCGTCATGGCACCGCTGACGCGAAACCGCGCCATCGCCGGCAACGTAGCCGGCCCGTTGACCGTCGAGTATTACCGCCAGCGCGCCACGGCCGGCCTGATCATCGCCGAGGCCAGCCAGATCAGCCCGATGGCTCAGGGCTACCTCGACACCCCGGGCATTTACAGTCCGGAGCAGATTGCCGGCTGGCGCCAGGTGACCGATGCCGTGCATGCCGCCGGCGGCAAGATCGTGCTGCAACTGTGGCACGTCGGGCGCATTTCTCACACCTCGCTGCTGCCGGATGGTGGGGCGCCGGTGTCGTCAACCGACAAGGTCGCGAATGCCTCGACCTTTACAAGCGACGGTTTCGTCCCGGTGTCGAAGCCACGCGCCCTGCGCGACGATGAAATCCCCGGCCTGATCGACGATTACCGCCGCGCCGCGCGCAACGCGATTGCCGCCGGCTTTGATGGCGTCGAGGTGCATGCCGCCAACACCTACCTGATCGAACAGTTCCTGCGCGACAGCGTCAATGACCGCAGCGGCCCGTACGGCGGGAGCGTTGCCAACCGTGCCCGCCTCTTGCTGGAGGTGATGCAGGCGGTGACCGACGAAATCGGCGCCGGCCGCACCGGCGTCCGCCTGAGCCCGATGACCACTTTCACGGCGCCGCTCGACAGCGATCCGCAGGCGCTTTACGGCTATATCGTCGAACAGCTGGCACCGCTCGGCCTGGCCTACCTGCACGTGATCGAGGGCGAGACCGGCGGTACACGCACACCGGAGGGCAAGCGCTTCGATTACGAAGCGCTGCACCGCAGTTATCCTGGCGCGTGGATGGTCAATAACGGCTACGCCCGAGAACTTGCAGTCGACACGTTGGCTAGTGGCAAGGCCGATCTGGTCGCCTTTGGCCGCCCGTTCATCAGCACGCCGGATCTCGTCCGCCGCCTGCGTGACGACAAGCCGTTGAACGAACTGCGCGCCGACAAGCTCTACGGCGGTGGCGCCGAGGGTTACACCGATTACCCGGCACTGGCCGACTGATCGCCCTTCCGATTAGGCCGTGACCGGAATTCCCGGGCACAGCGCTGCTTTGAAAACTGATGCCTTCATGGCAGCGCGCCGATTGACTTCAAGCGCCAAATCGCAAACCCGGCCCCCTGCCGGGTTTATTTTTTTCACCGCTGGAAAGCGGTGCGGAGTCGCATTATTATCGTAGCGTCATTGGTCGAAATCTCATCTGCTTGAAATTGCCTTCGAGGAGAAAACCATGCTTCGCGCACATATTTTCGGCGCCATCGTTTCCGGACTAATCGCTGCCGCAACGCTCCCGGCGGCTGCAATCGCCGAACAATGTGCGGTCGCGGTTCGCGACCAGGGCACCAAAGCCGAATCGGTGTTGCCTGACATTCGCATGCTCGGCAATGCCTGGATTTCGCCGATCGCCTACCAGGCCGGAGGTTACGCCGACATCGCGCCGTAGCCGTGCGCATTCGTAAAAATTGGCCTTTTTTCCCGTCGACCGCAGCATCGGTGTCATTGGTCGAATCTGATAGAGCGCTTCAAGGATATGCCATAAAAACCCCGCGAAAGGAACCGTTCCATGCTCACACCAACTCAGAAGCAGACCGCACAATCGATCGTCAACTTGTTTGAAACCGGCGTGGTTCTCGGCGATTACGGCAGTGTTACGGTCATTCCTGGCGACACCGGCCACCTTACTTTTGGCCGTTCGCAAACCACCCTCACCTCGGGGAATCTGCTCGACCTGCTGACGCGTTACTGCACCAACGACGGCGCCCGCTTCGGGCACCGGCTGTCACCGTGGCTGCCCCGCTTCGCTGCCATTGACCTGAGTCTGGACAACGATCTCCGCCTGCACAACCTGCTCCGCGCCACGGCTGACGACCCGATCATGCGCGAAACCCAGGACGTGTTTTTCGACGAGGTTTATTGGCGAACAGCGGCGCGCATTGCGGCCAATATCGGCATCACCTCGGCGCTGGGCACTGCCGTGGTTTATGACAGCACCGTGCATGGCTCCTGGAAAGCCATGCGTGATCGCACGATCGCCAAGTCCGGCAGCCTGACTGCGCTTGGTGAAAAGAAGTGGATCAAGGCCTACGTCAATACGCGTCGCGCCTGGCTGACCAGCCACCCGCGCAGCGATCTACGCAAGACGGCCTACCGCATGGAGGCTTTTCTACGGCTGATCGAGCAAGGCTACTGGGGTCTGGAATTGCCGCTGGTCATCCGCGGAGCCGAGATTTCGCTGAGCACTCTGCGCGCCACGCCGCCGGGCTGTTACGACGGCCCGCAACCCGGCACCCGCAGCATTGCCCTGCAAACCCCGCTGGCGCGAGGGCTGGATGTGCGACTGGTTCAGCTCGGACTATCGGAAAACGGCGTTGCCATCAAAGCCGACGGCATTTTTGGTCAGACCAGCGTCAATTTGCTGAAGAAATATCAGGTCAGCGCCGGCTTGCCCGGCACCGGCGTGGCGGACCCGATGTTGATCAGCCGACTTGTTGAATAGGCCGGCATGAGACGGGGCGGCACAAGCCGCCAGCGAATGCCCGGATCAAACCTGCGCGTCGTCCGGCGGCAATGGCGGCTGCGGCCGGCTGGTGGCATACAGCACGACCGTACAGGCGCCCAGAAATCCGACCGCCGCCAGCGCGCTCGGCACCCAGGTATCGGCCAGCCCGCGCTCCACCCACAGCCAGATGAACAGGCCAAATGCCGGCAAGGCCAGCAGGGCACAAAATACGGCGGTAGCCAGCGCTACTTTTTGCCCGATATGACGTTTCAATTCACTCACTCTACTTCCTCTACCATTAACCAGATTGCGCGATTATCGCGGGCGTCGCTGGTTGAAAGACTGAGCGCGCCGCCCTGATTGCCGCTGGCCTGACGGCCGCTGCCGCCGAGTTCTATCCATTCGCCGAGCCGTCCGGAAACCGTTGTCGATAGCCGCTGACTGTTGATGCTGCCGTAGCCTCCCTGATGGGATGCCTGCTGGCTGATATCCAGCGTCACCCGGCTGCCGTTGAGGCGTGGCACGGCGTAGAAGCCGCGACCAACGTCCTGATAGACCACCGTTTCGTTGATGACCACGCCGCCTGGCCCAACGGCCACCTGACGCATGGGGATCGGTAGCGAGCGACCGACCTGGATGAAGGCCTGCCCGCCTTCGACCGTCTGCACCATTTGCGCCGCGCTCTCGCCGCGCACGCTCTTGGTGTCCCAGACGCGGGCGTCGACATTGCTCCGGCGGGTGCTGCCCAGCACAACCTGGCCGCTCGCTTCGGCTCCGCGCGAGCTGTCTTCGGCCTGACGGTTTTGCGAGACACGAATGATCAGCCGGCGCGTCGGCGTATCGATCGCCGCCAGTGCCCGCTTGATGTCCGCCCGATTGCGCGGTGAGGCTTTGAGGAATAGCTGGTTGTTCATGCCGGTCAGCGTGCCGCCCGGCTCGACCAGTGGCAGCAAGGCAGGCAGGACATCGTCGGCGCTCTTGCTGCGCAGCTCGATGATTTCGAGTTGCTGCGCAGCGACCACGCCAAGCCAAAGGCTGATTGCTACGGTCAACAGGAATTTCAGGGCAATTTTCAAAATGCTGTCCTCAGGGCGCGACGATATGCGGCAAGGCAAGGTATTCGCGCGAGTTCATTTCGGTCAGGCGACTGACTGTACGCTTGAATTCGCTGGCCTGCGTGCCTTCGGTGTACAAATCATCAGCCGCGCAGTCGGCGGTGACGATGAGCTTGACCTTGTTGTCGTAGAAGACGTCGACCAACCAGGTGAAGCGTCGCGCCTCCGAGGCTTGGTGCGAGGTCATCTTCGGAACGTGCGAGAGCAGCACGGTATGGTAGCCACGCGAGATTTCAAGGTAATCATTCTGCGAGCGCGGCCCGCCGCACAAGGTTCGAAAATCAAACCAGATCACCCCATGGCCACGCCGCACGGTGTCGATGTTGCGACCGAGAATCTCAACGTGCCCACCCTTCTTGCCCTCTTCGCCAGCCACCATGCGAAAGTAGTCGAGCATCTTTTTCTCGGCAGCGGTATCGGCTGGATAGTGAAAAATCTCAACCTGCTCCAAGGCCCGCAAACGGTAGTCGACCCCGGAATCAACCTCGAAAACATCGAGATATTTTTCCAGCAAGGCAATGGTCGGCAGGAAGCTCTCGCGGTGCAGGCCATTCGGATAGAGCTTGGAAGGCGGATAGTTCGAGGTCATCACGACGATCACGCCGTTGGCGAACAGGCCATCCATCAGGCGGCCGAGAATCATCGCGTCGGCAATGTCGGAGACATGGAACTCATCAAAGCAGAGCAGCCGGACATCCTTGGCGATGGCCTCGGCGAGGCGCAGCATGGGGTCTGGTTCGCCCTTGTATTTCTCCAGATCGCGGTGGATCTGCTGCATGAAGGAATGAAAATGCAGGCGCTTCTTGCGGCGGTAGGGCACCGCGTCGTAGAAGCAATCCATCAAAAAGCTCTTGCCACGCCCTACCCCGCCCCAGAAATAAACGCCCTTCGGCGGCTTGGGTGGCGACAGCAGGCGTTTGAAGGTGCTGCCACGGTCAACCTTGAAATAGAGCAAATTTGTATAAAGAGACTGCAAGGCGTTGGCGGCTGTCATTTGCGCCGCATCGGCCAGATAGCCGCGGGCATCGAGCAAGTTTTTATAGGCGTCTAGCATGCCCTGCGCGGCGACATTGAGTTTTTTATGGGGCATCGTGGTGAATCAGCATTTGGGGGGAGAAACGTATTTTGCCAAAAACAAAGGCGGGTGCGTTGCCGCAACCCGCCTTTCGAGCAGCTGAATTTCTGATTAGAAGTTCAGCGTGCGCTTTTCACAAGCCAGTGCGGCTTCATGCACAGTCTCCGACAGGGTCGGGTGAGCATGGCAGATACGCGCCAGATCTTCGGAAGCACCGCCAAATTCCATTGCCACAACTGCTTCGGCAATAATTTCGGAGGCATTGGCACCGATGATATGCACGCCGAGGATACGGTCAGTATCCTTGCAGGCCAGCATCTTGACGAAGCCGGACGGATCGCCCATGCCCAGCGCCCGGCCATTGGCCAGGAACGGAACCTTGCCGGCCTTGTAGGCCACGCCATCAGCCTTGAGTTGCTGCTCGGTCTTGCCAACCCAGGCAATTTCCGGCGAGGTGTAGATGACCCAGGGAATGGTGTCGAAATTGCAGTGGCCAGCCTGACCAGCCATCAACTCGGCAACCATGACGCCTTCTTCGTGTGCCTTGTGGGCCAGCATCGGGCCGCGAACGACGTCGCCGATCGCCCAGACACCCGGCAAGTTGGTCTTGCAGTGGCCGTCGACCTCGACAAAACCACGGGCATCGAGCTTGAGGCCAACGCCTTCGGCATTCAGGCCATCCGTATTCGGCACACGACCGATCGAGACGATCAGACGGTCGGCATCCAGCTTCTGTGCCTTGCCATCCTTGTCTTCGTAGGCAATCGAAACGCCCTTCTTGGTCGCCTTGATGTCGCCAATCTTGACGCCCATCTGGATGTTCAGACCCTGCTTGGTGAACAGCTTGAGTGCTTCCTTGGCAACATCCACATCGGCAGCAGCCAGGAAATTAGGCATGGCTTCAAGGACGGTGACTTCAGAACCGACGCGACGCCAGACCGAACCCATTTCCAGACCGATAACGCCGGCACCAATAATGGCCAGCTTCTTTGGCACGGATTCCTGATTCAGCGCGCCTTCGTTATCCATGACGATTTTCTGGTCGACCGGCAGATTCGGCAGATGACGTGCCTTGGAACCAGTGGCGACGATAACTTGCTTGGCCAGCACTTCCTCAGCGCCAACCTTGACCTTCCAGAAATCGCCTTCTTTGCCAACGAAAGAACCGTGGCCGGCGAGGAAAGTCACCTTGTTCTTCTTGAGCAACATCTTGATGCCGGAAGTCAGCTGATTGACCACGCCATCTTTCCGACCCTTCATGGTCGGCACGTCGATGGAGGCCTTGCCGACCTTGATGCCTTGGGCTTCGAAGCTGTGACCAGCTTCTTCAAACAGGTGCGAGGTGTGCAGCAGCGCCTTGGACGGAATACAGCCAACGTTCAGGCAGGTGCCGCCGAGACGCGGCTCGCCCTTCGGGTCAGCATAGGGATTGGATTCGGCGCAAGCTGCGGTGAAACCCAGTTGGGAGGCGCGAATAGCCGCGATGTAACCGCCAGGGCCGCCACCGATAACGAGCACGTCAAATTGCTGGGACATGTGTAAACCTTTCAGATTTCAGATGTGCGAAAGCGCCAGTCCCCGAAAACGGGGAACTGGCGCCGGCAAACGTCGATTAGACGCCGAGCAGCAGGCGGGACGGATCTTCCAGCGCTTCCTTCATGGTCACCAGACCGAGGACGGCTTCGCGGCCGTCGATGATGCGGTGATCGTAGGACATGGCCAGATAGTTCATCGGACGCACAACGACTTGACCGTTCTCAACCATGGCGCGGTCCTTCGTGGCATGGATGCCCAGAATGGCCGACTGCGGCGGGTTGATGATCGGGGTGGACATCATGGAACCAAAGATGCCGCCGTTGGAGATCGAGAACGTACCGCCAGTCAGATCTTCGATGGACAGCTTGCCATCCTTGGCCTTGGCGCCGAATTCGGCAATCTTCTTCTCGATTTCGGCGATGCTCATCTGGTCGGCATTGCGGATGATCGGAACGACCAGACCGCGCGGCGAACCAACAGCGATGCCGATGTCGATGAAGCCGTGATAGACGATATCGTTGCCATCGACCGAAGCGTTCAGGATCGGAAACTTCTGCAGGGCGGCACAGGCAGCCTTGACGAAGAAGCCCATGAAGCCGAGGCGAACGCCATGGGCTTTCTCGAACTTCTCGCCGTACTGCTTGCGCAGCGCCATCATCGGGCCCATGTTCACTTCATTGAACGTGGTCAGGATGGCGTTGGTTGCTTGCGATTGCAGCAGACGCTCGGCGATACGGGCACGCAGGCGGGACATCGGCACGCGCTGTTCGGTGCGATCGCCGAGGGCAACGGAAACCGGCGGCGTCGGCATGGCAGCCTTGGCGGCAGCAGGAGCAGCGACCGGACCAGCCTTCGGCGCAGCGGCAACGGCATCTTCCTTGGTTACGCGACCACCACGGCCAGAACCAGCGACGTCAGCGGCGGCAACACCCTTTTCGTCGAGTATCTTGCGGGCCGACGGGCTGGCCGTGCCAGCCGGCGCTGCGGCAGCGGCAACCGGCGCAGCAGCGGCAGCAGCCTTCGGGGCTGCAGCGGGGGCGGAGGCACCCGCCTTGGCTTCGGTGTCGATGCGAGCGATCAACTCACCCGAAACAACGGTTTCGCCATCACCCTTGATAATTTCAACCAGAACGCCAGCAGCCGGCGACGGAACTTCGAGAACGACCTTGTCGGTTTCGATGTCGATCAGGATTTCGTCGCGACCAACGGCCTCGCCAATTTTCTTCTTCCAGGAAGCGAGCGTGCCTTCGGCGACGGACTCGGAAAGCTGGGGAACTTGAACTTCGATAATGCTCATAGTGACTCCACTCTGCTGTAGTTATCAGTACTCGATCTTGCCCAGTGCGGACTCGATCAGTGCCTTTTGTTGCTCGTTGTGCTTGGCCAGATAGCCAACTGCCGGTGAAGAAGAAGCTGGACGAGAAACCAGCAACATCTTCTGCTTGACGCCCAACTGGGTATCCAGATGGTGACGCGAGGCGATCCAGTACCAGGCACCCTGATTGCGTGGCTCTTCCTGGGTCCAAACAATTTCGCTCGCCTTCGGATACTTCGCCAGTTCCTTCTCGAGCGAATCCTTCGGGAAAGGATAGAGCTGTTCGACGCGAACGATTGCGATGTCGGTAATTTTCTTCTCGCGGCGTGCCGCCAGCAGGTCGTAATACACCTTGCCGCAACAGAGAATGACGCGCTTGACCTTCTTGGCATCGATCTCATCAACTTCGCCGATAATGCGCTTGAATTCGCCGGTAGCCAGTTCTTCCATGCTGGAAGCGGCATCCTTGTGACGGAGCAGCGACTTCGGCGTCATGACGATCAGCGGCTTGCGCTGCATACGTACACCCTGACGACGCAGCATGTGGAAGACCTGAGCAGCGGTAGTCGGCACACACACTTCCATGTTCATTTCGGCACAAAGCTGCATGTAACGTTCGAGGCGTGCCGAAGAGTGCTCCGGGCCTTGGCCCTCGTAGCCGTGCGGCAGCAGCATGACCAAACCGCAGGCGCGACCCCACTTGGCCTCACCGGACGCAATGAACTGGTCGATAACGACCTGAGCGCCGTTGGCGAAGTCGCCAAACTGGCCTTCCCAGACGACCATCTCGTAAGGATTGGCTGAAGCATAGCCGTAATCGAAAGCGAGAACGGCCTCTTCCGACAACACGGAGTCGTAACACTGGAAGGAAGCCTGTTTTTCCTGCAGGTTCTTCAGCGGGTAATAGGTTCCCTCATCCCAGCTAGTCCGATTCTGATCGTGGAAAGCAGCGTGACGGTGGAAGAAGGTGCCACGACCAACGTCCTCACCCGAGATACGTACGCCGTAACCGGAAACAAGCAACGAGGCGTATGCCAGGTTTTCTGCCATACCCCAGTCGACCGGCAATTTGCCTTCGCCCATGGCAGCCCGGTCTTCGGCAATTTTCTTGACGCGCGAGTGCAGCGTGTAACCTTCTGGAAAAGTCGTCAAACGCGCGGAAAGACGCTTGAGCTCCTTCATCGGAACGGTGGTGTCGCAGGTCTCTATGTAAGACTTGGTCAGGAACGGAGTCCAGTCGATGGTATTGGGGTGCTTGTAGCCAGCCAGAACCGGGTTGTAAAGCAACTCGCCTTTGTCGAGATGAGCGCGATACTCGGCAATCATCTGATCAGGACCATCAGCCGGCAAGACACCCTCAGCGATCAGACGATCACCGTAAACCTTGCGGGTACCCGGATGCTTGCTGATAATTTTGTACATCAGCGGCTGGGTGACCATCGGCTCGTCTTGTTCGTTGTGGCCGAGTTTGCGGAAACAGATGATGTCGATGACGACATCCTTCTTGAACTCCTGACGGAATTCGATGGCCAACTGGGTAACCAGCGCGACCGCTTCCGGATCATCACCATTGACGTGGAAGATCGGTGCATCGGCCATCTTGAAGATGTCGGTACAGTAATGACCCGAACGGTAGTCGCGTGGGTCGCTGGTCGTGAAGCCGATCTGGTTGTTGACCACAATGTGCAACGTGCCGCCCGTACCGTAGCCGCGAGTCTGTGCAAAGTTGAGCATCTCCTGGTTGACGCCCTGACCGGCCACGGCAGAGTCACCATGCACAACGACCGGTAGCACCTTGGACTTGCCTTCATCGCCACGACGAACCTGGCGAGCGTAAACCGAGCCCTCGACCACCGGATTAACGATTTCAAGGTGAGATGGGTTGAATGCCAGCGTCAGATGGCAAGGGCCTCCCGGCGTCGAAACGTCAGAGGAGAAACCCATATGATATTTGACGTCACCAGCCGACAAATCGCTCTTCTTCTTGCCCTCGAATTCAGCGAAGAGCATGGACGGCGCCTTACCCAGCGTGTTAACGAGAACATTGAGGCGACCGCGATGGGCCATGCCGATGACGACTTCATCAACACCAAGCTTGCCACCGACACGAATGGCCTCATCCATGGAAACGATCAGCGACTCACCGCCTTCCAGGGAGAAACGCTTCTGGCCGACATACTTGGTATGCAGATAGCGCTCCAGCGTCTCTGCTGCGGTCAACCGCTCCAGAAGACGTTTTTTCTGGTCAGCACTGTAAGTAGGACGCGAGCGAATACTCTCTAGGCGTTCCTGCAGCCAGCGCTTTTCGTTGTAGTCGGACATATACATGTACTCGACGCCCACAGTGCCGCAATATGTCTGCTTCAGAGTTTCAAGGATGTCACCGAACTTGGCAGTTTCTGGCAGCCCCCTCAAGGAACCCACGCTAAAGGACTGATTGAGGTCTGCGTCGGTAAATCCGTAAAACGATGGTTCTAGTTCGTCGATCTTGGGGCGAGCCAAACGCTTGAGCGGATCAAGATCGGCCCAACGGGTACCCATTGAGCGGTAAGCGGTGACGAGTTGACCAACCGCGGATTGCTTCTTGTTGTCGCCACCAACGGCCGGCGCAGGGCGAAAACCGCCGTCCTTGGCCAGCTCAGCGAAGGCGGAAATTACTGGTGCGTGCGCGACGTCACGAGCAACGAAACCTGGCATCTGTGCCAAATGATCAAAATATTCGCGCCACTCTTCAGGCACGGCGGTCGGGTTGTTCAGGTAGTTTTCATACAGCTCTTCGACAAATGGTGCGTTTCCACCAAAGTACATCGTGCTGTCAAACAGGTTATTCATCGTTGTCATAGGCGTCCCCTCAAGGGTATTTTTTTCCACTGTATCCCCAGTTAACTGGGTCACACGTTTACGCAGGTAAAAAAAGGGCGGCCACACGGCCGCCCTTTTACCTAATTAGCCGCGCTGGGCAAGCGGTACTACGTCGCGTTTCGCTGCACCCATGTACAACTGGCGCGGGCGACCGATCTTGTATTCCGGATCAGTAATCATTTCTTCCCACTGCGTCATCCAGCCGACCGTGCGAGCCAGCGCGAAGATGCAGGTGAACATTTCAGTCGGAATGCCAATTGCCTTCTGAACGATGCCGGAGTAGAAGTCCACGTTCGGGTAAAGCTTCTTCTCAACGAAGTACGGATCTTCCAGTGCAATCTTTTCCAGCTCCATGGCCAGCTTGAACAGACGATCGTTTTCCAGGCCCAACTCTGACAAGACTTCGAAACAGACCTTCCGCATCAGCTTGGCACGCGGATCAAAATTCTTATAGACGCGATGACCAAAGCCCATCAACTTGAACGAGTCATTCTTGTCCTTGGCTCTATTGATGTACTCTCCGACCTTGGATACGTCACCAATCTCCTCAAGCATCTGCAGGCAGGCCTCATTGGCGCCACCATGCGCAGGCCCCCACAAGCAGGCGATACCAGCCGCAATACAGGCAAACGGATTGGCTCCGGAAGAACCCGCAAGACGAACCGTCGAGGTCGAGGCATTTTGCTCATGGTCAGCATGCAGCGTGAAAATAGTATCCAGCGCATTGACCAGAACCGGATTCGGCTTGTACTTCTCGCATGGATTACCAAACATCATGCGCATGAAGTTGGCGGTGTAATCCAGATCGTTGTCCGGATACATGAACGGCGCACCGGTGTTGTACTTGTAGGCCATGGCGACAATGGTCGGCATCTTGGCAACAAGGCGGTTGAAGCTGACGTTCCGGTGCTCAGCATCGGAGAAATCCATGGCATCGTGATAAAACGCTGACAAGGCACCAACAACACCAGTCATAACCGCCATCGGGTGAGCATCACGACGGAAGCCGGAGTAAAACTTGGTCAGTTGCTCATGCACCATCGTGTGATTCTTGATGGTATTTTCAAATGAAGTCTTTTGCTTGGCGTTTGGCAACTCCCCATTCTTCAACAAATAGGTAACTTCAAGAAAGTTGCAGTTCTCAGCCAGTTGCTCAATTGGATAGCCGCGATATAAGAGCTGACCTACATCACCATCAATAAAGGTGATTTTTGATTTGCAACTAGCCGTAGAAAGAAAGCCGGAGTCATAAGTAAAAAAACCCGTCTTGGCGCCCAGGGTCCGAATATCGACACAGTCATTGCCGTGCGTCGGGGTCATGATCTGGAAGTCGACAGGCGCTTGCCCGTCGATTGTCAAAATTGCCTTGCGTTCAGTCGTCATGGAGTCTTCCCTTTACAGGTGTTGGTTATCACTGCAATGCAAAAATACGGTCAACATTCCCAAGATAAAATGTAAACCTTACTCAACTCTTACGAATCAGCGCCACCATGTGCGCCAAGCGAGGATCGTCAATCTCAGCCTTACCAGTCAGCAAATCCCAGAGATCGTAATCCTCCATGTCAGCCAGTTCCACGAACGCCAGTCGCTCTTCGTCAGTCAATTTCTCAAATTCACCACCATCCAGAAACCGCGTCAGGGTGATGTCTAGCTCAAGAAGCGCACGACGAATACATCGCCAGCGCAGGCGTTCGTAGTCCGCTCTTTCCATCAGACGGCGCGACGAACCATCATGTCCTTGATCTTGCCAATTGCCTTGGTCGGATTCAAGCCCTTTGGACACACGTCAACACAGTTCATGATGGAATGACAGCGGAAGAGGCGATACGGATCCTCGAGATTGTCGAGACGCTCGTTGGTCGCCTGGTCGCGCGTATCTGCGATGAAGCGGTAGGCAGCCAACAGCCCGGCGGGACCGACAAATTTGTCCGGATTCCACCAGAATGACGGGCAGGATGTCGAGCAGCAAGCACAGAGAATACACTCGTAGAGGCCGTTCAACTCCTCGCGATCCTCAGGCGATTGCAGGCGCTCACGCTCCGGCGCAGGATCATTGTTGATCAAGTACGGCTTGATCGAGTGGTACTGCTTGAAGAACTGGGTCATGTCGACGATGAGGTCGCGAATGACCGGCAGACCCGGCAGCGGACGCAGCACGATCGGCTGCTTCAGACTGTCGATATCGGTCAGGCAGGCCAGACCGTTCTTGCCGTTGATGTTCATCGCATCGGAACCGCAGACGCCTTCACGGCAGGAACGACGATAGGAAATCGCGTCATCCTTGGCCTTCAGCTTGGTCAGCGCGTCCAGCAGCTTGCGGTCTGTCGGTTCGAGTTCAACCGAAATGTCCTGCATGTACGGCGCGTCGTCCTTGTCCGGATCGTAGCGATAGATACTGAATTGAACCATGCGTTTGCTCATTCTGGACTCCTTAGTAAGAGCGCGTCTTGAGCGCTACGGCCTCGACGGTCAGGGGTTGCATATTGACCGGCTTGTACGTGATCGAATTATCCACCGGCGAGAACAGCGTGTGCTTCAGCCATTCCTTGTCGTTACGGCCATTCGGGAACTCTGCCGTATCCGGCGCATCATCACGAACGTGTGCACCACGGGACTCCTTGCGGGCTTCGGCCGAAATCATCGTGGCCTTGGCGACTTCGATCAGGTTTTCCATTTCGAGCGCTTCGGTACGTGCCGTATTCCAGGCCATCGACTTGTCCTTGATTTCGAGATTGCGGGCCGCCTTCTCGACTTCGAGGATCTTCTCGACGCCCTGCTTGAGCATGTCGCCGAAACGGAACACGCCAGCGTGATCCTGCATGGTGCGCTGCATCGCAAGACGGGTTTCGTGCACATTGGCACCACCCTTGCGGTTGTCCAGTGCAGAGATACGGGCCAAGGTCTTGTCGGCAACATCCTTCGGCAGTTCGCGATGAGCGCGGCCGGCCTTGAGATCTTCGACCGCCGAGTCACCGGCCGACTTGCCGAAGACCAGAAGGTCGAGCAGCGAGTTGGTACCGAGACGGTTGGCACCGTGCACCGAGGCGCAAGCACATTCGCCACCAGCGTAGAAGCCGGGAACGATGCTGCTCATGTCGCCACCCTTGGGCATCACTACACGACCGGAATAATGGGTCGGGATACCGCCCATCTGGTAGTGACAGGTCGGGACGACCGGCAGCGGCTCTTTCAGGCAATCGACACCGGCGAACTGCAGGCCGATTTCGTGGATGCCGGGTAGGCGCTTCATGATGGTGGCGGGATCGAGGTGGGTGATATCGAGCAGGACGTAGTCCTTGTTTACGCCACAGCCGCGACCTTCCTTGATTTCGGTCGCCATGGCGCGGGAAACCACGTCACGCGAGGCCAGATCCTTGGCGTTCGGAGCGTAGCGTTCCATGAAGCGCTCCTTGCTGGAGTTCCGCAGGATGCCACCTTCGCCGCGCACGCCTTCGGTAATCAGCACGCCGGCACCGGCTACGCCGGTCGGGTGGAACTGCCAGAATTCCATGTCTTCGAGCGGAATGCCGGCACGTGCCGCCATGCCCAGGCCATCACCGGTATTAATGAAGGCATTGGTCGAAGAATAGAAGATACGACCAGCACCACCGGTCGCGAAAATCGTGGCACGAGCGTGAAAGATCACGATCTGCCCAGTTTCCATTTCCATGGCGGTAACGCCGAGGACGTGACCCTCTTCGTCGCGAATCAGGTCAAGCGCCATCCATTCAACGAAGAACTGAGTATTGGCCTTAACGTTGCGCTGGTACATCGCGTGCAGCATGGCGTGACCAGTACGGTCAGCCGCAGCACAGGAACGACGCACCGGCTTTTCGCCAAAGTTCGACATGTGACCGCCGAACGGGCGCTGATAGATCTTGCCATCGTCGGTACGGTCGAAAGGCATGCCGTAGTGCTCGAGCTCAACGACCACTTCGTTAGCCTTCTTGCACATGAACTCGATCGCATCCTGGTCGCCGAGCCAGTCGGAGCCCTTGACGGTATCGTACATGTGCCACGTCCAGTGATCTTCCTCGGAGTTACCCAACGAGGCGGCAACACCGCCCTGCGCAGCAACAGTGTGCGAGCGGGTCGGAAAGACCTTGGAAAGAACAGCGGTTTTCAGGCCGGCTTCGGACAATTGGATTGCGGAACGCAGACCGGCACCACCAGCACCGACAATCACCGCATCAAACTTGAGAACAGGAATACTCACGCTTACAGCCTCCAGAGAATCGCAGCAGCCCACGCGGTGTAACCCACCAGCGCAGCAGCGGTCAGAACGTGCAGGGACAGGCGCAGGCCAGTCGGCTTCACGTAGTCCATCCAGATGTCACGCACGCCAATCCAGGCGTGGTAGAACAGACTGACGAAGAAAAGGAAGGTCAGGAACTTGATGAAGCCATTGGCGAACACGCCCTGCCAGGCTTCGAAGGTCGACGGACGGACAACCAAAAGCACCGCGGCGATCAGCACCGAGTAGACCGCCATGATGACAGCCGTTGCGCGCTGGATGATCCAGTCCTTCAGGCCGTAGTGGGCTCCGACAACATTGCGGTTGATCACAGCAACACCCCCCAGAGAATCAGGGTCAGCGGAATGCTGACAGCAAGGACGACACCTGCGGACTTGCGAGCAGCCTCTTTCTCGATACCGACATGCAGATCAAGCAGCAGGAAGCGAATGCCAGCACAGAAATGGTGAACAAACGACCAAAGAAGACCCGCCAGAACCACCTTGACAGGCAGCATTCCAGCAATCGACCTGAAGGAAGCAAAACTTTCAGGGGAGCCTAAACTGGCGCCGAAAAGCCAGAGCAATACCGGAATACAAAGAAACAAACCCGCACCGCTGACACGATGAAGAATTGAAATCTTGCCCGGCAATGGCAACTTTATTGTAGTCAAGTCCAAGTTTTTTGGACGTTTCTTGATGGTCATTTCTGCCATGAACGTCATCCCTCGCGTGAAGATGCGGTTATCCGCTTTTACGTGGTTCGAAAAGAACCATAATTATACATTCAAATCCAGACAGGGCATGCCCCACCCCGGGGTTTTTAGACCCACTCTGGAAACACTTCTGCCGTTCAACCCAACACATTCCGGTAGTAGTGACGCCTCGTGCAGTACAAACCAAGCCGCCATTCCACCGCCTTATTTCCATAAGTATATGCCGTACGCTCAACAAGCAGCAGCGGCTCGCCCAAAGGAACGCCGATCAACTCGGAACTTTGCGCATCCGCAGGTACTGCGCGCAAATGCTCCTCGGCACTAATCATGCGAACATCAAAGTCGCTCTCAAACAAACTATAAAGCGATCGCTCCCCACCGCGCAAACCTTCCAGCGTCAGCCCCTCGAACAAGTCGGCAACAAGATATATCTGATCAAAAACGACTGGCTCGCCACTGAAGCGCAACACACGCTTGACATGAATAACCTTCGCCCCGATCTGCAAACCGAGCGCCTCCGCAACTTCCGGAGTCGCCTCAATGGCCGCACAAAAAAATGGGTCACTGATCGCATGCGTTGCCTCGCCATCATCAGGCACCAACCGCAGAAAGCGGTAGAACGAGCGCGGGTCGGTATGCGTCGAAACGAAGGTTCCTTTACCCTGACGCCGAACCAGCAGATTTTCCGAGGCCATTTCATCGATCGCTTTGCGCACCGTTCCCTGGCTAACACTAAAACGCGAGGCCAACTCCCCTTCGCTGGGAATGGCATCGCCAGGCCCCCACTCCCCCTCTTCTAAACTGCGGATCAAAAAATCCTTGATCTGGCGATACAGGGGACTGAAGGTAGGCGAACTTAAGCGGGGAGCAGGACGAGAAGCGTCACGATTCATGATGCAAATTTCAGCACATTTCGTGCGGGGCGTCCACGAAAAGTTATCTTATATAAGACACATGATGAATTGACAGAAAAACGCCGAACTTCTAACATCAATAGTCTCTCGTGCCTGCTCACGCAAGGAACCAAAAAAAGCGGGTATTCGGGCGAATACGAACAATTTCAACCACGCTGTTTCAAACAGGAGCGATACATGTCCAAAGCACCCATGCGCGTTGCCATTACCGGCGCCGCCGGCCAGATCGGTTATAGCCTGCTGTTCCGCATTGCCTCCGGCGAAATGCTCGGCAAAGACCAGCCGGTCATCCTCCAGTTGCTCGACCTGCCGCAAGCCCAGCAAGCCGTCAAGGGCGTGATGATGGAACTCGACGACTGCGCCTTCCCGCTTCTCGCCGGCATGGTCGCCACCGATGACCCGAACGTTGCCTTCAAGGATGCCGACGTCTGCTTGCTGGTTGGCGCCCGTCCGCGCACCAAGGGCATGGAACGTGCCGACCTGCTGACCGCTAACGGCGCTATCTTCACCGTTCAGGGCAAGGCCATTGCCGAGAACGCTAAGGAAGACGTCAAGGTTCTGGTCGTTGGCAATCCGTGCAACACCAATGCTTTCATCGCCGCTGCTGCCGCCAAGAAGGTTGGCCGCACCAACCCGAACAACTACCACGGCATGCTGCGCCTGGATCACAACCGTGCGCTGTCGCAACTTGCCGAGAAGGCCGGTCGCCCGGTTTCTTCCTTCAAGCAACTGGTCGTCTGGGGCAACCACTCGCCGACGATGTACGCCGACTACCGCAACTGCGTCTCCAATGGCGACAACGTCAAGGCCCTGATCAACGATCACGCCTGGAATAACGACGTCTTCCTGCCGACCGTTGGCAAGCGCGGCGCCGCCATCATCGAAGCCCGCGGCCTGTCTTCGGCTGCTTCTGCTGCCAATGCCGCCATCGACCACATCCATGACTGGGTTCTCGGTTCCAGCGACTGGGTCACGATGGGCGTTCCGTCTGACGGCTCCTACGGCATTCCGGCCGGCATCGTTTATGGCTTCCCGTGCGAGTGCAAGGGCGGTTCTTTCAAGATCATCCAGGGTCTGGAAATCGACGAATACAGCCGTGAAAAGATGAATTTCACGCTGAAGGAACTGACCGACGAAGCCGAAGCCGTCAAGGACATGCTGTAATCCAGCATTAGTTCTCAGCTTCATTTGAAGGCCGCGGTAAAATACCGCGGCCTTTTTCATTTCCGGATCCGAATATCATGCGCCATCCGAAAGCCGTTCTATTTGCCGGCGAAAAGCCCTTCCCCATCCTGCCAGCGGTCGACCATTACGCCGGCTCGGAAAAGCTGATGCGAAAGGCGCTGCAATTGCAAAAAGAACTCGGGCCGATTTTCGACATCACCTGCGACTGTGAAGATGGCGCCCATGCCGGCGCTGAACGGGAGCACGCCGAGATGGCCGCTGCCTTGATCATGAGCGACGACAATCTGTTCAACCGGGTTGGCGCGCGCGTCCATGACGTGACGCATCCACACTGGCGGCAGGATATGGAAATTCTGGTCAGCATTGCTGGCAGCCGCCTACCTTTCATCACGCTGCCCAAGCCGTGCAGCGCCGGCGACGTTCAAGTACAACTCGAAGCCTTACGTGAAATTGAGCAGATTTTTGGCGTTGACCGCAGAATCCCGGTGCACGTGCTGATTGAAACCCACGGAGCCTTGCGTGAAGTCTGGGAAATTTCCGCCTTGCCCAGCGTCGAGAGTCTGGATTTTGGGCTGATGGATTTCGTCTCCGGCCACCACGGCGCCATTCCTGGCAGCGCCATGCGGAGTCCAGGGCAGTTCGATCACCCGCTGGTTGCTCGTGCCAAGTGCGAAATCAGCGCTGCGGCACTGGCCTGCGGGGTTGTGCCTTCACATAACGTGACGACCGAACTGAAAGATATCGACTACATCCGCAACGATGCCTTGCGAGCTCGCACCGAATTTGGTTACCTACGGATGTGGAGCATCCATCCGAACCAGATCGTACCGATTGTCGAAGCCATGCGGCCCGATTTTTCGGAAGTCAAAGCCGCGGCTGAAATTTTGATCGCCGCCCAAGACACCGACTGGGGCCCGACTCAGCACGAAGGCAAATTGCACGACCGCGCTTCCTACCGCTATTACTGGGAGCTGCTTGAACGTGCACACGTCACCGGCATGGAAATCCCGGTCGCTGCCAAGCAACGTTTCTTTGGCTGAAGAACTCCCGATTCTCTATCGCGACGAGCACATCGTCGTCATCGACAAGCCTTCCGGCTTGCTTGTCCATCGCTCGGAGATCGATCGCCACGAAACACGCTTCGCCATCCAGATCTTGCGCGACCAGATCGGCCAGCACGTCTGGCCGGCCCACCGTCTCGACAGGGGCACCTCAGGCATTCTGCTCTTCGGACTCAGCAAGGAAATCGCCAGCCAACTTGGGAGGCAGTTTGAGCAGGGAAACGTAAAAAAACTTTATTGGGCAGTCGTTCGTGGACATCCGGCAGCCTCCGGGAGTGTCGATTACGCGATATCGAGGCAGCGAGATCCCTACGAATTCCGTGGTGAGCAAAGTAGTGACGAGGCCCAAGCGGCGCTGACGCACTTTCGAAAATTGGCGGAAATCGAGTTACCAGTTGCCGTTGATCGCTATCCGAGTAGCCGCTACGCCCTGGTTGAAGCTGAACCGGTGACCGGTCGGCGCCACCAGATCAGGCGCCATCTGAAGCATATCGCTCACCCTGTCATCGGCGATGCCACCCATGGCAAAGGGCGCCACAACCGATATTTTGCTGAACAACTTGGCTGCCACCGTATGCTGCTTGCCTGCGTCAGCTTGGATTTTAACCATCCGGTCGATGGACGTCGCCTGCAAATAAAAGCGCCAGTGTCCGGCGAATTTGCCGCCACACTGGCGCTTTTTGGCTGGACGCTCGAAATACCTTAGGCGATATTTTCCTCAAGATGCTCCCTGAATTTCAGGTTGTTCTCGAGCTGAACCATGTCCTGACCCAAGGCATCGCGAGCCGAAACCATACCCATCGGGGCACCATTCTGGTCAACCACCGGCACATGCCGGAAGCCACCATCAACCATGAATTGCAAGGCGTAGCCCAAGGGCTTATCGGCATGAATCGTCTGCGGATTGGCAACCATCACCTGCGACAAAAGGGTCGTATCCGGATCCAGATTGCCAGCCAGGATTTTGTTGAGCGCATCGCGCTCGGTGAAGATACCGACCACCCGATTGTTTTCGACAACCACCAGCGCACCGATGCGTTTTTCGGCCATCAGGCGGCAAGCGGAGCGAACGGATGTATCCTTTGTCGACGAAACGACCGTTTGGCCGGCGATAATATTGCTAATAATGCGATTGGGCATGCTTGTCTCCTTCGTTGTTGTAAAAACCTGCCATGTAGTCCGATCAAAGACCGAAGCACATCACATGCGGAAGATTACCCGGACTTGATGACAATCAACGCAATGGCTACAAAAATAATGACCATGCCAATCAGCTCAAGGTTCAATGAGCGCTCCAAAAAATTTCTCAGGGCGTGAGTTCGTAAACCACACGAACTCGTGCATCGGCCTTGGATAGATCGATAAAACCAATACCCCCCGGGTGGGAAATAACCCATTTCAACACGTCTTCAGTCGTACTTGCCTTCGGCGGCGGCTGCATGCGCCCGGAAAAAACCTGTCGTGACCAGTAAGCATTGACCTCGGAAATATCCTTGCCAACCAATCCGCTATAGAAGCGCGCCCGATCCGGATGGGCATCCGGCATATCGACTGGCTGTGCCTCGATGCCGTTAAAAAATTGCCGATTTCGGCCAAAGAAAACATTGACCACCTCATTGCGCGTCATGGCCGCCACGCCGCAGCGCGCATTGACGACTACGACCAGTTCGGCGCGCACCTCTGCAGCCGGTTGCAGCACCAGCCACGACAACGCAAACACGAGGAAAAGGTGACGGAGTTTCATCGACTCAGAAAATGAAATCCATGGTCAACGTGAAAACATCCATCTTCCCGTTCCAGGTCTCCCGATGATCTTGGCGATAGGGGAAAATCGAAGTCGAATCGCCGCGGACCAGATCCCATTGCGCCTTGAGCGCAATGCTTTTGGCGACATCCCAGCGCATACCAAGAAAAGTCGTTTGCTGCTCGGAATGTGAGTCTTCCATGACATAGGCAGCCAGAGCATTCAAGGGTTTGCCATGTTGCCTTGACAGAACCCATGAGTAGCCCAGATAGGGCGTCACTTGATCCACTCGATATCCGGCGAGCAGGTAGCCGCCATCGGAACTTTCCAGAGCATTGCTGCCCTGCTCGATGTGATTGAGCATCAACTGCGCCTGCCACGGGCCCTGATCGTAAACAATCCCCAGTGAATAATAGTGGGTACGCGTATTGCGTGCAGAGAGGAAGGCAGCCTCCGCGCCGGTCATGCCCCGCCCGATCAGTTTGCGCATGACCGCAGATATCGGCAGATCGTTTTTGAATTTGATGTTGGCGTAGCTTGCGCGAAGCTGCCAGGCATCCATCTGGTATTCCAGATAACCGCCTATCATCGGCGATCCGGCGATTTCCCACTGCTCATCCGCCAGCGGAATTTGGCCATTCGAATGGCCATAGAAGGCCTTCGCCCGGATGGTGTTTTCACCAAGCGGAACCGAAATAGCCGCATCAGCACCGTGGATGCTATAAAAAGGCAAATACCAGAAGTAATCGCCGGGGGGACGTGCCGCCAGGAAGGAATAACCGACCCAGCGCGAATCCGCCATCATGAAAAATTCAGTACCCAGGCGACCGGCCCGCAGGCTCAGATTCGGAGTGAGGTCGTACTTGAGGTATGCCCAGGCGACTTCAGGATAGAAAGTCTGGTCATAACGATAACGGCTCGTTACCTGAAGTACGGCCTCCAGCTGCGGATCGATGCGCCAGGCCCCTTGCAAGCCCAGCACGCTATCAACCAGTGGGCTCCACTCCTTGCCGATCCCTCTTGGCTGGGACAAATCACGCACAAACTCGACATCATCGGTTGTCGTCCGGGCGACACCGAGCGTGCCGAAGCCCTGGAGAGAAAATGCAGACTCAGATTCTGCGATCGCCGGCAAAGCAATTGACTGAGCAAGTACGCAAGCAACAATGAGGCGCTTGAGCAGATGAGCCCAAAATGTCCGGCTGAATACGTTGGAAAGGGTCATGACGGCGAATTTTTCAATGCTGCAGCGGACAAGCGGCCCGTTTCCGGGCCGCTTTTTCTCTTGACCAGGCCGGCAATTATTCCGGCAGGGCAATTTTCTGTTCAGTACTGAACTGGTAGTCCTTGAAAATATGCTCGGCGGTGAGCAACTGATAGCTACCATCCTCCAGACGGCGGGTGGTGTCCTTCAGGCGATAGGTCAGATGCCCGCACGTCCAGATATCAAAGTTGCGCATATGTGTGCATAGACAGGTCTTGTCCATCACCGAAATCTTGCGCACACCCGGATGGGCAGCCACTTCGCGATTGTAGGAGGTTACGTAGGCGCATTTACCATTGGCATCGAGGAGATAGCCGTAGGCTTCGCAGTTGGGGCGGATTCCATCACCGATCCCCGGGCTGCTCTTGATCATGCGCATCGGGTAACCGGTCGGTGAAATCTGGTTGACCTCGATATCGTCCTCGCTGGCCTTGAAATACTCCTGCTTGACATCCGTCGGCAGACCGCACTCTTCGGAGACGGTAAACCGGGTAGCCACCTGAACGGCGGCGGCGCCGCTTTCGAGGAAGGCGGTGGCATCGGAGCCGGTAAAAATACCACCGGCGGGAATGACTGGAATATCAAGGTGCTCGTTTTTCAGGAACTGGATCACTTCGGCCACGATGGTGGCCAGATCGTACTGAGCCCAGTCCATGCCGAAACCAAGGTGACCGCCGGCCAGCGGGCCTTCGACCACGATGTAATCGGGCAGACGGCCGGTGCGCGAGCTCTTTTTCAGGAACAGCTGCAGGGCGCGCACCGAGGAAACGATAATGCCGAGCTGGACATCCCGGAAACGCGGGTGATTTTCGATGAGCGCAAACGAGCCAAGATGCAGGCCGGCCGCCAGCGTAATGCCTTCGATGCCGGCGTCCATCGCTGCTTCCATGCGAACCTTCAGCGTCTCCTTCGGCGCGTTCATGGTCAGCTTTTCCATGCAGTTGATGAAGATCATGCCGCTGCCGGTCTTGCGCGACATGGCGGCTTCGACGTGCAAACGGGTGGCTTCAATGAGCTTGCCGAGATCGAATTTGACGGGCGACTTGTCTTCGTTCTCGACGTTGTATTTGTAGACCTTGAGCTTATCCTTGACGAACTTGGTGTTGTAGCGGCGGTCCGAAACGGTCTTGATCATTGCGTCGGAAATATGGCCGACGCCGCCAAGGCGGGCGACTGCAACGGCCAGATCGGCGCTTGAGATATCAACCCCCATGCCGCCGATCATGATTGGTACCAACTCGTTCTTGCCTAGGCGCAAGCGAAAATCGTCCACACGCTTCATCATTGTCCTTATAAATACCGGCCGACACCCCTCTCTCGCGGCCAAGGATCGGATTTTACGCCAATGTTAAGTCCGATGCGTGACCAGCCGGGGATAAATCAAGTTTCGCAGAGCCGACTGTCGCTAAACTTACAGCTTCGATTGGTTCACCCACTTTAGGTTCTCATGCGTTTTTCAAATTCCCCGCTCTGGCTGGTCGGTTTTCGCCCGTTCTTCATACTGGCCTGTCTGGCCGGGATGTTCCTGCCGTTTATCTGGGCGATGATTTTCAGCGGGGCGATCGCCGCGCCGGCCAATGTCTTTTCTGCCGTCCAATGGCACGCCCATGAAATGTTCTTCGGCTTCGGCTGGGCAGTGCTCGGTGGATTCCTGCTCACATCGACGAAAAACTGGGTCAACATTCGCGGCTACCACGGCCCGGCGCTGATGCTGCTGGCCGCTGCCTGGATCGTTGAGCGGGTGGGTATGGCTTTTGGTGGAGGCTGGCCGAAAGCCCTGTTTTTGCTGAGCAACAACCTATTCCTCGGCAGCATCGTCGCCATGCTGCTGTGGACACTGATCCGCCATCGCAATGCCGACAGCTACCGCGATAACATCTTCTTCCTGATCATGCTGCCCGGCTTTCTGGTCGCCAAGTACCTGATGCTCGAAGGCGGCGAATTCCCGGCCGGCTACAGCATGGCGATGGGCCTCTTCCGCCTGGCTTTTCTGGTCATGCTGGAAAGGACGCTGACTCAGTTCATGAAAGGCGCCTTTTCGGTTCAGATCCTGCGCCATGCCAAGCTGGACATGGCGATCAAGCTGCTCGGCCTTTTGCTGGTGCTGGAATTTGCCCTGCCCCGCCCGTTGACCGCAGCTATCTCGCTGCTGCTCGCCACCTTGCTCAGCATCCGCTTCTTCTACTGGAAACCGCATCTGGCCCTGCGTCGCATCGACATCGGCGTGATGTATGTCGGCTACCTGTGCATCGTCGGCCAGCTGCTGATCGAGGCGCTCGGCCACGTCATCAATTTTGTCTGGATTGGCTCGGTCTCCGTCCATCTATTCACCTTTGGCGCAATGGGGCTGGTGATTCCGGGCATGATCGTCCGCATTTCAAAGGGCCACACTGGCCGCAAGGTGGTGTTCGCGGGCGCTGACAAGCTCGTGCTCTACGTCATGCTCGGCGCCCTGATCGTACGCATTGTCGTGCCGCAAATCGCACCGGCCGCCTATCTGGGCTGGATACACCTGTCGGCGGCCTGCTGGCTGGTGGCCTTCGGCATCCTGGCCTGGCGCACCATCCCCATCCTGTTGCAGCCACGTATCGACGGTCGGGAACACTGAACGGGCATCAACAGCCGATCCGAAGCCTGATTTTCGCGGCTTTTTCCGGTTGACCGCAGGCTTGCTGCGGTCAACCGGAAAAATGGCCAAAATTCAGCATCCCGGTGACGGCCGGTAGTCATGGTGATCGCTTCCATTCGTGTCACAATCTCGCCCCCGCAGTACGAAAGACCACCATGCATCCCCGCAACAAGAACGCCGATGGCTACGATTTCGCCGCGCTGGCTGCCACGTCGGCGGCGCTCGCCAAGCACATCAAGACGACGCAGGCCGGCACGCCGAGCATCGACTTCGCCAACCCGGCTGCGGTCAAGATGCTGAACCGCGCGATCCTCATGCATCACTACGGCGTCAAGGGCTGGGACATTCCGGCCGGCTACCTGTGCCCGCCGATTCCCGGTCGCGCTGACTACATACACAGCGTTGCCGACCTGCTGGCGACCTGCAACAAGAAGAACATCCCGAGCGGCGCCGGGGTGCGCGTGCTCGACATCGGCGCGGGTGCCAACCTGGTTTATCCGCTCATCGGCCATGCCGAATACGGCTGGTCCTTTCTTGGCGTCGATATCGACGAAGCGGCACTGGCCAACGCCCAGGCCATCATCGCCAAAAACCCCGAGCTGGCCGGCGACATCGAACTGCGCCACCAGACTGTCTGGGACAACATCTACACTGGCCTGCTGCGCTCCGGCGAAGTGTTCGACCTGTCGATCTGCAACCCGCCCTTCCACAATTCGCCGGATGACGTGCACGCAGTCAGCCAGCGCAAATGGAACAACCTCAACAAGCCGGGCGCCAAACGCGGTGCGGCCGAGCCGCGCCTCAACTTCGGCGGCGGCGGCAGCGAACTGTGGTGCAACGGCGGCGAGCGGGCTTTCGTCAAACGGATGATCGAGCAAAGCTGCAACATCCCGAAGCGCGTCATGTGGTTCACCAGCCTGCTCTCGCAAGGTGACAACCTGCCGCACATCGAAGCGGCACTAAAGAAAGCCAAGGTCGTCGAATCGCGCATCATACCCATGGCGCAGGGCCAGAAGCAGAGCCGGCTCATCGCCTGGACCTTCTTCGGCAACGGCGAACGCGAGAAATGGCGCAAGGAACACTGGTCGTCCGCCCCGGCCTTCGGCACGGCAACGCCGGCAACGGACAGCGCTACGGACTGATCACCGAGTCGCAGTCACCCCGCGCACTGGCCAGATAGTCGCGCCACAGGTCACCGTAACGGTCATCGAAGCGCTCGGCCAAGCACTCGACCTCGGCAATGCGGTCGACGCGAAAGGTGCGGAATTCACGCCGCAGTTCGCACCAGGCGCCGAGCGTCCAGCAGCGCCCCCAGAAGACCAGACCGAGCGGCCACAGCGTGCGCTGCGAGACTTCGCTGTCGAGCCGATGGTAGGTCACGCGGACCTTGCGCCCCAGTTCCATCCCCTCGCGCAGAACCGCCATCGGTTCGCGTAAGGCGGCCGGTTGCATGAAATCCGGTGCCAGGAAACGGCGGGCGCTGCCGGCGATCCGTTCCTCCAGCGCCCGCGGCAGCACCGCTTCAATGCGCGCCATCGCCTGTTCGGCCGCCTTGCCCAAGGCCGGATCACCCCAGGCGCGAACCAGCTTGGCACCGACGACCAGCGCCTCCAGCTCGTCGCCGCCGAACATCAGCGGCGGCACCTGGTAACCGCGGCGCAAGCGGTAGCCCACACCCGCCTCTCCGTCTATGGGCGCACCGGACTTCACCAGGTCGGCGATGTCGCGGTAGATGGTGCGTTCGGAGACCTCCAGCGCTGCTGCCAGCGCCGCGGCGGTGACGATGCGACCATGGCGCAGCAGCAGGATGATCTGGAACAGGCGGTCGGCGGGTCGCATGGCAGTGTCTTGGTGGCGGAGATTCCAGCTTAGCACGTAGCCGTCGGCGGATCGGCCAGACTCCTGACACCACGCTGTCAGTAGCCCCGGCCGAGAATGGCTGCATCAACGGCACCCCGCCGCTGAACCCCAAAGGAGAAAACCATGAACACCCCGATCTGCTGGTTCGAAATCCCCGTCACCGACCTCGACCGCGCCATTACCTTTTACGAAGCCGCTTTCGCCATCGCGCTGCGCCGCGAAAGCTGCGGCGGCCACCCGATGGCCATCTTTCCCTACGCCGAACCGAACCCGAGCGGCGCGCTGGTCGCCATGCCGCAACTCGCCCCGCGCGACAACGGCACGCTGATCTACCTGAACGGCGGCGACGATCTGTCGGTCGTCCTCAAACGCATCCGCCCCGCCGGCGGCCAGGTCGTCATGGAGAAGACCTGCATCGGCGAAGCCATTGGCTACATCGCGCTGTTCATCGACAGCGAGGGCAACCGGGTCGGGCTCTTTTCGCCACGCTGAGGCGGTGACGGGCGGTCGCTTGCCGTCAGGCTGCCATCCCATCAGAATGACTGCTCGCCGCCCCTGGCCGAATGCTTTCAGGAGATTTGCATGGCCCCCGCCCTTCCTTCTGCCTCCGCCCTCTTCGCCGACGCAGCCAGCTACGCCTTCCACGACATCCAGTGCCGGGCGCTGAAAGGCAAGCAACCGGACATCGACACGGTCATCGCCGCCTTTCTCGGCGCCTCGCCACGCTGGGTGGACGGCCTGATGCGCCTGCGCGACACGCTGGTCCGCCCGTTCGGCCTGAAAACGGCGCAGCCCTGGGCGGCTAACCTGCCCCGGCCACCCTACCGTATCGGCCAGACCCTGGGCATCTTTCGCCTGCTGCAGTTGACCGGGCGCGAGGTCATCGTGGGCGAGGACGACCGCCATCTCGATTTCCGCATTTCCCTGCTGGTCGATGGCAACGATCTCTACATGAGCACCCTGGTCCGCCCGCACAACCTGGCCGGACAGCTCTACCTCCGGCTGGTTCTACCTTTCCATCACCTCATCGTCGGTGCCATGGCGGCCAGGTTGATGGCGCAGCTAGACGAACCCAAAGCCGATCATCAACCGAAATGACGGCGTGGCGGGGTAAGCCTGCGGTCAACCGGAAATCTGGGCCAAAATCGAAATAGTCCCCTTCCCCCCCCACGCCGTGCAAGATGGCAAACAGCTGGTTGCCGACCCGGCCCCGGTATAATGTCCCCCCTTTTTCCCACTGGGTATCGCCCGTGTCCGACCGTCTCGCCGTTCTGCCCCAATACCTGATCCCGAAACAGGCGCTCACCATCCTCGCCGGCAAGCTGGCCTCGAAGGAAGCCGGCAGCCTGACGACCAGCGTGATCCGCTGGTTCGTCGGCCGCTATAACGTGAACATGGCCGAGGCGGCCAACCCGGATATCGGCAGCTACAAGAGCTTTAACGAGTTCTTCACCCGGCCGCTGACGGACGGCGCCCGCCCGCAGGCCGATGCCGCTTTCATTAGCCCGGTCGATGGCGCGATCAGCCAGTTCGGCCCCATCGAGCGCGACCAGATTTTCCAGGCCAAGGGCCACAGTTATTCAACGACCGCGCTGGTTGGCGGCGACCGCGAGCTGGCAACCCAGTTCGAGAACGGCAGTTTCGCCACCCTCTACCTCAGCCCGCGCGACTATCACCGCATCCACATGCCGTGCGCCGGCAAGCTGACGCGCATGATCTACGTGCCCGGCGAACTGTTTTCGGTCAACCCGACCACGGCACGTGGCGTGCCCGGGCTGTTCGCCCGCAATGAGCGCGTCGTTTGCGTTTTTGAATCCGAGTTTGGCCCCTTCGTGCTGACTCTGGTCGGCGCCACCATCGTCGGCAGCATGGCCACCGTCTGGCACGGCATGGTCAATCCGCCCCGCCCGGGCGTGGTGCGTGAATGGCGCTACGACGGCGATTCTGCTGCGGTCAACCTGAAAAAAGGCCAGGAAATGGGCCGCTTCCTGCTCGGCTCAACTGTCGTCATGCTCTTCCCGAAAGACACGCTGACTTTCAATCCGGACTGGGCGCCAACCGGCGCCATCCGCATGGGCGAAGCGATGGGTAGTCAGGCCTGAGCGGCGGTTTGTCCGTCAATTTTGGCGCCCACATTTTGCGGCGTCCTGAAATCCGAATCCGTAGCACCCTCGCAGTTCCCGCCTCGTCCTTACAGGAAAAGGCGCCATCTATGAATGGGATGGCAACAAGAATATCGGGCAGGGCAGGATGGAAATCATCAAGTCGACGCCACCCGCCAGGCTGCGCATCAAGATAGATTTGCTCTCCCCCTTCGAGGGGCACAACACCGTCGAATTCACCTTGGAAGCGCAAGGCGACTGCACGCTGGTCAGCCATGCCATGTTCGGCCCCAGCCCTTATATTTCCAAGTTGATGAGGCTATTCTTCAGCATGGACAAAATGATCGGCGAAAAATTCTAGGAAGGCCTGAGCAAGCTCAAAGCCGTTGGCGAAGTTTGATCGCGACACGGCCCGACTGTGCGCCCAGCCATTTTTTGAGGAGACCCGGATGAACGATGAAACCCGCCCCCAACCTGCCCCCGGCGAATGCGGCGAACGCAACCCGGTCGGCTGGTTTGAAATCTACGTGCAGGACATGGATCGGGCCAAGGCCTTTTACGGCGCCGTGTTCGGCTTCACCTTCACCCGCCTGGAAAGTCCGATCGAACTCTGGGCCTTTCCGATGCAACCCAATGGCGGCGGTGCCACCGGTGCGTTGGCGAAAATCGACGGCGGTGGCCCCTCGGGCAACAATGTCATCATCTACTTCAGCTGCCACGACTGCGCCGTCGAAGCCGACAAGGCAGCCGCCGCCGGCGGGCAAATCCACAAGCGCCGATTCTCAATCGGCCAGTACGGCTACATCGCCTTGATCACCGACAGCGAAGGCAACATGATTGGCTTGCATTCGATGAAATAATTTTTTCCGCGCACCTTCTGCGGTCAACCGGAAAAACGGGCAAAAAACAGAAATCGCGGTCACGCCAAGAAAGGATACAAAATGATCTACAAAGGAAGCTGTCATTGCGGCAAGGTGGCCTTCGAAGTCGAGGGCGAACTGACCAGTGTGACCGACTGCAATTGCTCCATCTGCCAGCGCAAGGGCGCCCTGCTCTGGTTCGTGCCACGCGCAAATTTGCGCCTGCTGACGCCGGACGAAAACCTCAAGACCTACACGTTTGGCCAGGCTCGCATCAAGCACCGCTTCTGCCCGGAATGCGGCATTCACCCGCTCGGCGAAGGCGCCATGCCGGACGGCACGCTGATGGCCGCGATCAATGTGCGCTGCTTGGAAGACGTCGATTTCTCGGGCCTGCCGGTCAATCACTACGACGGTCGCTCGCTGTAGACCGCAGAAGTGGTCTGACGCTGCGCCAGCCAGCTTATTGAAACGCCCCCGGCGCCAGTGCGCTGTTCGGACGCATCGCGCGGCTGCCGACCGGAAAGTGGAATTCCGCATCCGGCAGCAACTCGACACCCCGAGCCAGCCCCGGCGGGCGGATCGCGCCGCGCAACGGCGACTGGCTGGTCAGGCGCAGCGGAACACCGCCAAAATCGATCAAATCGCCCCGCGCCACCAAACGATTGCCATCGAACCGGCCCTGCGCCGGCTTGTTCAGATCGCCGTTGCCAACCATCAGGTTATTGAGCAGCCAGACCTCGACATCCGCCCCGAATTTCTCGGTAAAAACGTTGAGAAATTTTCCGGCATAGTTGTCGTTGATCAGCGTGTTGTGCGCCATGTACAAGGCGTTCTCCGCCCAGCGCCGGCCCTCGGCGCCATAGGAAACGATCACCGGATTATCCGTTCCGGCGCTCTGGCCGATGGCGTTGCCGATCACGTAAGCAAGGCCGCCATTCGGAAACTCCAACTCGTAGGAAGCCTTGCCGCCGGCGCCATCGACCAGCATGTTGTAGACAATGAAATTCTCGCGGGCCCGCGACTTGACCAGGTGGCCGAGATAGCCGTTGTGGAAGCGGCTGCCGCGCAGGATAAACTTGCCGATACTCCCGACGTAGAGCAGATGATGCAAATTCGCTTGATGACGCGGCGCATCGCCGAATTCGCTATCGATCACTTCCAGGCTGAGATCGGCCGAATTCCCGGTCAGAATCCCCATTTCGTTGTCGAGAAAAGCACAGGCGCGAATCGTCAGACTGCCCTTCTCGAAACGAATACCGGCGCCATTCCGGCTGGCCACCCGGGCGCCTCGAAATTCAATGTTCTCGATCCTCACCTTGCCACCACTGACCACCCAGATCGCCTTGCCATCGGCACTCTTGCCATCGGCCAGCATGACCGGGCGCTGGCCGGCGCCACGGATCAGCAGATTGTTTTGCGTCCAGATTGCCGGTTGACCGTGGTAATCGCCGGAGCGGATCTCGATCACCTCGCCATCGTGCGCCAGCTTGGCGGCCTCGGTGATGGTGGTGATCTTTTCGCCGGGGCCGACAATCATCGTTGCCACCGCAGCCAATTCTGCCGGCTTCACACCCGCCGCCGATTCCGGCATTGCCTTCAGCTCGCCACCCGGTATGCGGCGAATTTCGCCGAGATAATCCGGCGCCGGCGGCAGCTTGTCAGACATTTGCGCTAGCGCCCAGCCGCCCTGGAGGGCAAGCACGAGCACGACACCGAAACGACGCGCGATGAAACGGGAAATTTGTTGAGCCATGAGCCTCTCCGGGCGGCCGGTGAACGACGCAAAGCCGAATCACCCGCCAAAAAATTAAGTGGCATAGCGTACCGCTATAAAACAGCAACCGCCATGCATTTATCAACACGGCTGCGCGTGGCAAACTGCGCGTCTTGAACCAAGAAACCGCCACTGACATGCAAATTTGGGTCGATGCCGACGCCTGCCCCGGCGTCATCAAGGAAATCATCTTCCGCGCCGCCGAGCGTCGGCAGATCCAGACCATCCTGGTCGCCAACCAGATGCTGCGCACACCGCCCTCGAAATTCATCCGTGCCATCCAGGTGCCAAGCGGCTTCGATGTCGCCGACGCCCACATCGTTGACCAACTGGCCGCCGGCGATCTCGTCGTCACCGCCGACATCCCGCTCGCCGCGCTGGTCATCGAACGCGGCGCCCATGCGCTGAATCCGCGCGGCGAGCTGTATACCACCGCGACCATCCAGGAACGCCTGACCATGCGCAACTTCATGGAAGGATTGCGCAGTGCCGGCGTCGAAACCGGCGGCCCGCCAGCCTTCGGCCAGGCCGACCGGCAGGCTTTTGGCAATCAACTCGACCGTTTTCTGGCGAGGATTCCGGCAAACTGAAGCCCCAAGTAAAAGCCCCTGCCGGAAAACCGGCAGGGGCTTTTTGTTGCGGTCGACCGGAAAAACCGGCCGATTTCGGAAATTACATCTCGACGGTGTCTGCCTGTTCCACGAACGACGGGATCTGGTCGAAGTTCATGTAGCGGTACACTTCAGCAGACTTGGCATTGACCAGCTTGATCTGCTCCATGTATTCCGCAACGGTCACGATGCGACCAGCCAGCGCACACATTGCGGCCAGTTCGGCAGAGCTCAGGTAAACCTGAGTGTCGATACCGAGGCGGTTCGGGAAGTTGCGGGTGGAGGTGGAGATCGCCGTCGAACCCTTGCGGATTTGTGCCTGGTTACCCATGCACAGCGAACAGCCCGGCATTTCCATGCGGGCGCCGGACTTGCCGAGGGTGGCGTAGTAGCCTTCTTCGGTCAGGATCAGCGCATCCATCTTGGTTGGCGGAGCCACCCACAGACGGGTCGGGATGTCGGAACGGCCTTCGAGAACCTTGGCGGCAGCACGGAAGTGGCCGATGTTGGTCATGCAGGAACCGATGAAAACTTCGTCGATCTTGGCGCCGGCAACTTCGGAGAGGATCTTGACGTCGTCCGGGTCGTTCGGGCAGGCCAGGATCGGCTCGGTGACTTCGGCCAGATCGATTTCGATGACAGCGGCATACTTGGCGTTGGCGTCAGCCTTCAACAGCGTGCCGTTGGCGATCCAGTCTTCCATGGCGTTGATACGGCGCTTCAGGGTGCGGGCATCGGCATAGCCTTCGGCGATCATCCACTTCATCAGGGTGATGTTGGAACGCATGTACTCGACCATCGGCTCTTTATTAAGAGCGACGGCACAGGCAGCTGCGGAACGCTCGGCGGCAGCATCGGACAGCTCGAATGCCTGTTCGACCTTGAGGTTCGGCAGACCTTCGATTTCGAGGATGCGGCCGGAGAAGACGTTCTTCTTGCCCTTCTTCTCGACGGTCAGCAGGCCGGCCTTGATGGCGTACAGCGGAATGGCGTTAACCAGGTCGCGCAGCGTGATGCCCGGCTGCATTTCGCCCTTGAAGCGGACCAGTACGGATTCCGGCATGTCGAGCGGCATGACGCCGGTGGCGGCGGCAAAAGCGACCAGACCGGAACCGGCCGGGAAGGAGATGCCGATCGGGAAACGGGTGTGCGAGTCACCGCCGGTACCGACAGTATCCGGCAGCAGCAGGCGGTTCAGCCAGGAGTGGATGACGCCGTCGCCCGGACGCAGCGCAACGCCGCCACGGGTGGAGATGAAGGACGGCAGTTCGCGGTGCATCTTGACGTCGACCAGCTTCGGATAAGCGGCGGTGTGACAGAAGGACTGCATAACCAAGTCGGCGGAGAAGCCGAGGCAGGCCAAGTCTTTCAGTTCGTCGCGGGTCATCGGGCCGGTGGTGTCTTGCGAACCCACGGTGGTCATCTTCGGCTCGCAGTAGGTGCCCGGCAGGATGCCCGTCACGCCGCAGGCCTTGCCAACCATCTTCTGGGCCAGCGAGTAAGCCTTGCCGTCGTCGGCCGGGTTCTGCGGCAGGCGGAACAGGGTGGATTGCGGCAGGCCGAGGAATTCGCGCGCCTTGGTGGTCAGGCCACGGCCGATGATCAGGGGGATACGGCCACCAGCGCGAACTTCGTCGAGGATGACGAGGGTCTTGAGCTGGGATTCGGCGATGGTGGCACCGTTCTTGGTGGCAACAACCTTGCCGGTGGCTTGATCGACGGTCAGTTCAATCTCGTCGCCCATGTCCATCTGGTCAGCAGCGATTTCGATCGGCAGCGCGCCGGCATCTTCCATCGTGTTGAAGAAGATCGGAGCGATCTTGGAGCCCAGGCAGACGCCGCCGAAACGCTTGTTCGGCACGAACGGGATGTCTTCGCCGGTGAACCACAGTACGGAGTTGGTGGCGGACTTGCGGGAAGAACCGGTACCGACCACGTCGCCGACGTAGGCGATCAGGTTGCCCTTGGCAGCCAGCTTTTCCAGCTGCTTGATCGGGCCGCGCGAGCCGGCTTCGTCAGCTTCGATACCCGGACGCGGGTTCTTGAGCATGGCCAGGGCGTGCAGCGGAATGTCAGGACGCGACCAGGCATCCGGTGCCGGCGACAGGTCGTCGGTGTTGGTTTCGCCGGTGACCTTGAAGACGGTCAGCTTCTGCGAAGCCGGAACAGCCGGACGCGAGGTGAACCACTCGGCATCGGCCCAGGATTGCATGACGCCCTTGGCGTTGGCATTGCCGGCCTTGGCCAGTTCAGCGACATCGTGGAAGAAGTCGAAAACGAGCAGGGTTTTCTTGAGGCCTTCGGCAGCAACAGAGCCGCAGGTGGCACAACCGAGCAGGTCGATCAGCGGCTTGACGTTGTAACCGCCGAGCATGGTGCCGAGCAGTTCGGTGGCTTTTTCCTTGGAGATCAGGGCGCAGGCTTCTTCGCCCTTGGCGACCTTGGCCAGGAACTCGGCCTTGACCTTGGCGGCATCATCAACACCGGCCGGCACGCGGTAGGTGATCAGCTCGACCAGAGCGGCTTCTTCGCCCTTCGGCGGGTTCTTCAGCAGGGCGACCAGTTCAGTGGTCTGTTGCTTGGACAACGGCAGCGGGGGAATTCCAAGGGCTGCACGTTCGGCAACGTGGGCGCGATAGGCTTCAAGCACGGCGACTTCCTTTCGTAAAGGGTTGCTCTGAGAAACGAATATTTTACGACAACGGCGACGGCCAGATCGTTCGAAAACAAAGCCGCCATCCGTGACTTGCGGGTCTTATATATTTTATATGTTATATCACCCGCAAGGCTAGACCCGGATGGCGCAAATTTGAGCCTGAGAGGCTTTCTGCCCATTTTTTAGGCGGAACACCTAAAACCGTTGTGGCTCAATGGATTACAGCATCTGTCCCGAGCTTATCCACAGCCTTGTCCGACTCAAATGGGGATAAAGACGGCGTATGCGCGCGCTTTCCCCCAAGGGGAATTTGCTGCAACGCGTCAATACTTGGCCCAAAAGCCGCCAGGAAGCGGCAAAGACAAAAGCCCGGGCCAAGCGATGATTTCATTTTTGCGCCATTTTTCCGGTTGACCGTACAATTTCTTCCATCACCCAACCGGCCATTGCCCACAATCGACATGAAATTCCAAGGCACCGATACCTACGTCGCCACCCGCGACCTGACATTGGCGGTCAACGCCGCCATCGCCCTGCAACGCCCGCTGCTCATCAAGGGCGAGCCGGGCACCGGCAAGACGCTGCTCGCCGAGGAAGTTGCCAGCGCGCTGAACATGCCGCTGTTCCAATGGCATATCAAATCGACGACCAAGGCGCAGCAAGGTCTTTACGAATACGACGCCGTATCCCGCCTGCGCGACTCGCAGCTCGGCGACCCGCGCGTCGAGGACATCGAGCACTACATCGTGCACGGCGTGCTTTGGCAGGCCTTCGAGTGCGACGAGCCATCAGTCGTGCTGATCGACGAGATCGACAAGGCCGACATCGAATTCCCCAACGATCTGCTGCGCGAACTCGACCGCATGGAATTCCATTGCTACGAGTTGCACCGCACGATCAAGGCCAAACACCGGCCGCTGATCATCATCACCTCCAACAACGAAAAGGAACTGCCCGACGCCTTCCTGCGCCGCTGCTTCTTCCACTACATCAAGTTCCCGGACAAGGAAACGATGCAGCGCATCGTCGCCGTCCATTTCCCGGTCCTCAAACATGAATTGCTCAAGGAAGCACTGGAAGTCTTCTTCGACCTGCGCGAGGTACCCGGCCTCAAGAAAAAACCATCTACCAGCGAACTGATCGACTGGCTCAAACTGCTGCTGGCTGAAGACATCCCGCCTGAAGCCCTGCGAGCCAAGGAGGCGAAGGACGCCATTCCGCCGCTGCACGGCGCCCTGCTCAAGAACGAACAGGATGTGCATCTCTTCGAACGCATCGCTTTCATGGCGCGCCGCAAGCAGCCGTAAATGCTCGTCGATTTCTTCCTGCATCTGAAATCACGCCAGCTGCCGGTTTCCACCAACGAACTGCTGGCCCTGCTCGAAGCGCTGGAGGCGCGGCTGGTCAGCGGCAGCCTCGATGATTTCTATCTCCTGTCGCGCGCCCTGCTGGTCAAGGATGAATCCCTCTACGACCGCTTCGACCGCGCCTTCGGCGAGTATTTTCGCGGCATCGAAGCCCTGCCCGGCTTCGCGCCGGAAGTGCCGGAAGAATGGCTGGAACTCGCCGCCCGCAAGCACCTTTCCGAAGCCGACCGCCTCAAGCTGCAGAAACTCAGCTATGAGAAAATTTTCGAGCAACTGAAAGAACGGCTGGCCGAGCAGAAGGAACGCCACGCCGGCGGCAGCAAGTGGATCGGCACCGCCGGCACCTCGCCCTACGGCCACGGCGGCTACAACCCGGAAGGCGTGCGCATTGGCGGCGAATCGGTCGGCAATCGGACGGCCATCAAGGTCTGGGACCAGCGCGAATTCCGCAACCTCGACGACACACTCGATCTCGGCGTGCGCAACATCAAGGTCGCCCTGCGCCGGCTACGCCGCTTTGCCCGCAAAGGCGCAGCCACCGAACTCGACCTCGACGGCACCATCGCCGGCACCGCCCGCAACGGCGGCTGGCTCGACCTGCACCTGCGGCCTGAACGCCACAACGCCGTCAAGGTGCTGCTCTTCCTCGACATCGGCGGCTCGATGGACGACCACATCCAGGCCTGCGAGGAGCTGTTCTCCGCCGCCCGCGCCGAGTTCAAGCATCTCGAACACTTCTACTTCCACAACTGCGTCTACGAAGGCGTGTGGAAGGACAATCGCCGCCGCCACGACGAAAAACTGTCGACCTGGGACGTCATCCACACCTACGGCCCCGACTACAAGCTCGTCTTCGTCGGCGATGCCAGCATGAGCCCCTACGAAATCGCCCGCCCCGGCGGCAGCGTCGAACACTGGAACGAAGAAGCCGGCGCCGTCTGGCTCGAACGCCTGCTCGCCACCTGGCCCCACGCCGCCTGGCTCAACCCGCAGCAGGAAGCGCACTGGGGATATACGCAGTCGATTCAGATGATCGAGCAATTGCTCGGCAAACGCATGTTTCCGCTGACCATCGATGGACTGGAGCGAGCGATGCGGAGCTTGTCGAAGTAAGCGCGAAATTGCCGCTGGTTTCCGCCTTCGGCCACAACCGGCCATTGGGGAAAATTGGCCATAGCAACCGTTCGAGCGCTGGATTATGCTAACGTGCTGGCGTGAAGATCTATAAATACAAATCGCTCGCCAACCTTTGGCACACGTTGGACATCGTTGTGAACCAGAGGCTCTACTGCGCCCACTGGTGGGAATTGAATGATCCGCTGGAAGGGCGTTATGAGATCTACCTTGGAGAGAAGAGCGATAGGCTTGAATCGCTAATCGCTTCTCGGATTGAAAAAGCCAAGGATACATATCGTGTGGCATCCCTCTCTGCTGATCCCACAAACTTCCTTATGTGGTCCCACTACGCAGATGGGCACAAGGGAGTCGTCATTGAGGTCGAAATTCCAGATGGTCACGAAGATTTGACTAAGGTGATCTATACGCCGTTTTCATCTATATTTACAGATAAGCTTCTGACGAAAGAGGACATGCGGCATCTCTTCAACGGCAAGGGCGAAGAGTGGGCATATGAAGAGGAGTATCGGATAGTCATTGAAGGGCAGTTCTTTACCCTCCCCATGCCGGTTGAACGGATCCTTCTTGGGCCGCTTGTTAGCGAAGACCAAGCGACCATCCTCCGGAAAATTCTTCCAGAGACGGTTGATATCGTCAGAATGAAGCTGGACCGGGTACAAGGAACATTAGCAGTGAATAGCCCTAACAAAGCTATCCAGCCGACACCTACTCCGCCGCGCTTCGCCTAACGTTGGGCCCATCCCTATTGCCGCGATAACTCTGCACAATGATGCCGTAGCAAAGTGGATGCTTGAGTTTCTGATCGACCAGAGATGCACTACTTGAACTCCGGTCGTGGACGTCACAGCGCTAAAGCTCGTCTGTTCAATTTGGGACTCAGAGCTCTGGTTTCTGATTCGGCCATTGGTTATCCCATCATTCTTCGAGCGGACCCGACTTCCGGAACCTACAAAGGCGCCAACCCGCAGCGCTGGCGCGCCTTGTTGCAGGCGGCGTGCTCAGTGTCGAATTCGCGGCAGGGCGATGGGCGAACGTCGTAGATCGTACATTGCACCGCCACGCCGACCTCGCCGGCCAGCGCCACGCAGCGCGGCGGGCTGGCGTCGGTGCCGCACAGGCGGACGATGGCCGGCGTGACCGGCACCGTCATTTCGACCGGCACGCCCTGCCCCCAGGCGAAGGCGCCGCCGGCCAGCTCGGCCGGGTGGAAATCGACGCGCAGGCTGGCGCAGCAGGCGCCGCAGGTCTGGCAGACGCTCATGGCAGGCTGACCCGGCAGCGCCACAGTTCGTGGCCGGAGGCGAGGTATTTCTTTTCGAAAGGCGTCATCGGGTCGTTGGTCTGCCACGGTTCGGCGACCACCTGTTGACCGCTGAGCAGGCTCAGCGCCTGGGCCATTTCTTCAATATAGATGCGCCAGTTGCTGCGGCACTCCACTTCGCCGCCCAGTTCGCGCCACACCGGAAACACGGCATGGCCTTGCCAGCGTCGGGCCAGATGGCCGATCTTCGGCCACGGGTTCGGGTAGAGGTTGTAATGGCGGGCGAGGCGGATACCGCTTTCGGCCAGCAGGCGCCAGAAATCAACCAGATCGGCCCGGACCAAGAGCGCATTAGCAGGCATCGGCAAGGGTTTGCCGCGACTGATGCGGTCGAGCGACTGATCAACGCCAATCACGAAATGATCCGGAAAAGTCTCTGCGATGCGCTGCGTGCTCCAACCAACGCCGCAGCCGGCATCAAGGATCAGCGGCGCCTGCGGACTCCAGGCGTCACGCGCCGCCAGCGCCACGGCCAGCGCTTCGCGGTTGTAATCGGCCACCGGCTTCCTGAACGGATGCGCCATATGCCGGCGCACCAGCGCCTCCAGATCGGCATGCGGCCCGTCCTGGGCGCTGGAAATGAAGCGGGAATTTCCGGTCATCGCGCCGTCCATCATGCCGCCAGTTGCGCTTGAGTCACGAGGCCTTCGGCGATCATCGCCGCGTCGATGTCGGCCGCCCCCTTGATCGTGCGCAAACGCTCGTATAGCACCTCGGCCTCCGGATAATTTCGCCGCATCATCGCCAGCCATTGCTTGAGCCGGCCGCCGGCATGCACCGGCACGACTTTATTGCGCACGCCCAGCCAGTAGGTCGCCACGCTCGGCAGAATTTCCGCCCAGCCACCGGTTTCTTCGCCGCGAACGCGCCGGGCCAGCAGCGGATCGGCAACCGCGCCGCGGCCAATCATGATGTCGGCACAACCAGTCGCCTGCTGGCAATTGCGAAAGTCTTCCACCGTCCATACCTCGCCGTTGGCGATCAGCGGAATTGCGATGGCGGCGCGCACCCGGTCGATCCATTCCCAGCGCGCTGGCGGACGGTAGCCGTCAACCTTGGTACGGCCGTGCACGATCAGTTCGTCGATGCCGGCGGCTTGCAGCGCCTGGGCGCAATCGACCGCCCGGCTGGTGTCGTCGATGCCGAGACGCATCTTGGCGGTGAAAGGAATATGGGCCGGAACCACGGCGCGCACGGCGCTGGTGATTTCGTTCAAGAGCTCCGGCTCGCCGAGCAGGGCCGAACCACCGCGATGGCGAAACACGGTCGGCGCCGGGCAGCCGAAATTGATATCGACGCCAGCCGGATTGAGGCTCACCAGCCGGCGGGCATTTTCAGCCATGAAATGCGGGTCGGAGCCGAGCAGTTGCACGCGCATCGGCGTCCCGGTTCGGGTCTTGCTGCCGTTCAGCAGCTCCGGACAAATCCGCTCGTAGGTCTTGGCCGGCAGAAGCGTGTTGGAGACACGGACGAATTCGCAAATCCCCCAGTCGTAACCGCCGAGGTCGGTCAGCACGCCGCGCAGCAGATCGTCGGCGAGCCCTTCCATCGGGGCAAGAAGAATGCGGGACATCGGTTATTCCGGGCAAGGCGTTGAGGAGGCGCGCATTATAATCCGCGTCATGCTGCGCTTAGTTCTCGACACCAACGTCGTCCTCGATCTTTTCCACTGGGGCAATGCCGATGCCGTGCCGATCATGGCCGCGCTGGAGGCCGGGAAAATCGAGTGCTTTGTCGATGCGCGAACGCTGGACGAACTGCAGCGCGTGCTGACCTACCCGCAACTCAAGCTGACGCCGGACATGATGGCCGAGCGCTACGCCCGCTACAGCGCCCTGGTCCAGGTTTTCCCGGAAGGCGAAGCGCCGAAATTGCCGCGTTGCAAGGACAGGGACGACCAAAAATTTCTCGAACTCGCCGCCCGTTGTGGCGCCAATTTGCTGGTCAGCAAGGACAAGGCGCTGCTCTGCCTGCGTGGGCGGACGACGCTGGGGTTTCAGATCGTCAAGCCGGCGGCGGCATGCGGCCTGCTGACGGGTTAGCTTGAATTAAAACCGGGGATTTGCGAATGTCGCGGTCAACCGGAAAAAAGCCCGAAATTTCAAATTACCTGCCCCTACAAACCAGCCATTGCTGAACGGGTTAGAGCTGGCTGCCTAGTTTTCAATGATGTAAGCGCCGTCGCCAATCGGTTCTGCGTTATTCCCTGCGCCGGAAAACCCAGCGTTTGTCGTCGGAAGCTTCCGGCGCAAAGGCGTAGCCGTCGCTGTCGAAATCCTTGAGGCCCTCCGGTTCGGTCAAGCGGTTGAGCACGGCGTAACGCGTCATCAAACCGCGCGCCCGCTTGGCGTAGAAACTGATGATCTTGTATTGGCCGTTCTTCCAATCCTCGAACACGGGCTGGATCAACTGACCCTTGATCTTGCCGCCGACAGCGGCCTTGAAATATTCCTCGGAAGCCAGGTTGACCGCAACCGGCCGCGGCTTTTCAGCCAGTTCGGCATTGATCGCCTTGAGCAGGCGCTCGCCCCAGAAGGCGTAAAGATCCTTGCCGGCCTTGTTGGCAAACTTGGTGCCCATTTCCAGCCGGTAGGGCTGCATCAGGTCGAGCGGCTTGAGGATGCCGTAGAGGCCGGACAGGATGCGCACCTGCTGCTGGGCAAACTCGAGATCGTCGGCCGACAGGGTTTTGGCCGACAAGCCGTCGTAGACGTCGCCGTCAAAGGCGAGCACAGCCTGCTTGGCGTTTTCCGGGGTAAAGGGCAGCGACCAGTCGGCGTAACGGTTGAAATTGAGCAGCGCCAGCGGGTCGGAGAGATCCATCAGGTTCGCGATGTCGGCCGGCGACAGCTTGCGCAGCTGTTTGATCAGCGTTTCCGACTGTTTCAGCCAGGCTGGCTGGGTGAAGGTAGCGATTTGCGGCGGCGTTTTGTAGTCAAGAGACTTGGCGGGGGAGAGAAAAATCAGCATGGCGACGAAGGTTGGCGAAACCAAACCTTCATCTTAACGGAAGCGATTCAGGCGCGGCGTTCGGTCTCCCTGATGGCCGAAGGCGAAAAGCCGAAACGACGCCGGAAGCGCACCGTAAAATGCGACGGCGACTGATAGCCAACAGCGAGCGCGATTTGTGTCACCGGCTGGGTCGTCGCTTGCAGCAGCGTCAGGGCGAACGATAGCCGGGCGTCGGCGAGAATGCCCGACAGGCAGTCGCCCTCGTCGGCAAGCTTGCGGCGCAGCGTCGCCTCGCTCATCGCCAATAGTTGCCGGCCACGCCCGGAATAAATAACCAAGAACGATTAAACGTAAACGAGAAAGGGGGCAGCAGCCCCCATTCCTTAGAAATAGCAATACCTCGGATCAGAACTTCCTGCGACGACCAGCGGCCAGTCCGGCAAATGCGATACCCAGCAGAGCGAGTGAGCCGGGCTCGGGGACGCTGTTTGAAGACGTCGACAACTGTGTCAGCGAAAACGAAGCTGTGCCACCACCCGTGCAGGTTGAATCACTACACTGCAGCAATTCAAATTGTCCGTCATCAGCGAAATCGGAAAACCCCCAGAATCCGCCGTTGTTGTCGTCCCAGAAAAATGCTTTGACGTTATCAGGGACGATCACCCCGGATGCAATATCAAGCAGAGTTCCATACGCTGGCGGATTAGAAATCAAATCGGCCACCGTTGCGGTACCGCCAGCTGTGTTTGAATAAGTAAGACTTGTCACTTGACAGAGTGTGCATGAACCACCAAACGGCACAGCTATTTCGAAGGACAACTGGTGGTCAATTCCGTAGGCTGAAAAAGCGCTTCCGCTGTTTACGGTAAACACAGTACTAGCGTTGGCTGTGAATACAGAGCAACAGACCGAAATGGCCACAACGAATTTCATTAGATAATTCTGCATATAGTTTCCCCTTGGAAAAGAAATTTGAGATTTCTGGATCGATGACACATCAAATGTCATCAACACACGGGCGATGAGTAAGCAATACTTGCGCCTTTACTCAAATGGAATATTCTATATCGCATCTATTCATCATGTTAGGCATTTTTGTTTGAATAAAACTTTGGCAACAAAGCGCTGAGTGTAAAGAAAGCCGACAGTGCCAAAGTGATCAAATTTGAGCTCAGCTCAGATCACGACACGGGCTAACCTGCCCTTTCAACGAGGAGCTACTGTCGAAACATTGCCCCCGGTACAGCCGAAGGCATTGGCATAGTGCGCCGCAGGCAGGCTGCCATCGAGCTGGCGCGATGTCTCAACGGCAAATTCATCCGAACGAACTTCGCCCCAGGCCAAGGCCAGAACGGCCAGCGTGGCGAGGTGGTAGCGCTTGCTTTTCATTTCATTTCTCCATCAGGTTTGAATGCGTGACCAGTCTGCCGCGACGTATCAGGCGGCACTGTCGCAAATCGATCAACAACCGTCGGCTGGCGATCAATCTCTCAAAATTCCCGGCGGACTGGGGGATCAACCGTACGACTGGTAAAATCCCGTCTTTGAATTTTCTGGAACACCGATGAAACGCACCCGCTTTGGCTCGCGCGACCGACTTTCCCGCGATGCGGCTGAGCTACAACGTCTGGCCATCGGCCTTTCCGAATCCGGCGGCAAGCTGGAGGACAATTACTGGGAAGCCCAGTTGGCCGAGACCGTCGACAGCCTGTTGAAAAACGGCGCCGAAGACGACATCAACACCGCGCTCGACCGCCTGTTCGAGGCCAACCCGCGCGGCCACGACGAACTGGCAGACATGGTCGAATCGCGGGCCGAAACCAACCGTCTGGATGCGTCGGGGCAGGAATTCGACATTCAGCTCTTCGCGGCCCCCATCCTCGCCTGGTCACGCTTTTCCATCCCCGCCTGCGCGCTGCCCAAGAGCACGCTGCAGGCGCTGGCCGTGCAACTCGGCGCCCATGTTTTCGGTGGCGATACCCGTCTGGCGCTGGCCGATTTCCTGTTCAGCCCCGACCAGTTGCCGCGCAGCTTTTGCGACACCTGGCAACTGACCAAACAACTCGGCGAAGCAGCGCTGGCCGGCCAGCACCTGGCGGTCGACATCACCGGCATGGCCGAAACCAACCGCTTCCTCTCCGACGTCCGCTACATCGTCGGCACTATTGCCGTACCGCGCGGCAAGCCGCTGTTCCGCTGGAACGAAAAGGACGGCAACAAGGAAGCCGCGCTCAAGGAATGGGTCAAGCAAGGCAGCCCGAATCTCGAACCGCTGCTCACCGGCTGTGCCTGGCAACCGCTGCTGCCAGACGCCTACCACGCCTCCTGCCGCAACGCGGACCGCTTGTCGCGCCCCTATTCGCTCAAAGCCTCGGTCGCCTTCCTGCAAAGCATGCTCGGCCTGATGCCGGCAGACATTCGCGCCGTCGTCGGCCCCTGCTACGACCGCCGGATGGAGGAGTACCGCGTCAGCCTCGGCCCGACGACCGGTGACGAGGTCTACCACGGCATCGTCTGGCCGCTGCTCGGCGCTGAAGACGAGGCGACCGATGCAGCCGGTGAAATCGAAGCGATCCTGCGCGAAACCGGCGTCAAGGAAGTACTTTTCCTCGACCACCATTTCCCCATGGAATTCTGCGACGACTGCGGCGCCCCGCTCTTCCCCAACCGCGAAGCCGAACTGGCGCACGCCGAAATGCCCGAGCAGCCGACCACCGATTCGCAAGTGCTGCACTGAGCCTCTTGAACCGCATGCTTGAAACGCAGAGGCGCAGAGGCGCGGAGAAAAACCCGAGAAGCTCTATACGCTTTTCTCTGCGCCTCTGCGCCTCCGCGTCGAGATTCCATCGATGACATCCCGATCCAACGCCGACTGGCTCGCCCGCAGCCAGGCCGCCGTCTGGCACCCCTGCACACAGATGCAGCACCACGCGCAGACGGCCTCCCCCGGCCATCTGCCGCTGGTCCCCATCGCCCGCGGCAGTGGTGCCTGGCTCTACGACTTCGACGGCAAGCGCTACCTCGACGGCATCAGCTCGTGGTGGACCAACCTGTTCGGCCACGCCAACCCGCGCATCAACGCGGCTTTGCGCGAGCAGCTCGAAACACTGGAACACGTCATGCTGGCCGGCTTCACCCACCAGCCGGTGGTCGAGCTTTCCGAGCGCCTGTCCGCCCTGACCGGTGGCGCCCTCGGCCACGCCTTCTACGCCTCCGACGGCGCCTCGGCCACCGAGATCGCGCTGAAAATGAGCTTTCACTACTGGCGCAATGTCGGCCGCCCGGAGAAGGCAGAATTTCTCTGCCTGCAAGGCAGCTATCACGGCGAAACGGTCGGCGCGCTGGCTGTTACCGACGTCGCCATCTTCAAGGACGCCTACGCGCCGCTGGTTCGCGCCGCGACGGTTATTCCGTCGCCGGATTTTCGGCTAGGCGAAGCCGGTGAAAGCCCGGCTGATGTAGGACGTCGCGCCGCCGACGCACTGGAACGCCACCTCGAAAAGCATGGCGACCAAATCGCCGCCCTCATCGTCGAGCCACTCGTCCAGGGCGCCGCCGGCATGGCGATGTACGACCCGGAATACCTGCGCCTCGCCCGCCAGCTCTGCGACCGCTACGAAGTCCACCTGATCTGCGACGAAATCGCCGTCGGCTGCGGCCGCACCGGCACCTTCTTCGCCCACGAACAGTCTGAAATCCGCCCCGACCTCATGTGCCTGTCGAAAGGCATCTCCGGCGGCTACCTGCCGCTCTCCATCGTGCTGAGCAGCGACACCATCTACAACGCCTTCCTCGACGACTCAGTCAGCCGCGCCTTCCTGCACTCGCACAGCTACACCGGCAACCCGCTCGCCTGCCGCGCCGCGCTCGCCACGCTCGATATTTTCCAGTCCGACGACGTTCTCGCGGTCAACCGGAAAAAAGCGCAAAAAATCGAATCCGCTTTGGCACCGCTGGCCGACCATCCGCAAGTCAAACACCTGCGCCAACGCGGCATGATCGCCGCCTTCGACGTCGAAACCGCCGACCCCCACTTCTCGCGCAAGTTCTACCGCGCCGCACTGGAACGTGAGGCGCTGATCCGCCCGATCGGCAACACGGTTTACCTGATGCCGCCGTACATCATCAGCGACGAGGAAATCGAGCATCTTGGCGCAGCGATCAAAGACGCTTTGGCAGACTCGTTGCTCGCGTAGTCGATCATCAACGGATTTGACTACTATCCCCGCGCAACAAGCTTGACGATCACTGCACGCCGTAGGAAGCCCGCCAGTCAGCAATCTGCGGCAACGCCTCTGTAACATCGTCCAGTAACGCCGCATTGGCCTGCAACAACAGCTTGCGCTGACGGGCGTTGAGTTTGCGCGGGAAAATTGGTTCCAACTCGACCACCAGATCACCCGCCCGATTTTTACCGCGTCCCGGATACCCCTTGCCGGGCAGGCGTAGCGTCCGCCTTTCCGCTGCCCCTGCTTCCAGCGTGTGACAGAGGACGCCAGGCAGTGAGGGCACATCGATCTCGCCACCGGCCATCATGGCCAGCGCGCTGACCGGCATCCTGAAATGCAGGTCGCGGCCACGCAGTTCATACAACGAATGTGAATGAATTATCAGCGTCAGGTACAGATCGCCAGCCTGAAGCGCCTCGTCACCCGGCTCACCCTGGCCGATCAGGCGCAATTCGTCGCCGGGCAGCATGCCGGCCGGCACGCGGATTTGGAGGCTGACGTCCGCCATCTCGCGACCGCTTCCGCCACAGTCGGCGCAAATTCGCTCTGTGAACAATCCACGCCCGCCGCAGTCGGTGCAACGCACCAGGTTACGCTTGGCATCGTGCACCCGGCCGCTGCCATGACAAATGCCACAAAAACGCGTCTTGGCCATGCCGTGCTCGCCGCTGCCGGCACAGGTTGGGCATTCGTTGCCGCGGGTGTAGTGAATGGTTTTGTGGCAGCCGGTCGCCGCGTCTTCCAGGCTCACCTCGAGATTCAGCCGAATATCGGCCGCCTTGGCGATGGTCTCTTCAGGCTCGGCTACGGACTCCTCGGTCTCCGACGAATCCGTTTTTGGCTCATTTTCCGGGTTGACCGCAAGTAGCTGCTCGTAGGCCGAATTGATCTCCTTGAAGCGCTCCGTAGCCTCGGGATCGTCGCTACGGTCGGGGTGCCAGCGCATGGCGAGGCGACGGTAGGCGCGTTTCCACTCGGCCGGGCCGGAATCGGTGGCAACACCGAGGATGGTGTAGGGGTCCGCTCTCATCGTCTATTTGTCACCATGGCCAGCAGCGCGCGGCAGAATTTGGCCAATCAGATCGGAAATCAACCCGGCTGTCGTACCGTGGCGGTCGCGATCCGGGTTGTATTCGACAATTTCCAGGGCCTTCAGCCCCGTCAAGCTCGATATCAGCCGCACGGCAGCCAGCACGTCGCGAGCAACGAGACCATCCGGCTCAGGGCTGCCAACCCCCGGCGCCAGTTGCGGGTCGATGGCATCCAGATCCAGCGTTACACCGAAGCCGGCCGGCGCGCTCGAAACGATCGCAATCGCCTCTTCCAGACAGGGCGCAAAGCCGCGCCGCAGCACTTCCTCGCTATCGATAATGCGCACACCCATGCGCTGCAGGAACTCGATTTCCTCCGGTTCGTAACTGCGCGGCCCGAGCACCACCGTATGCGCCGCGCTGAGCTGCGTGCCGTTCAGCCCGATGTTGAGCAACCGCTTGTCACCACGCCCGAGCAGGCAGGCCAGCGGCATGCCGTGAATCGCCCCGGAATAGCTCGTCTCCGGCGTATGGCTGTCGAGATGGGCGTCGATCCACAGTAGACCGAAGGGTTCACCGAGCACGCGCGCCACGCCGCTCCAGGTGCCGATGGCCACGGAATGATCGCCACCGATCACTACCGGAAATGCATCAGCCCGCAGTGTCAGCGCGACTTCATTCGCCAGATCCCGGCACAGTTCAGCAATTCGCCCGGCCGTTGAGGTGCCGTCACCATCCGGTGCAAACAAGGTTTTTCCCCAGTCCACAAGCGGATGATGTTCCAACTCATGCCAGGCCTGCGAGTGATGAAAGGCCACCGGCCCATCCTCGCACGCCTGATCCTGCGCACCGATGCCGCTGGCAGCGCCAATGATGCGGAGTCGGGTGTATTTTTTCGGGTGAATGGGTTTCATGGCGGACATGACGTCAAAAACAAGCTGCTGGCAATGCAAAGCTGGGCGCGAGGATCAGCCCAAGCGGTACCGCCACGCGGGAGAGCCGCGAATTATAGGTCATGCCCACGACCGCCACCTGCCTCCTTCGCCTAGTCGCCAGTTCTGCCCAGCAGCAAGCCGCGCAGTTCGGCCATTTCAGCCTCCAGCGCCGTCACTCGGCTACGCAATTCCTCAAATTCCGAAGCCACCGCACCCGGCAATTTCCCCGGCAAAGCCGCTTCGATTTCCGGCTGCCCACTCAACAAATGCATCCAGCGGTTCTCTCGCGAACTAGGCTGGCGCGGCAACTCAATCACCAAGGCGCCAGCCGGACGCCCGGCCAGCTCTTCCAGAAAAGCCTCAACCGACGAAATATCAGCAAAGCCATGCAGGCGATCGCAATTCAGTCGCAACTCCCCCGCCGTCTGCGCGCCGCGCAACATCAGCACCGTCAGCAAGGCCGCAGCCTGCGTCGGCACGCCCAGCCCTCTTTCCAGGCAATGTTCGAAGCGGCTGACCCGACTACCCGAGACTTCGCGCACCAGCGCCAGATCCTTCAAGCGATCAATCGCCTGCAAAATCTCGCCTTCGCTGGTTTCGATCACCGGGTTTCGGCTCGTCTTCTGGTTGCAGCCAGCCAGCAAGGCATTGACCGAGAGCGGATAGGTATCCGGAACCGTTCGTTGCTTTTCCACCAGGGTGCCCAGCACACGGGCTTCGAGCAACGACAAGGAGAGCACTGAATCAGCCATGACGAATCCTCCTGAAAATATTGTTGATTTGATGGCCTAGACCGACGCCATTCGGGCCGGATCCAGGCGCTCCGGATCGCGCAGCCAGGCCCGATAAATTTGCAGGGCGACATGGGCATCGTTGGCCGCGTACAACAACTGCCGCTCGTTCAGTCGGGGGCTCGCCCAGTTGCTGGTTCCAAGCTTTTTCGACTTCTGTAGTTTCTGGCCGAAATAATGGGCAACCGCCACTTTCGCCCCCACCGTACCGCGATGCCCTGGCCCACGCAGTACCTCACCCAGATCGAGCACGTTGTTCAACTCGATGCCCAGACGCGAGCGCAAAGCCGCGCGATCATTCCCCAGGCCGAAGCCAACCTTGAGCAGATCTGGCGCAGCCAAAATCCGCCTCAGCACCTCATGATTCACCGCACACAAAACCGGAAACAGAAAGACATGTTCATCCGTCGCCAACTGCACCAAATGCGGCCCGGTAGACACCTCACCCTTCAGGAACGTGGGTTTCGATTCCGTATCGAAACCGATGGTTGACGCCGCCAGCAATGCAGCCATAGCCCGCTCTGCCTGGCCAGCGTCGCCAACCAGTGTGATGCCAGCCATCGAAACCCCAGGGTAAATTGGCAGCTCGCTCGCCGCCAGCGAGCGCCGGCTGATCGTCACCTCGCTCACGATGCCGCGCTCCAGACGTGAGTCATCATCGTTGTCGGCCGCATCCATGTATCCTTGTCGTTTTAACCAGAAGCAAGTGTATGGGATCACGTCGGCCTGCGGGCCTTTTCTCCTGGCTCAAGTCCTTGATTTTCCCTCAGGCAGCGCCGTTGTCCGACTACGCCCGCGCTCGACAGCTCATCGCTGCGGTCGACCGGGGCGGTATCCCGCTCAATCCTGCCAAGGTCAACGACATCGCACGCAGCCTTGGTCTCGACGTAAAGCGCCACGCCCACGTCGAAGCCACCCTCCAGCGTATCCGTCAGGCACTGGATCGAGCCGCCAGCCATGAATAAACCCTGGTTTTTGTACATGATCGAATGTGCCGACGGAAGCATCTACACCGGCATCACGGTCGATGTCGAAGCCCGCTACAAAGCCCATTGCCAGGGAACAGGCGCCCGCTACACCCGATCGCACACCCCGTTCAGATTACTGGGCCATGAAAGCCACCCTGACCGTTCGTCGGCCGCCAAGGCTGAATACCGTATCAAGCAACTGACGGCCAGCGAAAAGCGCAGCTATGCGAATGCGCTCGCGAACAACCAAAAAAATCAGGATTGATCGAGAACGAAACATCAGGCATTGGCATCGAAAATTTTGCGATGCGCAGATTGCGTACAACAAAAAAGCGCCCAGAAAGGCGCTTGTTTGCTCTATGTAGGCTTGGCGGACACGCAGGGATTCGAACCCTGGATCCAGGTTTTGCCCGGATGCACCCTTAGCAGGGGTGTGCCTTCGACCACTCGGCCACGTGTCCAAGCCTGCTACAACGAGGCGCGGATGATATAGCCTCCGCGCCTTTTGGTCAAACTTACTGATCGAGACCGAAAGTGCGGTGCAGCACGCGGACAGCCAACTCCAGATACTTTTCGTCGAGAACGACGGAAATCTTGATCTCTGAAGTCGAAATCATCTGGATGTTGATGCCTTCGTCGGCCAGCGCCTTGAACATCTTGGAGGCAACGCCCGGGTGGGAGCGCATGCCGACGCCGACGGCGGAGACCTTGCAGATCTTGTTGTCGCCGGTGATTTCGCGGGCGCCGAGCTTGGCCTTGACGCCTTCCAGGATGCCCTGGGCCTTGGCGAAATCACCCCGGTTTACGGTGAAGGAGAAATCGGTGGTGCCATCGTGGCCGACGTTCTGGATGATCATGTCGACGTCGATGTTGGCGTCGGCGATGGCACCGAGAATTTGATAGGCGATGCCCGGGGTATCGGGAACGCCGAGCATGGTCAGCTTGGCTTCGTCGCGGTTGAAAGCGATACCGGAGATGATCGGTTGTTCCATGTTCTTGTCTTCCTCAACAGTGATCAGCGTGCCTTCCCCTTCGTCCTGGAAGCTGGAAAGAACGCGCAGTTTGACCTTGTACTTGCCGGCGAATTCGACCGAGCGGATCTGCAGCACCTTGGAGCCGAGGCTGGCCATTTCCAGCATTTCTTCGAAGGTAATGGTATCGAGCTTTTTGGCTTCGGGCACGACACGCGGGTCGGTGGTATAGACGCCATCGACGTCGGTGTAGATCTGGCACTCGTCGGCCTTCAGCGCAGCCGCAAGGGCAACGCCGGAGGTGTCGGAACCGCCACGACCGAGGGTGGTGATGTTGCCGAATTCGTCCACGCCCTGAAAGCCGGCGACGACGACCACATGGCCAGCATCGAGATCGCGCCGCATGTTGGCTTCTTCGATCGACAGGATGCGCGCCTTGGTGTGCGTGCTGTCAGTCAGCACCTTGACCTGGCCGCCGGTGTAGCTCTTGGCCTTGCAGCCGATGTCCATCAGCGCCAGGGAGAGCAGGCCGCTGGTGACCTGTTCGCCGGTGGACATGATGGCATCCAGCTCGCGCGGATCGGGCGTGGCCTGAACTTCCTTGGCCAGCGCGATCAGCTTGTTGGTTTCGCCGCTCATTGCTGAAACGACGACAACCACTTGATGGCCCTGTGCCTGGAACTTGGCTACACGTTTGGCGACATTCTTGATGCGGTCGGGATTAGCGACCGACGTACCGCCGTATTTTTGAACAATCAACGCCATGGATTTGTCCGGTTAAACGTTGGAAACATGAAAAAGAGGGCGGGATTTTAACCCACCCTACCCTTTTCCCGAAAGGAAACAGATTCTACAGATCAGCCAGCGAACGCAGATGGGCGCCGACGCTGCGAGCCAGCGACGTCATCACGTAGCCGCCTTCGAGCATCGAAACGATGCGTTTGTTGCACATTTCGGCGGCCAGGGCTTTCAACTGCTCGGTCACCCAGGCGTAGTCCTTTTCGAGGAACCTGAGGTTGCCCATGTCGTCCTCGAAGTGCGCGTCAAAGCCGGCCGAGATCAGGATCATCTGCGGCTTGAATTCGCGCAGGCGTGGCATCCAGACCTGGGTGACGGCATCGCGGAATTCCTCGCCACCGCAACCCGAGGCCAGCGGCACGTTGCACATGTTGGCAGCCGGCTTTTCGGTGCCGCTGTACGGATAGAACGGGTGCTGGAAGATCGAACACATCAGCACTTCTTCGTCGCCGGCAAAGCAGTCTTCGGTGCCGTTGCCGTGGTGAACGTCGAAGTCGATGATGGCGACGCGTTCCAGGCCATGAGCCTTGAGTGCGTGCTTGGCGGCGACGCCGACGTTGTTGAAGAAGCAGAAACCCATCGGGTTTGCCTTCTCGCAGTGGTGACCGGGCGGGCGTACGGCGCAGAAAGCGTTTTCGATTTCGCCCTTCATTACCAGGTCGACCGCGTGGCAACCCGAACCGGCGGCGCGCAGGGCGGCGTTCCAGGTGTGGGGATTCATCGCGGTATCCGGGTCGAGGTGCACGATGCCATGCTCCGGCGACGCGCGCTTGATGCGTTCGAGATGCGAGGCCGGGTGCACACGCATCAGCTGCTCGAAGGTGGCGAGCGGCGCATCGTAGTAGACGAAATAAGCGTCAATCCCCTGCGCGATCAGGTGATCGTTGATAGCGGTCAGACGCTGCGGGCATTCCGGGTGATGCGAACCCATGTCGTGCAACTGGCAGTCACGATGGGTGATGATGGCAGTGGTCGTCACTTGTTCTCTCTCTGCGAAGCGGCGCACAAAACGGCGCACGTCGAAATGTCATTATCGTCCCATTCAGCACGCGGCTTCAAGCATTAGAATCGGTTCAAATTGAAACAAGGGACTCGCCTGATGCTCAAACACACACTTTCAGCCCTCGCCGGAAGGCCGCGACCATTCGATGCCATTCTCGAACAGGCCGGCCGGATCATTCTCGGCAAGGACCATGAAATCCGTCTGGCCATTGCCTGCCTGCTGGCCAACGGCCATTTGCTGATTGAAGATTTGCCGGGCATGGGCAAGACCACGCTTTCCCACGCCCTGGCCCGCCTCCTCGGCTTGCAGTTTTCACGCATCCAGTTCACCAGCGATCTGCTGCCGGCCGACATCACCGGCGTCTCGATCTTCGAGCGCGACAAGAGCGAATTCCGCTTCCTGCCCGGCCCGGTCTTCGCCCAACTGGTGCTGGCCGACGAGATCAACCGGGCCACACCGAAAACGCAGAGCGCCCTGCTCGAAGCGATGGAGGAAGGCCAGGTCACCGCCGAGGGCCAGACGCGGCAGTTGCCAACGCCATTCTTCGTCATCGCCACGCAAAACCCGGCGCACCAGATCGGCACCTTTCCGCTGCCGGAGTCGCAGCTCGACCGTTTCCTGATGCGCCTTGAACTCGGCTACCCGGACCGCGCCGCCGAACGCGCCCTGCTCGCTGCCGGCGGTCAACGCGCCCAGGCCGACAAACTGATGCCACTGCTCAACGCCAATGACCTGCCGGCATTCCAGCAGGAAGCCGCGGCCACGCATGCGGCTGACCCGCTGATCGATTACGTGCAGGCGGTGGTCGAAGCGACCCGCCAGAATCCGGCTTTCCAGCACGGACTGTCGCCGCGCGCCGGCCTTGCCCTGCTCGCTGCCGCCCGTGCGTGGGCGTGGCTGGCCGGGCGCGACATGGTGCTGCCAGACGACGTGCAGGCGGTTCTCCCAGCCGTCGCCCGCCACCGACTGCGCTCGGCGCAAGGCGGCGGTTACGCCCAGGCCGAGGACATCGCCGCCTTGGTCCGCAGCATCGCCATTCCCTGATTTCCGTGGGGATTGTCGCCACACTCAAGCAGCAACTGTTTCGCTGGCGAAGCGACGGCACGGCACCCTTGCGCCTCGGCCAGCGGCGCATCTTCATCATCCCGTCGCGCGGCGGCTTGCTTTTTGCGCTGGCGCTGGTCGTCATGCTCATCGGCGCCATCAACTACAACCTGGCACTGGGCCACGCGCTGGTTTTCCTGCTCGCCGGGCTGGGTATCGTCGGCATGATCCACACCTTTCGCAACCTGCACGGGCTGGTCATCACGCCGGGCCGCAGCGAGCCGGTTTTCGCCGGGGCAACGGCGCATTTCGAGCTGACACTGGACAACGACCGAACATCCCCGCGGCTGGCGCTTGAACTGGAAGCTGAAACAGGCAATTCGGTGATGGCTACGGTCGACCGGAAAAAAGGCGTAAAAATCAAAATTCCGCTCGGCACGCAAAAGCGCGGTTGGCTGGATCTTCCGCGCGTTCGCTTAACGACGCGCTACCCGCTCGGACTGTTCACCGCCTGGGCCTATCTGCAACCGGCCATGCGCTGCCTGATTTATCCGCAGCCGATCGCCGCACCCCTGCCGAACGCATCGCCCTCGCCGGTCGGCGGTGAGCGCCACGGCGATGGCGGCCAGGAAGATTTCGCCGGTTTTCGCGACCGTCAGCCGGCCGACTCGCCGCGCCATGTCGCCTGGAAAGCCAGCGCCCGCAATGTCGGCGAACGACCCTTGCTGATCAAGCAATTCTCCGGCGGCGCCGAGGTCGAACTGATCGTCGATTGGCGCCTGACCGACGATGCCCTGCCCGACGAAACGCGCATCGGCATCCTGACCGGCTGGCTGCTCGCCGCCGAAACTGCCGGCACACCCTTCGGCCTCAGCCTGCCCGGTCTGGAAATTCCGCCGGCCAGCGGTGAGCGCCATCGCCAGCGCTGCCTCGAAGCCCTCGCCCTGTTCCGATCATGAGCACGCCCGCCCGCGAAGCCCTCGACCGTCACGCGACACCCTGGCTACTCGCCACGGCCTTGGCCACCACAGCGCCGCATGTCATCCATCAACCCCTCTGGCTCAGCGCCCTGGCCGGTGTCATGCTGTTGTGGGCAAGCTGGCTGTGGTGGAAGGACGAACGCCTGCCCGGCCGCTGGCTGATCGTCCTGCTCGTTGGGGCTGGCAGTGCCGGCATCCTGATCGAATTCCGCACCCTGTTCGGCCGTGACGCCGGCGTCGCCATGCTGGTCATGTTCATGACCATGAAGCTGCTGGAACTCAAATCCCGCCGCGACGCGATGGTCGTCGTCACCCTCGGCTATTTCCTGCTCCTCACCCATTATTTCTACTCGCAAAGCATCCCGACCGGCCTTTGGCTGCTTGCCGCGATGTGGCTGGTCACCGCCACGCTGATTCGCCTGCATGGCGGCCCTGGCAACCCGATGCGCGCAACCTTGAGTTACGCCGGCCTGCTTTGCCTGCAGGCCATCCCTTTCATGCTTGTGCTTTATCTGCTTTTTCCGCGCATTTCCGGGCCGCTCTGGGGCTTGCCGTCGGATGCCCACGCCGGCACCACCGGCCTCTCCGACACCATGTCACCGGGCAGCATCGCCCAGCTCGCGCAAAGCGCCGACATCGCCTTCCGCGTCCGCTTCGATGGCGCCGTTCCGCCGAAACAGAAACTCTACTGGCGCGGCCCGGTCATGGAGCAATTCGACAGCACCACCTGGCGGCCCTACGAAGGCCGACCTCCGGCACCCAATCTGGAAATCATCTCGCCGCCAATTCGTTACGAAACCACGCTGGAAGCCCACAACCAACGCTGGCTGCTGGCGCTCGATGCGCCAGCGGAACTGCCTTCCGATTTTGGACTAAATAGCCAGTTGACCGTAACCAAGCGCCAAGCCATCACCGAGCGGCAACGCTTCCGCCTGTCGGCGAGCCTCGACTACCGTTTCAACACCGCCGAAGATCCCGCCGTGCTGCAGCGCAATCTGGCGCTCCCGGTCGGCAGCAATCCCGACGCCCGTGCCCTGGCCAGCCAGTGGCGCAGCAACAGCGCGCCGGAAGCGATTGTCAGCAAAGCCCTCGCCCTTTTCGCCAACGAATTCACTTACACGCTGCGACCGCCGCTGCTCGGTCGGAACGGTGTTGATGAATTTCTCTTCCAGACCCGGCGCGGCTTCTGCGAACACTACGCCGCCGCCTTCGTCGTCCTCATGCGCAATGCCGGCATTCCGGCCCGCGTTGTCGGCGGTTATCAGGGCGGCGAGTACAACCCGCTCGACGGCTACCTCGTCGTCCGTCAGTCCGACGCCCACGCCTGGGCTGAAATCTGGCTCGACGGCCAGGGTTGGGTGCGCATTGACCCGACGGCCGCCGTATCGCCAAGCCGCATCGAAACCGGCATCGCCGATGCCCTGCCCTTCGGCGAACCGCTGCCCGCCCTGGTTCAGTGGCGCAGCGAATGGGTGCGCACCCTGCGTTACCGCTGGGAAGCCATCAACAACGCCTGGAACCAGAACATCCTCGGCTACGACCCGCAACGCCAGCGCGAATTGCTCGCCCGCCTCGGCCTGCCCGACACTGACTGGCGCAACCTGGCCATCGCGCTCGGCGCAGCTTGCGGCCTGCTCGTCACCGGGCTGATGGGATGGACGCTGTATCAACGTCCCTCACACGACCCGGTCACTCGCCTTTGGCATAAAGCGCTGCGACATCTGGCCCGAAGACAGGTAAACTGCGCGCCTTGGGAAACGCCACTCGACCTGGCCCGACGCGTTCGGGAACAGCGTCCGGAACTGGCTGAATCCTTCCAGCCCGTGGTCGACGCCTACCTACTGGCGCGCTATGGCACCGACCACTCACTGAAAACACTGCGCGACGCCGTCGCCCAATTGCGAAGATGAACCTCACCCTCAAAAACACCCTCGCCCCGCTCCTGCTTGCCGCGCTAACTGCGCTGGCCCAGGCCGCGCCGGCTACCGCCAACCCGACATTCGCCGACGATCAGGCCGCCATCGAATTCGCCCGCGACCTCGAATTGCGCCATGGCTTCAAGGCCGACGAGCTGATCAGCCAGTTCGCCCAGTTCCGCCCCAACGCCACCGTGCTCAAACTGATCAAGCCGCCCGCCTCCCCGTTGCAACGCTCGTGGGAGCGCTACCGGCCGCGCTTCCTGAACGACCGCCGCATCGATCGTGGCGTTCAGTTCTGGCAGGAAAACGGCGCCCAGCTGGCCAAGGCCCAGGCGGTATATGGCGTACCGGCCGAAATCATCGTTGCCATCATCGGCGTCGAGACCGAATACGGCCGCAACATGGGCGGCTTCAGCGTTTTCGAGGCCCTGTCCACGCTGGCCTTCAACTATCCTCGGCGGGCCGAATTCTTCCGTACCGAGCTCGAGCAATTCCTGTTGCTGGCCCGCGAGAACAACCTCAATCCGCTGGCCGTCAAAGGCTCCTTCGCCGGCGCCATCGGCATCCCGCAATTCATGCCGGGCAGCCAGCGCCGCTATGCCGTCGATTTCGACGGCGACCAGCGTGTCGATCTCGGCAACAGCGTTGACGATGCCATTGGCAGCGTTGGCCGCTTCCTGGAACAGCACGGCTGGCAGGCCGGGCAACCGGTTGCGGTATCGGCGAACATCAACGGCACGCCGGACAACTCGCTGATCCAGGCAGGCATTCGGCCAACGCTCAAAGTAGCCGAACTGGCTGAGAAAGGCATTCGTGCCAACAGCGACCCGGAAGCGACTGCGGCCCTGATCGACCTCGTCTCGCCGGGGCGCGAGACGGAATACTGGCTGGGTTTCGAGAATTTTTACGTCATCACCCGCTACAACCGCTCGAGCTTCTACGCCATGTCGGTCTTCCAGCTCGGCGAGGAAATCCGCAGCCGGATGTGTGCCAGACAGCCGGCTACAGTACCGAATCGCGAGAAATATTGCCGCGCTTGACGATCTTGCGCAGGCGATCCAGACCTTCCATCTGAATCTGCCGAACCCGTTCCCGGGTTAGCCCGAAATCGTGGGCAATGACATCCAGCGTCGCGATATCGGCCCCATTAAGGCCGTAGCGACGCTCAAGGACTGAACGCTGACGCTCGGTCAGCTGATCCAGCCAGTCATCGACCAGCGTGCCAACCTCGCTCAGTTGCAAGAGCGATTCAGGGTCGTGCCCGCCATCGTCAGCGATAACTTCCCCAATGGTGTGATTGGGATCGATTTCCAGAGGCGCATCAAGTGAGGCAATGTGCTCGTTAAGCGACAGGGTGCGCCGGACGTCCTCGACCGAGCGGTCGATCAGCAAGGCCACGCGCTCAACCGTGGAGTCACGCTTGTCGGCAGACTCCAGATGCCGCATGGCGCGCAGGACGACGTTGATTTCCTTGACGATATGAACCGGCAAGCGGATGGTGCGCGACTGGTTCATGATGCCGCGCTCAATGTTTTGGCGTATCCACCACGTCGCGTAGGTCGAAAAACGAAAGCCGCGTTCCGGATCGAATTTCTCCAGCGCGTGGATCAGGCCGAGATTGCCCTCCTCGATCAGGTCGAGCAGAGGAATCCCGCGATTGAGGTAATGCTTGGCGATATTCACGACGAGCCGCAAATTGTGCTCGATCATGGATTGGCGTGCAGCGAAATCGCCGGCCCGGACGCGACGCGAAGTAGCCAATTCCTGTTCCGGCGTGAATAGCGGCTTGGCGCCAATTTCAGTCAGGTAGAGCTGGGTAACATCCTCAAGCAGCTCGATTTCAGGAGCAACCAGTTCAGGCTCGGGCAGCAAGACCGAATCATCGGGTTGCCCCTCGAAATCGTCATCCAAGCGCTCGCCTGAGTCGGTCATCTTTTAGGCAAATGCTGCGCCGGATCAACCGGCTTGCCTTGCTTACGAATTTCGAAATGCAGCTTGACCGAATCGGCGTCGGTGTTGCCCATCTCGGCGATTTTTTGGCCACGAGTAACCTGCTGGCCTTCCTTGACGAGAATTTTGCGGTTATGGGCGTAGGCCGACAGGTAAGTCGCGTTGTGTTTTACGATGACCAGTTCACCAAAACCGCGCAAACCGCTACCGGCATAGACAACCTTGCCATCTCCGGCGGCCAGCACCGGATCACCGGCCTTCCCGGCAAAATCCAGGCCCTTGTTGCCGGCGTCGCTATATGGCGCAGAAACCTTGGCCGAGGTCGGCCAGAGCCATGGCACTTCGTCCGGGCCACTGGCCACGGCTGGTGCAGCCGTTGATGCCTCGGGCTTCGCTTCCGGCTTGGCCTCGGGTTTGGTTTCGACAGGTTTGGCTGGCTCGGTGCTCGCCTTGTTGTTCAGGCGGGCGAAAGCTTCATCAGAGTACGGCTCCTTGCCCACTCGCGGCTCGCGCTTGAGCGCGCCACCTGGCGGCGCGGCGACGGCCGCCGAAACGCCCGGCTGATCAAGCGAGCGGGACTCAACGACGGAGCCGGTGGCAATCGGCTTGGTAACGGCACCCTCGGCACTCGCTTCAGGGGCGCCCGGCGGTGCAACGCGCAGAACCTGGCCTTCCTTGATGGCGGAGGGATTGACAATGTTGTTCCAGGCAACGATATCACGGTGATCCTGACCGTTCTCGCTGGCAATCCGGTACAGCGTGTCACCGCGCTTCACGGTGTAATAGCCGGGGCCGGTTGGCAGTGCGGCTGATTTTGGTGCCGAGCCGGAGCGATCAACCGTCGGAACGGGTTGCTGGGAAATACAGCCTGCCAACAGCAGCGGAAAAATTGCAGCGATGAGACGAATCATTGCGTTCCTGAAAGTAGCGGGACAAAACGTACAGCATCCAGCCGTGTTTCGACATAGCCCTGAGGCGACCGTTCGATATAGCTAAGATACTGCTCCGCGGCCCCGACTGGCAAGACCAGACGCCCCCCGACAGCAAGCTGTTCGAGTAGCGCAGTCGGCACATTGGCACCTGCGGCGGCCACTATGATACTGTCAAATGGCCCAGCTTCCGGCAAACCAAACTGCCCGTCGGCATGTTTCAGGCGAACATTGAACTGCTGCAAGGTACGCATGTTGGCCTTGGCTTTCTCCAGCAGCGGAGCCAACCGCTCAACCGAATAGACCTCGTTGGTCAATTGGGCCAGCACCGCCGCCTGATAGCCGCAGCCGGCGCCGATTTCCAGCGTTTTGCCAAGGGCTGTCCGACCGTTGAGCAGCAATTCGATCATGCGCGCCACGACAAAGGGCTGCGAGATGGTCTGTCCCATGCCGAGCGGCAGGGCAGTGTCTTCATAGGCACGGGAGGCAAGCGCCTCCTCGACGAAAACATGCCTGGGAACGGCCGCCATTGCCTTGAGGACGGGTTCGCTGCGAATCCCTTTTTCGCGCAGGCGCTCGATCATCCGCGTCCGCGTGCGCTGCGAAGTCATGCCAATACCGTTTAACACCCGTGGCTCACTTCATCCACTGACGTATTGAGGCTAATTGTGCAGCGTGCGTCAGATCAATCTGCAACGGAGTAATCGAAACGACGCCGCGCTCGACCGCATTGAAATCCGTTCCCGGCCCGGCATCGGCGGCAGCACCGGCAGCACCGACCCAATAAACTGTTTCATTGCGCGGCGAGGTCATCTTAACGACGGGCTCGGCCTTATGGCGACGGCCAAGGCGGGTTACTTCCATGCCCTTTAAATCAGCGTGCGGAATATCCGGCACGTTGACATTCAAAAGCACCGGCTCCCTGATCGGATCGCGAATAAAGCGTTCGACCAATTCACGCGCCACCAGCCCAGCAGTTGAAAAATTATTGCTTTCATAGCTATTCAGCGAAATGGCAATCGATGGAATGCCAAGCAAAAATCCTTCAGTCGCCGCCGCGACGGTTCCGGAATAAATCGTATCGTCGCCCATATTCGCGCCGTGATTAATACCGGAAACGATAATATCCGGCAATTCATCGAGCATGCCGGTCACCGCCAAATGGACGCAATCTGTCGGCGTACCATTGACGAAATAAAAACCGTTGGCGGCCTTTTTTAAATACAAGGGCCGATCCAGCGTCAGCGAATTGCTGGCGCCGCTGCGATTCTGCTCGGGAGCAACGACGACCACCTCGCCCACGCCGCGCAGGGCTTCGGCCAGGGCGGCAAGCCCCGGTGCAAAATAACCATCGTCATTGCTCAGCAGAATACGCATGGTTCAGACCAACAGATTATCGATATTGCCGCCGTTAGCGACCCAGGCTTCAACCCATTTCGGCTTGCGGCCGCGGCCGGTCCATTCCAGTTCGACATTTTCCGGGTGACGGTATTTAACTTTGACCTTATTGCCAGTAGTCGCCTTTACTTTGGTTTCCTTGCCGAGCAAATCTTCAATGGCATAACCACGCGTTTTGGCAAAGGCGCGCAATTCATTCAGGACATTAACCTTTTCCTGGGCTTCACGGCGCTTGATTTCAGCCGGAATCTGCTGTTGCAAATCACGCAATTGCGCAACGGTCAGTGTAGAAATATCCACGATTAAATCCTTATTTAAATAGGTGGCGACAATTTAATTTGTTCGAAACATTTTTTCAACGCCACCCATTAAAAAAACCGGCATTTGCCGGTTTTTTTAATGGGTGAAACCGATGGCGTAAAAACGCCGCAGGACCGAGTTTACTATTGTTTCCCTGCAAAGTCTTGGTGAATCGAGGTTGCCACGGTCAACCGAAAAAAATGGCCAAAATTGAAATCGCGGCGACCAATACTCAATCGTCCTGCAAAAATGATTTTCCGGGCGCTTCCGTATGACACCCCTGCCCGTTTGACACCGCAGGAAGAGGTGCCGACTGGGCGATCACGAAGGCGGCCGATCAGGCCGTAGTCGGCAATCCGTTCTTCATTCGCGCGGCCAAGACGCCGGCGCCTTGCCGTGCAGTTCTTTCAAGGCAAGCGTCATGCGCTGGCCGCCACGTTGCCGGTGTAACGCACGGCCTTCTGACCGAACAGAGTCTTGCTGGCACCCCGCTTGAGTTCCTGAAGCAGTTGCGGCGAAATCACCGACGCGAATTTTGACCACCACGGTTCGGCGTGACGGGTCTTGATTTCACCGGCGGTGTAGGCGACCACCCTCTTTCGTTATGAAAGACACGGCGGAAGTTGCATTCGTTGCCTCTGACGCGATACCAGATGTCGTTCTGGGCAACGACACCGCTCGCCGTTTAAATGACAAAGGCCAGAGTCTTCCGGCCTTTGTTGATTGTGCAGGGCAAGCCCAGGCGCTTCGATAGCGTCCGTCCTCAGGCACGCAGGCTGCGACGACGGGCAACCACGCCCATCAGGCCGAGACCGGCGAGCAGCATGGCGTAGCTTTCCGGCTCGGGAACGGCGGCCGTGAAGGTCAGGTTGTCGAGCACGACGCCGCCACCGGTGATGCTGATGCGAGCGATGTTGGCGCTGTCGCTGACGTAGCCGGTGCTCAGGAACTGGTTGTAGGTATCGAAACCCAGGCTGGGGGCAATGGTCACGCTGTGCGTACCAATCTGGGTGTTGGTGGTATCGAAGTACGAAATCCTGACAGTGGCGGGGGTGGTTACCGGCATTTCAGGCGTAACGAGCTCCTGCCAGGCGCTGAAATCGAAGGCGAAACCCTTGGTGGCTTGGGTGAAGGTCACGTTCAGGGTCATCTCACCATAGTTGTCAAAAGACAGGAAGTGGTTGCCAGCACCCCAAAGGCCATTTTCCCCAAGATCAACTCCATTCGACTGGCCAACGGTGAACTGGGCGGCAGCAGCCAAGCTGGCACCAGACACGGCATAGCTACTGCCAGAGGAGATCACGAGCCCATCTTCACTCTCGAAGTCGAAAATGGCTGCCGTAGCCGGAACCAGCGACAGGCTGTTGATGGTACCGGCAGCGTTGGCGCCGGCAGCGGAGACTGCCAGCAGCAGGCCGGCAACCAGGTTGATTTTGTTCATTTCAAATTCCTTTCGTTGTATCGATCACTCCCGGCGCCCTGCCGGGAGGGTCTCGCGTCTATCAGGCGCCGACGATGCCTCCGTCGTCCTTGGTGATGACCACGACGCCGCTACGCGGACGGCCGCCGGGCAACGGGGTGCCGTCGGCACGCGTCGCCCACTGGCTGGCCGGCCAGTTGGACAGCGCGGTCGGGTTGGCGGCCGTGGCGTCTTCGCCCGGGTGCTGGATGCCGACGAACAGGGTCTTGCCATCCGGCGTCATGGTGATGCCGGTTACTTCGCACTTGTTCGGGCCGGTCAGGAAGCGACGGAACTCCTTGCTCACCGGGTCAGCACAGGACAGGCTGTTGGCGCCGATGTTGATCCAGTCGCCACTGCCGTTGCCGGCCTGATCGGTCTGCACCCAGAGGCGGCCGAACCAGTCGAACCACAGGCCATCCGGCGCGCCGATGTCGGCCGAGCCGTTCGGATCGTCGTTGATGTTGCCCTTGTAGTCGTTGGTCGGCTTGGCCGTCTTGGTCGTCGCGGTGTCGCCGCACTGAACGAAAATGTCCCAGTTGAACTCGGTGGCGAGCACCGACTGGCCGGCTTCGCGCCAGCGGATGATGTGGCCGTAGCGATTGTCTTCACGCGGGTTGGCCGTATCGACCGGCGGCCGGGCGGAAGCAGCCGTCGTCGAACCATCGGCCTTGTTGACCGAGGCGGTCGTCGTGCCACGGCGATCATTGTTGGTCAGCGTGCAGTAGATCTCGATCTCGTCGTTCCCGTTGAGACGCGGACGGGCGCCGGTCCATTCCGGACGATCCATCATCGTGGCGCCCAGGGCATCGGCCGCCATGCGGGTCTTGATCAGGATCTTGGCCTGCACTTCGGCATCGTCGGCCCCGGCAAAGTTCGGGTTGTCGCGCAAGGCAACGCCATCGAGGCCGATGCTGTCCGGCGTCAGCGGCAGCCAGGTGCCGCTCAGATCGGCATTGAAGCGGGCGACGTAGAGCGTGCCATGGTCGAGCAGATCGCGGTTGGCGGCACGGTTGCCCGGGTTGTACTTGTCGGTACAGACGAACTTGTAGATGTACTCGTTCTTTTCGTCATCACCCATGTAGAAGGCGAGGTTCTGGGCACGGTCAACGACGTATTGGGCGCTCTCGTGCTTGATGCGGCCGAGTGCGGTGCGCTTGACGGGGACGCTCTTCGGATCCGTCGGGTCGACTTCGACAACCCAGCCGAAGTGGTTGGTCTCGTTCGGGTTGACCGCGAGGTCGAAGCGCGGATCGACGGTGTGCCAGCGATAACCAAAACCGGCGGCGGTGACGCCGTAACGGTTGTAGAGCTTGCCGGCTTCGGTGCTAACAGCCGGCAGAGCGGCGTTGGCGCCGAAGTTGCCGTTCCAGTTTTCTTCGCAGGTCAGGTAGGTTCCCCACGGCGTAATGCCGTTGGCGCAGTTGTTGATGGTGCCGAAAGCCTTGAAGCCGTCGGTGCTGTTGCCGGTGACGACTGAGCCGGTCGGCGCGATGTTGAACTCCTTTGTCTTCATCAGGGCGTGACCGGCGGCCGGGCCGGCGATGCGCATCGGCGTGTTGGCGGTCAGCCGACGGCCGTAGATGGAGCTCTTGACGACACTCCAGTTACCGTTGATGCGGCGGACTTCGGTGATCGAAACACCATGCGCGGCCTGCGACTTGCGGCACTTCTCGATACTGTAGCCAGCGCCGCCCTGACCGTCCGGGAAGAGAATTTCTTCGTGGGTGTATTCGTTGTTGGCACAAAGGATGCCACGGTCGTTGAGGACCTGGCCACGGCTCGGGAAGGGGAAGAAATGCATGCCGTCGGTGTGCATGCCGTACTGCATGGCCTGCTCGGCAGCGGTATTGCTGGCATCAGCCTTGTAGGCAGCAGCCCCCGGCATGATCGGATCGCCCCAGGAAACCAGGGACTTGACGGTATGACCGGCCGGCACGGTGACCTTGTCGGCAACCGGCGCCAGGCTGGGCGGGATGCTTTCGAAACCGATACCCACCACCGGAGCAGCCACGGCTGCCTCAACGGTACCGACGATACCGGACAGGGTCAGGCCACCGGCAGCCGCCAGCGCACCGGCGCTGGCCGACCCCTGGATGAAGCGGCGGCGACTGACTTCGACGCGGCCGATGACATCGATGATCGATTCGTTGCCTGATGGATTGATCGTCAGATCGTTCCTTGGATGCTTACTGCCTTTCATGACATTCCTCTCAAAATTGTGACTCGACCATCTCTCGTCGGGTGGGGGGGGGGCGGGACCATGGCGTCACCAATGAGCCGATTCAAACCGGGAAAATCCATTGGCGTGGCTATACAATTTTGATTCTCGGCAATAATTATTACCCGATCATTTCACGAAAATTAATGCTCAATGATCCGTTCGCACTACATAAAGGCTTCGCGGATACGTTTGCTGTCACACCAGGATGATGGTGATTGTAGGAATCCCCGGAAAGAAGATTCGGACGACCAGCAAGGTAGTCCGCACCAAATGACGCTGAAAAACAAAATCCGCCGACCCAACGACGCCAGCAGCTGGAACTCCACGGTCAACCGGAAATATCGGCCAAAATAGAAATCAGCAGCAGGCTCAACGAATCGGCACGCCTTGCTGCTCCCCGTGCTCGAACACGACGTTGGCGTGCCTGCCGCATCGCGGCCTCGAAGAGGATGAACACTTTCTACCCGGGTTGCTTGACCCAGGCCAAATTAGTCAAGTACGACTGCGCACGTAGCCAAAATAATTGAGGTAACCCCCCAGTTTTGCCTGGGGACTCACCCGGGTTTGAAGGATCAGGCGGATGTTTTTTCACTCACACAGGCATCAGCCGGCGATTGGCAACACCAGGCAGCGTACGCAGCGACTTGCCGGCCAGCATCGTGTAGTCCTCCGCCTTGACCGTGCTGACGTAATGCCAGTCGGCGCGGCATTCGCCCGGCGTGGCGGTGACCACCATGTAGCCACGGTTGCCCGTATTGGCGTACTTGAGGGGGCCGATAATAGCCTCCAGCCCGGCCGCCACGGCAAGCGGGTTTTCTGTCGGAAAATACTCCTCAAAGCCCGGCGAGGAAATCGATGCGGCGGCGAACTCGACGCCAATCGTGTTGCCCTGGTAGTCCAGCAGATCACTTGCCCATGCGTTGTGCGTGTCGCCGGCCAGCACGACGAGGTTCTTGTCGAGCGCCTTGCTTATGGCTAGCACGGTTTCGCGGGCCATGGCGTAGCCGTCCCAGGCATCGAGGTTGTAGGGAATGGCCGGCTGGGCGAGGATGTATTGCTCCTGCGGGGTCAGCGTGGCGGGTGCCGTCTGCGCCTTGTAGACCAGTGCGGAGTAGGCGGAGAAGCTGATCTGGCCGAGCACCAGCGGTGCCGGAATGTTCATGCGGCCCATCAGGATCTGCTGGCCGAGTACCTGCCAGGTGGCGCCAGAAGCGGCGAGTTGCTGTTGCAGCCAGAGCAGTTGTTCGGCGCCGAGCAACTGACGATCGGTATCGGCCAGATCGGCGGCAAAGCGGGCAACGTCAAAGCTGCCGCCGGCACCGAAATAATTGGCGTATTCAAGTTGCTGGTCGCGGGCGATAACGCGGGTATCGAGCATGTGCAGCGCCAGCAGGTTGCCGAAGGCGAAGCTGCGGTTGATCTGCTGCGGTCGACGCGGGTCCGGCGTGCGAATTGGCAGCCATTCGTGGAAAGCCTGCAGGGCGGCGGCGCGACGAGCCGTGAATTCGCCCTCGGTGGCCGGGTCGTGGTTCTCGGCACCATCCTTCCAGGTGTCGTTGGCGATCTCGTGATCATCCCAGACGTTGATAAAAGGCATGGCGGCATGCACGGCCTGCAGGTCGGCATCGGTGTGGTACTGGGCGTAACGCTGGCGGTAGTCGTCCAGCGTCAGCAGTTCGCCGGCCGGCAGCACTTCCCGGCCCATGGCGGCGGCATCAGTCGACGCGTAGCCATCGCGGCCGTATTCGTAAATGTAGTCGCCCAGATGGACGGCAGCATGGATGCCTTCCATCTTTGCCGCTTCGCGGTAGGCGTGGAAATAACCAGCCGGGAAATTGGAACATGTAAAGACAGCGAGCTTGACTTGGGCCACATTCCCGACCGGCAAGGTGCGGGTGCGTCCGGCCGGCGATACCGTGCGGCCAACCGCGAAGCGATAGTGATAAACCGTATCCGGCTTCAGGCCGCTGACATCGACTTTGACGGTGTGATCCTTCTTGCTGTCGGTCAGCGCGATGCCGGCGCGAACAAGATTACGGAAGGCGGCATCAAGCGCCACTTCCCACTTGACTGGAACGAAGCCGGCGCGCTCGCTGGTCACGCGAGTCCAGATGATGACCTTGCGGGCCAGCGGGTCGCCACTGGCAACGCCGTGCTCGAAACTGACCTTGAAGCGTTGCGACAAGTTATCAAGTTCCTTGCTTGACAGGACTCCGCCCGTTTCGACATCAGCCATCGCACGGAGCGGCAACAGGGCGCTGCCGGATACGACAGCACTGCCTACAGCGAAATTACGGGGAAAGCGGCGACGGAGGGTCGGAGTGCGAGCGGTCATGGCGGCCAAGAGGGTAGTTGGAATACCCCAAAGCCTAGCGAAAGCTGATTACGTCAGCATTTCCGGAAAATGTCAGAGAAATTTCCGGAAGTATTTAAAGCACGTCCAGGCCATGTTTTCGGCAAAGATATCTCGCGCCCGAAGCTACTGCGAATAATCCCCGGACTGCTTCAAGTTGATTGCGTGGCCAACGACAAGACTCGAATCAAACAGGTGATCATCGTCGACAAAGGCATCAAGTCCGTCATCAACGTCGTCGGCAATGTCGTCTTTCGGGCCGCCATTCAGCCCAAGCTCGCGAATCTCGGCGGCCAGCTCCTTGTCCGACAGCTTTCTGAAACCACGAAAGCCATTTTCCAGCATCTTTTGCAGATGCACATAGCGTGCGTGATCGTCCCGATATTCCAGACGATCAAGCACGAGCAAACTGATCATTTCATCACGCGTCATAGCTCTCCCCCTGCCTGAAGCGGCAAATTTAATCGTTTGCTGTTACCTTTCGGTGAAACAAATATGACTTCAACATAAAAAAAACGCTTCCATCACGAGGATGGAAGCGTCGTTGAGATGCAGCGACAGCGTGAATCAGCTACGCATCAAGGGGCCAGCAGTTCGGCACAATGACCAGGCTGAGCAGGCGCATCGGCAATGGCTGCACCGCGGCCAATGCATTGATCCGGCGGCAGGACCGAGCCTTTCTCGACGTACCCGACCAGCAGGTCAAAGGCGCGCTGGGCATGCGGCTGGATCAGCTCAAGCTGCGGCAGAGCCAGCTTGTAGGTCTCAATGTGATTGCCATTTTGCACCTCGTAGAGTCGATAGGCCGGACTACGATGGTGGTGATGACGCCCCCGGTGGCCGTGATCATCGTCGTCCATTCGCTCACCAGCGCTGGCCGCAACTTTTCGGGCATAGGCTCGGGCGTGGTGATCGATGGGCAGCAACGCGTCCATCGTGCCGGCTACGGTGATCAGCGGACGCTTGATGCGCCCGGTAGTGGCGAAATCGGCCACCTTGTCATCGGCATTCGAGACCGGCAAGCGGGCGATGTAGTTGTAGTCTTCCGGGCCGCTGCCATAGGTGTCGTAGGTGGGATCCAGGCGCTTCTGCCATTGGCACAGCGTCACTTCCCAGAAAGAGGCAGAATTCAGCGCCCACAGCGAGGTGGCGCCATTGGTCAGATCGGATGGAAAGCCAGCCGCCCGAATGTTCTTGGCAGCGGTACCGTTTGCATCCATGCCGCCTGCCACGTAGTCCGGATAATTGAGAACGGCCACCGGCAGATCCGTCAACAGATTCGGGCCGCCGGCATCGACAAACGTACCCTCCCAATCGACGCCGCCATCGAACCATTCCGGAGCTGATTCAACAGCCCGACGTACCTGGTAGCCGCCGTTCGAGGTGCCAACCGCGTAGGTGTAGCGCGGGGCCTTGCCGTAATTAGCCGCGGCGCCTTTGTGGGCGAGTTTGGAAGCCAGCACCATGAAATCGCGCCAGCGAGTGAATTCCTGACCCGGATCATTATCAAAGAAATGCACCCAAGTCGGCGAAGTCGGGTTTAGACGGCAAGCCAGCGGATCAGCCGCATCGCTCAGTTTCAGGTTGAGTACGCCCTTGTTTTGCGACGCATAGGCATAGCCTTTCTGGACAACGTAATCACTCCAGGCGAAATCGCCGTTGAATTCGCTGCGCGTGCCGGAAGCACCGGCAACGACGAGGCGACCATTCCAATTCGTCGGCAAACGCAACAGGAAGCGGGCCTGGCCGGTCGGATCACTGGCAATGCGGGCATTGAGCTGGACGCCGGGCACCGGGCCACTGATCGGCGTACGGTCGGGAGCGGCTGGCGCGATCGTCTCGCGATCTCGTTGCGGCGTGAAGGCCAGCTGCGGCAGACCCAGCAAGGAATTGTTACCTGGCGTGGTGGCCGGATTGGCAGTGGTCAGGTCGGCGCTATCGACACAAGTGACATCGGCTAGTTGACTGCCGAACGCCTGAATCAGGTTGCTGCACCGATCAGCCTGCGCAGCACCAGCACCAAGCAGCATGATCACGGCACTGAGGCAGCGGAGCGGCAGCCTCGACGATTGGGGCGAATGAATTTCCATGGTTTGTCTCCTTTTTGATTTTTGGTCTGCAGTCAGGTTGACCGCAGAATGAACAGCAAGGAACCCCAAGGCATCCCCGCCGAACGAAACGATCATTGACCCCAATTGTTTCAATTTGAATCGTTGCCAATGAGCCGTTCGGCATATATTACCCCTGCCGATAAGGCAAATTCAGGTAATAATTTTTTCCCTGAATCTTGTAGGGAAACGCAATTGCCTGGATGGAAAAACCCTCCGGCCAGACGCACCTCCCCGCTCCGCAAAGCCGAAGTCCACTATCAATTTTTCCAAGTGATCTTCCAGAGCAAGTCTCCCTTTCTCTGCTCTGGAAAGATCGAGTCTCAGTTTCGGAAGCTGCTGAACACGAAGTCACGCCCCTTCTGGGCTGTATGACATTCGTAGCAAGCGGTAGCGGCATTTTTTCCAACCACGCGCTTGGTTTTATCGCCGCTGGCAAACCCTTCAAAACCCCAGCCTCCCGTCGCCGGAAATTTCTTTGCGTCCTTCTGCATGACTCCCAGCACCTTTCGATCGCCTTCTACAATCGCTCCGTCACTGCGGTTTGCCTCCAGAAGGTCAAAAACGATCACGGCACCGTTTGGGAAATGGCCAGCCTTGTATCCATCCATGGCTTTCTTGTTGGCATAGAGATGATGTACACCGCCAAAAGATGCAAATAGCGCATGATCCTTTTCAATAACCATGCTCTTCACATGGCTCCATTGGCGATATCCCGTCGGGTATGCCACTTCATGATCAACAGCCATTGCAGGAAGCAAGGCTGTCACGCCCAGTACGACCAGGACAAGTTTCTTCATGATTTCGCTCCTTATTTAAGGTCAGACAGCGATGCCCCAAAGTTGATGTGGAACGGAATGCCGTCGACAACCAATGCCGGCACCGAATTGACACCAAGCTTTTCGGCTTCAGCAACACGAGATTTCTGGTTTCCTAAATGAACGACTTCAACCCTGTATTTTTCCGGATTCAGGGCGTCAACGAATTGTTGCTCGGCGGAAACACAGACCGGGCAACCAGCATGGAAAAAAATAGCGTTTTTCATGAATGACTCCTCGTTTGGGGAATATAGTTAGCATCGACTCGATGCAAATTCAGTTTAGAGTCGAATCATTTATATTGTCAACTTCTGTTTCGAGGCGATACACTTTTAACCATGGATCCATCACTTCTTCTACTAGAGCGCCTAGGCTCGCTGATTCAACAGTCGATCCGCGACGATGCGGCCCGTCATGGCTTGCTGCCAGTTCATGTTCAGGTGATGCATTACCTCGCCAATGCGAACCGTTACAGCGATCTGCCCATTGCCGTTGCGGAATATCTGGGAGTCACGCGCGGAACAATTTCGCAGTCCTTGTCGGTGCTTGAACGAAAGGGGTTTCTGCGCAAGGAATCTGATGCAAGTGACGGCCGTCGGGTGCATCTCAAGCTTACCGAAGCAGGAGAAGGAGTTCTCAAGGGAAGTTGGGCAGAACAACTTGAGCTTGCGCTCAATGGTCTTTCAATAAAACGTCAAGATATCGAACTCGCCCTCCGAAACATATTGATAGCCTTACAGCGACTGAATCGACAAAAGGCGTTTGGCGTATGCCACCAGTGCCAACATTATTTACCGGAGGGAAATGACGGCAGGTGCGCGCTCACAGGAGAGACGTTGACGCGGGATCAATCGCTGAAAATTTGCCGAGAATGGATACAGCCCAAATAATCCGATCCTCTGTACCATTTCAAATGCTGCAGTGAATTGCTTGGCAGGACGCAGGTTGGGCTACCCCACCAAAACTCCCAACCCAAAGATCCCCCTCTGGCGTAGTTGCCATGGCGAAAATAGTATTGGCGAACAAGCTATCAGCCGCTGTCGTCGCCTTGGCACACTTGCCATACTGCCATTTCGTCCGCTCATCGGTGCCAAAGCCGACGCCAGGTTCAAAATCATGAAGAGCCAGTGTTGATTTGCAGACTGGCCATTGGCAATTGATGGCTTTTACGACTGTTGCACATACCGCACAGGTATCGAGATATGCATTCGTTTATTTTGGACAAATCGTGCGATTGCCAACATATTCTGCAATTCGGAATAGCTTTCCGCAAAGCCGAACAGGCTCCTCGGATCAGTAAACGGACGGGTGCCGTGAGCCCCCCCAGACAATCGGATTAAAACCCCTCATGGACATTAATGCCGTTCAGTTAGCGCTGAACGGCATTTTCATTTATTGCGTAAAGCATTGTAAACATTAGCCAAAGCTGTTAACTTCCGGCTCGATGCTTGCGAGCCAACTTTACGCGACCACTGATGTTCTACCGGTAGCCGGTCTTGACCGGTTGGCCGAGCATTTGCCGAACGCATGGATAGAACAGGCGCTCGAGGCGACGGGTACGGCGAGCATTCGGCGTCGGCGGTTGCGGGCAGAGCAGGTGGTATGGCTGGTCATCGCGCTGGCGATTTACCGGCGGCAGTCCATGCCAGAAGTCCTGGCGACGCTGGATTTGGCCCTGTCGGCTGCCTCGGCGCAGGCGGTTAGCAAGAGTGCGGTGACCCAGGCCCGACAACGCCTTGGCGCCAAACCGCTGGCGCAATTGTTCGATCAAACCGCCCGAGCCTGGTGCCAGCAGGACGCCGAGTACCACGCCTGGCAGGGGCTGTCGCTGTGGGCCATGGATGGCACGACCTTCCGCACGCCTGATAGCACCAACAACCGGGCGCACTTTGGCGCCCAAGCCTACGCCAGCGGCAAGGTGGCCAGTTACCCGCAGGTGCGCGCGGTCAGCATCACGGCCATTCCTACCCACCTGGTTTCGGATATCGCTTTTGGTACGTACGCTCAGAACGAGATGCTATACGCCAAGACACTGGTTGGGCGCATTGCCGACCATTCCCTCACCGTCTTCGACCGAGGCTTTCTCAGTGCCGAAATTCTGTTGGGGCTGACGCTGGGTGGCCAGGAACGTCACTACCTGATCCCTGCCAAATCGAACACGAAGTGGGAAGTGCTCTCCGGGAGCGCCGACGATTGCCTCGTCCGCATGCGGGTCTCTCCCCAGGCGCGCGCCAAAGCACCCGAACTACCTGAGCACTGGACCGCCCGTGCCGTACGGATGGTCTCTGCCAACGGGAAGCAGCGCGTCCTCCTGACCTCCCTGCTGGATCGCCGTCGCTTCAAGGCTGAAGCGCTAGCCGAGTGCTACCGGCGGCGTTGGGAGATCGAAGCCAGCTATCGCGAACTCAAGCAGTCCATGCTGGGCGAGGCGCTCACCTTGCGCAGCCAGCAGCCCGAAGGGATTGAGCAGGAAATCTGGGGCGCCCTGATTGCCTATAACCTCGTTCGCCTGGAGATGGCCAAAACCGCGATTGAGGCCAAGGTCGAGCCAACCGATTTGAGCTTTCTACGCGCACTGCACATCCTGCAGCACGAGATGATCTGGGCGGTCGGCATGGCGCCCGGCAAACTGCCGGCCCATCTCGTACGATTGCGCACGCAGATGCAGTTCGCCATCGTCGAAAAACGACGGGGGCGTCAATGCCCCCGTATCGTCAAAGCCCTACCAAAACGCTACACCGTTCGTTACTTGAAGAAAGACCTTAACTGAACGGCATTACCTCATGGACATACCTGTTAACACCTTCAAGAACCAATTGCGCCAAGGTGAAACCCTGCTCGGCCTGTGGCTCGGGCTTGGCGAAACCTTCAGTGCCGAAATTTGTGCCGGCGCCGGATTTGACTGGCTGCTTATCGATGGCGAGCATGGCCCCAACGATCTGCGCAGCATCCGGGGGCTTACCTCATGCTGAGTTAGCCGTATTCGCTAATTTTTACAATACCTTGCACGCAAAATGAAATGTCGTTCAGACTTGGCTGAACGGCATTCGGGGGTATTCCGGCCCTTTCTTTTTTTCCAAATTTCCGGTTGACCGCAGACCAGCGCCACCAGCCCCTACGGCAGACAGCTGGCCCGTTCCGGTTGAAAAAATGGCGCACCACCACGCCTTGACCATCGCCAGCCAGCACGGGGATACTCCGCTCAATGTCCCGGTACACCTTCACCAGCACCGGGCGCAGCCTTTTGCCCGCCGAGGCGCGCCGGTTGATTTCCCCCCTGGCCATTTCACTGGTGCTGCACGCGCTTGCATTCTCACCGGCGCCAGGCGTTTTGCCATCGCCTGATTCTCCTGCCGCGCGACAAAGCGATCTGCGCGCACAATTGCATCGCCCCGTCGCCGCTGCGCCGATCGATGAACCCGTCGTCGTTCCCGCTGCACCAACCAAAAAAACGCCGATGCGCCAGCCGGAAAAGCGCATCCACCCTTCGCCAGTCAGCCCCCCCGCCCCCGCCCCAGTCGCGGTTGCGGTTGCCGAAAGCCCGGTCGAGCCCGAGCGCGCAGCAGGGCCGCCGCCCGATCAAGCGATCGAAGCTACGAAAACCGGCGTCGATGTCGCCGGATTGCGTCAGTACCATCTGGCGCTCGGCCAGAAAGCGCGGCAATTCCGGCGCTACCCGGAAGCGGCGCGCGCCGCCGGGCAGCAGGGCCGGGTAAGATTGCGCCTGGCCGTTTCGGCGAACGGATCGCCACTTGGCACCAGCCTGCTCGGCAGCAGCAGCTTCGGCATTCTCGACGAAGCGGCGCTCGAGATGATGCTTCTCGCAGCAAGGCACACCGAAGTCCCGGCCCGCCTTCGTGGCCAAGCTTTCAGCATTGATCTGGCGGTCGACTACAACCCGGAGGACATCCCTTGAAAACGGCCGGCGGCGTAGCGCGGAATATCCGGCATTTTTAATTAAATTTCCTGTTGACCGTGCGCCTTGCATCACGCCACAAGCATTCGCTTAGCCCGTTATACTGACCGTCACCGCCTGCCAGAGACCCGCATGGAAGCCCATTCCGCCCCGTTCGTCTTCGCCCTCGACCAGGGCACGACCAGCGCCCGCGCCATCCTGTTTGACCGCCGGGGAATCATCCACGGCCTCGCCCAGCAGGAAATCACCCAGCACTACCCACAACCCGGCTGGGTCGAGCACGACGCCAATGAAATCTGGCAGGCGCAGCTCGCCGTGGCGCGCGCCGTACTGCGCGACAACGGGGTATCGGCCACGCAGATCGCCGCCGTCGGCATCACCAACCAGCGCGAAACGACCGTGTTATGGGATCGCGCCACCGGCCAACCGCTGCACCACGCCATCGTCTGGCAGGACAGACGCACTGCCGGCATTTGCGACGAACTGAGCGCCGCCGGCCACGCCAACCTATTCCAGCAACGCACCGGCCTCGTCCTCGACGCCTACTTTTCCGGCACCAAACTCAAGTGGCTGCTCGACCACATTCCCGGTGCTCGCGCTCGGGCCGAGCGCGGCGAGTTGGCCTTCGGCACCATCGATAGCTGGCTGGCCTGGAAGCTGACCGGCGAGCATGTCACCGACCCCTCGAACGCCTCGCGCACGTTGCTTTTCGATATCCACCGCCAGTGCTGGGACGATGAATTGCTGGCGCTGCTCGACATTCCCGCCGCCCTGCTGCCGCGCGTTGTCGCCAGCAGTGGCGAAATCGCGACGCTGAATGCCGAGTGGCTGGGCGCGCCGATTCCGCTGGCCGGCATGGCCGGCGACCAGCAGGCCGCGACCTTCGGTCAGGCCTGCCTCGACATCGGCATGGCCAAGAACACCTACGGCACCGGCTGCTTCCTGCTCATGAACACCGGCCAGCAGCCCATGGCCTCGTGGCATCGCCTGCTCACGACAGTCGGCTGGCAGCGCAACGGGCAAACCACCTACCTGCTCGAAGGCAGCGTCTTCATGGGCGGCGCCACCGTGCAGTGGCTGCGCGACGGCCTTGGCCTGATCGCCAGTGCCGGCGAGGTCGAAGCCCTGGCGGCCAGCGTGCCGGACAACGGCGGCGTCTTTTTCGTGCCGGCCCACACCGGCCTCGGCGCACCCTACTGGGACCCTAGCGCCCGTGGCGCGTTGTTCGGCCTGACGCGGGGCACGACCCGCGCCCACATCGCCCGCGCCGCGCTGGAGGCCATCGCTTTCCAGAGCGCCGAAGTCCTGCAGGCGATGGAAAAAGACGCCGGCCAGGGCTTGAGCGAACTTCGCGTGGACGGCGGTGCCAGCCGCAACGATCTGCTGATGCAATTTCAGGCCGACCTGCTGGGCGTGCCCGTCGTCCGCCCCAAAGTCACCGAAACCACTGCCCTCGGCGCCGCCTGGCTGGCCGGGTTGGCGGTTGGCTTCTGGCAGGACGAGGCCGAGCTGACCGCGCTGTGGCAAGCCGACCGTCGCTTCGAGCCAGCCATGCCGGCGCATCAACGCGCTACGCTGTTCAGCCACTGGCACCGCGCCATTGAACGAACGCTCGGCTGGGAAAAAGAAGAATGACCAACGCCCTCACCTGCCGCGAAGACAGCCTCGCCACCCTGCGCGATGCGCACTCCTGGGACATCCTGATCATCGGTGGTGGCGCCAGCGGCCTGGGTGCCGCCGTCGATGCGGCCGCCCGCGGCTACCGAACTCTGCTCGTCGAGGCCCGCGATTTCGCTTCCGGCACGTCGTCGTGCAGCACCAAACTGATTCACGGCGGTGTCCGTTATCTGCGTCAAGGCGACTTCGCGCTGGTTCGCCACGCCCTGCACGAGCGGAGCTACCTGCTCAGCAATGCGCCGCACCTGGTCCATCCCCTGGCCTTCGTGATTCCGGCCTGGAATACGGTTGACCGCATCATGTACGCCGCCGGGCTCAAACTTTACGATCTGCTTGCCGGCGGCGAGTCGCTCGACGCCTCGCGCAGCCTCAATCGGCAGGAAGTCATCGCCGCCCTGCCCGGCCTCCGCCAAGGCGGTTTGCGCGGCGGCATTCGTTACTGGGACGGTCAGTTCGACGATGCCCGGCTGGCTATCACCTTGATGCGCACGGCCACCAACCTCGGCGCGACTTGCCTCAATTATCTGCCGGTCATCCGCCTGCTCAAAACCGCAGATCGCATCACCGGCGCCGTGCTGCGCGATGCCGAAAGCGGCGAAGAGTTTGCCATCAACGCCCGTGTCGTCATCAACGCGACCGGCGTACACGCCGACAGCCTGCGCCAGCTGGACGAACCCAAGGCCAAGCCGCTGCTCACCCCCAGCCAGGGCATCCACCTCGTCGTCGATGCCGATTTCCTGCCCGGCCAGCAGGCGCTGATGATCCCGAAAACCGAAGACGGCCGCGTCATGTTCGCCATTCCGTGGCAAGGCAAGGTGCTGCTCGGCACCACCGACACCCCGCGTCCGGACTTGCAAGAACTCAACGACCCGCAGCCACTCGAAGAGGAAATCGACTTCCTGCTCCGCACGGCAGCGGGCGTCCTGACCCGGCCACCGACCCGGGCCGACATCCGCAGTGCCTTCGCCGGCCTGCGCCCGCTGATTCACGCCGAGAACGCCAACGACAAAAACACCGCCGCCTTGTCGCGCGAACACGCCATCCTGGTCAGCACTAGCGGCCTGATCACCGTGGCTGGCGGCAAATGGACGACCTATCGATTGATGGCCGAACAAGTCATCGACCGCGCCATCAAAGTGGCCGGTCTGGCCTCCACACCCTGCTCGACGCAAAGCCTGAAACTGCACGCATGCCCAAGCAGCCCGGTCAGCGACGCCTACGGCACCGATGCACCGCTGCTTGCCGCCCTGCCCGGCCACGATATGCCGCTCCACCCCAAACTGACCTGCACCGAAGCCATGGTTCGCTTCGCCATTCGCCACGAAGCAGCGCGGACAATCGAAGACATCCTGGCCCGCCGGACACGCGCGCTCTTCCACGACGCAAGCGCCGCGGCGGCGAGCATCGAACGGGTTGCGGAGATAGTCAGTGAGGAGTTAAAACCATCGCCCGAGCGGCTGGCGACGATGGTCGATGCGGCACACCGGAGCGCCGGATACTTCAGCCTGAGTAGCGAGAAAATTCGCGGCCCCGCCTCCCGCGCGTAAACTATTGGCGTCGGTCGAACCTGACGGTCAGCAGATCGACCTTAATTTTCGGCCCGTTTCGAACTAAAGTCAGCAGTAGCAACAAGCCCGATGGAGCGTTCAATGCTGCAAACAATTTTCGACAATCACCTGCTGTTGTCTGTCCTCATCCTGCTGTTTCTGTTCATGGTGCCGGCACTTGTCTTGCGTGGCCGCGGGGTGAGAGATCCATCCCGGCCCGAACGCCGAAGCCGGCCGCGACCGGGTGATGACCGCAGGGCCTGAGTTTCGCGGCGAACAACAACGGCAAACCGAGTCAATCGTCAGACGGCATGATCTTTCAAATATTGCTGTTTTTTCCGGTTGACCGCGGATCACCCTATTCGTCGGACACTGCTTTCAATATCAACGGCAGCAGCGCCTCGGGCAACTGGATGCCGCCCGTCGTTGCAAAAGCCTGCGCGGCGGGAGACATCTTCTTCCACGTCTTGCGGATGATGCCGAGCCACTTTTCTTCGGTGTAATCAGCCTGCTGGCCGGCAAAGCCGAGCATGTAGTGCTCGATGAAAACAAGGCAGCTGACGTCTTCAAGCAACTGGGTATCGGAGTTGGTCTTGAGGCCCACCTTGCCAACGGCAACCATGACTTGCTCGATTGTCGCGTCGTCGTAACCGGCCTGGCGCATCAGTTCGCCGGCGGTTTGTGCGTGAAACTGATACAGCCCGGTGCGCCAGGCAAAGTAGCCGGGCTTGCCGAGCGGATAATTGCTGCGCGGCACCGTCCACCGCTGGATGTGCTGGGCGCGCACGGCGAGCTGGGCGACTTCGCTTGCCTCCGGGGCAAAGCGACCGATCATGTCCGTCATGCGCCGGGCGTAGCGCAATTCCTTCGGCTCGCCTTCGTCCAGATTGGGGTCTTGCGCGTTGGCAGCATCGAACAGGGCAATGGCTTTGGTGAAGCGTTCCGGGGGGGCGATCATGGAGTCTCTCGTGGCGGCGTGTTTGGTTCAGGCATAAAAAAGCCCTGCGAATGTTACAGGGCTTTTTATTTCCGGCACGAGCAAACGATGGGACTCAACCCATGTGGTTGCCGCCGTTACACGCAAAATTGGCACCGGTGGTGAAACCGGATTGCGTCGACGCCAGCCAGGAAACGATGGCTGCGATTTCTTCCGGCTCGCCGAGGCGCTTGACGGGGATGGTCGCCACAATCTTTTCCAGCACATCCTCACGAATCGCCCGAACCATCTCGGTACCGACGTAGCCCGGCGAGACGGTATTGACCGTAACGCCCTTGGCCGCAACTTCCTGCGCCAGCGCCATGGTGAAGCCGTGCATGCCGGCCTTGGCGGTGGAGTAGTTGGTCTGCCCGAACTGGCCGCGCTGACCGTTCATGGAGGAAATGTTGATGATCCGGCCCCAGCCTCGATCCAGCATGCCATCGACAACCTGCTTGGTAACGAAAAACAGGGAGTTCAGGTTGGTATCGATAACGGCTTTCCAGTCATCGATACTCATTCTGCGGAACTGGCCATCCTTGGTGATACCGGCGTTATTGACCAGCACGTCGATTTCGCCGACTTCAGCCTTGACCTTGTCAAGAGCAGCCTTGGTGCTGTCCCAGTCGGAGACATTGCCTTCGGAGGCGATGAAATCGAAGCCGAGCGCCTTCTGCTCGGCCAACCAGCGATCCTTGCGCGGTGAATTCGGGCCGCAACCGGCCACGACGGTATAGCCATCCTGGGCAAGACGCTGGCAAATAGAGGTTCCGATGCCGCCCATACCACCGGTGACGTATGCAATTTTTTTACTCATTGAGGCCTCTCCTTAGCTGTGATTATGAATTACGACTTGTAACTATAGCGATAATTATGAGTTATGCAACTAATTCACCCATACGGTAATTCGCATTCTGGCGATGGAGAATTCAGCTTTACTGAGTGCCCCGGTCTGACTGGCGGTGAATCAGGATGCCGGTTTGTCGGCCGGCAGCAGCGTTACCGACTTAGAATCCTGCTTTTGCCTTTCCGCCCGTCGCCACGAATCCCATGCGTATCCTCCACACCTCCGACTGGCATCTTGGCCAGCATTTCATGGGCAAGAGCCGGCAGGCTGAACATCAGGCGCTGATTGACTGGTTACTGGTGCAGGTGGACGAACAGGCGGTCGATGCGGTGCTGATCGCCGGCGACATTTTCGATACCGGCACGCCGCCTAGCTATGCCCGCGAGCTGTACAGCCAGTTGGTCGTGCGCCTGCACACGGCCGGCGTCAGCCTGCTGCTGCTTGGCGGCAATCATGATTCAGTGGCGACGCTGGGCGAGAGCCGCGAGCTGCTGGCCTGTCTTACTGCCACCGTGGTGGCGGCCGTTTCGGATGACCCGGCGGCGCAGGTTCAAGTCTTGCCGCAACGCAATGGCGAACCGGGCTGTATCGTCTGCGCCATTCCGTTTATCCGCCCGCGTGATGTACTGCAAAGCGTCGCCGGACAAAGCGCGGAGGACAAGCAGTTGTCGCTACAGATGGCCATTCAGGGGCATTACCTGGCGGTCTATGAAGCGGCCTGCGCTCGGCAGAAAACATTGGAAACGGAACTCGGCCGGAAGCTGCCACTGATCGCCACCGGCCACCTGACCACCGTCGGCGCCAGCACCAGCGAATCGGTGCGCGAAATTTACGTCGGCGCGCTGGAGGCCTTCCCGACCAGCGCCTTCCCGCCGGCCGATTACATCGCGCTCGGCCACATCCATCGGCCGCAGAAGGTCGGCGGGCTGGAGCACGTTCGTTATTGCGGCTCGCCGATACCGCTCAGTTTTGACGAAGCGAAGCAGCAAAAAGAAGTCCTGCTGGTTGATCTGGATGCCAGCGGCCTGACGGCGGTCACCGCCCTGCCAGTGCCGCGCTTTCAGGGGCTGGTCGCGGTCAGCGGCAACCTGGCCACGCTGGTCGGCGCCATCGGCGCAGCGGCGGCCGAAGGCACACGCGAGCGTCTGGCCTGGCTGGAAGTGACGGTGGCTGAAGACGATTACCTGGCCGACCTGCCGGCCCGTATAGAAGCGCTGACCGAAGGCTGGCCGGTCGAAGTGCTGCGCATCCGCCGTCAGCGCGGCAACGCGGCGGCCAGTCTGGCGGCAGAAGCCAGCGAGACCCTGGACGAACTCAGCCCGCACGACGTTTTCGCCCGTCGCCTGCAACAGGAAGAACTGGCCGACGACCTGCAACGGGCTCTGAGTGAACGCTTCCGCCGCATCGTCACAGCCTTGCAGGAGGAAGCGAAATGAAAATCCTCAGTCTGCGCCTGAAAAACCTCAACTCGCTCAAGGGCGAATGGACGATCGACTTCACCAAGCCGCCCTTCACCGACAACTGCCTGTTCGCCATCACCGGCCCGACCGGCGCCGGCAAATCAACCCTGCTCGACGCCATCTGCCTGGCGCTTTATCACCAGACACCGCGTCTGAACAGCATTTCTGCCTCGGCCAACGACATCATGACCCGGCACACCGCCGACTGCCTGGCCGAGGTGGAATTCGAAGTCAAAGGCGCCGTCTACCGCGCCTTCTGGAGCCAGCGCCGCGCCCGCGACAAGATCGACGGCGCGCTGCAGGCGCCCAAGGTTGAACTGGCTGCGGTTGACGGCAACGGCGAGGGCAGCATCCTCAGCACGCAGACCAACGACAAACTCAAGCGCATCGCCGACATCACCGGCCTAGATTTCCTGCGCTTCACCAAGTCCATGCTGCTCGCCCAGGGCGGCTTCGCGGCCTTTCTCAATGCCAGCGCCAACGAGCGGGCCGAGTTGCTGGAGGAACTGACCGGCACCGAAATTTATGGCGAAATTTCGCGCAAGGTTTTCGAGCAGGCGCGCGACGCCAAGGGCCAACTCGACCAGCTCAAGGCCCGCGCCGACGGCATGGAACTGCTCAGCGACGAACAACGCGCCACGATGCAGCTTGAAGTCACCCGCCTCGACAGCCAACTCACAGATGTCCAGCGCCGCCACCAGAAAACCCAGGCCCAACGCCAGTGGCGCCTCGATCTGGCGCAGAGCGAGCAGGAAATCAAAACCGCCGAAAACAAGCTGCAGGAAGCCGACACCGCACTGACCGCCGCCGCCCCTGACCTCAAGAAACTCGCCGACAGCGAACCGGCCGAAGCCCTCAAACCACTTCACCAGCAATGGCAGCAAGCCGACGCCGCCTGCCGGCAAAGCGAAGCCCAACTCAAGGCCCTGCACGCCGAACGCGAAACGCGGCAAGCCGAACAACTCGCACGCCACCAGTCCGCCAGCCAACTGAGCGCCCAGCTCGCCGGCCAGACCCAGCAAGCCCTCCAACTCAGCCAGCGCGAAGCCAAAGAACTCGACGACTTCTGCGCCGCCCAGCCGCAACGCGGCCAACTCGGCGAACGCCTCGGCGTCTGGCGCCAGCAGTTCGAACAGCGGGCCAAGCTGGTCCGCGACCTCGCCTCCCAGCAAGAAGCGCAGCAAAAGCTCGCCCGGGAACTCGCCGAAACCGCCCAGCAGATCGAAAAACAGACTGCCACGGTCAACCGGGAAAAAGAGGCAAAAACCAAAGCCGACGCCGCACTGGAAAAAGCCCAGACTGAGCAGAATCAGCGTCTCGCCGGCCAAACCCTGGCCGAACTGCGCCAGCACTGGCAAGGCGAACAAGCCGGCCTGAATCGTTGGCAACAACTCGAAACACTAGCCCAACGCCGCCGCGAACTAGCCGCGCTGCAAACGACGCAAAGCACGCAACTGCAGCAGATTCAGGAAAAGATCGCGGCCCAGGAAAAAGGCCTGACCACCCTGCGCGAACAACACAAGGAACTCGCCGCCCAGGTCGCCGACAAGCAAAAGCTGCTCGAACAGGAAAAGCTCATCCGCAAGCTGGACGACCATCGCCGCCAACTGCAGCCGGGCGAAGCCTGCCCGCTGTGCGGCGCGCACGACCACCCGGCCATCGCCGACTATGCCGCGCTAGACATTTCCGCCACCGAAACTGCCCTCAAGGAAAAGGTGGCGGCACTCGACGCACTCAAGGAAAACGGCCTGCAAGCAAGGGCGAATCAAGCCGCCACGCAAGCCACGCAAAAAGAATGGCTGGCCCAGCAGGCCAAGACCACGCAGGAAGCAAGCCGCCTGCAAACGGAATGGTCCGAACTGCTCGCCCGCCTCGCCACGGCAACTCCGCTGGCGGATGACAGCTGGCAGGAGCCCGAAAACTTCGCTACCGCCCGCAGCACCGCCGAACAGGCGCTGGCCCGATTCACCCTGCGCCTGCAAGCCGCCGACCAGGGCGAACAAGCCCTGAACGCCGCCCGCAAAACCGCCGCCGACGCCGCCCAAACCCTGCTCAACGCCAGCAACCAGCTCAATCTGCTGCAACAGACCGCGCAAACCGACCAGCAACGCCAGACCGAATTCGCCAAATCCATGCAGGCACTGGTTCAGGAACAAGCCGAACTCGACGAAAAACTGAGCGCCACGCTGACCGCCGCCGGCTACCAAATCCCCGCCGAACCCGCCGCCTGGCTGCAGGAACGCGACGGCGAATGGCAGCACTGGCAGCAAACTCAGAAACGCCGCCACGAACTCGCCGAAACCCTCGTCAAACAACAGGAACAATTCAACGCGGCGCAAGCCCAGGCCACGCACTGGTCAGAACAACTGGCCAACCTCCGATTTTCACGGTCAACCGGAAATATCGGCCAAAATTCAAATCCCGAACCGTTCACCGACGATCCGGCAACCGCCCTCGCCCGCTGCGCCGACGCCATCGCCGAACTAACCCGCCAACTCGCCGCCCAACAAGGCCGCCAGGCGCAACTTGACGCCAATTTAGCGCAGCAACGAAAAGCCCACGCCGAAGCCACAACCGCCTGGCAAACCGCCCTCACCACCAGCCCCTTCGCCGACCTAACCGCCTACAGCGCCGCGCTGCTGCCACCGGAGGAACGCCTGCGCCTGCAGCAAATCAAGGAAACCCGGCAACTGGCGCAGCAACAAGCCGCCGCCGTCCTCAAGGCCGCCAGCGAAAAACTGTCACGCCTGCAAAGCAACCCGCCGAACTCAACCCATCCCAACCCCAACCGTCCCTTTGAAGGGGAAGGAGCAAGGGCACCGGCTGAGGATGGTTTTCCTCTCCCCTTTTATGTCCCGCAGGGACGGTATCCCTTGGGACAAGGGGGCGGCCGGGAGGGGGATGGGTTCATTCCGCCGCTAGCCGAACTGGAAGAAGCCCTAACCCAACTAGAAGCCCGCCGCCGCGCCCTGAGCGAACAACTAGGCGCCCAACGCGCCCTCCTCACCCGCGACCAACAAGCCCGCCAGAATCAGCAAGCCCTGTTCGCCGAAATCGCCAAGCAAACCGCCGAAGCCGACATCTGGCAGCGCCTCGACAGCCTGATCGGCTCGGCCAGGGGCGACAAATTCCGCAAGTTCGCCCAGGGCCTCACCCTCGACCACCTGCTCCTCCTCGCCAACCGCCATCTTGCCAAGCTGCACGGCCGCTACCTGCTGCGCCGCAAATCCACCGGCGAATTGGAACTCGACATCGTCGATAGCTGGCAAGGCGAAGTCGCCCGCGACACGCGCACCCTATCCGGCGGCGAGAGCTTCCTGGTCAGCCTGGCACTCGCCCTCGCCCTCTCCGACCTGGTCAGCCACAAGACTTCCATCGACTCCCTTTTCCTCGACGAAGGCTTTGGCACGCTCGACGGCGACACGCTGGAAATTGCCCTGAATGCACTCGACAGCCTGAACGCCAGCGGCAAGATGATCGGCGTCATCAGCCATGTCGAAGGCATGAAGGAACGCATCGCAGCGCAGATTCGGGTCGAAAAAGGCGGCGGCGTCGGGTACTCGCGGCTGGTCGTCTAGCCGCCAACGACCGGCGAAAACTCACGCCGCGCTTGAAACCTTTTTGCATGGATCGGGCGATATACTCTTACGCGGCGCCTGCCGTCGGAAGGCCCCCACTCAACGTCAGCCAAAAACAAGGAAAATCAAATGCACACAAGACTGTCTCTATCCGTTCTTGCCGCACTCCTCTGCCTGCCGGCGGTGGGTCAGGCGCAGCAATGCGCGGCAGGTTTTACGCCGACTACCGTGACTGGCCGCGTCAGCACGCTGAATGTCTCGCCAACCAAGCAGGTCGGCCAGATCTGCCTGACCATGGTTGCGGCCGATGGTCGTGAAGTGTTTGACGACTGCGGCGCCTTGCTCGGCAAGGTGACGGCGCAGGATCTGACGACGGGAGCCAGCACGCTGAACCATACCGCCGTTTTTGAACTGATCGAATCCTTCAAGACCAATCAGGATGTGGCACAAATCACCGGCGTTCTGGACACCGCACCGGACGGTACGCCGTGCGCCTTTTCGGTCACCGAGCACATGACCAAACTCAGATGGGGAACGGGCATTTTCTACGGCGCCACCATCGACGTGGTTGCCGAAGGCAGCATCAGCTTCTGCCCGCAAAACAACCTGAACACCTTTCAGTTGAATGGCCACGGTTGCGTCCGTAGCCGCCGCTAAAGGCTGAACGATTCACCCGGATACCCGGCGCCTTCGCCGGGTATCCAATCCAGCCGGGAAGCCCGCCTTCCCGCTGCCGCGCCAGGCCAGCGCTTAAGGCCAATCACGACCAATAGAGCTCACCGGGCAGACCTGACAATTCCGCGCCCGATTTTCTATGCAAATGCGTTGACACTCTGTTTTGCAGAGCTATAAACTCTGCAAAACAGAGTCAAAAGGATCGAACAATGTCCTCACCCGCAGCCCAACAAATCAACGCCATTCACGCCATGCTTTCGGCCGGGCATCGCAATCTGCGCATTGAGCGGCACAGTCTGCTGATGTGGGGCATTCCTGCAGGGCTCCTATTCGCATTGTCCGAATTCATCCTGACGCCGGCCCAGATTCCCGACGTCAATCAACGCGCCCTCGCCTGGCTCGCCTTGCTCGTTACGGTTCTGACCACAGTCGCCGCTATCGACTGGTTGTGGACCCGACGCGTCAAACAGGCGCGCGATGAGGCGTGGTCGTTTATTCATCGCCAGGTGCAGAAAGTCTGGTGGCTGCTCATGGCGCTGGCCGTGCTGACGACCTTCGGCATGTTTTTCTACGGCGGCGGCTACATGCTGTGCGCCGTCTGGCTAGTCATGCTCGGCCTCAGCCTTTACCTGCACGGGCTGTTTTCCGAGGAACTGCTGGAATGGGTGGGCGCCGTCACCATCGTGATCGGTATCGGCAGCCTCGTCGCCCAACTGCCCTATGAAACCATGCGCTGGATTGCGACCGCCGTTTTCGGCATCGGCCTGCCGCTGCTCGCCATGATGCTCGACCGCGGCCAGCATCGTCCGGCCGGCGTTCGCCTTGGCCAGATGTTGATCTGGCTGGCGGCCGTGCTTGTTATCCCGCTCTGGGTCGAGCAGCGCGTACACGCGGCACCCCGGATTGAATCGGAACCGCTATCGCTGGCAGACTTTCGCAGCAATCTCGCTCCGCCGAAGGGCTACCGCAGCGTCACCCTCCCGGCGGGCACCAGCATCCCGGTCGAAATTGAGCTGAGCGGCGACATTTTCGTCACCGATGGCCAAAGGCCAGTGCTGCCGCTGGTCTTGAACCGTCCAATCGAATTGATGATGCACGACGGCAAGCTGACCGGCGACGCCCGCTTTGCCGGTGAAAGCTGGCAACTCGCCCGCCAGGTTCGCTGGATCACCATTCCCTGGATCAAGGCCGACCTGACGCCGGAAAAAGGCCCGGTGGTGTCCAGCAACCTGATCGTTCAACTACGCCAACACTGATTTTTCCCACCCGGAGTACGCCCCATGAAAACCCCGCTCGGCATCGCCATCATTGCCCTCTCCCTGTCTGCCTGCGCCAGCCTGACCGGCCCGTCGCCGGAAGAAATCTCCCGTTTGCCGGTTGTCCGCTTTGGCCAACCGGCGCCAGCTGATGGCAATTTTGTGCTTTATTATCCGGCCGGCGTCGATCTGCCGGTCATCGCCAAAATTGACGGCAGCCTGTTCAGCAAGCCCGACCAGGCCCGCCTGAATGTCCAGATCAAGCAGGGCATCTACACCTACCGCGACCTGGTGAGTTTCGACGGCAAAACGTGGAGCAACGGCCAGGACAAGATCGGCGGCAAATTCTGGCTGGCCTTGCCCGGCGACAAGCACGGCAAACGCGACGGCCAAAGCCCGGGCGAACTGGCGGCAGAATTCAACCTGCGCTGATTGCTGCAACGCCATCCCACTCATCGACAGCCTCTTCAGCGGCGCCGGAAACCGGCGCCAGGAAAATCATGGAAGAACTCGACTCCCTGCTCCACCAGCCCCTGCGCACGCAGCTGGTGGCCTTTCTTGCCGGGGCCGGCGAGCAGACGTTCAGCGACCTGAAACGTCAGCTTGGCGTCTCCGACGGCAATCTTGATGCCCACCTGAAAAAGCTGCTGGCCGCGGACTACGTGGCGGTGCGCAAGGAAATCGGCAACGGCCGCCCGCAGTCGTTTTATGTGCTGACGCCGGCTGGGCTGGCTGCGCTGCAAACCTACGTTCAGGCCTTGCACCGGCTGCTGCCGATCGGCCAGGACACCCGCGATGCACCGGCTTTTGGCCAGCCCAAACTGGCCGGTTGAATGGCGACTCGGCGGTAGCCGGTGGCGCCGCTTTGGCTTGCCGCAATTTCTGCTGCTTTCAGTGCTGGTGCACGGGCTGGCCTTGCTGGTGAATCCTGATTTTCAGCCGTTTTTTCCGGTTGACCGCAGGACGACAACATTCTCGGCCGAATTGAAAATCGCCAGTCAAAAGCCCGCCGAGCCGGGCGAATTTGCGCCCAAGCGAGCACCGCAATACGCCCAGCCGAGCAGCGTGGCGCGCAACGTAAGCAAGCTGCCGGCAGTCAGCCACCCAAACCCCACACCGCCGCCAGGCAATATTTATCTGACCCAGCCTCCGCCCCTGACGCCGGTCGACACCGGCGACCTGCTCGAACGCAGCAAAGCAGAACTCAACGCGGCCGGCCGTCGGCAAATGCTCGACCCGATGTTCGCACCCAGCGCCCGCCACGCGCCGCCGCCAACGCCGCTTGAGCGCGCAACCGCCACCGTCGCATCCGAAACAAAAATTGAACAACGTGGCCCCGACCTGCTCCGCGTCACCCACGCCGACGGCCGGCGTTACTGCCTGCAACGCCTGCCCGAAGTCGCCACTCGCGACATTCCCGGGCAGGTGCTCGCCGTGCCAACGAATTGCCAATAAAACTGCCAATAAGCTTGGCCGCGCCAGAAAACGCTATCATCTGCGCCCCTGACTCTGTCCGCCGCACCATGCGCCCCCTCGCCTTCGTCGACCTTGAAACCACCGGCGCCACCGCCACCCACGACCGCATCACCGAAATCGGCATTGTCGAAGTCGACGCCGACGGCTCGGTGCGCGAATGGCAGCAACTGGTCAATCCCGGCCAGCCGATTCCGCCCTTCATCGAGCAGCTGACCGGCATCAGCAACGAGATGGTGGCCGCCGCGCCGCCGTTTGAGGCAGTCGCCGCCGAAGCGATGAAGCGGCTGGAAGGACGGCTGTTCATCGCCCACAACGCCCGTTTCGACTACGGTTTTTTGAAAAACGAATTCAAGCGCCTCGGCGTCACCTTCCGCGCCTCAGTGGTATGCACCGTCAAGCTGTCGCGCGCGCTTTTTCCGGAGCACAAGCGGCACAATCTCGACAGCCTGATCGAGCGTCACGACCTGCAAGCCGCCGCCCGCCACCGGGCGCTGGCCGATGCCCAGCTGATCTTTCAGTTTTGGCAAAAAATTCACGTTGACCGCAGCATCGACGACATAGAGGCCGCGCTCAAGGCACAGAACGCCCATCCTAGCCTGCCGCCGCATCTCGACGCCGGCATCATCGACGAATTGCCGGAAGTGCCCGGCGTCTATCTTTTCTACGGTGAAAACAACCTGCCGCTTTACATTGGCAAGGCCAAGGACATCCGCCAGCGCGTCCTCTCGCATTTCGCCGGCGACCACAGTTCGGCCAAGGAAATGGAACTGGCGCAGCAGGTCAAGCGGATTGACTGGATCGAAACCGCCGGCGAAATCGGCGCCCTGCTCAGGGAATCGGCACTGATCAAGACCTTGCAGCCTGCGAATAACCGGCAACTGCGCAAGAACGACGAGGCGTGCACCTGGACATTGATCGATGAAGGCGAAGGCTGGCTGCGGCCGCAACTGGTGGCGCTGGCCGACATTGACGCCAGCGCGACGACCGCCTGCTACGGTCTCTTCAAGAGCACCAAGGAAGCCAACAACGTGCTGCGCGCGCTGGCCGAATCGCACCACCTGTGCGACGTGCTGCTCGGGCTGGAAAAAGCAAAGCCCGGCAAGCCCTGTTTCGGCCACCAGCTTCGCCGCTGCAAAGGCGCCTGCGTGGGCAACGAGCCCTGCGCCAAACACACGGTACGCCTGATTTCTGCCCTCGTTGGCCTGAAACTGGTTTCCTGGCCGTTCACCGGCCCGGCGCTGATCCGCGAAGGTGAAGAGGTTCACCTGATCGAAGCCTGGCGCTATCTCGGCACGGCCAGATCGGATGACGACCTGCACACCCTGCTCGATGCCCGGCGTCCGCCCTTCGACCGCGACACCTACAAAATCCTGGCCAAGCACGTCGGCAAGATGACGCCTTTGGCACCTCGGTCAATTCGTGCCAACGTCATCGAGTAACGGCGAAAACGTGGCAAACTGACAGATTCGAATCGTCGCGACTCCCACCATGAACCCGCCCTCCGCTTCATCCCCAACCCCCCCGCCCAAAACGGTGGCCATCGCCTGCCAGGGCGGCGGCAGCCACACGGCCTTCACCGCCGGGGTGCTGCAAACCTTGCTCAATAACCTGGACACCTCGCGCTATCGCATTCACGGCCTGTCCGGCACCTCGGGCGGCGCGCTGTGTGCTGCCCTTGCCTGGTACGGCCTGCTGCTCGGCGATCCCAGGCAAGGGGCAAAACTGCTGGCGTCGTTCTGGCAAAAAATGAGCGCCACCCTGCTCCCCGACCGCCTGAGCAACCAGTACCTGGTCGGCCTGCAGCGCCATCGAAATTTTTTCCCCACACCGGAAATCAGCCCCTACCTGCTACCGAATACGGGTCAGGATTTCCTGGCAAAAACGCTGAAAGAGCACATTCAATTCGAGCGTTTGCCCCAACTCGTCAGCACCGACTCGCCTGCCCTCATGGTCGGCGCGGTGGACGTCTTGTCGGGGAACTTTGCCGTCTTCAACAGCAAGGCCACCGCCCCGGATACTGGCATTTCCGTCGAAGCCCTGCTCGCCTCGGCCGCCATTCCCGAACTGTTCCGCGCCGTGCCCATTGGCCAGGGCGTTTTTTGGGATGGCCTGTTCTCACAAAATCCGCCGATCCGCGGCTTTCTCTCCGGCTTGCAAAGCCGCGATGCCAAGCCCGACGAAATCTGGGTCATCCAGATCAACCCGGAAACCCGCTCAAGCGAGCCCAAGTCGGGCAGCGACATCTACGATCGCCGCAACGAACTAGCCGGCAATCTCTCGCTCAACCAGGAACTCTTTTTTGTTCGCCAGACCAACGAATGGCTAGACAAAAAATGGCTGCACGCCGATCACATCAAGCACGTCGACATCCGCCACATTTCGCTGCAACTCGAACTCGACTACCCGTCCAAACTCGACCGCAGCCCGGAATTCATCAACACCCTGCAGGCCGAAGGTCGCCGCAAGGGCAGTGAGTTCCTCACCAGCCTAGAAGAGACAACACCATGAAAAAACGCTACCACCTGCCACTTGCCCGCCTTTCCATCCTCGCCGCCACGATTTTCGCCGTGCCCGTTGCAGCCGAAGAAGTCGGTTGCGCAACGACCACCTGGAAGCTTATTGGTGCCAACAACCGGGTTTGCGCCTATGCCTATGATGACCCCAAGGTTCCCGGCGTCACCTGCCACGTCAGCCAGGCGCGCACCGGCGGCGTCAAGGGCAGCTTCGGGCTGGCTGAAGATCCCTCGCAGTTCTCCATCGCCTGCCGCCAGATCGGCCCGATTACGCTGCCGGCAAAGCTGCCGGACGATGAAATCGTGTTCAGCGAAGACACCTCGATTTTCTTCAAGGAAACGAACATCCACCGCTTTCTGGACAAAAAGCGCAACGTGCTGGTTTACATGGCGATCAGCCGCAAAATTATCGAAGGCGCGCCGGCCAACTCGATTTCGACAGTGCCCATCCAGCCGTGGGCGGGCAAGTGATCCGCAAAACCGCTCGCCAACAAGCCGCCCCCTACGTCACCAAGGACGGCTCGGAAATTCGTGAGCTGCTCCATCCGAGCCAGCACGCGCCCCGCAACCAGAGCCTGGCTGAAGCGCTGATTCCGGCGGGGTGCAAAACGATCCTCCACCTCCATCGGCGCACCGAGGAGATTTACCACGTCACCCACGGCACCGGTGTCATGACACTGGGTGATGAAACTTTCACCATCGCGCCGGGCGACAGCATCGTGATTGCCCCCGGAACGCCGCATTGCCTTGAGAACAACGGCGAATCGGCGCTGATCATCCTGTGCTGCTGTGCGCCGGCCTATTCGCACGACGATACCGTGCTGCTCGAAGCGCAGGGCTAAACCGGCGCCCGCCTCAGCCTCAGGCGACTTTTTTCCTCAGCCACTCTGGCAGCTCGCCAGATTGAGACGTCGCCACTTCACCCGACTCCCCCGTTTTGCGCTGCCGCTCGCCGATAAACAAATAGTACGGCGCCCGGAAACCCGGTAAATAAGGCACCGGCGCCCGCCGCTCGGTGCACGAACGCTCGGCAAACAGGCGCTTGAGCATGGGCAGATGTTCGCCCGACAAATGCACGCCGTCATGCCCGAACCATGTGCGCCAGAGCTGGTTTCCCAGCCAGTTGCCATCCTCGGGCAGATGAAAGTCGACGACACCGATGCGCCCGCCCGGCGCCAGCATGGCCTCGGCGTTGGCGATCACCCGTGACCAGTCGGGAATCATGGTTAGCGCATAGGACATGAAAACGAAATCGACCGGCTGATCCGGTTGCCAGGTCGTGGCATCGGCCTCGATGACGCGTATCCGCTCGAATCCGGCTGCCCGCTGGCGGGCGACGTCAAGCAAGGCCGGGCAGAGGTCGACCATGTCGAAGCTGGCGAATTGCGCCGCCCGCTCGCCGATTCGCTGCAGGCTACTGCCCGTGCCGCAGCCGAGTTCGACGACGCGGGCGCCGGGCTGGAGCTCAAGCCGTTCGATCAGCGCTTGCCGGCCGTGCAGCAGGCGAGCGCGAAAGGCATCGTAGCGGTCCGCTTGCGGCGCATAGAAGGCTTGCAGTCGCTCGGCATGGCTGCCCGTTTTCGGCTGCCCGCGCAGCAGACGCCACAGGATGCGGGCGTCGGCGGCGAGATCAGCGGCGGCCATGTTCCGCCACCTGGGCAACGACAAACCCGGCGTAGGTATGGACGCGATCGTCGCCTTGCAGGCGGTCGGCCAGCGCGGTTTCGTAGTTCAACATGTCGGCGAGCGGCTTGCGTTGCGGGCCGGCCGTCACCCAGTCGAGGAAAGGTGGATGGGCGTGGGCGCTGCGCAGCAGCAGGCGGGCCGACGGCGCGGCACGTTCGAAGATGGCATCCCACTCCTCGATCAGGGCCTCCGGGTAGTAGCAGCTCATCCAGTCCATGTGGTCGAGCAGCACGAAGCGGGTGATCGGCTCGCTGCCAGCCTGCAGGAATTCGGTGACGGTGCAGGTGTGCGGCTCGATGCAATCGACCAGGCCGCCCTTGAGGGCCATGAAATTGTCTTCCTTCAAATACGAAGGACAGCACTCGCGGGTGTAGCTGCCGGTGAGGTAAACACGCCAGAAATAGTTCTCGCTGACCGGCAGGTTGCGGAAAACGTATTCGATAGCATCGCGGATGAATCCCGAAACGCCGCCCGGATGCTGCCCCTGAACCAGCCGGCGCTGGGGATGCGGCACGCCGAGCAGGCTCATGGTCAGCTGGCGGTTGAGCACCCAGTTGATGACCGGCGTCCACAACTCGGCGGCAATCTTTTCGTCGTAAATCTGGCGTTGTTCTTCGAGATTGGTCGAGGCGAACAGCTCGGTGACCCGCTGCGCCAGCGCCGGCCGCATGCGGAAATAAGTGCGGAAGCCACGCGCCACGAAGCCGGCCAGGCCATGAAAATAGAAACTGCCGTGACGGCTGGCAAACCAGTTGTAGCGGCGATCCCAGTAGGTCTTGGCGAAATCGGAGAGTTCGGGCCGCAACTGGTGGCGGTAGATCGTCTTGACATTGGGGTGAAAGCCGTTACCAAAAATGGCGAAGAAATCGTCGAACCCGAGTTTGCGGATACCCGCCATCTTGAGTTCGAGCAGCGCGTTCTGGCGCGGATTGGCGTCGATCGCATGCACCTTGGCCGGCCCTTGCAGGGCGTAGTCGAGCGCATTGCAACCGGCGCTGGTGATGACCATGACCGTATCCTGCGGTCCGAGATGCAGCGCCTGGCGATCCACCGCCGGGTCTTCCCAGCAGGTGTTGTAGACCAGCGAACGCGAGTACAGCGCATCGAAAATCTTTTGGTCGATGCGGTCCTTGAGGGTCAGATTGAGGGCGGGTACGGCCAGGTTCTGCGGAGCGGGAGCGTTCATGTCAGCGCGGGTCGGTTTGGAATTTCCCGAAATTAAGCGCGACGCGTTACGGACTTATGACAAATTGCAGTCGAACACCATCTCATTTCATTTTTGGTCGATTTTTCCGGTTGACCGTGGGAATGGTGAGAACAACGCGCCGGGAGCCCGGGCAGTAAAATTTTGATACAAATCGTCGCAAAAACACCCATCAAAAACTCCCGCTTCCGCCCAAAACTGAGGGTTGCCCGAATTCGCCAGGAGAAAGCAATGAAACGAAATTCCCTCAGGATGACCACAATCGCCGTAGCCCTCGCCGCTGCCTTGGGCGGTGCCTACGCGCTGGGCCAATACCAGCCGATTGGCGACGCGCAAGCCGCCGCTCAGCCCGTCGCCGCCGTTGCCCCCCAAGCCGCACCTGCCCCTGTCGCGGCGCCCGCCGGCCTGCCCGACATGCGCAGCATCGTCGCCGCCAACGGGTCGGCCGTCGTCAATATCGGCGTATCCGGCACACGCAAGACGGCCGCTGCCCCCAGCTTGCCGCAACTCGATCCGAGCGACCCGCTCTATCAGTTCTTCCGCCACTTCCGTGGCCCGGTGCCGGAAAGCCAACAGCAAACCCAGGGCGTCGGCTCCGGCTTCATCGTTCGCGCCGACGGCATCGTGCTGACCAATGCCCACGTCGTCGACGGCGCCAGCGAAGTCGTCGTCAAGCTCAACGACCGCCGCGAATTCAAGGCCAAAGTGCTCGGCCTCGACAAGGCCAGCGACGTTGCCGTGCTCAAGATCGACGGCAAGGCCCTGCCCACCGTGCGCATCGGCGCCTCTGCCACCACCCAGGTTGGCGAATGGGTGCTCGCCATCGGTTCTCCCTTCGGCTTTGAAAGCAGCGCCAGCGCCGGCATCGTCTCCGCCAAGTCGCGCAGCCTGCCGGACGGCAGCTACGTCCCGTTCATCCAGACCGACGTCGCGGTCAACCCCGGCAATTCCGGTGGCCCGCTGTTCAATATGAACGGCGAAGTCATCGGCATCAATTCGCAAATCTACTCGCGCAGCGGCGGCTACCAGGGCCTCTCCTTCGCCATCCCCATCGAAGTGGCGATGAACGTCGAGAAACAGATCGTCGCGAATGGAAAGGTCCAGCGCGGCAAACTCGGCGTCAGCATCCAGGAAGTCAATCAGTCGCTCGCCGACACCTTCGGCCTGGCCAAACCTGCTGGCGCCCTGGTCTCCTCCATCGAAAAAGGCAGCCCCGCCGCCAAGGCCGGACTGGAACCGGGCGACGTCATTCTCGGCGTTGACGGCAAGACGATCAGCGCCGCCGGCGAGCTCCCCGCCGCCATCGCCACCAAACAGCCCGGAGAACGCGCCCGCCTGCAAGTCTGGCGCAAGGGTCAGAACCGCGACATCGACGTCCAGGTCGGCGTCTTCGCCGATGAAAAAGTCGCCAGCGCCGAACAACCCGCCAACGACAAAAGCCGCCTCGGCATCGCCGTCCGCGAACTGACGCCCGAAGAACAACGCCGGGCCGAAGTCAAAGGCGGCGTCCTCGTCGAACAAGCCGGCGGCCCCGCAGCCCGCGCCGGCATCCGCCCCGGCGACATCATCGTCTCGGTCAACGGCCAACCCATCGCCAGCCCGGAGCAACTACGCGGCATCATCGCCAAATCCGGCAAGAAAGCCGCCATCCTGCTCGAACGCGGCGATTCACGATTATTCGTCCCGGTCGACCTGGGTTAAATGCGAAAAAGGCCGTTCGAATGAACGGCCTTTTTTATCGAGCCTTGGCAAATCGAGACCATAGACGGCTGGCTCCATGTTCAACAATCAGCAACCTTAAAAAAATTGAAATAAATAACAGCTAGAGTCGTGACCGTGGGAGACATAAATAAAACGGAATTCAAATGACAAGCAAAATCGAAGAACTGCGCCAAAAGGCGATTCAACTGTGCACCGAGCACGGCGTTACCGTGCGTTCCTACGGGCAAGCCTGGTGGCTGGTAGGCAACGGAATCAATCGCGTCGTAGCCGAACTGGCAGGACTCTGCCGCACCGACATCACCCCGCTGACCATCGCCGAACGCTAGCCGTGGCCAAAAACCAGCCCCAGCAAGCCCCAATCCCGACGACCGGGTCCGCACCCGACCAGAATTGGCAAGCCAAACGCCTCGCCCAGGCGCAACAACAAGGCGGCGACCTCTAGTCGGCTTCTCATGCTGTCACCGGGATGTCCTTGGGGGCATGGCATCCTGAGCTTCAGAGCAGCCAGCATTTCAGCGCGAAACCTACCGGCATTTCTTATCGCAGAACGCCTGCGGATGGCTCAGCTGTGCCCTTTGTTGCCAGCCACGAATAAGGAAAGCCGCCTTTCAACGAGCATCAACAGACTGACATTGATACTCGTTGAGCTGACAGGTTAAGACCCAGTCCCTTGAATAGCCTGCGAACGAATTCTGGCCCCCACCGTTGCCTCAACAATTTTGTCTCGAAGATCTTCTACCTTGTCATACCGAATAATCGGGATATCGAGCTTTCTTGCAATGATCTCAAGCGCCTTCTTCGACGGAAATTTTGTATCTAATAGCGCCTGCGCAACTTGACGACTAGATGACGCTGTGATTTGCGCAATTGTTTCCTCTGCCGATGCATCCGGAGGCAGAAAGCTTGAATCGTCCTTGGCACGACGGCGGATTGCCTTTACCTCAACCGAATAAAGAGGGTCGGAAAGTTTCCTCAGATCATCCTCTGACAATGATTCAAGAGCTTCTGCAATTCGCCGAAAAGCTATACGAAAGTTTATTTCTGCACTCATAGTTCGGCCTCATCCAGCGCCGTTTCAAACTCTGTCACAAACCCTTCAATCTCAGTTACGACGTCAGAGTGAGTACCGGCTGAATAATGATTTAGCACTACCGGACGTAGGTTCTGGGGAGCGTCAGCAAATATGGTCTTATTCTCACGGAAGAAGCTATCGAAGGCTTTTACTCCAAGACGACGCGTTTGAGAAATGAACTGTCTTTGCGCGGCGATCGGCTGGCCGCTGGTTATCTGGATCATTGTGAAGACGACCCCTAAAATTTCCGGAGAAATTTCTTCGGTTTCTGTGTCAAGTTCGGCGTATTCGTTGAACTCACGTACAAGATCATTCACGCTACGGTGAAGGTAATCGATACCCAGTGTTGACAGGTAGTCAGGCTTGGCGGGAATAAGGATTTTCTCAGCTGCGACGATAGCGTTTTTCGTGACAATATTGAAGTTAGGTGGGCAGTCGATCAGCACGATATCGTAGTCGGCTGTGTCAGTAAGCTCCTTGATCGCCGACCGAAGCTTGCCATGAACCTTTATGTAATTGCGCTTTGCCTGCTGAAGGCTTACTCCGCCCAAAAGGGTGGCAAGTTCTAGATCGACATTGATTAGACCAAGATGTGAGCAGATCAGATCAATTCTGCCTCCCTTTGACTTTACAACGGCGTTCGCGCTCGGCGGAGTAATTACGAATGAAGTAAGGCTCGGTGGTTCGGAGCCCTGGCTAACCGCATCAAACCAAGACTTAATGGTCTTGGAGTCCTTGTGTTTGGTATCCCATTCGTCGGGTGTAACAAATGAGAATGTGAGACTGGCTTGAGCGTCAGTGTCAATTAGCAGAACTTTATTGCCACGGAAGGCGAGTTCAGCCGCGAGATTTGACGTTACGGTTGTCTTTCCGACTCCGCCTTTGTAGTTGATAACTGCGACGATATCCACGATTTCTCCCTGACAAGATTGTTTGAACGGATGGCTGGAATCGGATTGCGGAATGCATGGGCACCGAAAAACAGAACGCACAAGTCTAGTCTAAATACATACCTCGTAGGCGTCTTAACGACTGCTTTTAGCCAGCATCGCCATCGACCTCTCTTGGCCGAATGCAGAAATTTCCCGGCCTGGAAAAACAGAAGCCCCTTTCGGGGCTTCTAGAGGATTAGCCACAGCAAATCAGCCGCCGATCAGTTCAGCTTTTCCGGGCTACCGCAGCACTGCTTGAATTTCTTGCCGCTGCCGCAGGGGCACGGGTCGTTGCGGCCGGCTTTTTCGCCTTCGCGCTGGACGGTGCCGCCGGTGCGCTTGTTGCGCCAGAAGTTGTACAGGGTCTGGACGATAACCGGGAGGTTTTCCTGGATGTCGGCGACCAGGCGGGCTTCTTCGGCGGGCGGGAACCAGCGTTCGCCGGTCTTTTCGGCGTCTTCCTTGAGCATGCCGTTGAGCAGGAACAGCGGTTCGAGCAGTTCGGAAAGGTCGTCGGCGTGTTTGCCTGCCATTTCGTACCAGTCGCCGGCCAGGCCGGCGCCGAACACGTAGGAGTCGGCCCAGGCGGCGTAGTCGTATTCTTCGCAGCTTTCGTCGAGCGGATAGAGTACCGGGGCGATGGTTTCATCGGCCATCAGGGCGGCGGCGAGGTCGTTATTGAGGCGCATGAGCAGTTCGAGTGCGGCTTCGACTTCAGGGTTGCCACCGGCTTCGAGGCCCTTGCCGAGCGCTTCGCTCAGCCAGACGGCGGGAGCGACCGGCTCGGGGGCGCTGACGACGGCGCAGAGCATGGCCTGGATTTCGTCGAGGCGCATGGCCTCGCCTTCAAAAATTTCGGCTTCGAGCAGTTCTTCAAGCCGGTCAAGGTCGGCATCGGTCAGGGGAGTTGGGTTCATCGCGTAGGTCCTCGGCAATTGCTGAATCATAGCCCAGATCGCCCCGGGCTGCAGCCCTTGCCGGATCGCAGACTAGTTCGGGAAAGCGCTCATCTGCACCGCCGAAAGGGCCATCTGGGCGGGCTGATCGATATCTTTGAGGACGCCGGAATCATCGACCGGGCAGACCACCAGCGCGGCTGGATGGGCGTCGAGAATAGCCCTTCCGCCCTGGTCGCCGGTCAGCGCCAGGAGCGCGCCGAGATGCGCTGCGGCGAAGCCGACCGGGTGGCCCATCTGTCCGTCACAGCTTGGCCTGGACAGGCTGGCGCCGCCTTGCAGGGCGTCAAGCACGGCGCGGTAACTGGCCGGCTGGATGTAGGGCATGTCGGCCAGCGCGACCAGCCAGCCATCGGCTTCTACGCTGGCAGCGACGGCACAGCTGAGGCTGTGGCCCATGCCCTGCGCCGCTTCGGGGCAAACGACAGTTTCCAGCCCTTCTGCCGCCAGCATTGTTTCCAGCGCCGTGTCACCGGGACGGATTACCACGACCGTTCTCGCACAGGCAGCGGCCAGCTTGCGGGCGGAGGCAAGCGCCATCTGCGTGCCGTCGGGCAACGGGTGCAGCCGCTTGTCGGCTCCGAAGCGCCGGCTGCTGCCCGCTGCCAGGAGAATGCCGACGATTTGCTTCATGCGACGCGGCAGGCGTAGGGATCAGCTTGGTGGTCATTCATTCCCACGGTCGACCGGAAATTTTGCCCATTTTTCACTGCCGTCATTTCGGCCAGAATCGACACTGCGATTTCCGGCGGGGTGCGGCTGCCGATGGGCAGACCGACCGGGCCGTGCAGGCGGTCAACTTCGGCCTGCGACAGGTCGAAATACTGCAACAGGCGTTCGCGACGTTTGCTGTTGTTGGCCTGCGAGCCGAGCGCGCCGACGTAGAAGGCCGGTGACTTCAACGCTTCGAGCAGGGCCAGGTCGTCGAGCTTGGGGTCGTGGGTCAGCGCGACGACCGCGCTGCGCGGGTCGAGGCCGAGTTCGGTGACCGCATCGTCGGGCATGGCGGCGATGCGCTCGGTGCCGGGAACATCCCAGCCGTCGGCATACTCGCTGCGCGGGTCGCAGATGTAGACGCGGTAGCCGAGGGCCTGCGCCATGGTCGCCAGGTAGCGAGAAATCTGCCCGGCGCCGATGATCAGCAAGCGCCAGGCCGGGCCGTGCAAGGTGACCAGTGTTTCGCCGTCCCATTGCTGGCTGTCGCCAGCGCTGCCGCCTTCGAGGCTAACTGCACCCGTCGCCAGCGCTACACGCCGATGCACCAGTTGGCCGGTGCCGATACGCTGGGCGAGTTGTTCGAGCAAGGCGGCATCGGGCGCCGGTTCAAGCACCAGTTCCAGCGTACCGCCGCAGGGCAGGCCAAAGCGATGGGCTTCATCGGCCGTGACGCCATAGCGCAGCACGCGTGGGGTGTTTTTGCCAAATTCGCCGGCAAATTCACCGGCTGCGGCACGGCGGATCAGGTCGTCCTCGATGCAGCCGCCGGACACCGAGCCCTGCACCTGCCCATCGTCGCGCAGCACCATCCAGGCGCCCGGCGGCCGGGGGGCGGAACCCCAGGTTCGGGCGACGGTGATCAGCGCGAAACGATGTCCGGCTGCCGCCCAGCTTCGGGCGGCGTCCAGTACCTGTGTATCCAGGCTGTCCATGTCAGGCCACCAGTTCGGCGGTGTTGAACGGCATTTTGTACAGGAACTTGCCGGTCGCGGCGGCGATGGCGTTGGCGACAGCCGGGGCAACCGGCGGCACACCGGGTTCGCCGATGCCGGTCGGGGCGCCGGTCGATGGCACGATATGGACTTCGACCTTCGGCATGTCGCCGATACGCAGGATCGGGTAGCCATCGAAGTTGCCCTGCTCGACGCGCCCGCCCTTGAGCGTGATTTCACCGCTCATGGCGGCCGACAGCGCGAAACCGACCGATCCTTCAACCTGCGAACGGATGTTGTCCGGGTTGATCGCCGTGCCGCAATCGACCGCCGAAACCACACGGTCAACCCGAATTGAGCCGTCTTTTTTGATCGTCACTTCGGCGACATGGGCAACAAATGAATTGAAGGATTCATGCACCGCCACGCCACGGCCGCGCCGCTCGCCAGCCGCAGCCTTGAGCGGCGTTCCCCAGTTGGCTTTCTCGGCCGCCAACTTGAGCACGCCGGCATGGCGCGGGTGCTCGGTCAGTAGCTCTAAACGCAAAGCGACCGGGTCTTTGCCCATGGCCAGCGCCACCTGATCGAGGAAGACCTCGGTCGAATAGGCCGTGTGCGAGGAGCCAACCGAGCGCCACCAGAGCACCGGCACGCCGATGTCGGTCGGCGTGTGCAAATCGACCGTCAGGTTGGGAATGGCGTAAGGCAGATTGGCGGCGCCTTCGACCGAAACGTGGTCGATTCCGTTCTTGACCAGCATCGGCTCGAACGGAGAGCCGGTGATGATCGACTGCCCGACCAGCCGGTGACGCCAGCCGACCAGCTTGCCGCTGCCATCGAGTGCGGCTTCCAGCGCATGGTGGAACAGCGGGCGGTAGTAGCCGGCGCGCATGTCGTCCTCGCGCAGCCAGACCAGCTTGACCGGCGCCTTGCCGTTGATCGCCTTGACGATGTGCGCCGCTTCCAGCACGTAGTCGGATTGCGTCGAAGCCCGGCGCCCGAAACTGCCGCCGGCGTAAAGCATATTGAGCTTGACCTGCTCCAGCTTGAGCCCGAAGAGCGCCGCCACCCGGCCTTGGTCAACCGTGTGGAATTGCTCGCCATTCCACACTTCGCAGCTATCGGCCTTGAGCTGGACGACGCAGTTCATCGGCTCCATCGCGGCATGGGCGAGGTAGGGAAAATCGAAGGCAGCGCTAACGACCTTGGCAGCACCGGCAAAGGTTTTCGCCGTGTCGCCTTTGTTCGCGGCAATGAGGCCGGGTTTCTTGGCCATTTCTTTGTACTTGGCGAGGATTTCATCGCTGCCCAGCTTGAAGGCCTTGCTGTCGTCCCAGTTGACCGACAGCGCATCGCGGCCCTTCTTGGCGCTCCAGGTGTCCGTGGCCAGCACGGCCACACCCTGCGGAATCTGCACGACATCGACGACGCCCTTGATCGTTTTGGCCTTGGTCGCGTCGAAGGATTTGACCGTGGCACCAAACATCGGCGGATGGGCGACCACAGCAACCAACATTCCGGGCAGGAAAACGTCCTGCGTGAATTGCGCCGTGCCGTTGACCTTGGCTGCGCTGTCTTTTCGCTTGGCCTGCTTGCCGATCAGGCGAAAATCCTTGGGGTCTTTCAGCTTGATGTCTGTCGGCACCGTTTCATTGGCGGCATCCAGCGCCAACTCGCCGAAGCTCGCCTTGCGGCCGCTGCCGGCGTGGCTGACGATGCCGTCGCGCACGACAATGTCAGCCGCCCCGACCTTCCAGCGCTTGGCAGCAGCAGAAACCAGCATGGCCCGCCCGGCGGCGCCGGCCTTGCGCATCTGATCCCAGGAATTGGCCATCGCCGTGCTGCCGCCGGTGCCCTGCGTCGGGCCCCAGAAGGTGTTGTTGTAGCGCTTGGCGTCGGCGGCGGCGCCTTCAACGCGAACGTGCTTCCAGTCGGCATCGAGTTCGTCGGCCAGGATGGTGGCCAGACCGGTGTAGGTGCCCTGCCCCATTTCGAGGTGCTTGGACATGACGGTCACGCTGTTGTCGCTGCCAATTTTCAAAAATGCGTTGATTTCCGTGTTGACCCTAGGGCCAGCCGTTGATTCTGTGGTCGCAGCAACGGCGCCCAGCTTGCCGGCAGCAGCTGCCGCAACAGCCGGCAGGCAAAAGCCCAGCGTCAGGCCGGCGCTGCCTTGCAGGAAACGGCGGCGGCTGAGGTTTTCAATAATGATTTCGCTCATGCTGATTCTCCTCAGGCCAGTTCTTTGGCGGCTTCGTGGATGGCAGCGCGGACGCGCACGTAGGTCGCGCAGCGGCAGAGGTTGCCGGACATGGCGTTGTCGATGTCGGCATCCGTCGGCTTGCGGTTCTGGCTGAGCAGCGCGACGGCGCTCATGATCTGGCCGGACTGGCAGTAGCCGCACTGGACGACATCGAGCTTGCGCCAGGCTTCCTGCACGGCCTTGCCGACACGCTGGGTGTCGATGGCTTCGATGGTCGTGATCTTGCGCCCGGCCACGGCCGACACCGGCGTCATGCAGGCGCGCACCGGGCTGCCTTCGACGTGCACCGTACAGGCGCCGCACAGCGCCTGGCCGCAGCCATATTTCGTGCCGGTCATCTGGAGCGTGTCGCGCAGGGCCCAAAGCAACGGCGTGTCGGGTGCGACATCGACCTGATGTGCCTTGCCGTTAATAGTCAGTTTGATCATCTGCAAGCTCCTCGTCGGAATGGGGTCAGCGGTCAATCGTGTGATCGCTGTTTGTGCAAACAGTGTGGGCGATACGAAGCGGCAAGCGATAACCCAATCGTGCAGACTTATTGCCTGATCCTCCAAAAACGCTCTATCGCCTCTCGTCGGACGCAAACAAAACCGCTACGCTGTCAGCCATGGATACTGCCGCTCTGACCCCGCCTCGCCAAAATGATTCCAGCACCATGGAAAATGCCGCCTTGATTCGCCAGCGCGAGGAGCTGACCGGGATTCTCCAGCGCCATTGCCCGGATGACGGTGCAGTTGAGACAGTGATCCCCGGCCTGCGCCTGTTTCGCGGCTCGACCACCGATGCGCCGACCTGCGCCATCATGGCCTCGGTTTTCGCCATGATGGTTCAGGGCGCCAAGCGCATCACGGTGGGCGATGAGGTCTATGACTACGATTGCCAGCATTGCCTGATTTCGTCGGTCGACCTGCCGATGTTCTCACGCATCACCTGCGCCTCGGCCAGTGAGCCTTACCTCGGGCTGGGGCTGATTCTCGACCCGCTGAAAATCAACGAACTGTCGGCGGCCATTCCCAAGAATCGGGCCCTGGATGCCGTTGACCGTGGTATTGCCGTCGGCACCATCAGCGCCGACATTCAGGGCGCCGCCCTGCGCCTCGCCCGCTTGCTCGATACGCCGGCCGACATCGCTGTGCTCGCCCCGATCATCGAGCGCGAACTGCTCTACCGCCTGCTCACCAGCCCGCTCGGATCGCGCCTGCGGCAGGCGGCGGCGGCTGGCAGCCACAGCCACCAGATCGTGCGCGCCATCGACTGGCTGAAAACCAACCTCGACCAGCCGATCAGCATCGACCGACTGGCCAGCCTGTCGAATATGAGCAAATCCTCGCTGCACCACCATTTCAAGGCACTGACGGCCATGACGCCACTGCAATATCAAAAGCAGATGCGCCTGCATGAGGCCCGCCGCCTGATGCTGGTCAGCGATGCAGACGCCGCTTCGGCCGCCCACCACGTCGGCTACGAAAGCCCCTCGCAATTCAACCGTGAATACCGCCGCATGTTCGGTACCCCGCCGGGGCGCGACGTAGCGCAGTTGCGCCAAAGCCAGCCAGCCTGACCATCAGCGGAATTATTTGCTGCCCCGCCACTCCAAGCAGGCCAGCCAAGGAAAACACCATGCCGAAAATCGAAAAATCCGACGCCGAATGGCGCAGCCAGCTCGACGAAACCCAGTACCGCGTCACCCGCCAGAAAGGCACCGAACGCGCCTTCACTGGCCAGTATTGGGACACCCACGACGACGGCACCTACCGCTGCATCTGCTGCGGCGCACCGCTGTTCCGTTCCGAAGCCAAGTTCGATTCCGGCTGCGGCTGGCCGAGCTTTCACACACCGAACGATGAAAAACTGATCGACGAACACGTCGACCGCAGCGTCGGCATGATCCGCACTGAAGTCACCTGCCACGACTGCGGCGCCCATCTCGGCCACGTTTTCGAGGATGGCCCGGCGCCGACCGGGCTACGCTACTGCATCAACTCGGCATCCCTGAAGCTGGAGAAGGATGGGGCGTAAGAGCGGCCGAGGTTTGCCCCATGACTGCCCCCCGGCCGGGGCAGATCTTGGCTTACCGCGCAGAATTGGCCCGCGCCACGTGCAGTTTTTTGTAGCTGTCGATCAGGCGCTGGTGCCGGTCGAGCCCTTCCAGTTGCATGCTCGTTGCCGTCAGGCCGAAAAAGCGCACGCTGCCGTCCACTGAGCCCAGCACCGCATCCATCTGCGGGTTGCCAAACATCCGGCGAAAATTGACCTCGTAATCGGCTAGTTCCAGATCGCCATCCAGCAGCACCTCAAGCACCACGTTCAAGGCCTGATAAAACAGTCCGCGCTCGACCGTGTTCTCGTTGTATTGCAGGTAAGTTTCCACCTGCTCCTTGGCCGCTTCGAATTGCTGCAAGGCAAGATTGATCAGCAGCTTCAATTCGAGAATCGTCAGCTGCCCCCAGGCGGTGTTTTCGTCAAATTCGATGCCGATCAGGGTGATGATGTCCGTGTAATCATCGAGTTCACTGTCTTCCAGCCGCTCTAGCAGCGCTTCCAGGCTGGCATCGTCCAGACTGTGCAGGTTCAAAATATCGGCACGGAAGGCTAGCGCCTTGTTGGTGTTATCCCAGATCAAGTCTTCCAGCGGATAGATTTCCGAATACCCCGGCACCAGGATGCGGCAGGCGGTAGCGCCTAGCTGGTCGTAGACCGCCATGTACGCTTCCTTGCCCATGTCTTCGAGGATGCCGAACAGGGCGGCGGCTTCGTCGGCATTGGAGTTTTCGCCGTGGCCGGAGAAATCCCATTCGACGAATTCGTAATCGGCCTTGGCGCTGAAAAAGCGCCACGACACCACGCCGCTGGAGTCAATGAAGTGTTCGACGAAATTATTCGGCTCGGTGACAGCGTTGCTTTCAAAAGTTGGCCGGGGCAAATCGTTCAAGCCTTCAAAACTGCGGCCCTGCAGCAACTCCGTCAGACTGCGTTCGAGCGCCACCTCCAGGCTGGGGTGTGCGCCGAAGGAGGCAAACACACCGCCGGTGCGCGGGTTCATCAGGGTCACGCACATCACCGGAAATTCGCCGCCCAGCGACGCATCCTTGACCAGCACCGGGAAGCCCTGCTTTTCCAGTTCCTCGATGCCGGCCAGAATGCCGGAATATTTCGCCAGCACTTCCTGCGGCACATCGGGCAGAGCAATTTCGCCTTCAATGATTTCGCGCTTGACCGCCCGCTCGAAGATTTCCGACAGGCACTGCACCTGCGCTTCAGCCAGCGTATTGCCGGCGCTCATGCCGTTACTGAGGAACAGGTTGTCGATCAGGTTGGTCGGGAAATACACCACCTCGCCGTCCGACTGGCGGACATAGGGCAGCGTGCAGATGCCGCGTTCGGTATTGCCGGAGTTGGTGTCGTAGAGGTGCGAGGCGCGCAGCTCACCATCGGGGTTGTAAATTCCCAGGCAGTATTCATCGAGCAGCCCCTTCGGCAGCGCATCCTTCTTCCCCGGCTTGAACCACCGTTCATTCGGGTAATGCACGAAGGCCGCGTTGGCGATGTCTTCGCCCCAGAACTGGTCGTTGTAGAAGTGATTGCAGCTCGCCCGCTCGATGTACTCGCCCAGCGCCGAGGCCAGCGCGCTTTCTTTGGTCGCGCCCTTGCCGTTGGTAAAGCACATCGGCGAATGCGCATCGCGGATGTGCAATGACCAGACGTTGGGCACCAGATTGCGCCACGAAGCGATCTCGATCTTGATGCCCAGGTCGGCCAAAACCCTCGACATGTTGGCGATGGTCTGCTCCAGCGGCAGGTCCTTGCCGGCGATGTAGGTACTGGTTTGCGAATCGGGATTCAGCGTCAGCAGGGCCTGCGCATCGGCATCCAGATTTTCTACTTCCTCGATCACGAACTCGGGCCCGGTTTGCACGACCTTCTTGACCGTGCACCGGTCGATGGAACGCAAGATACCCTGCCGGTCCTTGTCCGAAATGTCCGCCGGCAACTCGACCTGTATCTTGAAAATCTGCTGGTAGCGGTTTTCCGGATCGACAATATTGTTCTGCGACAGCCGGATGTTCTCCGTCGGGATGTTGCGCGTGTCGCAGTACAGCTTCACAAAGTAGGCCGCACACAGGGCCGATGAAGCCAGGAAGTAATCGAACGGCCCCGGCGCCGAACCGTCGCCTTTGTAGCGGATGGGCTGGTCGGCGATGACCGTGAAGTCGTCGAACTTGGCTTCAAGACGAAGCTTGTCGAGAAAGTTGACCTTGATTTCCATGCGAGGCTTCCAAAATAGCGTTCAAAACGAATTGGCCGCCATTATCCGGTTTTCCCGGCGGGAAAACCGCGCTTCTGGGCAGTTCGGGAATCAGATGGAGTTGGCACCGACAGCAGCATGCGCAGCTGCGATGAGCGTCGCAGAAATCAGCGCCCCAGCACTTCCTCGTATCGCGGGCAACTGACCAGATGGTCATTGACCATCCCCGTTGCCTGCATGAAGGCATAGCAAATCGTCGAGCCGACGAACTTGAAACCGGCGCGGGTCAGGGCTTTGCTCAGGGCGTCGGATTGCGAGGTTTTGGCGGGGACTTCGGCCAGCGATGACCGGGCGTTTTGCACCGGCGTCCCGCCAACGAAGGACCACAGGAAATCACTGAACGTTTGCCCGCCAGCGGTCAGCGCCAAATAGGCATTGGCGTTCTGGATGGTCGCGGCGATCTTGGCGCGGTTGCGGATGATGCCGGGGTCGGCCAGCAGGGCGGCGACTTTTTGTTCGTCGTAGCGGGCGATCTTGTGAGGGTCGAAGTTGTCGAATACCTGCCGGTAGTGTCCCCGCTTCTTGAGCACGGTGGCCCAGGACAAGCCGGCCTGGGCGCCTTCGAGGATCAGCAATTCGAACAGGGCGCGGTCGTCGCGTAGCGGCAGGCCCCATTCGGTGTCGTGGTACTCGCGGTAGAGGTCGAATCCTTCGCACCAGGGGCAGCGTTCCATCGTCATGCATCCGTCAGCAAAAGGCGAAGTGTAGCCGTGTCCGCCACATGCCGACAGTTTCAGGCTGGAGCCTTCCCTCGTCAGTCGTCATGCAACTCGCCAGCGGGCGGCGTACTGCGTTCCTGCATGAAGCGCCCCGGCGGCACGCCGAAGGCGCGCTTGAACATGGCCGAGAAGGCGGCCTGGCTGGCGTAGCCCAGTTCCGCCGCGACTTCGCCGTACGGGCGGCCGCGCCCGATCAGGTCGAGCGCCCGGGCCAGGCGCAATTGCTGGCGCCAGGCGCCGAAGCTCAATTTGAGTTCGCTGACGAACAGCCGGGCCAGCGTCCGCTCGCTGGCGCCGACGCGGGCCGCCCAATCGGCCAGCGAGAGCGCGGAGGCGGGATCGTCGATCAGCGCCTGACACAAGGCTTGCAGGCGCCGGTCGTTCGGCATCGGTAGTCCAAGTGAGAGCGGCGGCGCGCGGCGGATTTCGGTGAGTAGCAATGCCGTCACCTGACGCTGGCGCTGCGACGCCTCCTGGCCGTCGCCGTCAGCCTCGCTCAGCGCCTCGAACAGCGCCCGCATGAGGTCGGAAACCTCGATCACCGAGCAGGCATCGAGCGGCAGCGGGGCCACTTCGGGGGCGATATAAACGGTGCGGAACTCGACTTCGCCAAGCATGAGCAGATCGTGCTCGATATGTGGCGGAATCCACACGGCACGCAAGGCGGGCACCAGCCAGGTCATGCCGGCCGCCGAAATCCGGATGCCGCCGCGCAGCGGGTAGGCCAGTTGCGCCCAGTCGTGGCGATGCGGCGGCACATAAACATCGGCCGGCGGACAACGCAGGTTCACCGTCATCGGCAACTCGGCGGTCGGGGCGCGGCGGGGTATGGCGTCGAAGGAGAGGTCTGTCTGCATTGCGATAATTTTTGTCCGAATATCGCATCACGGTCAATGGGTCGCGAAGCTAGACTTCAAACCTTAGCGCTTTACTCGGACATTTCCATGACGACCGCCACCCTGCCCGCGCCCCAGCGCAGCGATATCGAAGTGATCACGTTGATCGGCGTCGTGCATGGCGTTTCACACTTTTTCCACCTGCTGCTGCCGCCGCTTTTTCCGTGGCTGATGCCGGAATTCGGGCTCACTTTTACCGGCATCGGCATGACGATGACCGTCTTCTTCATTGTTTCCGGCATCGGCCAGGCGATGGCTGGGTTTCTCGTTGATCGTTTCGGCGCGGCGCGGGTGCTCGGCGGCGGCATCAGCTGCTTCGCGATGGCCGGTGTCGTGCTGCATTTCGCCACCGGCTACCCGATGCTGATCGCCACCGCCGCGCTGGCCGGGCTGGGTAACAGCGTCTTTCACCCGGCCGACTTCACCGTGCTCAACCACCGCGTATCCCAGCCGCGCCTCGGACACGCATTTTCGGTGCATGGCTTGTCCGGCAACCTCGGCTGGGCGGCCGCACCAATTTTTATGACCGGCATCGCGACGGTGGCCGGCTGGCGCAATGCGGCACTCGCTGCCAGCCTGGTGGCGGTTGCTGCACTCGCCTTGCTGTTCTGGCGCCGGCAGGCGATCAGCGAAGACATTGAGCACCACGCCGCCAATGCAGAAGGCGAAAAGACATCCACCTTTGCCTTTCTCGGCTCGCGCGCCGTCTGGCTATGCTTCCTGTTTTTCCTGCTCATCACCTCGGCCTTCGGCGCCATCCAGAATTTCGCCAGCCCGATCTTGCAAGCCATCTACGGTTTGTCGCTGACGACGGCCGCGCTGGCACTCTCGACGTATCTGGTCGGTGGTGCATTCGGGATTGTTCTCGGCGGTTTCCTTGCCCAGAAAAATGCCCATGAATCCTTGATTGCCGGCGCTCTGGGCATCGCGGCCATGCTTGCCGTCCTTCTCGCCAGCGGCATTTTGCCGGGCTGGGCCATCCTGCCGCTGATGGGTGGCATCGGCTTTTGCACCGGCACAGCCGGCCCTTCGCGCGACCTGCTGGTGCGCAAGGCGGCCACGGCACGCTTTGGCAAATCGGCCTATGGCCGGGTTTATGGCTTCGTCTATTCCGGACTCGACCTCGGGCTGGCCTTGGCGCCAGTGGCGTTTGGCGGGCTGATGGACGGCCGCCGCTTCGGTGAAGTGCTGATCGGCATCGCCATTCTGCAAACCCTGGCGATTTTTTCGGCCCTGCGCGTCAGCAAGGCGGTTTAGCCTATTCCCACGGTGAACCGGAAATTTTGGCCAAAATTGAAATGGCTGTCTTAGAGTCCGCGCGCCCAGGCCGGCCGTAAATGCGCCGCCTCGGGCGCCGCGATGGCCTGACGAACCTGCGCCAGCAGCCGTTCCTTGTCGGCGCCCAGCGTCCCCTTGAGCACCAGCCAGTTTGACGCATGGTCGCTGCGGAATACGGTGCGCCTGAGATCCAGACCGGACAGGAAACGCTCCATTTCGACGAACAGTTCGTGCTGGCCAAGCGGCTCCCAACCGGGAAAGCCGGCCCGGAAGCGCTCTTCCCCCTGCGGAAAGCTGACGACCAGCGTTGCCAGATATTCCGGCTGTGTCGCGTTGGCCAGCCGTGCCGAGTTTTCGGCATGCTGCATCGACAACGCCTTGCCGCCCAGGCCATTGAGGATCATCACCGAGCGCGTGATGCCCGCCGCTCCCAGCTTGTCGAGCGCCTCGCAGGTGGTATCGAAGGTTTCGCCCTTGTCGACGGCGGCCAGCACCCGGTCGTCACCCGATTCGGCGCCGACATAGACCATTTTCAGGCCAGCCGCTGCCAGTTCGTCGATTTCGGCCTGCGACTTCTTGCGCAGGTTGCGCGGCAGGCAATACGACGAAATTCGCCGCACCGCCGGCAGGTGCGTGCGGATGGCCTCAAGAATGGCGACCAGCCGCCGGGTTGGCAGTACCAGCGCGTCGCCATCGGCCAAAAAAACGCGGCGAACGTCGTTGCCGTAGCGCTGCCCGGTCAGGCGGATGCTCTCCAGCACCTCGTCCTCGCTCCGCGCCACAAACTTTTTCTGTGGCGCGGTGTACATCTCGCAAAACGTGCATTTGTTCCACGAACAGCCATCGGTCACCGGCAGGATCAGCGATTCCGCCTCGCTGGGCGGTCGAAACACCGGCTCGACGTAGCGGATGGGAATCACGCTGCGCCCACCTTGACCATCAAGGCCGGCGGCACCGACGTTGCCTTGCGCGCCGCGTAGTCGAAGAATATGATGCCGTGCTTGCCGCGCGCCACTTCGCGCCCGCTGGCCTTGTCGCTCAGGCGCCAGACGAGGTCGCAGCCGTATTTGTTGAAATCGTTGGCCGCCATGTCGACGACCAGCGTTTCGCCATGAAATGCTTCCGAGCGGTATTGCGCCGCGACATCGGCAACCACGATGCCAACGCCTTCGATATCCAGTTCGCTGTAACCCAGCGACTTGAAAAACCGCACCCTCGCCTCGGACACCAGCGAGATCAGCTGCGCGTTGTCGAGGTGATGGCCGTAGTTGATGTGGCCGATGTAAATCGGAATCTCGGTCGAAAAAATGAAGGTTTCGGGCAGTTCGATCTTGATGCGCGGCATGGTGTCTGGGCAGTTTGGGCAAAACCACATTTTAGGGGCTGCGGCGTAGAATCGCGAAAACTCACGGAGCCTGAACCATGAAAACCATAGACCACGGCAAACTCGACAAAATCGTCCTCGATGCCCGCAAGGCCGCCGATACCCGCGCCGAGGGCTACCGCGAACGCGCCCTCAAAATCTACCCATGGATCTGCGGCCGCTGCGCCCGCGAATTCACCGTCGCCAACCTGCGCGAACTGACCGTGCATCACCGCGACCACAACCACGACAACAATCCGAACGACGGCAGCAACTGGGAACTGCTCTGCATCTATTGCCACGACAACGAGCACCAGAAACAGATCGAGGCCGATCGGGGCTACACCGACAGCAGCCAGCGCGGTGGCGGCGCCACGCACAACCCGTTTGCTGCGCTGCAAGGCCTGCTAAAGAAAGACTGATCCAGCCGATGGCTGAACAACATCTTCTTACCATCACCAGCCGCGGCCGCGGTTCCGTTGAAATCACCGACGAAATCGCCGCACTGGTCGGCTATGCTGCGAACAAAAATGCAGCTGCGGGCCCCACGGTCAACGCCGGAATTGCTCATATTTTCGTGCGCCACACCAGTTGCGGACTGGCCATCACTGAAAATGCCGACGCCAGCGTTCGCCGCGATCTTGAAACCTTGATGCAGCGCTGGGCTCCGGATGGCGACCCGGCTTATCGTCACAACCAGGAAGGCGAGGACGACATGGCCGCCCACGCCCGCTCATTGCTTACCGGCGTAGCACTGACCATACCCTTTGCCGACGGCAAACTGCTACTCGGAGCATGGCAGGGGATTTACCTGTTCGAACACCGGACGCAAGGTCATCGACGGGAAATCGTAGTCACATTGCTCGGCTGAGCCAGCGATCAGCGACCACCCCAGCTGCGATGATGGCCATGGTGGCCCCGATGATGGTCGTGAACCGGCACAAATATAGGGAAGCAGCCGCTGAGGGTCACGGCGACAAGAAGGCCCAGAACTATCTTTTTCATCATCTCTCTCCAAACATGTCTCGGTGAGCAAATAACGCACGACGAAGAGAGAGAACAGACATCCAGTTGTTACAGCATGTAAGCGCCTCGGCAACACCCGGCTTTGGCGCACCAGGGGAATGTCGCTATTTAGAGACAGTGCAAACCCCTGAAAGCACGGGGGATTGCGGAAAATCCCCGCAAAACATGTCGCCATGCAACGACAAAAAAATTGCCATCACACAGCATTGAGAAATAAATTCCCAAAAAATTCAATGGGTTAATTTGTGGCACGAGATCTGCTATGACCAAAGGCAAGCATTTCTCAGCGGGCTCTCTCTTTCAGCAAGGGAGCTGCCATTTTCGATGCTCCGACACGCCAAGAACAGGGCATATTTCACATGACACACAAAGCAGATTACTTTGCGCCGATCACCAGCATTCTCGGATCAATAAATCATGCCCTTTCCGGGCTGCTATTCGATAGCTCGGTGTCTTCAAAGGGTGCAAATTCCGAAAAGTTCTCGAATGAAAACTTTGACTCATCGGTGTTTTCAAAAGCCGACGCAACCGAACTGCTCATCAACGAGGCGGACATCGACCCTTTGCTTGAAGCGGAAGTTTACGCCATCTACGGCCGCAAAAACGATGCCGAGAGAGTGCTTGATTCTGCGCTAAAAGCCGGGTTGCTCACCGCTGGCGATGTCTCCCTTTTCTGGTCGATTCGGGAGAAGGATCGAACCACCCAGGCTCTGCGCGCGCAGTAAAAGTTCCTCACATCACGGACTAAGTGAAGCGGAAAAAATCACTTTCCGTCACTCGCCACTGCGCCACAGGCATGGCAAAAGTAGGCAAATGCGCTCTTTCGCTCGCTGCACCGGCCACAATGATCGAACAAGCAAATACCGCAATGCGGGCAAAAATCGATGGCCGGATTGGTCAGATCAACCGGCCGCTCACATCCCGGGCACACCTTCTTGGCCAGCCGGGCCAGCGCGGTGTCGTAGCTCAGTTCCTTGCGCCGTTCGGCATCGGGCAGCGCCTCGGCCAGCTTCTGTTTCTCAAGGTAGCGATTTAGCGCAACGATGGCGTAGCGGCCAACCAGCACGGTGAGCACAATTCCCACGACGTAGCGCACATAGCCGCCATAACTCGGCAAATAGGGTACGAGTTCGACAAAGAAGGCGAACAGCGCAAAGTAGATGAAGCCCCAGACAAACGGCCACCAGGTGCTCTGGCGCTTCTTGGCAAAAAGCCAGCCGGCAATGGCCAGCAGCGGCAGGGTCAAGGTCAGGCGATAGAGAAAAACGCGTAGCTCCTGGCTGCGGAACTCGGTGGAAAGCTTGTCGGACGCAGCATTCTCCAGTTCGCGCATTGCGCGCTGGGCTTTTTCTTCCGTTTGCCGCGCATCGAGCAGATGCTGCTGCTGACGCTCGACATCGGCCAATGCCTTGCGTTCGAGCATCTTAAGTTCATCGAGCGCCTGCGTGCGTTCGATCAGTTCGGCATCCTGCTCCGGGCGTTTGGTAGCGTGGCGAGTGGCCAGCCAGTTGTTGAAGGTGTCGCGCGCCGCCCCCGAATTGGCGCGGGCACCGTTCAGTTTCAGCTGCGCCTGGTCGTTGGCGTCCTGCGCGACCTGACGCTTTTCCTGCATCGCTTTCAGCTCGACGCGAAGCGCATTGGCGGCAGGCTTGTCGATAAAGTCTTCCAACGTGACTTGATTTTCAACTTTGGGCAGGTTTTCGACAATCGTGCCGCCCAGCCCGATGAGAAAACTGGCGAAAACAAACGCAACGATCCACAGACCGAAGCGAAACCACTTTTCCGACCAGCGCAACGCGTTTCTCATGCCTTGGCTCCAGCAAGTTTTTTGCGGGTGGCGGCAAACGCCAGCATGCCGAGCAAGGCAATCGCACCACAGACCATCCCGACCAGCGCATCCAGCGCCATCGAAACCACCGGACTCATCATGCCAGCCATGTCGGCCAGGTGCTCTATGCCGTGATGTACGGGCGGAATGCCATGCGACAGAATGCCGCCGCCGACCAGGAACATTGCAGCGGTACCGACGATGGTCAGCGTCTTCATCAATTTCGGCGCGGCCAGCAACAAGCCTTTGCCGATGACTTTCATGAATCCGCGTCCGTTTTCAAGTAGCCAGGCACCCACATCGTCCATCTTGACGATAGCGGCAACGATTCCATAAACCCCAACGGTCATGATCAAGCCTATGCCAGCCAGCACGGTCACCTGGGTTGAAAAGGGCTGCCCGGCCACGGTACCGAGCGCGATCACGATAATTTCGGCCGATAGAACGAAGTCCGTGCGAATCGCGCCCTTGATCTTGTCGGCCTCAAAGGCCTCCAGATCGACAGTTTCATCCGCCACCGCAGCCAGTTCCTCGGCGTGGTGCGCGGAATCTTCGGCGTCGCTATGCAACCAGGGATGGGCCAGCTTTTCGACACCTTCCAGGCACAAATAGATGCCGCCGAGCATCAGCAGCGGCGTCACTGCCCACGGTATGAAAGCGCTGATCGCCAGCGCGGCCGGCACCAGGATCAGCTTGTTTTTTAATGAACCGACGCACACCGCCCAGACGACAGGCAATTCGCGCTCGGCCCGCACGCCGGACACCTGCTGCGCGTTCAGTGCCAGATCGTCGCCCAGCACACCAGCCGTCTTCTTGGCAGCCACCTTGGTCAGAACAGCGACGTCATCGAGAATGGCGGCAATATCGTCGAGCAGGACGAGCAGACTGGCGCCAGCCATATCAGGACTCCGTTTTCGTTGCACCGTTGTCGGCAGCGTCGAGGGAAAACTCGCGTATCCAGTTGGCGCGACGATCGATAGGCGAGCGGCGCTCGGTCAGAATCGTACCCTCCTTGCTTTCAAATGGCGGCGACGACACCACGGTATTGCTGCGGCGATCTGCGCCACGCGCGCGATGGCCCGCTGGCGGATCGGATTGATTCGGGTCGTCCATGGGCGAGTCCTTAGTGAAACGCTGCTTGAGGGCGGATTATGCCACGCCGCTATCCCCGCGCACTGACTGAAAACGGCTAAAATCGCGCCCGCAGCCCTTGCTGCGGTCAACCGCAAAATTTGCCCAAAATTCAAAAGCGCATGTCTGAATATTCCGCCTCCTCCATCCGCGTCCTCAAGGACCTCGAACCCGTCAAGGAACGTCCGGGGATGTACACCCGGACGACCTGCCCGACCCACATCGTGCAGGAAGTCATCGACAACTCCGCCGACGAGGCGCTAGCCGGTTACGCCAAGAAAATCTCGGTCGCCATCCGCGCCGACGGGGTGATCGAAGTTTCCGACAACGGCCGCGGCATCCCGGTCGAGATTCACCCGGAAGAAGGCCGGCCAGCGGTCGAACTGGTCTTCTGCAAGCTGCACGCCGGGGGCAAGTTCAACAAGAAAGAGTCAGGCAACGCCTACCGCTTTTCCGGCGGCCTGCACGGCGTCGGCGTTTCGGTGACCAACGCCCTGTCGATCCGGCTCGAAGTCGAGATCAAGCGCGGTGGCGGCGTCCATCACATCGCCTTCGGCGCCGGCTTCGTCACCGAGCCGCTGTCACGTATCGGCGACTGCGGCCAGCGCAACACCGGCACCACCGTTCGCATCCAGCCCGACCCCAAGTATTTCGATTCGCCCAAAGTCAATCTCGGCCAGTTGGAACACCTGCTACGCTCCAAGGCAGTGCTCATGCCCAACGTCACGGTCGAACTGGACATCGACGGCCAGGAAAAGAAAACCTGGTGCTACCAGAACGGCATGGCCGACTACCTCAACGAGATGATGATCGGAACGCCGGTGGCGCCGATTTTTGTCGGCGAAAAACACGTTGAAACGGCCAACGGTTTTGCCGTCGGCGAAGGCGCCACCTGGGCATTGGCCTGGTTCGAGGAAGGCGGCGGCAAGCCGGAAAGCTACGTCAACCTGATCCCGACGCTCGACGGCGGCACCCACGAAGCCGGATTGAAAGCCGGTGTCTTCGAGGCAGTCAAGACTTTCGCCGAACACCACGCCATCCTGCCGGCCAAAGTGAAACTGGCCCAGGAAGACGTCTGCGGCCGCATGACCTATTTGCTGTCGGCCAAGGTGCTCGACCCGCAATTCCAGGGCCAGACCAAGGAAAAGCTGACCAGCCGCGACGCCTACAAGCTGGTTTCGCAAATGGTGCGCGACCCGTTTGAACTGTGGCTGAACAGCCATGCCGAGTACGGCAAGAAAATCGCCGAACTGGCCGTCAAGGCGGCGCAGAACCGGATGAAATCCACTCAAAAAGTGGAAAAGAAGAAATCCTCAGGCATCGCCACCCTGCCCGGCAAACTGACCGATTGCGAATCCGATGACATCGCCCGCAACGAAGTCTTCCTCGTCGAAGGCGACTCGGCCGGCGGCTCGGCCAAACAGGGCCGCGACAAGGAAACCCAGGCCGTGCTGCCACTGCGCGGCAAGGTGCTGAACACCTGGGAAGTCGACCGCGACCAGCTATTCAAGAACAACGAAGTGCACGACATTTCTGTCGCCATCGGCGTCGACCCGCACGGCCTTGACCAAATCGACAGCGTTGACGTCAGCGGCCTGCGCTACGGCCGCATCATCGTCATGTCCGACGCCGACGTCGATGGCTCGCACATTCAGGTGCTGCTGTTCACGCTGTTCCTGCGGCATTTTCCGGCCTTGATCGAACGTGGCCACCTCCACGTCGCCCAGCCGCCACTGTTTCGTGTCGATGTCGAAGCCCGCGGCCATACGCGAAAAGTCTATTGCCTGGACGAAGCCGAAAAGCAGCAGACGCTGACCAAGCTGCGCGACGAAGGCGTCAACGAAAACAAGATCACCGTCTCCCGCTTCAAGGGCCTCGGCGAAATGAACCCTGACCAGCTTTGGGAAACCACGCTCTGCCCCGACACCCGCCGCCTCGTGCCTTTCCAGGCCGACCGCGAGACCATCAAGCGAATGACCGCCACCTTCACCCTGCTCATGGGCAAGGGCGAAGCCGCCGGTCGGCGGGCGTGGATGGAGAAGGACGGCGGGCTGGTTGAGGCTGACGTTTAACATGGCGAAGGCGATGCCAATCCGTCTCGCCATTGTCGCCGCCGTGATCGCACTGGCCTTTGCGCTGAACCCGTCGGCGGACAAACATCGGGAGAAGATCAAGGAAGTCATTGCCGAACGCAGCCAGCTTGAACGGCTACTGGGTATCGGCCAACTGACTTCCTTCGCCTCTCGCTACCACTCGTTGGGTCTTGCCTCCTACACCACGGTCAACGAGAAAATCACGTCAATCGGCGCATTCGGAATTGTTTTCGTCACCGAATAAATTTTCGCTCTGCCGCCCTGAAACACTGACTAAAGCACGCAAAAACGCCCCATGAAAACCCCGAAAAGACTCACCACCCTCGTTGAAGAAGGCCTTGTAGACGAGGTGATCGGGCAGTTGATGAGCGGCAAGGAAGCGACCGTCTACATCGTGCGCTGTGGCGAACACATTCGTTGCGCCAAGGTTTACAAGGATGCCAAGCAGCGCAGTTTCCGCAAGGCCACCTCCTATCAGGAAGGCCGCAAGGTCAAGAACAGCCGGCAGGCGCGGGCCATGGAGAAAGGGAGCCGCTACGGGCGCCAGATGCAGGAAGAGGTCTGGCAGAACGCCGAGGTCGATGCCCTGTATCGGCTGGCTTCGGCCGGGGTGCGGGTGCCGCAGCCTTACATCTGTTTTGACGGCGTGCTGCTGATGGATCTGGTGGTCGATGCCGACGGTGGCGCGGCGCCACGTTTGAATGATGTTGCCTTGAGCGAAACGGTGGCGCTGGAGTTTCACGCCATGCTGGTCAATCAGGTGGTGCGCATGCTGTGCGCCGGCATCATTCACGGCGATCTGTCGGAATACAACATCCTTGTCGATGAAGACGGGCCGGTCATCATCGATCTGCCGCAGGCCATCGATGCCGCGGCCAACAGTACTGCGGCCGAAATGCTGGAGCGCGACGTCAATAATCTGCGCAGCTATTTCAGCGCCTTTGCCCCATCGCTCAAGGATACCCAGTACGGCAAGGAAATCTGGGCGTTGTACGAGAGCGGTTTGCTGCAACCTGACCAGGTTTTGACCGGACAGGTCGAACTCGACGAAAGCCTGGCCGACGTCGATGCCGTGCTGCAACAAATTGAAGAGGCAATCAAGGAAGACGAAATTCGTCGCATGTGCCAGTAAACTAGGCACCAGTCGTTGCCGAACTCCGAAGGAACCATGAAAGACGCTCACGCTGCCGCCCTCGCCGGCCCGCAACCCAGAAACACTCGCCCGGCCTTTCTCCGCGCCTGCCTGCTGGCGCTGGGCGTGGTCTTGTTGAGCGCTTGCAGCTCTTTTTCAGGCAGCCAGAAAAGCGCATCGGCCGCCACATCCAGGCCAAAAATCGGCCTCGCCCTCGGCGGTGGTGCGGCGCGCGGCTTTGCCCACATCGGCGTCATCAAGATGCTGGAATCGCAGGGCATCGTGCCGGACTACATCGTCGGCACCAGTGCTGGCGCGGTGGTTGGCTCGTTGTACGCCAGCGGCCATGATGCTTTCGCCATGCAGAAAATTGCGCAGCAACTCGACGAAAAGATTTTCGCCGACTGGACGCTGGGCGGACGCGGCTTCCTCAAAGGCGAAGCCTTGCAGGAATTCATCAACCAACACCTGAACATGAAGCCGCTGGAAAAGCTGAAAAAGCCCTTTGCTGTCGTCGCTACCGACCTCAACACCGGCGAGCGTGTCGTTTTTCGCACCGGCGACAGCGGGCTGGCCGTGCGCGCTTCAGCCGCTGTCCCCGGCGTTTTCCAGCCGACGCAATTCGCTGGCAAGAGCTATGTCGATGGCGGGCTGAGCAGCCCGATTCCGGTGCAGGCGGCACGCGACATGGGCGCTGATTTCGTCATCGCAGTCGATATTTCGGCCCGCCCCGAAGGCCAGCCGGTGGATAGTCTGACCGCCATCATCTGGCAAACCACGACCATCATGGGCGGCGTGATCGGCGCCAACGAACTGAAGGGCGCCGACATCGTCATCCGGCCGCGGCTGCCTTACGTCAAATCGTGGGATTTCGCAGCCCGCAACGACGCCATGCTCGAAGGCGAGCGGGCAGCGCTGGCTGCTTTGCCCAAAATTCACCAGAAGCTGGGCCGTTGAACATGGCACCGACCACCAGCCCGCGCGTGCTTTCGCTGATTACACCGATGACGCAACTCAACACGCCCTACCCGTCCACGGCCTATCTGACTGGTTTCCTGCGCTCACGCGGGATCGATGCGGCGCAGGAAGACATCGCACTCGGGCTGGTTCTCGAACTCTTTTCTCCGGGCGGTTTGAAGGCCATTCGTGAGCGCGTGGATACCTTGCCACAGCGCAAGCGCACGCCGAGCATCACCCATTTCTCCGAGCAATTCGACCGCTATCTGGCTACGGTGACACCGGCCATCGCCTTTTTGCAGGGTCGCGACCCGTCGATGGGATTCCGCATTGCCGGCCGCAATTTCCTGCCCGAAGGCCCGCGTTTCGAGTCGCTCGACGTTTACATCGACGAAGACGGCGGCGATCCGCTGGCCTGGGCCTTTGGCTCGCTCGGCGTGCAGGATAAGGCGCGGCATCTGGCCACGCTGTATCTGAACGATCTGGCCGACGTGCTGCGCGAGGCGGTCGATCCACGCTTTGAATTCGTCCGCTACGCCGAATCGCTGGCCCGCAGCCAGCCGACGTTCGAGCCGCTGGCCCGGGCGCTGGCCGCAGCGCCGACGCTGGTCGACAGCACACTTGAAAATTTGACCATTTTTGCCGTTGACCGCAGCAGGCCGACTATCGTCCTGCTCTCAGTGCCCTTCCCCGGCTCCGTCTATGCCGCCTTCCGCATGGCCAGGGCGATCAAGGCGCATAACCCGAAAATCGTCACCGTACTCGGCGGCGGCTGGGTGAATACCGAATTGCGCGAACTGAAAGAAGCGCGCGTCTTCGACTATTTCGATTACGTCACGCTCGACGACGGCGAGCGGCCGATTCTCGCTCTGCTCGAACACCTCGGCTACACCGCCCAGAATACGCAGCTGGACAACGCGCCCTGTGCAGCGCCGGCCCCTGGCATCATCCCGATCAAGCTGGCCAAGCCGGAAAACTGCCTCGTCCGCACCTACGCCCGAGTCGATGGCGTCGTGCGCTACTTCAACACCGGCGAACCCGACGTGCCCTTCGCCGAAGTCGGCACGCCAACCTGGGACGGCCTGCCGCTCGACCGCTACCTGTCGCTGCTCGACATGCTCAACCCCATGCACCGCCTGTGGTCGGACGGGCGCTGGAACAAACTGACCGTCGCCCACGGCTGCTACTGGAAGAAATGCAGCTTCTGCGACGTCAGTCTCGACTACATCGGCCGCTACGACGGCGCGCCGGCTGCGCTGCTGGTCGACCGCATCGAAGAAATCATCGAAGAAACCGGCCAGACCGGCTTTCATTTCGTCGACGAAGCCGCCCCGCCCAAGGCGCTTAAATCGCTGGCCGACGAGCTGCAACGCCGCAACCGCGCCATCTCCTGGTGGGGCAACATCCGCTTCGAAAAATCCTTCACGCCTGAACTGTGCAACCAGTTGGCGGACAGTGGCTGCATAGCCGTTTCCGGTGGCCTCGAAGTCGCCTCCGACCGCCTGCTGACGCTGATGAAAAAAGGCGTCTCGGTCGATCAGGTCGCCCGCGTCACCCGAGCCTTCAGCGATGCCGGCGTGCTCGTCCATGCCTACCTGATGTACGGCTTCCCGACGCAAACCGTGCAAGACACCGTCGATGCCCTCGAATACGTTCGCCAGCTATTCGCCGAAGGCTGCATCCAGTCCGGCTTCTTCCACCGTTTTGCCTGCACCGTCCATTCGCCGGTCGGCCTCAACCCGGCCGAATACGGCATCAAGCTCAAGGCCCTGCCGCCCATCACCTTCGCCACCAACGACGTCGAATTCACCGACCCGACCGGCGTCGACCACGACAGCCTGGGCACGGCGCTGAACAAGGCGCTCTACAACTACATGCACGGCATCGGGCTGGATGAAGACGTGCGTAGCTGGTTCCACGGCAAGGTGCCGAAGACGACGGTGGCGCGCTACCGGATTTCCAAAGCGCTCTCCGGGCGATATTAGCCACGACGGAATTTCCGGGAAAAGACCACATGTCTCGCCCTCACAAACTTGCTGCTCTGCTCACCGCGCTGCTAACGCTCAATGCCTACGCCAAGGATGAGCTTTTTACACATCAAGACTGGGAGCTTGTTTGTGACAACACGCGAACCTGTCGGGCCGCGGGCTATCAGAGCGACAACGGCCAACGCCCGGTGTCCGTGCTGCTCACCCGCAAAGGCGGGCCAGGCCAGGCAGTGACCGGCGAATTGATAATCGGCGATTACGACAGCGAAGAACTCAAAAATCTGCCGCCTATCCTCAAGCTGACGATGCGGATCAATCAGCAGAATCTCGGCACCGTCACGACCAGCAAGGACAACTACCACGCAACACTAACCACCGCTCAAACCAGTGCCCTGATCGCTGCGCTCTCCCGCAAAAGCAACATCAGGTGGAGCGCCGGAAAATATACCTGGACGCTGTCCGACCAAGGCGCAGCGGCAGTCTTGCTCAAGATGGACGAATTTCAGGGGCGCATTGGCACGCCGGGCGCCATCATCAAAAAGGGAAAGCAAGCGGAAGAAACCGTTCCCCCCGCCCTGCCCGCCATGCTCGTCACCGCCGCGCCTTTGGCAAAATCTTTGCCGGGCGATGCAGCACTGGCCGGCAACAAAGCCTTGCGCGAAGCGCTACGCTCAGCGGTCGGCAAAGACGACTATTGCCCTGACCTGACGGAAAACGCCACCGAAGAACGGGAAATATCGATCACCCGCCTGAATGGCACCCAACTGCTGGCCTCCACCCAATGCTGGAGCGGCGCCTACAACGTCGGCTTCGGCTATTGGATCATCGACGCCAAAGCACCCTTTCACCCGGTTCTCGTCACTGAATCTGGTTCGGAATTGATCGGCAACCAGATTCACGCAGCCCAAAAAGGCCGCGGCCTCGGCGATTGCTGGTCGATAAACGAATGGACCTGGGACGGCAAGCAGTTCGTCCAGACCGAGGCCACCACCACCGGCATGTGCAAACTGATCGCCGCCGGCGGCGCCTGGAGTCTGCCGAGAATCGTTAGCAACGTACGCTAACCAAGGCCCAGTCAGGACGAAGCCAAGGCTTTCAGACTAGCTACGATGTCGGCAAACAGCGGCCGTGCGGCGACGTTTTCCTGCGCGCAGGCAGCTTGAAGGGATTTCAATTTTTCGGCTTTTTTCCGGTTGACCCTAGGGCCGGCCGTTGTCTCTGTGGTCGTGAAATCGGCGTCTAGCGCACTTCGCGCCAACAACTCTTCCAGCAAGCACGAAAACGCCCTGACCTCGATGCGCTCCAGCGCCTTGGCAAGCACGGGATCATCCGCCGCAACAAACGAAGCCGCGCCAAAGTCACCGAGCAAAGCCCGCCCATCGCCCGCATGCAAAATATTGTGGGCGTACAAGTCGCCGTGCACGATGCCCTGCGCGTGCAGATGCTCAGCCGCCGAGGCAATGCCCAGCGCGATGCGAATTGCGGCATCCAGATCGAAACTTGCCTCCGCCGGATAAACGTCGCGCGTGCAGGAATCCAGGCTGGGCGGCCCGGCCAGGTTGCGGAAGCTGCTGTCGATCAAGGCCATGACCAGCCCGTGAGCGTCCTCCGGGTGCGCCGCCAGCTTGCCGAGCACCGGAATCAAATTCGGATGCGTGCCGGCCGTCATGCAGGCGTTCATCTCATTGAGCGGCAGGCCATCACTGGTCATGGCGCCCTTGAACAGTTTCAGCGCCACCGGCTGGGCGCCATCGTCAGAGCGCCATTCGGCCTGATGAATGACCCCGGAAGCGCCCTCACCCAACTGGTGGCTGACCTGCAGATCATCCCAATGAATCGGGGGGATCCCGGCGGGGGCCGCAGCATCTTCGCAAAATGGATTCCCGGCAAAAGCCAGCCACGACAGCCGGGGGAGCGACAGCAACCAGTCCGGCAAAGCCGGCAAGCGGTTGGCCGAAATGCGCAGCAGTTCCAGCCCGGTGCAATTGGCCATTTCCGGCGGCAGCGACTGCAACTGGTTACCGGCCAGCATCAGCTTCTGCAAACGAGTGCAGCGGCCGATTTCCGGCGGCAGCTCGGTCAGCTGGTTATCAGTCAGAATCACCCAGCGCAGCCTTGAAGGCAGCGCAGCCGCTGGCACCGAGCGTATCCGGTTCGCCTTGAAACCCACCATCTCCAGCGCAGCGCATTGACCAAGCACCGCCGGCAATTCGGTGAACGGATTATCCGAGCAAAAAAGAATGCGCAGCTTGTGCAGGCGCGGCAGATCGTCGGGCAGCGCTGCCAGCGCATTCCCAGACAAATCGAGAATCTCCAGCGTCTCGGCCAGACCGAAAATCTCGTGCGGGAACTCGCTCAAACCGCCAGCCAGTTTCAGGCGGCGGCTTCCGGCTAGCTTGCCGGCACGCAGGTCTTCAAGGGTGTTCAGTGGCATTCAGGTCATTCCGCCGGGCGGGCGTGATAAGGTGCGGCAGGATAACAAATGATGGTGACAAATGACTTGGGAGAAGGCTGCCAGCCCATCCATGACCGAACGCGGCATGCGCGTCGCGCTCATTTTCGCCCTCGCCGCCGAGCGGCTGACGGCCTTTTACGAGCATTCGCAATGGCTGACCGAAGCCCAGGGCGCCAGCCTGGCCGCCGACTGGCTGTCGCGCTCGAAAAACAAACTGCCGCTGAACGACCGCCGCCTACTCTCCAACCTCAGCGACCAGCTCGCCCGGCAGATTCAGGGCAGCCTGTCGCGTGAAGCCGGCATGTACACCGCCCACGAAATGATGGAGTCACTCGACCCCAACCACCACTCCGAAATCGCCGAGTCGCTGATGGTGGAGTGCGAACGACTGCTTGATGAAGGGGTTGCTGGCTAAGGCGCAAAGAAGGCCGGTGGGTATCGCTCTCGGTGACCTTGGGCGGTCTGAATTGTGCCCTTTGCGGAGGTAGCCCGATTTGGAAAGCGGACACACAGGTACGTCTGCATCAGGCGCGTCAGCGCATCGCCCTAGATGCGCTTGTTGTATGCATGCTCTGAGGAGCTACTGAGTGCATAGGATGGGCCATCCATACTCCAGCCTCCACATTCGCTCCACGTGCCCTGCGACTTTGCAGTAATCAGCACAGACATCTGGCGCGCCATCCTCACGGACTTCAATCGTTGCGTAAGAAATGCGCCACCGATTCAAATCGGAGAGATCGGTGCGAAGAATCGCTAGCGACCCAGTACCTTCCCCGCCGTTAAAATGTTGGTGGAGACGTTCTCGTAAGCCTGTCCCCACGCCTGCGATGCCGTTGTAAACAAGCCGGAAGCCATCTAAACGAATATTGCAGGAATTCGCCAGCCCGCAATGGAGCCGGGCAAGAAGCCCAATATCTACTGCATTGCTGCAAGCAGGACCCTGCTGCCGCTCAAGATCGGGTTGCGAATAGCTTGAATAAATCCAGTAAAAACCAGCGGATTTTGTTGGAGGGGTATTCTCTATCGCAAGCTGCCCACGGTTATTGCGGCCTATCTTGAGAAACCTTGTCCGCCGGATTTGTTCGATTTGAGGAAGCAGCACCTTTTGCATATCAATTAGCGCCTACGGTTGGGTATTAGTTATCTCAATCTTTGTGATCACCAATTATTCGTTCAGCTTCTCGCTCGTAGCCGTCCGCCAAATCTTTCAAAGTCACAGCAAATCGCTGAAAGCCAGCATTCTCTACTTCCTCAGCTTTTCTTCGGGACTGTTCAGCCAGTTCTCTTTCCGGTTTTCCGGTTGGGTCAACCCAATGACCACCGCGCGAGTTGTATGTCCCCGTCCTGAATCCGTCACGCATGTCATCAGCCTCACGATCATTCAACGCGGCAGCGACAACGCGGCGTATCCATAATCCATCCGGATCGGGTGGAGTGTGAATTAATACTTCGCCAATATTGACGAGAGCGACCTCCATGTGACCGGAGGCTGTACAGATTGTCTTTACGTTTTGGAGCCACTTGGTGAAATGTTCATCGCTGAACGTTCCGTCTTTTTGTGTTCCTGGCGGTGTCTTCCACTCATACAGCAGCCGCCAGGCGTTTGTCGCGATTGCTTTTGATTCCTCGGTGGTTTCTTTCGGCTGTTGATCTTCTTTCTTCGATCGGTAGATCAGTCGAATAACCTCGCAAAAGAACTCGGGGTCATTGGCCAATCTGCTTTCAAGGAGTTGGGGCGTGGCACCGCTATGACTGTCCAGCAAGGGAATGTATGCCCACTCCACTCTAAAGAGATCATTCTGGTCAGCCGAAGGATCTGCCTGGAGAAACTTGATCAGTTCGACGATGTGGTACCCGTCCATGGCGTAGCTTGGCTCGTTAGAGGAAAGCGCCGCGAGCAAAGCTCGAATACATTGATCAGTATCGATTGGCTGCTTGTTATGGAGCATCATATCCAAGCAATTGATTGCCGCGTGTGGTCTGCCATGTTCAATGAGTTTCTTAATAGCAATCGCATGGTCAGCCTGGGCCTCATAGGCATTCGCTCCGGTGCGGATCCAATATTCATTCTCTCGCGGCTGAAGCCATTCAGAAGCACGACCCCATGCTTCCTTTGTAAAGGGCAAATAAGCCAGGAATTGTCCTGTTTGCTCTGGCTTCCAATTAGATTTATCAATGTCATCGCACCACTCCCAGCCGTTCAAGTGGTGGCGCCACCAGGTAAAACCGCTAACCAATGCTTTGTGCTTGTTGTCAGCAGAATCCAGGAAGTGAGGGAGAAGGGTATGCTCAATGTCTGAATCAACAATAGCACCAAGTGCGTGACCTACCTGAACGGGTGAAGTAACAGATTCGGCAAATCGGATGACCCCCTCGGTGCCATTTAGCTGAAAAATTTCCGAAATGGCAGTTTCACGTCGCGCGTCGAGTTTCTTTCGCTGCTCTTCCCAATCGCCGTTTTCTTCGTAGAGGTCAAAATCACGATCTTCAAACAGGTGCTGGTATAAATTGAATGGATTTGTGGGGGCGAGTTGTTCGGAAACCCGTTCAATCCGGGAAATCAATTCATTGGGCAACGCCCATTTCGCTTCGGAGAAGCGCCGGTGTTTGTTTGTGAATTTTGTGAGATGGTTCCAAAGCGAAAGTCGTTTCTCTTCAGGAGATTCTGAAATGTTCCGCGAGGCAAGAGCCTGGAGAAGTTGATCAAAAGCGGGTTGAGGCAGATTGTCAAAATGATCAATCAGTGCGGACAGCCGAGCTGTATCTTGGCCTGCAGCAGTTACCGCAAGTTCCGCGTAAAAAGCTGCCTGTTGCCAGTACTCCTGATTCGTAACGCCTTTTTCCCAATCATCAGGGATTGTCTTGCGCCAACTTGGTTTGTGCGATCCAGAAGATGTCTGGTGCTGGCCAGGAAGAAGCTGAATGATCAGCCCCCAAGCAATATCAGGCCATTCATTAAGGATTGTTCGCACTGCCACCTTTCGCTTTTCAACAGATCCTAGCGTTTGCGGCAGCCAGGGCAACAAAATGGTTGTAAGGGAATTGGACGGGCGATTGGCCCACCGTCCCCCTGGGTCATGGCTGGCGAGTTCTCCAAGCGCAACACAGACACGAACCAGATATTGTTCATCCCAAGCTAGCCCTTCCAACGCCCAAAGCAGCCCGGTTAAATAATTTCCACCGGTGATGCCGTTGCCTTCCTGGGAAAAAAGCTCATCAAAGGGGCATGGGGTAAGACGCATCGCTTTCTCGACCGAATCAAGAAACTCACCCGGCGCGGATTCTGCCAGGGTAGGCAGTAAGCCGTTGAGGCCGCCCCATAACATCCAGTCAGCATCGTTCAGGAGTTCACGTATCACCAATACGCAGGTTGCTTCAGCCTTCCCTTGCGAGCAGTTTCGGCACGCCTCTGGCTGGCTTCCCAGAATGGCCAAACTCTCGGCAATACCTTTTCGCAACGCGTTTGAACACGTCAGCACTTTGCCATGAATGCTTGCCGCGTATCGCTCATCGGCAGGCAGTTCAAAAGCGGGGTCTGGCTCCCTGAGTACGGAAACAGCCAGCGACCTAAACGTATCGAGGTTCTGATCAAGAATGCGCGATCCCAGCAGGCGCCAAAGCTCCGCTCGATTAACAACTTTCCAGATGCCGTTTTTTAGAGACAGCGGACTGTCAGTGCAGTGCAATATTTCCCGGGCCTTCTTTAGCCACTCGTCGTAACTTATACCGAGCAGTTGGGTTATCGCTTCTAAGTCGCATTGACTCTTGTCTTGCCAAGCGCCAATCAGAACTGCCAAGGCTAGATAGGTGGCATCCGGGTGCTGAGCCCAATCTGTTTTCGCTTTCTCCTGTGCCGCCTTGAACTCCTCGGGCATCTCCGCCACGGCCTTTTGTATAAAGGCATCTTGGAGGTCGTCCGGGATCTTGCCTAGCGTGATCGTGCCAGCATTCTGATTCCAAGTTTGTACGACATCGACGACCCGTGACCAGACCCACTGCGGATACTGCTGCTGGAATTGAGAAATGTGGGAATGCAGCAGAGACAGGACAACACCGAACTCGTTCCCAAGATCGTAGCCGAGTAGATGGAAGTGGTTCAGGAAGTCATAGAGTTCGTCCCTTGAAACATCACTACTGCCATTTGCTGCCTTCAAATGATGCCGAATGACCTCCAGTTTCTCGACACTTTTTGGTGGGCTGAAATTCGCCTGCTGGACGTTTCTGAAAAACTCATCAACGTTCTTTGTATGCTTCGCCTGGTTCAGCAACCATTGCACATTGTGGGCATCGGTCGCGCTGAGCGGTCCAGTGATCAGGGCAAGAATGTCCTTATCCCTTGTAAACACCTTGGGGTTATTGAAATCATTCCAGGCTGCTTGGATCACTTCGCCAAAAACAGCATTTCCGGCGGTGATGCCAACAGAATGCTTTACCTGCCCGAGAAGTTTCCGCCGTTCCTTGCTGTTTGCGTTTTCTACTACAACAACGAGGTCGTCTGTATCAAAGCCGTCGATCTTGCCCTGGAGTTTGATCTCAACAATGGGCCAGCAGGGAAGGCATGGAGCGTTTCCGCCCGTAAGCATCAGCGCGACAAATGAAGCTTGGACATGCGCTTCAAAATGACCGCCCCCTCCGCCAGTGGAGAATGGATTGCTTAGTTTTTTCTGTTTTGCCATCTATATCCACCACCCGACTGTTTTGCCCACAGAAATAAATGCCTAGCTAATTTTCATGTAGGGATGATGCCTTGCAGCCTAGTCCGATGCAATTCCGTTTGCATCCCCAGTGACTGCTTTCGGCTGGTTTTCGAAATGCCCGCTCTTGGCCGATTACCGCCTCAAAGTATGATTCCGACTTATAGAACCAATACAGAACAGCACCTACCGCACTGCCTCAACAGCAGATTCCGGAGCCCCAAAGAAAAAGGCCCGTACAAGACGGGCCCTGGTAATCCGGCAAAGCCAGATCTTCGCTACCGATTACAGCAGGTCGGCCGGAATATTGCCGCCGTTGTCGGCCAGCTTCTGCAGCACGGCCTTGTGCAGCCACATGTTCATCTGGGCCGAATCGGCCATTTTGTCGGCCGGGCAATTGAGTTCGGCGGCCAGTTCCTTGCGTACGGCAAGGCTGCTGTCCAGGCCGAGCAGCTTCATCAGATCGACGATGGAGGTCTTCCAGTTGAGCTTTTCGGCGTGGGCGGCGGCCATTCCTTCAAGCTGGGCGACGACATCCACTGCGCTGATGGCCACGGGGGCTGCCGGGGCAGCGGCTGCGGCTTCAACACTGGCTGCGGCAACGTCGGCGACCACTTCCTCTTTCTTATCGCCAAAACCGAGTTTGGACATAATGTTGCTGAAGATTCCCATATGAGCTCCTTGAATTCGAGTTGATGACTGCCCCGGAGAATCCGGAGCACTGGCTTAGTCTAAGCATATTTGGCGCCGGATTTTGTGAATTTATATGAAGAGGGACTCACATTTTTTCATCACAGCCCCTGCCCGGCATCAATGCAGCGGCAGATGCCATGCCCGAGCCCGCCGTCCGTCAGGCCACTTTCATTTTTTCCAGCGTCGCTACGTCAATGATCTCGGCGATGCGATCTCCCAGCCCGGCGAGCACCGCCGCATTGACCAGCGCCGCCGGTATCGTGCTGCCGTCCGGCCCCGGCAGGTCACGCGAGGCGCAGGCGTCGGACACCATCCCTACCCTGTAGCCGCGATGAAAGGCTTCGCGGGCGGTTGAGTCGACGCAGTTGTGCGTCATGTAGCCGGCGATGAGCAGCGTTTCGATACCTTGCGCTTGCAGCACGTCGGCCAGTCCGGTGCCAGGAAAAGCCGAGGGGAGATGCTTGTAGATCACGGCTTCGCCTTCGGCCGGCGCCAGCCCGTCGATCGGTGCGGCGCCGATTGAATCAGGCGCAAAGATGGGAGCAGTGGCCGGGGCGCGGTGCAGAACGTGAATGACCGCAATGCCGGCCCGCTCCGCCCAGGCGCGAAGCTGGCGGGCGGCGTTGCTGGCCGCAGGCTCATCCGGCAGCGCCAATGGCCCGCTGCGGTATTCGTTCTGATAGTCGATCAGCACGACGGCAGTTTTGGCGGCGATCAGGCTTGCATCGGCATGCAGGCTGGCGGGAACGCCGACGATCTGGCGCAGGGTGCGGGCGTTCATGCGGTTTCTCCCATCAAGGTTTTGGCTTTTCGGGCGGCCTGGGTTTGGCCGTCGTAACCCCAGCTTTCTGCCGGCAGTTCGTGCAGCGCCACATAGACTGGTGCGCCGCTGGGGCCGATTGCTGCGGTCAACAGGGATTTTGCAGCAAAAATGAAATCCGCCTTTTCGGCGGCGCTGTTGGTGCCAGCGGTAATCATCGCCTGCAGGCTGGTGCCAACAGCAACCGGCTGGCCATTGGCCGAGAAAGTGCCTGGCGGCAAATGGGTCACGCTGACCACCGTCAGCGCCGCCTCCTTGTGCAGAATGCGCTGCATCAACTGCGTGGTTTCCCGCTGCAAATTTTGAATGGTGCCGGGCGCAGCGTTCGCGCCGGCCAAAGTTATGTAGATCAGGGGCATGGTTTTCTCCGGTTGAGGTGACAGCTGCATCATTTCACCGTGGGTATTTCGATACAATCCATCAATCCAATAACGGTTTGTTGCCCAATGGAAACAATAAATCCGCTCGATCATTTGTCCGACCTTGCTGTTTTTGTCCGGGTCGTTGAGACACAAGGCTTTTCATCGGCTGCGCGGGCGATGGGCCTGACCAAATCGGCGGTCAGCAAGCGCATCAAACGGCTGGAAAAACAGCTCGACCTGCGCCTGCTGCAGCGTACGACGCGTGCCATGTCACTGACCGAAGCCGGCCGCGTGCTGTACGAACGCGCCGCACAGGGGGTGGCGCTGCTCGACGAGAGCGCCCGCCTCGCTGCCGGGCTGGTTGATTCGCCGCGCGGCACCTTGCGGGTCACGGCATCGGTCACTTTCGGCAAGCTCTGCCTGGCGCCGCTGATTCCCGAGTTCCTTGCCCGCTACCCGGAGATCGAGCTGCAACTCACCCTGCTCGACCGCTTTGTCGATCTGGTCGATGAAGGCTACGACGTGGCCCTGCGCCTGACCCGAACGCCGCCAGAGCAAGTGGTGGCCAAGGCGTTGATGCCGGTGCGTTACCGGCTGTGTTCTGCGGTCAACCGGAAAAATGGGCAAAAAATAGAAACGCCGGCCGACCTTGCCGGCCACAACTGCCTGCACTACGGCCTGCGGGAATTCGGCAACGAATGGCGTTTCCAGCGCGGTGACGAAGAGGCCAGAGTGCGCGTGAAGAGCAACGTGGTGGTCAACAACAGCGAGGTGGTGCGCGACCTGCTGCTCGCCGGGATGGGCATCGGGCTGGTCTGGAATTACGCCGTCGACCGCGAAATCGCCGATGGCCGGCTGGTGGCCCTGCTGCCTGACTGGACGCCTGTCGGCCCCTTCGGCCAGACCGCCTACGCGCTGTGGCTGCCGCAAACCCATCTGCCGCCGAAGATCCGCGTGTTTGTTGATTTTCTGGCTGAACGCCTGGGCGAGACGCCACCGTAAACACGCCGACAAGCAATGCGCGACGCCCAAGCGCCCGATCTGGTTTTGAGCAAAGAGCGGATCGCCGAATCCCGCGGTCAACCGGAAATTTTGGCGAAAACTGAAATTTGCGGGCATGAAAAAAGCGCCGACTTGCCGACGCTTTTTAGGGGGCTATATCGCGCTCACATCAAGAAATGTGCTGCGCGAAAGCCCGGATCAATTCACCTTCAGCGTGCCGCCCCGACCCAAGCCGCCCTTGACGTCCTGCGCCTTGTAGTTGCGCAGCGAGATGACCATGCTGTTGTAGGCATCGACGAAGGCGGCAACGGTCGCCTTGCCTTCCGGCGTCTGCGAGAATCCGCCCAGACCGCCGGCCGCACCGCCACCGAAGGCGCCGAGCGCAGCACCGAAATTGGTTGCCGTCGAATTGCCTTCGGAAATGGCGATCTGCACCGACGAGCGAATGTCGAACAGCGACAGCGTGACAACCGAAACCTTGCTTTCCATGCCGGCGCCAACGACCTGGCCACCGCGGCCGCCGAGTAGCGCACCGCCGAGTGCACCGGCCAGACGCCCGGTAGGCGACTGATCAACGATAATCGAGGGTTCCATGAAGTAGTCGGCCGCGACGCGCTGGCCCTTCTGCTGCTTCGATCCGGCGCGGTATTCACCGGAGTTGCGCTGTTTGTCGGTAATCGCCGACATCTTGTTGTCCAGGCGCTCATTGCCGATCGAGGTGATGATGAAGCAATTCGATTGTTGTACAGCCAGGCGGATCAACGGCTCGATGGTCGTTACCTTGGTGGCTCGGCCGAAGGCGCCGTACCAGTCCTTGTTGCGACCGTCATCGACAGCCAGCGTGCCGAGCGGTGCCGGGCAGCGCTCCAGGCTGGGGTTGGCACCGACGCTGGTGCCGCCTGCTGCGGCACCGGTAGCCGCGGTCGGCGCATTGCCGGTCTGAACCATGCCACCGCAACCAGCGAGCATCACGGCTGCCGCGGCAGTCAGAAAAATGGGAAGATTTTGGGCCTTCATGTGTATCAACTTTCCGTAGGGTTCATTAAATCGGTTCAATAATCGTCACGGTAGTACCAACCGCTGTTGTTCCAGTACCACCGATAAGTGTAGCGGGTTTGCCAATAGTCGTACCAAAGCACGCGTTGCGTATCCACCCAGCGGCGATAGGCAACCTCGTTCTTTTTGGCGGTGCTGGCCTGAGCGGCCAGTTTCTTCGCCTCCTTGTCGCCCCGACCGGCAGCGATGGTCAGCCACTTCTCGGCCTCGGCCGGGTCGGAACCCATTTCCTCCAGGCCCATCAGATACAGCTTGCCAACGGCCGTTTGGGCCTTTAGATCGCCCCGCTCGGCGGCATCGCGCATCCACTGCAGCGCCTGGTAGCTGTCCTGGCGAACGCCATCGCCACGAAAATATCGCAAGCCGAGATCGTAAGCCGCTCGCGGATCCTTTTCAGCCTTCGCCTTCAAGGCCGCCAGCCGGCGCTCGGCATCCGGATTGACGTCGGCGTTGGGATTGAAGGTGGTGGTACTGCGCGGACGATCGGAACAGCCGGTATCGTCGCAAATGCGGATAGTGGGTTCGGGTTCAGCGTGAACTGCGGCGGCAGTGCAGAGCAATAACAAAAGAGAAATCAGTTTCATGGGATCAGTCCAAAACGGGTGGATGCCGCGTGAAATTCCATCAAAAAAACGAACAACATACTTAATACCGTCAGATACTTAGTAAACACATATATTTACATTGATTATCCCCAATAGACTCCCCTTGGGCAAGGAATTCAATGTCGAATCAGCTTGCCGGGCGCATCTGCCCGAGATCCAACTTTAGACGTTGGCGTTGCCGATACTGCATCGAGCCAGGTTTCGGTTACCATCCGGCACGCATGCGGTACAGACCGCGTAGTAAAGACAGAATTCCATGACCGACCAGCTGAAACTTTTCGACCCGAACAATCCGCTCCCGCTAGCCGAGACACTGCCCACCCCGGATCAAACGGTGACGCCTGCTACCGAGAGCACTTCGGAAGCCGGCGCACCTGCCACCAACGGCACGCATTCCAGCGAAGCACGCGACAACGATCCGCCGGATTTGCCCCCCTCGGCCACTGGCCCGGCCAGCGACATCCCTTCGCCTGCCGACTACGCTGCCCGCCGCTACCTCGAATACGCCATGAGCGTCGTCACCGGCCGCGCCCTGCCCTCGGCCGCCGACGGCCAGAAACCGGTGCAGCGCCGCATCCTCTACGCCATGCACCGGATGGGGCTGTACAAGAGCCCGCGCCACGTCAAGTCGGCCCGCGTCGTCGGTGACGTGATCGGTAAATATCACCCGCACGGCGATTCGTCTGTCTATGACGCCATGGTCCGCATGGCGCAGGACTGGAGCCTGCGTTACCCCATCGTCGACGGCCAGGGCAATTTCGGCTCGCGCGACGGCGACAACGCAGCCGCCATGCGCTACACCGAAGCCCGCCTGACGCCGATTGCCGAACTGCTGCTGGCTGAACTCGACGAAGGCACGGTCGACTGGAAGCCCAACTACGACGGCGCCAACGACGAACCAGCCCTGCTCCCGGCCCGTCTGCCCTTCTGCCTGCTCAACGGTGCCTCCGGCATCGCTGTCGGCATGGCCACCGAAATCCCGGCCCATAACCTGCGCGAAGTAGCGAATGCTGCGGTCAACCTGATAAAAGACCCGATTTTCAGCGAAGACCAAGTGCTAGCGATGATCCCCGGCCCGGACTACCCGGGCGGCGCGCAAATCATCTCGACGCCCGAAGAAATCGCCGCCACCTACCGTAGCGGCCGCGGCAGCCTGCGCGTACGCGCCAAGTGGAAGATCGAAAACCTTGCCCGCGGCCAGTGGAAGCTGGTCATCACCGAACTGCCGCCGGGCGTTTCAACCGCCACGGTGCTCTCGGAAATCGAAGCCTGCTCGAATCCGGTCGCCAAGGAAAAGGCCGGCAAAAAGGTATTCACGCCGGAACAACTCAACCTCAAGGCGGCCTTCCTGTCATCGATCTCGGAAAGCGGCGTGCGCGACGAGTCGGGCAAGGAACACGCCGTCCGCCTCGTCATCGAACCCGCTTCGTCGCGCCAGGGCCAGGACGATCTGGTGCGCATGTTGCTCGCCCACACCAGCCTCGAAACCAACGCCTCGATCAACCTGACCGTCCTCGGCGTCAACGGCACGCCGCGTCAGGCCTCGCTGTACAGCATGATCGCCGAATGGTGCCGCTTCCGCCTCGCCACCGTCGAGCGCCGCACCCGCCACCGCCTGACCGCCGCCGAAAAGCGCATCCACATCCTGGAAGGCCGTTTGGCGGTATTGCTCGACATCGACAAGGTCATCAAGGTCATCCGCGAATCGGACGACCCCAAGGTCGATCTTATGGCGCATTTCAAGCTGTCCGAGATTCAGGCCGAAGATATCCTCGAAATCCGCCTGCGCCAATTGGCGCGGCTGGAAGGCATCAAGATCGGCGAAGAGCTCGCCAAGCTGCGCGAAGAAGCCGCCGGCCTCAACAAGCTGCTGAATTCCGACGAAGCCATGCGCGCCTGCGTCGCGGCCGAAATCGAAGCCGACGCGAAGAAATACGGCGACGACCGCCGCACCTTCATCGAAGCCGCCGACAAGGTCACGATGTCGGACGCCAAAACGGTTTCCATCGTCGATGAAGCAACCACGCTGATCGTCTCCAAACACGGCTGGCTGCGCTCGCGCCAGGGCCACAACATCGACCCGACGCAACTCAGTTTCCGCTCCGGCGACGAACTGCTGGCCTGCCTGCCGTGCCGCACGGTGGACAGCCTGATCCTGCTCGACACCAAGGGCCGCGCCTACTCGATCCCCGCCTCCGACATTCCCGGCGGCAAGGGCGACGGTATCCCGGCCACTTCGCTGGCCGATTTCCAGGATGGTGGAAAACCCTGCCTGGCACTCGCCATACAGCGCGAAAAACTCTATCTGGTTGCCGCCGATGGTGGCTACGGTTACCGCTGCAAGGGTGAGGACTTCATGTCCCGCGGCAAGGCCGGCAAGGCTTTCCTGAGCCTGGGTGACAATGAATCACCCGCCATTTTCATGCCGGCGCCGACTGATGGAGAAGTCGCCTGCATCACCAAGGATGGCCGCGCGCTGGTCTTCAATATCGAGGAAATCCGCCTGCTGGCCAAAGGCCGAGGCCTCAAGCTGATCGACGCCAGTCCGGGCAAAACGGCTTTGGACGACATCGTTCCGGTGATCGATGGCGCTGCTGGCAAGCTCAAGGGCGAACGCCTGGAAATCTGTCGCGGCAATCGCGGCGGCAAGGGCAAGTTGGTCAGGGCCAGCCGCAAGTAATCATGCCACTGGCTATCTTTCAGACAGTCAGTTTTGTGGTCACAAGAAAGCCACAGAATAGTCACAGCACAACGGACACGAACAAATCAGAGTTCGCGTCCAAAACACAAAAAACCCGCAGAGCTATACGCTGTGCGGGTCTTCGTGATCTCTAAAGTGGTGGGCGGTACTGGGATCGAACCAGTGACCCCTGCCGTGTGAAGGCAGTGCTCTACCGCTGAGCTAACCGCCCACAAGAGAGGCGCGCATTTGACCATAAGTCAGACAACGAGTCAAACCGTGGTCGGCTAGAATAGCGGTCTTTGCCTGATATAGATCCCGCATCCCATGAAGCCTGTCCGCACTCGTTTTGCCCCCAGCCCCACCGGTTTCCTGCACATCGGTGGCGCCCGTACCGCGCTGTTTTCCTGGGCCTATGCCCATCGCCATGGCGGCACCTTTATCCTGCGCATCGAAGATACCGATGTTGCCCGATCGACGCCTGAAGCCGTTCAGGCCATTCTCGACGGCATGCAGTGGCTGGAACTGGAACACGACGAAGGTCCGTTCTACCAGATGCAGCGCATGGAGCGCTACAAGGCAGTCATTCAGCAAATGCTGGTTGCCGGCACCGCCTACCATTGCTACACCAGCCGGGAAGAACTCGATGCGCTGCGCGCCGAGCAGGAAGCGAAGAAAGAAAAACCGCGTTACGACGGTCGCTGGCGCCCTGAAGCCGGCAAGGCTCTGCCGACGCCACCAGCCGGGATCCAGCCGGTCATCCGCTTCAAAAACCCGAAAGAAGGTGTCGTTGCTTGGGAAGATCAGGTCAAGGGCCGCATTGAATTCGCCAACGCTGAACTCGACGACCTGATCATCGCCCGTGGCGATGGCACGCCGACCTACAATTTCTGCGTCTGCGTTGACGACTGGGACATGGGCATCACCCACGTCATCCGCGGCGACGATCACGTCAACAACACGCCGCGCCAGATCAACATCCTCCAGGCACTGGGTGCCGAGATGCCGACCTACGCCCACCTCTCGATGATCCTCGGCGACGACGGTGCCAAGCTGTCGAAGCGTCACGGTGCCGTGTCAGTCATGCAATACGACGAAGACGGTTTCCTGCCCGAGGCCGTGATCAACTATCTGGCCCGCCTCGGCTGGTCGCATGGTGACGACGAAATTTTCTCGCGCCAGCAATTCGTTGAGTGGTTTGATCTTGACCACATTACTGCCTCGGCCGCCCAGTTCAATACCGAAAAGCTGTTGTGGTTGAACCAGCATTACATGAAACAACTACCGCCAGCCGAACTGGCCGCCAAGATCAAGGCCCGGCTGGCAGCACGTGGCATCAACACCGACGCTGGTCCGGATATTGAAAAAGCGGCTATTTTGTACGTTGACCGCAGCAATACGCTGAATGTGCTGGCTGACGCCGTTGAAGTGTTCTACAGCCAGGTCACACCCGACCCGGAACTCCTTGCCCAGCATCTTGCGGATGATGCCCGACCGGCGCTGGCCGATTTTGCCGCCGGGATTGCCACGGTTGACTGGGAAATCCCAGCTATCAACGCCCTGATCAAGGAAACCGTAACCAAGCACGGCCTGAAGATGCCCAAGCTGGCCATGCCCCTGCGCGTCATCCTGACCGGTCAGGCGCAGACGCCCGCGGTCGATGCGGTGATTGCCCTGATCGGACGCCAAACGGTTGCAGCGTCATTGGCAGCCTATCTCTAAATAATCGCGAAAGGCTCTTTACAAGGACAAAGGTGATCCCTATAATGCGGCCTTCTTTCGCGGCGGGGGTATAGCTCAGCTGGGAGAGCGCTTGCATGGCATGCAAGAGGTCCGCGGTTCGATCCCGCGTACCTCCACCAAAAGTGCGAAAGAAAATTGTCCGGGTCCCCATCGTCTAGAGGCCTAGGACACTACCCTTTCACGGTAGGTACCGGGGTTCGAATCCCCGTGGGGACGCCAAGGTTTTAAGCAGTACTGGAGTGGTAGTTCAGTTGGTTAGAATACCGGCCTGTCACGCCGGGGGTCGCGGGTTCGAGTCCCGTCCACTCCGCCAACATTGAAGAAAACCGGATCGTTCCGGTTTTTTTTCGGGTTGAAGGCAATAGTCTTCATGCCCAAATAGTTCGGCTGTCTCTCGATGTGGGGGTATAGCTCAGCTGGGAGAGCGCTTGCATGGCATGCAAGAGGTCCGCGGTTCGATCCCGCGTACCTCCACCAAGCGCCGAACTAGCAGTAGAAGTGAATTGAAAGTCCGGGTCCCCATCGTCTAGAGGCCTAGGACACTACCCTTTCACGGTAGGTACCGGGGTTCGAATCCCCGTGGGGACGCCAAGGTTTTAGCGCGGAGTGGTAGTTCAGTTGGTTAGAATACCGGCCTGTCACGCCGGGGGTCGCGGGTTCGAGTCCCGTCCACTCCGCCAACGCTTAAAAGACCAGCTACGGCTGGTCTTTTAACTTCCCCGACAAAAAGTAGATTTTTCTGTCAGGGTATAATCGAACTTTTAGGCGGTTTGTTCGTGCCGGGAGCCCAATTCATGCTGCATCGCAAAGCTCTGTCACTACTTCGCCGCCTGGGTACTGCAGCCGTGAGCGCTGCACTGCTGGTCCTTTCCGCACCCACGCAGGCCGATTCCTACGTGTCGGATATCCAGCCGCGACTGTCGCTGACCATGTCTTCGCTGGCCGAACCGGGCTTGTCGGACGACACGCTGATTCTTTACGAAATTCCCGCCGTACCCCAGCTGTCTGGCACCATTGACCTGACCAGCCGCTCGAATAATTTGTGGGAACGCATCCGCAACGGTTTTGCGATGACCGACCTCAACGATGATCTGGTCCTGCATTACCAGCAGTACTACCAGAATCGCCCGGATGCGTTGCGCCGCATGGCAGAGCGAAGCCGTCCCTATTTGCATTTCATCGTCGAAGAACTGGAAGCGCGCGGCATGCCGACCGAACTGGCGCTGCTGCCCATGGTAGAAAGTGCGTTTAATCCGAAGGCCAACTCGCCCGCCCAGGCTGCCGGGCTATGGCAGTTCATCCCGGCCACCGGCAAGCGCTTCAATCTCCAGCAAAACTGGTGGCGTGACGAGCGCCGTGATGTTGTTTCATCGACGGGCGCCGCGCTTGATTACCTGCAAACCATCTACGACATGCATGGCGACTGGCATCTGGCGCTGGCCTCGTACAACTGGGGTGAAGGCGCCGTCAAACGCGCCATCGGCAAAAATGAGTCGCGCGGCCTGCCCACGGACTACCCCAATCTAACCATGCCGAACGAGACCCGGCACTATGTGCCCAAGCTGCAGGCATTGAAGAATATTCTCGGCAATCCGGCCCTGCTTTCCTTGCTTGGCGTGCCAGCGATTCCGAACGAGCCGTATTTCGCAACACTGGAAACCCGCCGCCCGATGGACGTCAAGACAGCTGCCCGTCTGGCGAACATTTCCCAGGAAGAGTTCCAGCGACTCAATCCCTCGCATAACCGCCCGATCATCAAGGCCGACACGCCGATTGTGATCCCGGCAGACAAGATGGATGCCTTCCGCAACAATCTGAAAAACACGCAGGCGCCACTGACCCAATGGCAGGCCTATACGGTCACTTCGGCTGAAAGGCTGGAGCGGATTGCCGCCAACTTCGACACGACAGCGAGCGAGCTTGCCCGCGTCAACGGCCTTTCCGAAAAAGTCCGCCTGGGGGCTGGCTCGACGTTACTGGTTCCCGGCAGCGGGAGCAACGCCAGTCTGAACAATCTGCTGAGCGCCTCGGCACCACAGCACATCATTGCGCCGGAACCCGTTATTCCTACCTGCGGCAAGGTCAAGCATGGAAAACGTGGGGCAAAGAAATGCAGCAAAAATGAGCTGCGCGCCGCTGCCAAGGCCAATAAGGCTGGCGGCAAAGTGGCGACTGGAAAATCTGCTGGCAAGCAGGCAAAAGACAACGCCAAGCCAGGCAAGGCTGGGGCAAAATCAGCCGCCAAGTCTGCCGGCAACAGCAAGCCCAAGGCCGCTGCGGCAAAACCCGCCAAGAACAGTGGCACAAAGGCTGCAAAGCCAGCCAACGGAAAACGCCGCTAAGTTAGTCGGCCAGATGACAGCTGACGGTATGCGTTCCTGAAAGCTCGGTCACGCGCGGGTAGGTTTGCCGACAAATGTCCATCGCCTTCGGGCAGCGCGGATGAAAATGACAGCCAGTGGGTGGGTTGGCCGGCGACGGTGTTTCGCCGGGCAGGCGAATGACCTGGGCGTGGCCATCCAGACGCGGTGCCGGCACGGCTGACAATAGCGCTTGCGTGTAGGGGTGCTGCGGCGAATGCAGGACTTCTTCCGCCCTGCCCTGCTCAACGATGCGGCCGAGGTACATGACGGCGATGTCGTGGGCCAGATATTCCACCACAGCGAAATTGTGGGTGATGAACAGGTAGGCGACGCCGAGGTCGGCCTGCAGTTTCTTGAGCAGATTGAGGATTTGCGCCTGCACCGAAACGTCGAGCGCCGAGGTTGGTTCGTCGCAGATGAGCAGTTCGGGCTGCACAGCGAGAGCGCGGGCGATGGCGATGCGCTGGCGCTGGCCGCCGGAGAATTCATGCGGGTATCGGTTGATGGCCTCATCCGACAGGCCGACTTGCTGGAGCAGCGCGGCGACGGCCGTTGTTCTGGCCTGCGGATCGGTCTCGACACCGAGCGCGCCCATGCCTTCGGCGATGATTTCGCCGACGCGCAGACGCGGATTGAGCGAGGCGAACGGATCTTGGAAAATCATTTGCATGTGCCGGCGCACACCGCGCAGACGCCGGCTCTTGAGGCCAACCAGCTCGCTACCGCCCAGCGTGACGCTGCCGGCAGTCGGCTTGATCAGCTGCAGCAGCGCCTTGCCGACCGTCGTCTTGCCGCAGCCGGACTCACCGACCAGGGCCAGTGTGCGTCCGGCCGAAATGGCCAGGGAAACGCCGTCGACCGCACGAACGTGGCCAACGGTGCGCTGCAGGAAGCCCTTGCGGATCGGGAAATGCACCTTGAGGTCGGCGACTTGCAGAAAGGGTTTTCCGGGGTCGATGTCGAGTTCGGTGACGGCGTGGCGGGTTCTGGTGTCTTCGGCGGCTTCGCCCTGCCAGTGACAGCGCACGGTGTGGCCGTCGGCAACCTCGCGCCACGGCGGCGAAACTTCGCGGCAGCCCTGCATGACGTGGGCGCAGCGGTCGGCGAAGCGGCAGCCGGCGGGCATGGCGGCGAGCGACGGAACCTGGCCGGGGATGGTGGTCAGTTTCAGGCCGCGCCGCGAGATTTCCGGCAAGGCCTCGAACAGCGCTTGCGTGTATGGGTGGCGCGGCTGGGTGAAGAACGCTTCGCGGCTCGCCACTTCGACCAGTTCGCCGGCGTACATGACGCCGATGCGGTGGGCCATGCGGGCGACGACGCCGAGGTCGTGGGTGATGAGCAGCATACCCATGCCACGGTCAACCTGAATTTTGCCCAATAAATCGAGGATCTGGGCCTGGACGGTGACGTCGAGGGCGGTCGTCGGCTCGTCGGCGATGAGCAGTTCCGGCTCGCCGGCCAGGGCGATGGCGATCATGACGCGCTGCTTCATGCCGCCGGAAAGCTGGAACGGGTATTCGGTCAGCCGCCGTTCGGGGTCGGCGATGCCGACCTGACGCAGCAGGTCGACCATGCGCTCGGTGGCCGCTTCGCCGCGCAGATCAAGGTGACGTTCAAGGACTTCGCCGATCTGGCGGCCGACGGTGAGCACCGGGTTGAGGCTGGTCGCCGGTTCCTGAAAGATCATCGCCATGCGGCCGCCGCGGTAGGCGCGCATGTCGGCTTCGGAGAGGCTGAGCAGCGGCTCGCCTTCGAGGGCAACGCGGCCTTCGAGAATGCGGCCGGCAGCGGGCAACAGGCGCATGATGCCCTGCGCCGTGGCCGACTTGCCGCAGCCCGATTCGCCGAGCAGGGCGAAGGTTTCGCCTTTTTCAATCGAGAAGGAAATGCCGTCGACCGCAGCCAGCGTCTTTTTGCCAGCGGTGAAGCCGAGGCGGAGGTTGTCGACCTTCAACATTTACGCAGCCCTCGGGTCAAAAGCATCGCGTACCGCATCGGCGAACAGGTTGGCCGCCAGCACCAAAATGAACATGGCCGAGAAAGCCGCAGCCAGCGACCACCAGACGACCGGCTCGCGGCCGAGTTCCATGCGGGCGTTGTTGATCATGGTGCCGAAGCTGGTCATCGTCGGATCGACGCCGATGCCGACGTAGGACAGCACCGCTTCGGCCAGCACCAGGCCGGAGAAGTCCATGACCAGCGCGATGATGACGATGTGCATGAGGTTGGGCAGGATGTGGCGGACGATGATGCGCCAGCTCGACACGCCGAAAGCCTGCGCCGCCTGGATGTATTCGAGTTCGCGCAGCTTGAGCGTTTCGCCGCGCAAGAGGCGGCACAGCCCCGTCCAGCTCGTGATGCCGAGGATGAAGCAGAGCGCCAGCAGACGCAGGTCGGCGCGCTCGGCGGCGGTTGAGAACCATTGCGGATTCGTGTCGATGACCACCTGCATCATGAGCACGGCGGCGGCAATGAGCAGCACGCCGGGGATCGAGTTGAGGACGGTGTAGATGTACTGGATCACATCATCGACCCAGCCACGAAAATAGCCGGCGACGATGCCGAGCAGCACCGCCATGGGCAGCATGACCAGTGTGGTGACGAGGCCGATGATGAGCCCGGTACGAACGCTTTTGAGGATCTGGTAGAGCACGTCCTGGCCGACCTTGTCGGTGCCGAAGACGTGGTAGTAGCCGGACAGCCAGAACAGCGGGACGGCGAAAACCAGAATAAGCAGCAGCGTGAGCAGCACGGCATCCCAGGCAAAGGCCGCTTCGCGCAATTTCAATTTTGGGCTTTTTTTCCGGTTGACCGCAGCAACGGAGCCAAACACACCCAGCCAGCCGACAAATGCCAGCACGCCGGCCTTGAAGGCGGTCATGGCAGCATCCTCGGCCACCTCGTCCTCGCGCTCGCCGAGGTGCTGGCCGCCATGCTTCAGGCGCGGGTAGTCGCGCACTGTCCCCTTGCCCGGTACGTCCATGGTCTCCTTGGCGTAGAGTCGGGTGGCAAATGGCGCCGAGTAGGTCTTCTCGTTGCGCGAACGAAGTGGCGCGGCCAGCGCGTCGAGCACAGACAAAACTTCCACGGCGAAAACAGCCTTCTGCCCCGGCTTGCTCTCCAGCTGTGCCCGGTAATGCAGCGAATCGAGCAGGCCGATCAGGACGAAGGCGAGCAGCACGGTGGCCGAAGCCATGCCCACCCGATTCGCCCCGACTCGGCGCCAGGCGGCGAGCAGTGGCGGGTTTTTCGCGATCATCACACCGACGCCCGCCCCGGCCGCGACGAGCAACCAGATCAGCACATCCGACCACAGCACGACAGCCTGGAAGCCCATCATTCGAAGCGTATCCGCGGGTCGACCAGCGTGTAGGAAATGTCGGTCAGGATCAGGCCGACGATGTAGAGCACCGAGCCGATGAAGACCATCGAGCGGACCACCGAGAAATCCTGCGCGTTGATCGCATCAATCGTGTAGCTGCCCAGACCGGGGATGCCGAAGAAGGATTCGGTGAGCAGCGAGCCCATGAAGAGCATGGGAATGACGACGACCACGCCGGTCAGGATGGGAATCAGCGCGTTGCGCAGGATGTGGCGGAAAAAGACCAGCGTTTCCGGCAGGCCCTTGGCGCGGGCGGTGCGCACGTAATCCTTGCTGACCTCTTCGAGAAAGATGGTGCGATACCAGCGCGTCGATGAACCGATGCCGGAAACGACGCCAATCAGCACCGGCAGAATCAGGAAACGCCACGCCTCCAGCCCGGCGCCAAACCCGGAAATCGGCACCAGCCGCCAGACCTTGCTGATCAGATACTGGCCGCCGATGATGTAGAACAACCCTGAAATCGACATCGCCGCGACGCACAGCACAACGCCCCAGAAATCGAAGGCAGTGGCACGGAAGAAGGCCAGGGTCAGCGCAAAGGTGATGGTCACGAACAGACCAAGAATGAAGGTCGGCAGCGCGATGGCCAGCGAGGGCAGCATCCGGTTGCCGATTTCGCGGGCGATGTCGCGGCCATCCTCGGCCCGGCCAAAATCACCAACAAACATGCGCGCCGATTTTTCGAAAAATATCGTGTCGACCGCAGCATTCAGCCCGGCCGCCTCGCTGTTCCACAAGAGCGGCTTGTCGTAACCGCGCTCGACCTTCCATTTCTGGATCGCCTCGGGCGTTACGCGCTTGACGCCAAGCTGCATGCGCGCCATATCGTCCGGCGTGTTGACGACGAAGAACAGCGCGAAGGTAACGAGGTTAACACCGATCAAAATCGGGAGCGCGTACAGAAGGCGACGAATGATATAAGCAAGCATTGACCCGATTATGCCAAGAGCTGGCCCGGAGTGGTAATGCAACGCAAAACCCACAGCCCGGCGCGAGGTTGGAGCGCAGCATCTGCCCGCCATCGACAGCCTTACAAAAGCTCACAAACGGCTATTGAAACCTGTGAGATATTTCACCCGCACGACATACCTAGGGGCGCAACTTCAGGCTTGAACCTGCGGTAAAAACAAAAACCCCGCTGTTCGCAAGCTAATGATTAGCAAGGAAAAACGGGGCTTCATAGTCACTGGCGGAGAGGGTGGGATTCGAACCCACGGTACCTTGCAGTACGCCTGATTTCGAATCAGGTACATTCGACCACTCTGCCACCTCTCCGCAGCGGCCGATATAATAGCACAAGAGATGCACTGTATAAAACGACTATCACTACTTGCCGTCTGTTTTTTCATCGCCAGTTGCAGCGATCAAGGGCCCTTGCCCAAGGCAAACTACCTGCCGTTCCCTACCCCAGCCCAGCACGAACTGGTCGTACTGACCCGTCCCGGAATACTGACCTACGCCAAGGACGATAACGGCAACCCGGCCGGACTTGAGTATGACCTGGCCCAGGCTTTTGCCCAGGAACTCGGTGTCGGCATCAAATTCGAAATCGCCGAGCCAGCCGAGCTTGAATCAAAGCTGGCCAGCGCCAAATACCACATTGCTGCAGCCTGGCTTTCGCCCGGAGGCGCCGACGAGATTCAGGCCACTCCGCCCATTTTTCTGACGCGCGACGTTCTGGCACAACACGACGCTTCGTTACCGCTGACAGAACTGAAACAACTCGCTGGCAAGACCGTGCACGTCATGGCCGGTACCCGCCAGGCTGAATCCATGAATCGCCTGGCCAAGGAAATACCTGGCCTTGAGGTGGTTGAAGTCAGCAAGGGTGACATTCTTGAGCTCCTCGAAAAAGTTGGCAATCGGCGTATTCAGTACGTCGCGATGGATGAAAATTTCGAAGACATCGCCGATCAACACATTCCCAACCTGCGTACCACCCTGCCCCTGAGTGACTCCCAGCCCGTCGTCTGGTTGCTTGGCAAGCAACCCAACCCGGAACTCCGCGCCCGACTCGATACCTTCATCGAACGCGTCCAGCACGACGGTACGCTGGCTCGCCTGGAAGACCGCTACCTCGGCCACGTGCGCCGACTGAACCAAGCTGACATCATCAAATTCCTGGGCGAAATCGAAACCACGCTGCCCAAGTACCGAAAGTATTTCCAGGCTGCCCAGGCACTGACCGGCATCGACTGGCGCTTGATCGCATCTGTCTCCTACCATGAGTCACACTGGGACCCGAATGCCACCAGTTACACCAACGTGCGCGGCATCATGATGCTGACCGAAGAAACGGCGGACCGCCTGGAGGTCAGCAACCGCCTCGAACCGAGCGAGAGCATTCTGGCCGGCGCGCGTTACATCAACATGCTGAAGGATATGCTGCCGGAAGATGTTGAAGAACCCGATCGCACCTGGCTCGCGCTCGCCGCCTACAACATCGGCCCCGGGCACCTCAACGGCGCCCGCATGCTGGCCAAGCAACTGAAGGCCGACCCGAATGCCTGGTACGACATGAAGCGGGTACTGCCCAAACTGGCCCAACCCAAGTATTACCAGCAATTGAAAGCAGGCCGCGCGCGCGGTGGCGAAGCGGTCATTCTGGTCGAGAATATTCGCAGCTACTACGACATTCTGCTTCGCAACGCTCCGCCTTTTGCGCCAACGCCATCGGCGGCCGAAGGCCTGCGGCGTCTTGTGCTTGAAGTTGAAGGGCGGCGCAAGGCCTACGTCAAGCGAGTCACTGCCGCCAAGTCAATTTCCGCCACTGGCGCTGATGGCGCAAACGAGAAGAGCCCTCGCCTGCCAACCATCGAACCTGACGCCAGCCCGCATCCGGTGCAGGCGGCACAACCGGCTGAAGCGGAGCAAGCGGAAAGCTCGCCCAGCAACTAGCGCGAGCTGACTGGTTTAGCGTTTTACGTGGCGGAGAGAACCTCTAGTCCGCCCATATACGGCCGCAAAACCGACGGAATGGTCACACTGCCATCGGCCTGCTGGTTGTTTTCCAGAATTGCGACCAAGGTGCGGCCAACGGCGAGGCCGGAACCGTTCAGCGTGTGGCAGATTTCCGGCTTGTTCTTGTCGTTGCGGAAGCGCGCCTGCATGCGCCGGGCCTGGAAGGCGCCGAAGTTGGAGCACGACGAAATCTCACGATAGGTGTTCTGGGCCGGCAGCCAGACTTCGAGGTCGTAGGTCTTGGCGGCGGAGAAACCCATGTCGCCGGAACACAGCGCCATGCGGCGATACGGCAGTTCGAGCTTTTCGAGGATGACTTCGGCGTGGCGGGTCAGCGCCTCGTGGGCTTCGGCCGATTGTTCGGGATGAACGACCTGGACCAACTCGACCTTGTCGAACTGGTGCTGGCGAATCATGCCGCGCACGTCGCGACCGCCGGAGCCGGCTTCGGAGCGGAAACACGGCGTGTGGCAGACGAACTTGAGCGGCAGCGCCTCGGCGGCAAGGATTTCGTCGCGCACGATGTTGGTCACCGGCACTTCGGCCGTCGGAATCAGGTACAGCGGGTCCTGATCGCCGCGCAGCACCTTGAACAGGTCTTCCTCGAATTTCGGCAACTGGCCGGTCCCGTACAGGCTCGCGGCATTGACGAGGTAGGGCGCGTAGAGTTCGGTGTAGCCGTGGTCGGCCGTGTGCGTGTCGAGCATGAACTGGGCAAGCGCGCGGTGCAGGCGGGCCAGGCCACCCTTGAGCAGCGAAAAGCGCGAACCGGCGATCTTGGCGGCGGTGGTGAAATCGAGCTGGCCGAGCTGTTCGCCAACGTCGGTGTGATCCTTCACCGGAAAATCGAACGTACGCGGCGTACCCCAGCGCTTGACCTCGACATTGCCGGATTCATCGGAGCCAACCGGCACGGAGTCATCGGGAATGTTCGGCAGCGCCGCCAGAATGGTGTTGAACTGATCCAGCAATTCGGCAAGGCGAGCCTCGGAAGCCTTCAACTCGTCGCCCAGGGCGCCGACCTGCGCCATCACGGCGGAAGCGTCCTCGCCCTTGCCCTTCAACATGCCAATCTGTTTGGACAGCGAATTGCGCTGGGCCTGCAGTTCCTGCGTGCGGCTCTGCAGCGTCTTGCGTTCGGCTTCGAGCGTCTTGAATTCGGTGAAATCGATCGGCTTGCCGCGCTTGGCCAGGCCTTCGGCCACGGCGTCAAGGTTGGAACGGAGTTGTTGGATGTCGAGCATGTTTATTCCTGAATCGCGGCGGCCGACCGCCATTGCTACGGTCAACCGGAAAAATCGGCCAAAAATGAAATTATACGCGAGGGATAGGGCAAGCCGCGCCGGCCCGGCCTTCGCAATTGATCCCCCGGCCCGCCAAATTTAGGTACCATCGGCGCCATAAGAAAACACATCCGACCTTGCCCGCGCATTTTCGGAGACTGCAATGGAAATCGCATTTCCCGTTGCACGGCATTTGCCCAGCAGAGCCGTTTCGTTCTTTTGCCGTATTGCCGCCGCCGCCCTGATCGCCAGCGCCAGCATCTTCCCGGCTGCCCACGCTGGCAACCTGACCAAAGCGGATATCGAACGTCGCTTCGGGCCACCGCTGCACGTTCAGGAAAAACTGACCGAAATCCCGGCATGGCCGTTAACCCACGAAATCGAGGGGAACGGGAATCCGGTCGGCTACGTCTTTGAATCGATCGACCTGGCTCCGATTCCCGGCTTCGAAGGAACGCCGATGAATTTCCTGGTCTCAATCGACAAAAAAGGTAATTTTTTGAACGTCGAGCTGCTCCACCAGCACGAGCCGGTCTTTCTCGGCGGCCTGGGCGAAGCACCGCTCCGCGAGTTCATCACGCAATACGCCAACCGCAACATCAAGCAGCAATTCCTGATCGCGCTGAACGCCGCGCGCAATCGCACCGGCCCGGCCGACACGCGCAGCGGCCAGACGATACTGGACGGCGTGTCGAAAGCCACGGCCTCGGTACGCATCGTCAATCAGAGCGTGCTCGGCGCCGCCCTCGAAGTCGCCCGCGCCAAGCTCGGCTTTGCTGCCCGCAAAGAGCGCGGCCCGGCTGCCCAGGTGCGAGCCGAGGTTGAAGACCCAGTCACTTTCGCCGAAATGCTCAAGAATGGCATGGTCGGCCGCCTGCGCCTGAGCAACGCCGAGGCAGAAAAATTGTTTGCCGGCACCGACGGCGCGGGCGTGGACGACGAAGCGCTGGCCAGGCCCGACGAGGTCTTCGTCGACCTTTACATCGCCTACCTGAACACCCCGACCATCGGCCGCGCCATCCTTGGTGATGCCCAGTACAAGGCCGTCATCGACCGCAATTTCGACAACGAGCACCTGTGGTGGATCGCCACCGCCGGCCGCTACCCCTTTGTAGACGATGCCTTCGTCCCCGGTGCCCAGTCCCGCCGCCTGACCCTGGCCCAGGACGGCTACTTTCTGGAAGCGCGGGATCGGGGATTCGAACCATCGGTTTCGGTCGCCGGTGTCGAACTGAACACCTCGCTGATCTTCGGCGTCTTCTCCGAAGCCGGCCTGGACCCGGCCCGATCCCTCGACCTGTCGCTGACCATCACGCGCGCCAAGGGCATGATTCTGCCCACCCTCACGCACCAGACGGTGACGCTCAAATACGTCCCGCCCAGCCGCCTGTTCACCTACCCGCCCGAGCCGCTGCCGGAATGGGTGCTGGCCTGGCAGCAGCGCTGGCTCGACCTGAGCATCCTGGGTGCTGCGCTGGTGCTGCTCAGCATCGCCCTGGCCCGGCCGCGCTGGATTTCCATCAATGCCCGCCGCCTCAGGATTTTCCGCCTCGGCTTTCTCGCCTTCACGCTGCTCTACATTGGCTGGTACGCGCAAGGGCAGCTTTCCATTGTCCAGGTGACCGGCGCCCTCAAGGCACTCAAATCCGGCCAGGGTCTGGCTAGCTTCCTCTACGACCCGATTTCGCTGCTGCTCATCGCCTTCACACTGGTCAGTTTTGTGATTTGGGGTCGCGGCACCTTCTGCGGCTGGCTTTGCCCGTTCGGTGCGCTGCAGGAATTTGTCGGGCTGCTCGGCCGCAAGCTGCATCTGCCGCGCCTGCACATTCCGCTGGCCGTCTCCAAACGACTCGAATGGGGCCGTTACGTCGCCCTTGCCGTCCTCGTCGCCGCCGCCCTGTTCATGCCCCGCGAGGGCGAAAGCCTCAACGAACTCGAACCGTTCAAGACCGCTATCACCGTCGGTTTCGACCGCAGCTGGCCATTTGTCGCCTATGCCGTGGCCTTGCTGGTCATTGGCGCTTTTTATTACAAGTTTTTCTGCCGCTTCATCTGCCCGCTGGGCGCCGTGATGTCGCTTGGCGGACGGCTGCGCCGTTTCGACTGGCTGACCCGCCGCGTCGAATGCGGCAAGCCCTGCCAGAGCTGCAAGGCCAAATGCGCCTACGACGCCATCGAGCCGACTGGCGAAATCCGTTACGACGCCTGCTTCCAGTGCCTCGACTGCGTCGGCATCTACCACGACGCCAAACGCTGCCCGGTGCTGCTCTACGAAAAGAAGGGTCGCGTTCTCACGCCGAAGGCCGTGACGGGCGGATCAGGCGGCTGAGCAGCGACCAGAAGCGCGTTAGCAACCAGCCGGCCAGGATCAGGAAAACGACGAGCAAGCCAAGGAAAACCATCGGTGAGGCAAGCATGGCCCACAGCCCGCCGAGCACCATGCCCTCCTCGCCGAACGAGGCGATCCAATTCGAAAACGGCTCGGGCGAGGTATTGATGGCCAGCCGGCTACCGGCCTTGGCGAAATGGGTGCCGGCCGTTATCGTGCCGCCGATCAGCCCGGCCGCCACCGTCCACGCCGGGTCAACGTCACCCATGGCAAACGCCGCCAGCAGCGCCCCGGCAGGAATGCGGATGAAGGTCTGGAAGCTGTCCCACAGCGAATCGAAGGCGGGAATCTTGTCGGCGATCAGTTCGGCAAAGGCCATGACACCCGCCACGCCGATGACCAGCGGGTTCTGCAACACGGCGAGCGTAGCCGGCAGTTGCAGGTAACCGAAATACGACAGCGCGCCGGCCAGAAAAATCACCAGGTAAAGCCGCAAACCACTGGCCCATGCGAGGCCGGCCGAGAGGGCGATGGTCTGGATCATGTCCATTATTTCTTCCCCGCCTTGCGATCCAGCTCCCGCAAGTGCGCCAGCTTCTGGCCGATCTGGCCCTCCAGCCCGCGCGGCGTCGGTTCATACCAGCCGGGTTCGGCCATGCCGTCCGGCAGATAGGTTTCGCCGGCGGCGTAGGCGTCCGGCTCGTCGTGGGCGTAGCGGTAGTTGTGGCCGTGGCCGAGTTCCTTCATCAGCTTGGTCGGCGCGTTGCGCAGGTGGTTGGGCACCGGGCGCGAGCCGTCCTGCTTCACGAAGGCGCGGGCGGCGTTGTAAGCGTTGTAGCCGGCGTTGGATTTGGCCGCCACGGCGAGATAGATCACCGCCTGCCCGAGCGCCAGTTCGCCCTCCGGCGAGCCGAGGCGCTCGTAGGTCAGCGCCGCTTCGTTGGCGATCTGCATGGCGCGCGGGTCAGCCAGGCCGATGTCTTCCCACGCCATGCGGATGATGCGCCGGGCGAGGTAACGGGCATCGGCGCCGCCGTCGAGCATGCGCGTCAGCCAGTAGAGCGCGCCGTCCGGGTTCGAGCCACGCACCGATTTATGCAGGGCCGATATTTGGTCATAGAAAGCGTCGCCACCCTTGTCGAAACGGCGCAGACTTTGCGCCATCGTTTTTTCGATAAATTCGCCGTTGACCGTAGCAATGCCCGCCGTACGTGCTGCCGTACGCACCTGCTCCAGCAAATTGAGCAAACGCCGTGCATCGCCGTCGGCCAGGCCGATCAAACGTTCGCGGGCAGCAGCTTCAAAGCTCAGGTCGGCCAGCGCCTGCGCGCTGGCCCGGTCGAAAAGCTGGCCCATCTCGGCTTCGTCAAGTGACTTGAGGACATAGACCGACGCCCGCGACAGCAAGGCAGAGTTCAGTTCGAACGACGGGTTTTCCGTCGTCGCCCCAATAAACGTCAGCAGGCCTGATTCGACAAACGGCAAAAAGCCGTCCTGCTGCGCCTTGTTGAACCGGTGAATTTCATCGACGAACAAAATGGTGCGCCGCCCCTGCCCGCGCCACATCTCGGCCTGCGCCACGGCTTCGCGCACTTCCTTGATGCCGGAAAACACCGCCGACAGCGCAATGAATTCGCATTGAAACTGCGTCGCCATCATGCGCGCCAGCGTCGTTTTGCCCACCCCCGGCGGCCCCCAGAGGATCATTGAATGCGGCTGACCGGATTCGAAAGCCAGGCGCAGCGGCTTGCCGGCGCCGAGCAGGTGTTGCTGGCCGATCACATCGTCCGGCGTTTGCGGGCGCAGTTGTTCGGCGAGGGGGGCGCCGGTGTCTGGGCCGTTTTTGGAAAACAAATCGCTCATGGCATTCAGTTCTTGAAAATTGTCAGGCCTCGTCCGGCCCGACAGCAGAGAATCTTGGAGAACAGCCCCGATGGTGCTTCACGTAACGGCTTTTGACCACACCCGGAAGAAAGCTTTTCGGAAGAAAAGATAGCTCGTCGCATCAGCTACGCAGGAAAGCCATGAACTCGTCGGCACTCACGGGCCTTACTCTGACCGTAGCGTATTACCCGGCAAGCGCGCTGTAAAGCACCCGAACCACCACCAGAAGCCTTGCGCCACGCAGCATTGCCGCCACCCTTCAATGCAGCTCCAGTGTGGCACCTTGTTATTCCAATTGGTTCACGGCACGATGCGGGCATGCTGCATGTCATTCCAGCGCGTCGTTGGCCCGAATGGCGATGCGCCCGGATAGCACATGAATCACTGCGCCGCGGGTATTTTCAGCACGCGGCCTTGAACGACTCAAGTGTCCTCGCTATTCCCACAACTTTGCTATTGGAGCCACCCATGAAAATTCGACATGTGATTTCCGCGCTGGGTCTTGCCGCGCTAGCTTCGCTCGCGATTGCAGCAGACGGCCTGGTGGAGATGAAAAGCCCCTATGCCGCGAAGGAGACCATGAATCGGCTTGAAGAGGCAGTCAAACAGCGCGGCCTGAATGTGTTCGCGCGCATCGATCATGCGGCGGGAGCAGCCAAAATCGGAAAGACGTTGCGTCCGACCGAATTACTGATTTTTGGCAATCCTCAGGGCGGGACGCCATTGATGGAGTGCGCGCAGTCGGCTGGCATCGACCTGCCGCTGAAGGCCTTGGTTTGGGAGGATGCATCGTCGCAGGTCTGGCTTGGCTACAACGACCCTGCCTTCCTGGCTGCAAGGCATGGCGCGGAACAGTGTCCGGCCGTGGACGCCTTGCGCAAGGCCTTGGCCGGCCTGGCCGAGGCAACCGTCAGTCGCTAAGAGCAGCCCCGCCAACGGCCCCCGGACAAATTGGTGCAGCGTCGATTTGCGTCAATTTAATTTTTGCCGATTTTTCCGGTCGACCGGAAAAATCGGCATTTTTACGGGAGTTCCCCCGCTTACTCGCCGACGACATCCACACCGGCTGGCGGTGCAAACTTGAAGATGGCGGCAGGCAGGGCTGGGTTGCGTTCCAGCTTTGAAAAGCGAATGAGCGTGGTTTGGCCGAAGCTGTCGCGCAATTCCATGGCCGTCAGGTCTTTGCCGGAGAAGCCAAGGCGAACGCTCTCGAAGCCGCTGTCACCCACCTTGGGTATGGCTTCGACCCAGACCAGGCCTTCGGCTTCGCCAGCGTCCCTGAGCGTGAAATTCTTTTCGAGATCGTTGTTGCCGGAGAGCAGCGCCGCCGGCGAGCCACCGATGGCCTGCCCGGCCTTGCGGACGGTGACTTGCTGTAGTTCGGGGTCGTGAATCCAGATTTTTTCGCCATCTCCGACGATCAGTTGCGGGTAGGGCTTCTGGATTTCCCAGCGCAGTTTTCCGGGCCGTGAAATAGCGACCGTGCCAGACGATTGCTGCGGCTTGCGGCCGTTTTTGCTGATGACTGCCTGGGCAAAATCGGCTCTCAGGGTACGCGTGCTTTTCAGGAATTCGTGCAACTGATCAACGGCGCCCGCGTGGGCAAAGAGCGGAAAAAGCACGAGTGCTGCGGTCAACCGGAATTTTTGGGCAAATTTCATGATTTCAGCTTAGCGCATCCATGTGCGGCGGGTTGTTTCAGGGTTTTGGTTTGATGGTTTTGTTGTTTTTGTAACACTATGCTGGAAAATACCGGCGAAAAATTACTCCGCCCCCCCGGTTTTTTTAATCAGCAATTAGCTGCCACCAACGGACGTCCATGCCGGAAACCA